>DFXZ01000007.1 GCA_002381805.1 Bdellovibrio sp. UBA4095
AATTTAGAATTTGATTTAAACCACTTCATTCTTAGCTGAATGAATTTTTAGAATTTACTGACAAGCCAGCGGCGCAAAACTGCTGGCTTTTTTTATGCGTAATCCAGAACAGTAGCCATAGGTTATACGTGGCGACTCTTGCTACTCTGCTGGTCATGAAACCCACCAACGGACTTTTAAGGCAGGATTTGCTACCGCTGGAGGCCAGTCACCAGCTTCCGGGTCAACTTCTAGCGTATTTGTGGCCAAAGTCCTTAAAGTCGTTTTAAAGCCAGTTCGAAGCTGATGGCTCGGCTCATCGAAAGGATTCCTATGGTAGCCCACTTCGGTATAGGATTTGCTTAGCTCAAAACTATGACATCTAGAACAGACCTATTGCAAAACATCCTTCAGCCAGTGTTGAAATATCTTACAATAGGAGCAATTTTTGTCCCTTTAAGCGCCTTTAGTCTAACAGGTGGCTTTGAAAGTAAGGATCCACGATTTGGTGGAGTCGTTAAATTTGAATTTGTGAGATCTTCGGACGGGGTATTTAGTTCAAAATTTTGCGGTGGAGCCGTGATTTCTGAATCCAAAATCCTGACGGCAAAACACTGTGTTAAGTGGATTTTCAATCAAAGTGACAATGCCAAAGAGTTTGATATTGAACGCGATGTAATAGTTATTAGCAGTAACATGCTAAATGAGCCAAAAAGATTTAAAATAGAATCTATTCAATTATCTCCGCCGACGACGTATTTTGATTTTGATTTAGCGATCATTGAGGTTAATGCGAGCTTAGAGCTTCCGCAGTATGAAATCTTAGACACTGTTAATCTCCATGAGGCCGACAAAATTTCTATAGTTACAGCAGGATATGGATGCGATTTGGTTGCTGATCCCACCTATTTAAACAGTGGAGGGACAACCGTTAAAATAGGCGAGCGTAAAGTACAAAATTTTAATTCTATATACTTCCAACTTAAAAAACAAAATGTAGAGAATGCAAATTCATTTTGCCCCGGAGACTCCGGCAGTCCGGCATTCATTGATGTCGATGGCAAGCTAGTTGTGATCGGAGTCAATCAATCCCTCCGACTGGAAAAAATTATGGCGAGTGATATAGACTCACATGGACATCTCAAGAAAAGTGCTTTTATCAATAGTAAGTTCAATACTGACCTCATTACTCGCGTTGATAAAATAGCTGACGACAATAATAAATTTTGGTTACGGTCTATTCTGACGCATTAAACTCGAATATTCATGACTATTAAACTGGAATGAGCCCCGTAGATTAGACATTGAAGCTCCAATAAACTTTTGATTGGGTCGATCGGCGGGGTTTAAATCTAATAAGTCAGCTTAGAACTCTGCTGATGTTTTTAATAATGTCGATTCAATCGGTAAAAATCCTCTGCAGCAGGGGAGCGAAGCCCTCCGGCGGCCCGAACTACGTGTCCGTAGGACACCGCCAAGCCTTTTCTTCAAGTAGATCCTGGGGTGTCGATCTAATAATCTGGGCAATTTTGGGTAAATTGCGGACTAGAATTATTCTTTTGCTTAACACTATCCCGCATCATCAATACTAGCTTTACTTAAAGAAATACGCCTAATAGCCTATTGGAAAGGTGGAACTATGAAATTTTGTCTGATTACCATTTTAAGTTTTATTGTCACTTCACATTCGTATGCTTGCACTTTTGTTGAAACCAACTCAGGAATCTACACGGCTTCTAAGGTGATCTACACTTTTTATGAAGGCACTACGCTTGATTACGGACCAATCGACTTAGTGCTGCAAAAAACCACAGCAGGATTTCGAATTTCAAATTGTACTTTCCCGTTTGGAGGGGGAAGCATCAATTGCTCGACACCTGAAATTCAAGAAGATGATCGCGGGTTTTTCTATTTTGATCGGAAAGGAAAGAAAATTCAGATACCTGTCACCTGCAATGCTCACGAACTTAGTTTCAGCCACACTACTAAAGGAGATTGGACAGATCCTTGGGTGATCACGGCAGGTAATACTTCATGGAACTTCCAATTGCTCAAAGACGGGATGTACTTCAAACAAATCATAAAATTTAAGGGAACACAGGGGCAAGACTTGGTTGAATCATTTCAAACTGGTCTCCTTATGCCTAAGTAGACTTAGATTCAATTGTTTTTAATTCAAAGCCTGTCCAGAAATGGACGGGCTTTTTGGTTTTAGGGTCCGGAGAGAATAGGCTGATCTGACGTGATGGCCCAACAGTTCAAAGAAAAGCTAGTTAGCTTTTTCGCATAGACTTTGACGTGGGAGGCTTTGCGGTTTTGATTCTTGGTAAGTCCCACTAGATATCAGTAGTGTCCTTGGAGCAGGAGAGCGAAGCCCTTCTGCGGCCCGTACTACGTGTCCGTAGGACACCGCCAATCCGCTATCTTCAGGTAGACCTCGGGAGTCGAATTAAAAATCTGGGCTATTTTGGACAGATTTTGGCTTTAAACTATTCCTTTATTGATCGGTTATAAACGAGATGATATGGATCAGCGCAATGGCGGGGCCAATGAAAACTATTTCGACTATTTTATTAATAGGCTTCTACTTTATTATTAGTTCGGCTCATGCAGCTACCTGTTTTGAGTCAACTCCAGAAATGGCCACTCTGCCGTATCTGGGAAAACTTAAATATAAAAACAAAGTCGTCTTTCTATTAGGGGAAGATCACCGCCAAAATGATAAAAACTTGAAGATCTTAAATGACGTATTTTCTGCGGCCTCCAATTGCCAAGTAGGATACTTCATGGAGGGCTACGTTGTTGGTGATCCGCGCTCGCTATTTCTTTATTTTGGACAGAAAGATCATCGAGAAATTCTTTATTTAACGAAGGTGATTTTGCCCTTAGAGGACTTCAAAAGTCTTTATTTAGAAAAATTGCTCAGCATATATCTATATGCAGTTCAAGCTTTAGGAAGTGGACATCCAGATGGTAATCTACTAGCGAAGCAAAATGCAGCCGAAGCATTTGCCAGTTTACTCATTTTTTCATCCAAATCTCAGATCGCCTACGAGCAGTTAACTTCTAATCTGGATCGATTCGATCTACTGGGCGAGATGCAAGATCGTTTTGTTATGCTGTATAAGACCTACGAAATGGGATATCTTCAAGCATTCGACTACAACGACGGCTTCAGAAAAATGTACGCTCGTTATGGAAGTATCATGAGTCACCCATACCTGATCGCATCGGAATCATTTCCAGTTAAAATGGCTATTATGATTTCCGACAAAGATATGAATTATCTAATTCGGCTGAAACAGTTCGCGGCAGAGCAAATTTCTTCAATTAGTGCAGGTTATAAAGAAAATCCGAGAAGACAAGTAGTCCTCAAAGATTTTTTATTAGATCCTAGCCAAACAGCTCAAGATCAAGTTTTGGTAAATTGGCGAAATGAAGACATGGCGAAAAATATTCAAACTTTCGGATTAACAAATTCTTTGGATTATATATTCATTAGAGTTGGTGCCGCACATGTTCGAGGGCTAATGCAAGAGCTTAACAAAAACGATGATAAGTTTGAACTTATCGAGGAAAAAATTGATCCTCAATATAAAGGTATAATTGATCCGCAGCCGTGACAAAAACACTTGCTTTTGATCCATAGGCCGTTCAGTAATGGACGGGCTTTTTGGTTTTAGGGTCCGGAGAGAATAGGCTGATCGGACGTGAGGCCTCAATAGTTCAAAGAAAAGCTATCTAGCGTTTTTGCATAGAGCTTCCCTTGGGAGGCTATGCAATGAAAATTCTGATTGTCATTATTATCGTTCAAAATTTCGCAAACAACGCGCATGCCTTTAATCCGGCGGCGTTTATTGGTGGGATTCAGGCTGTAAGCGGGATTCTACAGCATAAATCTGAGTTCGAGGAAATGGCCGGGCTCGGAATCGAACTCGTCAGTCTGCTTGAAGATCTCAATGTTGACGACAGCTCAGAACAAGACGTAAACCAGGCCGTGCAGAAACTGCAAGAGCTGGATCAAAAGCTCATGAAAATGCGTTCCGTTCACTCCGCAATCACTTCGTCCATGAAAGACGAAATCCGCAGAGCCAACACCCTCAAAGAACAAATTAGAACCCTCAAGGCCATGATCGGAAAAACCAAACGAATCGCAGACCTAATGAGCCAAACCCCCAAAGCCGGAGCTGCCGCCGCCGACGTGCAAAGCATTCAGCTCAATACAATGATCTTAAATGAACTGCAAACATCTCGCAGAGCAAGAGACCTCGTACAAATGAAAAAAGCTCAATCCCGGGCTGAGCGATATATCTATATGGATGAACTGCGCCGCGAGTATGAGGGTTCTGCTCGATGAACGCCTTTTCACCTATCAGTGAAGCTGTGCTAACGGCAGTGCTCGCCGTCTATCAGCAGACCAGCAATATCACCCTAGGACTGATGGGGATGATCCTATCCGTAAGAGTGGCGTTTTTGATTTCGCAGTTCGCTAGCGCCAGCTGTTACGGGGAAGTGTTTAAAGAACTGATCGCTTACCTGGGTATTTCGAACTTATTTCCGTTACTGGTTCGGCTCATTCTTAATTCTATTAACGGTGTCCTGAGTCGCCTTTCCTATAGCTCAACCAGCAAACCCTTTGGAAGTTCGCTGGACGTGCTGACAAAGCTTTTCAATAACAGTCAGTATTTTGAAGTGATCATGGGCATCGGCGATATCTTTATAGGGGCTATCTCAAAATCTGCTTACTCCGTGGTGCTGGCCGTATTTGTGGCGATTGCGCCAGTTGTATTTTTGCTCGGTTTAACTTTTGGAATGAAAGGCAAGATCATCATGTACTTTTCAACCTTCATTGCTATAGCACTTTGGCCGGTGCTGTGGAATTTGTTAGGGCTTCTGGGTAATAAGCTCTCTTCCAGTATGGGCAGCTCACAGATTGCCAGCATGAGCTTCGCGATGGTGATTTATTTCCTACAGCTATTATCGCCAGTGTTCTCGATTTTGCTCTTTACGACCTTAAACCCTGCGGGCGCCCTTAAAAGGTCTGCATCGATGGTGAGGCTCAAATGATTTGGAACTATGTTTTCAAAAGCACGCTTTTTAGAAATGAGCTCAAGCACTGGGCTTTAATCATAAGTCTTTTTGTTTGGGCCGTATTTGCGACGGCCATGGCAGTGGTGAGAAAAGACAAGGTAGTATTGGTCACACTTGATAAGGATGGTTTTGCTAGGATCATCACTGATACGAACGACTTACTTCTAAAGAAAGAAATGGGCGCATTCATAAACCATTTCCTAAGTCTTTATTATGGCTATTCAGACAAAGATTTTCTGAACCGCATTGGCGACGCCACGGATTTAATGACTGATGAACTGTGGCTGCAGAAAAAAGAAGACCTGGTAAAAATCAGCGAAGATCTAAAAGCCATGCCATTGATCCAAGAAGTTAAAGTTCTTTCTATTGACCTGGTCTCAGAAAACAAACTTGAAGCGGAACTTGAGCTTTCGATTACGACCCGGCTGCAAGCCACTAAGGCAAGGCTCAGAGTTGAAGTAGAACTTAAACATGCTCCAAGGACACTTAAACGCCCCTGGGGCTATCAAATTGCTGGGCTGGTGGAACATGTTCTTTAAACTATTACTTTCAGCTCTAGCATTATTGCTCATGACATCAGTCACTCATGCAAAGGTTCAAAGGATCTCTTCCATATCAAAAAACCTGGGCCAGGTTGAAAAGATCTACCTTAATGACGGGCTCATCAGTGTGATCGAACTACCTGAAGCTGTGGCGGAGATAAGAATAGGAAATCAAAAAGACTTTAAGATCATTCCGTCTGAAAAGTTTCCAAACGAGCTAACGCTTTTTCTCGCCAAAGGGACGAGGGATGTCTTTACAAACTTGATCGTAAGGACGGGCAGAGGAGTTTATGTTTTTGACCTCATAAGCAGCAGATCCAATCACCAGGATTATCTAAAAGTGACTGGAGCTTATGGACGACCAGTCTCCAACAATGATCAATCTTCAAAGCTAGTACAAAAAGTCTTGATCGAAGGAAGAGTAAAATGATGAGCGCACCTTTAGCATTTTTAGTTCTACTCGCGGCTGGGAACTCCCAAGCCAGAGAAAATCTCTTTCGAGCCAAAGAAGTACCGGCTATGGAAAAACGCGCTGACAAAACATCTATGCCCGCAAAACAAAAGAAGAAAACAGCACCGCAAGCTCACGGTAATCTGGCTCAAGCTAAAAGCGAAGCGGAAATCTCAGCGGGAGGCCAGGGCGGAGTGATCACACCAAAAGGTCTCATCAAGCATCCTGACCTCAAGCCCGGCATGCGTCTTGTCGTTGAAATTGAAGACAAAGTTATATCATTTGCCGAATCCAAAACGCCCGTGATCGCAAAAATTCTTAACAAAGGTTTTGAAGGAATGGTTCTCATTGGCGATGCAAGTCTAGAACCAAATAGCAAAAACATCGCTATCACCTTCAATCGCCTTTCAAGCCAAACTGAAAACGCTGTCTATCAGCTCTTGGGTAGCGCCCATGCTGAAGGGGAGTATCACACTAATAGCGACAAGCTGTTCGTTGCCGAATTCCTAAGCGCAGCTGCCGCAGGATTTGTCGAATCTAGCGTTCAGCGCGATCAAGGAGTGCTAGGTAATTATATTGAAAAGCCGAGCGTGGAGAATTATGCAAAGAGGGGGGTGGGGGAGGCACTCGGAAAAAGTAGTGAGAGGTTTGCGGAGAGGGTACGATCAGCGAGAGAGTTTAGTATATTGTCGCCAACAATAGTACACGCGCTGATCTTGGAGTGATGAAAAGAACCCATCTACTTTGTTGTCGGGGATGCTCGAATCCTCGACGTACTATTAGTACGCCTCCGGTATCAAACATCCCTTCCGCCACGTATCTGGATCCTTTTGATCACTCCCTTAAAAGACGGTAAATAAAAATCTCCTCGTAACAATCCTACGTTTGAGCGGGTGAAGAATATATCCGCGAACCCGGCCTCCATGTCCAGAGGACATCGCTGACAATTTAAGTTTCATTTCTGATTATTTGTCGTTGGTGAGGACGCGGGAGTTGGTGCCGAAGGTGGCGGAGAGGTGAGCTGTTTGTAAATTTTGATAGCGGAGCGGATTTGCCTCATCCTTTTTGATGAAACAACTAATGCTTTCAACGCCGTCTTTCGAATTGTTGGCAATGATTTTGATCCCAACGAACCCGCCAGGAATTGTTACCGGGTGCTCGACTGACTTTACAAAAAATGAGATTAGCTTGACAGGAAAATTAATGAACCTTTCCAAGTCGGCAATCTTTATCGAGCAAAACGGGATATCTTCATTGAGAATGCCTTTATGTCCCTGCGGAATAAAGTTTCTGTTTTGAAAGACAAGTTTATTAGACTGCATCCGTGCGGCAAGCTCTTGCAGGTAGTTGATATAGTCGTCATCTGATTCTAGATGGAACAAATGACCCGTTTTAATATCAACTAAGCGATGCAATGCGGGAAAACGAGGGTGGGGTAAGGATCTCTCGACCAGAGCTTTTAACGATGGCGTAATCGCTATGCGGTGGCCAGTCTTTTTTAACCACCCTTTCGTATCCAAACCCGGGAAGTTTTCAAGCCAATCATCTACTTTACCTAGATCCTCAGTCTGATCTAGCGACTGACCAAAAGAGGCCTTTTCTGTTTGTTGAACGGGCCTAACCGGTAGGGCTGCAACATCGCTCGACGGTAATTGCATTTTTGGAGTAGAGGCAGCAGACCTTTCGGTAGGCTGCTCTATTTTGGTTTTATGAGACGAGTTGTCGTTGTCACTGTTCTGGAAGTGATAAGCTGTTGCCATTAAGAGTATTGTTAAAACAATGATCGCGTAGCTGGTTTTGCTATTCAAAAACACCTCCGTTGATCAGGCAGATTCTTAAAGCTAATACTTCTTGGCGCGAAGAATATAAACATATACTTAATACTAGTAAGTTCTAGTTTGGTTCGGATGCTTTAAGATCAAGCAGTGAGTATTGAATGTTGTGCAGAGGTGAACTAATTGGAGATCTCGGTAGCTGACTTGGTTTGGCCGACCTGACTTCACAAAACAGCTGATACTTTCGAGTCCTCTCATTGGGTAAGTTGGAGAAATTTCTATGCCTTGATTGTTTTGGAATTTTATAGGATGACGAACTGATTGAACAAAAAAGGCAATTTGAGGATTTTTGCTACGTAGAAACGTCTCTTTGCTTTTAAAACTAATCCTGCAGAACGGAATTTTATCATCAATTTTTCCCATTTCTGCTTTCTTAAAATATTTCCCGTTTTGAAATACAAGATCAGTATCATCTGTTTGATCGAAGAAAGATCGTAGCCGATAAGAGAATTCCTCTTCCCATCTTAAAATAATCAGTTCACCTCTCTTTATATCGACTAAGCGCCGTAAAGATGATTGATAAAAAACTGGTTTGTATCTTTCTTTAGTCGATGCTGTGCTCGGTGCGGTTGGATCCTCATAACCGTGATTTATAAGCCATTCACTTGTATTTAATCCCGGGAATTTGTCGAACCAGCTGTTGTCCACGATCTTACTCTTTGGGTTTGTTGGAGACTGTATTTGAGTAGGGACTACTGTTGCTTGTTCCACGGGGTGCTCAGGGGTAGGGACAATACTAGATTTCGATAGTTTCTTCTGCGTTAAGCTTAAAGCTTCTTTTGCTGGTTTTCTTAATTCGGCTATCTTTGAATGGTTGTCTTCATCACGATTTTGAAAGTGATAAGCTGTTGCCATCAAGAGTATTGTTAAAACAATGATCGCGTAGCTGGTTTTGCTATTCAGAATCACCTCGGTGGGTCAGGCAGATTTTTAAAATTAAGACTACTCGGTGTGATCAATATAAACATATACTTATTTTCAGTAAAGTCTAGTTTGCTGTTTTCTAGAGCGTGGGGAGCAAAGTGAAAGTATTACTGTCGAGAACTTTTTTAGTATGGATTTTAGGGCTCGGAGCGCTAGTCTTATTTGATTTTACCATTTCAGGCTTTACGCATTTGAAATATTTGTGGGACTTGCTCTACGTATATTCGATCTTGTCGGGAATTTCTGCGGGAGTATTCTTAATTTTGTCGCTCTATCTTTTTAAAGCACACAAACATACAGTTTCGGTCACGGCGGCCATTCTGTATGTAATGGTGGTTTTTGCTTTTTTTTCTTTTCCATATTTTTTTGGTCGACCAATGGCAAGCGCGCAGAAACACGTAGTTCAGCCCTTCCATAATTTCACTTTGCATAATGGAAAGGCAGTAGATGGCGGTATCTGGTAAAATTAAACGGTTTGCTATGATTTTGGGTGTGTTCGTTGCTCTGCTATTGGTTGCATTGTACTTTCGGATGCGGTCGATTGGGAATACACTTGATGAGTCACGAAAGTTCGAGTCACTAGTTGGCTATTACCTTGAAATTGCCGATGACCATATGGGAATCCGATCGGATAGAGATGGGCGTGTATTTGATCAGAAGTCGAAATTGGCATTAATAGCAAATCAGGACGAGATTAATGGCTTAATAGAAATACGCTCAGTCGAAATATCAAGCTCATATTCTATCGCCTTGGTTAAAAAAAGTCCTGAAGCTATAGTTGGCTTTATTGAAGATGGAGCATCCGTTCAGCATGGACCTCGATTTTTAACAAAGCGTGGTAAAGAGTGGTTTGATATTACAGAGCAGGTATTTCCAAGGATCACTGATGCTTTTATTCTGGATAGGTACAGAACGAAAATACCTAAAGAAAGTAAGCTTACCATAGTGGATTTAGAGGCGGCAGTTCATTCTCCTGTGCGATATGCTTTTTACGGGAATGGACAACAGATTTTAGCCTATGCTGGTCTTCGAGATGACGGAACCTCAAAAGAAGAGTTATTCAATATTCAATATGATGGATCTAAATTCATTATAAAAAAAGATTAGGCTTTAGATGGCGATTTCAAAGAAAATAAAACTCTTCGCACTTATTTTAGGTTTGTTCGTTGTGCTATTGCTGTTAGCGCTCTACGTACGACTACAAACGATGGGTAGTAGCCTCGAAGAAGCTCGAAAGTATGAGGCTAAGATATTTGCCGAGAATAATAAAAACCAAAATTGGCCTGACCCGCCGAGTTCAATATTGCAGCATTGCCGTGATTCCCAAGGTAAACTTGCCATGCAAGGCGAGGACTGGAATCATAGCGATGTGTTTGATCCCAGCCCTGGCGCCCGAGTAACTCTCATTTGTAAATACATGGATTCCACTGTTTTCGTTTATTGCGAAAAGGGCGGCTATACCATCACCTCTTATCGCATAAAAGCAAGGAACACTAATTGCGATAACTGCCTGACGATAACACAAGAAGAAACTCCCTCCGAATGCCCTGAGTTTTCTCCTCAATAGGCGACATACTGCCAATACCTAAATGAACAGGCCCTTAGCCGATCTGCCTAAATGGAAACTGTCCGGACAGGTAACAGTTCGGATTTCTAGTTTGAAGGAAGGAGCGCACGCTTCGTGATGCGGTTTGCATAGATGTTCTATGGGAATGATCCCTTTAAAATCTAAGGAGAACGTTATGGGTTATGCAGCTCTAGCGAGACTCTCCAGTATCGGCAGCCAAGAGAGTTCTACCGTGAGAGGGCACTTCTGTAAAAGTGCGCTTAAGTTAGGTCAGCAGATAGTTTTGTGGCAGAGAAGAATACTTCAAATTAAACATTGCTTCATGCAATGCCCGAATTGCAATTCTGGTGGTTCCATATGATGATTCCAGGTGAACATCAGCCTGTGCAACCTGCACAGGCTAAGCTCTTTGAAAAACGCATATGGTTGGTGAAGGATGTTTCGGAGTATACCGGTTATGCCGTTGGCACGGTTTACAACTTAACATCTGCAGATGAGATTCCTTTCAGAAAGAAGCGCGGAAAACTCTACTTTATTCCTCTTGAGATCATCAATTGGTGGGATGAAGGAGATTTAGTATGAGCAAAACGTTTAAAACATTACCGAAGCAGCCAGGAATTAGAAAGAACACTTTGTCTGGAACTTATCAGGCGATAAAAAAGATAAAGGGCAAACAGTACACCGCGACCTTTGATACGGTTAGAGAGGCGCAGTATTGGCGAGCGACCTTTAACGGGGTAGAGGAAAAGAAGCTGACTGAGGAAATTCCTAAGACAACTTCGACTCTTCGTCACGTTTGGGAACGGATGAAGGCCCTGCATTTTCCGAGCGTGGAGTTAAGTACTCAGCGAATATGGGAAAGACGATTTAAGTTTTGGGACGAAATTACGCATATGCACATTGAGGACATCACTCCTGCGGTGATAAGTCAGTTGATTGAAGAGCGTAAGGCTTTTTATATGTCTGAGGAATACAAAGCACGGGGTGCTGGGTGCTCAGGGCGCTGTACAATGAATAATGAGCTGAATATTTTTAACACGGTATTCAACTGGTACAAGGAAGAGGAAGAGTTCCTGGTCGAGTCACAGAATAGAGTGACACCGATCCGAAGACGTCACCGTGAAGCTGGTTACATCCGTGAGGGTTCGGTAAAGCCAGAGGTGAAGAGGATTACGCCGGAGCAGGCCTTTAAGTTTTTCGCGCACATGCAGAGTTCGGTTTATAAAGACTTAGCAGTGATGCAGTACTTTTGTGCTGCGCGAATAGGTGAGGTTGCCGGAATCCAGATATCAAATATTTATCTTGAGCAAGATTTGCTGATGATTAGGGAAGTGGTATCGTGGTGTAACGCTAGCAAGATGTTTGAGTACCTTAAGCCTTACCCGAAGAATCAAGAACCGCGTGCGGTTTTTATTCATGGTCTCTTAAGGGAAATCATTGAGCGACGGCTGAAGATGAGAAAGCCAGGGTGTGATTTCCTCTTTCACGTTGATGGAAAGCCACTGAACTTTTGTAATATTCAGGTGCACTATCGCCGGGCACAGCGGGAGGCGGGAATCCCTCAGAGGGGTACTCATTGTCTTCGTCATGGAATGGCGACGCTGGCGAGAAAAGTCGGCGGCAGTCTGGATGCGGTGATGGCAATGACTGGGCACAAGGATATTAAGCTAGCGGATCATTATTCGAAGATTGATGATCAGGTTCAGAAGGATACTTCCTTAAAAGTTGTTGAGCATATTCGCTCGCTAGGTTTGTTTGGCGAAAGCACGCGAAGTCAGCTCAAGGATGATTTAGAATCGAATGAGACTGTTGTTTCGTTACGATTGGTGAAATAGGGTGAAATTGGGTGAAAAATAGGTTTTTCATCCAACCGAACAAAAAGAAAGTTAGCAAAAATAATAGGTTAGGTTTTTATGCCAGAACTCCCCGAGGTCGAGGTCGTCCGCCAAGGACTCGCAAAAATTCTAAAGGATCAGCCGGTTCTCGAAAAAGTCGAGCTGATGCGCAAAGATTTGCGCGACCCGATACCTCTTAAGAAGATCCAGACCTTGATTGGTCAGTCGGTTGAGGCCGTTGAAAGACGAGCTAAATATCTGCTTCTGCGGACAGCAAAAGGTGCCATGCTTAGTCATTTGGGAATGACGGGGACTTGGCGCGTCGCTCCGATGGGAGATGAACGACTTCATGATCATATATATCTGCATTTTTCAGGGAATTTGCGGTTGGCTTATCGAGATCCCCGGCGATTCGGTTGCTTTGATTTTGTGCAAAAGGGACTGGAGCATCCAAAATTAAGCGGCCTGGGGCCTGAACCTTTATCACCGGATTTTACGGGTCAAGGTCTGTGGCGGAGTCTAAGAAACAAGCAAATTGCTATCAAAGTAGCAGTCATGGATCAGAAGATCGTGGTGGGAGTTGGAAACATCTATGCGAGTGAGGCCCTGTTCGCAAGTGCTATAAAGCCAACTTTGCCGGCAAAAAAGCTTTCTCTTGAGAGGGCGGATCGGCTGGTCGCCGAGATTAAAAAAATTTTATCTCGTTCGATACAACGGGGCGGATCTTCAATCAGCGATTTCGCGCAAGCATCCGGCGAGAGCGGTTACTTTCAGAATTCCTTCCGTGTCTATGATAGAGCGGGAGAGTTGTGTTCAAGCTGCAACAGCAAGATTCGCAGTCAGGTGTTGGGCGGACGAAACACTTTCTGGTGCTCGCGCTGCCAAAAATAATTTGAAAAATTCGTTGCTATCGACCGCATGTATTGTGTAACTTAGGCCATAGTCGAGTTAAACAAAAAATGTGGCTAGTCTTAAAGATAAGACTAGACGCAATTATTAAACGAAGGGACATCCAATGAAAGCAATCGTAATCGCGGCTTTGCTAGCACTATCTTTCACAACTGGTTTCACTTGCTCTAAGAACCAACCTGCTGAGCAGGCTGCTCCAGAAGCTACTGAGGCTCCTGCTGCTGAAGGCACTGAAATGGCTCCAGCTGAAGGTCAACCTGCAGAGACTGCTACTCCAGCAGAAACTGAAGCTCCAGCAAACTAATCAATTAGTTTGATAGAGTTGTCTCGGAAGAGACAAAATCAAAGCCCTCTTCGGAGGGCTTTTTTATTTGCGAAAACTTGCTCGCTCTTCGGAAAGTTCTTTGTCCTCCTAACGGAGGAGCCTTAGTTTAACTCACATTCCTTCGTCCAATTAAACCAGGCTTGCGCATCTCAACATAAAAGAGTCTAATATTTGTGTATTTCAATCAAAGGAGAATACACCGTGGACTCATTGAACTCTTTTTATGGTCTCTTCTGCGAAGCGAACACCGCTTGGTGGGTAGTAGGCTCAATTTTCTTGCTCTTGTTTGTTGGCTTTTTTAGCAGCCCACTCATAGTGTGGACAATTGCTATTGCGGCTATACTCGTCGGATTTGGCGCGCCGATTGGTGTGTTGATTGCGTTTGCAGTCATTGCATTGATCTTCAATATACCGCCCCTCCGTACAGCCATCGTAACCTCGGGTGTTGCAGCTCTTATGAACAAGCTGCAAATCATGCCGAAAATTTCTGATACAGAAAAAGCGGCATTGGATGCTGGTGTGGTTTGGGTCGAGAAAGATCTTTTCTCTGGAAAACCAGACTTCACATCAATGTTAAGTGAACCTTATCCACACTTAACTCCTGAAGAAAAAGCGTTCATGGACGGTCCAGTAAACCAACTCTGTGCAATGATTGATAACTGGAAGATTTTGAAAGAAAAAGACATCCCTCAAGAGATCTGGGATTTCATTCGTAAAGAAAAATTCCTGGGCATGATTATTCCACCAGAGTACGGCGGATTGGGTTTCTCGGCGCTTTGCCATTCTGAAGTGATCATGAAGATTTCTTCCCGTTCATTGGCTGTGGCAATTCAAGTCATGGTTCCAAACTCTCTCGGTCCTGCTGAACTTTTGGTTCACTACGGAACTGACGAGCAAAAGAAACATCTTCTTCCTCGCTTGGCAGATGGTTCAGAGATTCCATGTTTCGGTTTGACAGAGCCTAACGCGGGTTCTGATGCAGGTTCGATCACTGCTTCAGGTACTGTCTTTAAGGGTGACGACGGCAAGCTGTACATGCGCTTGAACTGGAATAAGCGTTGGATCACTCTAGCGGCTATTTCATCTATCGTGGGCCTGGCATTCCGCCTGCGCGATCCGGAAAATATACTTGGTAAAGGTGAAGATGTTGGTATTACAGTTGCCTTGATTCCGTCGAAAACTCCGGGAGTAGTCTTGGGTCGTCGACACGATCCATTGGGCAGCCCTTTCTACAACTGTCCAACTCAAGGTAAAGATGTGGTTATGCCACTCGATGCAATTGTTGGTGGTGTTGAAAATGCTGGCAAGGGTTGGTTGATGTTGATGGAGTGTTTGGCAGCAGGTCGTGGTATCAGCTTGCCGGCTCAAGCAACAGGTGGCGCAAAGCTTGCGGCACGAGTTGTTTCTGCTCATTCTGTTATTCGCCGTCAGTTCGGTATGTCTATCGGTAAGTTTGAAGGTGTTGAAGAGCCTTTGGCTCGCATCGGCGCAAGCACCTATATGCTTGAAGCGATGAGACGCTATTGCTTGGGCGCTCTTGATAAAGGTATTAAGCCAGGCGTAATCACAGCCATGCAAAAGTACTACGCAACGGAAATGGGTCGTAAGTCGATCAATGATGCGATGGACGTGATGGGCGGAGCGGGTATCTCTATGGGACCACGTAACTTGCTTGCCGAAATCTATATTGCGACTCCAATCGGCATTACGGTCGAGGGTGCTAATATCATGACTCGAACTTTGATCATCTTTGGTCAGGGGGCTCTACGTGCACATCCATTCGCATACGCTGAAGTAAAAGCATTAGAAAACAACGACATCAAAGCGTTCGATGCTGCTTTCTGGGGACACATTGGTCATATCATCAGAAACACTTGCAGAAGTGTTCTTTTGTCGCTGACTCGCGGTTACCTGGCTGGAACAGCCGATGTTCATCCGCAGATGAAAGTTTACCTTCGTCGTATTAGCTGGTCTTCTGCAACATTTGCGTTGCTTGCAGACATCGCAATGGGTGTTTTAGGCGGGCAGTTGAAAGCCAAGCAAAAGATCACAGGTCGTTTTGCTGATATCTTGGCACACATGTATATGGCGACAGCAGTGATCCGTCGCTTTGAAGCGGAAGGTCGCAAAGAAGAAGACCTGGCTTTTGCTCATTACAACTTGAAACATTGTATGGCAGAGATCCAAAAAGGGTTCGATGGAATCTTCGATAACTTGAAGATCCCGGGACTTCGTTGGTTCTTTAAAGGTTGGATCGGAGCTTGGTCACGAATCAACTCTATCGGCTCGCAAGCTTCTGATGGATGGTCGCATGCCATCGCGTCAGCAATGCAAGAAGAAGGTGGCGTTCGTGACCGTCTAACAGAAGGCATCTTCATGCCAACAGATCGCAATAAGGATCAATTGGCGCGTTTGGAATACGCTTTCTCGATGGTTCACAGAGCAGATGCGATCGAAAAGAAAATCCGTAAAGCTGTTCGCTCTGGTGAGTTGCCTAAAAAGAAAGTTCATCTTCTCTTAGAAGAGGCGGCTCAAAAGAACATTATTAGCGGCGAAGAGCTAAACACTTTGAAAGAAGCTAACATGGTCCGCAACGACGCGGTTCAAGTGGATGACTTCAACGAAGAACAGTACCATTCCAATAAGGTTCTGTAAGATCCTAAAGTATGATTTTTCTTATAAAAACCCCACCTGACTCAATTAGGTGGGGTTTTTCATTATGCGATTTGTGCATATTCGGATTCTTATTATGCGTTGGATTGCAAGGGCGGAATCATCTATATTAGGCCTCTGAAGCATTAAACAGAAAAGGAGGCTTCTATGAAAAAACTAATTACTTCTCTAAAAGGATTGATTAAGCCATCGGTGATGACGATTAATCCAGAGCAAAATTCAACATTGTTATCTTGTTTGGCCCATATTAACTAAAATCAATCACTCGGCCGCTTCCGGCTCTTTCTTATGTGAATGAATCTCTTGCGTCACAGTTCTCGCTGGCGACAGTTAAAGTGAAGCTCCCTAATAACTCGGTACAAAATCCCTCATGTTGAATTGACAGCTCTTCAGGTGATGTGAGTTTAGTCCGAACAGACTTTGATGAGAAAAGTTTTTGCACTCGTTTGTTCGTATTTCTTGCAGAGCTTTGTAGCATTGATCTTTATTTTCAATGCTGGCTGTAGTCTATCCGTTGATCTCTACAATCGTTACATCGCCAAAGAGTCGTCATTTCAAGTCGTGCCCAGCTCTGGAGATGTCACAGCAGGTAGTACTCTGAAAGTGTCGGCAGAAAACGGAACTCCACCTTATACCTTTGAAAAACTCTCTGGAGCGGGGACTGTTGCGCGCGATGGAACGATTACAGTTCTATCTGGTGGCGAGGTTATCACAATTAAAGGAATAGATGCCAATGGCAAGGTCGCGATAGCAACTTTCAACGCCTTCGAGAAACCGGAGATACTCCCAAATACCAAGGTGCTGGCCGCGCAAAATAGTTTTCCTTTTGCAGCTGTGGGAGGTAAGCCGCCCTACCAATTCAGTATTTTATCTGGAGAGGGGCAAATAAGTTCTTTCGGAAACTTCATTGCTCCCGCAACACCTCAGACAGTTGTTATCGAAGTGATCGACTCTCTGGGCGGCAAGGGGCAGGCGCAAGTTTCTATTGCAGAGGCCCTGCGAGTTTCTCCGTCCGAAGTCGTTATGAGTATCCATGGAAATCAAGTATTTAATGTGGTGGGTGGCGTTCCACCAATCCATTGGGATATAGAGTCTGGTGATGGATCGCTAGATATTGGAACAGGCACCTATAATGCCTCTGGCGCGTCTGGCACCTCCGTCGTCAAGGCTACCGATTCTCTTGGTAATGAAGCTCGCGCATTTATTCAAGTTAATAGCGAGCTTCTTATAAACCCTCCACTCTTGGAACTTGCAACAAACAGTGTTTTTAATTTTAGCGCCTCTGGTGGTGTCCCGCCCTATAGTTTTTCCCTAAGCGGCGGCATTGGAGGTGTGACTAATAATGGTGTTTACACTGCTCCATCCACAATAGGCGAAGCTGAAGTCCTCGTGACGGATGCACACGGGAGTACGGCGACTTCAAAAGTTCTGGTCAATTTATCACTCAGCTTTATTTTCCCTAATATGACTTTGCTTGTGAACGAAACAAAGGACCTCTCCTTAAACGTGATAGGCGGAACGCCACCTTTGACGTATTCTGTGGAAGTCGAAGCTGGAACCGTAAATGCAGCAACAGGTGCCTTCACCGCCGGAATAACCATCGGCAATTTTGAAGCAACTGTAACGGATAGTCTGGGGCATCAGGCGCGCGCGACCATCACCATCGAGCCGCCGGTCGAAATTTCTCCGGTGAATCCAGTCCTAATGGCGCAAACGGAACTCGCATTTTCTGCAAAAGGTGGAATTCCACCCTATACTTTTCAGGTCGTTCTTGGTGAAGGTAGTTTTAACGATACGATTTTTATTGCTCCGACCTCGGCTCAGACGGTGACAGCGAAAGTCACGGATAGTGCAGGTCATTTCGCCACCACTTTAGTCTACGTTAAAGAGCCACTTGTGATTACACCCGCAAACATTTCGTTGCTCGTGAATGCTTCACAGATATTCACTTCCGAGGGAGGTATTCCTCCGTACACTTATTCGTTACTCAGTGGTGGGGGAAGCGTTGAGGCTGGAACAGGTCTTTTCTCTGCTCCGCCTGTCAATGGCACCGCAGTTGTCGTTGTCGAAGATTCAGATGGAAATTCGGCGCAAGCAAATATCGAGATCTTTAAGCCAGTTCAAATCACGCCAAATCATATGGCTTTACTTAAGGAAAACACTCTCTCGATTTTGGCTTCAGGCGGAAAACCGCCTTACACATTCAGTGTGGTTAGTGGACCCGGAACGATTGATGGCAAGACGGGATTGTTTCAAGCAACTGAAGTGCTTGGAGAGGTCCTTGTTCGAGCGACTGATACACTAGGAAATTTCGCCGAAGGAACAGTTCAAGTCTACGATCAGTTGTTAATTGAACCGGTCCTTTCGGAAATTACCGTGGGTGAGTCTCTTTCATTTTCGGCAAACGGCGGTCAGGAGCCTTATCGATTTTCCATCTTGTCTGGTGATCAAAATGGAACTCTGAATCTTAATTCGGGCTTGTTCGTCGCAAGCATGATTGCCGGAGTGGTAAAAGTTCAAGTGATCGATGCTCTTGAACAAACTTCCGAAGCGACTTTAAAAGTGTCGCCAGAGTTAATCATTGAGCCTGCCATCGTTACGCTGACAACGGGAAGCACCCAGCAGTTTAAAGCAACAGGGGGCGTGGCACCTTACTTGTACACATTGACTGCCGGATCAGGAGAGATTTCGAACACAGGGCTCTACACAGCCCCTGCGGCAAGTGGCGCGGCCACAGTTCAGGTAACAGATGCAGGTGGAAGAATTGCTACTGCGGAAATTACAATTAATGGCGCGCTGACGGTCATTCCAGAATCTGCGGATCTTCTTTACAATCAATCCCAAGTCTATTCTGTGAGTGGAGGAATAGGCCCCTATACTTTTAGTTTGGTTTCTGGCCCGGGAAGTGTCGATGAGGCTGGTGTGTTTACGGCAGCCACCACTAGCGGCAGAGCTACGGTTCGAGTCACAGATTCATTGGGAACAGCGGCCCAAGCCGCGGCTAATATTGTTGAGCCCTTAGAGATTTCTCCAGCAATAAAAGAGATGAACCTCTCAAGCACCTTTACCTTTAAAGCTCTTAAAGGCTTACCTCCTTATTCTTTTCAGATTCTTGCGGGAGGCGGAGTCGTTCACCCAAGTGGTCTCTTCGAGTCTCCGAGTTCCGCAGGAACTACGACAATCCAAGTTACTGACTCATTAGGACAAACAGCTTTAGCGACCGTGAACACCTTCGAGGAATTGAGGGTTGTTCCGAATCTTGTTTCAATTCTAACGAACGAAACTCAGGTCGTCTCGGCGACAGGAGGTTTCGGCTCTTATACATTTACCCTGCTATCGGGAAGTGGAACTTTTTTGGATTCACCCCCTCGATATATAGCTGGTGGCTCAACAGATGTTGCGAAGATTCAAGTTGTCGACAGTTTGGGGAACTTCGCTATCGGAACCATCAATGTTGTCCCGCCTGTAACAATTGCGCCTCAAAGCCTGACGTTGGCTATTGGCGAGAAGCAAACATTCTCGGCAACCGGCGGCAGCATGCCCTATACATTTAGTATTGTCAGTGGAGGCGGGGTCATCGAGCCCAGTGGTCTTTATACGGCCGATACCCTAGGAGCCGTGACGATCCGAGTGACCGATTCTCTTATGCAGATTGCAGATGCAACAGTAAATGTCATTCCTGCTCTGGAGATTTCTCCTGCTCAGTCACATCTTAAGTTTGCAGGAACTGAATCTTTTATCGCAACGGGAGGTCAGGGGCCTTATTCTTACACTGTAAAAATACCTGGCACCGGCTCTATTGGGTTGACGACAGGAGATTACGTTGCGCCAAGTATCGAAACAACGGACACCGTCGAAGTGACTGATGCACTAGGGAAAACAGCAACAGCATCCATCAGAGTGTACGGCCCAGTTCAGATCAGTCCATCGACTAAAAACCTCACGCCAGGGAGTACCTTTACTTTCTCCGCTAGCGGCGGGATGGCGCCCTATAACTATGGAGTCAGTACTGGAGGGGGAACAGTCACTTCGGCAGGTCTCCTTACCGCTGGATCTGCTGGGAGCTACGCCGTCCGGGTCGTGGATTCTCTTGGGCAGATTTCAGATGCCGTTATCAATATTGCTCCGACATTGGAACTGTTACCTGTAAGTTCGACGATAGTAACGGGCTCTACTCAAGCATTGTCCTTAACAGGCGGGATAGGACCTTACACGTTCTCTTTCTCTGGAGCGGGAACTTTCGACGAAGGAAGCTTACTTTATTCGGCACCAATTGTCCCAGCTGCGGCAACCGTGACAGTGACGGATTCAGTGGGTAACACAAGTACTGCCACAGTTGCGACGATTGCGGGGCCTCCGGCAGCTCTTTCATTTTCTTCGGAAGCGCAAACGGTCGTTGCCGGAGCTTGTGCGGCGGTGGCGACTGTAAAACTCCAGGATAGTTATGGGAATGATACGGCCGCTATATCAGCCGTGACAATGAACTTGAGTGCCGCAAAATTGACATTCTATTCAGATGCAAGTTGTTCCACCGAGATCACTAGTCGAGAAATTCCTATAGCATCAACGGGCGCTAGTTTCTTCTTTAAAGGAATAGAAACTGGTTTGCATATGATTTCCGTTACTGCCACGGGTTTAAGTATGACGACACAGACAGAAAGTCTTGTTTCTGGAACGGCTGAAATTCTGAATCTTACGACCGCTCCGCAGACAATCAAAGCAGGTCAGTGTTCGGATGAAGTTCGTTTCAGCATACGAGACGCTTATGGCAATCTTGCCAGCATTTCTTCGAGTAAAACGATCGGTCTTTCACCGGCGGGTCTTAAATTTTACACGGCAGCAGATTGTTCCGGGGCCGCGGTGAACTCACTGGCACTGTCTTCCGGAGCGTCCTCAGGTTATTTTTATTTCTCAAGTACGACGGCCAATACCTACGACTTACGCTTGACGAGTGCTGGATTAACAGCAACGAATCAATCGGCCATTGTGACACCAGGAGATCCGGGTGTTCTGGAGTTTACGACTCAGCCATCATCATTGATGTCTACGAACACCGTGTTTGATATTCAACCTGTAGTAACGATTTCGGATAGCTTCGGAAATGTCGTTGATAATCAAAACTTAGCAGTGTCTTTGGCAGCCAGTTCAGATGTTAACTGCGTGGGACTTGCGACGGGCACGCTGTCTGCAACTAGCAATCCGCTTGCGACCTCGACAGGAACGGCACTTTTTTCGGGAGTTAAATTTGATACTAATGGAACAATTTACCTAAAAGCATCTGTCGGAGAAGCTTTCGCATGTTCTGAGGCTGTAGTCCTGAACGGAAACTTGGGATCACTTTTGACATCAGGGGCAAGCATTGTTCCAAGCGATGGACTGGCAGAGACGACGTTATTGGTAGTGCCAAGAGAAAATGGAAATAAAGTAGGTTCTGGTAGAGCCGTCGAATTTAATTTCAGCTCGACTGATGTGACGGTGAGTGGAGCCGGAGCTTGCCGAACTCCTTCCGCAACTTGCGTTACGGCGCTTGATCAGGGGCAAGGAGCCTATACCGTAGTAGCAAAGTCTGCAGTGCCAGGAGTTTATGAATTCACGGCAGTGGTCGCAGGTTCGCCGGACCTAGCAGTTCCAGGTACTGTCAGTGTAATCTTTAATACTGCGAGCTTTACCGTCATCTCGGCAACAACCACGGTGACGTCGGCGGATGCAGGAAAGAATTTATATATAACAGCAGGAACAACGACATTTGATAGTTCGACAGTGGGTCAGAGCTTTGGTGAAGTGTTCATCCGCGGCGGAACTGTTGTTCATCCTGCAACTACGACAGCAGTTGTGAATATGCTCGATATAAATGTCGGCTCCTTGACCGTAATGAGCGGCAGTATAAATGCAAATAGTCTTGGTTACACAACGGGACGAAGCTATTCATCTTCTGGCCCATCTACGGCTCTAGCTTCGACCTCCCGCAGTGGAGGTAGTCATGGTGGACAAGGAGGTGGGCTTGCTGACACGAAAAATTCAGGTGCCACCTACGGGGATTATCGAAATCCACTTTATCCAGGGGGAGGTGCAACTGCTGTCGGTGCGGGAGGCGGTGTTATCCGAATTACTTCCGATAATTTATGTACAGTGAATTCCGCAGCAAAAATCTCGGCAAATGGTGCTGCAAATTATGGCGGCGCAGGAGGAAGTATCTATTTAAAGTGCAGCGGCTTTGCAGGAACAGCCGGTGCAAGTGCGATTACAGCAAATGGGGGTTCCGCAAATTCAGTTAACTATGGATCCGGAGGAGGGGGCCGTATTGCAATGATTTCGACAGGTGATGAAAGCTCGTGGATAGATTCGATAAAGTATCCGGTGGGAGCGACAAATCTGTCGACTTTTAAAAGCGCCGTGAAATCACTCGGAGGTACGCCCTACTCTAAAAGCTATGCCGGCGGCGCGGGGACCATTTATCTTGCAAATTCATCTTCTGTCCATGGAGATTTGATCGTCGACAATAACGGAGTCACTCTTGATTTTAATGCCGGGGAAACTTTGTTAGTGTCGCTCTCTGGAACAGTTTCGGGACCTCCCACAACATCTAATATGCCGTTGCTGATCGAAAATGGAATATTGGATTCAAACACTATTGATCTGTATAAATCAGTTAAAATTCGTAATTTATCCAACGACCGATCAACGCCTAACCATTGGATTGATGACCCAATCCTTACACTGACGGGTAATTCTGAAACGGACCTTCTTGCATCTGCTATCTCAGAATTTTCAGTGGGAAACAATGTCAGAAGTATTGATATCTTTGATCATGTGGACTTTACAAATGGCGCTGTGATCAGATCTCACGGTGATATTGTAGCTGTGAATGGAACTCTTGATAATCCCGAGAGTCCAATCAATCTATACAATTCTTTTTTGAATTTTTCGGGTCTAGCCAGCATGTGGCCCACTGTAAATAGTATGAATTATAGTTCCGGAACCTACGCAGTTTCTGAATTGAAGGGTTCGAATGTGATTATTTCGGGTGCTAATATTGCAAGCACCTCATTGATAAGTACCGACAATCTTCAGGTCGTATCCGGAACTCTGATTGCTGAAAACGTGAATGTGGCTAACCAGTTTTCAATGGCGGGCGGAGTTGTAAAGCACCCCGTGACGGACTCTGCGAATATTTATAGTTTGCGAATAAACGCGGGAAGCGTTCTTCTCAGTGGAGGGTCTATCGATGTGACAGGATTGGGCTATCCGTCGCGAAGCAGTTACTCTGCAGGCGGGACATCAGGAGCCTTGGCGTCAGCAGGTCAATACACGGGTGGCAGTCATGGGGGACAGGGCGGTATCGGTGGAAATGGAATTCCCGGCCCCACTTACGGAGATTACAAAAATCCATCTCTTCCTGGGGCGGGTTCTGATGTGCATTCTGGTGGCGGTGTAATTCGTATTACAGCTACTGATCTTTGCACATTCAATTCGGGTGCAAAAATTGTTGCAAACGGAATGCAACGAAGTGGGGCTGGCGGGAGTATCTATTTGCAGTGCGCAGGATTTGCAGGATCTGCCGGACCAGACACTATTCTCGCAAATGGTGGATCCGGCTCGTCGTCGAATGGTGGTGGCGGAGGAGGCCGAATTGCGATGATATCGACGGGTGACGCTAGTGCGTGGTCTGGTTCATTTACCTATCCTTTGGGGACAGGTCATCTCAATAACTTTAAGTTGGCGGTTAAAGCTCTTGGTGGTGATGCCTCGACCAATCCCGGCGTGGGCGGTGCTGGAACGATCTATTTAAAAAACTCCAGTTCGTCCTATGGCGACCTCATCGTCGACAATGGTAATTCTCCTGGCAATTCAAGAACGGGATCAACGATTTTAGTGTCGCTTGCAGGTTCTGTGAACGGTGTCGTGACGGCGACAAATGTTCCGATCGCGACTGTTTATGGAGGCATGGGCGTCAGTTATGTCGATCTCTATAAATCTCTTCGCGTGCGAAATCTTAGTAACGACAAGGGAACACCAAACAACTGGCTTGATGATGTCATTCTTGCGGTAGGACAAAATACGGCGACCGATCTTGTGTCTTCGAATACATCCGGTTTTGCAAATGGCGATCTCATTCGCAGCATAGATATCTTTGACCATATTGATATCGCTAACAGTGCCATGTTGAAATCAAACGGTGATATAGTAACTTTGAATGGGACCCTCGCTAACCCGGGATCGACTGTGGATTTGGTCAATGCGACGATGAGTTTCACGGGCGACGGAAATATTTCACCTTTGTTGAACAGCCTGACTTTCTCTGCAGGAACCTTCGATATTGCATCTCTTTCTGGAAAAGACATTATAGTTTCTGGGGCGACTCTTACTTCTCAGAATTTGCAACTGACTAATAACTTAAAAGTGACCGCGGGCACATTGACCGCGAATGACATTGTTGTCGCAAATCAATTTTGGATCACCGGAGGGACGGTCAAGCATCCAGCGACAGACACTGCTGTTGTTCAAAGACTTCAGATTACGACAGGGAGTTTATTGATGGATGGCGGAAGTATCAATGTTAACGGTTTGGGCTATACGAGTGGACGAAGCTACTCAGTATCTGGTCCCTCAACGGCCTTGGCTTCTACCGGACAGTATACTGGGGCAAGTCACGCAGGTGGAGGTGGTCTTGGTTCCTTGGGGGGCGCGGCGGGCGCAACCTATGGCGACTATAGAGATCCGAACTTCCCAGGTGGGGGATCCAACAGCAAAGCTGGCGGTGGAGTTGTTCGCATTGAAGCGACAGATCTTTGCACAATAAATTCAGGGGCAAGCATTAGCGCTGCGGGTGTCGCTGAAGCAGGCGCAGGCGGTAGTATTAAATTAAGTTGCCGCGGTTTTTCCGGAACCGCAGGCATCGGTGCGATTTCCGCAAATGGCGGGGCGGGTTCAAGTTCAACTGGCGGCGGCGGCGGTGGGCGAGTTGCTCTTATTTCATCGGGTAATGCAAGTGTTTGGACGGGGTCCTTTACTTACCCTTTAGGAAGTTCGCAAGCGGCTAATTTTAAAAATGTCGTAAAAGCCCAAGGGGGCGCTGGAATATCTAACTCTGGGGCTGGAGCAGCCGGAACAATATTCTTGAGAAATTCAGAGTCGACTTTTGGAGACCTGATCATTGATAACGGCGGAATCGCGGCAAATGCCAAAGCGGGAATAACGGGACTGGTTTCATTCTCTGGTTCCATTAGCGCCGATCCAAGTGCAACAGAGCTGACCGTTTCACTCGTTAATGGCAATATGGGCGCGAGCTATATCGATCTGTACAAGAAAATACAGGTAAGAAATCTCGCAAACGACAATGGCACACCCAATAATTGGATCGATGATCCAAGGATTACGTTGACTGGGAATACGGCCACACAATTAGGAGCGACAAGCACGTCGGGGTTCTTTAATGGTAATCCAATTCGAAGTATTGATATTGTAGATCATCTTGAGCTCTCGGGAAATGCGAACGTGAATTCGCATGGGGACATCGTAACTACAGGAGGGACCTTGTCGAATCCAGGCTCGGCATTTGAGCTGACTAATTCGATCTTAGGATTTACTGGTTCAGCCAGCCTTTGGCCGTCACTGGAAAGCATGACTTTTACGTCGGGAACTGTCGTGGCAACGTCTCTTGCCGGGCGAAACATAACAATTTCTGGCGCAAGTATGAACGTAACCACGATAACGGCAACCAACAATTTGAAAATCGAATCGGGAACCATCACAGCGCAGAACATTAATGTCGGCAACCAGTTTTGGATGACGGGTGGAACGATTTCTCATCCTGCGACTGATGCGACGAATATCTATTCGCTAGAAATCAATACAGGAGAGCTTTTGCTGGATGGTGGTTCTATTAATGTAGCTGGCTTAGGCTACCTTGCAGGGAGAGGGTATGCACCGAGCGGATCATCGACTCTGGTCGCATCGAAAACTACGACGGGCGGTAGTCATGGCGGACAAGGTGGTGGTGGAAGTTCGACCTTCAACCCTGGTATCACCTACGGCGACTATAAAAACCCTAGCTATCCAGGTGGCGGAGCTTCAACTTCCGCAGCTGGTGGCGGCGTCGTCCGTATCAATTCGACCAGCATGTGTACTATCAACGCGGGTGCGACGATTAATGCGAATGGGCAAGGCACCTACGGAGGCGCCGGAGGAAGTATCTATCTTCGCTGCGCAGGTTTTGCAGGGAGTGCCGCAGGGAATGCGATCACCGCACGCGGAGGATCTTCAACCAGCAGTTATGGCGGAGGTGGCGGCGGCCGCATCGCATTGATATCGACGAATGATTCCTCAGACTGGAGCGGTTCGTTTACCTATCCCCTGGGAGCAGTCAATCTTTCGAATTTCAAATCCGTAGTAACAGCAGCAGGCGGGACCAGCGCGACATATTCTGGAGGAGCAGCAGGTACGATTTATCTTTCTCATGCAGGATCAACTCATGGAGATCTGATGGTTGATAATGGTGGTATTGCAGTTGGGGCGAAGGCGGGTACCACAAGATTTATTGCAAGCACGGCAAATTCTTCGACGATAACAAGTTCGACGGCGACGTCTCTTGTCGTCGGTGCAACCCCGCAATTTACAAATCTTGAAGACCTATTTAAGAATTATAAAGTTCATATTTTCCCGAGTGATATAGGTGCCTCGGCGGATCCTCGAGATGTCAGTCATCTTGAGGTTCCTGTGACTGCAAACTCAACCTCGGCGTTATTTTCATCCTCAGCGAATTTCCCTGATCTTTCAGGATACTATTATCGTTTTGTGCATACGGTAGATCGATTGGAAGTCGGTGGGAATGCTCAGATAGACATGTATGGTGCGGATCTTCTTCTGACAGCGACATCTGGCGCCTGTGACCTCCACAGCGTCAATGCTGGCTATCTGGAAGTGCCTACCGGATCGAGCATTGTGGGCGGGAATTCACTTTCATCGGGCTATTGCTCAAGTGGCGGATTAAGTGGTTCATGGAGTTTCGTGAACAATTATCTTCAATAGAATTTATACCTGTCCGAGATATTCCGGCTGGGTTCAGTGGCGGATCTGAGCTTGATGTCTTTGCTGGATTCTAGCGGCAGAGTTTTCGCTAGATGCCGAAGCTGAAGGACGGGTTTTGGTATGAAACAGACTTTCGACTTAATGGTTTACCTTTTACTGTGTTTTATTCTTTCCTCATGTTCAGTCGAGCTAAAAGATAGAAAAGCCTCGGTACCGTCTCCAACGACGGCAAATGGGCCCAAGATTTTATCAATATCAGAGCTAAGGCAGGAGATTCGGGGGCTCGATCAGCCCAATCAATATGAATATCACATCCGCTGGCCCGATTTTAAAGGCGATCTGCGCATTTCAGAAGGTGGCCGAATGCTCGCAGTGCTCTCGGGTGATAAAGGTCAGTTTACGGTAAATAATTTAAAAGGGGGTGCCGAGCTCAACTTTTTATTTGAACAAATAGTAGATGGTAAGATCACAGCTAACTTTCTTGCCCCAGTCGTTGTCCCTCGAGATTTTGAAATCAGTGGAGTTTCTTTTTTATCGCAAGATGAAGTTATTCAAGCCGAGCGGGTCTTTCTAAAAGCCAGTGCCGTCATTTTTACTCGCGAGCACAATCTGCAGATCAAGGCGAAAGAGTTATATGCAGACGGTGCCTCATTTAGAAACTTCGCCGAATCCGATTCTGTCAGTGAGCGTGAGAGGAATGGCAAAGCGGGAGGAGCAATTACGTTGAATATTGGGCGAGCTATAGGACAGTTGGAAGTGGAGCTTTCCGGCGAGGCAGCAGGTAGAGGTCGTGATGGTGTTAGGATTTTAGGCACTGGACATCGCGGCTGTTGGGGGACTAGCGGAGGTAATGGTGGCGATGCTGGTCAGTTTATTTTGGATGTGCGTGACGATAGTCACTTCAGGTATCATATTAAGAATAGACCAGGGCTCGGCGGCCTTGCAGGAAGTAGAGGTTCTGCGTCCATCAAGGCTCCGCGAAGCGAATCCGTATTCCCCTGCCACACAACAGGGCCCGGTGATAACGGGATAGCGGGGCGACCCGGACGAGTCTGCATCAAAAGAGGTATGGATAAAGATTTGTCGTGTTCAGATCTTTAGCGACGTCTCGGAGGACGGCGTGACCGTGTTGCAAGCAGTCTTTTCATTAATCCATCATCATCTTCGTCGCTGATTTCGCCAATGATTTCTTCTATAATGTCCTCCATGGTGATGATACCTACAACCTCTTCATCATGGCAAACCAACGACAAGTGACTGCGTTGTTCTTGCATCAATTTCAATGCTTTTAAAGCGTCGTCTTGCTCTTGGACTCTTAAGATAGGCCTAACGATAGAAGGCCAGTTCGAATCGCCACTTCCAATGTAAGTGATAAACTCTTTGGTATGTAAAAGACCAATGACCTTCTGCTCTGAGATTACTGGCAACCGAGTATGTCCCGAGGAAACGACGGCATTCAGGACTTCATTGACGGGTTGAGTGACCTCCACCTTCGTGGTGTCATTCCATTCAACCATCATGTCATCCGCGTTCTTTGCTTCGATATTGACGAGGTTTAAGACAAACTGTCGATGGGTTGAGGAGAGCGAGTCAATGCTGATTGATGTTTCCTCAGAGGTGATTCCTGAAAAAGTTCTCTTATCTTTTCTTTCCACTACTTTAACGATCGCATGGGTCATTCGTTCGAGAATGTTAACAGCCGGGGCAAGGAATTTATCCATCAGGTAAAGACCACTTGCGGCGAGTAACGCAATCTGTTTGGAGTTCTTTAGAGCCAAACTTTTCGGGACAAGCTCACCAACGACGACGTTCGCCACAGTCAGTGGTATTACAACGACGAAGATCGAAAGGGCCTCGGAAAGATCTTCAGACAACCCCCATCTCTTCTCGAAGATAGGCGAAAGACTTTCTTCTGCGCCAGCTCCTCCGACGGCTGCGGAAATCGCACCAACTAAAGTGATGCCGATCTGTAAAACAGAGAGTGTGCGCTCTGGACTGAGTCTTAGTCTTAGAATGCTGGAAGCGGCGGAGTTACCTATGTCTGAAAGTTTGCGTAGCTCAACGCGATTCACGCTGACAAAAGCCATTTCAACAGCTGCAAAGAGGCCGTTCAGTGCTATACAGATAAGCACGATTATGAATTCAATCATGTTGGGGAACTCCGAATAAGTAGGGACGGGGCAGGGTCTGGATCCATTGTGAGCCTAATCTAATATGGCGAGCAGAAAAATACTAGTGTCATATAGCATGGCAAAAGAATTATTAGAAGGTAGGGAGCCTCCAAACCCATTCCTGGATCTGGAAGCCCCTACTTATGCGTTCGTAGTTAAACTGAACGCAAAATAAAATTAAATGATCGGAGCATCGAGCTAAAGGCCTGCCTTTTGTTTATAAAGCCCGTATAAGTGAAGTTTCGCACCAGAGGCAGATCTAACTCCTCCTCTGTATATCCCGTGTATATGACGACTGGGATAGGCTTTCTAAGTTTGTGAACTTTGCGCTCGGTCAGTAAGCGATCCATCAATAGCAAAGTATCGCGTCCACCCATTTGCGGCATCTGCCAATCCAACACAACAAGGTCGAAGTGCTTGTTCACAAGAAGGGGAATGGCATCTTGCCCATCGAAAGCCATCGTCACGTCGCATTTGTAGTGATCCAATATGTGCGACATAAGTTTCACGGAGTCTAAACTGTCATCGATCACCAGAACTCGGTGTGCACGGTGTTTTTCTAAAGATATTTCAGATGAGGTCTGAACAACCATTTCTGTCCCCCTTTAACTTGTCTCCTTATATTTGAACCGAAGAACAGAGGAGAATCCTCTAAAACAACAAGCATGAAGGGATTTTAATAGAAGGTCTGATAGAATACAGAAAGAACTCGCTTTTTATGCGAGTTCTTTCCTAGTTTGTTCGGTGGCAACAGTTTCTCTGACAACCACAACCTTGATTTGACCTGGGTAATTACATTCTTCTTCGATTCGAGCGGCGATCTTTTTGGACAATTCAAGAGCTTGAGTGTCATCAATTTTTCGACCGTTCACAAGTACTCGGCACTCTCTGCCACCACTGAGGACGAAGCAATCTGTAACTCCCGGAAAGCTGCGTGCGATATCTTGGAGTTCAGAAACTTTTTGATTGTAGGATTCGATCGTCGATCGACGTGCTCCGGGGCGTGCGCCAGAGACGGCATCGGCTGCGATCACTAAAAAGGCATGGTCGGTAGAAGGCTGTTCGTCAAAGTGATGGGCTTTCACAGCATGAACCACATCCGGCGCTTCACCGCGGGCTGCGATAAAGTCGGCGCCGATCACTGCGTGTCCACCTTCCATGACATGGTCCATGGATTTTCCTATATCGTGAAGCATACCTACACGACGAGCCTTCTTAATATTTAAACCCAGCTCAGCAGCCATAAGGCCTGCAAGCCAACCAACCTCTCCGCAATGGAAATACTGATTTTGAGTGAAGGAGTAACGATAACGAAGAGATCCCATCATTTGACGGACTTCTGCATTTAAGCCCTCAAGCTTGAGTTCTTTTGCTAAGGCGTCACCATCGTGTTTGATATTCTTGAAGAGCTCTTTTTTCTGGTTCTCCGCGATCTTGCGGATGAAGTCAGGATTGATATTCTTTTTTTCCTTAAAAATTCTTTCCAGAGTTCTTCGTGTCAGTTCTCTGCGAACTGGATCGAATCCAGCGACACCAACCATATCCATACCGTCTTCGACAATAATATCGCAGCCACAGGCGTCTTGAAGGGCCTTAATGTTATTCCCAGCGGGATCGCAGAAAAGTTTGCGAACATGAGCGTCCGGAAAATTCACAGCACCAATCCCACGTTCTGGACAATAAGGACGAGCAAAGCGATCTATGACAAGACTTAGGATTTTCTTGGCTTTTTGTTCAGCATGCTCTTTGGTGTTCTCTTCAAACTCCTGAGCCAAGCGAGCAGATCTGCGGCGAGTTTCCTCTTCCATCTGCTCTTTTAGTTGGTTTTTAAAATCTTCAGCCGAAGTACTTAAGCGCTCGGTGAGTTTTTGGACTAAATCTTTATTCAGAGTCTTTTGAGCTTCGCGCAATTTGTTCAGTTCAGATTCCTGTGAACGTAGTGCCTGTTCCTGTTTTTTTACGTCGGCTTCACGCTCCTGCAGTTTCTTTTTTTCTTCTTGGATAATTTGATCAGCTTTGGACTTTTTTTCGTCGGCGAGTTCTTGCAGTTCTTCGATACGTGCTTCAGAGCGCAACATATCAGGTTCTACTTTCGTCCACAGTTCCATTTCAAGTTCTTGAATGCGTTCCCGCTCTTCAAGTGACTTTAATTCTATGGCTTCTTTTACTTCAGCGATGATTTCTTGAGCTTCCTCTCGAGCATGCCGAACTGTGCGAACATTGAAAAACTTGTGCAAGGCCAAGCCGAGGCCGCCACCGGCCAAAAGAGCGATAATGGCTATAGCAATCATTGCAATCATACGGGTACTCCTAACGGCTCCAGTTTACCCTTTTTAACGGGAATAACGCAAATTTTACGATGGTTTACTTAAAGCGTTAACCAGTTTAAAATCATTACTGGCACCGCTGGGTCAGCTAGGATGGGCGGTGTGCTCAGGAAACAAGCGAGTTGGGGACTCAAAGTGCCGAACCGAGCTATAAGGAAGGCTCTATGTTGTCGATCGAAATACCATTTCATGAGTTGGATTTTACTTACGTTCGCTCGCGCGGGCCGGGTGGGCAGAATGTGAATCGAACGAACTCGGCGGCAGTTTTACGCTGGAATTTGTTTTCGTCTGGAGCATTTTCTGAAGAACTCAAAGGCAGAATTTACGGCAAGGTCAAGAATCAGCTGACGGAAGACGGCGATATCATCATTCGTAGCGATGTCCACAGAGATCAAGATCAGAATCGGTCGGAATGCATAAAGAGGCTGCAAGAGTTATTAAAGCGCGCGCTTTTCGTTCCTAAAAAAAGAGTGGCAACGAAGCCCACTCGATCCTCAGTAAGAAAGCGCCTTGAAGGTAAAAAAGTCAGATCTGAAACAAAGCAAAATCGCCAAAAGGTTCGCCTTTAGAATGCAGGTTCGACGAGGGGTTGAATTTCTTCTTGCGGTTTCTGTTCAATAGCAGATATGCGTCTTGAAAGATAAATAGCGACAAAGGTAAAGGAAATCGCTACGTAGCCCACGATTTCATAGTTTTCCAATCGGCCAGAAGCGCCCTTGGTAACAACCACTCCAGCAATATAACTCGAAATTGCGGCCGCAAGTTGCTGCACACAACTGACGATACTCATAAAGCTGCCACGATTTTCGGGACGGGACGTTCCAGAAACCAGTGCCGTCGCGGGAATCATCCTCCCGCCTGAAGACACAAAGAAAAAGGCACAGATGGCAAGAATTAGCCACAGAGGTGAAGGCTTCATGTGGGTGATTAGTGTGTAGGGAATAAGTGTGACGAGTGCTCCAATTAAAAAGATCCTATGTTTGCCGAAGCGATCAGAGAGACGGCCAATGAAGGGCGATGTGAAAATCGTGCAGAGACCGCCAATGATATACATTAATGGCAGCTGGTCTTCACGTAAGCCCACGTTCGCCACGAGCGTCGGGGAGACAAAAGGAATAATAGCGAAATGACCAAACATAACTGCCGACATAAAGTACAAAGCTCGTCTCTGGTTTTGATTGGTCGCAATATTAGTTAAAACACTGTAGAAAGGTTGGCGTGGACGTCTTTCTAAAAGATGAGCTCGCATTGATGGGATATAAGCCCAGATGACTCCGCACAAAACCAAGGATCCAACTCCTAAAAAAAGAAAAGGTGCGTGCCAGTTGAACTGATTGGCTAACCACAGACTTAGCGGCACTCCTAACACCGAAGCCATGGAAAATGATGTCATGATGACTCCCATTGCACTGCCTCTTCGCTCGTAAGAGATTGCATCGCTTACGATTGACATAACCAATGAGCTTAAAACGCCTCCGAAAATGCCAGTCAGTCCACGGGAAAATAAAAGAACTTCGTAGTTCGGCGATAATGCACAGGCGATAGTTCCCAAGGAAAAACCAACAAAGAAAAAAAGCAGACTTTGCTTTCGATCAAACTTATCCATAAAGAAAGCCGCAAAGAAGCCGCTTATTGATGCCGCGAAAGTATATGATGACACAAGGAGTCCGAATTGATGGGGGCTGATCTGAAAGATGCGCATCAGTTGAGGTCCAAGAGGCATCATGATCATGAAGTCGACAATTGAGCTGAACTGAATGCACGCGAGCACTGCGAGAAGAATTTTTTCTTTTCTGGAAAACACGAACAAGTCCTTTGTTGACGGTTCTTAAACTTACCGTTAAGCCTCTAATATGGCAACACTAAGAAGCTTAATAAAATATCTCCTCACAGTAGTGGTCCTCTTTGCTGTTTTATGGGTTGTGATGAGCAACTATAGCGCTATTTTTTCCAAGACTTTTGAAGGTGAGATTGTTGCAATTGAAAAAATTGAAACTCCATCAGTCGTTGTGACCCTGAATGATTTGTCCGCCAAAGCTCTTTCGTTTGCTGTGGGTATCAAAGATAACAAATCTGGTGACATCGTTATCGCGACTTCGACAGATAGTCAGTGGTCAATTGCCAAACCGGGGTTGTGTGCTCAGGCGGTTTTCTTGCCTTATCCCCCTTGGGATTTCACAAAGAAGGGCAGCTATTTTGGTGCACGTATGACTCGCCTTTACGAGTGTTCGAAGTAGGGCGCGTAAAAATGGGAGAGTTGCTTTTACTGATCATTTCAATAGGTGCAGGATTCTTGGGGGCCCTGCTTGGCCTAGGTGGCGGAATTATTATTGTACCTGTGCTGACGCTTTTTTATGGAATTGATATTCGCTATGCTATTGCTGCAAGTTTGATTTCAATCGTGGCAACTTCTTCAGGTGCGGCGGCAGGGTATCTTAAGGATTCTCTTACGAACCTCCGATTAGCCGTGCTTCTTGAGGTTGGGACAGTGCTAGGGGCTGTCGTGGGTTTTCTATTAGCTAGCGTTGTTCAGCAAAAGCATTTGTTCTTATTGTTCGGTTCGTTTCTTATGTTTTCGGCAGTGATGATGTTGCGAAGACGTGAAGAACATCTTACAGCAACAAATCATCCATGGGCGGAAAAGTTAAAACTTGATGGCAGTTTTCCTAATGAACATGGTCAGTGGCAGACTTACAAGATTCAGAATGTTCCCATCGGTTTAATAACAATGTTCGGTGCAGGGATTCTTTCGGCTCTGTTGGGAATCGGTAGCGGGATATTTAAGGTACTTGCTATGGATGGGGCAATGAAGCTGCCTATCAAAGTTTCCTCCGCGACTTCAAATTTTATGATTGGAGTGACTGCTTCTGCAAGTGCGGGAGCCTACTTTCTAAAGGGTGACGTCAGGCCTGAATTGGCGGCACCTGTAGCTGTCGGAATCATATTAGGGTCGCTTGGTGGAGCGAAGGTGATGGTTAAGATGCCCGCAGCAAGGATTCGAAAGATATTTGTGGTTGTGCTTGCTGTGGTCTCTATCCAAATGATCACCAAAGGGTTGTTGTGATGGAAAAGCGTCAGGACTCTTTGTTTAAGTTGGAGCTTATTATCAGCCAGGTGCTGCGAACGGGTGTGCTCATCTCGGGGACCTGTCTCTTGGTAGGGTGGCTGTGGATGTGGTATCACGGCGGTGATATTTATGCGTTGAAGTTCTATGAAGAACACAGTCTGTTAGAAGCGTTCCAATGGGCTCTACTAATGCAAAATCGCGGTTTTTTTATCTGTATGGCAGGATTTGCAGTTTTGATATCCTTACCGCTGATACGGGTCTTTATGACTGGAGTCTTGTTCTTAAAGCAAAAAGAGTATCTGTTAAGCGTTCTGGCCTTTGGGGTCTTTTTAGCGCTTATTCTAAGTTTCTCGTTAGGCTTAGAGCTTTAGATCAGGTGAACTTTTGTGCCAGATACCAAGGAAGCAAAATATAAAGAGAAACGTCACGAATCAGGTAATACATAAAGAAAACAGCAAAAAATTTCCAGCCATAGCGGCGAATGACACCCTTGAGGCCTGCTTCTCGAAAAACCTGCTTGGCCTCTACCAAAACCTTTGGCGTGATGCGATCTAATAATCTAGTTTTGGTTTTTTCTGTCGCCATAAAAAAAGGACCCCTCGAGCTGTACCCATGCTTTAAATGGAGGTCGCTAGGGGGGTCAAGAAAAAGGGTGACTCGAATTTTGCTAGGTCATTAATACATGCCACTTTTTCGACTAAGTTTATTTTGGGCCCAATTACGCAACCAGTCAACATCAGCAGGTGATTTCACTAGGCGACTGGAAGTCATGGTTTTAAGATGAATACATGACTATGGAAAATTTAAAACTGACTTTTTTCGTAAATCTTTATGGCTTGTTAAAAATTCCCTTGGTTCTCTTTGTAAACCCACGAGTGGTGTTGATGAGCAAAGAGAAGTTTATCATTAAGATTCCACTTAATTTTCGCACAAAGAATCACTTGAATTCGATGTATTTCGGAGCCATGGGAGTTGGTGCTGAGCTCTCTATTGCTGGGCCTGCCGTTATTCTGATCAATGAATCCAAAATGAAAATTGATTTCGTCTTTAAGGATTTTCAAGCAAGCTATCTTAAAAGAGCTGAAGGTGATGTGCATTTCATCTGCGAAGACGTAGAGTCTGTGTCGAAGCTGATTGAGCAATCGAAAACGAGCGCTGAAAGATTCGAAAAGAAAATCAAAGGTTATGCAGTTGTGCCCAAGAAGAGCGAGCAAGATCCTGTTATGACTTTCGAGTTGACCCTCTCTGTTCGCAACCGCTCGTTTAAAGCTTAGTTCTTCATACTCTGGTTAAGCGAAGTAACGCTTTCTTCAAACTCTTGCACAAGCTGATGGTATATCTCTTGAACACTTAATATTTCCTCTACGAGTCCCACTGATTGACCAGCACTCCAGACTGTTTTCCAGGTGGGTTTGACTGCTGCCTCTTCAAGCGCTTTCATCCCCAGAAGATGAATCAAGGGTGTCATATATTTTTTGGTAAGCTTGTGTTCTTTTAGGATTTTAAAGGCCCACGGTAAATCAGTCCCTAGTTTTTGCACGTAGGGTGTATTGATGACTGCAGCCGGTGTGCCAGACACTCTTGTGGTCATGACAATATCTTCAGGGGTGCTGTTAAGGATGGCTTGCTTGTAAGCATCATCAACGGAAGCTTCTTTGCTTGCGATAAATCTTGTACCGATACTGACGCCATCGGCGCCTAAAGCCAGGCAAGCTGAGACAATTGATCCATGAGCGATTCCTCCGGCGGCAATAACAGGTATTTGGAGTTCTGTCTTTAGCCACGGTATCAATACCAGAGGGGAGATTGGGCCAGCGTGGCCACCGGCCCCGGTACCCACGGCGATCACGCCATCGGCGCCAAGGTCTTGCACCTTCTTGGCGTGCTCAAGGTTGGTGACATCGCAGATGACCTTGGCTCCGTTTCTATGGGCCTCCTCTATCACGGTTTTGGGGCTACCTAGAGAAGTAATAAAAAGCTCAACTCCGTTGTCGAGTGCAATTTTTAAGTCTTGGGTTTGGCGCTCGTTGCTTTTGTTGACAATGATATTTACACCAATCGGTTTCTTGGTGCGGGATTTGATTTCTTTGAGTGCTTGTTCGTATTTTTCAAGCGGGCGGTAGTTCAAAGCGGGAAAAGTCCCAATTCCACCGGCTTCGCTTGCGGCAACGACAATGTCGGTGTTGCTGACTAAAAACATCGGTGCAGCAATGATGGGGTAACTCACTCCGAGGAGTTCAGCAAAAGGTGTTGAGATTTTCTGTAGCATAAAAGGCCCTCCCTGGTCTCTGGATATTCAGGATACGGGGAGGGCTATCAGAGGCAAGCGTTTTATGACTGTAAGTAGCGACTGATCAAAAGATAAACTTCTTTTTTCGTAGCTTCTTCTCTTTCGGGATTTTGCGGTCCCAGTAGGCTGAGGTGCAGGATGTTGTTAAAGCAGCTTACGATAAACAAGGCGACCATGCTGCGATCTCTACCTGGTAGGTCTGGGATGTGCTTTAGGATTGCTTTCTGATACTGCTCAAAGAACACTCTGCGAGTATCCCAATAATCGAGCATACCTTGGACACCCTGAAGTGCTGTGCGCAGCGGCCGGTTGTCGTGGAATCTGTTGAATCCGATGTCGATCAAAGCATGAATTTTCGTGCTCATATCTGTTTGGGGTATCTGATTCATTTTTTCTTCAATGTAGACCAGATCCGTTTGCAGAAGCTGATCAATGACGGCAGCTACGATAGCTTCCTTATTTGCAAAGAACTGATACAAAGATCCAATGCTGACTCCTGCCATCTCGGCAATTTTGTCAGTTGTGATCGCGTGGTAAGGTTCTTGTACTAAAAGTCTAGAACAGGACTCAACGATACTCGCTACAGTTTCCTTTGAGCGTTTCTGGACGGGAATCTTTAACATGTACTTCTTATCGGGGTTGTTATGACTCATTGATACGGCTCCCATTTTCGTCCTCCTTGGCTAAAATCTTGCTCACGTTCATATTCGGTCGTTGGGGAGCGATATTCAATACGCAATCCAAAGGTATCATAATATGATCCCGAAGTCCTCCCCACGAGGACATTTTGACTGAATCTTGACAACAATCGTGAGACAGAGTCTCATTTTGAAGAGTTTCGAGGTTCAGTCAAGCAAGATTACTGATACGTAATCAAAAAACGGTTCATTGATAGTAAATTTCGGTTTTACATGACCATAATCATGCTTTTTTTAGTTTTGTTAGCCATCTAACAATTTGAACTTGTTGATCAAATTTAACCAGAAGCAAACTGATTCAGTCGATTTCTGGTTATTTAGGTGCCGTGGCCATTTTATTAGGTTCCCATACAATGTAACTTTTTAGGGCCACATGCGCGCCGCGTCCTCATATTTGAAAATGGCTGCGTAGACGTGGGTGTGGACGCTCTAAAAAGGAGGGCGCAGCTCAGTAGCTGAAGCACCCTTTGGAAGATCATAATAGTGTCGTGTGATCACATAAACGGGACAGCTTGCCATTCTGGTAACGTTCCGCGTGTTGCTGCCCAGGATTGCTGCGCTCATCGGGCCACTCTGCGCTTCCATGACGACCAAGTCTATTTCGTTAACCTCTACAGAGTCGGTGATGAGGTCGTCGATGCTTTTAAAAGTATTGTCGATTATGTAGCTGGCATTTACGCCTTCTTTGTATGCCCAGTCTGTCCATTGCTGCGCTTTGCGCGATTGCAGTTCGATTTGCATTTCTACGATCTGTTCCAGGGTCATCATTTTGCCATCATAGTTGAATACCTGAGGGCGAGCATCGACCTCAAAAAGACTTTCGATGGGACGAGTGATCGCATGTAAAAGCGTAATCTGCGCACCGAACATTTTCGCAAGGTTCAAGACATGCTGATAGTTTTCCTTTGAATGCTCGCCGAACTCAGTCGGGAAGAGAATGTTATTGATACCGCTAAGACGATTGACGTGAGCGCCTATCACCAAGCACGGTACTCTGGATTGCAAAAGGAGACTTTCGGCAAAGCTTCCGAGGAAAAATCTTTGCAGTCCTTTTCGTCCGTGGCTGCCAATAAGGATCAGGTCAGCTCCTGCTCGTGTTGCGTATTCTGATAGGGCCTCAGCCGTTCCGCCGTGCGAAGTTGCGGTGTGAGGAATTACTTTCGGATCCTTTAGAAATGGTAGATTGTAACTGGCAAGAACTTCTTTAAACATTGCTTCTGCAGTATGGGAGTGATCGGTCACCCACGTTGGAACCTCATAGGTTGGCAGAATGATCTCATTCTCTCGAAGAAGATAGAGGGGCTCGACTTCAGCCTGACACTTCTCGTGGAGCCGAGTCAGGTATAGAGCCATCATATCATTAAGTTCCTTATGGTCTTCAAAAGCATCAATGGCCCAGATGATTTTCATAACTCACCCCCTGTCCCTATTGTCCATAACCTGGAACCGAGACTTCAAGGGGTGGCTATGAAATGTGTAAGGAAACAGCGATGGCTATTTAAAGAGTAGGTTCTGCGAGCCCTTCAGATAGCTCAGCCCCTCGAGATACCACTGATCGGCCTCTTCCGGGCATGGAGTGTCGTTTTGAAATGACATATCGGTTTGCCACAAATAGCACTGTCTTTTGCCATAAGCTCGAATATTGAAAACGATAGCCCAGGGACCTTTAAACCAGACGGACTGCCCTAAGTGGAAAAGGCTGGCCCCTTCAGAAAACTCACTAGGGCGAAGCATAGATCGACCAATGAAGTGAGGTGCATTGAGACCTGTTAAATCTACCAAGGTCGTTCCGATATCAATTTGATGCCAGGCTCCTGAGACTTTTTTCTCTTCAAAAGGCGAAGAAGTGGGTTTCTCTGGATTCGCTGAATGAAACTTCATTAAGAATGGAATTGAATAGTGCTCAAAGATGTTTCTTGCGGCAAAGCTCGTATGATCCGCAACAAGAACAAGGAGCCAATCTTTTTTCCACTGACGGGACTTGAGTTGATTGTAGAAATCTCGCAATTCGCTATCTGCATAGTGAGCCACATTATAGTGACGAATCACTTCGGAGTTATCTTCAAAAAGACGAGAAGTACCAGGAGGTAGTTGCAAGTCATGAGTGGTGTTGGTGTTAACACCGATGAGTATAGGCTCTTGCATTGTATCCATTTTTTGAGAAACGAATTTATAGAGGTCTTTGTCGAAAACTCCCCAGGAATTCCGATCGAGTTTTTCGACCTCAGGAATTTCGTTTTTACCGAACGATTTTTGAAATCCGGTTTTCAACGCAAGCAGGCCGACGCCGCTGGTGTACTGATCAGAACCTTGGAAAAATGCCGAGTCATATTGTTTAAGGCCCAACATTTCGGGAAAACAGTTAAACTCTTTGTTTTCGATTTCGGAAAACATAATGCTTTTGCCCAAAGGATTGGGAAGTCCGCAAAGTGTTGCGAAAAGCCCTTCGGTGGTGCGATGGCCGCCAGCAAGCATGAGGTCGGTGTAAAGTGAGTTTTGCCGAAGTGAATTGAAGAACGGAAGCAATTCGCGATCCTCGACTTTCTTGTCTGAATAAACTCCGGGCCAACCCTCAAGAAAGATAATGATGATATTGCCATCGAACTGAGCAAAGGGTTTGTGAATTCCGCGAAGGTCTCTCCAGCTACCGAAGATTTCTTCGGACTTGGATTCGTCTTGAATTTCGATGCGCTCTTGACTGAATTTCTTCCCGGCCAGAAGCGCCCAGATGATTCCATATGCTCCGTTTAGGGCCAGAGTAGCCCCCTTTGCGCCACCACCAGCCCTGTAGGCCCAAGAGGGATCTTGAGGGATGGATTCGACTCCGCGGCAAAGGGTAAGGCTGACAGCGAGCACTAGAAACAAAGAAATAGCACGGGTGAAAATCCCTCGAACAGGTTTCGCTGGCGGATTCAACCGTGAGCTTAATAAAAGAGTAATCACGACTGCGAAGGTGGCCTCCATGCCATACTGAGCAATCAAATTGCTAAGTGAGCCTTGGATTGAAAAAAGATTGTATACTTCGTAGCTGATATGTCGGCCCGATTCTTTTGCATAGAGTGCGTCGGTTGTGATGAATAAGCTGTAGGTTAAAAGGGCAAGGAAGAAAAGAAAGCGAAAGGTTTTTCGTCCGAACTGAAAAATCAGGTGAGATCCAAAGATTATGAAATAAAGAATTCCGGCGACCGCCACATCGAAATGCCATCCGTAAAGGAAGGCTGAGAAAGAATCACTGATGCTGCCGAGTTCTTTAATATTCCAAAGGCCAAGATAAAACGCTACAAGCGTGCGAAAGAAAAAACCAAAAAGGGTTACATTTAAAAGGAATTGAAAAGAGGATTTAAAGAAGTTCATTTTTTACGCAGCATCCTTAACGAAAAAAAAAGGCCCCGTGAGTACGTGGGCCTTTTTGAAAAATCCTGTTTGCAAAAGCTTACGAGACCGGTTGAGGATCCGTACCTCTAGCTTTCGCAGCATTGTCAGCAGCAAGTTTTTCTTGCTCAAGCTTTAAGTTGTACTTCTTGGTAGCTTCTGGCAATGCAGACCACATTCTTAGAGAAAGGATGAGGCCAGCAATAGCAAAAGGCAACAAGAACAAAGGCCAATATGACCAACTTTTTGCAGAGAGATAACCAATCGCCAAAGATTGGATTCCGCTTCCCAAGTAAACACATCCGTCAACAATACCAGATGCGGTCGCTGTCATTTTCTTTCCACCGAAGTCAGCAGCAGCAGTTCCAGACATTAACGAATGCACCCCAATTACTGCTAGAGTCATCAAAACAGCAGCAGCACCAAACACGGTTGGGTTCGACGTCATAGAATACATCATGATGATCAAAAGTAGGACCATGATCGCGTTGTTGATGGCGGCAGGAGGCCCGCGGCGCGATTGGAAGAGGCGATCTGAAACCGTTCCAGAAAGGAACCCGCCAAAGATACCAGTCATACACAATAAGAGACCCCAGTTCTGAATGAAGAACTGAGAACTTGTGAAATAGTCCAGATTGATTTCTTTCATTTCGTGGGCAAATACGAGGTACCACTGCATAATACCATTTCGAAGCACGCCCGAAGTGAAGTCGATCAGAGCAATTGTGTACATGATAGGATTGGTAAAGATTTTCTTTAAAAGGAAGCCGATGGTGATATTTACTTTATCATCATCAGGTTCTTCAGAGGATGCATCAGCAGTATCAAAATCGTCAAAGTTGGCATCTTTAGGAGAGTCTTTTAAAAGAATCATATCGATCAATGCCCAAACGATCAATAAACCCGCAGGGATTGTAAACACCAGCCATGTAGCATTCGTGACACCGGTATCGATTGCAAAGGCGTGCTGAATGAATCTTTGGAATGCCGTTGTCGGACCTTCAAGGTGAAGCTTTGAGGCTTCAACGATGGCTTGACCCCAGTCGAAGGCAAAGTAAACACCGAACGAAATCAGAGTTCCAAAGATCGCTCCGAAAACGCCGCGCTCTCGCACATGGAACCAGTAGGCTTTTACTTTGATGATTGAAACTGCACCGTAACTTTGGAAGAACATGTTCAAAGCAAAAAGCACTGAGAAGGCGACGACCATGTTGGTTTTAAGACGGCCCATTAAATATAGATAAGTCACGCCACCCATCAGTAGGTTCATTAGGGATGAGCCAAGAGCTGCAATGACGATACCTTTTTTTCCGCCAATTTTATCGACCAAGGGTCCGTTTATGAGAAATGACAAACCGTAAGTAATGGTTCCGGCGGCAAAGATGATACCGAACTGCTCTTTGGTCATCATATCGCCCAGGGCATTTTTCGACACAGCTAAGTTGTATCGAGCCATGTACAAGAAAGCGTAGGTCATGCCGAGCGGAAACCAGTTAACGAAACGTCGGATCATGAATTTGCGCGAATGTCCGAGTGGATTGTTACTAAAATAAAGAACAATCACTGCTACAAGACAGATGCTAACAAGCAATAATGCCATGGTGCCTCCCAAAAATTTGCGCTCAAACTAAATGAAAAGGCCGCTTAAAGCAATCGAAACGCAGTTCTAGAGGGCTACTAAAACTTCAAGATTGTGTCAGGACGACTAAAACTCCACTCAGCTGTGAAGAAGCCTCAACATTTTTTGATAATACGATGCAAAAAGTACAGGAAGAAACTACGAGAACCTGTTTAATGGGAGATGAGGGTAAGGCATAAGAATAACTTATGGATAATCTAAATATTATCAGTTTGTCCTTATAGGTCTAGGGCGATAAGTTTGTTTCAGAAGGAGACATCATCCTTCGAACCTCGGTAAGGTCCTTGACCACCCCTCTTTCGCAAGGGGGATTCCGGTCCCAAAATCGCCGTGTTCACGGCTCAAACGTCCCACCTAACTAGCCCACCAAAAAAGCCGCACCGAGGCTTGCGCGCGCAAAATACGATCTGCTACCTTTCTGCTGTGCAATAAAAGGTGAGTCGTATGTCATTTAAATATTTCCCTCTTTATGAAAAGCAAAAAGACACTACTAAATACCGCAAGATCTCTTCGGATTTCGTCAAAACGGAAAAATGGGGAGATAAAGAAATTCTTGTGGTGGACCCTGCTGGGCTGGAGCTACTTGCTCAGGAGGCATTGAGTGATGTTTCGCACTTGCTTCGCGCAAGCCATCTCGAAAAATTAGAAAGAATTTTGCAAGACCCAGAAGCTTCTGCCAATGACCGATTTGTTGCGGTCGATCTTTTGCGAAATGCGGTGATCGCAGCTCAAATGGAGTTTCCTTCTTGTCAAGATACCGGAACGGCCATTGTCGTCGGAAAAAAAGGCGAGCGTGTGATGACGGGTGGGGAGGATAAAGAGTTTCTCTCTAAAGGGATATACAATACTTATCAAAAAAGAAATTTGCGCTATTCTCAAATGGCACCACTTAGTTTTTTTGAAGAGAAAAACACGGGAACGAATCTTCCGGCGCAAATTGATATCTATGCCGAGTCTGGTGACGAATACAATTTCCTGTTCCTTGCAAAAGGGGGAGGGAGCGCCAACAAGTCTTATCTTTATCAGAAGACCAAAGCCGTCCTTAATCCCGAAGGCTTCGAAGCCTTCGTTCGCGAAACGTTGAATTCTCTTGGGACCGCAGCTTGCCCTCCCTATCACTTAGCTTTTTGCGTAGGCGGAACTTCAGCTGAAGAAACTTTGAAAATTGTTAAGTATGCTTCTGCTGGATATTTGGACGGATTGCCAACGACTGGGTCTGAGGGCGGCAGAGCTTATCGTGATATCGAGATGGAAAAGAAAATTGAACAGTGGGCGCGAGAAACAGGCATCGGTGCTCAGTTTGGCGGGAAGTATTTCGTCCACGATGTTAAAGTTATTCGCTTGCCAAGACACGGAGCTAGCTGTCCTATTGGTGTCGGAGTCAGTTGTTCGGCGGATAGAAATATCAAAGGTAAAATCACTCGTGACGGAATCTTCTTGGAGGACTTGGAAAGGCATCCCGAGCAGTATTTACCCAACCATCTTAAAGATGCGGAAGCTCCGGCTATAGAAATTGACCTTAATAAACCAATAACGGAAACACTTAAAATTCTGTCTCAGCAGAAAGTGGCGACGCGGGTGATGTTAAACGGACCGATGATTGTTGCCCGGGACATTGCTCACGCAAAACTTAAAGAAAAGGTCGATCGTGGCGAGGGCGTGCCGGAGTATTTTAAAAACTACGCAGTTTATTATGCGGGTCCTGCTAAGACTCCTGCTGGTTATGCCTCGGGCGCTTTTGGTCCCACAACAAGCGAACGTATGGATCCGTATGTTTCGACTTTCCAGGCCCTGGGAGCCTCCATGGTCATGCTAGGTAAAGGTAACCGCAGCCCTCAGGTCACAGAGGCATGTAAAGAGTATGGTGGTTTTTACCTTGGATCTATTGGTGGGCCTGCTGCTCGTCTTGGTAAAGAGTGTATAACCAAAGTGGAGGTTTTAGACTTTCCGGAATTGGGTATGGAGTCTGTCTGGAAAATCGAAGTAAAGGACTTCCCAGCTTTTATAATTATTGACGACAAAGGAAATGACTTTTTCAAGTCAGTCATTCGCAAGCTTTAATCGAAACGGACCTGTAGAGATGCTGACTATGGTTCCATTGCTTTAAGGAGTAATGGGACAATGCGAATGAACAGGTGCAAAATGACCGGGCCGATCAGCAGCCCGGGCAAACCCATCATAATGATGGCGCCGACGATACAAGTAAAAGCAACAATAGCTGATACTTCGGAGTCACCACTTAAAAGAAATGGTTTTATGATATTGTCGATCGTTCCAGCAAAAATAGCGACGATGGTTAAGCCTATACCCGCACCAATGCGATCTCCTACGAACGCGAGAATAGCTAAAAGAAAGCCAACAGGTGCTGCGCCAATGACAGGAATAAACGACACAAAAAAAGTAACGGTCAGAACTAACCAAAAATCACCAGTTTGAAATATTAAACTACCTAGACCGATAATTGATGCTTGGATTATGCCTACCACGAAAGTTGAAAACAATGTAACGGAGCAGCTTTTTTTCGCAGCTTGGATCAAGTCATTCGTAAAGCCATAAGAAAAAGGAGAGTATTTTTGGCAGAAGGTTTTCGCTTCAACAGCCTTAAGGGAAAGAGCGAATAGAACTACTATAAAAACCAAACTGGCGATAACTACATCTGGAAGTTGTGCCAGGAATTTACTCGAAAAGTTAATCACAATCTGACCCACGAATCGCAGGGTCGACTCAATTAGGTTTTGCGCCGGGGAGGCGACATCAATTCCCGTCATGTCAGAGATCTTTTGCAACGTCGAGATGACGAAGTTTTTTAATGGTTGAACCTGATTAAAGGCCTTTTCCGCAGCTTGATTGTCGGGATTGCTGAAATAGGCAAACACGCGATAGACAGCAAGAGAAATCGGAACCCAGAAAATCAACAATCCACCAATCAATGTCAGAATGACGGCAGTTCGGGGTTTCATGTGAAATTTTTTGGCAACAACCTGGGTAAAATCATGCAACCCCAAGGCGAAGACGCCAGCAATGGTCAGAGGGAATAGGAAGGGTATATTTATATAGATAAAAATACCCAACAGAGCGATGAGTAAAATCCAGTTAATGAGTTTTGCCTGCGTTCTTAGTACTTCAACCATATCTCTCTCAGTTTATTTCACACTGCATGCGAGCTTCTGCTCTGCAGTTAACCCATGTTCCATTGTGTTGTGGTGGTAAATAGTTGGGATTGCAATATGTCGAGATCTGAGTTGTGAAGGTCAAAGAGCGACCTCTATGATTTTGTTCGCAAGTCCAGCGAGCATCCCTTTCGGCATCATTCGATGCCTGCATTTTCACTCTATTAAGGCAAAAGGAGCCACTATTTGCGTTGCAATAGGAGTTATCCTGGCCTCTGCCTTGGACGAAAATTTTCGAGGCCGCAAGAGTGGATTGATAAGAGAGCACTACAAATAACAAACTGAATATGGATCTCATAAACAACCCCCGGGATATCTAATCAAGACATGAATCCAGGGGGCTATCAAGTTCTATCGCTGATGTTCGACATGCTTTTTTGCAATCGACATCTTGGCGCATCAAGTTATTGTGCTCGAGACAAAATGAATACCCATCTCTTGTTGTTGTTCTCGTTCGTTCCAGCGCATCCAACGCACTTGTCCTTCTAACGAGACAAACTCGCCCTCTTTGTTTTGGTAGGTGATATTGATAAAGTCCTTGGCCTGATAAAATGGAGCCTTGATCTTTAAGCAAGAACCTTGAAGTGAAATATTGTGGAAGGCTCCCCCCAAGATAGGTTGAAAATTGCGATTTTCACTTCCCAGGGGAAGTAGGGAGGGGCTTACCATGGCTCTGGCCTCGCTGTGCAGTCGCTTTTCCTCGCGCAGCTCGAGCTGGCGACCTTCAAGATAAGTTTTAATATTGTCCGCCAGGTGGGATTCTTCGGTCTTCCAAAGAACGATTAGATTCTTTTCGCTCTTAAGGCGAATTTTCATCTGGGCCGAGAGCTCTTTAACAATCAGGAATGTTTGTGTATTCACATAATTTTTCTGAAAGAAGCTATAGAGCTCAAAGTGGCGTTGTTCCAAAAATGGCAGGTAAGCGACAATGACTTTTTGGCCATCGCAACTATGTAAAGCTTCTCGAATGTCGTAAGGATTTTCTACGAGATGAGTTTCAAATGATTTCTCTTGTTTTAATTTTTTTGGAATGCTTGAAAGGCCTGTAACAAAAATCTGTGTGTTCATGATTAGTCTCCCCTTAGTTGCTGTCTAAGCAAAGGTGGAGCCAATTCGAAGACCGTTCAAAATAGAGGGGAGCTGTTAGCTTTGTAACAGGTGTTTAGGTTTTTGTAACAGCAGTCTGAAATGAACAGTCCGGTGTAGCTTTTTCGCTATTATTTCTTTAAAGACTGTATCTTATTAAGATCGCCCACAAGCCAAATCAAATCTCCGGCCAAAAGCTCCAACCCCGAGTCAGGGTTTAGCATACGTTGGCCTTCGCGTTCGACTCCGACAATAAGGCCATTGACGGCCTCGCGAAGGCCGCATTCTCTTATAGATCGGTTGATGAACTGATCCTCTGATTTAAGAAAGATTGAAGCTAAGCCATAGGAGGGCTTTTCCGCTTTTTCGATCAAAGTGGTCTTTTGAATTTCAAGCACATCTTTCACTGAACCCAGCTGTTCCTCTGTACCAATGAGGAAAATTTTGTCATAAGGGAATAGGATGTCTTCTCTTCCCGGAGCCAGAATCTGCTTTTCACCACGCTCAATCATGGCAACCGTGACTCCGAAAGTTTCCTTAAGTCGCGACTGCTGAAGCGTTTTTCCGACCACTGAAGAGTAGGGAGAAATAATAAACTCGGTCAAGGAGGCGTCCCAGGGTGCGAGCTCGGGCTTTGTGTTGGCAACAGCAAGTTCGGCTTTTTCTCTTTCATTCAAATTGGAAAGAAACTTCTTTTCCACTGCTTGGTAGAAGGGTTCTGCTAGCTTGCTGAAGTAAACCCCAATGATCACCAGAGCAATAATCACTATCACGGCCACTGAGTGCGATGTCGAAAACTTTTCTGTGGAAAATCGGCTTACTATGAAACCAATTAAAGCAGTTCCAATCAATAGGCGAACCAAGATGATCCCGAACTGCAGACGCTTCAGTTGAATGACTGTTTCGGGGGAGTAAGTAGACGTATGTGATGGACGACCAAATAAGATGGCCCAAAGGAAGGGGGCTGATATGGTCAAGGTAACCAGCCCGATTAAAAAATTCAGCCACGGGTAATTTTCGATTTCTGATGAGACTCTGGGAAGTGCCAATTTGCTCATGGCAAAGCCAATGGCAATGACGACGACGGAGTTCAGGAAAATCTTCATTCCATATTCGTTCCAGATAAGTTCGAAAACATTTTTTCCCGAGGACGTCGACATGGCTGTTTCGTATCTGGCCAACTGATCTTTAAGCGTTTTGGGTATTCGGTTTTCAAGCCAGGAGTAGATAGGATCACAGTACTTAATCATGTACGGTGTCGTGAATGTGGTGACGGCAGAAACTGCGACAGCAATGGGATAGAGAAAATCGCTGGTGACTTTAAGCGTGACTCCAAGCGTGGCAATAATAAAAGAGAACTCACCTATTTGGGCAAGGCTCATCCCGGCCTGTACGGATGTTTTTAGACTTCTCCCTGAAATAAGAGCTCCGACTGATGAGCTGATCAGTTTGCCCACGATCGTGATAGCTGTCATTAGCATGATGACGCCGAAATAGTCGTAGAGGACTTTTGGATCGATCATCATGCCCACTGATACAAAGAAAACCGCTGCAAAGAGATCTCGAACTGGAATTAAAATTCCTTCAATACGATGGCCGTACTTTGTTTCAGCCAATAGGGAGCCCATCACGAAAGCACCCAAAGCTGGAGAAAAACCGACATTGGTGGCGATCATTACCATTAGTAGGCATAGGCCGATCGACACAATCAGAGTGGTTTCATCAGAAAGGAACCTTTCGACTTTGCGAAGAAATATCGGAAGGACATATATTCCCAGCAGAAACCAAAGAACCATGAAGAAGATCAGGCGTGACGAGGTGGAAAAGAGTTCTGTTCCAGAGAGCGACTGTGTTGCTGCGACGGAAGAAAGCAGGACCAAGAGTAGGATGGCAACAAGATCCTCGACAATAAGAATTCCGAAGACCAAAGAAACGAAGTTTCGTCCCTTCATCCCAAGTTCATCAAATGCTCGGACAATAATAGTTGTCGAGGAAACGGAGAGGATGCCTCCCAAAAAGAGACTGTCCATCTTAGACCATCCCAGCATCTGGCCTGTTAAATAGCCGGCTCCCAACATAAAGCCGATCTCGCTTAAGCCAGCGATCGTCGCACTTTTACCTACTTTGGCGAGTTTTTTAAAACTGAATTCTAGTCCTAGTCCGAACAACAGAAAGATAACGCCGATTTCGGCCCAGACTTTGATGCTTTCAGTATCAGAGACTGTAAAGATAAAAGGAACATGCGGGCTGACCAAAAAACCTGCGATCAGATAACCAAGAACGACAGGCTGCTTCAGATACTTACATATAAGAGTTACTATCGCTGCAGTAATAAGGATAAAGCCAAGATCTTGAATGAGAACAGGTATATGAAGCATGTCTCAGCTTATATTTTTTTGTTGGGACGAACAATCGCGCGGCGCAACACGCTGGGATTTTTTCCCAGCGTGTAAGTGTTACTGAACGTTGCGTGCTTCTGTGGATTTTTGCTGCGACCTTTGCTGTCGAGGCTCATGACGGCCTTCGGCGAACTCTTCGATCATTTTTTTGGTGAATGCCGGTATATCATTAGGGTTGCGACTGGTGACGAGGCCTTTGTCAGTGACAACTTCGCGATCTTCCCACTGGGCTCCTGCATTTTCGAGGTCCACTCTCACTGAGGGGTATGACGTGAGCTTTCGGCCTCTGACAACATCAGCACTTATTAAAAGTGAAGGGGCGTGGCAGATGGCTGCGATAGGCTTCCCAGACTCTGCAAATTTCCGGACGAAGTTAACAGCCTTATCATTAATACGGAGTTTATCAGGGTTCATCGTGCCACCAGGCAACATAAGTGCATCAAACTGTTCCGCATTCACTTTATCGATGGCTTCGTCGACTTGAATATGGTCACTCCAGTTCCCGTCGGACCAGGACTTTATATCGCCCGTTTTCAAAGAAATTACTTTCACCGTGGCTCCGGCTTCTTCAAGGGACTTTTTGGGTTCAAAGAGTTCTGACTTTTCAAATCCATCCGTAGCTAAGATAGCAACTCGGCAGTTTTCGAGTCGGCTCATGAGACCTCCTTTTAAAAGGTTGGTTGGTAATGGCAAGGTTCCATTCTAAATGTGGCAAAATTTTTAACCAAAAGTTCTTAGTGGCGCTTGTGAGAAATCATATTTGACAGCGTGGAAGCATCCTGAGGTGCGCGAACTTTGACATCATTATCGAAGTAGACGAACACGTCTCTCTTCTTAGTGGGGGCAGGTTGATCAGTCAAAGTGAGTGCATTTGCGGGAGCTTGACCCTTTTTCCAGAGTTCGATGCGATCAGCCCACCAGTGCAGAGTGGAGTCATCATATCCGCTAGTGTAAAGTTCTTCATCTCCATGCAGACGGAGATAGAGAAAGTCGCTGGTAATGTCTTCGATGTAGGGCCATTTCCCGGCAGTGTCTGCAAAAACCAGCGCGATGTTGTGTCTGCGAAGCAGTTCAATAAAATATGGATTCTCGAAGGAATGGTGCCGTACCTCGATGGCATGGCGGATTTTCCTATTCGCTTTTCTAAGATCAAGGGGATAGCTCGGAGACAGTCGATCCGACATATCGGCCAGTTGAGTGGCCTGCTTAAATGTTCTAGGTAGTTTTTCGAAGAAGCTCCCCAGTCGCTGTTCGTCAAAAACGAAGTTTGGAGGAAATTGCCAAAGAAAAGGTCCGAGCTTCTCTTTTAAATGTAACACTCCAGAGGCAAAGAAATTCGCCAGGGGCAATTCAATGTCTTTTAATCTGCGGATGTGTGTAATATAGCGTGGGCCTTTCACGCTAAAGATAAAGTCTGCTGGCGTATCCTGATGCCACTTTTGATAGCTTTCCGGTTTCTGCGTGGCATAGAAAGTGCCATTGATTTCTATAGTGTCGACCTGTCTACTTGCAAAATAGAGTTCTTGATTTTGCTTAAGCTCTTCGGGATAAAAAATTCCTCTCCACGGAGTGTATCGCCAACCCGAGATTCCAATTCTTGTTTCCATACTTTCAAGAATGAAGGGTTCTGGCGTTCATGTCTATTCAGGAGATCTTTCTATGGCTAAGAAACAAATTTCTAATTTTTAAAGTTATCTGTCAGGGCGATGTCTCGAGTGATCCCACCAAAGGTCCCGCAATAAACAGTCTCTTCAAGCCAAGCTGTTTCAGCAGCAAGCTCGTCTTTGTAAATGAGTTTTGACCAAAAACGGTTCAGGCTGTCCCAGCTGTAGCCGCGACTCTTAAGAAAGTCCTTAGCCTCAAAAGGTGCTGAGCTTGCAATGACTTGAGTCATGGTGCGCCGGGCATTGGCTAAAAGCTCTGCTAAATAGGAATGCTGTGATTCGGGTTGCGGCAGGCTGAGCAGATAGAGCAATGCTTCAGCATCATTAATTGCGCGATGGGAGTCCGTGAAAAAACCGTGATAGATATTCAGTAACTCAAGTTTTGGGCTGGTATAACCTTTGTTAAACCAGTCGATCTGTTTGATTGAACAAGCCCATACTTTCTGAGTTGAGATCTTAGATTTCTTTTCGATAAAGGGTCTGTCGAATCTGGCGTTGTGAGCTACGATGACCGAGGCTTCGCTAAGCAGACTGTCTACCTCGGACCAGTCGATATTTACTCCCGCAACCATCTGATCAGTGATGCCCGTTATAATGGTGATTTCTTTTGAAAGAGGTCTTCCGGGGTCTTGAAAAGAAGAGTAGGATTTACCGACAGAAAGAATCTCTCCTGTGGCTTTGTTGAACTGAAACTGTCGAAGGCCGATTTCAATGATCGTGTCATCTGAATGGCTTAGTCCCGTTGTCTCTACATCTATAGAGACACCCACTCTTAGCAAATCGGAATTAGCGGTGATCCAATCAGGGGTTGCATAAGATGGTTTTTCTATTTGGCTCAAATCGAGCTTTTTAAGGGTGACTGTAGAACCGCAATCTGATTTTCCAATCCAATGAAATGACAAGGGGGACTCCTTTTTTTGGTCCCTGCTAAATTAGCATTTGCATGGGGTTTTCTCAAGCGGGAGGTCCGAAATACCTAGGCGGAGTTTGTTTTGGCGCTGCTTGCTAGGACTCAAGATTCAGAAAGTGCCTGATCTATTGGCAGAAAATAAAAGAGTCTTGGATAACTCCAACGACGTTTTCTGCTTTTAGGTCCTCAGACACCAGGATCAAGCCGTAGGTGTTGCCCCCATCACAGCGATCTTGATTGGTAGAGATCACGAAAAATTGTTGTGAAGTCGGTTTGTGGAGGAGCTTTCTAAAGCTTATGGCATCTCGGCACTCCTCGGTGTCGAATGAGGAAAGTTGTTGTTCGAAAGCCTTAAATAAGCTTGCTGGAAAGTTTATGTGGGACTCTGCGCCGAGGGTAAAATATGAAGAGTCTGCCAAGTCCGGCAGCTGGCTGTCGGCAAAAGGGCAGGCGAATGCTGTCAGAGGGAAAATTATAAACAGGATGATGAAAAACTTAGTCATTTGAACTCCTTCCGGACTCTTGTTCGAAAGCTCGGAAATTTGGTGGGTGAATCGCGCGAACTGCGAAGGTTGGTGAATCGGTAAAGCAGAATCTGTGCCGGGTCTATTAAAGTCTTTGCCTGGCTCGGTCAGACTACTTATTGTTAAGTAATGGTGAATTATTTTTTGTGCCTGATTGTATTCCTAGTAGTCGGTTGTCAAACGTCCCCCAAAAAAACTATCGAGAAGGAATTGTCGCCGTGGCCTGGGGTAACAAATACGTCCTTGCATTCAGGATTGCAGGTTTCACACAAAAAATCGTATTCGTTAGCTTGCCACCCCAGTCATCGTATCGCCGCCTGGGTGCAATTTGAGCTCACCAAAGAACAAGTTCAACATAACGGCTCCCTGTCGCGTTGGAAGAAAGCATATGTGCCTGATTCGAGTTTGCAGGGCGCCTGTTACGTTCAAGATAAGGAATACAAACCTTACGCCAAAAATGGTTACGACCGAGGGCACTTAGCGGATGCTGAAAGTTTCAGGTATAGCAAAACAGCCGTAGAAGACGTCGCATATACTTCCAATCTCAGCCCGCAAAAAGCCGGATTCAACAGAGGTATCTGGAAAAGACTTGAAAGTTGGCAGCGCGAGCAGGCCGAAAAAGAAAGACGGGTGCTAGTAATTGTCGGGCCGGTCCTGTCTAAGAACCTTCCTAAGCTAGAAACTCAGATATCGATTCCGGAGGCTTACTACCGAGTATTAATCGATCTGACGCCTCCTCAAAAGACGATCGGTTTCTTGATGCGGCAGGATGACCGCGGAGCCATTCAAGAGCACGTACTTTGTCCTGAAAAAATAGAGGAGTTGACCGGATTAAGTTTTGGCGAAGTTTATCTAAAGGAAAATAAGAAAGCGTTGTTCGCAAATTGCTCTTGGAATGATTGGCAGAGTAGGAACAACTGAATACGGATCAGTTTCCGTGGATTTGTCCTTTGTTCACGCGGCGTATCTCTATTACATCATCTGTAACGTCAAAAAGTACTCGGTAGCCATCGTTCAATCTGACCGAATGTGCTTTGCTGCCAAACTGGGGGAGCTTTTCATAGTGCCACCGCCCCGGATTATCTAAAAGATCTTTCAATCCCTTAGACGCTGTGGCTGTAGCGATAAATTCGTCGAGCTTCTGATGCAGATTCTTAGGTAGGTGCTGGATTTCTTTTTCGGCCTTATGTTGGATATTAAACTTTCTAGATGGACTGAATTCCGCTCTGCTGTTAGGGGCCGACTGCAGAGATAGTTTGTATTTCTCCAATAGCAACTCAACCTCTTTATCGGACGAGAGCTTACTGCTATTGATCTTTGCGTAATCATTCCAGAACTGCGGATTATTAGCTATTTTGGGGTCCTTAAGCGCTGCGCTTAAAATGCAGTTGTCGCTGGCTTTCGCTACCAAAGAGTTAGTTAGAATAAAAACAACAAATATAATTTTACTGAACACAGCTTAGTATCTTTCTAGTGCTGACGTTAATGTCGGGGATTGTGAAGCCCTTTTTTTGTAGCTCCGCAAGCAGTGTTAAGTGTTGGGTCGAGTTTTTTAACTTCAACAAAAGTTGCGGAAGTAGTTTCGCAAGTTGGGACCCTCCGACAGCCAATGAAGTGGCCGTTCCCAATAAGAGCTCGCCAGTGATAGTGCATGCCAGTTCAAGCCGCTGTTCCACGCTGAGTGTCTGCATATTCGCAAGAATCTTTTTTATTTCCGTTTGCATGTTCATAGTAAAAGCCTTGAGTTCATCAAAGGATTGCTTCATCTCTTGCCAAAGCTTTGCGGGATTCTGGGCCAGGACCTTAAAGAAGCTAAGAGTATTTTCCGCTCCCTGATAGGCGCCCCTGAGTGCATCGCCACTGCACTTGCCGATTGTCCTAAGGAGTTCGACGTTTTCAATATGCCTTAGGGTCGGAGCAAGTTTTTGAGTCGACGTAAGCGCTGGTGAGGCGCACTGGGCAGCTTGAGCAGTAGGGAAGAAAGCTCGAAGCTTCCAAAGTTGAGCATTTTCTTTTAGAGGTGCGATGTCTTGGAACAGATTTTTCAGTTCCGCAGCTGTCAGCCCCGTTGCTATCAGGACGTAGTGAGACCCCTGAAATTCAAAATTAACTACCAAAGAGCTGAGGTCTTTTGCGTGAAATATTTTGTATCGATCTGAGGCTGGCGCTTTAAGGCCTTCTTTTATAAGAACGAATTTTTTCCATTCAGACGAAGCAAATGCAAAATCGAACTTCAATGAGCTACTTACGAAGGCTTGGTCGCTAAGGGATGCTAAACCTGCACGTTGGAAGGATTGCTTCAAGGCTTTGTAGCGCAACGGAGATGGGTTGATCACTCCAGCTTCCACCTCATAGGTATAAGCCCAGCAGAACAGACTTAAGAATTGGAATAACAAAATGAAGAGAAGTTGCATCTCATCTTGTATCGGATGGACGGGACCATCCTTAAGGAGAAAACGGATCATATGCATATAATGCAGGCAGTTTTTGATTTTTAGTGTTGAACCGAGTTGCCTCTGGTAAGAGGGAGTGTTTCAATTCGTGAATAGTAAGTCCAGCTAATAGAAGGGGTTTTTATGGAGATTCAGAAACAGGATTGTCCCAGTCCGGTGGAAGTTCCGGCCGAAAATCTTTCGGAAGAAGTTCTGGTGGCTCTTGTAGAGTCATTCATTCTTAGAGAAGGCACCGATTATGGGCAGGTCGAAATTTCTTTGGAAAAAAAGATAGAGGCCGTCAAAAGGCAAATCCAGCGTCAGGAAGTTAAAATTATTTTTGATTTCGAATCGGAATCAGTCACTTTGCTTACAAAGCAAGAGTGGGCCAAAAAGAAATCGGTTTAGAAGAGGCCCCTTTTGAGAGGCCTCGTGATAGATTAATGCAGTTCTGGACGACTGTAGCGATCAGAGCCTTCAAGTTTCACGACTTTATTATATAAGCCGAGCAATAGCAGTGTCGGACCCCACAATCCTACAAAATTAGCGATGCTTTTCTTCTCTTGGGTAGCGAACAGCCCCAGAGAAAGAACAATAGCTCCGCCAGCAACAGCGAGATAGAAGACCGAAGGAATTTTTGATGTTTGTTCCTCGATCGTTTTTGTTAAATGTCCTTCGCTCTGATCGCCCTTATTAAGAATTGTCGAACTAAGAGTTCCTTGTTCCATATGACCTCCTCAGTATGATTTTGCTTGGTTAAAATTCCATTCGCCATGATAGCAGCGAGAAGTGAAAGAGAAAGTCACATCGAGAGTTTCTGAAGTCTTACATAGAATAACGAACTGGACTGAATCAGTATTCGATCTTACTGTTGAAGTCGAAAGAATCATTTGAGTCTGAACACTTTCTCTTTTTATGTCGATTCGAACTGTGCTGGGGGCTTTATATGTTGAACTCTCAAGGCCGGTTGACTGGTTTAATTCTCAGAAAGAGGTTTTTCGTTCGGCAATTCGCGCTTTATTTTCAACCACATATATCCGTGGAAGAAGAAGGCAATTGCCCACTTAACCCAAATAGCCGTCGCGCCATGATGAAAAGCGTAGATGCCAGTCGTAATAGCTGTGAATATACCCCAACTATGAAGAGCCATTCGCTTTGGGAGAACGATGGAGACAAGAAACGTGGTAGTGGAAATCCATCCGATGGCTTCGAAGGCCAGATTGAGCCAGTTCATTTAGTGCCTTTCGCCGAATTCAGCTACTATTTTATTCTTTAAATAATAAACCTAGTTTCATTGGTTCTTCTAAGTAGGCGTATTAGTATTAAAAAATGAACCAAAAAGATTAGGTTTTGGGATTGCCGCAGCCGTACCATATCTGTAAGGCAGCGCCAACAGGTTTTCCCAGTCTCACCCACATCAAAACGTTTGCAAACCAGAGGAGCAATTGCCGATTATAAACGTGACTCTATAATTCAAAACAGGCATATAATATCATTCGTGTTTATATTTTATCCTTAACATTACAAAATACAGAGTGGAGTGCCTGGCTTACCGAGTGGGACGGCGAGTATAACGCTATATTCCATTTTTGCAGTACACTCAGTGTACGCTAAATGGTTCTGCTTAGGTTCTTCATTCTCTCAAGAGATGTTTAGCTAAAAGGTTAGAATCGAACCTTACCAAGTCATTAAGGCCCTCTTTTTTAGTAAAATTTGTCCGGAATTGCATATATCCAACTGCTAAGGAGAATAGAACTGACAAACAACATGGAGAGGCGCACAGTTTGACAGAATTCGATAATCTCCAATAAGTTTGGTCTGAGCTTAAGGCTAATAAAAAAATGTAAAGTCTGCCAAAGAAGACAGGCGACTCGAGAGGGTTCGCGGTACTGGCGGGAGGAAAAGTTGGACAAAGCCAAGATTCTTACGGTTGATGATAGTCCTGACATGCTATTTTTAGAAAAAATGATTCTTGAACAAGAAGGTTTTGAAGTCCTCACTGCGAATAATGGTAAAACCGCACTTGAGATAGTTTCGAAAAATAGCGACCTCAGTTTAATACTATGTGATGTGCAAATGGAAACTATGGATGGCTTAGAATTCGTCGCACGTTTAAAGGCCGATCATGAGCGGATTTTCAATGAGACCCCTGTTGTCCTAGTGACAGGTTTGGATGAAGCTCCTCGGGTAAAGGTCGCAGGTATCATACAGAAGAATATGGGTTTAGATGACTTCGCAGCCACGGTAAAAAGTTTTGTCGTTTCAAAAAAGTCGAGACTGACATGACCGTAAAAAAGCGAGATCTGCATAGAAGCCAAGTTGAAGCCTGGGAAAAAATAAATACGGAAGGACTCCCAGTTGAAGAGCAGATTGAGCTCTTTGGTAAAGCTTTTTATGCCATCGAGAAGCGAACTCTCAAAACTTTAAGTAGCGTTACGTTGCAGGTGGTTCTGGAGCGTGCTCGTCTTCAAAGCGTTGAAAAATTTCCGCTCCTTTCGGTAGTCAAACTGGAATCTGGCGGACTAGGTTTTGCCGGGCTGGTTCGAAATGCTAAAAATGAGAATGCTGAAAAATTGATAGAAGCACTTCGATATTTTCTTGTTGAGCTTCTAAATGTCCTTGGAAATATAACGGCAGAAATATTATCAGAGCCTCTCCATAAGGAACTTCATAAGGTGACACGCGACTATCAGCAATCTAAAGAAGTGGATGAACATGAGACAGAAAATATAGTTGAAAGTAGAATTTTTCGACAAATAAGTTCAGGTCGTAAGAAACCGGAGAGAACATGAAAACAAACCTTCAGGATAGTAGAATTCTCACTGGCGTGCGAAATCTAGATGAAATTCTATCTGGTGGCATTCCGAAGGGCTCGCTTGTGGCACTTGCCGGTACGCCTGGATCTGGGAAAACTATATTATCCCAACAAATTATTTTCCAAAATGCCTCACCTCAGAGGCGTGCGATATTTTTCCAAACCCTATCTGAACCTACGGCAAAAACTTTACGCTACTTAAAGCAGTTTGATCTTTTTGACTCAGCAAAGCTTGAGGATGGAAGCGTTGAGTTTATAGATTTGGGTGAAATCATACGCTTAAAAGGACTTGAGCAAGCTATTGATCTTCTTATGAGTCACGTGAAGCGAATTAAGCCAGCTTTTGTGGTCATCGACAGCTTCAAAGTCTTCGACGATTTGGCGAGCTCACATACCGAGCTCCGAAAATTTTCTTATGAAGTGGCCATCAATTTAATGGCCTGGGAGTGTACAACTTTTCTTTTAGGAGAGTTTAGCCAAGACGATATTCAAACCAATCCGGTCTTTTCTATCATCGATGGAATAATTACCCTTAAAATTCGTGAGAATTCTGGTGAACAACAAAGATTTATCCAGATCGTTAAAATGCGTGGAACGGATCATAGTCGGGATGAAAATGCGTTTGCAATTTCTTCTGCAGGAATCCAAATATACGCGCCTCGGGTCACAATTCAACGCATTCCCGAAGCCGATAGTATGAAGGCTAATCTCGGACCTCATCGCGCTCGAGTCGGTATAGAACAGCTCGATGCACTGTTGGGAGATGGTATTCCCTATGGATCTTCTGTTCTTGTTTCTGGCGTTTCAGGCACTGGGAAAACTCTTCTATTGTTGGAGTTTATCTATAGGGGAGCAAAAGAATTTGGCGAAAAGGGTATTTTATTTTCTTTTGAGGAAACCAAGGAGCGGCTCCTTGCCAATGCTAGAGGCATGGGTTGGGACGTAGATGGTGAAATTGAAAAAGGAAATATTGAGATTCGATTCGTATCGCAGCCAGAGATATTCGTAGAAAAGCACCTTCATATGATCAAAGAATGCATTGAGCATATGGGTGCAAAACGTATCGCTATAGATTCTGCCTCTGTTTTTGTTCACAAAATTAAAGATCCTCAGATTGTTCGAGAAAAAATGTTTCAGCTGGCTACCTTAGTTCAAATGGCTCATGGAATTGGTTTTTTTTCGACCGATATCCCATATGGAAGCGATAAGATCAGCCGATTCGGGGTGGAAGAGACTGTCGTGGATGGAATTATTCTGCTTTCCTCAGATATTATTGGGCTCAAGCGGGAACGATTCATCGAAATTTATAAATTAAGAAACACCTCACATGCTTCTGGAAAATTTAAGATGCGAATTGATAGTGATGGAATTGAAATTCTACCGGGCGCAAGTCAGACTTCTCCTCGTAAAAAAAGTCAATCCTCTAAGAAAGTAAAGAGGCCATGAGTGACACAAGATTTCTCTGAAAATCATAGGAGGATTTCCTATGGCAGTTCTCAACAAAGAATTCACGAAGACCTTGATACGCAAGAAAGCGCTTTTAATCGGCTTGATGCGCTTTATCAAATAAGTAAGCATCTTGCCACTTTTCTTAGTGTTGAAGAGTCTTTTCCGCACATTCTTGCCTGTGCCTCCAAAACTTTTCCTTTGTTGACTGCTGTTCTTATAGATAATGGAGGGAAGAAAACTAAAACAGCCGTATGGCATTCAGATACAGCAACTCATGAGCACGTGGTTTTGGCCACGTTAAATGCAAGGGAGGCTTTTGGGTATTTGACCGGGTCATCAATATCGCAATCTGATGATTTAAAGACTGATACGGCAACCCTGTCTGGATTTAATAAGACCGATCACAGTCAATCCACAGATGAGTTTCGGCAAGACAATTATATCGTATTGCCTTTAATTATTGATAATCTCAAGGTTATTGGTGCTCTCCAGCTTGGTGGTGCAGCTCCACTTAACGAGAATGATTTGGGATTCGTCGATACCTTGGCAAACCTAATTGCTGTCGCCTTAGACAGATATTATAAAAGCAAAATAGATCAGGAGCAGCGGAAGGCAGAATCATTGGAAAGCTCAGCCAGACTAACGGGTTCTGAAACAAAAGTTGCTGATTTAGAAAATGAACGAGATCTTCGTGAAGGCTTCGTTTCGCTCTTGACCCACGACTTAAGAACTCCGCTGGCGGCAGCAAGAATGTCGGCTCAATTAATTTTGAAACAACAAAATGACCTTGTCGTTAGCGAGGAACTTGTAAATCGGATCATTAGTAATGTGAACCGTGCCGATCAAATGATTAACAATTTATTAGATGCAAATCGCATCCGTAGCGGAGAGCGAATCCCAATCAATGTCGAGCCTTGCGATCTTTCAAAGCTGATTAAAGAAACGCTACAAGAACTATCTACAGTCCACGGTGATCGCTTTGTTTATAGAGGTAATGAGACCTTAGAAGGGATATGGGATCCCAGAGCCTTGCGGAGAATTATTGAAAACCTTTGCAATAATGCGATCAAGTATGGTGATCCAAAAAGTCCCGTAACTATAAGACTTAAACAGAATAAAGGTGAAGTTCAGTTATCTGTTCAAAACTACGGCGATCTGATCTCCCCTGAAGATCAGATATCCATTTTTCGCCAGTTCAAAAGAAGTCGCGGCCAGTCGACTAAAAAAAAGGGTTGGGGCATTGGATTGACCTTAGTTCGAGGAGTCGCTGAAGCGCATTTAGGAAAAGTGACGGTTAAGAGCGAGGCTGATGTTGGTACTGTATTTACCGTGACTCTACCAATCGATACGCATCTTGAGTCGGGTGATTAGAGCTCTTTGAGTTTTAAGAAAAAATTGGTTGCGGGGGCAGGATTTGAACCTACGACCTTCGGGTTATGAGCCTGTTAGAGCTGTAATTCGTAAAGTATTGAAAACCAATAGGAACATCATTAATTTCAGATATTTAGCGCACTTTTTGGTTGGTATTTATTAGTATCGATTTGGCTTAATTTTGAGCTGCCGTTGACCCTTGGTTGACCCTCCGTTGACCCTTTTGGGGACTCTTCCAATATTCAAAATTCCGACATATCCGGATGGCGGGTTCGAGTGCAGCGGTTTCGCGCATGCATTCCAGCACCCAAGATGCAGGTGTAATGCGCGGCCCACTCCCAGGGTTTTGCAAGCAAAACCCCATACCTGGCTCCCGTTCGGTCCTCCACCCCTAGTAAACTTCCCACTCCCTACGAGAGCGGGAAGTTTACTAGGGCCTCCAGCCCAAACGGGAGCCAGGTATGGAAGTGGTAACTTCTTGGGAGTGGGCCTTTATATTTTTCTATTTCAAGGGGAGGAGGGCGGGGAAAAAAATTATTTATCTGAGGAGTTTTTATGTCTTTGGTTTTTGAGAAGAAGAAATGTTTACGATATCGCGCGGTGGTTTTAGTGGAGCGCGATTACGATATTCTTGAATACATTTTGGAGATGAAGTTTGCGAGTCTCCAGAATGTATTCGAGAAATTTTTTTCGAGGTTACAGAGTGGTGAGGTAGCGAAGTCGAACGAGTGGGCGACAAGGCGTCTTCAGCAATTGACGAAGGCGGGTTTTTTGAAGGCGGCTTATAGTTTTTCGCATCGGGCGAGGTTTTATTTGCTGACGAATAAAGGTTACGAAGTGTTGCGGAAGGGTAGATTGTCGTTAGATCCGTTGGGTCCGAGTTTTACGATAGACCATAGGACTTTTGATCATGACAGGTTGGTTTTGGAATCGAGGATTATGCTGGAAAATAGGAGAGCTGCAAGTTGTTGGGTGAGCGATAAGAGATTGAGATCGAGTCGAGAGTTAGCGGGCGGTTTGGTGCTGAGTCATGTTCCGGACGGGTTGTTTGTTAATGAGAGGGGGGAGAAGGTTGCTTTTGAGCTGGAGTATTCGGTTAAGCCGAGGAAGGTGTTGGAAGAGAAGATTAGGCGTTATGTGATGATGATGAGATCGAGTGATGAGCGATTGAGGGTTTTTGATCGGGTATTGTATGTGTGTGCGAGGCCGATGAGTTATGAGCGGGTTAAGAAAGAAATTGAGATCTATGGAGATTTAATAGAGGTGATGATGCTGGATCAGTTTTTCGGAAAGAGATCCGGATCTTAAGGATGAGGTAGAGTTTATTTTGAGCGCAGGCTGTTATTAATTTTTGCAGGGTGGGTTTTAAAACTTTTAAAAGAAAGGAAGTTTTAATGAACCAGTTTGTGAAAAGCGTGCAGGCAGAAAAAAAGATAGCAGTTCTACCGGAAGAGAGGAAGAAGGATCTAGCGATCGTTTTATATTTGTTAGAGATGAAGTATATGACGATGGATCAGATCATTCGTAAATTTTTTGAGGGCGCAAAGGTTGAGGAGAGGCTTCAAAGGTTACTGGATGAGGGCTTAATCGAAACCAAGGATAAGGAGATGTCTTTGTCTTGTTTGATGCGACCATCAACCAAGGGTTACGAAGAGGTTAAGAAGGCTTTTCCGGATGTGAAGGTGCCGATCAGGGAGAGAAGTGTTTTTCCGCCGAGATTAAATCATGATTTAATGCTCAATGATTTAAGAATTCGTTTTGAGGAGTTAGGTTTTCTCTTGAACTGGCAGTCGGAAACGAAGCTGAGGGAGATCCCGTTTTTTCTAAGAAGCTTTAAGGATCTTCCGGATGCATTATGCAAAAAGAAAAACGATAAAGCATATTTTTTGGAGCTTGAGGTAGCTAAGAAGAATCCAAAGCTTTACCGGGATCGGATCAAAGAATATCTGAGTCATTTGAAAAAGAAAGAATTTATTGAGGCTAACATTGAAGGAGTGATCTTCTTTTGTGCAAAGCCTGAGGTGGTGGAATTAATCAGAAAAGAAATTCCGGAAGGAGCGAAAGGAATTTCGGTTCAACCTTATTCGAAGTACTTTAAAGCTGAGACGCAAAAGACTCATGAACAAGTTATTCATTAAAAGTATAAGGCCCCTGCTGGAAGCAGTGGGCCTTTGCCAAAAAGAGGGATTACTTGTTGGTAGGGTTTGTGGTTCTTTTTCCCGGAAAGAATATCTTTCTCAGCAAGAACTGAATCATCATGTCCATATATTGGGAGCGAGCGGTTTTGGTAAGACGGTGCTACTTTCTAAAATCCTTAAGGATCAATTAAAGAAAGGCCAAGGGGCGCTTTTGCTGGATCAAAAGGGTGATCGGGAGGATATGAATGCGCTTATTGATGAAGTGAGGAAATTAGGCAGGTTGCAAGACCTGCAAACTTTTAGTCTTTCCCATGAGGGGTTATTTGGTCATTACAATGTGATTGCTGATGGGAATGCGACGGAGCTTCGAGATCGGATCATAGATAGCTTTAATTGGTCGGAAGAGTTTTATAAAAACCAATCGATGGGATATCTGTTAAAGCTGATGACGGCGCTTTGCTATTTACGCGATCAGCACGGCTGGCAGGTGGACCTGCATAGCGTTTACCAGGGCCTGAGCTCGGCTGATTTCCTCCGAGATATATGCCTTGCGATACCAAGCGCCGAAGCAAAGGTTAAAACACTTGCAGAAGAGTGTTACAAGTATCTGAGCGATAGAGCACTTGCCGGAAACCTATCAGGATTAAAAGTGCAGCTAGAGAGTTTACTGATCACGAGCTTTGGCGATTACCTGAAGTCAAATGAACATGGCATTAACCTCTTTAAAGCAGTTAATGAACGTAAGATTGTGTTTATCTTTCTAGATACCAGACGCTACCGCATTGCAGGGCCGAGCCTTGCTAAGTTTATCTTAAGGGATCTCATTGCCACGTCCTCAAGGATCGATGCGGAAATTCCAAAAGCACAGCGAAAGCCGTTCGTGTGTTTTATCGACGAGTTTGCAGATATTGGGAGTGAAGAGTTCACAAGTTTCCCGGACCGGGCGAGAAGTTCGAAAATGTCGCTCGTTCTCAGTCACCAAGAACTCTCAGACCTTAAAAAAGTATCGGAAACTTTTGCAGCAAGACTTACCGGCAACATATCCACGCTCTACGCGTTCCTGCAATCAAACTCAGAAAGCGCCGAAGCTATTGCCGCAAGGGCCGGAACAAGATCCGTTATGAAGGTTACCGAAAGGACCAGTAGGTTTTTATGGTGGCAGATACGGACGGGGGAGAGGTCGGAGAGGGAAGTCGAAGAGTATCGGGTTCATCCCAACGTGATTAAATCACTGAGAGTCGGTGAATGTGTCGTGGTGAAGAAATATCCGGAGGCTAGAAGCCATGTCATCAAAGTCTCCACCGACTCTTAATAGCGGTGAATGAAAAGTGGCTATCTGCTTTGTTGTCGAGAACATCCGAATCCTCGACGTATTGGTACATACGCCTCCGGTGTCGAATACTCCCTTCGTCGCGCATCTAACTACTTTTGATCCACCTTTGGATTAGGAGCTGCAATACAAGAGTTCTAATTCATAACACAAGGAATCCTGTCTGGAGGGCTATCGCAGATGTAGGTCGGTCGATGAAAACTAGCCATCTGCTGCGTTGGCAAGAACCTTCCTTCGTTGCGACGTACTTGAGCGTACGCCTCACTTCGAAAGAACCTCTTCGCCTTGCATCTGACCAGTTTTGATCAACCTTGGGTATAGCATTTCAAAAACAAGAAATTCGTTCTCTCGTAAATAGAATTCCTGTCTGGAGGGCTATCGCAGATGTAGACCGGAACCCGATCTACGTGTCCAGGGGACACCGCCAACCGTTTGTATTGGGAGCTCGGTTTTGGGCGCTCAAATGAAAGTGTCTGAAAATGGAAACCATCGCTCGAAATAGTAAGTGGAGAAATATTGGAAATGGCTAGCTTGTACATTAGAAATCAAAAATGCCAGGGAGGGCTCTCTCTTAGGTATTCTGATCAAAATAGACCGCAAGGTCCTAAGTGCTCGATTTTGCTTAAAATAACTTATAAATTGCAATATGCGCATTATATGCATATAATATATGCATGGCCCTGATCTTTCGGTTTAACAACAGGGTGCAGATTCATGTTTGGCCATTAGATCATGGGGATGTTCACGTGCATGTTATTTACGCGCCGGAAAACATCGAATTTAAGGTGTTCATAAAAGACGGCAGAGTTGAGCACGTGACTAAAAATCAGTTTAGCATGAGCGACGAAAAGCTCATCGTTAAAGCGGTTTTAGCCAGAGCAGAAAAGATACAGGAGAAGTGGGATGAGTTCCAAGCCGATCAAAAGAAATGAAAAGAATCTCTTCACAGAAGCAGATTTTACTCCTGAGTCGACAAAAGAGCGCATCACAACTCTTATCGATGAGGATGTCGTCGATTGGCTGCGCGCAGAGGCGAAAAAGACAGGAATCGGCTATCAGACCTTTATGAACATGCAGCTCCGCTCATTGATGAACGCCTCCCTCGCTAAACGTAAAGGTAAAAGCCTTTCGTTCGTTGAAGAAATGAAACCGAGCCAGGGCGTGGAACTTACCAAAGATTTTATGGTTCAGATTGGTAAGATGATTGATGAGAGGGTGGAGAGGAAGATTAGAACATTCGAAAGCACCCACCGCAAGAAGGGTGGTCGATGAAAACTAACGATCTCCTTTGTTGTCCGGAATCTAGCTGTCCTCAACGTGCTCGTAAGCACGCCTGCGGTAGCTAGCTTCCTTCCGCCGCGGATCTCGTCAGTTTTGATCGACCTTGGGTATAGGTATTTGGTAATAAGAAATTAGTTCTATCGTAAATAGAGAGCCTGTCTGAAGGGCTATCGCAGATATAGACCGGAACCCGATCTACGTGTCCAAGGGACACCGCCAACTGTTAGAATTTGGCTGAAGGGGATGGTCTTCAGTGTCCTATTAATGTAGGGCGAGTGGACAGTATCTCCATTCGATTAAGGTTGTTTTGTTTTTAAATTGAATTTAATTAACTATCATATAAGATGACCTAAATATGAAACTGCTTTTCAACTTTTTATTTTTAGTTTTCACCTTAATTCTTGTATCTTCTTGTGTTTCCTTAGAACGAAATATCTACTTTCAGTCAAATGATCCTAATTTATATTTTTCTTCACCACGGCATATTTTTTTGCCCGGTGAGAGGTTCAGCTCCAGGGTGAATATTAATGGGAATAAAGATAGAAGAGTTTGGTTTGAGATTGAAAATAGATCCTATGGTGCATACGCGTGGGGTGTTATCGTCCCTGTAATTCCGGTTTTCTTTTGGCCGGGATTCAGATTTAAAATGAGCTCAGATAATTTGAAGATCAACTGCAGAATTGATTATTTCTATGATCTGGTCGAAATGAATGGCTATAAGAATTTTTCTGATGAGGATAGAGCTCTTTTTGAAGAAAGCAAGCGCAACTCGGATATTTGCACTTCCGCTACTATTACCATAGGTCCAAATTCCTTTCTAAAACCGATGAAGATTGAAACAAATCATGAAACGACAACTTTTACTTACAATATTAGCGCTTCCGAAATGCATAATTTTATCATTGAAGATATTGATGTGAAATTAAGAACGGGCGAAAGTCATCAGCTGAGCAATAAGTTTGAAGTCGTTCTGAAAGATTGGACTCGACTGTATTACCCGTCTATCAACAATTAGTATTTCCATATTTTTAAGCAGCAATGGGTTTTAACCAAAAACATTAAATCCTAGTTCGAAATAGAGAGCCTGTCCATGAACCGACAGGCTTTTTTATTAGCTGGAGTGGGAGACAGGCCTAACCTCAATCGTCATTAAGAATCATAAAGCTGAAGTCAGTGCATCTTCTATATGACGGGACTATGTGAACACTATCGACAGGCTGGTGGTTTGCATACTAGAATAGTTCCCATGTGCTACAGTGCGATCATAAAACAACAGATTAAAAAGCTCAGTGTTCAATACGACGCTCGTATCGACTATGAGCTTTTGCAAAACATGTTCTACCGAAGACTTACTGATGATCGAATTAAAATCTGTAAGGCCCTGGAAGCTGAATTCGATGAACCTGAAAACGTTGACGAAAAAGAAATTAGAGAGCTTATAAAAGCCTACCAAAAAGTAAAACTCAAGGAAATCGAACTTGATCTCGCAAAGCAAGAAGAACGACTCAGAGTTGCCGAAGAGGCTTTAAGACTAAAGGAAACTAAGAAGTTTCTTAATGAAAAGCGCATAGCTAATAATCATATTGAAAAACTCCTGCAAAGAATAAAAGCCCAACGACGCTCCGAGCTTATTCCCACCGATAGTCGGGTGTTCCCCATGACCTACGCACCTATCATCATTCGCGAAAATGATCAAAATACTATTAAGCTTGCAAGATATCATTGCCGTCCTGCCGATAAGCCGGCAGATATCGATACAAAATATAACGGTCTCTATAATGCTCGCAGGGATAATCTCGGAAACGCTTTTTGGCGAAATTTATTCGGACATAAGCATGGGTTTTTCGTTGCTCAAAGCTTTTATGAAAACGTATCCGCTTTAAACTACAAACCAGCACCGCACACCGATGATAGAAATCTCGTCGTGCAATTTACTCCTCAGTCAAAAAAAGATCTTAAAATCGCTTGTCTGTACGATTACTGGGAATCAACGCCCGAAGATGGTTTTTACTCGTTCGCCGCACTCACTCATGAACCAACACCTGAGATAGTTCATGCCGGGCATGATAGACTTATCATCGCGCTAAAAGAAGAGAACCTTGCCATGTGGCTGGATCCGGAAAAGTTTAGCTTAGAGGAGATGGGGAGGGTTTTGGATGAGGCAGAGGCACATATATACGAGCACACCATCTCCTAGTTGGCGGTCGATGAAAACTAACGATCTCCTTTGTTGTCCGGAATCTAGCTGTCCTCAACGTGCTCGTAAGCACGCCTGCGGTAACTAGCTTCCTTCCGCCGCGGATCTCGTCAGTTTTGATCGACCTTTGGATATTAAATAATTGATGTGTTTTTCCGCTCTATAACCCAAGCATTCTGTCTGAAGGGCTATCGAAGATGAAGACCTGACCCATCTTTCATATGACCAGCGGGCATATCGTCAACCATTTGTATATTCCAGAGATTTTGGCTTTTATAGGGGAGCGCGGACAGTATCTCTGTGCGTTTAATTGTAAAAGGTATGTTAAAACTATTTGGTTTTAAGCAGCGGCTCAGCGAATTCTTCTGGCAGAAGTTATGCAGTTTATTTTTGTTAGAATTAAAAAAGCCGCTAGAACCAATATATCGACCTATAACGATCTAAGT
>DFXZ01000011.1 GCA_002381805.1 Bdellovibrio sp. UBA4095
TATTTACGTCCATATATAAAGCCCATTCTGTGCGGTACACGAGGTTTTTCCAACCTCAAAGGCGTCGTATCGTACGTCATATTTTCACGAAAAGTATCATTTCAACTACGCAAATCTGCGAAATCATTCGAGTCCGTGTGAATTCAAGCACTTAGGCGCTATAAGTCGCTCTGCTTGAAAATCACTATGGAGGTAGAAAATGAAGCAATACGACGCACTACTGGATGCCTATGAAAAGCAACTCGGTATCCGTGGAATCGGAGCTTCAACGATATTAAACCGTCGTCGCGAAATCGAAAGATTTGGATTGTGGATCAAGAGAAAGAAGCCACGTCCGAATTTATCGAATATCAGTGCCGAGTTGATTCTTGAGTACCTCAAGGAAAGAAGTGCGTTTAAGGCGCGAACAACAATTCAGAGCAAGTTTTCTGATCTCAGATGTTTCTTTGAGTATTTGGTCCAAGAAAATGTATGGAAGAAGAATCCCTTGAGATGGATTCCAGGCCCAAAAATAATTTTGAATTCTCATATTCCAAAGAGTCTCAAGCCTTCAGAAGTTGAGTTACTTTTTCAGCAGTGTTTTCAAGTAAAAGAAATTCTTTTTCAGTATGAGATGCCGGTCATTTTTCTAACACTTTATTCATTGGGACTGCGTAGAGGAGAGCTTGTTAATTTAAATTTTAATGATTGGGATCAAAGGGAAAAAACTCTTCGAGTTCGGGTATCAAAAAATGGTCGAGAGAGATTTATGCCAATCCCAGAGAGTCTTGAGCGTGCAATAGAAGCTTATCTTCCAATTAGGCAAAACGTACTGATTAAAAGGAATGTTACTGATGAACAGGCTCTGTTTATTGATGGCCAAGGAAAGCGTATATCAGGGGTTAACGTCAGTAGAAGGTTATTTGGATGCGCGAAAAGAGCTGGTCTTAGCAAATTCAACGTTCATCAGTTACGACATACGTGTGCAACGAACTTATTTGCTAAAGGCGTTCCATTGCCTGAAGTAAAAATGGTTCTGGGTCACGCGAGTATTTCTACGACTCAACGATATACTCATGTTGCAGGGCCAGAACGCTGGCAAGCAATTCAAAAGCACCCACTGAATAATTATTTATCACAACAAGGAGAGTCGCCATGTCCACGCTAGGACCTGTTGCAGAAGGGTATTTGGATTATTGTTCAACAATCAAGAAACTCACTCCTGCGACAGTCAAAGATATTCGGTGCACGTTCAATCGTATGTCTATTTATTGTAGCGGAAACAGCATTGGAAAAGAGTTTTGGAGACTTTCTCTTCCTGAGTTCACGCGATGGATTAATGACTGTCGTCAAAAAAATCAGACTGCGAAGCACATTAATAAATCACTCAGTCATATCCGCGGATTAATTGACTACGCTTGGCGATTAGAAAAATTGGATCGCAACGTTTTGGATGGTTTCTATCTGAAAGATGCAGCCCAAAGAAATGAAATTGAGATTTTGACTGTTGAAGAGGCTATTCAGTTGGTAAGGGCATTCACTCTCAAAAGTCATATTGAAAGGCGTAATCGTCTTATCATTCTTCTGCTTTATGGGTGTGGTTTAAGAACTGGCGAGCTATGTCGCCTCAGTATCCAGGATATAGATCAGGAGCGCCAGGAACTTAAAGTAACCGGAAAAGGAAGAGAACGGGTAATTCCTGTAATGGATGGGATTTTTACAGAGCTTTTGGCATATTTGAATGATCGAAGATCTTCTAAAGGGATCTTATTTAGGACCTTGATAAAGAAGACTGGCCTGAGCATTAAGGATGTCGGCGATGTTGTTGCCGAGGGCGCAAAGCGCGCAGGACTTGTGAAGCAAATAACGCCAAAAACACTACGCCATACATTTGCCTCTCACTTAGCAGATCAGGGCGTTGATATTGGTGTGATTGCTAAGCTTATGGGTCACCGATCTCCTCAGGAAACCAGCGTCTATCTGCACGCCCCTAAGCACGTATTAAATCAAACGGTATTCGAAAGTATTGAAATTTCAAAGGAGGATGAATGACCTGGGAAACATGGATCGAGATATTCATAACTCGATACTGCTACTCAAAAGGATTAAGCTCTTTGTCGATCGCTTCATATAAAGATACCTTGAGGCAGTTTTGCGACTTTGTTCCTGTGAGGCTCCAAAGTAAACCTCCGGATAAAATAACAACGCAGGATCTGTGTGAGTATATAGAACATTTAAGAACTGTGCGTGGTTTGGGAAACGCTTCCATTAATAAAACCGTGGTAGTGCTCAGATCATTTTACAAATGTGCAGTAAGCTTTGAATTGATATCGCCATCTGATGATCCAACAAGATTTCTTCCTAAGATGAAAGGCGTCTTTGAAGTTGCCGGCGATATTTTGAATGCAGAGGAGATGAATCGTTTGGCAAATGCGCCTGATCCCAGAACTGTGGTTGGGATTCGGGACCGCGCTGTTCTTCTTCTTTTATGCACCACGGGGATCAGAGCCTCCGAGTGTGAAGGTATAAGGGTCAAAGATATAGATTTAGCGCGAAAACAGATTCGTATAAAAGGAAAAGGCGGACATGAACGTCGTGTAAATTTGAATGACGAAGCAACTGTTGCCATCAGAAACTATCTAGATTGTCGTAAGCATCCTTCAAAAGATCAGTATTTGTTTCTTGTTAGGACGGAAAACAGACTTACAAGATGGAGAATTTACGAGCGAGTGAGATTCTACTTAAAGAAATCTAGGATATTTAAAAAGATTTCTCCTCATCGGTTACGGCATAGTTTCGCAACGCACATGATTAAAGTCGGAACTAACATTGTAATTTTAAAAGAGCTTCTAGGGCACCGGTGCCTTACGAGCACAATGAGATATGTTCGAATCTCTGGAGAGCAACTTCGTGAGGCAATTGGTAAGCTAAAGGTGGACACTCTTTTTGAAAAAATACTTGAGAATTTCCCTTTGCAAAAACGTCGATATCAGCGACCAGTTGGCGATTCGAGCTGAGGCTGATCTGCGCTTCTAGGTAGTTATCGTTGATACATATTCTCAAATTCGATCAAGGAAGAGTGATCGAAGACGGTATTCTTTTGTCTTCTCATTGAATTTTACTGTAAAAGCCTTAAAAACGTGTTTTAATTTATATAGATTTTCATTCAAATTAACCAAGATCACTGACAAAAATGATTCCTTCGGAGCTGCGATGTTTGCTCACGACATTTTTTGTGAAAGAAAAAACCGCACAGAATACTATTACCTTAAAGACGCTCTAGGGTCTGTTACGGATATTACTAGTAGTTCCGGAGAAATTGTTCAGCGTTACGACTATGAGTCCTTTGGTAAAATACGCAGCGTAAAGGATGCGATTGGAAATGATATTGCGTCTTCTCCTCTGGTAAAAACTAGTTTTACGTTTACCGGTAGAGAATGGGATGAGGAGTCAGGCCTTTATTACTATCGTGCTCGTTATTATGATCCTAATATAGGTCGATTCTTACAAAAGGATCCGGCTCCAGGTCAACTAAGTGACCCTGGTTCATTCGTGAATGGTTATACTTACGTGCAAAATCGTCCGACAATTGCTACTGATCCAAGCGGTAAGTTCATCTTCGTTATTGCTTTTGCGATAGGTCTTGCGGGCAGTTCGATGATGTCAGCTTCTGTGGCTGCATTGACTATCGGTGCATTGGGCGCTTTAGCTTCTGTCGAGCTTTCGAAATACGGCGGAAATACTGGAGAAATGCTAAAGAAAGAAAATGGATGGTCTCTTGTTGGAATTGCAGCTTTTGGTGCTCTTGGGGGTTGGTTTGCAAGCTATCTAGGAACCGCGATAAAAGGGTTGAGCTTCATGAGAAATCTCAGATATAGTAACTTAACTAATTGGATCCCTAGTACAGTGGGGTATGGCGTAGGATCGGCGGCGGGTTCGACTATTTCAACAGCTGGATTAGATATTACTAATATAATGAATCCGAAACCAGGTGACTATCAGAGTGGCTTTGCATTTGGTCTGGTATTCGGTGGAATTGTTGGATCATCCAACTATTTATTGCGAACTAACTTTGCTTATCCGATCGGGGTATTTAGTGAAGGAACATACTTCTATACTACAAATTCAGTACCTGAGGGGAATGTTCAGAAATGATTAGATTACTAGTTGGCTGTACAATTTTTAATCTTCTTGTGGGCCTCTTGAGTTATTTAACTCTGGAGGTCCATAAATGGCAGTTTCTGGTTATAATGTCCGTTTTAAATATTGTTTGTTTGTCTTATGAGGCTGTAGTGATCTTCAAACAAAGGTCCGCCTACTCAAAAGCTATAGGTGTGGGGTTTGCTCGTAATCTGTTCTTTATTGCTGCTTTGTTCAGTATGAAGTTTTATTTGGATATGAGCTTTGGAATTTTATTCTATCTGATGGCATTCATAGGCTCAATTCTTATCTTTAGACGGGTAATAGCTAGGGGCGAAGCGCTATTTCTTTCGGTAGTAAATGCGGGCGCAGTAGTACTTGGATTGTCTCTTATTCCATGGAAAATAAGTGAGACAAAAATTCCGATGCAAATCACACAAAGCTACCCTGGCCAGGGCGTACTAAGAAAATTTAGTAGATATGCGGGACAGGTCGGTATTGAAATAGACAAAAATGAACAGAGATTTAATGTCACTAAATCGGAAACTGAATACACCCTTATTAAGATCCAGAATTTTATTGGCGGTAAGTCTTACTTTCTTGAATAGTCTAGGCTCGATTCTTCTGGGAGTATTCGATTATTCTTGATATCGCGACAGATAACCGAAGACGAGCAGTACCACCTTGTAAAGTGGGAAAAGGATGTTTTCCATGGTATGAAAATATTCTCTTGCGGGAGCTAAAGAAGATGTACCCTGGATTTAGTAAAGAGGCCTAGTTGGCAAAGAAATTGAGATTTAGTTATTCAGAATATGTAGGTATTTCCGTTTTTTGCATCATTTTGGTCGGGGGATTCTTCTTCTTTTCGTCCGGTGTCTCTTGGCGAAACCCATTAGATGTTGCGGTATTGCTTTTTCCAATTGTAGCGATTGTTGTCGGTATTATAGTAAAGAAACGGCTAGCTAGTCCTACCAAGAAAATTAGCGATAGAAAATTTCCGATGGTATTGGTAGTTAGGGCATTCTCCTTTGGAGTTTTTTTGTCAGGTCTCTTTTTGCTTTTTTGTCTGAGACCTTTAGCTGAAGCCATTCGTTATAATAGGCCTTCATTTTCTAAATTTGGTTTCGAAGTCGATGCTTCGATCGGCATTCTGATATCTGTTCTTTTTATAATATCTTTAGTGGGCTTAATCATTTGCGGAAGACGTAAAAACTAAGGATTTTTTTTAAAAATGATCGTTTCAAAAATTAGAATCTTCAGATACCTACTAGTACCGCTAGTTCTGCTTTGTGCTGGGTGTGTGACGGTCATTCTTGATAATGAATCCGTCATGCATGTGCCCACACCTGATCCGTTGCCTTTCGAAAAACCCATTTGTCTTAATATTAAGTACGAATCGGATAATATAGATTTATTTAATAGGAGAAGTGGAGTGCAGGAGATGCATGAGCTGACTATGTTAAAATTTTCTTCAGCTCTTCCGTACTATAACATTCAAACAAACTGCGCAGAACCCAAGGCATCGCTAAAAGTTAGAGTCTCTTACTTAACACGAAATGGATGGGCGCGTTTAATTTGGGCCTCAGGTACAGTCTGAGGTTCCCCCTTTATCAGGAAGAGGGATATTTGAGTCTCGATGTGTTAGGCTGGTAACATAGCCTGCATTTCCCGTGCAAATTGTTTTGGTGTTTTCATTCCAATTCCACTGTGTGGTCGCTCTTCATTGTATTCTTTTCTCCATTTCTCAATGATGAAGCGAGCATGATCAAGACTCATGAATGCGTGATCATTCAAACACTCATCTCTGAAACGGCCGTTGAAAGATTCGATGAAAGCATTTTGAATTGGCTTTCCTGGTTCAATGAATTCAACCTCAACACCGCGCAGGTACGCCCACTCAAGCAATGCCTTCGACTGGAATTCGGGCCCATTGTCGCAACGAAGACGTTTCGGTAAAACTCCAAGGCCATCTAAGAAACGAGTAATTCTACTCCCTGAAATCGAGTACTCAACGAGAATTCCTGGACACTCCTTGGTAAAGTCATCCACTAGATTAAAGCAACGTATCCGTCGGCCAGATTCAATTCGATCACTTACAAAATCCATCGACCATACTTCGTTCGGCGCAGTGGCTTTCGGTCGTGGGAACCTCAACACGGATCCCATCTTCTTTTTCTTGCGGTTCTTAAGTTGTAACCCAAGCAGCGCGTAGATCCGTTCTGTGCGCTTGTGATTTTTTACCAGGCCCTCTCTACGAAGATACCAATGAAGTCTTGGAGAGCCATAGCGGCGATGCTTCGCCGCTAGCGCAAGCATACGCTCCCGTAAGGCCGTATCATCTTGAACCTTACCTTCGTAGTCGAGGGTAGACCTGTTTAGGCCCAAAACACGGCAGGCTCTCGCCTTAGACACTGAAAACTCCTCGACAACTTTGGTCGCAGCAGCTCTCTTAGCTTTGGGCCCTACCACTTTTTTGAATTCACTTCTTTCAGAATTTGAATATCGAGTGCTTGATCAGCCACAAGACGCTTTAGACGATTGTTCTCTTGCTCGAGTTCCTTCAGCCTTTTGGCTTCAGAAATTTCCATTCCGCCAAACTTAGACTTCCAGTTGTACAGGGTCTGTTCGTGGACACTAAGCTCGCGGCAAAGGTCCTTCGGCTTTTCGCCGGCTTCCCAGCGCTTCAGGGCTTTAATGATTTGTTCTTCGGTAAATCGCTTCTTCATAGGCTCTCCTTTGTTCTTTTGACACGAAGAGACTCATTTATCAAGCTTCCTAGATTATTGGGGGAACCTCAAGTCTTGTCATTGGGAATAATACCCTTTTATGTTAAAGAAACCGGGAATATCGCTGTTTTGGAGAACGATCAAGTTCTTGCGGAAGCGGAGTTTGAAGAGAAAAGGCTTACCAGTATTTTTGCACTTCCCAAATGGATCGTAGACAGCAACAGGTCGATAGATCAGTATTCGGTCGACGTGCAGAGAGCAACCGTTACGAGAAAAGAAGTAGAGGTCATTAAAAAGGCTCTTAAGAGCCGTGAGCATCTAATTTCTTCACCTTAAGTTGAATGCCATAGCAAATGACTTGTTTTCTATTCTGTTGTTAGTAAAA
>DFXZ01000010.1 GCA_002381805.1 Bdellovibrio sp. UBA4095
ACGGAAACTCTAACGGAAATTCTAACGGAAATTCTAACGGGAACTCTAACGGAAATTCTAACGGAAATTCTAACGGAAATTCTAACGGCAACTCCAACGGAAACGCTAGCGGCAATTCCAATGGGAATTCAGATGGAAACTCAAATGGGAATTCCAATGGTAACTCTGACGGGAACTCCAATGGCAATTCCGATGGAAACTCCGACGGGAACTCAAATGGGAATTCCAATGGTAACTCTAACGGAAACTCCGATGGAAATTCGGATGGCAATGCCGATGGAAGCACTGATGGCGAGCAGGAGCCTCAAGAACCTGCAAAAACAAAGAAAGACAAAGAAAGAACTCTTAAAGCCAAACTTGAGCCAGCTCTTTACTTGGACTTCGATTTCGTAAATCAAATAGTCAACCTTACTCCGCACGATGAGACTCGCGCTAGCACTCGTGTTGTGACGCAAGATTTTTCTCCTCTAAGATCTACGTTGGTGTATCGCGACTTCCGCAGCGGTTTCCAGGTCGTCAATTATCATAAGATTGAAGCTGGACTAGGAGCTCGAATTGCTTTCTGGTTTGATAATGCCAATGGCTTAGCAAAAGCCTTCTGGAGTCAGGTCGGTATTATACCGATGAAGGGCAAAGAAATGATGACGGTCCGTTATGCGGCAGACCGCAACGCTGTCCAAAGACTTCCCAGTTTGCATAGCGCACCGACCGATGCCAGAGACCTGAACAGCTGGACTTCAGGTGACGCTGCTACTTATGTTTCTAAAGGTGGAGTTTTCTTCTTTACGGGAGCCGGTTTAGGTGCCGTAGGTGCAAACGCAACAGCTTTAGCCCAAGGTCAATTCCAAACTTACGTGGAAAAAGTAGACTCAGCTCATGTATTCGTGAAGACAACAGAAGTGAACTTGAATTCACTATCTCTTCAGTCTGGTGCAGCACTCGTATCAGTGGGTACAAGTAAATTCGATCAAATAGCAACTTCAATGTCCTTCATGATTAACATCAACGAAGAGCTTGGCCGTAAAGCTTACGAAGACTTCGTACGTGGAAACGTGGCCGCTGCGCAAAAGCTAGCCGCAACTCCGAATGCCAAGATCGTTAGAAGATGGGACAAAGTAACAGCTACTCAATCTGGCAAATTCAAGAACCTCTTCTTTGGTCTTCCGATCGTATTAAACACGGTTTGGAGCCAAGGAAAAGTTCATGAGTTCTCACGATCTCAATTCTTCTTCGATGATACTCGCGCGAGCTCTCATTATGGTATCTACATGAAAGAGCGAAAAACACGTGTATTCGAAGACCACGAGCAATTAAGCGAAGCATTCTATGGCTCAGCTTATAGCTTAATGGACTCTGCAGGTCGCACGACAAGTAAGGGCATTTTCGGACAATTCGTTTGGAACTACAATAATGACGACTCCGGTCACCGCAATGTTAAGTCGGCAATCACGAACCTTGTTCGCAAGACAGGCTTAAGAAAGCATCTCTACTTGAACATTCCGACAGTCGATACACTGAAATTTACAACAATCACCATGCGCGTAAATTTCAACGAAGAACAAACGAAACGCATGATCTCCAATGCAGCTACAGGCAAATCTGCCAAGATGACCAACTTTGCATTAAACAGCCTTGCTCAATATAAAGCTTTGGGAGCTGACATAGATGGACTGTGCAACAGACATCTTCAGATCAACAAAGACAATCCTGCAAAGGCAATGGAACAGTGTGAACGTTCGCTGGAATCCAGAACCAAAGCAGCAACAGCAGCTATGTACACAGCACTCAGCAAAATGAGCAGTCATCTAGCTAAGGGCGAGGACAAAAAGTTCGCTGATGCCTACGCACGGTTTGGTGAAGCTATGTTGGAAAACCAATTTACTTTCAAGACCGCCCTGGCTCTTGCTGGAAGCGACGTCGCTATCGACTATGTTGTCGAGGGTACAGATATTTCATCTTATTTGCTGACTCTGAATACTTCAACCAACGGCGAAGTGGTCAAGACTAAGAGAGATGCACAAATGACTCAACACGTGGGTCGTGGCAGATCAAGCCTGAATCAAGGTGTTATCTTGGTGCCTGGCCAACCCGGCGGCTGGTCTCCTGGTCAAAAATAGACTGCACTTAAAAAATGCATCTGCGGAAAAGGCTCGACATTACGTCGGGCCTTTTTTTCGTTTAAAACCAATCGCTACAAAGCGACTGGCTTTTCTGGTGATTTAAACTTTAAGCAGGGCTCGAAAGCCTCTGGCTGCATAGTACGACTCCGCACCATTGTGATAAGTGAAAACTTGATCGTAGCGACGATCGCAAAAGATAGCCCCACCTAATTTTCGGATTTCCGGCGGAGTTAAAACCCAGCTTGAAGTCTTCAGATCAAATTCGCCCAAAGTCTGCAGCTGTCTATACTGCTCCTCATTCAAGATTTCGATTCCCATCTCTTCCGCCATATCTATCGCACTGTTCTTTGGCTTGTGTTCTTTACGCGAGTTCAGGGCCTTGCGATCGTAACAGACACTTCTACGCCCCTTGGGACTCTCTGCTGCGCAATCACAGAAAGTATAAATGTCGCCTTTTTTTTCATGAGCAATGACATCAGGTTCACCACCCGAGATTTCCATCTCGTTGACCGACCAAAGCTTATCCGGACTTTTTTCAAGCTTAGCCAGGACATTTGCCCACTTAAGTCCTTTATGTCGATTCATATTGTCTTCAAAACGTTCTTGAAGAGTTTTTAATAGAACATCTCGTTGCTTCTGAGTTAGATTATTTTTTTTCATAATTGAATTTTAGTTTAATCTTGTCGACCTTGTAAACAACAGACCTGCTAAAATCACAATTCCACTACCTTCGCGTTGATAAAATCTAAAGTTCCAACCCTAAGTTCTTGTAATATCGGCCTCTGCGATCGGTATTAAAAATATACTTAAGTTCGACAAGCGACCCGAAGTTTTCATTAAATTGCATTCCCGAAATAAAGAAACCTCTTTTAATCTTAGGAATCAACACCGCAGCATTGTGAGGATGATGAGTCCCCACCACGACCTGAAACCCCTCTGCATGAACACAGTCCAGTACGACATCAAGCAACCGAGAATAAAGTTTTTGATTTCTGTGGTTTTCCAAAACAGCAGAGTTCTGCATGTAATAGACTTCGGCACTCTGCTCACAACCGTAATGCCAGCCCACCAGGTCGTCGTTTTTGAACATTAGCAGACGCAGCTCAAATCTTTTTTCTCTGCTTCGCTCTATAATTTTGCCCCTGCTATTATCATCCAATTCCACTGGAACGTAATTTTGAACCCTATTTGAAAACACTCTCTCGTAGTGGGGCTTAGTATATGAACGGTATTCTTCCAGAGAGACCTCTCGAACTACATATCCATCATCAAACGTCTTCATCAACATAAGTCCCTCACTTCAATAACTCAGGATAAATAAAAAATACGCGTTGAGCGAATTCTTTACCCATATCTTTTTCTAGCAAATTCAATTGTTCAATAAATACTTCAGCTTGGACTGTCCCTACAGCTCCAGATTCTTTAGATTCCGGTTCGGGATCATGATGCAGAAATCCTCCGAGTTCTGTCTGACAGAACTCGCTATAGAGACGAGTATGCAAGATAAATTGATGCCAAAACAAATCAAGATATGCAATCTGATTTGTGAAACAGAAGGAGCCTATTAGGCTCCCCTGCTTCTGAGCATTATAAATAAATTTAAGTAAGCGAACCAGATCATCATAAATCAAACCGAGAAGCACAGGTGATTTCATGCCTTGGTATTCTTTCGTGTTTACTGCACTCACAATAACCTGCTTCATTTTCTTACTCCAGGTTAAACCGGATCTCTATCGCTGCCATGGCTGCCACCACCGCAGGTCATGTAGACTTCGCCCTCCAGGGACTTCTTCTGGTATTCAGATTTAGCGTCATCGTAGAACTTCAAATCGTGACCCTGTTTACGCAACTCTTCGATCATTTGATTTGAAAGCTTAGATTCATCAATATCCAAAGCGCGAAGAACCTCGCGAACATTGTTCATCTCTGAAGCATCGAGTGGCCGAGCTTGTGCATTCTGAACTGCTGCGAAGGCAACCGCTGCCAAAAAAACCGTACTCATTTTCGTTGTTTTCATTTTGTCTCCTTTTCCGTTGATCGGATACGGATTCCAAAATGCGAATGCCAAGCCACTGCCATCTCGAATATATGACGGCCTGCCGGCTTTTCGACTGATATATTCCAAATTTGGAGTCTTAATTCCAGGACCGGGACCTCCTTGAGTGCCTAAGGACATATCAAACTCGACCCCTATGTGAATTACGCAGTCCGTTTGGCTACACGCATAAGACTCCGTAAAATGAACCTGCATGAGTAAGCAAATTCTAAATAAATATATAAATGTAGGGGGCGTAAACATATTCTATCGGGAAGCCGGCGAACCTAAAAATCCGGCTGTCTTACTTTTGCATGGCTTTCCAACATCTTCCATTATGTTTAAGAATCTAATGGTGGCGCTCGCCGAAAACTACTATCTCGTCGCTCCCGACTTTCCGGGGTTTGGCTTCAGTGACTTTCCAGAACCAACCGCATTTAAATATACATTCAATAATATTTCTTCTTTCATCGGAAGTTGGCTTGAGAAGATTAATATAAATTCCTATGTAATTTACCTGCATGACTACGGCTGCCCAGTGGGCCTTCAGCTCTGTCTCAAGAATCCAGAAAAAATAAAGGGCCTCATCGTTCAGAGTGGCAATGCGTACGAACAGGGCTTGGGGCCTGAGTGGAATGAAACAAAGGATTACTGGGAAAACCCAACTGAAGAAAAAAAGAAGAAGGTTGCCGCTTTCCTCAGTGAAGAAGGCGTTAAGATGCAGTACACGGCCGGGATTCCTGATGATCTACTCTCTCGGATTAGTCCGGAATCCTGGATCGTTGATTGGCATCAGATGCAAAGGCCCGGCAACAGAGAAATGCAATTTGAACTGAACTGCGACTATCGAAATCACATTTTCATGTTCCCGGAATATCATAAATATTTTAGGAAATACCAGCCGCCAGCTCTTATTATATGGGGCAAACACGACGCTTTCTTCAATTTCATTGAAACTGATCGATATAAAGAGGACCTCCCCAATGCCCAAGTGCATATTTTAAATGGTGGGCACATGGCATTGGAAACTAATTTTGACAAATGCATGGACTTGATATCGGGTTTTCTCGCTAGGCTTAAAGATAAACCCGATCAAATAGGAAATTCCGTTTGGAACAGAGACTAAACTTAGTCTTGTACAACAGCTCCTGTTGCCTGAACCTGGTAGACGACCATCGGCTCCTTCACTGATGCTGGGTCGAATTTCTTTTTGTTCTCTTCAGCGATGTGCTCGAGGTATTTTTTTGTCTGCTCCAAATCCATGTCGAGCTTTTTGAATTCGCCTTTTGCCGCTGCCTTTTTTCCACGAGAGTCTAATGGAAAAATGATCTCTCCGTCTTTAACTTTCACTCTGACTTTTTCATCTTTATAGTCGCTCGTTAATTGCACCCAACAGCCGCGTTTGGCGCAAACATCAACGATCGTACCCGATACGGTCACTTCTTTACCGATATGGGCTTCGGGGTTCTTCATTATCTCTGACATCGGTTTTGCTTCTGAAAAATCGGCTCCAGTGCCAAATTTCTTTTCACTAGCAAAAGAACTCAGCGCTAAAATCGTTATAAGGATAAAACTTAAAATTTTCATTCACCTCTCCTATTTGAGAATGCACTTAAGATCCTCTGCATGTATTATGCATCGTATGCTGCCAATTCACTTTTCGCCAACGAATTTATTTTTAAGGAATGCAGATCCATAGCTCTAAAATATGGTTTTATGGACCTGATCTATGACTTTCTGTCTGAGCGCTTTTTACCTCGATGAGGTATCCTGAACACAAAGCTATTGCCAATCCACGTCGGGCTTGCCCGTGTGTCAGGAATTAGGCAGCTCTCTTAATTAAAGCTCGTCCATATCTTACCCACTGCAAAAACTCATTCAAATCCTGTGACTGCCCCCTTTGAGACTGCTCAAAAAGGCCTTTATCGAATAGACAGTAGAATCTCGACTTCGCCCTTGTCACTGCCACATTAAGTCGCCTAGGGTCAGAAAGAAATCTAAGTTCCTCTTGGCTACTACCCGAGCTTCCAAAAGATACAAAAATTGCTTCTCTTTCTTGACCCTGAAATCTCTCGACAGTATCGACAAGCACCTTGGATGCAGCTGCTACACCAAGTCTGTTTTGAAGTGCTGCATTGATGACACCAGCCTGAGAACGAAAAGGACAAATAATTCCTACGGTCCCTAAACTCTCTCTACTCTTCACAATTCTCTCAACTTTATCCGTAATATAGTCTGCTTCTTTTTGAGAGCACTTTTTTGTATTCTCCGAATCGAACATCTTAGGAACGACAAAACTATCCGTCAGAAAGGCTGGGTTGTTATCAAAATAGTCTCGATTGGATACAGACACATGTGGGAACAATTTCCCTCTGTAAAACTTCTCTGATGACCAAGCTTGAATCTCACGTCGCATTCGGTACTGAGTTTCAAGCATAGGTGTCTCATCATTAACGAATAATGAAAAGATACTATCGCATGGAAGATTTGGATGCTGAGCGGTCAGAACAGGAGGCAGTTGAAATTGATCACCTACAAGCACAAGTCTTTTTGCCAGACGCTGAATGAAAGGCCAAAAGAAAAGAGGAACTTGTCCAGCTTCATCAATTATCAGCAGATCAAATTCTAGCGACGAACTGTTAAATGCTAACTTGTGAAGTGTCGATCCTACTAAGTTATACTCTTCATCTTGCAGAATTCTAAAGTTTGGAGAGACAAAATTCGTTTTCTGAAAATCCTCTCCATATAGTTCTTTTCGAACTCTTCCAGAATCTCCGACCCTTACCCAGTCATGATCAAACTCGCCCCTTACATATTTCCCCAGCAAGTTGTCTACAGCAGCATTTGTAAAAGATGTCACGCATACTCTCATATTTGAGGACAACGCCAATCTTATGACAGCCTGAAGCAGTTGCGTTTTCCCTGTGCCAGGTGGACCTTGTATTGCACCACTCAGATTATTTCCGACTAAATGGTGAACTGCGCTTTTCTGCGTATCATTTAGCTGTTCATAAATCTTTTTGAACTTTACGTCTTCGACAGAAAGATCATAATTTCCATGTCCCAATAAGCTTGCTCCTTTGGACAATGGAATATCTCTGATCTTTTTCAATAAAAGATTCTTAAACATCGATGACGAACTCTTAAATAAAAATACTTCTTTAATCTTGTCATCCTCGAAAGGTCTTTCTCCGGATATAATGAGCTCAATTTTTCCAGGTGAAGGATAGTTGACAGCATCAACCCTCCATCCATCGACGAGTCGAACAGATCGATCAGCATTTGTTTTTTGAACTCTAACCTCAACTCTGTCCCCACTTCTAAAACGCGAATAGAAAATGTTTCCGCTGACCTTCCATTGGGTAAATCCCAACTTTTCAGTTAAAACAAGGGGTCCCAAAGCATCTGCACTCTCACACATTCGGCTTAGAGGGGATTCTGTTTCGAACTTATATCTGTGGTACTCGGCTCTCTCTTCAGCTTGTATCATTCTGATAAGAGATTCCGCATCTATCTTAGCTTTCGGTTCCATATATAAGCAAACAGGTCGGAGTTTTATCATCAAACATTAACGAAAAATGGATTAAGCTTTCAGCATCTAAAACCGTCAACAGGATCTCGTTTTGAGTCGCAGAGATAAAAACTAACTTTTGTATACAAATCGCCGATGAGTACACAATAGCGATGAGGCTCTAATGCTAAAAAAACTCTTACAGCTCTTAAAAAGCAAAGATGAAAATCTAACAATCTTTATCTCTTACTTTATCTCTTTCGGCATTACCATGTCCTTGCGACAAGGATGGCTAGTAGGAGCTATCAGCGGACTACTGTTTGCTTCTACGATGACTTGGCTGCACTACTACTTAAGAAAAAAAGGAAAGAATGTCTCGAGAGAAAATCCCGACATTATCAATGTGCGCCTCCCATCAATTGTTTCTTATTTAAATTTATTTGGCACGGTTATGTTCGCCACTTTATGCGGCCTCTTATGGTTTACTGGGCAAATGGGTGCTTCGATTCTTATGCTGATGTTTGCGATTCTTTGCATGGCTAGTATACCAACCCTTTGCTCCATGGTCGCTATTGGTCGGACGTCGATCATTGAAAAGACGAACTTCTTTACGTTAAAGGATCAGGTTTACCATTTTCGCGATATAGTCGACGTTCAAGTGACCTTCATGCAGGCTTTAAAAATATACTTCAAAGACGGATCCCAACTATCCTTACCAGCTGTGAGTCAGAGTTTCCTACACCTTCCTGAACATCACTACGAAAAACCTGTGAAACCTCAGACAGAAGGACTATTCAGACTGCGTGCTGAAATTTTACGAAGAAAAGAGCAATGTGCTACTCACATAGATTTTAATGAAATTCAAATCCTGAAGAGAAAGCCATACACTGGTTTTTCAATGTGGAAAGTTGCAAACTTTGTCACAATTTCTTTTCTACTGTTGGGTTTCGGAGGTTTGCAATTACAAGAAGCAAGCCTGGCAAGTATCTCGCAGGAACTACCGGGTGAAGTCAGTCTCAGTCATTTTAAAAACGCTTTCTTTCTGTATAAGGGTGAAAAGTTCCATACGCTCTTAAACCAATATGAAAAGGCCTGCCATCAAAATATGGACTATAACTGTCGTTTTGCTTCATATCTTTATGATCTAAAAGACAATAAGGAGAAAGCTGAGCTTCTTATGAAAATCAGCTGCAATAAGTCCGACCCGCGCAGTTGTTACAATGTTTATATCAGTACAAATTCCTCAACTTCAGAGATAGCTAATGCAGCGGAGATTCTGGAAGAAACCTGTGCTCAGGATATAAATAGTAAATCCACTTGTTGCAGATGCTATGTCCAAGCCAAAGAAAAAAGGCTCCCAGCTAGCACTAACAAAGAATGAGTGAACTCTGCAGCCTGCAAATACTTAGGATCCTGCACTGACCCACTGGAGGGCTTGTTCTCTTTCGACAAACGTGCGCATCAAATTAACTTTGCCGTCCCGGAAGGTGAAGCCATCTGCAATATGCGCGTCGATCCACTCCGGCTCATTTTTCAACCTAACACGCACATGGACAAAAACGACGACCTTTCCTCCGGCACAGATAAACTGCTCTGGCTCACAAGATCCTTCGGTCCAGGTCCCACGACCTTGCGATATGTGCGCTTCCATTTCCTTGAGACCACGGACTATTCCAGCAGCTGGAAACCCCTCCGGCTCAATTCGTTCGATATCGGCATGGAAAAAAGTTAGAGCCGCAGAAACATCGTTTCTATTGATGGCCGCGTAAATTTCTTTGAGCGCCATTATTTCAGCCGCACAACTTGAAACCTCGTTCGATGACATTAACTCTCCACTGAAAAATCCTGTCGATGATAGAACTAAATTTAGTAACTTTTCACAGCAACGTCGTGAATTCGATCCGAATCGCGACAATCTGGTCTTAATCCATGTTAATTAGAGTAAACTTAGGGGTAAAACAAATTTTCGCGACTTCAGAATTCCAGTCTGACTAGGGTATCTGACATTCCATCTGAAAGATGAATGAGATTATAAGTGAGTTCTGCCATCGACTGTGCAGAACCGTATTTTCGACCCCACAAATAAAAAAACCGAGAGTTTAAGCTCTCGGTCATTATCCAGATCATTTGTGTGGAGATGGCTACATAGACTACAACTTCATTAATTCGTTAAACATTAGTTCTTTGTTCTTTTTAAACTCTTCCTCAAGATTTCGCTGCGTGTTGTTTAGTGTAATACCCATAAGAAGTTCGACCAGTATCAAATAAATAGCAAATTCAGCTGTACAGTAAAAATTATTAATCTGCTCCAGCTTGTGTCTTAACTGACCACTCTTATCCCATCTATCAACTATATACAGAACAGCCGTCTTATGGCCTTCATTTATGTCACGCCCACTTAAGCTATGCGCGAGCCCATTTCTAATCTGATTTATCGCATCGATGGCTCTAAAAGTTTCCGCATTCAAAGTGTTAAGTTTTTTTACTAAATCAAGTTTATTTTTAAAGCTTACTTTATGTCCATCCACTCGTTTGATTTCTGGATAAACTGCTAAAATGTAGTCTTCCAAATATTTCTCTAAAATTAGATGATATGATAGGAATCTTCCCAATTCAGAGGTCTTTTGTGTATTTGATTGAATATCATCCAAAGCGCTTTGGATCTCTGTAATTCCTGAGTCAAATAACGGTCGAAATAGAGCTGCTAATGTTTCATTGCCCTCAGTATTGCTAGACACTTAGATCACCTTCTTTCTCTTATCATCTACTTTATGAGTTAATCATCTTTCTCAGCTCTTCGCTGACACCAAGCACAAATGCCGCTCCCATCTATTTCATCAACTGGTATTTGTCTGCTACAGTACAAGCAGTCACTATGAAATGATTCTCCACAATTAGCACAAACCAAATCTTCAACTATCAAAGTTGCTCGATCACATGATGGACAACTTATGCTGCCTGGATTTCCACCGTCTTTAACTGAATTATGGTTTTCAAAACCAAACTGATTTTCAACAACACATTCGATGACCTGTTCTTGATCAAAATTTTCGTTACAGAACCTACAATCTAAACTGCCATCTTTATTTAAAATCACTAATTCTGATGCACATTCTGGACAGAATAACTCGATAGGACATCCGTTAACGATACTAGATTCAGTTTTAAAACCACTCCAGGTGGATGCACATCGAGATTTTTCGACCTCATAGATATCTTTTATATTAACAAATGCATTATATATCGAGTCTCCCAACTCTTCTTTAATATCCAAATCCATTTCTTCAGTCATAAATTCAGTTAAAAGTATAAAGGCTTTGGTTATTACTTCCTGGACAGCTTCTGCTTTTAACTCTGTATATCTATGCTCTAAGTCATTGCGCACATTTGATATTTCAATAAGTACTTTCCAGTTCATTTTAATTCCAAGTGCTTTGAAGCGGTCCTGAATTGAATTAGTATCTACGGTTTTATGCCCCTTAGCTTTCCAAACAATTTTCCCATTAACGAATTGAGGCAATACCCTTTCGGATATCATCACATCACCCATTTCTGGTGCCATACATCTTAGCTTTTCTTTAAGAATCAATAGCAGACCAGCATAGACATTGCGCAAAGCTGATTTATATCTTGCGGCGGTTCCAACTTGATAGTCCTCAACCCCACAAATGAGCGCATCAATTGCATTATCATACATTGACATCAAGCCACCTCGTTGGGAGATTCGCCCTCTGGTCCATAACTATAAAAAACGTGCCCATAAATGTCGTTACAAAACTCACTTTCGAACTGCTTTAGGCATTCAGTTGTTGTCAGTTCTTTTTTAGATTTTACCTGTGAGCTCTTTTTTGCATTTTTCTTTTTAACCATTGGCGTTCCCTCTCTTTAGGCTCATCTTATTGTTTTGAGGAAGCCCCGCCATGCTTTTACCCATTCGTCCTCCTCAGAGACCTTTAACTTCCACAGAGCCTGCGCCGATTTTCTATGGGCAGGCATAGCGCCCTTCCCAAGCCACTTATAGACGGTTATAGAAGGTTATAGGGGCCACTCCCAGGTGATCATGACCTGCACCCTTAACCTAGCCCACTCTAACTGCTATATTATGGTGGCATAAATAAGGAATTGTCTATGGTAATCAGGAAATATGGCCCTGAACAAGTTGTTCAAATCAGAAGAGAATATCGAGTTTTCACCAAAAATAATGTTTACTTTGAAGGCGCCGAACACCACAGAAGCACGCCAATGAAAGAAAAAAAGAGTTCTTCGAAAGAATCTTCTTAAGATATCTAAAATTCCACAACTAAATGTTTCCGAAGCCAGATCAGGTGCAATCAACCTCACAAATAAAAGGACCGAGAGTTTAAACTCTCAGTTCATTATCAAGATCATCTGTGTGTAGAGTGGTCATTTTCAGTTTTCTAGCAAAAATAGGTGGTCAATATCGGAAGAGCTCGAAATTCTTGAAATCAATAGCTAAAGCGCGATCCCCTTTTTCATTACTTCTGCATTCACCTTGTCGACGTCAACTGGAATTAAATCTCTCGTTATTTCTTTTAGCATTTCTAATCGATCACAAGCATCTTTTCCCGAAAACCATCTCAGACTCTTATTTGTAAAACATTTTCGATGTATCTCTCCAAATAGATCAACATATTCGATGGTAACGAACTTTTCAAAATCTACATTCGGATCCTCCAATTTTAAAGCCATCTTCCTTGAATAATTATTTGGCTGATAGCATCGAAATAATGTCCCCTCAGTTGATCGATAAGTCATTGTTCCCACATAATAGACTACTGGCAAAACAAGAGTTCTATCTCCAAACTTTTTTAATATGAATACATCTTTAGAGACAATTGTTGCCTCTAATACTCTCTTTCCAATATTATCAATAAATAGCTCTTCATGACTGTATCTATTTGTCCCCTCCTCCAGTCTTAAACTACTACGCACACGAATATCTGGTTGTGTAAGAACTTTATCTCTCTCACTAGCTCTGAGTTGTAAGTTATAGCTAAGACTAGCAAGAACCACTGTCACAAAGGTAAAAATAACTATGTTTCCGATTTCAAAGTATATTTTATTTTGTTTAAGGAAGGTCTTCATAAAAATCAAATACCTACTTACATTCTAAATTAAAATTGTTTATTTCTGTAAAGTATACTAGAATAGGGGTAAATTATTAACTATAGGAATGTCTCAATCTGATTTTCAAGACTACGGAAGCGGCATGCAACTTAATATTGCTAAAAAACTTAGAGCAGAAGTTGAATCGGGCGTTATTAGAGAGACACAAGTCGTTTACCTGATGGCAAGTATCCGAAAAATTCTTGAACAGTTGGATGAGACAGCTCAGTTTGGCCGACTCAGATTTTTCTGCGACTGGGTTTTACACTCCCGTCTATCTCGCCCGCCGGCGCAAGAAGTTGTTGGAATCTTGCAAACAATTTACGATAGTATGGTTGCAGGAACACGATTGCCACAATTCTCCGAAGCGATGCTCCTTGTAAGGTTTGAGCTTCTTAAAGACAATCTGTCCACATTTCTTAGACAGTTCGACATAAAAGACTTTACTCAAGATACTAATGCATGGGTTGCATTTATTTGTATTTACTCAAAGGTTGTAGCGGACTGCCCACTAGAAATGCCTAACAATTTCGTAGGAAATATAAGAAAAATTTCTATTCATTTAGAGATCTCTGATAAACTTATTGATGATCATTTACCGTATAAGATTAACTGGAATTTCGAGGCGCGAGAAGATCTTCCACCAGCTTCCTATTTTATATTAAATACTTACTCGGTAGCAGCTATAGGAGGAAACTGATACTTAATTTTTTTCGTTTCTTCTCTTATCTTCTTTTTCCTAGCATGACAATACTACAATTCAAAAGGTCATTTTTAGATCATCAACATTACGAGACGTGGCTTATCACTAGAGATCCTCAAACAATTTTGACAACAACTAATATATTATACGAACGCCTGATTCGATTGATGGATTTGATTTAAAGGGCTTCGATCCCTTTTTGCGCAACCGACCCCACGAATAAAAAAACCGAGAGTTTAAGCTCTCGGTTCATTATCCAGATCATTTGTGTGGAGAGGCCATTTTAAGTTTACTAGCGAAAATGGCGGGCCGTATGGGACGAGTTTAGAACTTCTATACATCAATCATTTGAGCCGCAAGGGCCACTAAGGTGGATATAAATCAAAACTCTAAGTCATTTTTTATGAAATTTTTTCATTAAAATCGCTTTACCTCTTAATTCTTAATCCATTAAAGTCAACTCGAACTGCGTATTTTTGCCTAAAATCAATAACTTGCGGATTCAATACCAGACCTTAAAGGGTTAAGTATTTACTTGTTTTTACCGATCTACTATTATAGAAACATACCGATTATTGAGATTAATTTCTCAAAAGGACCTAGGGGCCGCCTTGATGTGCCCCCTTTTTTTTCTCTTTTTAGTAATTTCGAGTCAAAAAGCTAACGCCGATTTCAACTAAGTCTCCCTTTTTATTTTTGGTTTTGACCAGTTGGGATTTTTTCGCCGTATATCGAAAATCTTCTTTTTCCAAACGTTTTAAAGTTTCGTTATATACCTGCCAAAAATCATCTTTCTTATTTTGTCCACGCTTTGCAGTTAGATGTTTGTTGATGGCAGGACATATTAAATAAATATACTCAAAATCATGCTGCGCTTTTATTCGATTTAATAAGTGATTCACCCCACCCATTTTAAGTTGATATGACGAACTTACAAGGATGAAGCGCACTTTAATAAAACTTCCTTCAAACTTCAGCTTACTATTCTCGTTCTCTTCTCGTTCCGTAATATCCCGAACAAAGTCTACGAACTGCGACGTTTCTTCCTTAATTTTTGAGTGTTCAAAAGTTTCAAAGTCCCGTCTATTTAGCTCAATAAATTGCTGCAGAATAACTCGTGTCAAAAGTCCAAATCTTTGAACATTTCGAAGACTTTCCATTAGCTTTTCGAATGTAGGATTTTTAGAATACTCTTCAGGTAAAATTTTCGAGTCAAAATAGTCTCTTGCTGATATCATTTTTTGACTTACAAATGCTTCTCTACATACTACATAAATTACGCCTTTTTCCAAATGGGGATCTAAAGTCATCGCCGCCTTAGGCAATAGTGATTTAGAAACATATTGGAGGGTCGCATTGGTAAGATTTGATGGACTACATTTCGCCGAGTTAAGCGCTATAAGAACCGTCTCACCCTCAGCTATATCATTTAAGTGTAAATTACTTTGAATATCAAACTTAACTTTTTTTGCCAGACCATCTTCGAAATTAGAAAATGCTGGGTTCTTCTTTATTTTTTTTAATGATTTGTTAATTGAGCTTTCGGCGTACTTGCGATTTGCAAAGCCCCAGATCCCTGCCAACATTTGCCAAAACTTTCCATCAAGAAAAAGTTTAATTATGACGCCTGTAAATACGGTACCACCGGCTGCCTTAGCTAAAAAAATAGGAGTAATTTGAATATTAATTGTCGTTAGACTTTGATTAAGAAAATTAATATCAGCCATTTGCGTCTCTCTGAGATCTGTATATGCAGTCAAGCTTTCGGCAGCACACTACTATCTTGTTATCTTTCTTTTGTAGCAATGCAATTTCATTCGGATCGTGTATCTGGGTAGAGCACCATCTACATTTTAACGTTCCTTTTATCAATCTATCCTTAAGATTCAAATTTTCTAGAGTCTTTAAAAGATCAAATTCATGAACTAGCTTCTTTCGGTCGACCACGGCCATTTAGTCCTCCAAAAAGACGACGATACGAACACATTAAACAAGGAGGATTGTCGATTTATTACCATTCCGTCAAAGTCATTTGTCAGACATTACGAATATGCCGCAACACATCCTTGTTTATAAAGATTACCGATATTTCAGACTGTCACGAGTGAGCAATATGGATGAACTTTTGCCGCACGTGAAACCGCCTTACCAAGCATCTTGCCGTGAACAGCTATGACTCCATAGAGCGCGCGGAATGCTTATAGGTTAGGTGCATGGAAGTAACAGCACCTTGCCCCATCTGTAAATCATTTAACCTCTGCGATTGTGGAAAGGCCTTTACCACTTTTTTCAGAATTTTAGACGCGGTGAATACTAGGGTATTAAGGGAGCAAGCTTCGTCAAAGGTTGAGAATTTACCTGTAATCGCTGCAGGGATTGATAAACTTGAAACTTACTTTAACGAACCTTTAACGACAGAATTTGTTTTAAAAAGGTCACAACAGCTCGGATTTATGGCTGAGCAGACCTATCTGAAAGAGCGCACACCTTTTCTTAAAATTTCTGATGAAGATAAGTACATATTTCTTAAGCCTGGAATGGACAGAACACACATCGACAGAAAGGTCACTAATCCCAACAGATTTAATAGCTGGAGCCATTATATGGATTTTATTGAAAGCGTCCTTAGCCCCCTGGTCGTGAAAAACGCCATACTCAGTAGATTAGATCTCAACCTGGACTTTTTATGCACTTTCGCCGACCTCCTACAATCCATAGATGTCAAAAACAAGCGAAGTGCCTTATCCTTCAGGGACGAATCCGGGGAGCGAACTGGCCTTATCATCGGCAAAGGTAAGGAAAACATAGAAATTTATGATAAGGCAAAGCAGTCCAAATTAGATTCAGCTCGAAAGTCCTTAAATGGACCGAAAATGAGCTAGAAAGAGCCGAATCAATCGGAGCTAAGGAAAAAGAAGCCCTCCTTGCGAACCTTAAGCGTCGATTCAAAGAAACAGAAAAGCGTCATTCAGAAGCTTGCGACCGCTATTTGGACGGCAAAATCCCCGACGAACTATGGGAGTTACAAATAAAAAAACCGAGAGTTTAAGCTCTCGGTTCATTATCCAGATCATTTGTGTGGAGAGGCCATTTTCAGTTTACTAGCGAAAATGGCGGGGTGGACGGGACTCGAACCCGCGGCCTTCCGCGTGACAGGCGGACGTTATAACCAACTTAACTACCACCCCACATCGATTTGGAGAATCTGTTATAGCGACCTTGAGTCCGCAATTCAACAAGTTTTTCAAAATACTTTACAAGGCGTTTAATGCCCCAATTTTAGGCAAAATCCCGCTTTGGAAATCCCCATTTCAGGAGTACCATATTGCTGAATCCCAGGAGGATCCTATGAAAAAAGCGCTTATTATCACTGCACTCTTGTTCTCTCAAGCAGCCTTGGCTGACACCATCACATACGATGTCGAGGGCATGCATTGCGGTTCTTGTGCAAAATCCATCAAGGCTCAAGTATGCAAAATGGATGGTCTTGAGAAATGTGAAGTCAGCATGGGCAAGATCGTAATTACACCCAAAGCCGGTATTTCGATCACCCAAGACCAAGTTCAATCTGCAGTCACTGAGGCCGGTGAGTACAAGGTAACGGGCTCAAAAACCAGCAAATAAGAGTTCGCTCGTAAAAGTCGCCCTTTTCTTGTTCAGTTTTTAACAGTAATTTCATGTGCTTAAGTCGGCCGAGGATGACGAAACCAAAAAGGTTTGGCATACTGAGGAAATGAACACGGAAAAACTTAAAAACTTCTCCGCTAAAGGGCGCCTCCTGATCATCGATGATGAGTCAGAACTGCGAGAGATCCTTTTTTCTCTGCTGGAGGATTCCGCCAGCGAAATCTACCAGGCTTCCAACGGCCTGGAGGGCATCGAGTTGCTAAAGTCGCAAAAGTTCGATGCCGTTCTATCTGACGAAAAGATGCCTAAGAAATCCGGTCTCGAAGTCCTTAAGTGGATGAGAGAGAACAATCTTCACATCCCTTTCATCATCCATACTGGCTATGGCCAAACAGATATGATCCAAGAGGCTCGTCGCCTCGGTGTTTACGCTTTCGTCGATAAGCCTTGGAACGAAGCTCAACTGATCCAAACCGTGCAAAATGCACTACGCTCTGGCATGGAGCAAAAAACCAACTAAGTTTTTTACTGCGTCTTCGCCTAGAGCTTTCTTTGTTCCTCGGCGTCTGATACTTGTTTAAAAAAGTACCTTGCGGGCCCGGCCCTAGAAATGGATTTGATAGATGAATAAACTCTTTTGGCTCGACATGGAGATGACGGGTCTCGATGTGCAAAAGGAAGTCATTATTGAGGTGGCTGCGATTATTACCGACCTCAACTTTAAAGAACTCGCGACTTTTGAGACTGTGATCAAGCAACCGCAAAAGTATCTCGACAATATGGATGCCTGGAACACCGAACATCATAAAAAATCGGGTCTAACGGCCAAAGTCCCAGAGGGAATGGATCAAGATCAAGCCGAAGCCATGTTGATCGATATGATCAAAAAGCATTTCCCCGACTATAAGAAAAGCAAACCCATCCTTGCGGGAAATTCAATTATGCAAGATCGCCTGTTCATAGATAAATACATGCCAGAGTTTGCTTCGCTCCTACATTACCGAATGGTCGATGTTTCTTCGTGGAAGGTTATCTTTAATAACAAATACAACTTTGTCTATCGCAAGGCGAATAATCATCGCGCGCTTGACGACATCCGCGAAAGCATCCAAGAGCTGCGCGCATATTGTGACAAACTGAATTTCTAATGCCGCAAAAAAATAAAGAGCAAAAAGACTCGGCTTTTAAAAACTGGATCAACTCTGCCGTTGTAAAAAAAATGGCGATTCATATTCATCGCCATGTTTCTAAATTCGACAAGGCGAGCTTTTGCAAAGTCTCGGATCAGCTGCCGGCACTCGAGTTAAAAGCTCGTGTCGAGCTGATCAGTGCAGCTTTATATGATCACCTTCCCAAGGACTACGAAAGGGCCTTAAAGATCCTGATGCTAGCCACCTCGAAACCTAAAACTGGTCAGCCATCTCTACAGGGTTTCGAACTTTGGCCGGTAACGACATTTATTGAAAAATATGGTTTGGAATCCCCTGAGCACTCACTTTCAGCCCTTTACCAGCTGACGCAAAAGTTTACCGCTGAATTCGCTATACGGCCTTTTATTTTGAAAAACCCCAAAGGCACTCTGAAAGTTCTGCAAAAATGGGCTGATGATCCAAATCACCACGTTCGACGACTGGTTTCCGAAGGCTCCCGTCCACGCCTGCCCTGGGGACTAAGACTTAAATTTTTAATTGAAGATCCCTCGCCGACTCTGCCGTTGCTTGAGAGTCTGAAGTACGACGAAGAACTGTACGTTCGAAAATCCGTTGCAAATCATCTGAACGATATCTCCAAGGACCATCCTGATCTTGTTGTAAAAATCGCGAAGCAATGGCTGCAGAAAGCCCCCGCCAAACACCAAAAAAAGATCCAGTGGATTGTGCGACACAGTCTTCGCTCACTATTGAAAGCTGGCCATCCAGAAGCATTGAAGTTATTGGGTTACCATGTGCCTGGTAAAATCGAAATTTCGAAACTGAAGCTCTCCAAAAAGAACCTAAAGATGGGTGAAACTCTGGAATTCAGCTTCAGCTTAGCAAGCTCTGCTGAAGCTGATTTGATGATCGACTACATCATCCATCACGTCAAATCCAATGGAAAGCACTCGGCAAAGGTATTCAAGTTGTCGATAAAAAAGGTAATGCCTGAGCTCGCATACGAGATTCGTAAGAAACACGCCTTTAAAAAAATTACGACTCGTACTTATTTTTCCGGAAAGCATTATCTAGAAATCATGATCAACGGGAAAATTATGAATAGAACAAGCTTTCATTTTTCTGCTGACTGACCAAGAACAGTCGCCTTTTAAAAATAATAAAATACTGGCATTAGATATTTATGTCGCGTCCTGCGCTGCCGATAGTCTCTATCACTATACACGCTAGAGGAGAGCCAACGCATGTCCAAAAAAAGTTTGAACTTTAAGATCACTTCAATCATCAGCATCCTTATTCTGGGGATGGGAATCATCAGCTATCTGGGGATAACTAAGATTGGTGAAATTAATGACAGCCTTGGGGCTTTGATCGACGGACCTGTCGTCAGAGTGAACATAGCACAGGAACTAAAAGGCATATTTTTCCTTCAGCTCTTCAACCAGAGATCCTTTATGATGGAAACCCGATCTGCAGAACATGCCCGTCTTGAGAATCTTATGAATGAACGAACTAAAGAGTTTTACGCTCTTGCGGAGAAGTATAATTTACTGGCTGGAACTCAAGGTAAAAAAGATATTGCTGAAATTCTGCAACTCTACACGGCTTGGTGGGAAAGAACCAAAGATATCAGACAAATTTCTCTGACTGACAAAAATACTGCGCTTCTTGAGATTGAAAAAGTGGGACAGCAAACGCGAAATCCCTTAATCAGTCTCGTAGAGGGAATGTCAAAACGAAATCAGGAAGAACTTCAAAAGGAAGACAAGCGCACCGATAAAATTTACGAGGACGCCAGATCCCTGGTGATATGGATCTCTGTTTCATTGGTTGTCGTCGGAATTGCTCTTTCAATTTACATCTTGCGCGCACTCACGATCGTCATCAATCGTGTGATCGAAGACCTGTCTGTCAATTCCACGCAAGTAAAAGAGGCTGCACTTCAAATTTCTTCATCTTCACAAAATCTTTCCCAAGCAAGTACAGAACAGGCTTCGTCACTGGAAGAAACCGTGGCTACCTTGGAAGAGCTCACATCAATGGTCAAGGTCAATGCAGAAAATGCCGTCTCTGCGGCCACCCTTTCTGCCCAGACCGCAGAAATAGCGGCCCACGGAGAAAGAGAGATTTTTTCTCTCGTAAATGCAATGGGTGAAATCGCAACGGATTCCAAAAAGATTTCAGAGATCATTGGCGTTATCGACGACATCGCCTTTCAGACGAACCTTCTTGCTCTGAATGCGGCTGTCGAAGCAGCTCGCGCTGGAGAACAAGGCAAAGGCTTTGCGGTCGTGGCTGAGGCCGTCAGAAATTTGGCACAAAGAAGCGCTATAGCCGCCAAGGATATTGCGGATCTTATTCAAAACAGTGTCGACAAAGTTGAGCGCGGCGGAAAACAAGCCCATCAAGGCGGAGCCGTCTTTGCGAAGATCCTTGAAGCAATCAAAAAAATGAACAACCTGAACAATGAAATTGCGGCCGCCAACCAAGAACAAAGCAATGGGATTGGTCAAATTGGAGTGGCAATGAATCAATTAGATCAGGTCACACAGGTTAATGCTGCGACGTCAGAAGAAGCCGCAGCCTCTGCGGAAGAACTTTCGGCCCAAGCCAGCGGTTTACAAAATACAGTCGCAGTTCTTGTTGAAGCCATCAAAGGCAGTACCGAAAACACTGCCCCCAGGGACCAATCTAGCAAACCTTTGGCGTTCAACCTCAAAAAAACTGAACGAAAATCTGCCGCTTAAATAAAAAATGCCGAGGTTTTATCCTCGGCATTTACTCTGAACTGTGTATATTACTACTAGTAACGATAGTGCTCAGGTTTGAACGGCCCCTGTGGGCTCATGTGCAAGTATTTTGCTTGCTTGCTGCTCAACTTAGTCAATTTCACACCCAATTTACCCAAGTGCAATGCCGCCACTTTTTCATCAAGATGCTTTGGCAAACGGTAAACGGCGATTTCTTGGTACTTGTCACGATTCATGAAAAGTTCCATCTGAGCCAATACCTGGTTCGTGAAAGAGTTGCTCATCACGAAGCTCGGATGACCAGTGCCACAGCCAAGGTTTACCAAGCGTCCTTTAGCAAGAACGATGATTTGTTTACCGTTTTTCATAGTGTGAATATCAACTTGAGGCTTGATTTCACGCATCTTTGAATTTTTATTCAACCATGCCATGTCGATTTCGATGTCGAAGTGACCGATGTTACAAACGATGGCGTTGTTTTTCATCTTAGAGAAGTGCTTGTCAGTGATGATATCGCAGCAGCCGGTTGCCGTAACGAAGATATCAGCAATTGGAGCTGCTTCTTCCATAGTCGTTACTTCGAAACCTTCCATCGCCGCCTGCAATGCACAGATCGGATCGATTTCAGTGATCAAGACGCGAGCACCTAGGCCGCGCATAGAGTGAGCCGACCCTTTGCCCACATCGCCGTAACCAGCAACAACGACGATTTTACCCGCCACCATTGTGTCAGTCGCACGCTTGATTCCATCAGCTAAAGACTCGCGGCAACCGTAAAGGTTGTCGAACTTAGACTTAGTCACAGAATCGTTGATGTTGATCGCTGGAACTTTAAGTTTTTTATTTTGCCACAAGACTTCGAGGTTATGAACACCTGTCGTAGTCTCTTCAGAGATACCAATGATCTTTTTCATTTCTTTAGCAAAGCGTGGCTCATGCATCATGTTGGTCAAATCGCCACCATCATCAAGGATCATGTTGAAGCCATCTTTGCCCCAACCAGTGATAGTCTGTTCGATACACCAGTTGAATTCCTCTTCAGTTTCGCCTTTCCAAGCAAATACTGGAATTCCCGCTGCTGCCATCGCCACTGCTGCGTGGTCTTGAGTGGAGAAAATATTGCAAGAAGACCAGCGGATTTCAGCGCCCAGCTCAATCAATGTCTCGATCAAAACTGCCGTCTGAATTGTCATATGGAGGCAACCAGAGATACGAGCGCCTTTCAAAGGCTGTTGCTTCTTATACTCTTTACGAAGAGCCATCAAACCTGGCATTTCAGTTTCGGCAATGCTGATTTCTTCACGGCCCCATTTAGCGAGCTTCGCAAAAACTTCAGGATTTTCCATGGCCTCTTTGCAAACCTTGTAATCGACAGCTGGTGCAGTCGTTTTAGTCGACTTAGCATTGGTCTTTACATTCATCTTTGTATTCTTCTTCATAGCAGACTTTCCATTGGTCGTTGTTAATGCCATTTATTCTTCCTTTATGTTTCTTATTTCAAACTGCAAACTCTGATTAAGGCAGAGTTAAAATTTCGTAACCCGTGTCAGTAACAAGCACTGTATGCTCGAACTGGGCCGACAATAGATCGTCAGCGGTGCGATACCACTTAATACTACTGCCGGGAATATCGTACTCCACGACTTCGTCGGTGCCTTGATTGATCATCGGCTCGACAGTGATGCAATGGAAGGGAACCAAACGTTCACCTTTCCCCTTTTTACCGAAGGAAGGTACAAAGGGTTCTTCATGGAATTTACGTCCCACACCATGACCGCCGATCTCCTTAACAGTGGAGTATCCTTTACGAGTCACGTATTTGTAAGTTTCAAATCCAATATCCCCGGTCCAGCCGTTTGGGACGATCGCTTCAATTCCAATATCCCGCGCCTGTCTGGCTGTTTCGACAAGGTCCTTGGCCGCGTCTGTCACATTGCCGATCAAAAACATCTTTGAGGTGTCGCCATAGAAGCCGTCGATGAGTGCGGTCACATCGACATTAACTATGTCGCCATCCTTCAGAACTGTATTGTCAGGAACGCCATGGCAGATAATTTCATTCACAGAGGTGCAAGTGTATTTAGGATAACCATGATAGCCAATACACGCGGATTTGGCTCCCCGAGTGAGCATAAAGTCGTTGGCAAGCTCATCAATTTCATTCGTGGTAATGCCCGCCTTAACGTATTTGTCGAGGTAGGTCAGTGTGTCGGCAGCAATACGGCAAGCAACCGTCATTTTTTTGATTTCTTCTAGTGATAAAGGTGTGATTCCCATAGGGTGGATTTATAGCACAAGGCCCTAGAGTTTGGATAGAAATTAAGTCCTTTTTTGGATTTCAAAGGCCTCCAAATAACAAAAAGCCCGGGTCACCCCAGGCTTTTTGAATCTAGTTCAGCTTAAAGCTGCTTCCAGAGCGGGGTCGGCTGATGCCAACCCTTGAATAGGCTAAGGCCTACTTCAAGTGCTTAGAAACAAGTTTAGTCATGTCGAACATAGAAACAGTCGTCTTGCCACCGAAAACTTCTTTAAGTTTCGCATCAGCATTGATGTTTCTTCTGTTCTTAGAATCTTGAAGATTGTTCTTCTTGATGTACGCCCAAAGTTTTTTAACAACTTCAGTACGTGGAAGTGGAGAAGCACCAACAACTGCTGCCAAAGCTGCAGATGGAGTCAACGCCTTCATGAATGCAGCGTTTGGCTTACGCTTAGTAGCAGCTTTTTTAGGAGCGGCTTTCTTAGTCGCAGCTTTCTTTGTAGTAGCAGCTTTTTTAGGAGCAGCTTTCTTAGTAGCAGCCTTTTTAGTAGCTGCAGCTTTCTTTGGAGCCGCTTTCTTAGTAGCAGCTTTCTTAGTGGCTTTTTTCGCTTTTGCCATCGTAAATTCCTCCGTTAGGTTTTTAGTCTCGTCTATACGAATGAACTTAGTGTGTATCTAAGTCGAGGGGTTTGTCCAAAAAAAAATGAGAGCCTAATGCATTTTGTTGAGTTTTCCCCTCGGGAAACCCCCTCCCCCCGAGGAAAGAACCCTCTTTCCCCCTCTGAAAACCTCGATTTTAAGAGAGAAAAAGCCTTCTGGACTCTAACAATCAGACACCCTCCCGATAAGTTCAGTATGGATTTTCGCCCCAGTTTTAAACAAATTCTTAGAGGGAAAATGGCAGAAGAGACGACGATCGTCACTGCCGCGAACTCTTCGAACCAGGTCGATCCAGCCCACATGGCTTACTTGATCGGACAACTGGAAGTCTTTAAAATGAGAGGGAAAAAGCAACATTACCCGGCTCCAAAAGTAAGACCTCAGCGCAAACCCCACACCCTTTCCCCTCTGCAAAAGCAGGCTTTTACCTTTATTAAAAGCTGGATCCACGACCTTCCCGAAGGGTTTACCGAAAACGAATTGAAGCGCGCTTATCGCCAAGCTGCTTTGATATTGCATCCAGATAGAGGCGGCTCGACTCTTAACTTCATCGAGCTTAAGACTCAGTATGAGAATTTAAAAACAGTCTTTACGAAGGCCACCCCGGCTTAATTACATCTGTGCAAGCTTTTTCAGGGTCCTTTCCCTCCTGGCCGATAACTAGGTCGAGGGCTATTGGCAAATGATCGACAAGGACCACATCTCTGATTTCACAAAAAAGAAGCGACTGAGCTATTTCAAGGTCGTCTATACTATTGTGACGTCGATCAGCCTGATCTATATATTACGCTTCAACTTTGAATATGCCGTTCACGATTACAACCTCTTCTTAATCCCCGTCTGGTTGCTACTTGCGACAACACCCTTAATCAGCATTAGATACTCTGGCAGCTTTTTACTTTCGTCCGCCCTGCTGTGCGGTCTGAGCACGGCTTTATTGATCTATTTGCTTTATACTGCCGGAGGCTTAGCGGCCCCTGGAGTATTCTGGATTACGGCAATTCCTTTAGGCTTTGGTATCCTCATGGGTATTAAAGCGACATTTATTGGTAATGCGATTGTCGTCTGTACCTTCCTGTTCTTCTGGTATCTTAACAATGCTGGAATTGGCCCGAACATCATAGCTGAATACGCTGACTACGAAGGGGAAAAGCTCTTCAATCTTGTGACCTTCCTGATTTTCGCCTCTTTCACGATTCACCACTTTCTGAACAGTGAAGCGAAACATCACCGCCGCCTTTTAGAGAAAAACACCAATATCGAAAACCTCCTTCGAGTCTTGATTCATGACATTGCAAATACCCTGACGTCGATGACTTTTAATCTCTTAAAAGCTAAAGAAGACTCCGAGAACCCACCACCATCGGTGGAACTAGAAAAAATCGAAAAAGCTGTTGAGGACATCAACAGCTTGCTTTCCCAAGTTCGCCACCTTAAAGCGGTCAAGGATGGAAAGGCCAGCCTGCCACTGCATCCGGTTTCATTAACAGTGGTGCTGGCTGACGTTTACGACCAAACCGAGCATTTAGCGCAGATAAAAGGGATTAAGTTCAATTTAGACATCTCCAGAGATCGAATGATGATTCATGCTGAAAAAACCATCCTTAGCAAGGTCGTGCTCGCGAATCTGGTAAAGAATGCGATCAAATTTTCCTACCCCGGTCAGCGCATCGACCTTAAAGCTTACTGCAGCCAAAACAGTGTGATTTTGCAGATTCAGGACTATGGAATGGGAATCCCCGAACACATCCTGGAAAACATTTTCAATGTCGGCTACCCCACCTCTCGCGCTGGAACTCAGGGAGAAAAGGGAACCGGATATGGAATGCCACTCGTAAAGGAATATTTGCAGATGATGGGCGGCGAAATCAAAATCGCGACCCGAATTGAGGCGGCTGAGGGCGCCCCCGTGGGCACCCTGATTACCTTAAGATTTCCCCTGGCCATGGCTGCTGCCGAGCCAGAGAAAGCAACCTAGATCATTTTAAAGCGCACGCGCTTCGGTCCTGCGTTCTCGCCAAGGCGACGCTTGCGATCTTCTTCGTATTCCGAGAAGCTGCCCGGATAGAATTCAATCTTGGAATCCCCTTCGAAAGCCATGGTGTGCGTACAAACACGGTCCAAGAACCAACGATCATGGGAAATCACGATGGCAGAGCCACCAAATTCCAACAAAGCTTCCTCAAGGGCACGCATAGTGTTTACATCCAAATCATTGGTCGGCTCATCCAGCAAAAGAAGATTGGCACCTTCTTTAAGGATTTTTGCCATGTTTACACGGTTGCGCTCTCCACCCGATAACTGACCAACTTTTTTCTGCTGGTCTGTTCCGGAAAAGTTAAACCAAGACACGTATTGACGTGCATTGATCTCGCGAGTGCCCAGCTGAATGACATCTTTGCCTCCAGAAAGCTCTTCAAAGACCGTTTTATTTGGATCCAAGGTTTCGCGCGTCTGATCTACGTAAGCAATCTTAACTGTTTCTCCGACTTTGAAACTTCCAGAGTCTGGCTTTTCCTTGCCGGTGATCATGCGGAACAGGGTCGATTTACCGACGCCGTTAGGTCCGATAACACCAACGATGGCCCCGCGAGGAATCGTAAAGCTGACATCATCCAAAAGGACTTTGTGCTCGTAGGCCTTTGTGATGTTCTTCGCTTCGACCACGATGTCTCCCAAACGAGGTCCCGGTGGAATATAGATCGACATCTCCTGAATTTTTTCTGGAGAAGCCTCTTTGATAAGATTTTCGTAATTAGAAATCCGCGCCTTAGATTTGGCCTGTCGAGCTTTCGCTCCCTGACGAATCCAATCCAACTCGCGCTCGAGTGTTCGCGAACGACGGACTTGGTCTTTCTGCTCCTGAGCAATTCGCTTGTCTTTTTGCTCCAACCAAGAAGAGTAGTTGCCCTTCCACGGGATGCCTTCACCGCGATCAAGCTCCAAAATCCATCCCGCAACATTATCTAGGAAATAACGATCATGGGTGACAGCGATAACTGTTCCAGGGAACTTTGAAAGGTATTGCTCCAGCCACGCCACAGATTCTGCATCCAAGTGATTCGTCGGCTCGTCCAGAAGTAAAATATCGGGTTCGCTCATGATCAGTCTTGCCAAAGCCACCCGGCGACGCTCACCACCTGACAGATTTTTTACATTCAGATCACCATCTGGGCAGCGAAGGGCATCCATGACCATTTCGATCTTCTGATCCACATCCCAGCCGCCAAGGGCCTCGAGCTTTTCTTGAATGGCACCCTGCTTTTCAATCAACTTATTCATTTCATCGGGATCCAGGTCAGGATCGCTGAACTTGTCATTGATGGCGTTATATTCCTTCATCAACTTGGGCAATTCGCCCATTCCCGAAAAAATGTTCTCTTTCACGGTCGCCGTATCGTCGAGTTGCGGCTCTTGCTCGAAGTAACCCACCTTCATTGTCTTTGATGGGAAAGCTTCTCCAAGGAAGTCTTTATCGACTCCTGCCATAATTCTGAGCAAAGTTGATTTTCCAGAGCCGTTCAGACCAAGAACACCGATCTTTGCACCATAAAAATAAGAAAGATAAATATCTTTTAAAACGTATCTATTTGGAGGATATACTTTACTTACACCCTTCATTGTGTAGATAATCTCTTGAGACATGACGTCACACTCCTGCTGGTAAGAAAATAGCAATGTATCAGTCTAAAATTGCTTGTCAAATGGAGTTCCATTTTAGAGACTATCGCCCCTGTGCATGAAGCACGAACGATACACGAAATAATACGGAAATTATATTAAGCAACGATGAGTGGCGACATTTTAGAGCAAAAACAACATCTATCGCAGGAACTATCTCAAGCTGATCAAGGCGATCAGCCCGAGAAAAAAGGACCAGCGAAAAAAAATCTTTTCGGGAACCTAAACAAGGACCTGAAGGACGCTCTAAACAGCTGGGACAGCCTCACGGCAGAAATGTCTAAAAAAGTTCCACCTGATGAACAACAGCTCCATGAGGTCAAAAAACTTTTGGGCGAACTTAAAGCCAAACTGAACGAATTCGAAGATTAAAATCTATTCTAAGACTTATTTTTATCGCGAAGGCTGCCACCCATGCAATCAGGGGACTTAAAAGGCTTATCTTTTTGCGCTTCCCACTCTGCCGGTGTCAAAGTCTTTTGTGTAAGAGCGTGAAGCCCCTTTTGCAGTTCTTCAGCCAAGAGCTGATTCACCCAGCGCTGACGCTCGATGCGCGACTTCCCTTCAAACAGAGCTGAGACCACCACCACCCGGAAATGGGTTTCACTTTTCGGAGGTACAGAGTGTTTCCAACTTTCATTCTCTAGCTCCATGTACTGCGGAGCTAGAGCCTGCTGTAGAATCTGACTGATACGAATTTCTCGAGACATCTAGTGATTGCTTCTTTTTTCAATTTTGGACTTCACGAAGTCAAAACCCATTCTTGCCATCGCCAGAACGCCTTTTTCTTCGAGCTTTTTCTCGACATCTTTGGCTGTTCTCAAGGCCTTGGCTGCAGCCACCTGAGCCAAAGGATGTCCAACCGGCAATCCTTCGAACTCACCGTCCTTCATCCATTCGTCAACGACTGTGTCTGCAAACTCCATCACTTTTGGAGCCTTTTCGCGAATGACATCGCTGCCCTTAAAGCTCAAGCGAGTCTTTTCTTGCTCTGAATTTTCTTCGTCTGCATGCTGTGAATGAGCTGCGCCTGGTGACACGCCTTCGTTCTGGGCTTCGGTGTTTATTTCCGGCTCCTCGGCATGACTGGCAACCTGAGCATTAGAAGCAGAGTAGGCCTCATCAGCGACAATCTCCGCCTCTTCGGCTGCCACACTCTCAGGAGTCTCCGGCATTTCATTATGAGGGCGGCGCTTTTCAGCTTTCCCATTCGGCGTCTTCTTTTTTCCGTTGTAATCTTTTGTTTGCGGCATGTTTTACCTCGTAAATTCAAGAATTTCTCTGGTCACAAAATCGTAATCAGACTTTACTGGAGACTTTCCGGCATACAGACTTTTTCCTGAGCGGATAGAATTTTTCACCTCTGAAGAAGTTCGAATATATCCCTTCATCAGTATATCTTCAAAGGATTCCATACACTTCTGTAAAAGCTCATGACTGGCATTTTCTCTGCCATCGAACTTCGTAAAGAGAATTTTTTTGGAAAAGTTCAGCGAAAAGTCTTGCTTGATGTCCTCGAGCTCCACCAGGTTCTTTTGCAGCCCCAAGAAGGCGAACTTGTCAGGATTCACAGGCAAGATGACCTCATCGGATGCAATGGTGACCGCCGTATTGATAGCGCTCAGTGCTGGTGCCGTATCGATCAGAATCAAATCATATCGGTGACGAATTTTTTCCAGGGGACCCTTAACGGCCTGGGCCCAGTTGCGATTCGAGTTCATCAAAACTCGGTCCAAAACTGAGTTATTCAGACTTGAAGGAATCAGATCCACATTCGTTTCGATTTGGCGAACGCACTCGTCGATCTCGATTTTCTTTTCCAAAATGTCGGTCCACACAGGCAGACTTTCATCTTCCACTCCCAATGCGAAGCTCAAATTAGCTTGCTGATCAAGGTCGACAAAAAGAACCCGCACGCCATACATCGCCGCCCTTAGCCCCATGTTCAGCACGGTCGTTGTCTTTGCAACCCCGCCCTTAAGCATCTGCACGGACACCACTTTCTGTGGGTATTTATAACCTTCAGCCAGCAATAATGTTCGAACATGTTCGGGGAGCAGCCAGGGAGATTTGATCTTCTGTTTAAGAGCAGCTTCAGCCTTAAGTTTTACCTGGGCAGGTGAAATCTGCAAAAAAGAGGCAAGATCACTCAGAGTGATACAGAATTCCTGCGGTGCCAGTTGAGTCATTGGGACCTCCTCTTTAGCAAAGCCTACAAGGCAGGAATCCCTTTTGAAACATGCACCGCAGTATCAAGTCAGTGGAGTCGGATCTTCACGATTTCGTCATGGACGTGCGATTTCATGGAGTCGATATCTTCCGTCTCCTCCCACAGCAGCTCTTGCCGCAAGTCGCGCAAACGCTCTATTTGCTGTGGAGTCAGATCGCGCTGCCCTTCCAACAGGTGCTGAAGATGGGCATCGACTTCGCGTTTAAAATCGCCATAGTCGGTGTCGGTGTTTTCGTCCAAGTATTTCAGAAATTCCTTTACCGATTCTGCCATAAGACCTCCTGTCCAATGCATCCTCTCCATTTTGGGACAAAAACGGATGAATTAAAAGTCCTCTGCGCCATTTTAGATGAAGCTTGTAGAATAACAATCAGCCCGAAGACTCTGCAGCCGTCGGTGCTATTTACTTTCGATCTTACTGTCTAGCTTCGAAAGAAAGCTCGCGACCAGATCGTCACGCTCTTGACCAGAAACAGGCCGGGCGCCCAAAGGAAACTCTTTGTACAGCTCTTTTGGAATTTCGAGTAGAAAACGCGACGGCGCCACTGGCCGAACCGTGCCGTGCTTTTTTCTCTGCTGACAGCGAGACATGACCAGCTTCTTTTTCGCTCGAGTCAAACCCACATAAAACAATCGGCGCTCTTCGTCGATATCCGAACCCAGGTTTTTGTGGGGCAGGAGATCTTCTTCAAGTCCCGCCAAGATCACGACTGGAAATTCCAAGCCTTTGGATGCATGCAATGTCATCAATTGAACCTTGTTAGGATCCTCTTCATTATCCGACATATCATCTCGCAATAACATGGCGTCCACGAAAGACTTGATGTTTTCTACGTCATAAGAACGACGACCCAAGAACGAATCCAAAATCCTGCCAAGGATTTCTACGACCATCCATTTTTTTTCGGCACTTGTTGGATCCGCTGCCGAGTTATAGACATACTCGCGATAACCGATATGCGCGAAAAGCTCGACCATCTTGGCGCCAGGAGATGAACCGATGTTGTAATCCAGAATCTTACCGGGCAGCTCTTGAATAAAGGTCATCAGGGCGTCGATCGATTCCCCTGCCTTTTCCTGAACTTCGGCTTCCTTCCAGAAACGACAGGCATCGACAAAGTTAATACGCTTTTTTAGCGCAAACTCGCTGAGCTTTTCAATCGTCGTATCTCCAATGCCCCGAGAAGGCACATTGATAATTCTGCGAAGGGACACTTCGTTCGGAGCCAGTGCCTGCTTCAGGTAAGCCATGATATCTTTAATTTCTTTACGATCGAAAATGGACGTGCCGCCGGAAATATTATAGGGCACATTCGCTCGGCGCAAAGAACTCTCGATCAATCCACCTTGAGTATTAGAGCGATAGAGAACAGCAAAGTCTTTGTACTCGTACCCCTGTCGCAGAAAATGGGAAATTTCACTGACGACGAATTCACATTCGTCTTCTTCTCTTTCCAAAATGAACAACTCAGGAATTTCCCCAGTGGTTTGCGCAGCTTCTGCGCGCAAAATTTTCCCATGGCGATTTTTATTTTTGGAAATAGCAGCGTTCGCTACGGCCAAAATTTCTGCCGATGAACGATAGTTCCGCTCGAGCTTGATCACTTCGCAGTTTTTAAATTCTTGTGGGAAATTCAGGATGTTTTTTACTTCAGCCCCGCGCCAGCCGTAAATAGACTGATCGTCGTCACCAACCACCGTTAGGTTATTATGCCCGCGAACGATCTGATGAATAAGATCCATCTGCATGCGATTGGTGTCTTGAAATTCGTCCACCATCACTTGCGAAAACATATTCTGAACTTTTTCCAAGATGTCAGGGTTTTCGCGGAACAACAACATTGGCTTGATCAGCAGACCCTCGAAATCAACAACCCCCAGATGCTCTAAGCGTTTTGCGAATTTAGGAGCGAGCAATTCTGCCATCTCGTGATATTCGTCAAAGCCTTCCGTCTGCACCGCCATCCCTGTGCGACGATCATTGATCATACTTAAGATTTTATCGACGTCGAATTTATCTTTGGTGGAGTTTTTGACGTCTTTCAGCAGCTCCTTCAGGATCGAGTTGCAATCGCTTTGATCGACGATCCCAAAATACGGAGACAGCCCTGCATGCTTATGGAAACGACGTAAGATCTGCAGCCCAAAAGAATGGAATGTTCCTGCCCAGAGACCCTGCCCGGTGTTACCAAGCTTTGCACTGACCCGGTGCTTAAGTTCACGAGCTGATTTATTGGTGAAAGTCAGAACGCAGATCTCTTGTGCCTGTGCGACTCGCTCTGATATCAAGCGACCTGTTCGCGAAACTAGAACCGTGGTTTTGCCAGAGCCCGCCCCCGCTAATATTAGCAGCGGACCGTAGTTGTGTTTTACGGCCTTTTGCTGTTCGGGGTTCAACCCTCTTAGCCAATCCATGGAATTCCTCAGAAAAAAAACGAACCTCATTCACAGGCGTAAATGAGGTGAATAATACAGAGCTAATTAGCGATTATGAACAAGAGTGCGAATTTCGTCTTCAAAGACCACTTCAATTTTATCGTTCAAAGCGTCTCTGATGAAGCCCATCCCGAATTTTGGATGTTTAAGCTTTTGATTCTTTTCGAATTTTTCTTTCATGCTGTAGGAAACAACCTTGGCAGACTCGTCTGACATCAGCATGTCGTATTCGTTGCGGTGGCTTGAACGACGAGCATTCGCTGTCTGTTCACGCTTTTTCGCAGCCGCACCTGTCAATGGCTTGCCCGTTTTAGATTGCGCTTTAGGAAGAGAAAAAGTCTTCGTGGAGTTGCAAATCTCGCATTTTACTTTCGCTGATGTCGCAGAAGTATGAGCCAATACCACGTGGTAGCGATCAGCATCACACTTTTTACAGAATGTGAAAATAGATTTCGCGACGGGTGGCAGAGTGTTCATAGTCATGGTTCTTCCTTCTAGTATTGTTGTTTTTGGCTATAAATCGTTAATTTCTCATCCAAGTTTTTTTGTGCAATCTCTCCCGCACTTAGGAAAAACGGTCCTTCATTACGCTCAATCCGCTGTTGAAACTCGAACATACTTTTTTCGCTGGTCGGATCAATAGACTTATCGGTCGGTCCGTAATTCTCTAAAAACGCCAGATCAGGCTGCTTGTTAAAGAACTTTTCCCAACATTTCGTATTAACCTGCACACGATAGGTGATTGTTTTAGCATGAGAATGCACCGGAGCGTAAGCCCCAATTACCTCTAAATGACCATAATGCGAATGAAGTTTTAAAGCCGGGCTCCCCCACTGAGTCATCCCAGAGCACTGCTCGACATTTGCGTACCACAAACCAAAGGCCTTTGAGAGAAATCCCAGGCCATAGAGCTGCTCTTCTTTAGGAACAAGCGAGTTGATCGAACACAAGTTGTGCGCCACCCACTCCCCTTTATGCATCGTCGGAATGATAATAAACAAAGACAGCGGTACCCAGTCCATTTCGTCAAGAGACTGAACTTCTTTTAAAACTCCAGAGGTGTGAATAGGCGATTGTCGCGCCGGAAACTTCTTAGGATCAAGAGCCTTGCGAATTTCTGGAGTTAAAGCCGATGGCTTTGCCGCAAATCCAGCGACAAACCCAGGCATCACCGCACAATCGTAAAAGACCCAACGAGGCATTGCCATATCAGCCGGACCGAAAGCTCGCTCTTCAAGAGAATAAATTCGATCGGCAAAAGCCAGCTCATTCAAACTCAGTGGAGCCTTAACGATCGGAGTCTTTTTAAACCAATCCAAGCGGTGGAAAGAACCTGGGTAAGCGATCTCGTTTTCAGGGCGCACGAAGACATAAGGTCGAATATCCTCACGCTCCATCCAGTTCGCTTTTGCCAGCAAGTTACTCATCAATTTCCCACCATATTCTCTGGTTTTACTATCTTATCAAACTCTTCGCCAGAAAGGAGTCCAAGATTCATCGCTTCTTCGCGCAGTGTTGTGCCATTTTTATGGGCAGTTTTGGCAATTTTAGCCGCATTGTCGTAGCCAATACGAGGATTCAGAGCCGTCACAAGCATTAGCGAATGGTCTAAATGCTTTTTAATTTGGACTTCATTGGCCTGAATTCCCAACACACAATGGTCTGTGAACGACTCACAGGCATCTGAGATCAATCTAATTGAGTTTAAGACATTAAAAACAATCAGCGGTTTAAACACGTTCAACTCGAAGTGCCCTGTGGCTCCCCCAATCGTTGTTGCAACGTGATTCCCCATGACCTGGGCACAGACCATAGTCATAGCTTCACTTTGGGTTGGATTCACCTTGCCAGGCATAATGGAACTGCCCGGCTCATTTTCAGGCAATTGCAACTCTCCGATTCCGCAGCGGGGTCCTGACCCCAACAAACGAATGTCATTCGCAATTTTCATCAAAGAGACGGCCACCGTATTCAAGGCTCCGCTGACTTCGACAAGAGCATCATGCGCAGCCAAGGCCTCGAACTTATTTTCAGCAGAAGTAAAGGGCAACCCTGTTTCTTTCGCAATGGCCTGAGCAGCTTCTTTCGCAAACTGCGGATGAGTATTGAGTCCCGTGCCCACCGCCGTCCCACCTAAAGCCAGCTCATGCAAATAAGGAAAAGTATTTTGAATTCTCTGAATGGAGTGTTTAACTTGCGTCGCATACCCGGAGAATTCTTGCCCTAACGTCAACGGCGTTGCGTCCATCAAATGAGTTCGACCAATTTTTACAATTTTTTTAAATTCATCCTGTTTAGATACTAAAGCTTTATGCAGCTTCTCTAGCATTGGCACCAAGCGATGGTGGATTTGTTCCGCCACCGCAATATGCATCGCTGTCGGAAAAGTATCATTGGACGACTGTCCTTTGTTCACGTCATCGTTAGGGTGAATTTCCTTACTGGGCAGCTGCACTCCCGTCATGTCCATCGCGCGGTTAGCGATCACTTCATTCGCATTCATATTTGTCTGTGTGCCAGAGCCCGTTTGCCAAACGACCAATGGGAAGTGTTCATCAAGCTTACCCGTGATCACTTCGTCTGACGCTTTAACGATCAGCTCCGCTTTTTTAGCATCTAACAAGCCCAACTTTTGATTCGTCAAGGCCGCAGATTTTTTGAGGATGCCCAAGGCCCTTATCATTTCGCGAGGAAATCGATCTCCGCCGATTCGAAAGTTCTGGGTCGAACGCTGAGTTTGCGCGCCCCAAAATTTGTCAGCCGGTACTTGCACCTCACCCATCGTATCTTTTTCAGTTCGAAATCCTGATGCCATGTCGAAACTCCTGTTTAAAGCGTTCTGCTGACTTGACCCACATGGGCCTGATCGGTTGGGTAAATAACCAGCTCTTGAATATTCACATGGGCAGGACGATTCACACACCATGCGATTGTTTCCGCGATATCTTGTGCCGATAGCGGAGTCATTCCCTCATAAACTTTGTCTGCCTTGACTTGATCCTTCAGTCGAACAAAAGAAAACTCCGTGTTGACCATGCCAGGTTCGATGTTTGTCACGCGAATTTTTGTTCCCAACAAATCCATGCGCATTCCTTCACTGAGAGCGCGTACTGCGAACTTAGTCGCGCAATAAACCGCTCCGCCTGGATAGGTCCACCGACCAGCAACTGAACCTAAGTTAACGATATGGCCCGAGTTCTTTCGCACCATATGCTCAATCACTCCCCGAGTAACGAAAAGCAATCCTTTGACGTTGGTATCGATCATGGTCTCCCAATCATCCAACGAAGCGTCTTGAACTTTTTCCGTGCCACAAGCCAGGCCCGCATTATTGACCAGGACATCAATGTGAGCCAGCTCTCCATAATGGGCCTTCATGAACTCACTGACTTCGAAACGATCTGATATGTCGAAAGCCGCAGACTTGATCTGAACCTGAGGAAATTTATTGCGTAGGAGACTGGATAATTCCTCTAAACGATCCGCTCTTCTGCCAGTAATGAAGATCGAAAAACCTTGAGCTGCCAATGCCTCGGTCGTCGCCCAGCCAATGCCACTTGTTGCTCCTGTCACTAATGCCCATTTCGCCATTTACAGACCTCCGCGCGTACCACCATTTCATCACCTCTTTGGAAGGGTGTCCTGGATCTTTTTTCAGTCTACGGCGCATCATCCCTGTTTGCCCATGAAAGCTTTCCCTTGAGCTCAAGTTTCGCATTGCATCTGAACAAAGGACAAAGTAACTTGCTGCCCATGAAATGCCCTTGTGGAACAGACAAAAATTACAATGAATGTTGCGGAATCTATCACTCTGGAAAAGCCCAAGCCCCCTCGGCCGAGGCCTTGATGCGCTCCCGGTACAGTGCCTTTGCGAAAAATCAAATGCAGTACCTTCGAGACACCACGGATCCGCAGTCATTGGACAAAATCGACGAGGACGCCAATCAAGAATGGGCCGATCGCGCGGAATTCAAACAGCTAGAAATTATCAAGGCAGAAGAAAACGGCACCAAAGGTACAGTGGAGTTTAAAGCTCACTATGCCGTTGATGGTGAGGACTTTGTCCATCACGAGGTCAGCACTTTCCGCAAACAAGCTGGCGAGTGGTTTTTTAAATCTGGCAAAATCAAAAAGTCCTAAAGAGGTCCGCTATGAAATATTGGCTGATGAAATCAGAACCTGATGTTTATTCCATCGATCAACTTCGCAAAGACAAAACCACTTGGTGGGAAGGTGTCCGTAATTATCAGGCACGTAATTTCATGATGAAAGACATGCAGGTCGGTGATGCTGTTTTATTTTACCATTCCAACGCCGAACCACCTGGAGTTGCTGGCCTGGCGCGAGTCTCAAAAATCGCAGAACCCGATAAAGCTCAGTTCGACAAAAAATCTGAATATTATGATCCTAAAGCGACCAAAGAAAAACCTATCTGGTACTGCGTGCAAGTTGAGTATGTCGCGCACTTTAGCGAGACTGTCAGCTTAGGTGAGCTTCGTGAAAACCCAAAGCTGGCAGACATGCTGGTTCTGCAAAAAGGTTCTCGGCTTTCCGTGCAACCCGTCGAAAAAAAGCATTATGATACAGTAAAAAAGATGGGTAACCTTTAAGCATGAAACTCTTTTTGGCTCCGATGGAGGGTGTCGTCGACTGGGTGATGCGCGACACGCTTACCACATTAGGTGGCATTGATCATTGTGTGACAGAGTTTCTGCGCATAACGGACAAGCTTTATCCTGATTCAGTTTTTTATAAAAACTGTCCAGAGCTTAAAACAGGTTCGCGCACCAGAGCGGGCACTCCCGTTTTTGTTCAATTGCTTGGCGGCCAGGCAGAGCCTTTAGCCGAAAATGCTGTTCGCGCTGTTGAACTTGGAGCTTTAGGTGTTGACCTTAACTTTGGCTGTCCCGCTAAAACGGTCAATCGCCATGATGGTGGAGCCAGCATCTTAAAATCCTGTGATCGTGTTTTCACCATCGTTGATACAGTCAGAAAAGCCGTTCCTCGGAAAGTGCCTGTCACGGCGAAAATTCGTTTGGGGTTCGATGATCCTACGAAGTGTATTGAAATCGCCCAGGCTGTTGAAGAAGCCCAAGCAAATTGGCTAACAGTTCACTGCCGCACTAAAACTGACGGCTACAAACCACCAGCCTATTGGGAATGGATTCCTAAGATTCAGGAAAAAACCAAGATACCCCTCGTCGCCAACGGCGAAATCTGGAATGTTCATGACTTTCACCGCTGCATTGAAGTCACAGGCTGCGACTCTTACATGATCGGCCGAGGCGTGATGAGCAATCCGTTCATCTTCAAACAGATCAAACAGAGTCTCGACCAAAAAGAGGTCGAGCTGGTCAGCTGGGAAAGAACCAAGCCATTGTTGCCCCAGTTTTTTGAAGCGAGCACAGTTTTTATCAATGATGATTTTGCAGTGTCACGCACGAAACAGTGGCTTAAAGCTCTCTCACTGAAAAATGAAGAAGCAAAACAACTTTTTGAAGAAATCAAAGTCATCACCAAAGCTCCCGAGTTCCGCAGCAATCTCGAAAAGCATTGTAGTGTTTAGAGTCCTTACTGCCACCGTGGCAGTGAAAGCAGTATGGCGAATTTAGCGTGCGGAACGCAACCAAAACGCCCGGCCTCCTGGAACGATTTCTAGATTCTTTTAAACAGCCAATACGGACTTTGCGCTTTGATAAGCTTAAGCTCGAACTTGCGAGCGATCCAGTTCATGGTTTTTTCTGAATAAAACGCTACATGGGCTTCGTCGCGGCGATAGTACCAATCTGCGAAGACGCCCCCACCCTTGTGCCCAGAGGTCATCACCGCCAGCAGTCCGCCTTTTTTGGTCAAACGTACCATGCGCTCGATATCCTCGCGAGGATTATACAGGTGCTCCCACACTTCTGTGCTCGTCACGATATTGTAGGGTCTTTTAAGAGCGTCTTGGTCCGGATGATAGTAGAGGTCATAGTTTGTGACATTAAAGTTTTTTTCTTGGAACATTTTTCCCAGAGCCGCGCTGGGGCCACTTCCGAAATCGAGAAGTCTTAACTCCGCCAAATTCATCTTTTCTGCCTGAACAAATGCTTCGACCTCATTCAAGAGCGGACGCAAAAAAGCCCGATGTCCTGCTTGATCTTCGTTTTCGTGCTGATCATATCTGGCTTTTTCAAACTGTGGTGCCAATCTTTCTGTCGGCTCCATAAAAATAAGATCACATTCAGCACAATGGAAATAGTTATGCTCCGGCTTTTTAGTCACCTTGAGCGAGGCGGCATTCGGTGTGTGGCAAAGTTGACAATTCATACAAAGACCTTCGTCTTTGATCGAAAAGATGTCAATAGGAAGAGACCTCCGCCAAAATGCGCAGGCCTAAAAATGCACAAAGGGATCCTTGCTCTCGCCGGACCCCTTATGTGGCACTCAGCGTCCGATAGTGATCGGAGGTCGAATGCGTAAAACCCAGTATTTACGTTATCGACGGATTCTAAGATTAACTAAAGCAGTGATAATAATTTTGTTATTAGTCCTGAACGTTATCGTGAAACTGAAAGCTATCTGATCTAAGAAGTCGTCTTCTAAGATTTACGGACCAAGGATGGGACGTTAAATCCCGGGTCCTGTTTGCCAAGGAGAAAGTCCGGCGAGAGCACTTTGGCTCCCTTTCCATAATTAACAAAAAAAAGTTTACCTACCTCTAATCTTTCTACTTTCTCTGCCGAAAAAGAAACATGAATAAATTAATCATCATTTTGTTTGTATCTTCTTTCGCCACATTCTCGTTCGCAGCAGAGTTTGGCGAAGACCCTTACAAGGCAATCGAACACTTTACTCTAGAGAATGGAATGAAAGTATTCCTTGCGCCAAGTGAAGAGGCGACTACGACCGCTATTCACTTAGAGGTCGCCGTTGGCTGGGAAGCCGAAAGCAAAGGCGAATACGGCATCTCGCACCTGCTCGAACATGTTCTTTTTAGGGATAAACAGCTAAAAGATGAAATGACCTATTTACAGCTAATTCGCGAAGCTGGAGGTCAAGCTAACGGTTCAACCAATCGAAGAGCTACAAGTTATTTTGGCTCCATTCCCGCAAAAAAAGGTCTCTGGCTTCTTCAACATTTCGGTAAGATGATACTTGAACCAAGTATCACTCCAGAATACGTTCAAAAGGAAAAGGGCACTGTTGAACTGGAAATAGGTCGGCCGGGGCCAATTTCCGAAACACTAGGTTTCAATCCAAAGGATTATATCTATCCTGCCTATCTCAACGGTCCCAGTTTTTGGGAAAGCGAATTCGGTGTCACCTTTGAAGCAAATTACACGACAACCGAAGAACAACTTTCAAATCGTAACATCGAAGTGGCACAACTTGTCCGATATTATGCAGACTGGTACCACCCTGAGAATATGAAGCTCTTCATTGCAGGGAAGTTTAACAAACAGGAAATCTTAGCTGAGATCAATAAAAGATGGGCGACTCTTCCAAAGGTCGAAGGTAAAAAACTCGCAGCCGAACAGCCCCCTACCCCTGCGGAACGACCGTATGTGCGCCGAATTCTCTGGCAAGAAACTCCCTATGTATACCTGGGCACAAAAGCTTGGGATCTGGAATACAAAGACACTACGATAGCTGCAGTTTATCTGGAATACCTTTCCCATCGTTTGATGAAAGAAATTCGCAATCTCAAAGGACAAACGTACTCCGCGAGTGAATGGACTTCTTTCTCTCGAGGTTTTGGTTATGCTGGCATTCAGTTTCAAACCCCGCGTGAGCATCTAAAAGAAAATATTGCGATTGCCAAAGAATACATTCAGCAAGAAGCCCGCGAAGGCATGATTACCGAAGCAAATATGAAAGAAGCCATCAAAATGTACTTATCAGCATACCAGCTGATGGGTCGTGACGCAGAAAAAATGATGGGTCTTGCGAAAGAGTACGCCAACGTCTCGGACGAATATGGCTCATTTCACTCACCTTTTGCGACTTTAGAAAAAATGACTTTAGCAGATTATGTTAAAAGTCTTCAGGCAACATTCAACGAAAAACATCAATATGAAACGATCTACACACCGCCACTGCTTTTTGTGTATGACATTTACGTGTTGTACTTCCTTGTCGCTCTGGTCTCTTTCTTTGGTTTAAGAAAATATTTTACAAATGCCTTCGCTCATGATCGTTTGCGATGGGTTCGAAAAATAAAATATCCCCCCGTCAAATTACTAGAGGCTGCGGGACTAGTGATCGCTTACTTTGGAATAGTTCACTTTCAGATGGTCCTTGGACGAGTGTTTACGAGCTCACAGTTTATTCAGTCCCACCTTTTGCTTTCGAATTACCTTTATGGAACTGTATGGATGTTCACTTCGCTTTTGGTGGCTCAGGGAGTCTACGCTCTCATGCCTCGTAAGCTTATGGTCGTGGACGATAACCTCATGATTAAAAGCGTTACCTACTATTCAAAATTGATTCCTCTTAAGGATATTAAAAAAGTGGAAGCTATTCGTGGCATTACCAGACCGTTTGCATTTAAGCTCTGGTTCAAAGAGGTTAATCTTAGATACTTCTATGTGAATCCAAGATTTTGGCAGAAAGGCTTGCTGATCCAACTGCACAATGGGAAATCCTATTACTTCAGCGTTAATGAGCCTGAAACGGTATGTAAAGAACTATCTGGCTTTCTTTCTGCACAAACGAAAGATTCAGAACAGACGTCGCAAGTTGCTTAACTCGCGAGTCCTACTGTCGCAATTCGGTGCGCGGACTCATTTCGATAGAGGCTTCGAAAAACTTTTGAACGCCGGCCTTCATTTCTTCGGTGGTGCGAGCTTTGGCGCAGACGCCAGTCAATGCATTACCAAAGCTCAGCCATACCGAAGTGGTCCGAACATAAAAGCGCACCTTTCTCATCGCAAGGTCTTCGCCAAAATATTGACGACAAAGTTCGATAAATCGAAGCAAGCAACGACCATACTCGGCGCCTTCTTCTTCAGAAGTTCGTGGAGCTTTTAAGCCGGTCTTCCTAACTGGTGAAGCAAAACCCAGATCTTCACCTAATTGCCAAAGCATCCAAGGTCGCGCCGCCAGTCCCCGTCCTGCCATTGCCATGTCACAGCCCGTTTCCGATAGCATCAGCAAGGCATCTTCGGAAGTTTGCACATCGCCATTGCCAATCACTGGAAAATCCACCGAACGGTGAAGTTGTTTGATCTGCTCCCAATCTGCAGAGCCACGACGTTTTTGCGCGGCTGTTCGCGGATGCAAACAAACCCAGGAGGCTCCGGCATTGCGCAGACCCGTTACAAAACTGAGCAGCTCGTTAAATTCTTTTGTACTACCAACTGCGCGCAGCTTTACACTGACCGGGATGGTTGAATGGCGTGCAGTCATTCTGACCACCTCGGCAGCATAGGCAGGATCGCCCATCAAGGCCACGCCATAGTTATGCTTTAAGGCTTTTTGTACAGGGCAGCCCATATTAATATCAATAGCTTCAGCACCCCACTCGGTTAGCCGCTGAACACTTTCTAAAATGGGAGTCTCTTCGTTTCCCAGAATCTGCGGCACCAGTCCTGTTTCAAGTGGATGGCGCAAAGTCTCGGGAGTTTTTTCCAAATTTTCAGAAGGAATGCGTCTTGAGTTCAGCATTTCGGTCGGCCAAATTGTGAACGCGTCTGCCGGCAGATATTCGCGCATCAATTCGCGTAAAGCGACGTGAGTCAAACCCACCATAGGCGCAAGACAAAGCGGAAAATTCACTTTCCCATTCAGAATGGGTCTATGCAAACCCAGTTTTTTTGAAGTGGAAGAAGAGCCCGCCAAGTCCAATGCCATTTCTTCAGGCCCTTTTCAGATTTATAGAAACTACTTAAGTGGAGATACCGCGAGTTGCGGTAACATTCTTTTAGCCAGTTCGAAGCCGCCAAACATAACAGCTGTAAACATCAGGTCACCAGCGAGTTGATTTTGGAAGAAAGGAATTGCAGCGACAAAACAAGTGACCAGTCCTTGCCAAGTTGGCGCATAGAAACCTTCCATCAACCAAACACCAAAATTGGAAATCAAAAAGAACAAGCTGCTAGAAACCAAAGAAAAAGTTCCCAGTTTGAAGACACTTTTTTGGTCCTTTAATCCCCAACCTAAAACCACGATCAATGAAAACGCCAAGTAAACAAAGATCATCGTGCTATGGAAACCCAAAGCAAGATCACTCAGCAGAAGGGCCGCTATGGGTACAATCAAAGATTGTTTTTTCGATAAATAAGCTCCACCGAAAAGAGCCATCGCCGACACCGCCGTAAAGTTCACAGGGTGAGGAATCAAACGACTAAAAGCAGCTACTAAAATCAATCCCACAAGGGTCATCATGCGTGTTGTCATGCGGCTTTAACTATCACCGATTCATTCTGTTGTCCACCAGTTCTTGGACGACAGAAGAATCTGAAAGCGTTGTAATATCACCTAGTTGATCCGGCAGGTTTTCTGCAATTTTGCGCAGAATTCGGCGCATGATCTTTCCCGAACGAGTCTTGGGTAATCGTGGCGCCCACTGAATCAGATCAGGAGTCGCAATGGGCCCGATCTCTTTACGAACAGTCTTAATAAGTTCCTGGCGCAGCTCTTCGCTCGGTTTTTCCGAAGTCTTTAACGTCACGAAAGCATAAATGCCCTGACCTTTGATTTCATGAGGATACCCCACAACGGCAGCTTCAGCGACTTTCGGGTGTGCTACTAAAGCCGACTCAATTTCTGCCGTACCTAAGCGATGTCCCGACACATTGATTACGTCATCCACGCGGCCGGTGATCCAATAGTAGCCATCGGAATCACGGCGACAACCGTCACCCGTAAAATAGTAACCTGCATAATTGGAAAAATAAGTGTCTTCAAAACGCTTATGATCTCCAAAGACTGTGCGCATCTGGCCGGGCCAAGAATCAGCAATTGCCAACACGCCTTCGCCCTCACCTTCAATCACTTTACCTTCATTTGTCAGAAGGACCGGTTGCACGCCAAAGAAAGGCAAAGTGGCAGATCCAGGCTTCTGACCGATCGCGCCTGGTAACGGAGTGATCATGATGCCGCCTGTTTCTGTCTGCCACCAGGTATCTACTAGGGGACAGCGACCATCACCCACGACATTGTGAAACCATTCCCACGCTTCCGGATTGATCGGTTCCCCAACAGATCCCAGAATCCGCAGTGAAGCTCGCGATGTGCCTTTAACGTAAGAATCCCCTTCACGCATCAACGAGCGAATCGCCGTTGGTGAAGTATAGAAAATATTAACTTGATGTTTGTCGATCACTTCCCAAAATCTTGCAGGAGTTGGATAGTTCGGAACGCCCTCAAAAATAACGGTCGTCGCACCATTTGCTAACGGACCATACACCATATAGCTGTGCCCCGTGATCCAGCCCATATCCGCCGAGCACCAGTAAATATCGTTCTCGTGATAATCGAAAACATACTGATGAGTCATGCTGGCATAAACCAAATAGCCTCCCGTCGTATGCAGAACGCCTTTTGGTTTTCCTGTTGAACCGGAGGTATAAAGCAAGAACAGCGGATCCTCTGCATCCATCTGCTCGCACTCGCACTGCTCGTTCACCTCTTGCAAAGCTTCGTGATACCAAATATCACGGCCCGACTTCATGTCGATTTCACTTTTTGCATATTTCACAACCAAAACTTTTTCGACAGAAGGAGTTTTTAAAAGCGCCTTATCGATGTTTTCTTTCAGCGGAATTTCTTTGGGTCCTCTAAATCCGGCATCGGCAGTGATAATAAATTTTGATTTTCCATCGTTCACTCGATCTGCAATTGAATCCGCTGCAAAGCCACCAAAGATTATGGAGTGAGTTGCACCTAATCGCGCGCAAGCCAGCATCGCGTATGCCGTCTCGGGAATCATCGGCATATAGATAGTCACAACATCACCTTTTTTGACTCCCATTTTTTTAAGAACATTGGCAAAACGGGAAACATTTTTATGGAGTTGCTTGTATGTGATCTTTTGCGAAGGAATAGCCGGATTATCAGGCTCCCAAATGATGGCCACTTTATCTGCGCGAGAATCAAGATGGCGATCAATGCAGTTATAAGAGACGTTCAGTTTTCCGCCCTGATACCACTTGATGCTGACCGGCTTATGATAACTGACCTCTTTGACTTTATCCCACTTCTTAAACCAAGTCAGACGCTCAGCTTGTTCGGCCCAAAACTGTTCAGGGTTGCGTACTGAATGCTCATACATGGACTGGTATTTTTTTGCATCGATATGAGCTTGCTGAGCAATTTTGGGATCAACGGGATAAAGCTTGGACATAAACACCTCACCCCTTCCATGTTATTCGCCGCAGCCCATGGGTCAAGTCTCGGGATGCAGATCCGCATAAGTTTTTATCTGATTATGATCGATTCTTTTATGCAGATGATGCCGTCTCAATTCTGCCGTATCGGCAATGCCCATCGCGCCCACCATGTGTGCGACCGCCTCGAGGGTCTCTTGATGGAAATTCTTAACCCGCGTTCTTTTTGTTGGCACATGCAGTCCCTTGAATAAACTCGGATTTTGGGTCGCAACTCCCGCAGGGCATTTATTATTATTGCAACGAAGCGCCTGAATACATCCCAAAGCCAACATCATGGACCGGGCCGCATAGGTTGCATCCGCGCCTAAACAGAGTATTTTCACAATATCAAATGCCGTTGTGATTTTGCCGGTCGATAGCACTTTAATTTTATCTTTAAGACCTGACTTGCGCAGGCAATCGACCACGATGACAAGTGCATCCATCCCCGGCATTCCCATGTAGTTCGAGAACTCCAACGGAGCGGCACCAGTTCCCCCTTCGGCCCCATCGACGACGATGTAATCGGGATAATTCTTTTCAACAAGCATACAGGCGACCAACTCTTCGAATTCTTCGCGATGACCTAAGCAAAGTTTGATGCCAACGGGCTTGCCACCCGAAAGCTCTCGTAACTGAGAAATAAAACTCAACATCCCTTTCGCATCACTAAAGGCCGTATGAGCAGGAGGCGAAAGAACATCAACACCTACTGGAACATTTCGAATCGCTGCAATTTCGGGAGTCACTTTTTTACCCGAAAGCATGCCACCGTGCCCAGGCTTAGCTCCTTGAGAAAGCTTCAGCTCGATCATTTTCACCTGTGGCAAACTGGCATTTTTACGAAAGAGCTCCGGATCGAAATCTCCCGCGTGAGTACGACATCCGAAATAAGCCGTGCCGATTTGCCAGATCAGATCTCCGCCGGGCTCCAAGTGATAAGGGGAAATCCCGCCCTCGCCCGTGTTATGTGCAAACCCGCCGTCTTTAGCTCCACCGTTTAAAGCCAAAATGGCATTCGGAGACAAAGAACCAAAGCTCATCGCCGAAATGTTCAACAAAGAAAGAGAATACGGCTGCTTGCAAAGATCACTGCCGAGAGTGATTCGCAACTTCGAGCGATCAACGTGTTTGGGATATAGAGAGTGAGTAACGAATTCGTAACCTTGCTGATAAACGTTGTGCTGAGTTCCGAAGGGCACCGTATCCAAAACTTTTTTGGCGCGCTGATAAACGACGGATCTTTGCTCGCGACTAAAAGGCTTACCGTCTGTGTTCGATTCAATGAAATATTGATTAATCTCTGGCCGAATGGATTCAAAGAGATAGCGAAGATGACCAAAAACCGGAAAGTTGGCTTTGATCGCATGCCGCTGCTGACGAATATCGCGAAACCCTAACATAAAAAAGGGCACGAAAAAGACCAGCGAGTACAATCCCGTCGACCACTGGTAATAAAAGAAAACGTTCAAAACCGCGACAAACAGAAACGCCAGATAAAATTCTTTTCTCATGATCTTTCCTACTTTGCAGAAACACAATCATGACACAAGCATAGGACAAAAGGAAGCTGCCCAAATGGCCGCTTTGGGTCGCATCAAGTCGCAAAAACGAAGAAAGCCGGGCTTTCGCACGGCTTTCTTGAGTTAAGTTTTGATTTAAGAACGCTTAGTTAACGTCTTTATAGTCTGCATCAATCACGTCGTCTCCGCCTTTTTTATCGGAAGAGCCGGCTTGATCTTCAGGGGCTGCCTCAGCACCAGGCTGCGCGCCTTGCTTTTTATAAAGCTCAGAAGTCATCTTGTGAGTCAAATTCTGCAATCGCTCAAAAGCACCTTTTAGTTCTTCTGGTTCAGCAGTTTTATTCTCCAGAACCTTCTTAGCTTCAGCAAGAGCTTCATTCGCAGACTTCACCTCAGCTTCAGGTAGTTGTGATCCTGAATCTTTAATCAACTTCTCAGTTTGGTAAACCAAGTTGTCGAGGTTGTTTCTGTGAGTTGCAGCTTCTGCCTTGCGCTTATCTTCTTCTGCATGGCCTTCAGCATCCTGAACTGCCTTCTTGATTTCTTCCTCAGAAAGACCGCTTTGTGAAGTGATCTTGATCTGTTGAGATTTTCCAGAAGACATATCTTTTGCTGACACATGCAAGATACCGTTCGCATCGATATCAAAAGTCACCTCAACTTGAGGAACTCCGCGTGGAGCTGGTGGAATGCCCACTAGTTCAAAGCGTCCCAATGTTTTGTTATCAGTTGCCATCTTGCGCTCGCCCTGAAGAACGTGGATATCAACCGCAGGCTGATTATCTGCCGCCGTCGAGAACACCTGTGATTTCTTAGAAGGAATCGCAGTGTTTCTTTCGATCAACGGAGTCATCACGCCGCCAAGAGTTTCGATACCCAAGCTGAGCGGAGTTACGTCTAGCAAGAGAACGTCTTTCACATCACCAGCAAGGACACCACCCTGAACAGCAGCACCGACAGCAACAACTTCGTCTGGATTTACTGTACGGTTCGGCTCTTTACCGAAGAACTCTTTCACGGCTTTTTGAATTGATGGGATACGAGTTGATCCACCCACCAAAACCACTTCATCAATATCAGAAGGCTTCATGCCAGCATCAGACAATGCTTTACGGCAAGGTTCCATTGAACGCTTTACTAGCTCTTCTGTCATCTGATCAAACTTAGCTCGTGAAAGCTTGATTTGCAGATGCTTCGGACCAGATTGGTCAGCTGTGATAAATGGAAGATTGATTTCAGTGTCTTGCGCAGAAGAAAGTTCGATCTTCGCCTTTTCTGCCGCTTCTTTAAGACGCTGTAAAGCCATCTTGTCAGTTTTTAAATCGATGCCTTGGTCTTTTTTAAACTCAGTGATGAGCCATTCCAAGATAACTGTATCGAAGTTATCACCACCCAAGTGAGTATCACCATTGGTTGAGCGAACTTCGACAACTCCGTCACCAACTTCAAGGATAGAGATATCGAAAGTACCTCCACCGAAGTCGTAGATAGCGATCTTTTCATCTTTCTTACGATCAAGACCGTAAGCCAGCGCCGCCGCAGTTGGTTCGTTGATGATACGTTTAACATCAAGACCCGCGATACGACCGGCATCTTTCGTCGCCTGTCTTTGCGCATCGTTGAAGTAAGCTGGTACAGTTACAACAGCTTCTGTCACAGGCTCACCAAGATAGTCTTCAGCGACTTTTTTAAGCTTTGCTAGAACCGCCGCTCCCACTTCTTCAGGAGAAACGTTTTTACCTTGAACCTTGAACGCACAGTCGTTGCCCTTAGCAACCACAGTGTAAGGAACAAGTTTGATTTCTTCTGTCACTTCGTCGAATCGGCGACCGACGAAACGCTTCGAGGAATAAATTGTATTTTCTGGATTCGTTACTGCCTGACGTTTTGCGATCTGACCAACAAGGCGATCACCGTCTTTTGTGTATGCAACAACTGAAGGAGTGGTACGAGCGCCCTCTTCATTCACCAAAACTTTAGGCTCTCCGCCTTCCATAATAGCAACGCATGAGTTCGTCGTGCCTAAGTCGATTCCAATAATTTTACCCATACCAAGTTCTCCTTTTAGACTGGATTTTACTCTTTAAATGTGGTGCTGCTCTGAGATTCGTCAAGGCGCCGACCTGGATTTTTTATCATTTTTTTGAGGGATCCGAATGACAAGTATTTAATGAATGATTTCAGTGTCTTACAGAATTATAACTCGCATGGTCAGATAATCTGGGGCATATTGCGCTTCACCCATCTTAGAATCCGCGAAACAACAACCCTTTTACCAGGCCCTGGGCAAACCCTTCACCCGGGGCCTCAATTTAAACTCAGTGACTACTTTTTGCGTCCAAAGAGACCGCTTTCGCCGCTCACATTCAAGCTTTTTGCCTTAGCGATTTCTCTTAAATGTTTTTCTTCATCTTTGTGCAGTTTCTCAGGGAACTTCACATGAACGCGATAATAGATGTCTCCGCGGCGATTCCCACGCAAAGACGGCAAGCCTTCACCCACCAGCTTCACCATTTCATCTGGTTGCGAGCACTTTGGTACTTCAACTTTTGCTTTGCCTGTCACTGTCGGCACTTCGATTTCTGCTCCCAACAACAACTGCACATAGCTCAAAGACAATTCCGAAAACAGATCTTCCCCGCGACGTTCAAACTGATCATGAGGCTTCACGCGGATCTCGACGTAAAGATCTCCGGGAGGACCGCCCATGTAACCGCCCTCACCTTCAGTTGCCACACGTAAACGAGTTCCCGTATCAACTCCTGCCGGAATGTTCAAACGGATTTTACGGTGTTCGCTGACTCGGCCCTTACCCTTACAAGACTTACATGGATTTTTAATCACAGTGCCTTGACCCGAACAAGTTGGGCACGTCGAAGCCATCGCGAAAAAACCTTGGGAGCGAACCACCTGGCCAGAACCTCCACAAGTCGTACAAGTCACTACTTGAGAACCTTTTTCAGCGCCGCTGCCTTTACACTCATCACAGTTTTTATCTGTATCGAATTCGATCTCTCGCTCAAGTCCGGTGATAACTTCTTTTAAAGAGATCTCCGTGATGTAGCGAAGATCAGCTCCTCTGCGAGGTTCATTGCGAGAGCGGCGTTGACGTGCACCACCAGCCCCCATTCCACCGCCAAAGAAATCTCCAAAAATATCGCCGAAATGGGAGAAAATATCTTCGACGTCCTGGAAGCCTGCGCCGCCCATGCCGCCACGGCCATTAAACGCATCAGGACCAAAGCGGTCATATTGAGCTCGTTTTTGCGGATCGCTCAGAACTTCATAGGCGCTCGCGGCTTCTTTAAATTTTTCTTCAGCCTCTTTGTTGCCAGGATTTTTGTCAGGATGGAACTGCATAGCCAATTTACGATAGGCTTTTTTGATAACATCTTGATCAGAATCTTTCGCAACACCTAGAATTTCGTAGTAATCTCTCTGAGCCATTTTTAAACCGACCTAACATTGTGCGTAAGTAATAAGCTCTAGAAAATATGGTGTTTAATCAGTTCACGTCAAGTCGGAAAATGGACCCAACAGACGAGATGCAAATCATCCGTCAGAAATTGCCCTCACGAAGAATTTGCTTCATAATGCTGATTCAACATCAATTTGAGCGAGGTCCCATGTCAAAATCGATTTTCTTAGCTATGGTCTCTGCGGTGCTGATTCTTCAGCCTGCTTACGCGAAAAATAAACCGCGCAAAGACGAACCTATTCAGCCCATCAAAGCATATAAAACTAAAAATCCTGCAATGGTAGAGCTTGGCAAAAAACTCTTCTTTGACCCAAGACTTTCAAAGTCAGGCTTTATCTCCTGCAACTCCTGTCACAACCTCAGCATGGGGGGCTCTGATAACTTAAAAAGTTCTATCGGTCATAACTGGACAGAAGGTCCCATTAATTCGCCAACGGTGCTGAACTCTTCTATGAATGTGGCTCAGTTCTGGGATGGACGAGCAAAAGATCTGAAGGAACAAGCTGCGGGACCGATCGCCAATCCAGCAGAAATGGCATTTTCTCACGAGCTCGCAGTAGCTACCGTGGCATCAATCACCGGTTACCGCGAAGAATTTAAAAAAGTTTTTGGCACAGATAAAGTCGACATTGATAAAATCACAGAAGCGATCGCTGAGTTCGAAAATACTCTTGTGACTCCGAACTCACGTTTTGATAAATGGTTGATGGGCGACGACAAAGCAATTTCTAAAAAAGAACTCGAAGGCTACCAGCTTTTTAAAACTTCTGGTTGTATCGCATGTCATAATGGTGCTGCGGTCGGCGGCGGCTCGTTCCAGAAAATGGGCGTAACAAAAGCCTACATCACCAAAAACACTGCTGTCGGTAGATCCGGAGTCACCGGAGAAGATGCTGATCGTATGTTCTTTAAAGTTCCCACTTTAAGAAACGTCGAGCTGACCTATCCTTACTTCCATGATGGTGCCGCGAATACACTCGAAGAGGCCGTAGATACGATGGGTAAGTTACAACTGGGTAGAGAATTCACAACTGAAGAGCAATCCAAGATCGTTGCCTTTATGCGCACGCTAACCGGAGAACAGCCAAACTTCAGAATTCCGCAGCTGCCGCCGTCAAGTGATCTGACGCCTCGTCCGAAACCTTTTGAAAAATAAAAACGTTTAGCCAAAATATTTTTTCTTTTGATCGGGACTCTTCTGATGGAAGGGTCCCAAATTCACTGACTAGCTTTAGATAAGCCTATTTACAAATTGACAGATCTTTACTCCAAGCCACGATCGACTTATAGGAAGTTTTATCTCCTGCGCGAAGAACTGACCAGTAACGAGCTCCACCCTTCCAAGATCCGCCGACTTTACCTGCAATGCGACCATCTCTGCCCATCCAGCGATTTAAGATGCGAATACCACAGCTAAGGTTTTTCTTAGGGTCGTGCAGATCATTTGTCGTTTTGAATCCGCAGCCATAGGCATTTCCGCTTTCAATCGAGATTTGCAAGAGGCCACGACTGATCACTGGCTTACCTTGACTGTCGTTGAAGCTTTCTTTGAACGATAGCTTCGGATCGAAGTTACTTTCAAAGCGCACCATCGAAGAAATCAGGAATGCCCAATAATGTTTCCGCTGCGCATAAGACAGATTCTTATACTTTGGACAGAACAAAGAAGCATCCGCGGGAATCACATCCAATAGGTCCTCACCGAGCACTTCCAATTCACGGTCAACGTGATCGGTCCAGCTCTTCCCATCTGCCACTTTCGATTCCCACAAAGGGATGACATCCCGAAGCGCCTCATCGGGCGGCACCGGAGTTGGTGATGGACTTGGTGAAGGACTCGGACTCGGCGATGGTCCGGGTGTTGGTGAAGGTGTAGGAATTGGACCCGGCGTAGGCGAAGGCTCTGGTTCCGGCGACGGCACAGGGCTTGGCGTTGGAGTCGGAGTAGGCGTTGGTGATGGACTTGGTGACGGTGACGGCAGCGTCCCTTCTGGGGTTGTGCCCGACTGATCGTCTGATTCTTGCTGTCCGGGGTTTTCTGATGAGGAAGATGACTGACCTGATTGCTTCGACGAAAGTCCACTAGACAAGCATCCAGTGGTCAGTTGAAGAGCTAACACACAGACAAAAAACTGAAGAGGAGCATTAAAAGTTTTCATGACAAACTCTTCGGCAGACCCAAAAATTAAATGAGTCTTTCGAAAAGCGTCGAATTATTTGCTTCGAAATTTAGGCGATAGACCTGAAAGCCGCGATGGACGTGCATTCCACATCCAGCCACTTGTCCAGAACTTATTCTTTTTTAGCGGCCTTCCCCACTTCAAAAATGAGATCACGACGATTAATAGGTTTTGTGAGATATCCACTAAAGCCGCCTTGAAATACACGTGCTCTCTCTTCTTGAAATGCGTGCGCCGTCAGAGCAATAATCGGATTCTGCATACCTCTTTCGCGAAGGGCACGTGTGGCACCATGACCGTCAAGATTCGGCATTTGAATATCCATTAGAATAACATCGTACTCTTGTCTCTTTGCCTTTTCTAAGGCCTCCACCCCATCGTTAGCGATGTCGACCAGAGCACCCGACCCAAGCAAATATCGGCTGAATAGATTTTGATTGTCGATTGAATCCTCTACCAAAAGAATTCTAACGCCTTTTAAAATTTGCTTATCTTCTGCTGCGCTAGACGTGCTGACGCTATCGTCTTTTTTCAGATCGAGTTCAGCCTTCCAAAGACCTTGGAAGGGTCCACCCGTCAAATGAAACGCAAAGGTACTCCCCTTACCTAACTCGGTGGACTTAAGATGAACATCTCCGCCCAACATCTGTGCGAGCTGTTTAGAAAGAACCAACCCCAATCCCGTTCCTCCATACTTCCTCGTTGTTGAAGAGTCCTCCTGAACAAACGGTTGAAACATTCTTTTTATAAACTTGGGACTGATTCCGATGCCTGTATCGGCCACCAATATTTCCAAAGTCATTGGCTCTCCGATCACAGGTTCAGAAAGCAATCGTGCAGAAATTCGAACTTCGCCTTTAGAGGTAAACTTAATGGCATTGCCGATCAGGTTTACCAGTATTTGCCTAAATTTCGTAATATCTGATTTTATAGTTTGAGGAATAGGTCCATCCGCAGCACATACCAGCGAGATTCCTTTCTCGGCAGCACGCAGCTGCAACGAAAAACAGACTTCTTCGATAGTTTGTTTAAAGGGAAAATCGATGATCTCCAGGTCCATTTTGTTTGCCTCGATTTTCGATAGATCGAGTATTTCTCCAACCAACGTGACCAGCTGCTGACCATTGCGGTGAATGGTCTGTAAATAGTTCCGAAGCTCTTTTTCGAGCTCATAGGACTCTAATGCCAACTCGGAGTATCCCAAAATCACACCCAGAGGAGTTCTTATTTCATGGCTCATTCCAGCTAAGAAACGACTCTTCGCTTGATTTGCCTCTTCTGCAGATCTGTGCGCTTTCTTCAATTCTATCTCAGATTTTTGTTTCATCTCGAGGTCATAGCGCAACTGTGCATTAAGCTTTTTAGCAAAAACAGCCACAAAGTATATCAAGAAGCTGATAATAGTACCCAAAAAGAAAACTAGGGGTCCCGCCCAGCGATTGGCGGCACCTTCACTAAATTCTGAAGTCGAAGTCAGGTAGAGCGTCCAACGATGCCCGGCAATCTCAATCGGAATTGCTTTTTGCAAAGCTCCTGGATCCGGTTGACTTCCCGGATGAGAGTCAAATAGCAAGTGGCTTGAGTCCATTATCTCGCCGTCATAGACTTGCGCCCGAACGGAGGCTTCATACTTTACTTCTGTAGAAACCTTCTTGAACAGGTCTCCGGCTCTAAATGGACTGTAAACGAAACCTTTTAAAGCTTTCCTTCTTTCCGCGACTGTCCTTTGAGGCAAATCGTTTACATAGACAGGTACATAGAGCAAAAAACCAGACTGAGGGTCCTGTTCAGTCTCTTGTACAAGCAGAACTTTTTTTGAAAGAGCGGGCTTCCCCGTATCGCGTGCTCGAGACATAGCCTCGTGGCGAATCGGTTCAGAAAACATATTGTAGCCAAGAGCGCGCTTGTTCCTCCAATCGAAGGGCTCAAGAAAAATGATCGAAAAATTTCCTTCACTCACCTTTGGCCAAATTTGATAATTCTTGAACCCTTCCTTTCGCATGGCTTGCTCGTGTTCCGCAACTTGGTTGTCCGGGATTAATCTGGTGAATCCCACTCCCTGAACACCTGGGTAGCGAGTTTCTAGTTTAAAGCCATCGACGAAATGTCGGAAGTCTTCTCTGCTGACAAAAGGCGCCGTTAAAAATATGTTCCGCGTGGCAATAAGCACATTTTCGTAGATGCGCACTCTGTTTTCCAACGCCACGGCAATTCGACTAGCGACATAATCAAATCGAACAGATTCTTCTTTGAATGTCGTATTTTGAATAAGCAGGGTCAGGATGATAGTAACGACAAAGGAAAGCACCAGGACGCCAAAAGGTGGCACCTTCATGGATCCCTGCTGAATCAGCTGGACAAGTCGTCTTACAAAACCAGGTGCATATGACTTCAGGATATCCTCCAGAGTATGGGAACACTATATCGCAATTCCCTAGCTCGCTAAGGCATTTATTCCTGTCGTTTTACTAATCTGGGAAAAAACATACCGGTTTGAATTTGGTATTTTTGATAGGAACTTTTAAGATTGGAATCTAAAAATTTCTTCTCTTCAAATCGGGCCGCATAATAATACGTGAAAAACATGCCCAGGCACAAAATTGCCAGGAGGATATCCATCCCCACTAATGCCAAAGAGCTGTAAGTCAGAATATAAGACGTGTAAAAAGGATGACGAACAATGGCATAGGGACCACGGCTAATATGAAATTCCGGAGAGTCCGCACTAAATACAATACTTAACTTATTTCTTCGAATGATAGAGCTGCAATAGAAAAACAAAACCAAACACGCCACAACCAAGATCGAAGCAATCCCATAAATTAAACTAGCTTTCGGCTCTCGGCTGTAGAAAACATAAAAAAAGTAGCCCCAGGTTACCAAAAACTGAGCTTGGAAAAAACGATATCTCGAGTTCTCAGTCGATTCCACTTTTCTAAAAACAACGAATACGGAAAGTAGCTGAACTAAAAAAGACAAACCCGAAATTGCGGCGAAAACATAATATGCCATATTAGCTCGCAATACCCGTTTGGATTTTAGCTTTATCGGCCAGTCTTGCCTGCATGATCTTGGCTGTCTTTTTCCTCTCGTAGAAATAGCGGAAGGTTCGCGCCAATGGAGCCAGCAAACGATACACTCCTAAGCGCAGATTTGTTGCCGGATCAAGCTCGAGCAGATCATACTGCTGCAAATAGCTCGATACGCCGGACCAAATAATATTCCATTCGATGGGACCGACGGTTTTACCCATCATAGCGTCTGGAACATTCGCCAATAAAATATCATGACGCAAATTATTCAGTCCCTTATGTTCGTAAGTTAAACCCACATCACTAAAGCCAATTCGCTGGTAAAGTGGAGCCATGTTCTGTGTCGCACAAATAACGATCCATTTTCTCTTTGATTGAGCCACAGCGATAGCGATGAACTTGAACATTGAAATCAAAAGATCACTGCCTCTAAAATCAGGTCTTGTGCAGGCACGCATAATTTCGACCATTTCGTCCCGGCGAGGTAAATTCCCCGGCCACTTGACAAAACGCTCTTGCTCCATTTGGTCGTCGAACTGATTAAAAATCAATCTGGCACTGCAAACGACTTCGCCTTTGTAAACACCCATAACGATTCTTGAGCGAGAATCATACTCGTCGGCCATATCCTGAACGGTCGCTTCCGGCTTAACCTTACCAGCTTCCTTATAGGCCATGAATCGTAGTGCCAACACCTTATCGTAATCTTCTTTGGTTCTTACATAGGTAAAGTGAACAGCTTCAGAAACATTGCTGACGTAAACCCCGGAATCAAGAAGCTCGTCTAAAGAGTTCACATTTCCAAATTGCATTAGGTACTGCCCGACCGCGTTCTTTAGATCCGCATCTTCTTTATTGAAGCTGACGCCCAATGCGAGGACCTCTTTCGTCCCATCCATTTCGATACGCAGATTCATCACCGTGATTTTCATTTTTACTTGGGTGATCATTGGAAAATTAAAAATACAATCGAAGGTCATGCCTGGCATGATAAACTTATTCCGCAAACTGGTATGCAGTTTCATTCCCGAGCTGGATAGGTCCCTGACTTTAAAGTAGATAAAATCATTAAACTTAGCTGGGTTCGACGCCACCGCCGTCGGATAAAACTGATCGCTGCACATCCAGCGATTGGAGGTTCGTCTTTCAATATTGTCAGTTCGGGTGGGACCTTTCGAAACCAAGCGAATATGCAAAAGAGAGCGGTTGCTTTCGGCTAACACATCATCGACCACTAAACCACAAAGCAGACTTTTTTGCGGCCCCACTTTAAGCTCCAAATCGACACTGGTTCCTTTTGGTAAATGTGTTTCACCATCCATCACCAGTTCAACGCCCAAGGGACTCATTCGCCACACTCGAAACTCTTTACTAAATGGACCATTCGCTGTCTGACAAATAAGCCGAGCAAAAACCTGATCGCCCTCTCTGATATCCGCAGGGATGATTCCGCCGTGTATTTGACTGACCTGGATCTCTTCAGTACTTTTTCTGTGGTTCATGCTGCACCTATAAAACTATCAGCTGTTGGATTTTCATCCATCAACATTTCAAGATTCTTTTGATTCACTTTAAATATATAAAAGCTTGTTGTTTCTTCGAAATCACGAATGGTCAAACCCATCTTGCGCAGATCAACCTTTTGTAGCTGGACGCCTGGCCGACATTCACTCAAGATTTCAGTAAACTGCGACGTCATTATAATATCGCCGTGTTCCAGCTGCGATTTCAGCGGATCATGCTTGGTCAACTCATCAATGCGGCTCAATATATTGACCGGACTGCCGATCGCAGTGATCTCGATCGCTGACTCGTAGCTGCTCAGATTTCCCACGATGGCTTCACCGCAAGACAACAGAATATATCTTTTGATTTTTTGATCTTGAGGTAGCGACTCGTTCATTTCCGAATTAAAGCGACTGATAGACGCTGCAGAAAGCATTGAGTTCACGATATTGGTTTTCAGATCCGCGGAATCATAATAAGCAAAGATCAAATCCCCGATTTTCCTTGGGATCCCCTTGTGCTGCTCCACGAGCTCTGTCGAGACCTTGACGTTGGGAAGCATCGCCTGCGACACATAACCACGCAGGTCGTTCGAACCTTTCGTGAACCCACGAATATCACTGAATAAACACGCCACCGGCAAAGATCGCGGCCTTAGGACCTCATCGATCGCCTGCAAAGTCGTCATTCGCCGATCTTGAATATAATATGTTAAACGTTTGGAGATCTCTGATGGCAGAAAGGCTTTAATCTGATTAGTGAATTCAAGATTCACTTCGATAAACTTTTTCTGTTGTTCAAAGTTCTTTTGAGTCGCCAGGAATAAATGAATATCAGACAGATACTTCGACCGCGCAAAAACGATGAATATCATCGTAACTCCCAAAGCACTCGAAATCATCGCACTGCTCTGGCCTGCTTCTATCAAGGTCCCCCACGTCATAGCCCCTAAAACTGCCGCATACATCAAACTGCGCACCATCGACGAACGCAGCATAATTGCGGAAATAAATATAAAGGTAAAAGTGTAAAGATAGGGAACCTTGGGATACCACACTACAGTCCGCGCCTGGAAATAAGTAAAAACGGCGCAAGCCAAAATCAAAGGCACCTTGTAATGGCGAAGTTGATAAAGCTTTGGTATTGAGTAAAACCCCAAACAAGCTGCTGCGATGCCCGCCATCCCAAAGCGATAATTAAACCACAATTCACTTGGCGCTAGCCCCTCACTACGGTCAACAGTAAAGTAATGAAGCACATACACGGCAATCGCAATCGGAAAGAAAATACGGACAGCCGTCAAAAACTGTTTCCGCTCTTGCTCTTCCCAAAGCGATGCCCAGGGAGTCCCCTGCAACAACAAATGCGGAAATAACAAAAAGAAAAACTTTTCGATGGTCTTCACACCTGATCTATCGTCTTAGTAAGATTACAAGTTGAGCAGACTCACAAAAATTCAGACCTTTGTGCGTGCCCAAATTAGCTTTCCAGTGACCTCAATCAGGCGGCGAGTCCAGACCGCCTCTTTCGCGGGATTTTGGTCCAGGATAATAAAAACTTAAGTTATGAAAGTTAAACTGCATCTTCTTTTGCCGCGAGAGTACTCGATTAACTTCGCAGTGGCGAAGCTCTGCGTTGGAAACAAGATTTTCATTTTTTTTCTTGCACACTTTTTTCTCGTCTTAAAACTCGCGTAGAAACCCGAACAGTTTTTCTACGCGATCCCTCCGCTGAGAATCCTGCTCGTCTCCCTATCGCGATTTACGAATCATTGTGGCGCCTGAAACTGTACTGTCTCATCATACAACCCAATCAAAAAAAACCACGAAAATCGATTTTAAAAATCCATGCTATAGTCCTCTGGTTTTCAGGAGGTTTTATGCTACTCACGCAATTATCAAATCAAGAAATCATTTCCCGAATGGAAAAACTTGTCCGTACTGAAAGAAAAATCACTCATTTAGTTCTACTGCATATTGTGGAAATTGAAGACCGCAAACTCTATGCAAAGCTGGGTTATGACGGAATGTACAGCTACCTAACAAAAGGACTTGGCTATTCTGAATCCTCGGCTTACCGCAGACTGCAATCCGCAAGGCTGTTACGCAAAGTTCCCGAAGTAGCTGTCAAAATCGAAGAAGGAAAGCTGAATCTTTCCCAATTGACTCAAGTGCAGAAATCGTTGAAAGAGCAGACTCAGTCAGGAATCCAATCCATGACTCCCCTTGCGACCTTGGCAGTTCTTGAAAAAATAGAAAACAAATCCACATTCGAAACCGAACGAGTTCTCGCAACTGAGTTCAATCGCCCTGTTCAGGCACATGAATCCATAAAACCACAAAAAGATGATTCTGTTCGCATCGAACTGACATTAACAAAAGAACAGTTTGCGGAATTGGAGCAGGCTAAAGCTTTGCTGTCCCATGTTTGCCATGAAGGTCATTGGAGTGAAGTGATTTTTCAGCTCGCGAAAGAGTTTAACAGAAAGAAGCTTTCGCCTGCAAAAGCGCCATCAGGTAAAGTCGAAAATGAAAATACGGAAGCAGCGACATCATCAGAAGTGCTTCATCAACAGCACTTAACGCAAAGCTTCGCCGCTAAGAAGTCACAAAATTACAAACGAACCAGAAAATACATCCCGATTGGAATTAAAAGGGCACTTTTCAAAAAATCAAACGGCTGCTGCGAGTACATCGATAAAAATACGGGAAAAAGATGCAATTCAAAATACCAATTGCAGATTGATCACATTCACCCATGGTCACTTGGGGGCAGCAATCATGCCGATAATCTAAGAGTGCTTTGTCGAACGCATAATAGTTTTGAGTTTGATAACTATGAGATTTAATTTTTTGAGCCTATTCTTCTCCCGCAGGAGTCACATTTGACAAAAAAGATTACTCCGCCAGGTTGCGAAAAATAGAACTCTCCACAGCCGGGACATCTTAACTTAGATACTCTTTTTTAAAATCAAAAGAAAATTCCCATAATTTTGGATTAGAGTAAGGACTCTGATCTAAAAAAATGCCTACACGAAAACGTAAGAAAGCGGCCATCAGTAGGCCACTTTTAATAATAATTCAGCTTAATTTTCACATTCTTTGCTGTCAGAATTCCTATTGACCACTCGAATCTAGACAACGGTCAATGAGCTAGAAAACCAAGCTCCAATTAGCCATACGAGTACCGCTGTAACCATCAATACCACCTGGCTTATTATGAATCTACGATCAATCTTAAATCCAAATAAGCGTGTCGTTGCGCAAATCTGTCTTCCAATCCAGATAACCGCAATCAAAATAAAGCACCACGCAGATATTGAAGACACCATTTGTTTCACTAAATTATTGTCCTATCAAGTAGGTTTGAGTATTTTGCCTATTGGCTGTGAATCCAAGTCCTGGACCGTAAATGTCGAATCCATAACCTTTTTTTCCTGAGGACTGATTGATGCTAAACCCTCCCCCAAAGAAACCGTACCCGGCGGCTGAGGATGTTGATGTCCCAGCACCTGCGAATTCACACTTATTACCCTCATAGTATCCACCACCAAAAGATGCACCCCCAAAAGCCCCTATACCCGAATTTCCTTTACCGCCTACGGTATAGAAAAAAGGACTAAAGGAATCTGTATCAAATCCTACACCTAGCGAAACTGAATTAAAAGAACCTTGCTTTGAGCCAATATTTCTGGCAGCGCCCCATGAAAAGTTAAAATGGAAGTAGAAGACTTTCAAGCCACTTGGATCAATCCAATTTACGGGGTCATTTGCAACGTAACCAAATAAATTCGAATCCCCACCATTAAACAAAATCGGATCCTTACTCGTCCACCGCCCAACTTCGGCATCGTAATCCCTCGCCCCAAATCTCACCAATCCAGTCTGCACGTCATACAACCCGCCTGCAAATCCAAATGGCAGATACCCTGGATTTGTGTCTTGAGTAACTCGGCCGAATTCGTCGTGGTTCATTTGGTGGACGATTGTGCCGTCTGATATTTTTATGACCAGTCTTGGAGAGCCCAGGTGATCTGAGATAATTCTGTAGTTCTCTCCTCCCGAGATCATGTAATCGGGGATGTTGCCTTTAGAGCCGTAAACGAATCTTTTCGTGATTGCGCCCGACGCATCAGTTTCAGCAGCGATGCGGTACTGGTCCATGTAGATCCAACGCTTATCGAGAACTCCATTAATCTTGCGGCCGACTCGGCGATTGAGGCCGTCGATCTCATAGGTAATCAATGTTGTGTTAGGCAATGTCACTTGAGTCAGATTACCGAAGACGTCGTAAACGTATTGGGTTGTTTGCCCTAAAGTGTTGTTGGTCTTTGTCTGCAAGTCTCCGTTGGCGTTGTAAGTGAACGACAAGGTATTGTATGTGATCAGTCTGTCTTGATCATCGTAGGTCGCACTTGTCGGCTGCGAACCGATCGTGCCGCTGTTGCGGTTGCTGTTAGAGTCGTAACCATAAGTTGCAACTGTGACTGTATTCTTTTTCGTCTCGGTAAGTCGTCCCGCAAGATCGAAGGTGTAGTCGAACACATCAGAGGTTCCACTCATAGCCTGAGTTTTTCCATTGATCCGACCAGAAGCATCTCTTGGTAAGCTCAAGCTATAGATCGTAGTTGTGCCGAGCTTTGCTTCGTATCCGGTCACTTCTCCATAATTATTATAGGTGTAAGTATCTGTGATGACATTGGTGCCAGCAGTTATGCTTGTTCCCGTAAGCTGGCCATTTGGGATATTATAACTTAAAGTCAGATCTCCAGCGCCCGTAAGATTTTCATCGTCATCATAAAGATAGCTGACCTGCGACGCGTTCCAATCCGCCCCCGTCACAGAGTCCGACTGCACAAGCATATTAGAAAACGTCGGAGTGTATATGCCAATTAAGCCCCAGGCAGAGTCATAAACCGTCGAACCAATCATTGCTCGGCCCGCATAAGAAATCTGAGTCTGATAGCCATCAGCAGTAACAATCGAAGACGGCAGCCCGTTGCTATAATCCATAGTCAGAGTATATGTCCCTGCCGGAGTCACAAAATTTTCGAGCACGCCAGTAGTTGCATTATAGTTAAAATCAATCACCGCCCCATCTGGACGTGTCACCTGGGTCAATTGCTTATCTAAGTTATAGCTATAAAGCGTGTTCACAACCGAAACACCACTAAGTGCTGGCGGAGCATAAGATCCAACAAGCTCGTGCCCATTCACTGAAAAATAGTGCGCAGGACGATTCGGCGGCGTCACGCTGGTCACATTGCCATTAGCATCATAACCAAACCCGATAGCTCGAGCATCAGGTAGTATTTTAGAGGTCACACGATTTGCGTTATCGTACACAAAGGAAGTCGTTTGGCTGAGAGGATTAGTGATGCTCTGTAAATTCCCAGTCGTCGAATGATAGCCCAATGAAGTTGTTCGAGTCCCTTGAACAACAGAAGTTAGATGTTCGTTGGTGTAGTTGAACTGCACCTGATTCATCGATCCATGCTTAAAGGCGGTTGTTCTCTCGTGAGCATCAATACTCAACTCAACAACTTCACCTAAAAAAGTAGAAGAGGTAAACTTTTTAGTCAGGGGATCGAACACTGTCGTAATCTTGGTATTTTGCCCCCTTAACTCCTCAGTTTCGGTCCAAGAAGAAATTGAAAAAGGATTAGTTGGGTCAGAAAGAGTGACCGCTTGTGTTCGATCAATAGTACGCGAGCTATATGTCGTTGCTGTGATTGACTGTGGGAACTTCACCATTGTGCCAAAACGTTGATCATCGACCGAAGTAATATATCGGCTAATTCCGTCAAATGATTCGTTGCGGGTATAATTTCCGGAACCAGGAGTGAATGACACCGAACTTGAAACTCCTGAAGACGCCGTTGAGGTCCGAGAAACTGAGCCGTCTGGCGAAGTGGTGGTTTGGATTTGATTCACTCTTCCCATTGAAGTCGACATTGCAATGTCGAACGTATGAGTTGAGTTCAAATTTTTAACTAACTCAAAAAAATAGCCACCCGAGTGAGAGTCTTTTGTTAACAACCCATTAGAGTCATATTCAAAAGTGCTTACTTCACCATTTGGCTTTTCGAAAGTTTGCATTAAGCCACTAGAGCCATAATATGTAAGAAGATGAGATTCGCTTTGCGGATTCGTAACTTGCGAAATATATCCATTGCCGTTCAAGCTAATTGTCGTAACTTGTCCATTATGTGCAGTTATTGAGGTTAACGTTCCGCTTGAATTTCTATTGAACACTGTCGTTCTTGAGAATGGCTGGGAAATCGATGACAAGCGTCCTTGTGAATCGTAGTTAAATGAATAAATTGCACTTCCTAAAAAAGCGTTCTTCGTATGAAGATGTCTCCCATTGGAATCAAAAATATAAACCGTTTGGCCGTTAGGATCGGCAACATAAAGCTCTGTTGTTCCGTAAGGCTTAGACTCAACAACATCGAATCCCCCATCACCTCGATAAAGCCTTTTTCCCAGGGTATCGTATCTTCTTATGATTGTTGGAGACCATCCCCCAAGTCCCAGCTCCATCACGTTCCAATGACCAAGGATTAATTCGTAATCTACAGGCCAAGACCCCGAAGGTGAAGTTTCAGTTATTCGTAGGTTAAACTTAGCAGAGAGAACAGGATTCGAATTGCTTGGATCTAGCCCATTCCAAATATACGTGTATGTTTGGTTGGGCGCATTGTTCACATAATTCGCACTATCGATTACTATGCCATTTCTTTTATTCTCTACCGCAAATGTCTGAATGTAATCTCGTGGAGTATCACCTGCGATAACATACTCAATTTTAAAGTCATTTGAATGTCCGCTCTGATAGCCGGAATGATATGCAAGCGCAAATGGGGCACCGACAATTTGAATTTCCTCAGTTAAAAGTTGAGATTCAGCAAATACAACCGAACCCTTAAGCGAACATTGTCCTGGTGATCCGCCACCAGAACTACCACCGGCAGGAGGGCGTAGAGGACTAGTCAATGGTTCTTTGTTGCAGGGAGATAAGCCCATATAAAATTCGCTGGTACCCGAGTCATATATAGGAGGATATGTAGGTGGGTTATTGACAGCATCCCATTGCTCGCTAGTCCATGACATCGTACAAGCAACCTTATCATTTGTTGCATCCCATGGGGTTATGGTTACCGAGCTATAATGCTGACAGTATTTCCATCCCTGCCCTGACTGGCAGCCAGCGTTGGACGAGCATGTCGTGTCACTAAACTGCCTTATCAAATCAGCTCTATGTTGTTCGCAAGACTGTGCGTAAACCGGTTCATATGCCATAGATATTGCGAGCAAACTAAAAATGAAGAAATACACTCTGTGGCTCCTTGAAATAATCAGAAAAATAATTAACTTTAAGTTTACAACACTAACTTGTGTTTACAATGCGAATTATAGTACTTGGACGTCTGGCTAGATTCCGTAAGACATCGACGTGGTTCAGATTATTTCGCTGAATAAAGTTACTTAGCTTCGATTTTCATCGATTCGATTTTATCGCGGAGGCGTTTGATTAATGATTCGTCTTGTTTGGTTTCGATCATTTCTTGAAGCAGTGCTTCTGCTAATTGGAGGTTTCCGGCGTCAGAATAGAGTCTGCCGGATAACGAGTAGAGCCATGGTGGTCCTCCGTTTTCGGCGGCGGCTTTCATTAGTTCGGCAGCTCGTTCTTTATTCTTTACTTCATAAAGCTGATGATAGGCAGCTCTATAGAGAATTGGCCAATCATTTGGGAAAGCCTCGACTCCTTTATCAAATAGCTTTGTTGCTCCCTCTATATCAGAGATAATCACAGTCAATGCTAAACCACCGGCAGCATATGCAATTCGGAAATGCGGCGACAAATCTGTTATCGTATCAAGCATTTGATACAACCATGAGTTTCCATTGCAAATTCGCTCGGCGACTTCAGATTCACAATAATCAAAATCTTGAATAGATCGTATCCAAAGAGTATCAGCTATTGCTTCCTGATAACCGAATGCGAATCGCTCAAGCTGGTGTGGCGGGGCTATCAAATGACGTTCATAACTTTGCAAGGATGGTTTCAAGTAGTGGGAAATCACTATTAATGAAAACGAAAGAATCCCAAGCACCAGACTTGGGATTCTTTGGAAGTATGGAAGCAAGATAAGCTTCGAACTCATTTTAAGACTATTGAATGCCCGAAACAGTGTTAGTCAAAATCTTTTCGTGAGTAATCTGCCAAACGTCTTCTACAGCACTAGATGCCATGATGTTAGCTCTAGCTTGGGCAGTAAATACTGAACCAGTGGCAGCATTATTCACAACAGCTGCTGTGATTGCACCCGGCTGCGCATTTCGCGCACCATTCAGCAATGAGCATCCGTTAGTGACCGCCGGTGCAGTACCGCAAAATCCGAGCACCGCAAAGTTAGTTGCGGCTCCTGTTGGCAATGTGTAACCACTTGCAGCAGGTGCTGCTACTGATGAACTAAACCCAACATTAAAACGCAACTGCCCTTCAGGAGAGTAACCTACCGCCCCAAATCTAGAGTCATAAGCATTGTACTCAGCATAAAATGCCTTCTCTGAAGTATACAGAGCAGATAACTGAGTCTTCGCTTCAGACTGACGTGCTTTCGCAATGTACTTATTAACAGCTGGAACAGCGATTGCTGCCAACACCCCAATGATAGCCACGACGACCATCAACTCTACGAGCGAGAAACCGCCCTGAGATTTTCGAGAACGTAACATGTTAAACCTCCCAATGGTTTTAAACTTATTTTTGCTAACCCACATAAGTGTGTCATAAATTGAAGATTAATTGCAAGACAAGACACAAAGATTGTTCGTATCAAAACGAATCCCTAACGTACCGATAAGTGTTGGTTCCCATAACTTATTCTCGACCTTTCTCCGGTATTTTACAAGAACCCCGACTTGCAACATGCGAAAGAGTGATCATAGTGAGTCATGAGGTACAATAGAAGACATGGATAATAATGATAGCAATACCAAAAATCCGTATCTCAGTCCTGAAGGGGACTCTTCGGTGCAGACTGTCCCAAAATTGGACACGCCGAAGATGTACAAAGTTATTTTGTTGAATGACGATTACACACCGATGGATTTCGTCGTCCTTGTATTGCGTCGATTTTTCTCGAAAACGGAAGAGCAAGCGACGCAAATAATGTTAGATGTACATAAGAAGGGAGCCGGTGTTGCTGGCGTGTTCAGCCTTGAGATTGCTGAGATGAAAGTAATGCAGGTCAATCAGTTCGCTCAACTCAACCAATACCCTTTGAAGAGTACGCTGGAGGAGGAGCCATGATGAGTCGCGAGTTAGAAAGAAAATTGGCTGAAGCTACGGAGCTAGCAAAACGTCATCGCCATGAGTTTGTTACGCTGGAACACATTCTTCTCGTCCTATCTGAATCCCCCGTCATGGTGGAGATTCTTGAAGCCTGTGCCGTCAACGTCCAAAAGCTTCGTCAGGATTTAAGAGACCATCTGAAAACTGGCATTCCTCAAATCACCGACGACCAACTTTCCTCCTATGGTGGATTTGAGTCCTGGGCTCCTGAATTTACTTTGGCTTGTCACCGCTTGATACAAAGAGCGGCTATCCAGATGAAAAGTGCCGGTCGCAATCAGATCAGCGAAGGTAGTTTGCTAGTATCTTTGTTTTACGAGCAAGACTCTCATGCGGCCTATGCTTTATCCAAGCAAGGCCTCACGCAATTTGATATTATTAATTTTATATCTCATGGAATTACTAAGGATGGTAAGGAACATGAAATACCACCCGCTTCAAGCTCGCCGCGAAATGAATTTCAAGACCCGGCTGGAGGTTTTGAAGAAGGTCGAGGTTCCCCTCTTGAAAGTTTTTGTGTCAATCTGAACGATCGCGCGCGTGAAGGAAAGTTCGATCCACTCATTGGCAGAGATGATGTTATTGAAAGAACAATTCAAGTTCTTTGCCGCCGAACTAAAAACAATCCCCTTCTTATTGGTGAGCCCGGTGTCGGCAAGACCGCCATCGCCGAAGGACTGGCTCAGAAAATCGTTCAAGGGGACGTTCCCGATAAGTTGAAAAAAGCCGTGATCTATTCCCTGGACTTGGGCGGCTTGTTGGCTGGAACCAAGTTCCGCGGTGACTTCGAAGGCCGCCTAAAAGCTGTCGTCAAAGAGATCGGCAAACGTCCGAACACAATACTTTTTATTGATGAGATTCACACCATCGTCGGCGCAGGTGCGACCAGCGGTGGATCGATGGATGCATCGAACCTGTTAAAACCTGCCCTCGCAAACGGCGACATCAGCTGTATCGGATCGACAACGCACACCGAGTATCGACAGTACTTTGAAAAAGACCGCGCTTTAAATCGCCGCTTCCAAAAAATTGATGTAGCAGAACCTACAAACGAGGACTGTACTAACATCCTGAAAGGCGTTCGCAAGTCCTATGAAAACTTCCATCAGGTGGTTTACACGGACGAGGCTTTGCGCGCAGCAGTCGAGCTTTCGCAAAAACATATTCACGGTAAACTGCTCCCCGACAAGGCACTGGATGTTGTGGACGAGGCCGGCGCTTACTTCCGCCTAAAATACGAAAATTCTGAAGAAATCAAAATCGGGCTTTCGGAGATCGAAGAAGTGATCGCCAAAATGACCGGACTCCCCGTCGCGAGCATCTCTTCGACCGAGAAAACTCAATTGAAAGATCTGGACAGAAAATTGAAAGCTCTGATCTTTGGCCAAGACGAAGCCATTGATAAGCTAGTCACAAATATCAAATTTTCTCGCAGTGGCCTGGGCCGTCCTAACAAACCGATCGGCAGCTTTTTATTCACCGGCCCCACGGGCGTCGGTAAAACAGAAGTGTGTCGTCAGCTGGCGCAAATCATGGGAGTTCATTTCGAACGCTTCGACATGAGTGAATACATGGAGAAACATGCGGTCGCCCGACTTGTTGGCGCACCTCCGGGATATGTTGGTTTTGAACAAGGTGGTCTATTGACGGAAGCTGCCAGCAAGCACCCTTATTGCGTTCTGCTTCTGGACGAAATTGAAAAAGCCCATGTTGATGTGACCAACATCCTTCTTCAAGTCATGGATGCCGGACGACTGACCGACAGCAATGGCCGCGTCGCTGACTTTAAGAATGTGATTTTAGTAATGACATCAAACGCGGGCGCTCTGGAAACTTCTCGCGGAGTGATCGGAATCGGTGAAGAAACTCGCAGTTCTTTGGCCATGGATGCAATTAAAAAAACATTCTCGCCAGAGTTCATCAATCGCTTGGATGCAGTCGTTTCTTTTAAAGATCTTAACGAAGACATGGTTCTGAAAATCACCCAGAAGTTTGTCGACGAGTTGAAGATGACGTTACTTGAAAAGAAAGTTGAATTGAATGTTTCTCAAGATGTGGTGAAGTGGCTGATGAAAAAAGGCTACGACAAAGTTTACGGAGCGCGCCCCTTGGCTCGCTGCGTGGACGAGCATCTGAAGAAAGCTTTGGTGGACGAACTGCTCTTTGGAAGACTTGCTGATGGCGGCAGAGTCAATGTGGAACTGGAAAAAGATCTGCCCAAGTTCCATTTTAGCACCACCCCAAATAATCAAAAAAGTCAGAAACAGCCCGTCACGACCTGATCGCATTGACAAATTCTGTTTCGAACTCAAAATTAGTGTATATTTAAAAAAGCCCGTTCTTGTGAATGGGCTTTTTGTTAAACAAACGCTTTTTTTGAGGAGATAAATCACATGGCGTTTTTAAAACGAATCGGCCTTTTTATTTTAACCAACGTGCTGGTCATGGTGACCATTGGTATCGTTTGGTCGCTCGTTAGCAGCTTCTTCGGTTTGGACCAGATGAACTCTTACGTCCCCTACATGATGGTCTTCTGTGCTGTCTGGGGTATGGGTGGTTCTTTCATTTCATTGATGATGTCGAAATGGGTCGCCAAGATGTTCCATGGCGTGAAGATCATCGACACCAATCACGCGGATCCAGAACTTCGTGGTTTGGTGAACAAGGTTCACGAACTGGCACGCCGAGCAAAGCTGCCTAAGATGCCAGAGGTCGGAGTTTACGACTCTGTCGACATCAATGCGTTTGCGACCGGTCCTTCAAAGTCCAATTCACTAGTAGCGGTCTCTACCGGACTTCTACATAGAATGACCGAAAAAGAAGTTGAAGGCGTTCTAGCCCATGAAGTGGCGCACATTGCAAATGGCGATATGGTCACAATGACTTTGATTCAAGGTATCGTGAACGCGTTTGCGATGTTCTTCTCCAGAATCTTGGCAAACCTAGTTGCTTCCAATGTTGACGAAAGATACCAGATGGTTGTTCGCTTCGGTGTGACAATCCTTGGCGACATTGCTTTCACACTGCTGGGTTCAATTGTTGTAAATTACTTCTCTCGTCGCAGAGAGTTCCGTGCAGATGCTGGCGGCGCTAAATTCTCTAGCCGCGAGAACATGATTGCAGCTTTGCAAAAGCTTCGCTCTGTTTATGACCTGCCAATCCCACCAGAAGAAGGTCAGACGGCGACTCTGATGATTTCGAACAGACCAAAAGCGGGTCTTAAGAGTTTATTCATGACTCACCCACCGCTTGAAGTCCGCATTGAAGCTCTTCAGCGCGGCCGTGCTTAGTCCAACCTTTATGCCGCGACGGACCTAATACAGGTCCGTCCGGGGTTGTCCTTTTACCGAAGACGTCGTAGTCTTCTTTCATGTCTCGAATAGTTTTCACTCTCACATTCTTGTCCGTTCTTTTAGGCTGTGCCACTACGTCACGATTTGACACTCGAGTCAGCAAACGACTTTCACCTCCAGTACCGACATTTCAGAAAAAATGGAAGAACGCTTCGGTCACCGATCTTGCTACGCTTGAGGTCGGCAAAAAAGAAAACAACATCCTTTGGTGGAAAACCTATAACCTTGCTGCGAAACAGAAAGAGACGGATAAGGCAGCCTCCTGCAAAGAGTTCCAGAAGCTTGTAGGCTTCCCCGAATTTCCTTTGCACGATCTTGCTTTACTAAGAGCTTATGAAGTCTGCCCTGCCACCGAAAAATTACCAGCTTTGCCGACATCGGTACCGCCCTGGTATCGCAGTCTTCTCGTAGAGATCAAGCATCAAGAAGCTAAAGAAACTGAAGATCCTAAAGACGATATGGACGTGTTGGTTGAAAAAGCCCGCATGAGCACAAATAAGAAAGACAAAGAGGATCTCTACCTTCAGGCATTGCCTCTAGCAGAAAAACTGGGCTTGAAAGAGCAAGTGGCAGAACTTCAAGCCGCTCTTTATAAGAACTCTCCCCGTTTGAACCCTGCTCCTACCCTACAGGAGCTCAGCTCTGTCGCGGCTGACTATCGCTATCACAGGGAGTTCGACAAGGCGCTGGCTACCTATCAGAAAATCCTAAAGTCACGTCACTCCACTTTAGAGGACCAATTCCAGGCGCTGAAAAACATCCGTATAACCAATAAGGTCGCACAAAGAAGAAATGAATATATAAACGCCACCGCCGATTTGGTGAATTGGACGAAAAAACAGTATCGCAAAAACAAAGGCAAAAAGAAAAAAGACCCGAAAGCAATAGCCCGCTTTCATGACAGCCAGATTTTATTTGCCAGAACTTTATGGACCGAAGACCAAAATACCCGAGCGATGAAAGTTCTGAATGAATCACATCGTTTGCTGCGTGGATCGTATTCCATGGATGAGGTGTTTTTTATCATCGGTCGCATCCATGAAGAGAAGGGCGACTTTAACAAAGCTCTTGAATATTTTGAGGCCAGCTACAAAGAACCCATCAACCAAACTGATCTGCGCGATCGGATCGCCTGGCTCAAATCCTGGAACTATTTCAAACTCGAAAAATGGAATGAAGCAAAAGCCAGCTTTGAACAAATGCGCGACACCGTTAAAGAGCCATCCGATAAGTCACGCGCACGCTTTTGGTTGGCGCGTACCCTGGCCAAACTAAATCAAATGCCCGAAGCTGAGGTGGAGCTGCGTGCCCTTCAAAACGAAGACACCCTTGGTTATTACGGCATGCTGGCATATCGCGATCTGAAAGAAAGCTTCCCTCCACTTAAGGTCGACACTGAAGAGCCTTTCGTGCTCAGTCTTTTAAACATTAAAGAACTCGATGCCACCACAAGGCTGACAATTGAGTGGCTGATTTCTGTGAATGAAAAAGCCTTTGCGGAAGGACTTTTGAACAAAGCCGTCGAAGATCTTAAGAAACAAAAAATCACCAACGAGTCCACATGGCTTGCCATTTCTTCTGGTTATGCACGCACAGGACTTTATTTGCCGTTGTTTATTGCTTTGAGCTCATTGGATGCCTCCGTCAAAGATCGCCTTTTGCACAACCACCCCGATCTACTTTTCCCGCAAGCCTATGCCGACACTATTGCAGAAGCTTCCGAAAAGAGCGGCATTCCTCAGGAGTTTATTTTTTCGATCATTCGTCAAGAATCAGCTTTCAACCCAGAAGCGAGAAGTCCCGCAGATGCGTTCGGACTTATGCAGCTTTTACCCAGTATCGCAAAAAGCTTGGCTCAACAAAATGGTTTAGCCTATGAAAAAGCCACAGACCTATTCATTCCAGAAATCAATGTTCCGCTGGGAGCTTTCGAACTGAAAACTCTGATGAAAAGATATAACAACCAATTCATTCTGGCCGTCTCCGGATACAATGCCAATGCTGGTGCCATTCGCGGCTGGCTAAAAACACGCTATCGCGATGATGCTGTGGAGTTTATCGAAGAAGTTCCTTACGAAGAAACACGAACGTATATAAAGCTCGTGATGCGAAATTATGTCTTCTACCAAAGACTTCTGCATCGTGATCAGAGTGTCCAGTTCCCAGAGCAGCTTCTGGCTCTCTCCCGACAATAAATCTCATTTTGATACAGGACCTTTACCCAGAGCGCGCCTGTAAGGACTGAAACCTGCTCATGAAGACCCCGACTGTGCCGATAAGAAAAGGTGCAGAAAGGGGACTTCACATGTCTCGCAATTGGTGGATCGCAGCTGGCTGCTTAGCTTTGGTATTCTTCGCTTCTTTGGGAACATACGTCTATGTCCAAGAAGGCAAACATCCTTCAAGAACGCAAAGCTCCAGCAACAAAACAGAGCGTGATTTCGAACAATCGGTTATTACTTCCAAGACTGATAGAGTTGAAGACGAACCCAGTGCTCTTTTCAACGACCCAGCTATCAGCCAGGCCTGGGGCTTGAAAAAAGCGGATGCGGCTCGCGCCTGGTCAATCAGCAAAGGCAGCAAGGACATCGTAGTCGCTGTTATTGACACAGGTATCGATCAAAAACATGAAGATCTTATTGAAAATCTTTGGATCAATCCCGGCGAAACGGGCCTTGATGCCAACGGCCGCGACAAAGCGAGCAATGGTATCGACGATGACGGCAATGGCTTGATCGATGATGTTCACGGGTGGAATTACGTCTCTAACAACAACAGACTTGATGACAACCACGGACACGGAACGCATATCGCAGGTATCATTGGCGCGGCGGCTGGAAACAAAAAAGGAATCTCGGGAATTGCTCCACACGTCAGCTTGATGGTTCTAAAGTATTACGATCCAAAAGTTCCCGGCGCTGATAACCTGAAAAACACTGTGGCTTCCATCCGCTATGCGATAAAGATGGGCGCGCACATTATCAACTATTCAGGTGGTGGGACCGAGTTTTCCCAAGAAGAGTATGAAGCTATTGCTGAAGCCGATCGAAAGGGCATCCTTTTCGTCGCTGCCGCGGGAAATGAGCGCTCGAACTCTGACCAGCATCACTACTACCCTGCCGACTATAAGTTAAAAAATATTATCTCTGTGACTGCGATCGACCCATCGACTCAGGTTTTGGCTTCTTCAAACTATGGCGTGGAAACCGTGGATCTTGCAGCCCCAGGACAGAATATTCTTTCTTGCTTACCGGGCAACGCCTACGGATATATGACTGGCACTTCACAAGCGACCGCCTTCGTAACAGGAGCAGCAGTTTTAGTAATGGCCCACAAACAGAATTTCGATCCTGTTGATGTTAAAAAGTACATCCTTGCCACGGGTGATGCTCAGACGGAACTCGCTGCCAAGACCCGAACGTCTCGTAAGTTAAATCTATATAAAGCACTGACGATTCTTGATAAAGGGGTCTCGGCATCAGGCGCAGTGGCTGTTAACACTGAAGAGATCTTCGCTATTGATCCGAATGAAAAGCGACCTCGGGCCGGCGCGGATTCTACTCATGAAATGAGCAGCTTCGGTCGATCATTGATCGATGCCATGGGAGCCAAGCCCAAAGTGGATAAGCTGGGCACCAAGCAAAATGGAAATAGTTTCTAACAAAGAAAAGGCTGGAGAAACCCCAGCCTTTTTTTTAGTCGACAAAGTCCGATAGCGAAATCTTGCCACGAACCATCACAATCAAACCCGTAGACATACAAGCCAGTGCGACGCCGATGCCGATCAAGTTGCGATGACCAAGATTGATCATTCCGTAAAGAATCATCATTAAACTGAGCGTGTAGGGACTCCAGAAAAGATATTTCAACCACGATGGACGAGTTAAATTGTCTTCGATTTTCTTAGGAGCGCTTCTCTGCGACAAACCCACCACCATCAAACTGTTGATCTTGGCAATCATCTGATCGCAAAGAGCATCGCCGCCTTGAGCACTTTTAATTTCTTCGTACTTCATCGCAGCGAAACGAAGAGCATCCAACTCATGACAGCTTTTAATGAAGTTCTGGTGCAGATCCTGGTTCTCGAAATTCTCGAGCACCATTTTCCATTTGCGAACCAAACTCGGTTGAGCCTTCAAGGACGCATCCGAAGGCAGCCCCACCAGTCGTTCAAAGATCACGTGACAAGAATAACATTCCTTGGATTTTCGGCCATTCATCGCGCCGCACTTGGGACAGCTTTTCATCTCGGAACTTCCAGGTTCCGAAGCGGCCACTTCTTGCTGCTTAGCGGCAGCCGGCGTCTCTGCCTGATTTGAAATCTCAAAGCAGACGATGTTTGAAGGATCAGCAGGAGGATACTCAAAACCAAAACGAGTTTGGCAGGAAATACACTGAAACAACGGAGCTTCGGAGCGAATTTCTTCACTCTGAACTTCATATAATTTCACACATTGCGGACATCGAATTTTTAATTTCACTGTGGACTCACTCACTCTTTGTGTTACTAATACCATGATGAAGATATCTATTCAATTTTTCAAGCATAAAGCCTACGAATTTCGCTGGGCGATTCTCTCTGGTATTTTCGTTGGAACAAGCTACATTCCCTTCCCGCCATGGGCGCTGCTCTTCTGCTATGCACCTCTTTGGCTTTTTGCCGTACAAGAAAATCGCTCGGCCAAAGACGCTCTGACTGCAGGATGGATCACGCAGTTCATTCTTACTTTGATCGGCTTTCATTGGATCGCCTACACCAGTCATGAATTTGGACAGCTTCCTTGGATAGTTTCGATTCTGGCCTTGCTGCTTTTTTGTGCGTTCATGCACCTGTACATCCCGGCAGCTGTGGGACTTGGAGTTTGGCTTCGAAAAAAGTTTTCCTTAAGTGCCGTTCAAACTTTGTTTGTGATAGCGCTGCTGCACGCCCTTTTTGAGCGTCATTGGCCGGTGATCTTTGAGTGGCATTTGGGCTACACTCTTCTTTGGGCAAAAATTCCTGCCTATCACCTGGCGGACTTGATTGGCTTTCACGGTCTTTCTGCTTTGGTTTTAGTTTTCAACGCTTGGCTGGCTTTTATCTGGTTGAATCAATCGCAAACTAAGAAAGCGCTTTTGCATGTGGGCGCATTGGCGTTGACGATCATGGTTTTAATCGGTTGGGGTTCCTCGCGAAATCAGCAGTGGCAAACTTTCGACAGAAAGATTCACGCCACTGTCGTACAGGCTAATATTGGCAACCTTGAAAAGATTTATGCTGAAAAAGGCCGTGCCTACCAAGAATCCATTGCGGAAAAATTCTTGGGAATGAGTGAAAAAGCACTTGAGATGTTCCCCGAGACAGATATTTTCATTTGGCCCGAGACCGCCTTCCCCGACTATCTGGATGAGCATCTTATTCAGCGAAAGAATGCAGCTATGCTGCTTGATCGTTTGCGGGTGATGAACCGGCCTCTGATTACGGGCGCTTACTCCAAAGATTTGAATTCGGATGCACGCATAGAAAACTCTACCTACAATGCTCTGTTTTTAGTGACTCCTACTTCTGCAACCTCACCAGCGCCCTACCGCAAAACCGAGCTTTTAGCTTTTGGAGAGTATTTACCGCTGAGCGAACAGTTTCCGTTCTTGCTTGAGCTTTTGCCTTTTGTTTCTAACTTTGGCAGAGGACAAGGCCCCTCCGTTCTGGGCTGGATGCACAACGAAGAAATGGTTAATTGGGGCGGCCAAATTTGTTACGAGGGTCTGTATCCGAAATTTACTCGTGGATTGGCAAGCAATGGCGCGGATATTTTGGTGAATGTGACAAATGACTCTTGGTTCGGTTATCCCTTTGAGCCCCAACAACATTTGTACATGACCCTTGCCAGGGCCATCGAAGTTCGCAGACCATTGGTTCGCTCCACCAACACTGGTGTCAGCACAGCGATCCTTGCCAATGGTGACGTTCTACAAAAATCCCCTCTTCATCAAGAATGGACGGGAGAGTTCGTGATAAATTACCGGAAGAATGCTCCGTCTACATTTTATGTTTTATGGGGCCACTACGATTGGATATTGATTCTTATCGCTCTCGCCGCTTTGATACTGACAGGAGCCCTTCATGCAAGATCTCGTCGTCCTTGATTGGATTGAAATTTTAGACAAAATCAAAACTCATGCGACAAGTGAAGCCGGTCGTGAGGTCATTGCCAAGACCGTCCCACTTAAATCTCCTGAAGAGGCTTATCAGAGTTTTCAAGAGATCTCTGATGCCACTGAAGTTTTAAACCAAGGCGTCAGGCCTTTTATGCAAAGCTTGGATCTTTATTCGACCTGGATTTCTCGACTCAAGAAAAAAGCTGTTCTTAAAACCCTTGAAATCAAAGATGTGCGCAGCTTTTGCCTTGAGGCATTGGCTTTACAAGAAGCTCTGAGAGAGGTTAGGAATTCATGGACCGACAGAATTGGGCAAAGCTTGATGAATGCAGCAGAGCCCGTCTCTGCCATTGATCAGATTCTGACCCCTGGCGGAGAAATCCGCTCTGACGCCAGCGAAACCTTATATCGCTTGTTCAAAGAAAAAGAACGTCTGGCTCGAGAGATTCAAACAACGATGGATCGCCTGGTTAAAGACCATAAAATGGAAAACATTATCCAGGAAAAGTACGTGACCACGCGAGATGGTCGTTGGGTTCTGCCGGTTAAAAGCGGAATGCAGCACCACCTGCCTGGAGTGATCCACGGATCGTCGCAGACCAAGCAGACAGTTTTCATGGAACCCGAAAAAGTCATTCCCGTTAACAATCGCTTGCGCCAGGTTGAAGTCGAAATCGAAGACGAAATCGAACGGCTGCTAACCGATCTTTCGAAATACCTGACTTCACAATCCGCAGAGATCGAACGCACTCGGGATATAATGGAAGAGTGTGACGTGCGTTTTTCGCAAGCGCAGTTTGCTCGAATGGTCGAGGCTCATCCGATCCAGTTCTCAACTGATCAGCTAGAACTCGTCGAAGTCCGTCATCCTCTGCTGCAACTGTCTGGCAAAAATGTGATCCCGAATTCGGTCATGCTAGAAGGACAAAAAGGGATTTTACTTTTAAGCGGTCCCAATGCCGGTGGTAAGACGGTACTTTTAAAGTCCATAGGCCTTGCAGCCCAGATGGCTCGCTGTGGTCTTCCAATTTGTGCCAGCGAAAACTCCAAGCTTCCATTCTTTAAGAATATCCTGATTGGTATCGGTGATGCCCAGAGTGTCGACGAAGAGCTTAGTACCTTTGCCGCACATTTGAAAATTCTAAGCCGGGCCGCTGCTGTTAAGGGACGCGAGAATTTAATTTTGATTGATGAGATTTGCGGTTCGACCGATCCAGAGGAAGGCAGCGCTTTGGCGCGAAGTTTTATTGAAACCTTCTCTGCGAACAATGTGTTTGCGACGATCACTTCCCACCTGGGACCTTTAAAATCCGGATGGGATGAAAGCAGTCGGGTTTTAAATGGCAGCTTGGAATACGATCCTAAAACGGGTCGCCCTACGTATCAGTTTCTTGCGGGAATTCCTGGCGACTCGTTGGCGATCCAAACGGCCAAGCGCGTGGGCGTTGAAAGCGCTATTGTGCAAAGAGCTTTGGATGTTCTGACTCCCGCGACTCGCGCGCGGCTGGAGGGTCTGGAGCAAATCGAACAATTAAAAGCCGATATCTCTGCCCTGCAGTCCCACTTGCGTAAAGAGATGAACAAAGCCACCGAAGCCAAGCGTAAATATGAATCCCAGCTGGAGCAATTTAACAAAGAAAAAGAAGCTTGGCTGCAGAAGACTTTGAAAAAAGCAGAAAAGAAAGTGGAAGAGGCCCTTGCGCAGGCAAAGGTCGCCGAAACTTTCAAACGACATACAGCCTTGCAAGAAATCAAACACAAGCTTCCGGAAATTGTAAAAGCGAAACCAATAACTCAGCCAGGTGCCCCTGAAAATGCCGAAGAGTTTGGGAAGAAATTTCCACCTGGTTCAAAAGTATTTGTTTCGTCGCTAAACCAAGACGGAATAGTCCAGAGCACTCCGAACTCTAAAGGTGAAGTTTTAATTCTTTCTGGATCCATTCGCCTGCAATTGCATTGGCAGGACTTGAAACCTCCTGGCAAGCCAGTAAATCCGACGGGACAATTGGTTCGGCAAAGCACTTCGTTCACAGCGGCACTGGTGGATGAAGATCGTACTTTGGATTTACGCGGCAAAACTGTCGACGACGCCTTATCAGAACTGGAAGTCGCTTTGGACAAAGCAGCTCAAGCCCGCGAAGATCGAATCAAAGTCATTCATGGTCATGGGACAGAAGCCTTAAAGCGCGCTGTGCGAACTTATCTTTCGCGCTCGGTGTATGTCAAAAAATGGAAATCTGGATCTTCGGACACTGGTGGTGATGGCATCACTTGGGTAGAACTCGGCGAAGTGTAAAATGACGGAATATGCAGTCGCCAGTTGGCTCGTCACCAAGTCTCTGTGCCTCTGCTACTTTGTTGCCTTTCTTTCATTGCTGCCTCAGGTTTTGGGGCTTTATGGTCGCCAAGGTATTCTTTCTCTCGATCATTTTTTGAATCTACTGGACAAGGAACTTGGTGCTGAACGATTCCATCATGTTCCCAGTCTTTTCTGGTTTCTTTCTAATGACTTTGCTGTTCGCGGACTTTGCTTTATTGGCATGGTAGCCTCGAGCTTGGCCTTTTTGGGCTTCAGTCAAAGCTGGATGCTATTGATATGTTGGATCTGCTACTTGTCCTATGTCAGCTGCGGGCAGGTCTTTTTGGGTTACCAGTGGGACAGTTTGCTTTTGGAATTCGGTTTTTTAGGACTATTCTTTGCGCCGTGGACTCTTGAATGGTCGCCAATGGCGGCTTATCACCTTCATCCCTTTGTTTTGGGCTTGGTTTGGTTGCTATTATTCAAGCTCATGTTCCTTTCGGGAGTAGTGAAATTAAAGTCGCGCGACCCCGCTTGGACTAAGCTGACGGCTTTAAGCTTTCACTATTGGACTCAGCCCCTGCCTTCTCCTCTGGCCTATTTTTTTGCGAAACTTCCGATGGCCATTCAGCGTATTAGCACCTTCTTTATGTTCTTTATCGAATTGATTGTGCCGTTTTTTATTTTCGCTCCGGGTCCTTTGCAAGTTGTCGCGGCTTTGTTTCTATTTGTGTTGCAGGTTCTGATTTGGACGACGGGTAACTATGGGTTCTTTAATATTTTGACGATTGGTCTGATTTTTTCATTGCTACCCGATTCAGCGCTAAAAACTTTCGACTTTGGCGAAATGGTCATTTTGAAGTTCGACAGTATGGAATGGATTTCCGAAGGGATGATTGCTAGCGAAGCCGCCCTGTTAGCACTGATGATACTGGTTCCTGCCACTCTGTTTTGGATAACAAAAACTCTTTCTGAAAAAAGCACTGCGACCAATTTTATGTTACCGATGATGCGCCTTTTGTATCCGTACCGAATATCCAATCCTTACGGTCTTTTTGCGGTGATGACAAAGGTTCGTCCAGAGTTGGTTTTAGAAGGCAGCTTGGATGGCGAAACTTGGTTGCCCTACGAGCTTAAGAATAAACCAACGGACATCAAGAAGCGCCCGCGATTTGTGGCTCCACATCAGCCGCGCTTGGACTGGCAAATGTGGTTTGCCGCGCTGGAAAGTTTTAACGAAAACCTTTGGTTGCAAAACTTGATCACTCGAATCTTCGAAAGCTCTCCCGATGTCTTGTCTTTATTCAGAAAAGATCCTTTCGGGGGAAAACCGCCAAAATATCTGCGCCTTCTGCGCTATGAATTTCATTTCTCGAGCTGGAAGGATCTACGCACTCGCGGTGAATGGTGGACCAAAGAGCTAATTGCCCCTTATGGTCCCGTCTTTGAGCGTGAGGATGATTAGCAACAGCTTTTCATGTGGTCACTTTGAATAAAGCCGATCCACGTTATGATGAGCTATGTGGCAACTTTCTGGCACACCTTCGGAAATCATTATTCGCGCTGTCTGTATCTATGTCGGCGTTTTTGTACTTTTCCGTCTGATCGGAAAAAAGCAAATCGGCGAACTGGCCCCCGTCGATTTTGTTCTATTGATGATTATCAGCGAATCAGTCAGTCGCTCGATCACAGGCGATGAGGACTCGATTCCCGGTGGGCTTCTTGCTGCTTTTACTTTGCTGGTAGTGAACTATGCGACCGACACAATAATGGCGCGCTACCGCTCTGTCGAAAAAATAATCGAGGGTGAACCGCAGTTCTTGATTAAGGACGGCAGGATCCTTCACAGCGTCCTTCGAAAATCAACAATAACAGAACAAGATCTAGGCGCGGAACTACGCCGAAACGGAGTCGACAAGGTCGAAGAGGTCGCCTATGCGGTTCTTGAAACGAGCGGGCATATTAATGTTATTAAGAAAACCAAATAGGAAAATCAGCTGCACCTGTGAATCAAGAATCAATGACTACATATTAAGATTTTTAACCACATACCTAATGGGCACTAAAATTTGGATGGGTTCTTTTTTTCGATGATACGCACGTTCGAAAAGTTGGACGCTACTTGAAATTCGGTGTTCAAGATTTAGGGGCTGCGGAAAGCTGTTGATCAACTAACTATTGGGTGACGTAAATTTGCAGAGTCTCAGCATGAAACAGTCAGGATTAAATTAAGAGATTTCTGTGCGGTCTGGAGCTTGCAGTTCAGGATTGCATTGGGAGGTCCACCATGAATTCGTCCTTTAAATGTCTTCTGCCGCTGGCAATACTTTTAACCTCAGGATGTGCGTCGATGGTTAATAAAACCTACAGCCCTGAAAGACGTGGAACTGTTCGCTATAATACTGGATGGTTCCTAGAGAACTCTAATCGCTCAAAGGCCATCGAGCAAATGAGAGAGTTTTGCTTCCCCGGTCGACCAGTTCTTTTATCAGAAGATTCTCGCTCGGAATTCACAGGTCAGTCATTTTCTAATGCCACTATTGAAAAGAACAGAGTCAATGGGACTTCTACTCAGGCAAAAGAGAATAACGTCTATATGCATTTCAAATGTAAGTCCAAACAGGCAAAGTCCACCACGGCAAATTATAAAAATATCCGCAAAACGCCTCGCTAACGAAAATGGACGAAAAACGAAGGCATTGAATGTTTCAATCTGAGAAAATGGTGTCGAATCCCATTTATCGCATGATGAACCGACAAGTCTCACCTAAATTCGTTCTCGTAGAAGGTTTGTCATTTAGGAATTAGGAAACTATCTTGCAAGATTGACGAGTCATTATATTAGTTCTGCGTGACAACTCTATTTACCCCAAAGGCCATCAGATTGACCTTTCAGCGCCCAATATGTCAGCCCTTGTGCGGCACTTGTTGGCGATGTCGACGTCTCGGATTGGTACTGTTTCAAATTGAGAAGACAATCCGTAGTTAAGTTATCAAAATCACAGACGAAATCCTGCTGAATCAGAATGAGATATGGCACCTTGATTGCTCTAGTATTAAGGCAACAGGGGGATTTATGAAAAACTCTAAGCAACTCTTCACAACACTTCTTTTAACTAGCATCGCACTTCTTTTAACTGCTTGCGGTGCGGAACAAGTTACCAATAGCGATTTCGCCAGCCGTACTCCGGTGACGACTGTTGGAGACGCAACGACTAAGCACCTTGCTTATTGCAATAAGGCCTCGGGCAATGACATCGCTGCCAAATTGAAGGCTTACCAAGAATCGACGACGAACAAAATCCGTATGGATCTTGTGGTGGTTCGCTTGACTTCACTTCCTGCAACTTTCACTTCTGATAGCAGTTACTTTGCTATGTGGAAATGGCTTGCTAATACAAGCGGCTATACTTACTTGGACCAAACTTCTCTTAGCTTTATTTTGATCGACAGCGTAACTGGTCAGGCTGTTACTAACTGGAAGACAACTCTGCGCTGGAGCGACGTTTCCACAGCAGCATCAAAACTGGAAATCACTGATCCGCAAACTTTCTTTAACCGCATGAACATCATCGTGGATCTTAAAGATGCAGCAGGAGAGTACGATGTCCTTAAAATCTCTAACTACTCGGTATCAACAAACAAAGCAGTCGGACAAATGGATGCCCTACTTCCATTGTTCGCTGCCAACCCAGCTGACTACTCTGTAGAACCAACTGGTGGAGCGCGTGCAAGTGTTCTTCAAGCACTTCACCCCTTCAAAGATATGACTTCACAGAACTGGAGTTCTTCTCAGTACCAGTCAATGTCGAACAACTTCTGCTTCTAATAATTAATTAAGCCCCCAAAAAACAGAAACGCTGCTTATCCCCCTAAGCAGCGTTTTTGTTTTTAGCTCCTCCAAGTTTCGCTTGGCCTCGCATTAGCTTTTATCCGAAACAGCGTTCCCCGCCTACTGCCACCGTGGCAACACAATCTGCCTAAGGAACCCAGACAATCAATGCGCAGATTCCTGACTCACTTCATCTGCCTGCAAGTTTTCACCTTGGCGATAGCGATCAGCTAATGTGGGATCGGTGGTTGGGAAAGAAAACAACAAAGAATGAACATTGGAATCTTCATCTTCCTGAGTCACAGCAATATAGCTCAAGTCTTTTGCCGTCTCATGATCAGGAAATTCTTTGATAAAGCTGACCAGGACATTGCCGTCGAGATCGTTCTTGCGCCAGATTTCGTCGGCACTTTCGATGGTTTCCTCGCGTAGTTCTGCAAATTCGTGGAATTTTTCCTGAGGAATGTCCTTGTCGCTGCGAACTTTCAACATGGCTTGATACAGGCCCATCGCCAACGGATCACCCTCTTGCAGAGCATCGCCTTCGATGGCTCCTTCAGAAACTTCCTCGTAGGTTTTATCGTAGACCATTTCTCCACGTTGATAATTCTGCCAAATGCGACTGTCTTTTGTCGGAAAATGGATGAACACAAATGTCGGATACTCGTCTTCGGAAGAAACATAGGCAACGGCAACGTACTTAAAGGCCCCATCTTCGAAAGATTTAATGAAGTGATAGATCGCAAAATCTTCCATAGTTTTGTCATCCATCCAGACTTCGTCAGGCTCGTCGAGGGTGGCTTCAAGATAATGCTCTCGTTCAATTTGCTCTTCATCAGTAAAGTCATCAGGCGAACGCAAAGAGGAATACTCTTGCTCCAGCTTATTGATCGCTTGTTCAAAGTAGCCGAAGAGGTCTTTTTCACTCTCGAAAATCAATCCTGCAGCTTCATCGACTAAGATAAGCTCTTTGGCTGCGGAGGTTGTCTTCTTTTTTGCTCGCGTTTTTGTCTTTGCCATATTCCAATTCCTCATTCTTATTATCGAGACAATCCTTGCGCGCAACAACCTAAAAAAATACAGACTCGACGGACCTCGTCATGCCTGCATATTGGCCTTGCAACCCAGACAATTCTTCCTCAACATCGGGTTAAGGCGTCGCAAGGAGGCGAACTTGGTTAATATAGAAGAAACAAGCTTGGAGCGAATGGAAGCACTCCTGTCTCACTCAGCAATGGGTGTGCATGTTCTTTTTGATAACAAAGACATCGCAGAAGTGCTGAGAGATGTGAAGGACGACAAGGACTTTTACAGCTTTGAAAAGATGAAAAAAGTCCAAGATGTCATGACAGAGCTGATCGCAAAGAAGACTTACTTTGAAAAAGTAGCTTACTTGCAAACCTTAGATCAGGAATCCTATCAGATGCTCGTTCGAGCTTATTTTCACATCGTAGAAAATACCGTTCGCGCCAATCACGAACATAGCCATTAATTAGAAATTTCAACTTGATGCAGGACTGCGCTTTTCCACAAGGAAACGCGCGTCTTGCTGTATAAAGGCTGGGCATTTTTTCCCAGATTTTTCACCGGATCTCTTATTCAAAAAATATTGTCGAAGTTCTGGAGTTCTAATTCGACACCTTCAGCGAAATTTACTGCAACAAGCCGCAGCAATGTTAAGCTGGACTAGTCGTTTTAGTTTCCCACCGCAAAGCCGATAGGAAGACTTGTGAAATATCGGGTTTTCTTGTCGGCTTTCTTAATTTTATTTGCGATCTCTGCCGCCCAGGCAGAGTACCGAGTCTTCATCCTAAAAATCTCTAAAAAACCTCCCGCTGCGAACGCCGGAGTTGAAGCTAACGCAGACCTCCCCGCCTTTCGTCTTGTTACCAGCACCCTCGATCCCGAACAGTACCGATACTACTATCCGGTTGCCCCAGATGAAGAGATTACCTACATCGATACCTGGCGCTGCTATGGTCGCACCGACAACTTTCAACCGTTCTGTCCCAACCCCAAAGACCAGATTGCCCCGGAAGCCAACCCAGCCCCTTAAGCTCACAGTCTCTTTTTGATACACTGAGAGTATGTCTTCTATCGACAACTCTACTCGCAAAGCGCAACAGGCGGACTTGAATGATCTTCAAGCCGAATTCAATCGCAAAAAGAAGTCACTAAGCAAATCGCAAGAATCCGAGCTTGCTGAGCTTAAAGAATACTACAACGACAAAAAAGCCCAGTTGGCAGAACAAAACGAAGCCGCCATCAACCACATTAAGGGCCGGAACGAAGAGATTGCCGAAAAAGCTCTGCAAGAACGTCAACGTTTGACTGATACCTACAATTCCAAAACCTCGAACTTGCAAAAAACTTACGACGAGAAACTGCAAACCACTCGAGCAAACAAACAACAACAGCTGAGCCAAGTTCAGACGGATACTAGCCAAAGAGTGAAAGAAGTCGAAGACCATTCGCAAGAACGTATTACATATTTACGCAACCGGGCTCAAGAAGACTTGAAAAATGCCAAGGAAAAGTACAATCAGGAAATGCGGCAGATTAATGAGTTTAGCAAAAACCGCCTGGAAACTCAGCGTTCGTCCAATGATTCCCTTCTAAAAAATGAAGTTGAACGAGGTCGTAACGTTCACGAACGCGTTCGCAATCGCAATGAAAAAGAAATCAACGAAACCCGTCAGCGCGGAGAAACTCTTATCACCAAAGAGCAAGAGCGAACCGAACAAAAAATCCAAATGACGACGGAAGAGCGTGCCAAGCAATACGAAAAACAACAAAAGCAGTGGGATTCTAAATCACAGCACCTTGATGAGCAGTATTCTCAGCGCATCAGCCATAATAAAAAAGCTTACGAGAATGAACTCAAGAATCAGCATAAGCGCTTTCAGAGCACCTACCAAAACAATGACCTTGCCCAAAGGGAATCACTGAATATCCAAAAGGAAAACTACACTAAGGAACTCGCTGAAACTCATCGTGACTTTTTAAGAGCTGGCGCAAAATACACAGAAAAAGAATCAGATCCTTTTTACAAAATTGAAGATCGCGGCAGCCGCATGAAAGAAAGTGGCAATTTTTATGTTCTGGAGGCCTTTGTTCCCGAACATGAAAAAGACAAAATTAAAGTGACTATTCAGAATGATCGCGCCACCGTCGCCGGACAAAGATCATTCAAAGATAAAATCGAGGATGATGGAAAAACCGTCAGCACCGCAAGCTATCAGACCTTTAGAGAAGATTTTGCTTTTGATAAACCCATCATTGCCGAAGGAATGACTCGCGAACGTGACGGCGATTGGATGATCTATAAAATACCTATGGTGAATCAATTGCGTCTTAATAAAAAAGCCTAAATTCCTTAGAACTTAGGCTTTGTCATTTTCTGATTTTTTCAAGTTTCTAAGATTTCAACTAAGCTTTCAAAAGGTAACGAACTTCTCTCATCAAAAAGCTTAAACGACCTTGTAAGTCTGAAAGCATTTCTAAATTCGAGTGCAGCTGAGCAAGGACATCTTGCTCGACAACCGGAGTGTCCGACATCTCGTGATAGCTCTTATGCGTGATGGAAATTTCAGACAAAGCGGAATAAGACTCAGTCGTTTCTTCAGTGACTTGTTTTTGATTTTTTAATTCTACGACTCTCATCCCGTTCTCCTTTAACTTCGCCTGTGTGAGGCCACCGAAGCGACTTTCAGCACAGAACATAAAGTCTATTGATTTTCTTTCTGTCCCAACAACTTAAATAAACTTACATAGAGTTTTTACACGGCCCAGCGCTCAATACTCGCAGCGAAGTGATGCCGCATCTGTCTCTGCCACTTGCACGCGGTCAGCTCCACTTGCGAGATACGTAGCCATAACAGAGCCACCTTCGTCCTTGTGCTTCAGCCCCAAAACATGTCCCAACTCGTGTAAAACCAAGGCTTCGATGTTCACTGGCTTCGATTGCTGATTCGCGCTCGACTTCGTCAGAGTCTGGTTCTGCCAGTAGTAACCAAAATTCTTAGCATTTATGCGGATATCAGCCTCTTTAATGAGGTCTCCCAGCCAATACATACTGGTTCGCCCCTGCTCGGTGTCACGTGTAGGCTCCCAGCTCTCGAGCATGTAAATCACGTTAAAGCCATCCTGGTGGGGATTTGCCGGCCCCTGAATTCTGCGAGAAGTATCAATATCAAAAAGCTTTCGACCAGCGGTCTTTTCCCAAGTATCAGCCGCCGCTAAAATTGCGGGTACAAAACTCTGTGGGACGGACTCATGAATATACATTTTGACCGGAGCGTTCGTTTTCCAGGAGATCCGCTCTCCATAGACATTCTGAACAAATCCGCATTCTTCTTGGGCCTTAGGGGCACAAGCTTGAATCGTTAATATAGATGAGAAGAGCAAAACCGCTCTAAGCCACTTCGTCATGCGAGCGACCTCCTACCTTGATCTAATACAAAGAAAGGACCAAGCTATCAGAGCAGGCCAATGGTTCTAAGTGCTTGAAAATAGGGAGCTTCCGGAAACCCTACGGAAATTCATGAAAAACTCTCAGAAGAGAAAACCACCGTCCACTGCACAGACAGCAACCGTTTTTTAGGGTAACCTACTGGAATCACGCCACTTTAAGCTGTCTAAGAACTGGACAGGCACTCGCCGCAAAGTGTGGTTGATTCTAAACCCTTTAAAATGGTTCAGCACCGGCTCTTTTTCTGATAAAAAATAGAGTCCATTTAGAAAGAGGCAATCATGATGAAATTAACGGTAATCCCTGGTGATGGTATCGGGCCTGAGATAATGACTCAAGTCGTCCGCATTCTTAAACATGTTCAAGCTCCCTTCGAATACGAAGAGCATCAAGCCGGAGAAGTGGCTTTGAACCATTGTGGAGAGCTTCTGCCGCAAACAACCATCGATTCTATTAACAGAAATAAATTAGCGATCAAAGGTCCGACGACAACTCCTGTGGGCGGCGGACACAAGTCTATCAACGTGCAGATGAGACAGACTTTCGATTTGTATGCGAATGTGCGACCGGTCCGATCACTTCCGGGTGTAAAATGCGTCTGTTCCGACGTGAATCTGACGATCGTTCGCGAGAACACGGAAGATCTTTATGCTGGTATTGAGCGCATGGTAGATGAAAACACTGCTGAGAGCATCAAGCGAATCACCCGTAAAGGTTCCGAGCGCATCGCTCGCTATGCTTATGATCTTGCTTCTCGCACCGGTCGCTCGAAGGTCGCTATCGTACACAAAGCCAACATCATGAAAATGTCTGACGGTCTTTTCCTGAAAGTAGCACAAGAAGTGGGCTGGCAGTATCCTGACATTACTACAAAAGATGTTATCGTCGACAATGCTTGCATGCAGTTGGTTGTGAATCCTCAACAGTTCGATGTGATTGTGACCGAAAATCTTTACGGTGATATCCTTAGTGATCTTTGCGCAGGTTTAGTCGGAGGCCTGGGCGTTGTTCCCGGCGCCAATATCGGCGAAAAAGCTGCGATTTTCGAAGCTGTTCACGGATCGGCACCAGACATAGCTGGTCAAAATAAAGCCAACCCAACGGCTTTACTGCAGTCAGCGGTGATGATGCTTCAACACGTTGGCGAAAGTGCAAAAGCCGACTCGATTATGAAAGCCTTGATCGCGGCCTTGGCAGACGATAATGCGCGCACTGGTGACCTTGGCGGACGTGGTAATACTGTCAGTTTCGCCGATGCAATTATTCAGCGGCTTGGTTAGTCCCTCAGTGAAGACGCTTTCAATCGAGCCTCTTCGCACCGATATTTTCCACCAGGGTGAAAACCTGGTGGATTTTATTTTGTCCCACGTGCAGAGTCGCAACCTTGAAGGCTCTATCTTAGCAATTACATCGAAACTCTTAAGCCTGGAAGAAAATCGCACGGCCCCTTCCCACGTTTCAAAAACAGACTTAATTATCCAGGAATCTGATCACTACTTGGGAGAGATAGGCTATGGCTGTCATCTCGCCATCAAGCATGGACTTTTAGTGGCCTCCGCGGGAATCGATATTTCAAATTCAGAGTCTGGTGATTATTTGCTTTACCCCCGGGATCCTTATCTCTCGGCCCATAAACTTAGAACTGAACTAAAAATACGTCTTCAGTTGCGAGAGTTCGGAGTCTTAGTCACGGACTCGCACACGACCCCCTTACGGCATGGGGTTCAAGGCATCACACTGGCCTTTGCTGGTTTTTCCCCGGTCAAGAATCTGGTGGGAGAGAAGGATATTTTTGGCCGCCCCTTGAAGATGACGAAAACAAATGATGCCGACGCGCTGGCCGCTGCGGCTGTTTTAATGATGGGCGAGGCCGCCGAGCAACGACCACTGGCTTTGATACAAAATGCTCCTGTCGTGTTCACTGACGAGGACCACAGAGCAGATCTAGAAGTCCCGGTCGATGAGGACATGTACAAGCCGCTTTACCAACATTTTCTTAAAAAATAACACTTCGGGACATTCCGGAGCCGCTCAGTTTCGATCTGAAGGGCTGGATAAGTAGATTTTTCAGTCGTCGATTACAAGTCGGACAGGACACTTGCTCATGTTTATTCATTGATCTATAAGGCCCTTGTTCAAACAACAATAACCCTTAGGAGATACCATGCGTTTGCTGATTATCGTTTCCGCTATGCTTTTTTCAAACATCGCTCTTGCTGCAACTACTTACAACTGTTCTGCAAAAGGTAAAGACGGCGTTTTAAGAATCGTTGACACTCGTTTTGCTGAGCCAAGAATTGACTTCTACCCAACTGGCGATCGTTACACAGACGACAAGCGTAAAATGAAGCAAGTCTACGTTTCTGACCTGGCTGCTTCTGACAACAAAAAGCTTTCTGGTTATGTAATGACTAAGAAAAGTGTAAACTTGGGCGCGGCAAAATTCCGCACTAGCGTTTACTTCCAAAAAGAACTTCTTCAAGGTGCTGATACTGTTCGCGTTGTTTACATGAGCGAAACTTTGAGCTTCCGTAACAAAGTTATGAACCGTTCTACTAGCTACTACACTTGCCGTCGCTAATATCTAGCGAAGACTTGTGTCCTGGAAAGCTGCCTACATTAGGCAGCTTTTTTTTTGCCTTTCCTTCGAAATAAACCTAACATTGTAGACATGAAAAAACTTTCCTGTCTGATAGTCTGCTGTCTGATCCTCACTGCCTGCGCCACCAATCAAAAAAGTCGACTGGCGACCACAAGCGCTGGAATTACAGCGGGGGCCATTATAGGAGCCGCTTCGGCCCCGAAAGACGAACGTTCCGAAATGCATGCCCTCTATTGGGGCGGTATAGTTGGTGTTCTGAGTGCAATTGTCGCCAATTACTATTTTGATGACAACAAAGATATGGAAGTGATGAAGCTGGAAAACGACAAGCTTAAGTCTCAGCTGGATTTTTTCCAAAGCGGGACAGCCACTCTTCTTAAAGAGACTACGGGACCCGCCGACAAGAAGTACTTCCAGAAGGGTAAAGCCCGAATCAAGCTTTACAAAATAGATCAGTGGGTTGATGAAGGGCCAAATAAAAAGTACCACCGCGACCAAATGATCGAAATCCTGCCCCTTGAAAAAGCCAGTGAAAAATAAAGTCTTTAAGTTTTTATTTGTTTTAACCTTACTCTGGGCGGTAACAATGACCGCTCTGTACTTTCAGCTTCGCAACAATCCTCGAGTTGTTTCCGTTTTGGTTGATCCCCTAAAGGGACACATCCAGAGTGAAGAGTTAACGGAAATGGAAAAGCTCACCTTCTTAAGACAATTTCTGGATCGCTATTTCAACTATGACTCTCACAGTTTTTGGCAAAGCCAAACTTCATTAGCTTTCTTAATGACTCCCCAACTGGGAGAAAAACGCATCATGGAAGTCAGTCGGCTTCGTGAAAAAATCCAGAACAAAAATCTTTTGCAGGCAGGTCGCTTGGAAACCCTGACGTTAACCTCTGACGATCAGTTCCTGGCGCGCGTGCACTTACGACTGACTGAAGGTTCTTTGCAAAATGATCTTTATACGAGCTTACGACTTAAGCTGCAGAAAACTGAGCGCACTCTGGAAAATCCCTGGGGTCTACTTGTGCAAGAGATGATCTTTACGGCAAACTCTCCAGAAAAAGAACCATTCACTCCATCGCTTCGACTGGGAGAAAAGAATCCCGCGATCTTAGCATTTCCGTGTGCTCTGGAGAATCTGCACAATCCAGCAGATAGCTCATTGAAAATAAAAATCACCACAATGAATGTTAGTGAACTCCAGATTTCAAGTGCTTCAGAACTGAGTGCTCCCGTTTCACTATTGGCAACATGCAAGGATCGTGAGTTCCAGTGGACGGTTCAATCGGAAAAGGAGAATCTTGACCTGTTTCGTCTGATCCCCGAAGATGCCGGTGTCAAACGTAGACCCAGAGTCGGCAAACCCGCTAAAGATATTTATGAAAAAACTATTGAGAGTGTACTGGGTATTGAGCTTTAACTTGGATACTTTTATTCAGCTTCGGAAACACCAGTATCACTTGAGTTCCTATGCCCTGTCTTGAGCGAATTTGTAAATCCCCACCAATTGCTTGCAGAGTTTTCTTGGCGTCATAAAGTCCAAGCCCATGGCCATTCTGTTTCCCATAGCTAAAGCCTTCTTCAGTCAGTCGCGGCAAAATCTCTTCTGAAATCCCACAACCATTATCCATAACTTGCAAGAGGTACTGATCTCCCCGCTCCATAAAGGTCACGTGAATCGTCGATTCCGCCTCGGGTGCCGCCTCGATGGCGTTATTGATAAGATTGCTAACGATACGTTGAACTTTTAAGTCTTCAAGGGGGGCCACTTCTACACCTGGTCCCACGTGATTATGCCATTCAAAACCAATTGCGGGATAGGAGAAGCGATACTCTTTTAACAGTGACTGCATCAGATCGGGCAAAGAAGTTGACTCTGGGGCAATTTGCTCTGCGGAGGATTCAAAAGTGGGTATTTCGTTCTGGCTGCGATCCAAAAGGTCATCAGCAATTCCCTGAATACGCTTCACAGCAAGCGATAAGAGGTCTCGCTTATCCGTGGTCATTTCATGTGAAAGGCGGCTTAGAGTGGTTAAGGCGGTCAGTGGGCCGCGAATATCATGGGCCACTTGTCTTGCCATAATGGAAATCTCTTTATTCAGTTTAAGCTCTGCCTGCAGCTCTTGTTCTTTAAGCTGATTCAGAAGATCCCGTTGAGTGCCAAAGAAAATAAACACTAAACCCAAAAACAAACCTATCAAAAAAACCGGCGAAGTCGCCGCCTGAATTGCCAGCTGAGTCGCGCCAAAGCAAACTCGCACATCCCCTGCCGGCAGAGAGTTCAAAGTTATAGGAATATCAGTAAAAAACAGGCACTGCAGTTCTTGCGGATTTTGAACTTCCGCTTGTGCTACAGATTTATCTAGTTCATTCAGCTGTTTTATAATCTTATTTTGCAGACTGGGATCGCCGGAAAACACCTTCGCTCGAGCGATGTCATCTTCCCAAATAAAGAGATACTGTCTTACGGATTCCTTCGCGCTGTGAACCTCATAGAAAAAGCTTAAGGTCCCAATTGCTAGCATCGCTGTTAGAAAAACAGAGATCCAGGGGCGAGAGAGCTTACTAAAATACGGAGTCATTTTAAGAGGCATCAAAAGAATAATTAGCAAGGACAGCACCAGCGAGTTTAAACCAAAATGAGGTCTCCGTCCCGTTTAACTGGTTCCCGTCCTGCTACATCTGTCTAGGTTTTAAACAGTGCCAGTTTTAGGACCTAGTGTAGAGAATCTTTATACATACTCTCTTTAATCTCTTTGATTTCAGGGACCGTCACTTTGTAAGGCTTGCCACAGATCTGACAGGTCACATCGGCCTCTTCTGCCTTTTCAATCATGTCCTGAAGCTCATCTGCTCCCAAGGTTTCAAGAGCGCGCATAACTCGTTCCTTGGTGCACGGGCAAAAATACTCCAGTGGATAAGGATGATCGAGTTCTTCGTACTTCATGCCTTCCAAGAAAGGCTTGATAAGGTCTTCAGGTGTATGTCCTTCTTTCAGCATCTGCGAGACATTGGGGCGATTTTTCTCGAAGTTCTGCATGATTCTTTCGACTTGATCCTCTTCGACTCCGGGCATGACCTCAATAAGAACTCCGCCCGCCGCCTCGACCTTGCCATAGACATCCAAATAGACGCCCAAAGCAACCAAAGAGCGAATCTGGTGGGACTGATGAAGATAATGTGCGATATCCTCGCCAATCTCACCGCTGACCATTTCTACCGTCCCGTGGAATGGTGCTTTTTGGAACGGCTGATGTCGAGCCACACTAAGCGTTCCGTTGCCCATGGCTTCCTTCAAACTAAGACCGTTGTCATAATGAGGCGGCTGATAGTGCGGATTGGGAGAGTAGCCTCGAACCTGCCCGTTGTAAGATGCTTCAGCATAAACGCTACCGAGTGCGCCATTGCCTTTAAACAAAAGTCCAACCTGCTGCCCGTCTTTAAGCTGGCTGGCCATTAAAAGGGCGCCAATCATACTTCGTCCGACTGCTACGGTTGCTAAGGGATAGGTGTCCTGCAAAGTCTGCATATGTTTTACAATTTCCGTCGCATTAACAGAGGCAATACGAACCGTGAAATCCTGAGTGACAAAACGATGGACTCGTTCTTTATTCATGACAAACTCCCGAACATCATTGAAAATAATCAGAAACGTAACAAAGCCCTCTTTGAATATCAAGTGGGATTCCTCGGGTGAAAAATGAAGATTTATTTGTTCCGGCATGCTCAAAAAGCCATGGACTTCTCGGGGGACCCTGATCTCACTTCTGAAGGTTTCGCTCAAGCAAATCAGCTGTTGGAACGAATTTTAAAAAATGAAATGCCCCAACCAACGGCTCTCTGGGTTTCTCCTAAAAAACGTACCCACAGCACATTTCGGCAGATTTCGCAGGCTCTTGAAATCCCTCTGCAAATTCATGAAGAGCTGTCCGAGCAAAAAGCAGATGAAAGCCTGCAAGAATTCCGTTCGCGAATTCAAAAGCTTTTTGAATCCGCCACAAGTCAAAACGACGAAGTCATTTTCATGTGCTCGCATTATGACCTCGTCGTCGAAGCCATGACAGTTTTACCTTGTGATAAAGACTTACAAACTGCAGAGTTTGCGCAGTGGGCTCCTTGTCAGTACATAGGTTTAGCTGACAATACGGATGGCATTTTCAAGTTTCTAGAATTCAAGAGGTTGTAAAAATAATGATTCGCAATATTTGGGCCGTCGGGCGGAACTACTCTGAACATGCCAAAGAACTCGGGAACGATATTCCTGCGGAACCGATGATTTTTCTTAAAGCCGGCAGCTGTGCCACTCTGGCGGAAAAAGAGATTCGCCTTCCTGAATGGACCGAGGATATTCATCACGAACTCGAATTAGCCCTCAAATTCGATCCCCAACTGCAAGTTTCCGAAGCCTGCCTGGCTCTGGATTTAACAGCTCGTTCAGTGCAAAATATGCTTAAGGCAAAAGGTCACCCTTGGACACTGGCAAAGAGTTTCCAAGGTGCCTGCCCGATAACCTCCTTTTTTCCTATTGAAAACGTACAGAGCCTTGAAACCATCGAGTTCTCCTTGAAGGTAAATGGCCAGATTCGGCAAAAGGCTTCAACCTCGCAAATGATTTTCGGCCTGGAAAAACTGATCCATTTTGTAAAAAAGCACTTTCCCGTCGTCCCAGGCGACCTTCTTTTGACGGGTACTCCAGCCGGCGTCGCTGCCCTTCACCGAGGCGATCTTGTTGAAGCCGAGCTTCACGGCAAAATTAAACACACCTGGACGGTTCGTTAAACCCCAAAGCCACCCAGAGAAGAATGGCGCGGATCGTCAGCTAGGCCAAACTCCTCCCCCTTCCCCCCAGCAAAGTACTTGAGTTTTTACTCTCGCAAGGAGAATATGCGGCCCTCTATTTTGAGGTAAAAAATGAACGAAGTGCAGTCCAAGATTGTCGCGCGCGGTGAAGAGATTTTGAAACGTATGGAAAGCCAATCTAAGGTTTCCATCTTCTCTAAGGATTTCTGGTATGGCTCCATTATGGAATGGAGCATGAAAAACGAAAAATTTAAAACCAATATGTTTCGTTTTGTTGACGTGTTGCCATCACTGAACTCAGGTGATGAAGTCAGTCGTCACCTGAAAGAATACTTTTCCGAAAATGGCGAAGCACTTCCCCCTGTGTTTAACATGGGACTGGGCTTAGGGTCACTTGCACCCGGATTGATGGCAGGTGCAATTCGCAAAAACGTCACTTCCATGGCAAAAATGTTTATCAGTGGTGAAAATCCTGACGAAGCACTTCCCGTCTTGAAGAAGGCGCGCAAAGCAAAGATGACTTTTACCGTGGATATTTTAGGCGAAGCGACTCTTTCAGAAAAAGAAGCGCAGGACTACACCAATAAATATCTTGAGCTGGTATCTTGGTTAGCTAAGGATGCACAAAGCTGGGATGAAATTCCACAGTTGGATCGCGACCATGAAGGTCCTATTCCCAAAGTAAATGTCTCTGTCAAAATGACAGCACTATATTCGCAAATCAAAGATCTTGCTTGGGAAGAATCAAAAACGATTCTAAAAGAACGCCTGCGCCCTGTCTTCCGCTTGGGCATGGAAAAAGGCGTTTTCATCAATCTGGATATGGAGCAGTACTCCGTAAAACATCTGACCTTGGAAGTCTTCACAGAACTGATCAACGAGCCTGAATTTAAGAATTACAAATTTTTCGGAATAGTCATCCAGGCCTATCTTCGTGACTCATTTGAAGATGTCAAAGCTCTGACGGATTTTGCGCAAAAACGCGGAACGCCTTTCTGGGTGCGCTTGGTGAAGGGTGCCTACTGGGATTACGAAACGATTGAAGCTGAACAACGCGGTTGGCCTGTGCCCGTGTACACGGTAAAGGCAGAAAGCGATGCTAACTACGAAGCCTGCGCTAAATACTTACTAGAGAATATCAGACACATCCGCCCAGCATTTGCCTCTCATAACGTCAGAACTTTGGCGGCTTGTCTGGTTTATGCTGAGCAACTGAATATCCCTAAAGAGGCTCTGGAATTCCAGATGCTCTACGGAATGGCCGAGCCGATTAAAAAAACATTTGTGGATATGGGCTATCGTTTAAGGGAATATGCTCCCGTAGGTGAACTCATCCCAGGAATGGCGTACCTAGTTCGTCGTCTTTTGGAAAACACCTCGAATGAATCTTGGCTGCGCGGGAAATTCGCAGATGGCAAATCAACGGCGGAACTTCTGAAAGATCCTTCTGCGGGATTGATACCAACCTCCTCCGAAATTCCCAAAAAGGAAGGGCTCTTTTATAACGAACCCTTGCTGGATTTTGCCGTTGCGGATAATCGCAACAAAATGAAAGCTGCTTTGGAAAAAGCCAAGCAATCTCTACCTTACAAGATTTTCCCTATTATCAACGGCAAAGAAGTTGAAAGTGGCAATGTCTTCCGACGTGAAAATCCTTCGAACAATTCTGAGATCATCGGCCACGTAGGCATGGCAACTGTCGAACAGGCTGAACAGGCCATGCAGGCAGCGCAAAACGCATTTTCTAGCTGGAAAAAAGTTCCTGCCGAACACCGTGCACAAATGGTCGACAAACTTGCTGACATCATGACTCGCGACCGCTTTCAGCTGATCGCTACTCAAGTCCTTGAAGTGGGTAAGCCCTGGGCTGAAGCCGACGGTGATATTGGCGAGGCCATCGACTTCTGTCGTTACTATGCTCGTCACATGCGCGAACTCATGAAGCCTCTTCGCGTCGGCCATGCGCCCGGTGAGCTTTCCCAATACATTTACAAACCTCGTGGCGTGACCGCTGTGATCGCTCCTTGGAACTTTCCTTTAGCAATCCTTTGCGGGATGGTGACTGCGGCAGCCGTTGCCGGAAATACTGTTGTGATGAAGCCCGCCGAGCAATCTATGGTCGTGGCCCACGGCCTGATGAAAATGATCCAAGAAGCAGGGTTCCCAGTGGGCGTGATTAACTTCTTGCCCGGATATGGGGAAGAAGTCGGCGAATATATCGTAAACCACAAGTTCACAACGACTATTGCTTTCACGGGCTCAAAAGCCGTGGGTCTTCATATTTTAAACCGAGCTTCTCAGGTTCACGAAGGTCAACATCACGTCAAACGCTGCATCATCGAAATGGGTGGCAAAAATGCTGTGATCATTGATTCGGATGCCGACCTCGATGAGGCCGTCGACGGAGTTCTCTATTCGGCATTTGGTTTTAGTGGTCAGAAGTGCTCTGCCGCCAGCCGAGTGATCGTGCTAGATGAAGTTTACAATCGTTTTGTCGATCGTCTGGTCGAAGCTGCGAAATCCATCGACATTCTTCCTTCCGAGAATCCAAAATCCTATATGGGACCTGTCGTCGATAAAGATGCCTATGAACGCATTTTAAACACGATTGCCGACGCGGAAGAAAAGCATAAGTTGCTGTTTAAAGCGAGCACCCCATCTGGTGGATACTTTGTTCCAGCGACTATCTTTGGCGATGTTCCAGGTGACTCTCGCTTGGCCCAAAATGAAATTTTCGGACCTGTCGTCGCTATCATTCGGGCGAAAGATCTTGATCACGCTTTGGAAATTGCTAATAGCACCGAATACGCCCTGACGGGTGGTTGTTATTCGCGCAGCCCAGCTAATATTAAGCATGTGAAAGAAAATTTCGAAGTGGGTAACCTGTATATCAATCGCGGCATCACGGGTGCGATGGTTGATCGCCATCCATTTGGTGGCTTTAAAATGTCTGGCATTGGTTCTAAAACGGGTGGACCTGACTACTTGAAGCAGTACATGGAGCCTGTTGCAGTGACTGAAAATACGCTTCGTCGCGGGTTTGCTCCGGCTGAAGAGCTTTAATCTACCTTTAGCTCTTCATCTCCCCGCTTAAAAATGATAGCGCAGTGAAAGACTTGACGAGATATAGTACTGCAGGTCTTTCCTGTCATTATTGTAAATAGCAATCAGCCCACTATCGAGCACGCGAATAAAATAGGCTACAGACCACTGATTGTTCGGCAAGAGCAAACTTGTTCCAAATTCAACTCCCAGACGCAATGCAGTTTGATCATAGTATCCTGGTGTCGGGTAATATGAAGGCGAATCAGTGAAATAGGTCTTTTCATCCCAGCTGAACAATCCAAAAAGTCCAACCTGAATCGGATGCCAGATTTTATTGTTAAGCACAGGTACGATCCATGGGGAATATCGATAAGCCAGGTTAGACTGTAGCTCCGTGCGCGAAGCATTTGAATAGGCTCCCAACGAAAGCTCTGTCTCGTGGTGTCCGCCGACATAAGCCACACCTAGAGAATACTTACCAAAAAAACCTGCCACACTGGCGGCGCCCAACCACTCCGCAGAGCAAGGTAAACTTAACAATACCATTATCAGAGCAATTAGTTTTTGAGCGTAACCCACGTACTATCTCCGTTGTGCTGAATGATATTAAGCTGAGTCCCGCTGATTTCGAGCAGAAGCCACTGCGCGCCTTGCACCCGAGGAGCTTGCAATAGAGCAGTGCCGTTCTGATCTTTTAAGAGATAGCTGTGATTATGCCCATTCAACACCAGCAATGTTTTTGGATCATCAATCACATCTTCAAATGTTTGAGCAGTGGCACCGGCGAATCGCTCTTCATCTTGCAACGGTATATGCGTAAAGATAATCACTGATTTTGTCGATGATTGAACGGCTTCAAGCAGCCAGTCGGGCGAAAAGCCTTCACGATCTTCGAGATTCGCGGAATTAAAGAAAATAAATCTTTTGGTAGCTGACTCGAAGTAAAAATTACTGGGACCAAATACTTTTTTGAAAAGCGAAGTTCCCGCACCTACGGCATCGTGATTGCCTATAGTAACGAAATGAGGAGCATCCAAAGTCACCCATGAATCCAGAAACTGATCATATTCAAAATTATAAGAACTATTGGTGAGATCGCCCAGATGCGCTACAAAATCGACATCTGCGGTTCGATTGATTCTGTAAACAACTTCGTCCATGTCTTTATAGTTCTGATGAGTATCAGTCATGACTGCGATTCGGAGAACGCCGTCTGCCTCAACATCACCAAGTCGAGAGTTTTGCAGAGTGTTCAGGCTTCGTTCTTTACGAAGCAACTCGTCGGAATAAGGGCTGTCGCGAAAAGGAGCACAAGACAAACTGCTTAGCAAAAGAACGACCAATGAATATCTTTGCAATGCCATCATAGCTTAAACTCCATGACAAAGCCGCCAGTAAAGTCATTAGCAATTTGCCTGGTCACACCCTCGGGGCGAAACACCTGCTGACCTTCATAAAGCTTGCGTCGGAACGAGTAACCCAACTCAAATCCAAAAGAGGTTCTTTCCGAAAGGACTCGTCGAAATGCGGTCGCGACATAATTTGAGTTTACGAAAAGTCTATCGTCTTCGTGAATTCTAGCCGTATGCAAATAGGAGCGAGTGGCCAGTCCGCCACGAATTCTAATCGAAAGTTTATCATCAATATCATGAATGAACTCGCCATGCACGCCCACGGGGGTCGCCGTTAAATGAATACTAAGATATTTGGCAATATCTAAAGCCGCATAAAAAAATGGAAAGCCAACGGCGACCACGAAGTCTGGAGCTACCTGAAACTGACGACCTAATATCGGAACCACATGATCATTCAACCATCCTCGGTTACGAGAATAATCCGCTCCCAGTAACCATTGTTCAGTTCCCTCGGTAGCAAAACCATAAACTGCGGATCCACCGGCCCATGAATCCCGAGAGCTCTTAAAGGGTTCATCACTGGCGGAATTGTAATTAGCAAATATATTCAACCAACTGCCATCACTTCCGCGACGACCCAAACCCAGACCCACGGATTGACTGCGAAGGTCACTCCCTATGCGAATGGCGTCTTTCCCCACAACCAGATCAGGTTCGCCGACGCTATAGGCGCTGGCCTTGAGGTCGACAGATGCCATCCATTTTTCAGTTTTAAGGTACGGTAAATTCATGCGCGCATCATAAGTTCGGATGGGAGATTCTTTGTTTTGATCAGGAGCGACCCAAAGGTCAGAAAGCAATTCGATGACAAGTCTAGGATCTCCCTCCTGAACTCTGGGGATGGCCCCTAAAGGCTCTGCCGAGACCGCGATGCTGGCGAAGAAACTGGAGCTCATTAAAACAAATTTTAATATACTCGGCACAACGACACACTCCACTAAACTAGATATTGTGGACCCCAAACAAAACAGACCCTAGAACGAAAAAGGCCAGTGGTTTGAACCACTGGCCTTTTAAATTTATTTAAAAATAGAGGTGAGAACATCATGCTCCCCGAGACCTTCCTTGGTATCACCCCTCCCGTAAGAATAATCTCAACATGATACGCATGGCTTTGCAAGAGAGTATTTGCTCTTTTTTTTTACCACTTAATAGATGGAGGCCCTGAGTACTTGCCGAGACAAAGGTCTTAGTAAAACCAAAGCGATGATTTCGGACGACTTTGGTCATTAATTTTAATAGTCGAGTTTTGGATTTATTCTAGAAATCCGATATTTTATCAGCCAAATCAGGAAAATCTACAAACGGATTTCGATTGCGCTGAATCTTAAAGATCTCTTCGTTTCGTCGAACCTCATCCTCATCAACGGGGTCTTCAGTGTTCCAGACTCTTAGGATTTCTTCCTCGTTAGACGAAATCGACAAATCATAGCGAACTGCAAAATAAAACAAAGCGCGTGCAACGTTACCCTTGTGAGATTGCGGCGGTTCAAAAACCTCTTCGGTCCCTCGTGAGCCAATTCCAAATCGAGAAGCTGGGCAATCCAACTCAAGCAGATCCGTCGTCACTTCACCGAAGGCATGGTTTCCACGAACAGCATTTAACTTAGAGTCCGTTGGAAACAGATGATGCAGATCAGATTTTTGTACATCTTCGCGAAATTTACGAGTGAATCGACTTTGTGGCCAGGTATGTTCGATGTTGATCACGCGGTTATCAGGAATGGCATTGGGTCCCGGAGGCTTTCTTCCGAAATCACGACGTTTCTTTTCCTCAGCACAATAGACATCGCGAATTGAGTACTCATCTCCATTTTGAATCAAATAGTAATTACCCATTAAGAAAACTCTCGCTGCCAAATATCCAATATTGTGATGAGCATAGCAGCGCTGGCCTTCTTCGCACTTGTCAGCGATCTGATCAAGTTCTCCCGGTCTTTCAACGTGATAGTTTTGCAAAACAGCTTTTAAAGTGGCTCTTAGAGTCTGATCCACGACACCTTTTTCCAGGCTCTTATAAAAGTCTTCGCCATAATAAGGAATAGATCGACTGGTTTGCTCGGCCCAGGATGTCGGCACGAAAAGAGAGAGTGAAACAAAAAACACTGATTTCATGAGCATCGTAAGCTTCATCATCCGCCCTCGCAGTTGGTTAGATCCAACTTTCGCAGATGAATTTCGCCCAGCCTGGCAGATTCGTCAATGCCAGCTATAAATTTTGCATACTAAAGAATCGCCCAGAAGCCCATCTGTAAATCAGCCCAGCAGAGAGTCCCAAAACTGTTCCCCCCAGATGGGCAGTATAGGCCACGCCGCCGCCCAAGCCTTCAGGAGTCGACCAGAAACTGGCTAAATCCACCAGCAGAAACAGCGGCAAGATTAAAAGTGTCGGTAAATAGATTGAGCCAAAATGCCCAGCAAGAGGCGACAGGAAATAGAAATACCGAACTCTTCCTCGCAATTCAGCCACGCAGTAAAACGCAAGAAGAGCACTAATCGATGCGCTTGCGCCGACCATAGGAACCGTGCCATGCAGATTGGACAAAAGAAATCCCATACCGCCGGCAATTCCACCGATAAGATATACGGTCAGCAGTACTCCACTGCCCGCCAGTACTTCGACAGCCGCTCCGATCACAAGCAAAAAGGCCAAATTTGAAAGCAAGTGAAACCAATTGCTATGAGAAAACTGGTAAGTCAGCCATGACAATGAACTCTTATCCAAAGAGCTTAATCCAAAGCGGAACAAAAGATGATTTTGATATCCCTCATGGAACTGCACTACCTGCTTTTTCCAAGTCGCAATTTTGATTTCATCACCACGAAACTCTGTGGTTTCGGCAGTCGTCAAAAAGCGAGAGTCCCTTAGCGCATAGGCACCAAGGACCATCATGTGTTCCTGATTCAAAGAACTCATTTTCAATATCCAACTCGGCTTCTTTGCCAATTCCGTTGGCGAGGCTTCTTTCAGAAACTGATAGTAAAGACGGCCCGTCAGTTCAAGCCCGTCATCTTTTAGAAGTTTCGTTGAGGGTAAGCTCTCCCGGACGCCACTAAAGATCATCATGAATATCACCAGATTCAACGCAACCAAGGTCAACGTAAGGGGATACTTCTTCAGATCTTTTAGGTTCGCAGGATTAGGTAGGATCATTGCAGATCGTACCTCTCTTTAAACTCTTCGATCCAAGACTCTTGAGTGCTCGCGGGCTTTCGGCCACGCAAGGAGTTGTCCTTTTTTGAACCGGCCAATGCCCAAACCGAGCGCACAAAGCGTTTTTCAAAGGCTCGAGACAGATAGGTGTCCTTCTGAATTCTAGCGATGGCATCCAAACTGGCTGCGTAGTCCTTCTTTTCAAAACGTTCTTCTGCTAGCAATGTCTGAGTCACCCAGAGTTTTTTATCTGCCAGCTCAAGAGTCTTAGCGCTGTTACCGGCTTTTAGGTATTGAACTAACAAACATGATGTCGAGCCCGCTGCAGAGCAAATTTTTTCCTGGTAGAGATCCTGCTCGGCGCCACTACTTACCAGGTAACGTGCCAGATATGCCAGGTCTTGCGAGTTTATGGAATCACCCCACAGCGAAGCTTCAGCCTCTTTATTCAAACAGTCCGGAGTAATTTCATCTATTAAAAACAACGAGAGTGCGGCATCAATTCTTTTACTGCCATAGAGATCAAGGTCCTTAAGTTCCTTGCAAACGCCCACCAGGCCATAGGAGCTGCTTTTCCCCTGCCCCGCCACCAATTCACTGTAGGTCTTTAAGACGCTGACAAAACCAAACAGCAATAAAAATAGAAAACTCATGCGCAACCAGGAAGAAACGAACTTCGCTTCGAGAGGCATGGGCCCCTCGTCCGGAATAGTCTTCAGAGTGACCACCATCGTATCGGAAGCACGCTCATGAAGGCAACGTCGCAAGGGATGACTTAGCACTTCTGTGAACGGCAGGGCCGCAAATAAAAACTGCAAAGCCCAACCCGTCGAACGCAACAAAGACTGGGAAAAAGTTAATGGCTTTTTAAAGTCAGGAAAATTCACAACACGCATCTGCGCAAAGATCTGTCCTGGCGTCGCTTGCCAGTAAAACAATGAAAGAGCCTGCAAGAATATGACGATAATGGCTCCCACCAAAAACACCAAAGCTCCCGCGAGAACCCCTTCATGCGATTGCATGTCGAGAAGAAAGAACGTGCGTGTCTGCCGCACAAACCCTGCCAGTATAAAGCTGACTATAGGAGAAAAAATGAGAAAGTCCAAAAGCAAAGCTAAGGACCGATCAGCTACAAAGGCGATCGGATAGCCTGCAGATTTTGGATGTTGTTTTGGTTTGGCTTCTGGAGCCGACAAATCTGGAAATAGCATACAGATCGTATCGGCCTGGTACAAAAATGTCTGAAGAACTTCTTATCTAAAATTGATCGACTGGACGCGACCTTCATCATCGATTACGAAGTGAGCTTCACCAATGATTTCTTTGGCCGAGCTAATAAGCTTATAGATCTGCAATCCTTGTTCAGTCTTGGCAAGATTCACCTCTGAATACTGAAGTCCAAAGGCCTCAGCATATTTTTTAAGGAAATCTGCTCGGTCTTCGATTTCAAGAGGTCTTTCGCCTGCCTGCGCATCGATAAACTCGATACTTTGAATGCGGCCCTGACTTAGCTTCATGCCATATTTCCCCTCAAGGAAACCGAAAATTAGTTCATCGCGCACTGTGGGCTGTTCCGCCAAGCTCGCCGAAAATAAAGACTTATCAGAGGAAATCTTTTTCGCTAGGTCATGCTCCCATTTAATGCTTTCAGCAGCAGCACCAGGGTCAAAGCTCGCAATACCACGATTTCCTTGTTCCATGATCGTCTGATCAGGACCATCTACCAGCCACTGATTTAAAAACACGGTCATCAATAAAACTGAGGCAATGGAAAGAACTAAAACCGTTTTTTGCTCTTGTGACTTATCTTGCATTCTCTTCCTCGCGGATTGAGCTTTTGGAAATTCAAGCACCTGTGCATCCCTCATCGTCATCCCCTCGCAAAAATTAAGTCACTCGTGACATTACTATTATCATCACTGCGAGGAGCGTGCCGTTTATAAGTCTACCGTATTGTCAGACATTGCAAAAGACATTAACAAGCGAACAAATCTTGTTAGACGACTCATTTTGATAATCTCATTTTGAAACGAAAAAATCAAAAATGATGAGTCTAGTCGAGTGCGCTTTGGACCCAAGAATCTACTCCGGCCTGCATTTCACCAAGATCATAGTAAAGCAGCTTGTCGAGTTCAACACCTTGACCTTCGATCTTGTGTTTTTGACGACTTAGATACACCGCTTCTGGAATTGATATCTGCACTCCTGGTCCCATTTCTTCTAATGGATACCAGACTCCGACTAGGAGCTGACCTCGGGTCGGTGTTCCCATGACCAAGGCTTGGCGAAATTCCTTGAGCGCCTGAGCCACCATTTCGGCTACAGAAGCTGTTTTGCCGTCTACCAGCACCCTGACCTGCCCCTTATAACAAGCTTTCTTGTCAAAGGTTCGCAGCAGGACCTCGCCATTATTTTCAAGCACGGCTAACTGACTTTCATCACGCAAATCATCGGGAAGCGCTGCCGACTGTGTGTTCACAGCCCGCGGTCGCAACAAACGACCGACTTCTTCCTTTTCACATAAAAACAGAGACAGGAATCGCAGTCCTGCGACGAAATTACCTCCGGCATTGCCGCGCAAATCAACAATCATCTGTTTCGAGGATAAGAGGGTTTGCGACCAACTTTGGATATCTCCGTATTCGAAAAACTGCGATCGAAAAGATGGTATTTTTATTAACGTTGTTTGCGCATTAATTTTTGAAGTACTTGGTTTTTCATCGCGAACAATTTCACGTGTTTCCAAATCAATGGAAACCAGACCGCTGGATCTCTTTACCAGATAGGTGCCGGAGCTTGCTTGGGCTTCCCAGGGATTTGGTTGTTCATTATTAATTGACACAACAATGTCACCAGCACGAATCCCCGCTTCAGAGGCTGGCGACTGAGGATGAGTCTTAAAGACAACCAACTCTCCATCGACAAACTCACTCTCGATTCCGGTTTCTTTACTTTCGCCGTGCCATATTGTTTTTACCAGGGCAGAGTCATATAGCTCCAAGTGGGAGACATTAAGAAGTCCTAGAACATTGTTAATATCTTTAAATATTAATTGTTTGGGGCTATCAGCCTTAACTAAGGAACTGCGACGCAGGCACGTCGTTTTCCAGGGACCGATTTCAGAATTTTTTAGAAATATTTTTTCAGCGACGAGTTCGCAAACGACCGGATAAGGATTTAAAAATCCGTTGTGAACCGCAAGCTGATAGGCAGTTCCCGCACATAGCGCAAATAAAAGAAGTGGCAAACCGAATTTTCTCATAGACCTTTGAAAAAACAAAGACCGAGCGTCTCCACTCGGTCTTGTTAAGTAGCTAAATCGCCAACTAGGCAGCGATTTTCTTTTTGCGAGCAGACGAAGGATCAATGTGGTATTGCTTCACTTTTCTGTAAAGTGTCGCACGACCAATTCCCAATGCTTTTGCAGCTTCAGTCAAATTTCCTTTGTACTGAACGATTGCGTTTTCAATCGCTTGCGCCTCAAGCTCTTCCATCTTTTGAACGCTGCTCGACTGAACTGACGGTGTTGGAAACTGAATTACATTTCCTCCGCTCAGTTGGTCGGTCGTCAACGGGCTTAAACCCGATGCCAAAGCTGGAACTCCAGCCATTAGTTGCTGTCTGAAAAATGCATTATCAAGCCCTTCGCGCCATTGCGCCGTGGAATATGCTTGAACAGTTACATCGTGATTTTCCCAGTATCTCTTCGCATTTTCGATTGTATCCTGGCTATCGCTCACCACGATCATTACTGTGCGTGACATTTAGTCCTCCCCTTTTGAAACATTATCAAAGCCAAATTGACTCACTTTGTACCTATCGGCGTTTCATGGTGAGAATTAAGGGCCAGATGAAATTATTTTTTGAGACATTCTAAAATGCGAAAAACACAGGACTTTTCGCCGGAAAAAAATTGCTGTTGCATTTTGGGAACCAATTACATCTTCTCAGATCGAAATAAAGAGGACCAGGGCGATGCGGTTTACACAAGCCGTTAAAAACGAAAGCCTACTTGGGCAATCGGTGCTCGAGAGGCTTTATGACGAATTCTAACTTTTGGATGCTGGAAACTTCACCATAGGGGGTTTTATTCCAAAGCTGGACACGGTACTTGCCGGGCTTTAAGTCTGCGGGCAGGGACCACTGCTTTTCCTTTGTAGATGCTTGCGCAACCTGGTGCCACACCGATGAGAAATGCTTTTGGTGCTCCAGTTTATACCAAGTTGGATGCGTGGCTTCGGTTTCCCAAGAAAGAATTGTGCTCTTTTCCACTGCCTGAATCTTGGGAGCTAGAACTTCAGGGACTGGTTGGGACTTAATGGCTAGCATTTGTTCCGAAACGTAGGGCTCCCCTTCAACCTCATCTGCAGTATAAGGAATAATCTTATAGGAATATGTTCCGGGGCGTAGGTTCATATTCACTTCAGCGACACGAGTGGATTTCGTACCTACGACTTCGCCCGCCGAATTTAGCAATATAAATTTGAAATGATGAGCACCGACTGGCGCCTTCCAAGCAACTTTCAAGGGAGCCGTGTAAGTTTTAGCATTAATCGAAAGCTCTGCAGAAGGAGCTTCGACGCTTTCAATTTTTTTCGGTGGCACCAAAAACTCCCGCGCTTCTGACCATTCTCCTTTAGCCTGTCGACTATCGTAAACTCGGCCTCTGACATAGTAAAAGCCAGGGGCCATCATCAAAGAGAACGCCGAATTTGGACTGCGCAAAGACTGCAATGATTTTTTTTCTTTGGACATGAGTTCAATTTCATAAACTTCAGCGCCAAAGATTTCTTCCCACTCGAACTCAACTTTAACTTTTTCTGCGGGCGCCGAAATTACTGGCTCTGTCGACATGCAGACAAAGAATGCAAGCACAAAAGACCAGCGCATCACTGAGTCTTTTCCTTTTCCTTCATGGATGACTTGGAAACTTCAAGCGCAATACGCATTGATTGCTTAATGGAGGTCTGAAGCCCCTTCTTGGAGAGAGAAAATGCGTACGCCTTTTTAAAGTTGTCATAAGCCAAGGGACCAAATGCTAGGATTTCATCAGTCATCTCGAGCGCCTCTTTAATATTCAAAGAGGCACCAGCTTTCGAAGTGATAAAGCCATAGATCTTTTCAAAGCTCGGAAAGAGGCCTTCAGGATAAAGATCAAAGTGTTTAATCAAGCCAAGTGAGTATTTTCCGCAATCACGCAGTGGCAACCCTAACTTGTCATGGTCCGTACAGAATCGATAAAGTCGTTCAAAGTCTTTTTGTCCAGCCACTGCTCGACTTGGGTTTTCAGAGATCTTCACTGAAATATTAAAAGCAGTCATGAAGTCGAGATCGAAATAGTTATCCAAAAAGAACGTTTTAAAGAGAGCCACAAAACTGTTCGTTTGTTCGTTGGATTTTTCACTGAAAGAGGCCGCCATCTCGACACTTTTTTGCAGGTCGACGCCAGACTCTGTAAGAAGCTCAAAAACTTTCTGAAAACGGCTGAGTGCTCCGCTGCAACCTTTGGCTACTTTTAACGACCAGGTCACCACTTGCTTGTCGTTCAAACTAAGCACCTTGTTGTTACGGAAATAGTCGACGCTTTTTTCAAACTCTTCAGAGCCTTTGCAGGCAATATACCCGTCTGGTAACTTTGGCTGCCTCTCTTGATCGAGTTCGGATGCTAGCGCGGTGGTAGCGCACAAAGCAATAAGAAGCATCGCCAGCGAATGCTTCATTTTAGAAACTCCAACTTAAGTTCATTTGTGCGCTGTCATGACCTTTTAGATCCATCCAGACAAGTGGAGCGTAGATCTTACGTTTATATTCCAAATGTTTTTTATAGCTTACATTGTAGATGGACGGAAAGACCCACGGAAGCAGCGAAGTGGTCGCGGCAAGCAAGCCATACGTTCGTGTCTGATCATCAGAGGCTTGGCTTGTTAATAAAACAGATGCTGCCAGATTTGTAACAACCGCCATATTGCTTAAGGTCGTCTGTAAATTTGAAGCAGACTCCATCGCTTCTTCGGCCCATCTTTCGCGAGCCAGATCAGCGCGACGATCTTTGGTGCTCATCTTTCGCACTCCACTGAGCCCATTCGCAGCGGGCTTTTTAAATGCCAAATAGCTGCCAACCACAACCCAGCCGGCGCCGATCCCAGTTGCGAGATTCGCAGCAAGATCAGCATCTTTCTTTTCTTGGTTGCTTGGATTTTCTTTATATTTGCCTTTGCTCTGAGTGCCCGCCAGCAAAGTCATGGCGCCGGAGGCCAGCAAAGTCCACTGATTCAGGAATGCGCTCTCTTGCTCTAACTGCGCCAGTTGGGCCAGCCGTTCTGTCGCTCGTGGTACTACTTGTAATTCGGGATAATCCAAATTTTCAAAAGGTTTTGAGTCGTCAGCCCACGAGGGAGTGACCAGGCCTACTGTCAGAAGAAATGAGAGGATGATTTTCATAACTCAAGAATAATAGTTCAGTGCTTAGGGCTCCAAGCTAAATTCATCTTTATGGACCAATGAGCGGGCCAAAAAAAAGCCAGGCTTTCACCTGGCTTTAGAAATTCTAATCTGTATTTAAGACTATCGGCGGCCTGATTTGATTTTCACTTGAAGCTTTGAAATCAGGTGAACAGCCATTTTCTCTTGAACCTTACACATCTTTAGTTCATCACGGCGATAAGAGCGCTGAGATGGTGTCAAAGTTCCAGTTTCCAGTTCCATTTCATAGTCCAGCTTGGAAGAACGAATTCCTTCAAGTTCTTTCGTTTGCTGTTTGAAGAGCTTTGTCACACCAGACAAAGGTGCAACTTCAATCCACTCTTCTTTACCACGGTACCAACTGACCATTCTAAGGAAGCGAGCTTTATTCTTTGCCAAAGTGAACTTAGGAAATCCACCTTCAGAAAGCTCAAGGATATTTTCAATTTCATCCAGATTAAGGTCATCTTCTTCACCTTCCATTAGAAGGTTGCCAGGCATTGATGCCAACGCTGCTTCTTCCAGCTCATCTTCAAGATCTGCTTCAAAAGCAGAGGTCTTCTTCATCTCTCTTTCGTTCTCTAGGTCCGAATCCAAGTCAGAGTCGATCATTTCTTCAACGTGCATGTTATTGCCAGGATTGATCAAGGCGAGCCTCCCCAAAAGTCATTCGATGTAAAACTGCTTCAAAGTGGTCACGGTTATATCCCAAAATCGTCTATGACACAATATGTTAATTGCATGAAAAAACGTAAAAATACCAAATAATGCCATCTGTTACCGAATTTTGCAGAAAGTGCCCTGTTGAATTTTCACTCCCGCTTTTTAAGCGATTAAAATGTGTCCTCAGCATATCACGAAAAAAGGTGAATCCGGCTCGCTGTTAAGAATCAGGGGCTAGCTGGTCAATTAAAACGTCTTAACTTTTCTCTTTATTCTTATGCAGGCACTCTGGAAACAGAACAGGGAGGTTCTATGAATCTGCAAGACCTTCATACTCAGCTCTATGATGAGATTGTGACTCCAGATGCTGCTGAGTTCCTTATTGCTCTTCACGAGAAATTCGAAAATCTTCGTTGCCATCTTTTGATGAAGCGCAGGACTTACTCTCGCGAATGCACCGAATGTGATCCTCACTTTCATGAGTCCACACGAAGTATTCGAGAGGCCCACTGGAAAATTCCCGAGGCGCCCCGAGATATGCAGGACCGCCGTGTAGAAATCACTGGCCCCGCAGAGCCTAAGATGATGATCAATGCACTAAACTCTGGCGCACAGGTTTTTATGGCCGACCTGGAAGACTCCCTGTCTCCAACCTGGCAAAATGTCCTGCACGGACAAGATGCCCTTAAGAAAGCAGTTCGTCGAGAGCTCAGCTATACCAATGAGCAGGGAAAGACCTATCGACTGAAAGAGAAACTGGCGACCTTGGTGATGCGCCCCCGCGGTCTTCACCTTGAGGAAGCACACTTTCAAATTCGTGGGCACTCCATTTCAGCCTCTCTGTTTGACTTCGGTCTCTACTTTTTTCACAACGCCCATGAGTTATTGAAGCGCAACTCTGGCCCTTATATTTACCTGCCCAAGCTTGAAAACCATGAGGAAGCAGCCTGGTGGCATGAAGTTTTCCTCTTTAGCGAAGATAGACTGCATATTCCACGTGGATCAGTTCGGGCAACCGTTCTGATTGAAACCATTACCGCCGCATTCGAGATGGACGAAATTCTTTTTTCGTTAGGAGAACACGCACTCGCCTTAAATGCGGGTCGCTGGGACTATATATTCAGTTTAATAAAAAACTTTCACGAGAAAAAAGACTTCATTCTGCCTGATCGTAATTTAGTCACCATGAATACGCCTTTTATGGAAGCCTATTGCCGACTGCTGGTACAGACTTGCCATCGTCGCGGGGCCCACGCCATTGGCGGAATGGCCGCCTTTATTCCCAACCGAAAAAACCCAGAGCTCAATGAAAATGCTTTAAGAAAGGTGTCAGCCGATAAAACCCGCGAAGCACACATGGGCTTCGACGGCACCTGGGTTGCTCATCCCGACTTGGTCCCGGTAGCGTTTGAGGAATTCAGCCAGTTCTTAGCGGTGGAACCTCATCAAAAAAATGTTATCCCAGATGATCCCGTTCAAGCCGCAGATCTTTTGAAAATTCCGGCCGCGAAGGGCTTGATTTCCGAGATGGGGGTGCGAAGCAATATCAACATCTGTCTGCGCTATCTCAACTTCTGGTTATCCGGAACGGGGGCTGCCGCTATTGACAACCTCATGGAGGATGCTGCCACGGCGGAGATCTCGCGCAGCCAGCTGTGGCAATGGCTGCACCATGAAGTCACTCTCAGCAACGGAGAAGTGTTCACCCCCGACAAATATCAAATACTCATGCAGGAAGAATTCACGAAACTTGTGGGCAGCGGAATGAAATATCTCGACCGAGCTGCAACTCTCTTGAACTTTCTGGTATTGGCTGAAGACTTCCCGCCATTTCTGACCACGTTTGCCTATGAAATTTTAAATGAAATCGAAACCAAAGGAGAGCCCCATGTCCAGCCAAGAAGCACAGTCACATCAGCTCGACTCTAAATGGAAAAATGATCCACGTTGGTCGGGTGTCACTCGAAACTATTCATCTCTTGAAGTGATGAAGTTGCGAACCAGTGTTCCTGTAAAGTACACATTGGCCGAACTTGGTTCACAAAAACTTTGGAAAGCTCTTAATAGTGGCTCCTATATCAACACCTTAGGCGCCATGACTGGCGGGCAAGCCGTTCAGATGGTCAAAGCGGGTTTACAGTCGATCTATGTCAGCGGCTGGCAAGTGGCAGCTGACGCGAACCTGTCGGGTCAAACTTATCCAGACCAAAGCTTATACCCCTCGAACAGCGTTCCCGCACTCGTTCGACGTATTAACAATGCTTTTCAAAGAGCCGATCAGATCGCCAATCAATCGGACAAAAACGAACTTGGCGACTCATGGTACGCCCCTATTGTCGCTGATGCCGAGGCTGGATTTGGCGGGCCCTTGCACGCCTTTGAATTAATGAAGGCGATGATCGAAGCCGGCGCCGCGGGTGTGCACTTTGAGGATCAACTGGCCGCTGAAAAAAAATGTGGCCACATGGCGGGAAAGGTTCTTATTCCCACTGCGAACTTTGTGAGAACTCTGCAGGCAGCTCGTTTGGCCGCCGACGTGTTAGACGTCCCGACTGTTATTGTTGCAAGAACCGATGCACTTAGTGCAAATTTGCTAACCTCGGATATCGACCCAGCGGATAGACCTTTTATGACAGGAAATCGAACGCCTGAAGGATACTATGAAATTCGCGGAGGATTAGATTGTGTGATCGCTCGAGCAAAAGCCTATGCTCCTTGGGCCGACGTCCTTTGGTTCGAAACAGCAAAGCCAGACATGAAGGAAGCAGAACTATTCGCGCAGGAAATTCATAAAGAATTCCCCGGTAAAATTCTGGCGTACAACTGCTCTCCATCATTCAACTGGAAACTGCATCTGAACGATGCACAGATAGCGGAGTTTCAAGACAGGTTAGGTGCCCTTGGTTACAAATTTCAATTTATTACTTTGGCCGGCTGGCACGTGGTGAACTATCACTCGTTTGATCTCGCTCATCGTTATGCCGACGGTGGTATGTCAGCTTATGTTGAGCTGCAACAGCAGGAGTTTACGGCCGCCGACAAAGGCTACACAGCCGTGAAACATCAAGCCGAGGTAGGCACCGGATATTTTGACGAAGTTCTGAAAGTAGTGACTCAAGGACAGGCCTCGACGGGAGCCTTAAAAGGATCGACTGAGGAACAATTTAAAAAGATGCCTTCAGAGAAAGTGACGGTCAGTCGTTCGGCCCACCACTAGTCCCAACTGACTTTACAAACGACTTCCTTTGGTTGACTCAAGTACACAAGAGGGAGTCGTAGTATTTGCGGATCTCGCAAACTCCACTGGCTGTGCATACGCAAGCCTTCACTAGTTTTGTGCAGCAAATTCAGCACGGGCTCGGAATCGCTTTTCTGAATCCAAAACAAATAGTCACTATCTCCGATAACGATATTGGAACTTTCTTTTCGGTCGGGCTGATACGATAGCTTTTGATCTGTTTGCGCACTCAAAACCTCTTGTGAACCATTACGAATGACGACACCTTGAGTGTCGCATTCATAAGAAGGACCTGCCCAAGCCAGGGTGTTAAAAAGGTAGACACACGCCAAAAGTGGCAGTTTAAATGGGTTCATATATCGGCTCCTTTGCAAATGAGCGCTTCTTGGCCATTTGGGGAACAACTGATGCACATCCTGCTCCAAGAACCAGGTTGCCAAGTCAACGAAATGTGATAAAGAAGAGCCCATGAAAAAGACCTTAGTGATCGTTTTTTTGCTTATAACTTCGATCCGCAGTCACGCGGCGGTCCTGCATTTCTTTAGCAATCCTCAAGTGCCTCAACCACTGTTTCACGTGACTCTAGAGTACAAAGATTTTGTCTACGAAGCTGATACTCGCGCGGGCGGACGTCGCCTTCATATCAATCAGGTTGCGAAAAAAGGTCATTACCAAATTCTGATTCCAGATTCTCTGGTGGACGAAGCTGCCCTATTCAGCCAACTTGGGATGCCATTTGATTACAAATTCATCTGGGGAAATGACAAAACTTATTGCTCTGAACTTGTCGGCATTGCACTTGGAATAGAACCAAAACCCATGTCCTTTGCCGGCACTCATTATTTAGAATATTATCCCGAATGGATTCATAGAAATGATCCGGGTCTTTCACCTGATGATATCTACCAGTTCGGAGTGACACACGGACAACTACTTCCGCAGCATCCGTAGAACCTTATTTTTTAGCGAAGAACAATACCTGCTTCTTCTTTATGTCTTTCAAACCATCGACTAACGTATGGACAAGTCGGGATGACCTTAATACCTTCGGACTTTGCATATTTCAAAGCTTCGCGCACAAGGTGATCTGCGATGTTCTTCCCACGAGACTCCACGGGGACCTCCACCGAAAAAATGTCCATGGAGTTTTGCGGACCTCGGCGATAAAAAAGATGAGCTTCTCCTCCATCAACCATCGTCCAAAACTTCTCTCCGGGTGCATGCTCGATTTTTGACATATCAATCACTCCTTAAAGGATGAACTTCACTTTATATTTCCCTAAGAGTTCGGCAAACTCAAGCCAGGAACAGCAAATCAATCTTCCATATTGACAGCCCACAATAGGAGTGGAACCCCCCAGGTAATTTGCAACCCTGCGAAAAAATATTTAACTGAGCCCGTCGCGGAAAAGCAGCCTATGGCATTCAGAAATTTACTGATTTCAAAGGGAGTGGTCCGTGGCTGAAGACTTCCACAACGCCGACTCCGGCATCGCAACTTGAAAAGACCAGTATACCACTTGGGAATTTTTCGCAGCTCAAAACAAACAAGCGCCGAAAGCGACACCTCACCCAGAGTCAATATCGAGAAACACTTGATCACTTTGAGAAAACATCATCAAATGAACCGAGAAATTTCCTAAAAGTGAGGCTACTATGATCAAGATTTATGGTTCACCCGCAAGCAGCGCCGGTCGCTGCTATTGGATGCTCGAAGAACTGTCTTTACCCTACGAGCAAATGCCTCTAAGCCTAAAAGATCGTGAGCACAAAAGTGCCGCTTACTTAGAACTCAATCCCAACGGCAAAATACCCACCATGATCGATGGCGACTATGTTCTGTGGGAATCAATGGCAATTACATACTATCTCGCAAAAAAAAGTCAGAGCTCCCTGGCAGCAAAGAATCTAGAGGAAGAAGGACATATCATGAAATGGAACCTCTGGGCTCTTGCCGAATTGCAAAAGCCTACGATCGACTGGTTCATTCAGGAAAACTTTGTACCTGCAGAACGCCGAGATCACAAGGTGATCGATACTGCGAAAGAAAAACTGCCGGCCCTGTTACAAGCTTTAGACGTGAGCTTAAAAAATCAAAGCTACCTTGTCGGCAGTCGCTTCACAGTAGCTGATCTGAATGTGGCTTCAGTCGTCGGTCTTTTGTTGGGTCTTCGTTACGATCTGTCTTCATATGGCGAGGTGACTCGCTGGATGAATCAGATTAAGGATCGTCCTGCCTTCCAAAAAATGTTAAGTATGAGAAAATAAGAATTGCCCCTAAGCTGGCTATTAGCGCCCCAGCTTAGGGTTACAAAATTAGAACTTGCGAAGCTGGTCTACTAATACAAACAAGCCCATGACTAAGACGAAGTACCCAAAACCTTTCTTTAAAGATTGATCAGATACTTTTTTGGAAAGTGCCACTCCAATAAATAGACCCAGAGCCGCAATTCCAGAAAGTGTCAGCAGTAGCTGCCAGTCGATTCCGACTTGATGCTGAAAGTCCCCAACAAAGCCCAGCAATGATTTGACTGCAATGATAAAGAGCGAAGTGCCCACCGCAATTTTCATCGGCAAACCGACCAGAACCACAAGCGCCGGAATAACTAGAAACCCGCCTCCAGCTCCCACGAAACCAGTAATTCCTCCAACAATGAGCCCCTCAAAAGCAATCAAAGTCATCCGAGTTCCAAGTGAAAGTTGGCTCTTTTCTTTCTTGGGTTCACGCTTCACAACCATCGACACTGAAGCCGCAACCATTAGCACTGCAAAGACCATCATAATCAGCAAAGCTTTAGAAAACTCGATCGGACCCAAACTCATTTGCTCTGGCAGACTGGGAACCACATAAGCTCTTGTGAGATAAACACCGACAAAACTTGGGACCGCGAATAGCGTCCCCATCTTTAGATCTACTTCCCCTTTTTTTAAATAGAATATGCCGCCAATAAGCGAGGTGAGGCCGACGATAAAAAGGGAATACGCTGTGGCCATCACAGGATTGATCTTAAACAGGTACACCAATATTGGAACCGTAAGAATGGAGCCACCGCCACCAATCATTCCCAAAGACAAGCCCATTAGAATCGCTGCAAAATAGCCAAACAGCTCCATAAATCCTACTTTCGTTGAAAGGTCTTATCGTAAAAGCGAAATGCGAACATGCCCGCCAACATAGCTATCACAAAAACCACCGCAGTCACTTGACCTGCACCCACAGAAGCGATGCCAGGACCTGGACAGTAACCGCCCAATCCCCAACCCAATCCAAACAAGGCGCTACCTATGATCAGGGGTTTTGTGATTTCTTTTGATTGCGGAACATGCCACTGAGTATCCAAGAGTGGACTCTTTCTGCCGCGGATAAACCGATAACTCAAGGTGTGAACTATCAGCGCTCCGCCCATGACGAACATTAACGACGGATCCCAACCAGGTCCGATCTCAAGAAAGCGAATCACTTTTTCAGGCTGAGTCATACCTGAAATTCCCATGCCAATGGCAAAAAGTAATCCGACAAGAAAGGCCACTAGTGTTTGCATCTGAGCGTATTTTTTCATATCACACCCCAAAAATGTATTTAAGGCCCGTCGCCGCAACAACGCCGACCGCCATAAAAGTTAAAGTCGCAAGCAAAGAGCGAATCGAAAATCTCGCCAGACCACAGACTCCGTGTCCGCTGGTACACCCGCTGCCCATTAAGGTTCCGAATCCAACTATAAAGCCGGCCAATATTACCATCCCAAACGATCTTCCAGATTCATTTACAAAAAGATCGGGTCTGACAGAACCCAGAATAATCCCACCCAGGATCAATCCACCAAGAAAGGCTCCTCTCCAAAGTCCATCTTTTATAGGTGACTTTAAGAAACCGTTCATGATTCCACTAATCCCAGTCACGCGGCCATTGAAAACAAGCATCAGCGAAGCCGCCAAACCGATAAGCGATCCACCTAGTAGAGCCAGAGTAATGCTTTCCATCATTTTGTCGTTCCTTTCTCAACAGGGTAACCAAGTTCATTCCATCTCAACATTCCACCCACCAGATTGTAGCATCTGTTAAAACCTAACTCCTCGGCAAGCAATGTCGCTTGGCCGGAACGAGCCCCACTGCGGCAAACAAAAATAATTCGCTGATCCGCAGTCAGCTTTTTAAAGAAATCCATCAGGTCGGGTCCCAACGGGACCAATTCCGACTTCTCGATATGTCCAAGCTCACCTACCCATTCCTCGGGAGTTCTGACATCAATCAATCGAACTGGGCCCAGCCCTTTTTTTAACTCTTCGCATGTTATCTCGCGCATAGTCTTCCTCGCTTGTGTTTAACTTCAGATGTTTCTATCCTAAGACAACTGCGATCTGAGTATTATGTCCTGGGACATAACTGTTCTTTTTTAGGAAGGTTATGATGAACCCATACTCTAGCACTTAAAGAGGGAGCGAACATGAAACTACAAATTCAGCATTTTTTCGATCCAGCAACTTCAACCTTAACTTATGTGGTGGCAGATCAGCAGACACGCGACGCCGTCATAATTGATCCAGTTTGGGACTACGATCCCGCATCAGGTAAAATGTCCACCGATTCGATGCAGCCCGTGCTCGCTTTTATTCAGGAGCACAAACTGAATCCTCATTATGTTTTGGAGACTCATGCCCATGCGGATCACTTGTCGAGCTCTCAGCTCTTTAAGAATTACTTTCCGCAGATCAAAATCGCAATTGGCGAACGCATCGTCGAAGTTCAAAAAATCTTTAAAGATGTATTTAACATGAAGGGCTTGGAACCAACCGGTTGCGAATTTGATTTACTGCTAAAGGACGGTCAAGAATTGCAAGCCGGCTCTTTAAAAATTAAAACAATTTTTACTCCTGGGCACACGCCAGCCTGCGCTTCTTACCTCATTGAAGACGCTCTTTTTGCAGGGGACGCCATCTTTATGCCTGACTACGGAACTGGCCGATGTGACTTCCCGGCAGGGAGTGCTGAGGATCTTTATGACTCAGTCAAAAATAAGATTTATGCACTTCCTGATAAGACGCGAATTTTTGTAGGACACGATTACCAACCCCACGGGCGTTCTCTTGAGTTTCAAACCACAGTTGGAGAGGAGAAAAAAACCAATATCCAACTTAAGGAAACCACAACTCGAGAGGATTTTATCCGCTTTCGCAAAGAAAGAGATGCTACCTTAGCAGCTCCGAAACTGCTCTTGCCGAGTATTCAAGTCAATATTCGAGCAGGACATTTGCCCGAGGCGGAGGATAATGGGCAACGCTATCTGAAGCTACCCTTGAGATAGCAGCGCCTCTCGATTAAGGATGACGATTTCTCGACCTTTTTGTTCAATGAGGCCTTCTTCAACGAAGTGGGCCAGATTACGAATTACGGTCGGAGTCGTCGTCCCGCAGAAATCGGCAATCTCTTGGCGAGTCCATGAATAATCTGGATGAAGCTCTTTCAAATAAACCACAGCTTCAGCAATTCTTGCCGGCGCGTCTTTTTCATTCAGAGTCAGCTGCTTAGATTCGGACTCTCGAAGCTCCCTTGCTAAATTCTCTAGGAACTTTTCGGCCAACTCACAGTTGCCTCGCATTTTTTCACGTAATTCATTTTTCGAAAGCACCTGAACGACAGAATTTTCAATCACGGTCGCCGTAGCATGATAAGGGGCTTTTTCGAAAAAACTGCGATGTCCGAATACCTGACCCGCTCTGAAAAATCGTACTAAATGATCTTTGCCAGACTCACCCCAGAGCGCCAAGCCCACCAAACCTGATTCAAGAAAATAAATATTCTCCGGTTGGTCACCAACACGATAGACGATGTCGCCTCTTTTCAATCTCAGCGTCTTGGCATTGTGGAATAGCCTTACAAACTCTTCCGGTGCGGATTTCACTTTATTTGTCATATGGGTCCCCCGTCTTACGAGATTGGCAACACATCTAAATCCTTAGGACGAATTTTTGCCAATTCTTCAGGAATACTCTTAAGGATGGCATCGCCCAACGATTCGATCAATTCACTTTTGTAGTGCTCTCTACGATAAACCAAGCCGATCTCGCGCGCAGGAATGGGTCGCTCAAAAGGAACCAACTGACTTTTTGCGCCGTGCTGCTCTGTTGCTAAGTAGGGTAAAAGCGTGTAGCCACCATAGAGATCGACCAGATTCTTTAAGGTCTCGAGGCTGCCACTTTCAAATTTATACTTCTTCCCGGCCGACTTTCCCTTTTTGATCGAACATAAGTCGAGCACCTGATTGCGTAAACAATGCCCTTCCTCTAACAACCAGATATCGTCCAATCCAAGTGTCTGATATTTGATCTTTTTCAGATGAGCATACTCGTGTTTCTTCTGGCACAGAACATAGAATGGTTCGTAGTAAAGCGGAAATTCAAACATTTTGGGAATCTTGGTCGGAGTTGCCAAAAGACCAACGTCGATCTCGTCACCATTAAGGGCGTCAAGAATCTGCTCTGTCTGCAATTCTTTGATGACGAGCTCCAGTTCTGGATAAAGCTCCTCACACACAGGCAGCAAGCGCGGCAGAAGATATGGAGCTATCGTAGGAATCACCCCAATGGACAAGGTGCCTTGCTTTTCACCACTGCTTTCTTTCTGAATAATACTTTCGATTTTCTTGGCCTCGAAAAGTACAGTTTGAATCTGCGAAATCAATTTCTTGCCCATTTGAGTCAGTAAAATAGGTTTTTTCGATCTATCAAAAATGACCGCTCCTAAATCCTCTTCGAGCTTTTGAATCTGCATACTAAGCGTGGGCTGCGTCACGAAACAAGCCTCTGCGGCCTTGGCAAAATGTCCATGCTTATGCACGGCCATGACGTACTCTAACTGCGTCAGAGAGAAATTCACTTTTGGGCTCATAGAAGCCTCCTTATAGACCCATTTTGCTGCAATAGGTAAAATCTATCAAGAGATATTTATAATCGATTTCTTTAAAAGAGGTTGATCCGTTAGTCTTAAAGACGAAAGATGACTGCTGGGATGGGCCCTTGCCCACTCGCAACTTGAAATTGTATTTTTAGGCTCCAAAAGGAGCCAACACAACAACAACCACTTTATTCAAGGAGAATAAATGCAAACTCTGATCAACACAAAGGTTCCAGATTTTAAAGTTGAAGCTTACCACCACGGTGAATTCAAAACTGTGACTCAATCAGACCTAAAAGGTAAATGGTCAATCTTCTTTTTCTACCCAGCAGACTTTACATTTGTTTGCCCTACTGAGCTTGGCGACATGGCTGACAAGTATGCTGAATTCCAAAAGCTGGGAGTCGAAGTATACAGCGTGAGCACAGACACTCACTTTACACACAAAGCGTGGCATGATGCTTCTGAGACAATCAAGAAAATCAAATACCCGATGCTTGCAGATCCAACTGGATTCCTTTCAAGAGCATTCGGCGTTCACATTGAAGAAGAAGGTCTTGCTTACCGCGGAACTTTCTTAATAAACCCAGCTGGTGAAATTAAACTTGCTGAGGTTCATGACAACGGCATCGGTCGAAACGCTGACGAGCTTTTCAGAAAAGTTCAAGCAGCTCAGTACATCGCTGCAAACCCTGGTGAAGTTTGCCCTGCTAAATGGACTCCAGGTAAATCTACATTGAAACCTGGCTTGGACCTTGTTGGTAAAATCTAGTTCACCTGTTTTTTCAGTCCCCGCATACTGTTGCGGGGACACCCACCCACTTAGGAGACTGTTATGTTGGATGCACAACTTAAAGAACAATTAACTTCTGTTTTCGGAGTTCTTGAAAGTGAAGTTGAGCTTGTATACGAAAACAGCTCTCACGATGACCAGAAAGATTTGGTCGAAATGCTTGAGGACGTGGCTGCAACATCTTCCAAAATTACTGCTCGCTTAAACGCCACTGGTAATTCGCCCATGCCTCAGTTTCACATTGCCTATAAAGGCAAACCCACGGGAATCATTTTTAAAGGAATTCCTGGCGGGCACGAGTTTACTTCTCTTGTCTTAGCTATTTTAAACACTGACGGAAAAGGCAAGCCGTTGGATGAACTTATTGCCAATAGAGCGAAACGATTAAAAAAGAATATCACGATTCAATCTTATATCTCTCTGACTTGTGAAAACTGTCCCGCTGTGGTTCAAGCATTGAATCAAATCGCCTTGGCCCACGGAAGCCTTCGTCATGAAATTATTGATGGCGGTTATGTTCAGGAAGACGTGCAAAAGATTGGTATTCAAGGCGTTCCGTCCTTAGTGACTAACGAAAAGATGTTTCATTCAGGCCGAATTCAACTTTTAGATCTTATCGAAAAACTAGAAAACACTTTTGGAATTGACGAATCTGCCGGGGAAGCAACTCCTGTAAATAAAAACCTTGGCCACTTTGAAGTTTTAGTTGTCGGCGGAGGTCCCGCGGGCGCGTCCGCTGCGATCTATACTGTTCGTAAAGGACTTAGCACTGCTATGATCGCCGAAAAAATTGGTGGACAGGTACAAGAAACCAAAGGCATTGAAAACCTGATATCTGTCACTTATACCGAAGGCCCGCAGTTGGCGGCCCAGCTAAGTCAACACGTGGCAAGCTATCCCGTGAAGGTTTTTGAAAATCGCCGAGTAAAAAGTATTGCGACAGAAGGCTCCACTAAGTTGATTCAACTTGAAAGCGGAGAACATCTGACGGCTGATTCCATTATCATCACCACTGGTGCCAAATGGCGTGAGCTCGGTGTCGAGGGCGAAAAAGAATACCTCGGCCGAGGAGTCGCTTACTGCCCTCATTGTGATGGGCCTTTCTACAAAGGAAAGAAAGTAGCTGTGATTGGAGGCGGCAACTCTGGAGTTGAAGCCGCCATTGACCTCGCTGGAATTGTCAAAGAAGTTGTGGTTTTTGAATACAATGATCAGTTAAAGGCTGACCAGATTCTAGTTGATAAACTGAAGTCCTTGCCAAACGCAACCATCATCACTAGCGCGCAAACACAAAGTGTGATCGGCGATGGGAGCAAAGTGACACAACTGCAGTACTTGAATCGATCTTTGAACACGACTGAAAAAATTGATCTTGATGGCGTGTTTGTGCAAATTGGTCTTGTACCAAACAGCCAGTTCCTTAAGGGAACCGTCAACCTGACTAAATACGGCGAGATCATCGTCGATGAAAAAGGTCGAACTTCAGTTCCTGGCATTTACGCGGCTGGAGACGTAACAACAACTCCCTACAAGCAGATCGTGATTGCCATGGGGGAAGGTGCAAAAGCGGCTCTAGCAGCTTTTGAAGATCGTATGTTCGGCGACAAGTCAGCATCGCTGTAGTACTACAAAAAACTCGAAGGCTCTTTCCTTTCTATAAGGAAAGAGCTGTCTTGCGACTCCATACTGAAAATACAAGTGCTGAAAGCACAATAAACACCACTGACGCACCTATCAGGATTGGAAAGTCATTTGTCGACGATAGCTTTGCACCGGCACCATACAAAAACAAAGTGGCCAGCCCCGTCAAGGCAGAGCCAAATCCGTTAACTCTGCCTCGAACTGCTTCAGGTATGCTGACTTGCCTTATTTGCTCTTCACCTAGGCTGAAACCGTATAGCCCTACGCGAGATAGTAGAACGAACAACAAAAACCCGTACTGACCCCAAGCTGTCCCTTGCAGAAAGCACAACAGTCCTAAGGAGACAGTCAGTGCCTGAAACCAAAGAAACTTTTCCGATGTCAGTTTTAGACTGGATTTCTTTAACACCCACGGGAATAAAAAGGTCGCGGAGATTCCGAAGAGAGCGCCAAGGCCCCTGAATACTCCAATTGTCAGCTCTGGTAATGCCCAGCCCCCTTTGAGAAATCCCGTCAACAATACTCCGTGAGGACTCAGTACTGACAGCCACAACAATGCATAACAAAACAGAACTGGCGCCACTGGTTCCTGAAAAAACGTGCGCCAACCAAGAAGGATCTTTTTCGCTAAAGATTGTGAAGCCTGCGTCGGAATCTTTATTTTGGTTCTTAACTGTGGATTCTCATTAAAAACCGACATCAACAAAAGATACTCTGGGAAAAACGATAAAATATTCCAAAAGACTACTAGCAACAATCCCATGAGCGGAAATTCGGGGGAGGCCACTAATAACAACAAACCGGCAGCTATTGGAGATGTCACCTCAGTGAAAAGATCTATTTGCCGAATGCGGCTGTTAAAGACACTTAAGCGCTCGACAGGAACGGCTGCAGGAACGACGTCTCCAGAAACTGCAATATGCATAACCGCTGCGCCCAAATCACTCAGAAGTCCAACCAAACACATAGCAACAAAAAGAGTCAGAGAAAGACTTGAAATGACAAAAGTCCCCTCTGAAACTTTCCATAGCCCCCAGATTGCAAAAAACTGCAGTACAACTGCAAGGGCTTGCGAAAAAATGCCAACACGAGCTGTGAGGTCACGCGCGTGCTGATCAATGAGTGTCGCTACTGATGGCATAAGGAGAACGTGCCCCAGGCGAACGAAAAAATAGTACATCGCCGCGACCTGGATTTGCCCAGGAAATACTACGAGCAAAGATATCGGTACTGCAAAGTCCCAGGCTTGATCTCCGGAGCGCGTTAGAAATCTGCTGAGCAAAAGTCGCCACTCAATTTTATCACGAGGTATATTCACTCTAATCCCTGCTATACTCAAAGCAACTGCTTGAAATTTCACTTTTCAATGTGATACTGAGATAATCGACCGGCTCAGGCACAGAGGCAACTGGTTTTCTTATCCACAATAAGAGTGAGCGGCTCATCTTTTTAAAATTGAAACCGAGGAGAACTCCATGACCCATAAAGTTCAGATCTATTCCAAATTTCCTTGTCCTTACTGCATTCGTGCAAAAGATTTTTTTAACAGTAAGAATATGCCTTTTGAAGAGATCGATCTGACAGGAAATTACGACGAAATCGACCAACTGAAAGAGCGAACTGGGCACCGAACCTTCCCACAGATCTTCATCAACGATCAATTTATTGGAGGATACTCTGACCTTATGGAAAAAATCGAGGACGGAAGCTTAAAACTCTAAATCATAGCCCCGCTATCACTCGACTATTTGAAAGAGGCGCGACGGTGGTGCCTCATCTTTAATTTCCACCAATTCCAAACGCGGAATTCGCACGTTTTCTATCAGCTTGGTGATCTTTAAAGTTCCATATTCTCCTTCAACCTGAAGGCCCGGAATTTCTCTTAAGAACTGATCCAGCTTGAAACTTCCGGATCGCCCCGAAAAATGCGTCCTCCAGGGCGTGGTCATAATATAGAGTTCGCCCCTCACATTAAGAAGATCCACAACCTTTTGAAGACTTGCTGAAAAATCATGGGTGTAAGAAAGCACTCCAAAGAGATCTGTTGCGACATCGACCTTCTTCCATCCAGAGGTGTCGTGCTTTTCAAAAGCCCCTTCTTTGATTTCTAGTTTTCCATTAAATTTTGGCGGACGAAACCATCGATCCAACTTATAAGCCACAGCCGTTGCTTGCGGAGCCAACGAAACTTCTCGGAATGTCTTTAAAAAAGAAATCTGCGCTTTCGCCTTGCCAGCACCTAGGTCCATCCAATGTTGATCACTTCTTAAATTCCTAATGCTATGAATGAAACCGGGATGTAACATCGACTGGTAGTCATATATATCTCTTGAAGTTTCGAAGTTGTTCTTTTCAATTCGCAGAAATACTGCGGCTTGGTCTAATTCAAATATCTGGGAGCATTGCTCTGAGGCTTGGACCGGTAAGCTTAAAGACAGGGAGCTGGCTAATAGCAAAAGCACAGGAAACAAAGATCGAAGCCACGAACGAGACATTCTACGGTCTCTGAGTGTCAAAACTTTTGACAATGGAAACCAGTTAAATCTTTTATTAGGCTTCATATTTGCTCCTGTAGCTTGTTGCTTCAGGAAACATGCCGAAGGAACTACTCAAAAATCTTCTCGCGAATGGTCCAAAAATGTTTTTGCTTACGAGCAATGACGAATATAGGTAGACGAAAATTCGCCTTCAAGGAAATAGCTTCGTCTGCGCTTTTCACCGCTAGAGGCACCTCAGGACGTCGGTTGTGCATTCGAACAAAATTAAAATAGAAGGCTCTACCGTCTTCATGATTTCGGAGGTAAAAGTACTCCTTAAGCACTTGAGCATCCGCATCATAGTAATGAACTTCCAAACGCTCCTGCCCGTTCTTATCCCAACTTTTCTGAAACTGCATCGTTTCTACTCGCATGACATGGGCGTCTTTCAAAAGCATGGCTTCTTTCAGCTTTTTATCATTGTCGACAAGGACATGAGAGCAAGTGGAACACGCACGAGCCGCAATATCATTTTCGGCTCCACACTTATCGCATCTTTTAAAACGAAAGCGGAATCCACACTTTTCAAGCTGCCTTGTGACTGGATCTTCGAGAGCCGCCCGACACTGCCGACCAAAGTGCTCCAGCACAAGCCCCTCCGGATCGACCAAGCCCCAAAACTCATTGATGATACCACATTGGGGACAGGGAATCTCGACTCTTACGGACTGCGAACTGGGTCTGTCTTCCTCGATCTCTGGGGAGTAAATATCATGCCCCTGCCCTGTATAATCTAAAACTAAACAATCTGTCTTGCCCGGACTAAGGCGTAAACCCCGTCCAACAATTTGTTGATACAAACTGACAGACTCTGTTGGTCGAAGAATCGCGATGACATCCACGTGAGGTGCATCAAATCCGGTCGTCAAGACCGATACGTTCACCAGATATTTTAGCCTGCGCTGCTTGAACGCTTCGATAATTTCTTCTCGTTCTTGGCTTTCAGTATCCCCGACAACCAATGCGGAAACATACGGCGGCAGACTTTGCATGATTTCTACAGCATGATTCACAGAGCTTGTGAAAATCATGACTCCCTGGCGATCCTCTGATATCTGAAGTATATTTTTAATGATCAGCGGAGTGATTCGCTTTTGATCTTTTAAAAGCTCCTCTACCTGAGCCATAACAAAACGTCCCTGTTGCAGCTTTAAAGCTGAAAAGTCATAGCATGCAACTGGGGAGTCAATTTTAATCGGTGGAGTCAGAAATCCATTTTTGATTAAAAATCGTACCGGCAACTCATAAATACATTTTTTAAAAAATCTTTCTTCTTGGGTTTTTTGAATCTTCTTCTGGCGATGATATTCATAGATCCAGCCAAGACCCAAGCGGTAAGGAGTTGCGGTCAACCCTAGAATACAAAGCAAAGGATTCAGCTTTTGTAGTTTGGCGATAACCTGCAGATACTGCGTTTCCCCATCCATTGAAACTCGGTGACACTCGTCAATGACCACCAAAGAAAAATCTTGGAAGAAGTCTTCAGGAGCTCTGGCTATAGATTGAATGCTGCCAAAGATAACTTTGTGTGCTGATTCCTTTTTATTAAGGCCCGCCGAGAAAATCCCCGCTGACAGACCGAAAGAAATATATTTCTGATGATTCTGTTCAACGAGTTCCCGCACGTGGGCTAAGACCAGTACTCGCCCCTTGGCAAGTCGAGCCAACTCTGCAATGACCAAACTCTTCCCTGCACCCGTAGGAAGAACAACCACTGCTGGAGACCGGTCTTTTCTAAAATGTTGCAAAGTCGCTTCGACAGCTTCCTGCTGGTAGGGACGCAGCTGATACATGGTACGAAAAACTACCACTATTCCGGGCGGGTGACAATGAAGGTCGCGATTGCGAATAGAAATACTGTGACTGCGATTTTAACCGTTAAAACCGCGGAGCTAAGGTGCAAACCAAGCAAAGATATTCCCAACATTGCTAGAGCGAATAGTTTTGACCGTCTAGAAATGGCCCTACGGTCGCGCCAATCATTGATAATAGGAGCAAATGTCGGATGTCGCACTAACCAACTATGAAAGGTCTCTGAAGATTGATAAAAGCACCAAGCGGTAAGGAGCACGAATGGCGTGGTCGGCAGTAGAGGCAAAAATATCCCCGCGACTCCCAGTAGCAAAGAAGCGCTGCCGACGACGATAAGAATGAAACGGACGATGGGATTTTTTTGTAGCCTCATGGGTGGTTGCATTCACTCCGCTTTTGACAGTTCATGACCTTTCGTCGAAGCTCCTGAAATTCAAGCAAAGTGTACGGCATTTCTTCGTCATAACCAACTGCGATCGTTCCTTTTTGACCTATGGTACTGAAATTCTCGATCCCTTTGAAAGCCAGTTCTGTCAGTGACTGCTCGCCAGAAAAGGCAGAGCGGAAAACCAGCTCTTTTGCTGAACGTAGGGACTTTAAAAATCGTTTTCGCTGTTGCAAAGCCTTTTCCAATCCCAATGCCGGCTCTTTCCAACATTTGACTTCAGAGACCTGCACCACTTTTTGCTTGTGATGGTCCAGGACGACAATATCCAGCTCACCAATGACTCGCTCACTATCTGCATAGTATATCCCGGTAAGCACTTCAAATTGGGGATTCGGATAGCTCTTTTGCACCTGCACTCGCGCGACCTCTTCGCACACAGCACCAGAGTCCTCAAAGGACCGGTCGACCCGAATGAGGTGATCAAAGTCCGAAGCCCAAAAGCCAAAAACTGAATGCCAAGATATTAGCGTGGCAAAGATTGATAACAACATTAAGCGCCTTCCGTCGGCGGATAAGTTCGCTCTTGAGGCCACCAACAAGTTGGAGGTGGGCACTTGCCATTTCTATCCCGCAAGCAAACCGCAGCTCTCGAAAAAATGTCCAATCGACATTGAAAGGATGGATAATAATTAGGGCGGTAATCTTGAACCTCTGGCGCGGAGGACTTTAAACTCACGGGCTCATATGAAACAAAAGACCACTTCTGCATGAATTGAACGGTCGCAAGACCAGCACTAAGAGTCGATGCACAATCGTTTTTTCCTTGGCAAATTTCCTGAACCTCGGCAGTCGGGTCAGAAAAATATTGGGGGAACGCATGCGCAAATCTCGGCAAACAATTTAGCCCAGCAAAAAAATCGGACTGACCTTCTGTCGAAAACTCGGCGCCTTTTATTGTTTGATAGGGTGCTCCGCCAATAACATGCCCCAATTCATGACAAAGGGTGGTCGCTAAGATCATTGGTGACATTCCTGGAGCTCGCAAAAAGCCACCCCAGACGGTCACCACGGAGGCAGCTCCCCGCATTTCTGCATGAGCTGACAAGTAAGGGTTGCCCCAGTCTAGATCGATTTTTAGGTTGGCCGCTTCATCCTGCAGTTTAAAAAAGTCGAAAAAGTCACTGATCAGCTGCCGGGCCTGTAGCTCCGTCATATCAGAACGAGGTCGGTCCTCTTGCCTCAGTTCAAAATATTTTCGCTGAATATGAGGCGCCACATCTGGATCATCCTTGGGATGAACGAGTGCCGAATAAGCAGGCCCTGCTAAAGACAGAATTCCGCTAAGTACTAACAAAAGAAAATTGAATGGCTTAAATGACATAAGGCCTCTGTTGAGAGGCCTTATTTTAATTTATTTTCTATCTATACCAAAGAGCTCTGCGGTGGCCCTGCAATATCTTCACGGCCCCCGCGCCCAACGTCACCTTGCCCCTAGAGACGATAAATTCGGCTCTCGTACGGCTTTAGTTCCAATTGAGAGACCTCAGAGTGAGCAGGTACCTGATAATTACTCAACAAAAGGTTCTCGGCTTTAAGCTTTTGAGTTGGCAGCGGGCAGGTCGCGGACTTATCTGAAAGATTGCAGATTACGATCGCACTTTCATTTCCTCGGGTGCGCGAATAAGCATAAACCTGCGGATGATCTTTGAGTAAAAGCTCATAAGAGCCATAGATAAACACGGGATTCGTCGCTCTGACCTGGATCAACTGTCGGTAATAACTAAGAATCGAATTCTGATCTTCTTGCTGGGTCTGAACATTGATTTCGGAATGATTCGGATTCAACTTTAACCAAGGTTTGCCTGTTGTAAAGCCAGCGTTTTCCCCTGCTGTCCATTGCATGGGTGTCCGCGCATTGTCTCGTGATAACGGAGTCAACTCTGCAGCTATCTCTGTATCACTCATACCCAGACGACGCTTGGCCGTAAAATAATTTTTGGCAGAAACATCATTAAAGTCATCATAACTTTTAAAGATGGTGTTCGTCATGCCGATCTCTTGGCCCTGATAAATGAACGGAGTTCCCTGCATTAGGAAATACATCGAGGCAATCGCCGTCGAACTTTCGCGCCAGTATCGCCCCGTGTCGCCCCACTTGGAAACGATGCGAGGGACGTCATGGTTCTCAACGAAGAGCGCATTCCAGCCTTTGTTTTCAAGATTGTGCTGCCAACGGGTAAAGACTTCTTTAACCTTTGCAAGATCAATCCGCTTTTCGGGGTTCGTATCCCACAGCCCAACATGCTCAAACTGAATGATCATGTTGAGTTTTTTATTTTCTTCGGCAACCCATTCGCTGGCATTTTCCGCAGAGACGCCATTCGCTTCGCCTACTGTCATGATATCGTACTTACAGAAAGTGTTTTTACATAGGTCCGCAAGATACTCCTGGATACCAGGCTGATTCATATGCTTGGGCATTGAATTGACGTATTCCAAGCCCTCGGGGTTTGGCAAATCGGTTAATCCTGGTTCTTTTTTCATGTGGCTAATGGCATCGATGCGGAATCCATCGATACCTTTATCAATCCACCAGTTGATCATGTCGTACACGGATTTGCGCATTTCCATATTTTCCCAGTTCAGATCGGGCTGACGAGAGGAAAAGACATGCATAAAATACTGATTCGTTATCTCGTCGTATTTCCACGCCGAACCACCGAAAATACTTTCCCAGTTGTTTGGCTCTTTACCATTTTTGCCATCTCTCCAGATATACCAGTCGCGCTTGGCATTGTCTTTTGAGCTGCGTGACTCTAGGAACCAAGGATGTTCATCACTTGTGTGATTTATCACCAGATCAATAATCAACTTCATTCCACGACGATGAGTCTCTTGTAAAAGCTGATCGAAATCCTTCATCGTTCCAAATTCATGATGAATATCCTGGTAATCGCTGATGTCGTATCCGTTATCGTCTTGCGGAGATTTGTACATTGGACAAATCCAGATGACATTGATACCTAGCCATTTCAAATAGTCGAGCTTTGAAATGATACCTTGAAGATCACCCACTCCGTCACCACTAGAGTCCATAAAGCTGCGGGGATAAATTTGGTAAACAACAACTTCTTTCCACCAGCGCTCGGCGGCAGAACTACGATAAGATTGATTTGAATTTTGCATGGGAAGATTTAAACCAATTTCCCATTACTGAGTCAATGAAGATTGACCGCAGCTTCCGGACCATAAGTTCTTATGCAGGCTTCATTGAGCAACTGTGCTTCCTGCCAGGTTCTGGCATCTCTCAGTGCCCCTTTTAAATACCAGTACACCCTAAATTTTTCACGGGTGGACAGTTGGCAGAATCCCGTGTCCACGTAGCAGCCAACATGGCTATGCATTGCTTCAGAATAGATGCCAGAACAAGTTTGATGGGCCGAGACCTCACCGATGCGCTCTTGCAGACAGAGTCTTACGGACTGCAGCCAGGCCTGACTGCGTAAAGAAAATTGCGCCTGGTCACGCAAAAAGACTTTGCAATATGGCGCTCCAAACCTCAGCCAATATCCCTTTGCGCCACAAGGTTGCTGTTCTTCCATGCATTGGTAGAAATCGCAGGACTGGTCAGAGGCAGTGCAACTGATTTGCGCTTGAGCAGGAGTTAATAACAAAAAGATAGCAAGGATTGCATGAACCATAGAGTGGCCAGCTCTATTCCATCCTGACGGGTTTGTCAGCTACATTGCAAAATTCACCCATCAAAAATTCATTAGTGATCCTAAAATCGTTGTCAGCCTCCCCTTAGCTGGAGAATATGGAGACATGAAAAAAAAGACTATTCTCCAGCTCATCTCATGCGCCTTCCTTGTCCTACCTCTTTCCGGCTGTAAAACCGGCCTCAAAGGTCTTACTGAAGAACCCAAAGTTCGCTTGGACCACGTTTATACGAACAAAGTCGATTTTTCGGGGGCTCACCTGATGTTTGTTCTCGAGGTGGAAAATCCCAATCCCGTCGATATCAAGATTGATGAACTGGATTATTCGATTAGCCTTTTTAATAAAAAATTCGCTGATGGCAAAGCCGCCGAGGGACTGAAAGTTCCGGCCCGCTCAAAGGCCAATATAGAACTTCCCCTTCCTGTAAAGTTTGATCAGCTTTTTAATAATTTTGCCGATGCCCTCAGTGCCTCTGAAGTTCCTTTTAAAGTAGAGGGGCAAGCAAAGAGTGGTTGGTTCAAATTTCCGTTTGCTAAAGAAGGTTCGGTGAAAATCAAGTAAGTTAAGCTTCAGGCGGTAGTTGATGCGAGCCCGACAGAAAATGGCTGCGCAAAATCGCTGCCAAATTTTCTCTGTGAACAGGCTTAGAAAGAAAATCAGTAAAACCGGAACGAAGGCAACGCTCTCTCTCTTCTTTCATCGCATGGGCGGTCAGGGCAATTATCGGCCGTTTGTATCCACGGGAGCGTAAAATCTCAGTCGCCTCATGCCCATCCATTCTCGGCATTTGCACATCCATGAAAATCACGTCGTAAAAATTTGCTGATGCCAACTCCATGGCTGCCACTCCGTCGGACGCCAGATCAATCTCGATACCGAACTTCCGCAAATAAATCTGCATCAGCTTTTGATTATCAGGAGAGTCTTCGACCACCAAAACCTTCATGCCCGATAAATTTGGTAACGGCTTTTGCTTCACGAATCTTACCCGAGAGGTGAACTGAACTTCATCCTGTGTAAGAATTTTCGCATTTTCTGGAAGCCCAATTTGCACTCTTGTTACAAACGTACTGCCCTTCCCCAGTTCACTGCGCTCCAGCCAAAAGGCTCCATGCATAAACTCGCTCAGCCTGCGGGTCAGAACCAGACCAAGTCCCGTCCCACCAAACTGCCTTGTGGTCGAACTGTCAGCTTGAGTAAAAGGCTGAAACAGCTTGGAAGCCTGCTCCGCCGAAATACCCCGCCCCGTATCTTCGACGGTGAAAGTCAGGTAGGGGTTGTTAAAATTCACCTTTAATTCGACATGTCCGTGCCGAGTGAATTTTATTGCATTGCCAACGATATTTGTCAGGATTTGCCGCAAGCGAACTGGATCAGAAATAACCCGCTCTGGCACTGGCGAGTCTGAATTCATCAAGAAATCAATTCCGTTTTCACGAGCTCGAAAACCCATTAAAGAAGAAAAATCGGCCAAAAGTTCTTTCAGTGAAAAATCGATTTCTTCGATCGTCATTTTTCCAGCTTCCACTTTTGAAAGATCCAAAATGTCGTCGATAATCCGAAGAAGCTGATTGGAATTGCGCTCAATGATGCCGACATAGTTTTCGACCTCATCTCGGCCAAGGTCACTGTCTTTCATCAAGTCGACGAATCCCATGATCGCCCCCAATGGTGTGCGAATTTCGTGGCTCATGTTTGCAAGGAAAGCACTCTTTGCCGTATTGGCGGCTTCGGCTTCCTCTTTGGCTCTTTGCAGTCTTTCCTGCAGCTCCATCCGTTCTGTTATATCCAAGAGAGTTCCGCTGAATCTTCGCAGCACTTTTACGCCGTTGTCCATTTTAAAGAAGGCTCTTCCCATGGCGGAAATCCAAACAACTTTCCCATCTGTATGAAGAACGCGATGATCCACATTATAGAACCCAGTCATACCTTCGGGATCCAAAGCTCTGGTCATGGCAGTTTCCACTTTTTTGCGATCCTCAGGATGAACCCACTCGAGCAAAGCCTGAATATCGAACGGCACGTTCGGATCGATTCCCACCAGCTCAAGGGCCCGAGGCGACCAATAGATCGTGTTGTCGGCCACGTTGACGTCCCAGGTTCCCATATTGGCTGATTGGATAGCAATTCTTAGCTCTTCCTCGCGACGTTTGATTTGCTCTTCACGCTGTTTTAACTCAGAGACGTCGATGAAGGTCCCAATGAATCGCACCGGTCTTCTTTCAAGTCCGCGACCCGCAAAAATGACACGCCCCACGCAGTTGATCCAGATCGTTTTTCCACTCTTAAGATTGACCTTCAACTCAACTTTGTATTTGCCATCACCACATGGATTAAATGCTCGGCCCCTTTCCTCTTCAGCTCGAAGGGCATTTTCAGCATCTAAAAGACTGCCAACATACTCCAGCGACACTTCTTGATCCGGCCGAATTTCAAAGAGCTTGCGACCTTCCTCGGAAATCTCGTAGATTCCTTTGATCGGATCGAAATCCCAGATGCCAACATGGGCTTGGCTCGTTGCCAAATGCAGCCGCTCTTCGCTAATTCTTAGTCTGCTTCGTAGGATCATGTCCTCGGTAACGTCAAGAGCCATTCCCAGAATACCTTGGGCTTCGCTAAATTCATCCAGCCACGGTTGCAGAACGATGTTAAAAAAGTGTTGATCCCCATTGCCATTCAAGCCGCTCATTTTCATCGGGATCTCCCTACCGAAGTAGGGATTCTTATTTTTATAAACCTCATTCAGAACTTCAAATATCTCACCATTGAATATTCTTGGAAGGGCTTCATGGATAGGTTTACCAATGACATCTTGGTTATCAACGAACGGAAGAAAATATTTGTTCACCAGACGATAGCGATGCTGAGGCCCCTCGAGAACAAAAATCACTGCGGGAGCCTGATACAGTAAACTAAGACTTCGATTTCGCTCTTCCTCTAAAGCGAGGCGTTGCCTCTCCTGAAGATCTTTTTGGCGCTGGATACTAACCGTAACTCCAAGCCAGCGCGTTTTGCCGTTTTCTCCATCATTAATGGGTTTGGCCTTGATGCTAAACCAAACATACTTCCCGGATTGATCACGCAAACGATATTCAGCCTCAAACGACGCTCCATTTCGGACGGCATCTTCCCAATCGCGCTTGGTGCGCATAAGATCTTCGGGATGCATGTACTGTTCCCAATACTCGTTGCCTCCCGGAGGCAACTCCATTCCCGTGAACTTGCGCCACTGAGGACTAACGTAATCAATCCTCCCATCGTAATCCGTCGTCCAGATAATTTCATTGGTCATTTCGGCGACCAATTCAATCCGGTCGAAACCTTCCCGAATAAGACTTTGCGACTCTTCCTGAACGTGCCGCATGAATTCCAAAGCAGAACCTGATATCGACTCATCAATGGCTGTATTGACCAAAATGATTCCGTCCTCTTCAGGAGTACCCGCTTTGTAAAAGGTCTCTAGCAAGAGAGAACGCAGCACTGTATATTCCAGGAAAATATCTTCGATGGAAAAATCACTTAGTTTAGCGCGCTCGTTGCCATGAAGTTTTGCGAGTTCAACTGTGACATCAGAAGACAAAAATGGATTTTCTAAAACTAGAGCCAATTGCTCGAGAAATAGCGGAATAGCGTCAGCCAGCCGAGGCCCGCTATGCTGAGATTTAGACGAATCGGATCTTAGAAGATGTTTCATCCAATCTTCCAAGATATCCTTTTTTCGAGTACGAATAATTCCCGCCATCTGTTGGCGACTTAGACGTGACCCGCGGTCTTGAGCCATTTCGCTTCCTCCACCTCTTTCGAGAGAAGATAACGAGCATGGCTAAAAAATGACCAATTCCAAATCGTCAATCTGGCAAAATGCAGGTCGACTTACCGGAGGACCTAGATCATACCCCCGGTACTAGAGTAAAATTAGAAATGCGAAATTCTGTCCACTAACTCTGGGAAGTCCACAAATGGATTACGATTTTTTTGGACCTTGTAGATCTCGTTGTTACGATGAGCTTCGTCTTCGTCCACTGGGTCCGCTTTGGCCCATTCACGCAAAGTTTGCTCTTCTGACAGATTCAACTGGATATCGTAACGAACAGAAAAATAAAACAGTGCCCGTGCAACGTTGCCTTTATGATTATCTGGTGGTTCGAACACCAATCTGTTGGACTTGTCTGGATAGCCAAAGCGTGAAGCTGCACACTTAAGTTCGCGCTTATCTTTCACCACTTCGCCAAAGTTGTTATTACCACGGATAGCATTTAACTCTGAATCGGTTGGAAATAAATGATGAAGGTCTGCTTTTTGCGTCCCTTTGCTATGGCGGCCCGTGAAACGACTTTGAGGCCAGGTGTGCTCAATATTAATAACGGTATGATCAGGAACGACATCGGGTCCTGGCGGAGTTCCACCACGGAAATCTTCAGCCGTTTTTTCGTCATCACAGTAAACATCGACCACGGCGTAGGAGTTGCCTTTGCGATGGAGGTAGTAGTTACCCATCAAATAAACACGAGCGCCGTCGTAGCCCAATGATTCTTGAGCATAACAACCGCGACCTGAGCAGTTATCTACAACCTCATCAAGAGAGCCCGGATTTGTTTTATGGTAGCTTTGTAGGACTTTTTTAAGGCGGGCTTTCAGCTCTTCATCTTGAGCGCCTCGTGCAAGGTCGTCGTAAAACTCTTGCCCATAATAAGGAACGACTTGTTGCTGGAATGCAGCATGACCAACATGCCCCAAAAGCAAAAGAAACGACAATAAGAACAATCTCATGATCCCCTCCATAGTCGGACATTTAAGGTGTCCTGTAGAAACATCGCGCCCTATTCGCGATATATACGGTGCACTTCATATATCCTATGGAAGATTACGGTGATGCAATCAAAATGTCTGTCAGGAATTCATCATGACTCGGCGGGCCGCTGAACCCCTTCAGAGTTACCATCGTCTTTCCAGGATGACAAAGACATCATATCGCGAGGAATCTTCTCTACAAAGAGCGATTGACCAGGTATCGCAAACTGCACATGTTTCTTTTGGAACTGTCCTATCAAGTACAGGTAGAAATTCTGCTGCAAATCCATGTGCAAACCATAATCTGGATCCTTGACCCAATAGACGAGTTCAAAATTCAGAGACCATTCACCAAACTGCGCCAGATGACAACGCTCGAATTCCAACTGATCCTGGGCAATAATCCATTCTTTGATCCAATTTGGAATCTCCTGAACATGCTCACGTGAGGTTGAATAAGGAACACTGAAGCGGATCACGACCCGGCGGCGCCACATCCGCTTGAAGTTTTTTATACTGCCTTCCAAAAGTTGTCGATTCGAGAAAATGAGTTCTTCTCCTGACAAACTTCGCACCCGAGTGGTTTTGATTCCGATGTTTTCAACGGTTCCCAATTCTGTGCCGACCATAATAAAGTCACCGACAATAAACGGTTTATCCAGAACGATTGATAGCGAGGCAAAGACATCGCCAAGAAAGTTTTGGGCGGCCAAGGCCACGGCTATACCGCCGACTCCTAAGCCCGCAACTAAAGCCCCGACATTAACTCCTAGATTATTAAGACAGATCAGTAAAACAGTGGTTGCGATGAAACCCTTGAGTGTCGCACTCATCAATCCCAAAGCAGAGACTGAGCTGTCATCCTTCCCCACTTTTTTTGAAAGAAAGTTTTCGCGCCAGCGACGAACAATATAAAAACCCCAGAATGTGATCTGTATAGAAGTCGCGACTATCAAAACAGCTCGAGAGATCGTATTGGTTTGTCGATTCGTGTACATGAACTCTACAAAAGGATATAGAATCCAGACAAAGATGACATAGGGCTTTGTCTGTGCCAACATCTTGAAAATCGTATCCTCGAACTGATGATAACGTTCAAAATTACGGGTCCAGCGGCCCAGTCGACTGGCCACATGGGTTTCAAGCGTGCGCAGAAGTGCCTTTATTATAATGGTCGCAAAGATCGCCAATATTATAGCGATCACCCACTGCCAAGGGCCATCAGTGCGCATGAGTATTCTGATATCTCTAATAAATCGAGAGTACTGGATACTTTCCCACATAGGCCCCAACCCGCCTTAGATGTTCACTTCAATCCGCGACATGTCTTCCATTAACAGCTGCCTCAACTCCTTAAAAAATGCCAAAATTTCAGCCTGAGTATTGATTCTGTATTGAGCATGGGTAAATCCTGTTCCAATCTTTATCGAACAATTATGCCCATCAATCACTTTAAACATTTCTTCATCTGTCTTATCGTCACCTATGCAAATATAGAGTGCCGATGATGGTGAACTTTGCATAAGCCAGCGTAAAAAATTACCTTTGTTACATTCAATGGCCTTTGCTTCAATGATCTTTTTGCCAACCTCCATAACCACCGGCTCGTTGGCAAGACCTGCCTGCAACTCATCGTCCAACTTTTTTGCCTGAAATTCAGCAAAGTCCGGTGGAGAAGATCTATAATGCCACACGACTGCCGCTTCTTTCTTTTCAACAAAGGACAATGGCACCCGCTCGGTATAAGCTTGCATTATGCGATGAGCTTCCGAATACCAGGTTTCAATGTCTGAAGACACACGGCTCTGCCATTCCTCGCCCGGATACTTGTAGAATGCACCATGTTCAGCACCAATAAAGAACGGAGTGTTTTCGAATTGACCATCCAGGAACTTTTTCGAGCGACCGCTCAAAATATAAATTTCCATCAATTGACCCAGTTCAAAAAGCAGTTCTTTAGTTTCTTTTAGCAAAACCGCCTGGTCCGGCTTTTTCGCAATAGCCACAAGAGTACCATCGTAATCCAATACCATGCGAACCTTTGGAGCACGACGAATTCTCTCTGGAAGATTTCCTGGCCATTGTGCACTTTTCGCTGGCAGCCGCAAAACCGTCGAATGCATGCCAGGACGTACAGTACTATCCAAATCATTCAGAAATCCCATAGCCCATTTTGTCGATGAGTAGCGGGAGAGAATTTCTTGAGAGTTGTACAAACGCTCCCGGCGCTCTTCAAATGGCATGTTATAAGCTCTGTAAATGGTCTCTGCGATATCGTCGCGATCCCAAGGATTAACTGACAAAGCATCACCCAATAAAGAAGAGGCTCCTGCAAACTCACTTAAAATAAGTACGCCTGCATTTTCCAAATCCTGGGCTACAACATATTCCATCGCGACCAAATTCATGCCATCCCGCTTGCTAGTGATTAGAGTGGCATTCGCCCGTCGATAGAGCGCAAGCAAAGTTTTTTCGTCAACCGAATTAAAAATGTATTGAACAGGAACATAGTCAGGGCCGCCGAACTCTCCATTAATGGCGCCAACCAATTGATCCACCTCTTTTTTCATTTTCATGTAAGCAGGAACTTTTTGGCGAGTCGGCACGGCGACCTGCAAGAGTGTCACCTTGCCAATCAACTCCGGATAAGTTCGTAACGCCTGTTGAAACCCGCGAAGCTTAAGCTCGAGTCCTTTAGAGTAATCAAGGCGGTCTACTCCTAGAATTAGAAAGGGCGCTTGACTCATTTGCCGATAAGTTTCGCTCTGCTCACAAACCTCCGCCGAGTTCGCTTTTCTCCGGACCTCATCCGTATCAATACTGATTGGGTATACACCGAGCTGCGCCACATGATCATCCACTTGGACTTTAAACAATGAAGAATCCATTCCCAAATGAGCTTTCAGCGAAACTACAAACTGACGTAAATAGGAATGCTCGTGGAAACCGACTAAATCACATTGAATCAATGATTTCAGAATTTGTTCTCGCACCGGCAGTTGACGGAATATTTCAGCTGCAGGAAATGGAATATGCAGGAAAAAACCTATCTTTAAATCCTTATTTTTTTCTCGCAAAAATTGTGGCAACAGAAAAAAATGAAAGTCATGAATCCACACAGTGTCGCCTGGCTTGGCGATTTCTAAGATGGCATCCGCCATAATTTGGTTAGCGTCACAATAGGCTTTCCAATTTTCACGATTGAAAGACGCCAAATGTCCTTCATAGTGAAACAACGGCCACAAAACATCGTTCGCAAAACCATCGTAATACTTTTCGTAATGGGTTTTAGGCAAGAGTACTGGATAACAGTCTAGATTCGGCTTAATATTTTTAGCGTTTTCTCTGATAAGTTTCGCATTTCGCTCACTCGTCTCAAACCCAAGCCAAGAAAAGGGTTCATCAAGACTAACAGACATCAAGGCAGAAACCAATCCTCCGGCGCCGCGCTCTACACTTCCTGATTTCGAGTTAATGCTGAAAGGCAGTCTACTGCTTACAAAAATTCTTTTTGGTATCACGTAGTACTCCAGTATATAGTTTGTAATAATTAAAGGGGCCTAATGTGAACGAAGAAAAAAATTTCCTTAGCTCATCTCCTCTAAACGCGCACAAATATCGAATGGGACTCATTGGGAACTGCGCTTACTCCGCATTGATCAGTGAGGACGCTAACATAAAATGGTTGTGTTGGCCAAGATTTGACTCAACTTTTATATTTGGATCATTACTCGATGTTAATAAAGGTGGAGATTTTTTCATTCGGCCTGCGACAAGCAAGTACGTAAGCACACAGAGATATCTCGAAAATACAAACATTCTCGTCACAAAATTCGAAGCAGCAGATGGGTCATTTGAGGTGATCGACTTTGCACCGCGTTTTCGACAGTACGAGCGTTATCATAAGCCATTGATGCTGTTTCGCAAGGTCATCAAACTTTCGGGAAGCCCGCGCATTCATGTAAAATGCAACCCCGTAGGCGACTACGGCGCTATTCAGTCAAAACCTGCCATGGGCAGCAATCACATTCGCTATGATGGACTCTCTCAGCCCTTAAGATTAACGACTAACGCACCACTGACTTATATTCTCCAAGAAAAAGATTTTGCGCTCGGTGATGAACTTCACTTCATCCTTTCCTGGGGAATTCCTTTAGAAGCCCCGCTAAGCTCGACGTTTAATGTTTTCTACAATCAAACTAAAGACTACTGGGAAAACTGGGTGAAGGGATGCACGCTTCCAAATCTTTTCCAGAAAGAAGTTGTCCGCTCGGCACTCGTTTTGAAATTGCATCAGTTCGAAGACACTGGGGGCATTATCGCTTCCTGTACAAGCAGTCTTCCAGAGATTCATGGCGAAGGACGCAACTGGGACTATCGATACTGCTGGCTGCGTGACACCTACTACACGCTCTCTGCTTTGAAATCACTGGGGCATTTCGAGGAAATGGAAAAGTATGCTCATTTCATCGAGAACTTGAACTTAGAACATTTATCGAATCTACAACCAGTTTATTGTATTGACGGATCACCAAAGATGCCGGAGATCGAGCTGCCGCTGGAAGGTTATCTTGGGAACAAGCCAGTGCGTATCGGGAATCTCGCGTCCGAACAAGTGCAGAACGATGCTTATGGACAAATTCTATTGGCACTCTTTAGCTTGTATACGGATCAGCGTTTGTTGTCTCACTCGGACCGTACTTCGGCCCGCCTGCTGAATATGGTTCTTAAGTATATTGAAAAAAACATGCTCGAACCCGATAATGGAATTTGGGAATTTAGAGGTAAGACGGCAATTCACTCTTACTCAAGTCTTTTTCACTGGGCTGGAGCCGCAGCGGTTCGTAAAGTCGCCTGCGATATTAACGACAAAGCTCTTTTGGAACGTGCACTCAAGTGTATGAACACGGCGCGCCTTCTATTAGAAAAAGCCTACATTCCAGAAAAGAAAGCTTATGGTCAGGCGGTGGGCTCAACGGACCTCGACGCGAGCTTACTGCAAATGATCACTCTGGGATACTTCAAGGACAATCGCCAAGGAGCTCTTGATCACCTTTATGCAATTGAAAGCGAACTGGAAGTAGCTCCGGGATTCTTGTTGCGATACAAGCATCGCGACGACTTTGGTTATCAAGAATCCGCCTTTCTTGTTTGTAGTTTCTGGCACATTGAAGCTCTCGCTTCGTTGGGAATGGGACAACGTGCTTTGGAGTTATTAAAAGAGGTGACGAGAGCGCAAAACCACTTGGGACTCATGGCAGAAGATTTCGACATCAAAACCGCAAGCCAATGGGGAAATTTTCCTCAGACCTACAGTCATGTCGGTTTGATCAACTGCGCTTTTGCAATCGATAAAGCCCTGAATCTGCCACCTTACCTTTGTGACAGCAATGGGACAATGTTTGGGTCATAACGAAACAGCCTGAGGCTTCTGCTAGCAAAATTTTCCAAGTATAAGTGGTCCTAACTTTGCAGAACTCTTAAGAGAACACTCTGCATAAGGAGGATCTATGCCACACCAACGTCGCCGCCCCCAACCGAATTATGGTGTTGATCGCTACGTCAATGACGATGTTCCCATAAGAAGATCGGCCTCGGACGAAGATGATCGGCCTTACCGAAGAGGACCATATCCTCAAGATCATGATCCTCGTTACGAAGACACACGGGCTTCTACTTGGAGCCAAGGCGGGCACGGCCGCCCCGGCAGAAGGCAATTCACAGGCACCCGTCAAGATCAAGAAGACCTCGATCGTTATGGCCACAATCCTCACACTTACGATCACCGCAATTATTATAATAACGACGAAACTCACTATCGCCCCAATTACTATCCGCTAAAAACTTCTCGGCATTATGAATACGGTGACGAAGAATTCAATGATCGTCATTACAATGAAGACGATCATATTCTTGATAAAGAAGAATACAAAACTCAGGATAGCTATCAAACAGGCGGAAGTCGTCAGGGACTTCGACGGGGGCAGCATAAATCAGGTCACGACTACCGCCGCGAAGATCTTGGCTATCAGGATCGGGACGTACGTGGCTACAACAAGCAGCACAAGAACCGATACTGATTCTGTTCGCGCAGGTCCTCGTGCGCGAACACCGATTGAAGGAATGATCAGTGGTTTTTCATTATGACCTTGATGCAGCTGTCCTTTTTTTCTTGGAAAAGTTTGTAGGCTTCGGGGGCATCATTAAGGTCTAAGTTGTGGGTAATTAGAAACGAAGGATCGATGCCTCCGGAGAGAATCATATCTAAAAGGGCCGGCATGTACTTTTGAACGTGGGTCTGGCCCATTTTAAACGTTAGACCTTTCGCAAACGCAGCACCCATGGGCATTTTATCGAGGAAGCCTCCATAAACTCCTGGAATTGAAATTGTTCCGCCTTTGCGGCAAGCCTGGATGGCTTCTCTTAAGGCGACCGGTCGGTCTGTCGCCAAGTGAATGGCAGCTTTTGTTTTTTCATAGCGACTGTAAAAGTTAGTTCCATGCGCTTCCATTCCGACGGCGTCAATACAGGAATCGGGGCCTCTGCCGCCGGTTTTGATTCGCAATTCGTCGAGCACATCACATTCCTCGTAATTTAATACTTCCGCTTTACAAACTCTTTCAGCCATTGCGAGCCTTTCAGGAATTCGATCGATCGCAATAACCCTCTCGGCTCCCAGAAGGTAGGCACTTTGGATTGCGAAAAGTCCGACAGGGCCACAGCCCCAGACGGCAATGGTGTCGCCGAACTGAATATTGCAATTTAACGCTGCCATATATCCAGTGGGGAAAATATCGCTCAAAAACAGGAGCTTTTCGTCTTCCACTCCTGGTGGAACCACTAAAGGACCCACGTTGGCAAAGGGGACTCGAGCATACTCCGCTTGCCCACCGGCAAAACCACCGAAGAGATGGGAATAGCCAAACATCCCAGCACCGCTATGACCATAGACTTGATCAGCCATGGTAGAGTCTGGATTTGAGTTATCGCAAAATGAATATTCTTTGCGCTCACAAAAAAAGCAATGCCCGCAGCCGATAGCAAAGGGCACCACGACACGGTCTCCGATCTTCAGGTTTTTAACATCGGGACCGACTTCCATGACCTCGCCCATAAACTCGTGTCCAAGAATATCACCCTTCTGCATCTCTGGAATAAAGCCATCGTAAAGATGCAAATCTGAACCACAAATGGCAGTCGAGCTGATTTTGATGATCGCATCCGTCGCATTTAGGATCTGGGGATCGGGCACACGTTCGACCTCGACTTGTTTTGCACCTTGCCAGCAGACCGCTTTCATAAATCCTCCTAGTATTAGTGAAGTGCTGGATTGATTTCTTCCGGCTGTCCCCCAGTGGGTTGCCCATCGACCCGAGGGATTTCCCCAACCTCCATAAGCTGCCGCAACTTTTTCAGATCATTCATGAGGTTGTACTGAGGACTTTCGCCAACAATACGTTCGAAAATATCAGCCAAACCGCCAAGTGGCGGATCATAAAGCATTCGCACCGTGACGACAGTGCCCCGACCATAAGGAAGCTCACGAAAAATCACGGATCCAGCATGATGAACTTCCGAATCTGGCGATGTTTTCCAAGATATTAGATGATAGGGTTCTGATTCAATAAGCACACTTTCCCACTCAATCTGCTTATGACCATTCAAAGCCTTCCAGATCCACAACGATCTTTGGTTTGAAAGGGGTGTGACTGAATCAAGGTGCCCTATAAAAAGGGGCAGATTTTCGAAACGGCTCCAAAATTCAAAAATTCTTTTTGCCGAAGCCTGGATCGTCACCGAATCAATAACTTTCACCCCTTCATGGAGGCGATGTCGCTGTCTTTGTTCAAGTACAGACAGGTTTCTTGCTGCATCCTGAGCCATTTCCCCTCCTCAGCTTGTCGAGATTAGCAAAGAGGCACATCGCCCCTATGGGGTCAATGTGCCTGGACTGTACTAGTGATAGCTTGAGGGAGGACTAAATGACGGCGCATCACTCGCTGGGAACGACTCCATTGAGCTTTCGTCAATCAAAGCATCTGATCGATTGACGGCATCTGTTCGGCCCAACCTATTAGGTAGGGATCTTTCCGTTGCAGTTTCAAACTCTTGCGAATTCAATCTGCCCAGGTAGTAACCACAAGAGAAAATTATGATTGTACCTAAAAGTCTCATATTCACACCCCTTCTTTAAGTTAAAGTGATTCGCACTCCACCCAGCAATAGGTGCAAAAGCGAAACCAAAAAATTTGCCATTACCCAAAAGACCTCCGTCCAGAACCTTTTACATCGGTTAGCGACTTCTGCTTCTCTTCAGTCACAGACTAGGATAAGTTCATCTGAATGATCTGGCCCTTTATAATTCTCTCCTATGCAAGCCTCTTTGTTTACGGTCTCGCAGACAATATTCGAGGTCCCCTCTTTCCTGAGATACTAAAAGAATTCGCCGTTTCTGACTCCATCGGTTCGGCCATGTTTGCAATCACTTCCATTTCTGGCTTTATTTCGAGCCATTTTGCAAGACGACTTCTTCGACGGTTCGAGCGGAAAACAGTTCTGCAAGTTTCCGCAGCAGCTCTGACTCTGTCCATGCTGGGATTGGCGGCTTCCTTCAACTTTACTGTCTTTTTGATTTTTAGTTTTGCGTTTGGATTGTCCTTAGGGATCGTAGGACTGATCCCTAATATTTTAGTTCCCTTAGGATCAACGCCCACCCGGAAACAACAACTTCTGGCAGGTCTTCATGCAATGTACGGCCTAGCAAGTTTTATGGCCCCCCTTTTAGCTGCCACCGTAGGCGGTATTTCTGGAAGCTGGCGATGGACTTTCGCTATTGCGGCTCTGGCGCCCGCAGGCTTAGTCGCATATACGTTTCACTCGAGCCATCGTTTGCTGCATAAAAAAGTTGATGTTCCGCTGGACCCGCACAATACCCATAGCTTACAAGCCATTTTACCCCAGCTTTATCTCGCTCTGACTGTGAGTATGGCTGTTGCCGCAGAAATTATGGTGTCCTCGCGGCTGGCACTCTATATGCGAAGAGTCTGGGACTACGATTTGGAAAAATCGAGTTTGTTCGTGACGGGCTTCTTTGCCTGCATGTTGATCTCAAGAATTTTCTTTACTGTGGTTAAATTCAAGAGTTCGGTCAGAAAACAACTGTCCATGGTTCTTGTATCGTCTGCTCTATTAATAGTGTTGGGCCTCTACCTTCACCCTATCGGCTTCGTTTTAGTGGGCCTAACGATAGCTCCTTTCTATCCTCTTGCAATCACTATGATCTCATCTGAATTTCCGAATGACCTAGATGGCGCCGTCTCTTACATGATGGCAGTGGATTCAGTTATGCTTGTAATTATGCATCTTGGCGTCGGCAAGCTGACCGATCTGGTTGGAATTCAACCAACATTTCTAAGTGGGATCGTCTTTTTAGCTGGATCTTTGTTATTACTCAATAGTTACGATCTGGTGTTCAAAAAAAGTTCGAGCTACTAAGTCCTTTTGCCTCTGCGCTGAGGAGATATGTCCTCAAAAAATTTCGTTATATAAATAGACTTCGCTAAATGCGGCATTGGGTTTGCAATTTCTCTTGAGTACATCAAGGAGAGATTATGAAAAAGGTTCGCTACGCAGTTGTCGGCCTCGGACATATTGCACAGGTCGCTATCCTGCCAAGCTTCAAAAATGCGCAATCCAACTCAGAACTGGTGGCTCTGGTGTCCGGTGACACAGAAAAACTCGATGTCTTGGGAGAAAAGTACAATATCAAGCATCGCTACCTTTACGATGACTATGAAGAAATGCTAAGTCGAGGCTTGGTCGATGCCGTTTACATAGCAACACCGAATACTCTGCACCAGGAGTTCGCCGAACTTGCCGCGTGGTATGGAGTTCATGTGCTCACCGAAAAGCCGATGGCCGTGCACGAACGTGAATGCATGGGAATGCTCCGCGCCGCCCGAAAGAATAACATCAAATTGATGGTGGCCTACCGGCTTCATTTTGATGGCGGAAATCTTGAAGCGGTCGAGATCGCCAAAAATAAAGAACTGGGTGATCTAAAAATATTTAATTCAACTTTCAGTATGCAAGTTGCTGACCGAAAGAATATTCGCCTCCGTGGGGACATGGGTGGAGGACCGCTCTACGATGTCGGTATCTATTGCATCAATGCCGCACGCTACCTTTTTCAAGATGAGCCTGTCGAAGCCTTTGCGATGAGCGATTCCGATCCCTATGACGCCAGGTTTCGAGAAGTGGACGAAATGATGTCGGTTACGTTGCGATTCCCCAATGCGCGACTTGCGACCTTTACCATCAGTTTTGGAGCCGCACGAACCTCATCTTATGAACTTATCGGAACATTGGGTCACCTTCGATTAGAGAATGCCTATGAGTACGCTCAAGACATGACGCTGACAACGGTGATCGATGGAGAGTCCGAGATACAAAATTTTCCTAAGCATGATCAGTTCGCGCCAGAGATCGAATATTTCTCTCGCTGTATTATTGACGATGTCGAGCCCGAACCTTCGGCTGAGGAAGGGCTTCTAGATATCAAGATCATCAAAGCTATTCTTGAATCCGCAAGATCCGGTCGTCCTGTAAAACTGGATTATTTCAAAAAAATGACTCGGCCGTCAGCGCGACAAAAAATAACCAAAGCTCCCTACCCCAAACCCAACACCTTCCATGCCAACAGTCCATCTGAAGAATAACCAGAGCGAGGAGGAAATCATGGCTAGACCAGGAAATCGACCCCTAAGAAAAAACCCCACTGCAGAACGTCGACCTCGTCATCAAGGAGCCGGCTCTGACTATCTCGAAAGATATCCAGATGACGAATACATACCACCTTCTCACCGCCGCACTTCTTCTGCTGACTCCAACTATTCGCGTGATCCCGGAAGCGGCCGCCAAGAATACTTTGAGGAAAGAGAGCGCTATGAACACCGAGCCCCAGGCCGGAACAACCATCGGTGATCATGCAATTCGACAAAATGTTCGAGCCCAGGCGGCGAGTCTTTGCATTTTTGTGGCAAGCTATAATTGAGAAAAAAGACAGGAGGAGCTTATGCTTAGCCTCAGTATAGTCGTTCTTTATGTGGCACTGGTTGTTTTAGGATTGGTCTTCGTTCTAAGAATGAACAGACAAGAATCCTTCAGTCATCACCCGCGAGGCCGGCGACATCATCACGACCAACAAAATCATCATGCTGACAAATCCTAGGACATGAAACTACGCAATTGTGAACCTTGAGAAATGAAATAGAAGTGAAGAGATTCGTTGAGTCCCCAAGAATTCCTGAATAAAGTGACACTCGACTTCAGACTTAAGGGATGACAATGAACCAACTCTTTAAAAACCGCTACATGCAAATTCTGTTGTTGGCGGTGGTTTATTATCTGTTCGGTTTGTTGGGTTCACTTTTCAGTCTCCCCCAAGGTTTTGCAGCTCCGATTTGGCCATCAATCGGTATCGGAATTGCGGCCTTATTACTCTACGGTTATAAGCTATGGCCAGGAATTTTTCTTGCCGCCATAGCTCTTAACTTTCACTATCGTGAAGAAATTCAAACAGCCTCTCTGCAGGCTCTCATGACATCTGCAGGAGTCACCCTTGCCGTCGTCTGGGCAGCTTTCGCAATTCGGAAAGTGCTTTCATTTCCCAAAGCCGCATATAATTTCAAAGAAATATTTCTATTTCTCCTTATTGCCGGCCCGCTTACGAGTCTTATCAGTTCCACCGTAGGATCAGCCGCCCTCTTGGCATTCGAAACAATCGGAACTGAAAGCTTTTATGTTAACTGGTTGTACTGGTGGATCGGAGACTCCATTGGGGGTATTTTATTCGCCCCTTTAGCCATTATCTTTTCGGCCTCTGCCAGAATCAGCTGGATGAGGACATTAAGGTCCGTATTACTTCCACTTTGTGCAATCTTGGTCGTTGTCGTCTTTGCGATCCACTATTTAAATGCCAATGAAAGAGCTCGGATCCTTGCAGATTTTGAATATAAGGCAGCATTTGCTTTTGCCGCCTTCGACGACGACATGCATAGCTACATTTCAAATCTTAGGTACCTGCAGAGTTTTTTCGAGAGCTCCGAACAAATCACAGCGGAAGAGTTTAAAAAATTCTCGAAACCTTTTCTTGAAGAAAACTTCGCGGTGCGTACGCTGGCTTGGCTGCCCGCCATTAAGTCGACAGGCAATGGGCGAGTGCGATTGCTTGGAAACTCGGATCCTCTTGATGGCGCAAAGTTTCCGCTTACTTTAATTGAGCCGTGGAACGCCAACAGGTTGGGTTTTAGAATTGACTATACCTCAGAGCCTCGACGGCGCGCACTCCTCGATCAGGCTTCAAAACATGCTGAACGGCCTACTATCGCCATCATGTCGCAAAGAGAATTTGGCTCGAAGCAAAGCGCCATTTACATGGTTCTGCCCGTTCGCTCAAGACAGTCTCATCAAAAAGTTCGCGGTTTTGTACTTCAGATTGTGACGCCTCGCCTGGGTATGGCCAAAGTTGACAATGTCATCAACGATCTCGATCTTAAGCTTAATATTAAAGATGGTCAGACCTATAAATCCTTAGGCCAAAAAACTTCAGTACCTGGAGAGGCCTCTACATCAGATATGGTCTGGAGCAAACATTTCATATTGGGTGGCCATCCGTTTATTTTTGAAGTTCATTATAATCCCGCGGCCAGCAAACAGCTATCGGTTCAAATGACCGCTTTTCTTATCACGTTACTCATTATCACGTTCTTGATTTCGCTGCTCTTACTGACAATCACCAATAGAATTTTTAGGGTCGAGGCCCTGGTCGACTTGAAAACCGAGCACCTGAAACATCTAAATCGCAGACTGGAACAGATCTCGCGAACGAAAACAGAATTTCTAGCCAATATGAGCCACGAGATTCGCACGCCCCTGAACGCAATTATTGGTGTCACTGACGTACTTGCCGAAACAAAGCTCACCAAAGAACAAGAATCATATGTCGAGATATTCAAAAAAGCGGCTCACAATTTACTGACCATCATCAATGATATTCTCGACATTTCCAAAATCGAGGCTGGGCTGGTCACGCTCGAGTCCGTTGAATTTGATATTCTCGAGCTTATAAAAGATACTGCCGAGCTCTATCGTCACAAGACAGACGCCAAGGGACTCAAATTCACGATCGATATTGATCCAAATTTGCCGCCCTACTATTGGGGTGATCCCACTCGTGTGCGACAGATATTAAACAACTTGCTGAGCAATGCGATCAAATTTACTTCCCAGGGTTCGATTTCACTTTGGATTCACCAAAATAGCGGAGCCGACTTGCCGGGCACCCTTCGCTTTGTCGTAGTCGATACCGGTATCGGCATTTCTTCAGAAAAGATAAACCAGCTGTTCAAACCCTTTAGTCAAGCGGATGCTTCGATCACTAGAAAATTCGGCGGAACAGGACTGGGGCTTTCAATTACGAAACGTCTGGTGGAAATGATGAATGGTACTATCTGGGTTGAAAGTCATCCTCAACAAGGCAGTTCCTTTTTCTTTACCTTGGACCTTCCTGTCGTTGAAAACCCAACGATAGCACCAACCACTGAAGTTCCAGCTCTATTGCGCAGTGAAAAAATGCAGCACCCGTTGCGCATTCTGATCGTCGATGACAACGAAGACAATATCCTGCTGCTAAAAGTTTTTTTAAGAGATCGGAATTTTATTTTAGATGAAGCCGAAAACGGTCAAGTCGCAGTCCAAAAATATGAGAAACACGATTACGATCTTATTCTTATGGATATGCAAATGCCGGTCATGGACGGTTACACCGCCTCTAAAATTATTCGCGAAGAACAGATTAAACTTTCACGCGCACCATTGCAAATCTGGGCGCTGACGGCCTATGCTATGAAAGACGAAATCGACAAAACCCTGCAGTCGGGCTGCAACCGGCACCTTATTAAGCCGCTACGAAAAAGTCAGTTATTAAAGGAAGTCGACAATTTCCTCGCTTCACTTGATTAAATCCGGCACCCATAACTTAAATAGTGATAGCCGGGCACCTTCGGCTTTGACCGAGGCGGTGATTTTGGCGACCTGACCTGGCTATGGGTTCGGTTTGTAAAGATTACTGCCCGGGTCACCATTTTCATTTGATTTTCAACTAGGAATCAACTCCCTCTCACTTAACCTGGCTCCCTACGATTCTTTTGCCATTGAATACGATTACGCTTATCTCCTTCCAATCACCGCCCTTTGAGGGTTTAGAAGGAGCTTTTAAATGAAATCATTGATGTCTTTCGCATTGTCACTGTTGATGGCCCCAGCGGCTTTCGCTGACCTAACAATCTATACTGATCGCCCCACAGACCGCGTTCGTCCAGTCGCTGAAATTTTCACGGCTAAAACAGGACAGAAGGTGACTATCGTTGAAGAGGCCTATCCTGCCCTTCTTAAAAGAATCGAAGCCGAAGGCGCAAACTCTCCTGCAGATTTGATCTTCACAAAAGACCTGGTTTTCCTTTCCGAGCTTGCTCGCCTAGGACACTTCCAAGCCTTCCAATCAAGCACTATCGCGCACTCTGTGGACTCTTCAATGCGTGATCCTCAAAATCTTTGGACTGCCGTCAGTAAGCGCGCGCGCACAATCATGTACAATCCTAACCGCGTCCAAGCGAGCGAACTTTCGACTTATGAAGACCTTGCTGATGTTAAATGGGCCGGCCGTCTTTGCCTTCGTACCGGCAAAGGGAGCTACAATGAAGCACTTGTTGCTTCTTTGATCGTTAATAATGGCGCTGCAAAAGCAAAAGAAATCGTTGCAGGATGGGTTGAAAATCTAGCTGTAGACCCATTCCCAAATGACACGAAGATGCTTGAGGCTGTTGCAAACGGTATTTGCGATGTGGCCATTGCGAACACTTACTACCTTGCGGGAATCATTGCGCAAAACCCTAAGTTTCCAGTAAAGGCTTACTTCGCAAATCAGAATGACACTGGTGCACATATTAACGGATCAGGAATTGGCGTCGCTGCCACTTCTAAACAAGCTGCACTAGCCTCTCAGTTCATCGAAATCCTTTTACAGGATGACGTTCAGCTTTCTTTGACTGGCGCGCACTACGAGTACCCAGCTAAAATAAATCTTCTTCCATCCACACTCATTCGCGAGTGGGGCGGTTTTAAGGCAGACTCTGCTAACTGGAGCGTTATTGGTGACGAGGCGGAAGCTGCTCGTAACCTTATCCGCGAAGTTGAATACAAATAATCATGATATTGTGAGGGCCGCCTGAATCGGGCGGCCCCTCTTATTTCGAGGACCCTATGACAAAGTTTTTATCTGTTTTAATGACGATCACCCTTGCAACTGCAGCCTGTTCTGATTTCACGAATTCGGGAAATGACAAGAGGCCGCCTCGAGGACCTGGCGCAGATAATAAACCAGCAGGCTCGAACCCTCTTCCGACTGAATATCAAAAACCAAACGAAGGGCCTTTTTCCGAAGCGAAAATGCTCGTTAACATCGGCATGAATGTTATTGTCCCTGCCGTCAATGATTTGGCGATTCAGTCAGCTTCACTTCACCAAGAAGTTCTAAAGTACTGCGAGGCCTTGGATGCAGACATCGATGTCCAAGAGCATGAGGATTCAGTTAAGGCGCAATGGCAAAAAACGATGCTGGCATTTCATTTCTTGGATGCTGCTCCTATTGGTCCTTTGACCGACGATGGGCGTTTCTTGGCTGACTACATTTATTCATGGCCGTACCTGAATATCTGTGGAATCGATCAGGAAGTCGTCAAATTAGATGAAACCAATACTCCGAATCACCGCTTGGTGTACAACCTGAAAGGTCTTGGAGCCTTAGAATATCTACTATTCGAGCCGACCCTCACTTCAACGTGCAACCGCAGGGCAAATCCCAAAGTCGTAGCTTGGATGGATAAGCCCTCTTTAGAAAAAAAGGCAGATCGTTGTGCTTTCGCCAGAGTCTTAACAGAGGACGTTGTCGCGAAAACGAAGCTTCTGGAAAACCGTTGGAATCTTAATGAAGGTAATTTCACCAAGACGCTTATAGATGGTTCACGCTACACATCTGTCAAAGAAGCCACCAATGCTATGACTGATGCGCTTTTCGCAATCGAAAAAGTAAAAGATCACCGCCTGGGTCGTCCATTGGGACGCCATAAAGATTGCATTAGTGACACTGGTAAATGCGTTGACTTGGCAGAGCATCCTTGGTCGGGACTTGCCTTAAGAGGTGCGGAGGAGCAACTCAAGGGCTTTCAGGCTGTATTCTTCGGTTCGAAAAATCCTCGCGAATCCGCCTTTGGTTTCGACGACTTTTTGGCTCAACAAGGACAACCTCAAGTCGCCGAGAGAATCAAGTCTGAGGTTCAAGATGCTATCGCTTCGGCAAAAGTCCTCTCGACACAGGGGACCTTCCAAGAGCAGCTTGAAAAAATGGATACAGCACTTTGCGCACAGACAACCAAAGAAAATCGTAAAGAAGCCCTCTGCGGTCTTCACGAAGATGTGCGAGCTATCTCTACATCTATGAAAATTGATGTCCTCACGATACTTTCTTTGCGTGCGCCTCCGGTTTATCAAGGGGATAATGATTAAAATGAGAAAGCTTGTTACTTTGGGTGTGCTTCTCGCCTTCACACCCCCTCTCTGGGCTCAGACCGATGAAACGGGTTCAGAACTCGAAACGATTCGGGTTATCAGCGAAAGCCAAGATGAAGTCAGCTTGCCTTTCGCTCCTCAAAAAGTGTCTAAAGAAAAAATTGAAACTTTCCAGTATACGGATGTAAACCGCGCTTTAAAGCAGGTCTCTGGGGTTTATGTACGCGAAGAAGATGCTCAGGGATTGCGTCCCAATATTGGCCTTCGTGGAACCAATCCCGATCGATCCAAAAAAATCATTTTGATGGAGGATGGGGTACTTATTGGCCCAGCTCCATACGCAGCGCCTGCAGCTTATTACACTCCCAATATGAATCACGTCGAATCTTTAGAGGTTCATAAAGGATTCAAGGCCGTACCCTATGGTCCAAACTCTGTCGGTGGAGCGATTAACTACCTAACTCGTTCTATACCTCAGCAACAAGCAGCTTCACTGGATCTATTTGGTGGGTCGTTTAATACCCAAAACTACAAAGCACGCATCGGCGAATCTTTTGAATCTTTCGGATACCACATCGAAGGATCCCGAATCTCGACAGATGGGTTTAAAAACTTGGACGGCGGTGGAAACAGTGGATTCATTCGCCATGACATCGCTCCTTCGTTCAGAGTTTTACTGAATAAGGATAGCGCTCGTCCTCAGTACCTCACGCTGCGCCTAGGATATGCTGATGAAGACTCTAAGGAAACCTACCTTGGCTTAACCCGCGATGACTTCTTCGCTGATCCCTATCGCCGTTATGCTGCTTCTGCCTGGGATGAAATGAAGTGGCAACACGGGAAGATCCAAGTCGAGCACCTTTGGCAAACATCCGATTCATCCTTTTTGAAAACTGTCGCTTACAACCATCAATTTCAAAGAGCCTGGTATCGACTGGATGCACTCGGTTCCGGAAAAAAAATTCTGGATGTCCTAAAGAATCCCGTAACCAATCAGATCGAGTACGACATTATTTCAGGTAAAGCTGATTCGTCTTCTGCAGGCGGCAACCTGGGTGACCTTTTAGTCGCCAACAATGACCGGGAATACTATAGCCGTGGTCTGCAAACGAAGTACTCCAAAAGCTATTTGATCGGCACCACGCAGAATGAAAGCGAAGTCAGCTTGCGATTCCATCAAGACTCGATCCGCCGCGACCACACCTTTGACACCGGGGTGATGGTGGGCGGCAAGTTAGTAAGCAAAGGAGTGGCACGTCAGCAGAGTGCTAAGAATAGCGACAAAGCTTTCGCAACTACTTTAAGTTTTCTGAACAACACCAATGTCGACAAATGGGTCTTTACAGTTGTCGGGCGTTTTGAAAGCGCTGACTTCGAGTATCACAATGACTTAACCTCCGAATCAAAGAAACGCTCTGACACTGCCTTCGTGCCAGGACTAGGCGCGCTTTATATGTTAGATGATTCGCTGTCGATGCGAGCCAGTGTTAATAAAGGCGTTACTCTTGCGGGACTGGATTCCTCTGGCAAAGAAGTCCGTGAAGAATCTAACAACTATGAACTTGGCGCCAAATACGCCTCTGATGATCAAACTCGCTTTAGTGACGTTACGGTTTTTTATAATGATTACCAAAATTTGACAGGAACCTGCACGGTTTCGTCTGGTTGTACCAGCACAAGTGACAGCCAGTTCAATGGTGGCGAAGCCGAAGTAATCGGAATTGAAGCGCAGTATACTCAAGGCTTTTCAATAGGAAAGGTTTGGATTCCGATCACTCTCAATGCGACATGGATCCAAGCGCAATGGAAAAGCGATTTCACAACAGACAATGCAGAATGGGGAACCACCATTGAAAACGGCGATCCTCTGCCCTATATCCCTTCTCATTTCTATACGGTTTCTGTGGGCACCGAATATAAAAACTGGAAGCAAGAAGTGGCTATAGTCTATCAAGGCAAGATGTATGACCAAAGCTCGCAATTGGGCCGAGAGACTATTGATGCTTTTGGAATTATTGATTGGTCTGGTCGTTATTCCCTCAGCAAAAAGTCAGTGCTTTATGCTAAAATCGACAATGTGCTTGGGCGGGAATACGCAGTTTCTATGAGGCCTTTTGGATACCGTCCCGGCAAGCCACGTAGCTTGGGAGTCGGTTTCAACTATGCTTTCTAAATGGCAGCCACAAATTCAGGAATGGACTGAGCGATTCTTGACCCCTATCGATGATCCGGGGTCGCGCTTGTTCCATATGAATATTGCAGCCACTTTAATCTTGATCGCCTTCTGGTTGTGGAAAGCAAAAAAGAATCCAAAGCTTTTTAATTTCTTAAAAACTTTTAAAAGACTTCTGTTTCGCAAATCCTATTGGTGGAACTCTTCCACACGATTTGATTATGGTATTTATCTCTTTAATTCTGTTTTAAAGATTTTCCTTTTCATTCCTCTACTGGACTTCGGCTATTTTTTTTCACAGAAGACAGCGAGAGCCTTAGTGCAATGGAATGGAGATTTCGTAGGCTTAAAGGCCACAGGGCTGGCCCTTTTTGTGTTCACTGTTGCGGCTTTCGTCTTTGACGATTTTTTGCGTTTCTTCAATCACTGGTTGATGCACAAGGTGCCTTTCCTGTGGAAGCTGCATCGCACACATCATTCCGCCAGAATTCTGACGCCGATTACGTTGTATCGGGCTCATCCTTTGGAAAGTGCCATAGCAACCGTGAGAAACAGTTTAAGCCTGGGAGTCTCGACTGGTGTTTTCATTTTTCTCTTCGAGGCCCGTTTTAACGTTTTCACCTTTTTAGGTGTCAATATTTTTGGATTCGTTTTTAATTTGCTTGGAAGCAATCTTAGACACAGTCATATCCCACTTGGATTCGGATTCCTGGAGTTTATTTTTATCAGCCCCAAGCAACATCAAATTCACCACTCGCGCAATCCAGAGCATTATGACAAGAATTTTGGAGTATCTCTTTCCATCTGGGATTATCTGTTTGGTTCTTTGGTGCACTCGAAAACCGTGCGACAACGACTGTTTTTTGGATTGGATGAAGTGAAAAAAGCTGACTCCGCAGAAGGCACATCGCCTGCATTACACAGTCAGCTTCCAAGGCTTTTTAGCTTTTTATTTTACAGACGCTAAAGCAGCTTCGTAGTTTGGCTCAGATCCGATCTCGGCGACCTGTTCCGAATACAAAACCTTGTTATCTGCTGACAGTGTTACCACAGCACGCGAAAGCAATCCTGCAAGTGGCGAATCAGTGATTTCCACACCCCACGCTTTGCCGAAGTCGCTTCTAAAAGTAGAAAAAGCTTCGCAGTTCTTAATCCCTTCAGCCCCGCAGAAACGAGCTTGAGCAAAAGGAAGATCAGCAGAAATATTTAGCACGACAGTATCTGTTAGATTTGATGCTTCTTGATTGAACTTCCGAACTGAAGCCGCACAGACACCAGTGTCGATACTGGGGAAGATATTCAGGACTTTTTTCTTTCCCGCGAAAGATTGCAAGCTGACTTCAGACAGATCACTCTTTACCAATTTAAAATCAGGAACAGTTGCTCCTTTGGTAGGTAGCTGCCCTAGAGTATGAATAGGATTTCCTTTAAAAGTTATTGAAGCCATTGGTTCTCCTTATAGACAATAGTTGTTTTCGTAAAAATAGCGGCTGCAAAAGGACTCAACATTGTTGCAATCGCCACTGTTGTGCCCAGTATAGTAACCTCTGCGCGAACAGATCTTTCGTCCGCCATCTTTTACCGCTGCGACGAATTCACCGCGACTTGCAGTTTTTCCACTTTTCTTCATTGTGTAGGAGACTCTGTTCTCACCCGCATCCAATAATGGCTTTTGCAAGAGCGTTAAAATCCAGAGGTTGACCGCTTTGCTACTTCTTCCCTTCTTGCTGTCATAAGCGACTGTTTTGGTGCGACTCGAACCATCTTGATGCCGAGCCGTTAAAACCACCTCATCCGCTACGACACCTGGAGGACCCATGAAATAATCGTGCTCGCCCTCAATCATGATTTCTCTTTGACAGATATGTATTCTTGAAACTGGTCCACCAAATCGGTCACCAGGACAGTACACATGAATTTCTCCGCGGGAAAGAACAGCCGTTCTTTGATTGCCAGCCTTAAAGCCGACGTCAGCTTTTCCTACCATGCAAATCAGTAGAATACCGAAAATGACAGCTAGTTTCATAATTGTCTCCTTGAAGGCCGATCCTATTCCTTTTATCCCACCGTGCCAAGCAGAGATCACTTTTCGGTACAGAGCATGCGCAGCCTGCCATAATAAAAGTTCATTAATTTCGATGGCTGAGGTAGCTTCATAGGACATGGACGACGCAAAGAGTGGTAAAAAACAAAATAAAAAACTCGAGAGCATTAAATCCTCTGTCTTTTCTCGAAGTCTTTCTATGGCCAAGCTTACCCTGCAGGCAGGGGCCTCCTTAGCTCAACATGGCGTCAGTACTGCTCTTAAAAGTAAAGAAGCTAAAGAAGAAAATTGGAAACGACTACTACAAAACCAGGCCTCAGCCATCAGCTCGGAACTTGGCGAACTTAAAGGGAGCCTAATGAAGGCTGGGCAAATGCTCTCAATGTATGGCGAGCACTTTTTGCCACCTGAAGCCAATGACCTTTTACGTTCCCTTCAATCCGACTCGCCGCCTCTTTCATGGGAAGCGATCGAACCGACTCTTTTCAAAAACCTTTCCCAGGAAAAACGAGATCTTCTTGAAATCGAGAAAATCCCCTTGGCTTCGGCATCCATGGGGCAAGTCCATCGTGCGAGGGTCAAAAGTACAGGGGAAAATATCGTTCTTAAGATTCAGTACCCTAATGTCGACAAAGCCATCGATAGCGACCTACGCGCCATTCGCACTTTGCTGGGCACACTGAAACTTTTGCCGAAAGACTTTAATGTCGATGCACTTTTTGCAGAAGTTCGAGAGATGCTGGTTCAAGAAACCGATTATCAGCTTGAGGCCCAACTAACCGAAGACTTCCATCAAAGGTTGACGGGAGATTCCCGATATATTGTCCCGAAAGTCCATCGTGAGTTTTCTGGACCGAAAATTCTTGCAACCAGCTTTGAGCGGGGCATTCGCGCCGATGATCCCCTGATTCAAAGTCTGCCGCAAGAACGTCGCAATAAGATCGCCTCCAGCTTTTTAGATTTATATTTTCGCGAGATCTTCGAATGGGGTGTCGTTCAAACAGATCCTCACAACGGGAATTACCGAGTTCGAATTGATCCCGAAGGTCACGACCAACTGGTTCTTTTAGATTTCGGCGCCACCAGAACATACTCTCCGGAATTCTTAAATCCTTATCGCCGCATGGTCAAAGGCTCCCTTTTGAACGATCGTGAAAAGCTGTTTGCCGCATCCAAGGAGTTGGGTTTCATTAAAGACAGTGATGATAAAAAATTGCTTCAGTTTTTTGAAGAATTTTGTTTCGAAACCGTGGAACCTTTCATTGCCTATGATGACCCTCGAAACACAGGTGGACTTATAGATTCAGAGGGTTACTACGATTGGAAAAACACTGACCTTCCGCAGCGACTCTCGAAAAAAGTATTTCAAATTATACGTCAACATCCACTGCGCACGCCTCCCCAAGAAATGATATTCTTGGATCGAAAAACCGGTGGAGTTTTTATTTTCCTTTCGGTCGTTCGGGCCAAGATTCGCGGACGAGATCTCTTAATGAAGTACATTCAGAAAGTCCCATAGAGTATTTGTTTTATGTCTCAAGCAAAAAGTTCCTTTAGCTCGTTCCGTCGGCTCTTTTCCTATTCACACAATCACAAGAAAGACTTTTACCTTGGCAGTCTTTTTTCATTTCTGAATAAGACGTTCGATATAGCGCCTGAAATTCTTATCGGTATCGCGATTGACGTCGTTGCTAATCAGGAAAAATCATTCCTTGCTCGCTGGGGAATTGTGGAGCCCATAGATCAGCTTATCTTACTTTCTGTCCTGACGCTGGCGATATGGATGTTCGAATCTCTTTTCGAGTATTTACTTTTACTAAAATGGCGTGGCCTGGCGCAGTCACTTCAGCACGAGTTCCGCACCGAGGCCTACAATCACCTGCAAAAACTCGATATGGCTTTTTTCGAAGACAAGAGCACTGGCGGCTTAGTTTCCATCCTGAATGACGATATTAATCAGCTCGAGAGATTTCTAAATGGCGGCATCAACAGTTTAATCCAAGTTTTCACGTCCGTGCTGCTGATTGGCGCCGTGTTTTTCGCGTTAGCTCCAGGCATTGCCGTTTTTGCTTTTCTTCCGATCCCGGTTATCTTGTGGGGAGCCTTCTATTTTCAGAAGCGCGCGGCTCCTCTTTATTTGGATGTGCGAGAAAAAGCCGGTCAAATTGGGGCACGGCTTGCCAACAACATCAGTGGAATGGCAACTATTCGCAGCTTTACGGCAGAGATTTTCGAGTCCAAGAAAATTGCAACTGACAGTTTGACGTACTTGCGAGCCAATCGCGCGGCAATCAAAGTCTCCTCGGCCTTCAATCCCCTGATTCGCATGGCCGTCCTCCTGGGTTTCATTGCCACCTTTGTTCTTGGTGGAAAGATGGCCCTCGAAGGCTCGCTGAATGTCGGATTCTACGGAGTGCTCGTTTTTCTGACTCAACGGCTGTTGTGGCCTCTGACGGGTCTTGCCGATACTATTGACCTTTTCGAACGTGCGATGGCCTCGGCGGACCGTGTCCTTGATCTTATCAATACCCCCGTCAATCTGGAAAAGACACGTCCGAAACAAAGTTACGATCATAGCTTAGGCATTCGTTTTGAAGGACTGACTTTCTCATACGGCAATGATGTTCCAGTTCTTAAAAATATCAACATTCACGTCCCCGCAGGAAAGACCATCGCCATCGTCGGACCAACGGGATCTGGCAAAAGCACGATCACGAAACTCTTACTTGGCTTTTACAAACCCACGTCGGGTGAAATCGAATTTGCTGGGAGGGACATTAAAACCTGTGACCCGCAAGATCTGCGCAGCCAAATTGGCTTAGTCAGCCAGGATGTTTTTCTTTTCCACGGAACCATCTTTGAAAACATCGTCTACGGCAAACCCGGGGCGAGTCGCGAAGAAGTGATCGCGGCGGCACGCAAGGCTCATGCTTGGGAGTTTATTGAACGACTACCCCAGGGCCTTGACACTTTAATTGGGGAACGAGGACAAAAGCTTTCTGGTGGCCAGCGCCAACGTCTTTCCCTGGCCCGAGTGATTTTGAAAGATCCTCCAGTCCTTATTCTCGATGAAGCTACTTCGGCGGTCGACAATGAAACTGAATCTATCATCCAAGCTTCTTTGGCCGAAGCCACCTTAGGACGTACCACTATCGTCATTGCCCATCGCCTTTCCACAGTCACGATGGCCGATACCATCTATGTCGTTGTTGCCGGGCAGATTGTCGAAAGCGGAACTCATGAAGAATTGCTGCGAATGAAAAAAGCCTACTTCCAGCTATGGACGGCGCCTTTATAGGCAATGCCGACAAGGGCGCACCATCTTTGCGCTGCATAAAGATGATGCCAGCCAAAGAAAACTCAGTTAATATCATTCTTTATTCCAGAGAGGAGCCCTTATGTCAGACAACAGCTTTCAATCCCCAGCACTACAGGTTCGACAGGCTCTTTGGAATCTTCAAGGCGAACTGCTTAAGTCTCTAAAAGAGGAATACGATCGCCAAAATGGCTATGAAAGCAATCCCACAGAATGGTTCCAAGTCTTAATGACTTCAGATAAATACATGTGGATGAGAGAGCTGACCAGCCTTATGGCAGATGTCGACGTCATGACCGAACTTGAATTCTTGACCGAACAACATGTGGCGGCCGCGCGTGCAGAAATCGAACGCTTGCTCTTCGAACAAAATCCTAGCGACAATGAATTTGCTCGTCTTTATCGGGATATGCTCACTTCGGGTATGACTTTGCTTCCTCTGCATTCTCAGTTAAAAGCAACCCTTCAACATTTGCCTTTCAAGCCTTTTACTAAAGACCAAGCTTATGCTGAACGCAAATCTTGGCACGAAGAGCACCACCATCAGGCTAAAAAACGCCGCGGATAACTCTTAAATTTCCGAACTAATCTACTAGTCTTCGGTAACGCGAGGACTGGTTAGAACTTGAGGGTTTGGCCGTGTTTTAGCATCTGGAATTCTTGTGCGGAAAGATTTTTGCTTTCTCGTGCTTTAGTAATTTCCTGTAGTGGAGCTATCATGGGCTCGTCGCTGAGGCGGAATGTTCCCCAGTGGACGCCGATGCTCGTCTTGGCTTTGAGGTCTTGGTGAATGCGAACGGCTTCTTCTGGATTGACGTGTTGTTTTTTCATGAACCATCTGGGCTCGTAGGCTCCAACTGGGATCATTGCTAGGTCCATGCTTCCTAAGCGTTCGTGAATGTCTTGAAAGTCTTTTGAATAACCCGTGTCACCAGTGTAAAGGAATTTGAATTTTTTCGAAGCGACGAACCAGCCGCCCCAAAGAGTTTGATCGTGGTCCCATAGAGAGCGCGCAGACCAGTGCTGAGCTGGAGTGAATACTAACTTAAGCCCGTTGATACCAGACTTGTCCCACCAATCAAATTCGGCGACGTTCTCAATTCCTTCTCCTTCAAGCAAAGCTTTATTGCCGAGTGGAACTAGAAATTTTGTCTTTTCAGAGTCTCGTTTATAAAGTTCTTTAAGACTTGCTAAATCCAAATGATCGTAATGACTGTGCGACACCAGAACGATATCGATCGGCGGTAATTCGTCAATTTTCACAGGCAGCTTGACTAATCTCTTGGGCCCCATGAATGACACTGGTGAAACTCGGTCTGAAAAAACGGGATCGATCAAAATGTTCACTCCATCAATTTGCAGAAGTGCCGAAGCGTGACCAATCCACGTATAGCTCGTTTGAGTTCGATTATTGCGCAGATATTCGAGATCGACTTTTAAGATTTCTGGATCGAATGGCGGTTCTTCCACTTTGGGCTTCGTCAACCTTTCCCAGTACCACTTCCATACGTTTGCCTTGGGAGAATTGTCATAGTTGTTAAGGAAAGATTTTTTTCCTCGGTGCGGCTTCTCGGGGTCGTAATACTGAAAACTTTGGCAGCCCGTGAAGAGCACCAAGCTAGACATCATTACTAATGCAGCGAAGAGTTTATTCATAAGTTTACACGTTTCGTCAAAAGGGTGTTATATTGCCAGTTCTTAGGTAACAGTTTACCACTGAAAACTCTGAATTATAATCGCGAGGTTTCAAGAATGGTAAAAATTTGGCAGCAGCGGACCCTTTCGCAAAAAGTAGTTCTTTTATTTGTTCTAACGCTGCTTTTCCGAGCATTTTTCTCTCTGAACATCGGACTCATTGACGACGAAGCCTATCACTGGTCGTGGGCAAAAGACCTTCAGCTTTCCTATTTCGATCACCCCGGCATGATTGCCTGGTTAGAAGCATTCACAACAGCTCTTTTTGGTGACACACTCTTGGGAGTTCGACTGCCGGGCTACCTTTGTTTTGTGGCGACTGTCACCCTAATGTACAAACTGACCAAAGACCTCTTTGACGAGTGGGCCGCCATCTTTGTCGGCGTCATCATGTTGTGGTCTCCATTCTGGGGCTTTGGTGGATACGTGGCTTCGCCCGAACCCCCTTTTATGCTTTGCTGGGTCGGTGCAGCCTACGTCTTCTGGCAAGGTGTGCGTGAAGACAACAAACGCTGGAGCACAAAAAAAACTTGGTTGTGGCTTGGCGTCCTGATGGGACTTGGACTGAACTCCAAATTTATCATCGCATTGCTGGCTCCGGGCTTTGCACTTTATCTTTTAAGCACTCCTGGGCGGCGCAAAGATTTATTAACGCCCTGGCCTTGGGTGGGATTCATGATTGCCACTGTTCTTTGCAGTCCGATCTTTATTTGGAATCAGCTGCATGATTGGCCGGGTTTTAAATACCAGTTTCATGATCGTCACCAAGGCGAAGCTTTCAATCCAAGTCGTTGGCTGGTCTTTTTCGGAGCACAACTTCTTTTCACGACGCCATTTCTGTATGTCATGCTGGCATTGACATTTATCACGTCCTTGCTAAAGCGTGCGGAAGCAAGATGGAGATTCTTGTTATGCTTAACCCTGCCTTCACTTGCCGTCTTTTATCCTCAACCGTTCTTTGCTGATTATAAACCGCATTGGTCTGGAGCAGCTTATACCTTATTGCTGGCGGGCTGCGGATTCATCTGGTCTCAAGGGCTTTCATGGGGACAACGTCAGATCGTAAAAAGAAGGAGCAAAGTTTTTACCTGGGGAATCCTTGCTTTCTTTGTTCCGTTGGCATTTATTTCCTACACACCGTTCGCTTACCCTTGGTTTTCGAAAGTCTATGCACTGGTAAGTCCTCAAGGTGAATGGAAGACTACTTACGATTTTAGTAACGAGTTCACGGGTTGGGAAGAACTCGGCGAATATGTCAATAGACGCCAGAGAGAGCTTCATGCAGAAAGTGGACATCGTCCCTTTATTGCGGCTCTACGTTACGAAACCACAGCGCAAACTACTTGGGGAACTCGTCAAAAAGTTTATATGCTTAACACCACTGTCAGCCACTACACGGTCATGCAAACACCTGAAGAGATTAAAAACCTAGAAGGACAAAATGCCTTGGTAGTTACGACTGAAAAATACAATGCGGATATGAAACGCTACGCCGAGTTCGACTCATGCGAAAAAGAAGAGCTCAAAACGTTCCGTTATGGGATTCATGCTCGGACTTTTAATATTTATTATTGCAAAGGCTTCCGTAAAATCGTGCAAGAGTAATTGGGTTCACCGATACTGCTTCATAACGAAACAGGCCTAAGAAATATGAAACTTTGCTTTTAAGCTGCCAAAAATCAGGTAGACTTAAAAACATGAAACCAACTCGAATTGCCTTGATAGGCACTGTTTTGTTTGTACTTTTGGTACTTTTCCAAAACTGTGCCGGCAATGGTTTTCAGGTCATGTCGCTTGAAGGTGGCACCATTGATTCGGCTTCTCAGGAGCCCGGTGACATGAACAACGATGAAACTCCCCAGCCCACACCTACTGTTTCGCCGTCGCCATCACCTACGGTGACGCCTTCCCCAACCGTAACGCCGACACCAACGGTAACTCCTTCTCCGACAGCAACCCCCTCACCAAGTCCAACCGTAACTCCCACTCCTACGGTGACTCCGACTCCAACACCTCAGCCATCGCCGACCCAACCAGAGGTCAAGAGAACCCATTTCTATTTCGGCGGAGGCAAAACGATCACCGCACTCGAGCTTGATCACGGAACTGGCGAGTTTCGCGAAAGACCGTCTGCCAATTTCAGCGGCGGTGGCGTCGGCTGGTTGTCCTATGAGCCTACCTCGAAGTCGGTTTTCGTCGCCGATACGGGCGGATCGACATTACAAATTTTTGGTCACAATTCTACTTCTGCGCAATTGACTTCAAAAACATCTTTGACGACGGCTGCTAGCCAAGTGCATTTAACGATTGTGGCTGCTGCAGATCATTTTAAGTTGTTCGGCTCTAGCTACAGCCGAGCTGAAGTCAGCTACTATAAAGCAAATAAAAATCTGACAAGCCTAAGCCGGCAACAAGTCCTTGCGCAAGGTGCGGGAGCAAAGACACATTCATCCAGTTACGATGCGAAACGTGGTCTGCTCTATGTCGCAGCTTTAGGTCTGAACAAGGTTATCGTCTATCGTGTCAGTGAAACCGGACTTTCGAATATTGCGGAGCTGAATCTGGCGGGCGCGCGGACCGTTGTTTATGATGCTTCCTTTGATAAACTTTATGTGGCAACGGAAATTTATACGGGACCCAGTTATATCCGTATCTACTCGATTAATTCATCGAACAACAGTTACTCCTTTACAGCGGAAGGTTCTCTCGCCATGCCCAAGCATGGTGGCGATCTAAAGATCAATCACAAGTACAACTATGTTATGGCGACGGCACGCGAGTCTGGTAAAGAATCCATCTGGGCTCTACCAATCAACGCCAGAGGCGCCGCGGATCTTAGCCGTCAGTCGTTTTCAATTCGGGTCGATCAGGCTCTACCGCGAGCTCTGGAAATCACAGCTGATGGGATTTATGCCGTAGTGGGCATGAACTCGGGCGGGTCCGAAGGGATCGCAGCCTATAAGCTGAGTTTCGACGGGAATAAGAATTTTATTTCCAGTCAGAAGGTCTTCCGAAAAGCTGCGCCTTCTTCAAGCGGTTATTTAGGTGGAGTTTCTATTCCGCTTTATTAATTCAAAGAATATTCAATAGGCACTGTGATTTGCCAAGAGGTTCGCTGAATCTCTTGCGGGAATGGCTTAAGTCCGTGAATGCCCTTCACTAGCTCTTGAGCCGCACGATTCAAAGTTTCAAAGGGCGACGCCGCTAGAACTTCACTTTCGATCAGTGAACCATCCTGAGCTAAAGTTAAACTCATCGTCACTTTACCCGCATGTCCCATTTTCCGAGCCATTTGTGGATAGCGCTTTCGGCGCTCAAGCAATTTTTTGATCTCATAAAGATATCGTTCTTCAGGAGAGACTTCCTGGCCATTTGCGACACCTTCACGGCCGTGAAGAGCGCCCCGACTGGAGGTACCAGCAAGACTGCCGGCAGTTTTTGTTTCAACTGGTTCGGCGGTCACTTCTTTCGCTTCAGTTGCTGCAATCTCAGGTCCCTCGGAATTATCTGTCACCACAGGTCGTACTTTTTTTGGAAGAGCTTGGGGCTTCACGGCTTCTGGGGCTTGTGCTGGAAATATCGTACCACCATCGCCATACATTAATTCAACGCCAACTGGTAGGGGTGAGGTTTCTACAGTCGCAAAGCTAAGGCCTAAAACAAAAACGGCAGCATGAAGAAATGCTGAAATAAGGACCGATTTGTTTAAATTCAATGAAATATTCAGAATGTGCATAGGCTCCACGCTTAAGCAGAGTTATAGATTCAACGCCCTGAAAACTCAATGAAAGGACAGGATGTGGCAGCCAAATGTAAATAATCCACTTTGGCGGCAGGTAAATGAAAGCGTACTGAAAACCGAAGGATCTCCGGCTGTAATACGCCAAAAAAAAGGGAGGCCAAAGCCTCCCTTTAGAGTCTAAACGTAAGAGCCTCTCTTGATCTTTTCAAGAATCAGCTTTTCTGTCTTGATCGGATCGTTCGGGTCGACGGAGAAGAACGACTGCTGCTCGCAACGTACCTTTTCCTTAATCAACCAGCGAAGGATATCAGCCAACGCTTTGTTCTTTTTGTCTAAGAAGAAGGGATCATTCTCCAACGCATCTTTAGCTTTTTTCAAAGCTCGCGCCTCTGCTGGATCTGATTCTTTCACTTTGTAGTGTGGAAGATCATATCTCTTCACATCTTCAGGTAAAACGCCCAAGAACTTAACCTGAGGAGCCGAGAAGTCAGCGTTACGAACCAAGGATGCCGCAGATCCGGCTTTTAATGTTCGGAAGATATTTTGCAAAGTGTAGGCATCGAGATCCCCGAAGAAGTACAGAGGAATATCTAATTCGGACTGGATCAACTTACACCAACCTCGCACGCCATTAGACGGAACGCCCCCCGCACCCATCAAGATACAATTATTTCGCTTGGTGAAACCCATGCTTACCAAAGTGTTCGCTGTACCTTCTGATTCGACGATCAAGCAGAAGTCGATCTTCTTTTTCGCTTTTAAGCGCAAAGACTGTGGTCTATTTTTCGGTTGAAAAGCCGCGGTACCCAAGGTCGACAGATCAACTGTCGCCTTATCCCCATCGGGCATTGTTTCTGTCACGATCAATTGTTGCGAGTAAGTTTGTCCGCCTCGTTCATTGGCAAAACAGTTGAGCTCCTCGCGGTAAACCTCAAGCATATCACCGATAAAATCGATAATCGCATCAGATTCAGGTTGATCGTCAAAATCCAAAGGTTTTAAGCGCGCATTGCCTTTAATGAGACCTTTACAAATATAGTAAAGCTCCCTTTTGGTATTCACAGAACCGATATCCATGTTACGCAAAAGGATCTCCAGCATGAAAACCACGCGAGCTAATTTTTGCACTGAAGAAACATTCAGTTCAGTCCGAACGACCTTATCACCAGGAGTTAAATAACCAACCTTAGAGTTATAAAGCGAATTGTCCAAAGAGGTTTTAACCGCTTCCAGAACAGGACGCTTCGAAGACTCGAGATCCTTCAGCATTTTGTCAGCCAAAATACGGGCCTCTTTAGGAATATCAATTTTTAATTCACGGATACTGAGAAGTTTTGCCATCTCTTATGCCCTACTTCTTTTTTGCAGTTGTTGCTTTTTTTGCAGTTGTTTTTTTAGTCGTGGTCTTTTTAGTGGAAACTGTTGCTTCTTCCACTAAATCTTCGCTGCTAATAACATCTTCTTCGATGTCATCATGCTCAATGCCTTTTTTTCGCTCGCGCTTTTTTTGCTCAAGCAGTTTTGTCTCGGCAGCTTCTAGATCGGCCATGGCCGCCTCGGAATCTCTTCCGAGAAGCTTCCTGAGACCTTCTTCAGCTTTCTTCTTTCGAGCTTCTGGAGCTTTAATAATTCTTGCCAGTCCTTCCACAAGGATGGGGCCGAATTGTTCGATATGAGCGAGCTTTCGTTCAAGATCAGCTTCCTTCACCTCTTTTTTGATGTGACGAGAAAGCTTTTGTCCCGCTTGAATCAGCGCCAAACGAATTTCTGCGACCAATTCCTCGGAGGCATCAATCGTTTCTTTGGAAGCATTTTTAAACTTAATGAAGGGAGAAACGACTGAAACCGCAAAGATATAAGGTCCCAGTGGCAAGCTGTCTTTCGGCTGTGCCAAACCATAAGACTTCCAGTTTACTGACTGAATCGCCCAAGTGATCGCACAACCTGATTTATCGAATTGCAGCGGAACTCGGTTTGCAAAACGCAACAATGTTACGGGAGAGTCCGGAGCTTGGTTACGGTCTTTAAAGCGCGCTAGGGCAACTTCAACCACGACCGGCTTAAAATCACAAATCGTCGGTTTACGAGTTACAACTGCAAAGAAATCAACTTCGCCCAAGCGGTTGATCGATTTTGAAAGAGCTTCTTCACCCACAGTCAGAACCGATTTTGTCGAAGGGGACATCAAGTCTGTGTTTTGTACAGCTTGGAAGGCCTTTTTAAAGTCCTCTTCGTTCAATGAAGTCAGAGGCTTTTCCAAAAGGTTTTTCGGCAGTCCTTTTTTAACAAACTCTTGAATAGATTGATCAGAAATACGCGAAAAACCCGTCTTTAAGAACTTAGAAAGTGTGGTTTTTCCAAACAAAGTCGAGTGAGTGATGAACTCCCCTAATTTGAATGTATGGGGATGGGGTAATGACGCTTCTGGAACCTTCGGCACATCAGTGCTGACTCGATTCACAGTGATAAAATCATTTTCCATAAGTTTATATGTCACTGTCATATGAGGGTTCACCAGAATAGTGCCCTCAATATAAGTCACGATTCCGCCATCACCATTCAATTGAACTCGGCCATCGAGCATAAACTCAACCCGAGTCCCATGATCCCGATCCCATTCCAGTGACTCTTTATTTTTAAGAACACCCGTGTTTGACTTAATATCCACGTCTACTTGCGCAGAAATAGCCTTACGCATTTTTTTGGTTTTAGAGATAACATTAACGCCTCGAGCGTTTGTCATCTGCGCCCAAGTGGTCGCAGCAGAAATACCGATACCTTGTTGCCCGCGTGAACACTGCCCTCTTCCAAACTTAGAGGATGCTAAATATTCACCGTAAACTTTGGCCAAATCATCAGCGTCGATACCGGGACCGTTATCTTCGACTACAATGCGAATAAGATCCGTATTTTTAGTAGATCCTGTTCCTGCTTTAGAAATTTCAATCAATAGGTCTGGAAGAATTCCAGCGCCTTCGCATGCGTCCAAAGAGTTATCAACGGCCTCTTTGAGGGTGGTTAAAACAGCTTTTAAAGGGGACGAAAACCCCACCTGTTGGAGGTTCTTCGCAAAATATTCAGCGGTGCTACTTTTGGTAATCTTACTCACGGTCGCTTGATTCCTTCACGAGAGTTAACGAAATTTAATAATGACTTTCATAGGTTAACGCGAACGCATGGTGTTAAAGCAAGACTAAAGGCTCACCGCTGCTTGGCGTAAAACCGAATATGAGCCCCTTTTTTACTCTTCTTCGGCACCCTCGGAGGTATCAGAAGAGGCCTTTTTTAGCTCTTCCATGGCCATTTCAGCCCGGGTTTTATAGCCTTTTTTCGAGTTGCAATCCTTGCACGAGGGCACGCAGTTCTTTTTATTGGACTTCCCACCGCGAGCGATCGGGATCAAATGATCCATGGTCAGCTCGGTAGATTTGAATTTCTCTCCGCAATGATAACAGATGCCTTTTCCAAGCTCCTGTTTCCACCATTGGCTTTGACGCAGCTCTCGGGCTTTCGCCTTTTCGCGTTTTTGGTGCTCGGGAGGTGCCGCAGAGAAAAAATAATCCATGTCAGCTGTTATAGACGAAATCCCCACCCCCCGCAACCCCACCTCTGTCCAGGCCGCCCAGAATCTGGACCGGCGACGAGCCCGGGCCGCTTAATTGGCGACGTTTTTTCGCCGATATATGAACCGATATATATCGCGAAGGAGCGTACAGAATGTCTGCTAAAACCTTTAAAAAGGGTGAGTTGATCTATAAAGACGGCGAAAAGATAACTTCGGTTTATCTAATTCAATCCGGCGCTGCGAACCAATGCCTGATCCGCGGTAAAAAAACCATCGACCTGTTCCAGTTGGGTGCCTCTCACATTCTTGGAGATCAAGTCATTCTGGGACAAGGAACCCACCCCACATCGGCTATCGCGACGACAGAAACAAAAGTTCTGGAGATCCCGGTTGAGACTTTAAAACAACAATATGAAGGCGCTCCGCAGATGTTGAAGGTGATCATCAAGTCACTTGCCGATCGTCTGCGCCTGGCAGTGAATGAAGTCCGCTCCTCAAAGCTGGAAAAGGATTCCTCTCCCTGCCCAGAAGATCAAGTTGCAAAAGTTTTCGGAACTGTATTCCACACGGCCAATCATAAAGGTGATCACTCAACTCCAGGTCGAATTGTCATCGACTGGAATATGATGAGACAGTACTCTCAGCGCGTGATGGGAGAAAGTCCCAAGAGGCTTGAGCAAGCAATCAACATTCTTGTTAAACTGAAATTAGCTCTTTATGAAATGGGCAAAGCCCCTGACAATCCCGACGGACCCGATGAGATTCAGAAGGTTCACTTTTTGGATCTTGGCTTAGTAGAAAGCTTTTTTGAATTTTATCAGTACTATTATTTTAAAGGTGGCCGCTCTGAACTCTTAAAGGTGGACGAACTCTGCCAACAAATGCTCGACGGCTTGCTAAAGCTCTGCGCCGATGAGACAGCTGATCGCTTTGGCATTGTCAGTGTAGACTTCGCCAAGTTCGGCGAGTACTGCAAGGAAGAGATCGGCATCAACCTGAACAATGACCATTTCAGCCGTTTGGAAGGCAAAGGCGTCTTTATGAAGCGTCGTAATGGCGGTTCAGGTGTTCTGCTGCAATTTGAAGTCAAAGAATTCCGTTCCATTCAGCAGAGCTGGAAAATGCTTCGTGAAATCGAAAAGTGGAATGAAAAGGGTTTCGTCGACATGGACGAAAAAGAAGATAAACCCAAGAAAAAAGCCAGTGGCGGCCCCGCTTGCCCTGCTTGCAGTGTCGAACTTCAAGCTGGCGCGAAGTTCTGTCATGAGTGTGGTCATAAGATCGTGGCGGTGGCGTAATGGGAGAGCAGTTAGTTCTTTTCAAAGCCATCAATACCGAATCTGATCAACAACTGTTAATGCAGAAGGCGCTCTCTCATCACGGTGCCTTTTCGCTGCAGTTTAAAAGCGATAACTTCTTTGAAGTTAAAACCCTCAGTGTCCTTTCCAATAACGGCGTACTCACAATCAAGTGCTCCAGACCTGAAGAGCCCGCTCCTTCGTTTGCAAACACGCTCTGTTCAGCCAGCTTTATGATCGGCTCTGAAAGATACCTTTTTGAAACTCGACCAGTCGTAGATGACAAGTTTTTGAGCCTTCCCGTGCTGAACTTGTTTCATTTGCAACGCCGAAAGAACTTTCGTTATGCCTTTCCTCCCGACTATCCCAGCAAGTTTTCGGTAGTTCATTCAAATAACCCGGAAAACTTAGTTTGCCGACTCTTGGATTTAAGCACCGAGGGCTGTGCCGTCGAAGTTCCAGCTGATTCCATGAACTATAAATCCGGCGATAAGATCCAGGCCGATATCCATCTCGGAGAGCGCAGTGCCATTCGGGTTCAAGGTGATATCAAAAACATTAGACCTGCTGAAGATCATTTCGTTTTAGGTGTCGAGTTTGATCATGTGCCTAATATGAGTGAGCACAAGATCCTTGTGGCTCTTACTGAGTTTCAACGAGAACACTTTGCAAAGAATGCCTCTTGATCAGCATAAGAAGTGAACTCTAGAAATGAAGAAAATATACAAGTATGCAGCACTCTTTGCTCTGATATTTGCCGCCCAGATTGTAGTGGGCTGGCTTTTAGGCGTCCGGCTAGAAGAAAACGCATTTGAAATTTTCACGGCATTGATATTGGAACCCATCGTCCTCTTCAGTGTTTTTAATATATATCACAATCGATTTGAACTTTTCGAAGAAGAAAAAGCTCGTCTTTCCATTAGTGACGAGGAACTTAAAAAAACCTACAACTTGGAAAAGCTCCTGAGTTTATGGGGTAAAGAGATTGCTATTGTCCCAGAGTTCTTACCAGCGCAGCCACTGCCCATCGAAAAGGTCTCGGTACAGTTAAATACCAAAAAGTTCACTCTGGATCCTTTTTTGGCGATCCACCTTGAGGAGATTCTTAGAGTTAACAGAAAATCCTTTAACAGTCTTACCTTGCGTTTAGATCAGATTCATTCCAGTCCTGATGATATTAAGCTTGATCTTTCCTTTTCTGACTACTTCTCTCACCTAGCAACAAATCTTTCTCCAGAAATACAAGTCGGCGGTGTCCGCCTTCGCTCCTTTTTAGAGCCTGGCCCCACGTTGACGCCACTGGCGGTTTCAAAAACCTCGAACCATCTTGGCTTAAATGTTTTGTTACTGACGGCTGACCAAAAGCTCGTCATACAGGAACGCAATGATAAAGTTTCAAGCTTTGCCAATACTTTAAGCCCTTCCTCAAGTGGTGCGCTAAACTACAGCATTGCTATTGAAAAAGACAAGACCGTTTCTCTGCAAACTGCGCTTCGCAACGAGTTGTCTGAAGAGCTCTCAGCAGAAATAGATGTCGATGAAATTTTCTTATTGGGCTTAACTCGAGAGCTAAAAAGGCTGGGTAAGCCAGAACTTCATTTTTTGGCAAAAACGTCCTTAAATTCGACAGAGCTTCTCGCCATCGTCGAACGAAACCCGAAATTCCAGGATGAAGCCCAGGCCTTGCGCTTCATCCCTTACCAACGCACCCGGGAGGAACTGCAGAACCAAAAACTCAGCCCCTCACTTGAAACCAATCTGGCGCTCTATGAACTTATGGCAAAACATTAACAGCCGGGACCTATGACTAGGGATTGCAATCCGTTTGCCAGTCGCATTTCAAACTCATTACCATAAGTACAAATCAAAACAGGAAAGAAACTACAGTATGAGCTTTTTCATTCGTGAAGCGTCCGCCGATGACTTGAACCGCTTGCGCAAATCACTGACCGAATGGGGCACTAAAAAAGTCGGCAATCTGGAAACCAAACTTGGTGAAAAAGTTGAAATCACTTCTTGTAAATGCTGTGATGTCTATTCTCTATCGTTAGACACTCTGATCGAAAAACGTGAATCCAAAGTAGTCATTAAACCCAGCAAAAAGGATCAACTTGCGACAAGCCCGCGCGTGGCTCACGGAAGTATCAACATTTGGAGCACTCCAACTCCAACGGGATTTAAGAACTCATTTGTCGAAACCTTTCACATCGACACCATTTCGGGAACCGAATACTACGTCCCTTGCAAAGACTGTAACGAGAAAGGTCACAACGACTGCCCCTCATGTAATAAATCCGGCAAGGAAAAATGCGGAGCCTGTCACGCCACGAAGCGGGTCGACTGTTCAAGCTGCAATGGCTACGGATTCTTCGACTGTGCAAACTGTAACCACACTGGACAAGTGAACGTTGATTGCTCTGTCTGCCACAAAGGTTACGTCAATTGCAATGCCTGCGGTGGTGATGGACATTTCAGAAATTCTCAAGGGAACAAAATTGAATGCCGCGCCTGCAATGGCACTGGCGACGATGTTTGCGGAGCTTGTGGCGGACGTGGTTTCGACACTGTTCGTTGTAATCAGTGTAATAGCGGAGAAATACCCTGCAAGACCTGCCGCACCCAGAAGACTGTGCCCTGTACCGCCTGTGACCCCAACGGTTTGATTCCTTGTAGCACCTGCCTCGGAAAAACGTTGGTCGATTGCGTTCCCTGTAAAACCCTGGGCGGCTTTAAACATTCAGAAAATTTGAACTATACAACTCATATTGAACAGAACGAAGTATTCTTAAGTCCTCTAGAAAGCATCAAGAAAGACCATTTCTTAGACTATAAAGAGAAACAAGAATACTTGAGCGATCAGTTTAGTATGGCAGACATTCAAGAGAAAATTCCCTTCCCAGAATTACATCCCACTTTGACCGAGCTGCAAAGTCATGTGCAAAGTTCTCGGCCCCCGGCGACTTTGAAGGAACGCTTGGTTTACGGCAAGGATTCTGTTTTAGATGTGCATTTCAAATACGAGGGGCAAGAGGGTCACGCCTATTACTATCTCAACTTTGGCAGCCTGGTCGTTACAAAGGATCCTCTTTCCAACAAACATAAAAAATCCAGCGACGAACTGACGGCTTCGTTTAAAAAAGCAAAGGCCACGCATAATTTTGCGGAAGCCCAGAAAATCATCGCTCGCGCGGAAGAGCTCAAGCTTGGGTCCCTGGCAAAAACGTGGAAGGCTGAAATTGAGGCTCTTAAAGAAAAGCTTCGCAAAGAAGAAGTCGATCGCTTCATTCATAAAGTCAAAAGGCCGACACTCATTGCCGTTCCCCTGGGGTTCTGGCTTGTCGGTGGATTTTTAACATCATTGAGTATTACGATTCTGCTTATTTTTGCGTTCCTCGCCTTTGGAGCCTATCAAAACACATCCAAAGACAATAAATTGGAAATCGCTCAACACAAAAAAGACCTGCATAAGCAAGTCAAGCGTTTGGCCATGATCTATGGAATATCGATCGCAGTGATCTTTGGCCTTAACTATTATTCTGCACAAAAAGACACCGAACAATTCTTTCGCAGAGGCATTCTGCTACAAGGACAGAAATAATGAAACTCGCCGTTCTTTCTTTCATCTTTATCGCCGTCATTTTGCCTATCTTCGGTGTTCGAGTGCTACCCAACTGGTGGGAAAACCCCCACGGGGCTTTGTTCAATATTGATCAAGCTCGCTATCTCGTTGCGCAAAATGGACCGAAACCAGATCTGGGCCAAATCACCAGTCCGGTCTACTCGCCTTTCCGAATTTATGCCAATGGTGCAGAATATCGGGGACTGATTACGGTCAAACCCGATGCCAAAAACAAAGTCAAAGTTGGTGGACTTGTCTTTAAGGGAAACCAAACGGAATCGTTGGGAATCTTAGATGGTGAATTGCTCGACAAAGGGGACCACTATCAAATCAAATTCAGTTCCAGCAGCGGAGCCAAACTTTTTGGATCTAAAAGCGCTTATCAAGACAAAACAGACTTTCCTGGCTTTTTGGAGCTTCGTACCCACCCAGATTCGAAGCAGATTTTCTTGGTGAACTCACCAGAAAGTTCAGTGCGCACAACCTTGCAAAGCATTCGCGGTAATCCAGAAAAAGATCTGATTGGAAAATGGAAGTCTTTCGGAATTTCAGGCGACTGGAAATTTTCATTTGATCCCCTTCCTAACAATCAACTGAACGGTATTGCCACGATGACGTCACCGAGTTCGGGTAAAACCTGCTCTTATGGTCTTTTAGCGGTTCCTATCGTCGGTGCCGATATGCTTGTCATGACTGGAGAGCCCGTGCAAGGACTCGAAAATTGCCCCGTTTACTCTTGGTTGGCAGAAGGATATGGCGGAACACCCCGATTTGAATTCTTTAATCAGGACGACTCTGCCTTGAACCTTAGCCGGAGATAACAGTTTTAATAAGCTGACCGCCGCTGCGGTTGGCTGCCATCATTTTATCATTGTAGACAAAGACCGCCTCTGTGCTGGGATGACTTTTCAGATACTCATAGGCTTTCAAAAAGCGTGGATCCAATTCGCCGACCGTCTTGATATGCTTTTCAATTTCAAACTGAAGATTATAAAAATGAGCAATGTGCCCAGGCAATCCACAATGCCCCAAGATACCCAGAAGTTGACTGCCTAAAGCGCTGAGCTTTTCTTTGGCCAGACTTGGCTTGAGCAGCGGCGGCGCGGCCCCTGCCATCATTTGCGCGTGGGACTGTTTTTGTTCTTTGTGCTGAATATAATCCAGTTCATTTAAAAGCTCTGTGACAAGCTCTTCCATTTGGTCCTGCGGAACCGATGAGTCTGCCGCTGTCTGTTCAACGGCGCTCGTGTTTTGAACCTTTCGTTCTTGCTTTGCTCCTGAGGGAGCTGCCGCAGCTTCCGGGGTTTTCTTGGGTGCTGGATTAGTCATGTTGCAGAACTTTAAGCATGTCAGGAGTGATTTCTATGTTTGTCTCAGAATTCTTAAAGATCAGGTTTCTTTTTAGTGCATAGAGAATTTTGGCTAGAACGCGCATACCGAACTCAGGACGCTGAACCATGCCTACCAGCTCGGCCAAGCCTTCGTTAGTAAAGCGCACGGTTTTTCCTTCTTGTTCCAGCTCTGTGTGAAAATGCGTGAGCTCTTCACTGTTCAGAATTCTTAAAAGAAGTTCTTGCTTGGTCGGAATGTCGGTCATGACGAAGCTTTGAATTCGCCCTAAAAGTTCGTTCTTAAATCCATACTTCAAAAGATCCGTATCTTTCATTTTTGGATTCGCCCGCTTCATTTCATCGGCATAGGCAAACGCACCTAAGAAAATCCACAGTGAATTGCGCGTATCGATAGATCCTTTTTGCGAACCTTCCACCAAACTGAGCAGTTCGTTTTGGATCACATTGGCCCAGTTGTTTCCCACTTTTTCAGAGACTTTATCGAACTCGTCCATCACGATGATCGACTTTTTGGCTGCGAGCATATTGGATTTGAAAAACTCCTCGAGCACTTCCTCAAGGGTCGTGCCCTGATAACCCGGCCCTACTAAGGAACTTGAGTCGATCACGATATAAGGCACGCCGAAAACTGGCAAAAGTTTGCGGATCAGATGAGTTTTTCCCGTTCCACTCGGCCCCACCACGAACATATGTTGGCGCTGTTGATTCTTGCCCAAATATCCGGAAAGGCTGAGCGACAGTGTTTGTTTATAGTTTTCATTGCCGATGATTTTGGAATCCATCTGCTGAAAAACCGCTGTCGGAGTCCATTCTTTATCGATGAGCCCCTGCTTTTCGTTCATGATTTTTAGAATCTCATCAACTTGATCGTCGTATTTTCCCAAGCTTAGCTCCTCGACTTCAAAATATTCTGCATCATCTCTTCGGTGATTTTCTTGCGCCCGTCGCGGCGAAGTTCAATATCAATCAATTGCAGGACACCCTGCATTTCTAGAACCATTCCATGTTTGGTGGCATGGACAGCCAGCTCCGCAGCTGCGTTTTTGTCAATCTCGAAGCCCTTGCTATCAACGGTTTCCAGAATGATCTTGAGCAAGTTCTGCGTCGTCCATTCAGGGAAACGAGCATCAAAGTCCGTTAAGCTTGCAAGCTTCGGTCCTAAAAGCCGATTGACGTTTTCTCTGTTGGATTTTTCTTGAGTTAAAAAGACAAAGAACAGCTTTCTGGTTCGAGTCAGATCTTCTAAAAACTTGCGAAAGCGGTTTACAAAGGTTCCGTCGACCAACTTGTGAGTCTCATCCAAACATTTTTCAATTTCATCGATAAAGATGATGCTATTGTTCGGCATTTTATTCTTATCTTGCCAGTCAGTCTTGATACTATCGAAGCCCTCTTTGACAGCATAACAATCGAAATAGAGAGCTTTAACCCCGCCCGTTGTGAAGGTCTTAAAACCCTCTTGGCCACTGAGTCTTTTTGCCAAAGTCGTCTTTCCCGACAGAGTCGATCCCGACCACAGGTTGAACATCGCGTGTTCTTCTTTTTTAGTGAGGAACGAAGCCAGGTTTTTAGAGAACTCTTCGAGGATTTGATCTAAGCCCAGCAGGTCTTTGAAATAAGGCAAAGCCGTTTTTTCGATGGACACATAAAAATCACTGCTCAGAATGGGTTTCGCCACGGGCGCAGCTACCCCTTGAACTGGCGCAATCGGCGCAGACTTTTTATAATCCCCATAATTCGCCAACTTCTTATCGATAAAAATCCCAGGAGTTTGCGTTTTATTTTTATCTGAATCGTCCGTGCCCAAAGCCACCCTCAAAACATGCAAATAGTTCTAAATATTATCGGCAAATTCGGCTGTTCTGAGTACCAATAAAAGCCTTCCCGACCAAGGCCCAGACGAGTCGAAGGCAGAACGCCCTCCGGCCTCATTGTCGAAATCCGCGCTTCAAAAAGAGACGGTCTTCTTCGAGTTAAGGCACCGAATTGGCTTTTGAAATTCGACTTAAAACCCTATCGAAGATATCGCCGTGAAAAATAAACATAAGCCTAATTCACCAAAAATCGAGCCTGCCGCAAAACTTGACACAAAAAATACAATGTATTACATTGTAGGCAGAGTCGTCACCTGGCATTCCCAAAAAGCGCTAGCGAACTTAAAGAAACACGGCGTTTCTTTTGAAGAAGCTTCAACGGTGCTCTTTGCCGATAGCACCATCGAGCTTGAGGACCGCAGACATAACGAGCAAAGGTTTATCCTTATCGGCTTTTCCGCCCGAGCTCGGCTGCTTACAGTTGTCTATGTTTATCGATATGAAGACGAAATAAGAATTATTTCCGCACGAAAAGCGACTAAAAACGAGGCCCACACTTATGAAAAAAGAATATGATTTCTCAAAAGGCAAAGTAAGAAAAAAGCCCGTCCTAAATGCTAAAGAAACCAAAGTCCAAACAAGCATAAGAATTGACGCTGATATTTTCTCTTGGCTACAAGCAGAAGCCGATAAGCAGCACCTACCTTATCAAACTTTGCTCAATAAATATCTTCGAGATGTGATGAATAAGCCTTCGATAGAAAGCAGACTTGCGGCCATCGAAAAAGCCGTCTTTAAAAAGGCTTTATAGGTCTCGACCAAATTTGTTTGAGGAGACTCCAAATGGGAAAAACAAAAAGCTACTTCTTAAGCTCTTTCCTAATCCATTCCTCAGTCTCAACACATTTCTTGCTAACCTCTTCTGCAAACTTTGAATTCAGTTTAGGGTGATCTTTTGCATTGGCGCATAACTCATTAAAAACATTTTTTCCAGATCCATCAGAGATTGTCATGAGAACCGCCGAACGAAACTTTTGATCGTTAAGATACTCAGATTTTACAACCATCTTCCAATTTTCAGCCAAAAGGCGATTTGATAAATCTTGAAATCCTTCGGCAATATATCCATCCATTGCACTACATTTTTCAATTTTTTGATGCAATTCAAAAAGCGTATCCACAGTGTTGTTTTGACTATCTATGATAACATCAATACCTGCTCTTTCGACGTTAGAACATTCAGGATTTAAGCGTTTTGCCACCGCCGCATTCACTAAAAAAAGTAGAGTCATTAAAACTGGCATCATAAATATCTATCTTGCCTTAAGCATGAATCAGAGTCGCTATTTTTTAAACCAGGTACTATCAACATACATCACTATTAGCTCAAATACTAAAAACATAAGGACAGCCAAAAAGATGTTCAACCATAGACGATCAATACCATAGGCAATTACTGCTAAAAACAATGCACGTACGCACCAAATACCAATCTTTGCAAATCTGTTTTTCATATTCCCAGGCACTTCTGATCTTTTCTATCACCATAAACGATTTTATTTACAAATAAGTAAATCATTGTTGTAAACAGCAAATTAGATGACGATGAGAAAATATCAAGAATCTGATATGCAAGGAAGCTGTGCTGAAATAGAAATGCAAGAGCCTCGTATCCGTTACTTAGCGAATCGGCATTTTCTAGGTAACTAATGTGAGAATTTTGTTTCGGAAAGAAAACAGCCAATAACTGTACAATTCCCACCGTTAAAATCGAACATTTTCCCCAGAACTGAAATTTATCACGTGCACCTGATTCATTCCCTACCACCTTCGCTGCGTTATAGAAAAACAAGGCCAAGGACAAATTCATAACTAGAGTCGGGATACTCGATAGTCTATTTACTGTAAATACTTTAAGATCGTATTTAAGTATAAGAACATGAACCCAGATCTCTAATACAAAAAGAACCGAAAACGCCAAGCCTTGATAAGCTGAGGCAAATTTAAGCAGATTTTTTAACACGTCCCTCCCGCCATAGTTTGGAACTGCGTACTTTTAATATTATGTCGGTATAAATAAGAACCTGTCTATAGCAAACAAGATGCATAGTCCTGAGGTTGCCTGATGAATAAAGGTATCGGCGCTAAAACTGTCGGACGAAACGAGAAAATCTCCGCAGCGGCGAAGCTATGCGTTGAAAAGTAAAATTTAAATATTTCTCTTGCGACACTAATCCCGCCTCACCAATTGGGCACTATTCATTTTATTTTTTTGATACACGACCCCACTCAAAATATCTATTTATTCTTCGCCAAGGCCGCTTTAAACGAAATAACTCAGCAACTGATCAAGTTCTTGCAGAGGTCACTGAACTAATAAAAACCGCAAAAAAGAGTCTCAAAAAGTCGTGATATAGTCCTTCTGATCTTTAGGAGGTTTTATGTCACTCACGCAAATTTCCAATCAAGAACTTATTTCTCGAATGGAAAAGCTTGTTCGGACGGAACGCAAAATTACTCATTTAGTTCTGCTTCATATTGTAGAAATAGAAGATCGCAAGCTTTATGCAAAGCTCGGCTATGACGGAATGTACAGTTATCTCACGAAAGGCCTTGGCTATTCCGAGTCATCTGCCTACCGACGTCTTCAATCTGCACGGCTGCTAAGAAAAGTTCCCGAGATTGCCGTCAAAGTCGAGGAAGGAAAGCTGAACCTTTCCCAGCTCACTCAAGTGCAGAAATCATTAAGAGAACAGACTCCGTCAGGAGGCCAAGCTTTAACTCCATCGGCAACGCTCGAGGTTCTTGAAAAAATCGAGAACAAATCCGCCTTTGAAACTGAAAAAGTGCTGGCCTCTGAATTCAATCGTCCGGTTCAAGTACATGAGGCCGTAAGACCACAAAAAGACGACTCAGTTCGGATCGAATTAACATTTACAAAGGAACAGTTCGCCGAACTAGAGCAAGCTAAAAGTTTGTTATCCCATGTTTGCCATGAAGGAAATTGGAGTGAAGTGATTTCACAGCTAGCGAAGGAATTTAACCGGAAAAAACTTTCCCCTGCAAAAGTTGTGATGGGTAACGTCGAAAAGAACAATGACTTAACCAAAACACAAACAGAAAAGCTTCAAAGCAAGCAAAGGCAATTAACGCAAAGCTTCGCCACTAAGAAGTCGCAAGAGGCCAAAAGACCTCGACAATACATCTCAATCGAAATCAAACGCGCATTATTCAAGAAATCAAATGGTTGTTGCGAGTTCACCGATCAAAAAACGGGAAAGAGATGCGATTCCAAATACCAATTGCAGATTGATCACATTCGTCCATGGTCCCTCGGCGGCTCCAATCAGATCGAGAACTTGCGATTGCTGTGCCGAACGCATAATAATTTTGTGTTTCGTTCCGAGAAGTCCGCCAGCAACTAAAGCTCTAAGAAGCCCCTGCTAAATATAAAATCGCTCAGGCGTTAACACTAGGATACTACACGGAGGCGCGAAAGAATTAATTAGAACCCGAAATAGCTTGTTCGGAAGCCGGGTAGTAAAGCTTATTATCCCACATGCCTTCGTTGAAGTATTGGATGTTGGCCTTTAGCTTTTTCAGAAGTTCTTGCGAGCGAGCTGCTAGGTTCGCGTCGCTCTGGGGTTGCAGTTCTTTCGTGCCTGACCAATCGCGGATGCTAAAGATTTGTGGTTGTCCTGAGCCGGGGCTCCAGCGTAGGAAGTGATCTTTGGCGGCTAGGATGTATCTGCCGTCGATAAAGTTGATCGCTACTTTGTCGCCTGGGACAAATACTGAACTGCCCAGATAGTTTTTATCTTTTTCTTGCAGACCCAGGAAATCCATCACTGTTGGCAAGATGTCGATGTGTTGAACGACCATCGAACGATCGACCTCTGGGAATTTGTAAGTCGGATGATACAGGATCAACGGCACGCGGTAGACACCGATATCGTTTTCATATTCAGGTCGGTAGCGCATCGACGTGTGATCGGCGGTAATAATGAACAAAGTGTCTTTGAACCAAGGTTTTTTCGAAGCCTCGTCAAAGAACTTTTTAAGAGCAAGATCAGTGTAAGCGATCGTTTGCAGAATCTCTAAAGACCCTTTCGGAAGCTGGCTCTTGTATTGCTCGGGCACTTTAAACGGGTGATGACTGCTCAAGGTAAAAACCGAAGTCATGAAAGGTTTCGGGAACTGATCGATTTGGCCGATCATGTATTGCAAGAACGGTTCATCCCAGATTCCCCAGACGCCGTCGTCGTCTTTGTCATTACTATACTCTACCGAACCAAAATATTTTTCCACCCCGGCACTTTGCATGAAAGAGTCGAAATACATCGTGCCGTTGCGTCCGCCGTGAAAGAAACCGGTGGAGTACTTTTGCTGACCTAGCAAAGTTCCCAAGCCTAGAAAATGATTCGAGGTAAAATGAGAGGAGATAAAAGGTTCGCTCATCAAAGCCGGAATGCCCGCCATGATGGCGGCAATACCTTCGATGGACCGTCTGCCATTCGCGTAGGAGTTTTCGAAACTCAGTGATTTTTCTTTCAAGGAATCCAAGAACGGAGTGAATGTTTGTCCCTGATGGGGACCGATATACTCTTCAGCAAAACTTTCCAAAATGATCACGACCACGTTTTGAGGCTGTGAAGGTCTGCGGCCTTCTAACAATGAACCTTTGAGCGAGCCGTTCAGTTGGGACAAAAGCTCCTTCTGATCGGTGAAGTATTTTTCTCGGGGCAGTTCTTTGGCTCCATAGCTCTTAATAAAGGTAAATGACGAATTTAAAACAAGATTGTTCAGCAACGGTGCGGAAAAAATATTGGCATTCACAAAATTGACTGGCTTTTTCTGCAAGCCTCCGCGAATCCCTACTACCGTCAAAGCTAAGACAAAAAATGAAATCAAGGCATGGGAGCCCCACAGTTTCAGCTTTTTTCCCGTCGGCCAAGACCACTGGGTCAGCGTCCCTGTGAAAATTTTCCAAGCCGAAAAAATGAAACCCGCCACCAACAGAGTGTTCACCACAAACAACGGCCAATAAGTCCCGACAAACTGTAGGAACTTCCCTTGGGCTTCATTTAATATGAACAAAGTATCGTAAGAAAACCGCCGACCCACGAAGTTGATAAACTCGGTATCAACCAGATTCAGAATGAAAAACGGAGTTTGCAGAACCCAAAAAATAACCAAACTCGCCCACAGCCAGGCTTTATTCCACTTCTGTGGCCAAGGAATGATAGCTAACAGAACTAAAGGCGCTGACAACGAAAGAACTGCCGCCAAATCGAAGCGCCAACCAACCACAAAAGACCATAAGACGTCTGCGAAAGCCTTGCCGCTGAAAAGGTTCCAGTTCCAGACCAAAAACTCCAACCGAGCCAGGCTGTAGAAAATCATCGCCACAAATACGAGAGAAAGCACTTTTAAGAGTCGGTAAGTCGGTCCAAACATGGCGCCATACTACACTGACCGCCTGCATCAATCAAGACTCCGCCGCCCCTGCCGCTTCGGCCTTTCATGGGCCCGCTCATCTGCTGGACTTCACCCGACGGGTCTGCTAACTTCCCCGACATGACGCCAGAGAAAATGAAACAAAGATTAGAAGAGAACTATCCCGCTGCTAAGATCGAAATTTTTGATCTGACCGGCACCCAAGATCATTACGAAGTTTTTGTTGAGAGCGCTGTTTTTGCAGGCATGTCTCGTATTCAGCAACATCAACATGTGATGGGATGTTTTGGTCCAGAACTTAAAACCGGCGAGGTTCACGCTTTGTCGATTAAGACAAAGGTCCCTTAGGCGAGTAAATCGGCTGTGGCAGGGCTTTCCAGAATCATTTATAATTCCAAGAAAAAAGGATCCAAATATGTCTGATGTTAAAGAAAAAATCTCGAGCCTATTAAACGATAATAAAATCGTCCTTTTCATGAAGGGCACTCAACAGTTCCCTATGTGCGGTTTCTCTGCACGCGCTTGCTCTATTTTGCAAGACATGGGAGTTCAGTTCCACGACGTGAATGTTTTGGAAGATGAAGCGATCCGTAACGGCATCAAGGAATTTGGCAACTGGCCAACGATTCCTCAGCTTTACGTGAACAAGCAACTTGTTGGTGGCAGCGACATCATGATGGAAATGTACCAAACTGGAGAGCTCCAGGAGCTTCTGAAGTAATATGCGCTGTAATATGGCGATGTGGGATCGCATTCTAAGATTCATCTTTGGTGTGATCCTCACCGCCTATGCAATTGCAGGGGGCCCTTTCTGGGCTTACATCGGACTTTACGGTCTGATCACTGCAGGCTGGGGACTTTGTCCCATCTATGCTTTCTTCAATACAAGAACTTTACGAGAGCGACGCCGCCGGATTTCCGACGAAGAATAGGATAATAGCATGTCTGTGAATTTCCTCGAACTCGAATCCATTCTGCAAAAAGATCAAATCAAAACGGACGAGGAAAGCCTCAAATACTGGGGACGTGACTGGACAACCTATTTCGACATCAAAGCTTCCGCGATTGTTTTCCCGCGGAAAACCGAAGAAGTCGCAGCCCTGGTTCAATGGGCTCGCAAAAACAAAGTCGCTCTGATCCCTTCAGGCGGTCGCACCGGACTTTCCGGAGCCGCGGTCGCAACCAACGGCGAAGTTGTCGTTTCGTTCGATCAAATGAACAGAATCAAAGAGTTCAATCCTATCGATCAAACGGTGGTTATTGAACCTGGTGTCGTTACCGAAGCACTTCAACAATTTGCAGTGACTAAGAATCTTTTTTATCCCGTTGATTTCGCCGCTCGCGGTTCAGCGCAAATGGGCGGAACCATTGCCACCAATGCTGGCGGCATTAAGGTCGTGCGCTATGGACTGACTCGCGACTGGATCGTCGGTTTAAAAGTCGTGACCGGAACTGGAGAAGTCCTCGATCTGAATCGCGCGCTGGTTAAGAACGCCACCGGTTATGATCTGAGGCATCTCTTTATCGGCTCAGAGGGAACTCTGGGTTTTATTACCGAAGCGACAGTTCGCTTAGCCGCAGCCCCTCCAGCCATGAAAGCGCTGGTCATGGGAGTCAGCGGTCTTGATAGCGTCATGAAGATCTTTGCCGAGTTTAAAACAAAAACTTCGTTGGTGGCTTTTGAAATGTTCTCGGACAAAGCTCTGAAGCATGTTTTGCATCACACGAATTTGTCTGCGCCTCTCGAAACCAGTTGTCCGTTTTATGTTCTTGCCGAAGTCGAAGCCCGTAATGACCAAGAAGAAGAACAAGCCCTAGCCGTCTTTGAAAAATGTCTTGAAGAGTCTTGGGTATTAGATGGCGTCATCAGCCAATCCGATGTTCAGCAAAAAACTTTCTGGCGATACCGCGAAGACATTTCAGAATCTCTTGCGCCGTTTTCGCCCTACAAGAATGACATCGCGGTTGCGATCTCTAAAGTGCCACCATTTATGGACGATCTTGAAAAGATCCTTTCTCAAGCCTATCCGACTTGGGAAGTGGTGTGGTTCGGTCACATTGGTGATGGCAACTTGCACATCAATATCTTGCGACCTCAAGGCATGAGCAAAGAAGAGTTTGTTCAAGAATGTCGTAAAGTGGACGTTCTTGTTTTTGAAACCGTCAAAAAGTATCAGGGTTCCATTTCTGCTGAGCACGGAGTCGGTCTTACTAAGAAATCCTTCCTGCATTACACCCGTTCGGCAGCAGAAATCGAACTGATGAAAGGGATTAAAAATGTTTTTGATCCCGACAACATCATGAACCCAGGAAAAGTTATCTAAATTTTAAAAAGTGTTAATTCACTAAGGTCCCCATGATCTCTACATCTGAAAAAATAAAAACTGCTGTTCTCGTTGGCATTCAATTGCCGTCTGTCACCGACCAAGAGAACTCAAGCTCACTTGATGAACTGGCTCGTTTGGTGACAACTCTGGGCTACCGTGTGATTGGCAGAATGTCTCAGCGCCGTCCTTCGCAAAGAGGCGCCACAGTTCTGGGCGATGGAAAACTGAAAGAACTGGCAGACTGGACAGGGGGAACAGGGACCGTCGCTGCGATGGTCGTTCATAAAAAACACAAGGCAGCCTTGAAGTTTGAGAAGAAAGCGGACGCTGACGAGTTCGAAAGAGACGATGGCTGGGAAGAAGTCGATTCCACCGAGCCAGAAGATCATGGCGACAGCACGGCCCCCAAAGAAAAAGCCGATGTCGTTATCTTTGACTGTGATTTATCGCCTTCGCAACTGAGAAATGTCGAAAGCGCGACTGGCGTACAAGTTCTGGATCGTACTGGTGTGATTATCGAAATCTTTAGTCGCCACGCGCGCACTCGCGCAGCCCGCCTGCAAGTTGAAATTGCTCGACTGATGTACGTGGCGCCACGCTTGCGCGAAACCGGCGGCGGTGAAGATCGCCAAGGCGGCGGCGTCGGCGGCAAAGGCGCGGGCGAAAGCAGCATCGAACTAGATCGCCGTAAAATCAGAGATCGCGTTAAAGAACTTAAAAACGAACTGGCATCAATCGGCCAAGAGCATTTGACTCGCAGAGCGCGCAGAGAACAAGAAATCTCGGTGGCTCTTGTCGGTTACACCAATGCCGGGAAGTCCTCTTTAATGCGCGCGATGACTGGCAGCGAAGTCTTGGTAGCGGATAAACTCTTCGCAACCCTCGACACCACAGTCAGAGCCATTTATCCAGAAACACGTCCAAAAATTTTGCTATCCGATACGGTCGGGTTTATTAAAAAACTTCCGCACGACTTGGTCGCTTCGTTCAAATCGACACTGGACGAAGCCCTGAATGCCTCATTACTTTTGTACGTGGTCGATTCCGCGGACCCCTCATTCCGCTCACAATTGGAAGTCACCAAAAAAGTCCTCGCCGAAGTCGGCGCTGCAGAAATTCCAAGCTATTTGGTTCTTAATAAAATCGACTGCCTCAGCGCAGAGCAACTGCAAGAATTAAAAAGCGAATTCCCTGACGCCGTCTATCTGTCCACTCGCAACCAAGACGACATCAAATCTTTACGCGAACAACTGATCAAATTCTTCGAAACCGAAATGGTCGACAAAGAGGTCTTGGTCCCCTACACAGTTCAAGGAGCCATCGGCGACATCCGCGCAAAAATCCGCGTTCTTTCAGAAGCCTACGACGAAAACGGAGTGATCCTAAAAGTGCGGGCCCACCAAGAAGATCTCGACGCCCTCCAAAAACGCTACGAAATCCGCATCCTCAAAGACAAAAAATAGAAGCGCAATTAGCTCTCGTCCGGCAACGAGAGCTTGAGTTTATACTTAAACTTGAGTCGAGTCCGAATCCACACAACACCACAACTTGCCCCCGACCCCAAAACCCAGCAACCCTAGCACCAAGAAGATCTAGTAAAGCAAGCGAGTGCGAAGCGACCGACTTAAACGTCCGATTTCATCCGCCAAAGTATTCCCATGGGATGCATGAACATCCATGACAAGGTAACCAATCTTTTCGTCAGTGGAAAGATACTGCCCTTCGATATTCGCCCCGGCCTTGGAAATAATTCCGTTGATCTCGCCCAGCACCCCAGGCTCGTTGCGGTGAACGTTCAAGATACGAGACGCCCCTGTTTTGACCGGCAGATCCACATTCGGAAAATTCACGGCGCCAGAAGAAGAACCAATCTTAAGATACCGACGGAAACTGTCAGCAACTTCAAGTCCGATGGCATACTGGGCTTCCTCGGTGCTTCCACCAATATGCGGAGTCAGAATAACATTCGGCATTCCTTGCAGGGGTGATACAAACTTTTCTTTATTGGACGCAGGCTCTTCTGGAAAGACATCGATCGCACAACCTGCGATATGACCCGACTTAAGTGCTTCTACCAAAGCGGGAATATCGACAACCGTACCTCGGCTGGCATTAATCAGGAAACTATTCGCCTTCATTTGCCGAAGCTCGCGGGAACCGATCATGTTTTTTGTGTCTAGTGTTTCAGGTACGTGCAGAGTGACGAAATCTGAAATCTTCAAGAGCTCTTCCAAAGACGGAAGCGACTGCGCATTTCCCAGTGGCAGCTTTTTAAGAACGTCATAGAAAACCACTCGCAATCCCATTGCTTCGGCCAGAACACTGACCTGGCTGCCAATATGCCCATACCCCACAATGCCTAACGTTTTTCCGCGAACTTCCTTAGAACCGCCCGCCGATTTTACCCACTCGCCTAAGTGAGCTTTGGTGTTCCGGTCCCCCAGTTGGCGTGACAACGAAACCATTTCGGCAATGACAAGTTCCGCGACGGACCGAGTGTTTGAATGGGGAGCATTAAAAACCGGAATCCCCAACTCTCTGGCATGAAGAACATCGACTTGATTCGTTCCAATGCAAAAGCATCCAATGGTCATGAGGTGGCGATTTCTTTCAAGAATATCCGCTGTCAGCAGAGTTTTGGAGCGGATGCCGATGGCATCATACTGAGGCAAAGTTTTTAGAAGCTCTTCTTCTGAAGGCGCGTGAGGTATGAGATCGACCTTGAATCCCTCCTCTTGCAATCTTTCTACAGCTACAGGATGAATTCCTTCGACTAAAAGCACTCGTAATTGACTCATGAAACCTCCACGGCACCGGTTAAGTCTAAACAGAAAGCATCGGTTCGTCACTACTGACGATGCGCACTAAGAGTAGTCAAAGTGTCTTTAGGGGTCCATGCTATTTCTATGGCTGCAACTCGAGTTTTTTCTCTACTGATTGTGGATGATGATCCTTTGATTCATCAATCTCTGAAAATGACTCTTCCTACCCATTGGAAGGTGTTTTCAGCGCCGACTTTGCAAGCCATTCAATACGAACGTTTTTATCATGCGGCATTTGTGGACATGCATTTGGAGCCTGGCCAAAAGAAGCCTCAAGGTCCCGAAGTTATAGAAAACTTGCTGAAACACAATAGCCAGCTTGAGGTCGTTGCGATGTCGGGGGATCTGAGTCGGCCCTTGATGGAAAGCTGCCTGAAAGCGGGAGCTCAGCGTTTCTTGGCGAAACCGCTGATGCCTGAAGAAATCTTGCTTGTTTTGGAAAAAATTGAAGCGCTCTGGGACCTGCGCAGTATAGATCCAAATGCCAACCGCCGTTCCACTCGCTGGGTGGGTGATTCCGAAGCTTCGCAAAAAATCAAAAAACGTTTGGCAGAACTCAAAGGTGAAACCAGTCCGGTCTTGATTGAGGGCGAAACTGGTTGCGGAAAAGAAGTCGTCGCACGCCTGCTGCATGAACAAGAAGGTGACCGCCCTTTTATTGCCGTGAACCTTGCGAGCATTCCAGAAAATCTTTTTGAATCAGAATTCTTCGGCCACGTTAAAGGCGCCTTCACGGGGGCCGACCAAAACAAAATGGGTCTAACTGAAGCAGCCAATGGTGGGGATCTTTTTCTTGATGAAATTGAAGCCATGCCACTCTCTCAGCAAGCCAAGCTTTTAAGATTCCTGGAAAGCGGCGAAGTACGCAGAGTAGGTGCTAAAGAAAGTATTCACGTGAAAACACGCGTGATTGCTGCCAGCAACCGCTCTTTGGAAAAAATGGTGGCTGAGGGTACTTTCCGTGAGGACCTTCTTTATCGTTTGAACTCTCAACATCTACGTTTGCCGCATCTGCGCGAGCGACTCGACGATATTGACGAACTTGCCAAACATTTTCTGGCGGCAGAACGACCCCGCCGGAATAAATCTTTTTCTGATGACGGCATTGCTGCTTTGAAAAAGTACAACTGGCCTGGAAATGTTCGCGAGCTGAAACGCGTTTGCGAACAGCTCAGTTTAACTTCACCTTTGCCTTTTATTAGAGAAGTCGACGTCGCCACCTGGTTAAAACCAAATACCAGCTTGCCACAGACGCCGTCTTATACAGTCATAGATTTTAATAAAGGTCTGAACCTTTTAGTGGAAGAATTTGAAGCCCATGTCTTACGCTCTTGCCTGAAGCAAGCCGAAGATATTGAGCAGGCAGCAAAAATCCTGCAAATTTCTCGCTCTAATCTCTACAAAAAAATTAAGGACTACAAGCTCGATGAGGAGCCTTCATGATCGACTTTGATTTCAGTCTTCCCTTACGTATCGCTATGCCGACGGCTTGGGAAAGTCCTATTTACCGCCAAACCGTTCTTATTGTTCTGTCGATCATTTTTGGATCTGCAGCGATCGTCTTCTTTTTCCGTAAGAAGAACTATTACTTCGTACAGTCTTGGGCCAGTATCAAATCCTGGCTGATCGTAGCGCCTGCTCTATTTGTATTGATGGGGCTTCCAGAACCTTGGCCACTTGTGGTTCTGACTGTTTTGGCAATCCTTGGAGCCAAGGTTTTCTTCCAGATTATGGGAATGTTTCATCGCAGTCATTTCGTGATGATCTGTTATGCCGGCATTATCGGACTGGGCATTTGTACCTGGTCTGATCGCCTGGATATTTACAATGCCATGCCAATGATGGTTTTGGGTGTAACGTGCTTGGTCCCTTTAGTTCGTAATTCCTATAAACGCATGATTCAGTACATTTCTCTGACTCTTCTTGCCTTTATATTTCTGGGCTGGTCATTCATGCATTTGGGTCTGATCATGAAGTTCCCAAATGGTGTCTTCCAGATGATGTATCTAATTATTTTGACGGAATTCTGTGACAATACGAATTTAGCTGTCAGTCGCTACATCGGTGGTTGGAAGCTTTTCCCGGGAATCAATCCCCGCAGAACTGTGGGCAGTACGTTGGTTTCTGCGCTTTTGACAGTGTTCCTGGCTGGATCTATGAGGTTCCTACTTCCTGATGGCTCAGATAAATACTGGCTGGCTGCGGGGTTGGTCGCCTCTTTGGGCGGCTTCGTCGGCGACCTCGTAATGACAGTTGTGCGCCGAGATGCCGGCATGAAAACAGTGGGACCTTTCATCATCGGCCGAGGTGACTTCCTTCACCGCATGGATCGTCTGATTTTTGTGGCTCCGATTTATTATTATGTGATGACGGTCATTCTATGAAAGATTGGGACTACGAAAACGAGCAGTGGACCAAGCTGCCAACCTATCTAAAGCATTTGCCATTGTTTACTCGTCATATCGACTTGTTCAGCGTGTGCATGCGCTTTCTTTGGTCCATCGTTCTAAAGAATATTCTCTACAAGTTCTACATCCGGCTGGAAGTGCGGGGCACTCCTTTTTCTCAGATCCATAAAGAGCAGCCTAAGCTGATTATTATTAGCAACCACGCCAGCCATTTGGATGCGGTTTCCATTGCTGCATCCATTCCTCGCAGATACTGGTTGGACTTATACATAGCCGCCGCCAAGGATTACTTTTTCAGCAACCCGGTCTTTATGTTCTTCTCCCAGCATTGCTTGGGAGCTATTCCTATCGACCGTAAAGACCGCAAAGGCGAAGCCATTAATCTGATTCTGAAACTGCTGAACGAGCTGCCGCGCATGTGGTTGATTATTTTTCCGGAAGGCACACGTTCCAAAGACGGCAAAATTCAGGAATTCAAAAGAGGTGTGTCGATCTTTTCAGAGCGCACCAAAACACCTCTGCTGTTCACATATTTAGACGGAGTCATGCAACTGTGGCCGAAGGGTCAGTCGATGCCTAAGCCCGGAAAACTTATTCTGCACGTAGGTCCCGTTCACCCTCCAGGTCCGATCCAAGAGGTGTATGCTGCTTATAAGGAATGGGTGATGACTATCAATCCCAACGCTTTTGCTGAACTGAAAACGCAGGAGGAGCCTACTCATGGTAACGCCGAACAACTTTGAAGTTGAAAAAACAAAAATCCACATCGGGCCCTATGAGATTTGTCCGATCCCAACAGGCATCTTTGGCTTAGACGGCGGAGCCATGTTTGGAACAGTTCCTCGAGTTTTATGGGAGCGCTCGAATCCTCCTGATGAAAAAAATCGAATTCCGATGGAGGCTCGATGTCTTTTGTTAAAATCGAAAGACTTGAACATTTTGATCGACACCGGAAATGGCGCCGATTTTATTGCAAAGTATGGCGAGAAACTGGGCGGCAAATTTAAAGAAATGTATGCTATGGACGAAAGCGGGCCTTCTCTTATGAAAAGCCTTGCTGCCAATGGATTGAAGCCAGAGAATATTCATCACGTCATACTGACTCATCTGCATTTCGACCATGCCGGAGGCGCCACAACGGAAGTCAACGGTCAGGTTGTGCCCACTTTCCCCAATGCAAAGTACTGGATTCAGGAAATGAATCTGGAAACCGCGAGCAAACCCAACTTGCGTGAAAAGGCTAGTTACTTTGCACCGAACTTTCAACCGCTGCTTGATAGTGGTGTGGCGAATATTTTGAAAGGTCCACAAAATGACATCCTGCCAGGCGTATCAGTTTTAGTTTCGAATGGTCACACTCAGGGCCAACAAGTTGTGAAAGTCAGCGATGGTAAAAAATCATTGCTATTCTGTGCAGACCTTGTCCCCACCAGCAGCCATGTCAGAACACCTTGGTTGATGGGCTATGACCTGCAGCCCTTAACCCTGATGGAAGAAAAACAAAAGTATCTTGGTGAAGCCGCTGATCAGTCATGGTATCTTTTTTTCGAGCACGATCCTTATTGTGATGCTGCCTTGATTGAAAGAAGCGGAAATGACTTTGCGGTACAGAAACGTTTTTGGCTTTAGAAATTTCATTTCGGTCTGCCGAGATGCCTGGCGACAAGTCCGCGTGGGCGAGGTACAACTGGTCGCAGGGTCGTTAGCGTTTTCTTCTCTTTTAGGGCTGGTACCGTTTCTGGCTGTGGTCCTTGCAACATTCCAGTCGATAGGCGGACTTGAAGCTTTTTACCCGAAGGTTGAACATCTACTTTTTCAATACATGCGTGAGGCCGTTGGCGGTGATGCCTCGAGAGTCTTTCGCAGCTTCCTCAAAAATGTCCATGCGGGAAAATTAGGGACTACGGGGGCGGTCTTTTTGTTTTTGACGTCTCTGCGAATGACCAACGACATGGAAGTTGGCATCAACCGTGTGTGGAATATCAAAAACACTCGTCCTCTTTATGCGCGCCTCATTTATCAATGGGCCTTTATCCTGCTGATCCCTGTCTTACTGGCCGTTTACATCGGTTTTAATTCCCTGGAGCAATTCAAATTCGTACACAGCTACGTTCCCGCGAAAGTATCGAATTGGCTTGTATTGATCGGAAGCTTATTCTTAGTCTTTAAGGTTGTTCCGGCCACTCATGTTCGAAAGTTCCCTGCCTTAATCAGCTCTGTTTTTACAGCTCTAGGACTTTACGGTGTACATCAGGGGTTTCTAAGACTTGTTATGAAGTTTTTCAGTTACAACAAGATCTATGGCTCTTTTGCAGCTCTACCTCTGTTACTGATCTGGATTCTGACAATTTGGTACATCATTCTGATGGGCGTCGCTCTTTGCGCAAGCCTTCAACGTCGCCGTCTCGCTTAAAAGGTGTTTTTAACAGTCACGGAGAGACGAGCTTTACTCGAGCTTCGGTTCGGAGAATCACCCAAGCTAAATTGCTGCAACGCGCTGTTCATCTTTTTTCAAGCCCTGTTCTTGGAATTTTCAAATAGATTTGATAGTTTCTGCCACTTCAGAGATAATCACTTATCTGTGGTGCTGTAGCTCAGCTGGATAGAGCAATTGCCTTCTAAGCAATAGGTCGCACGTTCGAGTCGTGCCAGCATCACCATTTTTCTCCGGTTCTTTCCCACTTTTCATAATGCCCGCACACTTTTTCTAGTAAAACTTATCGTCCCTTTCCGATTGTTCGCAATACTCAAAAACGTTAATCTTGTTCAGTGAACTTTATATTTGCGGCATCGCCAATTCTTGTGTTCGTGGTTCTTTTGCTGATCTTGCGGATCAAAGTTCAGTATGTCGCTGCTGTTACTTTCGCGTTTACCGCTCTGATCGCAATTGTAAAGTGGTCTCTTCCCCTAGCCTATTTAGGCTCGGCAGTAGGAAAAGGCTCGTTAATTACTCTGGATATTTTATTAATCATTTTCGGTGCCATCATTTTTTTAAACTATCTGAAGAAAATCGGAGTGATCAGTCAACTCGAATCCTTGTTAAGCTCGCTCAGTCTTGATCGCCGTATTCAGGCGATTTTATTAGCCTGGTTTTTTGGAAGCTTCATCGAGGGAACCTCTGGGTTTGGAACTCCTGCCTTGGTGGTCGCACCCCTTCTGGTCGGAATCGGCTTTCCCGCTTTGATGTCGATTTTGATCTGCTTAGTTGCAAATAGCACAGCTGTCGCATTTGGGGCTGTCGGCACACCTGTTCGGGTCGGTTTTGCCGAACTCGCAATTTCAGGAATTCCAGAAAAGGCAGCACTTATCAATCTCCTGGCTGGCGGAGTTGTACCTCTGCTAATTGTGGCATTCGTCGTGGGATCCGATCGAAAACGGCGTGTGAAAGCTTTTTTTGAATGTGTCCCATGGGCCCTTTTTGCGGGTTTGTCCTTTCTTCTGCCTTACTATTTTATTTCTTATTTAGGTTATGAATTCCCGTCGATATTTGGCTCTGCCATTGGATTGGGGCTGGCCGTGGTCTCAATTCGTTTTAATTTTCTGATTCCAAAAAGTGTTTTTCGATTCCAATCAGACAATCCCATCATTTTACCAGAGCTGTCTGGAAGATTCTTGAAAGCGCTTAAGCCTTATCTTTTGCTTCTGGTGATCCTCCTAGGTGGTAAGATGCTCTTTTCGTCCTGGCGAATTCCTTTCGAGCTCGGGCACGGTTTGGTCCACTCTGTTCAGGTTTTCAATCCGGGGTTTGCATTTCTCACAGCAATTTTGATTCTGAATTTCAAAAATGCAGTCCCACTTTCAGAGTTTGTGATTTTGGCACGCTCCAGCTTCGCGCTCATTCGCAAATCAGCAGTGGCAATTTTTTGTGTAGCAGCAATGACATACACGTTGGTACTTACTGATCTCAGCTCAACCGAGGGAATGCTTCAAGTCATCGCCAAACCTCTAGCGAACCAAAACTTGCCGTTCTTTTCGGTTTTCATAGGAGCCTTTGGTTCCTTTCTCGCAGGTAGCGCAACAGTATCGAACTTACTGCTTGGACCGATCCAAGCCCAAGCTGCCGAACAGCTAGGATATTCCCTGCCGTGGATTTTAGCACTCCAGTTAGTTGGCGCAGGCGTTGGAAACATGATAGCCTTACCCAATCTCTTAGCTGTTGCCGCGGCCGTGGGTCTTCATGATCAAGAATCCCACCTGCTTCGACGCTTAATATTGCCCTGTTTTCTATATTTAGTCTTGGCTGCAATAATTGGTCAGATCATTATAAATTGACCACAGCGATCGCATTGCCATTGGAAAGGAATTTTAGATGAGTACAAGTACAAAAAAAATAAAATCACTTCACAATGTTGTCGTTGCTATTGAACCAATCTCAGAGCGTTCACTTTCATTCCAAACATTCTCCAAGACGATCCAAAAATTTCAGAAGCATCACGTCTTACCAAGCACCTCGATTTTATCAGTCATTCATCCCTCACTCTATTCAGTTCCAAGTTCATGGTATCGTGAAGCTGAAAATAAATATGCGGATGAAGCAGCTAAGAACATCGAGAAGAACTGCCAAGGAACGTTTGACTATAGCTCTGTGCAGATCCTCAAAGGAAAAGCATCGACCAATCATTACTTGGTTGAGGAAGTATCGGAGTACCTTAAGAAAATTCACTCTCAACTGCTTGTGGTTTTAAGCAGCAACCGCCAGGGGCTACCTTACTGGTTAGTTGGAAGTTTTGCCGAAACCGCAGCATTTAGTGCGACTTCTTCTGTTCTGGTCGTTAAGCCTCATCTAAAAAATCAGGAGTTTTCTGGCAAACCCAGATTCACTTTAGCATTGGATGCGAGCGCGAATTATTCGACTCGCCATCTTAAATGGGTCATCGATCTAGTTGAACCGGCAAATGCACATGTGGATATTATCAGCGTTAAACCCGGTAAAGGTATCTTTTCATCATTAAGAAAACCCGAAAGTCCAAAGCTTGCCAATAAAGAACTTAAGCATTTTGAAAAAGAGCTGAATGATGCAGGCATTTCGACGTCGTTAAGCTTTATTAAAGAAAAAGACTCTGTACCACAGACCATCGTGGACTTCGCGGATAAAAAGAAATCCTGGGGGATTATTACGATCACGACGGAAAGAGCCATCGCCAGGAAACTCCTGCTCGGCTCTACCGCTCGGAAGGTCTTGACCTTAACTAAAAGACCTTTCTTCGCAGTTCGCCTTTAATCTCCTAAAAACTTTTACGAAGCCTCTGTTTGCTGATGGGCAAATAGTTGTTTTTATAAATCAGTACTCGTTGGCATTTCGAAGCTGCATAAAAAGCGAAGGGAAGCAGATGGAAAGTACATCGTTTACTGCGAAATGAACACGGTAGTTTTGACCAACACATCCATAACCAAAGTCAGCGGAAGAATGGCGGAGCTTTTTAGTGCAAAAGGTTTAGTGAAGTTTATCAACTTAATATTCAATTGTTTCTCCTGTCGTTAAGTATCATTAGCTCCCACATTTTAATGACTCGGATGTCTTTTTAGCACGATAGCGGGCGACAGTGGTGCAAAGTTTAGCAAATCGTACGCATTAAGAATATAGTCGTCGCCATCAAGCCAAGTACCTGTAGCCCATATTGTCGCTCCCATATTAACACTATCTAAGTGATCCATGAAATCTTCCCCGACTTGGTCCCAAGAATTTGCATCGCCCGGAACCATAACGGAGTTCGGCCAACCAAACTCACCCATAAATCCTTTCACTTGCTGAGAATCAACCCAGTCAGTAAAAACTTTGACCCGGGCGACAGCTCGCTCTGACACAGAAGCGTAACCTTCAGAAATGGCATTGGCAGTTTCTGCCGTAAAGGAAAGCGCATAGGTACCGCTCCCGTCAGTGTCAAAATATTGATGGGCGTGGTACATGATTTTATCGCTCGGGTCATCAATCCATTTAGTCGGGTGATACGTCGCCCATCTGCTAGCTGCAGCGAATCCATAGCCTTCGATCATCAACATGACGGAGGTATCCACTGTTCGAATGGCATCCACTGCTGTTTGCGAAAAGGATTCCCAGGTTTTTTCAGGGCTCAATCCCGTAACAATATTACCATGATAAATTTCTTCAATGAACACTTCCGAGGTCCCGCCAGTGGGATCATTGACAAGTAGCTCGATATCTATGCGAACATGTGTGTCCCATAAATCAGCCGGTGCTACTGAACCATCTCCTAGATTCACGAAAGTTTCTGGAGAAAAGTGAAGATAAAAGCGCGCTCCTGGACTCACTTCAATAGCGGGGCTTGCGTAAGTGGCATATCCACTGCTTATCATTGTCATACGGATTCTCGGATAAGTTCCAGCGGAAGTGGTTAGCTTTCCTTTAAATTTAAAAGTTGATCCGTTTGCCTTTAAGGCTCCATGGTCAGCTGCACCGATGGATATGCGAGAATATTCCGTGCCAGACCCAGCAGCAGGAGTCTCTGCGAACCGAAGGGCACCATCTCCTACGGTCGCATCATGTGACACTGCTGCGCCCATGTCTGCCGACCACGTGCCAATACCAGAAGCAAAAGAAAACAGTAAATTTGCGGGGAGCGAAGGCACAGAGTTTCTAGAATCGGGAATCATGCTAGGCTCATTCATAATATCGTAAGCATAGATTGCCGCATAGGCATTTGGGTCCGCTTTAATCGCCGTCGCCAACTTCGTCCAAATGTCGGCAAACTGAGATTCCGTGGGACCTTCATCTTCACCGAATCGATATACTGACCCCGATATATTATATCCACCAAAATTATGCATAGTAAGAATAATTTTAACTCCGGCAGCTTGAGCAAATCGCAAAGACTCTAAAATGTACTCCAAATAAGTAGAATCAAGAACACCGCCAAGAGTAGGTTGAACACGTTCCCAAAGAAATGGGAGCCGGACAACATCAACACCATCTGCCTTAAGCTTTTCAAAATTCGCAAGAGTCGGCTTCGTATAGTTGGTGTTGAAAATCCCAGGTATATGATCCGCAGCCATTCCTAGATCCATGATGTTGACACCGCGGAGATAGCTGAGCTCAGTCGACACAGGTACCGTAGAGGCTTCCCTTTTGACACCGTAGAAACCACAGCTCGCAGAGTTGAATATGAAGACCAAAAAAACGATTGATTTCATAAATAAGTTTATTCGCATCTTATGAACCTCTTGTAAACTCATCGGATTTATGAGTACCAGACTTGACATGTCTGCACACCTTTCTCAATATTGAACCTTACCCGTTTCGTGTCGCAGTGAGACTGGCGCAACAAATTCGCATCCTCTGGGACTGTCCAGCAATGTGGTTTTGACATCTTTGACCAAAGTCATCTACTTATTGAAATCGCTTCGCAAAAGAAATTGATTCCGCGCTTTTATGTATGCACTCATCGGCCTGTTAACGGCAGTTTTTAGCCGGGGATTAATGACCCTGGCACAGCAATTGAAGTTATTGGGGCCGCCACTCGACGAGTTTCGCAAGTGCATAGCCTTTTTTGATCGCAGAGGTCACTTGCGGGAAGCGATCCTTTAAGAAGCCTCCTCTGACTTAGTTTCCCCCCAAATCATGTTTTCCAAATTTGAAGTCAGTTTTTGATTTACCTCTGCCAAGGAGTTGATTTCGCCACTGGTTGCAGCAATCTCTTCGGCCGAGGCCGCATTAGACTGGGACGCCTGATCCAACTGATTCATTGCTTTGCCGATCTGCTCGATACCAGCTCTTTGCTCAATGGAAGCGCTTGCGATTTCATTATTCAAAGACGCTACTTTTCGGACAGACTGAAGTATGCTGTTTAAGACCTCACCACTTTGATCTGCAACTACGGCACCCGCTTCAATTTGACTGACTGAATTTTGAATCAATCCCGTAATGTCTTTTGCAGCGACCGCACTTCGTTGAGCCAAAGCACGAACGGCCTCGGCAACGACGGCAAAACCTTTTCCATGTTCGCCCGCCCGAGCTGCCTCGACTGCCGCATTCAGTGCCAATAGATTTGTTTGAAAAGCAATGTCGTCAATCACAGCTATTATTTCTTCTATTTTCTTTGAAGAGTTTGAAATCTCTGCCATAGAGCTAATCAGTTCCCGAATTTCTTTCTCTCCACTTTCCGCTGCCTCGCAGGAAGTTGCAGAAAGTTTAGCCGCTTCTTGGGCATTTTCGGCATTCATTTTTACCATCGAGGTCAGTTCTTCCAGCGAGGCCACGGTTTCCTCTAAGGAGGCGGCCGCATCCGTGGATGACTGAGAAAGACTGTTCCCCGCTTCGTTTAGCTGAGAAACTGCCAATGCCACTTGATTGCTTTCATCCGACAGGTCTTTGGCGATCACGGAAAGGCCATTTGCAAGTCGCGAAGAGGTCATGATCATAATAAAAAGTATTATCAGGCTGGCTACAATACTGACGATTCCCATGCGAAGAAAGACGGCTTTTTCTTCCACGCGCGCCTGGAGGCCTTCTGCCACAGCTCTTTGATCGAAAAGTTTTGCAATCTCGGCGTTGTTTCGACCAATCTCACTTCCCAAAATCCAAATGTCTTCTAGGAGAAGTCTTCTTGCTTGGTCCAAGGATGCAGGCGCGCCATTGTCTATGAGCTGATTCACCTGTTCAAGCATTCCAAGATAGGTCGCTTTATTTTCTTTAATAAACGTCCAATATTTCTTTTCTGCTTCACTATGTTGATATTTATCGTAAGTCTCATAGCCATTCTTCAGTTCCTCGTAGGCATCCTGGGTCATTGCAAGACGAGCCCGCTTAACATCGGGTTGCTTCTCGGCCATATCCAGTGCGGCCCATGCGTGATAACCGTATCTGTTTCTCGCGACGATCAGCGACTTCAAAAGTGTCGTTTTCGGTATGATTTCGGAATGAGCAGACTCGAGGTAGGAGACAACTTTTGATATCCCCGTATAAGCGAAATAGAAACTAATAGCTGAACCAACAATAGGTAACAAAGCAACAGTAAGAAGCTTTCCTCTAAGACCTTTAAACCACTTCATAGATAAAACGTCCTCATGGATAAATCGATTATCGAAAATCGTGACATGAGGACAATATCGCGGCAACAAAGTCCCGAACAGCCGGACCTTATTCTTTTAAACTCCACCCATCGGTCGATGAACACGGAAGAACTTATACACTTCAATTACAAAGAGCACCGACAGTGCGATTGCAAAAAGTCTGAGCCACTCGAGGAGGTCGACTGGACCGACTCCTAAAACTTCGCGGAACCCCGGAATGTACATCGCAGCAATGTGAATCAATTGCGCTGCAATTGTTCCAAAAAGCAAAACTGGATTTCGGAAGGGATTCAATTTGAAAGCAGACTTTGTTTCTGAGCGACAGTTTCCAACCATAACATTTTCAAACAATACCATAAGAAGCAATGTCGAATTGCGGGCGCTGTCCAAACTAACGCCTGACTTCATTAAGGAATCAAAGAACCAGAATGAAACGCCACCCATAACCAGAGCCGATAAGATAACTCGTTCTAACATAAGCCTATTAAAGACAGGTTCGTCGGGTTTGCGTGGTGGCCGCGAGAGTTCATCTCCTTCGCCTGGCTCGAAGGCCAAGCCGACATCTTGAATACCATTGGTTACTAGATTCAGCCAAAGGATTTGCACAGCCGTTAGAGGCAAAGGAGTTCCGAAGGCCATGCTAAGACTGAACATGAGGATTTCCGCTGCGCCGGTCGAGATCAGCAGATAGACGACTTTGCGAACATTCGCATAGGCTATTCTACCCTCTTCAATTCCGGCTACGATCGAAGCGAATCGATCATCTGTGATTATTAGATCCGCGGTTTCTTTGGCGACATCGGTACCACTTTTACCCATAGCGACGCCAACATTGGCCGCTTTTAAAGCTGGGGCATCATTAGCGCCGTCACCGGTGACAGCAACAAAGCGACCCCGCTGCAGAAGATGTTGTACAATTTCAAGTTTCTGTTGAGGCTCGACTCTTGCGAAAACACGAGCTGATTCAATGAGCTTTTCTTTATCGTGAGCAGAGGTCGCGCTCTTCAACTGCGGCCCCGAAACCACTTCGGTCATCTGCTGCGCCAAACCCAACGATCTCGCAATGGAAAGTGAAGTTTTAGGGTGATCGCCAGTGACCACGGCAACATCTATTCCAGCGATTTTGCATGATGCGATCGCTTGGGCCGCTTCCGGACGAAGCGGATCGATCATTCCTACAACACCTAGAAATGTCAGGTTACGAAGTTGTTCTTCTAAAAACCGATCTTCGGAGTCTGATAATCGAGCAGCCAATGCCAACACCCGATAACCTTGTTCTGCCAATTGATCGGCCTGCTTAATGATTGATTCTGCGTCGAGGGTCACATCTCCCGCAGGTGTCCTCATAAAGGCGCACATGGGCAGCAATCGCTCGAGAGCTCCCTTAACAGAAATCAACTTTCCGTCGGAAGTTTCGTGTAAACTTGCGGCATACTGATTCTGCGGCTCAAATGGAATTTCATCTATTAAGCGAGCACCATCGCGCATGACTTCAGGTTTCAGCTCTGCTTTATGGGCCAGAACCAAGAACGCCAAATCAACGGCGTCACCGGTGCCGATCCAGCCTGCATCTTTTTTAGAAAGATGAGCCTCATTGCAAAGGACTCCCGAGATCAACAGATCTTGCAGAATTCGCTTTTGTTGTTCCTGATCTGCACCCCTGGCAAACTCGATCGTACCCAAAGGATCCAGCCCGCTCCCACTGATAGAAACTGGTTCGTTCTCTGGAAAAGCGACCTTCTGAATCGTCATTTGATTGACGGTCAATGTGCCCGTCTTATCCGTTGCGATGAAAGTACAAGAGCCCAACGCTTCGACCGCTGGAAGTTTGCGAACTATTACGTTACGCTTTGCCATTCTTCGGCTCGCAATGGCGAGGGCCACCGTCAAAGCGACAGGCAAGCCTTCTGGAATAGCCGCCACTGCAAGCGCCACACTGAACATCATGACTTCATGCCAATGCTGTCCTTTTGAAAGTAAAAAAAGTGCCATCACCGCTGTCACTACAAGCAGAAAAATAGCAATCTTTGTGGTGAACTTTTCCATTCGAATAAGCAAAGGCGGTTTTGCCGAAACTCCATCTATTAAAGAATCCGCAATTTTACCAAGTTCAGTTTGTAGCGCGGTGGCAACGACCACTCCCTTGGCACGCCCCTTGGTGACGAGCGTTCCGGTAAATGCCATGTTCTTTCTATCACCCAGAGTAGTTTCCAGGGAAAGTACAGGCTCATGCGATTTTAGAACTGGAATGGACTCGCCCGTCAGAAGAGATTCGTCTACCTCCAGAGCGTGAGAGGAAATAAGCCGCAAATCGGCAGGCACTTTTCGTCCTGATTCAAGCACCACGATATCGCCTGGTACTAATGACTCTGCATCGATTTCAAGGATCTCGCCGTCTCGTTCGACGGCAGCTTTCGCTGCGGTCATTTCGCGCAAGGCCTGGGCGCTTTTTTCCGCACCAAACTCTTGTACAGTTCCGATCACAGCATTCACTAGCAGGACCAATCCGATGAAAAAAGCATCGGTAAAATCGCCGAGCACTATCGAAACCACACTTGCGGCAACCAAAATATAAATCAACGGATTCAAAAATTGATGAAAGAAAATATGGAAAATCGAGGGGGGTCGATGGGCCGGAAAAACATTGGCTCCGTACTTCTCCAGTCGGTTCTGCGCTTCCAAAGCGCTAAGCCCAGAAGAGGAAGAACCTATTTGCGCCAGTGCCTGATCGATCGAAAGACTGAAAGCCGATAAAGAATTATTTTTCATGAGGTTCGCCCAAAGTAAGATTTCGACATTCCCTGAAGCAGACGATACGTGGGTGTCAGTAAAGTAAGAAAAACTAAAGCCGTGCCTGTATTAAAAATGAGATGAGCGTAGGCAACCGAGATCCCCGTGGCTCCACTACCCAGTCCTGAAGATAAGCTCGCCAACGGTGCAATAAGAAAGAACGCCACCATGACACCCACCACATTAAAAAACAAATTGGCAAAAGCCGCAGTTTTAGCGATCGCATTCATGCCTAAACTAGCCACGAGTGCGGTTGTAGTTGTGCCAATGTTGGCACCAAGAACCACAGCGACGGCTCCCGGCAGTGTTAGTAATCCCTGGTCCGCCAGAATTACGGCAATGCCTGTCAGGACGCTGCTCGACTGTAAAAGCGCTGTCAGCACAAGTCCTGCTAAAATTCCGATCAGGGGTTCGTCAGCGCGGGACAGCCAGGCAACGACAAGAGGTTGCTCGAAAAATGGACGAAGAGCTCCGTTAATCTGATCCAAGGCGAATAAAATAAATCCGAAATAGAAAATGCTTTTTCCCAACACGCGACCTTTGATGGGAAGAAGACTCAGAACGGAACCTAACAATAAAAAATAAGCGCCTAAACCATGGGCCTTCCAGGAAACTAAAAAGGCTGTGCTTGCCGTTCCAATATTTGCGCCTATGAATACAGGCAATACAGACTGAAGATTAAGAAGGCCTGAGTTCGTCAGCGCGACCGCCAGAGCCGTGACGGCACTGCTTGACTGAAGAACCGCTGTTGTCACCGCACCTGTGAGTGCTCCAACCAAGCGATTCTTGGTGGCAAAGGCGAGCGCCTTCTTCAAAGGTCCATCGGACAATTGTTGAATCTCTCGGCTAAAGCTCTGGAGCCCGTAAAGAAAAAGCGTCACGGAGGCCACAGCAAGTACTATAGAATCTAGTGCGCTCATCTAAAATCCTGACTAGATTTCATCCCTTGAAATTTCAATCAGGGCATTCAACGCATCAGTGACTGTAAAAATGCCCAGCAGTCGCCCCTCTTCGGTGACGATAACACTGCCAATTTTCTGTCGCGACATCTCCAAGGCGACCTCTTCAAGCGGCGTGTCTGAACTAAAAGTAACGGGATCCCTAGCCATAATATCACGGGCTTGCACCAGATTTTTTTTCTGAAAATCCAATCCCAAAACAACTCTCACATCCCGGTCGCTCACCACTCCGACAGCTTTGCCATTATTCACAATAGGTACGTGTCGAATACCCGCGCTTTTCATCGCCTGAACCAACTCGTCTACAGAAGCTTCTTCTGGCAACGCCACGGGATCTGGCGTGGTAAACTCTTCGACTGGTATTTTCAATTTGCTCATGGTTATTCCTTTTCCTTGAGAGATATGGATTCTAATTCTTTTGCTTTGAGTCCCGATGATGTGAAGAAACAATTTTTGCCACTTCTTCCAACCCGGTTGTGACCTTTTTAATAAAAGACTTATTGTGGGGAACGAGCACAAATTGTGGATGTTTGGACCAAAGACTCCGAAGCTTTTGATCTATAATCACTGCTTGAGCATTAGACTCAACACGTGCAGGATTTCCACCTTCGATCGAGATGTCTCCGACAGCAGCCGTTTCAAAGAATATGACGGCGTCATAGCGCGACAGTTCATTTTCCAAGGTTGTTCCGACGTGTTCAAAAAACTCTTCTTCCGGACCTGGCCAATATGCCGCTCCATCAATAGTTCCCCGATCACATACCAACACTCGACTCTTGAAGTGAGCCGCCTGGGCATCTTCAAGATTTAACTGAACATTGTAGATTGCCCTTTGTGTCGCCTTACGAACGTCGACTTCTCCGGCCCGGGGGAAACCACCCAGGTATAAAATTGTCGCAGCTTCGGGGACGATGACGACATTATCTCCGATTTCTCGGCGATAAAGATCAGCTGCCGTAGTTTTTCCTCCGCCAGGGCCTCCGGTTAAAACTATTCGGCAACATCTTTTCATGAGCGGTTTCCTTTTCGTCTCTTAATCACCAAGACAGGATATTTACCGTTTCGAACTATCTGTCTAGTCACGCTTCCACCCATGAGCGCCGCTGCCGGACCGGTTTCAGCACTCACAATAATAAGCTGGGCTTTAACTTTCTGGGCGGCTTTTAATATCAACTCCGAAGTCGGCTTAAATTCTGACTTCAGTATGACCTCGCAAGAGACTCCCTTTTTTTGGCAAGCTTCACGAACCCACTGAGCCATTCGATCTGTTTTTTTGCGATAGGCAAGAATCTCTGAGTTGTCTTCGTCAGGAGACCAACTGTATGTCACCTCGGCAGCATGAAAAACCGTTAGCCTAGCCCCGAGAGATTCGCAAAGCTCAAGAACCTGCTCGAGATCTTTTTTGGAACGGTCACTAAAGTCACTCGCAAAAATAACGTTCTTTATACTTTGAGGGATTTCACTTTTGGGATTCACGATAAGTAGATCAATCGGGCTTCTATGAATTGCCGTTTCCGCAAAGCTGCCCAGGAAAAATCTTTTAAGGCCGGTCTTATTGTGTGTAAACAGAGCCAAAAGTTCGGCCTTTTGGGACTTTGCCACTTCAAGTAGTCGGTCAACAGCCTTTGTTGTCGTAAATCCTTTTTGCTGGACTACTTGAATCCGGTTTCCATCGACAAGAGCGTTGGCTTTTTTAAGCTCTCCCAGAATCAGCTTTTTGGGGTAAGTAGAATATCTTTCATTCGCAGGAACATCAAAGGCAGTGCTAAGATAAGAATCACTTTCCGAAACAACACAACCCACTGAAATATTCTTAGTATCTGGTGAAAACTGTCGAATGCTCTTAAACATTCCTTTGATAGCTAAGTTATCCTGCTGCAACGGTGCAAAACCCCATAAAACCTTCATAGATCTTCCTTCCTGTTACACGAACGCAGTGTCGATCACTACGAGAAAAAGCGCCGAGCATATTCTCCAACTTTTTTATTCTTCTGGCTATTGAAAGCGTCACTGCGCAACTATAATTTAGGCGTCCCGCGCCAAGTCCATCCCCCCTCCTCCTGGTTGGGGACAACTGCGATTCGCCTTTGCTCTAAGGCAAAAAAACCAATACTTTAGACTGCTTTCAGAAATAGAGGCGACGCAGGGAGCAAGCTCTTTCGCTAAAGCTCGTGGACGGTATACGTACCAGGAGTTAACTCCGTGGGACGATTCGCGATTTGAGCGGGCTCAAAAACCAAAAGACTCATTTGGTTTTTATCGATACTGATAACGAACGGATTGATTTGTCCATAGAAGCTTGCCGGTACGGCATGCATTTCTAAGGTTAACGCAGCATTTGGATAATTATCTTTTAAAATCGAGTTTAACTTTTCCTCCCAAGCGTTCTTATTTCGCATGAGCCGAGGATCACTGACCGAAACATCCAAATCCGAGGAGGCAAGGCGCGCCTTTCCATTGATGAAGCTCCCACCTAACACAATCGTAGGAGCTGGGCCCCCAAGATTCAGCGCCTGCATTTCGGCCTGAAGAAATTTGGCAAAGGTCAGTATTTCAGAAGACTGGTACTGACTGCCGAAAGTCTTGTTCTGTTGAACTAAAAACCGATCATAAGCAGCGCGAGCACCATAACCCTTAGCCATATCACTCGCAAATTGAAGGTCAGGCCTTTCCAAAAGCATCATTGAGTAGTCCAATAGCCTGCGACCACCGATATGCCAGCTTGCCGTTGGGTTAGGATCTTTTTTAGGAACATATCGATATATCGAACCGACGCTGTGAATCCACTCAAGCTTCGCGTCGTCGGGAAGTGATTCGAGTTCTTTGGCGAACCTGGAGGAGACATAAAAATCTTTTCCCCCAGAAGCGAAGCGATCGGCAACAGACCGTTCTTGCGACGAAAAGATAACCTGCTCACAACGAACTGGTGCCGCTGTGACCATCAAGGGCGTGACTGAACAAAAAATCAACAGCGCAAAGAAGCATATGCATCTTATTCTATCTAAATTCGCGTTTGTTTCTAGTTGAAGGATCGTCATCATGACTGCATATAGTTGCAGTTGTTATACCAAAAAAAACCGCATTTCAACTTTGAAATGCGGTCGGGAGGGAGGGGCTGATTTGATAGAAGTTCTAGTTCATTGAACTTAAGCGAGCCAAGGCCTTCTTTTGCTTTTCTTTCGCATCACTAAGACGCTCACGCTTCTGACGAAGCTTTTCTTCCTGACGAGCTTTCTTTTCGCGAGCTTGTTCAGCTTTTCTTTCGTATTCATCCGTTTTGGCAATTGCTGCTTTTGTCAAACGATCCAGGCGCTGCATCTCTTTTGTCGCGATGGACTCTGTCTTACGAAGCTCGCCCTGAGCTTTCTTTAGCTCCTGAGCACTTTTGCGTTCTGAACTTTTGCTGCGAGCAAGTTCATTTTGTGCATTCTTAAGATCTTTCTGAACTCGCGCTAATGCCGCCTTGGCATCTCGCATTTCTTGAGCATTGCGACGACTTCGCTCAACGGTCTGCTCGTGCTCTGCGCGAACGCTATCAAGTTTTGCTTGAACCACCTGAGCCTTTGAGCGAGCTTTAGTCCCCGCCGCTTCATTCTTATTGATCTCTTTTTCGAGGTTTTCAATTTCTTTAGTAAGGCGAGCTGTCTGCTTCACATTTGATTTTTGCTTGGTTTCTAGCTGCTGAATTTCCTTACGGATGCGCGCCGCTGTCTCGACATTCTCGCGCGTTAAGCGGGCACGATCACTTTTGGCGTTACCAAGTTCTTGCAAGGTGTCTTCGTAGACGTTCTCGGTCTCTTCTAAATTGGCCTGAGCGCTTTCCACTTCTGATTGCGAATCAATGAACTCATCATTAATCATGGCCAAAGCCGATGATGGAGCGACTCCACCTACTAAAGATGACATTACTAATGCTGCAACAAAATTACTTGTCCACTTTTTATACATATCAGATCCCTTTTTTGAAGTGTTCAAAGGGGACTGATCACGAAGCATGCCCTGCGTGTATTGAAATATAGAGGGACCTTATGACGAAATGTTAGGAATCATAGTGAAAATTTCATAGACCGTGACGAAATGGGGCATTTACCTGTTTTATTGCTTACAGCAGACTCCGTAAGCTCTAGTGGCTATTCCTTCTGCACCCCAATCATGCCTAAAGCAGTCCGTGACCCAGCCGCTTAAATCAGGCAATGGGCGAGATTCGTGCAAAAATCCACTGCCAGTTGCACTGCCCGTCGCGATGGACTGACATTCTCCGCCGCCTGACATCACCCACTCATCAGCAGCACAGAGAGCTTCCGAGGGACCTAAACTCCAGTTTCCTTGAATCCTTCGACATTCAAAGCGTCCACGAATGGTCCCGCCTTTAACATCCAATTTGGCCTGAGGTTCACCCACGGTACCGATGCCGACATTTCCCGAAGAGCTGATCCGCATACGTTCTTCCACGTTGCTCGCTGGCTGACTGCGAGTTCCCGTACTGAAAACAATGGAAGATGGAACATCACCACCAGATACTGGACCATCGACAATAAAGTCCAATTTGGATGCCGCCTGACGGGAGGAGCCAGTGAAGCCTCGAGGGTTCAAAGATAAAAGATGATCACCTTGTTGCACAGGAGTCGCCGTTGATAGGTTTCCACGAGTTCTATCCGAAGTGATAATTGGTCCTGCAACACCATTTCGAGAACTTCCCAGGTTCAGGAAAACATCGCCGCTTCCGCTGACTTTTAACTCAGTGGGGTTCGTATCACCTACGATGTCCAATGCCGCCGTCGGCGCGTCGGTACCTATTCCCACTTTTGTATCTGCAGAAGGTGCAAAATATATATCGGAGATGCTCGAAGGCACCCGCGACCAGAGCCCATCAGCCATTTTTGCTAAGCTTAAACATCCGACCAAATTATTGGCCCCATTTCGCTCCGTACGGACAGAAAGGGTCCGTTGTATTTCAGAGGGGCCGCCGTTCTGTTCACCGGTCTTTTGCAGCGTAAATGCTAAAGTGGCTCGTCCCGTATTACCGACATCGTGGACATAGTCCTTTAATTGAATCCTTTTAATCTCAAAAGAATTGTCGCCATAAGTTGCTGTCTTAGTATAGATAGGTACACCTGCCGCCGTCTTAACGTCATCGACATTTCGCGTGGTGCTTGGATTTAAAGGAAGCCCCTGTAAGGTGTTCGTACAGGCCGCCTCGGAACTTAAAACCGCACGAACTTCTTCTAAGAAAGCATCTGACTGCGATCTAAACTTGAGGTTCGACTGCAGAGAAAAACTGTTTTTAAAGGTTGAAGCTAGACCTACGGCAACAATACTCATTAGTGTCGTTGCCATCAGCGCGCCGACCAATCCAAACCCTTGCGAATCTTTCATTAAACCCTTATGCCATGTCATACCTTAGTCTTATCGGGATCCATGGACCAATGTTTAGAGGACCCTTCACTTTTTTAATCTTTTACCAATTTGAAATCATTAACCTTTAGATAATGTCGATTTATAAAACAAGGCGACTCAGTTCGAGACAGCGAACTGAGCAGAAATTTCTACCCACTCAGTGGGCCTGGGTTTACACTCAGCTTTTAACAAGGATGTTTTTATGAAGCTTGGCCTAGAGATTTTGCTCTCTAATACTGCGATGTTAAAAAGTCTAAAAGGAAAACGGGTCGGTTTAGTATGCCACCCCGCAAGTGTGGATGAATCTCTTCAACACAGCCTGGATCTTCTTTCTAAAAAGCTTAAAATTACGTGCGCTTTTGGCCCGCAACATGGAGTTCGTGGCGACAAGCAAGACAATATGATCGAAAGTCCGACCTTTGTTGATCCTGTGCTGAAAATTCCCATCTTCAGTCTTTACGGAGAAGTTCGTCGGCCAACAGAAGAAATGATGGCCCATTTTGATGTTCTGCTTTTCGACCTTCAAGACCTTGGCTGCCGTATTTATACCTTTATAACCACCCTTCTTTACGTCATGGAAGAGTGTGCGAAATTTGATAAAACCCTGATTATTCTGGATCGACCGAATCCTGCAGGTCGTCCCGTAGAAGGTTTTCGAATGGTTCCGGGTTGGGAGTCATTCGTAGGTGCTGCCCCTATTCCAATGCGCCATGGACTGACACTCGCAGAACTTGCCCTTTATTTCGCTGATTACTACAATCTTGATCTGGATCTTCAGATCATCAAGATGAAAGGTTATTCTCCCGAAAAGAAGCCTGGCTTAGGGTGGGATTTAAAACGACCCTGGATCAATCCGTCGCCCAACGCTGCAAATTTGAATATGGCTCGAGCCTATCCAGGAACAGTTCTGATCGAGGGAACCACGTTGTCTGAAGGTCGTGGGACCACCCGCGCTCTTGAGATTATTGGAGCCTCCGACATTGATTTCAGTGAAGTTCTAAAACGCATGAAAAAGAAAGCTCCTCAATGGTTCCGTGGAGCTACTTTGCGAGAATGTTACTTCGAGCCAACTTTCCATAAACATGTTGGCAAGCTCTGTCACGGATTCCAATTTCATACCGATAGCTTAAGCTATAAACACGATCAGTTCAGACCTTTCCGGCTTACCGCACTTATGCTGAAAGTCATCAGAGAGATGCATCCGAAATATCCTATTTATCGGGATTTCGCCTACGAGTACGTCAAGGATCGCTTAGCCTTCGATGTCATCAACGGAGGTCCCGCGCTTAAAAACTGGATCGAAAACCCCAAAGCAGGTCCCAGTGATCTCGAGAAAGCTCTGGCAAAGGATGAGAAATCTTGGTTGCGGGAGCGCAAAAAGTACTTGCTCTACTAATAAACCCGCCCTGGTAAGGAATGCCCTTGCAGGCGCATTCTGACACCATTTTTATTGGCCCCCAGATTGCTTTAGAGAACAGCACTTCCCTTTGAGGGGATGAAACACCGGGGGTCATAATGTCTGTTTTACGAAATTCCTTAGTTCTTATTTTAGCTGCCTCTTGCCTGTTGGGCGCCCAGAGCGCAAATGCTCAATCTCGACCGGAAGAACGCATCCGAATCCTAGAAACCAGAGTGAATCAACTTGAAAAGACAATCTCTTATATGGATCAGCGTCTTTCAAACTTGGAGTACAATCGACCTGGGCCCTATCCTGGCCCGGTACCACCACCGCCACCACCAATTCCACAGGAAGTCGCCTGCATGCTGATAGATTCAGGATTTTCAAAAGTCTTCCTTGGCAAAGGAAAAGTACGAGTTGATGCTGAAGCAGCCGCTCGACAAAGCTGCGGAAAATCAGTCCACTCCAGCTATTGCAACAGCAATGTTAAGTGCTCAGATCCTCGCCAGGACGGATACATTAACGGTGCAGTCTGTATTCTTACTGACACTGGCTTTGGGAAAACTTTCCGCGGTGAAGCGACAACTCTTATCGAAGCGGAATTCAACGCGCGAAAAGCTTGTGGCAGCTCCGTGCATAGTTCTTACTGCTTAAGTAATGTAAGGTGTGATTCCTACTAACCAGAACTGGGTTTGGGCTTTTGCTGCGATAAATCCTCTTGATGAGGTTTAAGCATCAGAAGCTTCCAAACTCCCGTCTTTCTGCCATCATATCCGGCCAAACCATAATCATATCGAGCATTCTTTTCTGGCGGTCTATAGCTGCGAAACAAACGATCCCACAATGTTGTGATCAATCCGTAGTTCGCGTGATGATAGTATTCAGATTTATCGTGATGAGATAAATGGTGTCCCGATGTCATGATAAATATCCCCAGATACTTTTCGATGAACCAGGGCAATCTCCAGTCCGAATGCAAAAACACGGCGAAGAACTTTGCGGTAGTTAAAAAAACCAAAATTTCAAGGAACGTACAACCCGAGATATAAACCGAAAGGAAAACCAAAAAGGAATAGGCTCCGGCCTCGATGGGATGAAACTTTGTATATGTGAATGCATCAACGTAATGTTCGACATGATGCACACGATGAACTGGCCAAAGTCGCGGCACCTTATGAAAAACAAAGTGCAGAAAAAAGGTCATGAAATCCAAAATTATAAAGCCTAAGAGGTAGCGACCAACTGTGTTCAAACCCAAAAGATCAAACAAATCTAAACGTGGGATTTTCAAAGTTAAGAATAAGGCATACATTACCAGGCTTACCAACGTGAAGACGACATAGCAGATAATTCCCACAGCAACGTTGTTGGCCGTGTTTTTAAAGCGATTCCAGGTAAAGAGACCTTCACCCTTAAATGCCCAAGGCCAGATTGCTTGCAAGACAAGGAATAAGAAAAAAATCTGATAGATAAAATCAAAGTACACCAATGGCGACAGCGGAACACCCTGCCACATTATATACGGCAAGTGTGTATCGCCCGGTGCCGGCAGAGCCGGATACTTTAGTAGTTCAAAAAAAGACATCATATACTTGCTCTTAAGTGACAGACCGAAATCACCTCGTCTGTCGTCTTTAGAATATTACAAGTCACGTCCATTTGCTTCTGGCCTTTATGAAAAACCTCAAAAAATACCGCATCGTTTTCTATCGCCTTTACGACTAGCCGTAAATCTGCGGGCGTAAACGGCATATTCAGCGCTTTAAAGAACGCCTCTTTTAAAGAGAAAAATCCAAGGTTTGCGGAATGCCCATCCCAACCCGAGATACGAGCTAGCTTTAAGATTTCGCCGGCTTCTTGATCCAAAAAACAGTGTCCAAAAAATGCCGACCAATCAATCTTTTGTCGTAGACTTTCCAAATCGACCCCCAGCTTGTCTGGCGTGCGCACCAACCCCACCAAAGCCCTCTGATCTTTATGTGAAAAAGAAATATCCCAATCAGGATGAGCCAGGGGTCGTCCCAACTTGCCGGAGACCACTTCAATTTGCGGATTATTAAAAATCTGCTTCACCATGAGTCGTAACTTTGCTCGGCTTAGCTGCAACTCTAACTGGCGACTTTGCAGACAATAGGCCATTTCAAGATCGCTTAGTAGAAAAGCATCTTGCGGCCAGTCCTTGGGGACCTGATCCAAATAAAGCTGGAGATCAGGAGTGCTTACGAGCTGTCTCATCACCAAGGAATACCCTCTTGCTTTAAAATTTCTTTCGCAGCTCTTGATCCGGCAATCTGAGCTCCAGAAAACCCGGGAAAGTAAGACCAGGCAGAGCCGAAATGCAGGTTGCGGATGTAACGATCAGATGTCCCTGCCTCTTCTTTCCAAAACAACAGACGCTTGCGGTGCTCTGTAAATTCGGGACTAAAACCATAGGCCGATCCACTTGGGTTCGAAGTATATCTGACCATAGTTTTTGGTGTACCTACTTCAAACAGATCAATTGCTTCGGTAACCCCAGGGAAATAGCTGTTCAATTTTCTTGTATAAAAATCTGAAACAATTTTCTTTTTATGTTTGTAGCCTTCTGGGCTGAGGGAGTTCCATTCAGACAGACGATCCATATAGATCAAATCGCAAGAATAAATTCCTGGACTGCAGAGCCCTGTATTTACAATGTCATAATCAACAATTCCCACGCTTTGCTGGAAGGTGCTGAAATCCATCATATTCATTCGAGCATCCACAAAGATGTTCAAATGAGATTCGTTACCAAAGTCCTTTAGAGGCCGTTTCAACCCATAGAACAATGTGGTCGCTGAAGTCGAATGCTTAAACTCTTTGATTTCGTTTACGTACTCTTGATTCGGATGCTGATCGATTAGCTGGTAAACCAGAGGTATCGGTGCATTCATGACAAAATGTTTTGCCTTAACACTTTTTAGAATTTCTTTTTCCTCGCCGCGGGTCTTTCTGTAAAAAACTTCCTGGACCTGGCTGTTTTCTACATGAATCTTTTCAACTCGGTGATTCAAAGAAATGGTTCCACCGTTGTCGGTAATGACCTTGGCTAGATAGTTCGAGTAAACTTGAGAGCCACCCTTGACGTAATAGACACCCCCTAAAAAATAGCTGGCTTGCGACGCCATGAACTGCAGGATATTTAGCTCATGAGGATTGTCGTGATAAAAGGTACTGTTCGCAAGCAAGACGACCTTTAGTAAATTGTCCTGAAACAGCCGATCAATATAAGCACCAACCGAAACAGTCCAATACTTTTCCAGTTCGGGATAGAAAATGGCAAAAAGTGGATTGGAAGGAGCAATCAATGGCTCACGCACTGTAGAGGCATGCATTGATTTATTTACGTCCCACATCAACTGAAAGAAGCTTGCAAGACTTTCTTTCTGATGAGGAAAAATGGCGCTTAGCTTTTCTTTAGCCTGCTCAAAGTGGTCAGGAACCGAGATCTTCTGACCATCAAAATGGCAAGTGTAAAATTCCGGAAGTTTGACGAACTCAACATTCTCTCGTACATCCAAGCGATCGAATATTTCGTTGCGAAGATTAAATTCGTGATCGCCGTCCAAAACATGGATGGCAACTTCCATTCGATATTTTTTACGCTTATAGTTCGTCGCATAGCCACCGACTTTATCGTGCTGTTCGATTAAATGAACTTTTAAGCCTTTTTTAGCCAGAAGAGCCGCGGCAGCTAATCCGCCCAAGCCTCCTCCAACCACAACTACATCAAATTCCACGGAACTCCCAATTTGCTGGTTTGGATTCGAAGGGCGAATTTTCGTATAGGCGAATTGTCGACATTTCCACACCTTCAATGGTTAACAACGCTTGACCTTTGTCATCGTAAACCACGGCTCCGCCATAAATCATTTTTTCGTCTGTGCCCTCAGTATGGGCTGACGGAACAACAAACACCTTCTCAGAAATATAGAAATTCTCGGGTTGAATTTTTCGAATCCTCAGCGGGATACCAAGGCCCTTGCTTAAAAGAACGTTCTTCAGATAGATGGCCTGGAACGAAAGTTCGACCAAATAAGAAAGATAGTCGTTTAAAGTAACCCCTGTCAGATATGGAAATGGCTGTTTACCAACGGCAACAACATTTTTTTGCTCATCGAAATAAGCATTTTCCATGACTTGAAACTTAGGTCCATAGTCAATTGAACGAACCGAATAGAATGAATCCATTTCCACGGTTTGTGCAGCCTTAAATGCCGCCATTGGTGATGTTTGCGCAGGCCCATTCAAAGACTTGAGTCTCCCGGTAAAATGCTCCAATTGAGAGAGCAGCTTCATATTAATTTCTTGAGTCGAAACAAACTCCGGCTGGTAAATACAAAAATTCTCCCGGTCACTAACCAAGATCATATTTTTAATTTCGAAATTTTCTACCAGCGGAAGATGTTTAAAGTAGTACTCGCCAAAGCTCATAAAGGCCGCCACACCTGTCGCTGCGGCCACAACGGACGTTGACTCGATATGATGATCCCGTAGATAGCTATCGTTCTTAAGATCATAACTCTTAGCAAAGCTAAGACGCCCCGGGTCCGCCAGGTCTCCGAACACCTTACGATCTGCCCCCGGATTCCTAAGGTTGTATTCGTACATATAGAGATCTTTAAGATCGAGATAAAACAAATCGTCCTGACCTTGGGAGCGCTGAAGACTCTGATTAAACAGTTCACTGGCCTGTTTTTCGTTCATAAGCGAGACACCCATCGATCGCAACTTTTGCAAAATCCCTGGATTCTCTGTCATGCCAATACCATCCATTGGCGGCCAATGAATATGTCGGCAGCCCGTGATCGTATCCAAGTAAGCATTTGCAAAGGAATAGATGGTTTGCCCTTCATTTCCAAAATGGGCGACGACCGAAGAAAAGCTTATAAGCTGAGCCGATGGATGCTGTGCTTTTATTTTGAGAAGGTTGTTTAAGCTCTCGAATTTACTCTGCAGTTGATCGAGAACTTCCTGCGTCGTTTGAGCAATTAAACCTTTGCTGACTTCAACGCCGGCCGAGTTAATAAAAAGATCAATCCGGCCATGCTGCTTCTGCGTCTGCTGTACCGCTGCACTCAAAGAATCAAGGTTACGCACGTCCCCTTGGATATACTCCACTGACTTAAAATGCTTCTTTATTTTTTTAAGTGTCGTCTGAACCGGTTTTGCATCCTGAGCAGACCGTCCCATAATCACCAGGTGACACTTCTGCTCGGGCGAAAACTGTTCATATACGGCCTTTAAGATGCCCTTAGTCCCTCCGATCGAAAAAATCACCGCATTGTGGAGTTTCTCTCCAGCGGGAACTTCTTTGAAGTGAAGAGTCCATCGTTGTTTATCCTTAAACATCACATCAGGAGTTTGGACATCCAGAATCTCCTGGCGAATAACATCTTTCATCGACGTGTTTTCACAGTTCAAGACCGATTTGAAATTGAACTTTTTGGTTTCTTTAGCGAGAGACTTGAAAAATGCTTTAAGGCCTCTAAAGATAGCCAAATCTTCCGCACTATAAAGGAAGACCTTGAGCTCCTGATAGGTCAAAGGTGATCGCTCAATAAGATCTGCAAAGGACCTAAGGACTTGTCCCAGCCAAATGGTTTCTTGGAAACTCTCGGGTGCCTTCCTGACTGTGACAACAAGTACCTTTAAGTCTTTCCCTGAACCTGCATGAAGTTTTTCCGCAATTTCATTTACCGGTACGTCCTGCCCCACGGACAGAGCGACCTCGATAATCTGCTCGTCTGAAATTCTCGCAACCGCTGCCAAGGGCGCGGAGGACGGCTTCCATTCCCTCGTTAGCAAACGGAACTCTTGATCCACTTTTTTGCTAATGATGTACTGCTGGGCCTGAGCAATTTTTTCCAGATACTCGACAACGTCTCCGACTTCATGAAGCTGCGAAATACTAACATTTTCCGCACCAGTCATGCGAGATTCTTCCAAAACCCGGAAGACAATTTCAGCCTTCTTGATGGAATCAATCTGAAGATCTTCTTGGAAATTATCAGCTGCGGTAATGTCATTGATATCGTAGCCGGTAATATCACCGATATATTTTGAAACCAGCTTAAAGTATTTATTATTTTTGGTGTCAAAGTTAAAACGACTCTTCCCTTTACGTCGATCCGAACCCGACGTCAGAAACTGGATTGCGCTGATACTTGTCATCTCATGATGCTCAAGGCTGGCCTTGATAAAGCCCACGCAAACCGTCGCCAAACCTACTTCGATAAAGCTGTGATATCCCAACTTCGCAAGAATTGTAGCCTGCTCTGTAAAGACGACCGGTTGAACCAACTGCTCCGCCAGCAGGTGAATAAAGTCCGGCTTGTTAAATACTGTCCCCTTGGGATAAACCTTGCGATTTACCGAAGATAATATATCCACATCCAGTGCCTGCAACTGAAAGTTCTGAGTCGATAACCATTGAACAAACTTATCTTTGGTCGGAATCATCCATTTCGAGTGATAAGGCCGACCGACATTGTCCATCGGTCTTGCCGGAATGCGGTTTTTCTTAAGAAATTCGCTCAGCGTTTTAAAGTCTTTTTGCGCGACCGCTAGTACGACCTGTTGGGGTGAATTAATGTTCGCTATTACGTATTCACAAGGAAAGCTAAGTTTGCTTATTTCAGATTCGTTGCTCGAAATGGCGACCAATGCCCCGGCCTCGTTGATTCCGGGCGAATAGTAGTCACGGCGATAGACAACCTCAAGCATTGTTTCGAAATCCAAAGCCCCTGCGCAAGTCAGGATGGCATATTCTCCAAAGCTATATGAGGTCAGCACACCTGGAGACATCTTCATTCTTTGCAGATAGCGATACAACGCCACCTGCGAAACAAAAAGTGCCATATTACGAATGTAGGGAAGATGTTTTTTATCAATCGCCTCGTGTTGATTGATATAGTCGGTCACTTTGCCTAAGCCTTTGCTTTCGGAAAAACGATCGGCAATGGCAAACAGCTCCTGGAATTCTGGATGCTTCTTAAGTTCGACTTTATACATTCCCGGAACCGAGGAACCCTGGCCAGGAAACACAAATGCCTTTTTGCTAAAGTCTACGCCGGAAAATGGCTCAGCAATAATTTGAAAATTCTGATTAAAATAAGAGACATTTCTAAAATCCATTCTTATCCCCGCGCGACCTTCAAAGTCTTTTGAATTGGAAGCATTTCAGCTTTCGCATTGGCAGCTGTCGTTAAAAGATAACAAGACACTTTTTTCCTTTTTATGCGACGATCTTCTTTAGCAACTTCTTCGTGAACTCCAATCAGAACGAAAAGCTCGTCCGGACTGAACTGAACGTCTGTTTCGATAAAATCTACCGCGGCTGCGATCGAAGCGACGTCACAATCGATATTCAAGTTTTTGCCTTTAAAATTAAAGGCGTTGCAAACTCGCCCAGCGATGACGTTATTCAAAATACCGGGACCAGAATCCTCTGTGACAGGATCAAACTCTTGCTTAAATTCCAAAAACTTCTTTGCTAGATACTCAAGAGATGCTGGTTTAAATTCCGTATTGTCCCGATCTGCCAAGGCCGACTCTGCAATAGAGTCCAAAGAAATACGCATCGACATTTGTTCCAAGATATCCAAACCGATCGTGCTGGCGGAAATTACGCAAACTTTTTCCGAATTTAAGCGCGACACCGCTATGCCCGTCTTTTCGAAGACATCTTCTGTTGTTTTTACTGCGAGCAACTGCACCCGGTCAATTTGCGGCAAACTCCGCGGAGGCAATCTGTAGAACGAATCCTTTGAAGTAAACCAACGCGGGTCAAAATCATCAATATCACGATGAGCCTCTCCAATAAGCACTAGCAGCTGGGACGCCGGAGGAGAGTGTGGCTTCACTTCGATCTTTTCCATGTAGCTATCAACCACTAAGTGATAGTTACACCCCCCAAATCCGAACGAAGACAACCCCATCCGATAAGGCGTTTCCCGATTATCTAACTTAAGCGGAGTCGTATTGACGTATAGTTTTGTCTCCCTTGGCAACACCGAGTCTTGCAAATAAGCCGATCCCGGAATGTACTTTTCTTTCATCATCAAAAGACATTTAAGCAAACCTGTTGCACCTGCCGTTGACTTCGTGTGCCCCACAAGGGACTTAATGGATCCCACTGGTATTACGTAATCTTTGAAGAATGCAGAGATCGACTGGGCCTCTGAGTGATCACCGATTTTTGTACCAGTCCCATGCAACTCAAGAAAATCTACGCGATTGTTTTCGAAATTTTTGTAGGCCCAGGTGTAGGCAAGCATTTGGCCGCCCAAACTGGGCTGGAAAAGACTCGCGACTCTACCATCACTTGAACTGGCACAAGAACGAATCACTCCCCATATTTTATCACCGTCCCGTTTTGCATCAGAAAGTCTTTTAAGGACGAAGACAACAGATCCCTCACCTTGCGATAAGCCATCAGATCTTTTATCAAGCGGCAAACACCTTTCAACTGCCAGGGCACCAACTTTACTAAACAGAACGAAAGCTCCTGGACTAAGATTGCTTTCTGCTCCGCCAGCAATGGCCAGATCTATCTCTCGAGTTTTCAATTTCTTCATGCAGATATCGATGCTTGCTACACTAGAAGCGCAAGCAGCATCGACAGTGAAGTAAGTTCCTTGAAGATCAAATTTCTGCCGGACTTTCTCCAAAGTGGACGTCGTCATCAACATTTCTAGTTGCGGCTCAAACTCTTCGAGGGCCTTGGCTGTGTAGTGATCAATAATCTTTTCCATTTCCGCCCGGTCTTCCCCTTGAAGATCCGCTAAGACTCGATCTTTTATCCCGCCGCGTTTCGTTTCGTAAAGATTTGCAAACAGAAGCTCATCCGGGTTCATGATCCCGAGCACTAAACCAATTTTCTTGCGATCTGCAGGTAATTTTATGCCTTCAAGGGCTTGAGACACCGCTTCAATGGCCATCACATCCAGCTGTGAATGCTCTTTCTTCGGAAGGCCGTGCTTTTCTCGAAGCTTATCAAAAGTTGCTTGGGATATTTCCGCTCCCCAGTTCGAGTAAGACTTATCATCGAGTTCACGGTAAGGACTGACGTGATAGTCTTTCTGGCGGTCCGAAGACATAGGACCAATTGCAGACCGGTTGTTCTTAATATTTTCCCAAAATTCGTCAGGCCCCAAAGCCTGGGGCAAAACGCTTCCAACAGAAATGATGGCACAATCATCGTCGTTATAGAAAAAATCGCTCATAGTCTCCGCCTTAAATTAACGAGTAAGGGTCTGTCCAGGAATCGCAGTAAGAAAACCAGAATGAAATAGCTGACCGCCAACACAAACCAGGGAAGTAGTATCATGGCCCATTGTAACCCTAAAACTTGAGCGAAGGGTTTATAAAATGCCTGAGCTACTAAAAAATGAACAAAATAAAAAAACAGTAGCCCTCGAGAGAAATTATAGATCACCTTGCTATGGAACTCATAACGAAGGAAGAAGAGAGTACAGGCTATAAAAACGAAAGAATAAAAACTTAAAATCCCCAATATCACAGTGACGGGAGCTCTGAAGAAAGTCGAGCTGAAGTAATGATCCTTTACCATCATCACACGATAGTCTTGAAAAAGGAAAAAGAAGAACCCCGCAAATACCGACAATGAAATCACTAGGCCTAGCCATAGATTTCGAGTTCTATTTTTTGAAACCAAAAAGAAGTCATGAAGGATAAACCCCGCTCCGACTAACGTAAACCAAGGAAACAATGGCCAGAGGTGGCCAAAGGTCTGCGGCACTCTAAAGAGCATAGCAAGAAATGCCGTCTCGGATATCTTCTTGAAGAAGACCAAGTCCTTCAAGAAGAAGGCAATTGCCGCAGCTATAAGCAGTCCAAGAGAGAGCCCAATACCGAAGTATAAAGCTTTTTGGGCCGGAGCTAAGGGACGATTTCGCAGCAACCTCCGCATCCAGCTTAAAATTAAGAATGAAGGTAACACCGAGACAAACGTCCAGAGCAGAGTCTTCGAAAACCACAACAGTGCCCGCAATGCAGGAGATCCAGAGTCAGAACTGAGCCATTGCGGGATTGTTGCGCCTATAAACAAGCTGGCGCAGGTGAAAAATATCAGTGATCTACTTCCCCATTTTGAAAGAAGCCAGACAATAATAATAAAGCTTAAGCTTATAAAGTGCAGGACATCCCACGAGAAAAACATCAACGGCTCGTGGATAAGAACGTTCTTTAAGGATTCCAAGATCATCAAAAAAAGGCCGACTTTAAGGATGTCCTTGAAATCGTAGTTGAGAACTTTCCCACCCACGAGATACTTATCCAAAAAACTACGAAGTGAACTTCCTGCAAGCGCTGGTAGACTGACAGAAAAAAAACCGATCGATATATACAGATCGTACCCCAGATGGGAATGCGGCTCTGGCTGAGCCATTCCTAAGCCCCGCGAAAGAAACAGACCCGTATGAGCTAAACACATCGTGATAGCTCCCAACAGTTTAAAAAAATCCAAACCGGACACTCTGTTTACATTCACAAAAACCTCGACCAACATAAGTTCCGCATGGGGCCTCGCTCTTGTCAATGAACAGAGAATCAGCAGAGAAAGGCCGCGATATCCCAGAATGAGACATTACAGAGATGTAGCGAGTGCGGACAGAAATGCAGCCCTCCCCTAGTACGAAAGAAGAAAAACCGGAAATAACAATTCCTCTCATGTTAATTCGAATATATACTGTCTATATACATGGGGTTGTCCGTGAAACTTATGAACTTTGCCAGACAGTGTTTACCTGTGCTTTTCTGTGCTCTGTTTTTACTGAGCGAGCCGCTGCATGCGCAACAGCAAGGCGGCGGAGGTGGTGGTAATAGCGGTGGCCAGAATAATCAAGACGGCGGCGGGCATAGCTCTCGCAGAAATTACAGCCTTAAAGAATTCCATGACTTCATGTCGACGTTTTTTAATATTCCTTCTAAATTTACTTGGGAAGACGATATTAAGCCGAAAGACACAACTACATCACCTGCACGCCCCGTAGAAAACTTTCCTGCTCAAGAGAAAAAGAGCATTTTACCGCCACCGACGGATCTCTCGACCTGCCTTACCCTTGGCAATGACGGTGCAAGCGGAATCCCTATGTCAGACCTATACAATGGAACCTGCTCGGTAAATACAGGAATTCCGTGGATCAATAATGTTGGCTTTACCGGAACCTTCTGTCCTGCAGGCGACTATAAGATATCTGTCCAATATTCAGTGGGAGGCGCGCCAGCCACAGCGCAAGTGGTAACAAGCCTTTCCACAACACAACAAGGCGGCACGGTCAGCATTCTCTGCTCAGAACTTCGACGGCCTAATGGTCAAAAGATTAGCACTCCGAGTCCACTCAGAGGATCTGTTATTTATGAATGTCAGGCAGGACTTTGGAGATTAAGAAACCTAACTTGTACTGACGCCATCGAAGAGGTCAAATGTCCAGCAGGGCCGTGGCCTTATACAACTGCCCAAGCTGGGAAAACCTACAATGTGAATATTTCAATGCCAAATCCCGCATCTCATGCGGGATTTGGTCCTGATGTCGCTTGTAGCGCTATTGGAGCTGCGCCTGCTGGGACGAAATGGAATACAGAGAAGCTTACCACTCAATGCAACAATGGCAGCTGGGTCATGGGTCCTGCAGACCATTGCACAACAACAGTTCTAAAGAACGTTGCGCATCCCAACTGCATTGGCGAGAACACCTCACTGCAGAATCCATATGTAAAAACTGGCGTGACGGCTTGCATGAATACGGCTGGTACACGCTACTACTGGATTGCTCCGGATGGGCAGCCGGTAAATGAATGTGCTGACACCGTCAATGGGTGCCAATAGAAAATCATTACCTTAGTAAATCGAGCCCGGCGTCCAATTCTCGAACTCGAACTATATTGCCCTTAGAATCGATATTCACAACGGTATCGAGTCCTTTGATTTCAAACTTTTTGATCGGCCCATTAATACTTCGTTCGGAACCCAAGTAAGCCCAACTTACTTTATGGACCGACAGAGTCTGTTCATTAAAAAGATACACGTCTTTATGCTCTAACAAGGGCTGAGGTGGCAATCTTTGCAGATAGTTGTAAAATGCTCTGCGTGGCAAAACCATTCCCTTATATTCATAAGAATAGAAGGCTTTGCGTTTCTGAAAGAATGTTTCAAGCTTCACCCGACCCGCTCCCACCGTCACTTTCACAATATCATCGGAAAGCGGCGTCTTGATTTCCGAACTCTTCCAAGTCCAGGACTGGTCGAAAATGTGTTTAGCCGTGGCCTTGAACTCTTTTCTGGGCTGATTAGGTAGCTTAATTATACCAGAGGCCATATTATTCATAACGATATTATCGCCCTGACTCGCTAAAGACATGCTAATAGCCCCGGCATGCTTACCTCGCGACTGAACCCGGTAAGATTGATCACCTAGCGGCATTTGAGCATCCACACCCAAAGAGCACAGCAATAGCAGCAAAATTACAGAACTATTTTTCATTTCGATTTCTCCGCAGAAGTCAGAGATGTTGGGCTAAACCAGATATCTAAAACAACCCCCTTCTTTTCGGCACCTTTTTGCTTAAAAACGAAAGTGGACTTTTGCTTATACTCAGCTCGATTTCCAAATTTATTGGTTTCATTAACATATTTGAGATCGATGGATATCACGCCTTTTTCCTTAAGCGTTATGACTTCCGCCTTTTGTGAAATCCCGTCGCCATTCTTATCGTTCCAGAGCTTTAACTTTTTAAAGACCTTATCCTTGGCATCAATCACACCATCTTTGTTAAGATCATGTGCCCCAAGATTCGCAAAGCCATTTTCAAAGTTTCCGTAGTCTCCAAAAAGCTGGCTCCCATCTTTTATCTGGGAATTATTCTTTTCATCCAAGACTAAAAAGTACCCGGGAGCATGTGGCTCTGGCCAAAACACTCCACCGGTTTGATTCTCACGAATCGGAAAAGATGACTTTCCAGTAAAATCAGGAAGCTCGTCGTCAAAAAACAACATTAATGGGGAATAGTAAGCCCCACAGAAGCCCGTTTTTGTTTCGCCCTGAACCTTCGCTTTCATTCCTGGAGATGCCGCACCAGGAAAGTCGGCATACACGTCGATAGTTTTACCATCTATTGACGTGTACCAATTCAATCGTGAGCTTAATGGCCCCGCCGAACCGAAATACGATCCCAAGAGCTTTCCGCCCGGAGGAGCTTTCTGAGTAAAACGAATTCCCGAAAAAATTAGATTCTTTTCAGTTACATTGGTCACTTCGCCTTCTGAGGTAATGGTCATCTCTTTCAAGTTTGGAATTAGTAACTGCAAAACATTACCATGGGCTTTAATTCGAGCATTGGGATCGCTCACTGTTACCATGTCTTCAGCTTGACCATTCCACAGAGTGCCGTTTCGAGCGCTCAAAGCTTTGAGAAGTTCTGCTGGGAATTCAACCATAATTGTTTTCTTTGCTCCGGACTGATCATGCGCATCCACATAGGCAACAACCCAAGAGTTTTCCGAAACGGGATTTGCAACACTTCGAAGATTAGTTGCATAGCAGGAAAGGTGCATGTTTACTCGCGTGTAGCTACCCACCTTTGCCGTTGTTACCTGAGAATCAATAACCACATTGGAAAGCATTCCCCCGCGTGCAGGCATCACGTCAAACGCAGAAAGTTCAGCTTCTTCATTTTTATTTTCCGTTTGCGCCCAGGCGGTATGCCCCATGAGGACTGCAACCGTCAGAAGAGTAGTGATTTTCTTCATATCTGACTCCCACTATTTTCGTTTGGACTTTTCGATAGCCACATTAATTCGAATCAAAGGCAAACCAATGGATTCACGCTTAAAGGAAACTGACGTAATTTTCGTAGCTATTAAAAAAGGTCTATCAAACTTCCCGTTATGATATTCATATGAGTAAAGATCATACTGATTGGACTCGCTTCTTTTTTGCAAAGAAATCCTGTATCCGCGAACAGCCACTAGCTCTATAACAGGGCTGGCTCCCCCTACCGTCGGCACCGTCCGGAGGTAGGTATCAACATTAGGAACAACTTGATTTGTTACCGGATGTTTACTTGAAACATGTCCAGCAAAATTGTCAATGGCAAGATCCCCTCCCCTAACCGAACCCAGAAAGGAATGCATTCGCGGGGCCATGTTCATGTTTACAGTACCATCCACCGCCACGTATCTTAGAGGAATCGGCACCTTTAACATTAACAAGTTATTATTGACCCAAATATCTGGAGCAAATTTACTAACAACATTTTTATTATTAAGCGCCGAATAAACAAGAGGCGCAGAGACATTCATATTCATATTTGGTTCAGGAAGCTGATAAGCGTTCACGGGATTATAATAAATCTGATCTTTCTGATCCGCATTGAAAGTCAGGAAATAGAAATGCAGTCGATTCTTTTTTGGGTCTAGAGTTAGGGTTCGAGAAAACTCTGCTTCTGACCAGCCAGCCGTCGACACGTCATCGATCTGATCAAAAAACTCACGACCCGAATCATCCAGATTTCCTATTACATAGTTAAATGACGGTCCGGCATCTTTGAAGAGCTTACTTAAATAGCGCATTGTGAAGGTCAAGTCAGTTTCAGTTTCCAGCTGGTCACGATTTAACTGAGTTAACCCATAAATATCTTTTAGTATAGTTCCAGCAAGAATTGAAAATACAGCTAACATAGCTGTAACCAATATTACCTCTACCAAAGTAAAACCATTTTGACTGCGGTGCTTTAGCAAAGTCTTCTTTTTCATTTAAGACTCACAATCATTTGGATTTGCTCAGTATCTGCTATTTTCTCGTTGTTACAAACGGTCGAAAAATTAGTTGTAAGCTTAGGATGAGTTATCCTGATAGTAACTACGTATACTCCGCGAATACTTTGCAACGGAAAAGGCTGAATCACGTAGCCCAACCTACCTTTGCAGCCAGGACAGTCAGCGAGCTCATAAATATTGTGATCGTCCCAAGCCAAGGGTAAGTCCTCGTTCTTCAATGCTGTGCAAGTTGCAACCTCAGAAGCATCAAAGTTGACTTTGAAGAGCTTTGGATCTGACATGATCATCTGGACAATCTTCTGGATTTGAACAGAACGGGATCGTGAAGAAATAACCTGCTGGGTGTTCTTTTTGATGTGCACGACATACGTCAGCATTGATGAAAACACAATGATGACAATTGCAGACGCAATCAAGATTTCTATTATTGAGTTCCCTTTTTGCTGTTGAATAATCATAGGAACTCCAACCTTTTTAACTCGACGACATCGTATCTCATAATGCGGTATTTACATCTGATCTCGTTCCCTACCAAACCACAGTCAGGATCTACCATAGTCCACTTAAAAGGATCTGCCTTGTTCCGCAAAGAAATGGGATTACACTTGAACAGAAACTGTGACTGCTGAATAGATGGGTATGGATGCCACAAGGGATCTGAAGGAACATCGCAGTTAATGCCGCCAGTCGTCGTCGTATTAAGAATTCCAACCTTGCGAAGTTCGTATACCGCACTCGGATAGTAGATATTACTCCAACGGATACCGGCCTTGATAGCGCTATCATCAATTTTCATTTTACTGACAATAAAGGTGCCGATGATTCGAAGTGGTTCTGCGCGCGACTCAATTATTAGATTGTCACACACGAAGAACCCTGCGACAAAGTTCGCTTCTTTTTCAATAACACAATTGTTATGAATTGCTGAGACGTGGAAAATCGGCAGTACCGGTCCTCCAGATCTTGCACTGGTTGCATTTAACCGCAAAGTACCAGGATTGTAGCCCGGTTCAAGCGTTGTGCCTGGCTCTGTAAATCCCCATGAACGTCGTGCCTGCTGAGTAAAGGTTGTATTAGACCAGTCCGCAGCCTTAAATGAAGGGAACATATCCGTTCCCGCTGGTGGAGAGAAACATGACTTATCAAATGCAACCCAATCTTTATCCGCTAAATTGACATTAAAATCAGTCGCGTTGCCATAGACTTTACAACTGTTATCAAAGGCAGGACATCCGAAATACCCTCCGGCTATTCCAGTTCCGCCCGCAGTACCTTTTGAAAACGCAAATCGCTTCTCGGTGCCACCATGTGCTCTCTTAAAGCTAAAGCCGTTCGACTTATATCTTCCCATTTCTGGATGCCATGCAAACTGCGAATAACAACGATGAGTAGTACCGTTATGGACATAAATATCACTTGTGTACGCTGGAGATCCAGGCTCACAATCTGAAGGGGGCAATTGCGTCTGCCCCTTCGTTCGTGCTGAGCCAATTGTCCCGTTGCTCGCTGTCGAGTAAGCAACATCAAAAGCTTCCAAATTGATTTCAATACTCGGCTCTGTACTTGTAGTCACTGTTGAACCAGCGGGCTTCACAGGGAACGGGAACATCGCAAACTTATCCTGGTTCAAAAGCTCCACTCTAATGTCGACAGCATTATTCTGAACATTTGCCCCGAAAGCATAAGGTGTCGTTGTAATCCTGATCTTTGCACTGGGATCATTCGGGTTCATTGAAATATCCAGCACACCGTTGCTAGACATATCCGCTGCTACATAGCCATTCACGTTATTAATCATGCCGTTTAAGCCAATGGCAATTCGCATGATTGGTCGCTGATCCTCGACGGAACCACTATAAGTAACCTGAGGATTAAGCTCAGAGGGCGAAAAATTGAGCAGCTGCTTTGGACCCGTAATACTCTGCTTATAAAAATTGTTCAAGGCACCCAGATTTGCGCGAAAATTTAACGTCGTATTAACGTTGGTAGTTGCCCCTGGTGCCGCCTCACTTCCACCCGGAAGCTGCTTTAAAAACAGCTGCGAATTTCTAGTCAGCGAGAGATCAGTCCTTGCGGAATTACGAAGAATACAAAGTTCGGTGTCAGTCGTGATTGGTGGCGCTGGAGCGACCTTCGTTAAAATTCGCAAACCCTCGTCAGCTCCTGGATCCAAAAGGACCCCTCTTAAAAAGCCACCAAATTGATCTGTTTGAGAGTAAAAGCGGTCGACAATGCCACCGGCATTAGCAGGTTTAGAATAGCTCGCCGTCGCACCTTTTCCTTCAAGCACTCGTCCCGATCCCAAAATTAACTTATCCGCAAAGGTCACAGGAGTGTAACCAATTGCGTCCGGAGCCGGGATATACACATTGCCATTGACAAAAACAGGGCTATCAAAATGAATACCCGGCGTATTGGGGTTGGCAACCGGAGAGATATAAACGTTTCCATTTGCAGTTGCAGCCAACTCCGGAGCCGGACGATCCAAGAATAAATTGTTTCCAATCATCAAGGCATTGGTGTTCACTTCTCTTGGGAAAACCATGACAGATGAAACTGCTGAAATTTTGTCACTGGTCGTCTTAATCAAAGACCGACCTCCCAAAACAAGTTCAGATTCCACTTGAATAACAACTTCTCGGCCCTTTTGCACACCGTTGTCGACTCGAATAATGCGGAAATTAAAAACGAAGTCTTGTCCAATATCCTTAAGACCTTTAATGACATAAAACAGTGGGTGCTCCGGTGTAATATCCGCCCATTTGACAGTCCCTACAATTGACTTAGTTCTCACTTTAGAAATGTCACCGCCATAGGATGCCGCAGGCATCGAGGATTCAATCGCACGCAATCCCTCATCAGATATTAAGAGTCTTTCAACATTGTTCGGATTTGTTAATGCACACGTTGGGTTCTGTGACCAGTTGGACGAGAAACACCAACGATTTCGCACGCCATTTAAGGTATAATCAATAGAAGAATGAAGTGCAGCGCTTAGTGCACCAATGTCATTATTCTTAAGAACTGTTTTAGTTAAACTTTCGAAGTAGGTAGCTAAAGACGTGACAATGATGACCCCAATGAACGAAATCACCATCGCGTAAACTATCGCGCCACCCTTTTGGCGACGGCGGCCTTCTGAGAATTTTTCTGATTTCCATATACTACACATTGTCTACTTTTCGGAATTTACTAAGAATTCTTGAGAGCCCGAGAGCCTCACTTTGAGACACCAGCTCCAAACCGACACAACAGGAAGCGAGAACTGCGATCACGACGAGTGTCTCAGTTTGGTTCAACAAACTCCCTTTGAATTACTTTTCTCTTGATTATGATTTCTTGTCCAAGGGCCTATTTTAACTCTTAGGCCTTATCTTCGCGGGACCCTAGTACGAAGTTCACTCTGCGCTAGGTCGTGCAAAGACCTGCCAATTTCTCTGGTAGCCCTTCGAGATCCCGAATGAATACTCACCAGATTCAGAAATCCATGAGCTAAAGGTTCCATACACAGTTCATTCGTCTTGCCACCCCGCTGACGCAAGTAGCGGGCATAAGCTTGTCCTTCGTCTCGCAATATATCGAAGCCCGCCGTTACGACCAGGGCTGGGGCCAGGGCAACTCCTCCAGGCGCATGAATTGGTGAAACTCGGGGATCACTCGCCATCCCTGAATTTTCTTGCAGGTAGTGTGTATAAAACCATTCTCGTTCACCGAAGTTAAAATAGAAATCGTGATCGTACCGTTGAAGAGATTCGTAGCTTCCTGTTCGATCAATCATGGGATAAATCAAACATTGCGCAAGCACCGGCGCACCCGTCATTGAAAGCACTTGAGCCGTCACCGCAGCCAAAGTCGCACCTGCGCTATTTCCTCCCACCACAATTGATTCCTTGCGAACACCGAATAAATCCGCATTTTGCTGAACCCAGCGCACGGCGGCCTCGGCATCTTCTACAGCAGCTGGAAAAGGATTCTCTGGAGCCAAACGATACGCAACAGAAAGAAGTGGCATTCGACTTTCCTGACAAAGCAATCGACAACTGTCATCAGCCGTTTCCAGATCACCAAAGACGAATCCGCCACCGTGGAAATAGACCATCAGTGCAGATATTTTTTCAGGACCTTCTGGTATATAAAGACGCGCTTCCAAATGTCCGGAGGAGGTGGGAACTCTAAAGGGTCTGACTTCTGCAACTGGAAAGTTCGCGCGCAAAGGCAGAAGCTCTTTCAGCCATCGCTCGCGACTTTGCTCGGGTGTCAGCGAATTTAAGGCTGCCACCTTTCCCAGTTTGCGCAATTTCAATAGAAAATAAACAAATCGAGAAAGCTCAACTCCGTTTTCATTTTTGGGCGTTCTCATAAATCGGAAAAATCGACTTTCCAAGAGTCGATCAATGGTGCGAAGAATTAAAAGCTGAAAGGTGAGCGGATTCTTTCTCATCTTTTAGTGCTCTTTCTGACTTCAAATGCCGTTGGCCTGAACTTTTTTAAGAGCCTGCGAAAGCTGAAAGAAAAATCCGGCCAAAGCGCAGTGTTGATTCCTTTACTATCCAAATACCAACTCTTGCATCCACCAACTTCCCACACCGTTATATGCATCTGTTGCGCTAGCCTTCGACAATATTCGTCTTGTTCGGAAGAGCGCACTTCGAGAATATCAGCATCTTTTTGCGCCACATACTCCACGGCTTTAAGAAGCTGTACAGCAATGGCCTCATACATGTAAACCATTGAGCTATGACCCAACCCAGTATTGGGACCATTCATCAAAAACAAATTTGGAAAGCCCGACACCATCATTCCCAGATAGGCCCTGGGAGTTCCGCTCCAGGTTTGTGAAAGGCTCACCCCTTTTGAGAACACCCGGGCGGCCACGGGTGATTCTTGAGTTTTAAACCCCGTTGCAAAAATAAGGGAGTCAGCTGCGTAAAATGTCCCTTGCACATCCAATATTCCATCTGCGCGAACTTCTTGAATCTGGCTTGTCACCAGAGATACATTACTTTTGTTCAGCGCCGGATAATAGTCGTCAGACAGAAGAATTCTCTTACAACCCATTGTATATTTTGGCTTCAGTTTATTTCGCAAGTTTTCGCTCGGAACCTGGGCATGGAGATGGGCTAGCGCTTTCTTCTGTGCATTTTTCATTAAGTGAGGATGGAGAAAGGCAATAACTGCGATTTCCAACTTCAGATATATTCCCAGCCTAGTAAGTTTCTGGAGAAAAGGAATCTTTCTGAAGAGGTGCTTTTTCATTGAACTGATGAGCCTATCTTTACGAGGCAATATCCAGGCAGGAGTTCGTTGGAAAATTGTGACTGATTTCGCCGCTTCTGCAATTTGAGGAATAAACTGTATTGCTGAAGCTCCTGTTCCCACAACGATGACCTTACGGTCTTTCGCAGAAAAACCTGTCGGCCAGTGCGCGGAGTGAAAGACCTCTCCTGAAAAAGTCTCGAGTCCACGCAGCGGTGGAATCACCGCTTCACTAAGATTGCCCGTGGCTAAAATCAGAAAACGTGCGATGTAAATACCGCCGGCGGTTTCAACTCGCCACTCCCCTGTTTCTTCATTCCACTCAGCTCGAGACATTTCATGATTAAATCGGATGTACTCTTCTAATTGGAAGCGTCCAAGGCAGTCTTTGAGATATTGATGGATCTCTTCTCTACGAGCGAATTTGTGACTCCACTCTGGATTGGGCGCGAAAGAGAAAGAGTAGAGATGAGAAGGAACATCACAGGCACAACCCGGATACGTGTTGTCACGCCAGACTCCGCCGATTTCGTGCGAACGTTCGAGCAGTAAAAAATCGCTTTCACCCTCTTGCTTAAGACGTATCGCCGCCGCTAATCCACTAAAGCCAGAACCGATGATAAGCAGCTTCTTTCGCATCACTAAACCTTATGTACGAACTGATCTCTAGGTCCCCTTATGCGCGGACCGTAGATTCCGTTCGAGGCTCTTCTTCCCGCACTGATAACCATGGCTACTGAAGCTCCACGCGGCAAGTCCAAAAGGCGCTTCACGCGGACTTCATCAAATCCCTCCATGGGACAGGTATCAAACCCTGCAGCTCTAAAAGCGAGCATCAAGTTTTGGCAAGCCAATGCCGTCGTCTTGGTCGCCCACAATCTGTTGCCTTTGTTTCCGTAAGGACCTCGGGGGATCACGCGGAACAATCCGACAAAGTTAATTAGCAAGGACTTGATAGGCCCCAAAAGACCTAACGGCCCATTGCCGTAGACAATGGGAGCTAACTTTGAATAATAGTCCTTTGCACTCTGCGGGATGTGAGGCTGTCTGGAAAAATAATCAAGATTTATCTTTTGTCCAAGTTTCCAACGATCAGGGCGAGCCACACAGACAATGAAGGTCGAAGAGGTTTTTGCAGCCGGTTGATTCAGGCAATACTCTTTTAGTTTCTCCATTTTTTCGGGTGACTGAACCCAGAAAAAATCCCAGGTCTGCAAGTTCGACGAGTTAGGTGCTAACAACGCCATATCTAAACATTTTTCCACAATCTCATCTGGAATCCGATCGGGCGTATAGACCCGAACCGAACGCCGCGAGTTGACGACTTTCTCAAATTCGGCAAAATCACAGTCCGTAGCAGGTTCACTGTAATTTACTTCCAAAGGTTTTGAGAATACGTTATCAGCCATATCTTGACCTCGCTTCAGAGTCCTTAGCTTAGGAGCAGGTCCAATCGCTGGCAAGCTTAATGACTTGCCTAAGAACGACATTTCTCCTTCAGTCTTGTCAAAAGCGGACGAAGCCAATCCGCTTGCGGTCTACACTCGAATCCTTCGCTTCGTGCTTTGCCGACATTCATAGTCCAACTTTCCGGAACTCCGTAAGGGGATCCATTCTGAGAGTTGCCAGATTCGGCAAAGACCACCTTTTGACCAACGACCTCGGAAATTGCGGTCATAAGCTCTGCTAAGGTGCAAGGATCCGCAGATGCAAAATTATAGGCGCCCTGCTTTTTATTTTCGACCAACCACAGCAGGGCTCGCGCAGCATCGCTCGACTGAATAAAACCAAATCGGGCATTCAAATTAGGAAAGTATATTTCTTCGCCGCGCGAGACGGCACACACATGCTTAAGCAGCCGATCTGTATAATCATCATCGCCCACGACCACGGGAAACCTCGCGAACGAAGTCTCAAAAAACGACTGCTCCAGAAATACTTTTTCTGCGGCCCGCTTCCCCTCAGCATACTCCTCTGCAGACGTGCTCGGCCGGGTTGGCTTATACTCGCGACCATCAAACTGGGATTCTTTTAAATCTGATCCCAGAGAATAAACCGAAAGCGTCGATGTATACAGATAGTACGGAGTTTTATCTTTAAATATCTGAACTGCGAGCTGAGCCTGTTCCGCATTCATGCAAACCTGATCTACCACCGCATCGAATTTTTTGCCTACTAGCGCGGAGCCCATTTCCGCAGCATTCGAACGATCTGCGACAAGACGCTCCACTCTGGCACCGAAATCGTCGGGTGTCTGACCTCGAGAGAGAATAGTGACCTGATGATTCGATTCAACCAGCAAACGCACGAATTGTTTGCCGAAAAAACGGGTCCCCCCTATTACTAATATCTTCATTTAGATTCCTCCGCCTTGGTTGGGGATCAACTTATCATGTTCAGCTAAAATGCCAAAAACAACTGCGAAGTCCAAAGTATCGCCAACTGATCCCTAATGCCCCAGGCCCAAAAATCATGAGAATATTTTCTCATGATTTTTGGGAAAACAAGAATATACTAATATTAGTTGTTCAAGCACCGATAAAGTAAATGTAATCGATATATCTCGATTGGAAAGTGCCGTAATATGATAGCAAAAAAACATAGAATTTTTTTAGCTAGCTTCGGCTTCATCATTTTAACAATCCCAGCATGTAAATTTGGCTCGGAAGGCTTTCAGCTTTCACAGTCATTACCAGACACCACTTCGCCAACACCCACCCCGTCACCATCGCCAAGTCCTTCACCCATTCCCGAGGACAAACTGCTTTTCGGCGTTAACGGGCATGATGGTCGATCCACCTATCCTTTAGCTCAATCTGAAGCCGTGTTTAAGATGCTCGATGAAAATAATCTTCGCACATACCGAGTGGATATCAATCCCGTCAGCTTTACCGTCATGGACCACTTGGTTCCCTTGGCCAAAAAATACAACATCAAACTTCGTCCGATGATCTATCCTGTGGCACAGGCAACCGCTTACAACTTTGTTAAAAGGTACGCCCACGACGTAGAAATCTGGGAGATCGGCAATGAACAAGACTATAAGCGCGAGGGAGCTCAAGATCGAATCGACACAATGATGGAAACCTACCGAGGCATCAAACAGGTTGCTTCCGAGATGGGACTCAACATTAAAACCTCGATTAACATTATGGCCTGCAATGATATCCCAGCTCAGAGCCGATGTTATAACGATCCCAATGGGGGCATGTGGTTCCTTGATATGGCACGGGCATCAGGGTTTAATTTCGACTTCATCACTTTTCACTACTATGCTTACTATGGAGACAAAGGCTTTTGGATGGACAAATACCTTAGTCAAATGCGAGCCGTTGCGACCAAATACAATTCCAAAATTTTCTTTAACGAAACTCACTGTGCGGAGATTTATGCCGGAGAAGAAGACGGCGACGGTGACTGCGTCGAAGCTGTTCGCGAGCTTTTTGACGAGATCCTTGAAAAGTACAGCGATATTGTTCAAGAGATCAATGTCTACGAATTATTAGACGAGCCCAACATAGCCCCTGAAATTCCTGAGCACGAAAGACACTTTGGCTTGATGTACGATATAAATAACCCCAAGCCGACATTCAACTTACTGGTCGACTACGCGAACAAGTAATCTAGGAAACTAAAAGGAGTGCCCTCTAAAACAACTCGTTTATATTCTTTGTTAGTACTTCTGTTCTGAAGAGTTTACCGAGGCATCGCGCAACGAAAGCCAAACATAAAGTTCGACTCTGAACCACCGGCAAAAAGATCATGAGATGAGATACCGGAAGCGCCCATAAACCAGGCGCCACCACGCAGTCCAACAGCAGGACTATGGTTTTTGAACACATCAGGAGTCACGGTGGTTGTACTGTCGCGCACACTGACTTGACCGTTGATATTGACAGTCCCATCAGAAGAAAATGCACCGGCAGTGGCCCCTTCCATTCCTTGCGTAAAGCCCGTGACGAGAGGTCCCGCTTGCACACCGCTTAGGTCAGTCCACTCTGCAAGATTTCCGATCATATCGTGAACGCCGAAGCGACTGATACAAGCATTAGGACCTTGATTGGTCGCCCCTGCCCGGTTCGTTCTGCGAAGTTTGTTATTATTATCCAACCAAAATCCATCACTATCACTGTCATTCGCTCCATGCGTGTTCGTGTTACATCGAGCGTTCGCAGCATCTGTGGCAGAGCCGCCATTACGCCCCCCTGTGCCTGACGTCGCTGGATCAACTGTACCGAGCGCAGCCATTTGCCAAACACTGTCTGGAATAAGCACCTTACCTGAATTCATGCAAGCTACGGCCGCTTGAAACCATGTGATACCTCTTGCTGGAAAGACATCGGGTTTCGACACCGCAAAAACCGGAGAGGTCCCCGAGCCATCGCGATTAAAGCTTGCCGGGCGATTTGCAGAGTTAACATAGAAGTAGTCCCCACCCGCCGTGGAACTATCAGCAAAATACTGAGTCCCAGTCCCATCGGCTGCTGACCAGACACTTGCCTCATACTTATCAACACACCATGATCCAACCGCAATCATAACATCGTTCGAAGTTCCTCTATCGCAGCTTCTAAGACCGGCTGTCCCGCCGGGACCCGAGCCGAAGTACTGCCAACTTGTTCCATTGCAAAACTCCATAGCTTTCGTCAAATAATTGTAGCGCTGGGCCCCTTCCGTCGTTGCATTACAGGCCATCGTCGTTTGACCAAACTTTACCTCGCCGGAAACATGCAACTTCGCTTTAGGATCAGTATTTCCGATACCCACCGATCCAGAACTAAAATAAAGGTCACCGCTTGTTCCAACCCATGCATTCGTCATGCTTGATGGGAAGCGAGCTGCCGCTAAGGTTCCGGAACCAATATTTGATGCATTCGTGGTATCCGTTGATGCGGAAGCGACCAGACCGCTAACTTGCGCATGGGCTATGGATATATTCACACAAGACAGGTTGTCCGTTGCCGCGGTCCAACTCAATGTTTGCCCAGCAGTACAACCAACTCCGCCAAAAGATTGAGTACCATTAACAGTAGAGCGCAAGTCGAACATTGACATAAAATTGGGATTCCATGAAGTTCCATTGTATCGCAAAGCCTGACCCGTCGCTGAAGCAGTGGTTGAGACAGCTTGACCTTTTACTTGCTCGACAGAAGGATTCGGCAGACTGCCATCAAGATCTCCGCTAAGATCTGCTGAAGCACTTAAAGCACCGGTAACGCGTGCGTCATTACCCTGGGCGGCAACTCCGGCTGTAGTTCCAAAAGAAACTTCCAACTGATCAGAGCCATTCACCGCAAGTCCCGTTGATGGTGTCGTCTTTGAGTAGGCAGCGACAGTAGAGTCGACCTCGGATCCCAGCCCGTCATCAGCTGCACAGTACCAACCGCCGGCACCGGAATTCAATAAAGAGTCGTACTTGAGTACTTCATCGTCACCGCAAGAAACAGCATTCGGCATGTAGTTAAAATATTTGCTAGAAGCATTTATCAACTTATCAATCGACATCCCAGCTAAAAAAGAGTCAGAAAAGGTGCCAGTCGTGATCTTACTTGCCGCAAGATCAGGTATATCAGAACTTGCCAAATCGAGCTGAGTCGATGGGATTTTGGCAGAGCCATTTAAACTTGCCAGTCCATTTGCATTGCCTTTTTGTGCAGTCATCCGGGCATCAACTGCAGAAGAAAAATCAGAAATATCCGCGGCCTGCAAAGTAACTGCACCAGACTTCCCAGCGACGGTTTCGACATCGACTTGAATTTCCTCCCACGTTCCGTCTCCGCGTAAGAAAGTGGTATTATCAGCGGTTCCTGTCGGAGACCAAGACGCAAGTGTACCAAGTGTTGGTTTATTCAATATCTGAGTCACTCCAGAGGCCGACAGCCAGTTCGCATTACTTTGTGCAGCTGGGATCGACGGAAGATTGCTCAAATCAGTGTAGTCCGCACTAGTAGCCACCGTCGCCAGTCCCGAAACCTGGGCAACTGGAAGGCTGATGGGCTGACAGGAAAACTTATCAGTCAATGATGACCAAACCAAGGTACTGGCCGAGGTACAGCTTCCCACATCAAAGGCCGAACCGGTTCCCGCCGTGTCTTTCAGTTCAGAGAGTTTAATATATTGTGACTGCCAGCCAGCACCATGAACATACTTAAGAAACTTTTGGTCATCCGCAGCAACTGCAGCTGCCACTGATCGACCTTGGACCGCAATCACTGATGATGTCGCCAAAGTGCCAGAAAGGTCTCCACTTAGAGAGGCACCGGCCTGCATAGCTCCGGTCAATCGCGAATCATTGCCTTGAAGTGCAGTTCCCGCAATCGAACCAAAAGAAGTCTGTAAATGATTTGAACCATCAATTGAAAGTCCTGTTGAAGGAGCCGCTTTCGCAAACGCCTGCGCCGTCGAATCCGTCTCGCTACCTACACCCGCATCGGGAGCACAGATCCAGCCTCCCTCACCCGAGTTAACGGCTGAATCATATTTCAACACTTGATTGTTGGTACAACCAACACCCACCGGCTTATATGAAAAATACAGACCTGTGTTATTGATAAGCTTATCAATGGAAAGACCTGCTAGGAGCGCATCCGCAAAAGTGCCTGAAGTCATTTTCGTCGTGCTAAGATTAGGTATGTCAGTCGCGGACAAAGACGCGCCACCAGTCACTCTTCCTTTTGAATCAGTGGTTACTTTCGTATAAATTCCGGCAGTGCCCGCATCCGCAAGATTTACGGTGACCGCGCCTAAGGAACCTCCTCCCGACAAACCAGAACCTGCATTGACTTCCGTGATTGTTCCACCATTAATTGTTGGCGTGACCCAAGCTCCATCACCTCTGAGGAAGGTCGTGGCGTCAGCAGTACCAGTTGGCGAAATTGTCGCAACACTACCGATACCCAACCCCGAACGTGCAGTCGCGGCCGTAGTTCCGCTGGTTCCGCCATGGGCCACGTCAAGCACACCACTGATCGTAACCGCAGTTGTCGCAGAGGCCGCATGACCCGAAATATTTGCACCAAGACCAGTTCCTGTAGAGTTGAAATTATTCAAGATCGCATCAAGCTTGGTGTATCGCTGAAAAATACTTTCAACGTTGGCTTGGGTCAGTCCCTGGGCGGATTGTGTGTTGATAAAATCAGTATCGGATTTACTATTTAGCATCTCGGAGTTTACAGCAAACCCGACAGCTCGCATACTAAAGTCAGCAATAACTTCGTCGCCACGTATTGTAAAACGAATCCGCATCTTGCGCGAATGAAGATCCGATGGAGTGTAAGTTTGATTTGATGCAACTATATTGTTGCTGACATTGACACAGTTGAGCCCCGTTCGAACCGTGCGATTGTCCAAAGACTCTTTAATAGACAAGACCGGACTTGGATTTTTTCCTTCAGGCGTTAAGGCCAAGCCACTTCCCACCAAAATATTAAGATAGCCGTTTGTTACTTTCATTTCTGAGTGCACTTCTTCACGCAGCACACAGTTGTTAACCGGATCCAAAATCTGCACGGTGACCTTAAGACCACTTTCAGTAGGTAAACTTCCATCCGGAGCCTTGACTAACGCTTGAAAGCTAATGCCTTTGTGCTGAGCCCCAGCACTTTGGGATAAAATCACAACTGCTAAAAGAAAAAATAGCTTACGCAGTCGACTATTCCCGAGAAGTTTCATTGAGTTTTTAGGAATAATGCCTCGCGATTCCATCGACTTCATCCTATCGCTGTCTCGCACATCGGAAGCCGATCTTCCAACTACTTACTGATCCTGCATTACTTAGATCGATAGCAGTGATACCCGCTTTAGTTGAATCCGACCAGCTGCCACCACGAACTGCAGCTGCAGGTGTCCCATTTTGCCAGGCACATGTTCCGGGAGTATTTGTCTCCCCTTTACAAGCATAGGTAGAACCATTTATGTTCCAAGTCGCATCGGATGTTGTGAATGGCCCAGCCGTGCCGATCTCTTGACCTTGAGTAAATCCGGAAATTACCGCACCCGCCTGTGTACCATGTAAATCGGTCCACTCCGCAAGGTTTCCGATGAGGTCTTCAGCTCCGTATCGACTGATGCAGGCCTGCGTCCCCTGAACAGTGGCCCCCGCTTTAGCAGTAGGTCGTACCTTATTGTTGGCATCAAGCCATTTGCCATTTCCGTCGACATCGTTCGAAGCACCTTGTGTATTGATATTGCATCGAGCATCGTTATGATCAGTTGCCGAGCCTCCCGCTGAACCACCGGTTCCCGAGGAAGCACCGGGATCATTCGTCCCCAAAGCGGCAATTTGCCAAACCGTATCCGGTATCAAAACTTTTCCTGAGTTTGCACATGCGACAACTGCCTGATACCAAGTGATACCTCGTGCCGGAATCACGTTGGGCTTGGATAGTGCGTAAACTATAGTGGAACCAGAGCCGTTTCGATTGAAAGAGGCTGGTAGATAGGACGTTCCGGGGTATACCAACCCATCCGCAATATCTGCCTCATTGAAAAGCTGTGCTCCGCTACCATCAGAAGTGGCCCACAGACTAGCTTCGTATTTATCCACACACCAAGAGCCTACCTGAACCATGACATCATTGGGGTTACCGGTGTCGCAATTTCTTAGACCACCGCCACCTGAGGACGTGAAGTTCTGCCAAGTAGTGCCGTCACAGAATTGCATGACTTTAGTTGCAGAGTTGTAGCGTTGAGCACCCTCACTATCTGCGCTACAAGCAAGTGCACTCTCTCCCATTTTGATCTCGCCAGAAACATCGAGTTTTGCTTTGGGGCTAGTGTTACCGATTCCAACATTTCCAGTTAGAGTTTTATAAAGATCACTTCCTGAAATTGTCCATAAAGCATCTGTCACACTCGCAGGAAAACGCGCGACATCCAAAGTACCAGAGCTAATATTGGATGCGTTCGTTGTGTCTGTTGTCGCTGAAGCCGCAAGTCCACTGACCTGACTGCTGGCAATGGCAATTGCTGTACAAGACAAATTATCGGTGGCAGCGGTCCAAGTTAAAGTCTCGCTGCTTGTACAGCCTGTACCCCCGAAAGCCTGAGTTCCCGTGACTGTCGAGCGAAGATCAAACATTGACACAAAGTTAGGAGTCCAACCCGTCCCGTTGTAACGAAGCACTTGCCCCGCAGAGGTCGCAGTCGCTGTGACAGCTTGACCTTTAATTCTCTCGACAGTCGGATTTGGCAAGGTTCCTGAAAGGTCTCCGCCAAGGGTCGTTGCAGCCTGGAACGCACCCGTAATACGAGTGTCATTACCTTGCATAACTGTCCCTGCAGTGGTGCCAAAATTCACAATCAACTGATTGGAGCCATTCACCGTCAAACCTGTAGACGGAGCATTTTTAGCAAACGCCTGAACTGTCGGATCTGTTTCGGTTCCAATTCCTGAATCACTTGCACACTTCCAACCACCAGCGCCGGCATTTAAGGTGGAGTCATACTTAAGCACTTGGTTATCAGAACAAGCTGAACCGTTGGGCATATAGTTAAAGTACTTGCCGGCACCATTAATTAATTTATCAATTGAAAGTCCCGCCAGCATCGCATCTGCAAATGAGCCCGAAGTAATTTTGGAAGCATCCAAAGCCGGGATGTCCGAGCTTGTAAGATCGAGTTGCGTCGAAGGCACCTTTCCTGAAGCATTTAGCGTCGCTAAGCCATTAGCCGCACCTTTTTGCAGTGTGATTCTCGCGTCGGCAGCGATATTAAAATCCGTAATGTCTGCAGCCTCTAGAGTCACTGCGCCGGTTTTTCCTGCCACACTACTGACTCCGCTATTCACAGCAGTCCAAGCCCCATCACCTCTAAGAAACGTAGTATTATCGGCAGTTCCTGTCGGAGAAAGACTGGACAGCGTACCGAGCGTGGGCTTATTTAATATCTGCGCTACTCCAGACACCGCATTCCAATCGGAATTGACCTGTGCCGCAGGAATCGTCGGTTTATTTATGAGATCAGCATAGTCACCGCTAGTGGCGACCGTAGCCAAACCGGTAAGATTACCAGCGGCCAAGGAAATATTCTGACAGGCAAATTGGTCTGTTAACGAGGACCACGCCAGGGTTTGACCTGAGGTGCAACTTGCCACATCGAATGCACTTCCAGTCCCCGCATTATTTCTTAGCTCAGAAAGTTTCACAAAGTGAGGTTGCCAACCACTGCCATGCACATACTTATAAAATTTCTGATCATCTCCGGCTACGGCCGCCGCTGCCGCAACTCCATTTATTCTTGCGACCGTAGGGGATGGCAAAGTTCCTGATAAATCACCAGAAAGCGAAGTCGATGTTTGAAAAGCACCAGTAATTCTTGAGTCATTTCCTTCTGCCACAGTCCCTGCTGCTGTACCAAAGGTCACTTGCAACTGATTTGAACCATTAATTTCAAGTCCCGCACCTGGAGTCGTCTTTGCGAAAGCTTGAACTGTCGGATCCGTTTCCGCACCGACCCCGGAATCTGCAGCACACTTCCAACCGCCATCGGCTCCCAAAGTGGAATCATATTTTAAAACTTCGTCGTTAGCACAAGAAATGCCATTGGGCTTATAGTTAAAGTACTTGGCTGTTGCACTAATGAGTTTATCGACAGACAGTCCCGCGAGCATTGAGTCGGCAAATGTACCTGTGGTGATTTTGCTGGCATCTAATGCAGGAATGTCGGCGGCACTTAAAGTGGTACCACTCGTCACACGACCTTGGGCATCGGTCGTCACCTTCGTATATGATCCTGCCGTTCCTACGTCTGTTAGATTTAAAGTCACTGCCCCTGAAGTACCACCACCACTTAAACCCGTTCCTGCTGTGACTTCCGTTATCGTTCCTGAACCCACAGCCATTGGGGCCCATGAACCATCACCCCGCAAATAAGTTGTATTATCCGCTGTCCCTGAAGGAGACCAAGTTGCCAGATCGCCGAGTCCCAAGTTAGTGCGAGCAGCAGTTGCAGTTGTGGCACCAGTTCCACCGTTAGCAAGAGCGACAACTCCAGTGACATTCCCCGCCGTAGTCGCTGTAGCGGCGCTTCCGGTGATGTTGGCACTCAGTGCAGTACCCGCAGCGTTGAAGTTATTTAGAATGTTATCTAGCTTTGTGAATCGCTGAAAAATACTTTCGACATTCGCTTGAGTCAGGTTGTCGCCTGATTTGACGTTGATAAAATCTTCGTCGGTTTTATTATTCAGCATTTCGGAATTCACCGCAAAGGCCACAGCTCGCATATTGAAGTCAGCAACAACTTGATCGCCAAGAATGTTCAGACGCAAACGTAACTTTCGGGTGTGAGAGTTGCTTGGCGTATAAGCTTGACTTATTGCCACGACATTATTGTTGATATCTACGCAATTCAAATTAGAGCGTGCCGTGGCGTTATCCATGGCCTGAACAATAGACAACACTGGAGTCGGGTTGCGACCAGGAGGTGTGGTCGCAAGGCTGCTACCAATCAATAAGTTTATATATCCGTTCGAAACATTAATACTGGCGTGCTCTTCTTCTCGCAGAACACAATTTGTGACCGGATCTAGAATTTGTACGGTTACAGTAAGGCCACTTGCTGTGGGATAGCTGCCATTAGGTCGCTTAATAACCGCTTGAAAATTGATACCCTTGTGTTGGGCAAAAACGAACTCTCCCGAAAATATCAAAGCAATTACAAGTAAGAATTTACTCATAAAAAGCTCCTTCGATTTTCCAGTTATTTCCATTCAGACTCTGAGTCTTTTCGGATACTTCACCAAAAACAGCCTTTACTTCATAGCCAGGAGTTCCACCTGAAGTGGTTACCACTTCACCATAGATAAAGTCGGGCTCTTCTCTATTCAGAGCATCGATAGCGTCAGTCAAATTTGTGATACTGGATTCCAAAGAGCAAGATGTGAGAAATAGGAGCACCGAGAACGGCAGGAGAATTTTGATAAGTCCTGCTATCGTCCCAAAACGTGCCAGAAGTCCGAAATCAGCTTCTTCTGTGAAGCCACTCTTGATGCGATTCATGAGTATGTTTTCGGTATTCTTGACCGTTTTCTTGACAATCCTAAGTATAATTCTAATTAGAACCCCTGGATGGATTGTATCAAACTTGATCAAAGACGAGCTCGGGAAGCTGCTCGCATCAAATATATGATAAGAGCAACTCCCGGTCCGGACTGATGTTAACTTTTGGTTACAAAATTATAATCCTGAGACTCACCGTTTAAGTTTCGATGGTGGCTGTTCATTATCCTCCATTCTCTTTCGTGGAGGTTTGCGTGGTTCACTTTCTTCCTGAGCATTCCAGTCGGCATTTTCTGTGTCACGATAAGAGAACTCTTTGATACGGTCTTGGGTTTCGCTTTCCCGGTAAGGACCTCGACCTTCGTGAGGACCCGGTTTAAGATCCTTTTTCTCATTCCCGTAGGGACCTTTCTCATAGTAAAGATCAAGATTCATTTTCTCATCCATTGTATCTGGATGTGGGCGTTTTGTTTGCGGTGATCTTTTGGGCATAAAACCTCCCCTTGCACCTCAGGTTGCAAAAAGAAAGCCTCTTCAAATCCTTTCAGTTCAAAGGCCGACTAGAGCATGGGGCAAAAGTTCACATTTTTAAAGCACTTCGTCTTAGTTCAAAATTTTTTGCAATTGAACAGATTTCGCACCCTTTAGATATAAAATCTCAAACTCTTGAACTCTTGAAAGAATGTGGGCTCGCGCCTCTTCCACCGTTTTGAATGTTTCACCGGTCCGACGAAGCCCAAGTGCCTGCAACTGTTCCAAAATCAAAGCAGCTTCATTTCCAACAGTAATAACTTGCACACGTCCCTGTTCAAGCTCATCACCAAAAAGTTGCCAAATCAAATTTGCGACTGCACAGTGCGCAGATCGACAGCTTTCTCCCAGTTCCAACATCGAACCAAGGACCAGCAAAATTCTCTTGTCGGAATAAAGTCCTCGCACTTTCCGCAAACCTATCATCATGCTTTCAGGACTCGCGTTAAAGGCATCATCAATAGCTGTGACCCCGTTCCACTTAAGGATTTCGAAGCGTCGAGGCACTCCCCTAAAGGTCCGTATTGCCTTCTGAATCGACTCTGACGAAACACCCAAGGCATGACAGATGGCAACGGCAGCAGCAATATTAAGGCCTTTCTCTGAACTTTCCCAAGAACACGCGAATCGACACTCTGATCCGGCGACTCTTAGTAAAACACTCTCTGACGACTCTTCTAAAAGCTGAATTTGGCAATGATCAGATCTTCCAAAGGTGAAGATCTTTTTTTTCGTTCGAAGTCCTTCATCGAGGATAAGCTTATCGTCTCCGGATATAACAAGAACTTCTGCCGTCGGCGATCGCAAGGCAGATAGCTTTTCAGTTCTCAAATTCTCTATGGATCCAAACTCGCCGACATGGGCGGTTCCCAAGTTTAACAGAACCACCACCGATGGTTTAAGATAGCTAAGCGGGATCTCAAAATCATGGCGACGTCTTGCACCCATTTCAAAAACAGCGACCTTGGTGGCAAGAGGCATCGTTAACACCTGCGACGCCAATGCTATTTTGGTATTTTTATTTGCGGGACTCATAAAACATTTGTCACCCCATACGGCAGTGAGAATCGCACCAGTCAGTTCCTTAACGCTTGTTTTACCAGCGCTCCCGGTCACGACAACGACGGGAATATCCAATTCATTACGTCGATGGCGAGCAGCCTCATAGGTGAACTGACGCAAATCCAACATATCTATACCTGAAACTGTCTGGTTCGGAGGACGTCGGCAAGGGACCCCCGCTTATACACCTCAATCATGTCATCTGCTGGAGTTCTTCCTGTTCGGACTCGTTCCTTGAAAACGTTCAGCGCCGAAGGATCAAAGCCCCAACTCTGCAAGACCCTAGGAGCATTTTCCAATAATTCGGAGGCTCTTTCTGTCATATCTTCTGCCTGCAATCCATAACGTGCCACTTGGCCTAAGTCATAAATTCTTGTCTGCTTTGAAGCCCTTTTCTGCAAACTATCATCCAACAGTAAGGTCAAAAAGCTTAAGAACTGTGCTTCTATTTCTAACAGTGAATTCGGCATGTCGAAAACTTTAAATTCATAGCGGTTTTTCTCGGTCGGATGAAATTCAATGGCCGGCGCAATATAGCTGCGCTTATGCATTCTAAAGCTCTTACCAAAGCCGTCCCGCAAGCCCCAAAGTGAACCATCACAAAAAGGTGAAGCTACGCTAAGTGCAGAAAGTGCCGGACCATAATAGTTTATTTTAGCCTCGAAATCCTGATCACACACCTGCGCTGCTAACGAATCTGGAAGACTTAAGTTAATATCCGGTCCATAGGTCGTCATAACTTCCATAGACCATTGCCAATAATCATGACGTCGCTTGTTTTGTGGACCGGAAAATTGACTGTGAAGTGGATGGTGAGACAAACAAACCAGATCGTATCCATTGCGGTTCATCTCGGCACGCAGTCGGGAATAAAGGACTCGTTGCACTTCCAAAACGTGTCCCAAGCTTTCACAAACAGGTGTACGGATTTCCACACCCTTGGGCAAAATTTCTTTCGCGCCATGATCCATATCGGGAAGGTGATACCCTTCTACCACAAAAGGTAAGAGCTTTGTTTGAGGAGGCTCTAAATCCAATCCTTCACAGGAGGGGATTCCATCCAAAGGCACGCGCTCAAAAATATCATTCAAGGTCTCGAATGTAAGATCATGGTGCCAAAGAGGTTTAAGGGATCCCTCTTGAACAACAAGATACTCAGACTCCAATCCAAATCGAAACTCTTTCGCTAGCTTTTTTTTTGCCTCGTCAGCAATTTGCTGAAAATTCATAGATTATCCTTTACGGTCGTTTTTTGAACCGCAGGTAGGGTTGAAAAAAAATCAAAATTCCAGAGATCAGCAGAAAAAGTACGCCGATGGCGCTGGGTAAAAAAACTCCATAGCGGATCCAGGGACCGAAGAAGGCTCCTTCATGCAAAGCAATCAGTAAAGGAAAACGTCGCGGTCCATTTCCGGTGACAGCGCCGCTGGCTCCATCGATTTGAATTTCCCAATAGTTCTTCGAGCGCACACGGATGGTGCCACTGGAGGGTCGAATATCTATCTGCGAAACATCATCCCAACTAGCAACCTTTGCTTCAGGTATGGATTGGGCCGCAACAAGAACCTGTTCGAAAGAAATTTTGAGTTCGCTTGATAGCTTCGGATAGGAAGGCTGCACCCAGGAATTAAAGCCTCGAGTCGCCAGAGTGATTCCTGTCACTAAGGTGATAAGAAATGGTATGGCTATTAACAAAGATATCCAGCGATGGAGTTTACGAAAAATTCTGAGCATTCCTGGGTAAGTAGCCTAGTCTTAGAACAACTTTGAGCTATTTCAAGAAAATCCAAACAGATGAAAACCAACTGAGCAATTGTGATCTCCGCCATAGGTGGAGGTATCTCAATTAATATTCACTTACTCACTTTCAAGATCGGGCCATTGCATATTTTTGAAAGTGAGCTTAGCTCCATGACCGTCACAATCGTGTGGCATTAGACAATATTCCCGGAGGAATTATGAAATCTCTCATCACTAGAATCGCCTTTTGCACGAGTCTTTTTATTACAGCCACTTTCACCTTAAGCACGGGTTGGGCGTCTGAACACGAACATCAGAAGCCGCTCATTAAGATCAAAGTACTACTAACTGAAATGAGCTTCCAAGTTGAAGGACTGCCAGAAGGAGCGCCTTTGGTTTTGCAAGCGGGCGAAAGATATAAACTTATTTTTGAAAATGTTGGCGTCGTTATGCATGAGGTTTTATTGGGTCGAGGTTTGATCTCAAACCATGGCGATCATAACTATCAGGAGCACATGCTCGCAGATACTCCACTGATTCTGACTGGCTCATCTATTGTTGACGGGAAAAAAAGAATTTTCGCTGTCGACGTCAATGGCTTTGAAGAGTTTGAACTTGATCCCGGCCTTCGCCTTTCGCTCTTGGTCTCAATTCCAGAAACGGCGCGTGGCGTATGGGAACTTGGCTGTTTCGCAGCTGGCCATCATGAAGCTGGAATGTTCTTGCCGGTTCTAGTCCAGTAGGTCTAACTGAAGTCTCCAAACTTAGAAAAAACTAGGTTAGACTGGTCCCACTTTTAGGAGATATGGATGAAAAATCGCCCAACGGATAACTGCCCCATCTGTGCCACACAAGAAGAAAAAGTGATCGGAAAGATCTTGGGAGTTATCCAAAAGCGCAATTATCCCAAAAACAGTCTTATCTTCAAACAAGAGGAGGAGTCACATGGACTCTTCCTCGTTTCTAAGGGCTCTATTAAAATTTCCAAAATTTCACCTGCTGGAAAAGAAATCGTCCTGCAGATGGTCGGACCCGGGCAGACTTTTGGCGAAGGTAGTTTGCTAGGTCAAGCTAAGCAACCCGATACGGCGAGTGCTGCTGAAGCGACAGAGCTGTTTTATCTTCCAAAAAGAGAGTTCCAAGGAATCCTTGCCGAGAACCCTTCGCTCTATCAGTCTGTTGTCGAATCCCTCATACGTTGGATGGACAATCTGAATTCCGTGATTGAAAACATCAACACCCCGTCCGCCAAGGACCGCGTGTGGCTTTATCTTGAACGTCTGCAAGAACAGCAACAAAAACCCATTATTCAGCTGAACGGCAAAAAGCACGACGTCGCCTTGATGCTGGGCCTTCGTCCTGAAACTTTCTCAAGAGCACTTTCTGATCTTGAATCCGAAGGCCTTATCAACATGAATCACAAACAGATTCAGATTCTGCAGAAAAAATCAAACGACTAAATGTAGTGACCGAGGTCATCTTTTCACACAATCCGTAGTGCCTCTCGATAATCATTAGCTATCCTTTCTCTGAAGGGGTCGCTATGAACATCTACAAGTACGACATCGTTTTCCAAGAAGTGCCTGACCATATCTCTCTGGCTTTTTATGTCTGTGGCTGTCCCCTGAAATGTCCCGGATGCCATTCCCCCGAGCTCTGGACTGAAAAAAATGGAACTCGCCTGACCGACGACCTCTTCGATAGCTGCTTAGATCGGTATGCAGGGAAAATCAGCTGCGTCCTTTTTATGGGTGGAGAGTGGCATGAAGCTGAGCTTATTCGATTTCTTCGGAAAGCCCAAGATCGAGGTTTAGAAACCGCCCTCTACACAGGTCTGGAGTCCGTCTCGCGTGAACTCGAGCAAAGCCTGCGATTTCTTAAAACGGGTCCTTGGCGCTATCAATTGGGTGGGCTTGCTTCCCCAGGCACCAACCAGGTTTTTCGCGACCTTAAACACAACTTAAAACTTAACCACTTATTCCATTCACAAAACAACGAGGAGACAACATGATTCGACTAACGCAGGAACAAATTCAAAAAAAAATTAACTTCATCGATTCTTATAAATCGGCCCAAAATGCAGCCGAAGGGTCGAAACTGGATGCTAATGCCAACGTGACACATAAAAACATTGCAACGCTTGAATCAGAGATCAACAAGGACATTAATATCCAAATCAATCGAGCACTGGTTGCCCGCAAAATCGAAAGTCTCTTTGGATCAGACCTAGCCAAAGAATACGTTCGCCAGATTGAAGATCACGAAATCTATGTTCATGACGAAACCTCACTGAAACCCTACTGCGCTTCAATATCGATGTATCCTCTGCTACTCGAAGGACTTAAAGGATTGGGCGGAGAATCCAAAGCCCCTCGACATCTTGAAAGTTTCTGTGGTTGCTTTGTCAACTTGGTCTTTGCTATATCCTCGCAATTTGCCGGAGCGGTCGCGACCGTTGAATGGCTTATGTATTTTGATCACTTTGCTCGCAAAGACTACGGTGACGACTATCTGAAAAACCATGGACCGACTATTAATAATCACCTTCAGCATGTTGTCTATGCCTTGAATCAACCTGCAGCGGCTCGAGGATACCAATCAGTTTTCTGGAATATTTCCGCATATGATCAGTTCTATTTCGATTCTTTATTCGGAGACTTTGTATTTCCTGATGGCACTCGTCCTGAATGGAAAAGCGTTGAAAAACTGCAAGAACACTTCATGAGTTGGTTTAATCAAGAACGCAAAACCGCAATCCTGACTTTTCCAGTCGTCACTGCAGCGATGCTTATCAGCAAACAAGATGGACCTAAAGATCAAAGATTCGCCCAAATGTGCGCGCGAGAACTCAGTGAAGGCAACAGCTTCTTTATGTATATGAGCGAGTCCGCCGACAGCCTTGCCAGTTGCTGTCGTCTTCGCAACGAAATTTCCGACAACACTTTCAGCTACTCACTAGGCGCCGGTGGAGTCGCCACTGGTTCCATCAATGTGATCACAATAAATATGAATCGCTTGGTTCAGAAAAACCTGTCCCTTGAGGAAATGGTTGCCAAAGTTCAGAAATATCAGGTCGCGTATCGGCACTTGATGCAAGAATATTATGAAGCCAACCTTTTGACTGCTTACAGTGCGGGATTTATTTCTCTTGATAAACAATTCCTCACCATCGGAATTAATGGCATGGTTGAGGCGGCCGAATACTTGGGAATAGAGGCCACCAACAGCCAAGAATACAAAGACTTCGTTCGCTCACAACTGAAGGTCATTTACGACGCCAACAAAAGAGCTAAAAAAGATTACGGCTATATGTTCAATACGGAATTTGTACCGGCCGAAAATCTGGGTGTTAAAAATGCTCGCTGGGATCTTAAGGATGGTCTGCAAGTTCCCCGTGACTGCTACAATTCGTATTTCTATGTTGTCGAAAATGATGACGTCAATTCATTGGATAAAATGGTTCTGCATGGAGAAGAAATGATGCAGTACTTAGACGGAGGCTCCGCACTGCATCTTAACTTGGAGGAAAAGCTTACTTCAGAAGGATTCTTAAAGCTGATCCAAGCCGCGGCGATTTCAGGTTGCAACTATTGGTGCGTCAACATCAAGATCACCATTTGTAACGAGTGCGAATTTATCGACAAACGGACTCAATACAAATGCGCCAGCTGCGGCAGTGAAAATGTCGACCACGCAACTCGAGTGATCGGCTATCTAAAAAGAATCTCTGCCTTTAGCCAGGCTCGCCAGAAAGAAGCTGCGAAACGATTTTATCACCCTACTCCTTCTTCACTTGGCAAATCCTTGGAAGGAAGACCCAACCCCAAATTAGCAGCCCCAGGATCCATGTATACGCCGCATAGATCAGATGGGACTGATAAATATGCGGAGCAAAGCCAGCCGATAAACGTGTAAGCCCCGCAAAGAAAATCAAAAAAGCTCCAAGGCCCAGCGCCTTGGAGTTCTTTTCCAACGTCATCTCGTGATGACCGTGCGAAAGACCGACCCGCACAGCAATCATAAATGTCATAAGCGCCAATCCCGAAGTAAAGATGACATGCAAAAGATGTATACGAAAACCAGGCAACACCACTAATCCCCACTGACCAAGTACCAAACTCCAAGTTGCAACCCACAATCCCCAAGTCTGAAAGGCTCTTCGCTTTGGAAGTTTATGAACATTCCAATACTGTAGAGAAAGAATGCTAATGACTAAAGCCCGAAGCAACTGTCCTCCCGTAAAACTAAGCCATACTTCGATGACGTAGCTTAAGACAAAAAACAACGCCAAGGCCGCAAACTTCAGCACACTGCTGTTTGAAGATTTCTTTAGCTCTGTCGGAAGCGGTGCCCAGCCAAGCAGAGCTGGAATCAAGCGACTACCAACCCCAAGGACTAAACTCAATATATAGGTCTGCAAAAAAAGAAGACGCCCAAAGGTATATAGCGATGCCGGAACATCAAAAAACTGCCCCAAAGCCATTAACACACTTCCCGCCAAACCAGACAGAACGCCAAAACCGACGAAAATAAAAGCATCGGGTGGGTTGCTCGTGCGAGTTAGAAAACGCCGAAAAAGATAGACAGCCAAAAATGCAAAAATGCAAATTACGACAATAAAAAACGGTGTCTTGGTTGGAAATACCAGGCTTAGAAAAAGAGCTCCTATCAGAGCTCCTGCCGTCACATGCTCCCAAAGACTGGGACCAAAGCTTGAAGTGAATCGAGGTGCCGCCGTCATCAGAAAGCCACAAACAAAGCAGAGGAAAAAGCCTCCCATCATAATTTCAGGATGATTCAGTCCAGGATATTGAACGAGACTCCAAGGAAACAGAATCCAGAGCAATACCCCCCAAATCCCTAAAATCCAGCCAGCGGGAAAAAAGTATCTGTATGCGTCGATTTGATCAGCTCTCATATAAAGCCCCACCTTCGGTCCCATACTGGACCGCGGACACCTAAAATTCAATGATCGCAATCAAAAAGTGACATTTCTTGATCGCGATCATGTGAGTTCGGCCGGCCCGATGACATCCTGCTGTTGGGGGTACTTATGCAGGAAATAGTTCGACGTTTACAAAATCTAGATACTTTTAACCACCTTAACGAGCGCGATCTCAAAGAGCTAGCCTATTACATGAAGGTCTTACACCTAAGAAATCGTCAGATCGTTTTTAATAAAGACGAGCCCATCAAAAGCATTCATCTCGTACTCTGCGGCTCCGTCAAAATCCTTGAAGAGCTGAATGGCGAAGAAGTGAAAATATTCAATTTTCTCTCCCGCGGGGAATTCCTGGGTGTCGCTATGGCAGGACTGCCCCAACCGAAGTACCCCACCTCTGCCCAGTGCAATGAAGATTGCACTCTACTAGAGATTCCACTTTCGCTATTCTCCCAAATGATGATCCAAATTCCTGAGCTTCGAAAAGAAGTGAACAAACAAATATCACAAAGGTTTTTAGAGTTTCAGAATGATATCTGTAAAGCTCATCGCTTGGTGCCGTTTCGTTTGGCCAATTTTCTTTTAAGAATGTTGGAGCGACAAGGCACACTTTCTCCAGGCAGAATTCAAATTCCGATGACTCGCCTGGATATCGCGGATCGTATTGGTGCTCAAAGTGAAACAGTGATCAGAATTCTAAGCGGCTGGACCAAACGTGGATGGCTGCGAACGGAAGACAGACATATCGAAGTTATAAATCGCGAAGCCCTCCAGGAGGTACAATTTGAACGCCCTCATAAGCGACTTGAGACAACAGCATAAGGACATACTCGACATGATTGCCAGGCGGGATGACATCCTGAGCATCATTGATTTTGTTGAAAAAATTCATCATCCGCTTGAAGAGAAAGAATTGTTCCCCGCCGTTGCCGCAAATCCCCTGCTTCGCGAAGGCGGACCACTTTGCACCTATTTCCGCAGCATTGATCTTGAACTGGGGCCGAAAGAAGCTCCCCTGCAACATCTTGAGGACCTTTACGACAAAGGCTTCCCCCGCCCCCCAGAGTATCCAAGCTATGACTGGTTTAACGCCCAAAGCCCTCTGAGCATTCCAATGGACGAGCATGTCCTGAGCCATGCTATTGGAACCGCTCTTCATGGCTTGGCTGAAAATAAAAACTCATCCCTTTATGCTGAGTTTTTTCAGAAACTATCTGACGACTATATTAGCTTGCTAAAGCTGCACATCAATAAAGAGGACAATTGCCTCTTTATCATGTGCGAAAAAATGCTGCGCTAACCTCCACAGAAACCGCAGCATCCTTCTGTCTTCTTTTTAGTCAACTTCAGACGCCAAACCTCGGGCCCCTTTTCAAGGTACTCTTCTTCGAAAAGATCGGTTCGAGAGTTCTGAAAGAACCTCAGCAATGGAACTGGATCATGGTTATTAATGATAACCAAACTGTCGCCTCCCTCTAAATTATCAAAGCTTTCAATAATAAAAGCATGTCGTGTTGTCGCCGGTATCTTTTGTGCTTCAATTACAAATTCAGTCATCTATCTGATCCCTCCATAGTTCAAACTATAACCCCTGCAACAAAAAGTTCATTGATCCGAATCAATAAGAAACAATTTTGATAAATCGACCTGAATAAAGACGCACTCGTTGAAGGGATCGTGACGGAATCAAAAAAAAAGCCCCCTGATATCAGAGGGCCAAAGATTCTAACAATAGCAATATATGTTACTTTACTTAACTTTACCGGAAGCTCGAACAGCTTTTACTTCTGCAGGAGTCACAACCTTCTTTGAATTGCCCCACATACTATAAATATAGGTCAATACATTCGCCGCATCCTCATCAGAAAGCATTTGAGCTGGCATGATCGAGTCATAGTCCTTGCCGTTCACTTTGATGGGTCCCTCTAAGCCGTGAATAACTGCAGAGATAGCTCTCTTTTTGTCTTTATTCAAATAGTCCGACTTCGCCACTGGAGGAAAGGCTCCATTTAGACCTTGACCATCACTTTGATGACAAGCGAAGCAAGATGTTTGATAGATTCTTTTGCCACCGGCAATTTTTTCTTCAAGAGTGACAGCTTTTTTCTGCTTCGGAGCGGACTGCCCGATTTCCTGAATGACGCCACCTTCTGGAAGATAGATTCCATCCTTCGTTTTTCCAGAATAGATATCCGTATTATGTTCGCCTTCCACTTTCAACATGCCCAGTGCGCCTTTATTAAAGGCTCTAAAAATAGAGTGATCGACTAGAACCAGTGTGGAAGCCGTATCTACTTTAAAATCCACGATCGCAGATCCACCGGCGGGCACTAATGTCGTTTGCACATTCTTATTGATAAGACTTCCGCCCTCGACGTAAACCTTATCAAAGATCTCGCCTATCACGTGGAATGAAGAGACCAAGTTCGGTCCACCATTACCGACGAAGATACGAATAGTTTCTCCGACTTTGGCTTTCATGGCATTATCACCAGTCAGTGAACCAACGCTACCATTGAAAACCACATAATCTGCATTCTCTTCCACTGCTTTTGTCATACTGAAAGGTTGTAATCCCGGAGCTCCGTATTTACCTTTGGTATAAAATTCACTCTGCAGCACGTAGAACTCACGATCAACCTTCGGCAAACCTTCTTTTGGCTCCACCATAATAAGTCCGTACATCCCGTTGGCTATGTGCATCCCCACCGGCGCTGTAGCACAGTGATAAACATAAAGACCAGGGTTCAAAGCCTTGAAACTAAAAGTTGAGCTATGTCCTGGCGCTGTAAAGCTGCCCTCGGCACCGCCACCCTGTCCAGTCACGGCATGAAGATCTATATTATGTGGCAATTTACTTGAAGGATGGTTGTGAAGTGTAAACTCCACCAAGTCACCTTCTCTGATACGAATGAACTTTCCCGGCACCTTGCCGCCGAAAGTCCAAAATGTGTAGTCAACCCCATCCGCCAAGCGCAGCTTGACCTCTTTGGTTTCTAACTCGACTTTAACTTTGGTAGCGTGCTTTCGAGTTATGGGTGGTGGAACCTCGGGGGCGTCCGTCAAAATTGCGATTTCTTCACCGCGAATGTTGTCAGCGTTACTGTTAGAACAAAGAACCAAACTGATAGCTAGCAGCGAAGCTAGTTTTACTTGAGACATCTTAACCATATTTAATCTCCTTGCGAAGTCATGATGACACCTCAATATTCACTATTGCTTCAGGAGAAAGATATGATGGGAATCATTTTTGAAAGTTTTTAGACTGTATAAACGCGTAATTATTAAAAACTCTGATCCATATCATAATGGATCAGAGTCGGTAAATTGATTCAGATCAATTTTCTGAATGATCTGATAAAAGAACGATTTCGATTAGCTAAGCACTTGGATGAACATCTTTTGAAAGATCGATCTCCTCTTTAACAGAGAAACCCATTTTTAGTCCAACGACAAAGAGACCTAGAGCGAGTATCCCAATTGTAAAGACCGTGTCTCCAATCACCCGTAGCCAGCGTAAAGTATCCATTCCTGGTTGCTGCATAAACTCGGCACTTCTTGCATACCATAAACCATGCTCAAAGCTGGCAAGGGTTTGCAGCAGTCCGATTGGAAGAACACTTATCAACACCATCAGAGCTAAGCCGATATTAATTGACCAGAAGGCAAATTTTATTAAGCCGTCTTTCCAAACGTGCCTTGCCGCCAAGCCTTTTAGTACAAAAAGCATCAAACCGATTCCCAACATTCCATAGACTCCGAAAAGCGCAGTATGAGCATGAACGGGTGTCGTATTAAGTCCTTGCATATAGTAGAGCGCAATCGGCGGGTTAATAAGAAATCCAAATATACCCGCGCCCACGAGATTCCAAAAAGCTACCGAAATAAAAAAGTATATTGGCCACTTATAAGCCTTCAGCCAAAGAGTTGCCTTGCTGATCTTAAAGTGGCTGTACCCTTCAAACCCAAGCAGTACCAACGGCACAACTTCCAACGCACTAAAAGTTGCCCCCAGAGCCAACACAGCAACCGGTGTTCCAGTAAAATAAAGGTGATGGAAAGTACCAAGGATTCCTCCTGCAAGGAAAACGACCGTCGCAAAAAGAACACTCAGAGAGGCAATTTTCATATTGATCAGCCCCATCCGTGTGAACAAAAAGGCAATCACCACCGTCGCAAAGACTTCAAAGAATCCTTCAACCCAAAGATGAACAACCCACCATCTCCAATATTCGGCAATAGCCAAATTCGTTTGGCGTCCCCACATAAAACCAGCAGCATAGAATAGCGCAATAGCCGCTGATGCAATCATAAACATCATCAGCAAATGCCTATTCTCCTGCGGATTTTTAAATGCGGGCCAAATAGAACGGGCCATTAAGAAGAGCCACAGGAAAAGTCCAATCAATAAAAACGACTGCCAGAATCTGCCAAGGTCCACGTATTCATAACCCTGGTGCCCGAACCAGAAGTTAGCTTCAAGTCCCAGCTTCTGCATAACGCCCATCCATTGGCCTGCCATCGAGCCCACCACGATAATCAGCAAGGCAAAAAACAGAAAGTGTACACCGGCAGCCTGGTACTTTGGCTCATATCCAGAAACCGCTGGGGCAATAAACAATCCTGTCGCCAACCACGACGTTGCAATCCAGAAAATACCGATTTGAACATGCCAGGTCCTCGTAACCGAGTAAGGCAACCATTCGGCCAATGGAATTCCATAAAATGCGGTTCCTTCAACGCCATAGTGAGCCGTTACCGCCCCCAGCAGCACCTGAACCACCATTAAAGCACAAACGACCCAGAAATATTTCAACGTCGCTGTCATCGATGGCGTCGGCTGCAGACCCAAAAGCGGGTCTAACTTTGGCAGCTTGTCCTTTTCGATCTCATCACCATGATTAACTGCATAGTAGAAGGCAAGAAGTGCTATTCCAGCAAGTAACAAGATAACGCTGACCCCAGTCCACAAAATCAATGAGCTGGTCGCCTCATTACCCACCAGTTTATCTGGCGGCCAGTTATTAGTGTAGGTAATCGCCTGTCCAGGACGCTCGGTGACACATGCCCAAGAGGACCAAAAGAAGAAGGCACTCATCATTTCCATTTTTGCTGGATCTTTAATGGTGTTCTTGGGGATTGCATAAGCATCTCGCAGCTCTTCTGCCTCAGCACCATCCATAAAAAGATCTCGGTAATGCTGCATATTGTGCGCAATGGCCTCTGCTCGCAGCGGGGATACAGTTATACTCCCCGTCGCCGGATCATAAGTATTTTTACGCACATCCATCTGTAAAAGTTTTGCGACTGCGGCTTTCGATTCTTCTGGAAGTTGCTCATAAGGCATCTGAAACCGTTCTTGAGCTAAACGATTCACCATGAAAACGGCTTCACGATGGAGCCAGTCGGCACTCCAATCTGGTGCTACATAGGCGCCGTGACCCCAAATTGATCCGACTTCCTGACCACCAATAGACTGCCAAATATTCATTCCGTCTTTAACTTGCTGTCCCGAGAATACAACTTTTCCATCAGTTGTGACGACCTGACTGGGCCAAGGCGGCGCTTCTCGATAAATTTCTTTGCCGTAATATCCTAGCACTGCAAAAGAGCCGATCATTACTAGCCAAAACGCAACCCACAGTTTTTTATGTCCCATCAGCAAAGCCCTCTCTTTAGACACTCAGTCATTATGATCTCTCTTGTTTATATCAAGACAGATCCCGACCTAAAGCTTCAGAGTTCCAAGCTGTAGAGAATCAGTGCATTTACTTTTTCGGAGGTGCCCATTGACAGAACGTAGGCTTACGCAAATGCGCGCAAGCCCTGGAATCTAAATTTAGAGATTTTGGAATTTTTCGAATTCGGCGTAAGCCTTGTCATCGGCCTTAAGAAGTAAGCCTAAAGAATAAGGAAGGTCTTTATAAACTCTCTTACCGCCATAATACATTATAACCGGCTCGAACGTTTTGTCTTTCCCTACGGCGAGCTGTGCCACATTGTCAGGACTGATGGTGTATCGACGAAGTGCAGACTCCAACGGCCACTTCACATCCGCAAAAACAACATATGCAATTTCAGAGCAAACGATGCGAGCATGCGTATGCACGTCAAAATTAAAATCGTATTCTTTTCCTATCTGAGCTATCGCCTGCAGAATAGCCTTTCGTTTGTATTCGTCGGAAAGGTTTTTTCGGCTATCGCGCAGAACAAGGAAGTCATCAATATTTAAGAAGTGTTCAAGCGTATTGACTTCAACTCCAGGACGAAGTGCTTCTACAATACGATGACCCGACCGAATCTTCTTCTGGATTTTACTTGGAATCTGATCCCAAACCTTCAAGTCACGCAATTGTTCTTCTGTACCCAACCAGATCGCCACGTGCCCATAGTGACCCGGAATCATTTTATCTGTCAGCCTGAACGGAGTCTTTTCCATGAGGATATCCAAGGGCTGCATTTCTTCAACCAGCTGCATTTTTTCTGACTCGGGCATATTATATAAATGACCTTTTCGTGTTTCTACGAGGCCCACCAAGTTTCCAAAGCCCATGCTTAAGCCATAAGTCACAACTCGAGCCCCACGCTTTCCGCGCAAGGTCAGTCTGTTCCACAAATTTGCAACTGCATCGGAAAGCCCAGACCCCGCTTCATCATTTCTGACAGCCAAGTACCAAACGCTCGATTGACTTAATCCGTATAGGAAACTCTCTTCAGGGCTGGTCGAAAGGCCCTGCGCTCGTCGCCAAGCCATGACCTGATCAATAAACTCGATCCCTTTTGAAACTTGTCGACGCCGAACGCCTGACGAATAAGAGTCCACAATCATCTGCAGAGCTCTTTTTTCTTCGCCATCATAGTTTAAAACATAGCGCAGTGAAGGGTTGTCATTGAAAGGTTGAATCGCAATCAGATAGTTATCCATTAATAACAGAGCCGAGGCGAGGGCCATCTGAATTCGAAAGATCTTTTTCTCCCCTTGCGCATCCATAGGATCAACAAGCTGGACATTGTGATATTCACGCTCTCCTTGGCGACCTAGTCTCATCTTCTTATCAACGCGAGTCCCTTTATAGGCGTTAAGTTCAACTTTGTTGGGCCCCAGAAAAGCATCCCCTTCCGAAATCGCAAGATCGACCAGCTTTTGCCGAGTCTGCAAATACTTCCGGCCCATTTCACGAATCCACTCGCCCTCTTCACGGCTCAGCTTTACTTCGGATGTTTCACCTAATTTTTTTTCCTCGGCAAAACGAAGAGCCTCAGCTCGAAATGACATTGCCTCTGCCATCAGTGTCTGGAACTCGTAATACTGTGGATCCACGTAGTAAGCTGCTGCAGGAGCTCGTTCGGTCGAATTTCTTAACGATGTGCAACCACCCAATATAATACTAAAAACGCACCCAAGGACTAATAACCCTCGCATAATTTTCCTCCACAGAACTTCAGAATAAACTGAGCTGTGTGGAACATCGAAAGCTTTGTTTGGAAGGCCCAAGAACTATTCTGAAGACCAGCCCGCTCAGGTTCGAAGCGAAGCTCCCAGCGTTCGGCAGCAGGCATTATTTGAACAAATGGTGACCTTTTGCCAGCCAGTCCAAAAATATCCGCAAGATATAAATTTCAAAGCACTGACATTTATTGGCCCGCCATTTGCTCAAGGGGTCTCAAGAGCTTGTTTGAAGCCACTTTGGCACCACCGAGGAAGGATCAAGACCCATGTATTTGAAACTACTGATTGCACTCCCACTTTGGCTTCTCTCTGCACCGACATTCGCAGAGAGCATTTCCTTGCCCTTGAATTCCGTTAAGAAGCCGGCAATGGACCTAGTAGGGCCCGCAGGAGAAGCCATCGATGTGGGACAAGCTGCAGCCATGGCGAACCTAGGTAATGACCTGAGTTTACTAAATCCCGCACCTAATAAGATGTGGCAAGATCGTAATTATCCAGGCATCGAGGACTCGCGGGGAGCCTATCCCGCAGCTCAACAAGGTGTACAATTCCTCTCTGAGGAAGCTGCTCTGCCTTTTACCTACATGTCACGAGTGCGCTCAATAGAAAACCCAGACTTATACTATCGATTAAGTCTCAGTCGCCTAAGTCATACGACGCTCATGAGAGCCGCTCTTCTTCGCAAACTCGGCTACTATGTTCCGTCGCCAAAATACTACAAAAATCTTCGTTTATATTTCAGCAGCGAAGCAGAAAAAGAAGCTTTCCTTAAGAATGCCCAGGAAACAATGATCTCCGATTTTGAAAGCCGCGGCTGGGTCACAGAGGACAACAAACAAAATCACTCCGTTGTTTTTAGCGATGCCGTTCTTGAACCCGCACTGGCGGAGTACTTTGATATCCAGTGGGGATACGCGCCAGATCCAAATAACCCCAATCAACTTCCCGCTGTTCAAAGATACTCACGGAATCGTGCCTATCGCGCGCTTATATTACCTTTCACACTTGTTGACGTTCCAGAAAGCATCAACCGTTTCTCACCGAAACTGGGTTCCGTCATCACCGGTCATGTCGTACTTAATCATCCGTCAGCAGCTTCATTTTCAGCCGCGACCTACGAGGACGTTCGCTGGCTGGTTCGCCGTCTTGCTGAATTCAGACAGCAGGATTTTGCTGAGATCGTCGAGGCCGGCGCTTTTCCTGATGAGCTTAAAGAACTCGTCTTAGCAAAGTTGGTTCACAGGGCACACAATGCGCTTGAGCTATTTAATTTGAAAAATCCTGGTTGGACACTACCTTACTTGCATGTGAACTCTCGCTCCGGTCTGGTTAAAAACGGAAAAGTGATGCAAGAATTTGTACCGGGTTATCCGCAGCGCTTCGCTCATGGAGATCGTCAAACTCCGTTTGCCGATGGCGATCTTCAGCGCTACCTGGGAATTCGCGGAAAATCAGCTGCTATCGGTACTTTACTTAATCACATCAATGAAACTTTAGATCTTCTTTCTGTGAGTGATCTTTATCAAGGTCGTCGTAACGAAATGACGAAAAAAATCATTGAACACATCAGAGAAAAACCCATGGAACCACTTTATCAGAAAGTAGAGTCCTGGGGCGGTGCCGTCGGAGGATTTAACCTTGGGGCCACTCGCCATGTGACGACCGGAACATACTACGGAAGCTCGGCCCCTATTCAGCTGGTGGACAATATCAGCGTAGCCGCACGCCTTGGCTACTTTATGACATTAGACGGAGTTCCCAAAGTGGCCCCCATGGCTGGCGCAAACCTTATGGTCATGCGCGACTATACACATGTTCGTCCTTTAAACTCCATCAAAGAAGGAACTCAGGTTTCTTGGAAGGATCTCCTAATACCAAGATTCATGACCAAGCTTTCCGGAATTCTTGACGAAAAAGACCTTATTAAATCGTCGGTGGAAGGCCAGCCGGCTCGCCAACCGCTGGATGCGTTTCTAAGCGAACTACGCGAAGGAGAGGTTTTCACAGTGACCGATTCTATCGGCTTGTCAGCTTATCTGCAGGCATTCTCGTCTCTAGATGTACTGGTGGGCATCACCCCTTTAAGTTTTCTGAACTCTGTTGCAATCGGCGTCGATGGGAACAGAGCGATCCTTCGCCAGACAAGTTTTATGCGGACTTCTGAAGGCATTCAGGTCTATGTGCGCGCACAAAAAAGTGCCGCACTGGGTATGACTTTAGATCTGAACTACTTCATCAATGTCATGAGAATTCGAGCCAGTACAACTTGGGCAGATATCAAAACAGATGCTTTTGTGATCGATTACAATCCTGAATATGCCGAATACCTTGATTCCGAAAATTCAGACTCAAAATTCATTAAGGATTTCATAAAGACCAGGGATGACCTAAAACCCGCGTTACGGTCTTTATTCAGAAATAACGACCCAGAACTGCTCTATGCAAACTTTGCCCATCGCAAGTTTGAAATTGATCACACCCTTGAGACTCAAGAAATGAGAGCCAAACTTTTCGCGATTCGTGTAAACTCTTTCGAGGAAGATCACCTTTTAAAAATTCGCTATCCCCGCAATCCAGAAGCCCCTGAGCTAGATCCAAAAGACGAGGAAGTCGTTCTGTTTTCCAACAAAAGAGGCGAACTCATGGGTCGGGATTTGCTTGGCTTTGCAATGGATTGGTTCGAAGGCATCATGAATCGCTGGGTACCAAAAGGAAAAATTGATCTCGCAAATTCGAATGATCCCAATCCAGCAAATACTCCCTTCGGGAAGGCTTACTGGAGAACCATCAATACAGAGGCCGATCTTAGTCAAAATACGAAACAGTACCCTTCAGTTTCGATCATTCAACATGTCTGGGGCGGTTGGCATCTGAATCGCAACAAGTTTTTAAAACTTATTGATGAAGTCCAAGGCGAACTTAGAAATACCCCTGTGGCTTCTTACCGATTGATTGAAAAAGAAGCCTTTGCGAATGTCACTGCCGTTGATTTCTACCGTATTACGGCCAATCTTTCCATACTACCTGGCGGACTCGATAAGATTCGCGATCTGATTCTGCAACCCGATCAGAATGGCAAAAAGCTTCCCGAAAAGCAGTTTATTGCAGGCTTTTTTGACAAAATTAGTAAGGCCTTTGGCAACAAACCTCGTCCTCATGACAAAGAGCTTTTTAAGGACATGATTACAATTCTTGGCAACGGTAACTATGTCGATGGAAAGAAAAAGTTCGATAAGGAATGCGAAAGATACGAAAAACAATCCCGCAAAGAAAAGGCGATGAACTACAAGGGGAAACGGGTCAATGGCACTTACTTCGAGTGTATGCTGCCATGGATGCAGCAGATCATGTATCTTTCTGCCAATTATCCCAAAGACAAGAAGGCACAGACGCAGTGGATGACTCGTGCTCTCTACATCCTTGAAGACCAGCTTCCATTGCCTCAACTCTTAAAGTTCCTGGGCAAAGAAAACTACATCTATTTTGTACGTATCAATGGGTTCCGCATGGGTGATGAAGATGGCGACTTGGAATATTTCTCCAACACTCTTGGCGATCCCAATAAGAACATCGAATACGCGAACGGACTGATTCAAATGTTCGCCACAAAAACTCGCATTTCTCCAATCGAATTGGACAAAACACTGGGGAGCTTCCGATGAGGACTTCAATGACTGCCCTTTTTTCTTTGCTCTTTCCTTTGATCGCCGCTGCACAAGATCCCTTTTCTGGTTTTCAGTGGGGTCTTTCAAATCTGGGCCAACCCCAAATGATCGATCTTGATCCGCTTCATACCTATAAGGTCCCGGCACGAGCTGGCGAAGACGTCCGCCTGCCAACACCTCTACGAACGCAGAAAAAAGTTATTGTGGCGGTGTTGGACACCGGCATTCAAAAAAACCATCCTGATCTTCGGAATGTAATCGTCCGAAAGGATTCAGAATGTCGGGCCTTAGCTAAGTTTGAAGCGTGCGTTCAAGAAGAAAACCGTTCTGATTGTGAAAAGAAATGGATGGACCTAAACAATCCCGAAGTCGACCAAGACAAGAATGGATACCCTATGGATTGCCAAGGCTGGAGTCTCCTTGGCGGAGTCAATCCCGCTGGAATCATGGGTCGTCCCGACTTCAGTGACGATCAAGGCCATGGCACTCACGTCGCAGGAATAATAGCTGCCGAAGTGAGCAACAACATTGGCATTCGCGGCCTGAGTCAGAATGTCAGCATCCTGCCGGTTCAGGTGATTGGTATGCAGCCGAGCGAACCGATGAAGCCCCTTTCAATTTATGACTCTGCTCGGGAAGCCGGTCGCGAGAGCATCAATCGCAGTTTAGGTGACATGGTCGGACGAGGAGTCATCTATGCCATGCGATCTGGTGCCCAAGTGATCAATTTCTCCATGGGCTGGCCACAAGCAAAAGACTCTGAGTTCATGCGCCAAGTGATCTCCGAAGCTCAAGCTCGTGGAATCATTATTGTCGCCGCAGCAGGGAACGATTCGACGAAGGCGCTTCTTAGACCCTGTGCCTATGAAAATGTTATTTGCGTTGGTGCCGCCGGGCCAGACGGAGCCTATGCGCATTTTTCCAACTTCGGCAGCGGTGTCGATATTATCGCGCCAGGCACGAATATACTTAGCACATATCCTATAAGCAAACGACCGGTACGCTTCCGCTCTACTCTTGGATATGAATATCTTTCTGGCACTTCTCAAGCCGCACCTTTTGTGGCTGCCGCTGCCGCCGAGCTATTAGCACGTGGCGTACCAGCAAAAGATGTCTATGCTCGTTTAGTGCTTGGATCGCGAACTCCCCTCAGCCCACTTTCTCTGATCTCAGGTGGGTCCCATGAAAAAGGACACACTCTGAATCCAGAAAGGGAAATTTACAAAAAATATTCTGTCGGCGGAAACTTGGATGTTGAACAAGCCTTAAATGCTTCTGCACAACCACTCATCGTGCCGGCATCAAAAGAAAAAATTGAAATCCCCTGGGACCGCCAGAGCCAGGATCTAAGCTTTGAGATTTCCCTGGTCAATAAGTGGCAAGATGTCTCTGCTGCAGCTGCAAAAATTCAGGGGCAGTTTGTAAAACCCCACGCCGATGCCATTCGGCCCTGGATCCAGAATGTGAAAGAATCGGCCCCGTATCCAGCGATTTGGAAGCAAAATGAGGTTCGCAAGTTTACTGTTTACCTAAGCCTTGTCGATGCAACAGATCCCAGCCAATCACGCATACCCAGTGAACTGGATTTCACAGTCGATGTGACTGTAGGTCAAAACACTCGCCGCTACGTTTTCGAAAGTGAAGTGATCGTAAGCATCACTCCAGAAACAAACGCAAGAGATGTGAAAAGTTACGAAATCCTGGGTCTGCCGAAAACCCGTCTGACTTTCCTTCCACTTGACGAGAACCTGGATAGCTCTCCCGAACAACGTGACTACCTGGCCTTTTCGCAACAAAAAAATAATTGGCAAATGTGGCTAGTCGCAGACGCAGGCAACCGCCAATATCGTGCAGTGGGTGGGACAAAAATAAAAGTAGAAGGTGATTCGGCCAACCTACGCGAACAGTTTCTTGCACGGATGGATATGAATGGCGACGGAATCAGTGAATATGTTATGGGAATCCTCGAGGATAAAAGCGAACTCGACGAGCCAGCTCCGTCACCTCTTAGCTTCTATATTTTCAACGGGTCTATGCAGCTTTTGGAAAGCTTCACATATTCTAGCGAAGTGGCCCCGGCTCCTTACCAGTTGTACTGGCAAACAATCGGCGGCACGAAACGCCCTGCATGGGTCGGTGGTGGAAAGGATCCACACAAAAAACGCGGATTAAAGGAGCGCTGGGAAAATCCAGACGACCTGGAGAAAATCGAAACTCGTTTCTATTACCTTGATCACAAAAATAAACTGAATGCATTGGTAGAGCATGAAGGCTTCAAAATAATTGATGTGATTGAACCACGCCGCGACCAAGTCATTGCCGGCAGAGTTCCCATCCTCTTGGCAAAGAACTCCGGAACCGAAGCCAAACCCTCCTATCTTTACACTTTCGCAATTGCCGAAGTCATCAACGGTCAGATCGAAAACTTTATGGAGCTTGATCTTTTTGCAAGTGAAAATTCTTATCGCAATATTCTGGACACTCGAGTCGACAAGGTCCATTCGCTCAGCTACGGCCACGACGAATTTGCAGGCAGCTTCTGGTTCGGCGAGGGTTTAAACAGACAACAAAGACTCTCCGTTTTTGATAACAAGCAATGGGAACTACTAGATCAGCAATTGGCTGCCGAGCGGTCACAATTTGACTCTGCATTATGGGTACGAGCAGTCTTTGCCGGTTTGCAACGCAAGGGTGCTTTCGTTCTGACCAATTCTGAAATTCAATATCATGATCTTGCAGGAACAAGCATTATCAGCCGCAGTTTTGAAAGATACACGTTCTTTCCAGATATGCTCATGACGAATTTGTATTTCCCGATCACTCTGCGCGATGCCGACAATAAAACGACAAAAATTCCTGCGCTCTTTACGACTGAATCTTCTGAACTCAGTCGTGGTGTCAAAATGTTGGTACCGGTTTTTGCAAGAGATGGAAAAGCAATCGAACTGGTGTCACCGGCTCGCCTACGCTTCAAGTCATCTGCTGGATGCCGTCCGATGGACACACCCGTTTTTGACGGAGCTCAAGGAGCCCATTCGTTCGACTATTACTGCGGAGATAAATTACTAAGAGTGAACTTAGTTTACTAACAACGATTTCTTAAAACCACAAAGGGGGAAGAATGAAAAAAACACTACGAGTTATTCTAGGAACAGTGATCGCAACAGGATTTGCAGCCTGCGGCGGCGGAGGAGGCGGAGGCGGCGGTGGTAGCAGTCAAGTGATCTACTACCCTTACGAAACAGTTTTCGGTGACGTCTGCCAAACTCAAGAAGCTTCACCAGGCTGTACTTTCTTGAAGTCTACTGGAGAAAGGATCGCCGTGTCTGAGGATCCAGATTATAACAAAATGGGTTATGGCTCTGATGATCTTTGGTATGTCAAATTTGACTCAAATGGTAATGCTGCCGTTTATGACGATTTGGGTCGCTTTCAATACTACGAAGACATCAGTCAGTTTGCAGGCTTTGTCGGCGGAACAACTATTGGCGTCGGTGACACCGGTTTCTATTGGGAGAACGTTGCGAACGGTACGTACTGGCTTGGAAAGAATGGAGTCCTATACAACGCGAATGTCGGCGAATCGAACTATGGCCAAGCGATTAACGACAAAACCTCTTCATCCGCATCAGATACAAACTTTGCCGCTCTAAATTCAGACGCCAACAAAGAACTGGTTAAAAGAGCTTCTGATCGCCTGATGAAAGAATATGGCTTTAAGCAAGATAAAGCCGTTGCCGTAGCATCAGCTTTGAACTCTTGGGCCGTAGCTGCTGCTGAGCGCGGCACCACATCTGAAAAAGACATGGATAAAACTTTTAAAGTTGTGTTCGGCATTCAATTTTCTGATGCCTTGGCAGCCGCAAAAGACCTGGCTTACGGAGATAAATCAAGCATGCAGGACTTAACAAATAGATCCGCAGCAGCTCTGGGCTTGAAGCCTCATCAAGCCCAGAAGTTCATGAAAGGAATGTACAAAAAAGCACTCGCAAACTGGGGTTACGACGAAAGCAGCTTTAACTGGTAAACCTGCATCTTTGAAGGTGCACATCAAGGGATCTACGTTTCATTGCGTAGATCCCTTGCACCTTAAACAACCTTAGGCATTTGGTGTGATAGCGTCTAAGGTAGTCCTATCTAAAGAATCCAAAAAGGCTTCAAGTGCCTGACTGAGCGATCTCTTCAGTCTGCAACTACCACGAAAAGTGCAGCTTGTACTTTTGTTCGCAAAACAATCTGCAATATCCAGATTTTCTTCGGTTTCTTGAACAATCATTCTTAATGTCAACTTTCCCGTGTCCTTATGGATGAGAAGCCCACCCGTTCTTCCTCGAATGGTCTCGATAAAGCCGAGTTTGGCCAGCTGGTTAGACACTTTAATCAGATTATTTTTAGAAATCTTCAAATTTTCTGCTAACTCATTCAAAGTGACCAAGTTCTTTTTTTGATTCAGGTACATCAATACTCTTAAGGAATAATCTGTGTGATCCGTTAAACGCATAATTCCACTCCTAACAACTTGCTGCGGCCTTGCCCGGTTTAAATATGCGAATAAAGAACGAATAAATCCAGCCCGCAATCGCTAACAACCAAAGGTAAACTGCCACATGCAGAAGATGTATTTTCATCTCTCCGTCGACGGCTCCATACAAACCTCGAGCCACCATGCTCAACGCGAGCAAGCTGACGAACACCCATAAAGCCCGTGATTTCATTTCAATATCTAAAGAATAAGAACCGTGCGCAAGAGTCACACGCGTCCCTACCGCATAACAGATCATTGTAAAACAGCCAATAAAAAGAATATGGAGCCAAGTCAAATAGAGACCCGGCTGAATCCAGCAGAGTAAAAAGCTTAGTGGTATAGTCAGTGCAACTATGCGCACCCCCCATTTCAAAGCCGATGGCCTTGCAGAAGGCCGCTGAACTTTCCAAAAGAAAAACAGATAACCCAATGTCACCAACGCAAGACCTAGATAGGCAAGCGTGAAATCCAATCCCGCCAGAAATAGCAAACCCGCTGTAGCCAAGCCCATCAGATTAAAAACTCTCAGGGTGCTTTTTTGGTGGGATGTCTCGAAAACTGAAGGCAGGCCCGAAAGGAATGAAAAGAATCTTGTACCAATACCCAACACCAGTAAAAGTATCGTACCAACATGATAGAGATGAATTCCCATATACGATTGCCCTGAATAGTGATAGGCAGCACCCGCCAGTGCCAGCGCGACGGCATAGCCTACATGTGGGAAAAATACCGGCGCAGGCTTAGTGGCTTTGAGCAGTCTGCGACCGCCAAAGATCAGTAGAAAAACAATCAACAGAATATGAGTCCCGTAAAAATATCTGGGATCAAGGCTCCATGAAAACACAATCATTAAAAACATCAGCAATCCAGCAATGGCCAACTCTATTTTCTTTGCAGGTGAGGTGCCCGTCATTTTGGGAACCGCCGTCATCAAGAAGCCCACTATAAAACTCCAGATAAATCCCCCAACGATCAGCTTGGAATGGATAAAAAGCGCCGGAGTTCCAAACCAATTAAGATGCTGGACCAACCAGACCCCTACGGCCAGCAACGAGCTGAGAACGCCAATTGGAAAGAATATTTGGTAAGGGGCTAAAGCTTTCATGACATCTCCTTGGACTGAACTATTGACAACGCTGATTTAATGTTGCATATTAAATGCAACATTTCAAGCCGGGATTCACATCCTTACTCAAAAATAGGAATTAAAATGACAGCAGAGACACTTCAAACGGTAGCAAAGAAAATGACGATTGCGGTTCACGAACCGTTTGCGCAATATCTCCAAGCCTCTGAAGAAGAATTTAACTTCAACATATCGCTCATGGAATGTTATCGTTTTGCAGGTCATGCATGTCATTCCGTCACCGGCGCTTTTCTAAGCACACAAGCCGCCATCGAGGCACTCTATCCTGACACGAAGACTTGCCTTCGGGGCGACCTCAAGATCGAGTTCGGCTCGGAACTCCATGAAAGAGCCACAGGTCCCAGATCCAATGTTATCAGCTTCATCACTGGGTCCTGGGGTGAAACCGGATTCCCAGGCCTCAAAGGCACTTTATTCCCGCGAAAGAATCTTATTAGTTATGGCCACAACGACCTGCAGAAAAATGAAGTCCGCTTTCGTCGAATTTCTGACAATACCGCAGTGACAATTTCATATGACTCATCCGCTGCCCTCGAGAACTACGCAGAGCAACTCGAGTTCCCGCAAAGCTGGCGCTCGGAGATCCTGCATATTTTAAATAACAAGGACCGCGCCTATAAAGTGACTCGACAACACTCATAAATTACCCCATGCGCCAGAAAAAGACCTTGCTCTAATTCCGCCAAGCCCATCAAATAAGAAAGTTAATTCTTAAGAATGGGGATTTATGAATAAGTTTATTTTCGCTTTGACTTTGATGTGTGCAAGTATCGTTCATGCAGCTGCCGACTCCGTTGCAGTTTTTCATAGACCAGAGAAAGTCGTCGTACTTATTAATGAAAACGGTACAGAAAGTCGCCTTCAGCAATTTATGAATGCCCTCTCTGCTGATCATCGTGTTTTCTGGGTCACTAGAGACGAAAGCATCAAAATTGATTGCGCTCGAAACACCGACAAGGTTTCCTGCACCTTCCGCTTCACCCCCTCGGACAGTGTCATTATCGAAGAAAAGCGAGTATGGGCAGAAACTGAAGCTGCGGAGTTAAGCAAGAACGAGTTCCAAATGTCTTTTGAAAGCTCCCAAGAGGACCGCTTTCATCTAACAATGACGCCAGAAGGTATTCAGTTTTGGGCAGGCAAAAGAGGTCAGTAGTCCAGGTGGACTACTTCGGCTAAACGCATCCAAGATTTCCCACAGTTGCATTTTCGCTGGATCATCATATCCTTAAGAAAATGAAGGGGAATCCATGCTTAGACTTGCAATTATCATTTTAGCACTCGGCCTTAGCTCTGCGGCACAAGCAGACGTCAAAAACTATATGGACCAGATGCTTCGAGAAATATACATCTTGAAGCCATACATTGTCTCCGAGGCCGAATACAAAGATCCGAAGAATTCAGCAGAAATTGATGAATCACTTAAAAGAATGGTCTCGCTAAGCGAAAGCATTTCCCACGAAGGCAAAATCCGCAGCACGGGCTTTGGAATATCTAGTGACGTCTTGACCCAACAATTGAAAGAATCCGAACTGGTGTTCAGAGTCGGAAACAAAGGTTACTCTTTATGGATGCTCCGCTCGACATTGAGCGTTTGTATGTCTTGTCATACTCAACTGCCAAGCGCCTCCACAAGATTTGATTTTTCAAAAAAAGAGCATAAGCTTACTAAGCCTTTTGACGAAGCCGAGTTCCTATTTATTGTCAGAAACTTCGAAAAAGCCATGCCGCTTTATCAGCAAGTCATTGCAGAGTATCCGAAGAATGCGGTAACCCCGGAAAATCTGAAAAAAGCTATTGCACGCGAGCTATACTACTATGTCCGTGTAAAGCGCGATATGCCCGGCTTAATTAAGGCATTGGATAAAAATCTTAAAAACAAACAGTTGCCGACCTCGGCAAAAACTCGCCTAAGTGGTTTAAAGAAGGCAGCCCAAGATAAAAAAGGCGAAGGTTACCCAGAGTTCAAAGAGGACCAACAGGCAGAATTAAAAAGCTATGCGGAGTCGCAGCTTAAAAATGAACTCGCAGGAGATTTTGATTTTTCTGCAAGCAAAGAACTCGATTACTTGAAAACGTCGAGTGTTCTATACAAATATCTGAACGACTTTCCGCAAACTCCTTTAAAGCCTGAGATTCTATATTGGTTGTCATTTTGTGAGCGACGATATGAGCCAACAGCCTTTTACTCTTTACCGGAGCTTTATTTAAAGCAATGCGTCCTTGAGCACCCTCAGTCCGAGATTGCTCCTGCCTGCCTTAAGGAATACCAGGACCTGGTCACCTTAGCCTACACAGGATCATCTGGAGTGAATATTCCTGACGATGTTAAGAAAGAGCTTCAGAGCTTAAAGAAAATGATCAAAACCATGAAACCAAAGAAATAAAAACTGGAACCTTAAATTGTTGC
>DFXZ01000002.1 GCA_002381805.1 Bdellovibrio sp. UBA4095
GCAACAATTTAAGGTTCCAGTTTTAGAAGTTCATCCCGATTATTGCTAGGAAGTCGTAGAAATCACCTTCCAACGCCTTATCAAGACGCTCCGTACCCCCAGCATTAGGAATAAACATTTTGTTTTCATCACCAAAATTCACATAGTGATAAACAGCTTGAAGGCCCAGATAGGCTTTCTTTCTCATCAATGGTATTTCGACTCCAGCTCCGAAGTTGAAACCCATCGTTGAATCACGGCTGTAACCATCGAGGTCCGCCAGAGTATAGGTGCGACTAAATTGGCCCATTCCGCCGAGGATGTAGGGGTTCAAGTCAGCGAGGCCGCGGGTGACGTTTTGAGTGTTCAAGTAGTACTTTAAGTCGAAGTTGATCGACGTCAGCGAGAGATTTCCATTGTATGTGTTACTTTGGTTATCCGTGGTAAATGTCACTTTATGGTCGCCCGTCTGGAAGCCCAGGGAAAGAGCAAGACGAAGATCAAAGAAGTAGCTTAAGAAAATACCAAACGAAGGAGCCGGATCGAAGGCATCACCAAAGCCGCCGGTGAAGCCACGCATTCCGCCGGCAAGACCAATTGTAAAGAAGCGACCGTTACGGAAGAAGTTAATATCTGCTTCTTCGTCGGATTCTTCGTCAAACTCACTGTAGTCGGTGAATGGATCGTAGGCCTCGTCATAATCCGTTTGGGCTAATAAATAGGAGTCGGCAGCATGGGCAGTATTCGAAAAAACTAAAGACAACCCAAAACAAGACATAGCGGCAAGAAGGCCAAGTTGGCTGAAAAGCTTCGTGGTTTTCACAGGATCCCCCTTGTACAATTATCGAACGTTTTCATTAAAAACTTCAGAAAAATTTGCCTCTGTCTCAGAGTGAGACGTAGGTCCTTGTTTAGAGTGGAGCTTTCAAGGCGGCTTCAATAGCATCTGTTACTGCCGAGCTGCTGGGCTTTGTAATGGATCGCCAGCGCTCAATGACCTGGCCTTGTCGGTTGATCAAAAACTTTTCAAAATTCCAAGAGACCTCTTTAAAAAGCAGGCCGGGTTTTTGTTCTGTTAGAAATTTGTAAACTTCCTGCTTATCGGGACCTGCCACGGGAGCTTTGTCAAAAAAGGGAAAGGTGCAGCCGTATTCTTTTTTCGCGAAGGCTTGCACTTCCGAATTGTCAGCTTTTTCTTGTTTGAATTCATTCGAAGGGAATGCAAGGATGATGAATCCTTGATCTGCGTATTTTTTGTACAGATCTTCGAGTTCTTTAAGCTGTGGAGTAAAGCCACACTGAGAGGCTGTGTTCACAACCAGTACCACTTTTCCGCGGTAAGTGGAAAAGTTGATCTTTTTTCCTTCGATACTGGTCGCAGAAAGTTCAAAAAAGCTCTTTGGGGAACTATCGGCCCAAGCTAAGGAGAAGGTCAGAAGAAGTATTAAGAGTCCGAAGAAACGCATAGACACCTCGCAGATTCAATTACTCTAGAAGTGGACTTGAAAAATCTCAAGAAAAAGACCTCGATAAGATTTAGATGCAGCGCGCGCCTTTGACTTTAGTTAGGCCTGATTTTCTAATAATTAAGCGTCTTTACAGCGAATCTTCAAAATACAAGGAGTCATCAAAACGATGGAGTTGGGAAATCCCGTCATCCTAGTTTCGGCTTTTGGTCGTGGTCACTGGTTGGCTGCGGTCTTGGCTCAAGAGGGAATTAAAACCACACTCGTGGATGTTTCTTCCCAACTCGGGGTATGGCCGATAGAAGATGTTGAAGGTCCGTTCGGATTCTTCAGAACGGAAAAAATTTCTGAATCACAGACGGAACGCCTTTATTCCGAAGATCCATTCGAAGAAGTTCCGAATGGTTTTACGCTTTGGTTAAAAGATGGTCCTATGGAATGTAAGGGGCCATTGACGAAGTACCGTATTGAAAACTCGCCCTTTTCTACTCACATTCAGGAGCTTTTTTTCTCGGGCTTGAACGAGAAGCTTGGGAAAAACATTTACAAGAATCTGGATTCTATAAAGTTCTCTCAAAGTTGGCTTTTGCATCTTGCTCATCAATGGGCTTCGACAACATATTCTCCGAATGCCAAGGCTGCGGAGGAAGGTCAGGCTACGCCATTATTTTCTTCTTTCTTGGTTCGTCAAGCGACGAGGAATGGCTTAGAGAAATCGCTGACTTGGTTGGAAAGTAAGGGCGTCGAAGTCATTCGCTCGCAAAAAGTTGCGGATATGTCTTTTGGTGGAGGTAAAACTATCACCGGAATTGAGCTTTCAGGCCGCAGTCAAGGGTTGTTCAAGCTTGAGCAATTGGTTTGGACTTTGACCAGTGAGGAAACATATTTTTTAAATGAGAAAATTGGAAAATCGTTTTTTCCAGAGGGCGCACTCGAACCAGAATGGTGCTGGGTACGCTATCGCGTAGGCTTGCAAAGTTGTTTCGAGCGTGACCGATTGCCGATCCATTGTGTTGTCGTTGAGGATTTGTTCTCCCCCTGGACTCACGAAAATCTTATGATTATCCAAAGAACACCGTTGGCGGATCAGTTTGATGTTTGGATGCGCGTTCCTGCTGTTCAACGTTTTAACAAAGAGTACTTGCAAGTGCGCAGCGAAAGAATGCGACTCTATCTGATGGAGCGCATGTCGCTTTCAGATCCGCAGGTTCTAAATTTTCCCCAAGAGTACTATTACACCTACACTCAATTGGGCGCTTCGCGGTTCCCGGTTTTTTCTAAAAAATCCAGTCGTCGAGGTCGAGCGCACTTTGCGAATCTTCATCTGACGAATCCTGAAGTGTGGCCACATTATTCATGGGGAGCTTATTTCGATACCGACGACAGAATTATCGTGAAGATCCGTGCTTGGTGGCATGAAAAGCTTCTTAAAGCGCAAAAAGAGAAACGAAAGGAACAGAGCCTGTGATTGAAAGATACACGCGTCCAGAAATGGGTCTTTTGTGGGATCCTGATCAGCGATTTGCAAAAATGATGGAAGTGGAGATTGCGGTCGCTCAAGTTCAGGCGCAAATGGGGATTATCCCAAAAGCAGCGGCCAAGTCCATTGCCCAGAAATCACGGTTTAATGCTAAACGAATTTCACAGATAGAAAAACAGACTAAGCATGATGTCATTGCCTTTGTTTCTAATCTTGCTGAAAACGTTGGACCTCACGGTAAATACATTCACTATGGGTTAACATCTTCTGATGTTCTCGATACAGCATTCAGTTTACAAGTTCGTGAGGCCGGAGACGTTTTGCTGAAAGCTATTGGGGGCCTTGAGAGATCTCTTAAGATAATGGCAAATCGATATTCAGAGACGCTTTGTGCGGGACGAACTCATGGAATGTTTGCAGAGCCGACGACCTTTGGTTTTAAAATGGCGGGATTTGCAGCAGAGCTTGCTCGCAACAAAAAGCGGGTTCAGGCGGCGTTGCAAGGAATGATGATATGTAAACTAAGTGGCGCCGTGGGGACTTATTCCAGTCAGCCCGCCAAAGTAGAGCTGGCAGTGGCTAAAAAGTTAAAGTTGCGCCCAGAGACTGTCGCGACTCAAGTCGTGCCGCGCGATAGGCATGCTGAAATGTTGCTGTCATTGGCGATGCTTGGAACGGGCTTGGAACGATTGGCAGTGGAGCTACGGCATTTGCAGCGAAGTGACGTGGCCGAGGTGACAGAGGGTTTCACCAAAGGACAAAAAGGTTCTTCGGCGATGCCACATAAAAAAAATCCCATCAGTGCGGAAAATATCTCAGGTCTTGCCCGTCTTTTGCGGGGTTATGCAGTTGCCGGTCTGGAAAACGTAGCGCTTTGGCATGAACGTGACATAAGCCATTCTTCGGTGGAGCGAGTCGTATTTCCGGATGCCTTCATTGTTGCTGACTACGCTTTAAACCGAATGACTATTCTTATTGACGGATTAGATGTTAACAAAAAACGCATGCTTGATAATATTGACAGCTCTCAAGGGCAAATCTTTAGCTCCCATGCTCTTTTGGCTTTAATCCAGAAAGGTATGTCCCGCGAAGAAGCTTATGCATTGGTGCAGAGACTGTGTCATTCTTTAGGTTACGGGGAACACCTCAAAGATAAACTTATGGTGGATGATCAAGTAAGAGCCTTGTTGAAGCCGAAAGAGATCGAAGAGATTTTCACCGGAAAAAAACACAAAAAGGCCATTAAAGATATCATCAAGAGAGTGATGTAAATGCCGCACTGGAAGTTCTTTAAGGAACAAGACATTATTGATGTGATTGCTCCTGGTTATGCAGTGAAAGCAGACGAAGTTGAAAAGGCTCGTGACTTTCTTTTGCACTGGAATCTCGTGCCACGAATTCCTAAAAACATTATTAAGCCCCATTTCCTCCACGCCCATGATGACGAGCAACGCTTTGATTTTCTAAAGGCCGCATTGCTTTCGAAGGATTCTCGCGTTATCTGGAGTTTGCGTGGCGGGTACGGTAGTAACAGACTGCTTCCCAAGTTGGCCAAGCTTAAGCGCCCCAGAGAGCCGAAGCTTCTCATAGGCATCAGTGATGTGACGTCTTTACATACGTTTTTAATTCAAGAATGGGGATGGTCAACTTTGCATGCTCCTCTTTTGGATCGTTTGGGGAAGAAGCTCGTAAGTCCTCGGCATGAAAAAGAGTTGCACAGTATTCTCTTTGGTCAGCAGACGGATGTCGAATTTAAGAAGCTCAAACCTTTGAATATGGCGGCAAAGTCGATTCGTTCAATGCGTTCGAAAATTGTCGGCGGCAATTTAACGGTTTTGCAGTCAACGTTGGGGACTCCGTGGCAGATTCGCACGCGCGGAGCTCTGCTTTTCGTCGAAGATTTGGGTGAGCGTGGTTATCGCATCGATAGAATGTTCGAACAGTTTCGTCAGGCGGGTCTTTTTAAGTCATGTGCAGGTTTGATTCTCGGCGACTTTATCGGAGGAGAAGAACCTGCAACTGGTAGGAATAATTTTAAAAAAGTTTTCAATCGCTGGTCTCAAGATTTGGAAATTCCTGTTTTTCAAGGTTTAGAGGCTGGTCATGCATCCATTCAACGTCCCGTTCCTTTTAATACACCCTGTGTTCTTGATGTCAAAGACGGACGCGGACGTTTAATAGTCAAAACAGGAGGAGTAAAATGAAATTCTCGGTCCTAGAGAAAAACCTGATCAAACAACTGGAAGTTCGAATCCGTGATACCACTCCTGGCGTGATGGTCCGTGCTTATCAAGGTGGAAGAATTATATGTGATGTCGCCGTTGGACAAACCTATGCTTATTACGATTTGGCCAGTCTTACGAAAGTGATATTTACGACCCAAGCCATGATGTATGCTTTCGAGCTGGGAAAATGGACTTTTGATACAAAAGTATCCGATGTATTGGCTTGGTTTCCGCATAAAGAAACAAAGCTAACGGAATTAATGACTCATTCCTCGGGTCTTTCATGGTGGTTGCCTTTTTATCAAGAGCTGAATATGAACCTCTCGCTCTCCGAGCGACGAGATCAATTAAAAACTATATTACAGAGTGCGAAGCTGGAAAATCATCAGACGGCAACTTATTCTGATGTGGGTTATATTGTCCTTGGTTATGTTCTGGAAAGATTTTTCGATAAACCACTGGTTGATGTTTGGACAGAAATAAAAGAAAAGTTTTATGTCGGCACGACGCTGGAGATGCATCCTAATAATGAGGTGCCGATGAAGGTTTCCTTATTTGCTCCGACGGAAGAGTGCCCGGTGCGACGTCGCTTGGTCCAAGGTGAGGTGCACGATCTGAACTGCTGGGCAATGGGAGGAGTTTCTTCACATGCCGGCTTGTTCGGCAGCATCGACGATGTTGGGTGGTACTCGTTGCATTTGCGGTCGCACCTTATGGGAATTGCACGATACTCGATTCGCCAAAAGACAGCTCAGCTATTTGCTAAGCGCGCCTTGCCTGAAGGAAAGGGCGATTGGGCTATGGGTTACATGATGCCCACTCCCGGTGCTTCTAGTTGTGGAGGTTACTTTTCTTTGAAATCCATAGGTCACACGGGTTTTACGGGCACATCTATGTGGTATGATCCAAAGATGGATATGAGTGTAGTGATCTTGTCGAACCGAGTGCTTTATGGGGCAGATAATAAGGCCTTTGCGCAATTACGTCCCGAGATCCATAACTGGATCGTTGAAAATTATCGAAGATCTGGAGTTTAGAGAGCGACGAAGCTCAGTGAGGAATAAATGGAATTAGCAGCTGGCAGTCATATTCATTTAATGGGTATTTGTGGAACGGCAATGGCCTCTTTAGCGGGGCTCTTGAAAGATCGAGGATACAAAGTCACAGGGAGTGATTTAAATCCTTATCCACCAATGTCTACGCAGCTCGAGAATCTTGGGATTAATATTATGAAGGGATATAAGGCTGAAAACCTTCATCCACGTCCTGATTTTGTAATTGTGGGGAATGTTATTTCTGCAAACAATGAAGAAGCGCAAGAATTGGCGAAACTGGGAATTCCCTATACATCACTGCCAAAAGCCATGGGTGAATTCATCATTGAAAGTCGCGAAAGTGTGGTCGTTTCTGGGACGCACGGTAAAACGACAACAACTTCCATGATCACTTGGGTAGCGGAAAATCAGGGTGTTAAACCCGGATTCCTTATTGGTGGTATTCCTAAAAATTTTGCTCAATCTTTTAAGAATCCAGCTGGAAATTATTTTATAATTGAAGGGGATGAGTACGATACGGCCTTCTTTGATAAAGTTCCGAAATTTGTTCACTATCGCCCTAAGCACGTGGTGTTAACTTCTGTCGAATTTGATCACGCAGACATCTATAAAGACCTGAATGCGGTGAAAGAGGCCTTCGCGAGGCTCATGAAACTGATTCCCACGGACGGTACATTGATATCCCATGCTGATGATAAAAATGTTATGGAATTGCGTCAGTTGGCGAACTGTAAAAACTCATTTACATATGGGTTTGGTAAGGCTGACTTTCAGGCTCATGTCTTAAAGCAGGATGCGAGTGGCGTTCAGTTCGAAGTTCGCTTTCAGAACGAGGTCTTAGGGCCTTACCAGATGGCGATTACGGGTGACTATAATATTTTGAATGCCACCGCTACCGTGGCGATGAGCAAATGTTTAGGTTTTACACAAGAGAACATTAAGAAAGCTCTCGAGAGCTTTGAAGGTGTTAAGCGAAGGCAGGAAATTCTTGGTGAACCCAGTGGTATATTGGTCATCGAGGACTTTGCTCACCACCCGACGGCCGTAAGAGAGACTATTAAGGGAATGCGAAAAAGATATCCCGAAAAAAGGGTCTTTGCTGTATTCGAGCCGCGAAGTGCGACTTCTCGTCGTAAAGTTTTTCAGAAAGATTATGTGGAAGCTTTTAAAGGTGCCCATGAAGTTCTTTTAGCTAAAGCTTTTGATCAGTCAAAACTTGAAGCAGAAAATCGATTCTCTTCAGAGGAACTCGTAAGCGATCTGCAGAAATCTTCTGTCAAAGCTCAAACTTTTGAAAATGCTGATGACATCGTGGCGGCACTGAAAAGTCGCGCCCAACGGGGTGATGTGATTGTTATTATGAGCAATGGCGGTTTCGATGGTATCTATACCAAACTGCTGAAGGCTCTTTCGTAGACGTAATGGAATTCATGTAATTTGAATAAAGAAAATACCGACGATAAGAAACCGACTTCCTTTAACTAATACAGGAGTGTGTTTTTATGAAGTTGGTATTTGCAAAAAAAAGCGTCATGGTTGCGCTCGCTGGTGTTTTGGCAGCTGGATCCTCGCAGGCGGTGGTCTGTTTAGCTCCGACTCCCGTTTGTGGGCTGGTCATAGTCGGTGGTCTCATCGCCTCAATTTATGCATCTCGTGAGCACAAAGACTCAATGGATGTTATCGCTATTGAGCAGAATCAGGCAAAGCTGCAAAAAATTGTCAATCATCTCAAGGGCAGCACTTATGTGCTTCGCATGCAGAAATACGCGAAATATTCCGGTGGCTATAACGATGTAATCACCCGCTACAATCGAGGAAAAATATCTGGAAATATGAGCCTGGAAACGCTTATGGATTTTAATCCTCGTCTCTTTGCTGACTTGGACACTCTGGCTCGCATCCTTACAAAAGAGTATGGTCATGACTTGGTAGAGCAGATTTATGGCCCACAGAAACTAGAAACGGGCTATACAAACTGGAAACGCTATCAGCTTTTAGCTCAAGATTCGTTGATTCTTTACGCTAAAAGCTTCAAAAACTAAGGCCTCTGTTTAAATATAGGGCAGGATGAAGAATCCTGCTCTTTATGCGATGCGTTTCTTCGTGAAAGTCCAGTCAGCCTTCGTTAGTTTTTCAGACTATGTCAAATCTCACTCCGCTTATGAAACAGTTCTGGGACATTAAATCTGTCCATCAAGATAAAATTTTGCTTTTCCGAATGGGCGATTTTTTTGAAATGTTCTTTGATGATGCTGTTAAAGCTGCTCCTGTTTTGGGAATTGCGCTGACCCAAAGAAATAAAAAGTCTGCCGATGAAACGCCGATGTGCGGAGTGCCTCATCATTCCATCGCGGGTCCTATTAATAAACTATTAAGTCATGGGTTTAAGATAGCCATCTGTGATCAACTCGAGGATCCGAAGTTCGCTAAGGGAATCGTCAAACGTGGTGTGACCCGCATTCTTACGCCAGGGATGATATACGATTCGGATACTTTAGATGGGACAAAACCCCACTATTTAGTCAGTCTTGAAAAGTCTTCGATCAGTTTTTTGGATACCACGACTGGAGAAGCTTTCTTTTTCAGATCTAGTAATGCCCAAGAACTCCTGCGCTTCCTGCAGATTTTACCTGTTGCTGAAATTGTGCTTTCAAAAGATGACGAAGATCTTGTGCAGGGATTGCAAGGTGTCATGACTAGTTACCATGAAGAGGTTATGGATCCTCTTCATCACTTGCTACGAAATCAAGCTCCCTTGTCTGCGGCGCGGCTCTTATCTTATGTGGTTTCGCTTTCAACGGAAGAATCGCTAAGCACACTCTCGCCATTTGTGGAAAGGGATCTTGAGCATCGACTCGAGGTTTCTGGCACGACTCTGCGTCACCTTGAAATATTCTCGACATATAAAGGTGAAGGTTTAGGGAGTTTGTTCTATGCGATCAATCGCACTCAGACTTCAGCAGGCAGCCGAATGTTAAGACAGTGGTTAAGTTTTCCACTGCGGGATGTGAAATCTATAGAGCAGCGTTTGAATTCCGTCGAGTTTTGGCGAACTCATGCATTAGAGTTAAAAAGAGGCCGTCAGATCTTGGCGCAGATGGGTGACATTGAAAGAAGACTGGGTAAGATTTCCCAGCCCCAGTGCAATGGTCGCGATCTTATTGCATTGGCAGGAAGTATACAGGCTGGGGTTAGTGCTCTGGAAGTCTACGTTCAAGCTGCCGGCACCACTGCTAACTTCGAGGACCTTCGTCGACTGGCATATAAAATTGAAAGTACCATCGTTGAAGAACCACCATTGACCACGAAACAAGGATACTTGATTCGCCAGGGAGTTTCTCCAGAGCTTGATGAGCTGATAAATCTGTCGACGCACTCCCAGGCTCTGGTCGCAAAAATGGAGGCCGAGGAAAAAGAAAAAACCGGCATTTCTTCTCTGAAAATTCGTTATAATAATGTCTTTGGTTATTACATCGAGATTACGAATTCCCATAAAGACAAAGCTCCGACTCATTATCAGCGTAAGCAAACGCTGACCAATGCAGAAAGATATTGCACTGATGAATTGGTTGAACTGGAAAGAAAAGTTTTAAGCGCAAACAGCAAAAGAGCTGACCTCGAATTCGAGTTTTTTGAAGCACTTCGTAAAGAGATTCTTGCGCAGTGTCCATCGTTGCTGGGGCTTGCGCACGAGTGCAGTGAGATGGACGTTTTGACCAGTCTGGCCTGGCTTAGCTTGGAAGAAAAGTACGTCCGACCGAAGTTTACGGAAAACAATTCTTTGAAGTTAAAGGCCAATCGCCACCCCGTGGTCGAACAGACCGTAAAAAAGAACTTCGTCGCCAATGACATTGAGTTAAGACCTCACTCTTGTTTGTTATTAACGGGCCCAAATATGGCCGGTAAGTCGACGTTGATGCGTCAGGTAGCTTTGACAGCTGTTATGGCTCAGATGGGTTCCTATGTTCCGGCTGATGAAGCTTATTTGCCAATATTCGATGCGATATTTACCCGTATTGGTGCAAGCGATCAGCTGTCTGAAGGTCTCTCGACTTTTATGGTAGAAATGACCGAAACATCTGCGATGCTAAAGAATGCCACACAGAACTCCCTAGTCATTTTGGATGAGGTGGGACGTGGGACCAGCACATTCGATGGAATGTGTTTGGCACAGTCCATCTTAGAGCATCTGTTGAGTGAAGTGAAAGCACTGACATTCTTTGCGACACACTATCATGAATTAACGGCATTAGATCAGAGCTTTGGGCAAATTTCGAATGCTCATATGACCGTTGCTGAACGCAATGGCGAAATCCGTTTTCTGCATACTCTCGTGAAGGGACCGGCCTTAAAATCTTACGGAGTTCAAGTTGCTGAACTGGCGGGTTTGCCCGCTTCTGTGACAAAACGAGCTAAGGGATTGCTCAGAGATGTAGAGGCCAGCCGGGTGCAGGTCTCAAGTCAGCTATCTCTTTTGGATCAGGTTCCTCAGGCCATTGACTTTGAAGAGCCACGGCCCGACCCTGAGCTTGAAAAACGGCAGCTGGCTTTGGCGGGCCTAATGGAAGAGTTGCAGAAGTACCCGTTAATGCAGTCCAGTCCGCTGGAAGCGATGAACCAGATTGCTCGTTGGAAAGAAATGCTTGAAAGTCGTTCTTCGACTTAAGAACGACTTGCGAGCTGAGCTCTTTTCAGTAAAAATTGATGGGATCAACTAAAGGATCCCATCATGGCCCATCAGTCCTTTTTGACCCCTGAACAGTTACTACAAGCACAGGAGCTTTTGTCTCCTCCGCTTATGACTCCAGACGGGGATGTGCGACAGCATTTCTGTTTTTCGTCCGACAATTTTTCCTTCTGGCTGGGCTCAAAAGTCGAAGAGCTTTTTAAAAAATTTCCGGATTGGAAGGAATGTCATCCGATCATGTTGGGCTCGTGGAGTCGCGGTGAACTTTGTCCTCGATCTGATATAGATGTCTTGTTCTGTGGAGACGAACGAAAGGTGCATGCGCTCGTTGAGGACTTTCAGGAGCGGGGTCTTAAGATTCGTTACCGCATGCCGCATAACTTAGAAGACTGGACTGAAAATGTTGAGGCCTTCGATATTCTTGCGCTCCTAAAAGGTAAGCCTCTAACACCAGAAGGTGCCGTTCAGTTATTTTCCCAGCAAAAAAAAATATGGGCCCGCAAGAAGCACTTTCGTTCCGTTTTGCTCAAAGCGATTAAACAAGAACGCTCGGCACGTGTACATAGATACGACTCGATAACCAATTATCTTGAACCAAATATTAAGTTTGGCCCCGGAGGGCTGCGCGATTTGGAGCAAGGATTGCAAATTTATGAGATGTTTACCGAGAAATTCACCAATCCTGGTCACGCTCTAAATGTTTTGCACTACTACCGAAACTATTTATTAACAATCCGTCAGAAGCTGCACCTTGAAGGATTAAATGATATTCTGGTCAATACAGCGCAATTCGATATCGGGCAATGGATGGGATTCAAATCCCATAAAGATTTCATGCGCAGTCTCCAAAGAGGTTTGTCTCGAGTAAACTTTTATTCCGACTGGATCGCCGAGGTGGCGCAAGCTTCGGATAAAGATATTCAGAAAATTGAAAGTATTAAGATTTCACGACCTGAGCATCTCCCCGGAGTGTTACATAAAAATTCCAGCGTATTAGTGCAAAAAAAAGTGCGCGAACATTTAGATGAGCTTTTTCCTGATGGGAATAAAGATAAAAAACGAGCGCTCCTTCGTCGAAGGGCTCTTGAAAAAATGCTGGCGGTGAACGGTTCGGATGCTTATTTAATGAGTGTGTTTCGGTCACGTTTAATAGATAAACTTGTTCCTGAGATCCGGAGGTTGGTGGGTTATGTGCAGCACGACCAGTACCATCGCTTCACCGCAGACTCTCATATCATGCAAGCTTGCCGCGAAGTTAAAAGGATTTATGCGAAGCCTAAGGAATTAGGGCCGCTGAGTTTTGTCGCTGGGAAGTTAAAAGCTTATGATTGGAAGGTTCTGTCTTGGTCATGTCTTTATCATGACCTGGCGAAGGGTCTCGAGTCCCACGATCATTCAGCGGCAGGCGTACAGATCGTTGACCGCGATTTTAAACAATTTGGTTTCGACAAGTCGTTTACAGAGGATGTCCGCTGGATGGTGCAAAATCATCTTGAACTTTCGCAGGCGGCTTTCCGAAAAAATGCACTGGATCCAAAAGTCTGGCAAGAGTTAAGGATGAAGGGCGTAGAAGGAACTCGGCTTTATCGTCTGGCCCTATTTACCGCAATTGATATTCGTGCCACCAATCCCGAAGCCTGGACGGACTGGAAAGCAGAACTTCTTAAGAGTCTAGTAAATAATTTGGAATCCAAAAAAGCTCAGGACTATTTTGATTTTCAGAATATGAAGCTGCGACGAAGACTGAAAGTAACGGATGAAGTGTATGAGGCTCTCGGGCCCGTACTGCTGGAAAGTCTGACAATTAAAGATCTAGTTGAAGATTTAAAGTTAGCTGATGGATCGGACAAGTCGTTGCCGCCAAAAATCCTTAAAACACGTCGAGGTGATATTTGGGTGCGCTTTCACGAGATTCAAGATCGACGAGGTCTGTTGGCTGATTATGTGAACCAGTTGTATTCACTGGGGTTGGGAATTCGCAGAGCGGCAATCCACACGCTGCCGAGGATCGGTGTTTATGATTGGTTTCAAATCACAACTCAAAAACCTCTGCAGCAACTGACTCAGGTTTTGAAGTCTTCTGAATTAAAACCTAAGAGCCCACCGAAAGTTCAATTTGCTTCGATTCAACTGGTCAGTGCCGATGAAAATGAGTGGGTGATCAGTTTTAAGGGACCAGATCAGCCAGGTTTATTGGCTTCGGCCTCCCAAGCACTAAATGATTTCGGCCTTTGTGTGACCTCTGCACGAGTCCATACTTGGGGTCGTCAAGTTGATGATATTTTTATTGTGAAAGCAGAGCAGGGGGATCCGCAGTCTCTTGTGCGAAATCTTTGTCAGCGCTATCAAATTCCTTTTGAGTGACAGACATCAAGGATCTGGTTAAATTGATGAACATGTATTTTGAAAAACGTACTGATCTGATCACAAAACTAGGATTCGACCCCCAGTCTTTGTCTAAGCTAAAGGCATATATCGATCTGTTGTGGGCCACCAATGAAGAATTAAATTTGGTCAGCCGTAAGATGACGTTCGAAGAGCTAATCGACAATCACGTCATTGATTCTCTGTTGCCCCTTTCTCACTTTCCTCGAAATGTGAAAGCCGTGGCGGATTTTGGTTCGGGCGGGGGGCTTCCGGCCGTGATCTATGCCATTCAGTTTTCACAGATGTCTTTTCACTTGTACGAAAAGAGCCCGAAGAAGCAGGAATTTTTAAAGCGTTGTGCGCGGATAGCTCCGAATCTTCAGGTTTATGGTGAGATTCCTCAGCAACTTAAAAACATCGATTTAGTCACTGCTCGGGGTTTTAAACCTCTTGATGTGATTCTCGATATGAGTCGTGATTTCTATAAAAATCAGGGCAGGTACTTTCTTTTGAAAGCTCGTCGAGAAAAAATTGATGAAGAAATCGTTCTTGCTCAAAAGAAATTTAAAGATCTTAAAGTAAGGATTTTACCTCTGAACTCTCCAGTACTTGAGGTCGAGCGAAATCTCGTTCTCATCAACGAATAACCTGATTTTCTACATGAAAACCTCTGCGCCTTAGCACAAGGACAAGTCAGTTCTGGCCTCTGACCCGAGGGAGGACTATTTTGGAATCTAACATAAGACAAGGAGGTTTTATGTATAGCAAAGCCAAAATTTCGGGGCACCCCATTCATCCGATGCTGGTGGCCTTCCCAATCACTTTTTATGTTCTCACTGTGGTCTCGTTCGGAATGTATCAATTTTTTAGTGCAGATGCCTTCTGGTATCAGATGGGATTCTTTTCTAATATGGCCGCAGTGGTGACAGCACTTGTCGCGGCAGTTCCTGGTTTTATTGACTGGGCTTTCGGAGTTCCAAAAGAAAATATCTCTGCAAAAAGAGATGGTTTGATTCATATGGTTCTAAATCTTGTGGGCGTAGCTCTTTTTCTAGGAAGTGCCATCTGGATTATGGGAACTTGGAATGCTCCGCTGCAGTCGGTGGGATTGCCTCTTGTCTTGACGGGGCTAGGTACTGGAATCTCGATGGCTGCTGGTTCTTACGGATGGGTCATGATTTCACGACATAAGGTCGGCGTCGAGATGGATCCCGATCAAGCAAGAATTCAAGAGCGCCGAGAGCGCGAAGCAAGACGTGAACCGCCGATGTATCACTAAGGATTGAGAATAAAAGGATGGGAAATAAAAAATGGGACTCTGAAGTCCCATTTTTTTATCCAAAAGAAAAACTAGTTTTTCTTTTTAGAGGTGGCACCCGTGATGCCTGTATGATTGCGCCAGTTATAAGAGGGATCCGTTTTTGTGCGATTGTGCCAAGCTTCCCATTTCTTTTTCGGAAGTTTATGGGACACGCGACCCTTTTCATCAAAAATGTCTGGATCTTTACCTAAGAAAAAATCGCCGATGGCTTTTAGAACACCCATTGAAACCGCTCCTTCATTTGCGCCTTTAATATAAGCGAGGAGCGGCTCAGGTGGAAGACTCAAAAGAAAGACTTATGCTGCCCGTCATTTTTAAGAACGCGGATTGGCGCAAACATCGATAATGTCGAGACCACGGTCCTCTGAGACCTGCCCATGACCTTTGAAATATTTAAAGCACTGTTGAGCTGCTTGTTCAAAAGCATCCTCATAAGAGGCTGCTGGCTTGCGAATTTCCAGAATGTCGCCTGCCAATTTATACTTGAAGGTGTATTCCTTATGAGTAGGGCCTTGGCTGATCCATGCAAATGAGCTGCTGGAGAAAGCTAAAATGGCTGTAAGGATAAGTGTTTTCATAAGTCCGCCTTTTTTAAATTCAATGTTCATGCTTTTAAGTAGAGCAATGACAAGGCCAAGAAGGACGCGGGAAACCCTCGGGAAGAATCTGTAACTAGCGGTAATTACTGCATAAAATAATCTCATATTGAGTCGTGCCGAAACGAGGGTGAAAACTCTAGGCAGGTGCCTGATTTGGGAATGCTATTGAATATCTTTTAGACAGTGCTTATGCTCGATAAAAGACTATCCGGGAGCGTATATGAAATATCTCATCTTAGGGATTCTATTGAGTTGGACAACTGCAGCCCAAGCGGTGACACAAGGCCGTTTTTTTGGAATGCATATGATGATCAATATTTCCTCGAAATTCTATGATGGGAGCTTTGACGACACCGCTTACAACCTTTTTAAGGCGATGAATGTTCCGATCCAGGACTCTATGATGGGTCCTGGAAAAAGCCTGAAGGCAGCTGAAAAGACTCTCAACTTTATTTGTGCACAGCGCGGGGAAGAGAGTTTCCAGTGCACTTTATTTATTTTTCCGACGGCTTGGGGTCAAATTTCTCAAGGGAAGGCTTCTTTTGTGGTAACAGGAGCCGAGGCACAAGCGTTCTCAGAACAGTTTCATCTGCAAAATGGCGCGTTTACCCTGGTGAATCCAGAGGGGACTTTGCGGATCGATATTCAAAATGATCTGTTTTCCATCAAGTTCAACGAGAGCGGACTTTAGAGTTAAAATTTCATAGATTTCTATAAAAGAGTGGCCCTCATTCCAGGCCATGCTATAAAAGCGCCTCTGGGAAAGGGGCCTTTTGTGAAAAGTTTTACGCTCGTATTGAGTTTTTTCGCACTCCTCACATCTGCTCACGCGAAGACTCTTCTGATTAGTGATGTAGATGACACGCTTAAGCTTTCCAATGTCTTGAGTCCCGCTGGAGCAGCAAAATATGCGCTGGATACGGAAAGTCGTTTCACTGGGATGAGTGAACTCTTTAATTTTCTTAGAGTCGACCAACCAGATATGGAATTTGCCTACGTGAGTGCGGCTCCTGCTTACCCACTGGGAATAATACATAGAGCCTTTCTGGCAAATGCTTATTTTCCTAGTGGCGAGTATTTCCCGCGAGAGTGGGGTTCCACTGAAGCTCATAAGTTGGCTAAAGTCCGGGAATTGATCAATCGACATCAGCCGACTCAGGTTATTTTAGTTGGGGACAATGGCAACGCAGACGCAGAAATCTATGCTCAGATTGCGAAAGAATACTCTGGATGGGGTTTGCAGTTCTTTCAGTTCATTCGTGTGGCATACTCAACTGAATCGACGAAAGAAAAAGGAAAGCCTATTTTGCCGGAGCAGGTAGGTTATGTGACTCCGCTTGAAATTGCCATAACCCTTAATAAAGCTCAGATTCTTAAAGATGGATCTTTGAATTGGATTCTGGATAATATCACCTCTGAAATTTTGAACGAGAAAGTAGATGAAAGCGGACGAGGCATCTTGACCTTTCCTCCTTATATCAATTGCCACCAGTACCAGTGGCGCTGGGATGAGTATCTAAATCTTCATCCGGCTCTTTCTGATTTAAATACCTTTATTAACGGCCGTTGCTATTTAAACCTGTGAATTTAAAATACCAACTTCCTCAGTTTTATCAGAATATTCTTCCGCGAGAGATTCTAGAGTTCTCACCCCAGGAGTTTAAAGCGACTTGCGATAATTGCGCAATGGCGAGGCCTCGTGAAACGGGTAAGATCCATTACCGGGAGGATCTGAAGTGTTGTACTTTTCATCCCTTCCTTGCGAATTATTTGGTGGGAGCGATATTCAGCGAACCTTTAAGTATTGAGGCACACCGAATTTTTAGAGACAAGATCGCTCGCCGTGAATATGCCTTGCCGATCGGAATGGTCGCGCCCGTGCGCTATCAGGTCGAGTTCAATAATAGGGAGGAAGGGGATTTTGGTCAGCGCGAAGATTGGCTCTGTCCTTACTATAATAAAGAAAAGCAAAACTGCAATGTCTGGCGCCATCGCGGAGTCGTTTGTACTACGTTCTTTTGTAAAAGTTCTTATGGAAAAATAGGTCTTAAGTTCTGGGAAAGAATGAGTAATTATCTTTGGTACGTGGAACTGGCCTTATTGGAAGAAGCCTTGGTAATGCTGGATTTCTCGCCTCGTCAGGTTATGACCCTGCTGGACTTCCATAACAGACAAGAGGGGACTGCGGCAGAAAAGAAATCCTGGGTCTTGCCGGAAGCAAAATCTCGAGATTTATGGAATGGGTATTACGAGGATCAAGAAGGATTTTACAAAAAAAGTTATGAGATTATCGCGAATCTTGATAAAAAAGCCTTTCATGAAATGATTGGTGAACAAGGACAAGATTTGGAAGAGCAGATTTTCTCGATGTTACCATCCCTTTCGAAAGCGAAGTTGATATGAGCATACAAGAAAAACAAAGTCGCATCATCGCAGAGTTCACTCAAAGTCCGCATTGGGAAGATCGCTATAAAAAGATCATTCAGATGGGAAAAAACCTTCCGGAGATGCCTGCTGAATTAAAAACCGATGATAACATCGTCAAAGGTTGCCAGTCTCAAGTCTGGTTGCATGCAAAGCTCAATGATCAGGGAAAAATTATTCTTACTGGTGATAGCGATGCGCTCATCGTAAAAGGTTTGGTAGCGCTTTTGTTGGACGTTTACTCAGAAGCCGCTCCTAGTGAGGTTTTGCAGACGCCGCCTGATTTTTTGAAGGCCTTGGGTTTTGAAGGAAATCTTTCTCCTAGTCGTGCAAACGGACTTCATTCGATGCTTAAGCAGATCAAAATGTATGCAACGGCATTCGATTATCTTTTGAAAACAAAAAAATAAGTTTGTTTTTCTCTGTGAAATTCTGGAAACTTTTTCTATAGGGGCATTCATGATGAAGGCTCAGAGGGGAACCAGTGAAAAGGAATTTCATCACGGCCATCAGCGTCGCTGTTTCTGCGACACTTTCAGTAGGTTTTGTTAACATCACTCCAACCGTTATCTACGGTGACGACAATCGCAAAGAAGTTTATGAAGTAGAAAGCGCCGCAGTTCGCGATAATGCGGATTCTACGGTCGCTATGATCAACATTAGAAATTTGGTCGATGATGGCTCAGGCTATACCAAGATCAATGCTAAGACTTTCGGCGAAGCCATGAATCTTTGTTCTTCAGAGCCTTATTTTGACCAGCCTTCAGCTGCAAGTTGTTCGGGTTCGTTGGTGGGACCTGATTTAATAGCGACAGCGGGTCACTGTATCAGTAGCGCCAGTTGTTCGCGAAATGCCTTCGTCTTTGGCTATAATATGATCGGTGCTGGTTTGATGCCTCAGGGGGTTCCTTCTGAAGAGGTCTATCGTTGCCAAGAGATTGTGGCTCATGAATACACAAGCGGTCAGGATTATGCTCTGGTTCGAGTGGATCGTGTTGTTCGGGGTCATAGAATCTTGTCTCTTCAAAGAACACCGGCTCGCCCCGGAGATCAGCTCTATGTGATTGGTCATCCAGCCGGACTACCGACGAAAGTGGCGGATGGAGCGCAAGTGCGTAGTCAGCACGGCTCTTATTTTAAAGCCAATTTGGATACTTATGGTGGTAATTCCGGGTCCGCTGTTTTCAATGCGGCTACTCACGAAGTCGTGGGTATTCTGGTTCGTGGTGCTCAAGATTACATCCGTGATAGCGAAAAGCAATGCACAGTCAGCAATCGTTGCTCAGAAACGGGTTGCCGCGGGGAAGATGTCACGAATATTTCGTACATTGTGAAGGCTCTTTAGTTGAGTAAATTCCGAAAAAAAAGGGAGATCAAGTGTCTCCCTTTTTTTATTTTTGCAGAATATTATTATGTTATCCTAGACTGTTGCGTGCACTCGGTGCGTATCGTCCATGTCATCTAGGAAGTTCAAGAATTCCTCGACCTCTTTGCGTTGGTCATCATTCAGTTCCGTGATGTTTTTCGCCTTATAAGAAAGCTCCACCTTGGAACATTTCCAACCACGAGATGTCAGAGCATCACGAACAGCATCCAGGTCTTCCGCGTTTGTGTAAAACTCATAGGTACCATCTTCATCAGGATAGACTTCGTTAGCTCCTGCTTCGATGGCTTCTTCTTCAGGATCGAAAGATCCTTCTTTTGTTCCTTCAATAAGGCCTACACGGTCGAACATCCAAGCCACGGAGCCAGATTCGCCCATGCTGCCTTCGTGCGATTTAAAAGCATGGCGAATATCGGGAGCCGTGCGGTGTTTATTGTCCGTTTGGCATTCGACAATCACTCCGACGCCATGGGGGCCATAACCTTCATAGGTGATCTCTTCAATGATCTTGCCATCATCCAAAAGACCGGCGCCTTTTTTAATCGCACGCTCGATCGTATCGTTGGGACAAGAAACCTTTTTAGCAGCATCAATAGCGAGGCGGAGGCGGGAATTAGCGTCGGGATCAGGGCCACCAGCTTTAGCCGCAACTGATATTTCGCGGGCTAGTTTGGTGAACATCAGACCTTTTTGAGAGGCCTTCTCCATTTTTCCGGCTGTTTTCCATGATTTTCCCATGGAACTATAAAAGCATGATTTTATTAAGGTTGTCTAGAGAATGGCGCGGTGGTGCATAGCTTCAAGGGAATGGATTCAAACGCGAATCTGGGTTAAGAAAGGTCCCATGTATTCATTTGAAATTCCTAGTATTTGGGAAAAAATTGACCGCGTTCAGCACTCCTGCGAAGAAGCTCTGAAACTTCAGTCCCCCGGTCTAGCACCGGCGGAGCCTGCCCGCGATGTGTTGATTTTGCACCCCAAACAGCATCCTCCTAAAAAAGGTTTTTCGACTCTTGAGGGGCAAGCTCGCATGCTCCATGACTTAGCCAGTATCGAACTGCAAGCCATGGAACTCGGAGTGCGAACTTTGGTGGAGTATCCGGAAGCTCCCCAGGGGTTCCGTGAGGAGTTGCTAGCAGTCACACTTTCTGAAGCAGAACATCTGCGAATGTGTTTGGAGGCAATTGAAGAGATGGGATTTAAATGGGGGGATTGGCCGGTGCACGTGGCTCTGTGGAGAGCCGTCGATGCTTCTGACAGTCTCTTGGATCGAATCCTTATCGTTCATCGTTATCTTGAGGGGAGCGGCTTGGATGCGGGAGACACTTTGATCCGTCGCTTAGAAGGCACTTCGGGCAAGTCGAGCATTCAAAAAATTGTGAAGCAAATAAACTTCGAAGAGATCGGTCATGTTGACTTTGGATCACGATGGTACCGCAAAATTTGCAAGGCAGAAAAAATTGATGCAGGAGTTGATTTCCCAGAGCGCATGAACTCCCTAAGACAGCGCTTGCCTAAGAGAGTCGAGCCTATTAATCGTGATCTCCGGCAGAAAGCCGGTTTTACAGAAGATGAGATTCGTTTTTACGAAAATCTTCGTTTGGATTTTTTGAACCTCCGGAGCTAGTCAAGAGATTCATCGGCCTCTAGGAAACGCCATTGACCTTCTGGCAATTTACCAAGCCGGATATTCCCCAGACGAACGCGCTTCAGTCCTGTAACCTTAAGTCCAACCATTTCGCACATGCGGCGAATCTGTCGTTTCTTGCCTTCTTTAAGGATAAAGCGGAGCTGGTCCTCATTGATCCATTCGACTTTTGCTGGCTTCAGTGCCTTGCCATCAAGAGACAAACCATGATTTAGAAGTTTCAATTGGTCCGGGGGAAGTTTCCCCTCGACTCGAACGATGTATTCTTTTTCGATTTTAGAATCTTCGCCTATAACTTTTTTAGCAATACGTCCGTCTTGGGTAAAGAGAAGCAACCCTTGAGAATCAATATCCAAACGACCTGCAACGGCTAAACCCTTCATTTGGTCTGGACCGAGCTTTTGTTTCGATACGCCAAACTGATTGGCGGGAGTGATGAGGCGAATGGCAGGAGTGTATTGCGGCTCAGGTTGAGAGGAAACATAGCCAATAGGTTTGTTCAATATAATGGTAGCCAAGGATTTCTGTTGTTTTAGGGCTTGCGCTTCCAAAGTGATCTTTACATTCGGATCAACCTTGGTACCCAGTTGGTCAATGATAACTCCATCAACCATAACTAAACCCTTCTCAATGTAAGCATCGGCCTCTCTGCGCGAGCAAATACCTCTTTCCGCCATCAATTTCGAAAGTCTGACTTTTTCTTCACTCATAGGCGGATCTCCGTCCACAAATTGTCCATTTCATAAACTCTGATGCAGGCTATCTTATCCTTGCCGGCTGCAGCTTTCAATTTATCTAAGAAGTAGAGAGCAATATTTTCAGTGGTAGGGATCTTTGACTTAAATTCGGGAATTACGTGATTTAGATGCTCGTGATCCAGCGGAGTTGTTAGTTCAGAAAGTAATTTTTGATAAGTCTGCCTGTTAAGGTTAAGAGTCGATGAGGATACGTGAAAGCCAACTTCGAGCGTATAATTATGACCATGGCCGTGTTCCGTAAAGCAACGTCCAAAGACCTCGCGATTTCTTTCTGCGCTCCAGGCGGGTTGAAAGTAAAAATGTGCCGAACTGAAAGTGCTTTTTAGCGTCAAAATCATGCGAGATTGATTCCACCATCTACAGAAAGAACGGCTCCCGTTGTCCAGCTGGAAAGGTCGGATCCCAAAAAGAACGCCGCTTTAGCAATTTCCTCTGCTGTTCCAATTCTTCCTAGTGGTTGAAGGCTCTTCATGCCTTCCAAAGCCTGGTTTTTTTCGGTAGCCGGTAAGCCATGAAAACTGTGTATAGGTGTATCGACTATTCCTGGGCAAATGCAGTTTACGCGAATATTGGATGGACCTAACTCTAAAGCCAGACTTTGAGTCCAATTTATTAGGGCAGCTTTAGTTGCGGAGTAGGCTGCTGTTGTCGCTGTGGGTTTAAGACCCAGAGTCGAAGAAATGTTAACAATGCTTCCATGCCCATGTTTGCGGAGATAGGGCAAGACCTGCCTTACGATGCGAACTGGTGCCAACATGTTTACTTCGAACTGTTTAAGCCACAATTCATCACTCCCGTTTTCCGTCGAGTGTTGAGCGTAAATGCCGGCATTATTAACTAAGACTTCGATCGCATAGATTTTCGACTGGAGCATTTCGTCCAAACGTTTGCTCAGGGCAGTCGTATCGGTGAGATCGCAGGATAGCAGGCTGGCGCCAGCTCGACACTTTAGAGCGACTTCTTGCAGTCGCTCTTTGTCTCGTCCCATAAGAAAGACAAAGTAGCCATTTCTTGCGAATTCAATTGCGGTTGCCGCGCCGATGCCACTACTAGCGCCTGTAATTAGAGCAGCTTTTTTCAAGATGGTCCTCTCTTGTTTGAACTGGACTAATGGTATCAAAAGAGAACACCGAAGAGAAGTTCATGTCCTTGCGCGAAGCGTTCACAATTGGAACAAAATACTTTCTCTTTGGCCTCGTCGTCTTTTTGGTCTTCGGAGCGTCATTGTGAGAATCTCTGACCATTCTATTAACACTGATCAATCTATGGTTAGTCAGGTCAGCTTAGAATGTTTATAAGCTGGTCTCTGTTTTGCTGGATACAATAACTAGGGGGATTCGACTATGTCACTAAGAACAGGTTTTGGACTTATTGTTTTATCGTTGGTGTTGGTGTTTGGGTTTCAGAACTGTACGAAGGCAAAGTTTGCAGAGGCTGAATCATTCGGTAAGTTAAGCTCTGAAGAAGTCTTAACAGAAGAGGTTGTTGACCCGGTCGAGGTTGTCGATATTGAAGACGACGCTGAAGAGTCTGAAATCGTAGTCGATAAAGACTCTATTAAGTGTGTGACTAGCTTGGAAAACCAAGATCTTCCGCTTCAGTTGGCTGGTGATGCACAAGACCTAGTGGTAAAAGACGAGCGTGGTAATAAGAAGTATTTGGACATCAAAGACTTGGTTCTTGATGCTGTAAACGGGAACATTCAAGTTCGAGCTGACAAAGTTGATATCGCGAAAGCTGGCGGCAATATTCGTGTAAAAGCGAACTCTGTTGAGAGTGTCGTTGAGTCTCACGGAAATATCTGCTTGGCAGCCTTAAAGGTTGGAAAAGTTGCGAAGGTAAATGGAAATCTGCGAATTACTGCAGAGGAAGTCGAAGAGATTTCTGACTTTAAAGGAAATCTGCGTATCCACGGTGCGACGGTAAAACTGCTTTCTGGAATTAAGAGTGGTAACATTTGCCTTCATGGCGGTGCCAAGATTCTTGCTGTAAGCAATGTCGCGGTAAGAATCCATAACTGTGACTAATCTTTAAGTTCGATTTAAGAATAAAAAAAAGGTCTCTGAAAAGAGACCTTTTTTTATTGCTATATTAGAACTAAAAAACAATTAACCGGCTTTTCTGGCGACGTAATGATAGTGTTTTTTATCGAAGTCAGGAGCTTTCATCCCTTCTTTCGTGATCAATCCGGCTTTGAACCAATCGAAGTGCTCAGCGCAGAAGTTGGCCTTCTCGGATTTTTTCTTGCAGCCCTCTGCGCAGCAACGTGCGCTTTCAAGAGATACAACGTTATTGGGAATTTGTTTTTCGAATTTTTTGTCAGCCATCTGTGTGACCTCCAGTTGAAATCTTAAGCTGGTTGATTGTCTTAAGACAAAGGACTTATCGGCGACGGCAATTTGGACTTTAGATGGATAGTTTCAACAAGATAAGGTTTTAATAGAATGCTGGAATAGGTCTCAGTTTGAGACGAGATCTTTTATAAAAGATCGACAAATTTCCGGAATTCAACCGGTTTGGAAAATAAGTAGCCTTGTCCCAGGTGGGCCCCGAGAGTTTCCAAGACAAGAGCTTCTTCTTTGCTTTCGATGCCTTCAGCGATGATTTCGATATCCATAGCGTGTGCTAAGTGAATGATTGCGCTGACGACGGCCTTAGATTTGGGGTCACCGAGGACCTTCATGACGAAGCTGCGATCGATCTTTAGGAAGCTGATGGGCATCTGGGTTAGATACTGCAAGCTGGAGAAGCCCGTTCCGAAGTCGTCGATTGAGATGGCATAACCTTGAGCGCGGCAAGAATTCAAAGTTTCCAGAGCAATAGCTCCGTCCATCATGATTCTTTCGGTCATCTCCAGTTTAATATTCTTGGTTTGAAGATCGTGTTTTTCGCGCAGATCTTCGAGATTATGTACAAAATCTGAATGCGTGAACTGGCGGCCCGAGATATTTATACTCATCATAAACTCTTCTGCAATCTCGGTTTTTTTCTTCTTGCGTAGGTGTTCCTGGATGAACTTTAAATCTTTCAATGCCTGATTAATGATCCAATGGCCTATTGGGATGACCATTGAGGAGTTTTCAATAACATCAATAAAAAGATTCGGCGAGACAAGTCCGTGCTCGGGACTCTTCCATCGTAACAAAGCTTCACAGCCCGCAATCTTGCGAGTCTTCAAGTTGACGATGGGTTGGTAGTATAATTCGAACTCTTTATTCTGGAAGGCCTGGAAAATCTGATTCTCTAGCTTCAGGTGCTCCAATGCATTTTCAGTTCCATCATCACCAGCTCCAGAGTTTTCAATTTCGATTTCGGAACGAGAAAGTTGGTGACCAATCGCAAGATTTTTACGTCGCAATCGTTTTAGCAAAACTCTCATTAGGAGCTGAACCACTTTATCAGCAGTCGAGACTCGCTCTAAAAGCTGCTGTTTGGTGACGATTGCCAGGCGAACGTCTTCGAGAGCTCTGACGGAAGCAGATCTTTTTTGGTTATCGATCAGCGACATTTCGCCAAAAATTTCACCTTGTCCCAAAATGTTTAGCGGGATTTCCTCTTCGTCTCTAGAGATAAAGACAAGCACGCGACCTTTTTCGATGATATAGGCACAATCGCCATCATCTCCATCATTGAAGATGATCTGATCTTTTTGTATCTCAACGCTCTGGGGTTCTAAGGTCATATTTATTTATTCTAGGGTTTAAAATGCAGCCCAGACAAGTCCAGCTGATTCATTTGATTCAGTTTCCAACCCTGAAACTCTTTTTTGGCAAGCATTGCAAAGTGGATCGGCCCTAAAGGTATCAGTAGATGGCGAGCCATGAGGAAATCCACACCTTTTTTACAGAGCTTTCTTTGCTCAGCTGTCTTAGTTTCTTGTGCTAACTGCGCAAGAATTTCACTGAATTCGGCAGAGCGCAGTCGGATGTAGTTTTCGGGACTATTATCGGCAAATGTTTCCAATGTCGCCAAGCAAGTGGGTCTGTCAGGTGAAACTCCCTTGCGAAAAAGCGCTGGAGGATTGTCGCGCAGGGTTTGTAAGAAGATCTTGTTTTCTCTGGATTGCGGCCGGGTTTTAATTTTTGCGTTCTTACGCCATTGATTCTGCATCCATTCTGTAGCCCGTCGATGATCCTCGCCCCCTAGTGATGAAAATAAGAAATCAAATGCTGGAGTTTTTTGTGTTATTTGCACTTTTTTGAGTTGGAATTCAAAACAGGGTGCCTTCTCTGGAAACCAACTATCTGGCAGTCCTGGGCAGCCCGGGCGACCTTTGGAAGAGAATATCTTTTGTAATTCCGTGTAGTTTAGCGAATAGGTTAAAGCTGCTCGAACATCGGGGCGGGAAGCTAGATCAGGACCGAAGCCAAGGTAATCAAAGCGAAGAACCGGATAAAAGAAAAAGTCAGCACGTTGCTTAAAACGCGGGATGAAAAGAGTCGGAAGTCTGCGCAAAAAGTGCAATTCATTTTTTTCGTAGAGCTGTAAAGCGACCGAGTCTTCTTCGATGAAAAGAAATTCCACGTGAGGCCGTTTTGCATGACCTGGATAGTGTAAATTCGGAGACAGTATTAGTTTTTGACCGCGTTTCCATTCCTTGAGCTGATAGGGGCCAGTGTAGGCATTCAATGTCTCTTTTGAGGGTGCAATTAGAAAACTTGCCAGTTTGTATTCAAAGTCCGGGTCGGGCTTTTCAAACTCAAATAAGAGAGTTCGTTTGTCGGTCGCGGTGACACCCAATTTTTCGGCCGGCATTTTTCCTTTGTAGATGCTTTCGGCATTCTTCAGATTGAAGAGAAAATCAGCCCGCGGGGCCTGAGTCGTAAATTGAATAATTTTTCTGTAGGTACGAATGAAATCTGCCGCAAGCAAAGGGCTGCCATCGCTCCATTTTAGATCACTTTTTAGTTTGCAGGTAAGATTCCGTTTTTTATCGCGTTGACAGGAGCTTGCCAAATCAGTTTGAAGACCTTTTTCATCGTCATACTGAAAAAGATTCCGGTACAAGTTGCTCAGAGCATAGCTCGAGGAGGACGATCGTTGTTTGTTGGGGTCCAGGCTAGAGGGTTCATTGCTCAAATGAAGTCTGAAGACATTGCTTGAAGTTTCAGCAAACGAAGAATGAGTCAGTAAAAGTCCCAGAAGAATCAGATATTTCATGGGAACAGCTTAACGAGTTTCGAAGAAGCGGGGAATGAAAAACATTCCCCGCGAAAAGAAAATAACTATTTATCAAGTTCCATTTTTGCGATGGTTTGAAGCTGCATATTGGTCGTGCCTTCATAGATTTGACCAATCTTCGCGTCACGCCAGAATTTTTCCACTGGATATTCTTTGGTGAAGCCGTTACCGCCAAAAAGATCGATAGCTTTTGAAGTGATTTTTTCTGCTGCTCGAGAAGAGTAAAGCTTCGCCATAGCTGCGGATTCAATGAAATCTTGTCCAGCATCCTTCAAACGAGCTGCGTTGTAAACCATCAGACGAGCGGCCTCAAGTTCTGTACGCATTTCAGCCAGTTGGAATTGAACGCCTTGGAAATGCGCCAGAGGTTTGCCGAACTGTTCGCGACCTTTGATGTAGTTCAATGCCGCTTCGTAGGCACCTTGAGCGATACCAATCATTTGTGCGCCGATTCCGATACGACCTTCATTCAATGTTTCAATCGCAATCTTGTAACCTTTGCCGACTTCGCCAAGAACGTTTTCTTTGGGCACTTCACAGTTTTCGAATAATAGCTCACAAGTTGAAGAAGCGCGAATGCCCAGCTTGTCTTCTTTTTTACCGACTTTGAAGCCCGGGAAAGATTTTTCAACGATGAACGCAGTGATCCCTTTGTAGCCTTTGCTTTGGTCGATATTCGCGAAACAAATGAAAACATCTGCTTCTTTACCGTTGGTGATCCAAAGTTTTGAACCATTGAGAACCCATTTATCACCCTTATCTTCTGCTTTAAGTTTTAAAGCAAAAGCATCAGATCCCGAAGACGATTCTGAAAGAGCATAGGCGCCAACCCATTGTTGAGCCATTTTAGAAAGATATTTTTCTTTTTGAGCTTCTGTTCCCCATTTAAGGAACGCATTTGTAGTCAAAGTATTTTGAACGTCGACAAGAACAGAGACGGAGCCATCGACACGGCCGATTTCTTCGACGGCTAAGCATGCCATGGTAAAGTTTGCGCCGGCGCCGCCCCATTTTTCAGGAGTTTCGATGCCCATAAGACCCATCTCAAAAAGCTTTTGAATGATCTCTTTGTTCATTTCTGCTTTTTCGTCCATGTGGATAACATGGGGTTTGATTTCAGATTCGGCAAAGGCTCTGACAGCATCACGAAAGGCTAGTTCGTCTTCAGTTAGCATCGTCAACGCAGGGCGAGCTTCAGGTGTATTAGACATGGTAATTCCCTTGTTTAAGTGTTCTTTATTTGCCGTGAAAATATATGGTTCGCAAAATTTATTCAAGAGACTCAGAAGACTGGAGCTTTTCTCTTAATGTGGCGTGTTACACTGTATGCTCTTTCTGTAAGCAGGTGTCGGCTCACACTAGACAAGAGTCTGGGTGTGATTTAGCGTGAGGTTCTATGGATTTAATTGAAGTTGGTGCCAAAGTTGGCGTTTATTATATTCCCTTTCTTTTTGCTCTTTGTTTTCACGAGTACGCCCATGGTTGGATGGCTCGCCGCAAAGGGGACAACACTGCTGAGGTCATGGGTCGTCTTACGATGAACCCTGTGGCGCACATGGATTTGATCGGAACTTTCATTCTGCCATTGGCTGCTATTATCTTTGCTTCTCCTATCTTCTTTGGATGGGCAAAGCCTGTTCCGGTCGATACGCGCAATTTGCGCAAACCTAAGTCTGATATGTTCTGGATAGCTTTGGCAGGTCCGTTATCGAATATTCTTTTGGCGGCACTTGGCGCAATCATGATTGGTGTGGTCGCTAAATTTTTTCCTGCATTAACCTACTCAAAAGGTTTGGTGCAGATATTGAGCACCTTTATCATGACCAATCTTTTTTTGGCATTCTTCAATATGCTGCCGTTGCATCCGCTGGATGGCGGCAAGGTTTTAGCGCGGTTCCTGCCGGCTCAGTTGAATTTTAAGCTTGAGCAAAACCAGCATATTACAAGCATGATTTTGATGGCCTTGATGTTTACGGGCGCCTTCAGACTTCTCGCGGCTCCAGTCTTTTGGACGTATACGTTCATTATCACAATGGCAGCCGGAGGTTTTGGACTATGACATCCACAAATCCTGCGGCGCCAGCTGTTGTCCGTAAGCAGCGAGTTATGTCTGGCATGAGAGTCACAGGACGGCTGCACATAGGCCATTACTGGGGTGCTTTGCAGAACTGGGTGAAACTTCAGGAAGAGTACGAGTGTTTTTTCGGAGCAATGGACTGGCATGGGATGACCACGGCTTACAAGACACCGAAAGAAATCGCTCCTTGGACTCGCGAGATGATTGCAGAATTTCTAGCTTGGGGGGTCGACCCCGAGAAATCGACCATCTTTATTCAGAGCCGTGTGCCTGAACATCTAGAACTATTTATGATCCTGGCGAATCTGACCCCTATGGGATGGTTGGATCGCGTGAATACGTGGAAAGACGCCATCGATGAGATGAAGGCAAACGACACCCATAATTTGGGACGCTTTGCCTATCCGGTTTTGCAGGCTGCAGATATAATGATTTATCGAGCTCAAAAGGTGCCCGTGGGTGCTGATCAGGTGTCGCACCTGGAGCTTTCTCGAGAAATCGTGCGCCGCTTTAATCATCTTTATAAAGCAAAGCTTCCGGAGATGAATCCTCTGCTCACAGAAATTCCTCTGGTTCCGGGCTTGGATGGCCGCAAGATGTCGAAATCCTACGGTAACACGCTTTTCCTGACTGAGGATTCGGAAAAAGATCTCAAGAAAAAAGTGAACCTGATGGTGACAGACCCTGCGCGGGTTCGCCGCGAGGATCCTGGGGAGCCCACTAAATGCTCTGTTTATGGATATCACAAACTTTACTCATCAGCAGAAGATATTCCTTGGGTGGAAAATGGATGTCGGACTGCTGGAATCGGCTGTGGAGATTGTAAAGGCAGGCTCGCGGCAAATATTGAAAATATCTCTCGAGAGCCGCGCGAAAAGAAAAAAGAGTTGTTGAATAATCCAAAACTGCTTGATTCAATCATCGACGCTGGATGCGAAAAGGCGCGTAAAGAAGCCCAGAAAACATTAGAAATAGTTCGTTCCAGTATGAAATGGTAGAGGGGACCAGCTCATGAGTATTACAGTCCAATTGCCTAAATTCGAAGGACCTCTGGGGTTGCTTCTTTATCTCATTCGTAAAGAAGAGATGGATATCATGGATATTAAAATCCATGAGATCACAAAGCAGTATCTGGATTTCATCAAGTTGATGAAAGAATTGGATTTGGAAGTGGCCGGCGAGTTTATCGCTATGGCATCGACGCTCATTCATATCAAGTCTCGTATGCTTTTGCCTCAGTACAACGAAAATGGCGAGATCGTCGAGCAAGAAGACCCTCGCAAAGAACTTGTTCAGAAGCTTCTCGAATATCAAAAGTACCAAGAGGCAGCAAAGCTGCTTTATGAGCGCCCTTTGGTAGGTCGTGATGTCTGGCTTCGCGGAACGCGAGAGACTTTGGAGCAAAAGGAAGAAGAAATCATTCTTGAAGACAATGCTTTGTTTTCCCTGATTTCAAGCTATCGCCGCGTTCTTCGTGCCGTAAAAAAGAAAATCCACCAAGTCGCTGCAAAAGCGCAGTCTATTTCCAGTCGTATACTTGAGATTAAAGATCGCTTGATCGTTGGACAAAAGACCACTTTGATGGAATTGGTAACAGCAACTGAAGATCGTGCTCGTCAGGCACTGATCACATTCTTGTCACTTCTAGAGTTGGGCAAGATGGGTTTTGTTGGTCTCTATCAGAGCGAAGCCTATTCGGATATCTGGGTAGATCCCAAGAAAAATATCGAGACAGATGTTCTTTCGCGAGTGGAGGAATATGATTCGATGGGTTCTGCGGATGTTGCGGCTAAGATGATGGAAGACTCTAAAAAGAAACAAATAGAGGATGAAGAATTCATCTTAACTGATGCCGAAGATAATTTGCCAGAAATGCCAGACCAGTTGGCCCTGGATATGGAAGGGTCAGAAGAAATCGTGGCTGATCAGGATCTTGCGACAGACGAAGATATCCTGGCTGCAGAGAATGAACTATTTAAAGAAGAACTGAGCGAAGTGTAGAGGGAATCATGTCAGAAGAAAAAGATGAAGTATTGATCGATGAAGTGAATCATACTACTGCTGAAAATGAAGAGTTAGACCACGACCTTTCTTCTGGGGATGGCGTTGATACGGAAGCTTCCCTTTTCTTGCAGGAAGAAGAAATGCCAGAAGGGTTCCTTCCAGAAGCTTCTGATGAAGATCTTGAGGATGTTGAAGAGATTGAAGCGGACTCTGACTTGTCGCTTGAAGGCACTGAGCTTGATGGTTTTGATTCAGCTGAAATTGAAGAAGTCGAATTTGTTGAAGAAGAGAGACTTGAAAGCATCGTTGAGAGCGTGCTTTTCGCGAGCGATCGCCCTGTAAGTCTGGCGTCTTTAAAATTGCTCTTTAAAGGCACTAATATTCGTACTGACAAAATTCGTAGAGCCCTTGACCAGTTGGCAGTGGAATATGCCGGTGGTCGACGTGGTGTAACCTTGGAAGAAGTTCCAGGCGGTTACCAGTTGCGAACCAAAATCGACAATATGGAATTTTTGAAGCGCACTTTAAAGACGCGCTCATTCAAACTTTCAGGTCCGGCGTTGGAAGTTCTTTCGATTGTGGCCTACAAGCAGCCTCTTGTAAAAGCAGAAGTTGATGAGATTCGCGGTGTTGAGTCTGGTCACTTGCTGCGCGCTTTGATGGAAAAGAATTTGGTTTGTTTTGAAGGTAAATCAGAACTTCCTGGTCGTCCTATGCAGTACGGTACTACGAAGAAGTTCCTTGAGATTTTCGGACTTCGTACTCTGAAAGAGCTTCCGACCCTATCGCAAATTGATGAATTGTTGCCCGAAGGAATCGACGAGCAACAAGCTGAAGAAAAGCCGACTCTGTCTATGATCACCGATTCAATGTCAGAGACAGTGGGTAACTCTAGTTATTCACAAGGCGAAGAAGAGTTGATGAAGATCCAGGAGCAACTGGAAGAGATCACTACAACGACAAACTTCTTTGAAGAAGAAAAGCGTCGTCAGGCTGAAAAGCGTGATCAAGAGAGAGCCCAGAATATCCGCGATGCTTTAGCTTTCGGAGAGCCTGTGTCGACTCGCGACGCAAACTGGTTGAAGAAGTATGATGAGGCTCTTGCGGCAGGAACGACTCTAGTTGCAATCGCCGCTGAAAAGAAAGTCGCCTTTATGAAGGGGCCATCGCCAGAGACTACTGAAGGCATGACCGCTGAAGAAGTCGAGACAGCTGTTCAAGAAGCTGAGATGATGGCAGAGGAAGCTGAAATGACTGCCGAAGAAGCGGATATGATGGCTGAAGAATCTGAAGCTTTGGCCGAAGCAGAAGAAGCTTTCGAAAACGATGATGATCTGGATGAAGCCTCTGACGATCAACTTTTTGCAGACAGCGACGAGGAAGAAGAGTCTGAAGAAGACGAACTTCCATTCTTAGGAGAAGCGGACGAAGTTGATGACGAAGGTGAAATCAATATCTAAGGCTCTCCTGAGCCTTTGGGTCGTATATAATATTTTTACCATGCTGGTGATGCCCAATATCGGTTCGTATTTTGGGCGAGTCACTTCTCGATTTATCACACCCTATGCGAATACAGTGGGGTTGAACGCGGGCTGGAATTTTTATTCGCCAGAACCAGCCCAACCAATGCATCTTAAATACATAATTTATTTTGAGAACGAGATAGGGGAGGAAGTGAAACCCCCTCTTGAAGGTTATTTTCCCAACGAAAATGACGATCGCAATATTCCTTTGATCACTCGTAAAAGAGAGTGGAGTCTGATGCGTTTTATGGTCTTGGATGCCAAAAGAATGCGGCAGTTGATGGGACCTTGGTTCTGTCGCCACAATCCCGGTGCATCCTCGGTTGAGCTGGAGCATGTTGTTGCGGCTATTCCATTCTTAGATAGTGCTGTGGCTCGAAACGCCGTGACAATCGAAGAGCTTTCGCAAACCGCAAAATATCTTCGAGTGACCGTTGATTGTCGTGAAGCCGGAGACGAGGTCGAGCTATGAAACAACTCTGGACTTCGTGGGAACGTTTTTGGTTTTCGTACCAAAATCTTTTGGGGCTTGCTTATATGCGGATTTTTGTCTGTGGCACGCTCTTATACATGGCGCTAGCTCGTTTTTATAACATCGAATTTTACACCAACGAAAGCTGGATCCCGCGTAATTTGGCGCTAAAGATTTTGCCTGAACTTGGCAGGCCTTTATTTTTGTGGACGTTCTGGCCGGATTCATTTCATTGGCATATGAATTTGGTTTTGGTGATCTTGCTGGCACTTTTAACAGTTGGTATCGGAGGCCGCTGGATTATGTGGCTGGCGTGGCTGATTAATGCCGGCTTTATTCAAAGAAATTACGGTATTAACTTCGGTGCCGATATAATCGCAAACCTATTTTTGTTCTATATGGCGTTCTCTCAATCTTGTGAACGACTTAGTATCTTGAATTGGAAACGTCAGAGGACCACATTTAATAAATCAAATATGATTTCTTCGTTGATGGTCAGAATGATGCAGGTTCAGATTTGTGTTATTTATGCCTACACCGGATGGGAAAAGCTTAAGGGTGCCAGCTGGTGGGACGGGACTGCGCTTTGGACTGTCATGGCAAATCCTCAGATGACGACGATGGACTTTTCGTTTCTTCGTTACACTCCGTGGGTTATTCCAATACTTGTTTATGCGACAATTATTTTCGAGATTTACTTTCCGGCCATGGTGGCTTGGCCAAAAACCCGCTACCTTTGGTTGCTTCTGGGGGTTGGGTTTCACGCTGGAATAGGGCTGTTTATGGGATTGGGTCCTTTTGCCTTCGTGATGATTTCGACCTATTTTATCTTTGTCGACCCAGCCCTTTTAGAGCGATTTGGTGTCTCATTACTAGACTTTTTCAAAAAGCGGTTCAGGTCTGCCTAAGACTCCTTTATCCTAAAGGGGTCGGGGGAATTATGATTCGATTGTCAAAACTGGTTATAATACCAAGTTTGCTTTTCTTGGGGGCTTGCTCTCCAATGAATGACAATTCTCTTTTGACTGATAAGAGTTCAGATTCTTCTTCGTATTCCCTGAATAAAGAACCACGTTCTGATGAGCTTTACCTAAGGCCTTATAACTCTACGGTCAATGTCGCTGCCAGTGTGACTCAGGCACAGGTGTCTGGAGAGTGTTACACTTCGACCTACCCGAGGCATCAAATTGTGGCCCTAAACAATGCCGGCGGTCAGATGGACATCGTCGATATTAATACGGCCTCTGCCGTGAATTCTCTGGCGGCTGCCTGTAAGAATGGAAAATTCAATTTAGCGATCAATACCGGAGTTTTAACTTCCGGAGCCGTTCATAGTATTAAGTTGTTGTTGATCGCCTATAATGACAAGAACCAAACGATCACTAATGAAGCGCAAGGTTCAGCGCGACTCACGCTTACAAAGTAATCCCAAATTCATTTCTTAGAATACTAGAGGCCTCTGGATTCTTTTTATCCAGCAGAAGCGTTTCTTTTAATTTCAGCTCGCGAATATGACTGGCTCTGCGATGTAGGGGGATGCGGTCCCCTTGAACTGTGGAAAGAGCGCTATTAAAGGGTGTCTCAAGCAAGAGCCTTTCTTGATACTTGGTCTCTGTCAACTCTCTTAAGACACTTGCTGCCAAGACCTTCTGGGATGATTTGTCTGGAATGATCGCGCCCCAGATCAGCAATGCACTTTGATAAAAGACGCTTTGCCCGTCGATCTCATCTTTCAGTGAAGTTTCAAACACAGCATCAGAGTTCTTCGTTTGTCCTATTTGATCCAGTGGCATGGGAATGATTTTTTTGCCTTGAATTTGTGAAAGAAGATTTTTTTCTTTCCAGAAAGTAAAATGCTTTAAGAGAAGGTCCTCATCAGCAATTAAATACAGCGGATTTTGATCCTTTGTGCTTAGAAACTTTTGGAAATCAGCTGTCTGTAGACTGGTCTTTATCCAGTACAGGGGCATAAAATGGGGCGTCTGTGCAGAGCTTGCAGAGATAAAATCAGAGGCCGCGCGATTGTAAAAATAGGTCCTGGCGCTATCCAGAGGAGTAACTAACTTTTGGTGTATCAGTGTTTCTGCCCAAAAGGATGGTAAAAGGATCAGGTCTTCAGAGGGTGTGGCGACGGTTTTGACAAGGACAGTTTCCCAGTTGCGTGTGACCGTGACAATGAATTTAACATTCAGTTCTTCTTCGATTTCCTTTTGCAGGCTCTCTGGAAAAAGAATTTCATCTGTTAGTAGAATTCTAACCTGTTGAGGTTTTGAAACATAAGATCTGGGCAAGCCTTGCGGCAAGATTCCGTGAAGGAATCCCGCCGTCATGCAAATACCGAAAAAAATAAACCAAAGAAGAAATTCCCGGAGCTTCATGAATTTTTACAACTCCGATCTTATCTCTTATTAGAAGGTTTCGTCGAAAGAAACCGCGCCGCTGACTCCAACTTGATAAGCCGAAACTCGTCTTTCAAAGAAGTTAGCCAATTCTTGCATATCCTGTAGCTCCATGAAAGAGAAAGGATTTTTAACATTGTAGCGAGGAGCGATGTTCAAAGCTTCAAGTCGCTGGTCCGCACAATACTCAAGATATTGTCTCATGTCTTTAGGAGATAGACCAGCTACGCCCAATTGAAGGACGTCATTGGCAAATTCCATTTCGCACTCGATGGCATCTTCCAACATCTGGGTGACCATGTCTTCCATCTGCTGATTGAAAAGCTCTGGCTCTTCTTTACGTGCAGTTTTGATAACTTCAAAAGCGAAAGTCATGTGCATGGATTCATCTCTGAAGACCCAGTTTGTGCCAGTTGCCAGACCCGCCAAAAGACCTTTTGAACGCAGGAAGTAAACATAAGCAAAGGCTGCATAGAAGAAGAGACCTTCCACGCAAGCTGCGAAACAAATTAGATTCATCAAGAAGCGACGGCGGTCTTCGATAGTTCGCAAGTTTTCCAAAGTATTGATGGAATCAATCCACTTAAAGCAAAAGTCTGCTTTTTTCTTGATAGAAGGAATGTTGTCAACAGCTGAGAAAGCTTCCGCTCTCTCGTCTGGATTTGGGATGTAAGTATCCAAAAGCGTCAGATAGAACTGAACGTGCAAAGCCTCTTCATATAGCTGTCGAGACAAATACATGCGACCCTCTGGTGAGTTCACATGCTTGTAAAGATTCAATACAAGGTTGTTACCAACGATAGAATCACCGGTTGCGAAGAAAGCCACCAAGCGAGAGATCAAATGTCTCTCGGCCGGTGTCATTTTGCTATTAAGATCCACAAGGTCGGTTGAGAAGTCGACTTCGTCAACTGTCCACGTGTTCTTGATCCCGTTTTTATACATTTCGTAGAAAACGGGGTACTTCATAGGTCTTAAGGTAAGGTCAAATCCTGGATCTAAAATCATAAAGTCTCCTAATTACTGGCAAGCTTCGCAAGCTTCAGGGTTTTCCAAAGAGCACGCGATAACTTCTGAGTCTGTGTAAGTTTTTGCTGGAGCTGCCGTTGAAGCCATAACTTCTTCAGTCTCCTTGCTGTTTTGGGTCATCCCAACAGCAGATCCTTTCACAGTCGTTTTAGCGATTTTAGTCGCTGGTCGAGAGCGTAAGTAATAAGTTGTTTTAATGCCTCTCTTCCAAGCGTACATGTACATAGAAGAAAGTTTTCCGATAGTGGGGCTTTCTTGGAACAAGTTCAAAGACTGAGCCTGGTCAATGTAGGCACCACGATCCGCCGCCATGTCGATCAAAGACTTCATCGGGATTTCCCAAACAGTGCGGTACAATTCCTTCACGCTAGGTGGGATTGCTACGATGTCTTGGATAGATCCGTCGTGCATCTTGATCTCATTGCGCAGTTCTTCGTTCCACACGCCCATCGCCTTAAGATCTTGGACAAGATATTTGTTAATTTGCATGAACTCTCCAGAAAGAGTTTCACGCTTAAACAAGTTGGAAATCTGCGGTTCGATAGCTTCATAACAACCAACGATAGAGGCAATTGTTGCCGTCGGTGCAATCGCAATCATCAAAGAGTTGCGTAGGCCGTGTTTTTTGATCTTTGCCTTTAGAGCTTCGAAACGCTCTGGTTGAGAAGGTGTTACTCCCCAAAGATCATACTGCAGCAAGCCTTTAGCTGCTTTTGTTTGCTCAAACGCTGTGTGTGGACCATGTTTTTCAGCCAACTCACAAGATGTCAAAAGAGCATTATAATAGATCTCTTCTTGGATTCTTGCGGAGAGCTGTTTGGCTTCTTCAGAGTCAAAAGGCATTTTCAACAGGAACAACGCATCTTGCAGACCCATCACACCCAAGCCAACCGGACGCCATTTGTGGTTAGAATCCTGAGCCGTTTGGATCGGGTAGAAGTTAATATCAACAACACGGTCCAAGTACTTTACAGCTGCGCGAACAGAGCGAGCTAACTTCTCAAAGCTGAACTGACCATTTTCAACATGACGGCCCAAGTTGACGGAGCCGAGATTGCAGACAGCAGTTTCTTTATTTGAAGTTACTTCAAGAATCTCTGTGCAAAGATTAGAAAGATGAATCACGTTGCCAGGTTCGCCGGTTTGGTTCGCCTTGTTGTTGGCAGAGTCTTTGAAAGTCATCCAGCCGTTACCTGTTTGCGCCAAAGTTTTCATCATTCGGCTGTACAGGTCACGAGCTTTGATTTGTTTTTGGAAAAGCTTCTTAGATTCAGCTTCAATGTAAGCCGCTTCGAACTCTTCACCGAAGATGTCGACGAAATGAGGAACGACGTTAGGGTCAAACAAAGACCACATACCGTCTTGCTCTACGCGCTTCATGAACAAATCTGGAACCCAGTTTGCCAAGTTCAAGTTGTGAGCCCTTTTAGCTTCGTCACCGGTATTGTCGCGAAGTTCGAGGAACTCTTCGATATCTGCATGCCATGTTTCAAGATAGATACATGCTGCACCTTTGCGTTTACCACCTTGGTTCACCGCTGCAACAGACGAATCCATGGTTTTAAGCCAGGGAATGATGCCATTAGAGTGGCCATTTGTTCCCTTAATCAATGAACCACGAGAGCGTACGCGAGAGTACGCAACACCGATGCCGCCGGCAAACTTAGAAAGCAGGGCAATGTCAGTGTACTTGTCATAGATAGCTCTTAAGTCATCTTCTGGGGAATCAAGAAGATAACAAGAGGACATCTGAGGACGAAGTGTGCCAGAGTTGAAAAGTGTCGGGGTTGAAGGCATGTAATCGTGAGAGGAGATCAAGCGATAGAATTCAATAGCTTCTTCAACACTTTGAGCTAGTCCACAAGCAACTCGCATAAAGAAGTATTGTGGTGTTTCAAACACCTGGCGAGTTGTTGGATTTTTCAAAAGATAACGGTCATAAACCGTTCTTAGTCCAAAGTACTCAAAGCGATCTGTGCGGTACGGCTCGATCGCCGCGCAAAGAGCTGCTTTGTTAGCTTCGACGAAATTCAAAGTGGATTCAGAAAGAATGCCAGCCTTAAAGCCAAAAGCCACGGAATCAGCGAAAGACTCGATCTTTTGTGAACGAACTTCTTCGTCAACGTAAGTTGAGAGAAGGCGAGCTGCCAAGCGAGAGTATTCAGGTTCTTCACCGATCAGGAGTGAAGCTGTTTGGATGCAGAGGTTATCAAGTTCTTTTGTAGAGGCACCATCATAAAGACCGCTGATTGCTTTCGTGGCTACACGTAAAGGATCTACTTGAGTTAAGTTTTGGCAGTTGCGAGTCACGCGCTCTACGATTTTTGTGACGTCTACGGCCTCTAAAGTTCCATCTCTCTTCTTAACTCGCATGATGTGAGCTGTTGTTTCCAACATGATGTCATCCCCTCTGCCCAAATTCCATTAGGGCAAAAAAATCCCCGGCCGAATTAACACCCCTCGTGATAACTCAGTCCGTGGCTGAATATAAAAATATGTATATGATTGGAGACTGATGCTGCTAATTCTTAGCTGTTGGTCCTGCAACCTCCCTGGGATTGAACCCCTATATCTAGGGGGTATCTTTAGGTGCCTCGTCAATAAGGCGGGTCTCGGTCTCATTTCAACTTTGAAAGGATTTCGAATAAGTTGCAACAATATTTTTTGCTTTAACGCAGAACTTTTTGTGACGTTGCCCATCAATTAGGCAGAATTTGTGATGTTCTTGACTTGGAAAACTGCAAATAAAAATAGCATGGGCGATGGGTTTTCCCTCGCAAAACTAAAGTCCAGCCAAAGAGGTCTGTCCTGCGCTGTTTTAAACAGGAATTTTCCTGTCGCGATCTTACGCAATCTTAAATTGCTCAAAAACCCAGCGATTCCTAGCGGCTCTGTGGACGAGTTTTTTCCCTGTGACCGCGGCGAGCAAGATACTGATCTGTCTTCATTTCGACTTCTTCAATACCACCGGGTGTGTGTTTAAAGGAGGCACCTAATTCAGTCCTAGGGCTGTCTTCAGTTCCTTGGTTCTGCAACCCGCGAATAGATGTATCCATCGCGTCGGCGGCTCGATCCATTTGCTCTTTAACGTCAATTTCACCTTGAATAAAGTCATCGGGTTCTTCTTCAAGGCTGTCCAGCGTGCGACTGCGCGCACCCATGTTCTCGTCAGGGATGCCTTGCGCAGACTGATCTTGGTCAGTCACGATATTGGACTCATCTCTTTCATTTTCGCTGGCTTCGGCACCTGAAGTTCGTGTAAAGCCGGGCATTGTATAGTCGGGTTCCGCAGTCATATCAGCCTCCCTGTCTAAAACTTCATTGGCTTTTATTTTACAGCCAAAACAGCTGACCGAGGGTGAAGAAACAACCTAATTGTGACAAGACACAAACTAAATAGGGAGATGAGGAACTGAGCGAGCCAAAAGTTTTTTCCTGAGTTCGATTTCTTGCTCTTCTAACGGAGAATAATTCTGCGATTGATAAGACTTGTTGGCTCTTAAGCTATCAATAATGAACTGATGAGTGCCCATTTTGTTTTTCGTCCATTCAGGAGCAATGAGCTCATCCCAGCGCGAAGAATAAGCTGCCAAGCGATGCAGAGCAATTCGCGGAGTCAGGTGCTGTAGGAACAGTTCCACGCGTCGGGCATAGGTTTCTCGATCTATGGGAATGAACTCGCCGCGCTGATACATTTCTTCAAGAGGTGTGTTTTTAAGAACATGCAAATTGTGAAGTTTCACATTTGTGATAGGCAAGGTGTTCACAATTTTGGCGGTTTCGACAATGTGATCGTCTGTTTCGCCGGGATTTCCAAATATCAGATGAATGCCTAAATCTACTTTCGTCGCTTGAGTGATCTTTTGAATAGCAGCGATTGAAGCTTCTGCTGTGTGGCCTCGGCGCATAAACTCCAGTTGGTCATCAAAGAAACTCTGAACGCCCAGCTCGACCGCAACGAACGACTTTTCATGATATTCCTGCCATAGGCTTAATACGGCCGGCGACAAGCAGTCGGGACGAGTTCCCAACGTGAAGCCCTTGACCCAAGGATAACTTAGCGCAATGTCGAAATTGTTGCGAAGGGCAGAGACTTTTGTGAAGGTGTTGGTATAGGCCTGAAAATAGATCAGGAAAGCCTTCGCCTTGTACTTGGCACTGATGTGCTCATGATACTTTTCAATTTGCGAGCGAAGTTCCATACTAAGGCTCTCGGCGTTGGCAGCAGATCCCCAGACATCGCAGAACACACAAGTCTGCATGCCTTTTAAGCCCCTGCGATTAGGACAATCATCAACAACGGAGACCGGCACCTTATAAACCTTTTCACCAAAGAGTCTATTGTAGTGCTCACTGATTGTGTGATAGGGAAGTCCCAGCCAACCTTTTTCCATGGGCTACTTATAAATTTCTTTTGCGGGAAGTCAACGAATGAAATCTTGGCGTGAGATAGGTTTTGAAATCGAAATGACCGGTGATGGCAGTCCAAGTTTGCGCATGCTCCAGCCGGTTGCACCTGATCGTGATAAAGGCGAATCCATGCATCATTCAGGTGGGGCTTGTGCTGAAACAAATCTAATTTATGGTCTGCCGATTCGAGAAACCCTTGAGAAAATTTCACGACCGCATTTTCTGATCGTCGGATTGGGACTGGGGTACATCGAGCTGGTTATCGCACGCGAAGCGCTTCGTAGGGGTCTGAAGCCACAGGATATTGCTCAAATTACCAGTTTTGAAAGCGTGCCGGAGCTGCGCGAATATTTTCATCTCTGGCTGAGCAACTCAGTTGATGAACTCTCGGCAGAAGTTGTTGATGCCTATGACACTGTTTTGAAGTTTATTCTGCAGGACCTGCAAATTTCACCTCAAACGATAAAGGATTTTCTTCTATATCATTTTCCAGTAAGTGAGAAAATTCAGGCTGCTTTAACTGAGCAAATCGAATTCAAACCTCAATACCATTGTTTTTTGTATGATGCATTTAGCTCAAAAACTTCTCCACATCTCTGGGACGAAGAGTTTTTAAGAACGTTTCTTGGTAGAGCATCTGCTGAATCCTGTCAACTGAGCACCTATGCCTGCAAAGCAAGTCTAAAGAGGGCTCTTGTAAATCAAGGATTTGAAGTGATTGTGCGCGAAGGATTCCAAGGAAAACGCAACTCCACATTAGGAGTGCGCGGCCTTTTTACATCGCAAACTTCTTAACATATTCGATGATTGAACTTTTGAATTCATCCGCCAGATTAACGAACTTAATTCCAGCATATCCATCAGTTCCCACGTAAACAACTTCACAGGTGCAGTGAATAGTGGAGTACAGATTCTGGCTATTTAAAACCGCTGGAAAACGATCGCCAATATCCAAATTTTTTGCATCGTTAATACCCAGTCCACCTTCGCTAATCGAGATCACACGAGCTGTAAAATCTCCCCGCGGTCCTTCGCAGGTGAGAGTGCCGACGATCGGCACGCGAGGATGAGAGCGTCTGCTAACGCCGAGATCATCGACAAGATTTTGATAGGCATAGATTTCTTTCCAATCTTTCCCTTGGTTGGTTGAAATCTCCACTTCTGACAAATCATTAAGGCCTTTTAAGTAGCTGATAAGATCATTATAGCGTTGTGGTTTGCTTTCTTCTTTAGAGATGCGCACATACCACAAGCTGTCGGGGTCGTGTCTTAGAGCAGGGGCTTCTGGTGCATCCTTAAGAAGTTCTCGCCACTTTACTGGCGATAGCCACTCGCTCTGGCCTTTACCCCAGATCAGAGGCTCTTTCTTGCCCGTAGATTCTGACTGTACCTCTTCGAACGAGAAGGGACCGGTGACTTGACCTTCACTCAGAATAAACCATATTTTTAGGCTCACGCAGGGGCACTCCTTGTTGAGATGTCTATTGTGTTTTATTACAGCGAAGGGTATATGACTTTGTCTAGGAGAAAGCGTTTATGAAACACATTATTGCCGGAACGGATCGACCAGGTTCGAATACTCTTAAAATCGCAAAGTATGTGCAAAGCCTTTACAAGGGGCTAGGTGAAGAAGTTGAGATCATCGATCTGCATGAAATGAAGGCGCATTTTCACGCGGGCCTGCAATACGGCAATCAAAGTGCAGAGATGAAACCCTATCTTGATAAAGTCGTTGGAAGCGATGGATTGATCGTAATTTGTCCCGAATACAACGGCTCCATGCCCGGGGTGTTAAAGTACTTCATTGATCATATGAAATTTCCAGAGTCCTTTGAGTTTCGTCCTGTCAGTTTTATAGGTTTGGGTGGACTTTTTGGTGGCCTCCGTCCCGTCGAGCATCTCCAGCAGGTGTTTGGCTACAGAAATGCATTTATCTATCCAGAGCGAGTTTTTATAATGAATGTCCATCGGACCTTATCCCCAGAGGGTCAAGTGCAGGATGAGCTCGTCGATAAATTGCTTAAACAGCAAGCAGCTGGATTTCAAAAGTTTACCAAGGCACTGAGTGCTGCAAACCTTGATGCAAACGCTATTATTGCGAAGAAGATGCAGGGTTAGGAGACAGAGATTTGTTCATCGCAGGACTGTTAAGGTGTATCTCGAAAGCCAACAGTCCAAAGAGCAACAGAACTGCCAAAAGCCATTTTGATCGCATAAAAGTCTGAAACATAAGCTTTAAACCTCACCTTGTTTTATTTTCGATGAGTTTTCTGAATAAAGGCAACTGAAGACGCCGTAATGAGCTGCCCCGCATCATTTCGATCGTAGATAGAGCTGACAAGGTCAGGGTCCTCTTTTAGGCTAGGACTATCCGAAATAAATCAAGGGAGACGATCCATCGAAAACTCTGCGCACGCTGAAAAGCAGTCCAATCTCTTTCTTATTTCCTTAACCGCTATCGGCGTCGTCTTTGGGGACATCGGAACAAGTCCGCTTTATGCACTTCGTGAATGTTTTGGCCCAGAATACGGTTTGGCCCCTACGCATGATAACGTCTTGGGAGTTCTTTCACTTATTTTTTGGACAATGATGGCCTTGATTTCGGTCAAGTACATGGCCTTGGTCATGAGGGCCGATAACAAGGGTGAGGGGGGAATCCTTTCCTTGATGGCACTAGCTGTGCGCAGTCAGTCTAATAAATCTCAGACCTTTCGGCGTTGGGGAATGACGGTCGTGGGATTGTTTGGCGCGGCTCTACTTTACGGCGACGGGATGATTACTCCAGCAATTTCTGTCTTGTCGGCGATGGAGGGTTTGACCTTTGTAGCCCCCAAGTTTGAACCGTTCATTATTCCCATTACGATCTTCATCATTAATGGTCTCTTCATGATGCAGAGATTCGGCACAAGCAAAATTGGTATCGTGTTTGGCCCAATAATAGTCATTTGGTTTTTGAGTCTCGCGATTTTAGGAGTTCGCGGCATTGCTGGCAATATGGAAGTTTTCCTGGCGATAAATCCTTACTATGCTTTCGACTTTTTTTATCAAAATGGCTGGATTGGTTTTATTGTATTAGGATCGGTCGTTCTCGTTGTAACGGGCGGGGAAGCACTCTATGCGGATATGGGTCACTTTGGAAAAAGGCCGATCCGCTTGTCTTGGTATTTCGTCGCAATGCCAGCTTTGACTTTGAACTATTTCGGTCAGGGGGCCTTGTTGTTGTCCAACCCGGAGGCCGTCTCGAATCCATTTTATCAGCTAGCTCCGAAGTGGGCCGTTCTTCCATTGGTATGTTTAGCGACGGTCTCTGCGTTCATTGCCTCCCAGGCCTTGATATCCGGTATCTTTTCGCTTACGCGGCAGGCGATTCAGTTGGGTTTTTGCCCGCGCATATCGATCGTTCATACTTCAAGTCGTGAGATCGGACAAATCTACGTTCCCGCAGTTAATTGGATGTTATTTATCGGTGTTATCTGGCTGGTCCTTACTTTCAGAAACTCATCTCACTTAGCCGCAGCCTATGGAATCGCTGTCACAGGCACTATGGTCATCACGACAGTCCTTGCTTATGAGGTCGCGCGCAACAAGTGGAACTGGAGTCTGATGAAAGCGGCCCTAATATTTGGATCGTTCCTTGTAGTTGATCTTGCCTTTTTCGGAGCCAACTTGCGAAAGATCACTCATGGCGGTTGGGTTCCATTAGCCATTGGTGCTGTAATTTTCTTATTAATGACGACATGGCAAAAAGGACGACAAGTTCTTTTTAGACGACTTAAAGAACGTTCAATGCCGATCGAGGACTTTTGTGAGAAACTTCTGCGCGAACCCCCGCTGCGCGTGACTGGAACTGCTATTTATATGTCAGGTGATCCGTGGGGTGTTCCAGTCCCGTTGCTTCACAATCTTAAGCACAATAAAGTCCTACATCAGCGTATCGCTATTTTGACTATTCAAACCAAGGAAGTTCCGTTCGTTGCGAAGAAGGACCGAATCACAATTCAAGAAGTGATTCCCAATATGTATCGAATTCTTGCTAATTACGGATTCATGGAAACGCCGAAGATGAAGCACATCTTAGAGGCTTGTCGCGAGAAAGATATTAATTTCAACGTCAATGAATCAACGTTCGTTTTGGGACGAGAAACCATCATTCCAGATAAGGCGACGAAGCCCAAACCCGGTGAGGTCGGTATGTCATACTGGCGCGAACGTTTGTTTGCAATTATGTCTAAGAATGCTCAAAGACCTACGGCCTTCTTCCGAATTCCACCTAATCAAGTGATTGAAGTGGGAATTCAGGTAGAAATTTAAAGAAGTAGCTGGGGATCTTTCAAATTTTTTTGGTCTCTGCATAAACTAAAGGTTCGTTCCTAGTGAGTTCCTCTGGATGCTTGGGAAGCGGCCCGCGGATTTTTTGCTTCGGCCATTTGTTTTTGTAAGAGCTCTGATGAATACGTCTGGCGATTCCTGATCATGCTATCGACCTTGACCAAGTAATTTGCCAAATGTTGATACAGTCTGGTCAGCTCTGGATCGTTCTCTAAGCGCCCTTCTTCCTCTCGAAGTTCTTCTGTTAGTCGGTCTACGATGAACAAAGCGGCATTCAAAGATGTTCCTATATCATGGAGAAAGCTTCTTTCTTGATAGAGATCATTAGGGTTTTCCACGGGGCCTCCTTCACTCTGAGAATAGAATCATGTGGGGCGCTATTGGACGCAAGGTGTGTCCTGACATTCAGCCCTCCTCCGGTAGGACTGAAAAATCTACAGTCCATTTAAGGTAATCAAAACCCCTATAATGCGCCCCGCGTCGTCCGACTTTTGAATTTTTACAACGCTTTCCTTTGTCAGGGAATCGTTAGGAAATGGTGTTGAAACGCAACCAAAGTCGTGGCACCTTACTTGCTTTACTAAGTATGTGGCGCCAATTTGGGACCATAACGCTGTAAAAATAGCTCAAAGGTTTCAAGTTGGAACCGGCGAGCAAACTGAAGATTAGAAAATTGATATTTAGTATTTAAAAGTAAATGAAAGAATTCATTAACTAAATGAAAGGGCAACAAGTGAAAAACACAATCCTTATGTCACTGCTACTAGCAGGTTCAATGACAGTTTCTTCTGCAGCATTCGCTCAAGAAGAATCTTCTAACACAAGCACTTTGAAAGCTTCTGATGTTCAGAAGAAAGACGAAAAAGTAGAAGATCTTGATTCAGAAATCACGAACGCGAAATTGCGTGCAGAATCTGGTTCTAAATCTCAATGGTCTATGAGTTTTTCATTGAGCTACAACGGTGGAAATCTTGATAAGCCATTTGGAAAAGTTCGTCCGAACTATTCTGGTGAAGCTGCTCTTGATTCTAGAACAAGTATCAGTGGTGATGTTGGTGTTTCGTACCGTATTAATAAAAATAATCGTATGAGCTTGGGGACAGGCGTTTCTGTTTTGACTCCTTTCCAGAATCGCGCAGAAGATTTCACAAAAATGGCAAAAAATGGCGGTAAGTCTGACGTTTCAACACCATTCATTAGCTGGGGTCACGCTGCGAGAATTGGTTCCACTCAGAACTCATTCTCTCTTGGTTACTCTCATGCGACAAAAGAGTTCTACACAGAACAGCTTAAAGCAGTTGGTGATCTTTCAGCATCTCACACAATACTGATCGACCTCGGTTCATCAGGATGGCAGCCAGGTGTTTCTACTTCAGTTTACTACAGCCTATATAAAGACGGCGCACAATCATTTGATGTTGTCGGCAATGAAGACAGAAGAAGTGACTACACTGTTGGTATCTATCCGTTTGTTGAGTACGCTTTCAATGATAAGTACTCTTTCAGAACTGTTTTCCGTCCATTCACATTCATGCACATGAGAAGTGATGATGCGACGAAATTCGAAAACGTGATGTACACTCAATCAATGGGATTTGGTATCGCACTTACTCGCGACATCTACCTTTACCCAAATATGCAATTCGCTCCAGAAAACTTGAAGCCTGAACTAACTAACGTTGGTCTTTCTTCAACTATCAATATGTTCTAATTCACCTATAAATGTTGATTCAAAAAAAGGCTGCCCGAAAGGCGGCCTTTTTGATTTTGGAACAGTCTATTTGTTCCATTCCTCCATAAGACATCTCCAACAGGACTAAAGGTTAAAATCTTTGGATCTTGTAAAGTTAATTTAGATTACTCCGAAACCTTCTGCGTGATAGGAGTAAACACAAATGAAATTATATATTTTGATAGCATCAATTCTGTTTTCGACAACTTCTTTTGCGCAGGAACAACTTTCAACCTCCCCAGCAAACGAAGATTCTTTGCGAAAACGACAGCATGCTTTGGTTTGGGATCTTTCTAGCGCCAGAACTGAAATGGAAAACAAAGATTCTGGAGCCAAGTCAGACATGAGCAGAACAGAGTCAGCTATTACCTATTTATATAACTTTGGCCGTTTCGAATTGGGTGGTGGATTCATGAGTACTACAGAAAAAGATGAGGAAAGCGGAGATAAGGCCTCATCTTCTTCTGGAGGCCTTCTTGCGCATTTTAATTTTATCGAGAACAGCCCTGGGAACGATTTCATACCATACTTGTCATTGACCCTTGCCGGAATAAATGTCGAATCAGGTGGAGTTGATTTATCGGGCAGTTATGTTGGGTTTCATGTGGGTTTAAAGTGGTTTCCACTTTCAGAAATTCTGGCATTGACGGCATCGGTAGGCGCTATGTCGGGTTCGATCGAAGGCGGATCTCCAAAAGCTAAGGTAGATATTAAACAGGGTCAGTTTAATATTGGCTGGGCTTTATATTTCTAAATTGCCTTGCTTACCGCTTGGCGGTGGCAATTCGTGGGAGTAACGGTAGGGGGTCTATAGGGCCGCGGTTGCGGCGGATTTCGAAGTGCAGATGCACTCCTGTTGCTCGGCCGGTTCGGCCCATGGCGCCGATGACTTCACCTTGGCCGACTCTTTGACCTTCTGATACCAGGATTCGATCAAAGTGCGCGTAAAGAGTCGCCCAGCCGCTTCCAGATTCGATCAGGACCATCTTTCCGTAACCACTAAACTCTTTGCCAGCATAAATAACTGTGCCTGCCTGAGAGGCTAAGATGGGTGTTCCTTTTGGGGCGGCGAGATCGATACCCAAATGCGGGCGTTTCTTTTTTGGAAGAAATCCGCGAGTCATGCGCGCTCGATCTACGGGCCAATCGAAAGTCATTTCAATGGGTAAAGACGGGCTGCGATCTGTGACGGCCAAAGAATTTGAATTCGCTGGTGACGGAGCTTTGAAGTACTCTCTAGAAAGTGGCGTATGAAAAGTAGAGCAAGATCCTAAAGTCCATAGAGCGATCATGCATCCTGCGATTTTATTTTTCTGATTCCATCCTAGTGCCATGCTTTGAATATACTTTATAAGACTGCGATCCGAAAACAGTTTTTTGAATCTGCAGCCATTGTCATTCTTAAAACGAGACATTTAGTTGTCGTCAAAGGCACCTAAGTATAGACGCAAACAGTCCTTAGTAGAGAGGGAACTGCTTGCAAAGTTGCTTGACGTCTTCGTGGATTTTATTTTTTAAATCGCTATCTTGCGGGTTGTTCAAAACCTGAGAAATCCACTTGGCGATCTGCTTCATTTCCGCAGGCCCCATGCCTCTTGTTGTAAGGGCTGGAGTTCCAATTCTGACTCCACTTGTGACAAACGGAGAGCGTTTTTCATTGGGAACTGTGTTTTTATTCACAGTGATTCCCGCTTCGTCCAAGGAGGCTTCAGCCACTTTGCCGGTGATTTCACGATCGCCCAAATCAATCAGAATCAAATGATTGTCCGTGCCTCCTGTGACCAATTGGAATCCTTCACTTAATAAAGAATCTGCAAGGACTTTCGCATTGCTCACAACGTTCTCAATGTATTGCTTGAAGTCTGACTGCAGAACTTCGCCAAATGACACAGCTTTTGCTGCAATCACATGCTCTAAAGGTCCACCCTGGATGCCAGGGAAGATTCGCGAATTCATGGTCTTTGCTTTTTCTTCAGAGTTGGTCAGGATCATTCCGCCGCGCGGTCCACGTAAAGTCTTGTGAGTTGTCGTCGTAATATAGTCAGCGTAAGGTGCAGGCGACGGGTGGTGTCCTGTTGCAACCAGTCCAGCAAAATGCGCCATATCTACTAAGAGTTGCGCTCCTACCTCATCGGCAATCTCTTTGAATTTTGCAAAATCCAAAAAGCGAGGATAAGCAGAGTAGCCGGCAATGATCAGTTTAGGTTTAACTTCTTTTGCTGTGGCGCGAATAGTTTCATAGTTAATACGACCCGTCTCTGGATCGAGTTTATAGGAAGCCGGCTTGAACAGCAATCCGCTGAAATTCACAGGTGAGCCGTGAGTGAGGTGACCACCATGGGAGAGGTCCATACCTAAGATGGTGTCACCGGGCTTGCATGCCGCCAGATACACAGCCATATTCGCTTGGGAACCTGAGTGAGGTTGAACGTTCGCATAACCTACGCCAAAAATTTTCTTAGCTCGCTCGATCGCCAGAGTTTCAACTGTATCGACATTCACGCAGCCGCCATAGTAACGCTTACCTGGGTATCCTTCAGCATACTTATTGGTTAAAATCGAGCCTTGCGCCTCCATGACAGCTTTCGAAGTGTAATTTTCAGAGGCAATCATTTCCAAACCAAACTGCTGGCGTTCACTTTCTAACTGAATAGCTGCGAAAACTTCTGAATCAACCTGCGACAACGACTTGGATGTAGAATGCATAAAAGACCTCTTTTCGAGGAAAAGTATCCTCTGAATAAGAGAAATTTGAAAGTCTCAACAACTAGCAGAAAAGAAAAGTTTCTTGGAAATCAAAGAGATCTAGAGTTTTCCAACGCGTTGTTGATGTCGTCCACCAGCAAATGGCGTTGATAAAAACTTCTGCAACATTTTGATCGCGAGATCTGGGGAGATGAAACGTGCGCCAAGACATAAAATGTTGGCATTATTATGTTCCCGACTAAGTGCCGCAACGTCTTCATTCCAGCACAGTGCTGCTCGGACCTGAGGGTGACGGTTAGCTCGAATGGCCATTCCCTGTCCAGATCCACAAATAAGCAGACCTAACGCTGGACCACTAAGGGAGTCTTGGATGTCATTCTTTTTGTTTTCTGTCTCTGTACCCACAATTTCAGCACAAACGAGATTTGCGAAATCGGGATAGTCGACCGAGGAAATTTCATGAGTCCCAAGATCTTTCCATTCGATCTGAGGAAATGCCGCTATGACTTTCAGTTTTAGATCTAAACCTGCGTGATCACAGCCAGCATATATTCTCATACTAATCCTTTAGGCCTCATATTTTGAGAAAATCATGGAAGCATTCGTTCCGCCAAATCCAAAACTGTTATTTAAAACATTATTGATCTGACCTTCACGAGCTTTGTTAGGAACATAGTCCAAATCACAATCTTCGCTTGGATTTTCAAGATTAATGGTTGGTGGAACTTTTTGATCCCGGATAGCCATCACGCAGAAAGCGGACTCGATGGCGCCAGCAGCTCCGAGAGCGTGGCCGGTCATTGATTTTGTGCTGGAAACCCAGACTTTACGTGCATGATCGCCCAAAAGTCGTTTGATTGCCATTGTCTCTAGACCATCACCAACAGGCGTGCTTGTCCCGTGAGCGTTGATATAGTTGATGTCTTCAGCTTTTAAGCCAGAGTCTTTCAGAGCGATTGCCATGGCTTTATAACCACCTTCTCCTTCCGGAGCTGGGGCAGTCATGTGATAAGCATCTGAAGATACACCGTAGCCGGTAATTTCACAGAGAATGTTGGCACCGCGTTTTTGCGCATGTTCCAAAGACTCGATACAAAGAACAGCTGCACCTTCACCCAGAATAAAACCATCGCGATCCTTATCGAAAGGACGACTGGCTTTCTCGGGAGCATCATTTCTTGTTGATAGAGCTCGCATGGAAGCGAATCCACCTACCGCAAGTCCGCAGATAGTGCTTTCCGCGCCACCTGCTAACATAACATCTGTGAATCCATCGCGTATATATCGAACAGCATCCCCAATGGAATGTACGCCCGATGCGCATGCTGATGTAACAGAATAATTGGGACCTTTTAGGCCCAAAGAAATCGTCACCTGACCTGCTGCCAGATTGGTGATGACACTTGGGATGAAAAAAGGACTGATGCGGCTTGGGCCGCGCTCCTTCAACTTAATCGACGTGTCTTCGAGAGTCTGAAGACCACCAATGCCCACGCCGATAATCACTCCCGTTTGCTCCTTCACTTCATCTGTCAGCTCAAGTTTGGCCGACTCAATAGCCATTTTTGAAGCGGCAATTGCATAGTGAATGAAGGTGTCCATTTTCTTTTGCTCTTTTTTCTCGACGTAAAGATCAGGATTAAATCCTTTCACTTCACCAGCAAAAGTGACATCAAAGCCGGTCGTATCAAAGCGAGTGATTTTGGCGATACCTGACTGGCCACGAAGGGCAGCAGACCAACTCTCCTCAACATTGAGGCCAAGGGGAGTGACAGCACCGACTCCAGTGACAACGACTCTTCTTTGCGGTTTTGATGGGCGTTCAAATCGGGAGTTCATAATTAATTAAGCTTTTCCTTTTTTCTCAAGGTAAGAAGCTACGTCTTGAACAGTCTTAAGCTTCTCAGCGTCTTCGTCTGGGATTTCAAGATCAAATTCTTCTTCCATAGCCATTACTAGCTCAACGATATCCAAGCTGTCAGCGCCAAGGTCGTCGATGAAAGAAGCTTCAGCTTTTACTTTTTCTGGGTCCACACCAAGTTGTTCTACGATGATGTCTTTTACTTTTGGATGAATAGCCATTTTTCCTCCTGGTTTTTCTATTCTTATTTTTAAATAAATAAAACTTAAAATTAATCCATGTACATTCCACCGTTCACATTAAGTGTGTGACCGGTAATGTACTTTGATTCGTCACTTAACAAAAATCTTACAGCTTGAGCTACATCGCGGCCTTCGCCAATGGTTCCAAGGGGAACTCTCTCTAACATTTTCGCTTTTTGTTCCTCAGTTAGAACATCCGTCATTTCGGTTGCGATAAAGCCAGGCGCCACGCAATTCAAACGCACATTTCGAGAGGCTAATTCTAAGGCGATAGACTTACTAAAAGCAACGGTACCAGCTTTGGAAGCTGCATAGTTGGCCTGTCCGGGATTACCAGTCTGCCCAATAATAGAAGTGATATTCACAATCGAACCTTTACGGGCTTTCATCATGGATTTTGTGAAAGCTTTTGTAACCAAGTATGTACCGCGCAAATTAGTGGAAATGACGGAATCAAAGTCTTCAGCCTTCATTCGCATAAGCAGCTGATCTTTGGTGATGCCAGCGTTATTTACAACACCGTCGACATCACCCCATTTTTCAAGGATGTGTGTCACTGCTGCATTTACTGAGTCTTCGCTTGCGATATCCATTTTTATGTAGAAATGGCCTTCGCCTGGAAGCGTGTGCGCAACTTGCTGAGCAGCCTCTTCTCGCGATGAAAACGTAAATGCGACTTGAGCGCCTTCTTCAGCCAGCAGCTTGACGATCGCAGAGCCAATACCGCGACTTCCTCCGGTGACTACTATTTTCTTTCCTTGAAGAGAACTTCCGTTCATACGCAAAATCCTTCGCATTTTTTAGGGTCGTGTGTGATTTTCTGCACAACTTTGACCGAACTATGATTAAAGCTCAAGAAATTTTAATGACTCAAAGCTTTCAAAGATTCTTCAATGGTTTTGATATCTTCCATGCTGGTTGAAGTGGCAACTTTGAAGAACTCGCCATCAATCTTTTTGATTAGGCCCTGCAAGACTTTTCCCGCGCCACATTCGATCATTTGACCATGCCCAAGCTCTTTCATTGTGAGCATACTTTGGGTCCAAAGAACCGGAGCAGAAACTTGTCTGATCAGGTTTTCTCGTAAAATTGCGCCTTCAGTCTCTGCTTTTGCATGGAAATTCTGGATAACGGGGAATGCCGCTGTTTTAAATTCCATCGCAGTCAAAACCATTCTCATTGTATCTTCTGCTGGCTTCATCATTTCGCAGTGAAAAGGTGCGGACACAGAGAGCGGAATCATTTTGGCTCGGCGAGGAGCTTCAGAGAAAATCTGTTCAGGTTTGAAGTTGTCTTTTAGCCAGTTGATCGCTTTCATAGAGCCGCTAATAACGACCTGACCAGGACAGTTGAAATTTGCTGGCGAGAGGGGTCCAAAACCCGAGTTCTTTACGACGTAAGTACAAAGCGTGGCTATCTGGTCAGGTTCGAGCCCAAGAATAGCGACCATACCGCCTTGACCTACAGGCACAGCCGATTGCATGGCTTGACCACGCGCACGTACAGCTTGCATTGATTCTGCGAATGGAATGACATCCGCAGCGACTAAGGCCGCATACTCACCGATAGAATGTCCCGCGGCTGCAGAGACCTTCAGGCCAAACTCCTGACGTAAAACTCTTTGAGTGAGGGTCGACACAAGCAGAAGCGCCGGCTGAGTATTTTCCGTCAATGCTAAATCAGCCTCGCTGCCTTCAAAGCAGAGTTTTTTCATGTCCTGCTTCAGAGCTTCAGAGCCTTCTTCGAAGATCTGTTGCGCAAGTTTGAAGTTATCGAATAAAAAACGGCCCATGCCAGGTGTCTGGCTGCCTTGTCCTGGGAATACCAAAGTAAACATTTGTTAGTACCTCAAAAGAACACTGCCGGAAGTCAAACCCGCCCCAAAGGCAGTTAATAGAATAGTCTGACCCCGTTTGATTTTTCCATTCTGAACAGCCCAGTCAAAGGCTAAAGGAATTGAAGCAGCAGAAGTGTTACCTGTCTCTTGAAGGTAAACAATCATTCGCTCCATTGGGAAATTAAACTGTCCCGCCACGGCTTCAATAATTCTCTTATTGGCCTGGTGAGGAATGATCCAGTCGATTTCATCTGGACTCATTTTATTGTATTCAAGGGCTTCTTTACAGCAAAGAGCCATCGTGCGCACAGCGCTTTTGAAGATCTCGCGACCTTTCATGCTGACATAGTTCAATTTTTTATCGAGCACTTCTTGAGATTGAGGCTGAATGCTGCCACCACCAGGAAGTGTTAAGAGATCTGCTAGATCGCCATCGGCATGCAAGTGGGTGCTTTCGATAACATTCGTATCGCCTTCGGCAGCTCTGGAAACAATCCAGGCTCCGGCGCCATCTCCGAAGAGGATGCACGTTTCGCGGTCTTGGTAATTAACGAATCTATGGAGAACCTCAGCGCCAACGACGAGGATGTTTTTGTACATGCCTGTGCGAATGAATTGGTCGGCGACGGAAACTCCGTAAAGGAAACCTGAGCAGGCGGCATTCAAATCAAAGGCAAATACATTGCGGCAGCCAAGCTTACTTTGAAGGTAGCAAGCAGTCGAAGGCATTTGTCGGTCACTAGTGACAGTGCCGACAATAATCATGTCAATATCTTCAGGCTTGAGTTTAGCGTCTTCAAGAGCTTTCTGAGCTGCTTTAACGCTTAGATCAGAGGTTGCTTCGCCCTCGGCAGCGATATGGCGACGTTCGATCCCGGTTCTTTCGACAATCCAATCGTTGCTAGTATCTACCATTTTTTCGAGATCAAAGTTCGAGAGAACTTTCTCTGGTAAATACGAGCCTATCCCTGCAACACGAGATCGATACATTCCTGCCATCGAGTCAACCTTAGATAAAGATTATTATTTAGCTGCGCTGATCTGCTTACCTTTGTAGTAGTAAGCTCCATCGGCACCTTTATTAGCGCGATGAGGACGAACAAGTTCGCCAGTTTTTTTGTCTACAGCGATAGCTGGAGCTTCCAAACCATCGTGTGAGCGGCGCATGTCACGGCGAGAGCGAGATGTTTTCTTTTTAGGAGTTGGCATTTTAACCTCTTTTTGAACATTAATGCTTCAATAAAAACTTAATCCATGAGCCCGCTAGAACAGTCTTTTTGGAGATATTCATCTGTGGGCTTTGCAAAGCATGCTAATTTAACCAAAGATCATTAAAAATCAACAATTTAATTAATCTTTATATTCTTTAAAACGGAGAACGGACTCTGCGGTTTCGCCTCAGGCATTTTTTCTTCGTAGCTAAAGCTGCGTCCTTTCACAGGAATCTTGCAGATAGAGCAATCGCCTTTCTCATCTTCGGGTCCTGCCACATTAAAAGGCGCAGCAAGCCCAACAACTTCATGAAGGTACTCTCCCATATCAAAAGACTGATCCTCATATTCGGTGGATTCTGGGCCGCCCTGAGGAAGATCACTGACGTGGTTTACTTTTGAATATTTTCCATGGCGAGGCTGGCTCTGCTTAGGAATCAAGATCTCGTGATATTTCTCATTCACTGGATAGGGGAATTCAATCCCGCAGCGAGCACATATTTCGGGAGTTTTCGTACGAACAGTGCCGACCATTTCAAAGTCCCGAGAGTTCAGGGGTTTAATGAAAAACTCGGCCTCATACTGATTAGGACCGATAAGATCTGCTAAAACAGAGTTTAACTCTCCCGTTTTGCTGTTCCAGATATAAGAACGACCTTCTTCTGGAATATCCATCAGATTGATTTTCATAAAACTCTCCTCAATTCTTTGCGCGCAAGGGACAAAGTAATAAAGGATTTGGGACGGCCAGTCAATAGCTCGCGCAAGTTATTCATTCGCTGTGAACTTAAAGTACCAAATACAGGTCTTTGGCGTTCATGGGTTTCTGAATCAGTTTCAGAGCTCTCATTTGTTTGATCAGAGTGGTCCAGCGCTCTTCTGTCATCTGGCCCAAGGGTGCGCTCTCAATCAGCGGTTTTTGAATTTCAGAGGCTTTTTCAAATGTGGCCAGGTCCAAGGATCTGTTGAGTTGGGACATGTGTAAGTTTGTAGCCTTAGGATCCTTCAAGTAGAGCTGCCAGCCTTCAAGAACAGCTTGGTGAAGGCCTTTGACGATTTCTGGTTGTGTTTTCCAGAATTTTTCAGTGACAGCGAGGACGACTAAATAGGGATTAAATCCTTCATCTGCGATCACAAAATTCTTCGTCTTTTGCCCAGCTTTTTCAGCCGCGACGGGCTCTATTGTTAGGAACCCTTGCTGAGAAAGTTGTTTATTGTTCAGGAAGCTGCCTACACCACCAGAATAGGGCACCACGCGGGCTTTGGGTTTGCCGAACTTTTGCACTAAAAACGAATAATAAGGGAGGCCTGACTGTAGGGACAGTACGCCGTCAGCTGCGAAAACCTCTTTAAGATTTTTAAAATTTCGTTCTGCATGAGTCATTATGATGTACGGCGAAGTTTGGTAAACAGCAAAGAGGGCTTTTATTTTATTCTTGGGGTTTCTTTCGTGGGCGAGAACCAATTCATCCGCGCTGACAATAGCGAAATCAACTTTACCATTTGCAAGCATTTGGATGGTCGGCGTTCCAGAGCCGCCCTCGAGGATTTTGACTTGCAGACCTTGTTTCTTGTAGAGGTTTTTTAGTTGAGCCTCATAGAAGCCGCCGAACTCTGGCTCCGCTTTCCAATTCAGTGCTAAAGTAAATGCTTTTTCTTGCGCCTGTATTTTCAGGGACAAAAGAGTAAAAACTGTTAGAATAGTGGCAAACAAAATCTTCATAGCTAGCCTTCCTCTTGATACACTTGTTAAGATTCACTGAATCAATAGAATTTGCCAGCACCAACATCGTGCGCAGGAGCTTTTATGATCAAGAATAAGTTTTCCCTCGATTTTCAATGGCCCACTCGCGAGCCTTTTTTATTTTGCGCGCATCATCTTGATCATTATCCTGTCGGAACTAAAGAGTTCGGTCCTGAGCATAGCCATCTTAAGGGCCGGAATATGGGGCAGGACTTTCAATTAAAAGACGGCTTTCGTATGTACCATGGTGCAGTTGTGCCCGGATTCCCCGTTCATCCGCATAGAGGGTTTGAAACTATTACGATCGTACGCAAAGGTTATGTGGATCATGCGGACTCCTTAGGAGCGGCTGGACGCTATGGCGAAGGTGATGTGCAGTGGATGACTGGCGGAAAAGGTGTACAGCACTCAGAGATGTTTCCACTTTTACACCAAGATAAGGAAAACGTCGTAGAACTGTTTCAGATTTGGTTGAATTTGCCCAAAAGAAGCAAAATGGTCGATGCTCATTTTAAAATGTTCTGGTCGGAAAAAATACCGCGTGTGATGTCGGAAGATTCGAAAGTTCGAGTGGATGTCATTGCTGGCGGTTTTGGCGGAGTCAATGCGCTTAGTCCCCCGCCTGAAAGTTGGGCGGCTCAGCCTGAAAACGATGTCGTAATCTTACTCATCAAGATGAAACCTCAAGGAAAGCTAAAGTTGCCCCCTTCAAAACTATCGGCCACCCGAACTCTCTATTTCTTCGAGGGAGAAGGTCTGCGCATGAACAACGAACTTGCTCCTGCAAGATCTGGCTTCGAGGTCGACAGTCAAAAAGAGATTGAACTGGAAGCCAGCGATCAGGAGGTTGAGGTGCTGGTCCTTCAAGCACGTCCTATCGGCGAGCCGACCGTTCAATACGGACCATTTGTGATGAACTCAAAACAAGATATCATTCAAACCATCGCCGAATATCAAAAAGACCAATTCGGAGGGTGGCCTTGGCCGCGCGAAGACATGGTTCACGGCGCAGCCATCGAGAGGTTTGCCAAATATCCCGACGGACGAATTGAGAAACCGGGAGTAATCTGACGCCATCTGCAAATTAGAGTGATTAAGTTGGCTACTTTGCGTCTGAGCCAGCAGGTATCAGACTTGTCTAGAGATTAGACAATCAGCGATTATTTACCGGACCGTTGTGTTGGTGAGGCGCGGAATCCTGATTTCTATTATCTTATGCTACTATGAAAGCACTTATTTATTTCACACTGGCAATTGGAATTTCGGTTGGCGCTCAAGCGTCCACTTACGGTAAAGAATGGCGGATTATTCAGCGGTCATGGGACGCGCGCCACGAAAAGCTCTTTGGGCAGTTCGTTACTCGTCTTGGTGAGGCGGTTGAAAAACGCGAGTGCAACCGTGTTGATACTTGCATGAAAAGTACCGCCAATATTTACTATGGCTCTGATCCGGCAGGCCTCAGATATTATGCCGATTGTGCGGATTTACCTTATTACCTGCGAGGATATTTCGCGTGGAAAAATGGTTTACCTTTTTCCATCGCCAGTGAAGTCAGACCCAGTCCTTTGAATGCAGATAAAGTTAAGGATGTTCGTTACTCTTTAGAGGGGAATGTCGTTAGCAAACGTCTGGAGGTCTTGACGGCAGGGGGAGCGAAGGGATCAGTTTATCCTGATGCGTTTCAGATATTAAATTCCGCAATTCCGAATTTAGTTTCTTCGGCGTCGCTTCGTATGGGTGGGTTGTATGATACCGACCTGTCTTCTGATTTTTATCCTGTGAAGATTGGTCGTCAGAGCATCCGTCCAGGAACTGTGATTTATGATCCAAATGGACACGTCGCAATTATTTATAAGGTCACTCAAGACGGACGCGTTTTCTACATTGATGCCCACCCAGACAATTCCTTAACGATGGGTATGTTCACTCCTAAATTCTCTCGTAGCAATCCGAACCAAGGTGCTGGATTTAAAAACTTCCGTCCGCTCACCCTGGTTGATTCAGTTATGGATGAGAAAGGCGCCTATGCTGGTGGTCGTATCGTGGCCGCCAAAAACAGCGAGTTAGTAGATTATAGCACTGAGCAATTTTATGGGACACGAAGAGATTCTGCCAACTGGAAGAATGGTTTGTTCATATTTAAGGGTCGTCAGACAAGCTTTTATGAGTTCGTGCGTCTTAGTTTAACTGAAGGTGAAGCCTATATAGACCCACTTAAAGACATGGCGCAGCTTACAGATGATATCTGTGTCAGTCTTAAAGACCGCGTCGACGCAGTTGAAGCTGCAAGAGCATCAGGGATTGCCAACAAGCCTCATCCTGCACGCTTGCCTGTGAATATCTACGGAACAGAAGGGGAGTGGGAAAATTACGCCACCCCGTCCAGAGATGCTCGTCTTAAAGTGGCTTTTATGGACCTGTTGGAAACGACGAAAAGCAATATCGAGAGATTTAAAAAGTACGATCGAATGATTCGTTATTCTGGTGGAAATTTGGCTAAAGATCTTTACGACGTATATAAAGAAAGAGCTCAAGCCTGTCAGTTCTCCTACAAAACTTCAAGCGGCCGCCCCGTCGTGATGAACCTGGAGGCTGCTCGGCAAAGACTTTTTGATATGAGTTTTGATCCCTATCATTGCGTCGAGCTTCGTTGGGGAGCAAGAGTTCGAGGCGAGTTGAACTCTTGTCAGGACGATTCCAACAAGCGCGCTTGGTACGAAAAGGAACAATGGTTACGCAACCAATGGGAGCGCAACTATGAAGCCCGTATGGACCATAGCTTGGATCAACTCAAGGGCCCAATGCCTGGTGTGGGTTTAGCGAATCCTCCAGATATCGACATTGTCGGTTTCTTAAAGTCGAAAATGTAATTAAAGGCCACTTATGCTGCTTCGGATATTCGTTCTTTTATTATTAAGCTCTTCAGCATTTGCTAACAGTGCTCGTACTGTGACAATTGCGGCTGTGGGCGATATAATGATGGGAACGAACTATCCTCAAGACGTGCTTCCTGCAGATGGTGGTATCAATCTGTTTAAATATACCAAAGAGTATATTCAAGCGGCCGACCTTCGGTTGGGAAACCTCGAGGGAGTCTTGTTCGATGGCGAGAAAAGCTACGATAGCAAGGCCGATGGTACCAATCGATATCTGTTTCGCACCCCTACTGCTTGGGGGCGTTGGTTGGCAGACGCGGGTTTTAATTTTCTTAGTCTAGCGAATAATCATTCGCGCGACTTCGGCACAGATGGAATTGCGTCTACGAAAGATATTTTGCGCCGTCATCGTATCCAGTACGCTGCAAAAGATCCTCAAGAAATAGGTGATTTTAATATTCGTGGAATTCGAATTGCTGTTATCGCAGTAGACTACTATGCCGGTGCACGCAGCATAACCACTCCCTCCAGTACCTATAAAGAAATACGTGAGCTTCGGAAAAAGTTCGACATTGTGATCGTCAGTGCCCACGCTGGAGCTGAAGGAAAAGGTGCTGATCGCACGACTGATAAGGATGAGGTTTATCTTGGAGAGAATCGTGGCAATGCAGTTAAATTTGCGAGAACAGCCATAGAAATGGGAGCCTCGTTCATTGTTATGCATGGACCGCATGTTCCACGAGGGCTGGAAATTTATAACAACAAACTGATTGTATATAGTTTAGGAAATTTCCTGACCAGTCGAGGAATGAACGTTCAGGGGCTTGCTGGCATAGCGCCTCTTCTAAGAGCGCAGTTGAATGAAAAAGGTGATTTTGTATCGGGCCATATTGGGTCATTCCGGCAAACGCGTGAATACACTTCGACGATATTTGACCAAGGACAAAAGGCCCTGCATATCATTCGCGAGCTTTCAGAAAAGGACTTTCCACTAAGTTCACCTCGGTTTGACTTGCGTTCAGGAAAGTTCTATCCGCGAATAGATCAGCAGAATCTCTTCTAATTTATTTATCAAAAGGTCGACGTTGCAGGATCCATTTATTACCAAAAGCCAGCGTTCCCACAAAAATAAGCCCCATTAGCGATAATAACAGTAATGCTGCAAAAACAATATCGACTCGCTGTTGAGTTCGCGCAGAGTCAATCATAGCTCCCAGTCCGCCACCAGCGACAAACTCCCCAGCGATTGTTCCCACAATTGAAAGACCAGCTGAAATTTTAAGTCCGGCATAAATATGGGTGTATGCCCAAGGTAGACGTAGCTTGTAAAGTGTCTGGAGGGCAGAGGCCTGTTGTACTTTAAAAAGATCTAACTGAAGCCGTGGTGGGCTTTCCAGTCCAATCAGTGTATTTGCAATCACCGGGAACAGTGACACAATGAAGCTCGAGGCTATGACCGTAGGGCTGCCAAAACCAAAATAGATCACAAGCAAGGGCGCAATGGCGATAATGGGCACGGTTTGAAAAAATACTGCGAAAGGTAGTATGGCTCTTTTTAAGAGCTCGGAAAGCGAAAATACAATTGCGATCAAGCCACCTATCAAAATGCTTAACCCCAATCCTTGAACGGTGTTTGAAAACGACTCTAAGAAAGCATCGGTGAACTCTTTATGAAGCGTTTTAAGTACTCCTAAGACCATCGATGGGGCTGGTATAAGTGTGTAGCTGATCAAGTCCCAATAAATCATTCCTTCAAGCGCAAGGGCGAGAGTGCAAAAACTGAAGATCGCCGGGAGGGATTTCTTAAACGTAGAGATCATGATCGCAACCTCATCGAAATCGTCTCGACTTGTTGATTGTACTGCGAAGTGGTGCGCAGGGTATTGGTTCGTTCGATCGGCAAATCGACTTTATGATCTAAAAGAATCTTTGCGCCAGGAGCTTTCAGACACACGATGCGGTCCGCAAGAAATACAGCCTCCGTAATGGAATGAGTCACAAATACCACAGTCATCTTGTCTTGAATCCAGAGATTTCGTAGCTGAATTTGCAATTCAAAACGAGTCATTTCATCAAGTGCCGCGAAGGGCTCATCCAATAACAAAAGTCGAGGCCGGGTAACTAATGCTCTGGCAAGTGCGGCACGCATCTTCATGCCACCGGATAACTGATGTGGAAAAAGGGAGGAGGCATCTTGAAGTCCTACCTGCTGTAAAGCGCGTAAAGCCCGTTCCTTTCGTTCATCTTCTGGGGTTACAGATAGTTGCGGATTGATCTCAAATGGCAGCAGAACGTTTTCTAAAGCAGTTCTCCAAGCGAGTAAATTCGCCTCCTGAAAGACTAGACTTAGATTCTCTTTGCTGTGTGAAATCTGGCCGCTCGACAAAGGTTCTAGTTCTGCGAGTAATCTCAAGATAGTGGACTTGCCGCAGCCCGAAGGACCCATAAGGGAAACGAAAGCTCCAGCCTGAATCTGTAGATCGAGATCTTCAATGACCTTGCGGGAACCGAAAGACTTGTTGAGCCGATGAATCTCGATTGCTTCCGTCGTCATCACTAAACCCAGTCGTAATTGAAACTGATACTGATGCGTTCTTTGTTTGAATTGTTGCGAGGCACTTCGTGGCGCAACCAGCTTTCAAATAAAACAACCTGCCCTGCCTTAGGATCGAGGCTGTGATAGCGCTGATTGGGCAGTTTCGCATTATGCTTACGCGGAGGCGATGCCATAAAACTGTCCATGCGCGGATCTTCAAATTTTATTGCTGAGCAATTTTTCGGAGTTTGAACGTAATAAGTCCCACTAATAACTGAAAGCGGGTGTAAATGCATAGAGTGGTTCACATCTGGCGGCATGATATTGATCCAGCAAGATGACATCCGAAGCTCTTTCGGGTCGATATCCATTTCGAGGTGTTTTACAAAGCGGCGCACGTGTTTATTGATTTGCTTTTCCAAGTTCTCAAAAGTTGTGGAAATTTTATGAAGCTGAGAAATGGATCCGTAAGAGGTGTATCCGCCTTTATAGTTTTTAAGCGACCAGAGTTGCCCTTCCTCATCTATTTCAGAATAACGTATAGCTTCCTTGGCGATCTCTTTATTGAGCCCTAGGGTGCTTTCTTTGGTAAGGGAAGCGGCGTAAATAAATGTTGGGAAAAGACTCTGTATCATAATGAGACATCTCCATCATGGGTGCTTTTGAAAAGCCCTTATTATGTTGCTCACAATAAATTCTTTCCGATGGCAATTCAAGAAGTGAAAAGAAATTAGACAGTCGATGCGCGCGTTTGGGAACCTCGTTTCGCTTTGAAACGCTTTGCCCCCTCTAAAATCAAGCTTAGGCGGCACCCCCCTTGCTCTAGTAAGAGGTATAACCAAGGAGACACATATGAAAAAGCAAATCTTAACAGCAGTAATCGCTCTGATCCCTTCACTCGGTTTCGCTAAAGTTGCGGACTTCAACGCGCTTATTTCGGAGAATATGAATGCTCAGCAAGAGCTTCATACAGAACTGGCTGATTCACTACAAACTTCACGCAAAGCGGTTCAGAAAAAGAATCAGCGTCACCGTATCGTGATCGTAGAAGAAAAAGGCTCTTCATATAATGCTCCCACTCGCAAAGATCTTTTGGCCTTTAAAAAGGAAAAAGTTCAGCACCGTGCTAACGATAAGAAGATGCAAGAGCGCTTCGCAAACGAGTTGAATTCGTCTGAGTCGTTCTAAAGAATCAATTTCTTGAGTTCTTGCTGAGAGTACACATAGTCAGCATAGACCATGGTATTGGTGATATTTCGATGCCCCAAAGCCACCTGAACCAGTCGCAGATCCTTGGTTTTCTGGTAAAGTTCGATGGCAAAAGTGTGCCTTAAAGCATGAAACTTCTTGGGGATGGGACGGTAAAGCTCCCAAATTTGATAAAGTCTTGGATAAGTAATTGGGAACACTCTTGTTCCCGATTCTTTTTCTGCAAATCGATGTAATTGAGCGAAAAAATCAGAATGTACCGGAATTTCCCTGTCATTCGAGTTCTTTAAACCCCGGATAAAAATACTTTCGTCATAAGGATTCAAATCGGTCTTTTGGATGTTTAAAACCTCTTGAGCCCGGGCCCCCGTGCGTAAGGCGACCGAAATCATAAAAGAGTTTCGAGGATCTTTATCTTGAAAATCTTTAAGAATCTTGCGGAGGCGTTCGACTTCAGGGGGGAGTAAATACTTGTTCTTATTAAGCTGATACCGAGATGGAAATGACATAACTCATAATTCAAGAGTCCCCAGAAACTGACAAGACGCATTGCATTCAAAGTAATGATAGGTAAAAAATATTTGTTTAGAAAGGTCAAGTCTAGTCCCGCCGCAACGCATCGACGTCGTAACCGCAAATATCTCCACCAGCAAAAGACAATAAAATCATATATTTAGTACTATAGCTTATAACTATAAGCTATAGTCTGTTTTGAAAATAGGGGTAGTGAGCCCTGTCTTTTGAAAATCTTTTGAGGTTTCAACGACTTAGCTTGACCCGGCAAACTTGATCAAGCAATCTCATACGTATTATACAACGCTTTTTAATGTGTAAAACAACACAAATGTTGTGAAATGCAACGATTCTGGAGGGTCTGTATGGAGTTAGATATGGTCGAGGCTGGCTTTGAAGGTACTGAAAAGAGCTCCCCAGACGAGTCATTTTTGGAGGGGGATCTAGGGCCTCGTTCAAAGACCTCTTTAAGAATGCATTATGAGGCTCAAGTAGCGGTCATTCGGAAGCAGCTCGGAAATCTCGAAGAAATTCGGGGGAATTTAGGGCTTTCACAGCGCAAAATATCCCAGCTTTTAATGGTGGATCCGTCCAGTTGGACTCGTTGGACTCGAAAGGGAGATGAAGCTCCTCCGCATATTTGGCGAGCTTTGCAGTGGTATTTGGCGCTGAATGAAAAGCTCCCCGGACTGACTCCACAATATTTCATCAGTACGAGCCCTCAGAATCTGCATGAAAAAGCACTTAAAGAGCTAGAAGTGGAGCGCCAGGAGCGGACGCAAGATATCGATCAATTAAGTCTGCAAATGCAGCAATTCCAGGCTGAAAAAAGCTCTCTGCACTCTGAAATTAGCAGTTTAAAAAAAGACCTGAAATTTCATAAGAAGATGAGTATAGTCATTTTGCTTTTAAGTTTAAGTTGGGCCCTGATTTTACTACTCGGAAAAATTCTATGATCAAACATGACGCCATTCGCCTTTTAGCCACCGAAAAAATAGCCTCTGCACTAGAAAAAATGGGTCAGTCTCTAAGCTCTGATGACATTTATAAAGCCCTTGTGGAGCCTCCAAACTCTGAGATGGGCGACTTAGCTTTTGGTTGCTTTACGCTCGCTAAAGCTCTTAAAAAAGGGCCGCCGCAAATCTCTGCTGAGTTGGTAAAGAATATTGAAGCGACTGGCTATGTCGCAAAGGTGCAGGCCGCAGGTCCTTATGTGAATTTCACGTTTACGGCGAATTGCCATGGCGAGCAAATTCTTAATCATATATTAGACGGCAGCTTTTTTAAAAAACAGCTGGTCGAAGCCTCGCCGAAAACCATGATTGAGTATTCTCAACCCAACACGCACAAAGAACTGCATGTCGGACACATGAGAAATCTCTGTTTAGGCGATGCAATCGTTAGAATGCTTCGTTATGCAGGCCGAGACATTGTTTCTTCGACCTTCCCTGGAGACATGGGAACACACGTCGCAAAATGCCTTTGGTATATGAAAAAGCACAACCAAGAGCCAGTTCCTGCAGAGGGAAAAGGGGAGTGGTTGGGGCGAATGTACTCTAAAGCGAACCTTCTTTTGGAAGATCAAAACGGCACTCCCCAAGAGGATACCAATCGCCAAGAACTCACAGAGATTTTACGTCAGTTGGAATCTCAACAAGGCCCCTATTTTCAGCTCTGGAAGGAAACTCGTGAGTGGTCCATCGCGCTTATGAAGAAGGTCTATGCTTGGGCTGATGTTCATTTTGACGAGTGGTACTTTGAATCCGAGATGGACGCTCCTTCCGCAGCCTGGGTGAAAGAGCTTTATGCCGAAGGCAAGCTTGAGAAATCAAACGGCGCTATCGGCAAGAACCTGGAAGAAGAAAATCTAGGTTTTTGCATGCTTTTGAAATCAGATGGCAATGGACTTTACGCGACCAAGGATTTGCTATTAGCTCGCCACAAATTTGAAGACGTTCATATTGAAAAAAGCGTTTACATCGTCGACATGCGCCAGGCATTGCATTTTAAACAAGTCTTTAGAGTGCTCGAATTGCTTGGTTTTGAACAGGCGAAGAACTGCTACCATTTGCAGTATAATTACGTCGAATTGCCAGATGGAGCGATGAGTTCTCGCAAAGGCAATATCGTGCCTTTGACTGAACTTGTGCACCGTATGGAAGAGCATGTGAAAAGTACATATCTAAATAGATATGCCGGGGAGTGGTCGACCGAAGATATTGATATGATCGCGGGACAGGTCGCCAAGGGTGCCATTTTCTACGGCATGCTTCGCATGGACACCAATAAAAAAATTGTCTTCGATATGAACGAATGGCTGAAGCTGGATGGTGAATCCGGTCCCTTTATTCAGTACTCTCATGCGCGAATTTCAAGTCTTGCGAGGAAGTTCCCGCGTTCAAAATCAACAGTGGATTGGAGCACTTTGATGCATGCATCTGAGCGGCAACTGATGCAGTCATTGTTCGGATTTAATACTTCAGTTGCCATGGCATCGGAGAACTTTAAGCCGGCTGCTGTGTGCACTTATCTTTACGAACTCGCTAAAAAATTCAATGTCTTCTATCACGAATGTCCGATTGGCACCGAGAAAGATGAAGCCGTTCGAGAGGCCCGTTTGGCATTGGCAGAAGCGGTTGGAAAAACACTGAAGCAAGGTTTGTCAGTTTTGGGAATTCCAGCTCCCGAGAAAATGTAGTTCGGCGGTTCATTCCCGAGTTGTATTCTGATATGTGGCGCGCTCCAGCGAGTGCGCTGCATTATTACTAGTCTTTTTACTCAATTCAAACCATGATCCCTGAGCAATTAAAAAAGAAGGAGCCTTATTTTGGGAACTTTTGAGATTATCTCGAAGCATGGTGATCATGAACAAGTCGTATTTTGCAACGACCCAACAGTGGGTCTAAAGGCGATCATTGCGATCCATAACACTTCTTTGGGTCCAGCTTTGGGTGGCACTCGTATGTGGAACTATAAGAACGAAGACGAAGCTCTTGTTGACGTTCTTCGCTTATCTAAAGGTATGACTTATAAAGCTGCAGCTTCAGGTTTGAACTTGGGCGGTGGCAAGGCCGTTATTATCGGCGATTCAAAGACACAAAAGTCTGAAGGCATGTTCCGTGCCTTTGGTCAGTTCGTAAACTCTTTAAATGGTAAGTACATCACGGCAGAAGACGTAGGTACGAGTGTTCAAGATATGGAGCATATCTATATGGAGACTCGCTGGGTGACTGGTATTCCTAAAGAACTCGGTGGTTCGGGTGATCCGTCTCCCTACACAGCTCATGGCGTTTACATGGGAATTAAAGCCTCTGCGAAAGAGAAATTCGGCACAGATTCTCTAAAGGGTATGAGAATTAACGTTCAGGGCCTTGGTAATGTTGGATCTCACTTGGTTAAGCACCTTAAAGACGAAGGTGCTGTTATCACTGTTGCTGACATCGATGCTGAACGTACTAAAAACGTCGCAGAGAAGTTCAGCGCCAAAGCGGTTTCTCCAGATGAAATCCTCTTCCAAGAATGCGATATTTTAGCGCCATGTGCTTTGGGCGCTATCGTAAACGATGACTCGATCACCAAATTGAAAACAAAAGTGATTGCCGGTGGTGCGAACAATCTTTTAGCTGAATCTCGCCATGGCGATCAGTTGAAAGAATTGGGAATTCTTTATGCTCCAGATTATGTAATCAATGCGGGCGGCTTGATGAACGTTTTTGTCGAGCTTGAAGGCTACTCTCCAGATCGCGCGTTCGAAAAGACTAAAAAGGTTTATAACAACCTTGAGAAAGTTTATGCGATTGCAAAACGCGACAATGTGGGAACTCATACGGCGGCAGATCGTTTAGCCGAAGAGCGCATTGCTACTATTGGTCACTTGAAGCAGCGCCATCCGGGGCTTTCATCACGCGCCTTCACGACACTTAAAGAAGTTCATAAGCGTTAATCACGAAGGCTTCGGCCTTTGTTTTTGCGCACCGAGTGATAAGAGGGCCCTTTCTCGGGTCCTCTTTCTTGACATCCTTCCAGGACCAAAGAACAATCTTTCCTCGTAAGTATCTATTAACAGCGAGGAATATCTTGAGCAAAAAAATCTCTAAAGAAGACTTAAAGAGTCCAGACCAGGTCACGCAAACACTCAGACAAGGCTTTGTTTGGACAACGGCGCATTCAAAAATAGTCATTACGGTCGTTTTGGCATTTATCGTGGTTGGCTCTGGTATTTCTTTGATGGGTTATCTTTCAGACAAAAAAGAGTCAGCTCAACAAGAAAAGTACTTCCTCTTAGAAAAGTCCTACACTCAAAAGAAAGCGGACTTTGAAGCTGCGGCACGTGCCGAAAACATGGCGGCCCAGACGAAAAACTCTAAGACACCCCCTCCTGCAGCGGACCCAACGAAAAAAGCAACAGGTGATTTAGAAAAAGATTATGGAACAGTCGTTGCCGGTTTTGAAAGCTTCATCAAAGAAGAACCTAAAACGAAAGCTGCTCAAATGGCGGCGTTGAATCTAAGTGACATCTATCTTGGGTATAACAAAACTGATGAAGCTATTGCGGCGCTAGATAAAGTCCAGGCGGGTCTAGATAAAAGCGATGTTCTGACTTCTCTAGTATGGATGCAGCTTGGAAATGCCCAGGCAAATAAGCAAGACTGTCAGGCGGCTGTGCAGACTTGGCAAAAAATTGTCAGCGCAAAAAGTCTTGCGTTCTCTCATGGTGAGGCAAAACTGCGCATGGGACTTTGTTTTGAATCAATGAATGACTTAGCTAAGGCCGAAGAATTTTACACTGAAGTGAGTAAAGCGGATGCAAACGGTGGAACCGATTTCAATGCGTCTCAAGAAGCTCAGAAATATTTACGCCTTCTAAAAGCGAAAAAGAACCTCTAAGAACGGAACTCTGAATGGTGATTCGATTACTTGTACTATCATCTCTTTTGTTAATGGGCTGCTCAACGTTTCAGAAAAACTTGGAGCGCTGGAGCTCGTCCAACGAAAACAAAAGAGAATTCACCATTAAGACTGCCTGGGTTCGCCAGACCACTGAAAAAGATAATCTGGGCTTTCGTAAAATCAACCGCATGATGCCGATGCTGGTTGGAGACCTCGTGATTCAAGGAAACGGCCTTGACGGCATTTCGGCTTACGAGCGGTCCAATGGACAGCTTAAATGGCGTTTACCCATTGAAAACGGTGTAGAGCCCAGTGCAACCGTCATTAGAGATCGCTTGTTTTTTGGAGCCAGTGACGGCAATTTTTACTCCATCGCAGCCAGCACGGGTGAAGTTCAGTGGAGGTTTTCGACGAACGCGGAAAATCTCTCAGCTCCGCTATTGAATGATGGAATTATTTATTTCCTTGCTGGTAATAACGTTCTTTATGCTTTGGATGCAGCGACGGGACGGCAGTTGTGGCTGCATTCAAGACAAGATACTTCTCAGTTTTCGATTCGTGGAGGCGGCCGCCCGACTCTTCACAAAGGAAACATCTATATTGGTTTTTCTGACGGATCATTGGTTGCTCTGAATGCAAAATCGGGAGCTTCAGTATGGGAAGTTCAGTTGAATCGTAACAAACGATTCCGTGATATCGATGCGACACCTGTTATTGACGGAGACCAGCTTTATGTCACTGGATACGATGATAAGCTTTATTGCCTTTCTGCTGAAAAAGGTGAGGTGTTGTGGCGTATAGATGGCGGTGGCTACAGCGCAGTCACTTTAGCTGGCGATAAACTGATCTATCCTACGACAACAGGTGATATTCGAGCCCTTAAAAAAACCGATGGAACCATACTTTGGTCACACTCGCTAAAGAAAGGCATTGGTACTCATGTCCAGCTTTTCAAAGGAGTTTTGGTTTTTGGCGAGTCTCAAGGAAAACTTCAGTTTCTTGACCAAAACACTGGAAAGCTAATAGGAAGTTTTGAGCCGGGACGAGGTATTTTATCTACGCCCGAAGTGGATGAGAAAAATAACCGCGTTTATTTTATTTCGGGTGAAGCCAACCTCTACGCGATCGATGCGGGCTGGGTTCAAACACCCCATTTCTAAGGAGGCTCTATGAAAAAATTCCTGCTCTTGCCTTTTTTATTTGTTCTAGCCTCTTGCACGCATGGAAATTGTCGAGCACAGAAGATGGCTGAAAAGCGTTCCGAGAAACCGGAGGTGACTATGGATAAGGCTGCGGCTGCAACTGAACGAATTAAAGTCTTCAAACCCGATGGATCTCTGCAATGTGGTCAAGGGAAAGCCATTCCGGTAAAGGAAATGGAAAAAGAACTTACTGGAATCAAAGTTTATTCAAGTTCGAATCAGAACGATGGAAAAATGCGTATTCAGCTTTGCGGAAGCCCAACGGGCAACTCCAATGTCTACGAGATTGATCGTAAAGACCTGGATGCTGCCTTGAAATTGGGATTTAAAGAGTGGTTGGCAGAATAAGAACTCTCTCTTTGATTCTGCTTTCTGCCAGAGAACCTTCACCTGGGACATAGCGCCCTTCAATCACTAATATCTCATTAGGCTTATCGAAGTTTCTTAGGAGAGTTTCTATAACCTCACCTTTTGCATTCAGACGCTGAACCAAGACCACGGCGTCTGGGTCAGTGCCGCCGATGCCCATGACCTCTGCCTGACGTCCATAAATATATGAAAACTCGGAGTCAATGGCCTTGAGTCTACCCAGATCAACATCCTTTAATGCTCTAAAGGTCGCAACATTGATTCGTCCTTTAAGCTTTTCCTGCAGGGTAGGGTCTTTATGTTCACCGTATTTACCGACAACCATCGCACCCATAGCAAAGGCTTTACCCACAACTTCTCGTTTCGAAGTGGAAAATCCATAAGAGATACCATATTTAGGTCCGCTTCTGTGATGGTCTGTCGCCATTTCTAAAATGTCGCCAGTGATAAGCTCTTTATTGAAAATCAAGAAGTCCTGTTTAATAGCTTCACTTAAGGGTTTCCCCATCTGCAGTGAACGCAGAACGCTGTTCGAAACTAGATGCGAGTTCGGAGTCTTGAAAAAATCAATGAGATCTTTTCTGCTAGGTTCCGAGTGACGATTTGCTAATCCGCGCCACACGAGCATGTCCTTATCGTACCAGCGGTCAATTTTTTCCTGCCACTGAGTTTTATTGCCAGCTCGAGCACGACCGAAGTTTTCAATAAAGTCAGGATCAACAAAGCGCAGACGTATTTCTTGCTCCCCATCCTTTTTATGAATGTAGCGAACTGTTTTTGTGCGATGGTGCTCAATGAACAAGTCTGCAAGACGCGACATTGTTTCCAGGCGATCGTTTAAAATCTCCTGACGCAACTCGGGATGCATCTGCACCAATGTTTTAACAAAGGCATTGAACTGTTCGCTTTCCAGTCGAGTCTCGCTGTGGTTCTCGATGACTTTTTTACTGCCTTCTTTTTTAAGACTGATCGCAATCGTCTCTGGTAGTCCTGGATAGAGAAGTTCAGGGGAATGTTCAACAGTCAGACCAATGCGAATTCGGTGCGCAATATCGGCTTGCAGCTGGGCGCTGTTAAGGACTCCTTTGTGAACGTATTCGCGCCACTCTTCCTTAGACACTTGAACATCAAGGAACGGATCCACCAAACGCACAGGAGGAAGACCTTCCTTTGTCAAAAGGTAGTTCATGAAAAGACGGGTCGTACGCCCATTACCATTTAAAACCGGATGAATAGCGACAAGGTCTCGCTGGAGATCCGCGACCAAATCAATATACTGGCGTTCGTTTTTCCCAAGAATCACCTCGCCCAGTTGCGCTCGGTCCGCATTGAAGCGGGCCATACGCTCTTCTGTCAGCGCCTGAGTGAACTGTCGTTGGTATTCAGGTGTCCCTTTATGGTTAAACGACAGCTCTTCGCCTCGTCGATAATCCATGAGTTTTTGATAAAGTTCAGGGTGACTGTCTCTGATTAAATCGATCGTTTCTTGCTTAGGAGTTCCTACGAATGGGTAATGAATCCTGCCTTCAACATACTCATGCGAGCGATTCTGCAGGACCATTCGCTTCTCGGAACCCCAAATTTCAATTCGGTTCCAAAGATTGTTATCAACTTTTTTAGCTTGTTTAGAAGATCGGGATTCAAAGATAAGGTAAGGGTTTGCCTCTATAGCGTCGACTTCTTTGGACTTTAGGACGTTTTCGCCGAAAGCACTTCCTACCCAATGTCCGTCTCGATATACACCGAGATGAACCTGAGGCACATTTTCAACTCCGTCAGCCATGATTTTGGTATGGATAGCGCCAAGCAACTCTGCCGAAACGGGGGGCTTTTCTTTCTTTAGGTAATTGCGAGCTGCCACGAAACCATTAAAGGGAGCCGCTTTCAGCTCACCCCAATTATCATAAAGTGACGAAAAATCGAAAGTCTGTTTCTTACCATCAAGAAAGTTGGGGAGGAGTTCACTGGCAGTATGCTTGTAATCAAAAAATTCCACAGCTGATAGCAAATGTTCAATCTCTGCCCGACGTTTCGCAGGTAATGTGGAAAGAGCGGACTTTAATTCCGTTTTGATTTCGGAATATCTTAAGAGCTCTTCTGGAGTCTGATATTTTGCATTCGTACGGTTTAGACCAAAATCGACAGGTCTTAAGCTGACTTCATGACCGGTAAATACATAGTCGCACTTAGGTGCTGCCGAAAATGCAGTCTGTGCCACAATAAGTGGGAAGAAGATGGGCAACAATAATTTAAACAGCATAGGAATGCGCATAGAGGCTCCTCATCGAATAGTAAGGGGAGCAAGGCACGTACCGACCTTATCGGGTTTAAAAGCGTCCTATTGCTTTTAAAAGGTCATTTCGTATCAGAATAAGACAAGCCCTCGAATCCGAACTGAAGGGTGCCAGTTCTGGGAAGACGCTGTCGTTCTGTTCGACACCTTAAGAAAGCGCTTGGCGAAAGACACTTAGACTGACTTCTAGCTCTTGTTTTGTATTGTGAATATGAGGGGTCAGACGCAGCAACTTGCGATTTGGTATCTGCGGCAGTCCAACCTGCAGCGGAATTCCCTCTGGAGATTGAATCATCAATCCGTGCAAAAGAAGTTTTGGAAATTGGTCGAGGTTGTAACATAAGAGCGGGGATTCAAATTCTTTATTCCTAACGAGCGAATCAAAACCCAACTGTGCCAGCTCTATTTTCAGATAATGGGTACGCAATGAGATCTGTTCCAATACAGTTTTTTGACCTAGTTGATTCCAAAACCGAATTATTTCTTCAATAGCAAAGAAAGTCGAAAACGCCTGGGAATGCGACCATAACATTCGAAAGGCAAAACTATCCGCGCCTGCGAAACGACTTCTACCTGGTGAATGATCTGTTTCAGTGGTCCAAGATCCATAAGGGGCGTGAATTTTGTCTTGGACCTGAGGATGAACCCAACCGAAAGCAGTCCCTTTAGGACCCATCATCCATTTATGCAAGTTTCCAGCATAACAATCGACATCATCATAATTTTTTTGCAAATTTAAATCGAGCGCGCCAGGGCCATGGGCACCATCAACAATAAAAAGAACACCTCGCTGACGGAGCATTCTTCCGATGGCTTGAATGGGGAGTCTGAAGCCGGTTCCGGTCAGTATATGACTTAGCATGACCATTCGAGTTTTGGGAGTAAGTGCCTTTTCAATCGTCTGGACAATTTCGTCAGTGCTAACCTGGGGTTGCTCAAGGAAGGAAAAATCGAGCACTTTTAAAGTCAGCTTTTCCTGCCGACATTTAAGTTTCAAAATGTTTACAATAGCGCCGTATTCCAAATTACCCGTTAAAACTTCACTACCTTGATCCAATGGATGACCCAAGATTAAGTCATTTAAGACAAGAGTGACATTTGGGCGCAAAAACAGATCTTCCTTTTGTGCACCAAAAAAAAGACCCAGTTCACTTTGAATATTTCCTAATCTTTCCCAGGCATTGTCTAAGGAACGAGAAGTGTTTTTTTCAAACTGGAGAAGCTCTTTCTGCTGCGCCTGCAAAACAGTGTCAGGACATAGGCCTAAGGTGCCATTGTTCAAGTTAATATAGGAGTGATCTTTATGTTGGAAATGCTCAGAAAGATCGTGAATCATGACTTAAAACCTCTGGGCCCGGCAAGTCTTCAATGAAAGATCCTCTGACGATTCAAGACTTAAGGTTTCATCTAGAAGCGACCTTCTAATATCCATCCACAGAAGATTATAATGCCATTCGCGCGGTGCTTTTGATGAAATCCTATGGTCGGCGACAAGCTTAAGATCCCTGGTGCGTAAAAGAATATCTCGAACTTCCGGATTTTGACGAACTTTCTCGATCAGCGCTTTCAAAATCAGTTGGTAATGATCTCCGGGCTCCATTGATGCGAAAATCAATTTTTGCCCCATGAAGGTGACCCAGTTGGCATCGTTTTGATCCATCAGATAGTTAATGTAGTTTCCGGCTTTTTTTGCATCATAGCCGTTCATCAAAGAGACTTGCGCACGAGTCCACTTCCATTTCGAAGACCAGGACCAGCGGATATCATCAGCGCCTTCAGGATACTTCATCATTTGCCAGAATCCTTCGACCGAAGGATAACAGACGCCATGAAAAACAAAGGAGGTATCAGCAAAATTTGATAACAAGCCAAGTTCGTTTCTTTTACTTAGGATCACTTCACGAAAACCCGCATCTTGTGGAAGAATCTCCCAGCTTTTAGCTTCTTCGCGAGGAACTTCCTGCCACCAGTGTTGGGGAAATTCTTTTCGCCAATCATTTTGTGAAACATATGCCTGGGGTGAGGACTTTGAAGAATCTTTTGAACAAGCGAACAAGTGGACACTTATTACGAGAAGCAAAAAAACTCGAAGAATACGCAAACCAACCCCCAAAAGAAGCCAAAAAGATCGTTTTAAAGAGTTATATGGTTCCGTAGAAAAGGCATCAGCATACTTAAAAAGATGCATCGCTTCGTATTACCTGGACTTGTTAATAGGACGCAAAGAAGAGAATATACCTGCAGAGACCTTGTTAAGTGCTTGAAATCACGTATATCTCAGATTCGGCACATACTAACTGTTACATAATATAACTTATCAGAATAATCTATCTACCTTGATCTACGCCTTCAAAAAGCCCCTGCCACAATCCTACTGATACTCGGCATATTTAAGTTCCAACTGCTGCAATGGTCATTGTTTGCTTCTAAGTTGAGCTTTCCAGGAGGACTTTTTTATGCGTGAAAATGATAAGATGTCTCCATATAAGCTTTTGGGAGTCGAAGTTTTAGTTCACTTTCTTATTATGTACGCTGTCATGTTCACGATGGTTAACGCTGCCGACGACATCTATTTTAACCTCAATAATCTCTATATGACAGGCATGATGGTAACCCCAATGGTGGTTCTTATGCTGGTAACTATGAATCAAATGTATCGAAATAAGCTGTTCAATCGCTTGTTAATCGTTGGTTCAGTAGTCCTGTTTGCGGTTTCTTATGTTTTCGAAAGGCAACAAGCTTTTATCGGAGATAAGCAGTTTATACGGTCCATGATTCCCCATCATTCAGGTGCGATTCTCATGTGCGATAAAGCCGTGTTGCGCGACGCTGAAATAATAAAACTCTGCGGTGAAATTACTGAGGGACAGAAGAAAGAAATTGAACAGATGAAAGAGATTCTCCGAAGATTGTAAGCTGATCAAAACCGCAAAAATGGGTTGGATGAAAAAATCTTCATCCAACCCAAGAGTCATTTCTAAATCAAGTCACCAGGCTGTTATTTTTTACCTAAATGCCGCTCAATAACTTCAGTTTGCGACAACGGAATGAAGCTTCTGACACCTGGTTTTTCTAACTGATAAGTGTTCAAGATATTTCCTGTCGGAGTTAACCAGCTGCCCGTACCCCAAACTGTAGCGCCCAAGTTCATTTTGTCGAAGTATGCCAAGAGTTGCTCACCCGCTTCATTCCAAGCTCGCGCTTCTGCAACACCCACGGTGTCCGAATTCGGCCAGCCATATTCACCTATGAAACAACGAACTTTTTCGCGGGCGCACCATTCAGCAAATTGCTGAGCACGCCACAATCCTTGAGCCGCCACGCTTGCGAAACCCGCTGCCTTTGCTTTAGCCGTTTCCTCTGCAAAAGTGAACTTGTACTGACCACCAGCGGAACCATCAATGTAAAGATGAGCATGGTACATCAGATTATTAGCAGAGTCTGTGATGAACTTTTTTGGATGAAGGCGTGGCCAAAGAGCTGCTGAAGCCCAAGAATAACCTTCCACCATAATCAGCTTCTTATCGCCATCGGCACGAATGCCATTCAAAGCAGCCTGTGCGAAGCGAACCCAAACATCAACAGGACGAATTGTTGCGCCTGCAGTCCCTTGATTGATTTCGTCAATGTAGAAGACCTGCGCGGTGTTCTTTCCTTCTGTTTTATTGACCAAGATTTCCATTTGCAATTGCTTAATGCCAACAAATCCTGCTTTTGGAACTTCGACATTTACTGCAAAATTCCTTTCTTCACGAAGAATTTCTGCTCCGCTAACATGCATCTTCGAAGCTCCGTCAACCAGATAGAATCTAACCTGAGCAGTTCCTTCGTTTGCAGCAGGGACAAAACCTTTTACTTGAAAAACATTGCCGTTGGCTTCCAAAATTTTGTTCGACAGAACTGCTAAAGTCGTTTTGTAAATTACAGTTGAATCAGATTTTTTAACAGGTACTGAGATCTTAAGAGACATTTGTCCGTTGCGGGCTTGACGTGATAACGTCACGGGACTGACTCCTGCAAAACCATCGGTCGAAGACTCGAACGTGGCAATTGTAGCTTTCTTCGTGAACGGCGCATGAATATCTACTAAGTCATGTGGTTCATTCATCAAGTCATAGGCATAGACTGAGCGATAAGCAATCGCATCACTTCTAATAGCTTTGGCGATTTTTCTCCAAGCATCAACATACTGCGCCTGAGTAGGTCCTACTGGTATTAGGACATCTCCAATAATAGTTTCAACAAGACCTGAGCCTGTGGCATGCGTGTAGCGACCGTAGTTATGAAAGTCTACAATCGTCTTTAAGCCTGCAGCATCAGCATCCTTAAGCGTATCAATGTAAAGCTTAAGATAAGCTGGATCCAAGTCGCCATTAAGTTTACGCTGCATACGTTCCCACAAAAACGGAAGTCGAACCACATCAAATCCGCGACTCTTAAGGTACTTTAAGTTTTGCAGGCTTGGGCGAGTATAGTTGGTCCCGTAAACACCTGGAATAGCTGAGTGAGAAATCCCCAGGTCCATGATATTTACACCGCGCACGTATTTCTCGGCAACGGGTGCAGGACTCGTCGGAGATGGACTTGGGCTTGGAGTTGGAGTTGGTGCTACCACCGTCCCCGTTACATTAAAAATGTAAGGCGAGACTATTTGAGAAACTGCAAAATAGGTTGTCTTGCCATCCGCAGAAAGACCACGAATAACATATGAGTATTTTCCGGAAGCTAAGGTCGAAGGAACGACATATGATAGCGTAAATGCTCTACGCTCACCGGCTTTGAACGTTTGATTAGTGAATTTTTTGACAAGAACTGCCGAGCTAGAAATAACTCCAGATGCAGAAACTGCGCGAATCTCTGTCTGGATAGTAGCATTGGTAACAGCTACATCGGCCAGTACACTATTCGTGAACTTTACCGTTTGTCCAGCTTTCGCCTCTGTAGGTGCGACATAAGCGCCCGCGTTTCGTAGTCCTGCTGCTGATGCCGCGATCGGCGAATAGCAGGCTAACAGTGTGACGACTGATGCGAATACTCTCCAACTTACTTTCACGAGTTTCATAGATCCCCCATCTGATAATCAAGAATATCAGACAATATTTTTTTGAAGAGTGCTATTTCTGGCAAAAAAAATGATGGGACACTTATGATTTATTCGCCAAAGTATCGCCTTAGAAAAAAGTGCTCTCAAAAAATCCGGGGTTCAATTGGATTGATAACGAAAGTTATAAATTGGACGGTCATCCATTAGTTTTTCAGATGTAAAAAAGTTCATCATCGGACCGAAATGAGAACGCTGAGACAGTCGAATATCTCAGCGCATCTCTCTTGGACTTAGCAAAGACTATTTTCCACCAGGGCTACAGTTATAAACTGCCATCATTGCCGCGTCCGAACTCGTTTTAATGAGGGCATTGATGTACGATTCAAGCTCGGCAGTCGCCGGGCAGTTACTATTCAGTAGGTCGATCGTAAAGTTGGAAACATACATTGTCTTATAGGAGCTTTGACAGATGCCGATAGCGGGCGGAAGACTGCTCTCGAATCTATTTAAGGCATTTGTTAAGGCGGCATCATTACAACCAACATAAGGAATGGTGCGATCAATATTGGGTGCGTAATCAGCAAATGCAGTGGCACCCGACAATAAAAATACAAACGACAGAAGAAGTGTTTTCACGAAAGGACTCCTTTTAAAAGTTCCCTCGTGCCTTTTGCCAAAAGTGTTCCAATCTGAGACGTAAACAAGGCAGCACTCAATTGATTAGACCTGACGTAAATTGTCATTTGCCAGCCACTGGCGACAAATTGTGTTCAAAACATTGCTCTCATTCTGAACAGGAGCCGCCACTTTGTTAATTGCCGTATCCCCTGCTGAGTTTACCGACCTCGGTTGCTCGCCTATGCCATCTTTGTTACTTTTGTTTTCAAGAATCTTGGGGAGATGACTCATTGAAAACGATATACCTGACGCTGACTACAATTATGATGATCACCGTCCTTATTGGCGGATATCGTATTGCGCGAGGACCCAGCCCTGTGGATCGAATGTTGGCTGCGCAATTCTTAACCACGACGGCAGTGGCAATTTTTCTTATATTGGCTGAAGCTCTCGACTTACCAGAACTTCGCAATGTCTCACTTGTTATGGTTTCTCTTTCCACAATTACAACAGTCGCCTTCGTGAAAATCTACTGTCCAAGGAAAGGAAAAAAAGATGAGTGTCCTTGAGTTCACTACAGCTTTTATCTTAATTCTAGGGGTTATTTTTTTTGCCGCCGGCTCAATCGGTCTTTTGCGATTTAAAGGAGCACACAGCAGACTTCATGCTCTATCCAAGGCAGACAATCTTGGTCTTGGCCTTATTTCGTTGGGATGCTTACTTGCAACGCCCAATACTGCGACTGGATTTAAGATCTTTTTTATTTGGATCCTTGCGCTCTCTGCCAGCGCCGTCACCTGTTTTATCATTGCCGAATGGGAGATGAGTCATGGAGACGACAGTCCGAATCTATGACTTCCTTTTGGTCACGGCTTTATTGGGAGCTGCATGGAAAACACTTTTCGCTCGAGAAGCGTTTACCTCAACAGTTCTTTTCGTAGCCTTTGGTCTTTTGATGGCAATTGTGTGGACTCGACTGGGTGCCATTGACGTTGCTTTAGCAGAGGCCTGTATCGGTGCAGGTCTAACGGGAGCCTTATTGATAGATGCTATTAGGCACTTTCAAGAAGACTCGAATCTAAACTCCAAGGAATCAAGGCTGACCTTTCATATGGCGGCTGGAGTCCTTTCCCTGGGCCTATTTTCAATCTTATCCACATCGCTATTGAATCTTCAGGAGCCGAACAAAGATGTATATACTCGAGTCATCGATCACATGGACGTATCTGGATCCAGTCATCCTGTGACCTCTGTACTTCTTAATTTCAGAGCATTTGATACCTGGCTTGAACTCGGGGTTCTGCTTTTAGCAAGTTTTGCCGCCATCAGCATTCATCAGCTTTATGACGATGGACGAGGTCCCGATCTTATGCGACCAACACCTACTGCCATCAAATCTCTAACTCGGGTTATGCTGCCGTTCTTAGTGATCATAGGTGGTTTTCTTCTGTGGTTAGGCAGTCACTCGCCGGGAGGCGCCTTCCAGGCCGGTTCACTTATCGGTGCCGCTGGAATCCTTATCCAGATCACGAATCCTGATAGACGTATTCTTTTTTCTTCTCTGGGTTTTCGTATCCTATTATCCCTTGGGTTCTTAGCATTTCTTGCAGTCGCATTCTTAACTAATTTATTGCAGGGTAATTTCCTTGAATTCCCTCAATCGCAGGCGGGAACATTCATTCTTATTCTCGAACTTGCTGCTACAGCCTCTATAGCACTCACTTTAAATGTTATGTTTGCATGCAGTCATCCTTGGACAAGGGGTGGGCGATGACACTATTTGCAAATCTCACCCCTTATATTTTGTATGGCACGACGGGTGCGCTGCTTTTAAGTTTTGGTCTTTACTCTATAGCTATTCAGAAACACATCTATCGTCGTGTCTTAGCTTGGAATATTGTAGGTAGCGGTATCTTTCTTGTTCTAGGTGCGCTAGCCCATAGAAACACTGACAATCAGCTTTCTGATCCACTCCCACAAGCTTTAGTGATCACAGGTATCGTCGTTTCTGTAAGCGCCACAGCTTTAGCTTTGGCAATTGCCAGAAGAATATCTTCACAAAATGAAGAGGAATATTAGATGGTCGCGCTCGTTCTCCTCACTCCATTCATCGGAGCGATCACTACTATTTTCATATCGAAAGCGTACCAAAAGTACTTAAGTCTTTTGCTTGCCGGCAGCTCATTTGCTCTGACCGTTTTTTTTGCATTCACTTTTTCGAAAGTTATTCGGTATGAAATCTCGGGTTGGAAAGCTCCTCTGGGTATCAATCTTCAAATAGATGGCCTTTCCGTCGTTATGCTTCTATTAACCTCAACTATTGCAATTGCTATTGCAGTCTACTCCCAGCAATACTTTAAAGGCACAAAGGGGAGCTTAAGCGCTTCAGGATTCTGGCCCTTGCTATTTTTCCTCTGGGGTTCTCTCAATATCCTTTTCACAGTCGCAGATCTCTTCACAGTTTACGTCTGCCTGGAGTTGATTACACTCGCCTCGGTGGCTTTGATTACTTTGGCCAATGACCGAGAGGCCCTGAAATCTGCTCTGCGCTATTTAATGACTGCACTTGTCGGCTCAATGTTCTATTTGCTAGGAGTTGCGCTTGTCTATGGGCGCGCTGGTGCTCTTGATTGGACCTTATTAAGTCAGTCGTTAGGCAATGATGTTGTCACATGGACTGCCATTAGCTTAATGACTGCAGGTCTTCTGATCAAGGCGGCGCTATTTCCACTGCACTTCTGGTTGCCTGGCGCTCATTCGATAGCCCCCGCACCGGTCAGTGCTTTGCTCTCTGCATTGGTCGTGAAGGCTTCATTTTTTGTAGTTCTTCGAATTTGGATTCAGGTATTTTCAATGAACGAGATTGCAGTTCATGTTCTCGGAGCACTTGGCGCCGGAGCAATTATTTGGGGATCGTTACAGGCAATCATACAAGAACGAATTAAACTTATGGTGGCTTATTCGACAGTCGCGCAACTGGGCTATCTTTTTTTAGTTTTCCCTCTCTTATCTGCGGCCAGCACCAGCACTTCGTTTGGCGAGATCAATGCCATTTGGGAGGGTACGATCTATTTCACCATATCCCATGGAATAGCGAAGTCGACTATGTTCCTAACAGCTGGAATCATTATTCACGCCATGGGAAGTGATCGTCTGCGAGACATTCATGGCTCTGCGGGACGAGTTCCCATTGCCATTTTAGCATGGGGTTTTGCCGGTATCAGTTTGATTGGTTTGCCGCCAAGTGGTGGATTCATTGCGAAGTGGCATCTGCTAACGGCAGCGATTCGATTTCAGCAATGGTTTTATGCAGCGGTCATTCTATTTGGAGGCTTGCTCGCTTCGGGATACGTGTTTCGTCTGCTATGGTATGCATTCCAGGCTCCTGGCAAAACAATCGCCATTCAAAAGGTTCCTGCCACTATGCAAATCGCGACGTTGTTTCTAGGTATTCTTATCGTCATCCTTGGAATTCGCACGACCGATATTTCATCGCTGCTGTTAATAGGCTATCCGTTTTTTCAGGGAGGACAGCCATGACCTGGCATTCCGTCATTCCTCTCTTGCTGCCCATCAGTTCTTTTGTTCCGGCAATTATTATTCTCTTGCTGAAGGAAGAACAAAAGGTTGCAAGAACGACAATCAATCTTATCGGAGCTGTTCTAAAGATATTTTTGGTAAGCTATGTTGCTCATGGTATTTATAATGGCGAGCGGTATGAAACCAGGTTTCACCTAGTTTCCGATCTGCAGATGGTCTTGCGAGTTGATGATCTATCTTTGTTGTTCTTGGCCCTGTCGTCCCTTCTTTGGCTAGTGACCACTATTTATGCCATTGGATATTTGGAAGGCTCCCCGTTTCGGAGTCGTTTCTTCTGTTTTTTCAGCCTTTGCGTGACCGCCACAATGGGAATTTCTCTGGCGGGGAATCTCATAACATTTTTAGTCTTTTATGAAATGCTCACTCTGGTCACCTATCCTTTGATCGTGCACCTAGGGTCCGAAAAAGCGCTTCGAGCTGGGCGGGTTTATCTTATCTATACTCTTTTTGGTGGCACCCTATTACTAATGGGAACGGCCTGGGTCTATGTCTTAGCAGGGCCCGTAGACTTTGTGCGAGGCGGAACATTAGCGCCATATGTGCAGGACCATCGCCATGCACTAATCGCTATGTTCGTTCTCTTCGTAATTGGTCTTGGCGTAAAAAGCGCGCTGATACCATTACATGGCTGGCTTCCAAAGGCCATGGTTGCTCCGGCGCCGGTAAGCGCTTTGCTCCATGCTGTCGCTGTCGTAAAGGCCGGTGCTTTTGGAATCATCAGAGTCGTCTATGATGTTTACGGGACTAGCAGTGCTCAGGCTTTAAATGTATTGCAGCCGCTTGCGTATCTAGCGTCTTTCACAATTATATATGCCTCGGTTCGCGCACTTTACCAGCAAGAGCTAAAACGGCGTTTGGCATTTTCCACTATCAGTCAGATTTCCTATATCATACTCGGCACTTGCATTGTGGGACCTATAGGTACAATCGGTGCGCTCACACATCTGGTTCATCAAGGACTTATGAAGATCACATTGTTCTTTTGTGCAGGGAACCTAGCAGAAAAACTAAAAGTAACCCGAATCGATCAAATGAATGGTGTGGGTTGGAAAATGCCGCTAACAATGAGTGCTTTCACGGTAGGAGCTTTCGGTATGATCGGCCTTCCTCCTGTAGCAGGATTTATTTCTAAATGGTATCTCAGCATGGGGGCAGCCACTGCCAAAGACTATTTCTTCGTGGCAGTGCTTATGGTTAGCAGTCTTTTAAATGCTTCGTATTTTTTACCGCTGGTCCATGCAGCCTGGTTTAAAAAGCCAATCAATGAAAATCCTCTTTTCGATGAACAACAAAACAGCTCTAAATGGGAAATTTCACCGTTACTTCTTTTTCCAACGATAACCACGGCTATCTTATCTTTGCTTGCGGGACTGTTCGCGGCTCTCCATTACAGTCCGCTGGGTTTGGCTAAACTTATTACGGAGGGTTTTTACACACCATGAACTCTCTTTTATATTTATCCAGTTTACTAGGAGTTTTAGTGGCTATCTTAGGCCTGTTAAAACCTCTAGAAAAAATCGTTCAAAAGGCATACCCATGGGTGCCTCTGCCTATTCTCCTATTGGGGCTTTACTCCCTGACCTCCAACGTACCTGAAATCACACGGTACCCTAATTTACTTCTGGAAGTAGAAGTTGGGCTGGACAATTTAGGCAGAGCCTTTCTGATTCTGATCTCACTGGTCTGGTTGATTGCAGGACTCTATTCCAAAAAAGTTCAGTTTAGCGATGAGCAAAAAAGAACTTTTCGTTCTTATTTTCTGGTAACTTTTAGCGGTACAGTTTCAGTGACCCTTTCTCATGATGCCCCAAGCTTTTATGCTGGCTATGCCTTGATGACCTTGGGCGGATACGGTTTAATCACTCTGGCAAATAAAACTGCAGATCAAATTGCCGGAAGAGCTTATATCGTTATAGCGCTTATAGGAGAGATTCTGGTTTTAGCCGGGTTGATCATTGCCGCAAGCGATGCACCTGGATTTTCTTTGCCAGAAATAGCAAAGAGCGTTCGAGAAGCTCCTTCTGGTCGTTGGAGCTTTTGGCTAATATTCATAGGGTTTGGCACTAAAGTGGGACTGGTACCCATTCATTTCTGGTTACCTCGTGCATACTATTGGGCACCATTACCTGCCGTAGCTGTTCTAAGTGGTGCGATGACAAAGGCAGGAGTCCTGGGCTGGCTACGATTTCTACAGCTCTCTGAATCAGCGGTAGCCTCAACAATAGTAATTTGCGCAGGAATTCTGATGGCGTTTTACGGTGTGATTGCGGGAATGTACCAAACACGGGCGAAAACCACACTGGCATTTTCGAGTCTTAGTCAAATGGGTTACTTAACAATGGCTTTCGGAACCAGCATCGAGCCCGGGGTTGTTCTTTCAAAATCCCTCACTGCTGTGGTTGCGTACTCCTTTCATCACGGACTTACCAAGGTCGCGCTTTTTTTAGGGCTTGGACTGCTGACCTTTTATTGGAAGACCCACCACTTTAGAAAAATTATTTTCGCGTGTCTTTGTGTTTGCTCCTATGGACTGATTGGCCTGCCATTTTCTGGCGGACTCTATGCTAAGACACTTCTAAAGAATGTTGGCCACTCCGATGGTTTTTGGCAGTCCATTAGCGGTCCTTTACTCACTTTGGGATCCATTGGAACCGGTCTTCTGATGGCAAGATTTCTGATTCTTTGTTTCCGAGGCGAACACGATCAGGTGCAAGCCGCTCCCAGCAGAGCGCCTTGGCTCCTTGTATTCGGATTTGTCTTATCGAGTGGATGGCTTTTACCTTATAGCCTGAATGTTCTAAGTCTGGATTTTACGCCACACTTGAGTCTTGCTGAAAACGTATTTCCGGTAACCCCTGTCGCCGTGGGGCTTGCGATCGCGTTGGCTCTGACTCGCAATATTTGGAGACATCGCTCCAGCGATTCGCCGCGCCCGTTCAATATTATCTCACAAACGCTGTATAAGGCCTTTTGGGAGGACTTTCCTCAGAGAATCGATCGCATTGTGGCCACCGGCTCGCAAGTGTTACATCGAATCCATGAGGGAATGAAACTAGAAGAAAAAAATAAGCTCTTTATCTCCATCGCCGGAAAAGCTCATACAACCTGGTTTCTTGGGTGTCTTTTACTACTGGCCATTACTCTGATAATTTTTATTCTGCAAAGAACACGGGGGTTCGCATGAGGCAGTTTAAATATGGTCTTTCGTTTTTCCTCTTTTTTGCTTTATTGTGGTGGTCCTTAACTGAAAACTCGTCTACTCAAGTATGGATGGGAGCAATTCTGGTGGCAATTGCAAGCATCACAGCACTTAACAACTTAACGACCGAAAAATTTCCGATAGTCATGAGTCTAAGGAATTTCGTTCACTTCACCTGGTACTTTATCTCCCAGTCCATAAAGGGAGGGGTTCAAGTGGCGCTCCTGGCTTTCATGCCCACCAGAGAAATCAATCCTGGCTATCACAAATATAAAACAAGAATCCCGGAAGAAGCAGAGTTCGCAAGAATGTGTTTCGCATCCTGTCTTAGTATTTTCCCCGGAACTTTAAGTTGTGGTTATGTCGAAGACTTTCTTATTATTCACATTCTGGATGAACCACTCTTTAAGATCGAAGAAATTCAATTTCTTGAAGACCTCACTATTCGCACGTTCATGCGTATCAATTCGATAAATACCTCTAAACCTTCCTCCAGCAATTGATCCTTGTTTAATGATGCGCTTTCTTTCTGCGAGTGACTGATATAGAATTTACCCATGGCTGCGGGTGATTGGAAAGAAATGTATAAGGCTTCCTTGGAAGGCGACCTTGAGTTGGTTAAATTCCATCTAAGAGAGGGTGTTGACCCAAATTATCAGCATCCCGAAATCCTTTCACTTCCAATTGTTGCGGCCATTCAGTCGGAGCATCCGGAAATAGTTAAAGCCCTGCTCGAAGCGGGCGCCAAGATTCGCCTAATCTCGGTTTTTGATAATATGACTGCCTTACAAGCCGCCAAAATATCCAATAATTTAGAAATCAAAAATATTTTCAAAGACGATCTCGCAAAAGAGCGTCCGCAAATTCTGCAAAAAATTTTACAAAGATTTTTTCGTTAGTTTGAAAGATTCCGAATAAGGTCCAAAAGTTTTACCAAAACTTTGCTTTGATCAGCGAGACTCATCGTTGGCGAATGTTGATCGGCATCAGAAATCTGTTCAGGCAAAAGAGGCAAGTGAACAAATAACACTGGTACATTTTGCTCGGATAATTGATGAATCACTCGATAATACAAATTGTTGCAGACATAAGCTCCAGCGCTAAGTGAAACGTGGGTTTCTCCCAATTCACTTAAGATGTCTTTCCATTCGTCTGGAAAAAAATCGACGATAAATGCTTCCGGAGCACCCTCTAAAATTCTTCCAGTTGATACAATATTACCATCAACATCTTGTTTATCACTACGCATCCAGTTTAGGGCGACTCTTTCCAAAGAAATCCCTCGTCGGCCAGCGGCTTGGCCCATTAAGACCACTGCTTGGTAACTTGATTCGTGAATCTGCCAATGCTTCATGAAGGTCAAGAACGAATTTTCAAAATGAACAGGCAAAACTATTGTGTCGACAAAGTCACAACTCCGAGCGATCTCTGGTAGTAGAAGTTGAGAGGGATTTAATGAACGTCCGCCGAAAGCTTCAAAGCCGGTCACTAATATCTTCTGTTTTCGAGACTCGTTCGATTTCATAATCGCCCCCTCTTTTCAGTATACTGGGGCCCTTAAGAAATTGAATCATTAAGATCTCTAATGAGCATGATATTGTGAACCTTTTGAATTTTTATTGAAGTGCTCAATTGCTTCACGAAACTTATCTTGAATAAGCTTCCTTTCATTCGGACTTAAGTTGAGGTCTCGCGCTTCACCTAAAATTAACTTAAGACGACCCTGATTAAGGACTTGAGTCTGCATATCAACTCCAAAGGTCAATCCTTTCAGCTTACGAGGCTCCATTGTCGTACCTAATGACTGACGCAGAAGCTTTTCAATAGACTCCCCATGGGTCGCAAGTGCATTTCGCGTGTTCACAACGCTCACGCCTTCTGGGATGAAGGCCAGACGGTAAGTTCCAGAATACTTACTATCCGCAAGACCCCCCAAAATATTCTTCTTTTCATTTTCCGTAAGCGGCTTAATAGCGACTCCAACGCAGTCGTCCCCGGAGCACAACGATTTGATTTTACCAGGGTCAACGGATCGCAAAAGGACCTGCTCAAAATAGTCCTTCTGCTCCTTAAAGTTCTTTGTGACTATTTTCTCTGCAAGACGAGTCGACTCCAATACCTTGTTAATGTCGGACTGACCGGCAATCGCTTCAGCCGTGCCTTTAAGATTTGCAGCGCCCAAACCAATAATGTCAGCGGAAAGGCCACCATTGTCAGCTCCATTTAAATGAGCAACCTCTCTTTTTGCGATATAGATCCCAGGAGAAAACTCATCAGCCGCTGCAACATAATTTTCAAGTTCAGTGACTGTACTTGGAGAGATTGAAGTTAAGGCAAATCGATTTTTCAGAGAGCTCGTCGTCTTTTCGGTATTCCCTTTTCCTTTCCGAACAATATCAAAGACATCCGGATGAAACGTACTTCCATCCAGAAGCGCGGTCTCTGCCAGTTCGGATCGCAAACGAGTCCTTTGGGTTTCAAGTTGGTTCAGCTTACCTTGAATAGCAGTCGCTAAAGACTTGTTCTGGAAAACCTGCAACTCATTCTTTTCGACTTGCCGAGAGTAACGTGCAGCTAGATTCGCCTGATCTGCAGATTGACCGACTCCGGCCCGAAACCATTGGTCTGGTTGCAGGCCTTCATCGAGAATTCCGCTAGCTTTCATTTTTTTTATAAACTCGCTGTTCGTTTCTGAGAACAAATTACGCAACTGGCTTTCGATATCCTCTGGGACTTTTCCCGAAAATGCAAATCGCGAAGACTTAAAGTCAGAGTACTTTTCAATGACCAATCCAGGATTTCGCTGCTGCAACTGATCGACCTTTTCGAATACTAACTCTTTTTGAAAATTCGTCAGACCTGTGACGAGATTCTTATCCTTAAGAGAATCATTCAGTTCCTTCAATTGACTATTCTCGATATCCACGAAAACTGTTTTACCTCGGGAGGTTTTTTCCGCTTGAGCAATCCATCTTTCATTCTGAGCAACTGTGGTCGGTGAATAATTTAGATATTTTGATAAGAGCTGAGTGCGTGAGATTTTTACCTCTGTTTGGATCAATCTTCCTGTCGCAACGGCCGCTCGTCCAGCTTTTGTGAAGTAGCCCGCAATGAGTGTCGGATCGAGCACTGTTGCGATGGCGTAGCACTCCAGCTCTTCCTTCGCAAGGGAAGAATAACAGGAGTATCGTGAATACTGTTCTTTGATTTTTCCAGCAACCAGAGTTTTAAGATTTTGAAGTTTTTCGATCTGCTCGGTATTTAGCTGACTGTCATCACGTGGACGTTCGCTCAGTGGAACATAAGGCGTTGTCTTATTGCGCTGAAGAGAGCTTTTATAGGAACGAAGTGATCTTGCTTCAACTTCCAGGAAAGCGGCGGAATAGGAATTCAGCTGATTATCTGAAAGAGTATTGTAACGATGGTCATCTTTAATCAGATCTCTCTTGCATAGCAGAGAATTCTCACAGGCCTTTAGAAAATCCGAACGTTGGCGTTGATTCTTTTTAAACTCATCCCAACTTCCCTCAATAAGGCCAGCCAAAGACAATGAAATATCCTTAATAGAGGTTCCTAGATCGACCAACGCATTTTTGTAGCCTCGCAAGCAAGCCTGATTCTTCTGGTTAAAATATTCTGATTGCTCTCTGCACTGATCTGTAAAGTCACACTGTTTTATCAGCGGTGCCCACTCAGGATTTTTTTCCGCTAACTCCTGACACTGGTGAGCTTTTAATTCTAGTTGGCAGGTCCACTGCAATTGATCCTTCAATTTTGCGTCTTCCTGAGTACAAATGCGATTTTGCGAACAGAGACTCGCTAATAGCAACGACTGGGGGCCCATTCCATAAGCCACCGATGATAGTACTAAATAAAGAAGAATCTGAATTAAAAGCAATTGTTCTCCCTCTAGACACTTTTCGGAAGATTGCTAAATTCGCCTCAGTATATTTAGATGACTTCCCTTCATATTACATCGCCATTAGAGAAATCATCATATTTTTAAAATTTGAATGAACCCACCACTTAAGCTTAAGTGGACCTCAGTGGATTGAAGTACCAGATCGGCAGTCGATTCTTAAATTGACATCCTGCCATTCACCCGAAACTCGTTGTTCAATCGCTCCGACCGGCATACCTCCGATATCCAAACCGACTGGCCCTTTTATCTCGAAGGAACGGGTTGGATTCATGGCATAGACCGCATACTCATAAGACGTCATTTCAGCAGCCATCAAAGTCTGCCCGGGCTGCAAAATATGGAATCCATCAACTTGTTCTTCCCCATCCAGATTCTGCCATCTGACACCCAAATAAAGAACTTCATCACACTTATTATGTACCATCAGTCGGTGATAGGCTTGAGCTTGAATTTCATGTTCCTCAAAAAGATTCTGATTTTCCCCACGAAGAATTCTTTGAATTGCGGCGACAATTGAATCGGTTAGAATGGCACTTAAATTATGGGTTGTCGTTTCTCCTGACACAACTCCCCGGATTCGTGGGTTTGTTTGAGGCTCTGTAATGATGGCACCACCGCTCGCGCCTATGATGAGATCACAATCCACCGACATAAAACGTTGATATGGACTGAAACCGCATTTTTCTTGAATCCACTGCGTACCCTTTGGTTTATCTCCGGGGTAACTTATGATTGTCACATTTTGACTTTGAAGCGTCGGCGCAATTTCCAAATAACCATACGCTTCACCAGCCGATTTACTTACGGACTGTTCGGCAATTTTTAAAACTGCAAGATCAGATGCGACCATGTAGTCCTTAAAGTTGACGTCTTTGTTTCGAAGTTCCACGTGTTCTTTGGGAAGGAAGATTCTCTCGACAAAGTAGAGAGCTTGGCGATCTTCTTTCTGACGATAAAGATCAGGCGTGAAGAGAATCGACTCTGGGACTCCCCCTTTGTCCGGATGGAAAACACAGTGAGCAGCAGTGATAAGATAATTCTTTCCGATGAGTGTTGCCGTACAGGTTGTTAGGGCTCCCGGAGTCTGAGCTTGCCTAACAGTTATTTGGCCGACCATTTTAGTCAAAGAAGATGAGCGATTAACCTCAACTCGATCATCTGAACCAATGACGAGTGCTGTCTGCAAAACATCGAGATAAGATTCAGCCTCGTTGGACGGCTTTTGGCAGCCAAAGATAAAAAACAGACTGATCATAAGAAGAAGTCGACTCATAGCCCGGGAGAATATCACATCCGGAGCTATGCAGACGACCTCCCTGAACGACTTCTAAAAAATTCAAGTCCGTCGAAATATTAGACAGCTGCTGGCGCGCTCAACTACCGTATAAGCTTGAACGCGGCGGCGCTCTTCTGACCGTTAATAAATGCCTCTGGCGATTCACCCAACTTATCCAGCAACACCACTTTTATAAGCCCCTGCGGAGATCTGCCCTCAAAAAGGAACTGGGCCTGTTGGGAATCTCCAGTTGATACCGTTTCCATGGTAATGGGTCCAGATATGATATCACCATTAGCCAGTGTCAATGTCATCTCTCCTCGGCCCAGTAGGTAAACCTTAGAGTCATCAGCCGCTTTCACTCGCTGCCATGTCGTCTTATTGCCTTGAAAACTGATCTCGGCTTTTAGTTCTCTTAAAATGCCCGCTTTAATAAGCCCGGGATCTCTCACTTCCACAGCGGTTTTCTGTTGGGAATTAAGCACCATGCTAGTTTTCGTTTTCCCAGTATCCGCTTCATCTTCAATCGCATAGTATTCCCACTCACTGTCGACTGATTTTTGGAAATGAAGTGGACAATTTGCTCCAGAGGTAGACATATCCAAAACCTTTGATATTTTGTCACCTTCTTTGGGAGCGCCCTCGGGTCGAGATTCTTTTTTTACAGCATCATTGATCACGCAATAGACTTTAATATCTTTCAAAAATCTGATTCCCTCCGGTGCTAAGGTTTTTTGCGCATGAGCTCTTTCGATGCTGTCATCCCAAATATAACGTATATCGGAGTCGCGAATCACAACTCCAAAATAAGCTTCTTCGGCAGGAACATTCTGCGAAAACTGTACTAAGGATTTTGCTACAAGGTCTTCGTATTCAGTAGCGGCGGCTCCAGGCGGTCTTAAGGTCGGTTTAAAATCTTGCCTGAACTGGAAATTCTCGTTAATTCCCGGAGTCGCAGAGCCGCCCCCTCCGCCACTACAAGCCGCTAAAAAAAGTCCTGAAATAATAACTGGAATTAATGCTATACGCATGAGCCTCTCCTTTTTAAACAGGAATTTCAATAATTGAACGAATACCAGTACGAGCTGTCATTGCATGAACAACCGCACGCAAACCCATAATTGTCTTCCCTTGTCCTCCAATAATCTGTCCCATATTTTCTTTCGCGCAGTCGACTTTGTAGACAGTCGTCTTAGGGCCTACGAATATTTGCACCGTGACACTTTCTGGTTTATCTACCAGCAGCTTTACAATGTGCTCAATAATTCCTCGGATCTCTTCGCGATAGGCTTCATGATCAACATCAGAGCCTTTGTCTTGTCGGTACTCCCTATAAGGTTCAAATTCAGTCATAGTTATTCTCCCATAATAAATTTTGACGCCGATGTTCTTGAAAAATTGCAATGTCCGCCAATGACAGGCATCCAGTCGAAGAAAAATAAATTTCTAAATCCATTCCTGGTAAAAACCCAAGAGCCTTCGAAAAATCCATACTCATCTGTCACCCCAATGGAAATGTGAAATCGAGGTCGACTGGTCAGAGTCTTCTGGCTGATCAATTTCATCGGATCATGTCGTTCCCAATCCTCTTGGCTGTCGAAAGCCTTTCGCGTAATCTGTAACATCTCGGCGATAAGAGCAGGGTCAGCTTTATTTCGACGAATGTATTCAGCAATTTCATCTTCGGAAGCAAAGGGGCCTAGGGTCGTCAGGGCCGGACATAGTAAAGCCACTTTCGAAAAAAGCTCGGGGTGCTGTAGGGAGGCCTGCACGGCATTGAACCCTCCCATAGACTGACCAATAAGCATTCGTCTGCCTGTTCGTATGCCCCCAACCTGACTTTCCAAAAACGGCATCATGCGATTGACGAAAAGAGGTAAAAGTCCGATGCGTTTACTATTCACCAAGAGCCAAGAGGTGCCAAACGAAATGGTGATTACAGTGGGCTTATACCCCTTCCTGTTCCAGTACCCCTGGATCATTTTCGTACCTAAAAACTGCGTAAACCAGGTTTCTTCATTCCCATTAAGACCATGAAAGAAATAGACAATATCTTCCGTCTGAGACCTATCGACATGACGAATGCAATACCCAAAAGGAATTTGATCGAGAGCTTCCTGATGGCAGGAGTAATCTTTACTTTCAACTTCTGTGGTGGCCGAAAAGGCAAAACTACAAGAGAAGATAACTGAAATGCTGACTAGCCAACTCTTCATTGAAGCCTCCTGTTGGAAGGCTCCCTTGCTCAGATATAAAAATCAATTTGCAATGTCGAAATCTTCCCTCAGTCTGTCCTTAGACAGAAGGATGACCTCGTTGGTTTCAAGACACTTAAGATAAAAATAATTGCTATCTTTGCTAGTAATCACAAATTTTCGCGGGATCCGATGACCGATTTTTTTTCGCAAAACATATCCGACATCCAAATTTTCATATTTTAGAATAAGCTTACGAGTGATCTTTTCGCGTAATAAAAAAATCCACAATGCAATGCCCATGAAGCTGATACCTGACAGAACCGCCAGAAGAGCAGGAAAAGTTTTATCCAGCATAAACGAAAAAGTTAATGGAGCACAAACTGACAAAAGAATAATTGCTCCCGTAAGAAAGCGCTCTTGCCGTTTGTATTTTTCGAATTCTTGGACAAAGGAATGCATATTGAGTCCGCCCGCAGTGAATAGGTAATATATAAAACCACATAATTGTGAAAATATTCGAGTCCAGATTTGGTTAGCTTTTGACAGATGCCCCTGCCTGAGGTCTGCTTGAATATACAGGAGGGGTTATGAGTTTTCTTTTTTCGCTATTGTTTACACTCCAAGCATGGGGGGCCGAGCCCGGCACCTGCCCGGATATTCTTGAGAAACGCGGAAGTATTCAGCTGCAACAAATGATGACGAACGACGGGTTTTGCTTCTTATCTGTAGGAAACTTCAAAAGCTCGGGATTGGTCTATCGCAACTATCTATTTACCAGCGATGGCAACCTTATGATCTTTAACTCCTTTGGCTGGGGAGACGACTCGGGCAGCACGGGAGCTCGCGATTTCTATATGTTCCCGCGTCCATTGGCAAAAGCCACTTATCAATGGAATGATGAAGCTCGGCATTTAGAAGTGACCGACGTCACCGGCGGAAAATCACACTTTAGCTATGAAACTGCTGAACTCATTCACATGGAAAAAGGGCAGGTAACTGTTGATCCGAAAGTTCATCCAGATAATAAGGGCGGCGTAGAAATCAGAAACTACCGAGGCCTGCTATTAGATATCGGTTGGGCTGTAGGACGCTCTCCTACCCAAAACCCTTCGGGCTGGGCCACCTTTAAGGATCACAAAGGCCAGTCCTGCCGAGTGCGAAATCGTGATGTTTTTCGTTACGGAAGCGATGGAGATGTCTTTTTTAAGTATTCCGACAATGACCTTGCTCGATATCTTGCGAGGGTCTGCCCAAAAATTGCGATCTGATAAAATACTTAGGTAAGTAAACAGTGCTTTTAAGGAACCTTCTTCCAGTTCTAGAATAAAGAAGGTTCCTTTTTTTAAGTCTGAATCCTACTCTTTCAACTGTGGCGTCAGTTTAAATTCCAGGACTTTCCCGTCCCTTTGAACTTTGATAACAGTTTCTTTGTTCGGCTTTACAGCTTGAAGTGTATAGACATAGTCATAAAGGTTTTCGATTTTTGTATTGTCGAACTCTACGATAATGTCCTTTTCTTTCAATCCAGCCTTTTCCGCCGGGCTTCCCTTGGAAGCTCCCGAAATACGAACACCTTTGACTCCTTCTTGACTGTAGTCAGGAATGGTTCCCAGGTAAACGCGGAACGAGCGTCCTTGCATTGGACTTTGAGAGCTTGCCACCTTCACATACTTGACCATTGGTACGGAGGAATCAGCTAGTAGGCTTGCGAAGTGTCGAACTCCGGTCACGACTCGTTGAACTCCCTGATAGTTCACTAGATCTGCGGTATCTCGGGGGCTGTGATATTCTGCGTGAGATCCTGTAAAGAAGTTAATTGTCGGAACACCAGCTAAATAGAACGCCAATGAATCAGTTGGCAAGTAAGGATCTTCCTGAGTCACCATAGGTAGACCCGAACGCATACTCACTTCTTCGGCTAAAGCAGCCCAATAAGTTCCAGACCCGATTCCTTGAACCAGGACACGATCTTTAAAACGACCGATCATATCCATATTGATATAGGCGCCGATCTTTAGCTTTTGGCTGTGCTTCGCAAAGGAACTAGACCCTAAGTTGCCAAGCTCTTCACCTGACCACACACCAAAGTACAAATCTTTTTTAAGGGCTGCTGGATTGGTTTTCTTCAATGAAGCAAAGTAATGAGCCAGCTCCATGACTCCGGCGACACCAGAGGCATTATCATCTGCACCCACATGCGCCGCTCCACGCTCAGAGCTTTTAGCAAGGGAGCTGCCAAATTGTCCATGACCCAAATGATCTCCGTGAGCTCCAATCAAAACTGAAGAAGTCGCTTGAGCTCCAGCTGGAAGCTTCGCCACAATATTAGTTCCCGTAGACTTCTTATAATTCAGATCAATCTTGGCTTTTAAATACGCGGAAGGAATTGAAAATCCCTCCACCGTCTCGCCTTTATCAAGGCGTTTTTGGATACTTGAGAGATCCCGACCCGCATACTTGAGCAATTCTTGTCCCGCAGACGTCGACATTTTAGCAACGGCAAGACTTCCTTCAGAAAGAGAGCCTTCAAATTTCAATTTGTCGAATTTTTCGGGCAGGTCGCTTTCAGGTCCGTTCATAACTAGAACCCCGATGGCGCCTTCGTTTTTAGCAACAGTCACTTTATGCTGAAGTCGGGAGTAGAGATTCAGATGATGTCTGCGAGATGGCGATACCTCATTGGGAATATCAGCCAATAGCAAAACCCATTTACCCTTAACGTCTAAACCTTGATAAGAATTGTATTCAGGCTCCTTGTCGTTCGCCGGGGCTTTAATGCCGTAACCAGCAAAAACAAGCGGGGCCTCTTTAAACTCACCCGTCTTAGAGAAGGATACGGGCTCAAAATCCTGAGAAACCTTATATTTGCGCTGAAAAGATCCCACAACTTCAAGTAAATTCTGAGGTCCTAAGTCGACACCTGAAGTAAACTCGAAGGTTTCGAAATAAGACCCTTTGGGGCCAGCACCTTGCAGCCCCCACGCCTTAAACATCTGTGCGATCTTCTCAGCGTAGATTTTCTCCTCCGGAGTTCCCGTTCCGCGACCTTGAAGCTCTGGAGAGGCTAAGTAATAAACCCATTTTTGAATGTCTTTTTCAAGAATCTCAGGTCGCAAAGACCCAGCTGCAGGATCTTGCGGTGCTAATCCCAAAAGCTTTCGCGCCTGGGCGTCGTCCCAGCTCGCGATCATAATTTGCGAATCCCCTTTTTCATTTCGATGAGTCCAGGAAAGTTGATTTCCATCGGGTGTGAATACAGGAAGGCCATCAAAACCTTCATTTCGAGTCACGCGAACCGGAGCTTTTTTGCCTTCAGCATCCACGATAAACAATTCAAAGTTCGAGTAGCCTAAGACACTTGATCCGAAAATAAGATAATCACCAGATGGATGAAAATAAGGAGCCCAGGACATAGACTTTAACTGAGTCACTTGCTTCTGATCGCTTCCATCGACATTCATCGTGAAAATCTCTGCAGTGGACCCATTCGCAGAAAAACGACGCCAAGTGATCTTTTTCCCATCCGCACTAAAGAACGGACCGCCATCATAGCCTTTGGCATCGGTTAAGCGTTTAACCTGAGTTCCGTCTGCCTTCATGATATAGATGTCCATCATGTAAGAAGAGTCCTGCTCGAACAACTTCTTGTCTTCGCCTTCTAGCTTTTCAGTGTAACCACTTCTGTTAGAAGCGAATGCGATCCATTGCCCATCGGGGGAATAAGAAGCTTCCGCATCGTATCCTTTGGCATTGGTAAGACGACGAATGTCTCCACCCTTTAAGTTCGAACTGAATATTTCATAGCTATCATCGAAACTCCATGAATAGCGTGCTTTCACCGCTTTTTTTCGATTTTCAAACTCTTCTTGAGCTTTCTTTTTAGTCTCTGGATCCAAGTGAGTTGAAGAATAAAGCACCTTCTTCTTCGAAGGATGAATCCAGCCGCAAGTCGTCTTTCCATGCCCCGGTGACACGCGTTGAGTCTCGCCGGTTTTAAGGTTCATTAAAAACATTTGATAGAAAGGATTTCCGGGCTCTCTCTCGCTTTGGAAAATCATAAGGGAACCATCTGGACTGAAGTATCCTTCGCCCGATTTAGAACCCACGAAAGTCAACTGACGACCTTCACCCAGAAGAGTGTTTTCAGCATCATTAAAAGCCCCACCCGCTAAAGGCTTAGGAGCTTGAGGATTTTTTTTGGAGTCCTTCACTTGACAGGAAATAACGAAGCAAAGGCCGATACTTAAGAGGATTAGTTTTATAGCTTTCATAGGTCGGTAGGCTAAAAGCAGCCTCGACCTATGTCAAACTTTCTTGCTAAATGAAAGCCTAGTAAAAAGAGGAAAGAGCCTTGTTAAGCCCGTCGTTTTCACCCGCATCCGGTCCTAACCAAAGCGTGGTGCCCTCAATAAGAGATCCATCAGAAAACTTACAGATCGTAAAAGTTTGACCAGCAGTGTCTTTACCTGTCACCGCTTCAGCGTCATAGGCGCCACAAACTCCTCCACGAACAGATGAGGGGTCATGCTGGCGGTAGGCCTGAATAGCCTCCAGCTCATGTCCTGAGCGTGTTTTGAACGTATATAGTGCATGAGCCCCGACAGCAGCTTGCCCGAAAAAGCACATCACCATCTCTTTGGGTCCCACATTGAGGATCCAGAACTGCCCACCTTCAGTGCGACAAATACGGCGCGCAGGGCTTTCAGCAGCCCAAGCAGTTACACTCGAGAACGCCAACACGACTGTGAGTAACAAAACTCTCATCATTATTTAAAACTCCTGGTAAAGTAAAACACACCCATATAACAGCCTCGACCGGCGAGCAAGATACAATTTTAAGTTTATGAAAAAACATACAACCTCTACTTCCTCAATATTATCTTGCCCTTATGAAGCTGAATGCTCGGGATGCAAATATTTGGAACTCCCCTATGAGGAACAACTTAAACTAAAATCAGATCAGCTTAGAGCTCACTTTCAGGACGCACAGTTCCCCTACCTAGGAGACATTGAAGTGCATAGCGCCGGGTCAGCCGGACTTCGTGATCGTTTGGATTTTAGTTGGGTGGGCGGTAAACTCGGACTCTATAAGAAGCAGAGTCATGAGTTGGTCGATATCGAAACATGCTTACAGCTTTCTCCAGCCCTACAACAAGCACTTTCGGAGATACGAAAGGTCAGTTGGCCCGCCAACAAGGGTTCATTAAGGGTTCGTGTAGGACCTCAAGGGCAAAAAGGCCTTTGGCTGGATTTCAGCAATATCGATATTAAGAACCTTTTGGAAGAAAAAACCATTCTAAAAAAACTAATCCCTCAGTTCACAATCGAGATCGGACAACGCCGAAAAATTCTATTTTGGACCGGACAAGAATTTAAACTTCGTGATCCCCAACCTCAAGCGTGGTTTCAAACATGGATGGGTGAACAAGTCGTCAATCTCTATTGCCAAGTGGCCAGCTTCACACAGCCCAGTATTCAAGCTAATAAAATCATCTGCGACATTATCAGCGAATGGCTGGAAGGCATCGACCAACCACGAGTGATTGAGTTTGGGTCGGGCATTGGCAATTTAACCCTTCCGGTACTTGCAAAAGCGAAACACGTGACAGCTTGCGAAATAGACCAGCTCTCGCTGGATGGCCTGCAGATGACCCTCCAGCACTTACCAACATCCCTGTGTGAACTGAAGGAAAGAATCTCGATCCATCGGGGCGATTTTCAGAAAAAGTTGATGCAGGATTTTTCGCAGTTTGATCTGGTTTTAGCAAACCCGCCTCGTTCAGGCCTGATGAACTTTCTGAATCCCTTGAAAGAGCTGCTGCCCCATCAACGCCCGCGATATTTTATTTATATGTCCTGTTTTCCTGAATCACTGGTGGCGGATTCCCTTAAACTACGGGAAAGCGGTTATAGCATTCGTCAGCTTCATATTGTTGATCAGTTTCCCCAATCAGCCCACTACGAAGTGCTCAGTTTATTTGAGAGAGAACAGCTGTAAACCCGATAATTTTCCCGCCAAATCACGCCCCAACAGAAGAGACAACGTAGGAAGTATGATCAATCCACTGGCTACAATCAGGGAGCTGCGTAAAAGGACTCGCAAAACATAGGCCGAATGCAATCGCTCATGCGGCTTGCCTAAGCGCAGACTGCAAGCCCACTCCCCAATTGTCGCTCCCATAAATACTCGAGTCGTAATTGAATAGAGCCAGGTCGCTACCACGAAGATCTGGAGAAAGAAAATTCCCTGCTGGTGATGCAAGTTTAAACTTTTTAGAAGTGGCCCAACCGATGTCTTCATTATCATTGAAAAGCAAACCAAAAAGGCACAACTAAGCGATATTAAAATCAACAAATCGATGAACGAAGCAATCCACGACCACAGAGCCAAAACATAACCTTTGCGTTTCGCGGATGGTCCACCTTGAAAACCAGTGCTATCAAACTGATATGCTTCCTTACGAAAAAGACGCCCAAGTTGCTCGCCCTGATTTGGGCGTTCCTGGTCGGACTCTGGCTGAGGCTCCCTTAATGGCACAGGAGCCTCTCTGATTAGAGAAGCTCCATGTTGAAAATCTTCATTTGCTTGACTCATTTTCATCGCAAATCCTTGTTAGCGAATACCACCTGCACGCCCCGGTGCATCTGTTTGTGTCCCACCTTCAGATGTCACTGGTGGTGGTGGAACTATGACTGGCGGTGTACAAACACCCATTACCAAAGTATTGGGAGGATTACATGGAGCCGGCTCAACAGTAGGTGCTGGAGTCACTGTCGCTGTTGGGCTCGGACTAGGCTCAACACTGACCGGTGGAACATACTTATCATCTTTATCATCGTCGTCATCTTTCATTAACCACCAGAAAAGTCCAAGAGCGGCAAGCCCCACACCCACTGGCACAATCCAGTTCTTATTGCGGCACCAGAATCCGCAAGAGTCTTTAACAACTTCAGCTGGCACATCCTTACCGCCAGGAAGAATTCCTCCCGCCGCAGTATCCTCATTCACGATACATGCAGGCACAGGTCCCGCACCTTCATCAATAGTACCCTTGCTGGTATTTTCCGGACAGATACATTTTCCGTCAGCATCAGGGACAGAATTTCTCATCTCAGCTTCACAGCGAGACCCATCATCAACCACTGTAACCGGCGGAGCGGGTGGTGGCGGTAAAAGGAACTCACCTTTAGGACTTAATTTAAAGAAGCGCGTTCTTAACTCTTGGCAAGCTGAATCCTGATCTTGTCTTTTGTATTCGGGTACGTCAGCATCACACACAGCCATTGCTTGACGGTAGTAGTCTTCTAAACCAGTCAAGAAACCTTCGATTTGCCCGTATTCTTCTTTTGTCACCTTACCATCAACTACCGTCACACTGACGTTAGCTGCCATTTGGTTGTGCTTCATATAAGAATTAATAATTCGTTGCTGATCGGCATCACCAACAAGTGGCGACTTCTTATTACATTCTCGAGTTGCAAATTTAGCCTGCGCTCTAGAAATACAATGGGGCGAACCACCGTCTTGGTAACCATAGAATAACGGATTACAAGAAACTCCATCACTGGAACAAGTCGCCTTTGCTTGGCGCATCTGACTTTGCAAAGCTGTCCAGCCACTCTTCGTTCCACCGCAAGATCCGCCCTCACCATAAGATGAAACGTATCCAGCAATGATACAAGCATCTCCAACAACAGGCCTCATATTAGCTGCAAAAGCAGCTGAACCTTTGAAGAGCTCAAAAAACCAATAGTTTTTGTTTTCGAAATCATGGTTCACTGTTTTCTGGCCATACTTTCGTGCCATAACTTTTTCGGCAGCTTCCATCGTGCGACGAAGCTTCAAGAAATACTCAGCACGTTTCTTCGGAGATAACTCCATCACTTGTCTGGCTGAAAGTGTCGCAGGAGGCTGCGCCCAATGAGCCACGTAGCCAGGTTTCTTTTTCAACGCAGGATCTTGCCCTAATTTTTTCGCAACCTGGTTAAAGTTCTGAAGTTCTTTTTTTGAAAAATTCACGGAGTTGATTTTTGCAAACTCTTTATCTCCGCCAATCACAGTCAATGTCATCGACTGCCCTTGTCCGGACAACGTCAATCGAACCTGCTCTCGTCCCGCTTTGTCTTTGAACGTGGTTGCTTGAATTTTTGGCATTGGCATTTTAGAATTCTGCTGAACCCATGGATCCAATTTCGCTTGTATATCCTTGGGATAAACATGGCGTACCTTGCTCCAATACTGTCCGACAGTAAGATTAGGAGCCATAATCCCAGAACCCTTTAGGAATTCGTTCACCATTTTTTTATTCTGCGATTTTGCCTGGGCGCCCATAGCGACCGGAGAAAAACAGAGTGTAAAGACCGACGCGAGAAGGGCGCCGCCTTTCAACCAAGACATGAAAGAATAAATTGATCTCATAGTGACCTCATAGTTGTGAATCTTTTCGGTACACACTCCAAATTACTTTAAAGACGCCGCAATCGTATACGGAGTGCTCCTCATAACTTGGTTTAGAGGTCAAAAACTAGACTTAAGGCAGAGGCTGGTTCTTGTAGGTGAAAACGCTGACTTTGCAAATTTCAATAAGAGTTCGTTCTTGGACGAGCTGATAAATCTCTTCGATTTCTTCGTCAGTGACTGCAATACATCCGAGTGTCCAGTCCACAGGATGAATAGCCATCACCCCAAGCTTCTTAATTGGATCTACCGGGAAACCATGGATCATGATCTGTCCACCGGGTGAACGGCCTTTCGATTTAGCATAGGCAATATCATCCGCATTAGGATAAGAAATTTTAAGCGCTTTATTAAACTGACTCTTGGGATTTTTTGCGCTGATCGAATAGAGTCCTTCGGGAGTTCTCCAGTCACCTTCGAACTGTTTATGCCCCAAATAGTCACCAAACGCGACCGTATACGTTCTCATAAGGACACCGTCAGAGATCAAGTACAATTGACGTCGATCCTTTGAGACCACGATTCGTTCAACCTTCAGCTTTTCTGCAGTAAATCGTTCTGGGGCTTCCCTAGTACGATCTAAAAGCTTATCGATCTGCGTGATGTCATCACAATAGCGATGAGCCTTTGATAGCGCGGCCGAGGACGCTTGAGCCAAACCCATCGATCCCACCATTCCAACTATCACCAAAATAAACCTTAAACTCAGCGTTTTCATAAGCCATTCTTAACATAAATCATAAGAATCCGCCTTTTCTTAAATTAAGCTGACAGCCCATTTTGAAGCCTTTACAAGGCTGACCAGAATGAAGATACTTGAGTCAAAGGAAAATTCCGCCCATGTCAGAGAGCTACATCAAAATCGAAAAATTGTACGGCCTGCTTACCTTAGAGCCTTTCATCCTCCTGGGTTGCCTGATTGCGCTCACCTGGACTTTTTACAGGATCTTCCTTAAAGACGCTTCCGAAGAACGTCATCGCAGCATTCGCCTGCATTACAAGCAGCTGATGAGGCACTTTGTTATTTTGGGCTTCTTATTCTTGTTTTTTATTTTTATGCAATCAGTGGAAGGCCAATTCAACACGCTCACTTCGTTTACGCCCTATTTTGCTTTTATGACCTTCCTTTGGGGCAATATCGTCTTCGTAAAAGCATCGCGCATGATTGTATTGCAGTATCTTTTCTTGGGCTCTATGAAGCATGGAGTTCCCGTTCTTCTTGTGAATATTTTTTCTTTAATACTCTCCATCGTTTTGCTTTTCTGGAGTATTAACTATGTTTTTGGTTTGGCCTTAGGCCCCCTCCTTGCAACATCAGCTGCCGCATCAGTCATTTTGGGTCTTGCTTTGCAGGACACTTTAGGAAACCTATTTGCGGGGATCTCTCTTCAGTTGGACAGAAACTTCGAAATTGGCGATTGGCTGGAAATCGCCAGCGGCATTCAGCGCGCCACTGGACAAGTTAAGGAGATCACCTGGAGATCCACAACACTGGTCGGCTTTTCAGATGAACTTATCACCTTCCCCAATCGCTTCATGGCTAATGCCCAGATATCTAACTTTTCACCTCCTGAAAATCCCATTGTTCGCAGTCAGGTTTTCCGACTGGCCTATGGCGCCGACGTTGAGCTAGCCAAACAACTTTTAGAGCGCGCAGTGGCTGAAATTGGCGACATTCGCGGCATACCAGCACCCGGTACTTACATTGCCAACACCACTGAGAATTGGATCGAACTGAAGGTTTATTATTTTATTGATAATTTTGGTTCCCAGTATGGCATTGGAGATAAAGTCTATACCCGAGGTCTCGAAGCTTTAACGGCTGCGAATATTAAATTAGCTCGACAAGTCGTGGAACTTTCGGATAAAACACCGTCTCTGTCTGCTACACAGGAAACATAATAAATGGAACCTGAGTAAGCCTCTAGAACACACATGGGGTTGTTATGAACACGGTGAATTTCGAAAGTCCCTTAGCCATTAAAATCAGAAAGCAAATTGTTCAAGCTTTGAATGATTTCAATATGGTCGAAGACGGGGATAAGATAATGATCTGTGTTTCTGGAGGAAAAGACTCCAGCGTCTTACTCGCACTGATGACCGAAATCCAACGTCGTTCAGAGCGGAAATTCACACTCGAAGCTGCCATCTTGGACCAAAAACAGCCGGGATTTGATGTTCAAGCCTTTAAAGCGTGGGTGGAAAGTCTCGGCGTTGTACTCAATGTCATTGAACGAGACACTTACTCGATCGTCAAAGAAAAGATTCAAGGGGGCACTTTTTGTTCTTTATGCTCTCGCTTACGTCGCGCCATTCTTTATGATTTCGCCCATGACAAGGGCTTCACCAAGTTGGCTCTTGGTCATCACCGCGACGATGTTGTGCATACGGCGCTCCTTAATTTGTTTTACGTTGGCACCACAGCCAGCATGCCACCAAAGTTAAAATCCGATGACGAGCGAAACATCTTGGTCCGACCGTTATGTTACGTTTCCGAAAGAGATATTGAAGGACTTGCTGCCGAATGGGCTTTTCCGGTTATTCCTTGCAATCTCTGTGGATCACAAGACGGCTTAAAACGACAACGAATTAAAAAAATGGTTCGTGATCTAGAGACAGAGATTCCCAACGTTTATGCATCCATTCAAACTGCCTTGGGAAATATTAAGCCCAGTCAGCTGATGGACCAAGAGCTTTGGGACTTCAAAAATTTAAAAACATAAGCCTATCGTCGCTCTTTCCAGACTTCTACGCAGGCGTTTTTAGAAACGGCTCGACCTTCAATACTTGGAGTCACGCGAGTCATGTTATAAAACTTTCCTAAGCCTGAAGTATAAAAATACTGTCCTACTTGAATAGTCCGGTTCTTAAATCTATTCGGGAATAAAACGGCCTCAGTCGCAATTCGCACAGTATTTTTCCATATATCGAATTCGTCGCGAGGTGCCGGTGACCCTTTCCAAAACTGCTTACCCTGCTCTTGTGGCGGACACATTGCCATTAGAAGTGGACCGTTGATTTTACTACCGTTCTTCTTTCGCCAAACGGAGAACTGGCTGGGCGAGGTCACGACTTTAGCAAGGTCGCCCTTACCAGCTGCATGTTGATCCTTAATAAAAAGGGCGTGTCGAGTTTCATCATCCGCTCTGTTCACTGCAATTCTCGCGACCGTCATAGGATACTGTAAGCCATGCTTATAACAGCTGGCCATTTCGCCATACATGGTACGAGCCAGCGCATCGATATTGATAAGATCTTCATGAGTCATCATCTCGCCGTCTTCTCGATATACTTTTGGCAGGGACTTCTTTTTCAGACGTGGCAAGACATGGTGATCATAAGGGTTGGCGCCAGCTACCTGCGGGTTCTTTGGATTAATGGCACATTCCCCAACAACTTGATCTAGTTCGTCAGCAATCTCGCGAACGCCGTGGTTGCTAAAAGACTTTCCAAGATTCGACAATCGTTGAACTGTGCCTTTATAGACATTCTGCTGGGGAGGACATTCTTTCTCATCATCCTTTACTGAATCAGTAAAGAATGCTTCTCGTTTCGTCTTGCTAACATAAGCCGCATCTATCCATCCTTTGCCTTGCTTCTTCCAGGCACGGCCATTCACCACACGAGTGTATTCAAAATCAACGGGTAGATACTCTTCCAGTTCTTTTTGATTGGTATATGGATTGACCGTCGAAACTTTCTTAGCAGGACCAGTGATTTGGATCTTACTTTGATTGTCTGGCCACCCGACCGCTTCACAACCAGCGACCTCCTGACAGGTCTTCCAATTTTGTCCTGGTTTATTAAAAACGGAGATTATCTGATCATCTTCAATATCGAGATACCCGACTGTTTGCCCTAAAGCTGTACTTGCAGAAATCAAAAAGGCAAAAGCCACCACATACTTAATCAGCATGGGTGGCTTATCGCAACTTTAGATTAGATTCTAAAGTCCAGCAAAGCTTCTTTCAATTACTGGTAGTCAGTTTCTTCCGAGGACTCTTCGAATGAAGACTCTTCACTTTCGTACTGAGCTCGACGATTCTGTCTCATTTCAAAACGATCTGCTTGAGTCGCAGAAATACTGCTTGTCGTTGGTAATGCCTGAGTTATTTCGGTATCTCCAGCGCTGATACTGGGATTGGAGTTTTCACGCGAAGACCTCCAGTCTTCAGTCTGTCCGTATGACAACTGGGAGTGCTCATCCATACTTGTACCCATCGGTTCAGTCATGACAGGTTCGGAGTATTCGTAAGGTGCCTCTTCTTCCGTCGTAGTGGGAGTTCCCATTTGTGCAAAACCGATTGAAGTAAAGGCCGTCGCTAGCGTGATGATCAAAAACTTCATAAGTGCTCCTTTGTTAGATGCATTTATGGTCCCGCCAGTCATCTCGATCGTAAATAAGTAATTCAGCAAACCAGAGCCAAAACCCTAGACCTTGATTTTGAATACTATGACGTTTGCGCAAGAGTTAGATGAAGCGAGCTCTAGTAAACCAGATTTTCGAAATATTCCATGTTATTGAAATCGCGCTCTGATCGCTTTAACCCGGGGCTCACAAAAGAATTTCCGACGATGACGCCTTCGGTGCAGTCTCGGAAAATCTCACCGTACTCTTGGTCACTGGCTTGGAGAAGTCTAGAGCTGTCAAATTCACAGTCCGCAACGTCCCAGGCTCTCGCACTATAGATGATTCTGTAGGCGACGAAAGTTCCTTGCGAATTGTAAATAGCGGAAACTGCATTCAAGGCAATGGGATCTCGACTTAACTCGTAGTCACCTTCTAAAATAGTATCGCCCCAAATATTTGCTTCATACTCTGCACGCTCCTGAAGCTTTTTAAGCAGTTTGTTCTGAAGAACATCCAGGCTTAAATCAACCTCTTCGTATTTTTCGATTTCAGTACTAAGTGAATAGGCAAGCTCCGCAAATGATTTCGCCTGGGCAAATGAGCTGACTAACAAAATAGAAAGTACGATAGCGAAACGTCTCATGGTGACTCCTTGTGAGCTTGTATTTACGCCCGGCAAAGAAGAACAGCAAGGACATGATAACGAATTTAATATGTACATTTTGAATGAAAAAATGGTGGTCTGTACAAGACTCGAACTTGTGACCTCTCCCATGTCAAGGGAACGCGCTACCAACTGCGCTAACAGACCATATTCGGAAGAGTAATTAGTAGCTTACAATGATTAGAGAGGCAACAAAGAAAAAGCTGCCTCTGTGAACTCCTGCAAGCTATGCCGCAAGGATCGAAGACGGCAACGACCTGTGCACTTGACGCGCTGCGCGCCTAAGTGGACTCTTCATCCCAGTTCAGCAGTCGACGTTCACCTTCAAGCTTTTGAATTTCGGTTACATCCTGAGACATTTCAATCACACCCTTATAGTTTTTCAGAGCGTCTCTGATGGCGAAATAGCGAATATGAATGACTCGACCTTTAAAGCGAATCCAGAACTCGGCTTCACTTTTATTTCCACTGCGAAACTCCTCTAGGATTCGCAAGACAGTTCCAACACTTTTCGGCGGATGGCAAAAGCGAACCTCACGGCCAATTATGCCAGCACTGCGAGGAAAGACGCGCTCTTCACCGCGATTATAAAAAATCACGCGGTCGTTTTCATCCACATAGGTCAAATCTACCGGCATGAACTTTAAGAGCAGATTGATCTGCTCCAAAGTCATGATCCCCTCTTCCATTTTAAGCTTGCCGTCTCCGCTTGCGACTTGCGGGGAAGCCAGCGCATTTTCTACGTGATCCACACTGTTCGTTGGAATCATAAATCCAATTTCAGCTTCGCCGATCCGCATCTCTTTCCAATCGTCTTCGGTAAGAATTTGCAGAGAGATGGGAAAAAGCCGCATCTCTTCGACTTTCATCATTCTTCGGAATTCATCAATGATGTAGGGCATCTCAGCTTTGATTTCAGAGATCGTACGCTCTTCAATTCTTTTGCGAATACCGCGCAACAAATCTCGATTGGCATCATGGAATGCCCACATCCCCTGACTGGGTCCATTCCATCCGCGCTTCTCTAAAAAAGGAAACAGCTGATTTTCTTTTCGAGCATAGCGCTTTTCGACTTCGCAGAGTTGATTAAACAAATTAAAGAATTCCTGGAACCTTTGCACAGGATCGGTTTCACCAATCTCAGCCAAAATCCTCTCCAGATGAAAGCTCTCCAGAAAATAAGTCCTAACGGGATGTCCTTCAGGCAGTTGTTTTACATAATCGGGATAAAAGTGTTCAATTTTTTCAGATTCCATCATATGCCAAAGATCCTATACGACCCCAGGATTAAAGGCCTTGATCCAGATCAAAAAAATGAAAAATAATCGACCTCAATTCTTATTTTACTGACTTCCTCAACGGAAGCGGCGATGAGCTCTCTTGCCCACGGAACTTCATCGTTTTCGTGGAATTGTTCAAAGCGCAATTATTGATTTGATTGTTATTCTTCTTTTTTTATAGATCATATGTTACGTTTGCAACGGCTTCACAGTAGTAATTGTCGTCTCTGACCTACTCGCAAGAGCCGTCGACGTCTGTATTCGCGATGTCATAATACACCTTTCATTTGTCTAATAATTAAATTCTATCAACGTTTAACGGGGCAGACGCCTTGCGCGGCATAGTTGACCCATTCTCTTTCACATGCACCTAAGACTTCTCTTTTTGTCTGCTCAGTGAAGGAGATCGATGTGAACGTTAGAAGCTCCGTTCTATGCAGTTGAACTGAACCATCCGTTCGTTTGATGAATGCTTGGCCATGAAGAACAGCATCGTACCCGTTCCATCCGTTTTGGATTACACAAGCGCAGACATCAAATGTTGCGGCTTGCGCTGCTGATGCGGTCATCAAAAATCCCATAATCAGTAACACTTTTTTCATAATATTTCCTCTCGTCTTTCCGTTTTAAGAATTTCTCGAATGCTTAGCTTATCGTAAGTTGATTTTGACAGTAATGTGCGTTTGTTTGTTATCGACACATCCAAATTTTGCGGAGTTATCGACTATAAATATGGTTGCTTCTTCGTTTGATAATAAGGCTAATAGACGACGATAAGGTTCTACATAAATTTCAGTCATACAAAAGCTTCCAAGTGAATGGAGTCCTCGCTTTAAATTCGTCTTTATAGCTGAGTCTAACCTCGAGTTATATCCATCTCTTCGAGAATAGTCGTATTCGCACGAATTACTAACAACTAGAGATCTACCGTCATTAGAAAAATATTGCATGATCTCAACAAGCTCGTTTGCATCCCTTTCGCAACTGTTTGAACTTTTGAACCAGATGGAGTTCAGTTCGTTCTTGCGATAGCCTTCGGCCTGGGTTACTGAATTTCCTAATAAAATTATCAGGATCATAATCACTTTTTTCATTATTCTTCTCCTTTAGAGTTCTGCTTTCTTTTGGCTAATTTCGGGCAGTTCGCTGGAAATATCTTTGAACTTATTTGAACTTTTCTTGAGACGGAAAAATATTCATAGACTGTTTAGGAGATGATGAATTATGAGCATGCGGATTGCTCATTTACCTAATGTTTAATTAAGAACGAGCTGGTGGCTGCTGGACAGAGCAAAAAGGACGGAAATTGTTATGAGTCTAAGAGTTATACAGTTCCTATTACAAATGGCGCTTTCTTTGGTTTTTGCCGGAACGGCTATGGCGGCAGACCTTTCTCATTCAAATTTGATCAAAAGGGCTTCCCAGCTTCGATGGAAGGATCTCCCACAAAGTGGTAAATATTCTTGTAAACAGGAATTCTCAGTGAATCCTTATCAGACCGAAGCCCCTCTTCAAGTGTTCGCCAAGACTCAGCGAGACGCCCAGGAGAACATCTATGCTCTTTGTGTTAAGAAAAAATGCGAATCTTTGGGGTCACAAATTTTCCAAGAAACGCAAATCCTGAAAAGTCTGCCACCTGACGAACTAAAAATGTTCTTACAATCATTAGCCATGTCCCAAGAACAGATCGAAAATATCATGCAAACCTTAACCTCAGAGAGTTCTGTTCAATCATCTCATTTAACTTGTGACGACGTCTCGCCACCACTTCTGATACAGCTGATCGACATCTGCCTGGCGACGCCAGTGAGGTGCCGATGAAAAATATAATTCACCTTTTTTTAGGATTCTTTCTATTTGTACCTTTGGCGCAGGCCCATCTATCCAACGAGTTTATGGATCGCTATCATATCTATAGACTTAGCCAGGACAGTGAGTTCTTCCGGGAGATTGAAGACGTCACCACGGATATTGTTCTAAACTCCGGCTTTTCATTTTTTTGTGACCTTCTGTGGTCGCCGGAAGTGACCCGCCACCTAACGGGCTTGAGTGAATCTCAGTCTTTAAATCTGTACAAGTCCTGTGGTCATCACCGCCAAACCAATCATTTTGCTGGTGAAATTACCAAGACTTTTCAGCGTGAATACTATGTGGCGTATGATCCCAAGGGATTAAGCCCTGTCCAAAGCTGGACAACCTACGATAATAAAACGTTGATTTTTGTAGACCAAAACCTCACTTGGGCAAGGCTGAGAAATATCTTGGCTCATGAATTGGCGATCAGTGTTGATGGAAAAAATGGGATGATGTATGGGACTTATCTTTCCCATCAAAGGGCATCTCGCAAGCATTTAACGAACAAGGAACGACAACTTCAACACCGCTTTAACCTCGCGGCTCACCGGCAAATTAGTTTCGCGTTGGCTGCCCTACGTGCAACTGTAGCAGAACAAATGATGCTCGATAATATAAAGCATCCTCTGGTAACTCTAGATCATTCCGCCTGTCGGCAAGCATTTCTATCTATTTATTACGTCATGAAGAAAAATCCAGAGCTTACCCTTGGAAAGGGAGGAGATGGATTTAATGAAATGTTGGCCTCTTCAATGGACAGCATTGCGGAAACCTTCGGCATGGAGAACTCCATTAAAGAAATTCTGGATGAGACACTCACTTTCAACGATGAAGATAAAAAAGTGACGTTCTGTACATACATGTCTCGTCCCTTATTTTCAGCAAAATCCGCTTACAGCTTTATGGCTGCAGGACCTCGCCCGAAAGTTACAGGCGGCTGGTTACGTTCGACAGATGAGAAAACTATTCGAATTCCTAAAGAGTCCCAGAACATATATGATCGCATCCAAAAGGATCTGAAAAACGGGAAAGTCATTAAGATCGAAAAATTGAGGTCCTCGACATGACTTCACATCCTTTAGAATCACTCTTCAAAAAAGGCATGCAAAGTTTGACGGAAGGTCACCTTGAACAATTTCTCTTGGAATATCAAGGAATTGTGAACTCTTCGTCCGAGCAACGAGTGCTTTCGCACCTGCGCATAAAAGAAATGCTACAAAAAAGCGAATACCATAATGCTATTGAAGCAATTCAGATGTGCTTCACCGAAAATGGTGAGCATCTGGGGCTTTGGTGCGATCTTGCTACGTGCTACTATCTCACTCAACAATACGGGCTTTGGGCTGTTACTTTGCAAAATATTGAACATCTTTTTGATGGGATAGAATCCCAAATGAGCTCTTCGAGTCGTCTAAAAACTCGTATGATGCTGGCGAAATTTTTCGAAGAAACTGGTGACCTCAATAAGTCATTAAATTATTGGATGAGCTGCCTAAATTCAAATGACGTTGAACTCACACTTCGAGCACGGATCAATATCGTACGCCTTTTATCGCTGTATCCGATGGGACCAGAACTTGTAACCTACTACAAGGACCTAAAGCCCGCTCTACAAAGTCGATTGACCCCGGACCTTCAAGTTGAAATTCTTCATGCACTTTCCTTGGCCGAGATAAGTCTTTTAGGCCCTGCTGCTTGGTCACAGGTATCAGAACTTATTAAAGGTTATGAAATAGGGGAAGAAGATCAATCTCTCATTTTCTTTGATTTATGTGATCAAATCATGCGCACGAGAGAGCAGCTACCTAAGGATCTATTGCTCACGATCGAAAAGCTTAAGCCTCTGGGGCCGTATGAAGAATGCCTCAAAAGCGTGGCTTTGAATCTATCTATAGACGTGTCATGGATTGATCTGGCTACAAAAATGCCAGTGGGAAATTTTCTTCGTCTTGCGAGCTTGGCACTTAAAACAGATTTAATAAATAAAGAAAATGATTCAACTCTAAAACGCGAAATCGACCTCTTGCTTTTGGGATTTACACCTAAGGATCGTCGACTCTGGTCCAGCTTATTTCCTTCGGAAGCTTCGGAATCACTTTGTGCCGTTCTCTGCAGCGATATGCAACTCACTATCAATGACCGATTCCATATCAATCTCAAGGGCAAAAAGAAAATGTTTGAGCTCCTCAATCATCTCTCCGTTAATAAATCGATTCCCTTTGAAGAGCTTTCTGAAAAAATCTACCAAGCGGAGTACAATGAGTCGTACTTCCATCGTATACGTCGCTTGGCAAAGCGTTTTAATGATGAAGTTCTAGCGGTCGGCGCACCGGCTCTATTAGAAATAAACAATGGGCGACTGAACTTGCTGGCAAATATCAGAAGGGTTTAGATTTCCAAGATCATTCAAAGAAAACATGATAACTAGCCAGTTTACTTCCGCTGTAGAATCGCTTCATATATTAAACTGAAATCACAGCTTCCAAAGAAGATAATCGCTCTCGCACTGACTCGACAAAAAGCTTCTGAAAGTCGGATTTCATTTCAACGCTTTTGAAAAATGGATTCATGATACAGATACGGAGCAGGAAAACTTCATTTACATCGCAGTCGGCCTGCCACGACTGAACGAAACTATCAAAATAGTTGCGATAGTTCGAACGATAGATACAGGTCTTTGAAATATAAAAATCCGGATTGGGCGAGGATTCAAAGGACTCGTAGAGAGCTAACGTGCGTAGATTCACTTTAGAGAGCAGTTCCCCCGGCTGAGCAATACAAAACCCCAAAAGATTTGCATCCACAGAAGGCGCAAGTCGACAGTTAGGGATCTCTTCGCTCAGGCAAGTTTCCAGTTCTTTGCGCAGTCGAATCGTACGAGATATAATCTGCCCATACCCCTCTTCATTTAAACCAACACATTGGGACGTCATCCAAGTCGCTACCGCACCAGCTGCGGAACGGGAACCTTCAAGGGTAAATGGGCCCTTGTCTTTAAGATCCGAAAAATTCACATAAGGTCCCGCAAATGATTTCCCGAAATAGTCTTTCTTATTCGCAGCAATAAATGCCCCTGAAGAATAAGGCACATATCCAAGTTTATGGGGATCTATCGTGATCGAGTTCACTCTTCCAGCAGCAAGAAGAGCTCGCCTGCTGGATTCAGATAAAACAGCGGTCACTGCAGAATCCCCCTTCATGGAGCACAAGAAGCCGCCGTACGCAGCATCCACATGATGCCATATATCCCAGCCCTTTTCTTTTAGCAGTGAATCCAGCAGATCCTGCACTTCATGGATGGGGTCGATCATTCCTAGTTCAGTAGTTCCTAAAACTGAAACGACCATCAATATAGGACGATCTTCTTGCCAGGCTTTTAAAATCAATCGCTGCAAATCCTGAACATCCAGCCGGCCCTGACGATCCAATCCGATCGGCCAAAGCGCTTCACTTCCCAAACCAAAGACATTGGCGCCTTTGACCCAAGAATAGTGCTTGTGTTGGGGGACCAAAATCACAGGCCCCTTAAATGGACGTTTTGTTTTTTGCGAAATTGCCAAGGCAGCTTCAAACGGATTATCTTCGAAAGGGTTGTATTTGGAAGAGCTGACTTTTACATCTCTATCAAAGGCTTCAAAAGCTCTCCAACCCATGACAGAGCTTTCAAATGCCGAGCTCGAACCCTGATGGAGGCCTGCAGCCATCCAACCAGAACTTCGAGATCTCGCCCTATAGAACGCTTCAAAATTTGCAATAGTTCCGCCAGAGGTAAAATGGCCAAAGCCTTCATGAAAGCCCATCATTTGCGAAAGAGCAGCAATAGCCTCTTCCTCGATCAGCGTACCAACTCTTGAAGATTCGCCTGATATATTATTCGGATTATGTAACAGAGTTAGAACATGACCAAACAGAGCCGGTAAAGACATCTCTGAAAACATGTGACCGATATATCTAGGTGAAAACTTAGGAATCTCTTGTTCAAATCGTTTAGCCAATTCCCGTAAAACTTCTTCAGTATGAGATCTTCGGCGAACGAAGTCAGGAGTTTGCATATCCTCAGATGAGATCGCTAGGCCATCCTCTGGTCGGAAACTCTGTCGCCACTGAAACCAGCTTTCAAGCAAAGAGGTCATTTGCGAAGTGACCCATTCGCGATTTTCAGCTTGGGGTCCTAAAAAAAGACTCTTCAGTGCGACCTCTTCGGATTTACAGTTTTTCATAGACAAACTCTTCCAATTCTTGAAAGAAGCTTGCCTTAGCTTGTCCTTGGATTGAATCAAACCTCAGGTGGATTTAGTAGAGTTCCACTCGATCATTCTCGCGAAAGCCTGATCCAGAATGGATGACAGCGATTGCGCCATCGTTCCCAAAATAACTGATGACTTCTAAAGTTCCTTTAAGACGACCAGGAACCCGACCAATGTGAGTTCCACTTTCAGGATCGTAAACATCGTCTCCATCTTCAGTCACCTTCAGGAGATCACCGACTTGCAACCCCGAAATTCTACCAACATTCAGATAGATCCTATCACCATTGATGGCTGCAATTCGTCCTTCCCAGGTAACCTTATCCAATGAAGCTAACACCTGCGGAGTGAAATCAAGGAACGCATCTTTCACAATCACTTCGATCATGCCAGGATTATTACTGAGGAACTTATCAGTCTCAACTCTTTCACCGACTCGAGTGCCCTTTTCTTCAACCGTGACTGTCTTCACCGTATTAAAAACTTCTTTTCCATTTCGAGCAGTAACCACCCGAACTTGGGCAACCACTTCAAAGACTGTCGTCAGCTGACGAACAACCCCGATGTTGTCGGCCTGTCTCTTGATTTTTATGTCGATGACCTTGCCTTCAAGTACGGCATTAACTCCGAGCGCTTTTGCCGCTTTAGCGATTTCTTCCATTTTGTAGTGAGAACCCTCCATCATTTTGGAAGGATCAACGCTCAATTCACGACTGTCGATGACGATTAGTTCACCGGAACGATTTAACTCTGCAATAAACACTCGGCGTGCTTTGTCTCGTAGACTCTGAGGTCTCTTTTGATCAGCATCTAAGAAGGGCAACACCATCAACCGCTTGCGTGGAGAGGCATCCTGAGGGCGAGCCTGATAGTCGACATCTTTAATTTCTCGTTGAACCCTTGGTCCGGATCGATCCATGGCAGCACAACCAACAGAGCTAAGAATAAAGATAAATGCCAAGATCGTTTTCATAGAGTGACTCCTATCGCGCCCAACTTAAAACAAGCTCTTCATCTTTCGCTGAAGATTTTGCCAATTTTTGGCCACCAATTTCTATCTTTTGCAGGTATGGCAAAAGGTCCCGCGCAGGAATGGACGTATCCACTTCAAATGTGATCGACTCTGCCGTCACGATGCGCTCACGAACGTTCTTGATTTGCGTAATAGAGCGGAACTTTTCTTTTAAAGACTCGATAACAGGCAAGGTATGGCGACCTTCGATGGTCACTCGAACCATGGATGTTCCCAGGGAGCCACGTTGCCAAACCTCTCGAATCTGAACAGCTAGATCGTTGGCGGCCCCTTCAAGAACCTCTCTCAGTTTACGATCGACAACACCCTCAAAAGAGCCTGACTCCGTTTCAAACCGACGTGCTACGTCTGCGATAGCTCGGCCATTACTCACTTGCATAGCGGACATCCGCATTTCGATTCGATAACGATTCCCGCGTTCCTTATGTAGGGTTATTTGACCTTCTAACAGGATGGGAGCATTAAAATACTGTGCAAAAAATTGTGCGTCCTCACCTGTGATACGGTCATTCTGAAACTGACGGGGGATGCCGGCCGCAAGACCAGACTCTACAGGCTTCAAAATATAGAAATCATTTTTTTGAAAGGCTCCACGTAATGAATCTTCTAAAACTCGACTCTGCTTCATTAAAAATGGCGGAGTGCTTTTATCAAGAGGTTGCCACCAGCGATAGCTTCGCCCCTCTACGCGGTCCACCCAACTAATAATCGGAAGAACAACGGGGATCGCCTCGTTTTCATTTAAAAGTGCCATCTCTTGAAGGAGCTGTCTGAGATCACGCAAAGAGATCTTCATTGCGATAGACATTTTGAATTCGTCATTTTCCTTGTTCAAAGATGACGGTTTAACAAAAGGAATGTAGCGAGCAGAGTTGTTGATGATCTTCTTCTGAATGGCACTTTTATTTTTCGTAAAGCGCGCTTCACCAATGAGCTCTTGAATAAGTTCTTCGGAAACGACCTGGGCGCCTTTTTCCTGAATTTCTTTTCGTGCAGCTTGAGGGTTTTCTTGTTTAGAGCTACCAGCATAGGAACGATCGATAAGATCGCCTTGAGCTTGACCTAAAGAGGCTGAAACGAGCATCAATCCTAAAATTACAAAACGCAAAATCCATTGCATTTCTAACTCCTTAACTCAATAAAATCAGTTCTGCCAAAAATAGAGTGAACACCTTCAAAGAAATCATTATTCACATTCACCCCGCCGCTGTCCATTTCCATCATGACACGACGATTGACCTCTGGCATATCAATTTCCAAAGACACCGATGTCGTCCCTGGATATTCCTTCATAAGTAATTGTAACTGTGGATAAGCATCCGGAGCAATCTTATCAAGATGCAAGACCATTCTTTTCGTTTTTTTAAGAATGTCTTCCAGAGGAGCGACATTATCCACCATTATCTTAGCTTGCCCCTCTTCGACCTCCAACGAACCGCCTAATAAGGCCGGTCTTTCATCTCGCAACTGCATCTCAAAACGCGCAAATGAATCGGGGAATATCACAAGCTCACAGCTTCCTGTAAGATCTTCAAGCTTACCAAAAGCCATGCGCGTGCCTTTTTTAGTTATGAGCTCGCGCAGTTCGGTAATAAGTCCAGCTACAATGACCCTCTTCTTACCAGCATCGCGATTCTTCCAGTCTTTTTTAGCAGCTTTCAAAGCTTCTGCCTCTGGCGATCCCGGAGCCGGCATCTGGGCCGGAAGATCAATAACCTTACAAGTCGTCCAAACCTCAGACAGAGTATCAAATCCTTTAAGAGGGTGATCACTCAGATAGAAACCGAGCACTTCTTTTTCGTAGGCCAAAGAGGCCGTTCGAGTCCAGGGTTTGACATCTTCCAAAGTCACTCTGGTTTCAGCAGATGGACCAAGATCGAACAAGGAAGACTGTCCCAATTCACGATCTTTTTGCAAGCCCAGCGCACGATCCAAAAACTTTTGATAGGATGCCATTAATTGAGCACGGTGTGCCCCAAATCCTTCGAAGGCACCGGATTTAATCAAACATTCAATGACTTTTTTATTCACCCGGCGCAGGTCGATAGAATTGAAGAACTCATCCAATGAACTGAACTTTTTTTCTGGAAGTTGCTCGCGAGCCTCAATAATCGCCTGGACCGCACTTTGCCCCACACCTTTAATGGCGCCCAAACCGAAATAAATTTCATCTCCATGCACATCAAAAAGGTAATCGGAAAAATTCACATGCGGCGACTTAACAATAAGTCCACGTTTGGTTGCATCCTTCGAGTATTTAACAATTTTGTCGGTATCTGAAAGTTCAGTACTAAGTAACGCTGCAAAAAACTCTGCAGGATAATGGCATTTCAGCCAGGCCGTCTGTAAAGTAACGACGGAATAGGCTGCCGCATGGGACTTGTTGAATCCGTAATCGGCAAACTTATACATAAGATCGAAAAGCTCGTCCGACTTCTTCTCGTCATAACCTCGCTCTTTCGCTCCACGCATAAAACGTTCACGATGCTGATCCATTTCCTCTTTAATCTTTTTACCCATCGCTCGGCGAAGCATATCCGCTTCTCCAAGGGAGTAACCAGCAATTCGAGAAGCAATACCCATTACTTGCTCTTGATAGACCATAATTCCATAGGTCTCTGATAGAACCTCACGAGTATCTTCTAACAAATACTCAACAGGGGCCTTACCATGCTTTCGATCAGTAAAATCCGGAATGTTGGCCATCGGGCCTGGACGATATAGTGATGTAATCGCAGTCACGTCCGCAAAACTGGACGGACGAATTTTTCGAGTGGCATCAGTGATGCCCTCACCTTCGAACTGAAAAACTCCGGCGGTATCTCCGCGAGACATCATTTCAAAAGTCTCTTTATCCGTCATCGGAATCTCATGCGAGAAAATTCTTTTACTGCGATTTTTATAAATCAATTTTAAGGCATGATTGATATGTGTCAGCGTCTTCAAGCCCAAGAAGTCGAACTTAATAAGGCCAATCTTTTCCGCATGCTTCATGTCGTACTGAACGACCTGTTCACCATCGGCACCCTTATATAAAGGCGCATGTTGTACCAGCTGACCATCGGCGATGATGACACCGGCTGCGTGAATTCCCGCATGCCGAACCATACCTTCGATTCTTTGTGCGAGATCTAAAAGCGTCGCAACGGTTGGATTCAGTTCCATCATCTCGACAAGACGTGGTTCCATCTCCAAAGCTTCCTTCAAGCTGATTCCCAGCTTTTCTGGAATTAACTTCGTTACGGCATCCACTTCTGGAAAAGTCATTCCCAGTACACGTCCAACGTCTTTAATTGCCGCTCGCGCTTGCAGTTTACCGTATGTAATAATCTGCGACACAGACTGCTGACCGTATTTTTGCGTCACGTACTGAATAACTTCCTGTCGACGATCCTGACAGAAGTCGATATCAAAGTCTGGCATCGAAATACGTTCTGGATTTAAGAAACGTTCAAACAGTAGAAAATTTGGAAGCGGATCTAAATCGGTAATTCTTAAGCAGTAGGCAACCAAAGAACCCGCCCCAGAACCCCGCCCGGGACCTACAGGAATGTCATTCTTTTTAGCCCAGTTGATGAAATCTTGGACGATCAGAAAGTAACCGTTAAACCCCATGCGATTGATAATTCCCAGCTCATAATCCAATCGCGCGAAATATTCTGGTTTTTTGTCTTCAGGAACCGGCGTGCCGAGGTTGGCCGCTTCTGCAAATCTTTCCTCTAATCCAAGTTTTGACTTACGTGCAATCTCGACATCAAGAGGAGCACCGTCCTCTGTCGGAAAGGTTGGCAGATGGTAAACAGGCTTTCCGCTTTCGTCCTTTACTTTAAACTTAACATCACATCGTTCAGCGATTTGCAAAGTGTTGCTTATTGCTTCGGGAATGTCCGAAAAAAGTTCAATCATTTGCTCTGGTTTTTTTAAGTAGAACTCATCGGTCCCTAAGCGGAAACGCGATTCATCACTTAGAGTTTTATTGGAACCAATGCAGATCAAAACTTCCTGAGCCAGCTGATCATCTTGACTCATGTAGTGAACATCATTTGAGGCCACTACGGGAACGCCGGTGATTTTAGATGCCTCTAGCAAAAAAGGATTGATTTGATCCCACTCCGAAACACCCGTTCTGCACATTTCTAGATACAGGCGATCATCAAAGATTTCTTTAAGCTGACGAATTTTTTCAAGAGCAGCGTCCGGCCCTTCACGAAGAAAAGTCTCGGCGACCTCACCACGCAATCCACCAGTCAGACATAATAAATTCTGATTGTACTCTTTGATAACTTCATAATCTATTCGCGGCTTCCAATAAAAACCCTCTTGATAACCGATCGTCGACAGCTTGCAGAGGTTTTTGTATCCGTCTGTGTTCTGAGCAAGAAATACCAAACGACGTGGGCCCGCAGCCACTTGATCGCGATCTTGCTTTTTTTCATGTCTGGAACCTGGAGCTAAATAAGCATCTAAACCCAAAAGCGGTTTAACGTTATTATCTTTACAGGCAAAATAAAACTCGACAGCAGCAAACATATTGCCGTTATCAGTTAACGCCACCGCGGGCATTTGGAAAGCAGCCGCTTTTTTTGCGATCGCTTTAACCCGACAAGCTGCTTCTAATAGGGAGTATTCGGAATGGACATGTAAGTGAACAAAAGACATGATAAATTCATATCTTAGCGGGGTCTTTTATTCAATTTAGTAGCCCCGCGTTAGATCGAGTTGAGACTTCAGCAAGAGCTCATCTTCAAATTAAAGCAATCTCAGACTCACGCCACTCGGGACCACGGCTTTCTTTAAATTCAATCGGTCCCTTGTGACTGGAATAACTATCACTTTGTCGCCCTGACCTCCGTTTAAGACGATCTTAAGTAGGACCCCCTTGATTAAGCGTATGTCTGTTTGACTATCGATATTCCATAGTAGTGCGGCATTCTGACGAAACTCGATGCGATTGCTTTCAGGAACTCGCGGGTCGGGAAGCAGTTGAACTTCTAAAATGCTCGGAGCAAAACCTGCAGAGGCTTGCATGTCGATTTGTACCGTCTGAAATAGATCGCTTTTGGAAGCATATTTCAAGGTTGCCACATTTACCATGCCATTGGGTGGCGTCACAAAACTGGAATCCCTGATACTGTCGGCACTAAGAAGACCAATCAGTCTTGGCGATACCTCTGAATTAGGAATACTCAAAACAAATGGATTCCGCACAATCTCAGAATCCTGAAAACTATTGAACGCCATAATGAACTGTCCGGATTTGATATCGAACACTCGGTAGCCCGGCATCTCACCACAACATCCAGCAAGACCGCTTACCAACAATCCAAAATCATGATTGATTTCTAATGATGTTGCATCCTCAGTTCGACTCCAAAGCGGCGTTTCAAGTTTTGCGCCGGTTCGAACAGCCCAGCTAAGCTGACCTTTGACGCCTTCAGCATCCAGCAGATATTCAATGCTCGACTGGCTCTCCACTAAATAAAGTCGATCCTCACCTTTTTCATAACTGCGATGAAGATCGTATTTCTGATGAACCGTTCGAATCTCCAGGGCCCCGGAGCCGTTCGCAAAATATTGAAAACTTGAGGAGCCAGAAGAATTGTAGAAGCTGACCGAACCCGCAGCAACAGCAGCAAGCGCAGACAAAACAATAAATAGAGTTAAGAGACGTCGGGTGTTTTTCATAGTGAAGAAGTTCTAATCTTCTTCACTAAACAAAAGTAGTTACAAGTTGGAAAACGAGTTTACTCCCACTCAATGGTACCAGGAGGCTTGCTTGTCACATCATAGACCACGCGATTCACTCCAGCCACTTTGTTGGTGATCAAATTGGAAACATCGCGAAGAAAGGCAAACTCAAACGGATACCAATCCGCCGTCATTCCATCACTTGACGTCACCGCCCGCAGCGCCAGAACATGCTCATAGGTCCGCGCATCTCCTTGCACACCCACGGTTTTCACCGGCAACAGCACACAGAATGCCTGCCAGATCTTTTCATACAACCCGTGCTTCCTAAGAGCCGAGATATAGATATCATCGCAATCTTTAAGAATTCGTAATTTTTCCTTCGTGACTTCACCCAGAATTCGAATGGCCAAACCTGGCCCAGGAAAGGGATGTCGCCACAACATCTCCGCGGGTAATCCCAACTGCGCTCCGAGCGCGCGGACTTCATCTTTAAACAGCTCTCTGACCGGCTCAACAAGTCCCAGCTTCATCTTCGCAGGTAAACCACCAACGTTATGATGAGACTTAATGGTCACACTACCGCCGACTGACGAAACGCTCTCGATGACATCTGGATAAAGCGTTCCTTGTGCTAACCACTTAATTGGTAGCTTGTGGTCATAACTTTTATCAAAAACTTCAATAAAAACTCTACCGATTGTTTTTCTTTTTTCCTCAGGATCTGTCTTTCCAGCAAGGGCACTCAGAAATTCTTCAGAAGCATCCACACCACGAACATTCAAGCCAATCTTGCGATAGTTTTCTAGAACGGTTTCATATTCGTGCTTTCGCAATAAACCGTTATCCACAAACACACAGTGAACTCTTTCCGCGCCCAATGCCTTGGTTAAAAGGGTCGCAACCACAGTCGAGTCCACACCCCCACTTAGCCCGACCAATACATGATCTGTCGGTCCCACTTTATCCTGTGCTTCCTTCATCAGAATATCTCTGATGTGAGGCGCATCCCAATCACTTGGAGCGGAGCACATCTTATCAGCGAAATATTTTAACAAATCCAAACCATGATCTGTATGTGCAACTTCAGGATGGAACTGCAAAGCCAGAACACCATCGCCGCGCATTGCAGCTGGATGATCACCTTCGGACATTGCTATCACTTCAAACTGCGGAGGAGCTTGCTCTACAAAATCGCCATGACTCATCCAAACTTTTTGCCTCTGAGGAACACCGGAAATATCCGTCGACCATGTGACATAATTTTGGCCGTACTCTCTTTGATCGGCTTTAGAAACTCGGCCACCCAACTGCAGGGTCAATAGCTGCATTCCATAACAAACACCCAGTAAAGGACTTATGTTACGCAACTCTGCAACGTCTCTTTGCGGAGCTCCTGCTTCATAAACCGAATTGGGACCACCGCTTAAAATGATGCCGTAAGGATTTTTTTTGCGAATCTCTGCCGTAGGATACTGAAACGAATGAATTTCCGAATAGTATCCTAGTTCTCTAAGTCGACGAGCGATCAGCTGAGTGAATTGTGATCCAAAGTCTAAAATAATAAAACCGCGCATGAGTTTTCCTCTTAAGATTCAATTCGATAATTAGGGGCTTCTTTGGTGATGCTGACGTCGTGAACATGTGATTCGCGAAGTCCCTGAGCACTGATCTGAACAAATTTAGCCCGACTTTGCAGCTCATCAATATTTCTTGCGCCAAGATAGCCCATGCCAGATTTAAGGCCGCCAATAAGTTGGTGAATAATTCCTGCCGCGGAACCTTTATAAGCCACTTTCCCTTCAATTCCCTCGGGTACTAGCTTATCGTTGTCTTCGATATCCATTTGCCCATAGCGATCTTTTGAGCCCTTAGACATCGCTCCAATACTGCCCATACCACGATAGACTTTATAACTTCTGCCTTGAAAAAGAATTGTCTCTCCTGGCGATTCTTCAGCACCGGCCATTAAATTTCCGATCATGACTGTATTCGCACCCAGCGCTAAGGCCTTTGTAATGTCGCCGCTAAACTTGATTCCTCCATCAGCGATGATCGACTTTCCTTTGCTCTTTGCACTCTTCGCACATTCCATAACAGCTGAAATTTGTGGCATACCCACGCCGGCCACAACTCGAGTCGTACAGATACTTCCCGGGCCTACACCTACCTTAACAACATCAGCCCCAGCATCAATCAACGCCAAAGTCCCATCTGCTGTAACAACATTTCCAGCAATAACAATGACATCTTTAAATTTTTGAGAAATGTGTTTTACCATCTCAATCACATTCTTGGAGTGACCATGGGCAGTGTCTACGCAGAGCACATCCGCTCCCGCACCAACCAGAGCATCCACGCGATCCTTAGAGTCCGCACCGACACCCACCGCAGCACCACAGAACAATCGACCATGTTCGTCCTTGGTCGCCTGAGGATAGTTTTTTGCTTTTTCGATATCTTTGATCGTAATCAGACCTTTCAATTTTCCTTTAGCATCAACAACAGGCAGCTTTTCAATTCGATGCTTCTGCAAAATCTTTTTCGCTTCATCTAAGGTCGTTCCCATTTTTGCGGTGACTAAGTTTTCCTTAGTCATCAGGTTTTTGATGGGTTGATTGAAGTTTTCTTCAAAGCGCAAATCACGATTGGTCAAGATACCGATCAAAATTCCATCCACAGTCACCGGGACACCGCTGATGGAATATTTCTCCATCAAGTCCACCGCCTCACGAACCAAGTGATCCGGACCTAACGTAATCGGATCCTGAATCATGCCGCTTTCATATTTTTTAACTTTTTCAACTTCAAGGGCTTGTTTTTCAATAGGTAAATTTTTATGAATAATCCCGAGGCCCCCAAGCTGAGCCATAACTCGCGCCACACGATGCTCCGTCACGGTATCCATGGCCGCAGTTAAAATCGGTGTGTTCAGGAATTTGTCTCGGGCAAAATAGGATCGAGGCACGACATCTGAAGGTGTGATTTCGGAATACTGCGGAAGCAAAAGGATATCATCAAAAGTCAATGCATGAGGAATACTTCGATCCATAAATTCTCCTAGGATATATAACTATCTTGAGGTGAATCATGGCGGAGTTCAACCTGAACTTTGATTCTGAACAGTTATGTTACAGACCTTGGGATTGCCTTACGGACCGGCTGGAACTAAGCGAGCGATTTTCCCATCGTCTGTTGAGAAATAAAGAAACCCATCCGGGCCCGTTCTCACATTGCGGAATCTTGCCTCGTCCTTTAGCAGAATCTCTTGCTCTGTTACTTTTTTTCCGTCGACAACCAAACGACGCAAGTGTTGACCACTTAAATTCGCTAGGAAAATATTGTTCTTCCATTTGGTGAAGCGATCGCCAGTATAAAATGCCAACCCCGAAGGCGAGATCGAAGGCACCCAGTATGCTATTGGTAACTGCATACCTTTTTGTTCAGGACCTTTGCCAATTTTGGGACCGTAGTATTCTCGGCCATAAGTTGCAATGGGCCAACCATAGTTCAAACCTTTTTTGATTATGTTTACTTCATCGCCACCACGTGGGCCCATATCACCTAACCACAAATCACGGGTCTCTGGATGGAAGGCCAATCCTTGCGGACTACGAATTCCCAAAGCCCAGATTTCGGGTCGGGCCTTTTTGTCATTCACAAATGGGTTGTCTTGAGGAACGGAGCCATCCTCCTTAAGCCTCATGATTTTGCCGATATTATAGCCAAGATTTTGCACGAGTTTGCGTTCGTTGCGATCGCCCACTGTATAAAAAACGTGACCTTTTCCGTCGAAAACAATTCGTGAGCCGAAATGAATGTCATTCGAACTTGGCTCGTGAGCCACAGAAATATTTTTAAATTCTGCAAGAGTATTATTTCTAAGGCGAGCTCGAGCTAAAGCAGTGGTCGCTTTTTTATCAACTGGCATTGAGTAGGTTAAATAGACCACGTCTTGCTCCTGAGGATGAACCCGAATATCCAACAAGCCGCCTTGCCCTTTTGCATAGACAGCGGGAACACCCGCAACGTTCACGACAGATTTCTTCGCCGGATCGAAAATATTCAACTGACCGGATCTTTCTGTAAAAATGATCTTACCGTCTTTTAAAAAGTCGAAGCCCCAAATGACATCGGACCTTTGCAAGAGCACTTCCAGCTGAAACTTATGAACTTCTGACTCGTAAATCTTCCCCGTATTCTGAGCCTTTGTAGAGTTCAGAAATGAAAACAGAAAAAGGAAGGTTAACAACGGTAGCTTCATAAAGCCTCCTCTAAGAAGTTATTCGTACCAAGTTTTGTAGAGTAAATAATTGTCTGCAGACTTTTCCAGCAGTGCGACCTCTTCGTCAGTTAAAGAACGCTTAACTTTTGCTGGTCTACCAACCACAAGACTGCGAGGCGGGATCTCGGTTCCTTCGGTCAGGAGCGAACCTGCACCAATAAGGCAATGTTCGCCAACCTTCACGCCATCCATCAGAATGGAGCCCATTCCAACAAGAGTGCCTTTGCCAACTTCACAACCATGCAGCATAACCAAATGACCAATAGTCACTCGGTCATGCAGGGTCGTACCAAATTTGCCATAGGTACCATGAATTACGGCGCCATCCTGGACATTGACTTCCCTACCTATCCGGATGGGCATAACATCGCCACGAATTGTGACATTATACCAGATCGAGGACTGGTCCCCGATCTCGACATCACTTATGATGCGAGCATTATCTGCAATAAAAACTTTTTCACCAATAACGGGCCCAACACCTCGGGCATGAACTAATTGACTCATACCAAAAGGCTACGCTGGGCTGCCCTCTTGAGGCAACTCTCAACAAACCGAGTCTTCGTTAACATTGGTTAATTCAGATAGCCTTTGGCTGCCAGGCCGAACTGTTGCATCTTAGGCAGTGCTCCTTCGATCTCAGCACTCATTATGCGCGAGCGGCCGATATAAGACGCGGTCGCAAACATGGGAATCTTTAAGTACAAGCAAAGTGACATCGCTTCATCTGCCCGAACTTTTATGGAGTTTGTCCCCGGATGCCCACTCAAGTACAGTCGAACATACTGATGAGACCCTTTGATTTCCACAAAAACAGCCTGCTTCACCTCAATCCCCAAGGAAGTCAGTAATAGAGCTGTAAATCGATGCGGAGAGGACTGTAGAGTGGCATTGTTTGTTTGTGACAAGGCCACGCCAGCTTCAATAGGACTGACCGCTACGGGCAAAGTGAACTGATGTCCCTCATCTTTAAGCAAAAGAAAAGGCCTGCTCACTTCGGTTGTCATCGACAAACCATAGGGGAACAACTGAATCAGATCTTTCTGATGAAAAGTTTCTTCCTCCTGTGATTCGTTGGAAAAAAGAATCTGAGCTTTAAGATTTGTAAAATCCAAAAGGTCTTTCATTACTGTACCAATTCTCCTCTGAAAACTGCCGGGAAAGCTTTGGTGATTTTCACATCCACCGTCTTTCCGATCAAATCAGAACTTCCCATAAAGTGAACTAGCTTGTTCCCGGTGCTGCGCCCTTGGATCTTGCCATGTTCACGATCCACTTGCTCTACTAATACTTTCAGATTTTGACCTTCGTACTTTTTAACAAGCTCGAAAGCCATTTTATCATGAACATCAAAAAGATGATTTAAGCGGACCGTTTTAACATCTTCGTCCACCTGATCGTCAAACTTCGCGGCCTTCGTAAATGGTCGAGGCGAATATTTGAAAGCGAAGATCGTTTCGAACCCCACCTCTTGCACAAGACTGACGGTATCCTGGAATTCTTCTTCTGTTTCGCCAGGGAAGCCAACAATGATATCTGTCGAAAAGACCACATTTGGAATGGTCTTTTTCAACATTTCAATTTTTTCAAGATACTGCTCACGGGTGTAATTGCGGTTCATTCTATCAAGAATACGACTGTTTCCGCTTTGGAACGGCAGGTGAATGTACTCCATGATCTTATCTTGATGAGCAGCCATCGTGTCGGCCAATTTTTGATTAAAATCTTTTGGATGCGAAGTCGTGAAACGAATTCTTTCGATATCTGTTTCTCGCGCAACCTTTGCCATCAAATCTGCAAAATCAATAGCTTCATCTTCATAGGAATTCACGTTCTGACCTAAAAGAGTAACCTCTTTTACACCGCGTTTTACGAGATGTCGGATGTCTGTAAGGATGTGCTGTACTGGTCGGGACTTCTCACGACCCCGTGTGTATGGAACGACACAGAATGTACAGAAGTTATCGCAGCCTTTAGTGATATTAACAAAGGTTGCAACACCTGGATTTCGTACCATGGTTTCGACGTGGTAAGGCGCCCGATGCTCGAATTTAGCATTAATAAGTTTCTTCTGACCCTCAAAGGACTGCGCCACTAAAGTTGGCAAAGAATCGATCTGATCAGTACCGAAAACAAAATCAATCAGCGGTTGGTTTTTGATAAGGTTATCTTTTTCTTGCTGACCTACGCACCCGCCAACGCCGATTTTTAGATCAGGTCTTTTGTCTTTCAGTTTTCTAAAAGTACCCACTTCGGAATATACTTTATGCACGGGTTTTTCACGCACACTGCATGAGTTCACGATAATTAAAGACGCATCCTCGGGCTTATCCACGGGGGTGAAGTTCTGCATCTCAAGAAGAGAGTACATACGCTCTGTATCGTTCACATTCATCTGGCAACCGTAAGTGGAAATATAAACTCCACGACCCTGGCCGACATCTTGATTTTGCATAAGACTTTCGGGGTTTTGCGAACTGTTTTCCACGTCTGTTACCTCTTGTGTCATCAAAAGAAGTAGGTTATAGAGGAGCCTCTTAAAAATGTCAAAGTTCGATGGAGGCACGACTCATGAATCCCAGACTTAAAACTTCCAAAAAATGGACGGCCTTTCCAAAAGAATACTCAGATCAAATTCAAAGCGTCTTTACTGAAAATTTCGCTACTTACCTCAAAAATGCTGAGTTAATTGTCGAAGGGAGAATCTACCCTGAAGAGATTATGCTGCGCGTTGGATACCATGAAAAGAATCGCCTCGCTCAAGCAAACTTTGAAGTATCTATGAACTATTCTCAGGAAAAACAAGATGCGATCTCCAAGATCCATAGCTGTGTTGATGCTGCTGCCAGCATGATGCTCGAGTACCTGGAGAATGACTCAGAAGTTGACTTCCCTTACACCTGGAAAGAGGTCGACTTCCAAGGTCAAAAACTGTTCCTACAATTCAATACAGAGAATTCATCCCTTGAAGCCGAAGCCAACAAGCTCTTGGGAATAGAAGAAGATACTCTTCTGGTGGACGAAGAAGACGAGAGCGAGGATGCTTTAGCTCGCGCTGAGCTGAGCGAAGAGCTGTCTCCACCACGAGATGATGACCAGATTGAATCTTCTGACCAGGACGATCAAGACTCTGAAGAACTGTCAGCTAGCAATTCTACAAAGAAGAAAACTCTGCACTAGATTCAGCCACTTGGGGGATTTCTGCCCCCGAGAATTTTCATTTTTTACTCAAGACAAGTATTCTTGCATCCTTTGCGAATCAGGTCTCCTCGATAGGCACGTTTAGTGCTTTTTTATAATTCTGAAAATTCCAACCAGATTTATAAGGAGGATCGCAAATGAAAAAGCCACTGTTGACGCTCACAGTGATAGCTGCGCTTGGCATACCCTCTCTCGCACTGGCTCAAACCGGAGGAGCCGGTACAGGTGGAACATCAGGAACTACTGGGAGTGGGACCTCGGGAACTTCTGGAACTACTGGCACCACAACCGGCACAAGCACAACCGCAGCTCCCACCGGTACGACCAGCTCTGGAGCTTTTGGTACGACCGGCACCACCACTGGAACCACCGGGACCACCGCTGCTCCTAGTAGCACAATGGTACCGAGCACCCTGACGGAATCGAATCGAAGTCCTAGCTCCTTAACAACGACAGGTCCTACCACTGGGACAGATCCTAGCACGGCTGGAACAGGCATTACCGGTACAACAGGCGCAACCAATACGAACATGACCGGAGCAGCTGGAACCACCACGGGAACGAGTTCATCTGGCACTACCTTTGGCACTGGTGCAGGCGCAGGTGCGGGCACCGGCACCATAGCAACACCTGGAACGGGAACTCAGAATACGCAAGCCCAACCAATGACTCCCCCCGGAAACACGTCGAACAGCGCGATTTCCGATTCCGATCTGACCACTTTGGCTCGAGAAACACTGGCAAACGATACCAGCCTTTCACCAGCTGGTCGGAATGTCCGCGTGGTCATCAGCAACAATCAGGCAATCATGACTGGAGCCGTTGAGTCCATGGAGGAGCGTCAGCGGATTAGCGACATGATCCGCACCACGACTGGAGTTCACGAAATTAACGACAACACTCGTGTCCTTGAATAGGACCTAGAATAAAAAAAGGAAGCTAAAACAGCTTCCTTTTTTTATCTGATATTTGATTCGCGATAAGAACTCCGAGGGACCTTCGACCTTATCGCTTCAGCAAACAGGAGAGAAATTAAAGACTTTCGACTTCACGGATGATCGCAGGCGCTTCATCCAAATGATTTTTTGCTCTTATGATGTAATCGACAGCGTCTTTTTGTTTAAGACGTCCTTCTTTCATTTTTTCGCAAACCAATGCCTCTAGTTCGTCCGTAATGACATAGATGGACTGATGTTGTGGCCATAGATTTTCGATGTCATTACTTCCACCCGCGCAAAGTGGAATGTAGTGATCAATCTTGAAAGCCTGGCGCTTCATCGAGCGAGTGCGATATCCCAACTGATCATACTTCTCGAAAACTCGAGACTTAAGATCTCTTGAGACATCCCGCTCACAGTAAGCAATGCGCTCTGGATAGCGGTAGGCATCTGGATGATCACAAAGATCTCCAGGAGTTAAAACTTCTTCAGGTCCTTTTGGAAATTGCCCTTGAGCTTCAGCATGAACGCTGACTGAAAAAGATGTTAAAGAAAAAACCAACGAAAGCGAAAGAACGATGTTCTTAAGCATTACCCCTCCAAATAGACTGCCTTTTACGGTGGCAGGTAGAAACGTCAGACCCTATTTCTGACTTATATCCGGTCCCTTAATAAGGGAATTATCAATGCGCTTTCAGCTTTGCAATAAAAAACCCGCGCTGTTGACGCGGGTCTGTAGTGATTTAATTATAAAAGATTGGACTTAGTATTCGTCGTCCTCGACGCCACTTCCGCTACCGCCTTCACCCATTCCACGAACTTCTTCGATGAATGCGCTTGCGTCCTCTTCAAATTCGTTCTCGCCTGCTGACTCATCAATTTCTAATTCCTGAATCGCACCCAAAAAGTCTTTTTCAGTACGCAGATCTCGTCGAATCATCTCGAGAAATTTGTCGGGATATCGAGAGGTTAACTCTTCAACATAACGTTCCAATTTACCGTCCTGAAGAATCTTTTTTCGCACTTGGATTTTCTTCCAGAACAAAAGATAATGGTAACGACAGTAAGCGTCAACGGCCGCAATTTGATCGCAATCACGAGCTCGACAATAACGATTGCCTTCTGCGTCAGTCAGAATAATTTCGTCATCGGACTTTTCTTTTTCTTCACCAGTCCACTCTTCTACGAGTTCAACTTCGTCTTCGGATTCTTCGACGGCTTTAAGTTCTTCTTCGTATTCGCCAATTTCATCACCCAAACCATCATCAGAAATGAAGTCATCTTCCAGACCGCTGTCGTCTTTTTCCTTTTCCTTTTCTTTTTTGCCCTTAACTTTTTTAACAGCCTTGGCATCTTTCTTAGGAGCGGGAGCTTTCGCAGCAGGAACTGGTTCAGCGACAGTATCTTTTTCTTTTTTAGGTGCCTCAACTGCCTTAACTTTTTTTGGCTCTTTAGCGGCTTTTGTCGCCTTCGGAGCTTTTGCAACTGCAACTTTTTTGGAAGGCTTAGCTTCTACCTTCTTTTTGGGAGCTGCAGCTTTTTTAAGAACTTTAACTGGAGCCTTTTCCGCTTTCTTCTTAACCACAGCCTTAGCTGCCGGCTTTTTAGGCGCAGGTTTAGAGGCAGCTTTTGCTGCTTTTTTTGCGGGCTTTGAAGCGGACTTAACCGCTGGCTTCTTTTTTACGATTTTTGCCATAATTTTACCTAGTTAGTTACTTAAAGATACTGGCCATTCAGAGCTAGATCATACAGATGTGAAGCATTTATAAAAAGCAGTCAACTCATTTCACCAGAATTGTGCCTTCTTGGCTGCGCACAAAAATACTACCTCTTTGCGCGTCACCCCGCATTCTTTGGCGCACATTTTTTTCGGTTGGAAGTTTGTTCACATAGATTCCTTTAGGTGCGTAGATCTCGCCTTCGGTTGTCAGTAAGTTTAAGCGCACTCCTGAGTTTGCTGGCGTCTGAACTGTGACTTTGCCAGCCTTCGCCTTTACATCTACCTCGGAATCCAAAGTCATCTTGATATTGACCGCGCCCTCTTGAGTTTCACCTTCTAATCGGCCCTTAAACTGCTCAACTGAAAAAGCACCTTTGCCGTTATCAAAGCGCAAAGTTCCGACCCCTTGACTTACCTTGGCCGTCCCTTGCTGCGTTGTTAAGCTGAAAAAACCTTCCGTTTTTTCAGCGACAAACTGTCCGGCAAACTGCGAAGCTTCAACATCACCATTAATGTTTTTAAGATTTTGGATCCCCGAATAAGAGTCCGTACTGACTCGTCCCTTGTGATTGGTTATTCGCACTTCCCCTTTTTGTACATAGACTTTTAAAGAGCCCGATCCGTCGGTGGAGCTGAATCGTCCTTGAGTCATGTTCACTTTTAGATCTTTGCTCCACTTTTGCGCGACCACGGAACCACTTTTCAACTGAATTTCTGTCGCGATCGGCAAACCCGAAATTTCAATTTTCTTCGCGTTCTTACCCGCCTGAGGCAGGATATTCATCCAGTCGCGCTTACTGTCGTATTCATTCATCTTAATTTCGATGATATTATTCTTCTTTTCGACGATATAACTTCCAGCGGAGTCGGACTCATTAACTCCAGAAATCTTCAATGACTTTCCGGGTTGCCCGATAAGCTGAATTTGTGCCTCGAGACCTCTGATAACCAAGCGGTCTCCCTCCTGAATGGAGGCTTCGAAGGTGGCGGCTCCAACGATAAGTGGAAATTGAAAGAAGCTGCAAAGAAGAATTCGTTTTACTATCGCTGGCATGCGTTGACTCCCGGCTGTGTTTTAAATCGGCGAAGCTTGACTCAAACCTAATTTAAGTAAATCTTTTTAAGATTTTCAACAACCTAGAGGTGAAATATGGAAAATGTCGTAATTGTAAGCAGCGTTAGAACGCCGGTCGCTTCTTTTCAGGGTGGTTTCGGAAACATTCCCGCTCCAAAACTCGGTGCTACAGCCATTAAAGAGGCACTAACCCGGGCTGCTGTTTCTGCTGATGAAATTGACGAATGCATTATGGGAGAAGTATTGACTGCAGGTGTCGGACAAGCTCCAGCACGCCAGGCTGCTCTTTATGCGGGACTAAAAAACTCAACTCCATGCATGACTATCAATAAGGTCTGTGGATCCGGCCTAAAAGCTGTCATGCTTGCCGCAGATTCGATCCAACTTGGCAATGCTAAAATTGCTGTGGCAGGCGGTCAGGAAAACATGACCTTAGCCCCTCACTTATTAGAAAATTCCCGCTCAGGCTATCGCATGGGTCCAACACAAATGACGGACTCTATGGTTAAAGATGGCCTTTGGGACCCCTACAATAATTTCCACATGGGTTCAGCAGCAGAAATTTGCGTTAAAGAAAATAAATTCACGCGTGAAGAACAAGATGCTTTCGCTATCGATTCCTACAAAAAGGCACAAAAAGCGTGGAGCGATGGTGTCTTTAAAAATGAAATCGTTCCCGTCGTTATTGAAGGAAAAAAAGGCTCTGTCACTATCGACAAAGACGAAGAACCCTTTAACACCAATTTCGATAAAATTCCTGGACTGCGGCCCGCCTTCGATAAAGAAGGAACAATCACTGCTGCTAACGCCTCCAAAATTAACGACGGCGCAGCAGCTCATGTGCTTATGTCAGAAAGCGAGGCTAAAAAGCGCGGAGCCAAGCCTCTCGCAAAAATCGTAGCTCACGCAACGTTTGCCCAGGATCCAAAATATTTCACGACAGCTCCCGTTGGCGCTATCAAGAAAGCCCTTGATAAAGCTCATCTAAAAGTTGGAGACATTGATCTCTGGGAAATCAACGAAGCGTTCTCTGTAGTCACTCAAGTTGCGATGAAGGAACTCGAGATCCCGGCTGAAAAGGTCAATGTTCATGGTGGAGCTGTTGCCATTGGACATCCGATCGGTGCCTCTGGAGCCCGAATTCTTGCAACGTTGGTTCACAGTCTGCACACCCATAATAAACGATATGGTCTGGCAACACTGTGTATCGGTGGCGGCGAAGCCGTAGCACTAATTATCGAAAAAGCTTAGTCGGAAAATTAGCAATCGGTGGGTGAAATGAGTAAGAAAGTTTTCTCTGACGCAAAAAGCGCGCTGTTCGACGTAAAGGATGGAATGACTCTAGTGCTGGGCGGCTTCGGCCTTTGTGGCATTCCAGAAAATTCCATTGCAGTCTTGCATGATATGGGTGTGAAGAATTTAACCTGTGTCTCAAATAATGCAGGCGTCGACGACTTCGGCTTGGGACTTCTTTTGCAGAAAAGACAGATCAAAAAGATGATTTCATCGTACGTCGGAGAAAACGCTCTTTTCGAAAAGCTCTATATGAGCGGCGAATTGGAGTTAGAGTTCTGCCCCCAAGGAACGCTCGCAGAACGTATCCGCGCCGGTGGTGCTGGGATCGCAGGATTTTACACCCCCACGGGCGTCGGCACTTTGGTTGCGGAAGGCAAAGAAATTAAGAAATTTGATGGTCGTGACTATGTCTTAGAAAGAGGAATCAAAGGCGACTTTGCCTTTGTAAAGGCATGGAAAGGCGATAAATTCGGCAACCTGATCTTTAGGAAGACAGCTCGGAATTTCAACCCAATGGCTGCAACTGCTGGCAAAATCACTGTGGCTGAAGTTGAAGAATTGGTTGAAGTGGGCGAACTTGATCCCGACCAAATTCATACTCCCGGCGTCTTTGTACAACGAATTTTTCAAGGCAAAGACTATCAAAAGCGCATTGAACAACGCACCGTTAGAAAAAGTTAAAGGATTACTTCATGCCACTATCAAGAGAACAAATTGCTCAAAGAATTGCACAGGAAGTTGAAGACGGCTATTGCGTCAACCTTGGAATCGGAATTCCCACTTTGGTTGCTAACTATATTCCGCAAAATAAATTTGTGATGCTTCAAAGCGAAAATGGACTGCTGGGAATGGGCCCTTACCCCTCTGATGAACAGGTGGATGCAGATCTTATCAATGCGGGAAAACAAACAGTTACAGCCTTACCTGGAGCGAGTTTCTTTTCCAGTGCAGATAGTTTTGCCATGATCCGCGGTGGACATGTGGATCTAACCGTTCTGGGCGCAATGGAAGTCGATGAGTCCGGAAGTATTGCGAACTGGATGGTCCCCGGCAAGATGGTGAAGGGTATGGGCGGCGCTATGGACTTGGTAGCCGGCGCACGAAATGTTATCGTAGCCATGCAACATACCGACAAAGAAGGTAACTCCAAACTTCGCAAAAAGTGCACGCTGCCTTTAACGGGCGTCAATTGCATCAAGAAAATTGTCAGCGATTTCGGAGTGATCGAGGTCACACCTGAAGGATTCGTTCTAAAGGAATATGCACCAGATTTAACTCCAGAGAAAGTTTTAGCCGCAACCGAAGGTAAAATGCAGATCGCCTCTGACTGCAAACCCATGGTTTTCTAGCAGCTAACAGCGCGACCTAGGTCAGTGGTTCCATTGCCCTGGCCAATCTTTGCAGTGATAATATATTTTTATTCATCAAAGAGGTTCGCGTGGCTGAGGCAAAGAAGATCGCAAAGGATACCTATCTCTTCCGTGAGGGCGACGCCCCCGATGCAATGTACATTGTGAAATCGGGCACATTGGCGGTAACAAAGACTAAAGGAAATTCTGAAATTGTCTTGGCGGAAATTTCGACTGGCTCGATGGTCGGCGAAATGGCCCTCTTTGATAATAAACCCAGAAGCGCCAATGTAAAAGCCACCAAAGAGTCTGAAGTAATCGCTCTGCCCTATGATTCACTTCAAAAGCAAATGGATCAACTCCCAGTCTGGGTGCGCGCCATTTTAAAGACTCTGAATGAAAATCTGCGTGAAGCGAACAAAAAAATCAAAATCCTAGAAAATGCCAATCCTGACGAAGATCGCTTTCCCCCACATATCGTCAACAAATACATTTCGATTCTGAATCTCGTAGGGCACAAATATGGGAAACCAGAAGAAGAAAACTCTTTAAGCTTCTCTTCAAACCTTCTACGCAACTACACGATTCAAATTTTCCAGGAAGCCACGAATAAAATGCAGAGCGTGGTGAATGCCTTAGCCGATCTTGACTATATTATTCAAGAGGACCGCGGCGACGGCACCTTTAAAGTCATCAACAAAAAGCCCCAAGAACTTTTCAGTTTCGTGGATTGGTACAACGACTGGCTTTTCAAACAAGAAAAAGATCGACTTCCCGCTTTGAATGAGCAAGAAGTTCGAATTCTAAGTGGCATCATTCATTTCGCCAACAAGGTTGAGCCAGACAAAAAAGGTTTCCGCAAAGTCAGCCTGAACGAAGTTCAAAATGACTCGATGAAAGAAACTGGAAACTTAATTCGCCCTGAAGAGGTGAACTCTTTAATTGAGAAAAAATATCTGCCAGAAAAAATCATGGATGAACAAGGACTGTTCATAATGGTCGCGACCGATGACATTGCGCCTCTGGCTCGCAATTGGACAATAGTGAACAATCTTAAACGCAAACTGCGCTAAGATTGCTCACTTCGCCAAAGTTCAATTTATTCGATGATAGGATCTGCCTGACAACGCAATGGCAGTTCAGAATCAGGAAGACGAGACAAGTGCTCGCCACCCACCGTATGCACGTACAACGCATTCGTCTTTGCACCGTCAGAAATCGGCTGCCCTAAAGTAAGGATCACTCGGTCACCCGTTTTCGCCAAACCATGAGTCACAACCAGTAGATCAATCTGATTCAGAATATCTTCCATCGTTTTGTAAGGTTGGATTCCGTGAGTCTGGATCCCCCAAGCAAGTTCCATTCTATTCAGTACATCCAACTGATCCGTAATGGCAATAATGCGAGCTTTCGGACGGAAACTCGAAATAATATTTGCGGTTTTACCAGTAGTTGTTAAACAGACGATCGCCGTTGCATTTAACTTCAAAGCACTTAAAGAAGCACTTGCCGCAATGGCACCGGGCGTACTCAAGAACTCATTCTCGAGAGACAACTTATAGTATTCCTTTTCGTTTCGCTCTACCTCAGTGATGATTTCATGCATGGTGCGAATACACTTAAACGGATATTTTCCGCTTGCCGACTCTGCAGAAAGCATCAATCCATCGGAACCGTCGATAACTGCGTTCGCTACGTCTGTGATTTCAGCGCGAGTGGGACGAGGGTTTTCGACCATGCTATCCAGCATCTGAGTAGCTGTGATCACTGGCTTACCAAGCTGGTTACACACTTGGATGATTCTTTTTTGGAAACCCGGCAAACGACTCTGCCCGACTTCTACTGCAAGATCTCCACGCGCCACCATGACAACGTCACTCAGTCGGCAAATCTCTTCGAGATTCTCTAAAGCTTCAACCATTTCAATTTTTGCGACAATCTTCGCTTCAGACTTTCCAGCCTCAATAATCTCGCGAAGTTTACGTATATCCCGAGCATGGCGCACGAAACTTAAGGCAATATAGTCGACCTTGTTGGCAATACCGAACTGCAAATCATCAAGGTCTTTGGGAGTCATACAATCGACTGGAAGGTTTACGCCTGGTAAATTCATACCCTTGCGATCCTTTAGGATTCCCCCGTAAATAACTTCAGCATCAATTTCTTCACCACGGACCTGCAGAACTTTCAATTCCATAAGACCGTCATCAAGCAAAATCTTGGTCCCTGGCGAACACGCAATAGGAAGCTCTTGGAAGTCAGATGGGATCAAACCCTCTTTACCCGCGACTGACGCCGTCGTAATAACGACCTTCTGCCCAGGCTTTAACTCGATGGAACCTTTTTCAAACTTTCCGACGCGAATTTTTGGTCCTTGAAGATCCTGGAGAATAGCCACAGGTGCTTTCAATTTCGCTGAAAGTTTGCGAATAAGTTGAATCACCTTCAGATGACCTTCTTGGTCTCCGTGCGAAAAATTAAGGCGAGCCACATTCATGCCCGCCTTAATTGCTTTTTCTAGATTTGCTTCATCACGTGTTGCTGGCCCGATGGTGGCCACGATCTTTGCACGACGATCTGCTAACATTTTACTTACGCCTTCCTGCTATATGAACTCACTTTTACGGCTAAGTTTTGCATATCTTCTTGATGGCGTCTATTCATTCTATCCAACTGATCTTTGTGTGACTCGTTAAGTTGAGCGAGCTTCGCTTCATATCTCATCGCAACAGATTCTTTCTCAGTGCGTCCAGCCTTATCGCGCTCATCCAAACGCTGTGCGTACATTTTTTCTATACGCTTCAGCTCCCGATCTTGACTCTCTTTTAGATAAGACAATTTTTCTTCGTACGACTTAATAGTGTGTTCCAACTTACTGTTAAAGCTAGCTTCCATTCCCCTGAAGCGTTCAGTCATGACTTTATTGTTAGCCACCTGATCTTCTACAAACTTCTGACGTTGACCATCGAGACGTTCATTGAAATTGTCTTTCATAACTTCCAGCGAATCTACATAGTACTTATTCAGCTGATCTTGATTCTTCGTGCTAAGATCCAAGATTTTCTGAACGCGACCTTCGGCATTATTGGAAACCTGCGTCACTTGGTCCTTATGCTGATTCATCAGGTTCTCTCGCTCTTCACGATGCCGAGTATTCAGCAAGGTCTTTTGCGATTTGGATTCTCGATCCATCCCTTGCAATAGCTTCTGGTTATTATCTAAAACCTTTGTGATGCGCTCGCCGTTAATATCTTTCATGCGTTCGATGGCATCGCCGCGCTGATCTTCAACCAGATCTAAACGCTTTTCATAGTCTTGCATTAAATTTCTGCGCTCGATTCCTCGTAGACGCTCGTTCTTACTGATTTCGTTGTTAAGCTTTCCACTTAAACGTTGAATCTGACTATCACGAGATCGAACCTGCGTATTCACTCGTTCATTTACGGAATCCCTGAATTCCTGATTTTGCATATCCATCTGTCCGCTTTTTCTTTCAAGCGCATTTTCGTATTTATCACGGACAGCCTTACGCTCTTCGTTCATAATCATCTGCTTAATATTCAGATTATCGCCATACTCTTCTTTGTTATTCACAACCGTGTCTGAATACTTCTGGGACCAGCGCGCATTTTCAGCCTGACGACGACGCTCACTTTCGGACAATCGTCCTTCGTAAGATTTGCGCGTTTCTTTCAAAGACCGTTCCTTTGTCATCAGTGAATCTGTGTAGGAATTTCTTAACGCTTCTTTTTCTCTCTCGTGAGCCTCATTCAACTTACGGGATTGATTTTGAACCGTGTCTTTAACGCGATCACGACTTTCTGTCATCGATTCAGTATATCGTCGGTCTTTCTCGCCGATCTCATCTTGCAAGTGCGAAACAATGTTATTTCGCTGAGCTTCAGAAATCTCTTTCTGCTTTTGAATTGCCCCTTCATAAGAGGACTTCTGGGCCTCTCGGGCATTGTAGGCATCGTCAAGCTTGTTGCGTAACGATTCGCGATAGGTCTGACGAACCTCTTCTATTTTTCGATTATTATCGTGGTCTTTTTCATTCATCACTTCACGATTGCGCCCCTTGAGTTCAGAGATTCGCTCTTCGTACTCGTTCGTGATATTCTCAATTTCTTTATTGTGATTACTTTGCAGACGTTTGATTTCGGCGCTACGCTTTTTAGCATTTTCCGCTTCGCGGTTCTCATACTCTTCACGCGTTTTTCTAACCTTGTCATCTTGCGCTCTACGATCCGAAGCTGAAATAGAAGACATCCTATCCTCCCAGACCTCAGATTATCATGGGGCCGAGAAAGTCTCTTCATCTCAGATGTGTCCGGAATTAAAACAAGACCCTTGTCTAGCGCTCAAACACGCGCTGATGATAAAGCTGCTTCAGTCGCTTGCGTTCTTCAGCCAAACGTTCCTGCTGCTCTCTTTCTTTCTTAAGCTGATCGGCAACGGAAGCGATCTTACGTTCCGCCAATGTCTTGTAGATAAAACTGCTTTTCTCTACTAAGAGCGGCCACTTCTGTTTCAGCAATTTCGCTTCCTTAAGAAAGTCCTCTTTCGTACCACGGTAAAGAGCATTCCATCGTGCCAAATGATCCGCGATATCGATAGGCTCAAGCATACCATACTCGGAAGCCCCTTGAGAGTTCAGGCCACTAATCCAAAACTGAAAACCATCTGGTAAATCTAAAATTTTACCATCTCTTAAAGTAACTCTTACGTCAGCACCGCCGACGTTTCGAATCAGAATTTGGTCTTCCTTATCCAAAACCCAAAATCCACCTGTCGCAGAACGAACATACCCGAAAAGAGTTTCAACTTCGAAATCATCACCATGCTCGACCCATAGGCCACCCTTAATCATTCTCCAGTTCTGCGGGGAATGTCGAACCAACAGACTATCGGGCTCTGCGTGAATTTTGAGTGCCTTTTGACTTAAATGAAATGCTTCGCCAATGGACTGGATTGCGCATGACTCCTGCCCTTGCAGACAGCGACTGGGCTGCTCAAGATACTCAGCTGAAGCCCGAACCCGAACTTCGAGCTGAAATGCCATCAGAAAAATAAGAAGCTGGTATCCATATTTCATCTGTATTCGATACTCTGAGCAAGCTTCTTCGCTTGCTTCTTTAGGTCTTCATTTTGGAAGTTTTTAAGAACCAGCTGATAGATCTCGGAAGCTTCATCAGTCTGATTACTAATCTCACTGATTTGCCCCATCCGCAGAAGAATGAAACCAGTCAATTCGTGCTCAGGGAACTGAACGACCATATGCTCGATACCTACCAAACTACTGCGGAAGTCCTTTTTTAAAAAATAACTTTCGGCCACAAAAAACTGCGCCTCGACTCGATATGGCGACAATGGATACTGAGTCATGAGACTATTAAACTCTTTAATAGCCTTATCGAACTCCTTGTTTTGAAAGAACTTTTTCCCCCGAGCGAACATCACTCCGGACAAATCCAACGCAGAGGCACTAGCGGGAGCGCGAACTGCGGTCGCTAGCTTATTAAGCTCATAATTTGCTTGCAGAGTTTTGTTGTCCGGTAGAACTTGCGCCACCGTCTGTTGAAAATCCTTCAGTTGATAACTTAAAAGTTCCTGCTGAAATCTCTCTTGCTCCACTTGTTTTTTCAGTGCGGAAATCTGATATTCAAAAGCTTGCTGGCCATTAAAATGACCAACAAAAACAGAGTAAACTCCCAACAGTCCCACCGTCAGGCTCAGTGCGAATATCACAAAAAAAGAGTTCTGATTTCTCATGCGATTCTTATCGGCTTAAATCGAGAAAAATTAAGACCGAATCATTATGAGACACTAAGCTAGACCATCATCCAGAGATGAATTGCAATCGGCCTGATGCCTTCAGGCGAACAATGCCGGGAGGGCCTTTTATAATAAAAAAAACCCTAGTGAACCACCAGGGTTTTTAGAAGAACTGAATTTAAATAAGAACTATCGAGCCGTATAGTAACTGCTATCAACAGCTAGGAATGATGGAACGTTTGTTCTAAATTCAGGCAAACCACCAACGATCACTCGACCACCTGTTGCACGATAATCTGGATGACGATAATTTACGAAACGCCCTTCATCAACCAAGAAATATCCACGGAAATTTCTTTCGCCGATTTCGTAACGATCCCCTGAAAGCCCCGAGCTCGCAGACTGCGAAGGATTCAGGTACACAGGATCTGGATGCTGATCAAGATAATAGAATCCACGCTCGATCATATTCACACCCGGAGTGAAGCGAATTTTATTACGATAGATCTCTGCCGCGTCAGCCGTCAAACCATTGGTTTTGTTAGCTCCGTCAGTCAGCAAAATCCAGCTCCACATTCCTTTTTGAGAGAACTCCTTACGGTATCTCGAGAGGGGTGCGTTAGGAGTATAGGGCTCTGCTGTCGTTTCTTTTGCGTAAACCCTAAAAATATCAGTACCCACCGGAAGGATGTGACGAAGATAAGCGATCGCTTGGTTCTCTACACGTGTACAACCTGAAGAACCTGGATTAGAAAGCAGATTCATCAAAGATCCACGAGTTAACTGAATCGTTCGATCCTGATCCTTACCCCAGCCGATTGTTCCATGGATCCATTGATAATCCATGGACTCTGCTGGCTGAACTTTAGCGGCATACCAACCGAAAGCTCCATAGACTGTCGAGTTCCCTTTAGAATCTCTCGTCGTCCAACTTCTTGCTGCGGTAATGTTCGACATTCCTCTTATAAGAGGCTGAGGGATGGATTCAAGACTTTGCCCAGCTGTATACCACGGCGGATAGTGACCTTTTACATCTGAATAAAATTTAACCCATTCCGTGATCTTAGCGTGACCAACACGAGTTTTAAACGCGTGTGGATTACTATCAGTACCCACTTCAGGTCTTCCCACGATCATATCGGTTTCGAAGATCATTTTATGAGGGCAACCTGGCGAACTCACACAGCGTTCATAAACACGAGTTTTTTCTGTCGCGATGTTCTGAATTACGAAGTACTTACCCCGTTCAGCCACTTGCTCTTTGAGGCTTAAATAGTCTTTAGAGACATAAAGTCTGCGGTCACTCGGCTGAATCGAAGATGACTGTAATACTTTAATTTCAACGAGAGGCGTGGACTGAGTTAAACGATCAACCAGTAAAACCTGGTCATTCTGAAAGAGCTTACCCACGACATTATTTGCCGAGGTCGACTCAGAACTTCGCACATTCACACCTGAACCGGTAATGTAATACTTTTCGCCCTCAATCAGGCTGCGTTTTTCAAGAGCGCTCGCTTGAAAGGCTGCCAGTAATGACACCCCTAAAGATAGAAGCCACAAACGCTTCAATCGGTATCCGCCAATAATTTTCATTAGGTTAACCTCCGTTAATCAGTACGCTTGTACCGCACCAAGGCTACCTGAGCAATTTTTCAGTCGCTTCTCAAATCCCCTCTGAAATAAAGACTGAACTGTCTAAGTTTTAAACATGAAAATCGTTCACTGGGCTACATAAAGTTCGTCAGGCGCTCTGAAGTAATGACAGCAGAAAATTCGACTCGATCCTTAATCATACACCAACCACTTAGGCCGTTTTTCCAGACATAGCGGTAGAGTGAAAGCTGATCTTTTCGAATTCGTTCCATAAGCTCATTCGTTGAAAAAGGTCCTTCCTGCATGGGGTCGCCACTTTCAGGTGTTGGCGATAACAAAATCCACATTTTCTCGTCCATTAAGCTGGCAGAAACCTCTGGATAAACCCCTTGTGCCGCTGGAAAAAGTCCCATCTCGAATTCTCTGCACTCACTGGCCGGCTTCCACTGACCTTCATCCCCATTGCAGACAAGATCTAGGGGCCCCACTTCCCCTCGATGAACTTTCTCCCTCATTTCTTGCAAAGTGAAAGGTCCACAGGGCTTTAAGTTTTGATTATAGTACCAGGTCTTAGTCACAGCTTTTCCTTCTTACTTCTAAAAGCGGCAGGCAAAGATTCCACCACTTCGACAATTTCAAAATAGGCCATTTTAAAGTTCTTATTTTCCAATGACTTGGACAACAAACTCACCAAGCTCTGTGAAGAAAGCATCTTATTTCTATAGCCATTATAGAGTCGCTCTCCCATCATACCGCCCAAGAGATGAGCGGCAAGAACATAACTCCATTTTTTATAAGTCTTTGCGAGAGAACGAGAAGAAGCACTTCTCGTAATAGTCATCATTTCATGCATTTTTTGCGCGAGAGCCAACTGTAAAGCTTCCTTCCCCAATTCCACAGGGCCCCTCGAAGCCAAACTTGCTTTAATATCAGCTATTGTATCGGTCTTCCGCTTAGGATTGATCATCTTGGATCCAAGGTATGCGATAGCCTCTATCCAGATTAGCTGCAGAAAGTCCTTTGGCACCTCTAAGAAAGACTTTTTCCTTTGGCTGGTTTGCGCGTGAATAAACTGCATTGCTAAACTGGCCGCATGATTAACGGATGCGCGAGCTAAATATGCAGCATCAATCTCGGGAAGATAAAAAGACTTCCCTTCAGCAATTAAATTTTCAATCCAGCGCAACTGGCGCCCATCAAAGAACTCATGAAGCTTATTCCAGAACGCATGATCTCGAGCCGTATACACTGACAACATATCCGTCGACAGGGGTATTCCCAGTTCCTCAGAGATTAACTTTACATAGCGCCCAACATGATCTGTGTAATCCAGACCTTCCAACTCCACGTCGTACGTCTGCTCTAAAAACATAAGATAATTCTGCCACTTCACCCAGGGCGGAACACTCATCAAACAAAAAGCTTTTTCGCTCAGACGAACGAGATCGGTACTAAGATCTAAATCCTGACTTAATAGCTTAAAGTAGATCTTTTCAGAGTTCTGAAAAATCCGAAGGATTTTTTTTGAAAAAGATGGCTCCAAGTTTTTAACGATCTCTTGTGGGATATGACTTGCCGCCAGGTGAAGATCTCCAAAAATGACATAAACAAGACTGTCAGGTGATGACTTTACAATCTCCGCAATTTTTTTGCCCGCGAATATGTCGCGAGCTTTCAGGGTGTTGGCATTTCTTTTTTTATAGATTTTATTAATCGCAACAACAGGCACTTTGTGTTTTTGCGCCCATCGCAGCAGAGGTCGATAATTCTCCCATGGAAACCCCCAACGCTCAGACCAATTTGTTTTTTTTAAGAAATCTTTTTCTGAAAGTCGACCCGCCATAAACTTATCAAGAGTGTCCTGATCGGCCGCATCGATAAACTCAATAGCAAGTATCTTTTTTCGTTTTTTCGGAGCATTTCGCAAGATTCTTACTTGCGCCTTCTGAGACTGGTGAAGCGCATGAAAATCTCCCACTATCACTACCTGGGAGCGATCTATCTCGGACCACAAGTCCTTTTGCGACGAAATCGACCATCTTTTAGAAAATTCAGCCTGATAAACCTTGTGATACTGCATCAACTCGGGCGTATCTTCACCCAGTCGGTGGCGCACCTGACGTTCCAATTGCAAATAAAGATCTTTTCGAATGCGAAGCCATTTATTTATGTCGTACAAGCTGTCTTCCTTGATAGCTTCTTAATTTTTGCATAATTTTGATTGATTTCAAACCTGAATCTACGTTCAAATGTGGAACATGACATATACAGACCGAAAAAATAAATTCTTAATTTTGGCTATAATCGCAACTCTTATTGCGATTGGAGTTCACGGCTACTTAACTTTGCACTACTATGGCCTAAAATTCGGCACAAGTGGCGGAGACTCGTTTTGCAACATCAATGATGTTTTCAATTGCGATGCCGTGGCAGCAAGCAGCTTCTCGACTGTTCTTGGCGTACCCTTAGCTCTCTGGGGTGCCGTCACGAATTTAATCCTCTTGTATTTCCTTGCGGTCACTAAAATGAACCTCGTGCAAGACCGGGCCAGAACATCTCGATACGCCTTTCTTCTTGCTCTTTTTGTCGGGATGGCTTCCATAGTTATGGCCGGAATTTCAGTCACGGCCGTAGGTAACTTCTGCCTCTTCTGCATGGTAGCTTACGGGCTTTCTTTTTTAAGCCTGGCCGGAGCTTGGCTTGGAGCCGAAGACCTCAAATTAGCAAATATTAAAGAAGACCTTACGGATATCGCCACAAGTGAAAGATGGGTCGCAGGATTTATTATTGCAATTCCTGCACTTGCCTTCCTTGGGGATATTATGTATCGCGAAAGTCATGGACTTGGCGAAATCGAAAAGATTGCCAAAGAACGAGTCGCATACTGGCAGGTTGCTCCGGTTCAAAACTTCAATCTTAATGAAGGTCTTGTCTTCCAAAAAGGGACATCAGAACCCATTATGACAATCGTTGAGTTCGCGGATTTTAGATGTTCTCATTGCGCCAACGCAGCACCAAGCCTCCACTCATTCACAAGCAACCATCCAGACGTGAAACTGATCTATAAGGCATTTCCTCTCGATGGAACTTGCAACGAAGCTATGCAAAGCGGTGGCGACGGCATCTCCTGCGGTTTAGCTGCAGCAACCATTTGCTCAGAGCAACTGGCACAAAAAGGTTGGCAGACTCACGACTACTTCTTCGCAAACCAAATGACGATCATTCAAACTCAAAACTTGGATAAAAACCTTGAGGAGATGGCAAAGGCCGTGGAGCTCCCCCTAGAAGAACTAAAAGCTTGCGTAAAGAGCGTTGCCACTCTGGAGCGCGTTCGTAATATGGCCAAAGAAGGAGCAAACGCTCAGATCCGCGGCACGCCGGCGGTATTTGTTAATGGGAAACTCCTCAACTCCGGACAACTCATTCCAGTCCTTGAGGCCGCTTATCAATCGATAAAAAGTGGAAAATAAGAGTATGGATCGGCCTTCTACAGGCCGGTCAAATTCACAAGCCAGTTAGCGAAGTCACCAAACAACTCATCAAATACCAACAGACTTGTCGAAGCCAGTCCATGGACGATTTCCAACCAAAACGCCAATCCTAATATGGCAACAGCGGAAAACCAAAGCGCTCGAACCACATAGATCGTAGAACGAGCATCCTGCACCCTTAGGTCTGATTGAATTTTCTCAATCATTTTAATGGAGTACTGAAGTTCTTTATAGTGTTCTTTGAATTTCTCACGAAGCTCTTGCTGCTTAGCGCGCGTTAAAGAATTTATCCCTGGAAAACTACGCTTCGCTTTTATGGCATAGATAAGATCCGTCGAATGATGCACAAATCTTCTAATCTTTTCCTTAAAGTTCGGATAATCAGAAGGTCTTTCTAAAAAATCCTTTAACTCTTCAATAGCCTGATCATATCGCTCATCCAAAACCCACGTCAGAATATTGAAACGCAAGGAACCCGGTTGCCCAAGCTCAGAACGATCCACCGACATTTCAAAAAAGGACTCTCCATCCTTTTGCGCATCAGGATTTGCGATCGTAACTTCACTTGTTTCTTTCAGTGCGGGAGCTGCCATAGATATCTTTTCGGTATATTTAAAGAGATATTGAATACGCCATCCCAGGTAGACTTCGGTCTAGTCTTAAGACCTTAGGTTTGACTAAGGACATCTCATATTGAGATATTGAAAATTGGGGAGACCTAGACTTCATGGAGGAGGCCTATGGAAACCGAATTTCAGACCGCGAAGCTTGGACATTTAGATTTCGATACAGAAATGCGCAAAGGCATCGGCTCAATCCCATTGCCTGACGAAGTTCCCGCTAAGACTGACTATAGTCACCTTCCCAAAGACATATTAAAGACAACGACAGTCGAAAATCTTATCTCGCAAAACGAAGACTTAATGGCTCGTCTTAAGGTCGCTCTTCGCCGCCTCTCCATTCTTGAAACTGAAAACCAAAAGGTCGTTGAAGAGTCCAACAAAGCCCGTATTTCTCAGTCTTCGACCCATGATCAGATTTTGGTTTTCAAAGAAAAGGACGCTCTCTGGAGAAAAAAAGTTGATGCTTTAGAAAGAGAAAAAGAAGTCTATTCTGAGAAAATGAAGGCTCTTCAAGAGCGCATGCAAAATATGGCTTCAGAACTAAGCCGCCATGTTAAATACCACGAGCGCATTAAGAATCAGGTAAAACCGTACATTTCCCAACTAAAAGAGTACTCTCGAACTCAGGATATTCGCGTTCAGGAACTCGAAAAAGACGCTCTTCAGAAAGAAGCTCTGCTAAGAGACCTTCGCCATCAAGTCATCGAGGTAACAAAAAACTCTCGCTATCAGGTTGAAACTCAGGAAAAGAAGTCGCGGGAAATGGTCGAGTATTATGAGGCTCAACTTCAAGCGATGAAGAAGGATTTGAAAATCCTTAACGAGGTTCAAGAAGATCTTGAAATGAAGTCTCTAAAACTTCACAAAGCACTTGAAAGACAGGATGCGCTTGAAAACGAAGTTATCACCCTTCGCCGCAGCAAGGAAGAACTCAAGAAGCGTTTCGAAAGCGAAATCAAAGCTCAGCAAGAGCGCATGACCGAAATCTCTCGGCAAAATCAAAAGCTCGGGGTTGAGCATGCTGATTTGCAAGTTCGAACTCTACAGGATCAGGAACTTATAAAAAAGCTAGAGAAAGAAAACTTTCAAAACTTAGAACAACTCGAAGGCCTGCGTTACATGTGGAACGCCAAGAATGAGGAAAATGACAAACTCAAGACTGCTATTGGCGCTCTGGAGCGCCTCAATCTTGAGCTCAGTCAAAAACTCAACGAGTTGCGTAAAGAAGGTCCTTAGAAACTCTGCAGGGCGCCTTCGATATTTTCGTGCACCTCTAAATTGGAGCATTCAGAAAAATTGAAGAGCCTTTGAAAGTCTTGATTTAGGCCCGCGATCTTTGCATTCATTTTTTGCGTCGAATTCAGCTCGTTAAGCACATTAAAAAACGACTGAATTCCCGAAGAACCCACAAAGCTAAGATTCTTCATACAGAAAACCACCTTTTTCGATGATAAACTCTGCAAACAGGCATTTTTAAAAATTTGTGTTTTCTCAATTTCTATTCGGCCGCTCAAGGAAATAATCGTTATTTCCCCATCGAGCAAGAGCTTAACTTCCATGCAAAACCTCTTCGAGTTATAATTAAGTGCTTCTACTTAACGGCTTTTTTTTGTGACAGTTCGAGTCCAAAAAGAGACCAGGATTCTTTGGAATTCCAACTCGACAAACAGCGAAGTCCTCCCTACAATACTTTGGTGCAGCAGAGCTGGAGCATCTTGATTTTACTACTATTTATGTCTGTTTTTTCAGGCATTCAGGCAGAGGCCGTCGAGCCTACCGCCAAGATTCATGGCATTTTGATCAATGCCGATGAAATGTTTCGTGATACCGAAAAAGAGCTCGTCGAACTCCAAGGCAATATTCAAATCGTTTTCCAGGGTCAACACATCAAGTCCGACCGCGCTCGGATTTCTTTGCGGGTCCGACAAATAGAACTCTATGGAAATGTCGAGGTCATGGATGCAAAGAACACGATCGTCGGTGATCGTGTATTTTTGGACTACGACAACAATACAGGCCTTATCTACAACGGATATGTTCAGTCGGGATCGGTGTTATTTTCCGGCGATCTGCTACAAAAAACCGGCGACTCAGAATTCATCGTCAGCTCAGCAGATTACACGACCTGCACCAATTGCCCTGCAACTTGGAGCTTCACGGGCTCTACCGTCCGCGCCGAGCTTGGTGGCTACGCTTATATCAAAAATGCCATTCTGCGAATCGCCGATGTTCCCGTATTCTGGTTGCCGTATTTGATCGTACCGCTTAAAAGCGACAGACAATCTGGACTTCTGACTCCCAACTTTGAAGTTTCCAATGAGGGTGGATTCACGGTGGCGCAACCCTATTTCTGGGCGATTTCCCGAAGCAGTGATGCCACGATCACAGCTAAGAACTACGAGCGCAGAGGCATGAAAGGCCTTCTTGAATACCGCTACATGCTTGATGAAAACAGTTATGGTATTTTCAATGGAGCCAGCATTTTTGACAGATCTTTTTCTCAAGATGACCGTTTAAATACCTTTAGACCACCCAACGAAAAAGATACCACAATTGATCGCTGGTTCGTGAAATACAATCACTACTTTGAAATGCCCAATGACTATACTCATCGGGCACAAATCAATTTAGCCAGCGACTTGCAATACCCCAAGGATTTTCCCCTCGAAACGATGAATCATGGCGACTCGGCTATGGAAAATCGCGTTTCTTTCACGAAGAACACCAAGGATCAACATTACAGCGTCGACTCTTCTTACTGGGTCAACTTACTTCATGCCAATCCGCTATCGGGCAACAACGATGCCGTTCATCGTCTTCCTGAGCTCCGTTTCGCCCAAACTCAGCAAAACATCGGCAACACCAATTTTCTTTATTCACTAGATCTGGATTACGTAAACTTTGCCCGATCAGGAAATTCCTATGACGACATGACGGTCATATCCGGGTCTAATATTAAAATTATTAAAAACACCTGCCTTAACGATCCTAAATGGGAAGACAATCCTATCTGCAAAAGGGTTTTTGACGGCACTTATGATCCAGATATTGATCTTATCAGAACGGGCCAGCGACTTGATTTTCAGCCGACTCTTTACTACCCGATCAAAATGGGTGACGGCTTCGATGTTCTGCCAAAACTAGGTTACCGAGAAACTCATTATAATTTTAATGTCGGCGACGACCAAAACTATGTTCGCCGCTATCTGCGCACAGAACTGAGCGGCCGACTTAACTTCAGCCGTATTTACGGCGATATTGTGAACTCCAAAGCCACGCGATATAAACACGAAATCGTTCCCGAGGTCACCTACACCCACATCCCGTGGATTGAACAAAAGAATCACCCTTTCTTTGGCACAGGTAGAATCGATGAAGCACCTTACTCTTCACGCGATGGAATCTCCGATGCCGACATCAACAGTGCTTTTGGACTTCAGTTTGACTATAGCGATCGCATCTATGACCGGAATCTGGTCACATTCGCAGTGACCAATAAAATTACGGAAAAAAGATGGATTGGAGATCGTCCCGAGTATCGCCAGATAGCGACACTTAAACTGGCTCAATCTTATGATGCGACTCAAGAGACCAAGACCGGCCCAGAAGCGGAACCTTACTCCGATATCTCTGCAAGCTTGGATGTGCGTCTTGATCACTTTCAAACCTACTCGGTTTTCAACTACTTCCCTTACCAAAATGTGACGAACACCTCTTCGCGGATTCGCATGAATAACGATCAAGGTCAGTTCTTCCAGGTACAAGTAACTCGGCGATACATTATCACCCCTGGACAAAAAGTGGATGTAGATGCACGTACCGAAGACTACACTTTTTATGCAGGCTTTACTTCACACTACATCAATCTGATGGGACGCTTTGTCTACGATGCCAACTGGGCCAACCAAGCACGAGGCGACGCTTGGTCAGATCGAATTAAGTCTTGGGCCTATATCGCACAATTAAAGCCTCCAGGAGATTGCTGGGGCATCACATTCATTCACGACCAAATCACGGGTGGTGACACCAACTTCAAAATCTCTTTCGAATTTAATTTCGACGGCCAGCCGAAATCGCCATTATCGCCGGATATTCTAGACACTTTTGGTTTTTAGTGCGATCGCCTGAACAGCAGAACTAAAATTGCCAGAGCGTTCCGACAATTTGAAAACCGTCCACCTGACCCTGTTTAAAAGCTGGGACCAGCGCGAAATCCGGTGACTGATAGGAATTAACATCAGGTCGGTTGATTCTGTAGAGACCGTAGCCAATCCCAGCGTACAGCCCAAGAGAGGCGCCGCGGGCTACATTATTCCAGCTTTCTGACGGCTTATCTGAAAAAGCTAAACTCACGACTCCAAGCGTGGCCCCGCCCACCAAACCCACCGCACTCGTCTTTAAGAACTCTTTCAGATCTTGAGCCCAGACAGTCGAAGAGAAAAATGAAATAGCGACGAGAATAGTAAAGATGGCTTTTTTCATAACCCATTGTCACCCGAGCCCAGCTCTTCGATCAACCACTGATATCCTCAATGACAGTCACAACTCCTTGTTTCGTGACAAAGGCCCAGTTCATTTCAACGGGAATTTGATACCGTTCCGCCAGAAAAAGCATGGCCCGCACCAACCGCTCCCTTTGTCTCTGGGTCACTCTGTATTCTCTGAAGGCCGACACCGATGAGGTTTTCACCTCGACCAAGACTAAATGTCCACGGGGATTTTGAAAAAGCAAATCAACTTCCGCAAATGGAGTTTTCACACGTTGTCGCAGAAACTTATACGATTTCTTTAAATAGTACTGTTTAGCTATCTCTTCTGAAGAAAGCCCACGCAAATGGGCCCAATAACTTTTATCCTTCGAGGAATTCTTTAACTCCTGAGAAGCTGCGACGATGCCACCGGCAGGGGCCGTGCAGGACGATGCTTTGCTTGTGGCCGGGCGTGGAATAGCCTTTGTGTTCTTCGAAGCCATAAACTGGATACTCGATTCCCAAATCCTTCATCAAGCGATCTCGTGCAACCTTAGCAACGATGGAGGCAGCAGAAATAGGAGCCACTCGGAGATCACCCTTGATCACCGTGGTTTGCTCAAAGCCTTTAAGACCAGGAATTTTCTGATTTCCATCAACCAGAACATGGCCCTCTTTGACCTTTAACTTTGCAACTGCCCTGCGCATCGCTAGCAGCGACGCCTGAAGGATGTTCAACTCATCAATCTCTTGAACTGATGCAGTACCTATACCGACTAGATGATTTTTAAGAATGACATCGGCGAGTTCTTCACGGCGAGCCTCGGACAATAGTTTAGAATCAGTGACTAAGTCATTGAGCTCATCAGATTGAAGAATAACGGCAGAGGCATAGACAGGTCCTGCTAAGCATCCCCTCCCCACTTCATCAACACCGATCACCGGTCCCGGAGAGAATTCGCGCCAATCAATCTTAGGAAGATCTGTCTCTGCTTTTCTGGCCATTTCAATGTCTACTTTCGTCATTAAACCGCCAAGATCATAGAAACAGAATACGAAGAGGTCACTCTCGAATCTGTCTTATGCAGATAGTCTTTTTTAGTTTTTTTTAAAGAGAAAAGGAAGTCGAGGAATAGAAAACGTATCAAATCAAATCAAATCAGAAGATTCACAACCATACAAAATAAAAAAGACCTAGAACATACTGTCCTAGGTCTCTAGAAATTAAACAGAAAAACGAAATTACTCTGCAGCTGCAGCTGTTGCTTTAGTCGAACCAACAAGTTCAGATTCAATCTTAGCGGCTTTACCAGTCAATGAACGAAGGTAGTAAAGTTTCGCACGACGAACTTTACCAACATTCACAACTTCAACTTTATCAAGTGCTGGGCTTGCGAATGGGAAAGTTCTTTCAACGCCTACGCCAGCAGACATTTTACGAACTGTGAAAGCTTTTGCTGCGCCAGAACCTTGGATCTTAGTCACAAGACCTTTGTAAAGCTGGATACGCTCTTTTTCACCCTCTTTAATTTTAACGAATACGTTTACAGTATCGCCAGACTTAAAGTTTTGGATGTTTTGATTTGCAGATTTAACACTTACGCGTCTAACAAGATTTGTTTCTTTAGCCATTGCTTAGTCCTTATAGCAGTCAAATTTCTCAAAAGTAAAACAAGGGTCTACCATGGACCCATAACGCGGTCAAGACAGATACTTACAGCAGATCTCACAGAAAGATGGCGATAATCGTTGGGTGGAGCCCCGCGGATTCCTTCCAATACTCCCGAACAAGAACTTAATAACTCCTCTGTCATGCCGAAGCCTGTACCAAATAACATAAAGACCGGTCGCTTGGCCACATGCATTTCCTGACGCAACTCAGAAAACGTATATTTTTTAAGGGTTTCGCTCGACCGAGCCGCCGTAGCAATGACCAGCCCCTCGGGATGGTTCCAGTCAGTAAGAGCCTTCTCCACGCTTTCAGCCGTTTCCACAGCCCCGAGAGCTGTCTTTCGCATAGGGTTGAACTTCGCACCTTGACCAGTTCTCCAGTGATCCAGCACGCGCTCTACGAACATAAGCTGCTCTTTCATGGGATGGATGATGTAATATTTTTCCACTCCATACACCTGGGCAGCTCGAGCAATATCATGAATATCAAAATTTGTGACATTGGTGGCGACTGTTTTTTGCAGACGATCCTTAACCGGATAATGAACTAAACCGATCGACAGCTTTGGAACGTAAATCTCATTCATGAAAATCTTCCTCTTTCAAATCTGCTAGCCCCAGAGATTCTCGGTCCCGAGAGGAGAGGCTGCTCCAAAAACTTTTCAGCTCTAAAAGCGGACTCTGCTTATTTTTTCTTTTGCTGTCTTGTATCCTTATTTTCTCTTCTTTAAGAAATACTTTAAAGAGGTCTGGGCGTTTTTTAAGGGTCACCAGGGCCGAGACACTCTTTTTCCAATCCCCAATGAGCTGATGATGGCCGCTTAAAAGAACTTCAGGAACTTGCTGACCTAAATAGTCGCGCGGCCTTGTAAAGTTAGGATGTTCAAGAAGCCCCTGTGAGAAGCTATCTTGCTCTGCAGACTCACTATGACCCAAAACACCAGGAATAAATCGCGCCAGAGCGTCGATGGTCACGAGGGCCGCAAGCTCGCCACCCGACAAAACGTAATCTCCGATCGAAAGCTCTTCATCAACATAGTGATTGATAATGCGCTGATCGATGCCGCCGTATCGGCCACAGATAAACACCAGATGCTCTTCTCGAGAAAGCGCTTGAGCCTTCGTCGCCGTTAGCACGGGCCCCTGAGGCGACAGATAAATCACCTTAGAATTCTTATGTTTCACTTTAAGGATGGTTTTTTCGAGCGTTTCGGCCAGCATGATCATCCCATCGCCGCCGCCAAAAGGTCGATCATCGACAGTGCGATGCCGATCCGTCGCGAACTCGCGCGGCGTGTGGGCCGAAACCTTTAGAATGTCCCCCTTAATGGCCTGAGAAAGAACACCGTGAGAAACGGCATTCTCTATCATCTCAGGAAATAAGGTGATCACATCCAGTTGAAGCATTAAATTTTCTCGAGATCAAAGAGCCCCTCAGGCAAAGCCATCACGACAGCCTGATGTTTAAAGTCGATTTTTTTAATGAAAGCGTCGACAAATGGCACTTCCACTTTCTTTTCTCCGGCCTGAACCACCAAAAGATCTTGGACGCCGTTGCTGGAAAATCCAACAATCTCGCCTAGAACTTCCTGTTCGGGGTTCTTTAGTTTGAAGTTCAAAATTTCAGCCAGGTATATCGTTTCACCAGGTTGAGAGACCAAAAGTTCGTCATCAACCAGGAATTCCATCTGCTCCAAACCTTCGGCAGCTGTACGATCAGCCACTTCTTTAGCCTTAACAATAAAACCTTTTTTAAAAGGCTTTGTTCTCTCCACATTAAAAATTTGTTCTGTGTCTGAGTTCTTAGGCTTTAATGCAAAAGACTTCATTTTTTTAATCCATGAAGTATCTCCGGAAAAGACCATCACATAAAGGTCGCCTTTTAATCCGTGTGCTTCTCTGACTTTTCCTACCACTTTCATAAATCACTCCGCGAGTTTTAGAATCCTGGGGTCCATTTTGCGAACTTTGTGTCCATGGACTTATATAAAAAAAAAGAGGTTGCCTAAACAACCCCTTCCTTGAGAATCAATTTTTCCAATCGCTTTATTCGACGATGTCCAAATGATACCGCTTATTCAGCTTAGTTCCTGCTGCACGAATGATCGTTCTCATTGCAGCTGCGGTCTTTCCTTGCTTCCCGATAACTTTACCAAGGTCTTCTTTATCAACCTTGAGTGCAAGTAATGTAGTTTGCTGACCAGGAATCTCATCAACTTCGACATTGTCTGGCTTATCTACTAGAGATTTTGCCATGAACTCAACGAGGTCTTTCAAGCTATCCATAATACCCCCACAGATAGTTCTATATCCGATATTTTATCAAATTCGGATTAGATTCCAACCACTATTTAGCTTGAGCTAACTTAATAACGTGCTTAACGCGATCAGAAGGCTGCGCGCCTTTTTTGATCCACTCTTCAACTTTAGCAAGATCAAGTTCAATCTTTTTGTCGTTACCTCTTGGAGTTGGAATATAAGTCCCAAGGATATCAAGGAATTTTCCGGTAACGTAGCGACGAGAATCCGCAACAGTGATGCGGTATTTAGGTTCGTGCTTAGCACCCATACGAGCCAAACGAATTACAACTGCCATGTATAAACCTCTTGTTTCAAATACAGTAAGTCCAAGTGTGTACTGTGTTAAAGTTAAAATATCAAGCTTTTAAAATGGAAACTTCATTCCCCCGCGACCCATTCCCATCTTCATAAGACCGCCCATCATCTTCTTCGCGTCCTCAAACTGCTTTACCAGCTTATTAACGTCCTGAACCTGAGTGCCGCTCCCTTTTGCAATTCGTTGCCGACGCGAAGCGTTTAAAACCTTATGATCCTGTCTTTCTTGAATCGTCATGGAGCGAATGATTGCTTCAATCTTTTTAATTTCATCATCCGGAGGAGTCATCTTTTTCATCTGCTTAGACATCTCTCCCATACCCGGTAAAAATTTCATAATACTCTCGAATCCACCCAACTTTTTAAGCTGCTGAATCTGCGTTAGGAAATCTTCCAGCGTGAATTCATTCTTCATCATCTTTTTGGCTGACTCACGCGCCGACTTTTCGTCAATCACCTCTTGAGCTTTTTCAACCAAGGAAAGGACGTCTCCCATATCAAGGATTCGGCCCGCCAGACGATCTGGATGGAAGACTTCTAGCGCCGAAACTTTTTCACCGACGCCGAGGAACTTTATCGGGATGCCTGTCACTTCACGAATCGACAGAGCCGCACCACCGCGAGCATCCCCGTCCACTTTAGTTAAAACCAGTCCCGTCAAACCCAGAGTTTTATGGAAGCCTTCCGCTACATTTACCGACTGCTGCCCTAGCATCGCATCCGCAACCAAAAGAATCTCTTGGGGGGTCCAGATATTTTTAAGTCGTCCCAGTTCAGACATCAACTCATCATCGATCTGCAAGCGACCGGCAGTATCCACGATCACGACATCAATGATGTTATCGCGCGCCCATTGTTTTGCTTTTTCAAGAATTTCTTCGGGCTTCATACCCACTTGAGTAGGGAAAGTAGGAATATTGTTCTGCTTTCCTAAAGTCTGAAGCTGATCAATCGCCGCTGGGCGATAGATATCAGCGGGAACCAGACCCGGCTTTTTTCCAAGTTTTTGACGAATATACAGAGACAATTTTGCAGCTGATGTTGTCTTACCCGCACCTTGAAGACCAACCAAAAACAAGACACTGGGATTTTCACGAACATTGATATCGACGGCTCCTCCGCCAAGGACATTTACAAGTTCATCGTGAACAATTTTAACAAACTGTTGACCAGGATTGACGTTGCTTAAAACCTCTTGTCCAAGAGCTTTTTCCTTCACCTTATCGATGAAAGTTTTAACGACCTTAAAATTAACGTCTGCTTCGAGCAGGCTTAAACGAATTTCTTTGATCGCGTCTTCAATATTCGATTCAGAGATCTTATTTTGACCTCGAACCTTTTTGATACTCGTCATGATCCTATCAGATAAATTTTCGAACATAGCGAACTCCTAAAGAAATCTGTTTAACCTATCCGAGACGAATTGACAAAGAAGGTAAAAAACTAAAACCACGTTACAGTCGCAAAACAGTTAATGATGCGTTGCATTCGCGAATCAGCTACCAGCGTTGGAAGGATCCTCTTTTTAAACTCCATCTGGCCAGTCCATAAAAGACCATAAAACCTAACAACGAAATCACAGCGGCTGTCCAAGGGTTGACATCGCTCACGCCTAGCACCCCGTAGCGAAGTCCGTTAATCAGATAAAGCAAGGGGTTCGCTTTGGAAATCATTTGCCAGAAAGGATGCAAATGTTCGATCGAAAGGAACACTCCTCCTAGATACGTTAGAGGCAAAAGAATGAATGCTGAAAAGGCCGATAGCTGATCAAACGTGGTGGCCCAAAAGGCAATACTAATCCCTAACATTCCAAATGTGAGTCCTGAAACAATCACAAAGAAAAGTGTGGCCACAGGATGGACAATCGGAAGCCATTCACCTTGCTGGAATACCATGAAAGCTGCACCGACCAGATAAGTGATAACCCCCACAATAGTCCCGCGAACCAACGACCCCAAACTCATCGCCCAGATAATTTCATGATCTGTCACTGGCGCTACTCGCAAGTCTTCCAGATCACCCGAGAATTTAGACGAGACAATTGATGAGGAAGAGTTCTGAAAGGAATTGTTAATCAAGCCCATCATCATCAAGCCGGGAATCAAGAATGAAATGTACGACACTCCACGATGATCTTGCATCTGTTCGCCCAGAGAGACACCGAAAATTAACAGATACAAAAACGACGAGATCAAAGGAGTCACGACAGTTTGCACAAGTACTTTGGAAAATCGCGAAATCTCGCGATGAAAAATCGTAACAAACCCGGTCACGATGGGACCTCCTGAAGTTCAGCTTTATTGACCAGCTTAAGAAAGGCTTCTGCTAAATCACCTTCGTCAATAGAGACATCTCTGACCAATTGCAAAGGTATACCCACTTCATCCAAGAACTCGCCTAAAGGCAAATTTTGCGGAATCAAAAACTCATAATCCAAGTCTTTGTTCTTAAAAGAGTAACCGCTCTTTACATCAAAAGGTTGAGTCAGCGTCAGGCAGACTTTCTTCTGTGTGTACTGACGAATGATCTGCTGAGTATTCCCTAGAGCTACCAGAGATCCGTAATTGATAATTCCAACTCGGCCGCATAATTCTTGGGCTTCTTCTAAATAATGGGTCGTTAAGAGAATAGACATCCCTTCCGCCCGCAGCTCCAGAACAAACTTCCAAAGATCCTCACGCAGCCCGATATCCACACCCGCTGTTGGCTCATCCAATAACAAAAGCTTCGGATTGTGAACCAACGCCTTTGCAATCATTAGCCGTCTTTTCATTCCGCCAGAAAGCTGTTTTACTTTTTTTTCTTTGTGTTCAAAGAGAGCCAACTTATGCAGTAAAAAGTGAATGCGCTCTCGGTTTCGGCGCAGTCCATAATATCCCGATTGAAAGTTCAGAATTTCTTCAACGCTGAAGAATCCCGAGTTGATCACTTCTTGATGAACAACACCGATCTGTCTCTTAGTAAACATGGGGTCCTTGACCACCTCGACACCGAAAATTTTAACCTGACCTGAGGTTGGTTTCTCGAGAGTCGTCAAAGTCGAAATGATGGTCGTTTTGCCAGCGCCATTCGGACCAAGAAGACCAAAGATCTCCCCGGGTTGTACGTCGAAGGAAATACCTTTTACGGCCTCCACCATTCCGGGTCCATAGGACTTACGCAAATTAATAATCTCAAGTGGCAAATTCGCCATTAGCGCGCCCTCGAAATACTTGTGTGGAATTCCACATCTGGGTTCTCGCGGATCAGCCAGTTCAAATCCCACTCCTGATTGACCAGCACAACAGGATTATCAATCAAATCACGGAACATATTGGCTCCGCCCTTTAAGCTGTCGACGGCTTTCCCATCACGAGTTCGCGGCCAGCGAGCCACACTGTACGGCAAACGATTGAGCTTAACTTCGAGGTTGTATTCATCTTGTAGCCTGCGCAGGAGCACTTCGAACTGAAGCTCACCGACTGCGCCAATAATGGGATCTTGTGGACCCACCAAAGGATCAATGAACAACTGGATCGCGCCCTCTTCCGAAAGATGAGTAAGCGCTTGTTGCATTTTCTGTCTTTTCAGAGCATCGCGCACAGAAAGACGGCCAAAGAGTTCCGGAGCGAATTTTGGAATATCCTCAAAATGCACTTTGCCCGAAGCGTATACGCAATCACCAATAGCAAAGTTACCAGTATCCCCAACACCAACAATATCACCCGCGTACGCATCTTCCACTGTTTCTTTATCTGCGGCGACAAACTGACTTGCATAGGACAGGCGCAGCTCTTTATCATGACGAGAGTGCTTCACCTTCATGCCGCGCTCAAACTTCCCAGAGCAAATGCGAATGAACGCAATACGGTCACGGTGTCGTTTATCCATATTGGCCTGAATCTTAAATACAAATCCTGAAAAATTCGCGTCGCTGGGATCAATTTCCTTGCCGTCTTTGGTATGTCGAGCTTGCGGGCCCGGCGCGTACTGGGTAAAGAATTTAAGAAATGTGTCTACCCCGAAATTTTGCTTGGCTGAACCAAATGTCACCGGTGAAATTGCGCCGCTTAAAAACTCGTTCACATCAAAAGGCGGCAAGGCCCCTTCGATCAGATCAAGCTCTTCCAGAACTTGGTCTGCAGATTCTTTGTCGAGGTATTCATACATGATTTGATCGTCTTTGCCCTTTTCAAATGGGATGATTTTATAATCCTCAACCTCTTCGCGGCGCTGGTCATAAATCCACAGTTCCTTGGTCAAGCGATTGTAAATACCCTTAAAGCGTTGACCAATCCCAAGAGGCCACGTCACTGGATAACACTGCATATTCAGAGTTTTCTCAACTTCGTCAATCAGTGTGAGCGGATCTTTACCTTCACGGTCCAATTTATTGACGAATGTGAAAATCGGTACTTGGCGCAGGCGACAGACTTCATAAAGTTTTTTTGTACGTTCTTCCACGCCCTTGGCTACGTCGATCAGCATACACGCCGAATCCACCGCCATCAAAACTCGATAGGTGTCTTCAGAGAAGTCTTTATGGCCGGGAGTATCTAGCAAATTCACACGGAGATCGTTATAATCAAAAGTCATGACCGAAGAAGTGATCGAAATCCCTTTTTCACGCTCCATTGCCATCCAATCAGAGGTTACAGCTTTGGACCCTTGCTTTCCCTTGACCTCTCCGGTCTCGTGGATCACTCCGCCATGATAAAGCAGTTTTTCTGTAAGTGTTGTTTTACCGGCATCTGGATGCGATATGATGGCAAAGGTACGACGGCGCTGAATTTCTTTTTGTATCTGAGGAGCTGCGAGCATTTTTATATCCCTATGAAAAGCATAGTTTTAAGGGGAAAACCCACAGCTTACAAGTATTTGATGCGACGCTCTTAGAGAGCCTTGTCTAAATAAGGCTCTAAGACATAAGTCATCGTGACAGTTTCGGACTCTTTTAAGTTTGCAACCAAAACCAAACCAAGGCGAGTTTTGCTATGAAAATTCAATGTCCCGAGTGGCTGCTCCTCGCCGACCGGGAAATTCAATGAAATGCGTCCTTCATATGTTCTGTTGACTCGATAGAGATGGACCTTTGACTGCAAAAGACGAACTTGATCTCGAACCACCCATTGCTGAACAGATGAACCATCATGAATCAACTCAGCGTCAGAGTCCCCGGCAAAAAATTCGACCTCCACAGATCCCATGAAATCCTGTAAGGATTCAGCAATTCCTTCGGGGGCTGTTTCTGGCTTCCAGGTTTTTGCGCAGCGATGAATCTGAGCGTTCTTACGTATGCAGGTGTAACCCGCACGGCGAAGATCCTTCAGACGGCGCTCCCCTGCTTCTGTTAGAAATGGGACAAGCTCCGTTCGGCGGACTTTCTGGATATCGAAGTTCCCTTGATAATCAAATAATCCAGAAAACCTGGGAGTGGGAACCGGAACTTTCGCCTCTGCCAGAGCCCCTGTTAAACTCATGATCAGCAATATAAGACTTGCTAAAATTCTCATCTCCCACCTCCTATTTTCAGGCTATTACACGGCAAAGCTTGCCTCAAGCGCTAAAACTCCCTATAACGGGCCCATAACTTTTAACTCCCCTGGGTTTGGAGCCCAGCAGCCCGATGAGCCCACGACGACCTTTGCTTTAGTGAACGTCTTTTGGCAGCTCCCGGTTGGAAAAGAAGGTGCCCTATGTCAGAAGAACTGCAAAATACGCAGAAGTATTATGTTACAACTTTCTACAAATTTCTTCGCCTCGACGACCCTGAAAAAGTGCAAAAAGACTTAGAAAACAAAGCCGATGAACTGAATGTTAAAGGTCTGGTTATCCTTGGCCACGAAGGTTTTAACTCGACCTGCGCTGCCCCCTCACTAGAGTCCTTTGCGCTTTGGAAGAAATTTATTTGTACCTACTTCGACCTTCCCAATCTGTTTTTCAAAGATTCAGAGTCTATCAAAGCTCCGTTTCGACGTTTTAAGGTGAAAATTCGTGAAGAGATCGTGACGACGGGCATTCCGGAAATGATGCCACCTGAGGGCAAGAATCATCACCTCTCTCCTGAAGAATGGAACCGGGTCCTTAAGGAAGAAGACGTTGTGATGATCGACACTCGAAACTGGTATGAATATAAAATCGGAACTTTTAAAGGGGCATTGAATCCCAATATCGAAAAGTTCACGGACTTCCCCCAGTATATCGAGTCGCAAGGTATTTCTAAAGATAAGAAGATGTTGATTTTTTGCACCGGCGGTATCCGATGTGAAAAAGGAATCCTTGAACTGCAGAAGCAAGGCTATGAAAACGTTTACCAACTTGAAGGTGGTATCATTAACTACATCAAGGAATTCCCTAATGAACAGTTCGAAGGCGAATGCTTTGTATTCGATCATCGAGTGGCTTTAGATCAAAACCTGCAGCCGTCTCAGAAATACGGCCTTTGCCCGCACTGCGGTCAGCCCAGCGAAATCAAGATTGAATGCAAAAGATGTGATAGCGAAGAGCTCATCTGTGTCGAGTGCTCTGAGCTTGAATTTAAAAAGGATACTTGCTCTAAAAACTGTGCGCATCAGTATATGCTTCATCCCGGAAAAAAGGGTCCTAAACAGATTGTTCCCTTTGAAATTGAAAAACTTAAAAATGAAGGTGCCGTGGAAATCCCTACCATTCGGGTCTCTAAAACTAAGGTCGTGACGGTAAATTCTAAGGGTGAAACAGAGACAGTCAGTCTTAAGTAACCAAACCCGAGTCTGATTTACAATTAAGAAAGCTCATAGGAATTCCGATAGGTTCTTCTATGAGCTTTCGGTTTTTTCTTCTCATTCTAATTTCCCTGTCACCCTCTACTTGGGCCAAAGAAACGGATAATCTTACAGATCGACATAAGCATCTTGAAGATAGCACCGAGATTTTAGACCAGGAAATGAACCGCCGTCTGCAAGAACTCCAAACCGAAGCTAATAAGCAGAAGATCTCCTGCAATGATCCTCGCTCGCTGCGTATTTTATTTCATGACTTAAACGGATCTCGTTTTTTCATTGGTTCGCTCGAAACTTGGGCAGAGGAAAGTTCGCAAGTCCCTAAAAGATCCTTAGGCGCTGCCGGCTCTGTTTACGAAGGTGCTCTTGAAAACGGCTGGATCTTTAATCGTTTAAGCCTAGCTTCCACTGTTAAAGTGAATGGCGAACTTATTGGAACGGATAAGTTAGGTCACTTTATTGATCAAGGTTTTGAATTTTACACCCCCTATCGACGGAGTGGCTACGATATGTACCCGGCTTTGCACTCCAGCCTTGGATCTGAAAAAAGTCACTCGGGAAAAAAATCAACAGGAGTCATTTCATATGCGGACTCCATGGCCAACTACCACGGCATTCTTTTTTATCATTCTCTGGGGGAAGGAAGCCAATCGTATTTTCGGTGCTCTGATGGGCGGTGGACTCAAATAAGAAAATTTACCTGGGCAGACTATGTTGACGCCGGTTGGGATGAAGGTATCAATTGTAGTGTGGTCGCCTCCGAAAGCGGCCAAAACAAATATCACGAGAATATTAAAAAACTCGAAGTGCGCGACAACAAACCCTACAAGTGCCCGATCGAAAGTGGATCTTGCGGAAAGCTGAACTCCAGATATCCGCCAACTATCAGTCAATTTGTACTTTCACCAGAGTGCCGCAAGGTTGAGAAAACTTCTTCACAACCGGGCAGCTCTACTTCGAACAGAAGAAATACCAAAGGAACGCGATGATGGATGCTTTCTCTATCGCCCAGGCTCAAGAATTTCTAGACAAGCTCAGACAATGCCCGGCCCTTCGCTGTGTACTGGACTCATTTTCGACAGGGGTGGGCAAAAAGACTCGCGAAGATATCTATGTCCTTATAAAAGACGGCGCACCGGTTAAAGTTCTAAAACCTTGCGTCGCCGAAGAACTCCCTGCGAAAGTTTCTGCTGGTGAAATCTGTTACGTTGTTCGTCTGCGAGATCCCGGAGAAGTCCAATTACTCTGGAAGAAAGATAATGGAAAATGGAAACTCAGTAATGCGGCGAAACGTCCCTATATAAAGCCAGATTAATTGGTATCCTGCGGCGATTGCTTGGCTTTGGATTAGACAAGACTGCTAAACTTTCGGTAGTGTCTGATGATCGAGGATACTATGAACGAAAATGCTCAAACTCTGATCGCAAATTCACTCCAATGGCTAAAAAACGATGTCTTCCCATTGTGGTCAGTTCAAGGAGTCGATGCGAAAAATGGTGGCTTCGTCGAGACTCTTTCAAAAGAAGGTCAAGCCCTGAATGTTTCGCGTCGGGCCTTGGTGCAATCTCGGCAAATTTATTCTTTCGTTACTGCGGCAAAGCTCGAAGTCTTCGAAACTTCGCGGGCTTTAGAAATCGTGCGGAGATCAGCCGATTTCCTTGATAACTATTTACTTCCATCTGGAGCCTGCCTTCATTCCGTGACTCCCGATGGACAACCTGACAATCTTGATGTTGATCTTTATACGCAAGCCTTTGCTCTTTTTGCTCTGGCCCTTATCTATGAGGTTACGAACAATCAGCACATCAAAAACAAAGCCCTCCGTTTGCTTGACTACCTGGAACGCGAACGGAAAGCCCCAGGTGGCGGTTATACGGAAATAAAATCAGGAAAAGTGTTCTATCAATCCAACCCTCACATGCATCTTTTTGAAGCCAGTCTCCACTGGATGACTGTGGATCCTGAGACAGAGACTTGGAAAGCTTTATCACAACAGTTATTTGAACTTTGCAAAAACAAGTTCATCGATAAGCAAACAGGTGTGCTCGGAGAACATTTTACTGAAGGCTGGGCGCCTGAAAAAGCAGATGGTCGATTTATCTTCGAACCTGGCCATCACTATGAATGGTCGTGGTTGATGGCCGTATACCAGGAAATCTCTGGAGAGGATTGCAGAGACCTGCGACACTCGCTATATGAAATCGCCGATAAAAATGGATTAAATCAAAATCATCTCGTTATCGACGAAGTCTGGAGCGATTTCACACCCAAGAAAAAAAGCTCTCGCTTCTGGCCTCAGTGCGAACGAATCAAAGCCGCAGTCAAACTGGGATTGGAATCACCCGAAGAACAGCAAGCTTCTTTTGCTCGTTCGGCCGATGAAGCTTTGTCAGCACTCAATGGCTACTTGGATTCGCCGGGCCCGGGCATGTGGCAAGACACCCGCCTGGAAAATTCCGAGTTCACGGCACAGGATCCAAAAGCGAGTTCTCTGTATCATATCATTAATGCAATTTACGAATATAAAAATTTACGTCCGCAACTTCGTTAGGTGTCTTTTTCCGACTTGATCCGGAATTCATTCATCATTAGCGATGAATGTCATAGTTTGGAACAGAACATCAATATAAGGAGATACCATGGGAATTTTAGATAAAAAAGTATCGCTTGTTACCGGTGCCGGTTCTGGAATTGGCAGAGCTGCTGCACTCAAAATTTCAGCTGAAGGATCTAAAGTCATCGTTTCCGATCTTAACGAGAGCGCTGGAAAACAAACTGTCGATCTCATCGAAAAAAGAGGTGGCTCTGCGTTTTTCATAAAAGCTGACGCCTCTTCTGCAAAAGACAATGAAATGTTAGTTAATGAAGCCGTAAAGCATTTCGGGGGACTGCATCTTGCCGTCAATAATGCCGGCGTTGGCGGGCCCAGCGCACCTACTGGCGAATATCCGATCGAAGGCTGGGACAAGGTGATTTCGATCAACCTCTCTGGAGTGTTTTACGGAATGCGGTATCAAATACCAGCTATGCTCAAAGCCGGGGGTGGATCCATCGTTAATATTGCTTCCATTTTAGGGCAAGTCGGATTTGCGAATGCTCCAGCCTATGTGGCCGCCAAACACGGCGTCGTGGGACTGACCAAAAATGCAGCATTGGAGTATTCTTCTCAAAAAATTCGCGTGAATTCTGTGGGACCAGGCTTTATCAATACACCGATGATTGAAAACAACTTAACCCTTGAAATGAGAACAGGTCTTGTCTCAATGCACCCCATCGGGCGACTGGGAGAGCCCGACGAAGTTGCAGAGATGATTGTATGGCTGGGTTCTGATAAGGCCTCCTTTGTCACGGGTGCCTACTTTGCTGTTGATGGCGGCTACCTAACCAAATAGGCATGTCACAGCTTGAGCGCTACCATTTAACTCTGGTAGCGCCTTTTAGTTTTTTTCGGCTCTAGTGGCCAATCTCAATAGATTGACTCCAGTATTAACTGTTTGTAGTGTTCGGCTATGTCGAGAGCCGCTCAGTTTTTGCTGAATCAATACAACAAAAGAAAACTCAAAAACCCAAGATACTCAATGCGAGCCTTTGCCCGCGATCTACAAAGCAATTCCGGGCGTATCAGCCAATATTTCTCGGGAGAAAGATTTCTTTCTGCAAAGACTGCCAAAAAAATTTCCCAGAGACTTCATCTCGATCCAGCAGAAGAGGAGTACTTCATCCGTCTTGTAGCCAGTGATACGGCTTCTCGTAAATCGCCTCGATACCGCGTCCTTAAAGATGATGAACTGGCCTTAACCGTGGAATGGCACCACTTTGCCATTACATCCCTGCTAACTTTAAAAAATTTCGATCCCACTCCAGCCAATATTGCTGAACGCCTTAACATTCCAGAGACCACTGTTAAAAACTCACTGCAAACGCTGGAACGCCTGGGACTCATTACAAATGAAGATGGAACTCCAGTCCGAAGCGAAGGACCTTTCATCACAACCAGCGATATCCCCAGCCGATTTCTTCGCTTGTCCCATAAGAATAAGCTGCAACATATCATCGATAATATGGATCAGGTGCCTCTCGACAAAAGAGACTTGTCTACAATCACCTTTTCCGTGGACGAACGTAAGCTTCCCCAAATGAAAAAAGCCATTCTAAAATTCCGTCGTAAGTTTGCGCAGGAATATACGAATGGCTCTAAAAATCAGGTTTATATGATGTGCATTGAACTCTTCCCTTTAAGTCGGTCCTAATCAAATGAATATGAATACTATCTGCAGCATTATAATTTTTATTTTTTCCCTTAACAGCTTTGCCGGGAACGATTGGTCTGAAACTGGGAACGGCGGATTCGTCGTTATGTGTCCCGATAAAAGCGTGGTCTTAGATCTACATGAAGCTGAAGTTCAAGGATCCATTGCCATTGACGCAAATCCCAAATCTTTAACTACCGTGGAAGATCGGGTTCAATACCTCATCGATCGCCTCGAAGAAAAGGATTTCTACCGAGCCGAACTCTATCGACTTTGGTTTAAGGATTTCTTCAAAGAAACGCAGTTTATTCGCGGCCAAAAGCTTTACCCCGTGCCCGACGTGGGTTTCACCTACATACCCAAGGAATGCAGCCTAGATCTAGCGGTCTACCAAAAAACTCCAGACTTCAGACTGAAGTATCGCTATACAATCAGTCAGGACATCTGGGACCAGCTCGATACCTTAAACAAAGCGGCTCTTATAGTACACGAGCTTATCTATCGAGAAGCCTCATTGCCAGAGAATCACCATCAGACTTCAGAATCGGCGCGTTTTTTTAATGGCTGGCTCAATTCAACAGTGTTTGCCGAAGTTGTACCTCAAGACTACTTGATCGCTCTTCAATCGTTGAGGTTTACAAGTGCTTCTTATAAGAATTTTAAAATCACGCTTGGGATGAAAGGCCTGCACAATCAATGGATCACAGCCCCGTTGAAGTTCTATGACAATGGCAACCTGATGTCTGCTATGACGACCAAGTTTAGCCTCCAGGCTTTACAACGGTTCCAGTCCTTTGAGCGGTGCTTTATCAATCCCGATCACCACAGCACGACTGTGACTTTTAAAGAGGACGGTTCGATAGATCGCCTGGATGCGGTTTTTTCAAGAGCTTTTCCCTGTGATTTTCATGAAATCGAAGGCGTTAGACTCTCGTTTTTTGCAGACGGAAGCAGTTACGGCTTCGGCTTTGCGCGCGAAGACATCATCATACTCAAAGATGTCACAATCAGTTTGGAGGAAGAAAGTAGAGTGGGTCTCAACGTCTCTGCCGCTGGGAAAGTAGAGACTATCGAACTTGAACGCCCGCCCTGCTGGGATCGCAACCACATTGCTCTTCACCCGTTCGGACGAGCAGTTAAAATCCATGTGAAAGATTTGACGAAAGATCGCCTTCCAGCCTGCTTCCAGTAAAGCTGCTGCTCCATTCGCGGGAAATGGCATCAGCCAATCGTTTTACCTTTATAAAAGAATGGTAAGGCCGATCTTCGCGCAGAAGTTGTATTAAAATTGGCAAACTCTGGCTTGGTTCCTTTTCCTCCGTAATTGCCATAACCTTTATTGGCCGAGTTTTCGTACATAGAAGAACCAATTCCAAAACAGTTAAGAAATGTGACCAAAAGATTATTCAGCGGAACTCCGCGTGGGTTGTATCTATTGTCAGTTTGCTCAGCAGTTCGGTAATCAATGAAGTAACCTGCATTCAGCTGGCCCCCCGCGGTCCCGCCTACCAAGACTGGCATATTCGCTTTCGCATGAGCCGGGTCGGCATGGGTCGAACAAGCAAACTGTTGTGCCCAGTAGACAATTGAATTATCAAGCATTGTGCCAGTGCCTTCTCTGACTTCATCCAGACTTTTCATAAGCTGCGCCGTCGCACTTGCGATCCGTCTTTGGCTGGAATAGAAAGAGCGAGCAAATACCGTATCATCAACTTTATTCAGATGTGCGCCTGCATGGTGATACGAATGATCCATATCTCCTTGGCCGTCGTAGCGGAAAGCTAAAGAAACCACTCGAGTCACATCACACATTAATGCGGCACGAATGATCTTCATGTGATTAGAAATTCGAATGTCTTGTGCTTGGCGTGCTTTGGTCTGCCATTCCGCCACGATTCTCTCTGCTTCTGCCTTTACGCTTGGATCATTTAGGTAGTTTGAATCTGAGGAAGTCCCCTTTGACGAAAACTTAGGAGGCTCCGGATAAGGGATTTCCTGCTGCAAAGATGGTTTGGCGCAAGCCAGTTGAGGCATTTGTGGCTCACTATCCATACCGTTCTGGATATCTGAAACTAAAGACATATAGTGATCCAAACGCAGCTTATCTTCCGATGAAAGGCGGGAATTCTTTTTAACTTGGTTATAATCCTCAAAGACTTTGGTGAGAATATCTCGACGGGAAATCCCAGTTGGCGATGGTGCCGGGTTCTGGCTATTACCAACACCCAACTTTGCTAACAAGAAATTGGGATCATTAATTCCCACCATCTGCTGATACTTTTGCAGAGTGCTGTCGTATTTGAAAGAATAAACTTTGTAAGTCTTAGTTCCATCTGGAAACTGAGGTGTAATGGCCACGTGCCGAGTCGACTCCGGTACGCCTTGAATACTGCGCGCGATCAACATGTCTACCGACTCTTGTCGTCCATTAGACCAGCCCTCGTTACCATCATCAAAAGAAGCACATCCTGGAGCCGCTTGAGGATGAGGGAGAGTGATCTTTGCCATAATATCGAGACTGCGCAAAATAGAAATTTTACTTTGCAAACCAGCAGCAAAAAACGGATCTAATATATAGGAAAAGTTGCTCATACCTTTAAGTGGAAGAACGCCCACTTGATTAATGAGTTCGTTACCGCCTTGCTTTTGAAGCTGTTTACTGATGGGACCGAAAAAAGGAACTTCGCCGGGACTATAGCCACTTCCAATCATTATAAATCGTAACGGCTGACTACTATTCACCTGTGCTTCAACCGACCGAGGCAATAATGAGGTCAGAAGGGGAATAGACAAAAAGCTACCCCCCGCTCCTATCAAAAACATTCTTCGATTCATTGGATTGTATTTCATCCTGACCTCAATTCCTAGCGTGTCGCCAAAAGATGCTCTCATTGGCGATAGAATGAATAATTACATCACGTAAGCTTCCCGTGTGAGCTACGCTTTCTGCTTTAGCAAGACCACACCCATCATGATCTGGTAGTACTTTGCGTTTTTGAATAAACTCAAACGCCCGTTGTGCAAAACAACTTCGTGCTTTTGAACCGTTTGCCATTGCGAGTGCCAGATCAATTGAATCATTGAGCACTCGTCCGGAAACTTCTTCCTCTTCTAGACGAGGATCCGTCACTCTTGTATCGATAGGAAAGATCCCCACTCGACTTTCATCTGCATTCAAAGCCACTTCCTGATTTCGTCGAATGCCCATCTGGTCATAGGCCTCAAACGCAAAGCCGATGGGATTGATAAACTGATGGCAACCAGCACAGGCTGCGCCACCAGTAATCAGTTCGGTTTTCGCTCTATTAGTGCGGTTTTCAATATCTTTTAATGTGACCAAAACGGCGTTAACGGCATCTTGGGGAGCCGCCGGTAGCTCATCACAGAGAAAATGCATACGCACGTGCGCTCCCCGCAAAATCGGTGCGGTACGAGGCTGAGATGTCGATAATAAAGCCGGCCGATGTAGAAGACCAATATGGTAAGGGTCGGCCTGAGATGGAGCGCCATTGGTACCAACGATTGAATTAGCACCCAAGATTTTACGCATATTTTCGCTGCGCGGGAACGAATCTCGTGAACTCATCAGCTCTTTGAAATCACCTTTTTTAGTCCAAAAGACGTGGTTGATATAATCAAATGCCTCGTCAGCCATTTCGTCGCCTAAACCAAATGTTAAAATCCCGTGCTGATCGCCAACGGCCTGAAAAGGATCCGAGACATTGTCTAGGTCAGCATAGTAAGTGAAAAATTCTTTGATCCGACTTTTTGCTAAACCTGAATTTGAAGCCAGCAATCTTTCAACATGGGCTTTAACTTCACCTAGATCTTGCAGCTTTCCAGCATCTGCCGCCGCCATCAACTGTTGATCTGGCGGAGAAGCAATTGTCTGATAAGAAATTCGGCTAGCAATCTCGTAGTCTGTCAGACGTGTACGACCATTCGAAATTCCCTGTCCAGCTTCTATATGAAACGCCATAGATGGTGCCTGAATCATTTTATACAAAACTGACGTCAAGCCGCGAAGACCGCCGCCTTGAGATTGGTAAAAACTAAAATCTGCAGCAACTTCCCCGCTCGATAAGGGACGTCGCAAAACCTTTTTGCCAAATGACGTGATGAAACTCTGTGCACAAGAATCGTTGTAGGTCTGGCAACTTCCAAAAAAGTAGTTTCGTACAGTCGCATCTTTCTCAATTAAATCGGTAAGCCGGTCGGCGACTCCGACAAGTGTCACGACGTAGTCTTGCGTGTGGGTGGGAGAGATATATACCACCTTATTAGACTCGCTATCAGGCATTCCGTTTACCAGTCCCGAAATTACCGAGTCAGCAAACAGCTGAGTGCCTATGACGGACTTAAGTGTATTTATCAGTTCTGATTTTGTAAGACGCTTCACTCCTGGATTTTGATTTCCCACTTGCTCAGGTGCTGAACACTGGAATTTAAACCTAGCGGAGGCCGGAGGCAGGTCAGTTGGAATTTCTTGGCCAAGAATGGGACCAAGATCACTTGATGCCAAATCAGCGGCAATCTGAAAGCCACCAGTACAAGCGTTAAAACTCAAAGGGATAGAGCCCGCGACAATTGCAAGCACAAGAATGTGTTTATAGACTCTCATACATCCCCCTATAATGAGCCGTACTAGTCTTTTCACATCGGTTCGTTAGCCCTAGACCTAAAGGAGTATCGTAGCTAAATGGGGAAAAAATTGCCTAATCGCTTCCAAAAAAAAATGACCATCAAATTATTGGTCGATTTAAATAAAAAATCCGTGCTTTCCGTACAAAACCTATACAGTCACTATCTCTGAATGAGGCAGCCTAAATGATTCTACCAGAGTCTGGATTCTATCGAAAAATAAACAAAGAGACCGCGCTCATGGTTTACGGCTGAAGGCCCCACACCCAATAGTGCAGCTAAACCTGGAACAATTTCCGTTTCTTTTCCAACTTTAAAGGCTGTTCGGACACCCGGCGCAAAAAAATAGCTTGATACGTTTTGCTTAGAATCCGGAGCTGTCACCTGCTCTTGCGAGCTGGAAAGAAACTCAAAAAGTACTTGAGTGGAAGCGGAGGAAATGTAAATCAAACTCGCCCCGAAATTATAACCAAAGAGATGGGCAGTTTCGTCGTTGGCATTCTTTGCATCCGGTAAATAGGTAAAACCTAAATTCCAATGAGTCGCCCAATCCTTTGTCAGCTCGATTGAAATAGAATGATTAAACTGAAATCCAAAAACATCTGAACCATATTCCTTTTTATGATCTCCAGTTGGCAGAATAAGCGAAAACCTTGGAGCCATCGCCACGAACTCATTCTCGAACAATTGGTATCGGTAATTAAGCAACAAATCTCCCGCTTGAAGCTGACTATCACGGACGTCTTGTTTGAAGAGTGGGACAGCGAATGACAGTTGATGGGATTGATCCGGCACGGGAACTTCGACAGATAATGTATAGGCCCACTCTTCAGATGGCTCGAGATACTGAACGGTCTGAACGAATTGCACTACCCCCGCCTCCTGATTGTAAGCTTCCTCGATTAAAAAGGAATTGTCTTTAATCGCCTCAGCCGCGGAAGCTCTATCATACGCCCCCATCACAAATAAAAACACCAAGAGACAGATTTTTGAACTCATGGAATTCCCCTCTTTTCGCAATAAATTAAGTTAAAAGTCCGCCGTCAAAGGATGCCAACTTGCTCTTCCATTCGGATCATCCATATTCTGAATTTTTTCAAAGTCAGAGCTTTCGAGCTTGAAGTTAAAAACGTCAAAATTCTCCTGAATTCTCGTCGGAGTCACCGACTTAGGAATAACAATCAAATTGTTTTGTAAGTGCCAACGAATCACAATCTGCGCCGGAGTCTTTCCGTACTTGCGCGCAATTTCTTGAATCACAGGCTCCTGTAAAATTTTACCCTGACCAAGAGGACTCCAGGACTGAGTAAATATATTGTGTTTATCATGGAACTCGCGCAGCTCCCGTTGTTGAAATCGGGGGTGAAGTTCGACTTGATTGACCACCGGAACCTCGCCAGTGGCATCCATAATTTCTTGCAAATGTTCGGCCATGAAATTGGAAACCCCGATTGACTTAGCTCGTCCTGTTTTTTTGATTTCGACGAGCGCCTTCCAACTTTCCTTGTAAAGTCCGCGTTTTGGTGATGGCCAATGAATCAAATACAGATCAACATACTCAAGATTCAATTTGCTAAGACTCGAATCGATCGCCCGCATCGCAAGGTCATACCCCTGATCTTCATTCCACAACTTTGTCGTAACAAAAATTTCCTGGCGACTTATACCGCTTGATTTAATACCCTGCCCCACTCCATTTTCATTTCGATAGATTGCCGCCGTGTCGACAGCTCGGTATCCGCAGCGCAGAGCTTCGCTCACAGAATTGATCGCTTGATTATCGGGAACCTGCCATACCCCTAATCCTAACTGTGGCATTTCCCTTCCATCTCGCAAAACTACTATAGGGCTTGGATTCATCGAACACTCCTTGGTAACTGCTTGTTCCGATTCACAATATTCGGCAAGACAGACAATCTTTGCCACACAGTTGTTCTCATTTTGAGACAAAGCGGCCCTGTACTCAACCAATTATGCACTGACGTTCATTTCACTTGGCAGAGCTTTTGGAGGTAAAACCGTATTGCTATTTATGACCTTAGGAGCTCGCTATTATGTTCAGGACTTTTTTCGCTTTGTTATTCCTCAGTTGCATAGGATTAATCGCCTGCGAGGGACACCCTGGCATTGACGCTCAGTTAGCTTCGCACCAAATCATGGAGCCCAACAACTCTCCGGCGCTCGAAGGCGGCTCACTTGCAACGTGCGATCAGTTTAATCCCACGGATTGCCCCAGCGGAGTTGCGTTGCTCTTGGGAGGGGATTTACAGACTTCTAAGAATCCAGCTCGGTGCTCTTCTTTTTTAGTGGGCAAGCGCATTCTTATCACAAACAATCACTGCATTCCGACAGAAGTTAAACAAGACCCGAACCAGTGCCCGGCGATGGTAACCGCTGTCTTCCCAAAGACACCATTTTTTGATGGAGAACGTGCGTCTTGCGAGCGCATCCTTCACTTATCGGAAGACGGCTTAAGTGCATCTACAGATGAAAGAGATCTACCCGCAAAAAGACCAGACTATGCGGTTATCTATCTTGACAGAGATGTAAATCGACCGGTTTTTACCATCAGTCGTGAAGGAATTCCAAATAATACCGAATTGACAGTGTTTGCTTTTGACCCCGCCCCACACAAACCAGGACATGCAACACTTAAAAGAAAGATTTGCAAGAGCATTCAAAGTACTGACTTAGTTCCGAGCTATCAAGACCGATTCAGTCCCGTGGTCTCTTTTAAAGATTGCTCTATCATCTCAGGAAACTCTGGTTCAGTGGCGATCGACTCGCAAGGGCTCGTTCGCGCTTTGCTGCATGCGACCTGGCCCCTAGATACCGAAAATGAAATTTCAGAGGCGACAACTTCAACAAGCTCTGCACCAACAACTCTCCTGGCTCCTTTTTCAGTTATGACAAACGCGGCCTGTGTTCCGCTTCCCACAAATTTCCCTGCCATAGCTCCAGATTGCAGTCGGTCGCGACCAGTTAGCATTGACTATGAAGCCCTCTATGCGAGCGCTGGCAACCTCTATTTTGAAGAAGAGTTCCGCCTCTTTCAGCAAGAAAACAACAGTCCTTTTCGCTTTAAAAAGAGTCAACGCTTTATGAATGAAAGAACCGTTACCTTTCCGAGCATAGACTGCGTTGAAAAAGATATCCTACTCAAATCCACTCTCGTGACTGACGAAGATAAGACCATCTATTTGAACCTGCCACTTTGGGGACCGTCTAAAAAGGTCGGAAGTGACTATCGTTACCATGCCGTTCCGGCTCGAATTGCAACGCAGTTTACAACCGTTCAGTTCGATCCGAGCCAGCTCTTGAAAGACGAAGTAACACTGGCCCGAGAAGTCCGAAGTTCATTTTTCACCTTTATGGATAATCAGCTTGAGCTGCGGCTCTGCCCAACGGATCGCAATTAAATATTCCACAAGGACCGAATTCCTTTCATGGTGTTTCGAAACCTTTGACTGAATTCACCGCTCAGTCTAGCTTGATTTCATGGACTTTTTCATGAGCTTAATCGGAATCGCAGTTCTTATTGGAATCGCTATCCTACTTTCAAACAACCGCAAAGCCATTCGCACTCGGACCGTTTTGGGTGCTCTTCTATGCCAGGCGGGTCTGGGAGCATTTGTCCTTTATGTTCCAATGGGTCGACAGATTCTTGCCGCACTGTCTACGGCGGTCGGCAAAGTGATTTCCTACGGAAATGACGGAATCAATTTTATATTCGGAGGCCTCGCCTCCGACAAGATGTACGATGTTTTTGCATCTCAAGGATTCGTTTTTGCCATTCGTGTCTTGCCCGTTATTGTCTTTTTCTCTTCCCTAATAGCAGTGCTTTACTATCTGGGAATTATGCAGTTTGTGATCAAGATCCTCGGTGGAGGGCTTGAAAAAGCATTGGGAACTTCTAAAGCCGAATCACTTTCTGCCACTGCAAATATTTTTGTCGGTCAAACTGAAGCACCGCTGATCGTTCGACCCTACATTGCGACTATGACTCGATCCGAACTTTTTGCTGTGATGTGCGGAGGCCTCGCCTCTGTTGCCGGATCCGTTATGGCTGGTTACGCGCAATTGGGAGTACCTCTTGAATATTTAATCGCTGCATCTTTTATGGCGGCGCCAGGAGGCCTGCTATTCGCTAAACTTATTATTCCCGAAACGTCTCCTGTACAAAACGAAAGTCATCTAAAAGACCTGATTAAGGACGAGAAACACGTGAACGTTCTGGATGCGGCGGCTTCCGGAGCAGTCGTTGGATTGCAATTAGCTTTTAATGTAGGCGCCATGCTTCTGGCCTTTGTAGCACTTATAGCTCTAGTCAATGGCATGCTCGGGGGTATCGGTGGTTGGTTCGGTTATGGCGAACTTAGCTTACAGTTAATTTTAGGCTGGGCTTTTGCACCGCTCGCCTTTTTAATCGGAGTCCCTTGGAGCGAAGCAGTTATTGCTGGATCTTTCATTGGACAAAAACTGGTAGTGAATGAATTTGTCGCCTACCTGAACTTCGGGCCCTACTTAAAACCAGAGCCACAGATCCTAGAATTGGGACTTCAGGTTTTATCGGTTAAAACAAAAGCCATCATTTCCTTCGCGCTCTGTGGTTTTGCCAACCTCTCGTCGATCGCAATTCTCATAGGGGGATTAGGAAGCTTAGCACCTCTTCGTCGCTCCGAAATTGCCGAACTTGGCCTTAAGGCAGTGATTGCGGGAACACTTTCCAACCTCATGAGCGCTACAATTGCTGGTCTTTTTATTTCTTAAATTGTTTCAAACTGAATCAAAAAATTAGACCCGTACTTTCAGTCTTTTCGTTGAACTTCTTGGCAATGACCAAAAGCTCAGCGATTTATCTGAGCTAAACTCTTGATTTCACACTCCAAAAAGCGGTGTAAATTTTGCATAGAATCAGTACAGGGGGATCCATGAAGAAGTACTTTTTGCTCGTAGCCTTTGCGCCTCTTATAATCCTATTTCAAAACTGCGCCTCCGAGGTTGCGTTTAAAGAAGTGACGACAAACCTGTCCTCTGAAGCTCCTCCACCTCTCGAGACAGCCTCCGAAAGTTTTAAAGTTAGCTTTAGCAATCAAAGCGCACCGCTTGATATGGTTTGGGTTATCGACAACTCAGGATCTATGGGGCAGGAAGCTGAACACGTTCGCAATAATCTTACTTCATTCGTCAATGAGCTGAACAAGAGTACAAATTTCCGTTTTCTACTTGTAAGTCGTAAAGGCTCTATGGGCACCTCGGTTTCACTCGATAGCAGTCTTAACCCTAATTCGCATCTGCAAATTGACCTGAATGTCGGATCTACCAATGGTCCCGATTTGCTTATAAATGCACTCGGCAACGAACCCTCCAAGAGTTTTCTCCGCAAAGAATCCAAAAAGATCATCGTCTTTGTCACCGACGACAACTCTAGCAAAAGCGCAAACTTTATTATCGATTCGTTGACCCAAAAACTGAGTTCTTCACTTCAAGATATTAGCGTGAATTCATTTATAGCTCTTAGCAAAGAGGAAAGCCCATGTTTAGCAAAGGAAGGTCAAGTCTATAAAGACTTAGCGTCTGCAACTCAAGGAAGCATCTACAATATTTGCTCTACTGACTGGACTTCACACTTTTCAGACTTGATTGACGTCTCCGTATCAAAAGCCATTCGCCGATTCACGCTCACTAAAAACGTAAATGCTGTTCACGATGTGCGAGTTGACGGAAAAATACTGGACAAGGCTGCCTACTCAATATCCGGAAAGGTTCTGACCTTGCACGATGATGTCCTGGTCTATGAGCATTCGGTTGTCACCGTGAACTATGCTTTCTAGCTCACGGCACAAATGAGAGTACGAAGTAGGTAATCAGAATTACGGCATGAACTGCACCTTGCAGGAGTGTCGATCTGCCTGCTCCAAGAGTCAGTGTTCCCACCAAAAATGTCATAAATAAAAAGACCATATTTTTAGGATCCAGCCCTAATACCAAATGTTTTTCGGTATAAATCGAATAGGCAATAACCACTGGTATCGTGAGTGCGATACTTGCTATACCTGACCCCAAAGCGAGATTTAAGCTCGTCTGTAGCCTGTTGGCACGTGCTGCATTTGCAGCCGCCCAGGCCTCAGGAAGCAATACAATTACCGCAACGAGCAACCCCACGGTTGATTGCGGAGCACCAATATATGAGATTCCAGTTTCAATCATAGGTGATATCAGTTTAGCTAAGCCGATCACCGCCACAAGACTTAATCCCAAAGAGATGAAACTTAACAAAGCATCCACCATCGATATCTCATGGGTGTCCAGCTCGACGGCTAACTCGCCAGGGCTTCCTGAAACTGGCTCAAAATAAGATTTATGACTCGTGGTTTGAAAAAATATGAAGAGCAGGTACAACAAAATACAAATGACACCAGTAAACACCATTTGAATCAGATTGTAGGTAGGTCCGTTAGTGGTAGTTGTAAAGTTCGGCAGGATGAAAACCAAAATTGCCAAGGTCATAAGCACGACCATTAAACTCTTTGAACCATGAACCTGAAATTCCTGTTCTTTATACTTAAGTCCACCTAAAATTAAACAAAGAGCGACCATACCATTCGTGATGATCATAACCGCTGCAAAAACAGTGTCTCTAGCCAGAACACTCCCCTCGGGCCCCGCCTGATCCATAAGAGAGATGATGAGACCTACCTCAATAACCGTCACACAAAGCGCGAGAACCAGAGTCCCCAGAGCTTCGCCAATCTTATGGGCAATGATTTCGGCATGATGAACCGAGGACATTACGGCTATTCCGAGGAAGAGGGATGCTACCAGAGAAACTAAAAAATGACTTTCAACGAAAGGTTTACTTATCAAAAAGACTATCAAACACATTGTCGACGTAAGATGTTTAAGCTCGAACCCCTTGCGCACAAACTCTTTCGTAGTAAGAATCATTTGTCGAATTTCTCCCGAAGTTGATATTGGAATGGATCTCTTAAAGTAACTAGATCATTTTTGCAGAAAGTTCCAATAAAACCTTCACAAAACCTCTTACGGGGCCCCGCAATTGGCGATGCACTACTATTAGAGATAGACCTCACCGTGAGTTTCGGCTGTCAATTTTATTAAAGCAGATAAATAATCGTATATTTACTTTCCAAAGTGCCAAAGATTGTCTCCTGTCCAAGGAATAGACGACAGAAACATCTAATAGAAAACCAATTACTTATAAGACCGTATCAGTTTTGCAATGTTTCGCATCATGGATAAGAAAACTCTACTCTACCAAAAATGGCGTGCTCTATTATTCCTAGTCCTGGCAGTCCCGCTTTTGCTGGCTCCATTAGGCGCCCAAGCGCAAGCGCCCTTATGCTCTAACATTTTTGCGTCAGTGGTATCCACGCCAGCAGCAGATCTTCTTAGTGCCCGTTATACTCTGGCTAAGCCAGAGCAATTACGCGGTGATCTTTTCAAGAACTACCGCCACCGCAACGACGTTCTATCTAAACGCTACCCAAAACTAGCGTTCGTGTTTAACGATCCAGAATTATTCATAAACACCATGAAAGAACGCTTTGAGCAGCAAAAGAAGCTGACCCCCGAGGACCCTCGGTTATTTAATTTTCCTGAAGCGGCCGCCACAATGCACGAGATTAAGGAAGATTTGGGACTTTTTAGAGCCGAGCTGATAAATCAACTACAGTTCCACAAAAAAAGTCTTCGTAATCAAATAGCACATAGCTTGCTTAACAAAAGATCGTCTCCAGTCGAGACAATTAATAAGGTTCTGAGATACGTAGGTAAAGTCGAACGCGATATTCAACATATGGTTGATTCCAACACTTACCCCTATCGTGACACTATCTACACTCTTTACTACTACTCTCGCATTCGCGGATTCTTTCAATTCAAAGAACTAAACACCTACTATCAGATTTCCAAATACCTCGACATGAACATGCATGGCTATCGACGTCTTGATATTGACGCAGAACTTCGTTTGTACAAAGTTAAGGATAGTCCCATTGTGCAAGTTCGCAGCGGAAAAATCGCAACAGAGTTCAGATTAGCCGAGTTACCATTCCGTCGAGCCTTCGAAAGGAAAGATACTCTTGAGTATGTAATTATCCCGTCTGTGCAAGCTCTTGGCTCCTCGGCATTTCTTCACGTCCTGCCACACAATTTACACTTCCTAGGGGCTACTAATACACCTGTTGCAGCTGATGGATTTAAACGTCCAGGCGGTCTTTTTTGGATGCATGACGTTCGTCATGAGGCCGACCGTTACATGAAAATCAATGCTTACAGAAAAGCCCAGAACCTAAGTAAAAAACAAGATGAACAGATGACGCTCCTGATGCATCAATGGCAAGCCGAATTCCTGAATATGAAAAACTCCATCCAAGATCACAACCTCAAGGCAGCGGTAGAGCATTACCACTTCTACACCCATCATGATGTCGGTGTCCCAATGATCCCGAGTATGTTCTTAAATCACCACATGAATGGAGTGAAAGTGTATTATGCATTTTTGCTGCACAAGAAATGGTCCGGACAAGGTCCTGAATATAAACAGTGGGTTCAAACCACTCGTCAAGCGCAGAAAGTTCTTACCAAATTCTGGGAGGACCGACTTCACTTAGAAACGGGTCTATTACAAAAGGATCCAGTCAAAATTAAGGATTGGGAAGAATGGTTCCCGAAAGATCATCCAACAAAAAGCACGACGAGTATACTTAACAACGCAATAGAATCACAAATGCCGATTAAAATTGTAACCGACAACACAGGTGTTGAAGGCGTGCTTTCTAAAGTCTTGTACAACACCGCTGGAGAACCTATCTTTCTTCAGTTTACCAGAGATACACAGCTTTTAGACAGAGCTCAGCAGACACTTCCTGAGCAAGGTCTTGCCGTCCATGGGCAAGGTTATTCGTCTCCTATTGGAAAAATCAGCTCAATCAAGTCCCAGGGAAATGACATCACCTTAGATCAACTTCAAGAAGGGCACCAAGTTCAAATTCAGTATGAGTCAGGCATTCAACTGCAGGGTCAGTTAAGCAAAAAAACCTTCGATGACGTTGGAACTCTTAGTGTCCTCACTTTTTCGACTGCCAATGTTCAGCTTCATGGAAAAGCTCTCTATAAACCCGAATGGGGAAGCTTTGATTTGATGCTCGCAAATAAAATTGAAAGTCTGGAGCTTGGCCTATGAAAACTTTGATGATGACATTCTTTTGTCTGCTCCTTGCACTTATTTTCATCACCCCAAATGCTTGGTCCCAAGATGGGCAAGGTATACCGCCTAAGTACTTTGAGAAAATTAATTCCTTTGGTCATTTAACCGAATATCAGTTTGACTCGTTTAGTGAATTTATTCGCAACAGCTCCCAAGTTACTCCCGAGATGATTCAGATGACCGAAAGTTCCATAGAGTTGCAAAAGACAGCCCTTCGGAAAAGAATTGGCGAACTTCAAGATCTTTATAACAAAGCTTTTCTAGAAAAGAATGCGACCAAGGACGACCGAAAGCTTTTGGTTACGCATGAATCTAATCTTTCAATAGCCATTCATCGCCAACTTGTTTTGCTGCACGAGTTTATTAAGGCTCATAAAAGCACCTCACCTATTCAAGAAAGAAAACTAAAAAGACTGACTCAAAGCCTTGATTCACTTTCGATCGGTTTGATTAAAGGGCAATCCATCAAAGTACCGGCTGCGATGGGCATAAACCAAGTCTTCCAAGCGAGCCAGAATCTGGGACGCTCTTTGTGCACCTTGGCTGCTGGTTTTTGTCAGAAAAAATCCCTGTCCGAACTGATGGATTCTTTGCAAGAGAGTCGATTCTTAAGAACTCAGAATTATGAGTTTATAGGGATCGACCCCGTAAAATCACATCTTGGCCAACACGAGAAAGCTGTTTTTATTATTATAGGTAATCATGACCAGCCATTGATGGACATCGCCTTGGCCCGTAAAACTTCACTCCTTTTGGGATCCAATCATCATATTACGATGACTCGAAAGTCCGTCTACCCTATTCCGCCACCAGAGTCTGCAGGTGATGTTGTGTTCGTAGTCGATAACGATCCTAACTCCAATCCAGTGCAAAAAAGTATCGACTTACTTAAAGAAAATATCGCCAAAAAACAAAATGGCCGAGTCAGTCTTGCGGTATATCCGGAAGGAATGCTTCCCTACTCCGGTGGACAAATGCCCATGACTGTAAAAGAAGGCGCTTTCGTGATTGCACGCAAACTATCTCATCAGTTGGCGGCCGAAGGCATCCCCGTTTACCTCGTTCAGATGAAAACCAACATTATTGAGCACCTGACCGATCTACAAACCACTTCTGCAAAGGTTGTGATTGAAAGACTAGAAAAAGTTCCTGAATCGGCCATCGACCGGCAACGCCCTGATCAATGGATCGAAACAAATCGAGTGATAGCCGAAAATTCATTCAATTCTCATCGCGGCAAAACACAAATCGATATTTTTAACTTAGACAAAGCACCTCGCTCTAAAATACCCTATGGTTTGGAGATGAGAACGTGCTCGAGAGTTTTTATTTTTTAGTCGCAATAAATGCCCTAGCCCTCGCCTGGTGCTCCATCATATTTATCCCCACGCGATGGATTCGCTGGGGTTGGCTCTGGTATTTGCAAATTCTTGTTACTGAATGGATTGCTTTATCTTTGGCTCTTTCGATACTCCATGTTTTAGTAAGCCCCTGGCTGCTTTGGTTTCCGATCGTCATCATTTTTTATATTTTTCAACGAACACAAATTTTTAAGGAGCACCCATCTGATAATTCGCAAGGTCTTCAGGATTTAAGCTGGCCCACTTCGCTTGTAAAAAACATCTGGCCATTCCACAGATCCGTTAAATGTGTTCCTTGGAGCTCCAAGACGACTTTCATGCACAACGGACATTTAAGGTTTCCGACTTCGGAAACGCCAGAGCAGCTATGCATACATATTCATGGCGGGGCGTGGAAACATGGGGATGCTAGGCAACTCTCTTTCATCTCAAGACTTTTCAATCAGCTTCAAACTGAGGTGATTTCGATCAACTACAAAAAGTATCCTCAAGACAATCTGAGTCGTATCATCTCCTCGGTCGAAGAAACTTTTTTGGAGATTTATGCCAGCGAAAGTCCCAACAAAAAAGTTGTTCTTTACGGACGTTCCGCAGGAGCCCATTTGGCGCTGATGTTAGCAGCCAAATTTTCGAACAAGATAGAACGAGTGATCGCTTTGTATCCTGTGACAGACCTTTCATCTTTAGTTGCAGAGTCGTCGCCGAATGATCTTCTTAAGACTCCCCAATGGATCAGAGAAGTTACTGGAGATAGTCCAGACAACCTGAAGCTCTACGCGCAACTGAGTCCTGCAAAACTTCTGCATCCTGAAATGCCGCCTATCTTAGCTGTCCATGGCGATAACGACCCTGTAGTCAACATTCAGCAAAGTGATTTGCTTTTCCGTGAAGCTGAACGGAAGGGACTTGATATCACTTACCTCAGATTTAAATTTGCCACCCATGGTTTTGATGCTCTTTGGAACGGACTATCGATGCAGATTTTTCGCAGAGTCTTAAAGCAGTTTCTTAGAAAAAGTTAAACTGATTCCTCTAGCCAAGCTGAAGTTTTCTGCTGAAAATGTTCAATCACATCTTTTCCATGATGAAGCAAAGTCGGCCCCATTCGGATCTGACTGGACGTTCGGAAGAAAAAGGGATGCTTGTGAATATCGCTATAAAGGAATTTGTCTTCCACGCGACTGATCCAGCTTTTTGACTCCAGGTAATGGATCACCGGAACATGCGAGCTTGACCGAGCACCACGATGTCCGGCTCGATCTCTGATACCGCCGTCCCAGTAAAAAGCCCCTTTAATTCTCACGGGATGGAACAAAAGCGGAACTGCGGCTGAAGCTCGACACGCTTTTGCAATAGAGCCCGCATTAAAAACTTCGGTTTTAAAACGCCGAATATTAAAAACGGAAATATGCAGAGGGATCTTCACTTCCTCAAAGCTGGGTACACAGTATTCATTTAATAGTTGTTCAATTTTTTGGCCTTTTAAATAGCCGAAACCAACTGTAGGGTCCCAGAAATCATCCTTACCGACTCGCAAGAAAATTTCTTCCAGCTCCTCAGCACTTCGTCCGCTAGCAAGGCCAGCAGCAACGATAGCCCCTGAGCTGCTCCCGCTTAGCAAGCTGGGCTTAAGGCCTTTTGCCTCGAAAGCTTTTACAAAACCAAGGTGAGCAAAATAACCAAAGAATCCCGAAGACAAACTGAGTGAAAAAGGCTTCTCCATCAATGCTTCTGCGCGATTCATTCTCACTTCCCCTCATATTTTAGGTGCCTAGTTTAACAATGCCCTCTAGACCATGGCAAATGATACAATGTATTATTATATAAATATCCGGGCCAGGGGTTGACCCTAAAGGCGTTAAGAACTATAACTGTGTCTTCAGCAATTCATCTTGTCGCGGGGTGGAGCAGTCTGGTAGCTCGTCGGGCTCATAACCCGAAGGTCGTAGGTTCAAATCCTGCCCCCGCAACCAATTTTTTATTTTTATAAACCCTTGGAATTCCAAGGGTTTTTTTGTTTCTGGAACTCGTCTTTTTGAACTCTGTCTGAATGAAATTCTTAAAAAGGGTCAACCGAGGGTCAACCAAACTTCCGAGCTGATACAAATAAAGTGCAATCGTTCCAAATCTCTCACCCGACCGACCCTTTAACAATCGACATCTTTCGATCCTCCAAACGAGCAGGACCAACAATAAACATCTCCGATAGTTTCTGAACTGCGCCCGCGACCAGATGTACATAGTTCATCGTCGTCGCCACATCAGCATGCCCACAAACTTCTTTCACCGTCTTTACATCAATCCCTTTTGAAATCATCAGTGTCGTTGCCGTGTGCCTCAAATCATGGAAGCGGATAACCCTTCCTCCCCATCTCTTCAGATCCTTAGCAAATTGTCGATCCGTAAAATTGTCATGACAAACTGGATTACCTTGAGTGTTTTGAAATACTGTCTCTTCAGAAGATACACCTCTTCGGCGAATCCACAGTTTCAGTTCCTCTAAGACTATTCCAGGACAAGGAACATGCCGGGCCTTCCTCCCCTTCGTCGGGCCGAGCTCCAGACTTACCCTATTGAATTGCCGCCGGATCCAAAGACTCTTGCCATCCGCAGCTATGTCCAAAGGCTTAAGGCCCCATATTTCACCCGCTCTCATTCCCGTATTCAAAGCGAGTAAATAAACGATGTAGACCCATCTTTGCTCATGCTGCCTAGGATAAGCACTATCAACTGAGGCCAGAAAACTCAGTGCCTCTGCCTCGCTCCAAAATAACATTTCACCCGCCTGCCTTCTTAATTTAGAAAAACCTTTTGATGGGTTAAATGGAATCCGGCGCTGCTTCTCCGCGAAGTTCAGCACAGCTACAATCACTTCTGTCTTTCGGTTTACTGTAGCATTTGAAAGTCCTTTTGACTTCTCCATATGTTGATAACGACTTAAAAACTCTGGCGTGATCGTTTGAATTTTCAAGTCCCTAAACTTTCCGTAAATCTCATTTAGAATGCTCTTTACGCGAACCAAATGGCCAGGTGAAAATCGCAGCTCGCCGTCTCTCAACCAATACTCGGCCTCCTCACGGAAATAGCGATCATCAAAGCTACAGTCTTTGAAAACGTCACTTTGCTTTTCCTTAATGCTCGACTTGAAATCAAAAAGAAACTTCTCAGCGTCTATTTTTTTATCAAAGACTCTCTTGATTCTTTTCGATCCACGTCCGTTCTCGTGAATACGAACTTCCCATTTAACATTGCTATTTGCTCTAACAACTTTTCTAATTGCCATCGCCCTATCTCCCCTATCACAACCGAACAATGTCGGTCGGATTCTGTGAAGATATCCAGCTCACTAGAACGTCTGTTCGTATATATAGTTTGCGATTAAACTTAACAAAGAGCCCATCTGGCACACCAGCAAGGCGTCCTCGGTTTTTCCATTTATATATTGTCCAAACCGAAAGTCCGAACTTATCAGCGACCTCTTTGGGACTCATCCAACCTTTTAAATTTTCAAAGAACGCCTCTGGTCTATCACCAGCAATTCTCAATTCTTGATTCACAATACACCTAACCTTCTAAAATCTTGAAGTAAAAACAACCTTCGCGCTCGCGTTGACCCATGCTATGTGCCATCAAGCCTTAACAAGCGTTTGAATTTCGCCGCGGATGAGCTTTCCAATAAATTGGTCAAGACTGATTCTGCCGTGCGCCTTCTGATATTCAAGGTGAGCAAAGCGAAGCCTATCCTGCTCCGAATAGGTCTGCTCCTTTAGATCCTCAATGTGCTTTGCTTCTAGTAGTGTCAGCGCTAGGTAAATGATCTCGTTATCACGCACCTTTCGGCCGAACTCCTTCCTATTCGCGCGCTCCCTCAGTTGAGCAAGCAACTTTACCGTATCCACGTCCAACTTTTTTAGACCTGACTTTTTAGCGCTGCCGCCTGAAACTGGCGTAATTTGACTTGCTTCCTTTACGGAAGACTTTCTACTTGGCTTTCTCACTGGTGGTGTTTCCTGGGTGTCGTGACCGGAGTTTTCTGCTAGAGCACTGTCGCTCATACAATCTCCTCATATATAAAAAGGGACTATTCCCTTGCGACATGTCCCTGCAATTCAGAGTGCCATCCTACCTACACCATGATTCGAATAGAGAATCCGAACTGTTACCAGTCCGGACATACTTCTATAAACAGGGTTGTATTAATGGAGGCTGGTTGTTAAAATTTTTCTATGAGTGCTGACCTTGGCCCCAAAAACTGGAGC
>DFXZ01000005.1 GCA_002381805.1 Bdellovibrio sp. UBA4095
AAAAAGATCTCTTAAGAAATACGGCACACGAAAAGATGAGCGAAAGGCAAAGAGACAGTCACTCTTTGCGGAACTTCGCCCCTTCATTGCGCCCGGAGCGATTCTGAAATCCGACGAGAGTCCACACTATCCGGCAGATGTCGAAAGCTTCTTCCCTAGTTGTCGCCATAAACCATATAAAGGTCAGCGTGGATGCGTCGTGGGACAAGGAGAACTTAAAGGTGGTGGTTATGATCCGCTTTTTAGTTTGAATCATTCCTATGCAATGTTCCGGGCAAATGTGAATCGGATCTTTCGGAGAACCTGGAATACGACGAAGAAACCTGAACGACTGGCATTGCATTTAGCGATGTACGCGCTCTATCACAATCTTTTCATTATTCATCACCCAGCAAAATAGAAATCTTACCAAAAGAAAATCTTTCTTGGCTTTGTAGATCTAAGAAGGGATTTTTCTAACAACAATTAAAGGGGCCAGTTTTTAGGCTTCATCTGTTTTTTCGAACACTGGTTCACTAATATTAACATTAAGAAAGGCCACAATCTCCCGCCCCTTCTTAAGCGTCGCCACACAAAGTGTTCGAGCTTTAAATTTCAGTTTCTCCAAACTTGCCCGCTCCACCAAGAAATGCTCACCAATTTCAGGAACCATAACTTGGTCTCCGCCCTTGATCATACTTTCGGCACATCTTAAAAATTCTTGGCTCACCATCGGGTCACGATCGTAAAGGTGAATCCACTGCCGGCAATAGATATCTTCGAGGGTATAGCTAGAATACTCAAAGAAATGTAAAGTTCTAAAAATCTGTGTGTGGTTAAGGCTATAAAACTCCACCATCGTATCGGAATCGATCGAGTCAAAAACCTTCTGATCAACATCGAAACCGAAATACTCTAAAGCCGTTTTTACAAAAAAAGCAGTCTCCTTTAAGGAGTGTTTTTTGGATCGAACCATTCGGCAAATATCGAGATAACTTTGTAGATGCTCCAGGACGGAGCTCTTTTGCTCGGTGGTCAGCTGTAAAAAATAAGGTAACGTGGGAATTTTGTAAGGCCGAACAGAAAGCCCTTCTGCTTCGATTAACTGGCAGAGTTCTTCACTTAAATTTCTAAAATTTGCTGAATGATCGACCATATTTTTCCATTATACGAAAGTCCCACGAATTTCCATTAAAAAAAGCCCTGAAAGGGCTTTTTTTTAAACACTTGCATTAGGAAATCGGAGCGCTACTAGCGGGCTTTGCTACTCGCGAATTTTCTTCGCAAATCCTGAGTAACTTCTTGAAGGGTTGCATTCAACGTCACTTCAAACAAATCCTCTGCAGAAACTTTATAAAGCTCACCCAACTTTTTAAGAGCATTTATCGGAGGATGAGAGACTCCTCTTTCCCAATTGGAAATGAACTGGGGCGTCGAATAACCTAATTTATCAGCAACATCTCTCTGAGAAAGACCAGCTAATACACGTTTCTGTTTTAAAAAGTCAGCTAACATATTCTTTTGTTGTTTCATGTATTATCCACCTACAGTAATAAGTTAACAATATACTCATTCACGGCGCAGTGACAAGTATTAGGTTTTCGATTTCATAAGAAGCTTTCTTTACTGAGCACCACTAAACAAATCAATTATACACTATCAACACTAAATTACGCGGTGTTTTTTCACAGATACTTTTTAATGAAAGCTGACAGCTTTTTTGCTGGCTAAAGCGATCCAAACTCAGAAATAATACTCTGAAACAAAAAAGAAAGAAATATGAGTAACCTCATTTCATTTAACAGCACGCCTCTGACCGAGGCACTTAAACTTTCCGCAAAGTCCCTGCGATCGAGCCCTCAAGTGATTGAGCTTGAATTTATAGTGGAAGGCCCGCTGCACTCCATCTCATGGGCTGATCTGAACTCCGAACCCGTTCAAAGACGGGATGAACTCTGGAAAAGCACCTGTTTCGAAGCTTTCTTGAGTCTTTCCGCAGAGCCCTCACAACCTTACCTAGAAATCAATTGCTCGCCACGTGGGGACTGGAACATCTATTCCTTTGACTCCTATAGACAGGGTATGACCCCTTCCCCTGATCTTGTAGCCCAACTGATAAAGCGAGATGTTCAGCCCGAATATGCCGTTTTTACCGTCCAAATCAGGGGTCCGTTACCTTCTGAGCCACTTTTGACGAGCCTTACTGCTGTCGTCCAGTTTGTGGATGGAACAATCAGCTATTGGGCTCTTCAACACAGCCAGGAAAAGCCCAATTTTCACGACAAAAGCACCTTTATCGCAATAACATAACGTACCGCATAAGTTAGTTTTTCACTCTGCTTAGAGGGCCGTTCCTTGACCCTTTTAAGCCTCCACGTTAGTTTTGCTTGTTTCAAATTTTGAAATCAAAGATCCAGAAAGGAATCTCATGAAAAAACATCCTGTTCGAGTCTACCCTTCTAAAGAGAAATTAGACCGTAAAGATCAACTGGCTTGGAAAATTGCTGAAATTGCTTCTGACAATGCTCCAATCAAAGCTGATGTCGTCGACATGGTCATCAATAGAATCATCGACAATGCATCTGTAGCTATTGCCGCAGCCAACCGTCGCCCGGTTGCTTCTGCTCGTGCAATGGCCTTGGCACATCCTCGCAATGGTGGCGCCACTGTTTTCGGTATGCCAAATGATCAAAAATTTGACTGTGAATGGGCAACTTGGGCCAACGGCACAGCTGTTCGTGAATTGGATTTCCATGACACTTTCTTGGCGGCGGATTACTCTCATCCTGGCGATAACATTCCACCTATTTTAGCAGTTGCTCAACAAATGGGTAAAAACGGGAAAGAACTCCTTCGTGGTATCGTCACTGGTTACGAAGTCCACGTCGACTTGGTTAAAGCCATTTGCCTACATGAGTTCAAAAAGGACCACATCGCCCACCTGTGCCCAGCGCAGGCGGCGGGAATCGGTACCATGTTGAACCTACCAACCGAAGTTATCTACCAAGCGGTTCAACAAGCGGTGCATGTTTCTTTCACCACTCGTCAATCTCGTAAAGGTGAAATCTCTTCATGGAAAGCTTACGCGCCAGCTCACGCAGCTAAACTTGCTATCGAAGCTGTTGACCGCGTTATGCGCGGCGAAGGCGCTCCGTCTCCGATTTATGAAGGTGAAGATTCCGTTATCGCTTACATGCTCTCTGGAAAAAATGGCAAATACGAAGTCCCACTTCCAGAAGTTGGCGAAGAAAAACGCGCGATCTTGGAAACTTACACCAAAGAACACTCTGCTGAATATCAATCACAAGCATTGATCGACCTTGCTCGTAAGATGAAACCAAAGATCAAAAACTTTGATGATGTCGACAATATCGTGATCCACACGTCCCACCATACTCATTACGTGATCGGCACAGGCGCAAATGATCCTCAAAAGATGGATCCAAACGCCTCTCGTGAGACCTTGGATCACTCTATCATGTACATTTTTGCGGTTGCTCTTCAAGACGGCACCTGGCACCACGTTAATTCTTATGCTCCAGAGCGTGCGAAACGTGCTGACACTGTGGCTCTTTGGCACAAGATTTCAACTGTCGAAGATAAGCAATGGACCGCTTGGTATCATGAGCAAGATCCCGACAAAAAACGTTTCGGTGGCCGTGTAGAAATCACTATGAAAAATGGCGAGAAAATCATCGACGAACTTGGCGTAGCTGACGCTCATCCAGCGGGTGCTCGTCCATTCAAACGTGCTGACTACATCCGCAAGTTCGACACTTTGACTGAAGGAATCATCACTAAGGCTGAACGTGATCGTTTCATTGGCTTAGTTGAAAACCTCGAGAATTTGACGGCTGAGCAAGTTCAACAATTGAACGTGCAAATTCCAATAGAGAACCTTATTAATAACAAGCGTGACAACAAAGGTATCTTCTAGTTTTTTTGTAGGCCCGGTCGCTGATCGGGCTTTTCTTTCTCTCTTCATTTTATCCTTTGGGGGCTCTCATGTTGTTTCCTGAAATCACACCCGCTCAAAAACGCAAAAATTTTCGCGAAGCTCTAAAAACTGGAAAACTTCTTCAGTTTCCAGGGGCCTGGTCTCCGTTGGTCAGCATGGCTATTGAAAAGCAGGGCTTTGATGGCGTTTATATCTCTGGTTCGGTTTTATCCAATGACCTTGGTTATCCAGACATCGGTTTGACGACTCTTACTGAAGTCGCTCAACGTGGTCGCCAGATCGCTCGCACGACGAAGCTGCCAACAATCCTAGACATCGACACCGGCTTTGGCGAGCCGATGAGCGCGACCCGCACCGTGCAAGAAATGATTGAGATGGGACTTGCAGGGTGCCATATCGAGGACCAAATCAATCCTAAGCGTTGCGGTCACTTGGATGGTAAAGCCTTGGTTACACGCGAAGATGCCACTCGTAAAGTAGCAGCTGCTGCTCGAGGAAAAGCTCTCGATGACAACTTCCTTTTGATCGCAAGAACTGACGCGCGTGCCGTCGAAGGCCTCGACAAAGCTATTGATCGCGCAAAGGCCTACATTGATGCCGGCGCCGACTGTATTTTCACCGAAGCGCTTGAAAATGAAAAAGAATTCGAAACTTTCCGCAAAGCTGTCTCTGTCCCACTTTTGGCGAATATGACTGAGTTCGGGAAAGGTCGTCTTTATACTTATGAAGAACTCTCTAATCTGGGCTACAATATCGTCATCTACCCCGTCACGACGTTCCGTCTTGCCATGGGTGCGACTGTCGAGGGCCTTGCCGAGATTAAAGCTAAGGGAACTCAAGAAGGTCTGCTTGGAAAAATGCAGCACCGAAAAGATCTCTATACGCTGACTCGCTATGATGAGTACAACTCATTTGACTCGAATATTTTCAATTTTAAAGTTCGCGAGTAAATGTTTATTATAAGCGGAGGCGTTCCCGCCTCCGCCAGAACCCGGGTCACCATTTGTCCCGGGTAAGGTTGAGGCCGAAGTCTTTTTTGAAGCCAAGACCGAGGTTACCAAATGACGAAATTAAAAGTATTTCTTTCTAATAGTTTAAATCCCCATTTGAATTTAGCCACTGAAGAGTGGATCTTTCATAATCTGGATCCTTCTCAGCAAGTACTCTTCTTGTGGCGAAATGAAGAGACCGTCGTCATCGGCCGAAACCAAAATCCCTGGTCTGAGTGCAATCTTGCAAAAATGAAAGAAGAGAAGGTTCATCTGGCACGCCGAACCACTGGCGGTGGCGCGGTATTTCATGACTTAGGCAATACAAACTTTACCTTTCTTTCGCCGAAAGAGGCCTACAAGCGCGACAACAATGTGCAGATCATTTTCAATGCCTTAAAAAAGTTCAATATTGTCGGCGAAGCTTCGGGCCGAAATGATCTGCTCATTCCTTTTGCAGATGGCCCACGCAAATTTAGCGGCAGTGCTTACCGAGAAAAGAAAGATCGCGCCTTTCATCATGGCACTTTACTTTTACATACAGACCTGACTCGCTTGGGCAATTATTTGACTCCCAACCCGAAGAAACTCCAGGCTAAAGGCAAAGAGTCGGTCCGAGCAAGGGTTGCAAACTTAACGGAAATTGCTGCTCAGCTGACTCACGATCATATCATTGATTCGATGATTCCAGCCTTTGAAGAGTTCTATGGTGCAAAAGCGGAAATCGAACATTTAGATCTTGAAAGCCTGCAAGCTATTCCTGAACTGAAAACTCAATACGATTCACTCAGCGATTGGACCTGGCTTTATGGACATACTCTGGAGTTCAACCAAAAAATAGACGAGTATCTCTCGTTAGGTTTTTTTGATTTTCAATTCCAAGTTGAAGACGGTCTTATCAAAGACCTTAAAATCTACACAGATTGCCTTTATCCGCAGTTAACAGATGAGCTGACGACACTTCTGAAGAGTCAGCCTTATTCTGGTCGCTCTGTAGAAAATGCTTTTCAGAAGTTGAGCCTTAACTCGCCTGAAATCGAGCCCGGTCTGAACGAACTCAAATCTTGGTTGTGCCGGGAAATTGAAGTTTAACAGCCCGATTTGACAAAAAACCTCTCGAAGTATCAATAAAATTCTCTTTTTAGACAATTACCCCTTGGATGTGTCAAGGGGATGACAAGACATTCGCGTCGGCATTCGATAAATCTCTTCCTATTCAATAGCGAAGGGAATGGCATGTCCTTATTTAATTTTCTGTTCGGTTCACAGTCAAAAATCGGGTTTTTTCTTGCGACGTTTCTTTTTCTTCCGTCTGTTTCATGGGCTGAATGCCTCTTGCAGCAGCAGCTCCATGGACAGAAGCACTTTGTCTGCCGAGCACCGGGAACCAGTAAATCTGTTCATGTCCTAGATCTTGAAGGGGATTTCGCCAAGACTGCTTACTACCACGGTCGATTTCTGCACAAAGAGATCGAACGCGGGGTTTTGGCAGGGGTGCAAATTCGAACTGAACGCGCGCTCAATGAACTGGATCAGAAAGACCGAGAGAAGATTCTGCTCATCAAAAAATGCGTGATCAACAACTACCGAAGCAGCGTCTCTCGAGAATTCAAAATGGGACTCGAGAACCTCTACAGCGGCATGCGTGACTCTGGCAGTACTGTTACCTGGAAAGCTTTTGAAGAATCCAATTATATGGTGGAGTTTTCGATTTTTATGGACTCTTTGCAAAGACAGATGAGTCAAAATTCGACAAAGACCTCTTTGAAAGTTTTTTCTTCCTGCGCCCCCTACTTCGTCGGAAATACTCTTCTGAAACCCATCCGAAAGATTGCCAAGGGTCTTCGTTCTATAAAAATGGGATGCACAGGGATTAGCGCTTCCGCAAACAGCTCCAAGGATGGAGCGCTTGTTCATGGACGAAATTTTGACTCTGGACTGTTGGGTTACTATGAAAACGATCAAGTGATTGTCATCAATCGTCAAAAAAACGGTATCACTTCCGTAGGAATCGCTTCCGCAGGCTTACATTATGCGGGAGGAATCAGTGGCTTTAACAATTACGGCTTGTCAGCCAGCTTGCATGAATTACAAACTGAAGGCGTCAAAATTAAATATGCTTCCGGCCGTTCTGATATTGGGCCCTATCTTTTGCATTCGGTCGTACAAAAGGCCCGCACTCTCGACGAAGCCATTGCGATTATCAAAAATCGAAAAGGATTTGGAGCCTGGACATTCTTTATATCCGACTCCAAAAGTGATGAGTCCGCATCCATAGAACTCAGCGGTAACACCGTAGTTGTGGCTCGCCGCCAAAAGCAGCGCTTCATGGGGCAAAGCAACCACTTCTTGGCGCCGGCCACGGCCAAAGAGGGCTATGAATACAGCCTGAATAAAACCCTCGAAACGCGCGCCCGGCTTGCGCATGTCGATCGAACTCTCCAAGAGGACTTCGGTCGACTTGATTTTCAGTGGGTCATTGATCGTCTAACTGGTCATTATGATGAACTCGTCGGTGAACGCAGTTTTGGACGGACCACCACCAAAGTGTACACTGCTGCTACTCATGTGATGGTACCGGCTCGGCAAGAATGGTGGATGAGTCTTCCAGAAAGTTTACCAACGAACCGTTCAAATTTTGTGGGATTTCGCTTAGTCAAAGATTCTGACGTGCCTGTGGAAATTGTCGGAACAACGAAAGCTTGGGAAGATTCTGCGAAGCGCTCCTGGTATGATTCGATGAAGTTCTACATTCAAGCGTATCTATCTAATGAGCAGGATTCCAAAACACCTTACGGCCTGGAACGCACCCTTGACCGTCTAGAAGCGGCAGTGGCCCTGGCTCAGGAATCTCATATCTATGAGTTTCCCTATCACTTCATGTGGGCTCGCATCAAGATTTCACAAGCCGCCCAAGAAATGACATCGGGAAGCAAGGATCACGCGTCGAAGAAACTTCATCAGGCAAACTCAAAGCTCCAGGAAATTCTCTCTGAACTTCGTGGCAAGCTTCACCCCTATGAAGAGTTCCAAGTTCATCTGTGGACTTTTCGAGCGGAGTCGCTACTGCCCTCTTCGCAGCAAAATACAGAACTGATCCAGTATTCGCAAAGGCAAGCTCAGGCAATTTTAAAGAATCTCAAGAACACCTATCCTCGGCAGGCAGAACTTCGAGATTTACATACAAGCCTCAGCCAAAAAAACCAACTCGAGGTCATCAGAGAATCGGACATCCGCTTCGGCACTGTCGAATAGAGTATCAGCTTTCGACAGGTGCCCGGAGAGGCACCCTGTCAGAAAACTAACACCCCAGATGATCTCTGCTCTAATTTATAAGGTTAGAGTGCAGAACGGATTTTGCTTGAGTCAACCCTTGTGCAAAATAGCTTTATCTTAACCCTGATCATTTCTTATGTTCTTGTGGGCTGCGCTTCGATTCGTCATACGGAGCAACCCCTAGCTTTTCCTTGTGAACCTGGAGCTTGCCAGGTAATTATTCAGGAGACGGGGCAAACCTTTCAGGCACCGTCCATGCAAAGCATAGAGCGACACCAAACACTGCATGTAGGCTACAAAACAGAAGATGGGCAAAGCTCTACTCAGGTTCTTAAAGGTTCGGTCCGCTGGTTCGACAGCGTCTTCGCCAACTCGCTTTTTGCGCTTATACCTGGTGGTTGGGTCGTTTCGGCACTTGGTATTGCCACCGATTATTACACCGAAAATATTTGGAAATTACCAAACCCTAAATCCCCGCAGCCCACGAAAAAGCAGGCTAGCACTAAAAAAGTGTCCCCCAAGTCGATAGTCATCGCCCCAATTCATTCCAACAACCCGCAACTGTCAGAATCAGCGCTGGCTCCGCTCATTGAAAAACTTCAAAAGAGGTTTCCAGAGATAAATATTTCCTCTTATAACGATCACGGCGAAGCCTTTGAGGCCGCGGGATGGAGCTATAAACAACGCTCTACTCGAGTGTGGAAAATGTTAGACCTTTTTCAAGCACTCAATACGACACATCTGGCAGTGGCTAACCTTTCCCCAAAGCAAGGGCAGACCTATCAATTAGAAATAAAAATCTACGATATTATAACCGATGAGCTATTCTCCGAAGAGTCCACCGTTGTGACTTTACAGGATCCAAAAGATAACCTATTCACAAGAACAAAAAATTATCTATCAACTTTGCTTCCAAACTCAGTAGGTATCTCTCAAGGTCAAACGACAAATACCGGTATGATTACCCCTGAAAACCAAGATCAAAACATTTTGATGAAGTATTACCACATCAATTCCGCTGGCAGTGCCTCTACAAACACTCCGGAAAAATTCTTTACTCTCAGTTTCACTAATGTGGAACCTCAGCAAGGAAGGAAATTTGACTTAGTAGCCAAACTCAAAAGTGACTTTACAATTAGCCAGACGACACGGCAGTTATGGAATAACTATTTAATCACAGATTCGACAAGGACTTCATATAGTTTCAATAGCACCCAAGGCCCAAGAATTACCACTTACTCCATAGGTCCCGGGCTGGGTCCCGAGGTCGGCGTCGTGGGAGCTCTGGGCTATCTTTACTTGAATTTTATTTACTCTTTAGAGTTTCAATATCACCAATTTACAGGCAATCATCCCGGATCTATGACTGATTTAGAAACCCCCTTGACCTTCAATTTAGGCTATTCACTTGCTGCGACTAAACACCTTCATTTTAGTATTAACGGCGGCATTAAGACTGCACTTGGGGGGAATTCAAATCAGCTTTATTCAAGAGCTCTCAACGAGAAAATTCAAAGCAACTTCACAAACCAGACAATATATACCTTTTCGCTGCACTATTATTTCCCCGAAATGAGGCGATTTGCACGTCAGAAACTCACCTCACTCTAGGTTTGCTGTTGACCCCTTACGGCTCGGCGTAATAGATTTTGGCTCATCATTTTATATAACTTGGTGCGCTGCATAATAATCTTCATTGGTGCGCATCGCTCTCGGAGGAAAAATGGCTGAATATATCAATCCCGACTACGTTCCAGAACCAGACAAAATGAATGTAAAAAAAGGTTTGGAAGGCGCAGTTATCGATACGACTTCTGTTTCTAAAGTCAATCCCGACACCAACTCTTTGATCTACCGTGGTTACCCAGTTCAAGACTTGGCAGAAAACTGCACGTTCGAAGAGGTTGCCTACTTGATGTATGATGGCGAACTTCCCAATGCCGCACAACTTGCAGAGTTCACAAAAAAAGAGCGCTCATCTCGTGATATCTCGACAACTCTTTTGAATGTGATCAAAGCCTTGCCACAAAAATGCCATCCAATGGATTCAGTGCGCACAGCTGTTTCATTCTTGGGCTGTGAAGACCCACGCACTTGGGATGCCAGCCCAGAAACTAACTTAGACAAAGCAATTCAGTTGTTGGCAAAGATCCCAACAATGGTGGCAGCAGATTATCGCTTCAAAAAAGGTTTGGATTTCATTCCACCAAAAACTGATCTGTCTATTGCTGAAAACTTCTTCCACATGTGCTTCGGCAATGTTCCACAAGCAGAAATCGTCAAGGCGTTCGATGTCTCGTTGATCCTGTACGCTGAGCATAGCTTCAATGCATCGACTTTCACTTCTCGAGTTGTGACTTCTACACAGTCTGATATCTATTCAGCTACTGTTGCTGGCATCGGTGCCTTGAAGGGTCCACTTCACGGCGGAGCCAACGAGCAAGTCATGCATATGATGTTGGAAATTGCTGATCCAGATAAAGCCGAACAGTGGATGCTGGACGCTCTAGCGCAAAAGAAGAAAGTTATGGGTTTCGGTCACCGCGTATACAAATCTGGTGACTCTCGCGTACCAACAATGAAGAAATATGCGCAAGTTATGGCTGATGTTATTGGCGATCAAAAATGGATGAAGATGTACAACGCTTTGGAAAAAGTCATGGTAGACAAAAAGAAAATCTATCCGAACTTGGATTTTCCAGCAGGCCCTGCTTACTACATGATGGGCTTTGAAATCGACTTCTTCACACCGATTTTCGTAATGGCCAGAACAACAGGCTGGTCAGCACACATCATGGAACAAGCTGCAAACAACCGTATTATTCGCCCACTGAGCGAGTACATCGGCTCTGAACAGCGTAAGGTGACCCCACTGAGCGAACGCCGCTAGACCTTCCTTTTATTATTCAATTAGATTTATCGAAAAAGCCTCAGCGATTGCCGAGGCTTTTTTTATAAGTAGTAAACTCCACTCATTTCCGGTATTTTTCTGATATCCCTAAGAAGGAAGAGCAGCATATGAATATGTTTGCTTAAGCTGGTCCGAACGAAGCTATAGGGCGATCTTCTGCCCATCAAAATACAGGCGCTCTCGATTGTATTCCAGAAGCATTCTTTGAGTGTCTAAAGAATTTCTCTGAGCAATCAAACTTTGCCGAGACATCGGAACAGCCAATATATAATCGCTCTTTGCCAATAAATTTTTAAATTCGAATTCCTGCCATTTCTTAAAACCGCGTTGCTCTCTGCGCGAGCGCAGTAAGTCTGTCATTGCTATGATATGACTCGCCAGATCCTGAGTGTACTGTCGCTCAAGAGTACTAAGGTCAACACCCCTTTTCCATCTTTGCAATACACCTAAGGATGAAACCCGCAGGTAGTCAGGAATTTGCCGATCCAATCTGTCGGCCGAAGCCACCGCCGTTGCTAATCGCTGTCGAATTTCACCAGCGATTCCGTTTTTGGCCATCGCAGCGACCTTTAATGGCTGTCTCACTTTGAGATTTGCCTTTCCTTGCGCAACAAATGCCCAAGAGGTAGCAGTCAGAAGCGATATAGTAATAACCAAAGCAAAAGATCTTCTCAATCTCATCTCGTGTTCCTCACTTATCCTTACTAAATTCAAGATCAGTGCCGCGTATCAGATTGAGATTGCCAAAATGGGCAAAGTCTATTTTGATGACTTTCCAGCAAGTAAAGGAGAGATCATGAAAAAAATCATCTTACTCGCCCTCCTCATCGGTGGCTGCGCACTTAAGCCTAATTCCGCAGAAAGTTCCAATGCTTTGACTCCGTCTGAAATTTATATTTCAACTTTGCCCTCGCGAGGAATCAGCGAAGAGGCCGTTACCAAGTTTGCTTTCGGCAGCTGTGCAAACCAAGATGCTCCTCAACCAATTTGGTCCGTCATAGGCCGTCATGAAACAGATCTGTTTCTTTTTATGGGAGACAACGTTTATGCCAGCAGTCTTTTCCAAAAACCCATCGCCGAACAATACCGTAAGCTTGATCAAATCCCAGAATACCGAGCGGTCCGGGAAAAAACCCCCTTCATGGCGGTATGGGATGATCATGATTATGGACAAAAAGATGGCGATGGCAGCTACTCGGGAAAAGCAAATGCCCGACGGGATTTCATAAATTATTGGACATATGTTCGCAACAGCCGTCCCCTTGAATTGGATGGAATTTACCACTCCAAACTCATTGGCCCTAAAAGACAAATCACTCAAGTGCTCATGCTCGATACACGCTACTTCCGAACTGATAAACAACTCCTCGGAGAAGCGCAATGGCAATGGCTGGAAAATGAGCTGCGCAAACCTGCCCATCTGCGCATTCTCGTTAGCAGTATTCAGTTCATCGCGGAAGAACATCGTTTTGAAAAGTGGAGCAACTACCCGGACGAAAAAAAACGTCTGATTGCTTTACTGCAAAAGCTGAAAACAAAAAATTTAATTATCCTTAGTGGCGATCGTCACCGAGGCAGTATTGCTAAAATGGAAATACCCGGCTTTGGAACTCTGTACGATATCACTGCAAGTTCCATAAACCGTCCCCGCCCCGAAGATGAAAATGACAAAAGTTATATCGCTCCAGCGTTTAAAGAAGAAAACTTTGGCCTGGCTCATATCGATTGGAAAGAGAAACACCTTCGCGTCGAACTGCGTGACAAACAAGACAACATCGTCAGCCACATAACAATGAAACTTAAAAACTGATCCAGCCTATGGTTCGTAGCTACTTCTTCAGAAGTAGCTTGGCTCGTTCCTAAGAGATCACCATTCAAAGTCATTTACAATTGTTGGCTAAATGGACCGAGAAACCAATCGGCCCTTTTCTTTTTCCTTAAGTGCCTTTGCCTTATCAGGAGTGATCGTCGGAAGATTCAAAGGCTTGGTTAAAAGATACTTTGGATCCTGACGGCGCTGATCGAGGCGATCTTTAACTTTGCCTGCGGCAAGCTCCGGCTTTTTTAAATAAAGCACTGGATCGAAGCCACACTGGCGGCAAACTACGGAAAGTCTCCAGCGAATTTGCAAGAACAGTTCAGAGATCACAAGACACACAACAAAGACCACCATGACTCGGGGATCGAACTCTTGCCAAAGCGCGAACATAATCACAATGGAAGCCATTGAAGCCGCCAACAAATTCATTAACGAAATTCGCTTCTTTCGATAGATACGACGAGGGCTTTTACAGAAAGCACAGTAGCAATTGTTTTTGTCTTCAAAGAGTCCAAACATATAACCAGTGTGCCAAAAACGTGGTCTAGAACGAAAGATGATTTTTTGATATTCTGCAAACCCTTGCTACAATTAGGTATGCAGAGACTGAAATCAATCCCATTCGTTCTGGTTACTTTGTTCTTGTTTGCAACCCCTACCATGGTCCAGGCTTACTCCGCCGACAGTGACTATGAAGAAGTCAGTTACGATGACCTGCTCAATGAGTTAAGCGCCAAAAAGAAGCATGTCATTAAAAACCAAACCAGTTCCTTTGACGATGTCCGCCTGCATGCAGGAATCGGCTACGTGAATTCTTTCTCGAATATCTCTACCAATAATAAGAACTTCAACCGACATGCGAATGGCATCCAGCTCTCACTTGGAATGGATTTGTTTTCATCGAACTGGTATTCCGAGGGCGTGTTTAGAAATTATGGAATCACCAGCTTTGGTACCGAAGAGCTTTCTCTGAAGGAGTTCGACTTAAAAGTTGGTTACAAGGATTTGCTCGAAGGCATTTGGTCTTTCACCTTAAGTGCCGGGCTGTCGAATCGCTTCATGCGCTTTTCCGATCCCACTCAGAACATTAATGTCAGTGCCACCACCCCTTCGCTGGTAACCTCTGCCGGTTTTTTAGCTCAGGTCCACAGGAATGTTTCGTTGGGTGCTGAAGTTAATGGACGCACTTCGATGATCAGTCAAACGGCGGATCGCAACAGCTTTGACTTTGCATTTCGTATAAACACATCCCTATAATGAGATGTGACTTTTATCCTGTTTATACTTTCCAGCGCAGTCGTTCTTATAGGTCTGGCTATTCTTGGCAATCGCCTCAGAGCCGCTCAAGTCTTTCACTTTTCCTTAAAGCCTAACTGCCTCTTAACTCGATGGCCTGTCCTTTTTGTGACCGGCCCACGATCTCTTTTCTATTTCAGCTCTTACTGGAACATCTACTCTTCATATTTGGCGGAGCATGGCTATGAAACCTTCACTCTGCACCTACCTTGGAGCAATCTCGAAGCAAGAAGGAAAAGATTCGAGGAGTTTCTAAAGATTCAAGAACAGTCTGGCAAACGCTTTCATCTTTTTATGGACCCCGCGACCCTGCATGACTTGGACATTTTACTGCGTGACCCCGGTCACAACTGTCTCGCCAGTTTGACCGAAATCGGCGATGCCCCGACCCTGTCTCTAACCCGTCACGGATTGCAACCCTATCCTCTCGTCAGCGGCACCGTCGAATGCAAGCTCGCAGGCAAGGTTCCACTCTCGCTGCGAGCCACCTACCAGCTGCACAGATTGTTTATCAGAAGACACGACATTATTTCCTTAAGTGCCTTAGGTGCTTGCGAGGAAACAGCTCTTGAGAATGCATCTTTGGTATTATCTCGTGCCCAAACTTTAGCGGAAATGGACCTTAGAGAATCCCGATAAAGATTCACTTGCATGCACTGGTCCTTGGTGATGCAATAAGCCTATGAGCGACTACCGTGATGTGACACCCCAAGAGCAAAAGCCTTCGCCATCTTTCAATAGTGCCAAAGAGGTCGTTCAATACCTCATCAGTTATATGAAGCAGCCCATTGAAAAAATCAAAACGCTGCCTGATTGGCCGTGGATGGTTCTTTTGGTCACGCTGATTATACTTTCGATCACGTCAGGAGTTCTGACGGGCTTGGTTCCACCTAACTTCTTCCGAGTCATGAGCGGTCTCATTATCTCTCCAGTCGTCAATGTCGTGACGACTTTTATAGGTTCACTTTTTATCTATTATTATTTTCAAGTCTTCGAAAAGAGAACTTGCTCATTACGCAAAATCTTCACCTTGCTCTTGTTTGCGAATATACCGTTTTTAGTATTTCTGATTGGCTCCGAAGTTATTCCGCCATTAACACTGGTCGGTTTTGCTTTCACAGCTCTACTTCTGGCGGTAGGCCTATCAGAAAACTTCAATATGGAAAAACGCAGAGCTATTCGCTTGGTCACGATCTTATTCGCAATAGTTTTTATGATTTGGCTTTGGAATCGAATCGATATGTCGAGGATAGATCAGCTAAGCTAAGCTAAGCTCGGCCTGTTGATCCAAATCCACCGGCACCACGCTCGGTTTCATTCAACTCATCGACTAGTTCGAACTGAGCTTGATAAACCGGGGCTAACACCAGCTGAGCACAACGCTCTTGATCGTTGATAACAACTGCTTCGTTCCCCAGATTGATAACGATGATCTTCACTTCTCCGCGATAATCAGCATCAATCGTTCCCGGCGTATTTAAAACGGTCAAACCACTTTTTGCCGCCCAACCACTGCGAGGGCGAGCCTGGATTTCATATCCCAAGGGAATTTCAAAGCTAAGGCCCGTAGGAATTAAAGCTCTTTCCCCTGGGTTTAGCAAAACAGGCCCTGCAAGTTGAGCGCGTACATCAAAACCACTGGCACCCAAAGACTGATACTGAGGAAGCTCCCCGTGAAAGTTCTCAAGTTTTTTGATTTTAACGGTCAGCTTTTGCATAGAACCCCCTGCAGATTAAAGACTTAACTCTTTCCACCACTTCTCAAGCTGGCCGACGTCGGGACCTAAAAGGACACCTGCAGCATCTTCTAACTCAAGTTCATGACGGATGTAATTGTTCACCGAATCCACTGAAACTTTTTTTATTTCTTCAATTACAGATTCAACCGATCGGTAATGACCAAAGACGATCTCATTGACAGCCAAAGATGTCATTCGATTTTCGATATCATCGGAGCCAAGCAAAATACTGCCGATAATCTGCGTTTTAAACATCTCCACATCACTCTTAGAAACGCCCTGCTTACGCAGCTTTGCGAACTCCTTAGAAATTAACTCTCCGACCTTTTGGACATTTTTAGCTTCTGTCCCCGCATAGATAGTCAACATTCCGGAATCAATATGAGTGTTCAACATCGAATGAATGGAATAAACCAAGCCCTTTTTTTCGCGGACACTCTGATAGAGTTTTGAAGTCATGCCGCCACCCAATAATGTATTGGTGATGACAGCCTCGAATCGAGATTTATCCTTAAAGCTTGCTGTCGGAAAACCCATAAGCATATGGACCTGCTCCGCCTGTTTTTCAACTAGGTGGCGCTTCGGTGACCATCGAGGCTTTCTTCTTTTATTCATCAATTTCGTACTTTTTTTGGCGCCCAATCGCTTTTCGATTCCCGCCATGAAGTCCTCATGATCCAAGCAACCTGCCGCACTGACGATAATATTTGAGCCCGAATAGGTCTTCTTATAATAGTTCATGACCTGTGCCTGAGTCATTTTTGCTATGGTTTGCGGCGTACCCAGAATGGAGCGACCGAGCGGATGCTTCCCATAGACCTGGTCATAAAAAACATCATAGACGAGCTCTTCATGAGAATCTTCTGACATCGCAATCTCTTGCAGGATCACGCCCTTTTCCAGAGCAAATTCTTTTTGATTAAGATGCATATTGGAGACTAGGTCTGAAAGAACATCCAGAGCCTTCTCCCAATGATCTTTAAGTACTAAAGCATGATAGCAAGTGTATTCACGAGTTGTGTAAGCGTTCAGCTCACCACCCAAAGCTTCAAGAGATTTCGCAATTTGATAGGCCGAGCGGGTTTTCGTTCCCTTAAAGACCAGATGCTCTAAAAGGTGGGAAATTCCCGCCTCATCAGAGGCTTCGTCACGGGTTCCGGTAAGAACCCAGATACCCATAGAAACAGCACGGGATCCTGGATGAAGTTCACTCGTCACCCGGATCCCATTAGAAAGTTCAGACTTTTTGAACTTTGTTTGCATTCTAGTTCAATAGAGCTTTACGAGAAAGTTTGATACGTCCTGCACGGTCCACTTCAAGAACTTTCACATCGATGATTTCGCCTTCTTTAAGAACGTCAGTGACTGCACGAACTCTTTCGTTAGCAATTTCAGAAATGTGCAACAAACCTTGAGTGTTCGGCAGAATCTCTACGAATGCACCAAACTCAGCGATCTTAACAACACGGCCTTTATAAGCCTTACCAACTTCCGCCTCAGCAATGATATCGTTGATGATAGCGATAGCTTTCTTAGTTGCTTCAGGATCCGCAGAAGCGATGTGAATTGTTCCATCATCTTCGATTTCGATCTTAACTCCAGTAGCTTCAGTGATTCCACGAATCACTTTACCGCCGGAACCGATCACTTCACGAATCTTCTCTGGCTTGATCTTAATTGTCTCGATACGTGGTGCGAATTCAGAAATCTGACCGCGAGCCACATTGATAACTTTTTCCATTTCTGCAAGGATGTGATTACGACCGTCGCGAGCCTGCGCCAACGCCTGATCAATCACTTCGAAAGAAACAGAGTCAATTTTGATATCCATTTGTAGTGCAGTGATTCCCTGAGGAGTACCCGCTACTTTGAAGTCCATATCTCCCAAGTGATCTTCATCACCCAAGATGTCTGTCAATACGGCAACACGGTCACCTTCTTTAATCAGACCCATCGCAATTCCTGCAACGTTGCCCTTCAAAGGAACACCCGCATCCAACATTGCCAAAGTTCCGGCACAAACAGATCCCATTGAAGATGAGCCGTTCGACTCAAGAACTTCAGATACGATACGAAGGGTGTAAGGGAATTTCTCATGATCAGGAAGAACTGCTTTCAAAGCACGCTCTGCCAAGTTTCCGTGACCGATCTCGCGACGACCTTGTCCACCGAAACGACCCACTTCACCAACAGAGTATGGTGGGAAGTTATAATGAAGCATAAACTTACGCTTCTGTGTACCTAACAAAGCATCCACCATTTGTTCGTCATCGCCAGTACCCAAAGTCACAGTTCCCAGACACTGCGTTTCACCGCGAGTAAAGAGGCCAGAACCGTGAGCCCGAGGAAGCATTCCAACCTCAGAAGCAATCGGACGAACAGTTTTCACATCACGACCGTCAATACGAACTGCGCGATCCAAAATCATAGCGCGAGCTTCTTGATACTTGAGATCTTCAACAATAGAGTTCAACTCTTTCTTACGTTGCTTCAAAAGATCTTTATCAGAAATATCAGCAAGCAATGCTGCTTCAGCTTCCGCTTGAGCTGCTGCCGCTGCAGCATAACGTTCTTGCTTAACTCGCAAGCTTAATGCGTTGGCGATCTTAGCTTTGAGGAAAGATTCTGCTTTCGTTTTAAAATCAGCGTCAATCGTCGCTGGAGTGAATGCACGTTTAGCAGGTGATCCTACCTTTTCGCGCAACTCATCTTGAGCATTCAACAAAGGCATCATTGACTGATGACCGAATTTCAATGCCGCCAAACAATCAGATTCAGAAATGAATTTCGTTTCGCCTTCAACCATCAACAAACCGTTACGAGTTCCCGCAACAATCAAATCCATATCAGACTTTTCCATCTGTTGTGGAGTTGGGTTAGCAACGAACTGACCATCAACGCGGCCGATTTGAATAGCTGCTGTTGGGCCGTTAAAAGGAATATCAGAAATGTGAAGAGCTGCAGATGCACCTAAGCTTGCAAGAATCTCTAATGGGAAAGAACCGTCAGCTGAAAGCACTGTGCCCACCACTTGAGTTTCGTAGCGGTAGCCTTCAGGAAAAGAAGGGCGAATAGGACGGTCGATCAAACGAGCAGTCAAAATAGCGTCGTTTGTTGGCTTACCTTCACGTTTGAAATAACCACCTGGAATTTTACCAGTGGCATAGAATTTCTCGATGTATTCTACAGTAAGAGGAAAAAAGTCGAGATCAGATTGTTTCTTAGAAGAAACGGCAGTAACAAGAACCATGTTGTTACCGCAAGACACCAGTACAGATCCATCTGCTTGTTTTGCCAAACGGCCTGTTTCGATGGTGATTTGTTTTCCGCCCACCGAAGTAGTGACAGTCGTTTTCATTAAATCTCCTTGAATTGTTCGCAAATACTTATGTTTTGCTGTTGGCTTATTCTGTTTACTCAGGAAAAAATTTGAAGGGGCTTCCGCCCCTTCAAGATTTCAACAATAAGATTACTTACGGATTTCAAGAGCCTTGATAAGGTCTTGGTATTTCTTAACGTCTTTGCGGTGAAGATAATCCAAAAGTTTTCTTCTTTGGTTTACCATTTTCACAAGACCACGACGACCGTGGAAATCTTTTTTGTGAGTTGTAAAGTGAACTGTTAAATCATTAATCTTAGCTGTCAAAAGAGCTACTTGTACTTCTGCAGAACCTGTATCCAAATCAGAAGTTTTGAATTTCTTTACGATTTGATCTTTATTTTCTTTTGTGACTGCCATTAAAGTCTCCTTTTTTTATGTTTTTGATTTCACCGAACCTTCGGCGAAGTTCGCACCCTTGGCCGTCATGGCTGTCGATCCAGGGAGCTTTTAATTTAAGATATGGTTCTATACGGTCTCTCACAGAGGGTCAAGCCCCCAAAAACCTAATATTTAAAGACCCTTCGGATCACGAATCCCTTACCTTGTTCAAGGCCCACTAAAGCAAGAACCTGACCCGTTTCATGGGCTAAAATCTGCATATATTGGTCCTCATGGGGCTTAAAAAGGGAAATAAGCTGAGTTCTTAGGCCATGGCTGATCTGCCCATTGCCCAGCAAAACCTGATCCTGTCCTTTCACTCGAACTCGTTTTGTCAGGGGAAGGGCGCGGACCATTTCGACGAAGGCAGAACCTAATTGCCCAGCCTTGACTGACTCCTCGATGGCCTCCAAAGTTTGGGCTCCCTCAATAAAATAAGGTGACGACCAAGTCCTTCTGAGCGAACTCATAGCAGCACCGCAACCAAGAGCTTTCCCTAACAAATCGACCCACGTCCGAATGTAACTGCCCTTGGAGCATTTTATGTCGAACTCGGCCCAATCAGGCCCCACACCGACCGGTGTAACATCCCAAAACTTCATAAGCTTCATCGGGATAGTCACTTCCTGCTCCTGCCGGGCATACTCATAGAGTTTTTTACCTTGTACCTTAATAGCGGAATAGATCGGCACCGGAAGTTCGAATTCTCCCTGAAGCTTTTGCGCCTCCGCAAGGATGCGCTCCTCGGTCAGGTCCACAGGCCGGGTCTCCAGAACTGTCCCGGTCGTATCCAAGGTGTCCGTCAGAACCCCAAACTGGGCGCGAACTCGGTAACCCTTGTCGCCTTCCAAAATGTATTGGCTTAACTTCGTGCCTTCATTGATCAGACAGACCATCAAACCTGAGGCCAATGGATCCAAGGTGCCAGAGTGGCCGACAGCTTTTGTACCTAAAATTCGTCGCACACGAGCGACCACATCGTGACTGGAAATCCCTGATGGTTTATCAACCAACAGAAGACCATGAAATGGAATATTATTCTTCATCAGATTCGTTTGAACTTTCACCCTTGGCTTTACGCTCTTCTTCAAGTTCGTGAAGGATTCTTTCGACCTTCAGAACCTCTTCGGTCGTATGATCCGGAAAGAAAGTAAGCTTTGGGCAGTAACGCATTTTCAATTCTGCGCCAATGTACTTTTGAATTTCGAAAGCCCGTTCTTGTAAAAGATCGATCGTTTCGGACTTCTGCTCATCAGAACCGAGCACACTGACATAAACTTTTGCCGCACGAAGATCGGCCGGCATTTTGACCGAAGCCACAGTCACAAGACCTGGCAACGGAGTTTTAAAACCACGAATCAAAAACTGAGCAATGGTCGCCTGAATTTCTCGTTCAACGCGGGCGACTCTGCGCCCATCACCCATATTCTTCATTTATGTTCCTGCTTCCAGTTCACGAGCCACTTCTTTCTTAAGATAAGCTTCCATAACGTCGCCAGTCTTAATGTCATTGAAGTTCTCGATACCAATACCGCACTCGTAACCTGACGCGACTTCTTTCGCATCATCTTTAAAGCGCTTCAAGGAAGCAATCTTACCTTCGTATACAATCTTACCATCACGAACCAAACGGATCATGTTGTTACGCTGGATCTTACCGTCAACAACGAAGCAACCCGCGATAGTTCCTGCTTTAGGAACAGTAAAGACGTTACGAACTTCAGCACGACCTAACTGCTCTTCAACCACATCTGGAGAAAGCAAGCCGGACATCGCCTTTTTCATTTCATCAATTAATTCATAAACAATTGAATAAGTTCTGATATCAACACCCAACTGCTTCGCCTTCGCTTGCGCTCCACCATCTGGTCGAACGTTAAAGCCCAAGACGATACCTTTTGCTGTGTTCGCCAAAAGAACGTCGCTCTCGTTAATGCCACCTACTGCAGAGTGAATGACTTTCGCCTTCACTTCAGCCGTAGAAAGTTTCGCGAGCATGCCATTGATAGCTTCGACCGAACCGTGCACATCAGCCTTAAGGATGATCGCCAATTCTTTAACGTCTCCAGATTTAACTTTCGCAAAAATCTCGTCCAAAGACATCTTAGCTGCTGGCGCTGCCGCCGCCGCTGCCTGCTCTTTTCTCAAGCTGACTGCGCGATCTGCGGTGCCTTCATCGATTACGATATCGAACTTATCGCCAGCTGAAGGTGTCGATTCCAAACCTTGAACTTCCACTGGGAAGCCCGGGCCCATAGATTCGACACGCTCACCACGGTCATTCATCAACGATCGAATACGACCTTTGATAGTGCCGGCGACAATGTACTGACCCACGGAAACCGTACCATCTTTAACCAAGATAGACGCAACAGGGCCTTTCCCTTTTTCAACTTTGGATTCAATAACAATACCTGTTCCTGAACGCTCTGGATTCGCTTTCAAATCCTGAACTTCCGCAACAAGTCGAATATTTTCTAGAAGAGTATCGATCCCTGTACGTTTCAAAGCTGAAACCTCAACGAAGATCGTTGTTCCACCCCATTCTTCAGGGACAATTTCAAGCTCGGTTAACTGTTGCTTAATACGCTCAGGATTTGCTCCTGGCTTATCTATTTTATTAACTGCAACGATTATCGGCACACCCGCTGCTTTAGCGTGATTGATCGCCTCTTGTGTTTGCGGCATCATACCATCGTCAGCAGCCACCACAATAATTGCGATATCTGTGGCATTGGCACCACGAGCACGCATAGCCGTGAAGGCTTCGTGTCCCGGAGTATCAAGGAATGTAATATCACTGCCGTCATCCAGTCTTACAGAGTAAGCACCGATATGCTGAGTGATGCCACCGGCTTCGCCAGAAGCGACTTTTGCATTACGAATTGCATCCAACAATGATGTTTTACCATGATCGACGTGACCCATCACCGTCACAACAGGTGGACGTCTAATAGGTTCAGCCTCTAGGTTTCCGAACGCTGTCTCTTCAAGTACTGTATCAGCCGTTTTGAAAACGTTTTGCGCTTCCCAACCAAATTCTGGGACGATCAAAGCGATCGTATCAAAATCAAGGTCGGTATTCATATTCGCCATGACACCATTTTGCATCAAGACTTTAACAAGTTGAGGCGCTTTCACACCCAACTCCATCGCAACGTCCGAAACTTTCATGTTGCCATTGACTCTTAAGATACGCTTATGCGCAGCTGACTGAGTGATTTGAGTCTTGCGTGCTTCACGGTCCAACGAGCCTTTTTTCTTTTTAGGCTGGAAAACCATTTCGCGCTTACGGAATTCAACAGCGTTGAATACCTGAACTTCTTCTTCTTTTTCTTTTTCGCGCTCACCAACGCCACCACGACCTGCTGGTACGGGGCCGGCTTTTTTACGGCGATCAAATTCTCTTTTAAATTCTGTAGATGGTTCCGGAGGTAATTCCGTCGGCGAAGATGCAACGAATCCCGTCCGAATATTTCGAGTAGGGGCTCCGCCAGAGGGGCGATTAAAGCCACCTGCGAATCCTCCGCCTCCAGGACGTTGACCGCCACCACCTTGGTAACCACCTTGAGGACGATCACCCTGCTGCTGTCGAGGGTTATAACCACCTTGCGGTCGGTCACCCTGCTGACGAGGAGCTTGTGTTTGAACGCGGGAAAGATCCATGCGTCCGATAATATTTCTTTTAACAGTTGTTGCTGGAGTTGAAGAACTCGCAACGCCACTGGTACCCACGACGACCTCTTTTTTACGCGCCTGAGGTGCCGGAGTCGGCGGAGCTTCGACAGCAGCCGGAGCTTCTGTTTTTGCTGCCACTGGCTTTGTAACCACTGGTTCCGCTTTCGCTTCCACGACGGGAGCTTCTTCTTTTTGTTTTTTTATTGGTTCAGCAGCTGCTTCAGCTTCTGGAGCCACTTCGACTGCTGGCTCTTCAGTTTTAGTCTTCTTAACAACAACACGGGTCGTTTTTGGAGCAGCCGCTTCTGCTTCAGCAGCAGCCTCAGCTTCCTCAGCAGCCTTTGCCTTCGCCTCTGCTGCAATGTCCTCTTTTTTACGGCGAATCACCGGAGTTTTCACAGCAGTTGCAGACGCTTCCTTTTCAGCAGGCGCAGCAGTTGTCTTTTTCGCAGCTGTTTTACGAGCTGTGGTCTTTTTGGGCTTGGCTTTAGCTTCGTCAGAGGATTTTGAATCTCCACTGAGTTTACTTTTAATTTGCTCAAGAATTTCGGGTTCTAGTTCCGCCATGTGACTTTTCACAGGCAAATGCCATTCACGGATTTTATCCATGAGGGCTAGCGGGGTCATCCCGACTTCTTTCGCAAATTCAAAAACCTTCGGATTACTCACTCAGTCTCCCTGTGTTGTTTCCTTAAATTATTCTTCTTCCGCTTCGAGTTTTTTTAACTCTTGCTTCAGCATCAAGTCAGCCTGTTCCTTTGCAGAAACATTAGACTGCTTATCTTTGTTGGCTGCCGGAGCAACCGGAACAGGAATGCCCTCAGCTTCATACTTAGCAACTAGTGCCTTTGCTTCGCTGGCAAGCTTTTCTGCTTTTTCCGGATCATCATAACCCGGAATCGTCATTAACTCCTCAACAGGTGCCGTCGCCACTGCTTGGAAAGAACCGAAACCAGATTGGAATATGTTCTGTGCCATAGTTTCACTCATACCTGGAATCAACATCAGATTAAAGATGGATTCAGCAGTACGAGATGAAGCTGAAGACTCAGAAATAATATCTAATTTCCAAGTTGTGAGTTTAGCTGCCAAGCGAACGTTTTGACCACGTTTGCCAATTGCCAAACTTAACTGAGAATCAGGAACCACGATTTCCATTTCACGATTTGCATCATCAAGGAAAACGCGAGAAATCTCTGCCGGAGCTAAAGCATTACATGCAAAGCGTGTGATGTCTTCATCCCATGGCACGATATCGATTTTTTCACCACGAAGCTCTTGTACGATGTTTTGTACACGAGACCCCTTCATACCAACGCAAGCGCCGACAGGGTCTACAGAGTTGTCATTGGAACGAACAGCAATTTTAGCACGTTGTCCTGGCTCGCGGGCCGCCGCCATAATTTCTACGATACCATCATAGATTTCTGGAACTTCCATTTCGAACAATTTCATCAAGTAGCGCTCGTCTGCACGCGACATAATGATCTGAGGACCACGAGTCGTTTGACGAACTTCAGAAAGATAACCTTGAATACGATCACCAGGTTTGAACTGCTCTCCAGGGATTTGTTCACGTGGTGGAATGTAAGCTTCAGTACGACCCAAGTCGACTACGATAGCCCCTTTTTCTACACGACGTGCAATCCCAGAAGCGATTTCGCCCTTTCGCTCTTCAAATTCATTAAAAATGATGGAGCGTTCTGCATCACGCACTTTCTGCATGATAATCTGTTTTGCGGTTTGCGCAGCAATACGGCCTAAATCTGTCGCCGCAAGCTTGATACCGATAGAATCATCCAACTGAACATTTGGATCTAACTTTTGAGCTTCGTCAAAAGGAATTTCAACTTCTTCATCGATAAACTTTTCGCGAGGAACCACTTCTTTGAACTCAAAAAGTTCCACTTCACCAGTCTCTTCATTGTATGCCGCTTCGATCTCGCGGTAGGTGCCGTATTTTTTACGAGCGGCCACAAGCATACCTTGAGTGATTGCTTCGATAACAACTTGTTTATCGATACCTTTATCTTTACCAACTTGCTCAATCACTCTGGAAAGATCTGAAAACATATTTTCAGCCATGAATCCCTCTCTCGTTATTTTTTCTGACCTTTGGTCATCTCAAAAACTAATTTCGCTTTATCAATCATTCCGTAAGGAATCTTAATTTCAACGTCATCGACTACAAACTTAATTTCACTTTCGTCCGCCGCATCTAAAACCTGTTCCACAGTCTTTGCGGACTTCCATTTCTTATCTGTCACACCAACACTTTCCAAAGCTTTGGATGTTTTGATATAAACCTTTTTTCCAATGACTTTTTGAAAGTGCCAAGGTTTGTTCAAGTGGCGATCCAATCCAGGAGTCGAAACTTCAAGATTGTAAGCTCCCCCAGGAATCAATTCCTCATCTGCATCCAATAGAAGATTGAGACCTTTAGAAACATTTGAACAGTCATCGATGGTGACGTTGCCGTCTTCTCGGTCGATGAAGACACGAAGGGTTCTTCCCTTGCCAGCACCTACAAACTCCAGGTCATAAAGGAGGCAACCTACTTCGGTTGCTGCCTGGCTGGCCATTTTTTCTACTGTATCCATCCAAGATGGTTTTTCTGACATTAGCATTTTCCTTACACAAGCACGAGTCCAGACCCCACCTGCTCGGAAAAGGCTCACACAATGTGCTAGCTCGCCGAGCAAGTCGGCAATGCTCACCACCAAGGTGGTGAACAAAAAAAAATGGGCCTTTCAGGGCCCATTGAACGACCTTAAACTAGCAAAATAATTGAACATATGCAAGGGTTTATGTCGACCCCCTCGATCTCAGCCAGAATATGTGTACAAAATCGCGGTCCCCAGGTCTTTATAGTACTTCGCCCGTCGCCCGGCTTCTCTAAACCCGAGTTTTTCATAGAGTTTTTGAGCTGCCAGGTTTTCTTCGTGGACCTCCAACCAGAGCTCGATTCCCTGACCCTTTGCAGCGATCAGATGATTGAGCAACACCTGAAGATGACCTTTTCGCCGAAATCGAGGGTGGCTCGCCACTAATGAAATCTCCCAGGCATGAGGCAGCTTTCGATAAAGAATGAGCGCCGTCAGAGCCCCCTGAATATAGGTGCCCACAGATTCACAAGACAGTATTTCGGGGTTCAGCATTTCTGGGGGCCAATAAAATTGAGGCTGCAAACCCTGCTCATCCAGAATGGCCTGAATAAGGCCTCTCATTGCTGGCTTATCAGAACCCTCGAGTATTTTGACTTCGATGCTCATTCACCCGCCAGAAAATTTCTCACTTTATACTTTCGTTTAATAACTTCGAACCATGATCGCAGACCGTCTTCTAACTGCTGCTGAGCCAGAAAGGACTTGATGTTTTCCTTGAAAGCTTCAAAAGACGTCCCCCCGAACTTCACTCGATTTTTTTCGTAATAAGCAAGAGCCTCTTGATCCGTGATAATCCCGGACATGGAGTTCGTTTTGAACTTTAAGAAATCCTTAGAACTTAATTTACGCTGGGTGAACTTTCGCAACTCAGCTTCTGACACCTCAAGTTTCGTCCAATACTTTTTGCCGGTGACGGCGCGTTCCACTTTAGCAATCGCTGAATTCAGATCCGCCTCCGTCAAGGTCGTGACATTAAAATTTGCCGCTTCCAGCGAAACCACCGCTTCGAGAAGAACATTTGTCAGCGCCGCCCGGAACTCTGGAAGCCCCGGATTAATTTCAGCAATCTGCACCGACTTGTTTTTTCCTGGAAATAAAACACTTTCAACTACCGAAGATATCTGCACTTCTCGCGAGGTCACCACATGATCAGCAACCTGACCGACAGTTTCGGAAATAACGGCGGCTTGAGCAGTATGCAATGTGAGTGCGGTAAGGAATAAGATAAACTTTTTCAACATGGCTCCACTATGCACGATAATTTCGCTATCGTCACTGGGTCCCTGGAGTTGGACCCCAAAAAAACAAAACCCCCACTATTGCTAGCGAGGGTTTTGACCACTGAGGAATTAATTGACCACTGACTTTATTTAATTAGAAATTCACGCGTCCGACAAGAGACATTACATAGTACTGAAGCTTTTCGATCTTAGTGCTATACAATGGTCCAGCCATCCAAGTGTTGTTACCGTTTGTACGGCTTGAAAGATTCCACATGTATCGGAAATCCAAACCTAATGAATACTCCGGAGAGAACTCAAGATCCACACCGGCAAGAGTACCAATATCAATGGCATGAGAGTTCGCGGTTGTATCATTAGCTAAATTTCCACCGAAGTTATCATTCGCCCAAGCAAATGTTCTGTAAGAGTAAGAAGCTACCCCACCAAGCACGGGCTTTACGATTCCGCTGAACAACTGAACTTTGGCTGCTAACGAACCCGTGTATTGATTCACATCAATATCATTCGGCAAGTAGTAACCACCATTGTTGTATGGGTATCCGTAGTTATATCCGTAACCACCACCGTACATGCCGCCGTTTCTAGGTGTCAGGCTATAGTTAGAATACAAAAATGATCCTTCGATAACGAAGTGGTCATATTTATTACCAAAAGCCACACCAAGTGCATAGTTGCCCACGACATTGCTAACATCTGGATAGTCACCAATACCGATGATACCAGCTACGTATTTAGACTCTACAGGAGCTTTCACAGCTTCCTCTTCGATAGTCATCGCAGCGGCTAACTCTTCACGAATAATATCTCGTGTGTTTTCTTTAGGTTCGACAACTTGCTGAACAGGAGCCACCGGCTGAACATAAACCGGCTGCTGCTGAACGGGTTGCTGACCATCGTTGATTGAATTTAATTTATCACCAAATAGAACGTTGGCTCTGCGCTTTTCGTCTTCCATACGAGACTGCTCAAGCTTTTCAACGATCTTTTGCTCAGTTTGAACTTCTGCATCTTGACGAGCACGGCGAATTGCCTCCGCGCGAGACTCCGTCAAAGGAGAAGCTTCAATAACAGTTGTTGGCTGTTTTTGAATTTGGGCCTGAGACTGGCCTTGTTGAATCTGAGCCGCATTGGGCGCTTGATTCAATATATAGATAGGCTGACTGCTTTGCACAGGGGTGCCCTGAGCAGCAGGCAGAGACGCAGAAGCTTCGGAATACATTTTATCCAGCTCTGCATCGATATCACCTTCGAAACTTTGGGCTAACGCAAATGTTGGCGCTACGCTCAAAGCCGCAAGGATATAGACGTACTTTTTCATAAGAACTCCTCGTGGTAGTAGTGGTTTTCCTAAAACCTTTTTCAATCAAGGAGCCATAGAGCAAGCCTAATGCCAACAGCGCCGGATTTCGTCCCCATTGCCTAAGTTATTGATATCCCCTGAGTCTTGCATGCCTCCCTGAACCTCCCCGGTTGGACGGATATGACAAGTTATGACGACTTAACTGACACTTATTGAACATTTTGCAAACTGGAGCCATTGCGCACCAGATCCGATCGAGACCTGCTAAAACTGCACTTATATAGATATAAACCCAGGAGATAAGCATGTTCTTGCAGCGATCTGCTTTGCACTCACTCACCTTGATTTTGATCAGTGGATTACTCACATCCTGTTCGAGTGGCCCCGACAAAACCCTCTCTGACAATTTGGTATGTTCTGATGAAGTCTCAGGAATCGTGAATGGCCATATAGCTCAAAAGCGAGATGCTCTGAGCAGCTCAACTGTTCTACTGCTCACCGAGAATGCGAAGAAAGAAATTTCTGTCTGTACGGGAACGCTCATAGACAAAAACATTGTTTTAACGGCGGCTCACTGCTCTGCCCCTAAAACATACGTCACCTTCGTTCGTAATGTGGGGTGCTTAGGAAAATTGGAAAGCATTCCCGCTCGAAAGGTAACCAGATCCGTCGTTCGCCGAGAGAAGCTTCCTGAAGGTTTAAGTTTAGCATCGGAAGACCTCATGCTGCTACGCTTTGAAGGATCCACTCCGTCAGGCTTTTTCCCCCGAGCACTTCCAGACAAGAGTCTTCAAGTGACAGGTTCGGATACGCTTCTTATGGCAGGCTACGGACGAACCACCGAAAGCGCCAAAGACAACGGGATTCTGCGCTTTACAGAAACACCAGCCTATAATCTTCTTGGTAACATCTACTTTCCACATTCTAAAGAATATGTAGAAGTTGATAGAACACTGATTCTGGATCAACGCCGCACAGGAGTTTGCATAGGCGACTCCGGAGGGCCGCTCTATATTAAATCGCCTTTCGGACTGACGTTAATCGGAGTTACTTCCATGGGCGTCGACAACACATCAGCAAATAGCAAAGGCGAAAAAGTATGCCAGGGAGTCGCCTTGTTTACAGATATTCGGGCTCACCTCGATTGGATTCGGGAGACAGTTATTTCTTTAAGGCGCGCTGCGTTTTAGGCAGACCATGGGACTCAGATTTTTAAAAAAGATCTTGTGTCTTTGGCCTGCTTTCCGTTAAAAGTATTTCCTCACGCGGGTGTGGTGTAATGGTAGCCACGAGAGACTCAAAATCTCTTGGATTCACGTCCGTGGGGGTTCAAGTCCCTCCACCCGCACCAATTTAAATCAGCTGACTTAGTGTCGGCTTTTTTTATGCCTTCAATCTGCCCTCCGACCCCATGGTTATTCAAACACTCTAACTTAATAACTGAGTAAACTAGTTTTCCCTTTTAGGTGCACCAAAGGTCCGGAACTTTTGCGCCGCTCACGGTGATCGATTTAGCTAAGAGGAGACCTCATGATTAGTGTTTAGTTCTTACGGGAATCTGCGATTTCGCTAAAATAACGAGTAAAGCTTCCACCACAGATCAAACCGCGAGGCAGATTTCGGCGGCAGCAAAATCATTCAAATTAAGGAGAATGAAAATGATTTACTCGAACCCGAATACACCTGGCGCAAAAGTAACTTTTAAGAAGCGCTATGAGAACTTCATCGGAGGAGAATGGGTGGCTCCGAAAAAAGGACAATACTTTGACAATATCACTCCCGTCACAGGAGAAAAAATCTGCGAGGTTCCTCGCTCCTCCGCTGAAGATATCGAAATGGCCCTGGATGCTGCCCATCGAGCCAAAGACAAATGGGGCAAAACCTCTGCCGCGGATCGTGCTTTGATTCTAAATAAAATTGCCGACCGACTTGAAGCAAATCTTGAACTGCTGGCCGTCGCCGAAACCTGGGACAACGGTAAGCCTGTAAGAGAAACTCTTGCTGCCGATATCCCACTAACAATTGATCATTTCCGCTACTTTGCTGGCTGTGTTCGCAGCGAGGAAGGCGCCATATCGGAGTTAGATCAAAACACAGTGGCCTATCACTTCCACGAACCCCTGGGCGTTGTTGGTCAGATTATTCCCTGGAACTTCCCAATCCTCATGGCTGCTTGGAAGTTGGCTCCAGCTCTAGCTGCAGGAAACTGTGTGGTGCTTAAACCCGCCGAGCAAACTCCTGTCAGCATTTTAGTGCTCGTTGAACTAATACAAGATCTTCTGCCCGCTGGAGTCATAAATGTTGTGAATGGCTTTGGAGCAGAAGTAGGAAAAGCTCTGGCGGCAAATAAACGTATCGCCAAAATCGCTTTTACGGGTTCTACTGCGACTGGCAAACTGATCATGCAATATGCTTCTGAAAACATTATTCCGATGACTTTGGAGCTGGGCGGAAAATCACCCAACGTTTTCTTTGAGGATGTTCTTTTAAAGAACGATGACTTTTTCCAAAAGTCACTCGAAGGGTTCGCGATGTTCGCACTGAATCAAGGTGAAATTTGCACCTGCCCGTCACGTGCATTAGTGGCTCAGTCAATTTACGAAAAGTTCGTACCAGAAGCGATCGCCCGAGTGAAAAAAATCAAACAGGGAAATCCCCTCGATACAGAAACCCAAATCGGAGCTCAAGCTTCCCGCGCCCAGTACGAAAAAATTCTTTCTTACCTAGAGCTCGGTAAAAAAGAAGGCGCAAAAGTTTTGATTGGAGGAGCTCCCGCAGAGATGGACTCAGCCTTTAAAAACGGATTCTACATCCAACCGACTGTATTCGAAGGCCACAACAAGATGAGAATTTTCCAAGAAGAAATCTTCGGACCAGTCCTCGCTCTGACCCATTTCAAGGACGAAGCCGACGCTCTCAGCATTGCCAATGACACCTTATATGGTTTGGGCGCAGGCTTGTGGACTCGAGATCAAGGTACGGCCTATCGAATGGGACGAGGAATCCAGGCCGGACGAGTTTGGACAAACTGTTATCATCTTTATCCGGCGCACGCTGCATTCGGTGGATACAAAGAATCTGGAATCGGCAGAGAAAACCATAAAATGATGCTGGCCCACTATCAACAAACCAAAAATCTCTTGGTCAGTTACGATCCAAAGCCAATGGGTTTTTTCTAGTATGACTTCTTTAAAACGTGTGCTCGCCACTCCTCTTGCTGAGCAGTGGCTTGAAAAATTGAAAGCAAGTCACGGACCCCTGATGTTTTATCAATCTGGAGGGTGCTGCGAAGGCAGCGCTCCTCTTTGTTTTTTGCGTGGCGACTATCGGGTGGGACAAAACGATGTGTTTCTGGGCATTATCGGTGATACCCCCTTTTATATGAGTTCCAGCCAGTTTGAATACTGGCGACATACCCAACTTGTCATTGATGTGATTCAAGGAGGCGGGAACGCATTTTCGTTGGAATCACCTGAGGGAATCAGCTTCCATACACGCTCTCATATTTTTTCTGATGACGAAATGAAAACTCTTACCGCCCAAGGTGAACCGCCTCGCGGTCCCCAAGAATAAACTGAGCTGATAGTTAGGAGCGAACGAACTCTAAGAGCTCAGTGTACTTTTTTGTATCCGCCAATCTGAGAGCGCGAATGTAGTTAGCACGGGTCTGACTATGCTCCCCCAGAGTTCCCGTCTCTGATTTCGCACCCCAAGTAAAGCGAGGCTCTGCAAGATTCACCAGCAGAACATCTGCCATGGCACGAGCCCAGCGCCCGTTCCCGTTCGGAAAAGGATGTATCCATACTAATCGATGATGAAAGCGAGCTGCTATTTCATCAATCGGATAGGTCTGATAGGTAATCCAGTACCTCACGTCATTGATCAACTTATTCATCTCTGTGGGAATTTGAAACCAACTTGTGCCGATGGACTTGTCTGAAGTTCTATACGTGCCTGCCCAGCGCCAGACATAGCCAAACATTTTTTTATGAAGCTCTCGCATGAATTTTTCTGAAAGAAAGTCCTTTCTTTTTTTGGAAAAAGCCCACTTCTCTCCTTTCAGAATATTGTCTTGTTCTGCGGCGTTGAGCTCTCGCTGAGTTGATATATAACTTAGCTTTAGACCTGCTACTTCGTTAGGATTCAGTGGCGTCGCTCCGGGAGGGTATTCCAATTTAAAATCAGTCATGATTTCCCCATAATCTACGGTCCAACTTGTTTTTCAACTCTGTTGCCAGTTCTTTTTCATGAAGGTTGGTTTCACTTTCGCCGGCCTTCTGCAACTCAAGCTCCATCGTATGAGCTGTGCGCTTTAATAGTCGAGCTGCCGAGGCCTGTGCCTGATCGTCGACAATTTTTTCAAGGGTGACCTTAGGAACAAGAGCGTATACCAGATCGCAGTTCATCGCATGGGCCGCCCGTTGCAGAGTTTCCAAAGTCACGGTCCTTGCCACTTCTCTTTGTTCAAGAAGTGTGACGCCGGACTGTTGGATATTCATCCGTTCCGCCAATTGCGATGTGGTCATTCCCAGTGCCTCTCGAATTGCACGCACCCAACCGGATTTAGGACGAACAATGGCCCGTGCTTTTGAAAAAGCTTTGAGCTTCTCGTCCAGACTCTTCCTTTGGGTTTTTATTAGAGCTTTACTTGTTCTCATGTCTATATACTATAACAGATTATATAATAATTCAATAATCTATTTTAATAGATCATAAAGGCATCGTTTAATCTCCTAAAGTATATTGCCAATCTCGCCAATATTCATTTTATTCATTATTTACAGGTATTTATATAGGATTCTGAATTCAAATCACAAGACAAACCCTTCTGCTACAAACCGTCCACCAGGTCTATAACTTAAGAGTTTACGTAAGATATGAACTCTCGTAGTATTTCGGCTCATCTTTCAGCAGACAGAGGAGACTTTATGAAAATCGCCTTCTTCGACGCCCGCACTTACGAAAGAAAAGCCTTCGCCACCGAAGCTGCGCGCTTTTCCCACGAGATCGTTTATTTCGAAACACGCCTGACCGAACAATCAGCCTCACTTGCTGCCAACTATCCTTGCGTGTGTGCTTTTGTAAATGACCGCTTGAACGATAGCACCCTTAGAACGCTTGCTAGCGGCGGAACCCGAATTATTGCTTTGCGATCGGCCGGGTTCAACCATGTGAATCTCGAGGTCGCCTCAGAGCTTGGAATAAAAATTGTGCGAGTCCCCGAGTACTCGCCTTATGCAGTTGCCGAACATGCTGTCGCGCTGATTCTGTCGCTGAATCGAAAAATTCATCGGGCCTATAATAGAGTCCGCGATGGCAATTTTTCCTTGGATGGATTGGTCGGCTTTGATTTGAACCAAAAACATGTCGGAGTCATCGGGACCGGCAAAATCGGCTCCGTGTTTGCGCAAATTATGCTAGGCTTCGGTTGCAAGGTGGTCGCTTATGACATCCATCAGAATCAAGACCTCATTGCGAAAGGCGTTCAGTATCAAAACCTTGATCAACTGCTAAAACAATCTGACATCATTTCTTTAAACGTGCCCCTGACTCCTCAGACTCGACATCTGATTAATGAAAAATCGCTATCTCTGACCAAACCAGGGGTGATGCTGATCAATACCGGCCGAGGTGCTCTCATCGATACAGGTGCTCTGATCCGCTCCCTTAAGTCTGGCCACATTGGCTCTGCAGGTCTCGATGTTTATGAAGAGGAGGAAGGCATCTTCTTTGAGAATCTATCAGAACAAATCTTGCAAGATGACCAACTAGTACGTCTTCTCACTTTTCCGAATGTCCTGTTGACGTCTCATCAAGCCTTTTTAACCAAAGAAGCTCTTTCAAATATTGCTGAAGTCACATTGCAAAATATTGAGGACTTCGCTGAAGGTCGTCCCTTGCTCAATGAAGTTTCTGCAAATCGAAACTTAAAGAAATAGAAGGATTTCGACATGACTGAACTTGGGGATACTTCAATACTGTCCAGCCGCGGGCTCACCAAAGAGTATCAGATGGGTGAGGTCAGAATACAGGCTCTTCAAGGAGTTGATTTAAAATTTCCGCCCCAAGAGTTTGTAGTTCTCCTAGGCGCTTCAGGAAGTGGCAAATCTACACTTTTGAACATCCTCGGCGGCTTAGATACCGGCACATCAGGAGAGCTCTTCTACAAAAATCAGGATCTCTCCCAAGCAACGGCTCAGGACCTGACAGCTTATCGTCGCGAACACGTAGGCTTTGTTTTTCAGTTTTACAATCTGATTCCCAATCTGACCGCCAAAGAAAATGTTGAACTTGTCACGGACATTGCTTCCAATCCCATGTCGAGTGTCGAGGCCTTAAAACTTGTTGGCCTGGAAGATCGCATGAATTTCTTCCCATCGCAGCTTTCGGGCGGAGAACAACAGCGTGTGGCAATCGCACGAGCCATCGCTAAACGACCCGATATCCTGTTATGCGATGAACCGACAGGAGCTTTGGATTTGCACACGGGTCGATTAGTCCTAGCTGCCATTGATAAGGTTCACAAAGAGCTGGGCACGCTGGTTATCGTGATTACGCACAACTCTGCCATCGCCGGGTTGGCTGATCGGGTTTTACACATGGGTGATGGTAAAATTACCAGAGACGAGCGCAACACGCAGAAAGTTTCTCTGGACGAGGTCTCTTGGTGACAGCTCTGTCGCGGAAGCTTACTGCCGATATCCGCACCTTACGTATGCAGATCCTTACGATGGCAGTCCTTGTCACCTGCGGCGTAGCCGTTCTCGTTGCGTCGTGGAGTTCCTATGAATCACTGCAAAGAGCTCGGGATAACTACTATGAAAGCCATCAGTTTGCCGATGTTTTTGCAGAAATAACTCGAGGACCCAACGGTCTGACCGAACGAATTCGAAATTTACCAGGGATTGACCTTGCCGAAACAAGACTTTTAGAATCTGCCCTTATCGATATTGTGAATCAGCCAGAACCTGCCTTGGGCAGAATTGTCTCTTGGCACCCCGATGATCTATTAAACAAGATTCATCTAAGATCAGGACGATTTCCCGAGGCTGGAACACAAATCGAAGTTCTTGTTCATGAAAGCTTCGCAAAGGCCCATGACCTGAAGATTGGCGACAAACTTTCCCTAACAATCAAAGGGCAAAAAGAGAAGGTCTTCGTTGCAGGAATTGCGCTGTCCCCTGAATACGTTTACGCCATCAGTCCTCTCTCACCTTTCCCGGATGACAAACACTTCGGAATTCTTTGGATGCATCGCAAAGATTTATCGCGTGTCACTGATATGGAAGGAGCCTTTAACAGTCTTGTTGTGAAGCTGACTCCAAAGACATCGGAACGCGACTTACAGCAAAGCTTGGATCACATCTTGACCTCCTATGGTGGACTGGGCTCATATGGTCGTGATCGGCAAATGAGCAATATGTTCGTCGAAGACGAAATCAATCAGCAAAAATCCATGGCATCAGTTATGCCAGGAATATTTCTTCTGGTCGCCGCATTTATCCTTCACACAGTTTTAAGTCGACTGATCGGCTTACAGCGGACCCAAATCGCAGCGCTCAAATCGATGGGTTATGACTCCCTCACGTTGGCGATATATTATTGGAAGCTCGTCAGTGTAATTCTTGTTCTAGGAATCCTTCCAGGGTTGCTTTTGGCTCAGTTCATAGGGCAAGGATACGCCTACCTTTACGAACAGTATTTTCGTTTTCCCAGTATAGACTTCAACTTGTCAGGCAACTCGATGTTTATCGGTATTGCAGCCGGCATAATTCCCGGCTGGCTGGCATCTTCTCTCTCGCTAGCAGCGGTGTTTTCGCTACGGCCTGCAGAGGCAATGCGCCCACCTGTCCCCGCCCAATTCAATCACAGCATTTTCGAGCGATGGCAGATTCTAGCTCCACGAAGCACTCAGAGCAAAATGGTTTTTAGAAATATACTTGTCCGTCCCTGGCGCTCATTCCTATCTATCTTGGGTTTGGCTGCAGCGACTGGGATACTTATCAATGGAAGCTTTTGGTCCGACATCATCGAATATATGGTTGAACGTCAATTCTATCAAATCAGCAGAGAAGATCTCGAAGTCCACCTGATCGATCCCCGAGGCCCGGAGGTTCTTGCTGAAATCAGACGCATCCCCGGTGTCCTTTTGGCAGAAGGAACCAGGCAGGTCGCCGTTCGTCTGCATCACCTGAATCACAAAGAAGACACTGTTATTCAGAGCTTCCAAAACGTAAGAGCGATCCGTCGAATTCTAAATAGATCTGGAGAACCTCTTCAGGTGCCAGCGGGCCAGATACTCCTGAGCCGTTATTATCGCGACAAACTGAATTTGAAGCGTGGAGACTTACTCAATTTCGTGATCCCAGACAAAGCCAGCCCAAATTTTCAGGCTAGGGTTTTTGACTTTGTGGATGATGTTGTCGGGGCCTCAGTCTATGCTAACAAAGATGATCTACACCGCTGGCTAAAAGAAACTCCCAGTTATAACACTCTCTATTTAAAAATTCTTCCCGAGCATGCGGAACAAATATATGTTCTTTTAAAACAGCGCCCCGAAGTTGCCGCTATTGGCGTTAAACAACTGCTTTTCGAAAGCTTCATTCAGAATCTCTCCGCTATGATTCTTACCTTCACGACCATTCTGGTAGCCTTTGCTGTCACGATAACAGGAGCCGTACTTTTCAACATGGCACGGATAAACCTTTCCGAAAAAGCTTGGGAACTCGCCAGTTTGAAAATAATTGGCTTTAATGAGCGAGAGGTCTTTCGTGTTCTATTTCTTGAGATGGGGATCTACGTTCTATTGGCCATGATACCTGGTCTGACTCTAGGATATGGTCTTTCTTATTTGAGTACGAAGTGGTTACAAACTTCTACCTTCTCATATCCCCTGGTCATCGATATAAAGACTTATGCCCTTGCTATCATAATCATGATAGCAACCTACTTGGTCACAGGACTTTTTCTTTATCAAAAAGTGCGCGACCTAAATATGACAGAAGCATTGAAAGCACGGGAGTAAATAGACACATGCCAAAACGCCCTCAACTGACACCAAAAATCATATACAGTTTCATCGCCATATTATTTGTTTTAAGCATCCTCTTTTTGCTGAAACCGAAAGTTATTGAAGTCGAAACCACCAAAATTCAGAGCAAGAACTTTGTCGAAACTCTGCAAGTCGATGGCAAAGTAAAATCAAAAAGGAAAGTGACCATCACAGCAAGAGCTATGGGCGACCTAGGACCGGTCGACCTTGAGGTCGGAGACCTGCTAGCAAAAGGCGATATCATCACCCGGCTTAAATGGGATTTTACAGAGCCAGTCAGGGCTCCAATCAGTGGAATTGTCTCCAAAGTCTATCGCGAATCAGCTGGCCCGATTGCACGAGGTGAACCGATTATAGAAATCATCGATCCCCAAAGTCTGCAGATCGAAGCAGAAGTTCTTACGACCGAAGCCGTAAAAATACCTTTTGGAGCTCCCGTTAATATTGAAGGATGGGGGAACGAAAAACCGTTGCAAGGAAAAGTCACAAAAGTCAGCCGGGCCGGCTTCATGAAACTCTCTGCTCTGGGAATTGAAGAAGAAAAAACGCTGGTCTTCATTGAAATGCTAAACCCACCGGCAAATCTGCTCGGTGATAACTTCCATGTCGAACTCGATATTCACCTGTCAGAAGAAGAAGCTGTGTTGACTCTTCCTTTGGGTGCACTTTTCAAGCACAACGAGCAGTGGGCATTGTATACAGTCGAAAAAAACAGAGCTCGACTTAAAATCGTGAATATTTCCAAAAGAAATAACTCTGAAGCTGTCGTCACAGAGGGGTTGCATGAAGGAGCTGAGGTCATACTTTTCCCGGGAGATCGTATTTCTGATAAGACGCGTGTTCGAGCTCGGTAAAGAATTATTTTAAATATGAAAAAAGAGGGTCGGTTGTCCCGACCCTCTTCGCTTAAAACTCAATATTTTCTACCTACCTCTATTTTCCAAGATGTCGTTCTAATACTTCAGCCTGAGACAGAGGTGTGATCGTTTGCCCCGCTTTAGGAAGGACATAGGTCACCATGACATTGCCTGAAGGTGACAACCAAGATCCCGTTGCCCACATGGTTCCACCCATGCCAATTTGATCCATATAAGTCATTAACTCTTCACCTTCGCGGTTCCACAAACGTGCTTCGCTCGCTCCAACAACACCTGCCGTTGGCCAGCCAAACTCACCCAAGAAACACTGTTGTTTATATTTTGCACACCAGTCTGCAAAAACTTTCAGACGCGCAATACCTCTTGCTCCGATGGAAGCATGACCTTGGCTCTTTGCATGGGCCGTTTCTTCAGCATGACTTTTGGTATCGTACTTTCCAGCAGTGTTCCAATCCATGTACATGTGCGCATGGTACATGATGTTATTAAGAGGATCCTTGATGAATGGAGCTGGGTGATTCTTCGACCAATCGGCAGCAGAAGAGAAAGTGTAACCTTCGATATGAATCAACTTTTTCTCTCCTGTCGAGCGGATTCCATTAACCGCAGCTTGGGCATACCCTTCCCAAAGTTTCTGAGGTGTTGCATAGCCTTTTGCGGCCACAAGATTGTGCGGCTCATTCATGATGTCGTAGGCCCATACAGCGTTATAAGCATTTGCATCGGCACGGATGGCATTCACAATTTTCTTCCAGACATCTGTGTACTGAGCCTCTGTCGGACCATGAGCATCAGAGAATAAGATCTCAACTCCATTTCGGCGATAGCGAGTATAGTTGTGCATATCAACGATGACTTTAAGTCCAACTGTGTTCGCATCTCGTAGAACTTGCATCAAGTAACCAAGATAAGCACTTTCCAGGGGACCGCCCCACACATACTGAATGCGCTCCCATTTAAAAGGAATGCGAACCACTTGAATTCCACGATCTTTAAGAGATCGCAGAGCATGTAGACTTGGCTTGGTATAATTCGTTCCATATATGCCTGGGACAACTTCCTTCGCAATGCCCAGATCCATAATGTTAATTCCACGAAGATATTTCCCCGCAACTGGAGCCGGAGCTGGGGCCGCGGTGCCGGCTATTTGTAAATCATTTGTCCCAATAGACGAGTCCACTTTAAGATGAGTGACAGACTTACCAGCATCGGTTGCATAAATGGCAAAGATATACTTTCCGCTAGCTGCATTCGCTGGAATCAGATAATCGAAAGCATAAGCTTTTCTTTCGTTCGCAGCGAAACTCAAACCCGTGACGGTTTTGGTTGCAATCGCAGAGGAAGCGACTACTCCTGTCGAAGAAACCGCTCGAATTTCTAAGCTCAGCGTAATGCCAGATACTGCGCGATCCGCCAAAATACTGTTGTTAATTTTAATTGTTGAACCAGCCTTAGGAGCTGAGTTCGCAATATATATTCCACTGTTGCGCAAATAATTAGTCACGGCGCCAGATACTGGCGGAGTGGTTGGCGCTGGAGTCGGAGCCACCGCTGTGCCAGAGACACTTATTTGGTTGGTTCCAACAGATGTATCGACTTTAAGGTAAATCACTTTGCCATCAGCAGAGGTCGCATATATTGCAAAAATATACTGACCTGTTGCCGCGTTACTGGGGATGATGTAGTCCAGGTTATAGGCTTTCTTTTCGTTAACGGTAAAGTTTAAACCACTAAAGGACTTCTTTACTACCGCAGAAGCTGCAGCTACTCCCGAAGCGTTCACCTGGCGAATTTCCAGACTCAAGGAAACATTCGACAGAGCTTTGTCGGCAAGAATACTGTTAGATACCTTTACGGCCTGTCCGGCCTTCACAGATTTCGTAGGTATATAGATGCCGCTATTGCGAAGTCCGCCAGCAACAGTCCCTCCTGTAACTGGAGGAGTCACTGGTGCTGCCGCTCCGGTCAATTGCATAAGAAAAGGAGCCGCAGTTCCCTGAGCCAGCAAGAGACTTGAGTTATGAACGGCAGTTCCCGCTTTAACGACCAAAGCGTATTTGCCAGTCACAAGTGTCGAAGGGATCTTGTATGCGACTTTATAGCCTAGCTTTGTCCCCGCTACAAAATTCTGGCCGGCAAATGCCTGGTGAAACACTGGAGACGACGCTATCGCTCCCGCTGCGGATATGCTATGGATACCAATCGTCACCGTAACATTTTTATGAACCGCATCTGACAGCACCGAAGAGCTGATGGTGACTGTTTCCCCGGCCTTGGCCGTAGGGTTTGCGATATAGATTCCTGAGTTTTTAAGACCAGCCCACACCGTTGATGAATACATTGTGGCTATCAACATCATTACGGCAAAAGTGGCTTTACCGAATACCCCGATCATTCGTTTCATTCTTGGTCCCCCCGTTTGAACGAATTTCAGAATAAACGAAAATCTTTGCGACAGTTAAAAAAAGGAGGAAATGTCTCATACTAGGGTGTCGGGAAGTTTGACATCAACTCAGATAAAACTCATTGCAGTAAAACGTATTTTTTAAGTGATTTCTCTTCAGAGGCCTTAGTATTTAGCCTCTTCTGAGAGAGAGGCCTAAGCTTCAGTTTCAACGATCCATGTATCTGGATCGTCAAAAAGTTGCTCTAAAAGCCCATCGGCAAACAGGTGATCCCCATCAAAAAGTTCTTTCAGAGTGAGAGCTTGAGCCGTCAGCTCTTGGTACGAAAGGGTTCTTTTCAAATACTCCTCTTTCGACATTTTAGGCTTCAAGGGATTCTTAACAACCTTCTGCCCATAAAGAAGGGTGTCATAACTATAACTATTAAAGACCATGGCCTCTAAAGAGGTAAATGGCGAATTCGTTCCCAGATTGGATGCACTTAAAGGGGGTCTTTGATGAAAAAGATCGACAATCATTTGCGCATCACCAATATGAGTGTTGTCGCGGCACCATTGCCAATACGGAGTATTCAGCTTTTGGTTGTACTTATAGTGAATTCCCAGGAACCATCGGAAAGTGTCCCAGGTCACACCGATCTCTTGATTAAGTACAGCGATAGACGAAAAATCATTAAAGTTATTCGGCATCAACTTACATAGAGTCATGATACTATGGACGGCCGTTTGAATAGCGGTCGACTCCAACGGTTCTACAAAACCATAGGCATTTCCCAGACCGAAAACGTTTTTATTCCAGGCCTGTTTATGCCGCCCCGAACGAAACTCGATCATTTTATAGTTTTCAAAATGACCGAACTTTTTACGAGCTTCTTGCACGGCTGTATTTTCATCACAGTACAGCGTGGAATGCACATAACCATGGTGGTTTTCGTTTCGCATCGGAATGGTCCAACACCAACCGTTATCCATTGTTGTACAGCGAGTGTATGTACCGATCACGCCGTTATTGGGTAAATCAAAGGTCAAAGCGCGATTATTAATCAGCGTGGAATTGAAAGGTAAGAATTCGGTTTTCAAAGTCTGGCCAAGAATCTTGGATCTGAATCCCGAACAATCGATATAAAGATCAAAATTTAAACTCTGACCATCATCTGTTTCCAAAGACCTGACGTAGTTATCTTGATCCAGCGTGATGTTGACCACTTCAGCATCAATGATCGGTATGGATCTTTGCTTGACCGTTTTGTTCAAAAATCGAATCAGGCTTTTATTATCAATATGATAAGAAAACGGAATACTAGATAGCAAAGAGATCAGGGACCCATCACGATCTTTAACGACTGGAATCTTATTGTTATCCATAAGAACTGATGCCCAGTTCGCGTTATTGATAGAATCTTCGTAATAGTAAGATTCCTGCTGATGGCCTGCAAAAAAGTTGAAATTAAAGTGATAATCCCCTGGGCAACCCCAATCAAAACGAATTCCCAGCTTCAATGTGGGCTCTACTTCGCGAAAGAAGGTCTCTGGATCAATACCCAAGGTTCGGTGAAGAAAAGGGACTATCTCAGTCGTAGTGGACTCCCCCACCCCAATCACTGGAATCTTGCTGGACTCTATGACCGAAGTTTTGATCTGGGGATGCATCTTTTTAAGCGCCAAGGCAGCCAAATAGCCGGCCGTGCCCCCTCCCAAAATTCCAATCGATTTAATTTCAGTCGACGGAAATGGAGGGAAGTTGAGATAACTTAAATCAAACGCAGTTTCGATATGATCAGCAAGGGATGACATAGGCACCAGACCTTTTAATGTTTCCCCTGAATATGATAAAAACACCGAATAATGTCGAATCTTTTTATCTCGACTGCTCGCTGATAAGGGAAAGAATTTCTTTTTTACACATCAGACTTGGCGACCTGAGGCTTTATTCTCTTCTTAAAATAGAATAGCAGAACAATACCGATACACATGACTAAGGAACCCAGATATTTCCACACTCTTCCCGGATCTCGGTTCACTGACAGAATAGAAGCTTCCGCCACACCTGTAGGAGATTGCTCAAAACTGGCCTGATACAGATAAAAACCTTTGTGCTGAAGAGGCTCATTCATGGAAATCACAGTCTGTTGGTCCCCATCAAACTGAACTTCACTTTCATAGGCCATGGCTCTATTAGTACCGGGATAGTCTGTCTTTCTAAAATTCAGCAAAGAAATACTAAATCCCAGCGGCACTTTTTTATTTTGATAGGCGACTAGATAGACCCATTCATCGGTGAAAATTTTGATGTAGTCATTAAGGACCAAGAAACTTTCTTTTTCGTTGTAACGAACTCTGACCGAGGAAGAAGTCATCGGAGTCGGTCGCTCCATTCTTTGGACTTCGTATCTTTGCACAGCTTTCGGATAGTACCGTAAAATCCGAAGTTGCAAATTCATCCAGCCCGTCTCTACAACATCTCCTTCGCGAATCTGTCCCTTTTTATCGGGTTGGGCACTATCTTTGCGATAGAGCGCATACTGCAGTTCACCCTTCTCGTCTTGATAAAGTCGAATCTCATTAATCTCAGGAGTTCGCTCCCAGAGCCCCCCCAGGGTCAGCAAAACTGGTCCGATTTGCTTATCGACCTTTTCAAAAATATTCCGCTGGACCATCCAGTCGATCTCACTCACATTCGCATTAGAGAGCTGAACCCGAACGGCTGCTCCACTTTGACTATTTTCTGAAGACTCGACTTGCATTTTCGGAAGACCATAAGGGATCGATTCAAGAAGTTCAAAATTCAAACCTTTGGCTTTAATTAACACCGATCGATCCGGATGAATGGGATTCTTTAAAAAGTTCACTGGTTCTGAATAAACTTTTTCATAGTCAGCACCAGTTCGAGATCTGTAAACGTTCAGCTCCGTGTCTTGCAGAATGACTTCACTAACCTCATCCAGCGGTGCCAATCGCATCGATCCGTCAACGCCATAAAGCTGAGTCAAAAAGGAACCGTAGAGAATAATTATGATACCCACGTGCGCAAATATGAAAGCGGCATGGTGCGACTTCCAAGGCCAACGATCCAGCATCACGGCAATCAAACTGACCACCAGCATACCCAATGTGGCGTTCATCCAGACTGAATCATAGACAAGGTTTTTGGCTGTCCAAGCATTGAATTGCGCCTCTACGAGGGTACCCGCTGCAATTAAAACAGCGAGAATGGCCATGATCAGCACGGCCAATCTCAAAGAGGCTAGAAACTTAATGATTTTTCGGTACACGAAGCTACTTTCCGGTCTTTTCTTTTCTTAACTCCGCGACGATCTTTTGACCCTGACGAATCTTTTCGATGGAAAGGGCCAAAACACGAGCCGACTCCTGAGGAGCATGGAAACCAGAAGAGTTTTCCGCCTCCACAAAGTCGAACAAAAACTGCGCTTGTTTTTGCAGATCCCTAGCCTGAGCTAACTTTTTGTTAGGACTCTTTTCAAGATCAATGTCTTTAAACTCTTTAAGGTCGTTGATGTAGTCAACCAAAGCGTCGAAAGTCACGTTTCTTAGTTCCATGTGACGATCTTGGATTGTTTCAGCCCGAGATTTTAGTTCTGCCTCCGGAACATTATGGCAAGTCTGGCATGCTTTGTCGATATTCAGCAGTGGACTGCGCACTTGATGATCCGTGACCTTCATTGCGCCCACACGTTGATAAGGCATATGGCAGTCAACGCAGGCAACACCCGCTCGCGCATGGCTGCCTTGATTGAACATTTCAAACTCTGGATGCTGAGCTTTCAGAACCTTAGCGCCCGTTAAGGCATGAACCCAATCCTTGTGTCCGTCTTCTTGATAGTACTCTAAAATCTGATCGGCTTTAAGGCCCTTTGCCCACGGGTAGACCAGCTTTTTCGTGTCACCCTTGAAGTAGTATTCTACGTGACATTGACCGCAAACAAAGCTGCGCATTTCTTGACGAGTCGCCATTTTATTGACGTCGTACTCTTTAATCCCTTGATTTGCCTTCACCGTCTTAATTGCCTCCATAAAGGCCGGTCGGGTCACTCGCAGTGACATGGTAGAAGGATCATGGCAATCAATACAAGACACCGGATGTTTCACTGAGTGAACGATCTCTTTGTAAGGGATTTGATTCATTTTCTCGAAGCCCTTAGTGATGTCTCCGTCCCCCAGCTTTTTATAAAGCGTGTAAGTAGAGGCGTGGCAGTTCAAACAAGTTCCTGGCTGCTTCGCCACATTCTGACGTTCTGTGAAAACCTGATCCAACAACATATAAGCATGACCGCGCTCTTCCCTAAAGTCCGCAGAAAAGGCGTAACCGGCCCACATGGTCTTCAGTCTCGGATCTTCATCCAGCTTTTGGACAGCCACGACATCTCGGGGGTCTTTATCTGTCGGAATGTGAGGGAAGGCTTCGGAACCACCATATTTGGTTCTCTTCATATCCGCAGTTTTTAAGTAGGAATCATATTGATGGGGAAAGTTCTTACCCCAAACTGCTGGATCATCGATATCATCGGTGATTTCAACAACGCGGTAGAAAGGATTGCGTCCTTCTGTCTTTCTTTCGAAAATATTTACTAAAAGTGCTGTCAGCAGCACCGTTACTACAGCGGCCCCACCAATGGCTGCAAACATCCATTTTTTATTCATAGTTGTCGTCTCCTACTTCGCATGTCCAACACTGCGGTGACAGTGTAAACAATTAGAATTTTCGTTATGACTGGTATTCTCTCGTGTCATCGCCTGAATCATAGGCTGATGACAGCTTAAACATGAGTTCTTTACGACCCTCAGACTGTGTTCCTTGATCAGAATTGGTTCATGGAAATTCTGCAAGGTAAACGCCGCCGCATGATTGAACCCGTTGAGGGCCTTAACCGCATACTTACCAACGATATTGTGTGGCAAGTGACAGTCGTTGCACTTAGCCACGTGATGATGGGAACCTTTTTGCCAGGAGTTCATATTGTCTTGCATGATATGGCAATTTACGCAGGCTTTGGGATCATCCAACATGTAGGAATACCCTTTTGCGTAGATAAAGGAATAGCATCCAAGCCCAATTGCTATGCCGAACATGACTAAAATTAAAATGCTGAATTTATTTGAAACGTTCATTCAGGCTATTATTCCTTTAATGCGATGACAAAAACATGACCATCATCATCTAATAGATGTTTACGGTCCATAAATAAAGTAAAAAGCGACTCTATTTAGGTGAACTAGTAAAATGCAAAAATCTTTTTGATCGAATTTTAACTTGGTCTTTGTAAAAATCGCCCAGAACTTCTTGGAATCATTACGAATTTGCAAGGCCTTTTAAACGCGGCTAACAATATCTTGGTTTACCATTTGCCATGTGGCATATCCACCTCAAGTCTTAGATAAATCCAAGAGTGTGAGGAACTGGAATGCCCAATGCTGATACCCAATGCCCTCAAAAAAGTCCGCCAGAGCCGTATCAAGATCAGTACAAGATTCTGATCGACAACATCAAAGACTATGGAATCTTCATGCTCGACCCCGAAGGTTATATCCGAACTTGGAATCGCGGGGCTCAACTCATAAAGGGCTATGCAGAAAATGAAATTCTCGGCAGACATTTTAGTGTTTTTTATACACCTTCCGATCTGAAGGCTCAGCTTCCCCAACGAGAGCTAAAAAGAGCCCTGCTCGAAGGAAAATGCGAAGAAGAAGGCTGGCGCCTTCGCAAAGACGGCTCGATGTTTTGGGCGAATATCGTCATTACCCCGCTATTTGACTCCAGCGGCCACCACATGGGTTTTACCAAGGTCACTCGAGATCTCACAGACCGAGCTTTTGCCGAGCGAGCCCTTAAAGAGAGTGAAGAAAAATTTCGACTTATGGTGGAGGCCGTTCGTGACTACGTCATCATCATGCTCGACCCTGCGGGAAGAATAATCAGCTGGAACAGTGGTGCAGAACGTATCAAAGGCTGGACGGAGAAAGAAATTTTAGGCGCTCACTTTTCAGTCTTTTATACCGAAGAAGATCGCCAGTCCGGAAAAGTGGAGATCGAAATCAACACAGCTATTCGTGAAGGTCGCTTCGAAGATTATGGCTGGCGAGTAAAGAAGGATGGGAACCGTTTCTTTGCGAATGTCATTCTTACAGCTCTTTTCGATGAGCAAGGCAAATTGAAAGGGTTCTGCAAAATCACACGGGATATCACCGAAAAGATGGAATCGGACGAGGCCTTGAAAAAAGCCTACACGGAGCTTGAATCCTTTAGCTATTCTGTTTCGCATGACTTGCGGGCCCCGCTAAGAAGGCTCGAGGGATTTAGTGACATTCTAATATCGACACAGTCGGGTCAACTCGATGAAAATGGGAAGCACTACCTGCAAAGAATTCGCGAGTCTGCACAGCGCATGTCACAACTTATCGAAGATCTTTTAAACTTATCCAAAATCGGCCAAGCTGAGCTGACCCGAACAGAGATCAACCTCAGTGAAATGGCCGAGCGCATTGCCCACGATGTTCAACGACCAAACTATTTGGCGACCCAGTTAAAGATTAAAAAAGACGTCGTTGCTTTTGCGGATGCCGGTCTACTTAGAACCGTTCTGCACAACCTCTTTGAAAATGCACTTAAGTACTCTTCAAAAGCTACGTCTCCAGTTGTTGAATTTGGCGAGCTCGTTGAGGACTCAAGACAAATCTACTTCATCAAAGACAATGGCGTTGGATATAATAGCAACTATGCAGAGCGACTGTTCGTCGCTTTCCAGAGGCTGCATGCCTCTGACGAATTCCCAGGGCACGGTGTCGGGCTTGCCACTGTCAAAAGAATCATTAGTAAGCACGGAGGTCAAATCTGGTCTGAAAGCACCGAGGGTCATGGAGCCACCTTTTACTTCACCTTAAATAACTCTGGAGTAAAGCATGTGTAATCTTGAGACCTCTGTAACTCCAACCGAAGAACTGAGAATTTTGTACATCGAAGACAGTCTTGTCGACCTGGAACTGGTAAAAGGCTATCTGGCAATTGAAAGAACACCGGTCTATATTGAACGCATCGAAACACCAGATCAATTGAGCTCCGCCTTATCTCAGCCTTGGGATGCCGTTCTTGCTGACTACAGCTTACCTCAGTTTGATGCTTTGACGGCCCTGAAAATGGTTAGGGCTAGTTGGCAGGATCTCCCGTTCTTGGTTTTTTCCGGCACCATCGGAGAAAAAAATGCTATCAAACTGATGAAGTCCGGAGCCAGTGATATCATTTCAAAATCAGACATCAAAAATTTATTCGAATGTGTGCTTCGCGAGGTCAATAAGTCAAGAGCTCGCAGAGCCGAAAAACAGGCGTTTCAGAACTTGAAAAAACGTGAAGCACAAATAAGTACAATTCTGGCGACGACTCACGACGGTGTTATTACGACGGATGAAAACGGTACCATCCTTGAGTTCAATGCTGCTGCAGAAAAAATGTTTGGGTACGGTAAAACTGAGCTGCTTGAAAATGCCGTAATTCGAATAAATGACCTTATTCCTGATTTTGCTGAAACGAAACACATCAGGCAGAACTTGCAGGTAGAGACCACTGGAAGAAGATCCGATGGTTCTTTATTTCCGCTGGAAGGAAGTATCGTTTTCAATGAAAACGCTGGCGGCTCTCTACTGACCTGTTTCGTTCGCGATATCTCCATTCGAAAAAAGCAAGAAAAGGCTCTAAGAGAAAGTGAACGGGCCTTACAGGAAATGGCCAATGCCATGCCCCAGATCGTCTGGACGATGGATCCCAACGGTGAGGTCACCTATGTCAACCAAGGCTGGATCCAATATTCAGGAACAGCTGTATCTAAAGACAACCGAAAAAAATACATTCATCCCGATGACCTCCTTCCTTGGACTCAAATGCGCGACAGATGCCTGAAAACGGGTGAGGAAATATCGCACGAGATGAGACTACGAAGTGCCAAGGGGGAGCATCGATGGTTCCTTATTCGGGCTGTTGCCGCGCGAGATGATGAAGGAAAAATCAAACGCTGGTATGGAGCTTCGACCGACATTCATGAACAAAAATCCTATGCCGAGGAACTTGCCGCAGCGAAAAAATCTGCAGAGGATGCCAACCGCTCCAAAACTGAATTTTTGGCGAACATGAGTCATGAGATTCGTACTCCACTGGGTGCGATATTGGGCTTTGCCGACCTCATGTCGGATCCTCATCAAAAACAAGAAGATCGCTTGGATTGCATCGATACCATTCGCCGCAATGGCGCTCTTCTGTCGAAAGTTATTAATGATATTCTGGATCTTTCAAAAGTTGAGTCTCTTAAGTTAGAAATTGAAAGCCTAAAGGTTCCCTTGATAGACACGATTAACGATGTCGTTTCACTATTGGCTCTTAAGTCTCAAGAAAAGGGCATTGCCATCAAAACTCAATATGGTGACGACCTACCTTATGCGATTTTGACGGACCCAACACGTCTTCGTCAGATTCTTATCAATGTCATAGGCAACGCCGTCAAATTCACCGACAAAGGCTTTGTGAATATCAGTGTCAGTCATATTCCTCCATTAAAAGACGATCAACCTGGCCAGATCTGTTTCCAAGTGACAGACACAGGTCCTGGAATTCCTCCGGCGCAGGCGGAGCGCCTGTTTAATGCCTTCGTCCAAGCAGACACTTCGACGACTCGCAAGTTTGGAGGAACAGGTCTGGGGTTAGTGCTTTCGCGTAAGCTAGCTCATGCCCTTGGTGGGAACCTTCACTTGAAAGCGTCGACAGTCGGTGCAGGGAGCACCTTCGAAATTTTAATTAGCACAGGTTTTACCCAGACCACGTCCGCAGAGTTTGCTCATCCAAATTTATATGACCTTCCTAAAAAAGCGACTCTTCGTCCGCTAACTCTGAACGGACAAAAAATCCTCGTGGTCGACGATTCGCAGGACAATAGAGTCCTGATAAGTCGTTTCCTGACTCTTGCCGGTGCGCAAGTTCAACTTGCTTGCGATGGCCAGGAAGGTGTCCAAGCAGCTCTTGCTAACAACTTTAATTCGATACTGATGGATATCCAGATGCCAAATATGGATGGGTTTCAGGCCATCACCGAGCTTCGTAGCAAGGGTTACGAAGGTATCGTGGTAGCCCTCACTGCCCATGCCATGAAAGAGGATCGTCAGCGCTGTTTGGATTCGGGCTTTGACGAACATCTAAGTAAGCCTATTGAAAGGTGGACTCTTATCGAGATCTTGCAGAACATGCATTTGAATCCTCCGACCCGAGCAAACGATCGTATTTCTGTGAAAGCTAATCACTTGCTTGATCATTAAGCTCGTTCGAGGTCCAAAATTATTTTTGCTCTCTAGACGAGCAGAAATCTTTCGATCAGAATTCTTTTTACTCAGCTAGTCTGAAAGGAAAGGAATTTTGTGAGAAAACTTTTATTAGTCTGTTTACTGTCCGTGAGTGCTCCTGCTTTTGCGGAATATTCGAGCACTCTTACCATGACCTCCAACTACATCTGGAGAGGTCTAAGCTTTTCAAGCGGAGGCGCACCTGATGCCGCAAGTGGATCCCCTGTACTTCAAGGTTCCTTCGACTACGCGCACAGCTCGGGATTTGGCCTAAGTCTTTTTGCCGGCAACACTGATACCTATAATTTTTCCACTTCTACAGTGGAGAAAGACACTGAAGCGGAAATAAACGGAACGTACACATACAACCTGAATGATGAGGTCAGCATGGGACTTCATTTGTTCTGGTTCAATTATCTTCGCAATTCCAGTAATAACAGCGTGGATTATGGTGGATTCTTACGCTGGAAAATGATTCGTTTTGATTTCTCCTACATACCCGACTATTTCGGAACAGAGTCTTCAGATACCTACGTGCGTTTAACTGGAACACACCAGCTATCAGAAAAAATGGGCCTAATAGCTCATCTGGGCTCTTCAAGTTTCGGTAATGAGAGCAAAGTTGGATATAAAAACTATCTCGACCATCGCCTTGGCGTCTATTACACAGTGGCACCCTTCACTGTCGAGACTGCCTATTCGGATACGGATCGCAAGGATCTGACAAACCAAAAACTGAACGACAAGGCCGTTACTATCAGCCTATCTGCAACTTTTCAGTAAGCTTCCGAACGCGAATAAGTTAGTAAGTTTCAAAAAACTTATTCGCGTTTCTTCTCTTTAAGGTCTAGATCCCTTAGCATTCCTAAAGAAACACTCGTCGATTCCGAAAAACTACCCAGTTTTAATGAAAAGGCGATTATTGTGAAAATTAACTACTCGATCAAATTTAAACTCGCATTTCCGATCATCATTATTGCGGTCCTGGTACTGGGGACTATGACGTACATTATGTCACGGAATAGCCACGCAATGGCTGAAGCCAGCGCTATGGATAAAACCGTGGCCACAGCAAAAGCTTATGCCAATGATATGAAGCTCGAAATTGAGTCAGGACTGACTATCGCCAGAAACCTTGCGCATATTCTGGAAGCCTTTAAAAAAACAGAACGCACCGACCGCGCCACGGTGTCTGTAGCCCTTCGCGAAGTTCTTATCAAAAACAAATTGCTTATTGGTGCCTGGACCGGATGGGAGCCGAATGCTTGGGACGGAAAAGACAGCGAATATGCCTCGACTAAGGGTCACGATGGAACGGGTCGATTCGTCCCCTATTATAATTGGGAAGGTGGCGTCGCCAGCCAGTCACCATTGATTGCCTATGATCAGCCGGGCGATGGCGACTACTACCTTGTCCCTCGCAAACGAATGAAAGAAAGCATGATTGAGCCATATCTTTATCCTATCGATGGCGTCCAGGTCCTTATGACTTCGGCCACCGTGCCGATCATGATTAACGGCAAAGTCGTCGGAATCGCCGGAGTGGATCTGCCGCTTAAAGAAATTCAAAAGAAAGCTTCACTGATTAAGCCATTCGCTACTTCAGAAGCCTATATCGTGAGTCACCAGGGAAACTATGTGTCTCATCCGGACGAGAAGTTGATCACTAAGCCAGCGCAGTTTCCTTTTCAATCCGACGAGTTCCTGAAAGTCATTCAGGAAGGAAAAGAGTATACGGCCACAGGTATTGATCCCGCGGATGGCCTGGAATATCTTTATGTCACCTCCCCTCTCAGTATTGGCTCGTCCGAGCAGCCATGGGCGCTTATCGTACGCACCCCTACGACGACCGTCCTTGCCGAAGCTGATGCCATGGTCTGGACGCAATCGCTCATTGCTCTCTTTGGCCTTGGAATCCTACTTGTAGCCGTACTTATCATTGCCCAGTTCATTTCAAAATCTATTAGCAACCTGTCTGATAAATTGCGCAGCTCCGGAGAGCAAGTCGCATCTGCCATTCACCAGCTTTCGGTGGCGGGTCAAAGTCTTTCAGAATCTTCGAGTGAATCTGCCGCTTCATTGGAAGAAACAGTCTCGGCGCTCGAAGAGATGACATCAATGGTTATGCAAAACACCAATAATGCGAAGGAAGCCGCTGCCTTATCTGCAAGCTCATCAAATACAGCGGCGGAAGGCGAAAAAGAAATGTCTGAATTGCTTAAAGCAATGAACGATATTTCAGAATCTTCCAAACAGATTGAAGATATTATCAATGTTATTGATGATATTGCATTCCAAACAAATTTGCTGGCTCTGAATGCCTCCGTCGAAGCCGCCCGAGCCGGCGAACATGGCAAAGGCTTTGCTGTTGTTGCGGATGCCGTAAGAGCCTTGGCCCAAAGATCAGCATCCGCGGCCAAGGAAATCTCTCAGCTGATTCAAAGCTCCGTCAACCAAATCAGTCAGGGCACCAAAAAGGCCGACACATCCGGAGAAATGCTGAAAAATATTGTGAACTCCGTTAAAAAAATTGCAGATCTCAATACGGAGATTGCAGCTGCCAGCGAAGAGCAATCTGTAGGTATACAACAGATCAGCCAGGCAATGAATCAGCTTGATCAATCGGTCCAGTCAAACGCCGCCTCTTCAGAAGAAATCGCTGGAACAGCCGCAGAGATCAATCAGCAAGCTCAGGTCATGAGTTCCGTCGTCCAAGAACTTAATGTCGTTGTTCATGGTCACCTCCAGCAACAGGAACTAATTGCTAACATCCCTGTTCGACCGGAAGAAGTTGAAACGGAAAGCGCCCGCGCCGCTTAGCACTTAGTATTTAACAACTTAAAAAAGAAAAAGCCGACAAAGTCGGCTTTTTCTTTGATCAAATTTCAACTGATCTTTACTTTCCTAAATGGTTCTCAAGGACTGCCGCGGGAGACAGTGGCAGAATAGACTGGTTGCCTTTCGGTAGTACGTAGGCATTTAAAATATTTCCATTGGCATTCAGCCAAGTTCCAGTTGCCCACATCGTTCCGCCAAGTTTAACACTGTCCATGAACCTCATGAATTCTTCTCCAGTGGCATTCCACTCACGGGCGTCAGCTTCACTGACGACGTGAGAATTCGGCCAACCGAACTCACCCAAGAAGCACGGTACATTATTCTTTGCACACCAGTTCGTAAAGTTACGCACTCGTGCAATTCCTCGCGCGGCGACAGAGGCATGACCTTGCGCTTTCGCATTCGCCATCTCTTGAGCATGGGAAACCTTAAAGGTCCCGCTGGAATCATTATCCATATACTGATGGGCATGGTACATGATGTTTTTCAAAGGATCATTAATCCATGCGACAGGATGTAAAGACGGCCAGCGATCAGCCGACGCCCATGAATACCCTTCGACGTGAATAGTCTTTGTCTCACCAGCCTGGCGAATGGCCGTAACTGCTGCCTGAGCATAGTGTTCCCAAAGCTTTTGAGGTGTCATACCCATTGCCGATGGGAACCCTTGTGGTTCGTTCATAATATCAATTCCGTAGATTGAATTATGAGCAGCCGCGTCGGCTTTGAGTGCTATGACAATCTTCTTCCAAACATCTGCATATTGCGCCGGAGTTGGTCCATCAGAGGCACCGAAAACAGTCACAACACCATTCTTCTTGTAGCGACCGTAGTTGTGCATATCAATTATGATTTTAATTCCTACTGAGTTCGCATCTCTTAGAACTTGTTTCAGAAGTCCCAGATAAGCCTGATCGAGCTCACCGCCAAGAGTTGGCTGGATTCGTTCCCACAAGAATGGAATTCGTAGAACTTGCATGCCGCGCTCTTTCAATGCCCGGATAGCTTCAAAGCTTGGCTTTGTATAGTTCGTTCCATAAACACCCGGAACCACATGTCCAGCAATTCCCATATCCATGATGTTAATACCACGAAGGTAAGAACCCACTGGCACAGGACTAGGATTTGGAGTCGGAGACGGGCTCGGTGTTGGCGTTGGTGTTGGTGTAGGAGTTGGTGTTGGATTTGTTCCGCCCGATACCACGGTCATCACATTCACTGACACCGACTTTTTAACCGCGAGATGATAGGTACCACCGTCGCCTGACACAGCAAAAATTGCCAAAATATACTGCCCACCCACTGCTGACGAAGGAATGGCGTAATCATAAATATAGGTTTTTGACTCGTTGGCAGCGAAATTCACGCCCGTCACAACTTTTTCAGCAACTGCCGATGTTGATACAGCCCCAGACGAAAGAATCTGCCGAACTTGCATCACAACTTTAACATTCGATAAGGCACGCGTGGCTTTGATACTATTGTGAATCTTAATCGCAGCTCCGGCATTCACTGTTTTATTAGGAATCCAGACGCCACTGTTAACCAAACCATTGCTGACATCGTTAGCTGGTTCACCAGCTACTGGTCCTGGAGATGGTTGAGGCGACGGAGATGGTTCAGGTTGATTGACATCACCCGAGCCTTTTAGATTCATCACATAAGGATATACAGTGCCTTGAGTAAGCAAAAGGTCGGACGCGTGGGCTGTTCGACCCACTTTCATCACCATGGCATATTTACCTGTGACGATTGTTGCTGGCACTACATAAGGAATTTTATAGTGTTTTTTCTCGCGAGCATAAAAGTTCTGCCCAGTAAAAACTTTTGAAAACACGGGACTCGAGTCAATCGCTCCAGCGGCACTCACCGCATGCACTCCAATAGTTACGGTGATATTTGATTCTGCTAAATCCGTAAAAACGACTCCGTTCAGCTCAACTGTTCCACCCACTGCTGGATTCGAGTTGCCGACGTATATTCCTCCGTTTAAAAATTTCGCCCAGATTTCTGGCGAGTAGAAAATGCTCGACAGCGCAATGACCGCAAAGAGCATCTTCCTTCGTGCCTCAATAAATAAACTCATGGTTCCCCCTTCAATTAACTCAAGAATACGCGAAAACTTTGGTGCCAAACAAAAAAACCCACCTTTGTCTCATAAAAAATTTTTCGGAGTTTTTATTGTCGATATTTTCGACATTTCTCGAATGAAAATTGATTCTCCTACCCGTCAATAGACTAGACAGGAGGGCTTAGAAACCGCGCCGGAAGCGGCAAAACTTGCGCTGACAGACAGGCAGCTCCGCCATTAGATTTATGAAAACTTGTCAGATTGGTGACAATGACGTTCTTTCCAGCAGCCTCCAGTCTGCGCTGTACAGAGGGGACGAATTCTCCTAGGACGACATTGTCTCCGACTTCCACCCAATTTACTGCAAACTGCGACGCCTCTTCAGAGCTGACCGGAATGAGCGTTTTAAAGCGATTTATAGACATGAGTGTCTTCCATGACTGATCGGAAAGAGCTGCTCTACAGGCGAAAGCAGTTCCGTCGGACAAGACTGAAAAAGCCAAATCAAGATGAAAGAACTTTTTTTCGGTAAGTTCAAGAGGCACAACTTCGATACCAAGAAACCTCTCGACTTCTTCTTTTGCAGCCAGATCAGTACGAATTCCGTAACCCATAAAGGCTAAACTCTTGTCGGCCAGAACTTCGAGATCCCCTCCTTCGAAATGACTGATCGCTCCTCCTTCTATTCTAAAACCTAACTCTTGGAGCGCCAGACTACGCTTAAGCTGTTCGGCTTGTCTCTGCGGTTTGCGAAAGTTCGCCATGAAAGCTCTTCGACCATCAGGCCGGTCTACAACCACCGCACTGTCTTTAATAAAAACTGAATCGAAAGCATGAGGGACGATAGGAACCCGGACAAGGTTTGCACCGGCAGAAATAAGACTTGAACTAAACTCGTTATGTTGTTTGGCAGCATCTTCGTAATCTTCGGGGGCATTTTCGGGACGCTCCTCTGACCAGCTTACAAGAATAGTTGGAACTTTCTCTGATGACATCATTTTGCAATGGTAACAAATCCGGCCAGGGGCAAAAGGATTGAAGCGAACTTTTGAATTAATACAAAGTTCAGCGATTGTTATTTCCTTAGACTGTGTAATGCATAGACTTAATTTTGCAGACGTAATTTGAGAATCAAATTCGTCCCTACTTATAGTTTGACACGTTTTTATGGAGGCCCCGTGAAAATCATCAGTATGCGTTCCACCTGCGGACCGAATGTGTATCATGAACTACCGGTTCTTATCATGAGAGTAGACATCGGTCAGTGGGCAGATATCCCCAGTTGCCAGATCGAAGGTTTCAATCAAAGGCTTAAGGAATTGCTTCCCGGCCTTGTCGAGCACACTTGCTCGCCGGCGAGACGCGGTGGATTCTTTGAACGCTTAGAGCGCGGGACCTTTATGGCTCATATCATAGAACACGTCGCTCTGGAACTAAGCACTCTTGCCGGTATTGATGTGAGCTTCGGAAAATCAAGATATGCAGGTGAAAAAGGGCACTACAATATAATCACAGGCTTTCGCAACGAAGAGGGCATGCGTTTTTGTCTCGAGTCCGCTTTCGAAGTTATTGAACATGTCCTGCGTGGTGAAGACTTCAATATTCCGCCAATAGTAGAGGAATGCCAGCGAATCGTAAGAAAGTACTCGCTCGGACCCAGCGCCTCTGCCATCGAAAAAGCTGCAATTGAAATGGGCATACCTTGCCGCAGAATTGGCAGAGATAGCACACTTCGCCTGGGTTATGGTAAAAATGGGCGCCTGGTGCAGACTGCCATCACCGATAGAACGGGTCTACTAGCCGCCTCCCTGGCACAAGATAAACAGAAGACGAAAGAGTTTCTGCGAAAGGCCCAAATTCCCGTTCCTCGCGGAGAGATTATTTATGATGAAGAGGATCTTAGCGAGATTCTTGGCGAAATACCTAGCCCCTATGTTCTTAAGCCCGTTGACGGTCACCATGGAGAAGGCGTCTATTTAAATCTGAAAAATGAAGAAGAGGTTCGATTCGCTTTGAGCAAACTTAAGAATCTGTGCGCTCCACTTCTTTTAGAAGAAATGTGTCCCGGCAAAGACTATCGAGTTCTAATCATAGATGGCAAGCTCGCCGCAGCGGCAGAACGCACCCCGCCCCAAGTCATCGGTGACGGCGTCAACAGTGTTTCGGATCTTATACATTTATTGAATCAGGATCCTCACAGAGGTGACGGGCATGAAAGTTATCTAACTAAGGTCCTCGTCGACGAGCATGTGATCTTGATGCTGGCGTCGCAAGGACTCTCATTAACTTCAATTCCTTCCGCCGGACAAATCGTGAATCTGCGGGGCAACGCCAATCTGTCTTCAGGCGGAACCCCCATAGATGTTACCGAACTTGTCCATCCCGAAGTCAAAGCTATTTGCGAAAGAGCCGCTCGCATTGTTGGACTCGATATCTGTGGCATCGATCTTATTCACATCGATATCGCATCACCGGTAAACTGCTTTTTTAAGATCATCGAAGTTAATGCCGGACCGGGCCTCAGAATGCATCTTAGGGATCGACACGGGAACAGTCGAAACGTGGGAGCAGACATTGTTAAAATGTTATTCGACCATCCTGAAAAGTCCCGGATCCCGTTGGTTTCGGTTACTGGCACTAACGGTAAAACGACGGTCGTCCGCCTGCTTTCAAAAATCTTATCCATGAACCACAAGTGTGTTGGCACCACAACGACTGAAGGCGTCTGGATTGCAGGCCACAAGATTTTCACAGGTGATGCTTCGGGACCGATTTCAGCGGATCTCGTTCTTTCCGATCCAGGTGTGGATTGTGCCGTTCTTGAGGTCGCCCGAGGCGGACTCTTGCGCGGCGGTCTGGCCTATGACTGGTCTGACGTCGGAGTAATTACCAATGTTCGACCCGATCACTTTGGACAGGATGGAATTGAAAATATCGATGATCTTCTTTGGGTGAAGTCACTCATTGCAGAAAGAGTAAAGGAAGGCGGCACCATTGTTCTAAATGCCGACGACGCTGCCTGCATGGAACTTCTTGCCAATGGAACACTCAGTAAACTTCCCCGGAAGATCGCGCTATTTTCGATCGATGCCAAAAACCCTCACCTGCGTGCACATCTGGCTGAAGGGCAAATAGGAGCTTGGGCTGAAGACGGATGGATCTATATTTCGAACTCCCGCTTCGTCCACAGACTTGCGCCTATTAAAGACCTGCCACTCACTATGGACGGTTTGGCGACGTTCCAAATCGCCAATATACTGGCTGCCTGCCTCGCAGCACTCTCTGCTGGAGCCAATATGGCCGATGTTGTCGAAGCCCTACTATCATTTGATCCTATCAGCGAGAATCAAGGTCGTATGAACATCTATCAAGTTGGTAAAGGGTATGTCGTGCTTGATTATGGCCACAATCCAGATGCCATTGCCAAAATTGGCGAGCTTATCAACTCATTTGGATCCTACAGTAAAACAGCTGTCTTTGGATTGCCGGGCGATCGCTCCGATGAATTGATTCAGCTATCAGCTCACACTGTTGCCCGCCATTTTGACAAGGTCGTTCTGAAAGATGATACCGACCTAAGGGGCCGAGCGATTGGAGAAATACCTCTGACGGTTTCGGAAACATTCAAAAGTTCTTATCCACATCTGAAGCATGAAATCATTCTGAATGACCGTGCCGCCATGAAAGCCGCGTTGGAACAAATCTCGGAAAATGAAATCGTCGTCATCTTTTTTGAGTCTCTAAGTCCGGTCTTGGAAGTTTTAAGAGAATTTGATCCGGTTCCTACGAGGACGATCCCACCTCGCTTTGTGCGATCGCCCGCTTTCGAAACGCAGAACTTGGCATTACGTCTATAATTCGCAGGAGGCCCTTTGAAAACATCAAAACGCAAACCAAAGAGTTCTGCACCGAAAGCAAAAATGACAAAAGTGAAATTAAGAAAAACGTCCACCGCTCGATCTCGAGGCACACTCATTATCATTGGTGGGCGTGAAGACAAATCAGGAGAGATGAAAATCCTAAAAAAAATTGCCGAACATACCGGTAATGGACGCTTGTTAGTGGTGACCGCCGCAAGTGAAGTCTCTGAACAGGTCTGGCAGGACTACTTTACTATTTTTAAGAAACTGGGTGTAAAATCAATTGAGCACCTTTATGTCAAACAACCTGAAGAAACCCACGACGTTAATATTACGGAGATGTTCAAAGATGTCACGGCTGTGTTCTTTACCGGCGGAGACCAACTGAAGGTCACGACCAAATTGGGCGGAACTCCTGTCATGGACGCAATCACAGAGGTCTTCAGAAATGGAGGAACTCTGGCTGGGACATCAGCAGGTGCCTCCATCATGGGCAAGACCATGTTAATCGGCGGAGAAAACGCCGAGTCCCACAAAGTTGGCAACTGGATGATGGCTCCTGGGCTGGGTTTTGTTGAAAACATGATCATTGATCAGCATTTTGCTCAGCGGGGACGAATCGGTCGCCTTCTGGGTGCCGTTGCTCTGAATCCAGGAATTCTTGGCATTGGAATCGACGAGGGCACTGCCATCATAGTTGAAGAGGATCGCTTTCAGATACTCGGAGAAAATGCTGTCTACGTTGTCGACGGTCGCGGTGTCACTTACACGAATATCTCAGAAGCCTCCGCAGAGCAAACGATGTCCATGCATGACGTTCGCTTGCACATCCTTGCTGACGGTGAGTCTTTCGACCTTAAACAGAGAAAGTGCATAAGTCTTGAGTGACCCAAAATAAGATTTGCTTGATCTTCCGCAGAGTTTTACTCAAACTGGACAATATGAAACACATCTTTATGTTTGCAGTCTCGTTGTCACTCGGTTTATCTCTCAGCGCCTGTTCAAGTCAGTCTAAGAAAAGTTCCCCTTCTGATGAAGAAGGACTAGAGAGCTCTCAAGAACTGCAGAAAGCGACTCCAGTTAAAACTGGGAAGATCAAAGTGTACAGCCATCCGACTGAAGCTGCAGAGGAACCCGACGCTGTACAGAAAGAGCCCGCAGTCGTTGAAAAAAGAGGCTGCGAAACGCCGCTAGGCCCATTGGCACATGGCGAGAGTGCCACCGGCTATCTAAAAGACATCATCCAACCAGATGAGATCTGCATCTCTGACACCATTCGCTGCAAGGATGGGACTTGGACCGGAGAGGCCATCCATCCGACCTGCAAGCGAGCTGATAAAAAATAGCCCCGCAGGTCTGTTGTCATTGCTCAACAGTTCCTGACTTGCTTATGAAATGGAAACGTATTAGTTCTCTTTTATGGCTTCGACCGATCCTGTACCAACACTTGTTAAACCTCTTTTAAGAGGTCACTTTCACCAAGCCGCCTTCTTTTTCTCCCTAGGTGCCTGTGCCATGCTTCTCGTAGAAGCTTCTGGCACCAACGAGACTTTGGCCATCACAGTCTATTCACTCAGTGTCATTGCACTCTTTGGCATCAGCGCGCTTTACCATCGTCCCCAGTGGTCGACTGTCGCCAGAATGTGGATGAGAAGACTCGATCATTCAGCAATCTTTATTATGATCGCCGGAACCGGCACTCCTTTGTGCTTACTTGCAATGCCGGAACCTTTTGGCAGAAATCTCTTGATCATTCTTTGGGCAGCCGCGGCCGTTGGTATTACTCAGTCTCTTTTCTGGGTTAAAGCACCCAAAATTGTATCGGCCATGCTATACATAATCATGGGCTGGCTGGCGTTGCCGTATCTTCCACAGATGAGTGCCGCCTTGGGCTCGACAAGCGTTGATTTAATTATTGCCGGAGGAATCATTTACTCGATTGGAGCACTGATCTACGCCTTTAAGCGCCCGGATCCTTTGCCGCATATTTTTGGATACCATGAAATTTTCCATTTGTTGGTGATTGTGGCTGCTGCAGTACATTTCGTCGTCATCGCAAAACTAATCTACTGAGGCATTCCCTGACTGATCCAAGCCTCCACCAAACTCCTCTTACTTTCAGGCAACAAGCCCGATGCCGGCATCGGCCTTGCGACGTCATTCATTCGGCGTTTAATCGCAGCTGCATTGGCTTTGGCCTCGGCGTAGCTACGCAAGTTTAAACCTGCAGATTGAGCACCACCTTCTGTATGGCAAGACAGACAATGGGTCGCAAAAACTCCACCTGTCGCAATCAGAGAATTAAAAGTGACAACCGTCGGAGTTGGGCTAGGAGATGGAGTCGGAGTCGGTGTGGGCGTAGGAGTTGGGCTAGGACTCGGTTGCGGCATCGCTGCCTCAGCAGTCACACTCGAAAACTCAAGAGCAATCATGTCATCATCGGTTGGAGTTCGCACCACGGTACCATTGGCGAAACCAGCGGCAAAATTAATGTCCGTCATACTATTTATCAGAACATCAATGTTGGTATATGTCGTGATATTGGTCTGTAACTCGTCATTAATATAAATATGCAAAGCCCGCGCACGATAATTTTTTGTGGCAGAGGGTTTCAGTTTCAAAGTGGCGTTCCTAAATTCATAACCACGAGTTTCATTACTCAGAACCATTCTGCGTATTTCAATTCCTGCAATCATCGGCAGTCCCTGGGAACTGTCCTTTTCAAGATCCCATTCAACACGTCTAAAAGTCGTTGCCAGTTTAGCCGGCACCTTGACTGAAACTGTTTTAAGGATAGCACCGCCACCACCACCGCCCTCTGAAGCCAAGCAATTTGCATAGTCGCTTTGGCTTCCTGACCAAACTGAAGATAGCTGCGCAATTTGATTCTGATGTTGAGAACCCGTAAATGGAGGCTTATGAATACCTGTTGCCTGAACGTTTATAAGGTTCATACCTTTCGAAGCAAAAGATATATAGGAAGTCGCGGAATCCGCTTCACCGAAGAGGCCATTGCCTCCCCCGCCTTGCACATGGCAAGCACCACAGTGCTGGATTAAGAATGGCTGGTAGGTCGCCTTATAGACTCTGACTAATGCGGCTTCACAGGTTTCACCTGGAGCCTGATAAAAGCGCGACCCGCCCACTGTTGAGCTAAGGTCTTGCATTTGAAAGCCCTCGCCGCAATTGGTATAAGCCACTGCACAAGTTGCCGCGCCAAGAAACCACAGAAGTTTTTTATACCAAACAGCGTCGCTCATAAAATCCTTAAAAAAACTAAACAAATTTAATGACCTTCGAAATATTCGCAGAATCTATAATTCGCGTACCTGCTATAGGCGCATAAAGATCGTTTCTTTTGTTAGCCGCACACCAGTTCGCAAAGACCGCTGCAGCGGTGGCCTCAGGGGATCCGCCTGTAATGAAGGATCGATCTGCAGATTGGGTGTCATTAAACTGTCCAATTTGGAAATCTGACGTCGCAGGACGACCCTTCGGGTTGTAGTACATCATATAGGCGACGCCATTGGCTCCGCGATCCCCTTGCCAGACAGCCGATCGACTTTCCGAAGTCGGGCTAAATACTGAACCATCGGAAATAACATATAGAAAAACAGGCTTTTGCAAAAGGGCGGCACTCTGTAGCACTCGGCCCATCAAAACACCGGCATTAAAATCACGAGTATTTCCAGTCGTTCTCGAACCATCATGATAGTCATATCCACCAAGTTCGAGATTTGCTGAACCGGAGTAACCCATCAACGAGTTATAAACCATAGAGCCAAAGATCAGGTCCATGTTATTTGCTGCTGTATTCGCAGCGATATTCCAGATCTGAGCGTAATCGGACTGGGGTCTGGGATCGATAAGACTCGCGCCTTTGGAAACCACTTCAGTATTTTTAATACCGGCGCAGTCCAAGACCTTGCGAATTTCGTCAGCTCCTGTCACAGAAGCGAGCTTGCGGTTTTGAGAAGAGTTAAGATTTTTCAAAAGCTTGGTAAGGGAATCTTTTTGCGAGGCATTCAGTGAGCTTCCCAAGCTTGCACTGTATCCCACTGAATTAAGAATTGCGTTAAAGTCAGAAACAATTAGCGGCGTTGGCGGAGACATCAATGCCGCTGATTGATTGATTCCCGTTTTAGAGTTGCGACGTCCGAGATTAGGTAAAAGGCTTCCACTTAATCCAGCCCTCGCAACAGCTCCAGTGAGATCAAACTTGTTAAGATTGGAATCATTCTGCGAATCACAAGGAATAGCAACGAAGGCTGTATTCGCAAGAGTCGCTGCACCAGCCTTATCGCGAATGCCTGCAAGCATCCGACTTAATAGCTGCCCGTCCTGCATTCCTGCAAAAGGGACATTTCCGAATTCACGTTCGATAGGTACCTGGTTATTTCCCAAACCAAGTCGATTGTAACTGGCTATGGGATCTCTGGCGGCATTCATCGGTAAGTAGTTACTCGCCATCGCGGCACCACCCGCAAGATTCAAAGTTATAAACGGAATAAAAGAAGATGGAACTGGACAATTCAACGACTGAGCTGATGCGTGATTACCTAAGATCAGTGAAAGCCAGTTCGGTACCATCATACTTGCCGCAAAGGGAATCATCCCGGTTGCCAAAAAATCACGCCGAGTGACAGGTTTGCTGTGACCTAGTTGAGCCCAATAAGGAATATCTTTTTTATTTTTGCTCATCTTTCCCCCGGGTACCCTGATCAATAAGTAATTGCATCGAAACTTGAAATCATCGCAGCACAGGTGGATTGCATTAGGCTGTTCGTAAAGTTAGCCTTTGTCCTGTCTGCCGCTGCTAATGATCCGATGAACTCACTTTTAAACTCTTGAATATATCCGAACTCTTCGGCGGTTTCATTCCGCCCCCAAAACTGACGAGCCAAAGCTCTTACCGCTGTCTTATAGGCCTCTTCAGTCACGAGGTTGGGACCGCCGGCAAAATTAATGGTGCCAAAAACTCTGCGTTCGGCCGCAGCCAAAGTTCTCTCTTGAATGACCAATAGATTACAAACTTCGCCACCCAAGCTCGTCGCAGCTAATAACAAGGGAGCATTTGCCAGAATTAAGTCATTCCCGGCAGCTAAGGCGGAGTACCTTCGATTGAATTCTGCCTGCAGCTGGGACCCCAAGGGCACTGCCGCTACAGAAACCATCGAACTATAAAGTTGATCTGCCGAAAGCAATGCAATCGGCAATTGAATCTTGTCCAAATCCTGTCCGCGTGAAGAACTATCCACACTTCCCGACATGACAGTAAAACCGGCTGACGGGGCGCAATTGTTATAGCCGATCAGAACCAAAACAGATCCAGCAACAAGGAGTAAGACTTGTAAATACTTTTGCATATTCATCTCTCCCCCTAGTTTAAACACTCTGGTTTTACGGCTATCGTTTCAAACAATCTCTTAAGCTTGTATCCAGACGCTTCGAATTCGTTCCCCCACTGAGCCAAGACGGCTTTACTTTGAACAGGGTCAAGGCTCTTACGGCAAACAGTTTCATAAACTCGCTTTGCCATACACTGACTGAACCGTCGTGAGTTCGCCAACATAGCTCCGAAATCTTTGGCACCTTGCCCTTGCAGCGACTGAGTCCTCCAACCAAATAGAGAGCTATTGGAGGGCCGAGTCGCGTAGTTCACAAACTTATTATCAGTGACCACTCGCCCTGCCGGAAAAGTGGAGCTGTTAATATTCATTTTTGGAACAACTCCATTACCGTCTGCGTTTATAAAATTGTGGTCCGTTTCACGCTTCGTCGGAGTTATCTCTGAATTCTTACTAGCATTCCCGTCAGTGTCCCAGCGAGCGAAAGCTCCTCTAAAGCCATCCATAACCGTGTGACAGCTTTTACATGAGGTCAGATAAAGTTGATGATCTCCGCCCGGGAAGCGATCAATATCACGACCGATGTGAGTATCTGGAGCACCAGAGTCTGCCCACTCACTGAGCGGCACACACATGAACTCTCGAAATGCAAATTCGACCAGGCGCCTGTTGGTACCTCCGGTAGCATGCTCTGCGATGAAAGTTCGCGAGGTTAAAAGTCCGGCTGGGTCTGGGTTAGGAACTGTCTCGGTCAAATTTTTATAAAGCTCTTGGCCTTCGACACGATAAAGTGCTTTGCTAAGATCCACTCGGCGCGTTTCAAGCTCTGCATAATGTGCATTACTTCTCAGAATATCAGGAATAAGGTTGTTTTTTTGTAGCGCAGATTCATTTGCTCGATAATAGAAGTTACCGGTCAGTAGCTCTCTCGCATCGCGATTATCGCGAGTCACGCCAATAAAGCCAGCCGCAAAATCATTGAACGGAGTTTTTACGGACTCCTCGCGAGTGCTCAACGCCAACGCCATCACTTTAACAGTAACGTTATAGAAATTAGCATTCTCGGTAGCGAGCTGAGCTGCCGCCAATTCATTGCCCTGAGAAATAAGAGTCGACATTTTTTTCAGCACAGGGTCATCGATAGCGATCTTGACTCCTGCTAAGCGCTCGAAGATTTTCTTAGCACGAAGTTCACTAGACCCCGGATCTGAACCATTAGTATCTGATTTTATTTGCCCCAAAGCCATGGGCACATACGAAAGGAGAAAAATAGACAACGACATCAACAACTTGATTCTCATCTCATCCCCCCAGACATCTAAGAACCTACACATCATGTTAAGTTGATCATCGGCCTTTCGGAATGGAAACTTCAGTAAGTCTCACAATGAGATGACAGAAAAAAAACACTTGTCGAAAGAGTATGCGCACATCGCATCCCTTAGACAGTCACTTCGAGATTTACCGTGGCAAAGCTCGTTTTTAAATCATAATCATTGGTCTAAAACTGCTCTGCATTTGCACTTGCCAGAAGCAATAACATGGTATTATTGCTTTGTTATAGGAGAAGTCATGGAGCCACAAGTCCTCGTCATCATCGGAGCTATCGCAATCGCTATTTTGAGCGTTCTGATCTATGGCGTAATTGCTGTTCTTTACCCTGAGTGGGTGGGCATCACTGGCAAAACAGCCCTTGACGCTGAAAAAAGTCATCAGGAAGGTTCTGAAGCACCGACTCACTTTGCAGATAGACTTTAGCCTTGCATTGATTGTCTCAAAAACAAACGAACTCCCCAGGGATTCGCTCAAGCTGTGGTCAGCATAGACCGATCAGATAGGTATGAAAAAGATTCTCATGTTCCTGTTTTTGGGAGCCCTCTCTTTAATGACGTCAGGATGTTTCGTAAAGGCAGAGCTTACTTCCTTACGAAGTGAAATGAAGCCTTTTGATGCGACCGATGCCATAACGGTCTCTCCCTCTTTTCAAGACAAAGTGAATGATAGCACTAACACCTACCAGGTCCGCAGCGCAGTCGGTGAGGTCACCAGCGGCGTCAGCCACTCCGATGATAATAATTATACGGCAGAGTTGAGCATCAGCTACCAACGCCGGTAAGATTTGACTCTTCGTGCCAGATCCAGTAAACACTCCGAACTTCAAGGAGATGTTTATGAAGTCACTTTTTGTAGCCTTAATGGTTTGTACTCCCGCTGCTTTTGCTGTTGATGGTTCCTTCTATGGTGAACCTACAGTTCCTCACTACATTTCTTGGTGCGAAAAAGATCTCGTTATTTCACAAGACAGAGAAGGCAATTTGTTCGTAAAAGAAGATTGCGGAGCTAACGGCATGATGTGCGAACAAAAATCACGTAAAGGTGGCCGCCAGGTCATCAGTTTCGGTGTTTGTTCTCCTTATCAGAACTAGTTCTTGAGCTTGGATACTTTCCAAGCAAAGCTAGGCTATGAAACCTATTATACTTACTGGCGACCGTCCCACAGGCCCTCTTCACTTAGGGCACTTTGTGGGGTCGCTGCAAAATCGTGTCGCTCTTCAAACCAGTCATTCACAATTTATTATTATCGCCGATGCCCAGGCTCTGACTGACAACTACGAGAATCCCAAACAAATCCGCGAAAACGTTCAGCAAGTCATGTTGGATTATCTTGCGGCTGGCCTGGACCCCGATCTCAATGTCTTTTTTGTTCAGTCACAAGTTCCAGAACTGTATGAACTCACCTGTTACTTTTTAAATCTTGTAACGGTCGCTCGCCTCGAGAGAAATCCTACCGTGAAAGATGAGATTCGTCAGAAAAACATGAAAGACTCTGTTCCCGCTGGGTTCTTTTGTTATCCCGTCAGTCAGGCCGCCGACATCTTGGCTTTTCAAACGGATTTAGTCCCCGTCGGCGAGGATCAGCATCCGATGATTGAGCAAACCAATGAGATCGCAAGACGTTTCAACTTTCTTTATAAATCAACCGTGCTGAAAGAAGTGAAAGCTATGACCGGCACAACGGGCCGCCTGCCAGGTATCGATGGTAAAACCAAGATGAGTAAATCTCTGGGCAACTCTATTTCCCTTTCAGAATCAAGTGATGAAATAAAACACAAAGTGCGACTGATGTATACCGACCCGAATCACATCAAGGTGGATGATCCGGGCACAGTTGAAGGAAACGTGGTATTCACATTTCTGGATGCTTTCGACCAGCAAAAGGACGAAGTCGAGAACTTAAAAGAACATTATCGCAAAGGCGGCCTTGGCGATGGCGTCCTTAAAAACAGACTAGCCAATGTCCTTGAGGAACTCATCGCACCGATGCGTAGCAAAAGACAAGAGTACGAAAAGGATCCTGCTTTTATTGCCGAGCTCCTTAAGAAAGGAAATGAGCGCGCAAGAGATGTTGCCGCCACCACCCTTTCTCAAGTGAAGCGAAGCATGGGACTGCTCTATTAGGGACGCATTTCGTTCGCAGGAATATCCACCATCAAGGGTTCCTGCCAAATTCTGTTCAGCACTTCTTCGTTCGATGCGGCCCCCAGGTCTTTCACAATCTCCTTAATAACTCGATGAGAAAGATCTCTGGAAATAAAGGACCTCAACTGCCCCAAAAAATCCGGTGGCGCAACAATGACCAAGCCCTCGAAATTTTCTTTTTCCAACTCGATCGTTTCAGCCAGCTGCCGAGAGAAATCTTCTGAAACTCTCTCGATCGGTTCCTGTTTTTTGGTCCATGTTGAGCGATGAGTATCGAGGCCTTTGTATCTTCCCGGCCTATCCGCATTTATGTCGCGGTTTCTAAGACGCCCTCGCGGGTTTTCAATTTTACCAAGGTAATTAATCTCGTTAGGTTTTTTTGAATCGTAACCAAAAAAACGAGCCTGAATTCGATTCGCGACAATTATCCTGATGTCCATGACATTCCTCTCTGCATTGGGTTTGAAGAATTCCGTGCTCATATTATAAACTCCTTCTTGCCACACTTCCTGGAGTTGTAATTGTACATTGGACCAAAGACGGTTCGTCGAGGTGAACCCTTGTATTTCGACAATCGCCAATCAAGTCTGAGATTTTCCTCCCGCAAAGTTTCATAATGGACCTAATGATCTAGGAGGGATCTATGATCGAGCGGCTGACACAACGAGACTTTATGAATCTAATCCATGTTCAGGAAGGTCCATGCGCTTCTATTTACTTGCCTCGCCTTAGAGACAAGACTTTGCCCATAGAATATGAAGCTTTAGTTCGCAGAGTCGCGCACCTCCTTCTTGCCGATCAACGGGAAGAACAGAAAAACCAGATTTTAGAAACGCTCTACAATTTTGATCCTAGCGAGCACTTTCTTAGCTCAAGTAAAGGCATGGCTATCTTCGTCAACAAGAACTGGGCAGGATATTTTACGTCAGATTTAGAAACCCCCTCTAAGGTAGTGGTCGCCGACAGCTTTCATATTAGACCCTACCTCGATGAGATTTCCGAGGACTTCCGCTTCAACATACTGATGCTTACAGGAACGGAAGCACATTTCTATAGCTGCCAGGGAACCTCCGGCAATGAGATTCACACGTTCCTTTATCATCATGGCCCTCATGCCAACAGCATACACTGGCGTCACTCAGAAGGCACTGAGACCCTCCAGTTACCGCATTTACGAGCTCTTCGGGGTCGCGGCGTGAACGATTCCCAGCACAAACGAAAGTCTTCCAATAAAATTTTTCTTAAAACAGTCGAAGCTAAAATCTCTAGCGAATTTAAATACAAGGACATTCCGTTATACATAGCCACCAGTGAACCTTTGCTTCAGGCTTTCAAGGAAGTTTCGGGACACCCAAGCACGTACTTTTTAAAGGTCGACGTAGCGAAACAAGAATTTCACATTCAAACAGTTATCCATCAGGCCGTTGAACATATTAAGAGAATGTTGCGTGAGCACAAAGAAACTGTTAAGGGCCAATTCCAAGACCCGGCGAAAAGTAAACTGATGACTGACGATCTGCTCAAAATTTCTCGGGCTGCAATCAATGGAAAGATTCGCACTCTCTTCATAATGGAAAACTTTGAGATTTGGGGTGAGATCAGTCCGAGAAGTGGCGATTTCACCACACACGACAAGCAAGTAAACAGTCGAGACGATGACATTCTTGATGACATTGCCTGCCAAGTGATTCGCCAAGGCGGAGAGGTCATAGTGTTAAATCGCAAGAATATGCCAACACAACAACCGGCAGCCGCAATCCTTGTCGCTTAGTTCATAAACAGCACGCCTTCGCCAAGGCTGACTTGCACCGTTTGCACTTTTGAAATGCCGAGGGCCTTCATATAGCCGAGCACCAAGGCGATGTTTGAAACATCAGTATTTTTATAATCGCCCATTAACATATCATTGGTTTTTTTAGAGCCTTCGCTCAAGGCTTGCTCTGCTTGCTCGGCTGTAAATTCGGATCCACCCGATGCTGCCTGTCGCTGCACCGACAAAGACAATACCCCTCCAACGCCCACCCAGGTGGATGTCTTTGCGCTATCTTTAAAATATTTTGGCACATTCAGATAGGCATGATTTTTAGCTAACTGGATGGCATTTTCTTTCTGAAGACCTATGGGGTTGGGTGAGCTCACCGTCGTGGGATCTTTGAATTGCAGCTTTCGCAATATCAAGTTTTTGAAGGTCACCGAGGCGAGATCTCCTCGATAGATCTTTTCACTCTTGCCTTCGCGAGCATACATCTGCATAGAACCACCGCCAATATCCCAAACGACTAACTTTTCTGAAGAGTCTTTTGGTAACTTCGAGCGCGCTGCTAGAAACCCCAAACGCGCTTCCTCTTCCTGAGAAATAACTTTTAAAGGAATCTTCAATGCCTTTGATATTTCACTGGCCACCGCAGAACCATTTTTCGCGACGCGAAAAACCGAAGTCGCAACTCCTGATATCTCGATACTTTCTATTTCGCGCATCTTGACCACAAGTAGCTTCATCTGCGGTATCGCATCCTTTACGATGCTTACCGGAATCGTTCCATCTGAGCTTTTTTCAAGAGCTTCATTAAATGCCAAAGGCAAGCGTTCTTCAAAGAGAACTTTCACTATCTTAGCCTCACAGACATCAATCACTGCTGCAAGTGCCTTAGTACTGCCAGAACCCACGTCCAAGGCGCCCCTATTGCGGTGACAAGAATTTGAATTGGCATAGGTTGCCGACGAAAAAAAGATAAAACCAAATATAAGAATCAGGTGCTTCATTTGCTCAGCGTAAAAGACAAGTTGTCATCGCTCAAGAGAAATCGCATCGCTTGATGAGGCAGAAGGCAGGCAACCTTGCTAAATTGCCCCATCTCTTCAGAAAAAAACTGCCGAGGTTCGCTTTGCAAGCAGAACAGTTGGCACCAATTGTGCTTTGATCCTTTATAGAAAAATGATTTTCAACCCACAAACAAGGAGAGAAAAATGGAACCATCATCTTCATCTGGTCAATTTCAAAACCAAGTCAGTTCTACAGCAAGCGATATTGCTAACAAAGCTCAACAAGCAACTGGCAAAGCACAAAAAGTTGTCAACCAAGTCAAAGGACAGCTGACAGACAACTGGAGCGATAATTACCAAGCGGTTCAGGGGAAAGCGCGCGAGGCCATGTCAACTTCTGAAGAATTCATGAGAAGTCATCCGTACTATTCCGTGCTCGGTGCAGCGACAGCTGGCCTGGTCATTGGTATGCTTCTCAACAGACGTTCTTAACAATTCTTTTCAATGAAAGGCCCTGTTGCTAAAAATTCAGGGTCTTTCAACCTTAGAACGTTCGGAGTCATCTTATGAAATGGTTTAGCCTCTTACTTCCCTTGCTACTTAAGCAATTAAGTCCCGCACTTGCTACCCTCAATCAATCCAGTCTTCAATTACGTGAAGACGTCAGTCTGAAAGCCAGAAAGGTAGCGCTGCTAACCTTAACAGGCATTGCCGCCATGATCCTTTTCTCGGGTGGACTGCTCCTCTCTCTGTGGGAAGCAGCACGACAGCTTGATAGCTTTAATACTCTTCAATTCAATGCAGTGATTTCCACTGGAGTCGGCCTAGCCGTCATCTCCATCGTTGCCCTGATTATTGCATTTCGGTCTTGGCCAGGAGTGCAAGCGCGCAAACAAAGACTAAGACAAGAACGTGCGCAACTAAGGGCACAAAGAGAACAACTTGGCCAAGCTGTTTCCCTTGACCAAGCTGTCGCGATGCTGATTCTTGATTTTGTAAAAGAGAGAGAGCAAAAAAGACATACAAATGCTCCTCTTGCACAAGAAAGCTAATCAAAACAGAAGGTTCTTTTCCGGCCGCGCACTTGTCAACTTTCGATAAAGGGTCTTGCGATCAATTCCAAGATCCTTTGCCGTTTTCTCCTTGGCTCCTTGATTTAACTGAAGCGCAAATTGAATGTACAGGTGCTCAAGTTCTTCAATCGAAAACAGTCTTCCCATCTCTTGACAAAGCCTTTCAAAGCTCTGTTCGAGCGTGCCTCCCCTACCTGTTGTTGTCGAAGTAGAGCGCAGCAGATGCTCAACCTCAAGGTCTCGAACACAGATCTCAGGTCCCAGAGAAAGGACCACCGCTCTTTCGATAGTATTTTCGAGCTCGCGCACATTACCTGGCCATGGCCGCTCCATGAGATGCTTTTTAGCCGGTTCGGACAGCGTCTTTGCTAGCCCAGTGTTGTGAGAAAACTTCCGCAGGAAATACTCCGCCAATGGCAAAATATCCTCTATTCGATCCCTCAGTGGCGGAATTTCAATGGGAATGACGTTTAAGCGAAAATAGAGGTCCTCGCGAAACTTCTTTTTCTGAACTTCTTCTCGCAAATGTTCATGGGTCGCGGCAATTATTCGAATATTAAGCGAACGATACTGATTTTCACCAACTCGCTTGATCTTCTTGTCTTGGAGGACTCGCAACAGCTTTGCCTGTAACGACAGATCCAGGTCGCCAATTTCATCGAGAAATAGTGTGCCTCCATCGGCTTCCTCAAAAAGACCGGGCTTCTGGCTAAGGGCTCCTGTGAATGCACCTCGTGCATAGCCAAAGAGCTCCGATTCCAACAAGTGTTCGGGAATTGCAGAGCAGTTAATTGCCACAAAAGTTCTTTTACGACGCTCGCTAAGTTCATGAATTCTTTTTGCCACGACCTCTTTACCGGTCCCACTTTCGCCGGTGATAAGAATATTTGCAGAACTATTAGCAGCTCTTTGAGCGATATCCAAGGCACTCAGAAAACGTGGACTTTGAGCGATCAGCTGTTCTTGCATCATCATTCGTATCCTCAATCGTAAAGGTTCAATCAATTTTACTATAGCGTGCTCATCTTCCCCATAGAAAACGGACGGAACTGCCTCAAGACAAACAACTTGTGGGCTTCCTGTTAAACTGCTCTTAATTTCGCTGAGTCGCTTCAATGACAGAAAATTAATTTCATTATTCTTCAGTGGGGATTTTTTTAGGCTTATAAATGAAGACCTCAGACATTCCACCTTTTTCACTCAAAAGAGGAGTCCCTGTTAATGTCGGAAGATGGAAAACCACGTACTCAGCAGAGGGTTCTAGATCTTGATCTCGCGCGCGGAATCGCCGTAGCACTAATGATCTTGAGTCACGGAATTAAAGGTCTGGTGGGATTCGATCAATTTCCTGAATGGGGTTTGGTTCCAATACACTTAATCACTAAGTTTTCTTCAACCTTGTTTTTCATCGTCTTCGGCGCCTCCCTAGCTGTTGCCTTTCTACCTTATGTTGGAACCAGCGATTGGCCTCGTAAAAGAAAGAAGCTCATCATCCGTGGTTTGAAGATCTTTTTTTGGTACAAGATTCTGACAATTGTCGAAATGTTTCACCTCTACAGTCGCGAAGATATCCTGCAAACGCTGACATACAATGCTTTCACAGTCTATGTAGAGATTCTGGGCTTTTACTCAATTGCTCTGCTTTGGATCCCCTTCACTTTAAGTATATGGCGATCGCTTCCCCTCTTTGTACAAATGCTATTGCCGTTCGGTCTGATGATACTTTCCAATCTGATCTATAGTAACTTTTCATTTTGGGGAATTGAGGGCCTGCAAGCCTTGTTGGTTGAGCACGAAAATCACTACACCTGGGGTCAACTTGCCCGTTCACCTTTAATTTTTTTGGGACTGCTGATCGGAAAGTTAACTTTTCAGCCAGATCAGAAAGCAGTCGAGAGGAAAGCGGCCATACTGGATATCGCACTGTCATCGGCCGTCTTCTTTACGGGATTTCTGATTATGAGCTACGGTCACCTGTACCAAGTTCTTCATGAGATCGCCTTGAACGAAGGCAAACACCCACCTGAAGCGAGATTCATGCTCTTTAGTATGGGCGGAGCCATGTTCATATTATCACTCACTTTTTGGGGAGGTGAAAAGCTGGCTTTGGTCTTGAAACCCATTACGATTATCGGAAAAGACTCCCTCCACGCCTTCATTTTCCACATTTTCATGATATTTATAGTCTACAGATATCTTTTTAACCTCTGGCACCAGATTTCGTACTATCAAGCATTGTTCTTAACTCTTGTGCTACTGGCGTTAACGCCTCTATGGATAAGGATAAAAAATTGGATTTTAAAAGAATCGTGAACGACAACAGAATTTGGCTCCTGCTGCTACTTGTGGCGTTTGTTACGATCGGTAAATCGACTAGAACTTTGGCTCAAACTAAAACCTGGTCATCTGCAATTAAGAGAAAGATATTGCAACTTGAAAAACGGCATCCTGGACAAATTGGTCTTTACATAAAAGATCTCGATACTGGCGAAATATTTTCCCATAGAGGAGACGAAACCTGGTATCTGGCTTCGGGAGTAAAAGTCCCAGTGGCCATTGAGGCTCTTCGTCAAATAAGTCACAAAAAACTTTCGTTCGATGACGAAATTCATCTTTCCGCTGACGATCTCGTGGACGGAGGTGGATTCACTAATCAGAAAAAAATCGGGTCGGCTTTATCTGTACGCTATCTCATGGAGCAAATGATCATTCATAGTGACAATACCGCGAGCGATCTACTGATTAATAAAATCGGTTTGGATTCTGTGAACCGTCTTATCCATGAGTTCGTACCGGAAGGTTTTCACCAGATCACAACTCTCGCTGATGTTCGAAGACTTGCATACAGCGAGGTCCATCCGAAGGCGCTAAATCTGACGAGCAAAGATTTGCTTTCGCTGAAACGCTCGTCCACAGAAAAAAAACGGTGGCTGCGTTTGAAAAATATCTTACAGGTGCCTGAAAGTGAACTTCAGTGTCAGTCGATTGACCAAGCCTTCGACCGCTATTATGCAAAAAACTATAACTCCGCAAAGCTTAGTTCCTACGCTTTGCTAATTGAAAAACTCCTGTCTGGGCAATTGTTAGATAAGGAAGGCACTGCTTATTTAACAGATATAATGAGTCAGGTCGAGACTGGTCCGAAAAGAATCGTGGCAGGCCTCGGAAAAAAGTTAAACTTTGCTCATAAGACCGGAACCCAACATCGGCGCATCTGCGATTTCGGAGTGATCTGGCACGACGGCCAACCTTCCCAAAAGGGCCTTCTGATTGCCACTTGCATACGTAATTTCGAGAAAATCAGCTCCGCAGAAAAGATCATGGCCCAAATGAGTACCACCCTTCGGAAGGCCTATATAATCGACCCCTTACTGGCCAAGAAATAAGCTCGCGGTTCCTCGAACTTGAAATCCTTTTTTTGATCCGGAAAGACTGAAAAGATATCAAAACCCCTGACTCAGGGTTGTCAAACTTGCCCAGGTGCCGTATTGACTTCAACATGAATACATCAGCTCGAATACTAGCGTTCTTTTTCTTCCTCCTTTTTCTTCAAACAGGCTTTGCCCTTCAGGTCAAAGTGCAAAATATTCACGATGGCGACACTCTGAATGCTATCAGTTTAGAAGACTCCAAACGCTTAAAAATCCGACTCATGGGTGTTGACACACCTGAGGTCGATTTTATGAACTCAACCCAAGGCGAAGTCGCATTGGCCGCCCGTGATTTCCTGGCTTCGATGATTCCTGAAGATGGCATCGTCACATTGAGTGAAGACAGCCAAGTCGATAAGCATGGTAGAATTTTGGGTCGAATCTTAGTCGGTAACACTGACCTGAATGAAGAAATGCTTCGCAACGGCTGGGGCTATATCTACTTCATTTTTCCCTTCGAAAAAAGAATTGTTTCGGATTATAGCAGGGCCGCTTATCAAGCTTATCAAAACAAGGTCGGAGTTTTTTCTGAGCAATATAGCGACACCGAAGCTCCTTATCTTTTCCGCATGACTGTACAAAATCATGTGGGACGAAATCCTATTGGCGATATTCATACCAAGAAGCTCTATACATCAGAGCAAATTGATCAAGTCCCAGCTTGGCGACGTGTATTTTTCCCGAGCATTGATTTAGCGCGAAAAAATGGCTATCAATAGAATGCGAACTAAAGGCTTTATCCTATGGCAATTGAAAAGGATTGCGATGAGTATTTTAGCCATTCTAATTTTTGCGGCTCTTGGTGTGGGACTGCTGATCTTTACTTTCCAAGAAAAGCTGATCTTCTATCCCGCTCCCCTTAGTCAAGACTATCAATTTGAATTCAAGGGCGCCGAGGAACTCTCGGTCGCGAACGATTCCGAAAAGATCAGCGCCTTGCTATTTCGGGGCGATGACTCCGCCAATGATCTTATCATTTATTTCCATGGGAATGCCGAAGCTTTAAACAGTTGGGGTTTCACTGCTGCTGAATTGGCACAGCGAACTGGCCAGGATGTGCTCATCGTTGATTATCCCGGTTACGGAAAAAGCACCGGAAAGATTTCGTCGGAAAAACAGCTCCATCAATTTGCAGATAAGGTTTTCGAAGAAGCCACTCGGAGAACTCGTGGTGGGATCGTCCTTTATGGCCGATCTTTAGGTAGCGGCCTAGCGACAAAATTAGCTGCCAAAAACAACATAAAGGCCCTTATCCTTGAAACGCCATTTTTAAGCGGTTACGCCCAAGGACAATCCAGCTTTCCTCTGGTCCCTCGTTTTTTGATACGCTACAAATTTCGTAGCGACGAATACATTCAGAACCTTAGAGTCCCCGTTCTTATTTTTCATGGAACCAATGATGTCATCGTGCCGTATGAACACGCTAAGGCGCTTCATCAACTGGCTTCTCACTCTAAATTAGTGACCATTCCAGGCGGGAGTCACAACGATCTTCCCTCTACAAATGAGTACTGGCTTGAACTCACGAATTTTCTGAAAAGATAGGTTTCTCTAAACATTGTCGAAAAAAGCTCCTGCGAAACAATGGTCTTTCGTCTATTAGAGGGGTGACATTTCATGTTACGAGCACTATTCTTAACTCTCATTTGCATCGAATTTTCTCACAAGGAGAAGAATGACTTTTAAAAAAAAGGCCGCAGTTGCCTTATCCGCGCTCATTGTATTCCTACTCGGTTTTGCACACCTCATGGAGAGTTCGATTCTCCAATATAAAGATGACCTGATATATTATTCTCTCTGTCATCTTCGCTTGGTCAGTTGGTCAATGTTTTATGCCTTGCTTATCGGGATTCCTACGGGGATCATTTTAAGTCGTCCCAGATTTTCATCTTTTGCAGAAAAAACAATTCAGCTTTTCAACATTGGCAGCTCTATTCCAACGATGGCCGTACTGGCCTTGGCACTGGTGGTGCTGGGTATTGGTGATGGACCGGCCATCTTCGCTTTAATTCTTGCATCTCTTCTGCCGATTGTACGCAATACTTTTGAAGGCCTTAGACAGGTGCCCCCTGTTTTGTCAGAAGCTGCTCGCGGTTTGGGCATGACACCAATGCAAAGTCTTGTGCGTGTTGAATTGCCGAACTCCTTCGCAATTATGCTGGGAGGAATTCGCACAGCACTGGCGATAAATGTCGGTACTGCACCGTTATCTTTTATTATCGGTGGCGACAGCCTTGGTGGCCTGATTTTCCCTGCCATCTATCTTAACAACCAAGGCCAACTTATCTTGGGAGCGACTGTTACAGCGCTCATGGCCCTGGTTCTCGATGGCTTCGTAGCCAGCTTTGGACATTTTATATTAAAGCGCAGAGGCCTTGCATGAGGTTCGTTTACTTTTTCTGCCTAACTTTGTTTTTAGTTCAAGCAAGTAGTGCCCAAGACATGACCGTTCGCATTGGCGCAAAGAATTTTACGGAACAGTTTCTTTTGGCGAGTATTACGAAAAAGTATCTTGCGGCAAACGGCTTTAAGCCCAAACTAACAACTGGACTTGGCACTTTGGTGATGCGCAAGGCCCTAGAACTGAATCAACTTGATCTTGTCTGGGACTATACGGGAACTGCTTTGATCGTCTACTACCACGTCGAGGAGAAGCTGACCGGCCTGCCCAGTTATGAACGAATTCGTGATCTCGACGCGAAAGTGGGTTTAATATGGCTGCCCCCGTCTACGCTTGATAATGGTTATGCCATCACCATGCAAAGAACAGTCGCCGATAAGCTCAATATTCGCACGCTTGAAGATTTTGCCAATCACGTAACTAAGGAACAGAAAGAAGAGCCCAAGAAAAAACATCTCTTTGCCCTAGACTATGAGTTCGCATTACGGCCAGACGGTTTAAAGCCATTCGAGAAAGCATATGATCTCACCTTTAAAAGATCTGATATCAAACCGATGGACCCAGGACTTGTCTATACGGCTCTTCGCAAGGGACAAGTTTTAGCTGGTATCGCCTTCAACTCTGACGGGCGCATCGCGGGTTTTGATTTGCTAGCCCTCGAAGACAATCGAAAATATTTCCCGGCGTATTACGTCACTCCAGTGATTCGAAAAGATTTTTTGGATAAGCATCCAAAACTGGGCGAACTTCTGACCAATATTTCGAAAAAGCTCAGCACAGACAAGATGCGTGAACTCAACAAAAGAGTCGATATCGATCACAAGTCGGTTGAAAAGGTTGCCTCGGAATTTTTAGCCGAAGAGGGACTGTTGCCATGAACATCGCAAGCTATCTTAAAGACGAATGGCCATTTATTCTGGAATTAGCTTTTCAGCATGTTTCTTTGGTGGGCATTGCGGTTGGACTGGCCATTGTCTTTGGAATTCCCGTCGGAATTTTGATGACCCGCTATCGATGGTTGGCACCACCATTTCTTGGCGCTGCAACCGTAGTTCTAACATTACCATCTATCGCTCTCTTCGGACTGATGATTCCCATTTTTTCGCGGTTCGGTCAGGGGCTAGGCGCACTCCCCGCAGTTACTGCTGTATTTCTCTACTCGCTTCTGCCCATTCTACGAAATACATACCTTGCATTGATAAATGTCGATGCCGGAATGAAAGAAGCTGGTAAGGGTTTAGGTATGACTTTCTGGCAGCGCCTTCGCTGGGTCGAATTGCCATTAGCCGTTCCCGTTATATTGGCCGGAGTAAGATCGGCCGTCGTATTAAATATCGGCATCATGACCATCGCAGCAGTCATTGGTGCCGGCGGCCTGGGAGTCCTTATTCTAAGAGCTATCAGCCAGAGCAGCACGGAAAAGCTATTAATCGGAGTATTCTTTGTCAGCGGCCTGGCAATCTTTATGGATCTCTTTCTGCAGTGGCTGCAAAAAATCCTGACACCGAAAGGAATTCGCCAATGATTCGACTAGATCAACTCGCTAAGACCTATTGGCAAAAAAATGCCGCCATTAAAGCTGTTAACTCTGTCAGTCTTTCCGTTCCCAAGGGCGACATTTGCGTTTTTTTAGGACCCTCTGGATGCGGAAAAACTACGACACTCAAGATGATTAATCGCTTGATCCAACCGACTTCAGGAAAAGTCTTTATTAATGACGAAGACACGAGCGGCATTGATGAAGTGACTCTGCGTCGTCATATCGGCTACGTCATTCAGCAAATCGGACTTTTCCCAAATATGACGATCGAAGAAAACATATCCATAGTCCCCCGTATGCTGGGCTGGGATAAAAAGAAGATGCAAGAGCGGGCTAAAGAACTGATGTCGATTGTTGCTCTAGATCCCAGCAAGTACCTGAGCCGATACCCTCGAGAACTTTCGGGCGGTCAACAACAACGAATCGGAGTCATTCGCGCACTTGCGGCCGATGCACCCATTCTGTTAATGGACGAACCCTTCGGAGCTGTAGACCCTATTAATCGTGAGTCTATCCAAAACGAATTTTTTCAAATGCAAAGACAACTGCAAAAGACCGTTATCATGGTAAGCCATGACATTGATGAAGCCATCAAACTCGGAGATAAGGTAGCAGTCTTCCGCGCCGGGGAACTGACTCAGTACACGCATCCAGATGCCCTACTCGCTCAACCAAAGAATGATTTCGTAGCAGCCTTTGTTGGTCAAGACAGGACTCTAAAGCGTTTATTATTAGTCACAGGTGGCGACGCAGCCAGCGAGGCCTTATCGGGCTCACCAGAAACGCCTGCAACAAAAGCCCTCGAAATGATGGATGAGATAGACAGCAAGTATCTGACGATCACGGATTCAGATAACAAAGCCCTTGGCTACATATCCAGACGGCAGGCCAAAGATTCTGCGGGAAAAACCTGCCAGGACATTCTCCGCACTTTCAATGCGACAGCCACTCCTGAAGAAAACCTCAGGGTTCTGCTGTCAAGAATGTACGAGTTCAACACCAGCTGGCTCCCCGTTCTAGATACCGAGGGAAAATACAAAGGCCTGGTCACGCAAGAATCTATAGCCGACTACCTGAGCTCAGGAAAATCGAAAAACGTGTAATGGTTCGCGCACCAGAAAACAAAAAGTGCCCCTCTCAGCGAGAACGCACTTTTTAATCGATTCACGATTGTACAAACTAAAGAGCTATGAACTCACCGATAATCTGTTCAGCAGTATCCTGTGCATAATCATCAGAAAGCAACAGATCCGTCAAAGCCTCAATTTCCTCATCAGCTAATTTTGAGCGCACACAAGAATCCTTACGCAGAACAATCTTCGTGTGTACATAAAGCACTTGATACGGCTTATCCAAAACTCGTAACTGCTCGATCAATTGCAAAGTTGCTTCACCAGCTGCACAGTACTGCCCAGCAGCCATAGAAAAGCTCGATAAACAACAAATCAAAAAAGAAACAAAAAACACTCTCATAGACACCTCTTCTTTCAACTAAGCCATATACACACAAATCAAGCCAAAAAGAAGCACCAACTACCATTCCAAACAAAACAAAAACAAACCCCCCACGACGCCGCAGGCAACCCAACGCGGAGCCGAAGGCAAGCCCAAAAAAACACGAGGCACCAACTTCCCCCTTTAAAAATGCGAGTTCCGCAGCAGCACCTCCGAAGGAGGGCGTCAGCGAGGACTGTCCGAGCATTTTTAAAGGGGGAAGTTGGTGACCCCACCCCGACTCGAACGGGGATCAATCGTTTAGGAAACGAACGCTCTATCCTGTTGAGCTATGGGGTCATCGAAATTAAAGATTTCGCTGCAAAGGAGACACAGTGACTGGCCAGCTTGATTTTTCAATAACAGGCCGGCCTTTGAATACCAGAATTCCAAAAGATCCGTAGTGAGTCAATCGTGAGGCCCATTCTACCGGGTTATTGTCGGCGGACCAACGAACCCACACGACCGGTTGCGAGGTCTTCCTTAATCGAGTCACAAGCACTGTGCTATGCTCGTGCAGAGCAAACGATTTTCCATTGATTAGCATCTGGGCACTATCGACGGCAAAATTCTGATCTACTAGTTGATCCCTAATAAATTGCTCAAACAAAGCATCATCACCCACTAATACGATGGCACCTTCAGCAGGTAGATCGATTTTTTTATCCAGCCAATGAAGAGTCGTCTTACCCTCAACATGATTTGACCATATTTGAGCAAACTGCACCGCTTGCTGGTTGTCCCCCTGCAAATAGAAATGAATCTGGGCATTTCCTAGGACAGACGATAAAGTCGCCGGTCGCTCTTGCTCATACAGGTGACGAAAAATATTGTGTTCAGAGTCAACGGCCATTTTCACGGGGCGCACACTCGACAAAAACGAGAACACCTGCGTGCTCTGATCCATGTCAATCATCTGGGTCACTTTCTCGCCATTGGCAAGTGTCCAGGAAACAGGAATTTTTAGACTGTAGAGATCATTTTGGTTCTGAGAAAGAGAATAAGAAGTGCTGTAAGAGCCATCATGCCATCTCATCACACGAACATCGTCCAAAGAGAGCTCGGGTGCGCCTTTGCGATCCAACCACTGCTTAAAGAAAACATCGAGGCTTTTGGAGGAAACCGATTCAAAGCTCTGTTGCAATTCTTTGAAGGAAACGTTTTTGAAAAGATTGTTCTTATAGAATTCCTGAAGTCCTTTCTGGAACAGGCTCTTGCCCAGTTGGAATTCTAACATTTGGAAGAACATCATCGACTTTCCATAACCAACCGCTTGGGAACTCGAATTGTGGCGCCCCTTGAATTCGCGAAGAGGAAAGTCTTTCTCTGGAGCCGACCTTACGAAATCATTATAGCTAATCAAAGACTTTAGACGATAATCTTGAGCCAATCCAATTTTATCCTGCTGCCAATAGTCCGCCATATAATTGGTCAAACCTTCGCACCAGTTACCGCCAGCTATATCGACATAGACGCTATTCCCCCACCAACTGTGCAAGACTTCATGAGGCAAGGAAGAGTTTAACAAAAATGGCAGCCGAATAACTGTGGGACCTAAAAGAGTAAAACTGGGCATCCCGTATCCAGTCTCCCAGAAGTTCTCGACCACAGTAAAAGAATCGTAAGGATAAGGCCCAATCAAGCGACTGTAGTGTTCGAGATATTCCGGCACCAGCGTCAAAAAGGACTGTGCCAACGCAGGCTCATCCTTACGTAAGAGAACCCGCACCTTTTTGCCCGCCGAAGTCTCCACTTCGTAAGAAAAAAATGGTGCCGCCACGAGGTACATCTCTTCTTGTGGCAAACTCTCCAGATAGCGCATAACTTTGAAATCACCCTCTTCTGCTTGCCGAGCCAGTTTTCCTTGAGACAACGCTATCCAGTCTGAAGGCATGCGCACGGTCAAATCGAAAGTGATATGCTGATCGAGGAAAAATGGATACCAGTAGGTGCTTCCGAACAATGTCGCACCTTCCGGCCCGACAAGTCCGTTACTCTGATCGTTTTGAACCGGATCGTAGATAATGCCAGAGAAAGATATCGTCACTTGATCGTCGACATCACCAAGTGTTAGGCCATATTCGGAAAAGTTTTCTGAACTCTTTGCAGATTGCACTCGTACTATTTGATCATCAGAACTGTGCACGGATATTTCGAGATCTTTATGCAAAAGAAAATTGATCTTGCGAGCCGACTTTGCCGGAAACTGCAAAGTGCCGTGAGCTTTGATCATCTTCAAGGCTGGCAGAATTTCTGCTTCCAACTTATGATGGATGGGACTTGCGTGAGTTTGCAAAGTGACCAGCAAAATAAAAAGAAGACCGATAACTATCATGAGCTTATGCAAAGCTTGAGACCTGGACATTTTTACCTCTGAAATCGGTCACTTTTCTACGCCCGTCAGATGTAGAGGTCAAAGGATTTTAGGGTCGAAAGGAAAGCGTCCCTTGAGAGTGAAAAAGATGCTGAATTTTCTTCCATTTCTCACAGGGCGGAGCTTCGATACTGACCCATTCTTGACTCCAGGGATGCTTAAACTCCAGTTTAGTGGCTTTCAGGCAAAGGCCATCGATCTGCAACTTTTCCCGAAAAAAGCGATTGTGCCGGCTGTCACCGTGATAAGCATCTCCCAACAGGGGGTGGGAAATGCGGTTAAAATGGCGGCGAATCTGATGATATCGCCCTGTTGTGGGCTTAATTTGCATCAGGGAGTACTGAGCTGTGGGGTACTTAGTACCTACCTGTACCGCAAATTCGATGGTACCCAGCCGCTCGAAGAATGTTTCAGCTTCCAACATTTCGCCTGAAGAGTCTGACTGCAAAGGCACATCAATTCTCCCAGCAACAGGAGCAAAACCTCGAACAACAGCTTGATATGTTTTTTGCGTCTGGCGATCTGTAAACAACTGACAAACCTTGGCGGCGGACGCCGAAGAAAGAGCAAACAGAAGAACACCGCTCGTGCCTGCGTCGAGGCGATGCACGGGATAAACGTGCTGCTTCATCATTCTGCGGGCATGATACAAACATATTTTATCCCGCGAAACACGATGGCGTACGTCCTCATGCGGATGCACATGAAAACCAGCCGGCTTATCAACCGCGATAAAATATTCGTCCTGATAAAGAAGTCTCACAGCGGGGAAACTACTTGAGTTCGACCGATTTTGGCAAGAATCAAAACCTGAGTTTTTGACTTTAAAGCAGACTGTACTCTAATCAACTATGCTTTGTTTTCTAATGAGAGTTCTCTGGATGGTTCTGCCTCTTGTCTCCTGCGGGCCTCTCCAGCGTTCCTCTCCCTTTTCTGAACTAAATGTCTCGACTGCCAATGACCTTAATGGTCAGGCTATCGCCGAACTTTCTAAGATGCCAAACGCTTCCTCTGGATTCACTTTCATTGCCATCGCCGATTCACATCAAAATTATGATTCTCTTAGGCGCGTGATCTCCGTCGCTTCCAAGCAGGAAGCGGATTTCCTTGTTCACCTTGGTGACTTCACCAACCAGGGATATAATATTGAATACGACCAATACCTGCAGCGTATGAAAGAACTTCCTTATCCATTTCTTACCGTCATCGGAAATCATGACGCTCTTGTAAAAGGTAAATCGCTATTTCGCAGACTTTTTGGCGAGTTTAACAAGACCTTTGAATTCCAAGGTTATCGCATAATTCTGTTCAACAATAATAACCTGGATTTTTATGCTGAAGGAGGAACTGATTGGGAGTGGCTGGAAAAAGTCGTTGACGAGAGTACCCAACCGATCATCCTTCTCTATCACATCAATCCCGATAACAAGGACTATTTCACTCCCGATGAATTGCGCAACTTTGAGCGGATATTAACTGGGTCGAAAGTGCGCCTTATGCTCCATGGACACAATCATGTTTTTCAAACCGAAGTAAAGAACGGTATCCTTCGCCACCAAGTTCATCGCACCCAAGGCACGCATTGGAGTCGAATTCACTTAACGCCGTCAGAAATTTCGATTGAAACTTGCAGCAACCAAGTATGTACACATGCGACAACTCAGACTTACCCTTAGCTTAGGTGCGCTACTATGGTGTCTCTCTGGCCAGGCCGAATGGGGACCTCACTTTGGCAGTGGAGGGTATTTGGGCGGCTTTTATGCTGGAGGCACTCACCGGTCCTTCGAACAAACTCACGCATTCGACCTTTCGCTCGGGGTCACTCGGGGCATACTCGAAAAAGAGGTGTACCAACTGAACGCCAAATACACATACTCGCCTTTTCGTTGGAGTCTTCCCAAAATAAAAACAAATATTGTAGGCATTGGACTTCTGCTGACCCGATGCTTGTGCGATGAAGTCTTCAGTAAAAATTTGGATATATATCCGGATCCAAACTACTACGATGAAACCGCCTATCGTTTCGGGTTGGTGTTCTCGACGATTCTATTGTGGCGTGATTTCGAGCTCTATTGGGATTGGGTGCTCCTAGATCAAATTTTACTGGCGAAATATAATAACCCTGAAATGCGCAAATACCCCTTCGAACACTGGTCTGCGGGGATTGGGATCAGAATATTCACCGGATTTTAAATTTTTCTTCCACTCAGCTCATTTCGAAAGTAAATTTGAGTTATCTTCGGAGGAAAAATGAAAATATTCTTAACACTTGCGGCCTTGTCGGCAATTTTTACTGGTTGCGCAACCTCCAACGTGAAACCTCAAGATAGCAAACCCAAAGCTGATGAAGCTCAGTATCTGGCGTCAGTCGCATCACAGAGCTTGGGCCCTGTTGGAATCATCAATTTTCTAAAAGAGCATTGCTGCGATGGTGTTTATGTCGAAGATATCGATCCGAGCATCATGTGGACCGACGAGCAAGTGTCAGAACTTCGCAAGATGACAGGTGACAGCTCTGCAGCGGCACCCGTGGTTAATACCCAAAATGAATCGGATTGTAATGGAAAGTCTACCGTGGGCCGCGAGGTGAAGCACTTATTGAAAGGCATTGAGGCCAAGAAATATCCCTTGGCCGAATGCTCTCTAAGAAATCTGGATATCTAGTTGGCATCGAGCATTTTGCGAACTTCTTCGCAATGCTCGGTTTCCATGCGAACCATTTCGCGGATCATTTCCTCGAGCGCCACGTTATCACCAACATGTTTCAGAACCTCTTTATATTTCTCAAGTGCTTTTTCTTCGAACTCGAGGCTTTCCTTAAGAATATCCAAAACTTTATGAGTTTTTGTTTCAGGAACTGGCGCAACTTTTAATGATGGATGGCCACCTAAAGACGTCAGCTTTTCGCCAATAGTTGAGGCATGTTGATAACCTTCGTTGGCTTGTTCATGAAACCATTTAACAATGGGAATACGATTTGGCCCTTTGATCATCAATGCATAATGAAGATATCGAACGACGCCCGAGACTTCCATTTCAATAATTTCATTCAGTAATTCAATCACTTTATTCTGATCAGCGGACACCGTATTCCTCCTTCAAGGCAATAACTATTCATCATCAAGCTCATCATCTCCCACAACACCAAGGTTGTATTTTTCTATACGATATCGCATAGATCGGAAGGAGATGTGAAGCAGCTTTGCAGCTCTCTTTTTCACTCCGCCAGCAGAGTGAATAGCCTTTATTAGCAGTTCTTTTTCAATCTGTCCCATTACTTTATCTAAATCAACTCCGTCATCACCCATTTCGATCTCATTTGACGAAGCCATTTTGCGACCCGAAGACGTGTTAACCATTGGAGGCAACGATTCGGGAAGGATTGTCGCACCGCCCTCGAGAGCTACAGTTCGCTCAATCATATTTTCCAGTTCACGGACGTTACCAGGGTAGTCATATTTTTTTAGAATTTCCATCGCTTCTGCGCTGATCGCCCCAATACTCTTGCTCAGGCGCTCATTGTACTTTTTCAAGAAATGATTCGCGAGCAAAGGGATATCATCTCTGCGTTCACGCAGACTAGGAGTCTTAATATTGATCACGTTCAAACGATAGAACAAATCTTGGCGGAAAGTCCCTTTTTGAACCATCTCCTCAAGATTACGATTCGTCGCTGCAATAATCCGTACTTCCACTTTATGATCATCCGTGGCCCCGACTCGTCGGATCACTCGCTCTTGAATCGCTCTTAGAAGCTTGACCTGGATCGAAAGCGGAAGCTCACCAACTTCATCCAAGAACAAGGTTCCCGTATCTGCCACCTCGAATAAGCCGGACTTATCCGCAACGGCTCCCGTAAAGGAACCCTTTTTGTGACCAAACATCTCCGATTCCATAAGATTCTCTGGAATCGCTCCACAGTTTACCGTCACGAAAGGGCGATCTTTCAAGGGACCGTTGAAATGAATCGCCTTTGCAACAACCTCTTTACCTGTTCCTGACTCCCCTGTAATCAAAACATTCGTAGGGGTTTGAGACACACGCTTTACCATATCAAAAATGATATGCATGGCCGTCGAGTTTCCGATCATGCTCTGGAAAGAATACTCTTTAACAAGTTCTTTTTTTAGAGATCGATTTTCAACTTCAAGATTTTTGGAACGAAGGGCATTCTGAATATTTAAACGAACCTCATCAATCTTGAATGGCTTCGTCAAATAATCATATGCTCCCATTTTCATAGCTTCAACCGCCGTTTCGGTAGTACCGAATGCCGTGATCAGCATGAAAACTGTATCTGGATAAGATTCTTTTACGTGCTTTAAAAGCTCAATCCCCGTCACATGAGGCATTTGCAAATCAGAGATAATCATATCGAAAGTTTTTTTAGTCAGAAGGTCTTTCGCCTTTTGGCCATCCTCTGCCAAAGTGACTTCATAGCCTTCTTTCTTAAGCATGATCTCTAAAAACTCGCGTATTGATTCTTCGTCATCGACAACTAGAATTCTCGACTTCATTATGCGCTCCCACGTCCTGTGTTATCATTCATTCTCTCAGTGTGCTCTCGGAAAAGTCAAAATAAACTCGGTCCCAGCACCAGGTTCACTTTCGACAAATACCTGAGCACCATGCCCCTCAAGGATCTTGTGCGTGACCGCTAGACCAAGGCCCGTCCCTTTTGGTTTCGTTGTATGAAATGGTTCGAACATTTTCTTTCTTGTCACTTCACTCATTCCGCAGCCTGAATCGCGAATCCGAATTTGCAAGTCTTTCTCGGTCTCGGCAGAACGCACGACCAACTGGGCTGTTCCACTTTCATTCATAGCTTGATAGGAGTTGATCACAATATTCAAAAATGCTTGCTTCAACTTATCTCGTCGTCCCAGAATGACTAATTTCTCGGCATATTCTCTAAGTTGTTGAACGTCAGTTCGAACCTGGGCATTTGACTTCATCGAATCCAGAACCTCAGTCAGCAAAGAGGATAGATCCACCGGATCAGTCGGAGGAGTTTCGGGACGTGCATAATCCAGAAATTCGGTGATCAAATTGTTCAGGCGATCAATTTCCCGCAAAACAATCTTCATCAACTTCCGGTCATCTTCATTAGTCACAGTTTGAGTCAGCATTTCAATGCTGCCACTAATCCCCGCCAACGGATTGCGAATCTCGTGTGCGATTCCCGCTGCTAAGCCACCCACTGCAGCAAGTTTTTCATTTTGTCGAGCCGCATACTCTAATTCCCGAATTTTTGTCAGATCATCGAACAGTGCAATGTTTAGGTGAGCTTGAAGCTCTGAACTGTAGATTTTTGAAATTGTCAGACCGAGCAGCTTTGCCGACTGGCCTTCAGCCGGAGTGTACTTAAGATCCAACTTTTGCAAACTCTGATCGGATCTAGTCACCGGCAAAAGGTTATACCAGTTTTGTTCAAGAAGATTCTCGACCTCAAGAATCTGCGCAGCTGAGGCATTTCCTCTGACTATTTCACCCGATTCCGTGAACGAAACCATTCCGGTCGGAATATTTTCAAGTAGAATTCGATTCAACTCTTCTGCAGACCGTAAGTGTTCTCCGGTCACACTGAGTTCACGTCCTACGCTTTGGAGTTGTTCACTTAAATAGCCCGCAAGACCTGCCACTGAGAAAAAGGCGACATTATTTAAAACAATAAGAAAGAAGAAGTTAAGTGCCTTGATTTCCGGAGAAAACAACGATGCTGAAGTAAAGAAAATACTGGTCAAGAGCGCTAACGTAACGGCACCAACACTTCGGCATGCGATTCCCGCCAGCAGGATATTCACCAAATGAAGAAACAGGAATAGGGAACTGTTTGATCCAGAATAGGAAATCAAAAATGAGATCAAAAGGGAATCTAAGGCAAAGGTAGCAAACAGCCAAGCCGGCTTCTGCACCAGCTTATTCCAAAGAGAAAACCAAATCAGATGACTTCCAAAGGCAACTGTTAAAATTGCATAGAAAGGCCCCAGCAAAACCCAGTTAACAAAACCCTCTTGGACAATACTCGTTATAACTGTGATCAGCAGTATCAATAGAAACAGGCTGATGCGAACTAGTTCGATCATCAGCCCTTGTTTTTCGCTTCTTTGAAGTGCGAAGCTTAGTCGCATCTAGCCACCAACAACGTCTGCCATACTAAAGATTGGAAGATACATGGCAATGACGAGGACGGCGATAATCCCCCCCAGGACCACCATTAACAATGGCTCTAGCAATGAAGTCATCGCTTTTACCGCTGTCTCAACTTCATCTTCGTAAAAGTCGGCGATTTTACCCAGCATCACATCAAGAGTACCCGACTGTTCACCGATCGCAATCATCTGAACAACCATTTCTGGGAATGCTTTTTCTTTGGCCAGCGGAGCCGCAAATGGACGCCCCGACACAACAGACTCTTTACAGCGTAACAAAGACTGTTCAATAACGATATTGCCAGAAGTCTTTGCAGAAATTTCGATGGCCTCGATAAGACCAACACCGGATGACAGCAAAGTCGACAGTGTTCGCGTCAGACGAGCAATTGACGACTTTTGCACAACTTCTCCAAAAACTGGAGCTTTTAAAATGAATCTTCCAAAGGAGTCCCTGCCTTCGTCAGTCTTAAGCCATTGCTTGAAAGCGATCGGCCCCACTACCAAAACCCCTAAGTAGAGATACCAGTTGTGGATCATAGAATTACTTAGACCTACTACCATTTGAGTCAAAGCTGGTGGTTCTTTACCTGAAGAAGAAAAGAACTCCATAAACTTTGGCAAAATGAACACCAGAATTCCGGCAATTACCAACAAGGCCACAGAAATGATCACCGCAGGATAAACGAGCGCACCTTTTACTTGCGATCGGATTTTTTCAGACTTCTCCATGTAACTTGCTAGTCGCAGTAAGATACCATCCAGGATACCGGCTTCTTCTCCCGCTTGAATCATATTAACATAAAGCTTATCGAAGACTGTCGGCACAAGTGCCATCGAGTCAGCCAAACGTCTTCCACCTTCAATTGAAGTCTTCACTTGAGCCGAAGCTTCTTTCAACAAACCAGGACGCAACCCTTCAGATAAGATCTTTAGTGAATCCACAACTGGAATACCGGCGTTGATTAAAGTCGCAAATTGACGAGTGAAGATTTGCAAATCGCGGCCCTTAACAGAGCCGGCAAACATCGTCTGTTTACTACCAACTCCCGGGCGAGTTCCCGTAGCCAGACGAGTGGGCAATAATTGCTGGGCACGAAGACGAATAATCGCTTCTTGCTGATTGGCGGCTTCAATCTCCCCTTGGACAAGCTGTCCACTGGCATTCTTGGCTTGATATTGAAACTTCATACTAGATGCCTACCTTTTTAAGGAGCTGATCTAAACTATCAGGATCCCGTGAAACCTCAAACGCTGTTTTTATATCAATATAACGACGAATTAATTGCTGCAAAAGAGATTGGTTTAAAGAAAGCAATCCCGAGTTTTCAGGTGCATTCAACATCAAACTCTCAATCTCTTTCACATTCTCTTGCTCCAGAAGGGCACGAACTTGAGGTTTCATCAAAAGAATTTCATGGGCAAAGACTTTTTCGCCGCTCAACCCCAGCATTGAATACTGTCCCGCTGCCAGACTCAGCACCTCGGCCAAGCGCGCAGCGCCATGGGATCCGTGCTGCTTTGATAAAACAGAAAGAACTCTTCGCATTCCATTAGGTAACGACGGAGCTCGCATCGCGTAGATCACAAAAGTGCCTCTTTCGGCAAGGGCTAAAGCCTGCAGAAAACTCTTATCATCAGAAGCGCCTTCAAACACGACTAAATCTGCACCCATGAGCAGGTTGTCGCGCTCGTCTTCTCTGGTGAACTGGCCGTTATGGTAAACGTAACAAGATTTTTCTTCGCGAATCTGAGGAAATGTCTTTGATGAAAAAACCACGCCCAAAAAGGACTTTTCTTCGTTCATCTTTTGCAAAAGTCGATGAAGCGCAACGATCTGTCCCGACTCTCCAGGTCCGGTCAATAATACCAACCCTTTCATACGTAAACAGGCTTCAACAAGCGATGGTGGGAAGGAGATATCTTGCTTGGCTCCGTCCAGATCCATATCGAGAACGGCCTTCATGGTTGTATCTTTCTGAAAGAAAGAAAACCCAATTCGAACACTGTCGAATGCCGTCTCGCCCTGAACTGTTCCGGTAAGATCCAAAGTTGTCTTTTGCTGTGAACTTAATAAACTCTGTTGCAATAAATTCCATTCAGTAACCAAGGCTGGAGACGATCTAAGCGTGGTCCATCCCGAAGCTAAACGAGCCCGCGGTTCACTACCGACCACGAATAAAAACTCTTCTGCCTTCTTGGCCTTTGCTTGCAACAAAAGTTCAGTCAAACTCATTATACGTCCTTCACTGATGCATTTAGTACTTCTTCAATTGTTGTCAATCCGCGTTTCAACTTGAGCAATGCCGATCGTCGTAAGGTTCTCATTCCCTGTTCACGAGCTAAGTACCGGAGCTGTCCCGTCGAAGCGCCCTTAAGAATAGCTTCTTTGATTTTTTCCGACATACTCATCAATTCGAATATCGCCGTTCGTCCTTTAATGCCGGTATTATTGCAGTTTGCACAGCCTCGGCCCTTAAAGACTTTATATTCATCCACTTCCGCGGGAACTACTCCCAAGTTTAGGAGCGTTTGCGCAGGCACTTCTACCGGAATTTTACACGCTTCACAGATTTTTCCGACAAGACGTTGAGCTACTATCAAGTTCACTGTCGAAGTAATGATATAGGGAGCAACCCCCATCTCGGTCAGACGAATAACTGTCGAAGGAGCATCGTTCGTGTGCAAAGTACTGACGACCAAGTGACCCGTGGATGCCGCCTTAAAAGCAATTTCCGCAGTGTCAATATCTCGAATCTCCCCCACCAGAACGATGTCGGGATCTTGTCGCAGGAATGATTTCAAAGCACTCGAGAATGTCAGATCAATATCAGGATTCATCTGAACCTGATTAATACCTTCTAAGTTAAACTCCACCGGATCTTCAGCAGTGGAAATATTCACATCAGGCTGATTCAGCTCTGCAAGAGCCGAATAAATGGTATTGGTTTTACCCGAGCCAGTCGGACCGGTAATCAAGACCATGCCTTGAGGTAAATGGACATTATTTTTAAAGATTTTAAGATCATCTTCTTCAAACCCCAGCTTCGTCATATCAAGCTGGAGATTCGACTTATCTAAGAGACGCAGAACGACTTTTTCGCCCCAAAGAGTTGGCAGTACGCTTACGCGAAAATCCATCTCTTTTCCCTTTGTGGTTCGAACTTTCAAGCGACCATCTTGAGGGCGACGTTTCTCTGCGATATCAAGTTTTGACATGATTTTCAAACGTGAGGCAATTGCGGCAGCCGTTCCCGGTGGTGGCGCCGTCGCCTCAATCAAGTTACCATCCATACGAAAGCGAACTCGGTATCTTTTTTCATAGGGTTCGAAGTGAATATCGGAAACTCTTTTTTTGATCGCATCGGCCAAAATGGAATTCACGAACTTTACGATAGGCGCATCGTCTGGACCGCCCTCTTGGTCAATGATTTCGGCCGTAGAGGCTGCCGCCGCAAACTCATCTTCCATCCCGGAAGCAGCACTTAGTGATTTGGTGCTGATATTTCCGCCATAGTACTTTTCGATGGCAGAAGAGATCGACATTTCCGTTCCAACAACAGCTTGAATTCGATGTCGTGAAATAAAGCGAAGATCCTCTTTGACCATGATATTGCTAGGATCAGAGAATGCCACAACGAGGGTCGCACCGGCTTTTTGCAACGGAATAAGAGTGTACTTTTCGCAAACCTCTTTAGGAACCAGCGGTGTTAAACTTTGATCAATTTCAAAGGAGTTTACATCGACGCCCGGAACGGCATAGTGCTTTTCTAATGCTCGAAGAATTTGATTTTCTTTTAAGAAACCCAATTGAACAATGGTAGAGGTCAATTTTTGACCGGATTTCTTTTGCTCTTCAATAGCAGAAGACAATTGATCGGGCTTCAACAAGCCCTGTTTAACAAGAATTTCTCCAATTTTTAACGAAGACATGAGAGCTCCCTGGACTCACTTTACTTCAGGGTGCCATTTTTTGTAACTAGACCGAAGGAGAGATTTATGTCAAAAACCCTTTCCATCTTTGTTCAAGTTCTTCGACGGAAAGGTTGTGATTCACACGCAAACGTTTCAGCCAGCGAAGTGTGAGGGCAGAATAAACTTGAGCAGGCGGCAACACTCTTAAATCGGCTCTTTCAGCTTCTTCTAAAAGTTGATGGTTCTCGATGTTTAGGTTCAAATCCATCACATATCCATCCCCTTTCATGAAGTTGAAATAGGAAAGGTCAGTCAGAAGATCTTTTTGCTCATTCAGATCCACAGTGTTTATGATAATTCCCGCACTCACCGACTGCATTGTCAGCTCCTCGAGTGGCAGAATATTAAACTGAATTCCAAAAAAGGACTTTTTAAGGTCCAAGGCATGCTGGCTAACCGCTGGTTGCCGACCAACGAGATAAACCTCCGTAATTCCCATTTCTGCAAGAACTACAGTCGCAATACGTGCGAACTCACCCTCTCCAATAACAAATGCCGGAGTGCGCGTATCAAGGTCTTTAGCTCTTTCGACCAACACATCATGCAAAGCCTGAGCAATAATGACTCTGGGATAGAGTTTTCCATTTTCTTGAAATAGAGAATCGAAACATCGAAGCAAACGTACTTGCGTGGGAACGATGGTCAAATCAGGGAAAACCTTGGCGGAAAGCTCAAGCGGAATCAGGACCATGTTCGCATCTTGGCCTTCAATGTCACTATAAGAACTGACCAGCTGAAACTCTAAATCCCATTTTTGTTCTTCACTCAGTTTTTGCAAAAACTGACAAGATCGACTGGGCCCGCTGGGGTGAACATCAAGAATTTTTAGCTTGCTCATCAAAATACCTTCGCGCCTCTTGAATATCCAAAGAGATTTGTGCCTTGAGGGCATCTATTCCTGTGAATTTCATTTCATCACGAATGAAGTGCAAAAGATAGACTTCGACTTCAATTCCATAAAGAGTCTCATCAAAATCCAAAAGATGGGTCTCGATTTTAACTGGACCTTTTCCATCGGACTGAAAGGTCGGGTTCACGCCAATATTTGTAACTGAGGGGTGGCGTTTTCCATTGATGACAGTCCATGTACAGTAAACCCCCTGCCGAGGTAAGAATTCAACATCGGGATGAATATTCGCGGTCGGAACTCCAATCGTCCTCCCCCTCTTGAATCCATGCTCAACGTGACCTCGCACATAGTACGGGCGTCCCAAAAGACCTTGAGCCTTTTCTATTTCCCCTTGCTTTAGGTAATCGCGAATTTTTGTCGAGGAGACCACTTCTCCTTCCTGCTGAAAAGGCGGAATGATGATCAAGCGAATTCCTCTTTTAGCGCAGAATTGCTCCAAAAAAGGAATGTTCCCAGATCGCCCGGCACCGAACGAAAAGTCGTGACCGACCACAAGAGTTTTGGGGTTGAGTCTTTTTAGCACATAGTTTTCGAGAAACTCTTCGGCAGAAATTTTAGAAAATTCTTTGGTAAATGGCTCTATGATGACGGCTCCAATGCCGCGCTTTTCCATCTGCTGTTGCTGATCCTTCATGTCAAACAGACGCTGAGTCGCTTTCTCGGGTTTTAGAATCTTCACCGGATGAGGGTAAAAGGTATAAACCACAGCAGGAACACCATAGTGCTGAGCCTCTCGCACCACGGTTTCCACCAACTGCTGATGACCCAAATGAACGCCATCAAAATTGCCAATAGTGAGCACAGAGGACTCTAAGGGGGAATTCAACTCTTTTACACCGTTATAGACATGCATATTTTTCAATATACCCTGTTCTGTGCCGAGGGTTAAGGGGCTTTTACTTGTTGAATTTTTTAGTAAATTTGATATGTTGCGACGCGTGCAAAAAGGGTCATTTCAACAACTCAGACTTCGTGGCGAACTGGTTTTTCGCTTCTTTTCTCGACGCCAAGGTTTTTGGCTGAGATTTCTACTCTGTTGGGGTATCGGTTGCCTGGCCCTGTCTAATGACGAGTTGAATGCCTATGATCAAAGATTTCAACTGCGTGGTGACCAAAAGGTCTCGAAACAAATTGTTCTTATTTCCATTCGTCAGGCAGACTTTGCAACTATCTACGATTCGCGCACGAATTTTTTAGGAAACATGAATGAGGTGACTGACATTACGGATAGCTTTTTCTGGAATAAGCGGATCTGGTCAAAACTTCTGCAAAAGGTTCTGCAACAAGAACCGAAATCGATCGGCGTCACTCTTTACTTTGGTGACAATATTGGCAGCGTTCGTTTAACACCGGAGGAGCAAAAGCTTTTTCTGGATCCCAAAATTAAATGGGCCACCTCAACGAACAACCTCGAGCGGGTCCTCACTCCTGCATTCACCAATCGTGAACGAAGCAACCTCGGCAGTAACGAAGTTCGCCGTGACGATGATGGAGTCGTTCGGCGCATATTCCCGCAAAAAACGGAAACGCCTCATTTGGTCGAAGCCATTACGGATAAAAAATTCCCGAACTCACTTGCCGGACTGCCCATTAACTTTCGAGGACACTCACGCTTATTCACTCAGTATTCGCTCAGCGAAATAATGTATGATGAGATCCCAAAAGATGCTTTTACAGACAAGATCGTCGTGATCGGCGCCGAAACCTCCTCGGGGCCGACTTACATGACTCCGCTGGGAACTTTATCACGCACTGAAATCCTTGCGCACCTGACCGATACGGTTTTGGAAAACCGTTGGATAAAAAGACTCTCATTTTGGTGGTACGCATCCGGCTTTCTTTTGCTGATGTTTATCGCGGTTTCGATTATCACGACCTATCCACAATCTGTGGCTCTGTTTTTTATCCTATGGATAGCCACGTTCTTGGCCGCTTTGTCAGCTTGGGTCTTTGACAGCTTCTATTTCTGGTCGCCAGCATTTTCGCCATTTGTTTTGCTGGCAGCGACCTGGACCATTTTCATTGGCTACCAGGCTACAAAAATCGAGCGACTTAATTTCCATCTGCAACAGGAACAGCAGTACTTGCAGGAGCTGGAACAACTTAAGAACAATTTCGTCAGCCTGATCTCTCATGACCTAAAAACACCGATAGCCAAGATTCAGGCGATCGTTGATCGCTTACTCACGCAGCACAGTGACTCTGAGTTAGGACAGGATCTGCGATCGCTCAGGTTATTTGGTGATGAGTTGAATCGCTATATTCAGTCGATTCTTAAAGTTCTGCGGGTTGAGTCGCGTGACTTTAAAATTCGCAAGCAAGTGGCAGACATCAACGAAGTGATCGAAGAAGCTCTTTGCCAACTGCGCCCCCTGGCACACGAGAAAAATATTTCAATCCAAGCTTCTCTGGAACCCATGTTCTCTTTGGAATTCGACACCACGTTGATTAAAGAAGTAATCATCAACTTGGTCGAAAATGCCATCAAGTATACTCCGTCGGGGGGATTGATTGAGGTCGTCTCTGAAGAAAGCGACGATTTCGTTCATGTGCTCGTAAAAGATACGGGCGAAGGTATCAAGCCCGAAGACATGGAAAAAATCTGGGGCAAGTTTACCCGGGGTAGTGATCAAGACATGAAAACCAAGGGCACCGGACTTGGATTGTATCTGGTTAAATATTTTATTGAACTTCATGGTGGCAAAGTCGTCATGGAAAGTAAGCTGGGCAAAGGAACGACTGTTTCGTTTACTCTGCCATTGGACGAAGAAAGCGAAATAGAGGAGACGGCATGACAAACAAACTCCATACACTTATTGTGGATGATGAAGCCGAACTAAGAAGATCCGTGGTTTCCATTCTACAGTCAGCGATGCCTGAGATTGAGTTCACTATTGAAGAGGCTGCCACTGGAAAAGAAGCCCTCGATAAAGTAAAGCAAAAGCAGTGGGATCTTGTCCTGATGGACGTGAAAATGCCAGAAATGAACGGTCTTGAAGCGCTGACCGCTATTAAAGAACATGACCCGCGAACCTTTGTGGTTCTGATGACGGCACATTCAAACCTTCATGACGCCGTTTTGGCCATCAAAGAAGGGGCCTATGACTACGTTGAAAAGCCTGTAAACCCACAACAACTGACTGAGATTGTTCGCAAGAGTTTAGAAGCTCGTGATCTCGTCTCTAGCCTTGCACTTTCCAATCCGATTTTTGATGATGATATTGAAAGCGAATTCGTCGGCAGATCACAAAAAATGAAAGAAGTTTTCAACCTGATCTATCGACTTTGTAAAGTCGATACGACAGTCTTGATTCGCGGCGAAAACGGTACAGGCAAAGAACTCGTTGCTCGAGCAATTCACTTCAACTCCCCTCGTAAATCAGGTTCATTTATTGCGATCAACTGTGGGGCAATTCCCGAGAACCTCATGGAAAGCGAACTTTTTGGCCACGAAAAGGGCGCCTTTACTGGAGCTATCGAAAGAAAAATCGGCAAGTTCCAGGCGGCTAATAATGGCACTCTTTTCCTTGATGAGATCGGCGAGATGAAGCCCGATATGCAAGCTAAACTTCTACGCGTTCTACAGGAACGAAAATTCACACCGGTTGGAGGAAATCGCGAAGTCAAGACCACCACCCGTATCATCGCTGCCACCAATCGAAACTTGGAAAAAATGATGGAAGAAGGCACATTCCGAGAAGACTTATTCTATCGTTTAAATGTGATGCCCATCTTCTTGCCTCCCCTGCGTGAGCGCTCCGATGATATTGAAGCTCTGGTCCAACATTTCATTAAAAAGTTCTCAAAGCAGCATGGCCGAGTCATCAATGGCGTCACCAGTGAAAGCATGGACCTTCTTAAGTCCTATCGCTGGCCTGGAAATATTCGCGAGCTAGAGAACGTCATCGAGCGTTCTTTTATCGTCGAGAATTCCCAACAAATCACGGTGGAATCACTGCCTGAATCTTTACGACTGGCTCCCAAAGAAAGTTCCGAGAAAACCGCCAGCATGGTGGGCTATTCAGGACCTCTTGATTTTGATGCCTTTAAAGAAGAGATGGAAAAGGAGTTTATCGTCAATGCTTTGAAGGCCAATAACGGTCGCATCAATCAGACCGTCGCCCAAGCGAATATTCCTAAAAACACTTTATTAAGGAAAATTCGCAAATACGGTATTATCGTTAAAGATCTTACGAACGAAGAATAAAGCCTGCAGTCTGCAGGACTTCTTCGGCTGAAATGCTTTTCATGCATTCATGAGTTTTTAGCGGGCACTCCTGGTGCCCATGCTTCCCACATGGGCGACAAGCCAATTTACTGTTCTGAACAACGTAACTTTGGGCCGACCATGGGCGATAGCCAAACTCTAGAATAGTGGGACCAAAAATGGCGATAAGGGGTGTCTCACAGACTGCCGCCAAATGAGCCGAAGCACTGTCATTGCCAATGACGAGAGCCGAATGCGCGATGACTTGAGCTGATTCATAAATGCTTGTTTTACCCGCAAGACACCATGAACCCGGAATGGCTGCCGCAACTCTCTCGGCCAGCTCTTCCTCGCCCTTAGCTCCCATCACGCAGATTTGAAATCCCTTTTGCTGCAAAGCCTTTCCGCTCGCCACGAATCCTTCCTCGGTCCAGCGTTTCGTAGCCCATACACTGCCTGGGAATATCAATACCACCGGCTTTTTATCGAAATTATTTAACTGAAGTTTCTCTTTAAGATCCGCAAAAGCATTTTGATTCTGCAAAATCTTGTGTCGCAAGCTCATTGATGCCCATAGCGGTGGTGCTGATAAATGACCATGCTGTCTAGGCAAATAGGGCTCTTCATTTTTTGCATAGTCGCTAAGGTCTTTCGCCAACTGAGGGTCTTCGTATGAAAGCAAACTTAACTGCCTCATGGCGTCCGGAAGCACCATATTTTTCTTTTGTCGTTTAGAAAAAAATAGCAGATTCCACTTTTTATCAAAAGAGATCTTATGATTGGCTTTAATCTTGGCGCAAAAGAACATCGTTCGCACGGACTCGTGAGGAGAGATCAGGTTATCCACTCCAGCATACTTCAAATGTTCGACGATGCCCTTGTAAGATGCTGAATTGCCTTTTTGTATTTCAAAAACTTGGTCGACTAATCCCGTCTTAAGAAAGAAATCACCAAAGCCCTTGCGACAGACCAAACCAAGTTTATGATCTGGCCAGATCTCCCTGGTCTTTTTCAGCAACGGAATGGAGAGGAGGAGATCTCCGAGAAAGGCAGTTTGCACGACTAGATTCAAGGGCATCAATAATCTCCTCCAGAGACACTTGATCGTAGCACATTATCGATTTTTCACAAGATCTCTTCCAGCAGGGACTGCATGGAGACTTCGTTAGAATTTTCTGACCACGGTCGTAAAGATCTATTTCGTGCGCACAAGTCGGACCGAACCAAGCGATCACCTCTTTTTTCTGAGAGATCGCCATGTGCATCCCAAGACTGTCTCCGGTAATGACAACGTCACAGGCTGCCACACTGATCAGCCCGTCTCGCAATCCCGACTCTGTCGCGGAATTAATAACATCAAGCCCATCAGCTATTTGTTGATTGCGACATGTGTCCTCTGGCCCACCAAGCAGAACTATGGATGCTTCTGGAAATCGACTCTTCACCAATTGAATGATCTCTCGATGAAACTCCACACTCAGTTTTTTATAGGGAATGACAGTGCTGCATCCAGTATTCAAACCAATGATGATATCTTCTGCCGAGCACGTCCATGTCGTGCGACGCTTATGCGCTTCCACTTTTTCTGATGCAGTCAAATCAAGCCAGTAGTCATCTCTGCGAAAATACCCAAGCTCGAGAGCTTCAATCAAAAGCTGAGTTTCGGCTTTTTGATTAATGAAGAACTTCTTATGATTGTTGATTCCCAAATCCCATAATTCTTGAGCTGCTGGTGATGCTGGAATCACAGCACCATTTCGGGGATTGATATTAAAGCCATATATCTGGTCGACCGTCGTCCGGCGAACAACACCCGCAGCCTTTAAGGATTTGTCTACGACGTAGGCAACTTCAAACTCCAGCGTGGATAGCTGAAGCATGTCTTCTTCGCTGGTCGTCAATACGCGATCAATCGCGGGGTGGGATTGCAAAAGCCGATGAGCGGGAGCATCTGTCACCCACGTGATCATACACCCAGGAAATTTTCTTTTAATGGCCTTAAGAAGACTCGTACTCCGCACCACGGCTCCAAGCGCTCCCAGATGAACTAACAGAATCGAGATCGTCGGCACATCCAAGTGATCACAAGCTTCATCACACAATTCACTTTTAGGACAGGGTTTATAGCCAGAAAAATATCTGCAATTGATCATCGCCATAAGGTTCATCTTAACTGATCTGTGGATTTTCTTCGAAGACGATCAGAACTTCCTGACTTTGGTCTGCCCGGCTTCTACCTAGACCATTCGTTGACGAAGCCAGGAAGAGGCATGGAAACTGATGGAAGAAAACAGAGGTACCTATGAGAATAGAGTCTGAGCCCCTGAAACTTCAAAATTTTCAGCTAACTCCCGATGCAAAAGGCGGCGTTCTTACTTTGCAAAACAGTCGTAAGAGCTTTACCTTGAATCCCTTGCAGTATTCATATTTGGATGTCCTTAAAAATGGCACCTCCATAGAAGGTCTGGTGCAGTTTTACTTGGGCCAGGGTTGGCTCGTGAGCTTTCGCGAACTTTACAACTTGATACAGTTTCTTCTTAAAGAAGCAGTCATACAAAACCCCTCGTTTCACGAATATTTTGCTGCGCAAGGTTCGCAGGACTATAGTGCAAGCCCGTCACCATTTCAAACCGTCGACCTGAAAGAAGGTACTTTAAATCCTCGGGTCCTCCCGTTTTTTCGTTCTTTAGATCCTCAGCTAAGTCACTATCTTTTACAAAAGGCTCAACGCATTCAGGTTCCCGCAAATACCCGAGTTGTTCGCACCGGGACGAGAGACCGTGATCTCTATATTATTCTTAGTGGTGAAGCGGCCGTCTATCGAGTTCTATCGGACACCCAAAGGCAACGTGTAGCCATCCTTAAAGATGGATCGCTTTTCGGAGAAAGGGCCTTCTTGTTGAATCAACCCCGCTCGGCAGATATTATAACTCAAACAAATTGCGAACTACTCAAGATCAGCCATCTCTCTGAATTTGATCAGCTGATTAAAACCGAAAAAGCGCAAAGCCTGCAACACAGATTCTGGGTCCAGCAAGCTTTGATGTCTTCGCAGTTTTTTAAAGATCTTCCCAGCAACACATTAGATATGCTCACCTTCCGTGGTCGTTTAGTCCAAGCCCCAGCTCACCACGTTTTATTTTACGAAGGCCAACCCGGAAACACGTGTTATATCCTTGTTCAAGGAAACTTAGTCGTCAGCCAGCAAGGTCGCAACATTAACGTCATGCCTCAAGGCTCTTGCTTTGGTGAAATCAGCCTCCTAGTCAGCGGAGGAGTCCGCACCGCCACCGTGACCACCCAACAAGATTCTGTGCTGCTAGAGATCCATCAGAATGATTTTTATCAAATCCTGACCCAGAATCTGATCCTCGCTAAAGAAATCGAAGAACTCGCTAACCAAAGGATCGGCGCCGATCGCAAACGAAGTTAGTACGGCTACTGCTTTCAATTAACTTACGAGCACGATCCCAAGAGCTCGCAAAGCTTCAGAATAGGAAAGACTCTGCGGGGCAACTGTTCTATTTAATTTTGATAACCTCGGAAACCAAAGTTCCGATTTTGATTTTGGATTCGATTCGCAAAACAAGTTTGCGGTCATCGTCTGATACCCAGATGTAATTATCTCCGATGGGCTTGAACTTTCCCTTTAGGACAATGTTGGGTTGAATGACAATGGCTTTCATGGGGCCGAGTTTGGTATCAAGGACTTCGCGGCGGATAGCCTTACCAGAAAACACCAAGTTTTCTTTTTCATTCGCCACGCGGAAAGAATACTCTTTGCCGGTTTCCCATTTGAAATTTCTCATATAGAAAATGGCGCTGTAAACGTTTTGAGAAAATGGAAGAATTTCCCATTGTTCTTTCTTTTCTTCTTCGCCTTTTTCTTTTGTAACTTTCTTTTCCCAGAACGTGGCTTCATTCTTTTCCAAATCAAAAAGCATTTTCGATTCACGAATAGAATTTGTCTCGTTCACATGTAACTGAAAAACGCGAGGTACCAAGTCTTCATAGTCTACGAATGTCTCAACCCGATCCTGCACTCTATAGAAATTCGAGAATAAAGGACTTGTTTTTATCTCGATCGCAAAAGTATAGGATTTGCGGCCATTCACTGTCGAAAAGGGTTCAACCTTCATTTTCAGCTCGCCGGCGGACACCTTAAAGTAGTGCACATTGTGCACTACTTCTTCTCCAACCCGAAAAGGATCCACGATCGGTCGACGGCCATCAAAACCTTCACTATCTTCAATTTCTGGTTGGCGTCCAGCATTGGCCACAGTCTCTTCCATAGTCTTCCCTTTGGCTCTACTTGTGGTTTTAGTCGAGGATTTAGTCTTGGCTGCAGAAGCAACTTTTGGTTTTGGAGCAGACTTTTTTACTACTGGTTGAAGCGTTTTTTTCTGTGATTTTGGCATTGCCTTGGGCGTCGCTGCCGGTGACTCTCCTACTTCGGGAGCTGGTTCCGTAACCTCTTCAGAGACCGTCGGCGTCGGAATTTCTATAGTCACAGCCTCTTCGAATTCTTTGTTTTTTTTAAGCTGATCAACCTTTACGTTCTTCAGACTTGAAGAACAAGACATCAAAATGCTGGCTGACAATAGAAGACCAATTCTGAAGATCACTTAAAAGTCCTTCCACCGACGATGCACCCACATCCACTGCTCAGGATGCTTCCGCACAATCTCTTCAATCTTGTTGTTAAAAGATTGCGTCAGGTTGAGTATCGTTTGATCTTTATCTTCAACCAGACTGTGCTGCGTGTCCATAGCCGGTTCGAAAACCACATGAAGTTTTTTATCAGTTCCTTCATAGGTGTAGACCGGCAAAACTGGAGCTTTGGTCTTCTGATGGAATAAAGCTAGACCATAGGCTGTGCCGGTCCTTTTCCCAAAGAAAGTCGTCTCAATGCCGAAAGGCTTTCCCATAAACTGATCTAAAACAAAGACCAATCCGGCATTTTTCTTTAAGGCCTTTAAAATATCAAAAGCATTGCTTGGTCCATGAGCATCAATGTACTGAACGCCTTGAGCGCCGCGCACCGAAAACCACAGATTGTCAAACCACTGAGTTTTGAAACGCTTGGTAATCACATAGATAGGCTGTCCATTAAGCACAATCGCATTGGTGGCGACATCGCCGTTTCCCAAATGCAAACTGAGGAAAAACATCCCCTTACCTTGCGCTCGAGCTTTTTCTAGGTTTTCCCAGCCCTCAAACACGGCATTTTCTGCAAGCCATTGGGCATTCATCGACGGGATTGTAAAAAACTCCGCAAAACTGTACGCCATCTGATAAACAGACTCACGTCCAACCTGATGCTTTTTCTGCTCTGACCAGTCAGGAAAAGCGATCTGCAAATTATTAAAAATAATCTTTTTGCGAAAGCCTAAAAGATCAAACCATAAAAAACCCAAAGGAGCCCCGCACCGGCGAATCCACTGCCGCGGCATCAAGCTGCTGAAAAAGGAGATCAGTTTAACGATCCACTTGATCAATAATTTCACTGAGACGTCCCTTTTCTCCTTGCTCGGCAATTTCAAGTGATGCTGACCAGAGATTTACTTCCTTGTCCATGAACCGGCGCAGTTTAATTGCATCTTTTTCAGTCGTGATTAAATAGTCAGCTTTGGAGGTGAGAAATTCCTCCTGGATCTTTTTTGCATCCGACAATTTGTATTGATGGTGATCTCTAAAGTGCATACTTTTCTTAGACACCTCACCCAGTTCCCGCATCATTTTTTCGAAAACATCGGGCCGGGCAATGGCAGACACTAAGAATAGTTTTTTTCCCTTCAGCCCGGCGACTGGAAGCACCTGATCTTGGCTTCCGTGCAGCTGACTGATTCTGTAGTCGAAATAAAGAACTTCTTTGTCTTTCGGTAAGCTTTGCTCGATTTGTTTTAAGTTTTCCTGATCGGCTAGGTTACATTTGGTCAGGATTATGACATTCGCACGATCAATTCCTCTCCAAGGTTCTCGCGCGCGACCCTCAGGAAGCACTTGATAGTTTTCAAAACTCTCGGTTGCATCCAGGATGACGATATTCAAATCCCTATGCAGCCTGCGATGCTGAAAACCATCATCCACAATCAAATAGTCATAATCTTTTTCTGATATTGCATACTGAGCCGTTTGCCATTTTCGCGGTCCAACGTAGACATCAACTTCAGGATTTTCTGAAGCCAGAAGAACGGGCTCATCTCCGAAGTACTTTGCCGCGTAGGGATGACTGACATCAACCAAAACCGGCGCTTCGGCATCTGCCCTGTACGAACGACTGATGACAGCGACTCGCTTGCCCTTTTGCACCAACGCCTTTAAGCAAAAGTCCGTTAACGGTGTTTTTCCCGTCCCGCCCATAGTCAGATTCCCGATGCTGATCACAGGAACAGGCGCTTCATAGAGCTTGAAAACACCACGATCGTAGAGCGAGTTCTTAAAACTCACCACCCGGTTATAAACAAAACTAAGGGGACGAAGATATATCTTCATTTCGAAAGGTACTCATCCAATGCTTGAACAACTCTTCGGGTCGCGCCTTTATCGCCTAAATGCTGGCGTAAATGACCTAAGGAATTAATAACTTCAGACTTGTACTGAGGTTCTGTGATGTATCTTTCCAACAGAGCCGCCATTTTTTCAGGTGTCACGTCCTCTTGAAATCTTTCAGGAACAGCTTCTTTATTAAGAATTAAGTTCACGAGTCCGTAGTATTGGGTACCACGTACAAAAGCTTTCGCGAATATTCCTGTCAGCCACTTCATCTTATACATGATGACCATGGGCTTTTTAAGTAAGCCCACTTGTAAAGTAGCTGTGCCTGAAGCGACCAGCATCATATCTACCAAATGGATCATGCGGAAAGGTTCGTCCTTAAGCAGGATGTAGGGCAAACGGAAGTCCTCAAGATAATCCTGCATCTGTTCTTTGGAAAAAGTCGGAGCCGTCAAGATCACGACTTTTAAATTTGCATATTTCTTGGCTAGTATTCGCGCCGTATCCAGCTGAATCTGAAAATGCTGCTTCAATTCTTGCCGCCGACTGCCCGGCATCAAACCCAAAACGATTTCGTTATCACTAATTCCACACTGATTGCGGTGAGTTTTGCGGTACTCAACATCTTCGAAAAGTCTGTCGTCCATTTCGTCCAACAATGGATGACCTACGAAATCGACCGGAACTCCATGCTCTTCATAAAAGGCCGACTCAAACGGAAATAACACAAAAACTTTTTTGCAGTATTTTTTGATCGTCTTAACTCGTCCTTTGCGCCATGCCCACACCTGTGGCGAAATATAATAGACCACTGGTATTCCCAAGGCATGAAGCTTCTTGGCTAACATCAGATTGAATTCGGGATAGTCCATGACGATGGCTACTTTAGGTCGACGCTTTTCAGCTTCCTCAACAAGCCTATCAAAAACGCCTTTTAAATGACTGTATTGAGAAATGATCTCCGCAGCGCCGACGACGGCCATTTCTTCGGACTTACCGAGACGTTCGAATCCCAGGTCTTCCATATCTTGACTGCCAACTCCAAAGGCTTTGACAGCACGTCGCTGCGTTTTCCACGTTTCCAAGATCCGCTGAGCATAAGTTACACTTGAGGCCTCGGCCGCAACGATCAATACCTGATCCATTATCCCTCGATCATTCTGCGCACCTCTTCGATAGCCCGAAGAGCCTGAAGTCCATCAATTCCAGTGACTTCAAGTGGTTGTTTTTTTAGCACCGCATGAACAAATGAATCCGTTTCCTTCTGGAGGGCGTCTGCTTTTTCAACTGTCCAGCGAGTAATTTTAACTAACTCTTCCCCGCCCGAGCCAATCTGAACTTTCTCGAGCTCATGATTGCCAGTATTGGCAAAAAGCGTGCAGTCATCCTGCAGAACGCGGATACTACGCTGAGTTCCCGATGAAACTCTGCTAACATTGATGATACCCAAAACTCCATTTTTCATCTTGATAGAAACTGTCGCCGTATCAAGTTCTTGAGATACCAGCTTGGTCCCCGAGCACATCATGGACTCAATTTCGCTGCCACTAAGCCAGAACAACAGATCCATATCGTGAATCATCAGGTCATGAAGAACACTGACGTCAGCTCCGCGAGTTTTATAGGGAGCCATGCGAGTCAGTTCGATAACCTTGGGTGAATTTAAATGTTTTTTTAGTTCTACAACAGAAGGATTAAATCTTTCAATGTGCCCCACCGCAAGAAGCAGTTGCCGGCGCTCTGCCAAAGTCACCAGTTCTTCGGCCTGATCGATCGTCGCCGTAATTGGTTTTTCGACATTAACATGAATATCGTTATCTAAGAATACTTTCGCAAGTTCGTAGTGATTAAGAGTATTGGCAGCAATGGTTACCATATCAACCTGACCAATAAGATCCTGGGGTCGGTGGAAGCTCTTCACTCCAAGCTCCCCAGCCACCTTATCCGCCTGAACCGGAACATGATCACAAACCCCAATCAACTCGACGTCAGGATTGTTCTGATATTTCTGGGCGTGAAATCTGCCCAGGTAACCGACACCAACTACTGCACCACGCAACTTACTCATCGTCTTGCCATCCCTTCGGACTTCGATCCACCGCTATACCGCGTTTGGAACTTTTGATGAAATTAATGAAGTACTCAATGTTAGGGCTCATCTGGCATTCCGCCTTGATGCGCTCAATACCTTCTTCAACCGTGTGCGAACCCATAATTATAATACGAATGGCTTTGTGAACATTTGCCACTTCTTCGCGACTGAAACCTTTTCGGGACAGACCGATTTTATTGGTCGCACGGATCGTCGCGTAAGTTCCCTGAGCCCGAGAGAAAGGCAGAATGTCTTTGTTCACAATAGAAGAACCAGCGACAAATGCGCCACGTCCCACTTTAGTAAACTGATTAAACGCACAGACACCGCCAATAGTGACGTTATCTTCGATTTCACAGTGCCCACCTAAGTGCGAGTTGTTGGCAATGACCACATTGCTTCCGATTTTGCAGTCATGCCCCACGTGAGTGTAAGCCATAAAATAACAATTATTGCCAATTTCTGTAATACCGTCGCCTTTGCTTGTTGCCAGGTTTACGGTGGAAAACTCTCTAAAAATATTATTATTCCCAATGATCAGTTTCGTCGGTTCGCCTTTATAAGACAAATCCTGCGGAGCCCCGCCAATAACGGCTCCTGGGCAAAAATGATTATTCTCGCCAATCTCCAGAATTCCCCCGCGGGAACCTAAAGTGACATGACCTTCCACGAAGGTGCCTTTTCCAATTTTAACTTTACCTTGAATCAAGCAGTACGGACCAATTTCAACGTCGTCGGCCAATTCAACATCAGGGGATAAAACACTGCTTGGGTGTACTTTATAATTTGCCATGAACTACATATTCCTAAATCAAGAAAGGGCCTTTTCAGGCCCTTTCGTTTCTCAACTACTTTTGTTTCTCGTAGGCCTTAATCACTTCTTCAGTCATGTCGGCGTCCGGAGTTGCGTAAAGCACCATTTGGCTATTTTCGATAACCATCGTGTAGCCTTTCTCTTTAGCAAGATTCGCAATTACTTTTCTCATCTTTTCCAAGATAGGAGCTGTCAAATCACGCTCTTTCTTTTGGATATCAAGCTGGCTCTTTCCTACTATCTCACGATAGTTCATCATTTCAGCTTGGAATTCAGCCTGTTTTTTGCCAAGCGCTTCCTCAGAAAGAACTGACTTTTTCTTTTCCAAGTCTTCGCCCATCTTTTTCAGATCAGCTTCTTTTTTTTCTAATTCTTTTTTCTTTTTATTAAACTCGCCTTCCAATTCAGCTTTAGCTTTCTTACCCGCTGAAGTTGTTTGAATCGCCTTTTGCATATCAACGAATCCAACTTTTGAGTCTGCGGCCTGGGCCAAAGATGCTGTCATGAGCAAGCTCAACACCAATACTGATTTTTTCATTTTAAGATCCTCCTTAATATTTTTAAATCCATCTCGAATCAAACGAACTTAGAAACTAGGTCCGATTGAAAATTCAAACACTGTCGGCTCTTGATAGTACGGATCGCGATTCAACGGGAAGCCCCATTCAAATCGCAACACGCCGATCGGCGAATACCAACGAATACCGAAACCAACGTCAGCATAGAAGTTACCTTCTGCCAAAACATTATCCGCGGCACCCACGTCAAAGAAAGCAGCTCCCATGATGCCAGCTTCCTTAACCAAAGGGAACTGTAATTCAGTCTGGTACATCGCCTGCTGAGTACCCCCGAAAAATCTCATAGAGCGTTTTTCGATTTCACTATCAGGCAAGGTCGGGTTGTCCGCTTTGATTTGATCGAATACCTTTTGCGATCGCTTCATAAGACCTACACGGTACGAGCGATAACCTCTTAAAGAGTATGGTCCACCCAAAAGGTAGAGTTCACTGAAGGGCACTGGATTGTCGTTCAGTGAATCGATACGTGCATATTGCAAGGAGTTTCTCCAAACCACATCCCAGAAGATATTCTTAAAGAAACGGAAGTTTGCATTTCCCCGAGTGTATTTGAGAGATCCTCCCAAACCGGCATATTCAAACGAAGCACTCGTATAAATACCTTTGGTCGGCATTTGACGATCATTTCTTGTGTCGTACTCCAAAGTCCCTGTTAAAGAGCTTGTCTCTCCTGACGCGGTTTCAAGAGGGAACAAGTCGCGATCGGTAATGACATTACCTTCACTATCTTTGCGCTCAGTAAGTTGCGACTTATCATACTTATAGCGAAGAACTCCACGAGTGTAATCGCCAAGAGGATGACCTAAACGAACAGCTCCACCCGTGTGATTCTCGTCAAAGTCCAAACGACCTGTGTTCGCACTTTGATAAACGTCGGCACCAACGGACCAAAGCGTGTCGCGGAAATATGGCTCCGTGAAAGACAAGCTGTAGTAGCTTCCTGTACCGCTTAAATTAAGTGAAGCGCCAAGATTTTGTCCTTTACCCAAGAAGTTGGCCTGACTGACCGACCCCTGCAAGGTGAAACCTTGAGATGTCCCGTAACCAGCACCGAGCTGAATCTGTCCGGTATTTCTTTCTTTCACGGCGATGTCGACATTCATCACATCCGTGCGCTCTGGATCGATTGCGGTTTTAAAATTCACTTCTTCGAAGAATCCAAGTCGCTGAATGTTCTCTAGAGACTGACGACGGCGTGTCTCGTTGTAAAGTTCACCCTCAAGAATTTTAAGTTCCCGGCGCACAACTTTATCGCGAGTCTTAGAGTTGCCGACGACATTGATCTTGCCGAAATAAACTTTAGAGCCTTTGTCGAATTCAAAGACCAAATCAACTTTTCGCTCTTTATCATTAAATCGAGTGCGTGGAATAACGTTGGCATAGGCATAACCAAGATCACCGTACTTCGCAGTCAGCTCACCGATATCTTTTTGCAAGACATCATAGGCAAAGACGCCATTCTCGTCGATAGTAACCAAACTTTGTAGTTCGTCTCGCGGAAAAAGAATATCACCTGCAAAGTCGACTTCGCCAACGTGATACTGCTCGCCCTCTTCGACTCGAATAGTGATGTAGATATTTTTCTTATCTGGAGTGACCGTCACTTGAGGGCGATCAACTTTTGCTTGAACATAACCTTGGTTGTAATAAAGGAATCTTAAAATTTGAACGTCTCGCTCAAACATTTCCTGCTTGTACTGACCAGAGCCACTCAGACCCGAGAAAAAGCCACCCTCTTGAGTCAGCATTTTGGACTTCAGTTGACTATCGCCTAGATGCTTGTTGCCAAGAAAAGTGATCTTCTTAACTTTGACTTTGTCGTTCTCGTTAATCTTAAAAACAAGACGGACAGTTTCGTCTTTCTTCACATCCTCGACGGCATAGTCGATCTTGGCGAGAAAGAAACCTTTGTCTTCGTAAAGCTTTTGAATTTTCTCGACCGACTCTTTAACCTTGGCCATGTCCAACAACTGATAGGCTTTTAAACCAGCTGCATCAGCAATATCATCAGACTTTACTTCGCTATTGCCTTGATAAACGATCTCGACCAGAGAAGGTTTTTCTAAAACTTTGAAAGTTAAAATAACTTCTTGTCCAGTGACCTGACGGTCTACTTCGATATTATTAAAGTAACCCAATCTGAAAAGCGCTTCGACATCTCGGCGAATATTGTCTGCCGAGTACGGCTGTCCCACCTGAGAAGTGACCTTCGCAAGAATGGCGTCTTTTTCAATTTTTCTGTTTCCAGTGACTTCAACTTTTTGAATGGTGCCGTTCACAGTGGGCTGCGCTTTTGCGGCGACAGGTCTTTTGGGAGCGGTTTTCTTCTTTGCCGGAGGCGCCGAAAAAGCCGAAGAGGTCATAATCGTAATCAACAATGCACAAAGAAGCTTAATCAAAGTTCAATTCCTTAGTATGCCCCCACGTAACCCTGGGCGAAATTTAAAATCTATAAGATTTCTCAATACTTACACTTATGTGGGGAGAATCGTAACTTAAGACCAAGGTCCTGTCAAAGAAGACGCAATGCGCCTGACTCTCTAAGCCTGCCAGAGACCGTCTTTCATTCTGTATACTTTGGGAAATCGGGTCGCAAATGCAAGATCATGAGTCACCACCACAAGGGCTAACTTCATCTCTTCTTTAAGCTTGAAGAACAAATCTTGAATTTTTGCACTTGTGGTTGAGTCGAGGTTGCCCGTCGGCTCGTCCGCAAACAAAATCTTCGGATGACGAACCAATGCACGGGCGATAGCAACGCGTTGCAACTCACCGCCGGACAACTGATTGGGGTAGTGCTCTTTTCGGTCAAACAGACCCATGAAATTCAACAAGTGCTGGGCCTTCTCCTTCGCTTCTTTGACATTTTCGCCCGCAACACGACAAGGAATCATCACGTTTTCAAGTGCAGTAAATTCGCCCAATAAGTGATGGAATTGAAAAACGAAACCCATTTCGCTGTTACGAAATTTTGACAGTTCTTCATCGTTCATTGCCAAAAGATCGCGGCCTTCACAATAGAGTTCACCCCGGTTCGGACGGTCCAAAGTTCCCATGATCTGCAGCAACGTACTTTTCCCAGCTCCAGAAGACCCCAAGATGGCAAAAGCCTCTCCCTCTTTGATCTCCAAACTGATGCCTCTTAAAATCTCGAGTTCACCCGTGCCTTGAGCATAGGACTTATGAATATCAACAGCTTTTAGGAGTGTACCGACATTATTCATTACGGAGTCCTTCCATCGGAGTCAAATTTCCGCCACGGCGAGCTGGCGCCAAAGTCGCAAGAAAACATATCAGCATCGTGGCCGCACAAATGGCAATAGTGTCAATAAAACGAATATTCAGCTGTATGCCATCAAGGCGATAAACCTCTCCAGCAATCAGACCTAAACGATTTTGAGCGATATTAAAAAGAACGCAAAGGAAAAGGCCTAAAATAAAACCTAAAATCAAGCCCACGCCCCCCAAGAAAAGCCCCTGAAAAGTAAATATTTTGATAACGTCTTTCTTGGACAATCCCACGGTCTTTAAAATCGCAATGTCTTTATAGCGCTGAACGACGTTCACAAATAGAGTTGAAGAGATATTGAAGGCTGCAACAAAAATGATAATTGAAATAACCAAAAAAATTCCAGGTCGCTCGACATTGACCGCTTCAAAGAGGTTTTCATTCGAATCTCTCCAGTCCCTCACCCAGTAGGGCGAACCGAGCAATTGACCTAGATTCAGCGCTGCCGTCCGAGCGTAATCGATGTCTTCAAATTTAAGAATCAAACCGGAATAGCGATCACCTATGTCTGCTAACTTCTGTGCCGAAACAAGGTCCGCAACTATAAACCTCTCGTTCCAGTCGTACTTGCCAAGATCCATAATCCCCTGAATCTTGAACTCGCCCAAACGGCGCTGAAACTTTGATGGGTCGACTGTATCTGCGACCGGCACAACCACTCTGAATGTGTCGCCAATAGCCAGCCCCATCTTTTCGGCTAAACCTTTGCCGATCAAAGCCAAAGGTACTTCCGAAGATTCTTTCAAATCACCGGACCCGCTAAGGATACGCTTTTCAAAGTTCAACACTTGAGCCATGCGATCTGTATCTAGCCCTTCTATAAGCACCCCAGAAATCTGCCCCTTGTGGGCCAAGATCGCCTCAATAAAAACAAATCGCGCCGAAGAAATAAGGGAAGGCTCCGCTTTTGCAATGCGCTCTTCCAGCTCTTTCCAATCATCCGGGAAACGAGAACGTTTCACGACCTGAGCATGACCGGAAACATCAGCCATAGCTGTTTTTAGAGTAGATTCAAAGCCACTCATCACAGCCATGGAAACGACAAGAGCTGCAACTCCCAGCACCAGCCCCAAGAGGGCTAAGGGCGCGGATCCACCGAAAAAAGTTTTCCGCGAGAAAAGGAGCTTCCAAGAAAGCCAGGCAAGCGAAGACTTCACTTGGAAGCAACCTCAGATGTCAGTTGAGATTTAAGATAAGCCATAATAAAGCCTTCAATTTCGCCATTCATAACATCATCAACCTGATTTGTTTCAAAATCAGTCCGATGGTCTTTAACCATTTGATACGGGTGCATAACATAGGAGCGAATCTGCGAGCCCCACTCGTTGGCTTTTTTCTGCGCATTCATCGCATCTTTTTCCGCATTTCGCTTTTCGATTTCGATTTCATAGAGTCGAGCTTTAAGCATCTTTAAAGCTTTTTCTCGGTTTTGAATCTGAGACCGCTCCATTTGACATGACACGATCACTCCGGATGGAATGTGATGCATTCTTACCGCAGAATCAGTTCTGTTGACGTGCTGTCCACCAGCACCGCTGGCGCGAAAAGTTTCGACTCGAAGATCGTCGGGACGAACTTCAATATTGATGTCATCATCCACCTCGGCCCACGCAAAGACCGAAGCAAAAGAGGTGTGTCTGCGAGCGTTTGAATCAAAAGGTGAAATCCGCACTAAACGATGAACTCCAGATTCGGCCTTTAAATACCCGTAAGCATAAGGCCCTTCAATTAAGAGTGTGCAGGATTTGATTCCAGCACCCTCACCTTCGGTCATCTCGACAACACTGCACTTAAATCCATGCTCATCTGCATAGCGCATATACATTCGCAGCAGCATTTCTGCCCAGTCGCAGGATTCTGTCCCACCGGCCCCAGAGTTAATCGACAAATATGTATTGTGAGAATCAAGTTCTCCATTAAGGACTCGTTTTAACTCAAGCTCCTGGCCATACTTTTCCAAGCCAGCCACTTCCGCTTTCACTTCGAGAAAACTGTCTTCGTCCTGAGCCTCTACCGCCATTTCCAGCAGAACACTAGCGTCGCTAAGACGATTCGCGAAAGAATCGAATTCACCGACTGCTTTTTCCAGCAACGTTTTCTCTTTGTTCAACTTTTGCATTTCTGCGGGTTTTTCCCAAAGTGCGGGATTTTCAATCTGAAGGGCCAATTCATCAAGGCGCTTCTTTTTGCGGTCTAAGTCAAAGATACCCCCGAAGTTCCTTTGCGAAACTCTCGAGGGAATTGATTTTACTCTTAATTTCAGATGCTTCAGTTGTGATCGACATAGGACACAGTTTAGTCACGCCGCTTTTGGAGTCAAGATGCGTCGTCCATTGGCGCTAGAAAAAGTCCGAGAGATCTAATCTTTTTGCAATAGAACTGAAAAAACCTTGTCCTGCAGACCCAGCATTCTTTTGGCATCGGCCTCAGAAGTCTCATGGTCATACCCTAGAAGATGTAACACACCATGCAACAACATATAGCCCAGCTCTTGTTGGTAGCTTAACTGATGCTCCACGGCCTGACGCTTAAGGACTTCGGGACATAGTATCAGCTCCCCCAAAGAGTCTGGATCCATGGAATCGAAACTCAAAACATCTGTGGCATAATCCTTCTGCCGAAACTCAAAATTGATTTTTTGAGCGGGCTTTTTATCAAGGAATACCAGCGTCAGATCCTTCTTTGCATTCGCAGAACTAAGAACTTTTCTTTTGCGAAGCTCAACCACCAGATTTTCCATCCATGAGTGAATAAACTTGCGCGGGACTGCATGTTTTTTGGATTCGTTGACAATTACCAAGTTCATTTTAGCTCTGTGCTGTTCCGTGGGATACATCACCCAATCCGCCACCCGCGCTGCGCGGATAGTCAATTCGCTGGTGATAAATCCCCAACAAAATTCGTGTGAACGAAAGCTCAACCTTGGACAGATCCTTAAGCGTAAGGTTACACTCGTCCAATTGGCCATCAGAGAACTTCCGTTGAATGATGTTTTTCACGATGTTTTGCAAACGTGCTGGCGTCGGCTCATCCAAGGACCTTGCCGCTGCTTCAATACTATCCGCTAACATACACAGCGCCGCCTCACGGAATTGAGGCTTCGGCCCCGGGTAACGGAAGTCTTGTTCGCTAATCTCTGGATCATCAGGCTTCTTCAAATCAAGAGCCTTATTATAGAAATAGGAAATCAAAGTTGTTCCGTGATGCTGAAGGACTCCGTCAATGATCGGTCGTCCCAGTTTGTAAGCCATACCCATTTCAACGCCATCTTTCACATGGGCTATAAGCAAGGTTTTGCTCATAAAGGGAGAAATGTGATCGTGTGGATTTTGACCGGGCTTTTGGTTCTCAATAAAATAATTTGCATGCTCCATTTTACCGATATCGTGATAATAGCACATCACTTTACCGAGCAATGGATTGGCGCCAATTTCCTCTGCGGCAGCTTCAACCATCGAGCCAACCATCATCGAGTGATGATAAGTTCCAGGGGCACGAACAATCATCTCTTTTAGCAAAGGATGATTCAGATTGCTCAGCTCCAACAGTTTTACATCGGTCGTGTAGTTAAAGACTGATTCAAGCAATGGAATAAACATCATCGCCATAAGGGCGCTGAAGATACCGCCAATAAACGCAGCTGGAATAGACACCAATATGTCTCTGAGGCCACCCTCTTGATCTAAAAGAGTCATCCCCAGAATAAAGGCCACCATCAGTGCATTCACTATTCCCGTGCGAACACCAGCGTAGTAGACGTCATTACGAGTTTTACAGTTAAAGACTCCACGAGCGGCGGCAATACCACCCACTAAAGAAACCAACATGAAAGTGAAATTGAACTCCACCATAATTCCTAGGCAGAGCGACATGAAGGCAGTGAATAACCACACCACCTCTCCAGAAGTCAGCAACAATCCCACAAGCATCGGTCCCGCAGCGACAGGAGCTGCATACAAAAAGACTGAAGGAGGCAGCAGATGACCCAACTTAGTTGCAAAGGCTGCGTCTGTGACAAACAGGTACAACTTGGTAAGGAGGACCACGCCAAATGCAATCAGCATCATCACCGTCAGGTCTTTAAAGTCGATGCGAATTCGATTCAGCGTGAAGCGCTTCAAGTAAGAAAAGAAAACCAATATGGCTACCGAGAGCATCAGAGCCATCGACAACGCCATAGCATCTTTGCTTCGATCTGCACGAATACTTTCGATTTGCTTGATAACCGCCATTTGGAATGGCTGCACGACGGCGCCTTGAGCAATAATCACCTGATTCTTGCGAATCGTAATAGCAACCGGGATTACGGAGTCTCGCGCGGCCTGACGACGTGTCGCCGTCTCTTGCTTATTCAGCGTCAGGTTCGGCACCAAGAGCGAACGCGCGAAATACTGAATGTTGGCGCGGTCACTTTCAGAGAACTTTAGCAGGTCCTTTTTTACCGATAGTTCGAATTGCTCAGAAGACTGAATATCAACAACTTCGTTACGAGGAATCGGTATCTCTCGGCCTAAATTGTTCTTATGAACAACGCGGGCTACTACATTTTGCTGATTAGCTGGGATCGACCGATCAGGCGATTCGGCTATTTTTTTATCATACCAGTTTTCAAGATTGCGAATTACGATGGCTTCAATTCGCGGGGAAAATTTGTTGTCTATCAACCACTCGAACATAAAATCTGAAACGGAAAATCCAATTTCCTGCTCAAACTCTTTCTTGTACTGAAAAAAGTCGCGCACCTTGGCCCGATAGGCCACGGGATCCTTCGGCCATTTCGTTTCATGATAGTGATTGCGCATTAGACGAAAAGACTGAATCAAACCTAACGAAACACGTTCGAAAACATGGGTATCGTAATCATAAACGACCGGCACACTGTACTCGGCTTTCAGCCTCTTTTCCTCGGTAGTTACCTCATCCGTCATCTCGAACGCGATGGGAGAAACGACGTCAAACTTCGCCACGTCTCCGACATCAAAGTTGTATGGAATATCGAACTGATAGAAAATCGTATAGGACAACAGTACACAGTAAAGAAAGATCACGGCGGCTCTGCGAATAAAGAATCGCTCTTCCAAGAAATGAACGAAACGACCGAAAAATGTCTTTTCCAAGCCGATAGAATCAACCCAATCTAAAAATTTTAGACTGGGGTCTTCATAGTTCACTCGAGTCGCCGGACTCTCGCCTTTTTTAGAACTTTTCCCACGCTGCATGTTCGTCTGTTGTCCTTAAAAAAATGACACTACTTTCAACCTATCTTCTTTTAAGATTGTTGTCGAAAACGCAATGCCTCTATGCTAACTATTGAAGAGATTCCTATTAGAAAGTCGAGGCTCTTCATGGCACAAATCCCTTCTAACTTACGACAGATTGAGTCCTTAGTCGAGATCGTTGCACAATTAAGAGGACCAAATGGTTGCCCTTGGGACAAAGAACAAACCCATCAATCATTGACTCAATATGCCATTGAAGAAACACATGAACTCGTCGAAGTCCTTGAGTCTGCTGAAAGTGCGCAGAAAGACAGCAAAATTAAAGAAGAGCTGGGTGATGTTCTTTTCCAAGTTATTCTGCATGCACAATTGGCACAAGAACGGGGCGCCTTCAATTTTCAGGAGGTGGTAGCGACGATCTCGGAAAAGCTCATTCGCAGACATCCTCATGTTTTCTCTGATACAAAAGTTGCCGACACCGACGAAGTTATCCGCAACTGGGAAGTTATCAAAAAGGCAGAAAAGGACTCCTCTGGCGAAACTCAAAAGTATGCCCTAAATGTCCCCCCTCTTCCCGCTTTACAAAGGGCGTATAAAATCGGTTTGCGCACGGACAAGTTTAAATTCGATTGGGAAAACGCCGAAGGAGCCATGCTCAAAGTCGAAGAAGAATATGCCGAGTTGCAAGAGGCTCTCGATGACGACAGTCACGAAGAGATCGAGCACGAACTCGGAGATCTATTGTTCTCTCTTGCGCAACTCGCACGGCATTTAAAGATGGAGCCAGAACAGGTTCTAAGAAAAGCAAATCGACGTTTCGAACATCGCTTTAACAAAATGATTAGTATATCTGCAGCAGAAATGAAAGATTGGGGCACTCTCAGTCTCGAAGAAAAAGAATCCTACTGGCAAAAAGCAAAAGCCGAACTAAAGGCGCAGAAATAGCTGCGCCTCGAACAATTCTGCGACCTCAATTTAAAAAATCGAATTTCCATAATTTCGTATAGGTCCCCGCCGCGGTCGGGCTCGTTTCGACAGACGATGGGCCTGTCGAGAAGTTCGGCACTATCTAAGAACATCCCAAAAATACGCACACTTAGCTGTTTTTGACTCAGCAAATTCAACCGAAACTGACGATAAGTTTGCCAGCAGAATTTTTTTTTCGAACTGCCATTTTTATGCTTCCCCTGAGATTTCAAGCATTTAGCATCCTTGCAAATCCGCAATTTTAGCAAAAATTCAATTGAATCAACCAGTTAAGTGAAATTTCAAAATTTTGCAATATTCACCGACACTGAGTCCATCACGAACCTTGGTGGGTTGGAGGAAAACAGTATGTTTAAGCAAGTCGCAAGCAAAGCAGTAGTAGTCGCTTCCGCTGTGGCAGTCCTAGCAGGATGCAATAAGGGAACAACCTCATACTCTCTTTTGAGTGATAGCAATGATTTCAAGCAGCAGGCCGTCTATGCTCCTAAGAAGATCGATATCCTTTGGGTGATCGACAACTCTGGATCAATGGCAACATCTCAAAACAACCTAGCAGCGAACTTCCAGTCATTCATCAATCGCTTTCAACAATCGAATTATGATTTTCATATGTCTGTCGTGACCACTGATGGTTGGGAAAAACGTTTTAAATCAAGCAGCAAAAAAGCGCGTATTCGCGATGGCGAGACAACTTACAACTCGCAAGATAATCCAACTGTTTATACAAGCTCGGGTGTCTTTGTCATGGATAAAGATACACCCAACTTGAGCAATATCTTTTCAACAAACATCAAACAAGGTGTTCGCGGAAACGGTGATGAACGAGCTCTTGACAGCTTCCTGCAGGCTCTTAATGAACCTTGGAACGCGGACTTCCGCCGTCCTGACGCATTTCTTGCAGTTATCATTGTCAGTGATGAAGAGGACTTTTCTTCGACGTCTTCAAGTTTTAACGAAAGCTACAGCAACTCAAGACTTTTACCAGTTGAGCATTTCGCGGACTTCTTGACGACTCACGTGGGCAGCAAGAACTATTCTGTAAATACGATTTACGTCCCAGACACTGCATGCAGAAACTCTCTGTCAACTGATGGATTCCAACGAAAGATTTCAACTCGTCTACCCGCTCTCTCTGACCTAACTGGAGGAGTAAAAGCTTCACTTTGCGGAAACTTTGCAGACAGCTTAACTCTGATTTCTGATTCAATCATCGAACTGTCGGCCGTCTTTAAACTTGGCCGTGAACCAAAACCTGAAACTATCGTTGTAACTGTGGACGGCCAAATCGTTCCAGAAAATTCAACTAATGGATGGGTTTACGATCCTGTCGAGTGGACAATTACATTCAAAGGATCTGCGGTTCCTGGAGCAGACTCAACTATTTCAATCGACTACGATCCAATGTCGATCAAGTTATAAAGGACTTTGTATGAGCGGTGGGGTACAGTCAGCGACAGCAGTAAATGCACAACAGTGGTATGTGCTTCGTGGGGAAATGAAATATGGTCCCTACGAGTACAGATCTCTGATCACAATGATTCAGAACGGCGAACTCTTTGATTATAACTACGTGTGGGCTCCGCATCTTGAGAATTGGTCGCTTGTAGGTGAACTGCAAGACTTTTCAAGAGATCGTCTATGCCGTCTTATCGAAACTAAAGATCATATCGCCGGCGCCTTCAAAGATCGAAAGGCCGCACGTGTTGATCTGATCACTCCAGTCTACGCACATAACGATTACAATTTTTTTGATGGTCATACTTTAAGTGTCAGCGAAAACGGTGCGCTTGTTCTGTTGAACGATCCACTTCTGCTGCCAAGTCAAAAGATTCTTATGCATTTCCGAGAATCCGAGTTGAATCCCTTGGGCTTCAATGTACTCGCTGAAATTGTACGTAAGAACTATTCCAAGCAACGTTTGAATGTTAAATCAGGGCTTCACTACGCGGTTCGTTTCCTTCAAGTGCAAGACCTGGGCAAAACACAATTTATCAACTGGACACGCGGTGGCGCTTCCAAGGAGGAAACAAAATGACGGCTTTCTTTAACTTCATCAACGACGCAGGGGCTGTTGGTTGGGTGATTATGCTTACAGCAGTAGGCTCACTCGTACTTATTGCAGAACGCGCTAAAGTTCTTTTCAAAGACTATGGCATGAACACAGATGAGTTCATGAGCAAAGTCCAAAACTTGGTTCTAGCCAAAAAACTCGACGAAGCTTTACTTCTCTGTGCGCAGCTTGAGAAAAAGCCAATGGCTGCAGCATTCAAGACAATTCTTGAAAAAGCAGATCGTGATGACGACACAATTTTCCAAGCTCACGACATCGCTCTTTCTGAAAATATTCCGTTGTACACGAAGCGCCTGCACTATCTTTCGATGTTAGCGAACGTTGCCACATTGCTCGGCCTACTGGGTACAATCCACGGTCTGATTCTTTCGTTCCAAGCGGTGGCGTCTGCCGATCCTGCACAAAAGCAAGCTTTGCTAGCATCAGGTATCTCGGTGTCGATGTATACGACGGCATTGGGTCTTGCTGTGGCAATTCCTGCGATGGTGTTCTTCTCTTTCTTGACTTCACGTCAGAATCAATTGATCGAAGAAACTCAAGAGAAGTGTTCTAAACTGACAGAGCTTTTGACTTCTGCACATATCCCAAATCTGACTCGTCAGAATGTGTTCCCTGATCATATGCCAACGCCTCCAACCGCGACTCCGCCTTCTAGTCCAAAAGCTTCTTAGGAAGCTTTTGACGTGGTGGGGACTTTAGAACAGGACGGGATAATTTTATGAGACGCGCAAGAAAGATAAAAGTAGATCACAACAGTGAATTCGAGCTCGACTTGGCACCGCTCCTAGCGGTGATGGTTAAGCTGGTTCCGGTTTTGCTCATTTCTTCTGCTTTTGTTCAGATGATGGTCATCGAGACTCAGCTGCCGCAAGTTGTTAGTCAAGCTATTGAAAGACAAGACCAGCAGCCGAATCCAAAAACACTTTCGCTTGAAATCGATCAGAAGGACGGCATTCACATCGTTGTCACTGAAAAGGGTAAGGAAAAGGTTGAAACCGTTCCAATGAAAAATGGAGGCTTCGACTTTGACACTCTTCATGCAAAATTGGTGACCGTTAAGAAGACACATCCTGAGATCTTCAAAATTGAAATCAGTCCATCTGGAAGTGTCCCTTACAAAGAAATCGTCCGCATCATGGATGAGGCTCGTCAAGCACGAGACAACTCCGTGAAGTTCCCAGTATTTGATACGAAACAAGGTAAAGATGTTGAGACCAACTACATGTTCCCAGAAATCATCTTCGCCAACACTATGGAGGGCTAAAAAATGTCTCGTCGTCGTCGCGCCGAATTCGATACGAAAAAGAAATCAACATTTGCCCTGAACATCACTTCGATGACAGATATGTTTACCATCCTACTGGTATTCCTTCTGCAATCATATTCAACTGCTGAGGTTCAATTAACTCCTGAAAGTGAAATTCGTCTGCCAACATCCGCGTCTTTTACAAATCCAACTATGGCCATAAAACTCTCTTTGAGTGGAACTGCGCTGAAAATGGATGAAACTAAGATTGCAGATATTAAAAACAATACTTTCCTTCCAAAAGATTTGGAAGATAGCGACACCAACTTCATCAAGCCTCTTTTCCAAGAGCTTGATAAACTTGCCAAGGCTTCTCCTGAAGAAAAGCACATCAAAGAAGGTCGTATCTTGCTTCAAGCTGATCGGGAACTTCCATATTCCACTCTGCGTAAAGTAATGTACACTGCTTCGATGGCTGGTTTCCCTCAGTTGAAACTTGTGACCCTCGTCGGAGAATAACATTATGTTAAAAGCGGTGATTCTACTTCTTGCATTTCACACCCTCCCTCTCTACAGCTTCGCTGATGCTAAAAAAGAGAAAGGACTTCTTCCGGAAGTCCGTTTGAATTCTGGTAATGAGGCTGAAAACGACAAAAAAGCTTTTAGTAGCGAGATCATGATCACTCGTTCTGAAAACAAAGCTATCGAATCACTCCAGGCAGTCATTAAAAGAAGTAAAGGCAAGCGCGAAGAAGCCGATCTTTGGTATCGTCTTGCCGAGCTTTACATGCGTCGGTCAAAATCAGGCCGCTTTTTTGATCTCCACCAAGACACCAAACTGATGAAGCTCTCCCCTTTTCCAATCCCTCAGAAAAGTGGTGCGACAGCCGTCAAGCGAGCAATCGCAATTTACACAAAAATCGAAATCGATTTTCCAAAGTTCAGTGAAATGGATGCAGTTCTCTTCAATAACGCCTTTGCACATCAGCAAATCGGCCAAGCAGCAAAATCCATCCATTTTTACACGAAACTCCTAGACCGGTTCCCGAAATCTCCGCTGATTCCTGATGCTACTCTGGCAACTGGTGAGCTATTGTATGAGCAAGGAAAGTTCAAACAAGCTCTGGAACATTTCTTAAAAGTCGAAAACTATCCAAAAAGCCGTGTCTATTCTTACGGCATGTACAAAGCAGCTTGGGCCTACTACAACATGCGTGATGCAGACAGCGGAACAAAAAAACTTGTTCAAGTTGTAAAAAACAATCCACCGCTTCAAGATGGCGAAGTACCTAACAATAAGCACAACTTGCGACGAGAAGCACTTCGTGATCTTACGATCTTTATCGGAGACAGCTATCCTGCTAAAAAACTCTACTCTTTCTTTGAAAACTTAACGACAGAAGAAGAGCTTGGACAGTCCATGATCGACTTGGCGAAGCTTTATGACTCTCACAGTCGTCAGAATGAAATGAACATCTTCCTTGAAGAATACATCGACAGTCGTCCTTCCGGAACTGAAGTCGTCAAGGCACATTTGCTACTTGTTGACGCCAACGAAACCTTGAAAAAGCGTGACCTCGTTATCAGCCACTTACAACTAGCAAGTGATCACTGCCAATCCGGGTCCGCCTGGCGCAAGGGTCAAAAACCTATTGCGGTCCAACTTTCCTGTGAGGAAGAATTTAAACGCACAAGTTTAGACATGGCCGCAAAATGGTGGGAAATCTGGTTAAAGAATAAAAAGAACGTCGCCTTTTCCGACCTGACGCAAAAACTATTCAAATTGATTTTAGATAATGAAGATCCAAATAAGCCAGATGCAAAAACTCGATTTGCTTACGCCGAGTTGCTGTTTCAATTGGAGAAATTCAACGAAGCAAGCACGCAGTACAAGATCGTAGGCGATAAATCTACAGATCCCAAGCTTCAGCACGACGCAAACTATGCGGCGCTCTATGCCAAAGAAAAATCGATCGAGCAAAAGAAGGATCGTCTAAAAGAGGCCGAAAGAAAAGAATTAGCCAACAACTATTTGGCAAAGCATCCAAACGGAAAATTTGCTACTTTAGTTAAATTTAAAATCGGTCATATCGCCTATGAAGAGCAGAGTTACGACGAAGCTGAAAAGTGGCTTGCTCCGCTTGCTAAGCTGAATGGTGCAGATAAAGAGTCCGCAGAGTTGAAAAGGAAATCGGAAGATTTAATTCTCGATATCCTGAATATTCGTAAAGACTATGCCGGCATCAAGGCTTTCTCGAAAAACCTTCTGGGATCCACAGGAGACGCGAACCGCAAAAAAGGTTTGAATAAAATATTGGAAGAAGCGCACTTCACGGAAGTTCAGGAGTTCGCAAAGGCTGGTCCCAAAGATCAAGCTTCACAAAAGCTTATTGCTTTTGCCAAAGAGCATGGCGACTCTAACCTATCGCAGAACGCATTATGGCAGGCTCTTGGCTTGCTTTACTCTGAAGGGCAATCATACCAAGCGGCAGAACTAAGCCAGGATTATGTGGCCAAGTACCCTAACGATCCAAAAAATCTAGATGCCTTAAAAGATGCCGCGAAAGCCTATGCGGATGTAGGGCAAATATCGAAAGCGGCAGAGACATTGGTGAAAATTGCCGACTTAGATAAAAAATCCCGTAATACCAATCTGGAACTTGCTGCAGATTTTTATCTTCTTGAAAAGAAAGAAGGCGAAGCCCGCAAAGCCTACTATAGCATCTTAAATGGCGCTGACAGTAAGACTCTTGAGCGGATCTATGGGAAGCTTATGGCTTCTTATAAAGGTCAAAGCAAATCTGCTGAGCTTGAAAAACTACAGAACCAGATTTTAGCGAAAGGCATCGAACCTTTTACGACTGAAATTATGATCTCCAGAGCGAAAGCTCTTTACGATGCAGGAAAAATGACGGCTGCGTTTGACCAAGCCATGAAAGCCAATGGCCGCGACGCTCCTGCTGAAGTTCGAGCCGAAGCTCGACTTCTCCAGGCACGAATTTTAGAAAAGGAACTGGTACAACAAAGTGTAAAAGCACGTGAAGATAAATTCGCGATGGTGCTTTCTCTTAAGACCGAGAAATTAGACAAAGCCCACACGGCTTACTTCTCGGCCCTGAAAATGAGCAAAGACCCTTATCAACAGTTGGAAGCAATGCGTGGAATTGACCGAGTTTATGGCAATTTCGTCGAGAGTTTGCAAAGCATGCCTATGCCAGCTTCGCTTACGCCTGCCGACCAAGAGGCGTTACGTGGCGAACTCGCCAAGCTAACAAAACCGATTGAAGAAAAGCGTTTGGAAAATGAGGCTAAACTAAAGGTTTTGGCGGCGTCAAAGGGCCAGAGTGCTAGCAGCGAGCGAGTCTATGCAAACATTCGTGTCGATCAAACGATAACGCCACTGGTGCAATACCCTCCGGCGAACCAAATGAAAGTCTTTATTCCCAAGTCAGCGGATATGACCATCGGAAAAGTGTCTCGTTTTGAGAGTTCCGCTAAAGCGACCTGTAATCGCAGTGCAATTATGACGGGGAAGACTGAAAAATTAAATATCCTGGAGCTTGCTGGAAATTGTTACTCTTCGAAACAGTACAATATGGTCGAAAAACTAGGCCTTGATATTGCGAAGGCAAAAGAAACTCGATCTTTAGGTTTGTTCCTGGCGAGCATTGGAGCCGAAGGTCGTGATTTTCAAGAAAAAGCTCTTTGGCTGATCGAAGCGGCACTCACTGCACAACCGCACTCAGCGCCCTACATCTATCAAAAGGCTAGATTAATCTATTCCGCTGACGGATTGAACGCAGCTTTGCCGTTTTTCGAAAAAGTTTTAGACATGCAGCTGCCTTCAATCGAGATGAAAACTTTCGCTGGCGTAAAGTCTTTCTCAGAGGGAGATTTCACTGGAGCGATCGAAAAATTATCTCCCTTGTCTAAGGAAGAGTTGTATAATTTCAATGTAGGTTCTTTGATGAGTGAAGCTTATGCTCAGAAAGGACAAGTCGACAAGGCCTTGGGAACGGTTAAAAATCTTCTCAACCTTAAACGAGATCATGTCGATACGTTACTTCAGCAGGCCCATCTTTTAGAGACTTACAAGAGCAGCCCGACTTTAGCTTTGGACTCTTATCAGAGAGCGACCAAAGCAAATGTTCCGGCAGAGCTAAGAGATTGGTTGAATAGAAAAATACAGTATTTGAAAACACAAAACAAAGTCGGTCAGAACGTTATCTCAGGAGACTTGTAATATGGAGGGTACAAGTGAAATCAATCATCACGCTGATGATAGCTTTCATACTCTTGGGAGTAAGTCCGGCTGCTTTTGCTAAGAAAAAAACAGTCCGCAAAGTCCAAGAAGTCAATTTCGGTGACATGAACCTCAAGGGAACAATTAGAAACCCTGATGGCGCCTATCTGGTCCAAAAGCGAGGCATTAAGTTTATGCCCCTTTATGACGTACAGAAAGATATGGATGGTCGCATTCGGGAATCAGCCCTCTATTTGGGTAAATAATTAATTCGAGGTATTGCATGCTCACGTTGATTGTCCGCCAGTCCCTAAAAAATGGGACGGCAAAAACATGGAAGCTACGCTCCAACAATCCGACTCACACTTTCGGTTCATCTCGATTGGCCGATATTATTTCCATTTGCCCAGAGACAAAAGGTATTCAGGGTCTTTTTGAATACCGTGATGGCCACTGGTGGTACGTCGATATGGACATGGGCAAGAGCACTGCCCTACCCGAGTCGTCTGCAATTCGCTTGGATCAGGAAAAAACTCTGGATCTTCCTGCTTGTACACTCAGCTTCACTCCAATTAAAAGAGAAGCCGATTTGTATTTACGCCTAGAGCGCGCCGGCAATGAGAAAAGAGACTTAGCCAAAAAATTTCAGCTCTTTATTGTTCGTCAAAACAATAAAGTCGTGGAAACTCGCGTAATACCGCTAAACAAGAAATTTAAACCAAGTCTTGCGGTCCCCGCGATGGCCATTTCACCAGTCCCCTCGGAAGACTGGCATCGCCAAACCATCGGCACTCTTGAAGTTAGCCAAAAAACTGTGACTCTTGAGGACGCGGAAAGAATCGCACATCTTCCTGCAAGCCAATTGCTCGATGACGACTCTAAAAAAGGAGCCTACATCGTTTTAGGTGCTGCACTACTTTTCTTAACAGTGGGGATCTTTTCACCCAAGCAAGAAACAATAGTGGCCGCTCCACCGGCTCCTCCGGTAGCACAAAAAATCGTTGTTAAAAATGAAATTAAACCAAAAAGAAAAAGGGCTCCCACAGCTCCTCCAGTTCAGCAAGTTGCTCAACAACCAAAGAGCGCCGGTCCTAAGAAAGACAGTTCTGCGACTGGAAGCAAGGTGGCCAATATGGTTAAGTCCATCTCTGGTGGACGTATCTCTCAGCTCATAGGCAAAGTTTCTGCTCAAGGTGCAAAAAGCGCCAATGTCGTATTCGCGGATGGAGTTAAAGCCGGCAGCGGAAGCTCTGGTCGTGCAATTGCAGCCGTTGGTAAAGTCGAACAATCTGGCCGTGATTGGGGTAAAGCCGGAGCTGCCTCAGGAGTTGTGATCTCAACAGCAGGTCGCGGCGGTGGCGGAAGTGCAACTGGAATGGGCGGACTTGCAGCTGGCAACACTGGATCTGGTGGAGTTGGTTTGATTGAAGAGGAAAGTGAAATCACTGGCGGTTTAGATCGCGAGATTATCGCTCAGTACATCAAGTCTAAACTGGGTCAGATTCTTTACTGTTACGAGAGACAGCTCAGCGCAAACCCAGAGCTGTTTGGTAAAGTAGCTGTAAAGTTCACGATTGGACCTTCTGGACAGGTCGAGCAACAACTTATCGGAGACACCACACTGAAGAACGCAACCGTTGAAGGATGTATTCTGAATCGTGTCGCTGGCTGGAAATTCCCGGCTCCACAAGGGGGAACGAAAGTACTGGTGACGTATCCGTTCCTGTTTAAGAGTACAAACTAATTTAGGGGTAACACATGTTTAAGAAAACACTACTAATGATCATCATGCTCTCATCTCAGGCATTCGCCCAAACTAGCGGATCGGAAACGTCACGTGGAAGCGACAAGTTAGATATTAAAAAGCTCGAACAAAAATACTGGGCAGCTAAAGATGATGACTTCAGCGTCGTCCAAAATCGTAAGTATGTTAAAGCCGAGCGCTTCTATTTCACTGGCGCCTTGGGTATTCCCTTCAATGATCCCTACAGCACAGGAACCATCGCGAGTGGTAGCGTCGGATACTACTTCAACGAGCGTTGGGGCCTAGAGGTGAATTACAATTCATTTTCTTTAAGTGACAACGACGCCGTTAAGCAATTCGTGGACTCTTACGGAGCCATCCCGAATCACAACTTGGTGAAGTCGTCATACTTCCTCTCAGGAACCTGGGTTCCTTTCTATGCTAAAATGAGCGTACTCGATAGAAGCATTATTTACTTCGATATGGGTGTTTCACTGGGCTTGGGAACACTTGACTATGAGATCACTCAAGCAGAAGGAAATATCAAGAAAAACACCTTTGCTTATCGACTGGGAATATTCCAGCAGATCTTCTTTACTGAACATTTTGCTATCAGAGCAGATTTGATCAACACCTGGTCGAATCAAAACAGAATGAAATATTACACTGTGAATCCCATTAACGGGAACCCAGTGTCTGACAGAGACCAAGGATCCGAAACGTTGAACGATACGTCATTAATGATCGGTATCACGTATTGGCACTAACTTCTTCCAAGGGCGGGGGATTTATGTACAGACCGTATAAATTACTTTTAGTAGCTCCATTGTTGTGCACGAGCGTTGCTTTTGCAGACTCCGCGCTTTCTGTGAAAAATGCAGGCAAGCCGGCAAAAGGCATGCAGATGAAAAGCAGCAAGGTGCCTACTTATCAGATGTACGAAAAAAAGAAAGTGAAAGGGAAAGTGCAGACCGTCAAGGTCAATGACATCCCTCGCTTAAACATCGGCACCGAAAGAGAAGTTCAGGCAGTTGCAGTGACACCACTGCGCCTCCCTGCATCGCAAGGCGTTCAGATCAAGGAAATCCGTCGTCGCAACTCTCCAGCAGTGGTCAATGTGAATATTAAAGAATTCCTGTCCGTTGTTGGTAAGGCGAAAACCATTACCAGCCCGAACGCATTCGATAAAATTCCCGAAATTAAATCTGTAAATTTAGCCATTGATGCGAAAACCAAAGAGGCGCAACCGAGTTTACAAAAAATTGAAGACTTGCAGCCAAATGACTATAAATTGCTTCAAGCTCTGATTTTCCTAGAGATCCAGGGAAACAACGAATTGGCACTTGGACTTTTTGCAGAGTTGATCAACGATCCCAAGCACAAAATCGAAGCTCTGTATCAGTTCGCACTGACCGCAAAGAATATGGGTCTAAATTCTGAATTCAGAGAATACATGGTTAAAGTCACTAAGGAAGCGAAAAGCAAAGATTGGCAAGTTCGAGCGACTGAAGCGTTGGCCAAAAATATTAAAGCGCTTGAAATTACCGATATTGAAATCATTGATCCTCTCGTCGCCAAACACGAGGTCGATGTTTCCAAGAATGAGGACTACCAGATTACTCGAGCTAAGTATTATTCAGACAAGGGTCAGTTAGGACAAGTCGAAGAAGCTCTAATGATGATCTCTGAAAAGTCCCCTCGCTATCCAGAAGCTCTAATGCTTTCTGCTCTGCTAAGCTATCGTACAGGCAAGGTGGATGAAGCCATTGTACATTTAGAAGCATTAATGAAAGCCACCGAGGGCGACAAGTCCCTGCCCCTACGCTCAATCGGCGCAATGACTTTAGCTCGTATTCAATTTCAAAAAAGTGATTACAAAGGAGCATTTCAGACTTACCTCCTGGTCGACAAGTCGAATGCTCTTTGGCTGCAGGCTCGTGTAGAAAGTGCCTGGACACAAATATTAAGTGAAGACTACGAAGGTGCTGCTGGGAATATGTTCTCTCTGCACACGGATTTCTTCAAAAATGCGTTCGCTCCGGAGTCTTACGTGGTTCGCACAGTCGGCTACTTGAATCTGTGCCAATACGGTGACGGAGCTCAAGTACTGAACGAAATGAAAAAGCGGTATGCTCCTTGGAAAGGGAAACTCGATACCTATCGCAAACAGACCAAACAACCTGTTGCCTATTACGAGACAGTGAAAAACTGGCTGAAAAACTCTGACCTTAAAGAAGTTGATGGCCTACCTCGTTCGTTCATCGTCGAGCTGGCACGCCACCCGTCTTTTGTCTCCATTCAAAAGCAAATCAATGCCTATGAAGACGAAACCAATCGCTACAACAAAATTGCGATGAGCTTGGTTACTATGGAGAGAGAATTGATTGCGAAGCAAAGTGCGGCAAATCAAGACTTAGCCAAAGCTAAGGCAAAAGTCACAAAGGATAAAGTTTCTGACGAAGTAGCTCGGCAAATCACACAAGCCGAAAGGAAGCTTCTTAGCTATCGTATTCAGTACCACATTGCAAAGAAGGCCCGTACGTCAATTAAAAAACTACGTACTGACGGTTTAGCACGAATTGAAAAAGAAAAAGGCGCGCTTAGAGTTGTCGCAGCTAAATCTCTGCAGTCCCGCTTTGGCGATCTGCTGGCAAGTTTAAACAAAGTTTTGGATCAAAACGATGTTCTGCAGTATGAACTTTATGCTGGTGCCGGCGAACACATCCGCTACCAAATGGCCGGCGGAGACATTAATCCGAAAGACCGTCCAGAACTTAAAGTCGAAAAAGACAAGAGTTTGAACTGGAAATTTAAAGGTGAAATTTGGGAGGATGAAGTGGGTCACTATCGTTCTTCTTTAAAAAACGTTTGCGCACAAGAATCCAGTGTTGCTGGCTTGGCTGAGTAATTTAAGAAAGGGATTTTATAATGAAAAACACAATGATGACACTGACAGTAGGACTCGCCGTATGTTTTTCGACGCCGGTTTGGGCTCAAACAACAGCCAAAGAAGGCTTAGAAAAAATTAAAAAGAACCTCGATAACTCCGAGGCGAACCTCAGTGAATACGAAAAAAACCTGAAGATCGTCGAGGGCAACATTGCCGAAGTAGGTAAAGCCAAGGGTCAGGTTGAGGGCCAAAAAAAGCAGGTCCAACAACAAATCAATGACAATACCCAAGCTCTAAAGAAAGTCGACAATCAGGAAAAGGAACTACAAAAGCTTATTACTGATGAAAAGACTAAGATGGCCCAAGAGGCCCAAAAGATTAAAGAGCTTGAAGCAATTATTGCCAAGATCAGAGAAAACCAAAATTTGCGCGAGGCTAATGTTGCTGACTATCAACTTCAAATAAACCAACTTCAGGAAGAAAAAAAGATTTGGCAATCTCGGGCTGCTAACTTGAACGAACAAAGCGATCAGGTAAACAAGAAAATCCGTTCACTGGCTAGCGAAGAAGGTGAATGGAAAGGAAAACAAAAGGGCTACCAAGGGGAAGTTCGTCGTTGGAGTAAAGAAGTTGAGCGTCAGAAAAAGCTGAACGATTCTTACAGCTCTCTGGCTGAAGTCAAATAAGCCAAGGGCAACTATCTAAATTGAATTTTTAAAGCCAAAGCCGGTTCAAAAAGAATCGGCTTTTTTCTGTTAAGGGCCTTTAAAATTCGCAACCTATTGTTTCGACTTGTTAGCTATTATCCGCGTGAGAAACTGAAAGGCATCAATTCCCACAATAAATGAACTCCCAAAATACGCCGCCCCCGACAACAGGATCGTCAAGACGAGGGCAATCCACGCTGGCACCCAGCTCTCCAGAACGCCATAACTGGACGAGATCACGGCCAACAGTATGCCCACCCCAAATATTTTTAAAAGCTCGGAAGAAAGAGCGCGATTGAAAATTTCGATACTTTGAGACTTCAGACAGAATAATAAAACTCCGAACTGAAAGATCGCGGAAACTAAACCAGAGATCATCAATCCGCGCAGTCCATGGTTTTCTATCCACCACCCGGCCATTGAGATATGCAAGCCTAACGACCCCAGCGCGCTGATTGCAGGTATTTGGGCTTTTTGAAGCGCGTAGTACACAGGAACAAGCACCCGTGCAGCTGAGATAAAAATCAAACTGATCGCCAAAATTTGCAAAACCTCGGCCGTAGCGAGCAAGTCCGCTTCCGTGAAGTGGCCCCGATAAAAGAGGACTTTGACAATAGGGGTCGCCAGAACAGCGAGGCCGATAGCTGCAGGAAATGCTAAATAGAAATTCAAAGCAAAATTCTGCCGCACAGATTCACCGATCTGATCCTTTTTTCCTTCTGCCGCCCAAGAGCTTAACATTGGCAAAAGAGCCGTCCCAAGGCTTACGGAAACTAACGAAAGTGGAAACTCCAGTAAACGATCCGCAAAATAAATAGACGAGATAGCCCCACTGGGAAGTGAGCTTGCGAAATACAAATTCACAAGAGTCGAAAACTGAAAGAGGCCCATCCCTAAAAAACTGGGTCCCAGGTTGCGGAACACCCGCTGAACATCTGGAGACCAAAAACTTCTTTGCACCTGAGGTAGATAGCCTTTCCTGGCGAGCGCTCCCCATAGCAGGGCCGCCTGCAGAAAGCCACCGATCAAAACTCCCCATGCAAGCCCGTCGCCATGGACTGGAAACCATTGAGGAGGCAAAAAGGTAAACACCAGCATAGAAACATTCAGCAGAGCCGGCGCCAAAGCTGGCAGACCAAAGCTACCAAGGGCATTCAGCAGCCCCATAAAGTAGGAATAGCTGCTGACGAAAAAGATAAAGCCAAACATGATTCGAGCCATTCGAACAGTCAAATCCCACTGCCCTGCTTGCGCCTGATAGTCAGATGAAAGAATCCACCCAAGAAGACTCTCGGCAAAAATAATCCCTAAGCAGGAAAAAGTCCCAAGGCAAATAAGCAGCAAGGTGTAGAATGCATTTGCCAGATTACGAGCTTTCACTCCCGTGGGATCGCCAACCTGGGCCTCCATGTAAATAGGAATAAAACTCACGCCTAAGGAGCCTTCACCCAGCAAGCGCCGAAAAAGATTAGGCAGTCGAAAGGCCGCCGCCCAGGCATCGGTGATGGCCCGGTCAAAAAGGGCTGCGAGGGCTATATCTCTCATTAACCCCAGGATGCGACTCGTTAGAGTCCCTGAAGCCATGGAAAAAGCCCTCTGAGCGACCTTTTTTCGATCTTCTTTTAATACGCTTGCTTCCTGAGACACCCTATGTTAATCCCTTTGGTTCGTTTAAAAAGATTACTGTGGAGGTTATCCCTTGGCAAATCATAAGTCCGCTGCAAAAAGAGCTCGTCAAACTGTCAGAAAAACGGCTGTTAACAATGCCCGTAAGAGCACTGTAAAAACTCACGAGAAAAACCTGATCAAAGCGATCATCGCAAAAGATGTTAACGCTCTTCCTGAGTTATTGAAGAAGTTCACTTCTCAAGTCATGAAAGCAGCTAAAACTGGCGTTATTAAGAAAGAAACAGCTGCTCGTAAAATCAGCCGTCTTTCGACTCGCGCTAACACTGCGAAATAGTTCATTCTGATTGTATAGAAAAAGGTCGCAATTTAAGCGGCCTTCTTTTTTGGGGCTGTTGACTGGGCAACTGTCGGAAGCGTTCTTGCTGATACAAAAGAACGAATCTGCCTTTTAATAGAAAACTCAACCTCACTAAAGCTCAGACCATGGGTGACCGCTGTGTCGCCCTCTTTTTTTTGTGTCGAACGCACTGTCGCTCGTAGAAATACGAACTCTCCACCTGGCACCTGAAAGCTCACAACCAAATCATGACCTTCCGTTAATACGTATTCGGTTGATATGGCCATTCCGCCCTCACCGATCTCGCCGGAGTCTGCGACAAAATAGGTACCATCACAAAGGATCCCTACCTTGCGCTTCATGGCCCGCCTTGGATACTGGCGGCGGAAAATTTTGTCTTCGGATGTTTTACTCATCAAAGAGCTTATCGGCAGAAAACCGACTTAATTTGAGAGTTGAAGTGAGTTCACACCACAGGTCTTCAGGACCATGTTCTCAAGCCAAATATGACTGGACAATGGGGAAGACTTTAAGGCCTTGTCGGTCTCTGAAAGCACTATAAGGGTTTGCTCTAATCGCTTGGCTGTCCAAAGTCGAGCCTGGGACACGTAACCCTCAAGGAAATAAGGAGGAATCTGCGCGTAGTGAGCCAGCTTGGCTCCATTCAACCCCTCTTCCATGCCCTTCTTTAAAGTTAGCAGGATACGCACATGGCGGGCGACCAGCGAAATAATTCCGATCTCGTTTTGCCCCTGGTCCAAAAGATGAACAAGGTGTTCCAATGCTCGCACGCGATCGTTCTCTCCAATTGCTTTGGTAAAATCGAAGACGTTTTCTTCTTTAGATCGCGAGACCACTTGGCTGACATCGGAAATTTCAATGCGGCGGTTACCTACGTACTCGCCCAGCTTTTTCATCTCGGCTTCGATTTCAGTCAGATGATGCCCCACAAGTTTATGTAACAAATGAATTGCATCATTACTGATCGTAAGACCCAAGGTTTGCGCAATATAGTTCACCCAGGATGGAATCTGATTTTCGTAAGGTTTTTTAAACTCTACGCAATCAGCTTTTTCTAATAAGGCCCGGATTTGCTTTTTACGTTTATCCACTCGAGAAGCCAGCACAACAAATACCGAACTATCCACAGGAGTTTCGATCAGAGGCTCCAGCTCTTGCCATTCCTTGTCTGTCAATTCTTGGGCTTCTTTGAGAATAATCAAACGACGAGCTGCCATCATTGGCAGAGTTTCTACCGCGTCACGAACAACACCGATATCGGCGTCACTTGCGTAAAATAAACTGTAGTTAAAGTCGACAGCACCTTCAGTCAAAACCGCGTATTTAAAGCGGTCGACACTTTGATTTAGCAAATAGGGCTCTTCTCCAAAGAGAAAATACAAAGGCGCCAACTGGCCCTTTTCTAAATCTCGATAGAACTTTTGTGCATCAATAAGTGCCATACTTAGCTGCTAAATCCCAGTCAGAAGTTTTCGGTGATACGATCATGAGCCTCAAGCATGAGGTCACTTGCCATGACGTCAATGTTTTGCCTTCGCGCAGAAAGATTGTAAAGAGGATTTACCGAGTTTACACCGGCGAGCGTCACCTGAGGGGCAGCATAAGTTCGCTCACCTGCAAACGAACCACTCCACAACTCGGTTCCATCTGCTTGGCGAACTAGCTTGACAGTTACTGTGAGCAACAATCGATATTCAGCAGCGAGAACCGTCCCCTTGGGAAGATAGGGAGCTGAAGAACTTCCTGCCTGTTTCTTTGAACTGGGAAGATATTCAACAGAGTCTATCTGCCCAATGACGGCTACCTCGGACAATGAGTTGTCCACAACGCGTGCAATTCTTGAGCGCTGAAATTCTTGAATCAACATATTGGTAAAGCCCACTTCGATACCAGCTTCTTGAGTTTTGTTCTTAAAGATCGGTACCGAAATTTGCTTGTATCCACCTGGAATACTGCGGGCAGCAACTCCCAGTCTGTAGGCACAGCCACTCGACAAGAGCAGAGTTAGAATCAACGAGATGCGAATGGTATTAAAGATTGCGTCCACGAACCCAGTTGAGTATAAAATGAACAAGATATCAAGGAAGAAAAATGACCTCTATAATTCGCAACGATTACAGTTTATTGGCTCCTGGGCCGGTCAATCTTCATCCGGAAGTACGCGCAGCGTTGGCTATGCCAATGATTCATCATCGCACTCCTGAATTCGATCAAATTCTTAAAAATGTTCTAAGCGAAATCAAAAATGTTTTTCAAACAGAGCAAGATGTTTTTTTACTCAGCTCAACAGGCTCCGGAGGCATGGAAGCCTTGCTGGTGAATACTCTTTCCCCCGGCGACACAGTTATCGCGATTGTCTCTGGAAAGTTTGGCGAACGCTGGGCTTTGATGGCAAAGACTTTCGGTATGAAGGTCATTACTCTTGAGGTTCCATGGGGCGAAGCCGTTCGAGTTGCCGACGTCGAAGACCTGCTGAAAAAAAATCCACACACTCGGGCTGTCCTCTGTCAAGCCTGCGAAACTAGCACGGCCGTTGCGCACCCCATTCAGGAGCTTGGCCAACTGATTCACCCACTGCCAGAGACCCTTTTACTTGTGGACGCTATCACGGCTCTGGGTGCTTATCCCTTGCCCATGGATCAATGGCATATTGATGGTTTGGTTGCGGGCTCACAAAAAGCTTTTATGCTGCCAACGGGAATGGCCTTTGTTTCGTTGTCCACCAAAGCATGGAAGTTCGTTGAAACCGCTCAGTGCCCTCGTTTTTATTTCGACCTTCGTAAAGAGAAAATCGCCAATCACAATGGAGAAACATTTTTTTCGTCCAATGTCGCGGTTATAAGAGCTCTCGAAGTGGTACTACGACTGATCAAGGAGCAAGGCCTGGAGAGTCTCTTTCATAGCATTCACCGCCGTGCTGAGTTCACTCGATTGTTTGTGCAGAAGCTGGGCTTTACGCTTTACGCAAAAGCTCCAAGTGATTCGGTCACTGCATTGCGAGTGCCGCCGCAGATGGACGGACAAAAAATTCGCTCCCATTTGGAACAGGTTCATCACATAACAATTATGGGTGGACAAGACCAAGCTAAAGGCAAAATCATCCGTATTGGTCACATGGGATATATTCAAGACGACGAGTTGTTACATCTTCTAAAAAGCCTGGGCTACACTTTGCGCAGTTTTGATCCTGACTTTATTTCTCTTGAACAAATCTCCACAATCGCTGACGAAGCCCGTTTATGGCTGGAGCAAAATCCATGAAAAAAAAAGTTCTGATCACCGATCGTTTTGCCCAAGATAGTTTTTTATATTTACAGCAGCACTCTGACTTTGAAGTGATTCGTGCTGACAGCCCGATTCATTTACCTCTTGAACATCTTGTAACGGCACATGCCCTTATTATTCGCAGCCGCACTCGAATTAATGAAGACCTATTGAAAAAAGCCCGACAACTGCAACTGATCGTCACCTGCACCAGTGGTTTTGATCACATCGATCTGGATGCAACCCAAAAATGGGGCGTTACGGTTATGCACACTCCTTCTGCGAATATTGAATCCGCGGCCCAACTGACTTGGGGCCTTGTCTTAAGTTGCGTGAACAACCTTCACCAAGCCCACAAGATGGTAAAAGCCGGCGAATGGGATCGTGACGCCATCACCGGCATTGAACTGAGCGGTCGAACTTACGGCATCGTGGGTCTTGGAAGAATTGGCTCCCGAGTTGCAGAGATTGCTCAGGCCTTTGGCATGAGCGTTGTCGCCTTCGATCCTTATCAAGAGGACGAAATCTTTGAGCGCCTTAAGATCCCTCGCTTAAGTTACGAAGAAGTTTTGAAAACTGCCGATATTTTAAGCTTTCACGTTCCCAAAACACTTGAAACTGATGGCATGCTGAATCGTTCCCAGTTCGAATACTTGCACCGAGGACTTATATTGGTGAACACCTCGCGCGGCAGCGTAATTAACGAAAATGATCTGTGCGAAGCCCTTGAAAAGGGATGGTTGCGAGCAGTGGCCTTAGACGTTTTCGAGAAAGAACCGCTAAATCGAAACTCAAAGCTCCTGACCTTCCCTAACGTGATACTTAGCCCCCATATTGGTGCCAATACTGAAGATGCTTTCTTCAAAGCTTCTCAGATTGCTGCCAATAAACTTATGGCTTTCTTTATTGATGGTTCAACTTCTGACACTCTCCCGCCAAGAACCCCGTGGTATGGTGCAACTCCCTTTAAAGGCGAATAAAAACTTGCCACTCGCCCCCTCTTGAGAGACATTTCTTAGGTCTTGAAAGAGGGGTCTTTAGCATGTCTGGAATAGTCGTTGTTGGCGCCCAGTGGGGTGATGAAGGCAAAGGGAAACTCATCGATGTCTTTTCTGAAAAGGCAGATATGGTCGTTCGCTACCAAGGCGGAGCTAATGCTGGCCACACCTTAGTCGTTGATGGTCAAAAAACCGTTCTTCATCTGGTTCCTAGCGGAATCCTTCGTCCAGAAACAACTTGTGTGATCGCCTCGGGGGTTGTGATTGATGTTTTTTCAATCCGCGAAGAAATCAGAAAGCTCAAGGCCACAGGTTACCTTGCAAACTCCAAGCAGCTTTCCATTTCTGACACCGCAACCGTTATTCTTCCCTATCACAAGTCTATCGATGCTGCTCGCGAATCAGCTTTAAGTGATGAAAAAATCGGGACCACTGGAAAAGGGATCGGTCCTGCTTACGAAGATCGCGCTTCTCGTCGCGCAGTTTTATTTGGCGACCTCTTCCACAAGGAAAGCCTTAAGAAAAAAATTGATCTTGCTCTTCAAGAAAAAAACTTCATCTTGGAAAACTATTACAAGATGCCAAAGTTCAAAACTGAAGACATTCTTGCGGACCTGGCAGAGGTGGCAGAGGAGCTCGCTCCTTATCGCTGCAAAGACACCTCTCTCATGATTTCGAAGTACATCAAGGCGGGAAAAAGAGTTCTTTTTGAAGGCGCCCAAGGTACGATGCTTGATATCATGCACGGAACTTATCCGTTTGTGACAAGTTCTTCGACTTTATCCTCTAATGCCTGCGTCAGCGCTGGCATTGCACCTATGCACATTCAGAAAGTTATTGGGGTTTTCAAAGCCTACACAACTCGTGTTGGCAGCGGACCTTTCCCGACTGAACTTAATGACGACATTGGCAAAAAGATTCAGACGGACGGTCATGAATTTGGCTCGACCACTGGACGCTCACGTCGCTGTGGCTGGCTGGATCTGGTTGCTCTTAAGTACGCTATTCGTATCAACGGAATCACCAACTTAGCGATGATGAAATTGGATGTTCTGACTGGTCATGACCGCATTGGCGTGTGCACAGCCTACAAATTGAACGGTGAAATCATCACAGATCTTCCGACATCTCCCTATGAACTAGAGAAAGTTGAGCCGATCATCGAGTGGCTTCCTGGATGGACTCAAGATCTGACAAAGATCAAAAGTCTTTCCGATCTGCCTCGACCGACCACGAACTACATTGATTACCTAGGATCTCAGTTGGGTACGCCCATCGACGTCATTTCAGTGGGTCCGGGTCGCGAGCAAACTCTTTGGGTAAAACCCCTATTCAATAATTAATAGCACAAGCCCATCAATGGTGGGCTTCAGAAAACATCTTGATATTTCTGGTCTCGACACTAAACTGAGCCCATGAAAAACCTACTTTTCGTCTTTGGAACACGTCCCGAAACTATCAAGATGGCGCCGCTTATTTTGCAGGCACAAAAGGACCCTCGTTTTAAAGCGCTGGTGTGCTCGACGGGTCAACATCGCGAGATGATCAAGCCCCTTTTCGATTTCTTCGGCATCCGTCCAGATTTCGATTTGGACCTCATGAAGCCGGGCCAAAGCTTGATCGACATCTCCCTAGGGGTGATGTCGGGACTCCAGAATATTCTAAAGACTCAAAAGGTCGATGCACTTGTGGTTCAAGGAGATACTACAAGTTGTTTTATTGGCAGCTTGGTCGGTTTCTATTCACAGATACCGGTCATTCATATTGAAGCAGGATTGAGATCTGGAGATATGTACTCCCCTTATCCTGAGGAGTTCAATCGTCGCGCGACCGGATTGGTGGCACACACACACTTTGCACCGACTGAAACGGCGAAACGAAACCTTTTGCGTGAGCACTATCCTGAAAAAGATATTATTGTGACTGGCAACACCGGAATCGATGCGCTTTTTCAAGTTTTAAAACAGCTGCCGCAGAACGCGGAACTGAACGAAATGTTGACGAAAAAGTTCGGCTTTCTTGATGAATCCAAAAAACTTATCTTGGTCACCGTCCATCGCCGCGAATCTTTTGGAAAACCCATGGATGAAGTCATGAAGGGACTCTTGAAACTTTCAGAGGAATCAGACCTCGAGATATTAATTCCGCTGCACATGAATCCCCAAGTTCGCGATGGAGCCTCTAGAATTTTTGGAGACAAGGCAAAGTGGATTGATAAAGGTGCCACTCTCGTAAAAGGTCAAAGCAAGATCTGGCTCTGCGAACCAGTCGATTATGTTCCCTTCGTGGCAATGATGAACAAAGCTCACTTGATCATCACCGACTCTGGTGGTGTTCAAGAGGAAGCCCCGTCCCTTGGCAAACCTATTTTAGTTGCGCGGGACAAAACGGAACGCCCCGAAGCCCTTGAGGCTGGAACTTCAAAACTGATTCCGTTGGCAGAGCATGATTTTGTGAAGGTCGCCCTGGAAGTTGTGCGCAACAAGCAGGTTTACGACCAGATGGCTCAAGCAAAAAATCCATTTGGAGAAGGTCGCGCCAGCGAGACAATTCTAAATTCCCTTGGCAAGAGACTCTAGAGGGCGTGATAGGAAAACGAATGCACAGTGACCAATGCATCTTCGCTATAAAGGCCAAAGGTGCCTGGGTGAGGATAAAGACCTTTGCTATCGGGTGACTCTCGAAACTCGAAGGATAGCGCCCCATCTTGGTAGACTTTGAAAGTGCCTCCTCGTTTCACATAAACAAATTCTGTTTTCTTTCCAAGGGTGAGTTTTGGTTCCGCAGCTGTTTTTAGGAACTCTTGCCCTACAGCTTGAAAAGCACGGCCTAACTCTCCACCGCTTTGGGGTTTCGAGATAAAGTAGTTCGTCTCTTTGAAAAGATGAGGCTCTGCACGATAGTTTCCGAAAAACCAAAATACTTCCCAGTCATTAGGTTCCTTACGAAGTTGGCGATACGTCGTGACCTCTAGGCGAACGACATAATCAGCTATCGGATTAAGAACTTGTTCCTTTGCAACCACCCAGGCGCCATAAGTTTCCTTAGTAAACCGGGGAGTTTTAGGCTCCAAGCGGAGACCATCAGCCGTAAAATGCACTCTCCCCTCTCCGGTGGAGACAATCTGCCAGTGTTCTTCATTCAATGGCACTCTGACGAGTTCACTTATTCTTAATTCCTGCACCTGCTGCATACGCCTCTCCGCAGTCGCACACCCACCCAGAGCAAAGCTTAAAGAAAAAATGAGCAATACTTTCATCTCTTTCCTCCTCGTCTAAGTTTTGGTGCACGCCTGTAAACGCTTCCACAAACTATGTAGGTGTTGTCCTAAATGTGACATCGCTGTAATGTTGCGTCCACTTTAGATACTTTTCCTAAAGCTACTGGTGGTTCCAATTAAAACTTCGGCACGTTTACTTACCTTTATAGCCTCACTCTTGGGGTTCTTGCTTCTAACAGCAGAACTTTGCTGGGCTTTATCGACTGAAGTTTACTCCGAATCCACTTATGTTCCTCAGTATGGAATTTTATCCGACACCCAGGTTCGCTTGGCTCCACTCAAAACTCAGAAGATAACGGGATACATTGGCTTTGCTTTGCAACGCCAGGACAAAACAACATCTTCTCAGACCAAACTTTACAGCGAAGATCTTGTCATGGCTAGTGCTGGTCTTCGCCTAAGCCTTAATAGTTATTTCTCCGCCTTGGCCGAATTTCGCACCAAAGAACGCAGTCGACTGGGCTTAATCGCTGGGAAAATATGGGAGTACTCAGTCCGAGAGACTCTTCTTTTTACTGAATTTTATGGCGAAAGCTTGATTCTGCCTTCCTTTCACAAGAACCCCATCTCGACCTTGTGGCTTAAGCAGGGCTTGCGTTATCGCCTGGGAAACTCATTGGTTCTAGATCCCTTCGTCGAAATCTATTTCCGACAAAGTCCCAGTCGCGAGCTTGGTCGCGACACCGAGCAAGCTCGCGCGGGATTACGCAGTCTCTATGTTCAAAACAACTGGAGCGCTTCCCTTTTGCTTTATCAAAGTTTTCCAAAAAACGAACGTCCCCATGAAGAGGCCTTGCTGACTTTTGGAGGAACCTTCTGATGGGAATGTTTGAATCCTTCTTTATTCTGCTCGCCTTTGTTGTCGTGCTCGGTGGACTTATCTTTACCATCGATGATCTTTTCATCGATCTGTATGCTTTGTCGAAGCGGTTGAATCCTCTGCGTATCACCAGCGATTTTTTGACAAAGATCAAAGCTCGCCCCGAAAAGAACATTGCAATCATAGTAGCTAACTGGAAAGAAGCCGAAGTGATCGGCCCTATGATCCGTGGCAACCTCCGCAACATTGACTACAACAAGTACACCTTCTTTATTGGAGTGTATCCTAACGATCTTCCAACCTGGGAAGCCGCTAAAAAATTGGAAGAAACTTATCCGCACAAGGTAGTGGTCGTCGTTAATACCCAACCGGGACCGACCTCAAAAGGTCAAATGTTAAATGAAATGGCTCGACATATCTTTCAAGCCGAAGCTTTGCACGGACTGAAGTTTGACTTGATGCTAATGCAAGATTCTGAAGATGTTTTGCATCGACATTCTCTAAGCCTTATGAACTATTACAGCGAACAAGCGGACTTCGTTCAAATCCCCGTCTTTTCTTTTGATGTGCCAGCACGTTCCTTGGTTGGCGGTGTCTACATCGATGAGTTCGCAGAATCACACACCAAAGATCTTTTAGTTCGCGAGGCTCTTGGCGCAGCTATACCTTCAGCCGGAGTCGGAACTTTGATCTCTCGGAAGCTGGTTCAAACACTGCAAGGAAATCAAAATGGCGACTTCCTAAAGGAAGACACTCTGACCGAGGATTATCACTTGGGAATGATGACCAAGGAGCTGGGTTTTAAATCCAAGTTCGCTTGCGTGGAGTATGAAAAAGAAAATGGACAAAGAGAATTCATCGCCACCAAGGAGTACTTTCCTTCGAATTTCCATGCTTCCATTCGCCAAAAATCACGCTGGACTTTAGGAATAGCCTTTCAAGGCTTCGACAACCTGCAATGGCGAGGAGCCCCCATAGATAAGTACTTCATGTGGCGCGATCGCCGAGGTCCATGGAATAGTATGCTATTTGTACTTTCGAGCTTGTTATTGATTCTCTTCGTCGTTGCACGTTCGTTCTTTACCATTCCCGAGGAACTGACCCATCCGGCTTTTCAGTCCGTCTTAATGCTCAATATGATCAATATGTCAGTCCGTTTGGTTCAAAGAATGCGAGCCGTAAGCCGCACCAATGCTCGTAGGCACGTTTTCCTTGTCCCCATTAGATGGATGCTGGCGAATGTGATTAACGTGGGTGCGACTTTTAAAGCCTATCGCCAATACTCTGAAGGTCGCCGCACCGGTAAGCGACCTGTTTGGATTAAGACAGAACATCGTCTCCCGGAAAATTTTGGTCAAGAAATGGAGTTACGAAACACATGAGATCTCTTTTATTTTCATTCTTGATGCTTTTCAGCTTTCAAGGTTGGGCGCAAAGCCAAAACTGCATAAATATTTATTTTGATCGCAGCCCTGATCCGACTTACTGGATGGGAAAAACCTATGCGACGCTGGTGCAAAATCTTCTGGGTCACTTTCCAGAATACCAGCAAAGAGTTAGCCCGATCGAGCTTTACAAAAAGGGCGAGCTTCAACAATGTCGCGCAAATATTTATATTGGCAGCTATTTCAATAATATTCTGCCCGCTGACTTTATTGCCGATTATTCAGTTACCAAAAGCAATGTCGCATGGATTGGCTATAATATTTGGCAGATCGGTGAACGCTTCGAAAAGGCCTTAGGTTATACTTACAGTCACTTAAGCACTCTACAAAGCAAATATCTCGACAAGAAAGGTCGCCCCAGCTTCCTTAAAAATATTCACTACAAGGGCGAAGTCTTCTTTAAGTACGGCGAATGGAAGCAAAATGAATTTGTCGCGCCTTTTGAGCAGGCCATTTTGGTTCCCAGCAATGAAGTCACACCGGCTCAGGTGCTTGCGACCAGCGAAAATCCCGTTACTGGTGAACGAGCTCCGTACATATTAAGATCAAAGAACTATTTTTATGTCGCTGACGTCCCTCTCAGCTTTATGCACGAGGCTGATCGTTATTTGGTTTTTGCCGATATTCTGTTTGATATACTTGATGCTAAACCTAGGCATAATGGTAAATATGCATTTTTACGTATAGAAGATATTCATCCTCTTGTTCCGCTCTCTTGGTTGCACAACACTTCTCAAGTTCTAAAAGCTGAAAAAGTTCCATTAAACGTTTCCTTAATTCCTGTTTTTTACGATCCCTTGAAGCAATATACACGAGGTCCCCTCGAAGAGATCGTCACTGTGGACCGCCATCGTGGCTTTATGAGCTGGGTGAATGAAGTAAAAAACGACAATGCCACATTTATTTGGCACGGAATCACTCACCAGCACAAGCGCATGGCGAATCCTCACAGTGGAGTTTCCGGTGATGATTTCGAATTTTTTGATGCCGTCGCCAACAAACCTATTGCTGAAGATTCCGTCGACTTCGTTCTGAATAAACTTGAAGACGGATTCGACGTTCTAAAGAAAGCCGGAATTCTTCCCAAAATTTGGCTGATGCCTCATTACCAGGCCAGCCCTCTGGATTATATTATTTTTGGAGAGACCTTTCCTTGGAACGTCGGCAGAGCTATCTATTATAATCACTCTTCTAAGGGCCTTTCTTCCCAGTCAGCGCGAGCAGAGGCGAATCTTTGGTATTCAAAAAACGCTCCTAACGGAAACGCGCTTCGCCGAAATCGCTTCGCAAACCTTTCCGTCCAGTACGAGTCGATGATCTGGAGTGGCCAAATGTTCCCGTATGAAATTTACGGCGATGTTCACGGTCAGCGTTTGATTCCCGAAAACCTGGGAAATTCGCAACCCTTTGTGAATGACCACGTAGTCAGTCCACGAACGAAAGAAGATATCGTGGCTGATGCCAAACGCAATTTGGTTCTGCGAGACGCTTGGGCTTCTTTTTTCTATCATCCCTTTCTTTTCGTTTCATACGAACAAGGTGGCCGCGGTGCCTATCCCGGCGATCCTTCGGAGCTAACCTTTATCATTCGCGAGCTCAAGAAGCTGGGATACCAGTTTATCGATATCAATAAGTTTATTGAAAAAAATACGAATTTAAAAAGATCTGAACCCGTTTATAAGGAAGAGAAGCTATGAAAATTTTTAAACGTCTCATTACATTGGCGCTGCTATGGCCGGCATTGTCGTTGGCTGCGCTGAATCTTGCAGAGCCTGATGCTTTATTAAAGAAAGCTGCTCAAAGTCGGTCGTCACTCTTGGATGTTATTCTGGCCGTCGAGTTTAATATTCCGGAAATGCGCGATCCTGCTACGTTCGACAAGTACTTCGCCATGATGGACGAACTTCAGGGCCTGGCTACAAAAAGTGGACTTGAGGAGTACTATCCTGACATCGTTAAAAAACTCGGTCTTAATATGACGGCGAATGGAATGAGATGGCTGGATGTCACTCAAGCTCCTACAGAAAAGGTCTCCTACTATGTTAAATGGATGGATGCCGACACACTGGCTCGCTTTCTGGGACTGATCGAGTATCAAACCAGCATCGTAAAAGATCCGGTTCGTCTGAAGAGAATGTCAGAAAATATCGAAGCCATTCTGCCTGCTGTCGATCAGAAGGCGGCAAGCCTTCCCTATGTTCAGTTGGGTTTCCGACGTCTAACCTCAGACGCGGCCGTTGCTTTGTTGAAAACAGAAACAATGAATCCACAGGAAGTCGACTTCTGGATTAAAAAAATTAAAATTGCTTCTTCATTTTCGGAGTATCTGGATCATCTGAATCAAGGAATTTATTCTCTAGAGCGCAGCAATCGTTCTTTCGGTCATATCTATATCACTCGACTAAGTCTGTTGATGACTCAATCAGCAAAAATGTCTGAGGTCGCGCCAAACTGGCTATTGAATGGCATCGGTGATTCCTTAAGCGAAGTGCTTCTTAGAATGGTTCGATTAGAAGAGCGTTTTGCAAAAGATGAATTCTCTGCGGCCCTTGGTCAATTAAAGCCACGACATCTTCAAGGTATAGCTCAGCAATGGATGGCGCAAGATAAGCTGCCACAGCAAGACTATGTTGAGCATTACTTAGGCCTGGCTCGCACTTTGATCACCCATCTTGAGGCCGCAAATTTGCGCAAGGAAGCCAATGAACTTCAGCGTTATCTTGCAAAAGCGGCGGCGCCTGTTATGGCTCAAAAGCTGGCTATCGAGGGTCATTACAAACTCAAAAATGCGCAAGGAGATGTTTGGTATTTCACGATCGCAGTGTCTCGCGAAAACACGCTTGTTGCCGCCTTGTCCGATGATAAAAGCCTGATCTACAAAACCTTTTTTAATGTTGCTTACAACCTCAAAAAAGACGGCTTCGTTGCCTCTGAGCGTGAACCTGACGTCGATGGCGACCAAAACCCGCCTGTCGAATTTAAGATTGATGGCGAGAAAATCTCCTTAGTCGACCCGTTTGTGCGTAGCGGTCTTAAGACCCTTCAAGGAGTCAAGGTTCAGGCCTTCACCAACCCATGGGATTTTGCAAATCCCGATGCCCCATCCGCAAACGGAACCTATGAGGGCACTTTGTTCTTGCCGTCGGGTTCAAAGATGGAAGCGCGTTTGATTGTCACAAGCTTCAACGGTTACAGCTTGGGCCGCATAGACTCAGGAAATATTTCTATTGAACTGAATCTTGGCACTGAAGGAAATGATGGCGTCATCATATTGACGTCGGCACGTAAAGTTGGCGCTTCTTGGTTCCAGTTGCGCGGCAACGTGGTTGAAGGTGGCTTGAATGTTTATGTCGTCGTTGGTGGCAAGGGACAAGGCGTCGCCTGCTCTTTCCTAAAACGTGTTGAATAGTTTGGGAGATAATTTATGAAGTTCTTTTTAACGTTCCTACTAAGTTTGGGCCTTTACGTACAAAGCGCCAGCGCAAAAAACGTGGCCGGCTTCAACCTGACTGAAACCGAAGGTTTCCTTTATGATGCGGCTGTTGGCGCGGCTCCCAAAACCTTAGCTCAACAAGCTGTCGATGAAGCCAAGCGACTAGGATCTAATCACATTATATTGAATGTGCGCGCAACCATGACGGGACCATTCTCTACGGAAATCATTCCCGTGACTCCTCCGGCGGAAAGATCCAAAGAAGCAGTCCGCATGGCTCGATTGATTAAATACATTCAAGGCCAAGGCATGACTGCAGGGATTCGACCTATTTTTTTCGTCGTGGGACCTCGCGGAGAATTTCCTTACTATGAAAAACAGCCCGATGGTTCTTTAAAAACCTGGTGGCACGGAAATATCCAACCGCGCGATCCAAACCGTTGGTTTGAATCCTTCCGTGTGTTTATGGATATGTACATCACCGTCGCAAGAATGGCTAAAGCTGACGAGTTCACTATCGGTGCCGAACTTTACTCAATGACTGTAGGCTTAGAAGATCAGTGGGCCGAACATCCGCATGGATTTCCAGGTCGCTGGCTGGAACTCTTACGTTACACTCGTGCCAAGCTGCCAAATGCTCGCTTGATGTATGATATTAACTTTACCGATGACTCGGTCAACGCCGGTGGATTAACTGCTTCAGGTGGTGAGTTTGAACGCTGGAGATATCGCCTGGTAGAGCTTGCAAACCCCAGCAACCCAGCCGAAAACAAAATCTGGCAAGACTTGGCCAGCTTTTGGAAAGAGCTCGATGCTATCGGTCTTGATATTTACCGCTCTTTGGCCTCGCAAGACCAACAGCTACCGGCAGACTACCGAGAACTTGTCAGTGTCCTAAAAAACCGCGCAGATTCGTATGCGACCCAGTTGGATACAGGCCTTATGGAGATCGAGTTCACACTAGATCATCCACAAAAAGCTATCATCAAAGAAATCGGATTTAGATCGGTTGATAAAGGATTTATCGATCCGTTTGCTTATGCCGGTTCAGGCACTGTTAATATCAAGCACCAAGCCGCCGCTTTCGCTGCAGTCTTCGAATCATTCTGGCAGCCACGCTGGCCTTGGTTCGGTGGTATCAACTTTTGGGATATCGCTGTTGATCCTTCTAAGAAAGGTCCTCAAGACAATGGATTCTCTCCCGTTGGAAAGCCAGAAACTGAAAAGGTTGTTAAAGAATATTTTGGAAGCAGCAACTAGCTCTTAGCACATCATCTTTCGCCAATCGAACCCAGGTATTTATCGAATACCTGGGTTTTTTATATCTAGAACTCCCCACGCAATCCTAAGACTGCATAGTGAATCCACGCGAAGTTGAATACCTCATCATTATCAGCCCCGCCCTCAAGAGTTCGATAACCTCCGAAGGCGCTTAGATTATTCCACTCCAATGATCTTTCTAGGAAAAAAGCCAAATCAAAAGCTCGCCCTTGCGGAGCCGCCAGTCCATCAAAATCGAATCGGAACAGCCAATTTTCTGACAGAGCTCGGTTTGCCTGAAAATGCAAGAGGGGTACAAAGCCGACATTCGATTTACTCTCTCTCAGCGCGCCTTGAGTCAGGCGAACTTCTGCATCACGAATTTTCCCAGTAAAACCCCAGGCCATATTCCACTCGCCTTTTGGTTCAAGATGATAGGCGTAGGTTATACGATACGAGTTGAACTTATAGAGGGCTTTTGTGTCTGTATTTGCCGCAAACGTCGACCCTCGGAAAATAACGGCTTGATCAAACTTCCCGTCTATTTCGACTTCGAGCGGCGCATAGAGAGCGCGGATTTCATGCCGTTCATTAAAAGTATGGCCCACATAAAGGCGAACACCCGGAAAGGGTCCCTTGTCAAAATCACTCAACGAAAACTCAGTTCCACCTTTTCCGGGGACACGCTGATCGTTACGAGTTTGCCAAATCGCGGATCCTTCCAGAGACACCACAGTTTTTGCTGGGCTATCGATAGGAAAAGACATGGCCAAGAGTAAAATTGCTGGTGTGATGATTTTAAGTATATTCATATTGTCGAGTATAAATGTTCTGCCATATATGTCGAAGGTTTTTCGGAAAGTTGCGCTTTCACAACAAGACGACGCCCCTGTTCTGTTATACCTAAATTTAAATGTCACGATCCTTTAATAGGGGCTCACGGGCGAGAATCTTTTTGTAAGGTGTCTCTCTTTTTTAAGAAAAAGAGAATGGCCAAGGGAGCTACGGCGAACCACTGCACGATCTGCAGGATCCAATAAATGCTCATCGCCGTGGTGACTTCTTCACTAAAAAGAGAATTCCCATTTAACGAAGAAACTGCAGAAGACAGCGTATAAGCGGAAAGTAAAAGGAAAAAAGTCCAAGCCGCGATCTGCTGGGCCCGCGGGATCAAGTTGATGACACCCCAAAAAACAACCACGGTCATAAGCGCACTATTGAAAAGGTTCAGCAGGTCCCGTAGTGCCGACTCGGGTTCTGAAATTTGAGATGAAATGTATCCGCCCGTTACTCCAGTTACGACGACGAGGATAGCTGTAACCGGAATAAAAAATAACCACTGCTTCCGCAGCGGAAGTTGCCGCCATATTTTGAGCATCTTGCTCTCCTTATTTTTAATCTTCTAATTATATGGCCGGGTTTGCAGGAAAAGTCGATGAATCCCTACTAACCCTCCCTCTGGAGAATGCAATTAGATGATTTTACCTATAGATAACAGATAAATCAGCCAATTCACCAAGCACTCGAAAAGTCAGTTCAAAGATATCTAAGCGAAGTGTGTTTTCCTTTGCGGAAGGAAAAGCAAAGGCGTTTCTTTGATGCCTATAGACATTTTTGGCTCCGCTTAGGTTGGTTGATATCGCCACTGAGCAAATAAGGTCATTAAGAACCAGGATTCTAATGCAGTACCTCAATCTAAACCCAGAGAAGGGTGTACTTTTGGCTATGGGCTATACCTCGGAGAGTATTGGAAAACATCACAAAGTTGCACTGTCTTTAATAGATCATCTAAACGAGCAAGACGTAAATGCCGTAGCTAATTTCCCGACGACCTTAGGACCATTGACTGATGATGAGTTTATTCGAATGGAGCGGCACGGTTATGAAGTAGCAATATCAACAATGACTTGCTATCAGTCAAAGCTAAACCCTTCTTGAAAAGTCATTGAATAGCGTTGGTATCTTTATTTCGGTAGGCCGGTTGCAAACCTAGATGGACGAACGGCGCCCACTCTAGGAATAAAGATCTTAAGACATCTTCCAGAATAACAACAGTTCCGGATTCGACTGAGATTTTTCTGAAGATTTAGTATTATCGCGGCATGAGTGATAGGAAAGTGCCCCTGCATTCAGTTAGGGACAGCATCAAAATGAACCAGATGTTTGTAGAGTAGGTGCGAGAATTCGGCATCCTATTTAAGTTGTCAGACCTTTGACGGAAATATTGAGAAATATTAACAGAGGATAAATCAGTAAATTGAATGACTTAGCTCCTCCTGGGCAAAGGGGGGCTCTCGTTTTTGGACAGTTAGAATATTTGAGAAAGAATATTCAGTAGATTTCGACAGATCCCGATATAAACATAATGAAAATTACAAACACATGGCTATTTAAAACTTATCGCTTTAATTGGTACTTTGGATTTACAGTCATATTGTCTCTGATATGTTATGCAAGGACGAGTGAGAACTGGCAGGAGGTCAGTTCTTGGCAAACCTGGAGTTGGAAAAGTATCTATGTTTATTCTTCGCTTTTCTTACTTGCAGCATCCGTTGTTGTTTCCCATTGCGATAAAATTGAATTCGGTAATGCAGGTCTGAAGTCTTTAAGAAAACAATTTATCTATGCAGCTCATTGGATAGGAATTCTCTACTTAAATTTACTGGCTGTAGTCTTTTTCCATGAAGATATTCTCATGCTCAGTAAATGGATGGGTATTACTATCTTGTTCACGTCAGTTGTGAACTCTGTTCCGTGGTTCAGAGACACTTTAGAAGCTGAGTATCAAATTTATGAAGACTGGCATCTGGAAGACTTCTTTTACTTTCGAGGACATTTTTCTAAGAACAAACCCAAGGCAGGTCGTAATCCCATTCATGCAGCCTGGCCAATTATTGTTTGCACAGTGCTGGCTATTAATATTTATGCGTGCCTTTCAAAAAACACGACACGAATTCCCATCGCGAAACTAGTTCAGGATGTGGGTAGAATGCCTGCTTCGAATTTAAGTGGCTCTAATGTAGAGAATGAGTCCGGAGATCTCCAAGAGAGAATGGGTTTTCAAATGGTGAAGGGTATTCTCTTGCTGTCGCTTGCAGTTACTGGTCTCTTTGTAATTTATAATCATACGTTGAGAACGGACTATGCGAAAAAATGGGAAATTTTGAGCAAACACCAACACAATATTTTGGAGTTGTATTCTGATAAGAACATTGCTGCGATTAAAATTGCTGAATTGCAGTTTGCAATAGATCTTATCGAAACTAATATGTGGGGACACCGTTCTTTCAATAAAATGTTCAATGGAATTATTGTTATGTATGCGGAGCAAGAGTGGATGTCCAAGAAGACCAAAATTCCGCGTAAAAAGCTTCTTGAGGCGCTCTCGGAAGATTTACGAGGTTTTCTAAATTGATAAGGCATTAGCTCCGCCTGAGAACCTCAAAGCTGACTTGTGTTTACCTTGTCCGCCGCTTACGCATGGAACTTTCAGTGAAGCGACGATTGGGGCTCGGGCCGTCCGGGCCCTCGGGGCTTCGCCCTGCCTTTGGCACCCTCGGGGTAGCATCCTGCTACGCCGATGAACCCCGCACGGAGTGCCTTTTGAGTTCAAACCAAATTGCAAAGTCAGAGTTAGAATAAAAAAAAGCCCAATCTTGCGATTGGGCTTTTGTTTATTCTAAAATTGGCGTTCCCAAGGGGATTTGAACCCCTGTATCCTCCGTGAAAGGGAGGTGTCCTAGGCCCCTAGACGATGGGAACGTTAGGGAAAATGCACGTCTAATTCCTATTTGAAATTAGAATGGTGGCTCGCCATGGATTCGAACCATGGACCCCTTCATTAAAAGTGAAGTGCTCTACCAGCTGAGCTAGCGAACCAGTGCGTTTCGGAGAGGCCAATTTGTCGGAAAGGCCCCCTGTTGTCAACCCGATTTCTTGCAGTTTTTTAAAAAATTTGTGGCTATTTGCGGTGCGTGATTATGGCTTAAGCAATTTCTGAAAACGCTCCCCCACTCCCCTCAAAAAAACCAGAAATAGCTTACAGAACGGGCACATAAAGAGCCCTGCCCAGTAAAAACTTCCAAAAATGACGAGTCAAAGTTTTAAACACTCGAAGTCTTTTTTCAAACCAGAGCACAGAAGGGGCAATTATCTTCTCAAGCCCTCGGAACTTGACTAAAAATAGCTGTTCAAGAAGTCCCCGGTGGCACCACTGCCCTGGGCATGGAACTTGTTATGGAATGCTATTGGGCTTCAAAAGCCGTGAATCCAGTGTCTTTTTGACACTTACTGAGTGAGGGCCGCACATGCGACAAAATATTTTTCTACTAGCATTATCATCCTTGATTGTCTCTGCTTGCACCCAGGATGCCTCCCTAAATAACTTTGGTGGACCCGAGTTTTTAGATGGTCTCTACACTACACGCCCCACCGTGGAAGAACCAACTGTCACAATTTTAAAGTTGAAACACCCTGCGCTCTTTGAAACAGCTCAAAGAAAAAACGGAAAGCTGGAGATCGATCCCCAACAGCTTAAGAAAATCGAAGCCGAACAAGCTGCCACTATTGCTGAGCTCGAGAGCATCTCAAAAGATATTCGAGTTCTCATTCGCTATCGCGCTGTTCTGAATGGGCTGGCCGTTTACACTCCCGCAGAGCATTTAAAGAAAATCAACTCTTTACAAAGTGTCGTGATGTCTGAAAAAGCCGGCTCTTTTCATCGTGCGCAACTTCAGACGGACCCTGTAACTCAAAAGATCGGCGAAAACACTTCGGTTAAGTTCATTGGCTCCGAAGCTGCCTACGAACAAAATATCAAAGGTCAGGGCATGAAGGTGGGTATTATCGATACCGGTATCGACTACACTCACAAGATGTTTATGGGTCCCGGTACTCCGGAAATCTATATGTTCGTTGATCCAGCCAAAGCTCACCCACTCTTTCCGAATGAAAAAGTCGTAGGTGGAATAGACCTCGTGGGTACCGATTACAATAGCAACTCCCCTGATCCCGCTTTAAGAATTCCCAAGCCCGATCCCAACCCCATAGACGAAGCAGGTCATGGAACCCATGTTGCAGGAACCGTGGCAGGTATCGGTGACGGTATCAATACTTACAGTGGAGTTGCTCCGGAAGCTGATCTTTATGCGATCAAAGTTTTCGGCGCAAATGGCTCGACCAGCGCTGACGTTGTGATTGCCGCCCTGGAGTATGCGGCGAATCCTTCTGGAGATAGCACCTTTCAAGATGCCTTAGATGTGGTCAACCTTTCACTTGGCAGCGGTTATGGCAGTCCTCATATCATGTACGGCCACGCCATTAAAAATCTTGTACGTGGAGGAACGATCGTAGTGGCCTCTGGTGGCAACTCCGGCGATAACAAGTACATCGTCGGTGCTCCCGGCGTTTCCGAAGAGGCCATATCTGTCGCTTCTAGTATCGACAATCAAAATCAGAACATTTTGGTTTCTGCTGCTGAATTTTCTTTCGGAGAGGACACTCTTCTTGCTGAAGCTGTCGAAGGCAGCCTTGGCAAACCGCTGGCTGAGTTTTCGGAAATGAAAGGAGAACTGATCGCGGCGGGCCTTGCTAATGTTGATTTTGAATCTCCCTTAAAAGAGCAAATTCGTGGCAAAATTGCTCTGATTGATCGCGGAATGGTTTCTTTCGCCGAAAAAGTCGATCGCGCTTTCAAGGCCGGAGCTATTGCCGTTATTATCGCCAATAATGTCGACGGCGACCCGCAAGGGATGTCCGGCGATGTCGCCTACCCGATTCCCTCTGTCATGATATCACTTAAGACTGGAACAACACTTAAGGAAAAATTGGCGCAAGGCACAGTCATTGCGGATCTCAAGAGCCCGCAGAAAGTTGCAAAGCCCGATATCATTGACACGATCTCTCCATTTTCTTCGCGTGGTCCTCGCTCTTATGACGGACTTATTAAACCTGAAATCGCAGCCCCCGGGACCAACATTATTTCAGCGGCCATGGGATCTGGTGACCTCGGCAAACCTCTTTCTGGTACGTCAATGGCCGGTCCACACATCGCTGGCGTTATGGCACTATTGAAGCAAAAATTTCCAGAACTAAGTCCCGCCGAACTCAAATCAGTTCTCTTGGCTCACGGAAAAGTGATCGCTGACCGGCAGAAAAATGTTTACACCGTAAGCAGGCAAGGTGCAGGCCGCGTTCAAGTCGCAAGTTCATTGCAGGCGAAACTGGTAACAGTACCGGCGACACTTTCATTCGGACTGACCGATATAGAACAGCAAAAGGTTCTTAGTCGGAAAATCCGGCTTAAAAATATCAGCTTAGAATCACTTAAGCTTACACCGATCTGGAATGGCTCTGCCGCAGTAAAGATCAGTGCCGAAAATCTGACTCTTGGGCCCGGGGAAGAAAAAGAAGTTGAAGTTCGCGCTCAAATTCTTGCCACGAAAATGGAAGCCTCTGAACAAGAGCTTGATGGCTATTTCACATGGACCGCTGATGGGCAGAAGATTTCGCAAATGCCAGCATTGGTCGTGGCCCGAAAGATCTCTCAAGTTGCTGCGAAATCCTTCGTTGTACGCTCATCTTCAGCGGCAGACAGCCCGGGCAGCTTAGCTGAAATTCGTCTGGCGAATGACGGCATTCACAAAGGAACAGGTTACTTGTTCAATCTGCTGGATGTTGATCTACGAAAAAAAGGCAACCGAGAGGATATCGTTAATGACTTGAACTGTGATATTCAATCAGCTGGTTATCGCGTCATTGAAAAAAATGACACCCGCGTTCTACAGGTCGCAGTCAAGCTCTACGAGGGTGTTTCCACTTGGAATACCTGCGAAGTGAATGTGCAAATCGATGGAGACGGCGACAACCTGACTGATCAGGAAATTGCCGGTCTCACTGAAGACTCCTTGCCGGGACTTACTGCCAGCAACTTTATCAGTCTCTTGCTGGATGGAAAGAAGGCTCGACAGATTCGCAAAAATTTTGAAGAAGCTTTCAAAAAAGACCCTTCTCTTGAAGAGGACTACAGCACTGCGGTTGTCGATAAAAGAGCCTTTAAGAAGTTCGATAATTCGACACTCGCTATATTAGAGGCCGATGTTTCGTTGTTGGCGCTCGCGCCCACAGGCGAACTGAATATCAAGGTGTCGAGTACACACCAAGCTTCAGGGGCCGTCGAATATGACGACTACTTATCCCAGCACGAAACCTCTTGGAAGAAGATCTCTCTTCGTCCGATGGGCCAAGCTTTCGTGAACCTGCCTGAGGCCGTGCTTCTTGACGGTAAGAAAAGCGTTACAATTCCTTTTTCGACTGGCTACGGCGCAGAACCGTTAGTTTTATACACTCCGGAAAACCGCGCCGTTCGTGATGCCCTTTGGGAGGATTCACAGTCGCAGATCTTGTCGCCAACTTACGGGTTAAAAAATTAGTTCTTTTTGCACAGGCCTGTGACGAAGAGTTTTCTTTCGTTCATAGGCCAAAATTATCTCCTGGGCAGCTTGACCGTCCATTTTGGAAAGAGCACTTTCTACCAAAAGACTTTCCTCATCTCGGCCCACCGTCAACAGGCCGATGACACGATCTCCTTCATAATAGGCAATAGCGAAATCGTTATCATCAAGTTCCCCAAGCACATCCATGCGATCAAAGCCAGAGGAGTGACCGACATACCCCATTTGAATGCCATAGTGCTCTGTCCAGAAAAATGGAACTTCAACAAATTTTGTCGGAATGCCCATCATATTTAGCGCCGCCGTCTGACCTAATCTTTCTGCAACCTCCCAGTGCTCTACTCGGCAGTGCTTTCCTGTCAGCAAGTCAGGCCAAAGGGCAATATCACCAGCTGCATAGATCCCAGGAATAGTTGTCTCCAAATATTCGTTCACCTTCACACCATTACCCACGGCGCAACCGGCACGGATTGGTAAATCGAGTGTGGGCCGAATACCTGCACCGACAATAACCAAATCACATTCGATCTCCGATTGATCATCCAAAATCACTTTCTGAGGAGTGATCTCATCGACTTTGTGCCCCAGGTGAAAGTTGACTCCATTTTTTTCGTGAAGCTTTTTAAGGTAGCTTGCCGCAGTCACGCCCAGAGTTCGCAGTAAAGGCAATTCTTCAGGAGCAATCAAGTGAACTTCCATATGTCGATCTCTTAAGGCAGCAGCTACCTCAAGACCGATGAAACCCGCCCCAATAATCGCAACTCGTTTGCCCCAACTTAACTGACCGAGAATTTTTTGAGCATCCCCCAGCGATCGCAATTTGAAAACATGTTCAAGTTCAATTCCAGTTATGGGTGGAGTCAGAGGGACGCCTCCTGTCGCGAGCAAGCAAGAATCATATTGTAAGGTTCTTCGATCGGAAAGTATGACCGTCTTTGCTTCGGGGTTAATATCCCGAACCTCCACACCGAGCTCCAGTTTGATCTTATTTTGCGCGTAGAATTCTTTTGACCAAAGCGGGAGCTCCTCATCAAATATAATTCCAGACATATACTCTTTAGAAAGCAACGTTCGATCATAAGGCAATGTGCTCTCTGCACTAATCAAATGGATGGAACCCATAAATCCACTTTGCCGAAGCCGAGTGGCCGCAGCTACGCCAGCAGCACCCGCCCCGACGATCACCATCTTTTGATGAGCCGTATCTCGGTATGGTAAAATCGGAGGATGCTTCCTCTCTGTTACAAATATCTTGTCATCAAAAATTTTCGTATACCATGAAGGTATTGCCGCTAAAGCCGGTGCCTTTTCTGGGTGGCCAGTACGAATATTGAAACAAGAGTGATGCCACGGGCAAACGACAGAGTCGCCTTTTAAAATTCCTTTTTCTAGAGGTCCGCCGGCGTGGGAACAAACGGCACCAATGGCATGGACTTCACCTTCATGGCGAATTAATAAAACTGCTTCTTCTCCAACATGGCCCCTTAAAATCTCTCCCTCCTGAAGCAAATCGATAGAAACACCTTTTGAGAAATCCGGACCCGATAAATGTGCATCAATTCCCATGCAGCCCCCTTCGCTATGGCAACATCATAAAGACTCTCGTCTTGTTCTGAAGGCTTGACCAAAAGAAATGCAAAAAAACAAAATATTGCAGGGGGACACTGGGAAAATAACATGATCACGCTAAGAGCCATCTCAAAATGAGATTCCATGATTAAATAATCTGCACCCTACTAAAACCCGCCCCCCATTGTTCCGATAGGAGTGTGATATCACTTCGCCGATGAACCATCAGGAGGCACCTTTGAAATCATGGGTTAAAAAACTCGTTGAACAATTCGATATGGACTGGGGAACGACTCCTCAGGGTAAAGCCAAGGAAGCTCCGATTCTGACAGAAGACCGAGCAACGCTGCTTTATATATTGGACGTCTACAATAAACACCTTTTCGAAATACAAAATCACTCAGTTCGAAAAGTTCGAAACAAATTAGATACCTTTGCCAAAGAACTCGTCCAAGACGATCCCGAGGCGACGGAAAAGGTCTTGTTCAAACTGCGACAGTTTATTTCCAGCTATCGCATTGATGAATACACCTATGTGCAAAACACCTTCGATGACTTTAAACGCATCATTTGGGATTTTGCTGATCACCTCAGCGAAGAAGCCCATCTTGAAGAATCTTCGCAAGGCGATATTAATCAGAGCCTTGAACAATTGCGAGAAGCAGTGGAAGCCAATTCTATCGACGAGCTTCGTGCAAAATCTCGTGAATTTATCAGCTTTTACTTGAAACACCAGAGCTCTAAGAATGAACGACGATCAAAACGCATGGAATCGATTAAGAAAAATCTGACGACTGTCAAAAAGCAGTTGATGGAAGCCAACCAGAATATGCGCCGAGACCACTTAACGGGGGCTCACAATCGCCGCTCTTACGATGAACAAGTCAAAAGGTACATCCAGTTGAATCAGCTGGATAAGGATCCCATCTCTTTGGTTGTCATGGACATCGATCACTTTAAAAAGATCAATGACTCCTATGGACACGATATCGGAGACTGCATTCTTAAAGAATGTGTTCGTATGCTTCAGGAAAGTTTTTCTCGCGAAGAAGACTTCCTGGCTCGTTTAGGTGGAGAAGAATTTGCGGTGATTTTACCAGGCTGCCATGTCGACTCTGCGATTAAAATAGTCGAAGATGCCATGAACCGCATCCGTAAGGAAGTCTTTGTTCAGGACGATATGCAGATCCGATTCACTATTTCAGCGGGGATCGCCGAGCTCTCTCCAGGTGAAGACGCCGATCATTGGTATAAGCGTGCCGACGAAGCACTGTATGAATCCAAAGAGACCGGTCGCAACAAGTACACCATCGCCAAAGATCCTAAAATGAAAAGAGTTGCTTAAATTAGCGTTCGCCAGAGTCGGCCTCTGGCGTGCGTTATATTCCGTTATAGCCCGATCAAAAGTTCGACAGCTGACTATTCTTTAGTGCTGCCAACAGAATTCTCTACAATCGTTCGACGATTCCTGCTGTTCAAACAGTTCTATACACAAAACGCTTGCTAACGCCTGAAATGCCTCTCACTTGCTTGGCAAGCTGGCTCCGTCTTTGCTTTGTGTGTTTGCATGAAAGCATTTTCTATTCTGCAAATCACAACAGTAGGGATTTTTATGATGTCTTCTTCTTACGTAACCACAGTTGCGCAAGAACCGCGCGATATTATCGTCGCAATCATAGATACGGGTGTTGATATCAACCACCCACTCTTTAAAGACAACCTCTGGACGAACCCGCGAGAAAAAAATAACTCTTATGATGACGATGGCAATGGATTTGCCGATGACCTCCACGGATGGAACTTTGTTTCCAACAGTCACGATCTAACTGATAACCATGGGCACGGAACCCACGTTGCTGGAATCATCAAGCAGAGGGCGCCTTCGAGCCGTGTGAAATTTATGGTGTTGAAGTACTATGACCCGGCTCAACCAGCGCAGGACAACCTCCTGAATACGGTCAAGGCCATTCGTTACGCGACCAAAATGAAAGCCGATATTATTAACTACTCAGGTGGTGGAGATGAGAGGAGCCCGCTGGAAGAAGCCGCAATAAGAGATGCAGAACGTGAAGGGATTCTATTCGTTGCGGCCGCAGGGAATGAGGGGCGAAACACTGATGAAAGTGGCTATTTTCCAGCGGGCTATCGTTTAAGCAATATGATATCGGTCGCAGCTCTCGATACGCAGAAGACTCTACTTGCCAGCAGCAACTATGGTGTACGCTCTGTCGACATTGCAGCACCAGGTAAGCACATCTATTCTTCCCTACCTGGTGGGCATTACGGATTTATGAGCGGAACTTCGCAAGCGACCGCTTGGGTGACGGGTCTAGCCGCAAATCTCATGATCCAATCTGGCGGGATGAGAAAACCTGGCTCGATCAAAAAGACTCTTGAGAAAATCAGCATCAAGGAACAAGTCTTGTCTTCTAAAGTTGGAATGCAAGCCCGTTTGGCAGACCTGCACAGTCGCTACCTATTCGAATAAGGCACTGATCTCGACGACAGAAGGCAGCCCCAGCTGATCCGCGCCTGGCGCTTTGCTAAATTCGATGCGGTAAGAACAAAGCGCGATTCTTTGGTCTTTCAAAGCGACCTTTGAACCGTAAAGCCGATCACCTAGGATGGGGAAACCATGACGACTTAAATCGAAACGCAATTGATGGGAACGACCGGTAACGGGATGGAGATCCCACTGAAGGGCTCCGGAAGAATCAACACCGAGGTAGTCAGCCACAGTCAGCGTTGGCTTGCCATGGGGGCTAGAATAAGCTCTGCGCTTGCCTTTCAACAGCTTTCCCTTCCATTCGAAGTGAGATTTTTCTTTTAGATCAATAGGCCAGCGCGGATTTTCGACCTCGACCGGCCAATGTTCAAAATTTTGATGCTGTGTCTGGGCTCGGTAGGTTTTTTCCACCTGGCGATTTTCAAACCAACCGTTGGCTTTGCGATGGGCCTCGGCATTTTTCGCATACATCACCAAGCCGCTGACTTCGAAGTCTAAACGATGGACTGGATAAATCTGCAAGCCCAAGGATTTCTGCAGTTCCGTCCCCAGACATCCTCGCTCATCTTGTGCTTCAAAACGACTTGGCGTCGACAGTACGCCACTGGGCTTATTGCAGATAACGAAATTTTCGTTCTCGAAAACCTTGATGATCATTTTTTTCCGATACCCACCAGGAATATCTCTTTAGAAATCTTACGCACGGAATCAGGACGAACGGCTTCAAATTTATTAAAGCTTTTCTTAATTTCGTCGCGAAGCTTTGTGAAATCGTCACTGTGGAATAACTTGCAGACGAAATGACCATCTTTCTTTAAAAAACGGCGAGCCACATCCAGAGCCAGCTCGCAGAGTTCCATGGACCGGGCTTGATCCGTCATTCTGATTCCTGTTGTTTTAGGAGCCATATCAGAAAGAACCAAGTTAAATGGCGGTTCGAATCCGTGCTCTTTAAAAATCTCTTCGAGATTTAAATCGCGCAAGTCGGCTTGTATAAAGACAGCATTCTTTAGCTTTACCGTGACGGGACTAAGATCAACACCTAGGACACGACCGTTTTCGCCCACGGCCTTGGAAGCATACTGAGACCACGAACCTGGCGAAGCCCCCAAGTCCAAAACGATCTGACTGGGTTTAAAAAGCTTAAACTTTTTATCAATTTCTTCGAGCTTGAAGACAGAGCGAGCCGCAAAATTTTCTTGCTTCGCTTTTCTAAAATAATGATCTCTAGGATTGTAGCTCATGGGCCCGTTTATGTCGCTTTAATGACGAATTGTCCAATAGTTATTGGCCCTTTACCTTTTTTGCTCGGAATGTCCTTCCGGAGCCTTCACCAAAGCCAGTAACCAGCCGCCAGTGACAAACAAAACAAGTAAGCCTATCATTCCCATTCGTGAATTACCGGTCACAGTGACACCAAATGCAACGACCAAAGGTCCCAAAATGGAAGCAAATCGGCCGACCATATTGAAAAGTCCGAAATACTCCCCGCTCGCTTCTTTTGTGATCATCTGCGCAAACATCGAACGACTCAAAGACTGGACTCCCCCTTGAACCATCCCTATAACCATCGCTAACAAATAGAAATGCCAAGCTGAAGCCATATAGGTCGCTGCAATCACCGTGACACTATACACCCCAATACAAACCAGAATAGGCCGCTTAGGCCCCCAGCGCTTGGTAATAGTTCCGAAGTAATAGGCACAGGGAAAACCAATAAACTGAGTAATCAATAATGCAGCGATTAGATCCTTGGATTCAAAACCGATAGAGATTCCATAGTCCACTGCCATCGTCATGACGGTATAGACGCCGTCAATATAAAGCCAATAGGCCAAGATAAAAAGCGCAAGATTCTTATGATGAACAAGATCCCTTAAGGTTTTAAAAAGCTTGCGTAAGCTCTGCTGAGTCAACCTTAAAAGATTTTCAGAGGACAGATTTGTTTTCGGCTCCGGAATATTTTTTGCCAAAGGCAAAGAAAAAACCAGCCACCAGATTGCGACCATAAAAAATGCAACCTTCACAGCTTGAGTCGCATCAGCCAATCCAAACTTTTCCGGAAACATCGTCATCAAGACATTGATCGTTAAAAGAATGCCTCCGCCCAGGTATCCCAAAGAGTAGCCCAGCGAAGAAGTAAAATCTAAATGCTTGCGGCTTGCGACGAATGGCAAAAGGGAGTCGTAGAAAACGCTTGCGGCATTAAAAGCCATCATGGCAAGTCCATAGGCAATTAAAGCCCACAGCCACTCTCCCGCAGGGATGATTCCCATAGACGCACAGGCAAGCACGCCACACACGGTGAAAACCATGCAGAACATTTTTTTGAAACCTTTAAGGTCAGCCATAACTCCCAGGGTGGGACTTAGAAGAGCAATCATGAGGCTTGATATAGAGATGACTGTTCCAAGGCGAGCCGTCGTGACCACAGCCTCTGTTCCCTGGCTCCAATAGGTTTTAAAGAACACCGGAAAGAAGGCCGCCATGACAGTTGTGGAATAGGCACTATTGGCCCAATCGTAAAATGCCCAGCTCCAAATTTTCTTTTTTTCCGTGGGATCCATGCCGCTCTCCTAATGTGAAGAAGCAAATCATGGAACCCTCTGAAACGGAAGAAAAAATAGCTTTAGATAGATTCCGTGGATCGACTTTCGAGTTCTGTTTCGATCGTGACCGATTTTTTTTCGGGTTGCTTGAACTCATTATAAAGACACAAAGCACCCAGTCCCGTTAGGAGGACACCCCACGCGACATATATTTTTACGCTTCGCCTGTCTTCGGTAAAAAGATGAAAGCTCAACCCAATGAGCACGAGAATAGGACCGAGTACAACTGCAGACGCCAAGATCTGGCGCAGGGCAAATGCCCCGAAATCAACGTTCATAACCACCACCTACGTTCAAAATTTGGTTATTTATTTCTGTCTGTAGGATTTATCGGATTTTTCGTTGAACACTTAAACAGATAGCTCGGCTATATTGCAGCTAATGAAAATTAATTTTTATTTAATCTAACTGCCTCACCTAAGACAGAGTTGTCTCGAATCGATTCGAGACAACTCGGGGCTTGTTTAGGCCATCAGCTCTTTTCTCTTGTGGGTGTAATATTCGTAGTTGCCGTCGTAAATATTGATGTGGCTCTTATCCACTTCAAAAACTCGAGTGGTTATTTCTCTAAGGAAGTGACGGTCATGGCTTACGATCATCACGGTCCCTGGGAAGTTTTTGATCGCTTCCAAAAGGACCTCACGGGATTTTATATCCAGATGGTTCGTCGGTTCATCGAGGACCAAAAAATTTACCGGCTGCGCAAGGATGGTCGCAAGAACGACTCTCGATTTTTCGCCACCGGACAGAATTGAGATTTTCTTGTCAGCCTCTTCCCCAGAAAATTTAAAAGCTCCCAGTAAGCTTCGCACAAATCCCAAACCTGCGTTAGGAATGCGCGAGTGAACTTCTTCTAAAACGGTGCTTTTTGGATCTAGAACATCCAAAGAATTTTGACTGAAGTATCCAAGACTGATGGAGGCACCGAGCTGCAAGACACCTGAAGTGGGCTCCGTATGACCTGCGATAATTTTTAATAACGTAGACTTTCCGGCTCCGTTCACTCCGACCACGGCCACTCGGTCCAACCTTTTTACCAAACCATTAGCTCCAGAAAAAACCAGCTTTTCCACGCCGTCGTCTCGCTTATAGATTTTCGATAAGTTCGAGAACTTGACGACTTCGTCACCGCCACGCGGAGGTACAGGCCATTCGAATTTTATCGTTTCTTCTTCCGGTGGTACCTCGATACGATCAATTTTTTCAAGTTTCTTAACCCGCGACTGAACTTGCGCGGCATGAGAAGCTCGGGCCGCAAACCTTGCAATAAATTCTTCTTCCTTTGCCAACATGTCCTCTTGACGTTTGGCAGCAGCAACTAACTGCTCTTTTCGGATGTCCCGTTCGCGTTCATAAAAGTCATAGTTGCCAGAGTAAACCGTAATTGTTTTATTTGCGATCTCGACAATTTTAGTGACCAGTCGATTCATGAAATCTCGATCATGGCTTGTCATCAGAATGGCGCCCTTAAAATTGACCAGCCATTCTTCCAACCAAACGATCGACTCTACATCCAAGTGATTCGTAGGTTCGTCCATCAGCAAAACCTCTGGATTCAAAACCAATATCTTGGCTAAGGCGATACGCATCTTCCATCCGCCAGAAAAACTTTCTGTAGGGCGATGATAGTCCTCCGGACCAATTCCCAATCCTGTCAGAATTTCCGCTGCACGAGATTCGAGATCATAGCCCCCGCATCTTTCAAACTCGGCCTGGAGTTCGCCGTACTTCTCAAGAATTCGCGTCATTTCATCGGCATCCAAATCGGGATCACTGAGTTTGGTTTCATACTCCTGCATTTGATTCTGTAGGCTAATGATATCGCCGACGGCATTCTTCACTTCGTCAAGAGCAGAGCGCCCCTTCATTTCTTCGATATTTTGCGAAAAATATCCGATCACTGTTCTGTCTGATTTCGAAATGCTTCCGCCATCGATGCCTTCTTCGCCGGTGATAACACGAAAGATCGTTGTCTTTCCCGCGCCATTAGGCCCGACTAGACCGATCTTTTCTCCACTGTTGATTTGGAAGGAGCCATTCTTATAAAGAATTTTATTCCCATGCTGTTTTGAAATATTCGATAAATGAATCATCTCAGATATTTTCCTCACTCAATTTGCTGAAGCAGGACCTTTATATAGCGTGCTTTGCGCGAAGATGCGCGATCTTTTTTGCAATTTTTTGCACACATTTTAGGCAGCCTCAAAGGGTTCGACAAAATGTCTTAAATTGAGACAAGTGGCTCAGTTTGAGTCACTAATTATTTCAGTCACTTCCCCGCTTTCGTAACATGCCTCACATGGTCTTCATGTTGCTCTTTAACACCAGCGGGGGTAACAAAAATGCTAGATACAACTTTTAAAAATGCCAGAACGTCTCTAATCGCAGCCACAGCGGCTCTTCTTATGGTCCTGTCAACAGCCTGTTCAAAATCTGGAGGATCTTCTTCCATGGGCTCGCTAGATCCGCAAGATAACGGTGCCATTACAAAACCAGACACAGGAGAAGACGACATCACGCTGCCAGAGCCCGGCTACAAAATGGAACCTCTGGTATGGACAAACTCAAAATATCCAGAGAGAGAACAGTGGGCCCAGTACATCATGAAACTGGCTTTAAATGACTGGAACACTCTACTACAAGGCGCAGAGGATATGAACCAGTTCTGCCCGAACTACGATAGACTGGACAATAATCAGCGCGCCAATGTTTGGGCTCAGCTTATTGCTGCCATGACCAAATTTGAAAGCAATCATAACCCACTCGCCAGAATGCATGAGACGACGATGGGTACGGATCCAGTGACTGGTGGTCCCGTCTATTCTGAGGGTTTGCTGCAACTGTCCTATCAGGACACCCGCGGCTGGAAGCACTGTGATTTTGACTGGGAGGCCGATAAGAACCTAAGCTCAACCAGCCCAAAGAAGACGATTCTAAATCCCTACCGTAACCTCTATTGCGGCGTCGGAATTATGGCTAAAATGGTCGCCAAGAACGGCACAATCATTATAGGCCCAGGTGCTTACTGGTCAGTGATAAAGTCGAATTCTAAGTATCAGAAAATTGATCAGATTACGGCTATGGTTAAATCTTTATCAATCTGCAAATAGTACACTGTCCCTAAACGTATAAAAAATATATCGAGCTTTTGGGCCCAAGATCGTTTATCTTGGGCCCTTCTTATATCTGAAAGGTCCCTCTTAATGACTCCACTGACAACTGTTGAAACTTTTGAAAGCTTTGGCCTGAGCAACCTCGTCCTTGATGCTATGAAGGACATGGGTTACTCGACTCCGACACCCATCCAGCGCCAAGCTTTACCGATCCTCCTAGGCGGAGCTCAAGACTTTATCGGTCTTGCATCGACTGGGACTGGCAAGACTGCCGCTTTTGGTATTCCACTTATCGAAAATATTGATGCTTCTATCAAAGATACTCAGGCCCTCGTACTAAGTCCCACTCGTGAATTGGCGCTACAGGTTGCTGAACAGCTCACCCTACTGGGAAAGAAAAAAGGCATTCGCGTTATCACAATCTATGGCGGTGCTTCTTATCGTACTCAAATCGAAGGTGTTCGCAAAGGCGCACATATCGTTGTGGCAACGCCTGGTCGCTTGGTTGACTTCCTTGAGCAAAAGCTTTTGAAACTGCAAAAAGTTAAAACTGTCGTTCTTGATGAAGCCGACGAGATGCTTTCTATGGGCTTCAAAGACGATTTAGATCTGATCCTAAGAGCCACTCACCCAGAAGACGCTGATTCGCAACGCGCAGCCTGCCGTACTTGGTTGTTTTCCGCAACAATGAGCTCTGAGGTTCGTCGCTTGACGAGCACTTATCTGGAGAATCCAGAAACTGTTCAAATAAATAAAGCTGGCGGAACTGCCGACACTATCGAGCAGGTCTATTACACAGTTAAGAATTCTTATAAGACCGAAGTTATCGGTCGTCTTTTGCAGACGCTTCCAGAGTTCTACGGTATCATCTTCTGCCAAACCAAAATGGAAGTTGCAGAACTTGCAGATGCTTTGACTCAACGTGGTTTCCCTGCAGATTCTTTGCATGGCGATAAGAGCCAAGCAGAACGTGAATCTACACTTAAGAAGTTCAAACAACGTAAAGTAAAAGTCATCGTTGCTACCGACGTTGCAGCACGCGGCTTGGATATCAAAGATCTGACTCACGTAGTGAACCATTCATTGCCTTGGGATGCGGAATCTTATGTTCACCGTATCGGCCGTACAGGCCGTAACGGACAAAAAGGTATTGCGATTACTTTGGTCAACCCAGAGCAATTGAACCTGCTTCGCCGAGTGATGACGACAACCAAAGCCGTTTTAACTAAAGGCGTGGTTCCATCAGCTGACGAAGTAGCCGGTCTTAAAATCAAAGACGTTTTGGATAAAGTGAGCACAATGGATGCTGAGGCTCCAGAGTTGATTTTGGCTTCAGACTTGATTCTAAATCTAGTCGAAATCAAAGATATCGATTTAAAGCCGTTCTCTAAAGAAGAGCTTTTGGCTCGCTTTATCGCCGCGTACTTCCCAAATGTTTTCGTAAAGAAAGATTTGATGTTGGACTATATGGGCGACCGCATCCCTCGCGAGCTTTTGCCTCGTGATCCCAAAGACAACCGTTTCACGAACAGCCGGGACGATAGAGGACCTCGCCGTTCTTACGGTGGTGGTGATCGCGGTGGCTACCGTGGTGGCGGAGGCCGCAGCAGAGATGGCGGTGGTTACCGTTCGTCTGATCGTTCGGGTGGCAGACCATCTGGAGAAAGATCTGAACAGCCTCGGAATGATCGCTGGGAAGGAAACGGCGAAGGTCGTGCCCCACGAACAACTGAAGGCTACAAAGCACCTCGAACTGAAGAGCGTTCTTTGTCAGGTTTTAAACGCTTTAGCCCTAGCAACGAAGAGCGCGGTGAACGCACTGAACGTCGCGAACACAGTGGCATCAAACGTTCTCGTGGTCCACGACGTCAGTTTAAAGACTAATCTTCAATATCGATAATCACTATAAAGGACCTGAGCCACAAACTCAGGTCCTTTATATTTTGAGTCTCCTTCGCTTTCTCATTGCTGAAACACAGCCTCGTCCACCTAGCCCATTCGTTAAAACCCGAGTATACTAGTATCAGATTATTATCCTCGAGGTGTTTATGCGCACGCGTCCTGTTTATGTTTCTGGCGGAATTCGTACTCCATTTATGAAATCAATGACGGCCTATAAGGACGTGAGTTCGAGCGAACTTATGATTTCGACTTTACGAGCCCTGGTGCAAAAATATCATCTAGAAGGCAAAGAACTTGGTGATGTCGGACTGGGAGGAGTGATGCTTAGCTCCTCTGACTGGAACTTTGCCCGTGAATGCGTGCAAGGCTCGGGGCTGAGCCCTCATACGCCGGGCTACAACTTGCAAAGAGCTTGCGGGACAAGTCTCGAAACTAGCTCCCAAATCGCGCTAAAGATTGCAGCTCAACAAATTGATATTGGCATCGCCGGAGGATTCGATACGAACAGCGATCTGCCGATCATGGCCTCAAAACGATTTGCACACATGTTGGTCGAACTTAATGCGGCTAAAGAGTGGGTTGATAAACTGAAGATTCTTTCTGGCCTTAGACCGTCAGATTTGATTCCGCAAATGCCAGCCGTGCAAGAGCCGCGCACGGGTTTATCAATGGGCGAGCACACTGAAAAAATGGTGAAAGAGTGGAAGGTTTCTCGAGAAGAACAAGACGTGCTCGCTGAACGCAGTCATCACAACGCCGCCCGTGCCTATGAAGAAGGTTTCTACAAGGATCTTGTCTTTAACTTTAAGGGACACGATAAAGATGGCATCATACGTCCCGACACTTCTTTGGCCAAGCTTTCAAAACTTAAACCTGCGTTCGACAAATCTGAGCAAGGAACGTTAACAGCTGGCAATAGCAGTCCATTATCTGATGGGGCTTCCGCCGTGATTCTGACAAGTGAAGAGGCCGCAAAACAGCACAATCTTCCTTTGTGGGCACGTTTTGTTGACAGCCAAGTCTCAGCTGTCAATTATGTCGCGGGAGAAGGTTTACTGATGGCTCCGACCCTCGCGGTCAGTCAAATGCTGGAGCGAAACAACCTGACTTTTGAAGACTTTGATTTTTTCGAAATTCACGAAGCATTTGCTGGGCAAGCTCTGTGCAACATGAAGGCCTGGGAATCGGATGACTACTGTCGCCGGGTTCTAAAGCGCACGAAGGCACTGGGTTCAATTGATCGAAGTAAACTGAATGTTAAAGGTGGCAGTGTGGCCATTGGGCATCCGTTTGGCGCGACTGGCAGCCGCATCGTTGCGAGCCTTGCTAAAATGATCCACGAAAAAGGTGGCAAAAGCCGTGGACTTATTTCAATCTGCACTGCAGGCGGAATGGGCGTTACCGCTATTTTGGAGTCCGTATAATAAACTTTCTTCGCTAACCAGAGCTAAAAGCGAAACTTTTTGACAAGTCGGCTCCAGCTGAATAATTTCTTCATTCTCAGCTGGAGGCTCTATGACGAATTTTTTCTCTCTAAAACAACGTGTATTTTTGATCCTTGCTGCTGTGGTCTTCGTGACTCCAAATTTCTCTTTTGCAGCTCCTCAAGATCAAAAAGTGGTGCGTATTAATCCAGAATCCCTACGCACTATGTTCCTTAAACGAAACATGGAAGTCTTGATTTCCATGAATCAAGTTCAACAAGCCAAAGAGCAAGTAAATATCGCCAGAGGAAACCTTCTGCCTTCAATTAATCTTGGTGGCGCTCTTACCAGCGGCTCAAACTTTGTACTTTCAACTGTCTCTGTCCTTTTGCCTTTCCTTATGCCCAGCAAGTGGCTTGACCTTAAAGAGAATACTTACCTTCTTCAGGCTCAGGGTACTGCACATTATCTCGCTCAACTAAATGGTTATGCTTCGGCTTATGCGCTCTATATGACCATAGCTGGGGACATTAGCATGCGCGAGCAGATCTATGCTCAATACCAAACGCTGCAAGCCATCGCGGATCAAATGAAGATCCCCGCCGACATGGGTATTATTCGTAAAGAAGAATATCTTCAGGCTTTATCGCAAGCGCAATTGGCACGTACACAGGTGTCACAGCTTGACGAACTAATCCGCCGGGAGAAGGCCGCAATTCGCCATATGCTGGCTTTGGATCTTAACAAGGAAATCGAGTTCGATCTTATTAAATTACCGAGCATCACCTATGAGTCCAGCACACCAGAACACATTTTAAATTTGATCCACAAAACCTCTCCGGAAAGTGCGCAGCTAGATCAAATGATCACGGCAGCGAAAGCTGCAAAGTGGAGCAAGGGCTTCAGCTTCCTGACCGGCGCTTCATTGGGTCGTCAAAGAGTAGATGGTTCCTTCGGTGACATCAGCAGAACCGGTTCCGTAGGCTTAGGTTTTGGCTATTTCCCGCATCTGAGCCTGAGCAGTTTGCAGATTAAGCAAATTGAAATGCGTAAAGAGAATCTTCGCTTGGAACAAGCTGAGCTGATTGAATCGACTCTGGCATCTCTTCAAGAGGCCCAGATTCAGTTCGACTTGGCCTCTCAGGCGGAAGCGAATTTGCAGCAAGTTTATCAATCTGAACTTCTTCGATACAAGATGGGCATCACAGATATTCTTCACGTCTTAAGTGCAGCAAATGGTGTGACAACTGCTGTGATCAACAAAGTTCAGGCTGAAACAAATTTAAATGTTCAGCGAGTCAACTTTTACCGCTTGCTCCTTAAGGATCAATTCGCAGTGATCCAACGTTGCAACATCAAACGCAATATCAGCAAAAAAGAGCAAGTGTCTTTAGACCAAGCTTGCGGCTACGGCCGCTAATATTTCCGAGTTTATTTATTATGGTTGATCTTTTAATAATTGAACATGAAGTCGATTCCCCTCCTGGGAGCACCTTAGAGTGGGCGCGCCTGCGAGGAATCACTCCGCTCATTTGGAAAGCCGCCCACGAGCCGGCACCTTGCAAGCCCGAAGATGTTAAAGCGATGGTCATCTGCGGTGGCTCTATGGATGTCTTTGAAGAAGATAAATGTCCTTGGCTTAAAGAAGAGAAATCATTTATTCAGAGTGTCCTCCGCAGAGATGTTCCCATCATGGGGTTATGTCTGGGCAGTCAACTCATCGCTGAAGCGTTGGGCGCTCGAGTCTATTCAATGAACACTTGGGAAATCGGCTTTATTCCGGTAACGATGCGAGACAAAGAAGCTCCGTATTTGCTGAACGTTTTCCATTGGCACCAGTGCACTTTCGATTTACCAGAAGGGGCCGAACTGATTGCAACCAACGAGTTCTGTAAAAACCAGGCCTTCCAATGGGGATCAAATGTCATTGCAACCCAGTTTCATCCCGAAACGACAGAACAGTGGGTTCGTGAGTGTGCGGCCGAAGTGAATGATAGCCATCAAGGCTTGGTACAAAGAGAAAGAGAGATGCTTGCCAGCATCTCTCTTCAGTCCACACTTCAAAAGTGGTATTTTAATACACTGGACAGACTCATTATCAGGGACTGATCTTACATAGCCAAAAGCAATCGACTACAGCTTCCAGCTGCGCTATTCTCGCGCTGCCTGTCCTTGGATACAAGTTTCAAAAATGCTCCATCATGAGCCTCAAAAAGCTTATAAGCACGGTAAAAGTAGGCCTTGTCTCTAGCAATGTCAGAAGCTCCACCAAACTTCAAGCCGGTCTGCTTGAAGAACTCAGCCTCGTATTCCGCAAAGAAGTCTCGACCCCATTGATCGTAACTATCTGCTGTGGGTTTGTTCTCTGTCATCGTAATCCAAGACGGAGGGTGATTTCCATGAAGCGTCCCCACCGAGGCAGACATATCACGTTTTTTGATATTATCTTTTTCCCAGATTTTTACGATATCAGTCCGTTTGTTAGCTTTAAAAAACTTTTGGTAGACATAAGCATCACCAAAATCGCGAAGTACAATTCTTCCTGTAGGTTTTTTAAATGCGTCTAACTCGACCATAAAATTTTGCGAATGAGGGGAGTCATATTGAACACCCGTCGCGACGAAAAATTCGGCCAAGGCTCTAGCTAGAGGTTTATTATAGTGCTCATTCCAAAACTCGGCCGGATTATTAGAGCCGTTGTGCTTGGCTATGCCTTCTCCCATATCAGTATGCAGAATCGAAAAACCCGGAACGTATTGAGTCCCGTTTTTAGCCATTGTTTCATAAGATCTGACAATCATGCCCATGTCTTTTTCTTTAATTCCAAACGCAATAGGCTCATCCAAGATAATGGCATTTTTCAGTGGCGGTTGATTTTCCAAACGCTCAGTAATGTACTCTGCCATTTTTCTGATCTGAGAAGCATCATCCCAAGTCTGCTTTTTGTCGGCCCACCAGCCACCTGTTCTATTTGTTGAGGTCTTAAGCGAGAACTCAGCACCGGAAGCTGGATCGACAAGGATATAGCTTCTTGAAGCGGTCATGTAACCCGTAAAGTACTTTTTGCGAACAAGAGGAAGGCCTTTCGATTTAAGGAACTCTCGAATCTCTTTGCCCCAAGCAGTGTCCTCTGGATTCAGGACCCAGCGAACAAACTTCTTCCCATCTCGTGCGAAAACCAGGGAATCCACATAGGACTTGTTCGCTTTGGTACTGATATCAGCTTCTAAAAGTTCCAGCGGTATTTCATAATGATAAATATCCACCGGCGCATTACTTCGAACAGCCACAGCATTTACTCTGGTTTCATACCAAACCAGATCTTCCATTTGTGCTGTTATCGCCTCGGCCAGATCGTTCGACAATACTAAGGCCAACGCTATTAAATAGCGTGATAATACTTTCATCACGTTCATCAGACGTCCTCCCTCATAACAAAGAACAAAAGTCGCTATTTACTGTTGCAGCCGCCGAAGACTTTACCGAAGGTTTTATCGTTTAAGATTCCTTCGTAGTCATAGATACGATCAGACATGCCATCGCTGCCTTTTTTATCCAAATGGATCTCGAGATTGACATCACCATCAACCGATTCCACCAAAACGATGTTGTCACCCTTAGTGCCAATCATGGCCTTTGTTGAAGTCACCTTATCGCCGATTACGTTGCGAACCAGGTCACCCGTTGTTAAATCCAACTGAACCGTAATAAAGGGCTCTGTAAAGCTACATGCGATAACATTCGCTTGCGCAGCTGACTGAAATGCCAATAAAGATACTAAAGCGAGTCCGATTTTTTTCATAAAATTCTCCTTGTCCACGTGCCTTTAGAGCAAAGTCAGTGCCCAACCTTAGAGGCATGTCTTTGAGTACACTGTTTAAGGCCTAGACACCCCTGCCAAAACAGCCCAAAAATGTCCTGAAGCGACCTAACGCGAAAGTTCATGGCACCTTTTATTCTTGATTCCAGCACCTAAATAACTGACCGTTTTAATATGAAAAAGATTATTGTTTTGCTGCTGCTTTTTTCTTCGACCTCTTTCTCTAACTCACTCTCGGGCAAGGATGACTTTTGTCACGACAGAAGTTCAAGAATTCGAACTCTGACTGAAATACGCTCCGACGAAAACCGTTTAGCCTTTGGCAATGCAGCCGGGGGACTGGGTATTGGACTTTGCTGGTGGGTTGCGCGGTTGCAAAGACATATGACAGAGACCCTCGTCTTTGAAGGTGGATCTAAGCATTATACTGATTGTCCTCTCATTCCCCGAAATGATCTCGAAAGACTTTTTGCTCGAACCCTCAATCATCAGATCACTCATGTTCAGTGTTATAACAACCTTCATGACTTCACGTTGGCGCATAAGAATCAGCTTCTTCGCCTGGTATCAGAATGGCAGGTTCAAGATACCTACAACCTCCATTTTATCTTAGGACTGAAAGGAAGCCCGCGCATTAGGCCCGAAAAATTAGCGGCAAATATCGAAGAAATCTATCATTTGGTCAAAGTACGCCATCAAATTACATATGCTATGCTCCAGCTTCCTGGAGTCGCCAGTCATGCTTGGTTGGTGATTGATGTCGTCAGAACTAATACTGGATTTATATTAGATGTTCTTGATTCTAATTTTCCAAAGCACATCTTAAGAGTTGAATACAAATACGGAAATGGTGAGATCTCTTTGCCCCGAGATCTTGTTGAGAAAATTGGCCCCCCAACTCCAAACAGACCTTGGAGCATCTTTAAGGATAAAGGACCCCCTTATTCTGAGTTTGCCCTGTTTCCGATGTACATTTCTGAAGGCTACCGCCTGCAGCGATCTGCAATGAACTACTGCAGCAGGCCCTAGGATTTTAAATTCGAAAGGCTTGAAGTCGTCAGAGGAAAGCCCGCAATAGGCACAAAAAGATTTTTTCTTTTGTGCCTCCTCTGCACAGCCTATTTCAGTCCCAACAACAAATCGAAGTCCTCTTTGGACAGTCCACCAGAGCCAGGTCCTAAATCAGATTCTTGCTCTGAGGCAGCGAACAGATTCTGGAACTTCGCATCTTTTCGGCTTTTAAGAAGTTCTATTTTTTCTTCAAGAGATTCATGCATGATGTAACGGAATACCTGCACAGCTTTGCTTTGACCCAATCGGTGGGCTCGATCCGTCGCTTGATTCTCGACCGAGGGATTCCACCAAGGCTCCAAATGGAAAACATAACTGGCCTTGGTTAAATTCAATCCGACCCCACCCGTTTTAAGAGTCATCACTAAAACAGCTCCCCCCGGTTCTTTGTTAAAGTCCGAAAGAATTTTTTGGCGCTGCTTCGTTGGCACCCCACCATGAAGAACGTAAACAGGAATATTCGCCTCTTTAAGAATTTTCGCTGTGTGCTCTAATGTCTGCAAAAACTGGGTAAAGACTAAAGCGCTTTCTCCCGACTCAACAATTTCACCCAGAGAATCCATCAATGTCTCAAGCTTAGGAGGCACTTTCGTATATCGAATATTCGGTAAAGCCCCAGGGTCAGAACAAGCCTGACGAAGTCGCAAGAGTGCCGTGAGCATCTGCAATTGAACACTAGCTTCGCCATGAGATAAAAGGTTCTCTTGGACCTTTTGATTATATGAAAGAGCAATATCTCGATAGATCTCTTTCTGCTTTTCTTCAAAAGCAATACTTACTTTGGTTTCCTGCTTTTCCGGAAGCTGATCTAGAATTTCCTTTTTGGTGCGACGAAGTAGCAATGGCTTGATCTTAAGCTTAAGATCTTCAATTTGCTCTTTACTGACCAATTCGGTATTAACAAACTGCCGACGGAAATCTTCAACTTTGCCAAGACTTCCTGGGACCAAAAGATCGACCAGCGAATAAAACTCTCCGTAGTGATTCTCCATCGGAGTACCAGTTAAACAGATTTTGAACTGCGCATTCAACGAGCGAGCCGAACTTGTCCGTTTGGTCGTAATATTCTTAAGATTCTGAGCTTCATCAAAAATCAAAACATTCCAATTATACTGCGTCAGAAAATGCTCGTTTTCCATAAGTAACCCATAGGTCGTCAGCACAATCAGGTCTTCTTTGGCCTCTAGCCGCTTTCCGACACGGTCAATATCTCGACTGCTAAAAACTGTTAGCGGAAGTTCGGGAGTGAATTTTTCGACTTCACTTTGCCAGTTGAAAATTAAGGATGATGGCACGATGACTAATACTTGACCCAGCTTATTCTTGACCCGTAGGTCTTCCAAGAAAGCTAAAGTTTGTAGCGTCTTACCGAGACCCATATCATCTGCGAGCAAAGCGCCAAGCTTGAGATTATACAAATCTTGCAACCACTGGAATCCCAAAATTTGATAGTGCTTTAAGCTGGCATGAATAGAAGTCGGTAACTTTATATCTCCACGCTGGGTTCCCAGCTGGTCATAGAACTCACAAAGTCGCTTCCACTCTTCATCACCGCGAATTTTATAACCCGAAGAGCGCAAAGCCAATAGCTCCAGAACCTGATGTCTTGGCAATTGATAAATACCCGCACCCTCTTGGCGTGTGGATGACTCCTTTTTGCCTTTTTGCAGCTTCAACCAGAAATTTTCAAGACGACGTAAGGACGGAATCTGCTTGCGTGGCACCAAGTACATCTTTCCCGCGTACTCGATGACCCCGCTGCTACCAAAACCTGCCATGTCTTTTGGGTCAATTTCCTCACCGCGCAAGAAAAACCGTGGATTTAATTCGAACCAATTAAAGTCGCCGCGATTTTCGGCTTCAGTTAAGGCAAAGTCGACTTGAAACTCATCGTCCTGCAACTCTTGGAGTGCCTGACCACGGTAAAATATTTTGTAACCATGAGAAATTAATGATTGCAGGTAATCGATTGTCTCGTAAACCTGAGAAGTGCTGCGCGCGCTTTTCGGAAAAAAGAAATGCCCCGTTGCAAGCTGCAGATCGGATTCGGCGTCACCCGTCCAAATTTTTGAAAGAAAGGAAGTTCGGGTTTTCTTGAAGGCTTCACCGCCCGTGGAAAGCGCAAGGGCCTTTAATAGTTCCAAAATAAGTCGACCTTCACGCTCGACCAAACCCTCTACGATCACTTCACCATTTTCAGAGAAAAAGGCCTCTTGAGTCGAAAGCATCTTATAAACATGGGAAATAAAATCCTGAACAGTCTGCAGAACCGGCTGGGAGCAAAGTTCTGAAAGCGTCATTTCCCGGGCCAGAACAGTTCCTGTGCCGCTGACCAGAATGGTTTGAACTTTCGACTGAATTTCGTGCAAAACGTCTTCTCGTTTCACTTCACGACCATCCGTCAAAACACCATCGTAATAAACTGAAAGCGCTTCCAGCGCGATGTACTGCAAAATGCCCAAGTGCTTTAGAAGCTTTAAATCCCATTCGCGTTTCCGACGAGCCCGGGAGGCTATATCTCGTGCTTCTTGACTGAGCCAATAAGGCAGCCCTTGCGATAGCGTTTGCAAAAAGACGAGAGACTGCGGAGTCCAGCCTTTCCTTTTCAGGTTCTTGCGCCCACTGACTCGAATATCGTGCTGAAGAGTAAATAAACCGGCTTCTTCAATTTGTATTTCGGTCAAAGTTTTATTCACCGGCACTGTGATACTTTCGCCGCCTATATCAACAGGAATACCCCGTTTTCTTAGATGTCGAAGGACGACCTTGGCTTCAAGCTCACCTTTGATATTCAGGCGTGGCATCTGACCCATGGCTAGGTTTTCATCGACCCTTGCAACAGAAAGATGTGTGACCACGTCTTCAAGACCATGAATCTCCCTGAGCCACGGATGAACCAGCAAAGTCCCAGATTCGGGCTCTAAGGCAAAAGAGTCATAGAAAAAGAAATCCTTCTTTTTCTGACTCATCAATTTGAATTCCGTTTCGAGCTCCTCTTTTTCAGCAAACTCAATCCGCCAGTAGAGTTCTGAAGCCGCGTCGAATTCGATTTGCCGAACTTGTAGCGCCTGCTCCCGATGACTGGAATTTTGCAGAAATAACTGCAACTGCCCTTGCCGCACTTTGGTGGCAATAGCCGCCAACTGGGCCTGTATGATTTGCTCTAAATCCCGAATATTCTGGCTGATAAATAAAGCGGTTTTCTGCTGAGCCAACGGCCAGCGAGAAAACGCCGAGTTTTGTGGTTTTGGCTGAGGCAGCAATTCGCGCGGAATACGTTTTTGCAAAGGATGCCGCAAAATTTCTTTCGCACTAATCTGAGTGCCGTTGCTAAAGTTGTAACGAATGATATCCGCAAGTCGATTCTGTTCTTTGACTTCGTTTTGATAGTGCTCCGAATAGGCCGTCAAAGTTCGTCGATAGACTTCAGGCATATTCCAAAGCGATGGTGACAAAAGTTCTCGCTCTTTTCCCATGGGCTCTCGGTGGTATTCGGAGACATCTTTCGTTAGAAACTCCCCAAGATACGGGCCCTTTAGCAGAGGCATATCGTCCAGAAACAGACTGATCGAGTCCAGATGAACTGTGCTTGTGGTACCCTCTTGCCCCTGTTCTTTTTGAACCTGCCGGACGAAAAGGGGTTCCTTCAGATCTTTGGCCAATTTGAAAATACGTACATCGGTATGTTGGTCTCTTGAAATGGCACTCCAAAGAATTTTAAAGGCCGCCCAGCGATAGGAGTCTTCATTGTATTGATCACTCGATGGCGAGGTTTCAGTCTGAATCACCAACTCTCCGCCGAGCTTTTCCTCGGTAATTCGAGTCACCACACCTTTTGCGGAATCGTCCTTAAAAAACAATCTTAGTTGTAATGGCTCTTCGGCTTGGAGCTCGTGACCCATAAAGGCCTTGTCTTCGACAATATGGCAGCCTTCGATAAAGGCATTGTGCTGATCAAGCGCGACTCGCTCGCTGGGGTCACGAAGTTGGGATGCTTTTAAAAGACTGACGGGCTCAGATAACACTCGTTTATTCCTTCTGTTGAGCCACAAAGGGCATCAAACAGCCTCCCTCATCCTTCGCAAAAAGTCACCCTTGAACTTGCCTATGACAACACTTACAGAGAGATCACAATCACAACTTGATTAAAAGCAAACAACGTGCTTGGAAAAATACTCCGCAGAGTGAAGATATGACCCACTCAAACAAAAATGAATGCGCAATCCCTGTAATTCTGGTAAGATTCGCCATTGCAGAACGAGGATCTAATTTTGGAAAACATTGATATCAACAGCCTGGCTTTGTCATCGGAACTTATTGCAGTATTGAAAGAGCTCGGTTTTTCCGATCTGACCCCAATTCAGCAGCAGAGCATCCCTCCCTTACTTCAAGGCCGAGACCTCATCGGGCAATCCCGCACCGGAAGTGGCAAAACCGCGGCTTTTGCTTTACCTATTCTTGAAAAGATTGATCTAAAGCTCCGCTCAGTTCAGGCCCTCATAATCTGTCCAACACGAGAACTGGCATCCCAGGTCGTCACTGAAGTCCGCAAACTCGGCCGCAAACAAGAGGGTTTGCAAGTCGTTTCTCTGGTCGGAGGAGTTCCTGGGCGAGAACAAGCCGCAACCCTCGCAAACGGAGTTCATATTGCTGTCGGAACTCCGGGACGAATTATTGATCTGATTGATCGAAACCGCATGGACCTCAATGACATAAAGACGGTCGTTTTGGATGAGGCGGACAAAATGCTGGAAATGGGTTTTGAGGCGGAAATTCGCGCCATCATGCAAATTCTTCCCCAACCCAGACAGACTGTTCTCTTTTCTGCCACTTTTCCTGAAAGCATTCTCGGCTTAAGCAAAAGCTATCAGAAAAATCCACTTCACATCGTTATCGAAACTGAAAATGAAGAGTCCACAATTGAGCAAGTTGCCTATGATTCAGCTCCGCACGAAAAAGCCAACACCTTATTAAGAATTCTGCAACAGCATCCGGCGAACTCGAGTCTAATTTTCTGTAACACCAAAGCCACGGTGAATGAACTTGCAGAACGCTTTGCCTCTCAAAAAATTAGCTGCGCGGTTTTGCATGGAGATCTCGAGCAGCGAGATCGCGAAAAGGTCATGACTCTTTTTCGCAATAGCAGCTATCGCATCCTCATAGCGACAGATGTCGCAGCCCGAGGACTGGATATTGAAAATCTTGACCTGGTCGTTAACTTCGATTTACCTGATCTTGCCGAAACCTATCTTCATCGTATTGGTAGGACCGGCAGAGCCGGAGGCAAAGGTATTGCTGTCAGCATTACCGACCCCCGAGATACTTTAAAACTCCTCGAGTTTGAAAAGATCAGTCGGGGTAAAATCAAACGCCCCGTACTGAGATTCGAAAATCAGCATGGATTGCAACGCGATCTTAAGGAAGCCCCTATGCAAACACTCTCGATCTCGGGAGGACGAAAGGACAAGTTACGTCCTGGGGATATCTTGGGATCGCTAACAAAAGATGTGGGACTTTCTGGCGCAGATATTGGGAAAATCGAAATTCAAGACAAGTACTCTTACGTTGCCGTGGCCTCCGCTCAGGTCGAAAAGGCCCTGGCAGGACTGCGCCAAGCGAAAATCAAAGGTCAGAAATTCCAAATCAAACTGCTGAAATAGTGTTCAGAAGTTTGACAAAAATTTCGATTCCCCACTTTCGTCAGAGGTCGTGCTAACATGATTCTATGATTCGAGAGTTATGGAATACTTTCCCTCACCTCCTGGTGAAAAAGATCAATGGACTGATAGAAACGGCAGAGCCAAGCCCTGCAAAGGCCTTTCAACTTTACAAAACTTGCCAGAGCGAAAGTCTGTGGCAGGAATCCTTCGATCTTTTCTCTAAACGCCTTAATGATTTTTTCAGTCAGCCTCGGGCAGAACGACGCAAGAGTGACTTCGACAGATATTTGAATGCTCCGATGGCTCATACCGTCTATGAGCAGTTTCACCTGACTTTCAGAACCGCCTTGGTCGACCAGGGATCGTTGTTGAATATTGCGAGCTGGGCCCATCACCTGATGCGAGTCAGTCGCAAAACGGAAAGCGTGATTATTTCGACCGACATTTTGACGAAAACTCTGCGTTACATTACGAACCCACCACTTTTCGAAAAAGACGAGAATATCGACTTTGAAGATTTCTGTTCGGCATGGAAAAAAACAGTCTTTCGCATGTTCGGAAAAAAATACGATGCTGAACTCAATGGCATTTTGCAGGAGCTGCAGAAAATAAACGCACAACTCGCCAACGAAGATCTCAAGGAAGAACAAGGCCTCTTCGTTCCAAGCATCTACTTGACTCAAACAGAAATTGATTGGACTTTGGCCGTCCAGAGGGCCGTTGGCGACAATAATCCTGTGCCAAAATTTCCCTTGAAAAGAGGCCCTGAAAAACCTCGGCTTAAAGATTTAGAAAGAACCATCAGTCTTTACAGGATCGTGCAAACAACACGCCTTCCTGAACTGATCGACCAGCGCAACAACATACGCGCCACAATCCTTGAGCTGTGCGAGCGCCTTTTGCGAGAGCGCGCCAAATAACTTACCTTTAACTATAACGCGCCATGCTTTCTATGTGAAAGTGCTAAGTTATTACCCATATTGTGTAAAACAAGCTTCACTTTTTTTTTAAAGTTCACTACACCTAGAAGATGTCTAGAAATCCTTTCATTTTCCTGTCTTAATCCGAAGGAGCTAGACACAGCAGCCTGTTGAAGGAGTCGTTCCCATGAAATTTAATACTCTTCGTTACCTCATCTTGCCCTGGTTTGTATTCTTCTGTGTGATTATCGCCATGATGATCGTTAACAGTACCGTCTACAAGTTCCCGGCAGAGGTTGAACAGTATTATCTTGCACTAATTGGCGGCGGCGTTTTTCTTTGCCTCATGTACAACTTCCGCACTTTAACCAAAGCGGGAATCTGGTTGGCCCATCCACTTCCGAATAGTTTGCGCAACAACCCCTGGAGCTGGTTTATTCGGGCAGTTCTTGCGATCGCTTTTGCTTACGGCGTTTACGAAGTCGGCAACCTCAGTTGGACGCCAATAATTTGGCAAGGCGCCGTTATTCCGGTGGTCTTTATGATCTGCCTGTTTATCGCTATCCGAAGCGTTATGGGTCCCCTTTTGGTGTTCTGCTCACGCATTGCCTTTAGCCGATTCTTTGCTTTTATCCTGAGCTGGCCTGTTTTCATTCTTGTACCTATCACAGCTATTTTTCTGGGACGCACAATCGTCAATGCCTATCAGGTTAGCCGACCTGACTTTGCTTTCAAAGCCGAAGCACCGGCAGAGATCACTCCAGACGCAACAACCACTAAAGAAGGTGCAAACGACGAAGCTGCTGAGACAATCGAAGCAACTAGTCAAAGCGCTTTAGAACTTCAAGAAGCGGTTGCTTCAGGCAAGTCTTGCGAAGACAAAGGCAAACTCATTTCTAAGTCATTAAGCCCAACAGAAGCTGCAGACACCACATTTTGGGCAATTAAAGCGTTGAAGTGCGACGACATGAAATCCGTCATCGCTTTACATAAACTTTCAGAAGTCATGCTGAAACATCCAAATCCTGTTGTGAGAGCTTCTGCCATCACCCAGATGACCCATTACGGAATCGATAAAGTGAAGCCTCTCGGTTACCTGTTAGTAAAAAGAATTAGCGAAAATGAACCCCTCCCCGTCATTGAAGCGGCCTCACTTGTTATGATGAAGCTTGGCGATGATGAGCGTGCTTGGGTCAGCAAACGACTGACAAATCTACTTGAAAATCCAAAGACCAGTGCCTTGGCATCCAAAATATTGGTATCCAAATTCAAGCGTGAGGATTTAGTCACAGAATTTGTGACTACAAACCTCACTCTTGAAAGTGCTCGTAAAGATCACGCGATCAGTATGATCTGTTCGCTTTCCAAAAATAGCCGCAAGCTCGCAGAGCCTCACATAGATGTGATCTTAAGTTCGATCAAGACAGGCGACACCAAAGATCCCGCGGTGAAAGCCTTAGAATGTCTGGGACCTATTGGCTTGGCATCTCTTCGTAAAGAAATTGAAACTCCGCAAAAAGTCGAGAAAACAGTTGCCGCTCGCGCCTTTGCTGAAGCCGCTTGGAGTGACGAAAAAGTCGTTCTTGATACAGCTTCTAAATGTGTTCGTGACACTTCCCCAAATGTTCGCGAATGGTGCAGCCAGGCGCTTGGCAAGGCCGGTGCGCCCGCCATTCCCAGCATTATGAACCTGCTGCAATCCAACGATGCAGATTTGAAAAGGGCCGCAACTCATGCCCTCAGCTTCTTTGATGACACGACGGCACGTCAGGAACTCTTGCGTGAACGGGCCAAGAATTCGGGATGGATGGCTAATAAAAGAAACCTTGAGGTCGCCAGAGCCATCGATCAGGCACTCATAAACATGAACTAGGGCGCATTAGTTTTTGACTTAACGCTCCGAGCAAATGGATACTCGCTGTAACAGTCTCGATAGGAAAATCATATGTCTTATTTTTTACCCGAAGAACTTTACTATACTCGAAATCACGAATGGCTTCATGTTGACGAGAACCTCGTCACAGTTGGATTGACTGAATACGCCATTGATCGTCTGGGCGAAGTTCTTTATTTGGATCTTCCGGAAGAAGGACAGAACGCAACAATGGGCCAAGCATACTGTTCGGTCGAAAGCGTTCGTCAAATTCATGATCTTGTCTGCCCAGTCAATGGGACAATCCTCGAGATCAACACTTCATTGCTGGATGATCCGAATCCTATCAATGACGATGCTCTTGGCGAAGGATGGTTGTTCCGCATTGAGATGGACAACGAAAGAGACCTCGCAAACTTGCTTCGATCACGCGAATATCGCGACCTGATCGAAGACAAGGGCTCTAAGGCATCTAACTAAAGATGCCGTCCGAAGCTTCAGATACGGGTTTTACAAAAGATCTTTTATCTGAAGAATTCGACTCGCCCCCATTGATAAGTCCAAATATGATCAGTAAAATCATCAACGACAAGGATTTTACTGATCTTGAATTTGATTCCATCCTTCCACCGCTTCATCGATTTCTCTCCCCTGTTCAGTGGACAAGTTTGACTGTCGCTCGCAAGATTGCCGAATGGCTCGCCGATTATAAAAATAAAAAATTTATCGATATTGGTAGTGGCATAGGAAAACTGGGACTTCTGTTGCGAATATTGACGGACTTAGAGGTTTACGGAATCGAGCAAAGATCTCGCTTGGTTCAAGTTGCCCAAAAAATCGTTCAAGTGAATAGTTTTGATCGAATTCACTTTTCGACTCAAAATCTGCTCGAATTAAATTGGGCGGATTATGATATTTACTATCTCTATAATCCTTTTCAAGAGCACGTCTGCCATTCAGATATCTTCTTGATAGATGACTCCATCCCTTTACAAAAATCTCTATTCTCTGCCTATCTTAACAAAGTGTATGAAGAACTTCGCGCGGCACCACCCGGAAAGGTTTTAATCACCTTTCATGGTTATGGTGGCTCAGTACCGCGAGCTTGGACTTTGAAGCACTCTGATTTCATTGAGAATGGATTTCTTTCGATGTGGGTCAAGACTCGCGGCTAACGAGAGCGCGACTGGATAAAAGTTCGCACAAGGCTTTCTGGCATTTTTTCTGGATTTGCAAGTATCTCATAACGGCCGAACATTTGTGGGAAGTAATACTTCGCATTTTTTTCGACGGCAAAAGCTTTGGTGATAATTTGTAATCGCTGAGCCTCTCGACAGGCTTTACGAATATCTTCGATGCCGTAACGTCCTTCATAGCCGTCATAGTCTGTGGGCTTTCCATCTGTCAAAAGAAGCAAAAGCTTTTTCTTTGCAGAACTCTGCCGCAATATTTCTGTCGCGTGACGAATCGCAGGGGCCAAGCGAGTATAGCCGCGCGGGGTGACCGTTGAGGCTCTCTCATAGAATCGACCCCATGGTTCGTGCTCATGTTTTAAATATTCGAAATAGCATTTGTGGCGAGTTTCAGAATAAGTACCCGCTACAATCGTATTGTCGTTAGCATTTTCTGACAGCAGACCAATCAAACCCGCAGCTTCAAGTTCAACATCAAGAACTCGTCGACCTTCAACAAAAGAGTCCGTCGACAGACTAAGATCCAATAGGACTAAGACTTGATAGTCTTTAGTTCGCAAAAGTTGATTCAAATAAAGCCTGCCAGTAGAACACGATTTGTTTTTGATATCTGTAACGTGACGAACGTAGGCATCGATATCGAATTCAGAGCCCTCTAATTGTTGATTGTACCACTTACGTTGATTGCAAATTTGCAGCAGCTGCTGCTTGTACTTAAGGATGGCGGTGGAATGGTTCCGCTGTAAGGATTCCTTAAGATTTCCTCTGTTGTTTTCTGTCGCCGCGGTGGAAATTAAGAGACGACAGTGTTTCGCCATATGGGTCTTTTTTTTCCAGTGCCATTCCGGATAAAAAGCTACTTCCAGAGACGGTTCGCCCCAGTTTTTTTCACAGGTTTCAAATTCCGAACCTGTTTGAACATCTGAATTTAAAAACGAGGCTGCCGCCTCTCCTGAACGTGTCACTTTTTTCAGCTTCAGTTCTCGCAAAGCTTCGGCGTGCTGTTCCAGTTCATCAGAGCCGTCGGTGGCTCGCGCTCCCCCCTGGTATTCGTCAGCCGTTTCCATTTTTTCAAAAGAATGAGTGATCGGACTGAACTGCTCTTTGTCTAAATCAACTTCTTCTCTTTCGAAGGTCGTCTCGATATCAGCAGGCGTTTCTTTAGAGGATCTGGCTCCCGTTTCGCACAGAGGCTCTTGACTGCTACGCACGATAGCGCCCGAACTTAGGCCTCCCCAGAGTAACCAATGATGCTGTAGCGAATGAGGCAAGGGTAAAAAATCTCGCAGCAGTTCTTTTTGAAAGGTCATAAACTGCGGATAGAGTTCCTGAACGGACTGCGTGATCAAGTGTTGATTTTTTACGAAATGTTCCCGACGAGTTTGATCATCAGTTAAAGTTTTTGGCCAGATTAAATTCAGCTTTTGTGCTCCAGCCATCATTAAAGACTGATGCACAAAAAGATCTCGGTTCCGTTTTCGATCGTCAAAATAACTTATTGCCGATGGCAAATAGAAGGACAATCCCACGACTCCACTGGTCTTTGCTGCATGTATCTCTATGGGCTCCTCAAAAAAGGGTTGAATCAACAACGAAAGAGCTTTGTCGCATTCACTCAGCTCATATTGAAAAACCTTGCGATCTTCAGCAACTTTGCGTCTTCGCCAGTTTGAGATTTTTTCAAACAGCTTTTCGCCAAGATCCATATTAAAGACTCAGATTGATTAAATCTTGAAGTCCCTCAACGACTTGCGGATCGTCTGAAAGACACTGAGCGATTCCATAAACACACGAGCTTCGTAAAGGTAATCCCGATTTAGCCAGCTGGGCGGCATGCACCAATAGACGCGTTGAAACTGTTTCCTGCAGATCCAAATGTTTCTGTGATCTTATTTTTTGCGCGAGATGAACCAGCTTGGAACAAGTCTTCAGCTCCATGCCGGTCATCTTATGCAAAACTTCAGTTTCAATTTCAGGGGGAGGATAGCCCAAGCTCAAAGTGACAAAACGTTGACGCGTACTGGGCTTTAGCTCTTTAAATCCTTTTTGGTATCCTGGATTAAAGCTGGCAACGCACATGAAACCAGGGGGCGCCGTCAATTCTTCGTTGGTACGATCCAAGTACAGTTGACGGCGATGATCTGTTAAGGGATGAAGAGCTACGATCACATCCTCTCGGGCTTCTGCTACTTCATCCAAATATAAAATAGCCCCTTCGCGCACGGCACGCGCCACAGGACCGTCTTGCCAAACGGTCTCGCTGCCTTTGATCAAGAATCTGCCTAACAAATCGGAACTGGTTGTGTCTTCGTTACAGGCGACCTTTATTAGCGGACGATCCAATCTTTCGGCCATGGCTCCAACAAGCTGACTCTTGCCGCATCCAGTGGGCCCCTTGATAAGCAAGGGCATTTGGTTTTCAAAACACTTTTTGAAGACATCTAGCTCATTGCCTACTTCGCGATAATAGGTGCCCATAATTTACTCCTAAGAGTGCTTTTGGACTTCGCCGATCGGCTTCCCGAATCGGATAAAGTTCCAAATGAAAGCGATGATTCCCGCGGTAAAAATAGTTGCCGAAATTACCAGAATCAGAAAATGAATTTCGATTTCTTTTTGCACAGCCAGGAAATCGATTCCAATTCTTCTTTCCATATAAACTTGAGCGACTCCAGCCACACCGAAAGCGACGGTCATGCAAAGCATTCCAGAGTTTGATGTCCAGAACGCAAAGGTGTTCATACTCGAATCTTGCACTTTACGACCGGTAATGTGCGGCATCGCATATGTGATCAAGGCTAAAACGATACAAGCGTAGGCTCCCCAGAACGCTAAGTGCCCGTGCATCGCGGTTACCAAAGTGCCGTGAGTGTACAGGTTTATCTGCGGCAAGGTGTGCGCGAATCCGAGCAAACCTGCACCAACAAAAGAAAGAATGGCTGTCGCAATTGTCCAGGACAGGGCCATTTTGTTATCTTGGGTTTTACCGCCTCGCTTAGCCATTACGATCGCGTAGATTGCCATCCCCAGAAACGCGATAGGTTCGAGGGCGCCGAAAATTCCACCAATCATCAACCAATAGCGAGGAGTTCCAATATAGTAATAGTGGTGACCCGTACCTAGGATTCCCGAAAGGAAAGTAAAGCCGACAATGATATACAACCATTTTTCAACGATTTCACGATCGACTCCCGTCAACTTGATAAGCAGGAACGACAGGATACCACCCATGATCAGCTCCCAAACGCCTTCAACCCAAAGGTGAACGACCCACCATCTCCAGTACGAATCCACCGTTTGGTGATCGGTATGAATCATACCTGGCAAATAAAGCAGTGCCGACATCAAGAGTCCAAAGAACAGGACCATGCTTGTCGTCGTGTAACGCTTCCCTTTCCAAATAGTCCCACCGACCAGAAAGATAAATAGTAAAACGTCGATGACAACGAGGTAATCAAGAGGACGAGGAATTTCCAAAAACTTGCGCCCCTCCCACCAATTGAAGTGAAAGCCGATGATCGAAGTCACCCCTACCGCCACCAAAGCGCCCAACTGAACATAGGCCAACTTTGGAAAGATAAGCTCCCGCTCCGCTTCTTCCGGTATGATGTAGTAAGCAGCTCCCATAAACCCAGTTAGCAACCACATCACCAAAAGGTTGGTGTGAGTTGCTCTGGCGGCATTGAACGGAATCCACTCATGTAGACCATCCATTCCCATATGGGCAAAGCCCATGATAAAGCCATAGACCAGTTGCAAGCTAAAGAGCAGCATGCATGTCGCGAAAAACCAGTATGATATTTTTTGTGTTTTAAATCTCATGACATCCTCTATTTCATTTGTGACAAATATGTTGTCAGGTCCTGAATGTCTTTTTCAGAAAGTGGAAGTTTGGGCATCTTTGAATCAGCTTTAAGAGAAAATGGATCTTGCAGCCATTTACTTAAATAATCGGCATCTCGGCGCGAACCGATACCATCAAGTGCGGGTCCAACGGTACCACCTGCTCCCTGAACTGTATGGCAAGCCGTACACATTTGACCGAAAACAGCTGGAGCTGTGATTCCCGCATGATCGCCCGTGGCTAAGGTCGCAGGATTGGTAGCTGCCGGAGCTTTTAGATCCGGTTTTGGCGGGAAACCGTTCAAGTCTACCGTACCGACCCATTTCAGAAAGGCCGTAAGGTCATTGATCTCTTCATCGGTAAACTTATAATTCGTCATCTTGCGTTCGCCGGGATACATCGCTTGCGGATCCTTCAGCATCGACTTGATGAAGCCCTCACCACGTCTTTCCCATACCTTTGTGAGTTCGGGAGCATAGTAGGCCCCTTCACCAAAAATCGTATGGCAGCCCATGCAATTATTCTTATCGAACAAGTGCTTACCCCGTATGACCATGTCGTTCATTTCAACCTGGTTAGTTTGTTTGGGGATACGCTTAAAGGTATCGATGGTTAATAAAACGAACGCGACGGAACAGAGACCCGTTCCGACCAAAAAGAAAGTCTTGGCTTGCGACTTGGACAACATATGAGGCGATTCCTTCCTTCGAGTTTCGCCTCACTTTACGCTCACGCTTTTTAGAATCCTTGATTTGGATCAAATTTCACTGAATTTGATCTCATTACACTCTGCGATGTCTAGCGATAGGCAGGAATTCCCGTTATGTGCTCACCAATAATCAATCGGTGAATATCCTCGGTTCCTTCATAGGTGTTCACTGATTCCAAATTCAGCAAATGTCTGCCTACTTGGTATTCATACGTGATACCACTGGCACCCAGGATATCGCGGGCCTGTCGTGCCGCCTTCAAAGCCATCGAAACATTGTTCATCTTTGCCATTGAAATATGCACGGGCTGCGCCAGATCCTGATCTTTCAATCGACCTACTTGCAAAGCCAGTAATTGGCCCTTGGTGATTTCAGTAAACATGTCGACAAGCTTAGCTTGCACCAACTGAAATCCCGCAATGGGTTTATCGAACTGAATCCTCGTTTTTGCATAGTTTAAAGCTTCGTCGTAACAAGCCATTGCCGCACCCAAAGCTCCCCACGAAATTCCATAACGAGCATGATTCAAACAGGCAAAAGGGCCCTTTAAGCCTTCAACTTGAAGCATCTGAGAAGCCGGAACACGGCAGTCTTCAAAAATTAATTCTGATGTTACAGAAGCTCTTAGTGAAAACTTCTTTTCGATATTGCGGACTTTGAACCCGGGAGTGTCTCGATCGACGATAAATCCTTTTATTTTTCCATTCTCATCTTTGGCCCATACGATCGCCAGTTGAGCTAAACCTCCGTTGGTGATCCACATCTTTGAACCATTAATAATATAATCATTTCCATCTCGAATCGCACGAGTGATCATGCCACCTGGGTTAGAACCAAAATCAGGTTCCGTCAGTCCAAAACATCCGATCCATTCGCCACTGGCCATTTTGGGAAGGTACTTTTGCTTGTGCTCTTCCGTGCCGAAGCGATAAATGGGGTACATGCAAAGAGCACCTTGCACACTGACGAAACTGCGAATACCGCTATCGCCTCGTTCAAGCTCTTGCATCATGATGCCATAGGCCGTGTAACTCACACCTGCACATCCATATCCCTGAATCGTTGCTCCCAGAGTTCCCAGATCCGCAAGTCCTCGGATCAACTCCTTGGGAAAGGTCCCCTTATCATAATGTTCACCAATGACAGGCATCACTTCGGCATCAACATATTCACGTATCGCCGAACGAATCATCTTCTCTTCTTCGGATAACAATGCATCAAGGTTCAAGAAATCTGGATGTGTGTACTGACTCATATAGTGGATTCTCCCTGCTGTGGACCGCGCGTGCAGACAAAGACCGTATGAAAGACCTCTGTCAGGTACTCACGTTCCTGGATGGAACAACCTGCGGTGATCAGACTTAACAGCTCGTGCTCACGTTGGGGGTCCCATATATCTTGCTGAAGCTCGAGCTTTTTCGCAATCACGCGCTCAGCCAAAGTCCTTCTTTTTAATAATAAGTCGGCGATTTGCAAAGATACAGCATCCAACTCTTGCCTTAATTCCGACAAAGTACTCATGGTCGGGGCCTCATCTGACACATCAAACTAAGTGGTTCTATTTCAGAATTGATTTTTACATAAGCCAAACCAACACCTGGATGTAGTGTCTCTTTCTCTCGATTCATTGAATCGAATACCTTTTCAACCCGCACCTGTTGCCTTGTAGTCGGAGAGAAAATATCTAACTCATCCCCTGCTTTGATTCGACCTTTGACTTCAACAGCGTACAAATCTTCTTTCTTGGGGCCCAAAATTCCGCAGAAAGTTGACTTGGCCGTGCGATTCTCTTCTTGGTAGTTCTGAGCTTGATGGGTTGGTGCGCCCATAAGAAAACCTTTGTGATATCCTCGATGAGCCAAGATGTCGAGTTGTTGCAATAAACTTGGGTCCATCTCTCGTCCAGCCATCATATCATCAATTGCCTGACGATACACCCGGCTGACAAGTGCTGCGTAAAAAACAGATTTGGTTCGCCCTTCAACCTTAAAGGAACAAACTCCGGCCTCATGTAATTCCTTAAGGTGCTCGATCAAACACAAATCTTTGGAATTCATAAGGTATGTACCATGCTCATCTTCTTCCAACGGGTAAAACTGTGAAGGATCACGTAAATCTTGCAGTAATATTTCATCAGGGTTTTCGTTTTTTTGAGCGTAGACCTTATAGGGATATCGACAAGAATTATCACAGACTCCCTGGTTGGCGTCCCGATGGGACATATAATGCGACATCAAACAACGGCCAGAATAGGCAATACAGATAGCTCCGTGAACGAAAGCTTCCAGTTCCATATCGGGAACTTGCTGTTTGATTTCTTTGATTTCAGTCAGACGAAGTTCACGGCTTAATATCACCCGCGTCACTCCCATCTTTTGCCAAAACTTGACGGCCGCCCAGTTCATGCAATTGGCCTGCACTGAAAGATGAATCGGAATTTCAGGATGAGCCTCGCGAACAATAGACATTAAGCCCGGATCACTCATAATCAAGGCATCGGGCTTTAAAACCGCCCATCTCTCGACTTGTTCTCTAAAAGATTTCAGCTTTAGATTTCGGGCAAAAATATTTGCCGTCAGATAAACTTTCTTGTTGTTTCTGCGAGCCTCGTCGATACCGACTTGCAAATCTTCGAATGAAATTTCGTTCTCTCGAGCACGGAGGCTAAATAACGGCACCCCTGCATAAACGGCATCAGCGCCATAGTGAAAAGCCATGCGAAGTTTTTCTAATGAACCGGCCGGCATTAGCAATTCAGGTGACAAACTATTCATAAAAGTCCTTTTGGCTAAACTGTCCAATTTTTTAATCGGAGCAGTTTAGCTTTCATGACTTCCGAATCGCTATGATCCAAATCATGTCCTCCCGGATTATTTGAGCTTTAAAAGTACTTCCGGGGGAGGATTTTTAAGGATTTGTAGCTTCCACAACCTTCTTTTTTCGATGTTTAAAACTTTCCAGAAGTGCCAACAGACCAGGGAAAAATAACATCGACAGAAAGGAACCCATCAAGAGTCCCCATCCCAACGACAGAGCCAGGGCTGCCACGAAACCATCTTCTCCGCCAAGACCGTAAGCTGTGGGCATCAAACCCAAAACGGTTGTCACGGATGTCAAAATAACTGGGCGAAGGCGAAGACTCGCTGCCTCGACAATGGCTTCTTGCCATTCTCGTCCTTCCTTGACCAAGTTGTTGTAGAAATCAATTACCACGATTGAATTGTTAACGATTACCCCAGCCAATGCGATCATTCCCAACATGGCCATAAAGCTCAGTGGCATTCCGTGCAGAAAGAGTCCAAGGATGGTTCCGGCAAAACCCATTGGAATCGACAACAACACTAAGAAAGGCTGAGTGAACGAACCGAAAGTTATAATCAACAATGCCAGAATGATAACTGCAGCAGCACCGAAAGCACGAATAAGGCTCTGCATACTTTCCGTGGTGTCCTCGTTCTCGCCCGCATACTCTAGAGTGTATCCCTCGTATGGCTTCATAACATCGGCCAAAATTTTTTGCGCTTCTAAGGTCGCTTCCATTGCCGTGGTCTTGTTAAGATCGACCTGAGCTCCCACTGACAAGACACGCTTAAATTTTTCGTGCTGTACCAACAAACGAGACGAGCCTTCTTTAAACTCCGCCACCTTCTCGATCGGGATCATAAAGCCTTGGGAATTACCAACTTCAATTTCATTTATTTTTCCCTGGGCAGTTTTCCGTGCAGAATCAAGTTGAACTCTGATATTGATCTCTTCTTCGAGCGTTCTTACAGAAGTGGCAACAATACCCGCGAATGCCGCACGAACTGTGGTCGCAAGATCCATAGTCGTCAATCCCAAACGACTTAGGTTTGCTTGATTAGGAACGATGACGATCTCACGTTTGCCGATAACTTCGGAATCTTCGATGTCCGTCACGCCAGGTACCTTTTGCAGTTCGGCCTTCACTTTTTCTGCAATTTCTCTTAAGACTTTAAAATCTTCGCCCAAAATATTAATCGAGATGGGCTTACCCTGAGGCGGACCGCCTTTTAAGATCTCAAATGCGATCTTTTCTGCTTCCTCCGGTTTAGCAATTTTGTTTCTCAGCTCGTCAACCACCGTAGTGACATTTCTTTCTCTTTCATTTTCGGGCGTCAGATTCACCAGAATTTGTGCGTAATGGGAGGCTCTTTTAGTAAAAGGATCATCCGGTTCATTCTGCTGAACGCCGACTTGGGTGATAAAGTCGCGCAACTCTTCTTTGGGAAGCTCTGCTACGAAAGGCTCTACCTTCTGAATGATCCTTTCCATTTCTTCTAAAGACGTCCCTGGCTTGCCATCAACTCTGATGTAAAATGAATAGATTCCATCCGGTGGGAATAGAATGAACTTCATTTGTGTTGCAAGACCTGCTACGGCGACCAAGACACCTAGAAATACGAAAAGACTTTTTACCCGATGATGAATTGCCCAGCGAATGTAAACGACGTAGCGTGCAACGACCTTATCATACCAGTGACCTTTTGCCCCTGCCCGATCGCCGCGCATATTTGCAATTGCTTTTTTGCTAATCCAACTCTTAAAGTGCAAAGGTGCCACAACGAAGGCTTCGATTAAAGATACCAGCAAAGGAATAATTACCATGACTGGAATCTCGAAGATAAATTTTCCAAAAATTCCCGACATAAAGAGCATCGGCGAGAACGCTGCAGTAGTCGTCAGTACCGAGGCGGTTACAGCAGGGATCATTTCACGAGTACCATCGACAACCGCTACGTCGACTGAATCTCCGCGTTCAATGCGACGATAAATATTTTCGACCACGACCACCGCATCATCGACTAGCATCCCCGACACTATGATCAGCCCGATCATACTGATCAAATTCAATGAGAAACCCATTAACTGAAGCAGCATAATCCCCGATAGCATTGAAAATGGAATTCCCGTTGCTACAACCATCGCAACACGCCAAGGCAGGAACAAAGCCAGCACCAACATCACCAGGAAGATTCCCAGCAGCATGTTACTGCTCAGAATTCCAATTCGATTTCGAAGGTATTCTGTAAAATCATTTACGAACTGATACTCAATTCCGTCCGGGAGAGTCACTTTTAACTCTTTCATTCTTTCTTGGACTCGTTCGACTGTGTCGATCGCATCGGCGTGTTTCTTTTTTAGAATGATAAGACTAAAACTCCTTTTGCCGTTGGTACGGTACAGGAGGGTTGGTTTTTCCAGCTTCGTCGTCACGCTACCCAAATCTGCAATACGAACACCGAAACCTTCATAGTTACGACGCACGTTGGACTGCAAGATTTGCTCAGGCGTTGTCAGCTCGCCATCGGTTTTCACTGCCACTTCTTGACCCGATGGCAATGTGATATCCCCAGCAGGCATTTGGATATTAGCCGTGTTTAAGCCCTGAATGACCTGTCCCAAAGAAATTCGCTGCTCTGCCAGACGTGTCGGATTAAGGTCGACGACGTGTTCTTTCTTCCGCCAAGCCGATTTTGTGACCTTGGCAACTCCCGGCAGTAACGATAGATCATCTGCTACTCGGCGCACCCAATCTCTCAGTTCCACTTCATCCATCGACTCTGCCGTCAGGGTTAACTCGATAACTGGTGTTTGCCCTGCCTCAAGAGCGTTGACTACTGGTTTTTCTGCGTCGGCAGGATAGTCCTCCACTCGGTCAACAGCCCTTTGGATATCGGAGTTGGTCTTTTGGGTGTCACGGGCATCTGGATCTAAGGTAACAGTAATGACCGCTCGGCTATCGGTCGCAGAGGACTGAACTTTCTTAACCCCGTCCACTTCTCTTAGGGACTCTTCAAGTGGATTCACCAATAGTTTTTCAACTTGATCAGCCGACGCCCCCGGCATAACCGCCGTCACAAGTGTCACATCGAAATCAACTGGCGGAAAAAGATCCTTGCGGATGGTCATTATTGACACGATCCCGAAAACAAAAACGACAGCTGTGAGTAGATTTCCAAAAAGATGCTGTTCCGTAAAAAAGCGGATAAAAGAGCGCATGCGAAACCTCGTTGCTGATTTATAAACAAGACTTTAACAATGCCTCAAAGCAGCCTCAAGATTTTAGTCGGAGTCCGAACCAATGGGGACAACTACTACCTGTTAGTCGAGGTCTTCAAGCGGTGACCCGACCTAAAAAAGTCAAAGAATTTATTTCGTGACATCTGAAAATCCATCCCTCCACTGAGGAACCAAAGCTTCCAGCTCCGACAGCTTTTTCGACAGGCGACTGGCCCAACCCGGGTGGAATTTCGTCTCCGATCTTTCTTCAACTTTTCTCGCCTTTCGAATTGCTAAACACTTATAGAACGCAGCACGGAGGATCGACAGCATGCTAGAGCAAGAAGCCCCTTTTGATATTCACGAACTCTTTTTCTCTAAAACAGACCTGAAGGGAATCATCCAATCGGGAAATGCCGTCTTTATCCGCGTCAGTGAATATACTGAGGAGGAGCTGATGAGGCGTCCCCATAATATTATTCGTCACCAAGATATGCCTCGGTCTGTTTTTAAGTTGTTTTGGAGTTTCCTTAAACGAGATAAACCCGTGGCCGCCTATGTAAAAAACAAAAGCAAAAATGGGAAGTATTATTGGGTCTTTGCAATGGCATTTCCGCTCCAAGATGGCTATCTTTCAGTTCGTCTCAAACCTACTTCGGCCTTGTTTTCTCTGGCCCGACAACTCTACCAGAAAATAGTATATATGGAGGACAATGGTTCTTCGATGGACCAAGGCATCGCTGCCGCAGAGGAAATGCTACGATTAGCGGGTTACTCCTCATATGAAGAATTCATGACGAAGGCACTCTTGCAGGAACTGATTTCCCGAGACTCTTTAATGCAAGCCTCAAATCAGACCCCGGCAAATCTTAGAATGGTTGAAAAGGGCAAACCCAGCAGCCTGCTCGATATCTCCAACGGATGCACCTCAACGGCAAAAGAATCATTTTTAAAGATGGGGCGACTGTCTGAAAAACTGCAAGACCTCATCGGCCTCTCAGAAGGTATTTCTTCGATATGCCAAAAAGTAAAATTTGTCACTCTGAACTTGACCGTATCTTCAGCGAAGTTGGGAGAACTTGGACGTCCGCTCGTTGCTGTTTCTGGAAATTTAGAAAAATTAACCTCGGAAATTTCCGAAAGCTCGAGCCACCTTCAAGAAATTTTCCAGAAATATGAAAAGTCCGTACTAGAAATGCACGTCAATCTGGCAACCGCCAGATTTCAAATTGAGATGATGAATCACCTTGCTCAAGAAGTCTGTCAGTCATGTGAGCAATGTACACGCCTTAAAGACGATTCGAGTCTCAGCTTCCGCTTTAACTGCGGACTCCTCAGCGACTTAATCGCCAGAACTCTTGTCAATGTTGGCGCAACCTCATCCAATCTCCTTAAAGTCACCAAGGACCTCTTGGGATCTATTCACACTCTGTCGAAAACCGTTAATGGCATGCGGGTAATTCATGTCGTTGGCAAAATCGAGGTCGCCCGAACACCTGGTGCCTTAAAAGATGACTTTCCCGAAATGGAGAGTCTGACGGAAAATTTAAAAGAAGCCCTCGAGACACTCAAGAGAGAATGCAGCTCGGGGCTCATGATTTGCAGAGAACTCGATGCCTCTTTCGGGCAAATCTCTTTTGGCATCGAAGAGATTAACAAAATGATCTCTCCAACTGTAACAGCTGTCTGATGGCAGTAACCAATTTAAGATGCGGCTTTTAGCTGCTCACCATCCACAAGACTTGCTAGGTCATGGGCTAATGCATTTAAGCCCACTGTCTGCTGCCTCATCTGATCCGAAAAGGCCGACAGCTCTTCTGACGCCGATGCATTCTGCTGTGTCGAACCGTCAAGCTCGTTAATAGCTTGGCTTATCTGATTAAGTCCGGTCGATTGCTCTTCGCTAGCCACCGCAATTTCGTGATTGGTTCTAGAAATCTCGTTTATGGTTTCGACAATCTTGCGTAAGACCTCTTCACTTAGCTCGGCTTTTTTGGCACCTTGCTCAACTACGACTCCGCTCTCTTTGATAAGGTCGGCAATGTCTTTAGCAGCCACTGAACTTCTTTGCGCCAAAGTTCTGACGGCATCCGCGACCACAGCAAATCCTTTTCCTTGTTCTCCAGCCCTTGCCGCCTCGACCGCCGCATTCAGAGCCAAAAGATTGGTTTGAAAAGAAATATCGTCGATGACGTCTATAATACTCGCAATCTTATGGGAACTTGTGGCAATTTCTTTCATAGAAGCTAAAAGCTGCTCGACCTGAACCTTTCCGTTTTCGGCCACCATTTTTCCTTGATCTGAAAGTTCAGAGGCCTGTCGGGTGCGAAGAGAATTTTGGGAAACAATACTGCTTAACTCCTCCAGCGAGGCCACTACTTCTTCGAGCGAACTCGCGGATTGCACAGCCCCGCTTGCAACTTGTTGACTGGCACTTGATAGCTGAGCACTGGCCCCCGTGATTGTCTCGGCAGACTCACTAAGGCTGCTCACAGTATTTTGCATGGTCTTGGTCAAGTTTCGAATCAGAATTGTCGAGAGTGTACCAATTAATAGCAAGATCACAAGCGAAGCTCCCAAGCTAATCACATACGTTCTCTGAACCTGAGTTCGCATTGACTCGTTATTCTTGGCCACCAAATTCACTTCAAAGTGTACAACGTCCCCCAAGTGATTTAACGATTTAGTAATCGCATCGAAAAATCTCTGAGGGTCCTCACCATAGTTGCCCTCGGCAGCTTTATTAATAATTTGCAAATAAGTATTTTGCACTGAAGCCCAGTCGGAAGAGGCCTCAAATTGCTGAAGCTTCTCTCTGGCCAATTCTGAAACTTTTATTGTCGGAGAATCCAGATTCACAATCAGTCCGCTTCGAAGACCTTCAAGTTTTGAAACCTCATGAAAGCTTATGGGTTGATTGGCATTGAGTACATTCAGAATTCCAGCTCTTAGACGGCCACCAAACTCTTTACCAAGCTCTAAGTTCACTAAGCTCATCAGGTTAAGCTCGACGCCCTCATGAAGGACGTCCTGGGCGGCAATGATCTGAACCTCGACCAGTTGGGAAATCAGCTGGGTCATAGTTTTTGTTGCCTGCGAGGCCGCGAGATCCCTGGATCTCACTCTCTGACGAAATGCTTTCAGCTCACGTTCAAAATTTTGAATCAGTTTTTCAGCATTCATGCTGATTTTAACCTTTTCATATTGGCTAAGAACTTTCTGCCATTCTGTACTCACAACTTGATGATGGCTTTCAAGCTCCGTATTGCTCAGCTTATTTCCGTAAAAAAGTGCCGTTTTAGCTCGCTCTATCTGCAGCTGATGAATAGTATTTGAAACTAGGCCCAACAATTTACTATTTTCTACGATCTCTTCGGACTTTTTGAGGACCGACCAATTTCGATACAAGGACTCGGCGCCATAGTATCCGGCTACCAAAAGAGGCATAAGTATCAATCCAACAATTTTGACCTTTAAGCTTAAACGCATTGGCTCCTCCACAGATTCGGTTCACATTTCGTCACAAAGTGCCTAAACCATGATGGCTGTGAATGACCTGCATCAGGTCTTTAAAGGATATATCTTCCTGATGCGGCGAGCCCGCTTTCAATCCTCTCCTGGTCTTTTTGATCAAGACCTATCTATAATAGAAGACCTAACCAAATAAATAGGAGTCCTCGTGAAATCTTCAGTATTCAAGTTCTTCTTATGTTTGATGCCAGTATTTCTGCCTACTCTTTCCGTGGCTCAAACCGATCTGACAAGCCCAGCCGGTCTATGGACCCAAATCGATGACGAAACAAACAAGCCACGCTCGCTGATCCGAATCGAAAAAAAAGGTGAAGAATACATCGGCCACATTGAAAAAATCTTTCCGCTGCCTAATGAAGAGCCGCGCGAATTTTGCTCTAAATGCAAAGGCGAAAAAAAAGACAAACCTTTAGTCGGACTGCAAATTCTGTGGGGTCTGAAAGACAGCGGATCCAAATATGAAGGCGGAAAGATCCTTGACCCTAAAAACGGAACTGAATATCGCTGCAAGATGGAACTTCTTGATGGCGGACAGAAGTTACGCGTGCGCGGCTTTGTCGGCATTTCCCTATTAGGGCGCTCTCAAACCTGGTCTCGCGCAACAACTGAAGAAAATACACCTTAATAGTTCAAGGTCTGCGGGATTTCCTCACAGACCTCTATTTCGAACTTTTCTGGAATGCCCTACGAGAAAGACCTCTAGCATGCTCGCGAATGTCTTTTGGCCAGCCCGCAATTAGCAGTTCAAATCCCTTTGCATCCTTGGCATAAAGAGTCCGCAGAGCCTCTTCGAAATTCTCTAGATTTCCAGCCATCACATTCATAAACTTATAAGTAGCCTCCTGAGAAAGACGAATCTGATCTTGTGTAACATTCTTCTTTTTTGCTTCTTCAATCAGTTTGCGTAAAGTGACTGAGGCTCCCCCCGGCTGAATAGAAAGCCATTCCCAATGTTGAGGAAGGAGTGTCACCTCTTTCGAGACGACTCCCAACTTGGGTCGTCCTGGTCCACTCTTCTTTTCTGTCGACTCCTCAATTTTTCGCAAGCGCTCTCTCAAATCATCTGGAGTGCCGCGCAAATCAAGCTCAATCGGAGCACTGGTAGAATCGTCGAACACATGAACCTGAGACTTCTTGTGCTCTTTAAGATACCTTTGAACCTTTAAGGCTACCTCCAGAATATCTCCCGCAGCAATCTTTTTAGTATCGGAAAAGGCCGTACAAGGACGAGTTAAATCAGGTAGCATAGTATCCTCCATCTATCTTTCTCTATATTACCCGGGTAAAATAGAAATGTCAATATTACCCTGGTAAAATTAGACAACTCTGAAAGGATGCCGATTTTATAAGAAGAATCGACTACTTCGCTTTCTTTTCAAAATATTGGATGTCAATAAAGATTCCTGATGCAAGGATCAGGGCACGCTCCTCCGGACTCAGAGCGTGATTGCTAAACTCGATCTTGAAATTGTCGGCATCTAAAAAGGATTCTTTAAAAAGGCCAGACCATTTTTTACGGATGACAGCCACTTCTGTACCTCCCCGCAGAAATGGAAAAGTCCAGAACTGGAAAAAGCCGGACTGCATTCTTAAAATTACTCGACCTCTAGAATCTTCAAGATCGAATTTTTTTCGCACAATCGAAAAACGCTGTTGCAAAGATCCAAAATGAGTCCCATCGACAGAATCGATTTCTAGTCTCTGAAAAAAGAAACGAAATGGATGCCTGACAATAAAAACTTCTTTTTTTTGCTCATCATAAATATGGAGAACAAAAGATCGCCAGTGACCCAAAAAATGTCTCATCAAAAAACCAAATAGACCTTTTTGCTGTTCAGCGCAGAATCCTATGATCCTTCCGTTCTCAGTACAAATTTCATATTTGTTGCGAGTTTCAAAGCCAAAAAGCTCGATAAGCTCTTTTCTTTGACGTATGACGAGCTGGTTCTGTGCCTTTAGTTCTTCAAGTAGAGCCATCTTTTCACCTCTTTAAGCCTCACATTATACGAATCTCTGTATACAACGAGCAAGACAATCCTAGCTTCCCTTTGAGTTTACGATTTGATACGATGGCGCCACAAAGGAGTTTGAGAATGCCTGAAAAAAAGAGTCTAACAAAATTCTCAACGCTTTTTTGTATTTTAGTACTGTTCTCTTCGACGACCTTCGCAAATACCGGAGAGTCCTTCACTGCTTATATAGAAAATGATACTCGCCGAATTGGAGGTCCCGGTTCCGATGAAAACTATTCGAGTGGTGTCCGTTTCTCTTACACTTATGCAGAGGATCGCATACCAAACTGGGCGCCAATTTTAACCGACTGGTCTCAAAATCTTCAAAACGAATTCGACAAGTCGAGCACTAACTTTGGGCTGTCTTTAGGTCACCAAATCTACACACCTAAAGATACTCGAACGGAAGAGTTTATCTTGGACGACAGACCTTACGCTGCCTGGCTTTACCTCGGTTTAAGCGCTAGTTTCCAAACAGAAACCCATAATCACTCTCTTGAACTGGATATTGGAATTGTGGGTCCCGCAGCTCTAGGCGAACAGGTGCAAAATAATTTTCACTCGATGATTGATGTTGAACAAGCCAAAGGCTGGAAACATCAACTGGATAATGAACCTACCCTGCAGCTTTCCTATCAGCAAAGACTTCGCTTCATTGAGATTGAAAACCACGGCAGCAAAATAGTTGATGTCATCCCCTATTTTGGCGGAGCTTTTGGAAATGTTCTGATCGGTGGCCATGGTGGAGCTATCATGAGACTCGGCTATAACATTCCTGATGACTATGGACCGACTCGTCCCTCTGCCACCGACGGAGAACCCGTTTTTATTCCGCGTGCAAACAGAGATCCTGAGCACTGGGGAGCCTATATTTATGGCGGCCTGCGTGGAAATGCCGTCCTACATAACATCTTTTTGGATGGCAGTATCTTTCGCCCGAGTCATCATGTTTCGAAGTATATCGTAAATGGTGAAAGTGAGTTTGGTCTTGGAGCCCATTACAACGGCTGGAGTATGGTGTGGAGATATGTCACTAAATCGCCTGAATTTAAAGAACGTAACAGCTCAAACAGCTTCGCTTCCGTAACGCTTTCCTTTTCTCAAGATCTCTAGCCATTCCAACTATTAAATCGCAAATTTCAATTTTTCAATTCCCCTTGTAAACAAGCTCTAATACCATTGGTACTATGATAAAAGCTCAATCTTTGACAAAGTCTTTTGGCAGTTTCAAAGCTGTCGAAAATTTAGATTTGGAAATAAAGCAGGGTGACTGCTTTGGACTGCTAGGACCCAATGGCGCCGGCAAGTCGACTTTCATTAGTATGACCTATGGAACAGTTCATCGCACATCAGGCTCTCTCACCGTTTTTGGATTCGATCCTCAAACGCAGAATCGCGAAATCAAAAAGCGCTTGGGCGTGGTTACGCAAGAAAATGCCCTCGATGAAAGTCTCTCAGTTATTGAAAACATGATGATTTACTGCGCTTTTATTGGTGTCCCTCGAAATGAACGCAAAAAGCGTGTTGAAGATCTCCTCGAATACATGAATCTTGGACACAAGAAAGATTCAAAGATTCAGGCGCTCTCTGGTGGTATGAAACGACGCTTGGTATTTGTTCGTGCTCTACTAGGAAAACCTGAACTTCTTATATTAGACGAACCCACGACAGGACTAGATCCCGCCGTCAGGCACTTGCTCTGGGGGAAAGTAAAAGAGCTGCATCAGAACGGAACGACAATTGTCCTGACTACGCACTATATGCATGAAGCAGAGGTTCTTTGTAACAATCTGGTGATTCTAAATAAGGGTGCGATTGTCGCCGAGGGATCTCCGCAAAAAATGATTGCTGACAACACTCCAGGCTACGTCGCGATTTTTTCACTGACTGAAAAGGAAAAAATCGAATCGCTTCGTAAAGAAAACAAAAGTTTACATCACTTTGAAGACAGTTCAGGTATCTATTTGCGAGCACCATCTCTAGGGGATCTGACTTCTTTGCATAATGATCATGGGCTGAACCCGTTGCAAATCAGACCATCGAATCTTGAAGATGTGTTCTTAAAACTAACAGGACAGGAGCTTTCCGCAGATGCTTGAATCCTTGCGCCTCTTTTTTCATATTACACTAAGAAATTGGACCGTTTACAAAAAAGATCTGATCGCCAATATTTCTCCCACCGTCGCGGACCCCGCACTGATACTTGTGGCTTTAGGTCTTGGACTGGGCAGCTACTTAACTAATATCGATGGACTGACTTACATGCAGTTCTTAGCCCCCGGATTGACCGTGGCGACAGCGCTCTTTACCTCATTCTTTGAAAGCAGCTACGGCTTTTATGTGCGCATGACATTCGAGAATGTATTTAAAGCTATGCTTACGACTCCCATTGGAACGAAAGAGATCGTCTTTGGGGAATTAATTTGGGTGGGTCTAAAAGGTGGTCTTATGGCCGTCGGGGTGGCCATTGTTCTGGCAATTTGCGGGTTGATGGTCAATCCTTGGCTCATTCCAGCCCTTTTTATTGTTGGGCTTTTGGTAGCGCTACCATGCGGAGCGATGGGATTGCTGGCAACGGCAATGGTTCACAACATCAATCAGTTCCAGACCGTCTATTCCTTTATTATAGCTCCGCTTTATTTTCTTTCGGGAATTTTCTTTCCTATCGAGCAAATGGCCACGCCAATTCGAATTGTTGCAGAGTTTTTCCCGCTGATTCATGGCGTTCGCTTGGCTCAGTCGCTTTTTTGGGAGAGAGATATTGCTGACGCGTTTATTTATAGCGGAACTATCTTAGTCATTCAAAGCATCATTCTTTGTGGTTGGGCCTATAACCGAATTCGCAAGAAGCTCGTGAATTGACGGTATCCCGTCATTACCCGAACATTGCGAATTATAAGCCAAAACACCCAAGAACGGCTCTGACCAAATAAAGATCCTCTCCGATATCTAGAGGGTCTTCTGGCAGATACAGAGTTTCTTGATCTGAAGTCTTTTGGATTTTTTTTAACTTCCTGCCAGCTTCTTGCCAATAACGTTCCTGCCACATTGGATTGGTTACCCGAGTGAACAATTCATTTATTTCTAGCGCTCTTTTCACAGAATCTCGAATTGTCGACCCTTTCTCCCGCGTCACGTAACTTACGGCCTGCGGAATATCATCATAATGAATAGTCTCAAGTGCGTAATAGGTCGCCACAAAAAGCGACAAGAGATAACTGCGATAGGCCTCTTTGGGTGTAGATATGTATTTTTCTTTTCCGGCGGATCTATATATAATCTTCATTCTTTCGAAAATTCGCGATTTTTTGGGGCCCAACTCGTCACCAAGAGCCAAGTCTAAAATCACAACTAGGCTTTCCGCAAAATTTAAATACCGACGTAAATCTTCCTTTTCTTGAGGTGCTGGAGGCAGAAGTCGCCAAATAATTCTGTGGTTCTGTTCATGAAAAAGCGAGATCTCGTTAAATCGAGTTAAAGAACGAACCTCTTCCTGCGGATCAGCCACTTCAAAATGAAAGTCTTTAAACCAAAGCATTTCAGATAAAGAGGGCGTGTAATCTATCTGGTCTTTAAATAAGTCCTGAGCACTCAGACCTCGCATAGTTGAACAAACCCGAGGTTTAAAAACACCACCTAAAGCAAAATATAGCTTCCTGCTAGTACGATAAAGTGAACTCGCTTCTAAAACTTGAGCGTCGAACGGATACTCCTCTAGTACCAGTTTCTTGTGCTTTGCCGATGTCGGCAAATTCGAAAGATACTCGAGGTCCGAAAGATACTTTTTAACTTCAGAGTTAGTTTTCATGGGACTATCCTGCCCGAATACATCACACTTAGCAATCCGAACAATTATCGACAATCTTCTAAGTGGTTTGCTTACCTATTTGATAAAAAATATGTTACAGGATTATCGTTTCACACTTGGATATAAATTTTAAATGATTGCAGGACGAAGACTTCTCATACTAGCTTTTTCATTATACCTGACCCCAGCTTGGGCTCAGGTATCCTATGAGGAAACTCACTCCATCATACGCAGCTTTTATGACGAATATTCACCCGAGTTAACTGCCCAGAATTCTGTCTTAGTTATTAATCCCGCGCCCAGTCCCGATCAGCCCGATTTTTGGTGGAATCTGGATCATACTCATGCTTCTTATTCCTCTGTAACGACTGACGAAGGGATCCTACAACATATGCTTTTTATTTTTGGCGGATTCGCCAGAATGCCGGGCATGACAGCCGATTCTTTGATGAAAACGATCTGCCACGAAGTCGGTCACGGTATTGGAGGGGCGCCCTTCAAAAAGAAGCAACATAAAGAGTTGGTCTCGACCGAAGGTCAATCCGACTATTTCGCTACCTCCTCTTGCTTAAGACGGATGTTTCAACGTCATCCGCATATAGCAAAGCCATCATCCAGATTCGTTGAGCAAACTTGCGGTGCACATTTTACCTCAGAGTCAGAACTAAATTACTGCTATCGTGCATTTACCGCTCTTGAAGTCGATATTCAGATGTTCCGACAAGCTTATAATGTCGAAACATCTTTCGAACTCAAAGATCCTACTGTTGTGACCGAGGTCAATCTTGAAGAGACCTTCTATCCCTCTCCGCAGTGTCGACTAGACACCTCAGTTGCCGGAGTGCTCAATCTTGAACGTCCTCGCTGCTGGTGGACGCCCTAAAAATTGCAGCCCTTTTTGAATTCCGAAAGTCGTGCCTTGAATCGAAACACTGCCTGAATCCAATCCCTAGTTGATCAAAACGAAGCAGCTTTTCAGCATGTGCGTTTCAAGAAGGCACACCAAGATGATAAGACTGTTAGGTCCCGAGGAATTCTCAAGTTTCACTCTGAATAATCCGAATCTATATACATATAAATGCGAGCTGATGGGATTAAATATGACCTGCTTCAGGGGACCAAACATACTGCTAGGTGCATTCATGATAGTGCTTATGCCACTTCTGGCCTCGTGCTCTATCGAAGCAAGTATCCACAGCCTTTCGTCCAGACTATTGCAAACCAAATCCGTCAATAAGGAACTCGTTCCATCGAGTCATCAAGGCATCGTGACCGCCCAAGGATACAAAGTTCAATCGTCGGTGAATTTCCAGTCTGGAGATTCGAAGGTGACGACGGCTCAAGGCTTTAAGGTTCAAACCAATGTGCAAGCGACATTATTTATCGAGGAGTGAGACGCATGAATACCTGGAGCGTATTTACCCTTATAACATTAATTTTTGGTTCATCGCTTTCTATGGCAGGTGCCGTTATCACCTTTCACGGCAGAATTCTGGACAACTTAGATCGTCCGGTTGAAAGCTCAAGCGTCACATTTCGAATTCAAGTCTTCAGTCCAAACCCTAACAAATGTCTGCTTTATGAAGAAGTACGCACAATTTCAATGGTTGGCAGCAATGGCGTCTTCGTCATTCCCATCGGTGACGGTGTCGGCAGCAGAACCACCGCAGATCCCGGAATTGTCCTGGAACGAGTCTTTGCAAATGATCCAAACATAACCTTCAATACGACGAATACTCCCAAGCTTGTCTGCAATAGCTCGACAAGTTATTCACCTCAGTCTTTGGACCAGCGACAGCTTTTTGTTTCTTTTGACGACAACAGTGGTTTGGGTGAACAAGCCTTGCCACTCATGGATATCAATTTCGTACCACTAGCTGTGAATGCTTATGATGCGCAAAATATTGGCGGAACACCTGCCAACTCCGTCTTACGTTTAACAAGTGGAAACGCAACTCCTCTAACACCTGCGAATTACACCGAACTTCTGAATCTTTTGAACGGCACCAGCAGTCAATACTCTCAGGCTGGCGAACTGAATGGCAGCAATCTTCCGACACTTTCAAACGGTCAGGTTCTTGGTTGGAATAGTGGTTGGACTGCGGTCACACCTCTGGCAGCTGGACAGGTCGTCGCAAAAACCGATGTCCCGGCATGTTCCGCCGGCGAATTCCTAACTGCGGACGCCATGGGAGTCCTTACTTGTGACGCCGCTGGCGGCGGCAGCGTAACAAGTGTGACCGGAACTGCGGGACAAATCACTATCACCGGCACAACGGCTCCAGTCGTTTCCCTAACTGACTCGGGCGTTACCGCCAATACCTATGGAGCATCAAATAAAACAATCGATTCCATCTCAGTCGATGCTAAAGGTCGCATCACCGCAATTACCGATGCGCTTATTGCTATAAATGGAAACCAGATCACTCAAGGGACTGTCGATATTACTTATGGCGGCACTGGGCAAAGTACAAAGACCACAGGCTTCAATGCGCTTTCACCTCTTTCTGCAAAAGGCGATCTGATCGTATCAGATGGTACGAATAATATCCGCTTACCTGCAGGAACTGATGGACATGCTTTAATTGCTGATTCTGCTGTCTCTGCGGGAGTTAAGTGGGGTGTTGCACCCGCTGCTTCTCAAGCATCTGAAATCACAAGTTTGGCTACGACCGGAATAGTTCAGCGCAACGGTGCCGGTAACTATAGCACTGTCACCGTGAACACGCCTCTTACTTACTCAGCTGGTGCATTGGGCGTAACTACGGGCACCACGGCTGGGACATTAGTCTCAGGAGATGATTCCCGCATTACAGGAGCTTTGCAACGCTCAGGCGGAACAATGAGTGGCAGCATTAACATGGGTTCGCAGAATATTTCCTCTGCCAATCACATCGCATCGTCGAGCTTGAGCGTCGGCACTGCCTCGGTCACGTCCAGCGCCGTCGTGGATATTGCATCAACCACAGCGGGTCTTCTAGTTCCAAGAATGACGACCGCCCAGAAAAACGCAATATCTTCCCCGGCAGCCGGTCTGCAGGTTTATGACACAGACACCGGCAAACTTAATTTTTTCAATGGTTCGAGCTGGATTGCTGTCGGCGATGCCGCTACTTTAAATTTTTCTACCACGACTGTTAGCGGAACCCTCGTCCCAGCAAATGGCGGTACTGGTGTCACTGCCACACCTACTAACGGACAAATCCTAATAGGAAATGGCACTGGATACACCTTAGCAACTCTGACCGCAGGCTCTGGGGTTACGATTCAAAACAATGCGGGTTCGATCACCATTTCTTCAGGCGTCGGAGCTGCGGGACTTCGTGATTGCGACACTGGCAATCCCAACGATGTGATGGTTCAAGTTGGAACTTGGTGCGTAGATAAATACGAAGCCAGCGTGTGGTCGGCTGCTGATGGAACCGGAACTGGATTTTTCACCGACTCCACAACCGGCGCCGACACCGAAAACAATGTGCCAACGGGAGCTTCTAACTATCCCGCCTCATGCAATCGCACGGGAGCTGGTTGTACTCAATACGCCGTTTCGAAACCTGGCGTAATTCCGTCTCGAGGATTAACCTACTATCAAGCCGCACGGTTTTGTGCGAACTCTGGAAAAGAACTCATCCCTGATCGAATCTGGCAACTGGCCGCTACTGGAACAGTTGACCCAGGTACCGCCAACACGGGAACTGGCGGCACTTCCGGAGGTTCTGCAACGGATCACAACGATGCTCGCTGCAACACTTCCACAAATTCGGCAACCTGGACAAGTTGGCTAAAAACGAATAGCGGCGTGCGCCCCACATCCCGATCCGGCGCAACACCGGGAGGATCCACTTCTTGTATAAGTGATTTTGAAGTCGAAGATATGGTTGGGAACCTTTGGGAGTGGACGGCAGCAAGCGCTATTCAAGGTGGTGTTGACTCTGACGGATTTGCACAGGGCGCTTCCAGTTCTTCGGGATCTCCGTTTTCAACTGGCGACGGAACATGGAACGTCAATGGATCCGCCTATGGCTGTGATGGCACGGGAACAACAAAAGGAACTTGCTCCTGGAAGAACAACACACCCGTCTCACCTTTACGCGGTGGACATTGGGACAACGGAGTTCTTGCGGGAACCAATGCGCTACACCTTAGCAACTCCGGCTCATACTCTGCATGGTGGGCAGGGTTCCGTTGCGCAAGACCTAGATAGCGCTTCCTACTTCAGAACAGCCCGCTCAATAAAAGACAAGTGACCTTCAATTCCCTCAGCAATTGCCGAGGGTTTTTGTAAACTTTCAAATTGACCATCGAGCAATAGAACACTGAACCCATGAATCGATGCCCAAATAAATCTTGAAATATTCAGAGGGTCTTCCTTTTTAAAAACCTGTTCTTTAATTCCTTCAGTTACGATTTCCAAAAGCGTCAAGAAAGCATCATAGCTCGCTTGTAGAAATTCCGGACGCTGCTCTTTCATGCAACGAAGTTCTTGGTGAAACATGCTTCGATAGTGTCCCGGATTATCCAAAGCAAATCGAATATAGGCACGACCGGCACTCCGCAGCTTCTGACGCAGCGACCGAGCTTCACCAACTTCCCGGTTCATTCTTTCAGTGAAAGAGACAAAGCCTTCTTCCGCGATATGTGACAACAGATCCTGCTTAGATGAAAAATGTCGATAAACAGCTGTGTGGCTCACCTTGAGACCTTGTGCAATTTCTCGCAAAGTAAAGTCGACCTCGCCCTTTTTTTGAATAATTTCAACAGCTTTAGCCACAGCAGCTGCCTTTAGATCACCATGATGATACGTTTTACTCATGAAAAAAGGTTATCACTCCTTTTCAATGTTTACAATGGTCACTTTAATGTTACCATTGTAAACATAACTCCAGCGGAGGTGTCTGGTGAAGAAAATTCTTGTGATTAACGGTCATCCAAATTCCGAGAGCTTTAATGGCGCTTTGGCCGAAAAATACTCCCTTGGAGCGACCGAGGGTGGGCATACGGCAAAACTTATACATTTGGGCAAACTCAAATTCGACCCCATCTTGCACAAAGGATATTTAGAAATTCAAGAATTAGAACCCGATCTTCAGCAGGCACAGCAAGATATCCTCTGGGCCGATCACTTGGTTATTATTTTTCCAATGTGGTGGGGCACTGTTCCGGCGCTTCTGAAAGGTTTCCTCGACCGCGTGCTATTACCCGGCTTTGCTTTCAAGTATCACAAAAACAGTCCGTTCTGGGACAAGCTTCTGAAAGGCCGAACAGGCAGAATCATTTTTACTACTGATGCTCCAGGCTGGTGGAACTTTTTAGTCAACCGAGACCCTACAATTCATATGATGAAAACCGCTGTCTTAAAGTTTACTGGAATCACTCCGGTCGGAGTCACGCAGCTGACTGAAATAAAAAATCGTAAGCCCGAGGTCCTAAACAGTTACTTAGAGAAAGTCTACAAACTGGGCCTTAAAGCGAAGTAAAAGCAACATCACTATGTGATGCTGACTCCTCGCCCCTTTAAGGTCCGTTCGAGTTTGAGCTCAAAGAGCTGTTGCAGTTTATCGCCAGCTTCGACGCCTTCGATAATTCGATAGGCCTGCGCAATAGCCTCAAGAGTTGCCATGCCTTCTGGAGTCGTCTCAGCTCGTAAATGCCGAACGGCTTGATTGGGCGTACTGATCTTTACTCTTGGAATCTCCTTCAACTCTTTATGCCGATAATGAACTTTGCTAGCTTGCCGCCAGTTACCATCCGGGACAATCAACTGCAAAGGCCGAGAGTCCTGTCGAACGAAATCGGCGTTCAACTCGACGGCGGCGTCGCTTGGGTAAAACAAGACTGTTCGGTAAGAGGGCGATAATAGATCGGATAAATCAAGACCATCCCGGTCAGCTCCCCGAATTCGCATTTCGCTATTTTTCAGCGCTTTAACTGCAAGACGTCCTGTGTTTGTCGTGCGCTTTAGTTCTTTCGCATGGATCACCAGGCAAAGGCGGGTTTTAAGATCCAGCAACGGTATGGAATCACATATACACAGACTGCGATGCAAATAACACTCTGGACAGGGATCCTTTGTTTTTCGTTTTCTTTGCACAGACAATTCCAACCTACTCATACTCATCATGAAAACGCCACCAAGTGTACATTTCAGTTTGTGGCCAGCCTTTAGGTGAATCTTCCCACTTTTCTTGCCGACCGAAAGGAGTCATATCAAGGATCGCCCATGGAGTTCCCATGTACTCAACGCCCCGACCTCCGGTGAAATAGGTTCGGAAAATCTTTTTTCCGTCTCTGACAAATACGCTGAGGACGTGCTCGCGGTTCCCATCAATCTTCAGGTCTTCATTAAAAGCGTTTTCCCAAGAAGAATACCAGGGTGTCGTCCATTTCATACGTTTTTTATGTCTTTTAATGCTTTTAAGTGGTGCGTGCGAAACAAAGGCAAAAGAAGTGTTTCGTGCGTGGACATGAGCTAAATGCGGAATATGATCGGCCACAAAGGAGCAACCACTGCAAAAACTATCATCCTTAGGGTGATACATAAAATGATAGACAACCAGCTGCTTACGCCCTTCAAACAGATCAAGAAAACTTTTTTTACCTTCGGGACTTTCGAAAATATAGTCGTTCCTCATTTCAGTCATAGGAAGTCGGCGGCGTAAAGCACTGATCTTATCTCGCTCACGAGTGTTTTTCTTTTCTTTCACTCGCAACTTTTCCACTTCTTTTCTGAACGCTTTATCAGATACGACCTTTGGTAGCGCCTTGCCTGCCATAAAACACCTCTTTGTTTTATTAGACCCTACAAGATTATTAGCGGCAATTAATAAGCACAGAACCACAGGCGCGACAATCGATCAGGTATCCATTCTTGAGACAGAATAAAAATGATACCTTCTCACAATTAACCGAAATCACTGCCATTTTTTGATTCTGTTTTACGACTTAAACAGAGGTGTCGTCGCCAATTAAATTAAGGATGCTCTACAACATTTAAAGGTGCGGTTGTGGAATTGCAATATTCCTTTGCATGAGAATCTTGAACCTGTTTACTCTCAGTACTAGTTCGCTTGGCCTATTTCGAATCTTCATCGGGTTCGCACTTTTTATCGATTCAATAAACAAAGCCATCTGGGCCCGTGATTTCTATTCAGACTGGGGGCTTGTTCCACGATCAGTTTGGATTTCCGACTTTATGCCGGCTTGGAAATTTTCGATCCATCTGGCATCAGGCGAAACTTGGTTTCAGGTCACCTTGATTCTTATCCAAGCATTAGCAGCTTTGGCAATGATGCTCGGATGGAAAACACGAATTGCCCAAGCTATTGCGCTTGTCCTTCTCTGCTCTCTTCAATCTCGAAACAACGTCATTTTAAGTGCCGCCGATGACCTTCTAAGACTAAGTCTATTTTGGTCTCTCTTTTTACCCTTGAATCGCGCCTTTGCAGTGGAACAAGATACGCAAAGTACTTCCAGACAAAGTTCTTCTCTTGGAAGTGTAGCTTTTATAACTCAACTATTCTTAATGTATTTCGTGACAGGGCTTTTAAAACACCATCCCATCTGGTTAGAAGAAGGCTCTGCTCTATATTATGCGCTTCACATTGACATGTACATGAAGCCCGCTGGAGTATTCTTAAGGGACTACCTCGGATTAACTCAAACTCTGACGTGGCTTACTCTCGTGTTGGAAATCTTTGGGCCGTTCCTAATTTTTGCGGGCGCAAGACTAAGAACCATTGCCATCATTTTATTCATTGGATTTCACTTTGGCTTAGTTCTAACTATGACTTTAGGACTCTTCCCTTGGATCGCCATAATTTATTGGCTTGCCTTGATTCCCGATTCCTGGTGGTTAACGACCGCAGGTTTAAAGTTGAATCAGATTCTGGACATTTTTTTCTCGAGTGCTAGAACGGTTGTTGCGAATCTCCACCCAACTAAATCCCAGTCGCACTCCTACGTATTCACTCGGACGGGACAAGTATTCTTAATGATATGCTTTGGACTGATGATCTGGACAAATCTGGCATCGCTTTCCAAGAAAGTACCATTTCCTAAAACTGTTCAGGCTACAACTTATTATCTTTACCTGAACCAACATTGGAATATGTTTGCTCCCTACCCCATAAAAAATGACGGCTGGTTTGTGATTGAAGGAATATTTAAAGATGGCTCCGTCAAAGAGCTTCAGACAAACCGAGAAGTGACCTTTGATAAACCCGCACTGCCATCTACATACTATGCAAATTCTGAATGGCGAAAATGGATGCTAAACGTTTGGGATCGCGGAAATCGTCGAATTCTGCTTCCGTATGCTCGCTATCTCTGTCGCAAGTTTTCAGCGAGCGAAACAAATAACTCGGACGTCTCCACCATAAAAATCAGCTTTATGAAAGAAACGACTCCACCTATGGGTGAATCTTTTACCCCCGTGGAGCAAAGAGTCCTCTGGGAGCACGATTGTTTTGCTCAATAGGAATTGTGACTACTGCTCACTATATAAAAGTTTTTAATTGCCGACTTTTAATATATGGTCCGGCGCTTGTTTTTAAAAATTGCTGTTGGAGGCAAAATGCTTAAGAAAAGAATATTACTATCGACGTCAGCTCTGGTAGTTGCGATAGGCTTCGGGTCCCATACTCAAGCTCTTGCTGCGAAACCGAAGGCTCCTACCCAATCAGGCAACCCAAACGGTGGTGGCGCTGGCAACGTCAATGGACCTGGAAACGGCAACAATAATAACGGAAATACAGGCTGTCAGAACGGATGCACAGGTAACAGCGGCAATGGCGTTGGCAACACAGGCCCCGGCAATCAAGGTAACACCGGAAGCAACGGTAACGCGGGCGGAGGAGCAACGACAGGCAATTCCAACGGCAATTCCAACGGGAACTCCAACGGAAACTCCAACGGAAACTCCAACGGAAACTCCAACGGAAACTCCAACGGAAACTCCAACGGAAACTCCAACGGAAACTCCAACGG
>DFXZ01000009.1 GCA_002381805.1 Bdellovibrio sp. UBA4095
TAATGGTTGTGCTTTCGACGATGAGCTTAGGGTGTGCAACCGTGATTGTTGATAATAAAGATGTCATGGAGCCTCCAAATCCTGATCCGGTTAGATTTGCGGACCCGATCTGTTTAAAGCTGAACTTTAAGACCGATAATATTGGTTTTTTTAATGAGCAGGAAGGTCTTAGGCCCATGGAGGAACTTCAGCTTTTGAGGTCTTCGGTTGGGTTGGCTTATTACAATATAATTCAAGATTGTGCGACACCGGTGTCTGAATATACCGTGATCATATCCTCACAGACTAAAAACTGGTGGGCTCGATCGATATGGGCAGCCACTTCATTTCTAACTTTAGGTGTGGTGCCCTTTTATGTAAAAGAGACTGGTGTTATATCTGTAGTAAATAATAACGGCCAGGTATTAGCTGAATCCAACTATGAAGAGAAAAGGCTGACTTCAATATTCGCTCTACCAAAATGGCTGATCGATTTTAATAAAAGTACCAAGCAATATTCAGTTTCAGCTGATATCGCGACAATCAACCGAAGAGAAGCAATACTGCTAAAGAAAGCTACAGAAAAGACTCTTTCTAATGATGCGCCGTAAGTAAGAAACACCAAGGGGTAAGTGATGTATTCCTCAATGAAGTTGCTTCTATTATTATATGTCGTCGTGTGGGGCTCTGGCTGCAAAGTCGGAGCGTTTTATGCTGGTGCCGGTGAATTAGAAGATTGCAAAGGCCAGGTGTCTACAATACTTGCTTCGGTTGGTTTTAAGACTGCGATTGAGGATCGAGGATATTCTCTAAGTCAATTGAATGCTCAAGTTCTGGAAATCAAATCATCAACGAAAGATGAGTTTTGGGCTAAGGTAGTAGTTCAAAATGATAAACAGATTCTTCAAGTTATCGGTATAGACCTGCTTCCTCAAGAATGCGGCTACGATAGAGATTGCCCAATTTCAGATAAAAGTCGGCAGAAGATGCTAGACCTAATTTCATCGATAAGTGAGACATTGCATTGTAATGTGGGAGAGACCACCTTTAAAGATATAAAGAAATTAGAAAGTTCAAAAAAGAAGATTGCTAAGTGGAAAGAGGATCCATTATTTTTAATAGAGTAGCTGAACTTACTGTAGGAGGGTTCGTCAGTTTTTTTGGTATCTATTGGAGGCACCAGGAATGAGTATGGCTAGCGAAATTAAGAGTCCAAGACGGATCTCGGCATTATTTTTAGCGTGCACGAATGTTCTGGCTTTTTCGCTCGTTGCAATTTCAGTTTTGTGGTTATATCGAGGCGCTCTCTTTGAATTGAGTGAACTAAGGGTTTTGATCTTAGTTTTTGGGTTGGTATCCGGAATCGGCTTGTTCGCATCATTTGTCCCGCTAAGAAAGACCCCTCAAGATTATAGATTCTCACGGGAGAAGTTCGCATTTTTTATTGCTGACAGTATCTCATTTGATGCCGTTAGATCTCAGCTAGAGTTAATCGGCTATCGAAGTGTTTCTGATAGGATTTTCTTTCATCATAAAATTTCCGACACTTCAGTTTATAAAAGAACGAATGATTTCAAGCCACACTTCTTAGAGGTTGGCATTTTTTCATTAGATAGCGGCGGTAACTTGGTTGTACTCCGAGCGTGGCCGGCAAATAAGCTTGCTGCTGCGGATTGGAGTTTGAGTATTCATTATTCCCTTGTTGAGTTGGAAAGGAATGTTTTTCATGGAATGAAAAAGATTTCCTTTCAGGAACTAAAGCAAATGTATCCCACGATCCTGCAGACTAAGACGTAAAAACTGATTTTTTTAAAGGCGTGTGGATTTCCTTTTGCGAAGCAGAACTTCGTTCTTTCCAAGTTCTCGGAATTGGGACGGACAATCTAACCTTCCAAGCTCTCCATTCGATTTAAGCCGGGCACCGGCTTTGCTTAAGGGATCTTTCCACGTGGAGGTCCCCAGTGGATGAGCAAAAATTAAAACAAGTTAGATCGTTCCTATTCGTCGCAGCTGCGATTCATTTCATATCAAGCATCAGAGCTGCTTTCATCAGCTATCAAATCACCCAATTCCCCGAAGCCGCAAACTTCGCCCTAGAGCCGTCGGTCATGGCGTCCCTCGGGTTTAGTCTCGTGTATCCCATCTTATTCCTCATCGGCACGGTGAAGGCGCTTCAGGGATTAAAAGCAGGCAATCCGTACTACTGGATAATTGCCATATCGCTCGCCGGGTTTTCGGTGTTTAGTTGGGCGATGCCGGTTGGAGTTATTGTTTTGCTCGTTCTGCTTGCTAGGGGGGTGAGAGAAGGGTTTCTCCAAAAACTTGATTTATAGCGGTCGATGAAAACCGGCCATCTGCTGCGTTGTTGGAACCCTTCCTTCGTTGCGACGTACTGATCCGTACGCCTCACTTCGCTAGGGTTCCGCCGCCTTGCAACTGTCCGGTTTTGATCAACCTTTGAGGTTAGGAGAAGGTGAAAAACTACCATCTGCTTTGTTGTCAGGAAGCTAGCTGTCCTCAACGTATTTGTAAATACGCCTGTGGTAACTCGCTTCCTTCCGCCGCGCATCTGGCAGTTTTTGACCAACCTTTAGTGGGATTGGGAAATAACTATTTTTTCCTGATGATCTATCCTGATTCGTAAAAATAAACATTTCTATCCATCGTAAACATCTTGGTCTGACGGGCTGTCGAAGACGTAGTCCGGAACCCGCGCTCCGTGTCCGAAGGACACCGTCGACCGGTTTAGTCTGATTGGTTTTTGCTTTTGCCGACGAGCTCCTTGAGGTCTTTTGTGAAGTACTTGGATTTCAATAAAAAATATAAGAATAAATAAAAAGCGTTCATAACTATAAGAGCAATTACGTCGGCAAATTCAAATTCTCGTCCACGATTCAAAATTAAATAAATCGCGGTGAAGTTGCTGAGGACGAATAAAGATAAAATGTAGGTCTTCTCACGGGTTTTTGGTTTCTTTATGTATGAGTATGCTTTTATTAAACCTAAGACCAGGATGGCTCCCACTATAGAATAAACTAAAATAAAAATTAACACCTGAGTCAGTTCGTTCATGGCTTATTTCATCATAATGAAATGAACATTGTCTATACGAAATGGAGTTTAGATTGAGGCATAGGTGTATATCTCGACGCTTTGATCAATCGTTGAGTTGTTGCATTGCTTGCTTTCAAGTAGCCTTGCATTTTGGCTGCAATTGGCACTTAATGATCTTATGAAGATCTACCTTAGGGTTTTGGCAGTTATTTATTTTATTGGAGGCATCTTACACGTATTAGATGTATTTGATCTCCGCTTAAAATTTAGTGAGATGTCTAGTGTATGGCAGGCTTGGATTATTTATCTTATGATCTTCGATATTTTAGCAGCTATAGGGCTATGGCAACAGAAGAAGTGGGGCATATCATTGTTCCTGCTAATCGCGATTTCACAATTAATTGCATACATTTGTTTTTCGAACGTCTTTGGTCGTCAGTATTCTTTGATTGCAATTCACGTTGTTACTTTAGCTGTGTATCAGTTTTTAAAGTGGACAGGCTCTAGAAAAGTACAAAAAATATAAATTGTATTTCTGCTCTGATGAGGGGGCTCATTAGAAATAATTGTTTGGACTTTTTAGGGATTTAAAAGAGGCTTATAAGTTATATGTCGTTAGTACTACGAAATTTAGAATTCTCAGATGAAGCTGCATTTTTCGAAGGTATGAAGCATTGGCAAGTGAAAGATCTATCTTGGTACACGTTTATTTGGAAGCCTGGGATGTCATTTGCTGAAATGTTGAAAATTCTTGAGAACGAACGGCAGGGTATCAATCTTGCCCAGGGGAGAGTACCTCATTCGATGCTTTACGGATTCGTTGATGGCGTCATAGTTGGCAGAGTGAGTCTGCGCCATTCGCTAAACGAAAATCTCCGTAAGAGGGGCGGCAATATGGGGTATGCGGTAGCCGAGCCATTCCGTCGAAACGGGTACGCTACCGAGATGGTTCGGCTGGCAATTGAATACTGTCGTGGCCTTGGCATGTCTAAAATATTGGTTACCTGTGCTGATGAAAATATTCCTTCCTGGAAAATCATCGAAAAATTTAATGGACAACTCCAGGATCGAGTTTGGGATGATGAAGACCAAGAGATGATCAGACGGTACTGGATATCCTTAGCCAAATAGTCAAAAAAAATCATTTACTTTTGAGTTTCGGGCGTAGTTTGTATATTGGATCGGTAGCTTGCCCCAGAATTCCGCTGACGAGTGAGATTATGACATAAAATGCTATGCTCTGGATATTTAGGCAGACTAAAAGGGAGTTTGTGATTCCCATGATTAAGAAGGTTAAGGCTGAGACGTTGAGATTGAAAAAACGTCCAATTGAAATGCCGAAGATAAAAACTAATGCTAGTGGTTGGGTCAAAAGCAATTGCAGTTGCAAAGTGCCAAGCTGACCAAACTTAGGTTCGTATTTTCCTACGAGATAGATCCAAATCGCGCATATAACAGCCATACCAACATTAAAGAGCAGGTATGCTTTCAGATAATAAAGAAAACTAAGCCTGAATCCGCGCAATGAATATTTCTTCATCTGTCCTAATTGAAGCATAAGAGCTTACCCAAGTTAATCGAATTTAATCTATCACCTGAACTAAACCTTGTCCGCAGGGGGAGAGTTTGGTTTAATTTCTTTATGAAAAAGAATGCTCAGCTGGCCAACTTCCTCAAAGAAAAGCGCATTGCATCTGGCCTAAGCCAAGGCGATGTCGCCGATAAACTTGGGTATTCCACCGCGCAATTCATTTCCAACTGGGAGCGAGGCGTAGCCGCGCCGCCCGTAAACATTCTGAAAAAACTCGCTGAACTGTATAAGGTTAATGCGGAAGAGTTGTTTGAGGTGGTGTTGGAGGAGAAAATCAGGGAAGTCACGAACGACCTCCGCCGCCGCTTCAAGCGGGCTGGTCGCTAGATGTGATGAAAGGCGGGTGCTTACTTTGTTGTCGGCTCGCCAGCTGTCCTCGACGTACCTCACGCGTACGCCTGCGGTAACTGCCGAACCTCCGTCGCGTAATCTCCCGCTTTCGCTCCCATCTCGTGATTTTTAAGTTCAATAATAAATCATCATTCTCTATCGATAAAGAAACTGTAGCAGGCGAGCGTTGCCCAGCTGTGACCCGTAATTCATATGCCGATTTGGCATATCGGCAACTAATCTGTTTCAAGTATACATTAGAATGTTTATGATGAGTCATGAAGATTAAATTTTTTTTTGGTGTGACTACGATTCTAGTTCTTGTTGCCGGGGCGATCTATCTTTTTGACTATGTCTATAGAATTAAAGAAAACGCGCAGCTTTCAGAAATGAGAACTGCTATGGCTGCGCTCATTTCCTCAATGGAGGCCTTTCATAACGAGACCGGAAGGTATTCTGATGATTTCGATACTATCGGATACTCGCCTGAGGGGAGCTTGCGATCGAAACTCTATCTGAAGCCCAAGGATGTTCCGCTAGATATACTAGAACGGATCGCAGAAAACGACCGTCCTTTTGTAGGTGGCTCCGATTATCAGATTCTGGGAATTCTTGAGTTAGGTGACCGTGAGATTGTCATTAAGGCAAACAATAGAAATTCGGAGCCGCAACAAATTACTTTGTCTGAATCCGATTAACGGACATCAGTTCAAACGCATTCCGAACCGGCCTCGTGCCTTGTTTGCTTACTGAGCAAGGCGGAGGTTCTCATGAAATATCTAATCGTTCTTTTAATGTTCTCATCTCTTTCCGCTCACGCTCTGTCTTATGACTTCTTCGATCATCGTGACATGTCCAGGATCCCGCGCTGCGCGCTCCAAGCTTGCGCTATGAATGACCAAGGCCATACCTATACCCAAATGTGCAGCGAACTTCGCCAGATGCCTGGCGCGACCATTATGCGCAAACAGCCGGTGGTGATTCTGACGGAGGGGAGGATGAGGGAGAAATGCGTTTGCCCGTGTGATTACGCCCTCGAATCTCGTGCACGGGAGCTGTGATGAAAACCAGCCATCTTCTTCGTTCTCGGAAGCCGGACTGTCCTCGACGTACCGATCCGTACGCCTGCGGGAATCCGGCCCCCTCGGGCCTCAAATCTGGCCGGTTTTGATCACAGCTGGTACAAAAAGAAAAGTATCTGCTCCGCCGCGGATCTGAGCTATTCTATCTCTCGCGTCGTGCAAAAAATGTTATATATCGTAAACATCTCTCCTAGTCTGAAGGCGTGACATCGGTACGCCTGAACCCGTGCTACATGTGCCTCAAGGCACATCGCCAACAGTTTACCTTTACTGAGTCTTCCTATCCAGGATCGAAAAGAGGTGACTGAAGCCTAAGAATATTCCGCTGGCACAGAACAACGATCCTCCGGTTGCAGCATGAATGGCATTGCCGTTAATCATAATAATGATTCCAAGGAAAAATGAGAGAAAGCCGACAAATGCGAATAGTAGTTTCAAAGTTACCTCGTTAGTTTTGTGATCTCGTTATTAATTTGGCTTTACGATTGGTTTACAAAGGAAACCTGATTCTGGAAGCGTTTGCACTGAGTATATGACATCGTTTTTTTCCAGTTTATTATTAACCGGGACTGGCTAAATTTGCCCTAGACGGGCGACTTCAGGTGTTTTATTGAAGCTTGAAAGCTTAATGAGATTGATTCGGAATCATATTCACGGTTGCTTTTCATTTCTCCTCCTGAAGTTTATTGAATCGAACTTATGGATCTTTTCGCTATGCAGATTCTTCCAGCTCGGAAAGACGCCTTCCAAGTTCTTTTATGTCTGTGTTGACCAAGACGATGTGGGATAGTGTCTCGTCAAGAAATGATGGGGGTACAATATGCTCAAGGGAGTAAGTATAAACAGCGAGCATAGACTTTCTGTTTTCTATACTCCAATTAAGGTTCTTTCCGAACATCAGGATATAGAGGCGCATTAAGTTAACATCCTGAGACGTAAATCTTGTATTCTTTAGAACGTCAAAGAGACCTCGTAAGTTTCGATATCTTTTGAATTCTGTTTTGTCTGAGCAGTAGGATATCAAAAACATAATGGAAATTATTGGTGCCAGAATAGTTATAACAAAGAAAATTGCGACTTCATTTTCGTCACTGTCAAAAAAGGAGTTGAGAACAAACAATCTAGTTCCTTTTTCAGTATATACCCCTGTGAAGTTATGATAGTTGAGTTCAGCTGTAGCCATATTAGCTTTAAAATAAGGGCTTGCTTCGATTTGTAAGTACTTTCGAACTGTGTTGAAGTAAAAACATATGTAGCTTACCGCGTATAACAAGATGCCGGCAGCGAAGTTTATGACTGCTATTGAGAACTGAAGTTCCCAAGAGAAAATTTTCATGAGGGCTGCTGAGCCAGCTAGGTATATGAGACTCATGAGAATTCCAATTGTACCGTACTTTAGAAATTTAAAGAAAGATATAACGGTATATGTTGCTAAACTCATTTAGTCTCCTTTCTAGGGATGTTCCACGGTTGCCCTTGTTTTTATAAAGATGGAGACAGGTCTATATATTCGCAGTCGACTTTGTGGATCATATCACCTGTTTTATAAACCACGGGTTTCAGTACATCTAGTGACTTGCATAATTCTGAATCTGAGTCTGCGGAAAGACGAGTTTGAGTGTATGTCCATTTGAAGTTTCCGTCCCACTCAAGTGTCATTGCATTAACGACTTTACACAGACCTTGCGGCGTGGGGGTGTTCATCCATTTTTTATCCGAAATTTTGTTAAATTCGAGTTTGTAGTTCGTGGTAGCAATTTTGCAAGTTCGCTGTTCAATTTTTGCCTGATCGACAATAGCCTCTTTGGCGCAATCAAGGTCTTTCTTTGTTCTGCAATCGCAGATCTTCTTCTGAAATGCTATTTGATTTTTATAGACTTCGTTAACTGAAGGTAGCTCATGGCTGGGAAGATCTTTACTCTTCGCAAGCTCACAGATTCTCTTTACCTCTTTATCCGTCGATAGGTCTTCTATTTTTAGCTTTTTATTGGATTCAATAGCATTGTCTACAGCAGTCCTATTTGTCCTGATCGCCTTTTGCGTAAACTCGCAGGTCATCGTTTTAAAAGGAGGTGTTCCAGTGCAGTACATCTCGAGAACTGACATCTCAGTCGAACTGGCTAATGTAGTCGTAGGAGCATAGTCGAGAGTTTTTCCCTGCGAATTGAAGGAAAATAAAAGGATAAGCGTCACTACTAATTTCGTCATTAAAGCCTCGAATAGGTAAGTTGTCTTCCATTTCGGAATAAATCATCAAAAGTTTAATTAGTGTAACATAAGTTGGTTTAGTTGTTGGGGTGGTGGGCCGATCAGTATTAGAGCCTGTCGAGACTAACTTAGCAGGTCAGTTGGGGATTTTTGAATGTCTAATGAAAAAAAGCGTACAATTGAGTTGCTTAATTTGGTGGTTAAATTTGATGACAAAGGGCTTGTGGAGACTTTTGAAGATAGGTTCTTTCCAGTAATTAGAGGTGGCAAGGTCAGGGGCCGCGGGGAAGTTGAAACTTACAGATTTGAATATCTTCATTTCATGTTAATCGAAGGAGTGCCCATCTTTGCTGGAAGGTTACTGAAATTTATGACTCTTGAGGCTGAACAAGACTTCGATGAGGCAAGTGAAAAGCTCATTGAGTCGACTAAAACCATGCCTTCTGTTCCTAGTTCCTTTTTTGTTATAGATTTAACCACTCATCGACTGGCTTACTTAAGTGAAACCCGTAGAGCTCCTTCGAGTAACGATCTTCAGTATTGCATTTCTAAATTGCTAAATTCCGATTATGCCAAAAGACGAAAGGAAGCTAAAAGTAAGGTTTTGGAAAACTTGGGGCTGCTGCGTGTGACGAAAAAGGTAAGAGATCAAGTTGACAAGAAGATCGACTCAATGGTTCCAAAGTCCTATATTAATTTGCGATCTTTACCTGAGCTTAAAAAAGTAGGAAAGACGCTTGATCCGTTCGAAATTATTACAAAGTTAATTATAAAACCGTTGCCCCGGAACAATGAGCTTTCCAAAGAAAATTCTCAATTTCTACGTCAGTATGAGAAGAGACAAGATAAGTTGGGAAGTATCAGTTCTTCGTTAGTAATGGGAAATACCAAAGATGGACTAAAAAAAGTAGCGACTAAAGATTTAGTCAAACAAGCGTCTACTGGGAACTATGCCGTAAAGGTCATGGGTAAGGATTCTCAAGGTGAAGACATTGACTCGGATTTGCAAAATATATCTGTTAAATTTAGAGAGAAGATTCCGGCTAAGGAAGAGGTTGAAAACCGAACGAAAAGATTGTTTAAAAAGCTTCAAGATGCTTTTTCAAAAGGCTATATTGTAACAGTCGAGGTTACTGCAGAAACACGCCGTTTAGCTATCGATATTGTTAATAGATTGAAGGTGTAGTTGGAATCCTCAGAAAGCTCAGTTAGTGATATCTGGTCTAATTCTTTTGCTTTGATACCAAAAAATAGCTTCAACTTCTATTTTTCCAAAATTGGTATTCTTTTGGGCTTGTTGCCATTAATTAATGGTCCATTGGCCGACTTTCATATTGAATGGAATCCTTTCGTCTCATTGATGCTTCAGGTTTATGCCAGTTTGCTGGGATTTATAATTGCAGGCTATACCTTATTCATCGCCTCTCCGCATCCCAAATTTCAATTGGCCTATTGGAGGCATCAGTCGAAAGGAGTTTCGCTTCTTCGTCTTCATTTCTTAATCTATATGAAACTATTTTTAACTGTTTTTATTGGAACGATTTTGTTCGGATTATTGGCAATTTTGTTTCAGATCTGGACGACGCTTGGTGGATTGATAGTTGTATCTGACAAGATTTCGATTGTAGTTCAAGTTATTCTTCTATCAAGCATTGGGTGGTCTATGTCCGGAGCCGCGGTTCAAATGAAAGTCATGATATTTAATCTTTATAGCTTTAGTATGACCCAGATGCAGTTTATTGATGCTACTGAAAGTTGTGAGTCAACTGAGGCTGGTGGGGATGTTAACACCGAAAGGTAAGGGTTAGGTAAAATTCTTATTCGGGGAAAGATATTTCAGAGAAATGGCTGCGACGATGAATTGGGTTTGTGATTTTCTAACTGGGGTAAACGAATTGGTTGCGATAATAATTGGTTGGTTGCTAGGGTTAGTTAGTACTGCAGGAGCATGGCTAGTTGGAACTATAGTTAAGCGGAGCCGATTTGAAAAGACAGTAAAAGTAGAGCTTAACGAAGTTCGGGTAAAAGTCGCTTCCTTTGTTTTTCTAGTCTCATCCAAAAGGGGAGGAATTGATAAAGAAACCGTGGGCTGGTGTTTAAATCAACTCAAAAAATGCCCTGGAACGGATGAGTGTAAGCGAATAATTGATAATTTAACCTTAATATCTGAATCAGAAGAAGAACATCTTGATCAGTCAAATCGGAATACGGCGTCGACCCTTACTGATCTCCCTGCACTGGCAATGCCTAGGGTTTATTTACCGTTTTTAAGTTCCAATGCTGATTCTATAGCTTTAGTTTGTGAGAATAAACGCGCAGCGCTCGTCCAAATTCTAAGCCACATTGAAGTACTGAATGGCAAAATCGATGATATGACTTTTTGGGACCGCCTTACTTTTGACCCAGGAAATAATAGTAACTACACAACAGCAATCCAAAATTCTGAGATGAGTAAAGATGCTATATTGGCTGCATGTAAACGAATTGCAAATTTGATTGATCAGATATAGGAAGGCTTATATTGGTGCAAATGAAAATCCTTCTTGATGAGCGGTGCACTACTGAGCTGATCTTTCGCATTTTACCAATAAGCTAATCGTGCTGCTTGTAATTCCATTTGAGCCAGAGCTATCAGTATTAGAATTGATAATTTTATAGTTTCCCCTGCAAACTTCGCGAGCTTTTTCATAGGCAATACTAAATCTTTTTATATGATAAAAGTTGGTTTGCACTTCTATCCGGATCGATAATTTTCTTCAAGCTTGCGCGGCCAATAAAACTCAATGATAGAAGAGCTGTCTAGATAAAATATTTATTCATCTTTCAATGTATAAAGCTACTTGCAATGTCCCGGATTTGATATTTTTTCTTTCATGGTAGGGATATTTTTGGTTGATTTTGCTTTGGTCAATTGTTCAATGTTTTCACATGCAGCATCGTCACAGAAAGCAAGATTATGTTTGTCTGAGTATCCACAGATTACATAAGATAGCTTAGTGGCGTAGATCTCTTTTGCAGATAATGAATCGTAAAATTTTGTCGCCTCTGAAGCTGTATCGGACGTATTCTTTCTTAGAATACGCTCATAGGCTTCGATGGTGAATTCTGAGTACTCTTCATTTACGATTCCATACTCTCCCCAGATCTGTTTGTTCATGGTTGCAAAACTATGCATTGACTCCATTTCGATACGATTAAGATTATTGTTTTGGTTGGTATAAGATGCGCATCCTATCCCTGCGAAGATAAACGATGCTAGAACAATTTGTATCAAAGTCATGCATGGCTCCAAAGCGCTGGTGATTTCGTTAAATCTTTGGCATCAGCTAGGAACCGGCCATTGTCTAAGTTTATTTCTGGCACTAAGTGGGTAAACATAGGACCGTCCTCAAAAACGTACTCGAAAGCGGCTTCAATGATGTTTGGCATATATGCGAAGTACCTAGGGAAGACATCATCAAAGATGTCTATATCATGTAGTGCCAATGAGTTATAAGCGATCCCTTTTTCATCAGCGTCAATCGCCTTTTTAAGAGTTCGGACATTTTCCTCCTCTGCCATGACTTTATCCAGGGTAAGGTAAGAGAGCGCATTATTGCCAAGGAAATACCAGTTTAACATTGGCCATTGGGCAATTTTAAGTGCCCTTCGCATTCCATCTGATAGCTTTTCTAATCGCTCCCCAGTGAGTTCTTTTCTATGGAATTTTTTTAGTAGGTCGGAGTAGGACTGGAAAATCTCTCTTCTGTGTTCACAATCCTCAAAGAGTGAAAGATCGCTTTGAGGATTCACGCCGCTAGCCTCAATATTAAGGTACTTGTCTAGGACAAGAACGTCAATTTTCATCTCAAGTTCACGATGCTTTTCCTTTGTTGTCTCAGAATAGTCTCCAACCCGATCTCGAACAAAAGGGTGAGTGATACCATCGCCTATGATGTGCGATATATACCCAAGGTAGAACGCGAAGAACTCGTATGCTTTCTTTTTATGTCCGGCACGAACGAATTCACGTGCTAGATCCAATCCAGCAACTGGAATTGCTATGGTATGTTCGACGTGTAAAGTGTCCGCTATGTGTCCGAATTCATCTTTTATTTTATGGTCGTCAAACTGTCCCATGTAAGGGATGTCGGGTCCGACACAGCCCACCAAGTAAGCACCAATTTTTGCGCTGAGAATTCTTTTTGCTTTTGACATTGGCTGAAGTTCGTCCAGAGCAAGGCGCGATAGCGTCATGTGAGTAAATCCAGCAGGCATGTAAGCCTCCTTTGTGAGTAATTACAACTTCGATGATTGTTGAAATGACGTTTTGGTTAGCATCGAATTTATATATTATTTGGGAAGCGATAATATGAATTGATTATTTTCGTAATCAAGACCCATCTGTTTTTTTGCTTTAATCGGGTCGACATTGCTTTTTACCGATAAGTGTCCTTTATTTATGCGCAATATTTCTTTTGCCACAAAGAGACCGATTCCTTTGCCTGCAAGCCCAAGCCCCTTTACTTGTGTTCCAGAATATCCCTCTGTGAAAATCTTCTCCTTTTCGGAGTCTTCAATTTTTATGCTTATCATGTCGAAGATGACCTTTAGTTCTCTGTCCAAGCTTTCAAATGTTACGTTCAAAACTGTGTTTGGTAAAATATACTTAGATGAGTTTTCTATTAAATGCATCAAAGCTACTGTTATGGATTCGTAGTCAAAATCAACTTTTTCGTTAAATTCCTGAACTTTTACGAGGACATCTTTATCTGTAAAATCTGGAAAGAATATGTGAAATACATTGAGAATTACTTTTCGAATCGGATGGCTTCTTTTGTCTATTCGGGGAGAGGCTTCGTACAATTTATTAAAAACAGAAAACTCGACTTTCATTAAGGTATTATTTTTTAGAATTCTAGTAAAGAGTTGAGCAGCGGCCTTTGTGTCATCAGTAACGAATTTTGCTATGATCCTCGTTTGCTCATCTTGCTTTGAGTTAGATAGCTGTTCTTGTGGTATGAATGAGTAGATCTCTTGTATGCAGTGAGCATTCAGTGTGGTAAGATTGTGAATAAGACGCTTGATTTGCTTTCGGGCTTCACTTTCTAAAGAATTGCGAAGTGCTTTAAGTTCTGCTATGAACTCAGATCTTACCTCTAAAGATTCTTTAAATAGTCTTGATGATGCCATCATATCAGCTTGGTCGGAACACGCGTATAAAAGACCTCTTTCGGAGACTATTCGTCCTCGCCGTCGTTTTTTGTTGGTGAGTTTACACAATGTAATCTCTGAGATGCTGCCACAGCTGCCATAGCATTCTTGACATCCTTCTTTAAGATTCGAACTTAGTACCGTTCCAGCTTCATCTTGGTAGTAGGTCTTCACTTCAAGACTCCAAAACAAAACTGTTCGACTAGCTGTTGAAACTCGTATGGGTCTGCATTTTTTGAGAGAGTCGCATCAGCGCATTTTAGAGCTTTATGGAATCTATCACCTTGATTTTCTGCTGAGTAGATAATTACAGCCTTCGAGGCATATTTCGTTTTAAGTGCAAGCGCTAAGCCAAGTCCTTCATCGTTGAATTTTAGCGCTCTTCCAACGCCTTGAATGTCTACAAAGAAAATATCAGTTGCCGAAACCTCTTGGTCGTCAAGAGATGACACATCCTTAACTCTCTTTGCGTTAAGCCAGCCTGACTTCTTTAAAATCTCAGGAACTTTAAACTGGCTGTCGTCGATGAATAAGATGCGACAGTTCTTCTTTCTTTCCTCGACAGATGGTTTAGTGTTTTTATCGTCTTTAGACGAAAAAACCTTTCTTGCTCTCTTAAAACCAAGTGCGCTTCCCCCGGTTATTAATAGGGTGCCTGTGCCACTTAGAATCTGATTGTCTTTTATCCAAATTAGAATTGTATCCAGCATAATTATCTTTCTAAAAAGCCTTTTTTTGATTTGGTCTCGTCGCATCGGTTACTCCGCCACTTTTGACAGTAAATCAACCGCTCTTATTGGAAAATCACGTGTTTATTGTTAGCCATAACTAGCTTCCTTGCCCGACATCGGGTGTTAAGTGGCCTTGACTGGAATTGAAAGAAGAACTTAGACTTTAGCTTCTTACTGAAAAAGCTAAGTCCTTATGACAGGTCCATTCTTGGCCCGGTTATTTAGCGACCCCTTCCGAAAGTTTGGGGTCGCAAAAATTTTTGCATTTCTACAGTTAAAAGCAAACTTTATTTCCGCGAAAGTTGCTCTGCGTAAGGTTTTGCGGACGATGTTGTCATTTCATGAGTTCCGACGGTTAAAGTATTCCTTGGAGAAGATATTTCCGCCGTTTTTGACGTAGTCGATTTCGGCTTGGATCGCTAAGCTGATTTCGCCGTTCTTTCGAGCGCGCTTTTCCATAAACCCAATGGCCAGGTCACGCCGGCCGCCTCTAATTAACTCGATCAGTATGTCTTCGTCCTGCATAAAATCGAACTCCGATTCCACAGGATCTTCGGCTTTTTTCTCCAAGAACTTATTCAGCAAATCAATATTCTGATCTTTAAGTGCCAGGATCGCAGCCAGGGAAAAGCCCTTAGCAAACAGTGGCGGATGATTGTGATTTTTCTCTGCCGCTGGCTGGAGCTTTAAAAACTGCTCTGAGCACTTTCTCGCTAAGTCGTACTCTCCGCATCGATAAGCTGTCATACCTAGCTCTGCGACAAAATAATAGTTGTTCCATGGCCTGCTCTGCGGATGGATTAAGCCGTAGATATACAAAATACCGAAACAAGCCCAGTTAGGAAATAACGGATATTTTTCCCTCAGCTGTTCCAGTCGGTCTGATGCGCTGGAAGGCCAAGGATAAGAAAGTCGCTTTTTAAATAGTGGCAAGGCTTCTTGGAGCTCGGGAAGAGGGTGGTTGTAAGTTCTTTTACTTGTAACTGTATCTGTCATTGAGGCCAAGGCCTCTAAAGTCGTCGCACAAAACGGAGATATCTCTAGAGCTTTCTTCCAACAAGCTACCGAGAATGCCTGATCTAAGTGGCGCGAATATTGGGCTGCGGCCTTAAGATATAAAACATTACCCGTATGCTTTTCAATATGATCTTTCCAAATGGCGACAATCTCTTGAGTAAGCTCTGTTTGATCGCCCTCTTTTGTTTTGATGGTATACATAACCGAAATGCTGCCCTCAAAAATATTTAATGGATGTAGCGGCGCATTTCTGAGAAACCAGAGACCGTGGTCGAGGGTCTTATCGGGCAAGGCTCCCATGTGATCGTAGAGGGCATAGAAAATATCTATCCGATCTTCTATACTCAAAGACTGATGATCAATCGAGCTTTCAAAGTGTTCGATGGATTCAGACGTCGGGAATCTTTCAGTAGAGTCGAGGTGCCGCTCTTTGGTGCTATAAGCAACGAGATGTCTTTCTCTTTTTAAAAGGTAAATCGAACTAAAGATGTAGAGGCCCGTAAGGCCGATTACTATAGCAATTATCATTTTTTCCTAGGTTTCGTTTGTTGATAGGCTATCTGTACTATACACTAATAGCAGTTTATCAAGTGGGATAGGCTAGGTTTTGCTAGATTCAGCTTTTTTGTCTAACGTGTGGCCTGTCCCATGGGGGTTCGGTGATCAAAAGACTTCTAAAAATATTGTCGTTAGTGATTCTGGTGATAATCGTCATAGTTGGAGCGTCCATCGTTTGGATCGAAATGAGTTCGAGGGATGCTGCATCCAGAGCCAAAAGTTTTTGCGATATGGTCCAGGCAGGGGAGTCTTCTACAACATTGGCTGGCCGGATTGCACAAGCTAAGGTTGACCTTGTTATGATTGAATCGTTAGAGGAAAACGTAACTGACGGATCAAAAAAAGCGAGCCAAATGAAGAAGCTGGTATCTGAGGTTAAATCTGGCTATATCCGTTTTCGTTTCTACTCAAATTCGCCAGAAACCTTTGATTGTAGAGTGAAAATCATCGATGGAAAAGTTGACTCCGTAGAGAAGTTTCTTTAGATTAGTGTGGCCTTTGAACTTCATTTTGAGCATAGTGGTGGTTTAAATGAAGATTGTGTCTAAAAAAATTGCTTTCGCTTTGTTGATCGGATTGTCAGTCATTTCTTTGGTCATGGGCAATACTTTTGCCGTAGTAGAAAATGGAAATCTTTACGATATTCTCATAGCCGGCGTGTCTGTAGCCACTATTTTGTTTCTAGCAATTCAGGCGCACTTTAGTTTTAAGGTAATTTCTCTCGCTGTGCTTATTTTTTTAGTTGGTCAGATTCGCTTCCTTCAGATGATAGCAGCATTCTTTGCCTGGAGTATTAATGGATTCGGTCCATAGTTTCGGAATAAGTCTGAGTAATAAAGAATTAATAAAACAGATCGAGCTGTGGTTCAGGAAAAGAAATCCAAAGCACGTAAAGATGCTTCGAAATGATCAGCCATCGCAAGACCCAGACGATGACTATCAAGTTGTGTTTGAAATTGTATTTGAACCACACGACTCTCGAAGAGCACGTATAGAACTTTGGCTTACGGAGTCTGGTAATATTGGTTTGGGGATCGAACAAAGGAGAAGAGTCGCTCGAGCATTAGATCTACAGTCTACCTCTCCTCGATTCGCCGGAGGCTTTGAACCTATGAAAGTGCCATACCAGGCAATTGAAAAGTTCCTCGATCTAGTCGCAGATGGAAGACTAGCTATGCGATATGTAGTGGTACCTTTGTTCGGAATCTTGTATTCTATGCCGTCTCTTCAATTGGCAGAGATTGAAAATCTAAAAGAAATTGGATTTCCAGTTTCAGATTGTTTGATGACCGCTGAGAGTCCACATGTCTTAACCAAAACACTTCGATATGAACCTTGGTAGAAATGAAGTTTCAGATCATAAAAGTTCAAGTGTTCGTACTATTTGAGCACGATCAAAGTTCACTTTCGGTTTGCCCTAGCTATTCGAAAATTTGACCGAAGTGATGTTCGCGAGAGGTGGATATGAAAACTGACGAGATTAGGGATGAACATGGTGAACTGTATGCATTTGAAGTTCGTAGTGATCTTTTGTCGCTTCGTAAGATCGAAAATATATTGGCGAATATTCACGAAACAACCGAGGTGATAAGGAATCGACTATTTCTGGGCATTTTCAATTGGAATACAGATATTAGGATCGAATTTAAGTACAAGGGCATAGATTACGTCGTGAAGGAAGCTTTTGGTGATAGCAGTATGTACTGGATTGGCCCCAGAGAATTGAGTTTAGAGAATCGATCTAAGTACTCTGAAGAAACCAAGCACATTCACGAGAGTTTCTTAAAGTTTAAAATCTCTCCCGTAATTAAGTTTTTATGCGATCTTACGTCGCTGAACTTCCGAGAGATGTTCAAACCCTAAAGAATGCCATAGACAATTCCTTATTTATGCCATCATAATATAGATGAGGTTATCTAATGAGTATTAAGCTGGTGGTGAGGTGAAAAGGTTTAGGTTACTTATACCTTTGCTGTTGTTCGCAGCACTAGCTTTTGTGGCTCTGAATTCGAAATGGTATTTTGAGCAATTTGTAGCTGTGAAAGCTGATCAATCAGTTTCTCTTGTCTTTGGGTTTGAAAGTTTTCAAACTGTAGAGGAGATAAAAGATCATCTGAACGCGGAAAAACTCAAGTGGACGGTGAAAGCTGCGGATAACTTTCCTGAAGAAGCCTCTAGGCCACGCTTCGATAACGTAGTCATCAGGATAGAAGGATTTTCTGCAGATGAGTTTTTTGGCGACCTGGAGTTAAGGTTTAACAATGATCGTCTCTATCAAATTGATGTTTTCCCCTCAGATCTTGAAGCTTTCGTAAAGACCGTAAACGAACGATATCGAGTCGATCTGAAGTCGATAAAGAACATCAAGACCGATAAGATTATATCGATAGAGTATTTAAAGGACTATCTAGGTAAAGGATATATTCGTTGGTCTGATGAGGGCATTAGAAAAGAAGTTGCTGAGTGGATCAAGAGGTTTTCTTAGGACGACTCAGGGGTTCAACAAAATGAAAATGTAATTTCATGCTTAAGATATTTGTGGTGTCGGTCTTATCGTTGTTGATATTTTTCTTTGGTCTTTATATTGCTGACTTACTGAACTGAAGGTGGAATTCTTTCAGTTGAGTCTTGACTTAGTCGCTCGACGAGAAAAGAAAGTCATATGAAAAAAATTATTAAAGTGCTGATCTGGATAACCATTGTGATTCTGACATATAATCTAAGCAGTTTGCTGCTCTCCGAACCTCTGGTTACATGCGTAGAGGCCGGAGGTGCTTTTGACGACAAAACCTATCTCTGTGAAGGCTTGGATTATCCAGCAAGATTTACAGAATTATTGCAATATGAAGCGTTATTCCTGGTGGTATTCTCATCAATTCTAACAATATTTTTTGCCGAGACTGCGAACAAATTAATGGACAAATTTTATCGACGTAAACAGAGATAGGTCCCTCAGTGCAACATTGAGTCGAAAGGGCGAAGCAACTTCGCCCTTTTGTTTTTCCATCACATAAGCTTTCGGAAGATGTGGTTGCCCCAAGGGATAACGAGATTGCCATTTTTTAGCGAATAACTGAATGTTTCAATCAGCTCCTGACCGGGCTCTAGGCCCTTCATATAATCAGAAGCAAAGCTTTCGCAGGCAGGTTTACCGGTTGAACTTTCGTGCAACTCTAAAGCTTCTACAATATAGGTAAGCATGAACTCTGGCTCTTCAAAACCCATATCTACATGCTGCTTTTTATCCCTGCTGCTTGCCTCGATCTGCTCGAGGAATGAGCCCTTCATGAAATACGTGCAAATGTACCCATCACCCACGTGGCGAACATACTTCTGTTGCACATGACCTTCAGGTGTTACCAGAATGGCTTCGGCCTCTAGGGGATTTTCTTTCTCTTCAATCCACACACCCTGAACCTCAACCGGAACGGGGCTTGTTGGCAGTGCTGGCGGCACATCAGCCTGGGCGAAGTTTGAAAACATAGCGATCATTAGGACTAAAACGGACTTATTCATCTGACCCTCCTGGGACGATTAGTGTTGTGCCCTGGTAGCAAAGCAACCCCTGAGCCGCGCTAAAAACGATCTCATTGCATTATAGGAGGTTTCACCTCAGTTTTTATCCGAAATAGGATCCGATTCCTGGATCTTGGAAATGGCTGCGCTGGAGGTATTGGTCTTCAAAATACTATTTATTTTTTCTCGTTATAAGTCGTCAATAGCAAACGTTATAGATTCTTAATAATTAAGGATAACGTTCAGTTTCAATGCTCATTAGCTAAATCCTCTCTATAAAGTAATTTAAGTTTTCCTTAACAAGATCCGATCTTCTTCCAGGTCTAAACTCTAGATTGTTTCCACATGGGGGATGTATGTTGAAGGCTTTGAAACGGTTTCTAGTTGTTATGGTGGCTATTGTGATCGCTCCGCTTCAAATGACTTTTGCGGAAGAACCAAACTATGTCGTTGCTCCAACAACGCTTACAGTCGGGATTAAAGGGCAACAGTCTATTTCAACTAATTTCATGTCTCTAACTAATGATGGGCCATATCAACTTACTATAATAAATGGCTCAGGCAGGGAATACACTAAACAAGTTTGTTCGGGTAACTTTCTGAAAAAGCTGATTTGTCTTGCTGGTAATATTCTCATTGATTTTAAGATAGCCTCAGAGAGAGTTTCCGTAGCTGAGGTCGTTCTAAATGGTAAAAAAATTGTTACAGGCAGGCAGATCAACAAATCGGTAACCTCCTTATCTCTGCCTGTGCAGTTGAAGGCTAACAATCAGCTTTCAATTAAAATTATTGGTCTCGCTTCATCGCATCTTACCTACAAAATCGTTGGAAAAAGCAATGCATTGTCGGGTTCACTAGCAATTAGTAATCCTTCTGATCAGACCATATTGCAGACTCATTCTACCAGCGTAGTTGGTAAGGCTATTAGTAGTGCGCCAAACTTAAGATTACTATTGAATGGTCAAATAGAAATACCATTCTCTGGTAACGGATCAGATTTTAACTATCTTTATGAACATTTAAATCATGGTTTAAATATTGTTAAGATATCTCTTTTTTCGGGGACTACGCTCCTCGACCATAAGGAACTAAGGGTCGTTGTCTCACTACCCGGAACTGGTGGGGGTTTGGTATCAAATCAAGGCGGCACGATTTCGGTAGGAGATTCGAACTCTAGTTTATATGGGACCTCACTTCAGGTTCCCGCAGGAGCTTTGAATAACTCTGAATATTTAACGGTACAGCACGGTGATGATTGGGGCCCAAATATTCCGTATAAGTACACTAACCTCGGGCCCATTGTATCAGTAGGTCCGATGTATCAGGAGTTTTCGAGTGACGTCACATTTACCATTCCCTATGATTTGGCTAAAATTCCAAATGGGGGTTTACAGGAGAAAATTAAAGTACTGGCTTTTGATGGACAATCTTGGGTAGTGCTTGATCCGTCAGCTATAACTTCTAACTCCGCTTCGCTGAAAACAAAAATCTTTGATCATTATGCCTATCAGGCCGTTTTAGAGACACCGCTTCAGAGCGGGGATTTGCAGGTGTTATCGAATGTAGCGGGAGCTACCATCTATATCGATGGCTTATATAAAGGTGATTTAACACCTTCAACGATTACCGGAATTACGGATGGCGTTCGCACAATAAAAATATTTGCTCCAGGATATAATGAGGTTCAACGTACAGTTCATTATCCTGGAGAAAAAAGAATTGATGTAGAACTAACTCGTCAAGATATCGCGGGGCCAAAGGTTGATTTCAGCCCGGAGATAATAGATGGAATGGTAGTTCAGGACAACCTTATGCAGATCACTGGTCAAGTTGCTATTGACTTGACTCAATCGAACCAAGGCTTTGTGGTTCTTTCGCAGAACGCACAGGATATTTCACAGCCATTGTCTGCCGATGGTAGATTCTCTTTCATTGTTCCGTTGTTTAGAGGAGAAAATTATGTGCAGATTCGTGCGACCGTAAACGGAAGAACTGGTTTGAGTCCTGAGATTAAAATTATTCAGAATCCGCAACAAAATAGCCAGTTGCGGTTTGCATTGCCTACTGTCTTTGGTGTTGAAGGGGATCTGGCAAGTAGGCTCGAACAGGACCCATATTCGGTTGCCATTAGAAAGCAAAAGTTAGTCGAGTCTGTTGGGGAAAAGGCGAGATCATCTTTAGTAGCGAATTCGGCTGAAGAGGAGCGACTGGATCAGGAAATTAAAGTTGTCTTAACCTGGGATAAAAATGATACTGACGTGGACACGCATATATACGATGAGTATGGCGGTCATGCATGGTATGGGGCACTTGGTGGTATTGAACAGGGGACCTTAGATCGCGACGATGTCGATGGTTTTGGTCCGGAAATTTTCACACTTGCTCGACCAAGACCAGGAAAGTATCGCGTTCGCATACATTATTTTAGTGACCATCAAAATGGTTCGACAACGGCCACGCTGCGAATCTATCTGGCTGGTCAGCTTGTCTTTCAGGGGGCTCGAAGCTTAAGCACTGGTGCTTCTTGGGAGGCCTATACCATAGATGTTCAGGGTATAACTATAACGAACATTTCAACGATTGGGGGGAAGTCAAGAGAACCACAACCTAAGGAATGTCAGCAGTTTTCGAAGTTTACTTGTACAAATCAGATCTTTACAACCTTGGCTAATGAATCGAATATTAATGTCCAGGTCTCGGCGCCAGAATCAATTCTTGATTCTCAGATTCGATATAGAGTACGAGAAGTAAGTGAGAATTTTAACGTCCCCGTAACTGTCACTGGCAGGGAAGTGAATTTTCGCATAAATTCCAAGCCTCTTGCTGCAATTAATGGTCTAAAGCCAGGCCAACGATTAATTTATGAAGTGATTGCATTTACTGATTCTGGCCTTGAGTCTGCGCCATATTATATGGTTCAAGATACTAAATCGCAGATACGTCAGGAATACATCGACAAGAGAAATTTCTATCCGGCATTTGCTCGAGCCACTCCTGCTTATGGGGACATATCGAATGGTAATGGTTATCCGACGCAAGCTATTTATAGCTTTCAAAAGATGGTTTCCTTTTCCGATTTTGCAAACTATGGACTTGGAGTCATCGGAAAATCTTTGGAGTACGCGAATTCGATTCATTCGACATATGCAGCTGAGAGTCTTAACTATCCAGAATTGGCGCTAAGTTCTGGCTGGAGAAATCCTCGTCGAAACGACAAGCTTATTGGTTCAAGTGTAGATAGCTTTCACCAAACCGGTGATTCATTAGATTTAGTAACCTCAAGACCCCTGGACGGTGATACAATTAGTAAAAAAGTCCAACATGATCGGAATCTGATGCGGTTATGTGAAATCGCATTCCGAGCAACTGTGGATACAGATGTGAAATATCATCTTGGTCATGTGCATATTGAGCCGGCTAGTGGCACGCGAAGTAAAGATTGCGCCTCAAAGAACAATTAGAGATAATCACAATAATAATAGCGATATTATATTAGAAAGTCTTTGTATGCATGGTAAGAGTTTGAGGGCCCGAAATATCTTTGTATTGGGTATCCTTTTTTTGGTAGCGTTCAGCTCATCATCGGGGGATGCAAAAATTTCGATTTCTCGACCATCATCACATGAGTGGCTTCCCCCCATGGATGGGGATCTAAATTTTACTGTCACAGGCACAGCAAAAGATTATCCATCAGGAACTGAAGTAGTCCTTTATATCGATAAGCAGAGAACTGATCGCCCCAAAATTTGGAGAACTAAAGTAGATAAAAATGGGTCCTTTACATTTGAAATTGATCAGATGCTTATTTATCCGGACAGAAAAACGCTCCTTACTTTCAAGGCAAGAAATGGCAGTGGGGCAATAGAGAAGCAGCAACATGAGATTTTCTGCTGTTCCTCGGCGCCGTATGGATTCCTACATCAGATTGAAAATCGAAATGCCGAGCAGACTATTATTGTTTCAATGCCGGGAACGGAACTTGATGGTATTCGTTTGACCATTCCTAGTAATATTAAAATGAACAAGAATCCGCGTGTGGTTATAACTATCCAGCAGGGAAATGTTGTTGATATTCCTAGAGATCGATATATTCCTCTTAATGCACAAGTCTATTTTGATTTTTTCGGTTTAAAATCAATTTCTGGAATAAAGTACACCATACAGGCGCAGCCTCAAACTCCGCGCGATACATTAGGGATTAAGAGTTCACAGGACGGCTGGGAACATATCTACGGATTGCCCTGGAGTAAAATGGACCTGGAAAAAGAGGAAGTTGTTATTCTGGGACACAGTGAGGATACCCGAATGTGGGTTGAAATTATTCCAGAAAAAAGAAGCGGGAACAATATCGAATTCACACTCCCTAGCAATGATTCTTTCGATCGTATTGTCCCGGCGATTAAAAGGAAAGACAGCAGAAAATAAGAAATACACCTGTTTGAAAAATTGATTTCTTCAGTTTTGAATCAACAGAAGGTATTGAATATTCGTTAAGAGCGCAGCCTCAGATCCCTAGAGACACCTTGGCAATTGCTATTTCTCAGTCTGACTGGGAACACATTTATGGAAGAGACTGGAAAATTTTTAATTTGGCTAAAGAAGAAGTAGTAATCTTGGGTCACAATGAAAATAAGCAGATATGGTAGGAAATGATCCCTCAAAAGGTCGAAGGAAATAATATCCAGTTCACTCTCCCAAAGGATCACTCATTCAATCGCCTACTGCCTGCAGTTAAAATCAGGCAGATCGATAGTTAAGCATCTGCAAGTCTATTCGACAAAAAAATCCTTCGGCTGAGCCTGAAGAACTTTTGCAAGTGATTCGATCGTCTCGATTTTCACATTGGGGCAGGTGGGGCCTTCTAGCTGCTGAACATAGCGGGTACTGATGTCTAAGCGCTCAGCAAGCTCCTCTTGCGTCCATTTCTTCTTGAGCCGGAGTCTTTTTAGATTTTTCGAGAACACTTTTCGAATTGAAGCCACTGATTCCCCCAAAAGATGCACACGTAGTCACAACTTCATGTTTGATTTTGCAGCTTTCTTTGTATAAAGAACACGTAGCTATAACTACGTTCTTAAAAACAGGAGGTCCGGGTGGTAGAGATCAAATTAGGCAATCAGATGAAGCGCCTCATGGAGCAGGCCGGAATCAGCATCAAGACCCTTAGTAACCTCGCAGATGTCCCGGTTAAAACCTTGTATGGCTGGACCGCGGGTAATCGTCCCAGGGACATCATGGATGTCATGCGCGTAGCTGAAACTTTAAACGTATCACTTGAAGAGTTGTTATTCGGTCGAAAAACAGACGGACAAAGCTCGCCCATGAAAGACTGTCAGCAAGAAATCGCCAAATGGCTTAAAACTCTCAGGCAACGAATGAGGTTTAGCTTTAAGGAAGTCTCTCATGCTACGAATCTGCCTGTCGATATGCTGATGGCTTGGGAAGAGAAGGGTGACATCCCAATCGCGCAGCTTATTGCGCTCACTGCAATCTACCAAGTCCCGAGCGAAGTCGTAGCGGCAAAGTTGATATTTCTAACTAACCGAGAGTTGGGTTAAGGAGAGTTTCTATTTACTCTTCCAGATAAGACTTGTGATTTTCAAACCAGTCCATGAGCTGATCTTTGGTAACGTTACCAGCCGCGCACGATTCGATAATTTCTGCGAGGCCATTGATATCTTGATCTTCGTCTAATGGATAGCTCAGATCCATACCGTGTTGGTTTAAGAAAGTGATAGCGACCAGGGCGCCGGTCCTCTTATTGCCATCAGTGAAAGCATGGCTTTTGACGAGATAAAAACATAGCGCACCAGCGACTTTTGAAAGCCCACCATGGGCAAATGGATACGTGCCTGGATAGAACGCTGTGGAGATTGCACTTTCTACCTTTCCCAGGTCGTTGCAATGATGAGGATTACCTCCTTGCTCGCAAATATACTTATTTACGGCTATCACGGCATCGGCCGTTGGAATCCAGATAATTCTCATTTAAGCTTATCCATCGCATTCTTATGCTTCTTGAATGCTTTGCTAGCAGACGCTAGAAAATCTTTCTCATTCACAGGAGCTAGTTGAATTGTTTGCGGTTCAGAGATGAACTTTGACACAGCCATATTCATTAGCTGTGAAAATTTAATCCCGTTGGCCTCTAGGTATTTCTCAACCTTAGCTTCAAGTTCATCTTCTAGTCGTATAGTTTTGGGTAGTCCCATAAAACCTCCATGTAGTTATAATACTACAAAATAATACAAAACTATACATATTTATAACTTATTGAAAACAATAGTAAATTCTCCTTCTTTAAGACGGCTCCGCAGCCGAAAGGAGTAAATGGCTGCGGAGCCCGAGGGATACGTTCAAAACAATTGCAAAAGGAGATCAAGCCTTATCGGGGCTCTAATTGTGCAACACGGCTGAAGCCCGGATTTTGGATCGGATACTTCTCGCTGAAACGGATTCTTGCGTGCTTCTATGCCGATGTATGGCTGCAATAATAATAATACAAATACCGCCGATGTCGGGGTCCGAGCCGAGCGGGTGAAAACCGGATAGTTTAGTTTTTCTAGCGAATAAAATGCGAGTCATCGCTGGCCGAACAATCGCATGGCTCCTCAGCGGAGGCTTTATGCGCTTTTTATTTGCAGTATGTTTATTAATTTTAAATGGTTGTGCCGACGAATTAAATCCACCCGCCGTGGTGGTATCTGAAGTTAAGGAACTTGCAGTCGAAAATCTGACCTATTCTTTTGAGGCAATGCCTGAACCCAATCAATATAAGCTAATATTTAAGTGGCCGGTAAAAACTGAACCCTTTTATTTAAGATCACTGCATAGCAGAGGATTTCAGACCTCACCGCTAGACACTGCCTATTCTGAAATATTAGAAGGCGGAAAACACTATACATACCAAGTGCTAAAAGAGAGTGGCGATGTGCTCACTGAGCTTAAGATATTACCGCCGCACGATATCGTGCTGTCTGGAAATATCGATTATGCAGGGGATGTGCTTTTGCGCGCAAATCGCATCTTCATTAGGAAAGATGCCATGCTTACTTTGCTTCGCAGTAACATAATTATTCGAACCAAGGAAATTATCGCAGAAGGCGGAACTATTCGTAATTATCCGACCGACTTTATGGAATGCATTCGAGTTGGACAAGCTTATAACGGCGGCGACATTTCTATTTTTGCTGAAAAAGCTGCAGGAAAACTCACCATCGTTAATCAAGGCGCGCTCGGGTGTCACCCAGGAGCTAAAGGCGGCAATGGCGGAGCTGTAAAAGTAAATATCGATGATGGAGAAAGACTTAATCTCGATATTCAGCTACTTCGTGCGACTGGTCTGCCATGGAAAAATGGCTTTAGACCTTTGCATGAGTACGGAGAAGTCGGCACCGCCTGTGTATCTCTTAAAAAAGAGGACAATCGTGAATGCCTCTAAACTTGTGCTGCTTTCAGGAGTGATTTTACTTCAAGCCTGCGCGCACACAACCAAAGGAAAACTCTATCAGAACATGGCTCTATCCGCCGGAGCAGGCGCCCTCATCGGTCAAACACATCGGGACTATCCCAACACCTATTCATTCTCACTTGCCAGCGCTGCTGCGGCACTCGCAGCCCTCCTAACGATTCACTTTCAAGATCCAGACAAAGAAGTAAAAAAAATCAGAGAAGAAATGGCGCTTTTAAAATCTGTCTACTCACCTGAAAAACTTGAAAAACAAGTCGCAGGCCGGCCGCTTGTTTTCGGAAACGAAATTCTCGAATCCTACAAAAAAATGATCGTTCCAGGTGAGTATCGTATTTACTCGATCGATCGGTGGGTGCCGGAGGGGGAGAATAGGTTGGTGCATCAGGATAAAATTATCGAACTCATACCCCCATCCCTGAGGGCGGACCGATGAAAGACATGCATCTTCTTCGTTATCGGGTAGCTAGCATGTCCTCGGCGTATTTTGAATACGCCTGCGGTAACTAGCTTCCCTCTGCCTCGAATCTGCACGCCTTTGATCGGTCCGTAGTATTGAAAGTTAAGAGCGAACACTCCCCTCCGCCGCGCGCTTGCGGCCTTTTGATCAGCCGCTGGATATAGAGGCTCATGAAAATCAGATTAACTAAGGGAGAAATACCGATTCCCACCTGTTGTTTCTGGTGCCCCAGATCAGCTCAAAGAGAAAACAAAATATTATTTAAGTAGTTTGGATGCTGTACCGATAAGTGTATTGCGATTTGTGGAGTAAATCTGATGAGCGCGTATGACGACAAACAGCGAAAAACCGAAATGTTTCAAGAAGAACAATTGCGAATTCAAAGAGAGCAGTTGCGGTATCACCAAGAGCATTTAGCTTTAGAAAAAGAAAAAATTCAATCTGATTGGAACGATCGTCAAATCGCTGAGCAAAGGCGAATACAACTAATACAAGAAAGACAGGAAGCTAAGCGTTATCGCAAATTTTTGAAATGGGCTAATCGCTTCTGTGTTCGAGAAAATAGCCATCTTTTAAGTGATGATGAAGTCAACAAGAATAAAGAGATTGTATCTCTATATTTGGAAACAGAAAAGCTGATTGAGGAGCTGGAACAATTAGAGAAAATTGATATGTCTGATGACCTTATAGAGTTCGTTGATTTGCTGTTGGATAAAAATGAATCAAGAATAGAATATTTCGAAGCAAGCATAGGCGCAGGAATGCCTGATCTAATATTCTACATGGAACATGGCTCGAGCCTAATCGATAAGCTTGATAAGGCAATTATTGATTCTCAAAAATGGGTGGGGGTTTACCAATATAAAAGCAAAGCACATAAGTATTTCTTTTCGCATCTTCAAAGGATTATAGATTGGACTCTGTTGGAGGTAATATTAACTTCTCCTTTGCTCGGGATCCTCATTCAAATTATTTGGTGGATTGGTTCAGTCGTCGGTAAAATTCCTTCTCCAGATTTTTTCTTCTTTTTTAATTTTACTTTGGTCATTATAGCGCTAAGGTTGTTTGTAGGAGCTATCTATATAGTATTTTATCTTTTCCTTAAAAAGGGGCCTTTAAACTCTTTCTATAAACAGCTAAGTCTGGTTATGTATGGCAGACGCGAAATTTTCAGAATCCCTTCTGATGAAGAGTTTATTCGAGATCTTGAACGGCTGACCTTGGTAAGCTTCAAGGCGACCCAAGTAATCGATCTTTCCTCTGAGATTATGAACGCCCGTAACTATTTTACGAAGATTCATAATTTTTTGATTTCACCTCCCATTGGCAGAATAAAAAGTGAAAGGTAGCTTGGCGTTTTGCTAGAATTCTATTTGGTAAAGTCGGACAGGATCCGACGGACGAATATTAGGAATATCTTTACTTGCAAATCACAGAATCTCATTTTTTGCACCTCTCGCTAGTAGAGGTATTTATGAAGTCGGGATTCATAGTTATTTTTTTAATTGCGGGAATTGGTGTGTTTGCGGAATTTGCTCTCGCAAAAGATATTACTGCGGCGGCAGCGACGGCGCAGGCGCAGTTTGCGCAAATTGGGATTGCTGCCGCCGGCATCGGTATCACCATCGGCGGGATTCTCTTTGCCGTAGGACTTGGCTCCGTAGGGAGGTGGGTTTTGCAGAGTGGGCTTACGGGGGGAGCGATTATCTTCGGTTTACAGGGGATTATATCGCTCATGCGCTTAATCTTCTAGAGCGATGAAAAGCACGAATCTTCTGCGTTGTCGGACTGCGACTTGCTGACTCAGGCTCCTGCCTTCGTCCCTTCGGGTTACACTTCGGGGTAGCATCCTGCTACGCCGATCGACGTATTGATACTTACGCCTGTGGTGGCCGATTATCCTCCGCCTTGAATCTGGACAATTTTGAACGCTCTATGTGGGAAAAAATATGACCGCGTTGAATCTCCGCGCATTTGATCGCTCCTAGTTCTGACTAACTGAAATAGAAACCCACGGGTCAACTTAAAGTCTTCGTGGTTTTGTTAGGGTTTGCAGTAACCTTTGGGGAATTCGAACTGATCGATTAGTCTTTTGGAGTTGTCATAATAGAGATAGCTCACATCAAAATGGTGCCTTATCGCTTCCATGTCTTTATTCGTGCAAAACATCTGCTTTAGCTGTTCGTTCATCGCGATTGAAAATCTCGTCGGATCAATCTTATCAGAGGTCACATTATAAACATATTTAAGGTGCGATTTTTCAAGTTTTACTGAAGTTAAGGTCGTGTAGTCTTCGACCTTCTGAGGAAGGCGCTTGTTCCATTCAACGAGTTCCTGCTGAAACTTTGCAAGGTCTCGTTCTTTAATGTTGGCATTGACGAAGTGAGAAGCGGTCATTGCGACGGCCACTCCAATAGCACTACTTATAATCTGCGTTTTATTGATCGATCTCTTCACGCCAGGTTCCTCCATGTTTTGTATCGGCAGAAAACTGATAGTTATTTAGTCTCTTCGCGAAATTTTGGTCCGATAGATGGATTTTATAATGCTCACACAGGGGCGTACGGGCTGGGCTTTAGATTGCTTTGGATTAATATCATGGAGGCACAGCATGAAAGTTAAGTCGGTGAGGTTGTTGAATGAGCGGAATGGGTGGTTTGGACTTTCGGTCTGGGATATTTGTGGGTTGGGGTATCTATTGCTCATCGCCCATACCTTGCTCGCACTCGTTGGGCTTGAGCTTCTGTCCTTTGTTCTAACCGGACTCGTGGCTCTTGTCCTACTCAGTATTCGTCTCAAAGCGCGGCCAAAAACCATTCGCGATTTCATCAGATCAAAAATCACTTCCAAGGTTCAGTAAATGCATAACGTTTCATTTAAAGATCATTCTTTCTATATCTCAGAGAAGAGCACCATCGGCCTTCAGTTCGAGTTTCATCCACTTGAGATTGAAAATCGCCCAGATGAGCAATTTCATAAAATGAACGAATTCGTTCGGAATCTACAGTCGAATATTCGCCTGCGAATCTCTACATCTGTCTGTAAGAGTCATCAATATCAACACTCGTCCAGACGGGCATTAGCCGTGAGTGAGATCGGCTTCACTGAATCCGTGAGTTTAATAACTATTGAAATGCAGCAGGCGTTTAATCCGATCAACACCGTGATTTCAAAATTTGTCAAAAAGGAAACCAATCTCGAAAAGCAATTTGAAATTCTACTTTCTGTTAAAGAAAGGCTCAAAGATGTTTTTCCGGCGCTCACGCATCAAAATGTTCAAGAGACTTCGGCTAAGGGTGCTGTCATTTCTGAAAGATCAATCGAGACTGAACACGGCAGCACGGGGCTGCTTAGGATTTTCAAGCTGCCGCAGGCTGAGTTTGAGGCTTTAGATTTTCATGAAAAACTCATGAGACTGCCAAAGCCTTTCGTCATTCATACGGCCTTTGCCCGAATGGACGACGTAACAACAAAGCTGCTGCTTGAAAAGAAAAAGAAACAAACTGTCGGCGACACTTCGACCGAGGCAGGCGCACAGAATGAACTCACAGAAGAGCTTCTGCAGCAACAATTCAAAGACGGGATGAAGTTCTTTGAGTACGAGTATCTTATTGAGTTTCTAAGATCCTCCAAGGAGGAACTCACCAAAACTCTCCTAGAAGCGAAATCAATCCTCCAAGGATTTGAGGTCATCATTGAAACCTTTGGTCTTTACCCCAGTATTCTAGCCACCAAGCCTGGGCACACCATGCACGTCCCAATGATCGAGGGCGAGTCGGCACTTTCCGCAATTTTACCTGTGTATGGAAGAAAGGAGCTCAAATCGCCAGAATTCGCTTATAACCGCTCTTTGCCACTTTTGAGGTCAGATGGTCACCTGTGGCACTTTGACCTGTTTAATCCAAAGTATAACGCTTTTAACACGCTCTTGATCGGCACCAGCGGAAAAGGGAAGAGCGTCTTGCTCGGTCAGCTCACCCAAAGTCTTTTGCATGATGAAAATTTGTGTATCATAAAACTTGATGTTGGCGGCTCTCACTCCAAAGAGTGCGAACTTTTTGGCGGCACCGAGTACGAGATGACTCTTGATAAAGGGTCGGGAATAAATCCTTTTGGAATATTGCTTTTATCGGAAACCACCGAGTCAGACAAAATTGCTATACTTTCGAAATTCCTGGTAACGCTCATCCAAGAACAAGGTGAACTCTTCATTCAAAAAAACCTGCGCGCGGAAATCGAAGATTCCGTTCGAAGGTATATTGAGCTTAATACTCAAAACCCAAGTCTTCAGGAGTTTTTTGATAAGTCACCGGAGTTTCCCAGAAAAGATCTTCTAAAGCGATGGACCCGCGGGGGAATTTACGAATCCGCATTTAAAGACACGTCGCCGGGTGCGGCGAACGCACCAGTTAGCACGCGACTTCGCTATTATAATTTCTCAAAGATTTTTCAGGCAGCGGACCCGGAGTTTGCTATTGCAGGCGTAGCCGCCGTGCTTGCTCAGTACAATACTGAATTAATCAAGAACGATGGCAAAAGAGTAGTTCTCATTTGTGACGAGATGCCGTTCTTCATTAAGCACTGTTTTGAGTTTTTCAAATTCAGCACGGCCAACCTCAGAAAAGTCGGTAATGCCGTCATCCTCACCAGCCAGATTTCTTCCGACTTTGTCGTTGGCGGCGATACCGGGATCATCGACAACAGCCCGCAGAGGTTTCTCTTTAGCGTCGACGGTAAAGAAGATGACTTTGCCGCGAGACTCAATCTTAGCAAAGAAGCAGTTCAAAACATAAAAACCCTTCGAACCGTAAGCGGCCAGTACAGCCAAATGCTGCTTCAAAGCGAAGACTCTGCGCTGAGACTTCAGCTTGAAATCACCAGGAAGGAGTATTGGGAATTGACGACGAGTAGGGTGGATAAGGATAGGATTGTGCAGTTGATGGGGGTGGTGAGGGGACTATCCCTCCAAGAAGCCATCGCCTGCCTCTCTATGGAGCGATGAAAGTCATTCATCTGCTGCGTTGTCGAACCCCTAGCGGTCCTCGACGTATAGGTTATACGCCTGTGGGTGCTAGGGGGTTCTTAGCCTTGCATCTAAAGGCCTTTGATCGCTCCGGAACAAAATAGCTTGAGCGGTGAAAATCATCCATCTTCGACGTTGGATCCTACCTTCCTTCGCTGCGACGTACGTATTCGTACGCCTCGCTTCGAAAGATAGTCTCCGCCTTGAATCTGAATAATTTTGACCGCTCGGAGGAGGGGCAGGATGAACTTTAACTTCATCGGCAAAAAATCCTATGTAGCAGGAGAACGAAGACCTACTGCGACCCGTACTACGTGTCCGTAGGACACCGCCAACCCTTTTCTTCAAGAAGATCTTGTAGTGTCGATCTAATAGCCTGGGCTATTTTGGACAGAGTTTGGCTTTAGATTATTTCAAAATGAGACAACTTAGCGTCAAAACCTTAAGCAGATGTCTGACGCAAAACGTACTTATAGGTTGTAGTATGACCTATCCTTCCACTAAGAAGATTTAAGATGGCATGAAATCTGTATTGCTAAGTGTTGAGGTGCTTATGCGACAAATTTATTTTGTATTGGGCTTAATTCTCTTTTTACCAAATTTAGGGGCTGCTTCAGCAATGAGTCCAGAGAAATCTAAGTGCTTTAGACTTGAAAATTCCGCCAAAAGTTACAAGGCGTGGAAGAATGATATGCAGAGATTTCTTACAGACTATGACTCTTTGAACGAAAAAGCACGCTTTGATGTTTCACAAAGTGCTCTCAAGAAAGTCGTCAAGTTGACAAAAGAATTCGCGAAAGATTCGGGCTTGAGAGCCCCTGATAGCTTAATCACACAATCAGAACAGCTACTGAGCGATGTGGCATCAGGTTATACTCCGCCACGAGCTGCCATGAAGGTAATGAAGTCAGGTCTTATTCGTTTCGAAGATAGAATGGATGATATGATATTTCGAGCTCAGGCTAAGAACCCTAATTGCGAGATATTCGAATACCCTGTCCATACCTATTCTAATGGATCTTCATCTGGTGTAAATTAATTCCATATTTTCGATTCAAAGCCTGTCCAGTAATAGACGGGCTTTTTAGTTTTTGGGTCCGGAGAGAATAGGCTAATAAGACGTGATGTCTCAACAGTTCAAAGAAAAGCCAGTTTGAGTTCTTGCATAGGCTTTCCCCAAGGGACCTTGTGGCTAGGATTCTTGGTGAGTCTTAAATAGAAAGTTAAACCCTCTGTAGCAGGGGAGCGAAGCCCTTCTGCGGCCCGTACTACGTGTCCGTAGGACACCGCCAACCCTTTTTTTCAGGAAGATCTTGGGTGTGGATCTAATAGTCTGGGCTATTTTGGACAAGTTGCGGCTTAGAATTATTTGGTTGATGACTATTGGTGCCTCAAGCTTTTTACTATTTGCCTATTTCCAGTCTGTCATATTGAATTTATTTATGAATATTACCTACAGAAGAGTTGAACTGAATAATGAGAAAGAGATGCGGGAAATAGCGTCCATTGATGCTACAATTCCGCCACTATTTGATGGCAAATTTAAGGTCAACGAAGAGTCGATTGAGGGTTATTATCAGCAGTTGATGAAATGTACTTCTCAGGACTTCTTTGACGTCGTGGTGAATGAAGGCAAGATCATCGGTTTCCATTTTATGTATCAGT
>DFXZ01000006.1 GCA_002381805.1 Bdellovibrio sp. UBA4095
GGGTCCTTCCGCCGCAAAACCGATCAAACACGTCAGCTCCGCTTTCGGTGTAAGCCCTGCAGAAAGCACTTCTCTCTTGCGACGTTCAGTCCCTGCTACCGACAGAAAAAGCGACATCTGAACCAGAGACTCTATGAGGAGCTTGTCAGTGGAGTTTCCCAGCGAAGAGTTGCATTTCTGCTTAAGATCAATCGCAAGACGGTCACCAGGAAATTTATCTTTCTCGGTCTTTATTCTTACTTTTATTTATTAAGAGATCGGGAAAAGCATTCCCCGGCCACAGAAGTTGAATTCGATGATTTGGAAACGTTTGAGCACAGCAAGCTCAAACCTCTGTCAGTGATTGCTGTTGTTGAATCCGGATCACGGCGCATACTGGGTTTTAGAGTGGCTCGGATGCCAGCAAAAGGGTTGTTAGTAAAAAAGTCTTTAAAAAAATATGGTCCTCGAAAAGATGAACGTAAGGAAAAAAGACAGTCACTTTTTGCAGAACTTCGCCCATATATTGCGCCAGGAGCACTTATAAAATCCGATGAGAGTCCGCACTATCCGTCAGATGTCGGGAGGTTCTTTCCCAGTTGTCGCCATAAACCATATAAAGGTCAGCGTGGATGTGTTGTGGGGCAGGGGGAACTAAAAGGAGGAGGCTTTGATCCGCTGTTTAGTTTGAATCACTCGTATGCCATGTTCCGGGCAAATGTGAATCGGATCTTTAGAAGGACCTGGAACACAACGAAGAAACCCGAGAGACTTGCTCTGCACCTGGCGATGTACGCTCTTTATCACAATCTCTTCGTAATTCATCACCCAGCAAGATAAAAAAACAACCGATTGAAATCAACAAATCCTTCTTGGCTTGCTAGCTCAAGAAAGATTTGTTTCCGGCAACAATTAAAGGGGCCAGTTTTAGTGTTTTCCGCAGAGAGTCTTTAGGACATCGTCCTGAGGAGTAATGCGCAATTTCTCTCCAAAGAACTGCCTAACATGGCGGATGACATCCGAACGCTCATTGCCGACAGAATACACCTCATGACCATCACGAATTGTGGGAGCATAGGCAACTCCTGCAAGTTGAGCTTTCCCAGAGTGTTTTCTTAATCCCAGGTAAAGCACGACCGAGGCCTTTCTTTCTATTCCCGATTGCCATGCGACGAAGTTACCAAGGGAATATGCGATTAATGTTTCTCTGCCATCTTTCGTTTTATACTTTTCCCATGGCTGCAAGACATGAGGATGAGATCCCACGACGGCAGTAGCGCCAGCCTCTAAAAACAAACGAGCGTATTTTTGCTGGCTCGAGTGAGGAGTGTGCTTGTATTCCCGTCCCCAATGCGGCATCACCATTACGGCGTCGACATCGCTTCTGTTTGCAAGCTCGCGAATGATCCCCAGAATACGATTTTCATCTTTATAGCAGAATAAGAGTTGATCTTTGCTGTCCTCATGACCATTTGTTGATTCGGTACAACCCAGATACGCAATTCTTAGGCCTTTTACTTCTGCAAGATAATGGAAATCAGCATTTCGCTCTTGAGAATGCCGAACTCCGACGAGAGGCATTCCAGCGGCGCGAGCGGCGTCTATCGTTTTATCAACTCCCAAAGAACGACGGTCTAAAGTGTGGTTGTTGGCGAGTGTCAACAGATCATAGCCGGACTTTTTGAGATCGCTAAGAATTCGAGGATGAAAGTTAAATGAAAAATTCGATCCCGAATAGACCGTCCCATCGTGTACAAAACCTATATCGCCGTGATCTTTTCCTTTTCGGTCAATCCCCATTGCGGTTGGGCCTTCAAGGTTGCCAGCAGAAAAGTCAGCTTTTTGAATCAGTCCATTAGTGCGGCGCCAGACTTGACTGAAATCTTGGGATTGCTCGACGACTTTGTTGTAGATCGCGCCATGGACAAGAATATCGCCCACGAAGGAGAGCACGGCATTTTGTCCATTCTCAGCGCAAGTTGCCGTATAAGAGAGATCGCGAGCTGTGTCAGCCCAAGATGCTGAAGACCACGATGACAGAGAAAGAGCCAACCCCAGAAGAAATTTTTTTGTGTAGATTTTTTTCATGGGATTGGTTTAGAGAGCAAATCAATATTATACAACTCGAACTTTGCTCCCATGTAGAAAATCAGCTTTGTGCTGAGATTTTAAATGAGTCCCGGCTGAATGATTTCGATCCAGTAGGCATCAGGGTCTTTTATGAATGCGATATTTTTCATTCCACCTTCACCTAACTTCTTTTGGAAAGGAACCTGCAGTTTTTCAAATCTTGCACAGGCTTGTTCGATATTGGGGACTGAAATACAGATGTGACCGAAACCTCGCGGGTCTGAATTCCCATTGTGATAAGGTGTCATGGGTTCCACTTCGGTTCCCCAGTTGTGGGTCAGCTCCAGCAAACCTTCACGATTTCCCGCAAACTGGGACTTTCCGCGATCATCTGCTGGTATGGTTTCTCCTTCTGGTAGGTAAGCTAAGAAATACAGCGAAAATTTCCACTCAGGGAATTCAATAGTACGGACCAACTTCATGCCTAGGATACGGCTGTAAAAGTCCAATGAGATCTTGGGATCACGCACACGCAGCATAGTGTGGTTGAAGCGATAAGCTTGTGTCTCGCTGTCGGGAGTCAGGCAGAGTCCTGGTATAGTTGTCATTTAGCTCTCCTAGCAGTATTGAAGGTTTTCCAAAATAGCACGTTTTCGCCGAATTGCAGCTGCTAAAAGCCCAACTTAGGTAGAGTTGGGTCCGAACAGATCGTTATTGAAGGAATCTCATCTTTACAGGTTTTACCTTTTCTTGTGGAATAGAGATTGGATCTCAAAAAGGGAGCGTTCTTCGTTGAATTATCTTAAACTCATCTTTTTATTGATGGCTGCAGCAGGTTGTGCGCAGAAGCCGGCTAAGCCAGCTCCCGTGGTCGTCGCAAGCTGTTTTAGTGACGGAGAAAGCCAGGAACGTTACTGCAAGGCTCAGAGAATTGGCGAGGATGGTAAGCTCATTACCACTCGTTGTATTGGAGAGAAGAACAGAGAAGCAAATGTGCTCCTTCGTGGTAAATGTGTTGAGAAAATTTGTTCTAAAGAATCCAACACGGATTGCTTTATTAAAGGTGAGCCCCTTGTACTGAAGCAATACGAAGAACTCTTGGTCTCTGAGCACTTCGTAGATGAGTCTGCCGCCCCTGAAAAAAAGAACCTTAAAAAAAAGAAAAAAAGAAAAAAGGTCGTTCAAGAAATTGATGTGGATCCGAGTGTCCGTTTAAATATCCCAGAGCCTGTTGAGGCATCAGTTAATGCAGCAAAGAAGAAAGATAAACCCGCTAGAAGAAAAGCACCGGTAAAGCCTGCAAAAGAACCAGAGATGGTTATCATTTTGAAGCCCACTCGGCCGAATGTCGGTCCTGCACCCAGTGTGGTGGTTAATCCTAAAGCCAGCCCGGTCGAAAGAACAAGATTGCCAGCAAGCCAGAATTTTCCCGAAGGATTTGCGAAGGCCTGCGTGGCTAAAAATGACCTGAGGGCTCCTCAGGCACTGCGCGGGAAGTGTGCAACCCGTAACTGCACCAAAGGTCGGTGCAGTTATAATGGTCATAGGGAAATCTTCGAATACAAAAATCAATGATGGTGGTGTTGACCCTTTGATTTTTTCGGACTTTTAGAAGAATATTTCAGAGGCAAATCGTAAACGGCTTCATTGCCAACGGCTTTCTCACGAGTTGCCTCAACGATAAGCTGGCCGGCGAGCGGGCTCTTGTCTTCGGAATGACAGTGAAAGTGATCATCCATCGGAGCACATTCAAATGTGCTCACCTTTTTCTTGTTCTCGATTCTGACTCCGACCTTGGAATCTTTCGTCGTTGGATTTTTAAAGTTCATATCTAAAAGATAAACCTGAATGCTCTTGTCTTTATTTATGAGCACCTCCGTGTGAAATGCACCGGGCATGCGAATACTACCACCATGAGGTCCAGGTTGATCTTCGCCGTGGGCTAGCGCAACTGTTGGAAGAAGCAGTCCTACAATGAGTAAACTTCTAAATTTCATATCATCTCCTTGAGCACTGAAATATTTAAATGAGCTCACTAATTTTTGCGTTAAGAATACTAACATCTCGATCTAATTCGATAAGTTTACGCCGACTAGAAAATAATGAAGTGGTCGCCATCTCGAGGTCACCGGAGTTTTTTACCCCTCGGCGATATTCTGCCAACGTCAGATCATAGTATTTCTTGGCAAAACTTAGACGCTGCTCCTGGAGATTCTTCATTCTTAGCAAGTTGTCGCGGGCCGTGATAAGGTTTTGAGCCTGGCTTCTGATTTCAAGGTGTTTTTGGGTTTTTTCAAGCTTTTGTGAAGACGTAGTATAAGTGGCTGCTTTCAAATTATGATATTTAGAAAACCCCGTGAAGAGTTCCCAGGTGAGCACAAGAAAAAGCTGTGACTCGCTTCCTTTGGTAATGTCACCATACTCTGGTGTAATTCGGCCGTAGTTTGCTCTTAGATTTACCTCGGGAAGAAAATCGAAACGAGCCTGGGACGCCTGGAGAAACGAAATTTCTTCCAAATATTGTTGTCGCTGTATTTCTGGATTTTTTTCGCTCAATTTTTCTGGGTCAACTGATATTGCAGCAGTCTCGAAACTATCCGAACTGGCAACCGGAAGACTTTCAAAGGTCTTGTTGAGGAGGCTTTCGAGCTCTTTTGTCAGCTGCTGCATTTCAGATTGAAGTCGTTCTTTTTCAAGCGTGATGCTATTAGCAGTTAGGTCCAACTCAATTCGGTCGACAGCACTGGTCAAGCCGGCATTGATTTTCTTTTGCGCCATCTGGCCTTGTTGTTGAATAAAGCGAGACTTGTCTTCAAGAAGATCGATCGTTTTTTTATGACCCAGTAACGTGAAATAGATTTCTTTTAACTGTCTGGTTAGCAAGCGGCGAGTTTTTTCTCTTTCGGAGCGGACAATGTCCAGCTCGAGCTGGGAAATATTCCGCGCTAATAAATCCTGTCCTCCATTAAAGATATTCCAGGAGCCAGAAAGATATCCGACATAACCCTGATTCAATTCTTCATGGGTGTCTTCGTCTCCATAACCTGCGTTTACGGCAATTTTGGGGGCGAATCGACCAAGTGTCGAGCGAGCACTCGATTCTTGAGCCTTGATTTTCTCTTCAACAGACATAAGTTGCGGATTGTTCTGCAAAAGCTCGTGCTGCAGATTTTCAAGTGTCGTGTTGGCCGATGCGACTTGCGCAGAGGAACCAACGCAGACTCCAACAAGTAGAATCTTTAGCGCATTCATTTATTTCTCCACGAGAAATTTAAAAGTGTCTTTTTTGCCATCGTACTCAACTTGAATGACAAGGTCAGCTCTATAACTTCCTTTTAGATCGACTTTCGTGGTGAATGATTTGCCGTCGGAGTTGAAAGACAGTGGTGTCTCTTTACCTTTTGGCTTCTTTGCTGTTCCCGTAAGCTTCACTTTAGATAAATCAATCGTTTCGTTTTCATGTGCGACCGGATAGAATTTTGCGGTCTCCTGTGCGAACACCATTTCTAAGTTCATTTCTTTTCCTGTTTTAACGAGCCCGCCATGAAGAGCTTTAAGTTGGCCAGGCAGCTGATCATGACCTTCGTGGGCATGACCAATTGATGAGAAGGCCAAGAGAGTTATCAGTGTAAGGATTTTGAATTTCATTGTGTACTCCTTTAGAAGTCATCTTTTTGTTTGGATTTATCCAGATATTTTTGCGCTGATGCTTTGCCGAAATGATAGAAAATCGTTGGTGTCACAAAAATATCTAAAAGTGTGCTGCTGATAAGGCCGCCAACGATAACAACGGCTAAGGGATGCAAAATCTCTTTTCCTGGCTCACCTTCCGAAAGAACTAAAGGCATTAGTCCAAGAATAGCAGTGAGTGTGGTCATCAATACGGGAACCAGTCTCTCGAGAGATCCACGGATGACCATTTCTTTGGAGAAGTCTTCGCCTTCTTGCTTCATCAGGTGCAGGTAATGCGAGATCATCATAATACCATTTCGCGAGGCGATACCGCATAGAGTGACGAAGGCAACGAGGCTAGCAATGCTGATTGTTCCTTTACTTATATAGATGGCGAAAACTCCACCGATAAAGGCCATGGGAATATTCAGCATAACTTGGAAAGATATAAATGCGCTTTTGAAGTTCGTGTAGAGGATAAGGAAAATAGCGATCAATGAAATTGTGCCAAGCAATGTCATCATTTGGGAAGCCTGCTGCTGACTTTCGAACTGGCCACCGAAGCTGATAAAATATTCGGGCGGGAGTTCAACTTTCTCCTGAATTCGTTGCTGAATCTCTTCCATCAAAGTTTGTATATCACGCCCGGAAGAGTTGGCCTGAACGATGATGCGTCTTTGAGCATTTTCTCGGCCGATGATATTGGGCCCAGTGGTTTCATAAACGTCTGCAATCATTTCGACCCGCACTTTTGTACCATCGGGAAGTGTTTTCAAAGGAGTTTTCCGAATAAGATCCAAATTGCTGCGAGACTCCTCATCGAAGCGCATGAAAACGTTTATTGATTTTTGTCCTTCCAGAATTTGTCCGACCACCTCTCCCTGCAGGGCTTTTTCAAGCAGCAGAGCTAGATCTCCCGCCGAAGTGCCGTACCTTGCGGCCTCCTCTCGCAACAGTTGGACTTTCACTTGAGGAATAAGAACTTGCTGTTCCGACTGTAAGTCGACCAGACCTTTAAGATCTTTAACGGCCTCTTGAATTTCACTTGCTTTGGCTCTGAGGGTTGCGAGATCTGGTCCAAAAACTTTGATAGCGATCTGGGCTCGAACTCCCGACAGCAAATGATCAAGGCGGTGAGAGATAGGTTGCCCAACGTTAACAACGATTCCAGGGATCTGACTTAGTTTTGTACGAATCTCTTCCAGGACGATCTTCCGCGGGCGACCTTCTTCTTTGAAGTCGACATCGATTTCTGAATAGTGAACTCCTTCTGCGTGTTCATCCAGTTCAGCACGACCTGTACGACGCGAAACAGATGTCACTTCCGGACTTTGCAGAATAAGTTGCTCGGCCTGAAGCCCTAACTTGTTGGATTCTTCCAGGGATATCCCCGGCGTAGCAATGGCAGAAATTGTCGCAGTACCTTCGTTGAACTGAGGGAGAAAGTCTCGGCCTATAAAGCTCGAAAGAATAATGGCAGCAGCTAAGAGCATCGAAGACACACCCAATACGGTTTTTGGGTGAGCCAAGGACTTTTCAAGGAAATGACGATCCCATTTCTTTAGAAAGACAACGAACGAGCTATCTTTATGCTCGAGCAGCTTACCTTTAGAAAGAAGAAAAGAGCAAAGTACTGGAGTGACAGTCAAGGAGACAATCATCGAGGCAATCAAAGAGACGATATAGGAAATTCCAAGCGGTGCGAACAGCCGTCCTTCGATTCCACCCATGCTAAAGAGGGGAACGAAAACCAAGCAGACGATTATCGTTGCGAGTACAATCGAATTTCTAACCTCGCTCGAGGCCTCAAAAACCACTCGCAAGGTATTTTTGGGACTGGCTAAAAGCTTATTTTCTCTTAGACGTCTGAAGACGTTTTCGACATCAACAATGGCATCGTCCACTAGTTCACCGATCGCGATTGCTAGGCCCCCAAGGGTCATGGTGTTCACAGACAATCCGAATATTTTAAAGACAATAGCGGTCAAAACAAAAGACAAGGGAATCGCGGTCATGGTGATCGCAGTTGTTCTAAAGTTCATCAGGAATAAAAAGAGTACGACGAGGACAAGCAGAACTCCGTCGGCCAATGCTTTCTGTACATTTTCAATCGAGGTTCGAATGAAATTCGCCTGTTTAAAAAGGTTGGGATCAAGCTGAACTCCGGCGGGGAGATTCTTGGCCAACTCAGCCAGTGCCGCGTCAACCTTCTTGGTCAGTTCTATCGTATTAGTGCCAGGTTGTTTCTGAATGGTAAGGATCACGGATGGTTTACCATTGACGCTGGCGTCGCCACGCTTAACCTGTGGTCCTTCTTGAACAGCTGCAATGTCTTTGACCAAAATGGGACGGCCCAGGTGGAGCCCGACGAATGAGTTTAAGATGTCGTCTATTTCTCTAACAGCACCGATGTTGCGGATTAAGAATTCTTGTGAGTCAATGTCGATAAAACCACCGGTTGAGTTGATGCTGAGGTCCGATAGACTGTGTTCGACATCGTCCATGGTTAACTGATAACGCTGCAGTTTTTCGGCGGAGATTAAGATCTGAAATTGACGAACGCCTCCACCAATGGCGACGACCTGTGAGACTCCAGGAATACTCATAAGGCGTGGGCGAAGCTGCCAGTCGGCTAGTGTGCGCAGGTCTAAGGGAGAAACAGTTCCTTCGGGAGAACTCAATCCCACCAATTGAATCTCGCCCATTATGGAAGCGATGGGACTCATGATCGGGGTAACGGATTTTGGAAGCTTTTCTTTGGCCAGAGCGATCTTTTCTTGAACCATTTGCCGGTTGTGAAAAACATTAGTGCCCCAGTCGAATTCAACGTAAATCACGCTGAGGCCGACAGCAGAGTTCGAGCGAATTCTTTGCACACCCGGCAAACCGTTTAGAGATGTTTCCAATGGAAACGTCACCAGTGTTTCTACTTCTTCGGGAGCCAGGCCGTGAGCCTCTGTCATTATATTTACAGTGGGACGATTCAAGTCTGGAAAGACATCGATTGGTAGGCTGATCAACGCCCAAGCTCCGTACGTCAAAGCAAGGGCAGTGAGTGCGAGGACAAGAAGTCTGTGCTTAAGTGAGTACTTGATAATATAGTCTAACATCGGCCCTTGCCTTATATACCCCTATGGGGTATGGTTGTTTGGTAACTTTAGAGGGACTTGATGAAAAAAGCAAACAGCAATTCACACCCAGATCATGGAATTCATAAAAAACGACTGAATCGAATCAAAGGTCAGATTGAAGGTATCAGTAAAATGATCGAAGAGAGACGGTATTGTCTGGATATACTGACACAGCTACGAGCCGCAGCAAAAGCGCTCCAATCTGTCGAAGCAGAAATAACAGAGACTCATATTCACAGTTGTGTGAAAACGGCCATAAAGTCTCAGAACGAAAAAGAAGCCGATCAAATGATTGAAGAAATCATGACTCTTGTAAAGAGATGACCTCGTAAGTCTCGGCCGTTTTGAATTTAGACTTGTTTAAGAAGTAATAGACGCCGCCGCTCAGCACGCCAAGAGCAAACCCAATAAGATGAGTGATGTAACTGATTGATGGATCAAATGCCGACGAAGGCATAAAAACGGCGAGCGCAACGCCGAGAGCCCGAAGAGCTCGCTGAGTTCTGGTTTTGGTGAGGTCGAGCAGGAAATAAAGAACAAGCCATGCGCCAGCCATCCAGTACACTACGCCTGAGATCCCGATCAGTCGAACTTCAGGCGGATAAGTCCACAACGCCAACCAATTAGTGACGCCGCCAATAGCTATTGCAGCTGCGGGAAAAAACCACAGACTGAAATAGCCGATAAGAAAGTAGCCGACCACAAAAAATGTTAATGAATTAGAAAGTAGGTGTCCTGGATCAGCATGAGCAAACAGTGTGGACCAAAGTCGCCAGTATTGGTGCTGCTCCATAACCTCGTATCGTGACGCAGGCATAAAGTTTCTGGCGTCTAAGTTATTCCAATAGGCAATGCTGGCGATAATAACAAAAAGAATCATCCAAGCTATTAGAAGACCGGCGGATTTTTTGGGTCTTTTATTCAACCAGGTTGCTACCAACCTAGGTTCGTATTCGGTTGAGTCCTCACTCATGAAACCTCCGAACTCTAAAGATGTGTCTTCTATCAGAACTGTCAAGCGGGGCCAGGTCAAGAGGTGTTAAAAGCCATAAGGAAACATATTTCCCAATGGCGAAAAATATTCCATGGTGAACTGAATAGAGGAGTTAATATGGCCGGGAAAACAATGAAGCAGCAGAAACAAGATAAGAATCCGAGTCCCTTTAAGTGGTTTCTTAGTTTCGAGGCCATCCTTTTTGGCATTGCTGTGGTGGTGGCCTTTATAGCATATAATGTATTCTTCAAGTAACTAGGCGGTTTTTCGGCCAATGACCTCTCTGGCCATTCCGTTTACCATCAATGATAAGTTATTGGCCTGTGCTGACATCTCTTCAGAGCTAGCAGCTGTTTCTTCCGCGGCTGCGGAAAAGGCTTGCGTCTGTCTTTCCAGTGCACCCATGGTCGAATAGATTTCTTGGATACCCTGCGACTGCTGATTGGTCGTGACAGCAATCTCCTGATTCAAAACGTTCACCTTTTGCACCGAACTGACGATGCTATCCAAGACGGTGTCACTTGCCTGAGCCAAGGTCAGAGACTTTTCGGTCTCTGACACGCTACCATTGATGACGGCTTTAACTTCTTTTGCAGCTTCCGCGGATTTCAAGGCGAGATTTCTTACGGCCTCTGCGACCACTGCAAATCCTTTGCCTTGCTCTCCAGCACGAGCAGCTTCAACTGCAGCGTTCAGTGCAAGAAGATTGGTCTGAAAGGCGATGTCATCAATAATATCCATGGCAGAGGTAATCTCTTTAGAACGCACGGCCATTTCATTGATTGCGCCTATAAGTTTTTTAATTTCCGCAGCACCTAATGCCGCTTCCTGCTCGGAGTTTTTTGCAAGCTCAGCAGCCTTTTGAGATCGTTCCTGATTGGCTTCAACAGTGAGTTTTAATTCTTGCACCGATCTTAAAGTTTCTTCAATTCTGACGGACGATTCAACAGCACCTTGGGCAATGTTTTGGCCCGAATTAGAAAGTAAATTGGAGGCCTCCCGGACCTGTTGTGTGGCCGAGTCGGTATCACTTACTGTTTTCGACAGAAAAGCCATGAGCTTTCCGGCAAAAACAAAAAAAACTGAAAACGCGATGACAAAGGCGGTGCCGAAAGAAAGCAGAACTTTGCTTTTAATCTCGGCCATTGCGGCATCAACATCATCAGTATAAACGCCGGTCCCAATGACCCACTTCCAGGGTTTAAACTGTCTGACGAAGCTTAATTTAGGAACGGGTTTATCGAACCCTGGTTTTGGCCAAAGGTAGGCGACGATGCCTTCACCTTTTTCGGTGTTTGCAACTTTGACGAACTCAACGAAAAGTCTTTTGCCGTTGGGATCTTTATTATCAGTAAGGTCGGCTCCATTCAACTCGGGTTTGAACGGATGCATAATCATTCTGGGGTGAAGGTCATTGATCCAAAAGTACTCGCTTCCGTGATAGCGCAAGCGTTCGATGCCCGCAATGGCAAGTTCCTGGGCCTTCTTATCTGTAAGTTCGTTTTTGCCGACCTGGGAATAATAGTGCTCAATAATATTTGTGGCGAGGTCGACAGAGGCCTGCAGTGATGCCTTTCGATCGTTGTAAAGTGAGTCATGAACCACTGGCAGTGCATAAAACATGACGACGCCCCACAGGGGGACAATCGTCAGTGCTAACAAAACCAGGATCTTATAGCGATATCCGCGAGCTTTCCAAAATTTGCTCAACATGAGGTTTCTCCTTGGACGTACCGGGTTGATTCTTTTTCGGCGGATACTTTCGGTTGCTAAAGAAAACGGCGTGCAATGCGAGCTGAGATTTTATTCTCGCTTAAAAATGATTCAGATAATCGAGAGAACTCTTAAATCATGTTCTCGGTGCGCGGTTAATCCTGGGTGGAAATGTCTTAAAAGAGACAAGGCGGGAATTTTATTTGGTAGATTTTTCCTGCTGTTCTTTAACACAGAGTAGTCAGTGGAATTACAAGCAGGCAATACACAGAAAATTGTCTATCCTAAATTCGAAGTAATGTTTTAAAGGTGGCCGCACACTTGGAGGATCCCTTGGCCAAAGCAATTCCTACTTCTGAAAATAAAAGCACCAACAAACGAATTCCAACTGCTCGTGCTCCATTACAAAGGCGTAAGGCTCCAGTCGTTAAAAAAACTGATAGCGCTAAAGCAGATCTCGAAAAACCCATGGAAATAATATCCACGAAAGAACAACTGCGATTGCTTTTAAGCACCGTTAAAGATGTTCGTCGCGGAAACTTTGCGGTACGGATGCCCGTGGGTCAGGAAGGAATTATTTCTGAGATTGGTGAGGTTTTAAACGACATCATCGAACTTAACGAGAACATGGCCAACGAGTTCGTGCGAGTTAGAAACACCGTCGGTCAAGAAGGTAAAATGAACGAGCGTGTCTCGATGGGTTCTGTCAAGGGTGCTTGGTCAACCAGCGTTGATTCAATAAACTTGTTGATCGGAGATCTGGTGCAACCAACCACAGAAGTTGCACGGGTCATCACCCATGTTGCAAAAGGTGACCTTTCCCAAAAAATGTCGATGGAAATTGATGGCCGAACGGTCAAAGGGGAATTCCACCGAATCGGTACAACCGTAAATACCATGGTGGATCAACTGAATTCTTTCGCCTCTGAAGTAACTCGTGTTGCGAAAGAAGTGGGAACCGAAGGAAAGCTGGGCGGTCAGGCTGATGTTCGGGGCACTTCAGGTATCTGGAAAGATCTGACCGATAATGTGAACAGCCTTGCCGGAAACTTAACAGACCAGGTCCGAAATATTGCCAAGGTGACGACTGCCGTTGCGAAAGGTGATCTTTCTCAAAAAATTACAGTCGACGCCAAGGGTGAAATCTTTGAATTAAAAAATACAATCAACGTTATGGTGGATCAGTTGTCATCGTTTGCGGCCGAGGTAACTCGGGTAGCAAAAGATGTGGGAACTGAAGGACGACTCGGCGGACAAGCTGACGTAAAAGGTGTGTCGGGTACATGGAAAGATCTAACAGACAACGTGAACGGTCTTGCGAATAATTTGACGGCGCAGGTTCGAAACATTGCTAAGGTGACCACTGCTGTTGCCAATGGAGATTTGTCCCAGAAGATTACGGTGGATGCCCGAGGCGAAATTCTTGAACTAAAAAATACTATCAATGTCATGGTGGACCAACTGAACTCATTCGCGGCCGAGGTGACCCGGGTTGCGAAAGATGTGGGAACTGAAGGACGACTTGGTGGACAAGCAGACGTAAAAGGAGTTTCGGGAACCTGGAAAGATCTAACAGATAACGTGAATGGCCTTGCGAATAACTTGACGGCGCAGGTTCGAAACATCGCGAAAGTGACCACGGCCGTCGCTAATGGAGACTTGTCCCAGAAGATCACAGTAGATGCCCGAGGCGAAATTCTTGAGCTAAAAGATACTATTAACACCATGGTTGATACACTTCGCTCTTTTGCCGCCGAGGTGACCCGTGTTGCGAAGGAAGTGGGAACCGAAGGGAAGCTGGGTGGTCAGGCCGACGTAAAAGGTGTTTCGGGAACTTGGAAAGATTTAACTGATAATGTGAACGGGCTGGCCGGTAATTTGACAGCGCAGGTACGAAATATCGCAAAAGTAACGACAGCCGTCGCAAACGGAGACCTGTCACAGAAAATTACCGTTGATGCAAAAGGTGAAATTCTTGAACTTAAAAATACAATTAACACGATGGTGGATCAGCTAAACTCATTTGCCGCCGAAGTGACTCGTGTTGCGAAAGAGGTGGGAACTGAAGGAAAGCTTGGAGGTCAGGCTGAAGTAAAAGGAGTTTCTGGAACTTGGAAAGACCTTACAGATAACGTAAATGGTCTTGCTGGAAATCTGACCGCCCAGGTTCGAAATATCGCTAAGGTAACGACGGCGGTTGCAAAAGGTGATCTCTCGCAGAAAATTACAGTTGATGCCAAGGGCGAGATCTTTGAGCTTAAAAATACAATCAACGTCATGGTGGATCAGCTGAACTCGTTCGCTGCCGAGGTGACTCGTGTTGCGAAAGAGGTGGGAACGGAAGGAAAACTTGGTGGTCAGGCCGACGTTAAGGGAGTTTCCGGAACCTGGAAGGATTTAACTGATAATGTGAACAGTCTTGCCGGAAATTTGACGGCCCAGGTTCGAAACATCGCTAAGGTGACGACGGCGGTTGCAAAAGGCGATCTCTCTCAGAAAATTACAGTTGATGCCAAAGGCGAGATCTTTGAACTTAAAAATACAATCAACGTCATGGTGGATCAGCTGAACTCGTTCGCCGCCGAGGTGACTCGTGTTGCTAAAGAGGTGGGAACGGAAGGAAAGCTGGGTGGTCAGGCTGATGTTAAGGGAGTTTCCGGAACCTGGAAAGACCTTACTGATAATGTGAACGGTCTAGCCGCGAATTTAACAGCGCAGGTTCGAAATATCGCTAAGGTAACGACGGCGGTTGCAAAAGGCGATCTGTCGCAAAAAATTACCGTCGATGCCAAAGGCGAGATCTTTGAACTTAAAAATACAATCAACGTCATGGTGGATCAGCTGAACTCGTTCGCCGCCGAGGTGACTCGTGTTGCGAAAGAAGTGGGAACGGAAGGGAAGCTGGGTGGTCAGGCCGACGTTAAGGGAGTTTCAGGAACCTGGAAGGACTTAACTGATAACGTGAACAGTCTTGCCGGAAACTTGACGGCTCAGGTTCGAAATATCGCTAAAGTAACCACGGCTGTTGCGACCGGCGACTTGTCACAGAAAATTACAGTGGATGCTAAGGGAGAAATTCTTGAACTCAAAAACACCATCAATACGATGGTGGATCAGCTAAATTCCTTTGCGGCCGAGGTGACTCGAGTTGCGAAAGAGGTGGGAACTGAGGGAAAACTCGGTGGCCAGGCGGAGGTCCGAGGCGTCTCTGGAACTTGGAAAGATCTTACAGATAATGTGAACTTCATGGCTTCGAATCTTACGAAGCAAGTGCGAGGTATCGTCAAAGTCGTGACCGCGGTCGCGAATGGAGACCTTAACCAGAAATTTGTTCTTGAAGCAAAGGGTGAAGTTGCCGCTCTTGCAGAAACAATCAATTCCATGACGGATACGCTGCGCACATTTGCCGATCAGGTGACCACAGTCGCCCGCGAGGTGGGTATCGAAGGAAAGCTAGGTGCGCAAGCTCATGTACCGGGAGTTGCTGGAACCTGGAAGGACTTGACAGACAACGTGAACTTTATGGCCTCTAATCTTACGACTCAAGTACGTGGTATCGTCAAAGTCGTAACGGCAGTTGCAAACGGTGACCTTAACCAAAAATTCGTTCTCGAAGCCAAAGGGGAAGTTGCGGCACTTGCAGAAACAATCAACTCTATGACCGATACACTCCGAACCTTTGCCGATCAGGTAACAACAGTTGCTCGTGAGGTGGGTATTGAAGGAAAGCTCGGCGGGCAAGCAAGCGTTCCTGGCGCTGCCGGTACTTGGAAAGATTTGACGAACAATGTGAATCAGCTAGCAGGAAATCTTACTGCGCAGGTTCGTGCCATTGCTGAAGTATCCACGGCTGTAACCAAGGGTGATCTCACTCGATCTATTACCGTCGAGGCCGAGGGCGAAGTCGCGGCACTTTCTGAAAACATCAACCAAATGATTAGCAATCTTAAAGAGACCACGGAAAAAAATAACGAACAAGACTGGTTGAAGACCAATCTTGCAAAATTCTCGAGTATGATGCAGGGACAAAGAAGTATCACTTCCGTCGCTCAATTGATCATGTCAGAATTGACTCCCTTGGTGGATGCTCGTCATGGAACCTTCTTTATGCTTGAAAATGAAGGTCAAGAACCTGTTTTGAATTTGATTGCGAGCTATGCTTTTACCGAAAGAAAAAAAGTTTCTAATCGCTATCGTTTAAAAGAAGGTTTGGTCGGTCAATGTGCATTCGAAAAGAAGCGCATCCTTTTAACAAATCCGCCAGATGACTATGTCGTCATTAGCTCAAGTATTGTTGAAGAGCGTCCGCGCAACATAATCGTTTTGCCAGTTTTGTTCGAAGGCGAGTTGAAAGCCGTTATCGAGTTAGCTTCGGTCGTACCATTTACCCAAAACTACATCAGTTTCTTAGATCAGTTGATGGACTCAGTCGGTGTTATTCTGAATATGATCTCGTCAAGTATGAGAACCGAAGAGCTTCTACAAGAACTGAAGAAGTCGAATTCCGAGCTGGAAGCGCAAGCGAAAGAGCTCGAGGAAAAAGCAAAACTTCTTGAGGTGAAGAACCAAGAGGTAGAGCTAGCGAGTCGATCTTTGGAAGAAAAGGCCGAACAGCTCTCTCTGATTTCAAAATACAAGTCAGAGTTCTTGGCGAATATGTCCCATGAACTTAGAACGCCTCTGAATAGTCTCCTTATATTGTCGAAGACCTTGGCAGAAAATCGCGACAAAAATTTGACGAATGAACAAGTTAAATTTGCGAGCACTGTGCATTCCGCAGGTCAGGACTTGTTGGCCTTGATCAACGAAATCTTGGATCTTTCAAAGGTTGAGGCTGGAAAGATGCCGGTAAATCCAAAGGATATTGCCGTCGACGAAGTCCAAGACTATCTTGAACAGACGTTCCGGCCGGTGGCAGAGCACAAAGGCCTTGAGTTTTCAATTGTTGCAGAAAGCGCATTGCCGCGGACGCTCTTTACAGACGAGAGTCGCTTGCATCAAATTCTGAAGAACCTGCTTTCTAACGCGTTTAAATTTACTGAAAAAGGTCAGGTTCTACTTGAGATCGGTCGAGTCAACAACACCTCTAATGTCTTCTTTAAGGTGAGCGATACCGGAATTGGTATTCCAAAAGATAAACTTAAGATGGTCTTCGAGGCTTTCCAACAGGCTGATGGTACAACTAGCAGAAAATATGGTGGTACAGGACTCGGCTTAACGATCAGTCGTGAAATAGCCCGTCTTTTGGGAGGAATTATAGAGGTTGAAAGTCAACCGGGACATGGCAGTGTATTTACACTAATAATCCCTTGCAAATATTCTGGTGCGGAGACTTCTGTAAGAGTTTCGAATGACTTGGTGCCGGACTTAAAGCCGCTTCCTAAAAATGCCGACTTCACGGGAAAGAAAATCTTAATTGTCGATGATGATGTACGAAATGTTTTTGCCCTTTCGAGTGTTCTCAAAATGCGGGGGATGGATGTCAGCTTCGCAGAGAATGGCCATCAAGGTGTTAATATGCTTCTTGAACACCCGAATATTGATCTCGTACTAATGGATAATATGATGCCCGAAATGGATGGGCTGGAGGCTACAAAAAAGATTCGCACGTTACCACAGTTTGAAAAACTTCCGATCATTTCGTTGACAGCAAAAGCGATGAAAGGCGATCGAGAGAAATGCCTGGCGGCTGGGGCTTCAGAGTATGTGACAAAGCCGGTGGACGAGGACTATCTCTTATCAGTAATGCATTATTGGCTATCGCGAGCTGAAAATACAACTTCAGTATAAAGGTGGATGACTGTGAAACCTGTTGATATACTTATTGTAGATGATCGCCTTGACGGTCTCATCACGCTCGAAGCGGTTCTTTCTAGGCCCGAGCTGAATCTCGTGAGAGCTCAGTCTGGTCATGAAGCATTAAGTTTACTGGACAAGTATGAGTTTGCTCTAATTTTGCTAGATGTTCAGATGCCGGATTTAGATGGGTTTCAGACTGCGACTCTTATTCGTCAGAATAAAAGCTATCATCTGACTCCGATAATTTTTGTGACCGCAATTAACAAAGATGAACGTTATCTTTATCAAGGCTACGAGGCGGGAGCTGTTGACTACCTTTTTAAGCCCTTTGATCCGCAAATATTGCAGGCCAAAGTGAGTGTCTTTGTTGAGCTCTTTAACAAAGGAAAGCAACTCGAAGCTCAGGCCGAAATCATTCGCGAGAGCGAACGCCGTGAGCGGTATCTGCGTTTGTCCGAGCTTGAAGTTGAAAGCCTGAAGCGCTATCGTGCGTTGGCTGATGCCATTCCTCATATGATTTGGAAAACTCGAGGAGACGGTACCCTTGACTATGTTAACAAAGGTTGGATCGACTATACAGGACTCTCTCTTGAGTTAAGTGAAGGTAACGGCTGGCATCGCGCGATCAATGAAAACGACCTTTCGGATCTCTTGAAAATATGGATGCATTGTATGAATGATGGCGTCGGCTTTGAAAAAGAATGCCGCGTCCTCGGTGCGAATGGTGGAGTCCGCTGGTTTTGGATCAAGGTCGTTTGTGATACCAATCAATCGGGTCAGGTGATCTCTTGGGTTGGAACTTGCACCGATATTCATGATCGCAAAGTCGCTGAGATGAAGCTGATCGAAGCCGAAAAAGCTGCGACCTCGGCCAATCTTGCTAAAACTCGATTCTTGGCGAATATGAGTCATGAGATCAGAACTCCGATGAACTCCATCCTCGGATTTACCGAGCTTATGATGGATCCCCAACAAAGTCCTGAAGAGCGGGTGTCCTGCATTCAGACTGTTCAAAGGAATGGTCGCCAACTTTTGAAGATTATTGATGAGATTTTGGATATTTCTAAAATTGAAACCGGTAAGATGAGCATCGAAAAAGTTGATGTCAATATCGGCAACCTCCTAAGTGACGTTAAAAACCTATTGCAGTTGCAGGCTAAAGATAAGGGCCTGGACTTCAAGATTCATTTGGAGACTCCAATTCCAAGACTGGTAAAGACAGACCCGACTCGACTGCGACAAATTCTAGTGAATCTGATTGGAAACGGAATCAAATTTACTCAAAAAGGCTGGGTACGAGTCGATGTGGCTTGGCAGCCTGCACAGGAGAAAACTCCACCTCTTTTGAAGTTCAAGATCAACGATAGCGGTGCGGGTATTCAAAAAGATCACCGGCAAAACCTATTTCAAGCATTCTCCCAGGCCGATAGTTCAACCACTCGCAAATACGGTGGCACGGGATTGGGGTTGGCATTGTCTAAGGAGCTTGCCCAAGCTTTAGGCGGAGATGTTTTCTTGGAACTGAGTGAACCCGATCTGGGGAGCACGTTTCTGGTCAGCATTGAAGGTCAACACCCTGAAGATGCCGGCTTTATCAACCAGATCGAATTCGAAATTGCTAAAAAGAGCAAGCGCCAAGTCAGGCATGAAAATAAACTTAAAGACTTGAATGTTCTTTTGGTGGAAGACGTCGTCGACAACCAAGCTTTGATGACTCATTTTTTACATTTAGCTGGAGCTAAGGTCGATGTTGCCAACAACGGAGAAGAAGGAGTTGAAAAGGCTCTTTCTGGAAAATACAACATTGTCCTGATGGATATACAGATGCCGGTATTGGATGGTTATGAGGCCACAAAGAGGCTGCGCGCAAAAGGATTTCAAACACCCATAGTTGCACTTACAGCACATGCTTTGAAGGAGGAGCGAGAGCGAATTTTACAATCTGGCTGCGATGATCATTTATCGAAGCCGGTTGAGTTTAATACTTTGATTGATCATCTTGACCACTTGGTTCATCGAGATGATCGGCCAGGAGATGTACGTGTCCAGTGATTTTCCCGAAAACGTGAGAGAGTTTATGAGGAACTATATAAACTCGGTCGCTATTCTGGATTTGTTAATTTTGATAAAGAATCAACCAAATCGAGAATGGACTGCGACCGAGGTTAGTGCGGAAATGCGCACAAATCCGTCATATGCATCTTTACAGTTGAATCAGCTTGTAGATGCAAAGGTACTAGAAAACTCAGAACGCAAGGGCAGTTATCGCTATCGCGAGGATAGTCCTCATCACGATGTGATAGTGCAACTTGAGGAACTTTATCATTTAAAAAAGTCTTCCATTATAAATCAGATTTATTCTCAACCGCTCGACAGTCTTCGGGACTTTGCGAACGCATTTAAAATTAAGAAGGATGTTTAAAATGGCTCAACTTGTTTATTTGTTGTGTTCGATTATGAGTTTCATTTGCGCGTATCTTTTGGGTAAAGCTTATTGGAAAAGCCGCACGCGGCTGCTGTTTTATAGTTCTTGGTGTTTTGTAGGTATTGCTATTAACAATATTTTGCTTTCGGTCGATTTTAATCTTGGTCCAAACTATGACCTTAGTTTTTATCGTGCGATAGCCTCTTTCACCGCAGTGACGATTCTTCTCTACGGCCTAATCTGGGATATGGTGTAAAATATGGAGCTGTTGAACTTTACACAGTTTATGTATGGTGGCTTTATGATGGGTGCTAGTGCCATCGGGATTTTCTTTCTTAAATTTTGGAAAAAAACCGGTGATCGTTTTTTTGCGATGTTTGCATCAGCCTTCCTGCTTTTAGCTGTAGAAAGATTGTTTTTCTTATTTATTCAGGCTGAAAATGAGGTTCATACATGGATCTTTGTCATTCGACTGATGGCATTTGTAATCATCAGCGCAGCCGTAGTTGATAAGAATCGACAGTAATAAAGTCTCCACCAAGTTAATTGTCAGTCAGACTTTGAAAAGAGGGATTCTTTCCTAATTAGGGCCTATTATCGTCCTAGCGATTGACCTTGGCCCCAAAAACTGGAGC
>DFXZ01000001.1 GCA_002381805.1 Bdellovibrio sp. UBA4095
TATTTACGTCCATATATAAAGCCCAGTTTACTATTTGCCGAAAGAATAGTGAGAATTTTAGGGGGTTATAATGTTTTTCCAGAACGTTACTTCGGTATTAATGATCTTACTATTTTCATTATCTACTCATGCTAAGCAATCAAATAAACACATGCCGAATAAACCGCCTGCTAACAAAGCACCTGTTGCGAACATCGGTTCAACTTTAGCTTCTGGTTTTGAGCCCCTCTTTGTCTCTCTGAGTGGATTGTCTAGTTATGATGACGACGGCATTATAATTCGTTATCAGTGGGATTTTAGTGATGGAGTACGACTTTTTGGTCCATTTGTAAGCCGATACTTTTATAAAGCCGGCAGTTATACGGCTAAGCTGACGGTATTCGATAACAAAGGTTTATCCGGTACAAAATCGCATGTAATCACGGTTAAAAAAGATCTTCCACCAATTGCTCAGTATAATTTTGAATTGCAAACAGCCGTAGGAGAGCTGAATGTTAAATTCGATGCCTCTGGGTCTTATGACAATGAGGGAAGTGTCGTTGAATACTTCTGGGATTTCAACGATCCAAAAACAAAAATGGTCTACCGTGGCCCAGAATGGCTATGGGGGCTATTTGAACTTCTTGGGCTCAAAAAGCACTCAGTCGTTGTTCAAAGCTATGGAAATCGACCTGTTGAGATTCATAAATATGAAAAACCAGGAATTTATAATGTAAAGCTAGCAGTCAAAGATGAGAGAGGTCAGTGGACTTGGGTTCAAAAATCTATTGAGGTAGCTGATACTTCCGCGCCAATTTTAACGATTTCCGAACCTCAAAATAATGAGCGAATATATGTCCAGTCATTTCCTGCTAGTATTGCTGTGGTAGGTTTATCAAATGAACCTCTGACGTCGGTAAATGGAAATGGTGTTGAATTCTTACGTTCCTCAGCGACCACATATTCAGGAGCCATTCAGGTATTAGAACAGGGGCCTGTTAGTATCGTTGTGAGTGGTAAAGATCGCTGGAATAATGAAGGCGTAGCGACTGTCGCAATGGAAGTCGTAAATGATTTCACGGCACCTGTTATTGGACTTGCAGAATACTCTCCTTTAACTAACCAAAATACCGTCCCCATTGAAGTAATCCTAACTGAGGAAAACCCGGTAACTACGAATATTTTCGTAAATGGTACCATAGTGTTTTCTACCGAAGAAAAAGTGTTCACTGCGGCAGTGCCGCTAGACCTTGAAGGAAGTAACACTATAGAAATAACTGCGATAGACGCTGCAAAGAATGAAGCAGTACCAGTGAGCTTTTCAATAACTAGAGATACAAAGCCTCCGATGCTTACCTTTGTAAGTCCAGTGAATGACGATTATGTCGATGGCATTTCGTTCCAGGTGAAGGTGTCTTCTAATGAAGGGCTAAAGGGTAACGCTAAGATTAATGATAAGTCTTTGTCTTTAGGTGATGGAGCAACTCAATTTCAACTCAATTACACGTCTTCTGAGGAGGGTCTCATAAGCCTTTCAGCTGAGGCTACAGATTTGGCTGGTAACACAGGCTCAACTCAAATTCAGGTTACTTCTTTATTGAAGGCGTTAAACTCGAGTTTAGTTGGTTTGTATCCCGATGTTCAAAACAATAAAATTATTGTAAAAGGCGCTGTCGGTGCGACCCGTCCGTTTTTGACCGCTAAAGTTTCGAGTAGTTTATTTAATAGTACATCTGTTCAAGCTGATAAGAGGGGAAGTTTTTCTGTTTCTCTTGATCCAGCTGTTGAATATAAAATCAGTATTTATGATCCTGTGAAGGGCGATACATTTAGTAAAACTCTCGTATATGGTGCTGATCAAGATGTCATTCTTGCAGGAACAGTTCGTGAGTACAATAATCATCCTCTTGTGGGAGCGACTGTTTCGATTTCCGGAACTAACTTAGTGACCACCACGGATTCTAGCGGTGTGTTTCAGTTTATGCGTTCGAGTTTTCCGAATATCAAGGTGACAGGAGATCAGCAGCTAGTTGTGGATGGTTCTACAGCTCTCGTGCCGGATGATGGAGTACCTCGGAAGTTTTCTCGAACAACGTTGGCGATCACTATTGGTGTTAAGCAAAGCAACATTCTCCAAACCCCAGTATATCTTGTGCCTACTTTGCTGAATGGTTCTGCGACCGAAGTTTCGGTTGCATCCGGTGGAACAGTCACGGATATCAATGCGCCCGGAACTACCCTTGATATACCTGCGGGTGCTGCTCAGTTTCCTAGCGGGGCTGCAGCCGAGTCAATTTCGCTAGTGAGTATTCCAGCGGAATTTGCAACGGTTGCTCCGGTGCCAGAGGCAATGCCAAAAACTGTGGTGGCCTTAGAGCCTTCAGGGACAACTTTTTCGGAACCTGTGCAGTTAACTTTACCGAACTCAAACTCATTCCCGCCATTAACCGAAATGGTGATTATGCTCATGAACTCTAAGACGGGCAAGTGGGAAGTGGGAGGATCAGCAGTAGTATCCTCAGATGGGCAAAGTGTGGTTACGAAAGAGAATCAGGGAATACGGCATTTTTCGCTAGCCTACGCAACTATAGCAGGACCAAATATTCGTCAGATTGGTGCTCAGGATCGTCCGGGCGCTGACACTTTTAATGGATCTGTTTCCTCGAAGATAGAATTGCCATCGTTCAAGTCCTTTGGACAAAATGTGGTGCCGAACTTAGTATACAAAAGCTCATGGGCAAAACCGAACGCAGTTATTACTAATCTTATTGATTTCCCGAATAAGAAAGTTGATGTGGAGCCTTCCACATCATACGGCTCAGAAGTCGTCAAATATTCTATTGATCTGGTATCATGTACTTATCCGGCAACGGGCTTCTCTGTTTGGTGTCATAAAAATCCAACAGAGTTCTATACTAATGTGCAGTATGAAACATCATATACGAATGTCACTTCTGAGATACAACCAGAAAAAGTTGTCGCTAGTTTAAAAACTGGTTCTTTAAAAACGCAAGAGGTTGAGTTTAAAGATCTTCCTCATATGGCAAATATTTCTTTCGCCGTCGATTTAAAGGAAGAGTCGAATGATTCAGGTTTTTTTGCCAGCGGTATTTATCCTTATCAGGCACATTATAATATTCATTTTAAAGAGCTTGTTATGGGTACATCCGAAACCAAGTACTGGACCAATTTAACGGATGCTCAAACGCAAAGTCCTGAGCAGTTTTCTCAGGAATATGATCGTCTATTTACTCAAAATCTGACGGATTCTCTCTACGTTCAAAATTATAGAAAATCTCCTGCTGGTCGTGGCTGGAGAATAGGTGGTGTGCAAAAGATTTTAAATCCGGGAGGAAGTAAGCTTGTTCTGGAAGAAGCAGATGGTGGCATTTCGACTTATTCTTTGAAAAATACTATACAGACCGTTTTCGACGTCGGAGCTAAATCTGGAGATGTAAAAAGTGGTGTTGCACTTAACGCATGGCCATCTATTGCAGTTGCTAGCTCGTCAGGCAACTCTGTGATAGGGCTTACATATGATGGCTCGAGTGTTTCTAGCACGAATCTTGGAGCAAACTATTCGGTTGCAGGAACCTTAGCTGGATTTGATTTCTATAACTATGAAACGCAGAGCTGTTATCAAGAGAGATATTGCTCAAGACGAATTAGCGGCCTTGGTGGAAATGTTTGTGTTGAATGGGCCTACAGAACGATTTGTAATAATATTCCAACGTCGTATTGTTCAAAAAGTAGCCGATCTTATTCTATAAATGCAGTAACATCACAGATGATATATTTAAACGGACGTGTTATTGGGGTAGATTCAGCTCGGCATAGTGTTTTTGAACTAAATTCTAATGGTGCTGTACGCCTTCTTGGAGCTATGCAAAATGCCAGTACTTTCTCGAATAATTATCAGGTACAGGCCGCTTCTCATATTGCAAATATTAATCAGTTTTGTTCTTCAACTTCTGGTATAAATTGTGGAGCGATTTCGACGACGACAACAACTCCTGCTTCATATAATGCATGTGGGACTCCGCCGTCCAGTTCTGGGCAGGTTGCGATTGCTGGGGGCTCCGTCGTTGGCGGCTATCAAGCGCTAAATTCTCCCATGGGAATTACAGCTAGCCCTTGGAACGACATAGTTGTCATTGCAGACACAGGAAACCATAAAGTTAGATGGCTAAATGTTTTGACTAAAGAGACCGGCGTTATTGCAGGAAATGGAACAGCTATGGACCTTGGCGATGGTGGTGCTGCAACGACTGCATCTCTCCAGCATCCGCAAGGTGTGACTTACGACACGATTGGAAATCTCTATATTTCGACTAAAAGCGGATACATCCGTAAAGTCGATACGAACGGAAATATTTCTACTCTGGCCGGAAATCCAATTAATGGAAAGCTTGCTTCCGAAGTTCAGGCGGCAGATGCGTTGTTTAATAAACCCTATGGCCTTGCAGTTGATAGTAAGAAAAACCTCCTCTATGTAGCGGATAGTGGACACAACCGTATTGTTGCAATTAATCTTATTTCTGGAATTGCTACTACAGTAGCTGGAACTGGCTCCGGAAGTTCTTCAGGAGATGGTGGTTCTGCTTTGGAAGCGGGAATCTCAGGTCCTACACTGTTAGGATTGGACACCGACGGCAACCTACTGGTTACTGACACTGGAGCCAACTCTGTTCGCCGTATCGTTTTCCAAGTAAGCAGTTTGGGAGCTCTTGCTTATGCACCAACGGCTGAAGATCACTCAGAAGTCAAAAAGCAAAGTGATGGCACTTTCGTGAGAACTTTCAGGAATGGAGCCAGAGCTTTCTTCGATTCTTCGGGAAGACAGTATGCCGAACAAGATAAGCTAGGTAGAACTGCTCAATACTCTTACGATAGCCAAAATCGCTTAGTGAAAGTGACTTTGCCAACGTCTCAGGAAATAGCCTATAATTATTCTGGCGAGAGGCTAGGTGCCATCGTTGATCCAGCTGGAAGAACAACAACTTTTAGCTATGGTTGGAACGGTGATTTGACTCAGGTTGATTTTCCAGATGGTTCGTCAAAGCGGTACGAATATGACTCTGATGGCTTGATGACGGCAGAAATTGACCAAGCAGGAGGGCGTAGCAGATATGTTTATAATGCTCAGTCAAGAATTGCCAAGGTCATTGCGCCAGATGGTTCGGAGTCCATTATCAATGATTCCGTCTCCCAAGATTTAGAGAGCTACAGTTCATCGGGAGCAAATACGCCAAGTTCTATATCCTCTTTATCGAATTCGATTCAAGATGCCAATGGTAATGTGACTGAAGTTGCCAAGGATTTCCAAGGCTATATCTCCAATATCACTGATGCAAAAGGAAACAGAACGATCATTAAGCGCGACATTAAGGGCCGCGCTATTGAAATCAAGGATGCTGCAGGTGATGTGGTTAAAAATACCTATAATACCTACGGAGACTTGGTAAGAATCGAAGACGTCTCAACTGGCATTGTCGAGGAGAAAGAATTTGATTCCTTAGGTAACATTGTTAAGACAATCGACGGAAAAGGAAATATTTCCCTTCATAACTTTAATCCATTAACGGGCTTGCTAGTATCGGATGTCGCATCCAATGGTATGACGGTCAACTATCACTACAATAGCTTGGGACTTGTAACGTCAAAAACGGTCTCTGGAGGGGGACAATCTCAAACTTTAGCTTATGAGTACAATGGGGCAGGAAATCTAATTAAGCAGATTCAGCCAGACGGAAAATTCACAAACTATGACGTTGATGCTGCAGGGAATGTTGTACGGGCTATTTCCCAGGTGGATGGTTCTACCCAATCAGTAACTCAGTATGTTCACGACAGATTTAATCGGCTCATTAGTGTGACAAGCCCTAGAGGTGAAGTTACAAGATATGGCTACTCTGCTTTCGGTGATTTGACGTCCATAAAGGATCCTGCAAATGGAGAGTCTTTCTTCGAATATGACTCGAGGAGAAGACTCGTCCGTAAGGTAGATTCGGTGGGAGGGGTTTATGCTTTCGCGTATGATGGTAATGGCAATGTCGTGCGAGAGACTGATCCTAAAGGGCAAAATCGAATCTATTCTTATGATGAGCTGAACAACTTGATTCAGGCGCAGTTCCCAGATGATCTGGTGAACTATGTTTACAATCAAAAAAACGAAGTGGTTCAGGTCAGTAACAACACCTCAGTTGTAAGTTACGTACGAGATTCCAAAAATCGTGTGATTCAGTCATTAACTTCTGGTGTAGGAAGTATGAGTTCTTATCCAGCGATCACACTAAATCACAGCTATGATGAAAATGGTAATCGCATTTTGATGTCATCTTCTGCGGGGTCGATCGGTTACGCTTACGATGTTCTAAATCGTTTGACGGCCCTTCAAAATTCCACAGGTGATATTTTCAGCTTTAGCTACGATGGAGTTGGGCGTTTGCGTTCCATGACTCGACCTGCAGGAAGTACCGACTATAGTTATACAGGAAATAGTGTTTCAAGCATAATTCACTCAAGTGGTGGCACTACAAACGCCTTTAGCGAGTACCAATACGATGAGAGGAATTTCCCGATTTCAAAAAGAAGTCCAGCAGGGCAAGTATCTTACGGTTATGATAGCAATGGTCAACTCGTGGGTGCATCTGGTATAGGGGAAGCTGAGGCTTTTACATACGATGCGCTGGGGAATCGAATTGTAGATCACAACGGAAATCTTTCCTACGACTCGACAGGGCAGCGTCTTGCCGAAGATTGGCAATATCGATATCAGTATGATGCCAACGGCAACTTGGTGCAAAAAATTCCTAAAGATCCAAGCAAGCATGGGTTCTTATATAGTTACTCAAGTAAAAATCAGTTGACCGAAATTCGTGTAACAGACGGGCCTTTAGGTCAGGTAATAAAGCAGATTGGTTTTGTTTATGATGTTTTAGGACGTCGTATGCAGAAGACAGTTTGGGATCGCGATAATAGTGCGGATATCACGAAAACTTATACTCGCAGATTCGTCTATGATGGAGACAACGTTCTGTTTGAGTACGACGGCAACAATAGCCTGCTAGCTCGATATACTCATAGTCCATTAATGCCTGACGATATTTTGAGCGCGGAAATTTCCAGCTCAGGTCAGTCGGCAGGCTTAGCGCAAAGCGTGGGTAAATATTATTACCTTAAAGATGCTCTAGGGTCTGTGACAGATATTACCAATAGTTCCGGAGAAATTGTTCAGCGATACGACTATGAGTCCTTTGGTAAAATACGCAGCGTAAAGGATGCGATTGGAAATGATATTGCGTCTTCTCCTCTGGTAAAAACTAGCTTTACGTTTACCGGTAGAGAATGGGATGAAGAGTCAGGGCTCTATTACTATCGTGCTCGTTATTATGATCCTAATATAGGTCGATTTATCCAGCGCGATCCTCATCCAGGTGTTATTGGGCAGCCTGTTACTCACAACTCCAAATTCATTTATGGCAATAATTCTCCTACTAATTTTGTTGATCCCAGTGGACAACTTGCATGGTTTATTGCTATCCCGCTTATGAGCGCTCTTGCAGGTGCAATTTCTGGAGGAATATTTGCCGCTATTCAAGGTGGAGACATTTTGGCAGCTATTGGATCTGGGGCTATAGGCGGTCTAGTAACTGGTACAGGAGCTGTTGTTGGAATTTGGGCAGCGGGAGGAGTTGCGGCTATTGGTACTACGGCTGGCATGCTTGGTGGCGCATTAGGGGGAGGGCTTAGTGGAGGTTTATTTGGTGCCTTGACCGGTGGAGGTATTGAATCCATAGTATTGGGTATGGTCGGTGGTGGGCTTGGTGGTCTAGTCGCTGGAGCAGTTGCAATGCCATTTATGACGGATTTGACGGTAGGTGTGAAGTTATCAACTCCGCAGATAACGCCGCCACCTCCAACCTATATGCCTCCAACCCCTCCGCCTCAACAGCCAATTCCTATTGGGGGTTTGCGATAGAAAAAAAAAGTATTCTCCTGAGAAATTCTTTAATGTTAGGACTCCATACATTGTACGGAGTCCTTCATGCTATTTTTGGGTTATCTTTAATTTACTTCTTTAGTTTCATCTATATGAGTATGAAGGGATCTATCCCAACTATTGATGCTCCCGTGATAGTGATGGTAGCGGCAACAATTTTTTTTTCTCTGTTGAATCAATATTTTTTTTATCGCCGATTCGCCAGTAAAGTCACTATTGATGAAAAGAATCTTATTATTACCTATAGGAAGAATAATATTACCATTCCAATAAGAGAAATAAAGATACTTCATCTAGTTAAGCCATATTGGTATCAGTTCTTCTTGAAGAATGATGACCGAATCATTTATTTTACGTATCAGAGTGAAAATCATTCTCTACCAAGATCGCTGAGTATTGGTTTTCGATCGAGTCAGGAAGTCAAAAAAATCGACGCTACTCTGTCAGGTAAAGTTCAATCCGTTCATTCCACAAATGGTCTTTATTAAAAGTCAGCGGGGCTACTGAAGAATGACAATTAGGATGTCTTTCGCCAATCTCATGTTAGTTTTCCTCTCAATGGTGAGCATGGGATGTGCGACCATCATTCTCGATAATAAGGATGTTTTAGAACCTCCGAACCCTGACCCTGTCAGATTTGAGAACCCGATCTGTTTAAAGCTCAACTTTAAGACTGATAACATAGGATTTTTTAATCAGCAGGAAGGTCTTAGGCCCATGGAGGAACTTCAGCTTTTGAGGTCTTCGGTTGGGTTGGCTTATTACAATATAATTCAAGAATGTACGACACCGGTGTCTGAATATACCGTGATCATATCCTCGCAGACTAAAAACTGGTGGGCTCGATCGATATGGGCAGCCACTTCATTTTTGACTTTAGGTGTTGTGCCCTTTTATGTAAAAGAGACTGGTGTTATATCTGTAGTAAATAGTAACGGCCAGGTATTAGCTGAATCCAGCTATGAAGAGAAAAGGCTGACTTCAATATTCGCTCTACCAAAATGGCTTATCGATTTTAATAAAAGTACCAAGCAATATTCAGTTGCACCTGATATCGCGACAATCAACCGAAGAGAAGCAATACTGCTAAAGAAAGCTACAGAAAAGACTCTTTCTAATGATGCGCCGTAAGTAAGAAACACCAAGGGGTAAGTGATGTATTCCTCAATGAAGTTGCTTCTATTATTATATGTCGTCGTGTGGGGCTCTGGCTGCAAAGTCGGAGCGTTTTATGCTGGTGCCGGTGAATTAGAAGATTGCAAAGGCCAGGTGTCTACAATACTTGCTTCGGTTGGTTTTAAGACTGCGATTGAGGATCGCGGATATTCTCTAAGTCAATTGAATGCTCAAGTTCTGGAAATCAAATCATCAACGAAAGATGAGTTTTGGGCTAAGGTAGTAGTTCAAAATGATAAACAGATTCTTCAGGTTATCGGTATAGACCTGCTTCCTCAAGAATGCGGCTACGATAGAGATTGCCCAATTTCAGAAAAAAGTCGGCAGAAGATGCTAGACCTAATTTCATCGATAAGTGAGACATTGCATTGTAATGTGGGAGAGACCACCTTTAAAGATATAAAGAAATTAGAAAGTTCAAAAAAGAAGATTGCTAAGTGGAAAGAGGATCCACTTTATTTAATAGATTAGCTGAGCTTACTGTAGGTGGGCTTGTCAGTTTTTTGAAAGCTTTTGGAGGCCCAGGAATGAGTATGGCTAGCGAAATTAAGAGTCCAAGACGGATCTCGGCATTATTTTTAGCGTGCACGAATGTTCTGGCTTTTTCGCTCGTTGCAACTTCAGTTTTGTGGTTATATCGAGGTGCCCTCTTTGAATTGAGTGAACTAAGGGTTTTGATCTTAGTTTTTGGGTTGGTATCCGGAATCGGCTTGTTCGCATCATTTGTCCCGCTAAGAAAGACCCCTCAAGATTATAGATTCTCACGGGAGAAGTTCGCATTTTTTATTGCTGACAGTATTCCATTTGATGCCGTTAGATCTCAGCTAGAGTTAATCGGCTATCGAAGTGTTTCTGATAGGGTTTTCTTTCATCAGAAATTTTCGGACACTTCAGTTTATAAAAGAACGAATGATTTCAAACCACACTTCTTAGAGGTTGGCATTTCGTCATTAGATAGCGGCGGTAACTTGGTTGTACTCCGAGCGTGGCCGGCAAATAAGCTTGCTGCTGCGGATTGGAGTTTGAGTATTCATTATTCCCTTGTTGAGTTGGAAAAGAATGTTTTTCATGGAATGAAAAAGATTTCCTTTCAGGATCTAAAGCAAATGTATCCCACGATCCTGCAGACTAAGACGTAAAAACTGATTTTTTTAAAGGCGTGTGGATTTCCTGTTGCGAAGCAGAACTTCGTTCTTTCTCAGTTCTCGGAGCTGGGACGGACAATTGAGCTCTCCAAGCTCTCCATTCGATTTAAGCCGGGCACCAGCTTTGCTTAAGGGATCTTTCCAAGTGGAGGTCCCCAGTGGATGAGAAAAAATTTAAACAAGTTAGATCGTTTCTATTCGTCGCAGCTGCGATTCATTTCATATCAAGCATCAGAGCTGCTTTCATCAGCTATCAAATCGCCCAATTCCCCGAAGCCGCAAACTTCGCCCTAGAGCCGTCCGTCATGGCGTCCCTCGGATTTAGTCTCGTGTATCCCATACTGTTCCTCATCGGCACGGTGAAGGCCTTACAGGGGCTACAAGAAAGCAATCCGTACTATTGGATATTGGCCATTTCCCTCGCAGGGTTTTCGGTGTTTAGTTGGGCGATGCCGGTTGGAGTTGTTGTGCTGCTTGTTCTTCTCTCAAGGGGGGTGAGAGAAGAGTTTCTCCAAAAACTTGATTTATAGCGGTCGGTGAAAAGCATTAATCTACTTCGTTGGAGGAAAGCTCCCTTCGTTGCGACGTACCCATTCGTACGCCTCACTTCGGAAACTTTCCTCCGCCTCGTATCTCAACGCTTTTGACCAACCTTGGGGACCAAGAACGAAAGTGAATTAACAGTCTTTAATAACAATAAGATCCGTTGATCTTAAATGCTGAAGAAAAAACTCATCTTCTCATCAATATCTCTGTCTGGCCGGCTGTCGCAGAGGTAGTCCTTATTTAACCAGTGGTCGTTGATATATTATAAAGAGATGCATTAACTTTTCGGCGTTAGATTTAGTTTGTTTAGTGGATCGGTAGCTTGCCCCAGAATTCCGCTGACGAGTGAAATGATGATATAAAAAGCTATGCTCTGGATATCTAGGCAGACTAAAAGGGAGTTTGTAATTCCCATGATTAAGAAGGTTAAGGCTGAGACGTTGAGATTGAAAAAACGTCCAATTGAAATGCCGAAGATAAAAACTAATGCTAGTGGTTGGGTCAAAAGCATTTGCAGTTGCAAAGTGCCAAGCTGACCAAACTTAGGTTCGTATTTTCCTACGAGATAGATCCAAATCGCGCATATAACAGCCATACCAACATTAAAGAGCAGGTATGCTTTCAGATAATAAAGAAAACTAAGCTTGAATCCGCGCAACGAATATTTCTTCATCTATCCTAATTGAAGCATAAGTGCTTACCCAAGTTAATCGAATTTAATCTAACACTTGAACTATATCTTGTCCGCAGCGAGAGAGTTTGGTTTAATTTCTTTATGAAAAAGAATGCTCAACTGTCCAACTTCCTCAAAGAAAAGCGCATTGCCTCTGGCCTAAGCCAAGGCGATGTCGCCGATAAACTTGGGTATTCCACCGCTCAATTCATTTCCAACTGGGAACGAGGCGTAGCCGCGCCGCCCGTAAACATTCTTAAAAAACTCGCTGACCTGTATAAGGTGAATGCGGAAGAGTTGTTTGAGGTGGTGTTGGAGGAGAAAATCAGAGAGGTCACCAATGACCTCCTCCGCCGCTTCAAGCGGGCTGGTCGCTGAAAGCAGTCCATCTGCTTCGTTGGCGAGAACCCGCCTTCACTGCGACGTACTGTTCGTACGCCTCGCTTCGTCAGAACCTCTTCGCCTTGCATCTGAACCGCTTTGAGCGACCAGTTGGTCGGTAGATGTGATGAAAAGCGGGTGCTTACTTTGTGATGAAGGACTCCTGTCCTTCATCCCTTGCAGGACTTCGCTTCGGGGTATCATCCTGCTGCGCCGATGTCGGGCTCTCGCTATCCTCGACATACTCCACGCGTACGCCTGCGGTAACTGCCGAGCGACAGTCTGGTTGTGAATCGCTCTCCATATGCCGATTTGGCATATGGCCAACAAAATTGTTTCAAGTATACTCTTTAATGTTTATGATGAGTTATTAACGATGGTCTTGCTTGGAGAACTGAGGAAGTGGCTATGGTATTTGCTCCTAAACGGCGTCTTGCGAGTATTGCTGGTCCTATCGCTACAGATGATGGCATCTTTTATAATACTTGGTCTGTACGCTGGGATAATATCGAAAACATCGCCTTCGTGCATTTTTTAGGTTTGCCCTATTTGCGCTTTAAGCATCGGAAATCATGGATACCACTCATGCGCTGGTATCTTCCGCTTTATCTCGGCGGATTTGAACAGTTTAGGAAAGATGTGTTGAGGTATGCGCCAAGTAGCCACCCGATCAGAAGAGTCGTGGATAAGATCAACCTTGATAAAAAATAGCGTTTATTCTGTGGCTGGGCTTGTAAACTGGATCACTTGAGAACAACCATGTCCTTTTCTTTTTGAATAATGTGTGCCTTTTCTACAGTCCATTTTTCGTTGGTTTTGTTGGCGGTAACAATTGCTTTGGCTTCGCCTTCTGAGCCTACCAGTTTTATGTGATAGGTAGCTTTTCCTTCGGAGCCATAGATTTTAATATCGGAAGCAAGTGGAGCCAGACTAGCGCTGGAAATATTCCCGATCTGCTTAGCGACCTCTGAATTGCTCCTTAAGAAGTTTGATGCGACTTCAAACCCTTCGGAATTGCCGATAAAGAAATGAAACCCAGCGAAAAAAGCCACTAAAAGGCTAACTGTTATGAGGAGCTTTTTCTTCATTTAATCTCCATGAACTCTTGCAGGATAGCTAGAATATAGTACCTAAGTACACTATTAAATGTTTATAATTGAATGATGCAGAAAAAACTTATTTGGGGCGCAGTTTTATTCGGGATCGGTTTAGGATTGTTTTCTTCTTTCTATTTCTATTTTCCAATAAAAGAAAAAGCGCATCTTTCAGAAATGAAAACTGCTATGGCTGCGCTCATTTCTTCAATGGAGGCCTTTCATAACGAGACCGGAAGGTATTCTGATGATTTCGATACTATCGGATACTCACCCGGGGGAGAGTTGCAATCGAAACTCTATCTTAAGTCCAAGGATGTTCCGCTAGATATACTGGAACGGATCGCAGAAAACGACCGTCCTTTTGTAACTAACTCTGATTATCAGATTCTCGGGATTCTTGATAAATCCGATGGAAGTACAATATTTTTTAAAGTAAGTAAGAAGAGCCCGAAGCCCCGGCAGATTTTACCTGATGATTCAGATTGATCCGGGTCTATCTTCGATTTTGATATATTCTGAAAAGAAGGTGTTGGATGTTCATTGTTTTCGGTTTTTTGCTGATATCAGGCGTTGGGATCAGGCTTTTTCTGGCCTTTTTCAAGAATGATGATCAGCGTGAATTGCGCATTCACCTTGCGACACGTAATTTCGTAATTTGGGGTACAGTGGGAGTAGCTTCTATTTTATGGAGCTTTTACTCCGCTCGTGTCAGTGAACAAGCTTTTCAAAAAGAATTAAGAGATAAGATTGTTGAAGTCATGGAATTGCAAGAACAGTACCTAAAGCTTCATGGAAGATTTGCCAGTTCCTTCAATGAACTCAATGTTCAGTCTTCTAATCTTCTCCAGTTTTACTTATCGGACGCAGACACACCGACCCATATTCGAAACTCGCTGTGTGGCGATGATCGAGCATTCATCTCAAAAGATGATTATCAATTTGTAGTTCATATTTTGAGACGTCCGGGGCACGATCCGGAGTTTCTCGTGCAGTCAGGCAATGGAAATTTAAGAGGTATCAGTAAAGCGAAATGTTCTGACAATAATCAGACAGTGTCTGCTGAATCCGATTAACGGACATCAGTTCAAACGTATTCCGTACAGGCTTCGCGCCTTGTTTGCTTATCAAGCAAGGCGGAGGTTCTCATGAAATATCTAATCGTTCTTTTAATGTTCTCATCTCTTTCCGCTCATGCGCTATCCTATGACTTTTTCGATCATCGCGATCTATCGCGGATCCCGCGCTGCGCGCTCCAAGCTTGCGCTATGAGCGACCATGGCCATACCTATACTCAAATGTGCAGTGAGCTTCGCCAGATGCCTGGCGCGACTATTATGCGCAAACAGCCGGTGGTGATATTGACGGAGGGGAGGATGAGGGACAGATGCATTTGCCCGTGTGACTACGCCCTCGAAGCTCGGGCACGAGAGCTATAATAGCCCATCTCCTTTGTTGTCGCTAAGGCTCTCGTCCTCGACGTACCTGACGCGTACGCCTGCGGGTAGAGCCTCAGCTCCGCCGCGAATCTGAGCTATTCTAGCTCCCGTGCTTGGTATAAAAATCTCTTAAATATATCGTAAATATGTATTTGTGTCTGAAGGCGTGACATCGGTACGCCTGAACCCGTGCTACATGTGCCTCAAGGCACATCGCCAACAAGTTTTATTTGATCGGGAGTTTCTGCATGGCCTCTGAAATTTGTCGGTATCGTTCATCTAGCCAACTTACTGGTGTTCTTGGTGGTGGAGGTTTTTCGTCCAAACGGAAATCGACCGGTGAAAAGATTAGCTTCCATTTTCGGTAAGATGATTTTGCAGCCAGCACAAACAGCTCTTCGATAGCCTCATCGCCCATCGCTAGACAGCCGATCGAATACTTACTTCCGTGAATCATAATATCGCTACCGAGATTGTCTCTTCCTTCTTCACGGCCGTGCTTTCGATCATCAGCGTTCGGGTAGTTCACCCGAAGAGCCAAGTGATACGCGCTGTTCGGGTTCAGGCTCTCAATCCCATAAATACCCTCTGGTACCTGGTAATCGCCCTCTCGTAACTTAGGCCCCGGCTTTCCCGAAGCTGCCAGCACAGGATAAGTCTTCACCAAAACATATTTCCTCGCGCTATCACGAGCGTACAGCGACAGCTCCTTTTTCGACTTCACATAAAGCAAAACCACATCAGACTCAGGCGGGTAGGCTGCGCCTACTTTTTGAAAAGACGGGTATAGATTTGCCGATACCTTTTCTTCAAACTGCTCCACACGGTCTGCGACCGTTTTTTTACCTAGCAGCTTAAGCCGCAAGGGTTGGAAGTAGGGGAGTTGGAATAAGAAATAAGCCACAGTTAAAAGTAAAAGGGAAATGGTGAGGGCTTTGAGGATGTTTAGGATAGAGATTGGTTTCATAAGGTGCCTTATCTTATGTTAAGTCTATCTAGCGGCATGAGGCTTTTCTTTTAGAATTACTATATGCTTTAGCGTGATATTTTCTTTCATCGCGATTTCCGTTTAGTATTTGGTTATGGTGCTCTAAAAACGACTCGACTATAAATCGAAGTGATCGATTCATGGACTTCGTATAGCTCATTAAATCATCAATTTTGAGTTCGGATAGATCAGTCTGTCTTCGCATAATATGCTCGACTGCGGCATCTGCAAAGTAGAATCGAGTTTGCATTAGTGTGTCACCAAATGAGGTGTAGATCGAAGAGCTTTCACTAGCCGCATAGTTTTGAAATCCGGAGTAAAAGTTCTTTACCGAATAGTAGTGTGAGCCAACGTTATTCCTGATTCTGAGAAGCGCATTCAAGGTATTTTTATTTTTAGAGCTTTGATTTGCTTTACCATTAATAGCAATCTTTTTGAGATCGTTCCAATGTGTTAGATTGCTATCGGCTACTCCCCTTAGGATATATCGAAAAAATGGCAGCTCTAGAGCTTTCTTATTTTCATCAATTAGAATCAAAAATTCATGAATTACAGAGATCATCTTTTTTGCAACGAAAACACTCATGCCGGAGTATTGACCCTGTGGCCCAGATACTTCCGAAGTGCTTTCGAAGCCTTCTTCTAATATTGTCAACATCCAGGAGTAGTCTTTTAAATCATTGTAAACTGATGCCATGGCGATGATAACTGCAATTTCATCTTTGCTCGCATATTCACTTTCAGTTAATATTGATGTAGAATATGAGGTCAGCGCTGCTAATTTAAAGTGGGGAAGACTATTTTTCATCGACCAGCAGCTTCCCTGTCATTTGTTCGTACTTTCCGGACCATCCTGTGTCGCCATGAACATGTGTTATCTCGTCAATCGGGAAGTTTTCATCTATGTGGCGAATTCGCTTTTTTGTCTTGTCTCTCGAAAATCCAAAAGTGCTGTCCTCGTAATTGGGAGTCATCGTTACTACTGAGTATGCTAGAGACGGATTGCCAGCCATATAGCGAACTAAAACTTCCTGTGTTAGTAGGCCATTTCTAGTAGTTATTCTAAAGAAATATCTTTTGCCTCTTATTGTTGGATCAGTCGGATTGATATCGCTAATATAAAACGTGTCATGCATTAAAGGATGTAAGGTGCCGACCGGAGCTGTTCTTTCTGTAATGACTAGATATCTTTCAGCAATATTTGTTGGATAAATAATATCATACTCACGGTAGTGTACGGTGGCATCATAAAGTGGATACTTGCCTTGGAACGCGAAAGAGAAAAAGATCTTGTTTTGTTGATGAGCGATTGATGGCCGAATATAAAAGAATGAATCTCCGCCAGTGATGAGATTCTTGAGTTCATTGATTAACTCGTCCTTTTCTTTGAGTTGTGCCTCTTTAGCTGCTATATTCTCGTTTTTCTGGTGAACCTGCTGTATTACTGAAAAAACTACGACTCCAACAGAGCATGCTGCTAGACCACCTATTACTATCCATTCCATAAATATTTTCTTCTTCATTAGATTATAAGACTTTTCGGATCGAAATGCTCTAGCCTGCTTTCGTGTAGTTTGCTTCTCCGTCGTTCGTAAGGTTGAGATGACCTGGCTCCTATACATAGTAGAGCATTTTGCTCGTCGTGCTTTTCGGTCATGATTTCGTGAATGGATTTCGTCGCCATCTTTTTCTTTCTAAAGTTCTGCTTAGTTAAGCTTCATAAATACATGCATTATCGTCCAAGTCGCTAAGTTTGGACTATCCTATAGCAGACCATTAGAGTGATTATTGTCCATCCAACAGTCGCTATTTTCAGAACCAGCATAAGATTTGGCAATACTGACGTTCCGAATATTTCTAGCGGATGTAGCTCGAAAATTAGCTCCGTCTTATCTTTAGATTCATCGTATGGCATCAGGTTCTGTCCCTGATATTTTTTCAGACTGAGATGTCTGATTGCATTCATTAAGTGAAGAGATGTTAGCGCAAGGAACGGATGCGCAAGATCCAATATGATAAATAGCGATATTGGGATAGAGATTGCACTGATAGAGTTGCTGTCGAAAGTGAACTTTCCTAAAGCAATTTCCTGATTCCCCCTAAAAACAAGCGCAAGGGCAAAACTATATGAAAAAGCTCTCATCGAGGTGGAGAGATCTGACGATAATCGCACTATCCGCTTAAAAACTCCGTCTAGAGTTAACCAGTACCTCATTTCTTCTTGTGGCCTCCTCCGCCATCCTTACCTTCAAGAATTCCGCCATTCCGTATTTGGATTCGCTCATTTTTTCCTTCATTGTCTCTCTTTAAGCCGCCTGTTGGTCTCTCGTTCGCTGGTTTTATACCCGTTAAATTTGTCTTCTTTTGTCCGGTTGTTTTCTTGTTGTTGCTACTCATAAAATTGTCTCTTTCTTTTTAGTTTGGTGTGACTGGTAAGTCTTACCATTTAGTTTCTAGATTTTAGATAATTACTGCCTTTATTCTGTCTCTGATACGCTCACGTAGGTTATTTGTATCAGCCCATTTAATATAGTTAATTTGCTGGACATCGAAATGAAGGCGTATTCCTTCGTTTTCATCGCCATCAGTATGTCCATCCATGACTGTATGGATGACATGCTTACCTAGTGCTCGTGCATATCCGGCTTCAAAGTATGCCCCTCTGTTGTTGAACGTAAAATCGGCAATCACGAACTTAGCTTCCTTTATGCCAGCCACTATTTGATCGTATATGTGATTTGTGTGGTCTTGAGGTACAATGTCAGCCTGATACCCACATTCGCGGCAGGCACCTTTTACGCTTTGAATGTATTCTGAATTCAGCTGTTGTAAGTCTTTGCCCCAATCGAAGGCCATAGCAATGAAGACCTTATTAGAATTTATGCCTCGAGAATAGCTGTTCACTATGTTCCATCCCTTCGGAGAGAGGCCAATAGTTACGTCTTCAACTTTAGTTGCAGAGCTATCGTTAAAAGATACTAACTCTTCCAACTTTAAGATTTTTAGCCATCGCAACATTTCGTCGAAATCCAATACCTTAATTTCATTCAGATCTTTAACGGTGAGTTTTGTTTTGTCGAAAGGTGGTTTATTCTTAAGATTTCTGGCAACCAAAGCGAGGAGGTCATTCTTTTTCTCTGAATGTATTATTGGCGTGTTGAAGCTTGGCTCAACGTGCTTAATTAGTACATTGGAAGGTAATTTGTCGGGGGAATCTTCACTTTCTGACTGCCACGAGATATTCAGAGCTTCAGGTCGGTTAGTTCGTATATTTTCTGAAATGCAATTTATTAGCCCATACGAACCAATGTGATTTCCTAGAAAAGTTAGCGCTTTATTAGTGATATAGTATTGACCACAAAGGGGACATCTAAACTTGTAGTAATTGTATACTTCTTTGCAATTCGAATAACTTGAGTCTGTGGCGCAAAATGAGCATTTTGATTCTTTAACCTGCATTGCTGCAAACCCCAGGTGAAGTAATCTTAGATTTTAGCTCAGGGAGAATATTTTGACTGTCTGCTTGGATGATCTGCTCGGTGGTTTCGCAGGCGGCGTCGTCGCAGAAGGCGAGTTTTAGTTTGCTAGAGTAGCCGCAGAGAATGAATGTATTTGGGTGAATGGTGAACTCTTTTACCTCGAACTCTTCGTAAAGATGACGGTATTCTTCAGCCGTTCTTGATTTGCCTTTTGTAAGAAGTTCTTCATATTTAGTCTGATCGAACTTAGTGAGGTCGTTCTTATTTTTTAAGCTATACTGACCCCAGATGTTGGAATTTGTTGAGCTAATCACGCGACTAACTCGTTTGTCTTCTTGAGATAGTGGAGCATTTTCAACCGGCTTGGAAGCGCAGCTGACCACTAGAGAAAGTGCGATGATTAGGAATACGTTTTTCATGCAAGCTCCCATAGTGCAGGCTTATTTTTCATGTCCTGTTGGGTTAACAAACGACCATTATCAAGGTTAATCTCTGGAATTAAGTGAGTGTAGTCAGGACCATTCTCGAATACATAAGAATAAGCTGCCTCGATAATTCTAGGCATGTATGCAAAGAATTTCGGGAAGATGTCATCAAAGACGTCGATGTCATCAAGGCCGAGGGAGTTATAGATGATTCCTTTTTCGTCGGCGTCTATAGCGCGATCAAGAGTTCTTATTTCTTTTTCATTTTTTTTAATATCGTCGAGATTGATATATACAAGTGCCATCTCGCCGAGAGGTATCGTGTACCAATCAAAGTATTTGCTTTCAGCAAGGTCTAAGGCTCGAATCATGCCTTCGGTAAGTTTAGCTAGGCGATCAGCATCTAGGTCTTTTTTGAAATAGGCCTTAAGATATCTTGAATAGCTCTCAAAAATTTCTTTTTGAAACTCGCAGTCAGCAAAAAAAGTTAGATCATCTTGTGGGGAAACTCCGTTTGCTTCAATGCCCAGGTATTTGTCCAAAACAAGGACATCTAATTGCATTTCGAGGGCTCTGTGAGCCTTCTTGGTTTTATCAGAGTAGTCTCCAACACGATCTCGTACAAACGGGTGCGTGAACCCATCACCAATCACATGTGAAATATATCCCATGTAGAAAGCAAAGAATGCGTGTGCTAAATCAATTTGCCCACCTGCTGCTAGGGCTCTTGCTTCTTGAAGGCCTGATAGAGGAAGTGAAGTAGTATTTTCAGTATGGAGTGCATCAGCGATGTGGCCAAAGGAGTCTCTTATATCGAGATCATCAAATTGGCCCATGTAGGGAAGGTCTGGTCCAACACAGCCTACGAGATAAGCGCCGATCTGAGCTTTTAAAAGCGCTTTTGCGCGTTGGCCGTTCGGACTTGTTAGATGATCAAGAGCAATCCTTGAGAGGGTCATATGGGCGAGGCCGGCAGGCATAAATACTCCTTGCGGCCAAAGCGAATCGCCATAATGGCCTGCTTGTTGAGACGTGCAAATAATTGCAGGTGCGTAAGGTTCTATCTGAGCGAAGGAAAGTTTTTAGTCAATCAACTACTTATCTATGGTCGAAAATTCTTGTGACGATGCTCATCAATTTGGCAAATTATGTCTGTTTACTTTGGTTTTCTTAAATCGATAAGAGTTGGGAGCTTTAGTGTCCCTGTCATGGGTTAAAAATTGGCCCAGTTGTTCGCGGTCCCTCTGGCTTCATGACAATATGAAGTCATTCAGCGTCGTTCTTACGAGATCTTAAATCGATTGGATCTCAGTGCAAAAGGGCGATGTCTGTTTCACTCTTGCTCGCTCGCTTTTTGAGCTTATCTATTAGGTAAAGTGTGGCAGCAATGGCGAGATGTACTGCGCAGCTAAGTAGAGTATTGGTAAGGTTGTGCCTTACTATTTCTTCAAAGATCTCGATCGAGAAGGCACTCCCTAATAGAAATAGCTGAATGAGAATGTCAGTAAATGCATCAGACAATCCCTCCAGTACCAGCTCGAGTAACACCCTCTTCAAGGCGTCTTTCGGTTTATCTGGTCGATTCGGCTTATAGAGCATAACTTTCTCCTTTATGTATCTTTCCTAGTAAATGGAAACTCCTAGAAATCGATCACCAGAGGCGCGATTGACTCCCAATTAAGGATACGTACTCTAAAAGTGCCCACTTTCCCGAGGCAGGACAGAGGAGGATGGCGGGGGGTAGGGGGGGGCTTCGATAGCGTTGTTCCGTATTTGAGTTCCTTGAAAATGAACACCAGAGGTTCCTTTTTATTTAAGGATACGGAGTCGGAAACGGCGGTTTGTGTGAGTAGGCCGAATTGTTCAAAAGTAGCGTTCAAATGGCTAAATATTGGTATCTTCGGTTGTGGTATTCCGTATTTAAGCTCCAAAACATCCATCGCCAAAGGTTCCTTTCCGTTTAAGGATACGGAGTTGAGAGCGGCGTTTTGGAGGCGGCGACCAAATTGTTCGGGAGAGGGATAAATTCGAAATAGTGGGGAAGATATCGATATCTTCAATAGCTGTTTTTCTGATTTTGCCCCTCCGAACTCTCTTGGTGGTCCTTACGGACGGCGAGAGTTCGGAGGGTTAGTCCAGTTACGGCTCGTGCCGGCCTCCACTTCCTGCGCAACGTAGCGCATTTACATATAATTTACATATTGATTGACAGGTGGGGAGGTGGGGATTTAAATCGAAGAACGGGGTGTGCGCTGGAGTTACTTCAGCCTTTCGGTCATGCGACCGACGGCACTGTCGCCAGTTGGCGAGTTACTTCAGCTTTCGGTCCCTTGTGGACCTGCAGCACTGTCGCGTGCGCGGAGCTATGGCTTCAGGAATAGGGAGCAGGCGAGGCGCGATTAGAGGTTGGTGAGGAAGGCGTATGTGACAATACGTTGCCCGAGCAGGCCGACATGAGTAACGAAGAATCATCCCTATTAATGGAGTCATAAATGGGAACTTTTAAGGAAATCGAAATCGAAGCATTGGACGACATCTGGAAATCGCTGGATTCGCTTCAGGCTTCTTTCTTTGGGCTCGATGAAGAAGAACAGCTTGTTTTTAAGCCTGAGGCTTCTCGGCAGGGTATCAAGTTTATTCCGGAAGCTTTTGAAAATGGGGAATCGGGTGCTCATTAGGTTTCTGCTTGCTTTAATCATCAGCTTATCTGTTTTTGATGCTGAAGCTCGTAAGAAGAAGACGCCAGTTGTTCAGAAACTTTCTGGCGTCGTGCAAAGCTGCCACGACGGAGACACCTGCCGGGTTAAGCTCGATAACGAAACTATCTCCGTGCGCTTCGCTGGAATAGATACTCCAGAAATAAAACAAAAATTCGGAGTTCAAGCCAAGAATTTCACCGAAGGACTACTTAAGGGAAAAACAGTAGACCTTGAGTGTGATGGCACCAGCTTCAACCGCATCACCTGCATCGTCTTCCAAGCCGGAATCAACATCAATGCAGAAATCGTTCGTAAAGGCTGGGCCTTTGAGTCTGTTAAATATTCCAAAGGCAAATACTCGGCAGCCTTAGCTGAAGCCAAAGATAAAAAGCTTGGGATATGGAAAGAGGCTGACGTTGTTAGTCCGTATTGTTTTCGGAAATCGAAATCGGGACGTTGTAAGAAGAACCCATCATATATGCCTTAGGGGCGGTTGATGAAAAGAGCGCATCTTCTTCGTTAGAGATCATTTCGTTCATTGCGGCGTACACCTTGTACGCCTCATTTTCAAAATGGATATCCGCCTTGAATCTGCATTCTTTTGATCAACCGCTGGGGATGTGAATTTGTGGAAAAGCGGAACTAAGTTCCGTTGAGGGTTTTATGGAAGTTTCGGAACGTTTTGGGGAATTGGCTGAGCATATTCGGTCGCTGGATCTGCCGCGTAGTTTTAAAGAAGAAATTCTTTCTTATCTTAAATATTTTAAAGAGCAGTCATTGTTAAGCCTCGAGCTTCGCGATCATCCACGAGATCTCAAAGCTCGCTGGGTCAATCTCATAACCCTCACTCATGGCCTTAAGCTCTTTCAAAAATTTCAAGAAGATGAACACTTCTGGAGAGTCGTGAAGTGCTTCGTCCATGCCGAAGATCCGACCACTCTACTTCAGCCAGAAATAGAAAAGACGCTAAAAACGCCAGTAGATCCATTTGAAAAATTCACGGTGGAAGATATCTTTAATCACCTCAGTCAGCAATTAGAGGCAAGACCGCCAATAACACCCGAAGAATATAAAGCTCTCAAGCTCGGTCTGTGGTTTCTTGCAAGCGAAGCTAGTAAAGGCATGCCCAATAGAAACATGACCCGCGTAAAGCGCGTCTGGGATGAAATAGAACCGGTATTAACTAAAGCAGGGTTTCTCAAAGAACTAAAAAGCGGAGCCGCCACCGATCGAATCAATTTCTTCCTCCACCGAAGCTGGGCCGCGAACCCAGTTAGTTAAAACTGGTAGTGACATGAAAAATACATCAGCCCAAGTTGATACGATTTTGTAGATTACAAAATAGAAGGGTTTGATGAAATCAACCCGGTCGTCTAAATTAACAAAAATTACTTTAGTCCGGTCCAAAACTTCCGATAGTTTATTCGGCCAGATCCAATTCTTACCGAAGGACGTATATGTTGAACCGCTTAGCTGTTGTCTTGGTCTCTCTTATTTTCTCGTCTTCTTTATTAGCAGCTCCAGGAATTACGCCGCCTAACAAACTAAATACTCAGACAGTGTTTGGACCTAAGACATTCAGTGGAGGATCAGCTGGCGCTCGCGGGTATAATGAAACCTTCAAAGCCCCATCAAATGCTGACGGGGTCATCACTCTAAAAAACGGAAGCGGTAAAGATCTCTACCAGGAAAAGTGCACGGGTACTGTTGCTGCAAAACTTGTCTGCCAGGTTTTAAATCTTGCAAAGAAACTCGAAGTAGCTTTACTTCGTGCAAGCTTAGTAGAGATCCATCTGAATAATAAAGTTGTTATTGCAAAAAAAGACTACAATCCAGAAAGCGGACAGATCCAGTTCGCAATAAAAACTCTGGCGGGAACGCCAGCATCTTCAGTGCAAAACCAACTTAAAATTAAAGTAGTCGGCTCACCTCTTGCCACAATCACTCTTGAGACAAAAGTGCAGTCAGGAGTTCCGAATCAACTTCCTATTGCACGCATGACTTCGGATGTTTCGACCGGTGCAGCTCCGCTGACTGTGAATTTCTCTGGCTTGCAAAGTTCAGATCCCGATGGGAATATCACTTCTTATGAATGGAATTTCGGAGACCCAGCATCAGGCTCTAACAACCAAGCCACCGGCGCTTTAGCCGTTCATACTTTTGCGGCCGCTGGCAACTATAATGTTACTTTGACTGTTCGTGATAATCAGGGCGCCACAGCGTCTGTCGTCAACAGAATTACAGTAGTTCCAAATACTCTTCCGGTTGCTAGATTCACAGCAACTCCAGAAAGTGGCCATGCGCCTTTAGTTGTGAGTTTGGACGCGCGGGCATCATCAGATGCTGAAGGTTCTATAAGCAGATATTCTTGGTCTTTCGGTGACGGTGGGTCAGGAAGTGGAGCTCAAGTTGCACATACCTTCCAAAATGCCGGTCAATATACTGTGATCCTTACGGTATCAGATGAAAAAGGTGCAATCGCAAGCGTGCAAAAAATTATTCAGGTCGCAGCTCCAAATGCATCTCCTAAAGCTGTTATAAAACTTTCTCGTAATCAAGGAATAGCTCCCTTGATGGTGGAGTTTGATGGTTCAGCCTCCACGGACCCAGATGGGAATATTGCTGAGTATCTTTGGGATTTTGGAAATGGCAGAACAGGAACTGGCTCTAAAATCACTCAAGAGTTTGGCGTTGGAACTTACACGATTACGTTGACAGTTAGAGACAGCGCAGGTGCGGAAAATAAAACATCAGTGAACGTTACAGGTTCTGCCCCAGTATTGCCTCCAGATCCTGCGACAGTGGCGCCAGCACTCAGTGAAACTGAAATTACTCTTCCTAGTGAAATGGTGGAGTTCTTGTACACTGGTCCGAACCCGATTCAAACTGGTGTAGCTGAAGGCACTATTGATAAGCGCCACGTTTCTGTGATTCGCGGCAGAATCTTGCAAGAAGACGGCAGTCCACTAAGTGGAGCTGTTGTGAAAATTCTTGCGCAGCCTCAATTTGGTCAGACGTTGACTCGAGAAGATGGTCAGTATGACTTAGCCATAAACGGCGGCGGGACATTGATCTTGAGCGTAGAAAGAAATGGCTATTATCCAGTGCAAAGAAGAGTGACATCTTCTCATCAGGCTTTTGCGGCGGTTGATGATATTTATATGCTTCGACCTGATCCGATTGTGACTGTGGTACAGACCAACAGTGATCAGCCGCAAGTCGCGCGTGGTTCGACCTCGTCAGATGAAGATGGGACACGAACCGCACGAGTGCTTATTCCAAGTAAAACTGCTGCTTCGCTAAGAATGCCGAACGGATCGCTAGTTCCAGTTTCGCAGCTAAGTATCCGAGCAAAGGAATACACGGTTGGCGAAAACGGACCGAACAGAATGCCTGCTGAGCTTCCCTCAACGAGTGCTTATACATATGCAGTTCAGTTGACTGCCGATGAAGTGGCTGCAAACGGAGCCAAGGGTATTGAGTTCTCAAAGCCGGTGGCATTCTATGTCGAGAATTTTTTGGGCTTCCCAACAGGAGATGTGGTTCCGGTTGGCTATTATAATCTTGATAAAGGAGCGTGGGAACCTGCTGACAATGGAAGAGTTATCAAGATTCTAGATGTTGTAAATGGCAAGGCAGTTCTAGATGTCACAGGGGAAGGACCTGCTACGACTGGTGACCTTGTATTTTTAGGAGTAGATGAAGAGGAGCTTCAATCGATTGCGAGCTCTTATCGAGCAGGGACTTCTTTATGGCGTGCGCAATTGAACCATTTTTCGATAGTTGACTTAAATTGGTTTCAGGAGGATGCACTTCCCAGTATAGATGCGCCGAAGCCTGTGATTCCAGGTGAGGCGCCACTATTGCCAACTATTGCCTGCGGTTCCATTATCCATGTTGATACGCAAAATCTCGGCGAGACAGTCCAGTTACCTGGAACTAATTACTCCATTAATTATCTATCGAGTAATATGCCTGGAGATAAAACATCGAGAGTTATTGATATTCCAGTTACGCCAGCCAGTTTATCAAAATACCAAAATCTGATTAGTGTGGATTTAAAGGTTGAGGTCGCGGGTCAAACCTTCACAAAGAAATTTAGCCCAGCACCAAATTTATTTCATCGGTATGTTTGGGACGGTAAGGATGCGTATGGAAGGAAGGTTACGTCAAGGGTCCAAGTAAGGTCGACTTTAAGTTATAATTTCAAAGTTAATTATTTGCGAACAGCATTTAAAAACGCATTTGGTTCGGTTGAAACTAGAATTTTCGCGACTTTAGGAGGAGGAGATACTATCTCTTCGATTCCAGCAAGAGACGAAACCACAATATCCAGAGTTCAAATAAATTACCTATCACCTATTGATAAGATACCTCTTTCTCATAGCATCGGTGGTTGGAATTTAAATATTCATCATAGTTACGACCCCGTAAGTAGAAGCTTGAGTTTGGGAGATGGAACAAAGCGCTCTGCTAAGACTATTGGTAACATAGTGAGAACAGTAGCCGGATCGGCTTTTTACGGCTATAGCGGAGACGGAGGTAGAGCTACATCAGCACAGCTCTCTAAATTGACAGATTTAACAGTGGGTCCTGATAATTCGGTTTATTTCAGAGATGGATTTAATGCTAGGATTCGAAAAGTTGATCCAAACGGAATTATAGAAACGATTGCAGGAACGGGTGTTTATGTTGACGGTGGCGAAAATAAATCAGCATTAGATATTGGCGTCGATTATTTCGGAGGAATTGCGCTAAATACTGAAGGTAGTACTGAACTGTATTTCGCTGAAAGCTCGTTCAACAAGATAAAAAAAATTGATATTAATGGAAATGTCGTACTTGTGGCGGGCACCGGTATAAGTGGGTACTCTGGAGACGGTGGAGATGCGAAATTAGCAAGAATCAGTGCTCCCACAGGCATAGCTGTTAAAGATGGTTATGTTTACTTCAACGATACAGGAAATAATAGAGTCAGAGTAATATCCCCGGATGGCATAATTAAAACTGTCGCTGGAAACGGAGTAAATGGTTACTCAGGCGATGGAGGACCAGCTATACAAGCGGAACTCAGGCAGCCCTTCGGGTTAAGTACAGGTCCAAATGGAGACCTCTATCTTGCTGATTTGACTGACGGCAGAATTCGGCGTATTGATAGATCGGGAACTATATCGACAGTTGCAGGTGGTGGATTCGAATTTACCAAAGATAATATTCCTGCGATAGAAGCTGGGTTGATTGAGCCGACTCGAGCTATCTTGGGAAAAGACGGCACTATCTACATTTCTAATAATAAGAACAGATCAATTAGATATGTGACACCTGACGGTATAATTTCAACATTTGTGGGTAGCTTAAGCAGTAGTGGTAGCTCTGTTGAGGGTGAATATGCGAGTGAAGCAAAGCTTGTGGAGCCTTATGCTGTTGCATTAGGGGCAGATGACTCAGTCTATTTTGTAGATGGACCTAGAATTAAAAAAATCATGCTTCCTTTTCCTGGGGTAAGCGACGAGAATATTATAATTCCGGCAGAAGATGGTTCGGAACTATTCGTTTTCGATAGAAAAGGAAAACATCTCGAAACCTTAAATGCTCTAACTGGGGCTAAAAAATATATATTTGGATATGATGCAAATAGCTTCCTTGTCACAGTTACTGATGGTTTTGGTAACGTAACTACTATTGAGCGGAGGTCGTCTGGCGATCCTGTTTCTATCAAAGCGCCATATGGACAGGTCACCTCTTTAGAGCTATCTGATGAAAAATATATTAATTTAATACAGAATGAAGCGGGTGAGAGATATACGATTTCATATTCAGAAGGTGGCTTGATCAAAACTTTCACTAAACCTGCGGGCAATACAAGTAATTTTGTTTTCAATGTGCTTGGGCAACTTTCCAAGGACCAAAACGCAGCAGGCGGTTTTACCGAGCTTTTTAGTCAGTTTATTTCCGATGGGTATTCTGTTCAGATTAAAACAGCTGAGGGAAGGCTATCGAGAAAGATTTTTTCAAGAGAAGGTTCAGGAAAGCAGACTTCTCAATTTTTGAATTCGGATGGTATTCGATCAGATATTCATTTCAGGTCAAACAGAATTGAGTTCTCAAACCCAACTACCAGTGGTCATTCCATTGCGAAAACTGAGCCGCGATTAGGTGCTGCTGTCAATTTTAATTATCTGCAGTCCTACTCGAGAAGCGCTGGCGTTGATACAGTGACTACAACAGATCGGTCCGTGTCTTATTATTCGGATAATATTTTCGACTATATTCAAACAGATCAAATTTATATTAATGAAAATAAGTATGTTCAGACTTTCGATTCAAAGACTCTTATGCGGACTTTAAAGTCACCTATGGGTCGAGAAATTAATACTTTCGTTAATGCTCATGGGCAAGTCATATCTCAGCAATTGCCGGGATATCATGATATTAAATATTCTTACAATGCGAACGGTAAGTTGGAAGCGATTTCAGAGGGGGCTAGAAAAACTGAGTTTTTGTATGATGTTCGAGGAAGACTGGCTTCGGTCCAAAATCCTTTGGGTCAGGTAACGACCTATGAATATGATAGCTCGGACAGGGCTGTCAGAATGATAAGTCCCGATGGAAAGTCCGTGCTGACAAGTTATGACCAGAATGGGAATCTTGTTGGTATTACTCCCTCAGGTCGGCCATTGCATAGCATGACATTCAACTTGGTAGATTTGCTTGAAAGCTATAATCCGCCAAATCTAGGTCAAGCTCAGACAACTCAATATCTATATAATTTGGATAAGCAACTGGCGGCTATTCAAAGTCCAGATGGATCTTATGCGAACTATAAATATTTTGATAAGTCAACTCGCTTAAGGGAGATCAATACCCGTCAAGGGAACTATAGTTTTACCTACAATCTGAGTACGGGTTTTTTGACGAATGTACTTTCACCTACGCTGGTAAATACTCAGTTTATGTATGCGGGTGACTTTTTGACGACTGTAACCAACTCAGGAGAAGGAAAAGGAATAGTTAATTTTGGTTACGACGATCGTAACCGGTTGTCATCGATATCCATCAATGAGAAAAATAACGTTTCTTATAGTTATGATGCTGATGATTTGCTGATAACTTCAGGTCCGTTGAGCTTCGTTTATAACTCTCTAAACTCACAAATGCAGAAGACATCATTGTCTGCAGTTGTAACTGACTTTGCATACAACGGATGGGGAGAACTCAGTAATTCAAAATCGATGTTTTCAGGTCAGAACATTTTCGAGAGCTCTTTCGTTAGAGATGCCTTAGGTCGGATTATAAATAAAAGTGAAACTTCCCAAGTGAATAATATTAACTTAAGTTATAAATATGATCTTTCTGGCCGCCTCAGTGAATCGACACGAGACGGAGTCTTAACAAAATATTCTTATGATTTAAATGGAAACAGACTTTCAGTCGAAAGAAATGGAATTGTAACAACTGCCACATTTAACGAGCAAGATCAGATATTAAGCTATGGTGCGAAGACCTACTCATACAGTACAAGTGGAAGTCTTGAGTCAATAGCTCATCTTGGAGCCGAAACCAGATTCAATTACGACATTTTTAGTAATCTACGTTCAGTGGAACTACCAGACGGAAGAAAAATTGACTATCTGATCGATGGTCTGAATCGTCGGGTGGGAAAAGTCGTTGGGGATCAGCGCAAGTATTGGGTGTATGAATCTCAGCTTCGTATCGCGGCAGAGCTTGATGCAAACGGACAGGTGGTTTCCAGGTTTATTTATGGCAACGGCCATTCGCCTGAAGCTATGGTAAAGGCAGGGATCACTTATAAAATATTAACCGATCAATTGGGATCGGTCAGGTTGATCATTAACAGCACCTCTGGCGAAATAGCTCAGCGAATTGAATATGATGACTTCGGTGCGATTTTGCTTGATACTAACCCTGGTTTTCAGCCTTTTGGATTTGCTGGCGGATTATACGATAGCGACACAAAGCTCATCAGATTTGGAGCTCGAGACTATGATCCTGAGGTCGGTCGTTGGACGAGTAAAGATCCGATTCGATTTGGTGGTGGGGATACGAATTTGTATGGGTATGTTTCCAACGATCCGATAAATTGGTGGGATCCAACTGGCTTGACTGCTGAGGATGTTCGTCGTGCATTGCAGATTGCACAGCGGGTCTTGGGTATTTCGGGAAATATAGATTGGGCTTTCGGCAAACTGGGGGATGATATAGACGGGCGAACTAATCTGAACCCGTTCCTACCTAATAGTTTGACGTTCAATAGCTCGTATTCGGGAGAACTATGCGAACAGCAAAAGCGAGAACTTTTAAATACCGTCTTTCACGAGCTTCAGCATTATAGAGATGGGTATTGGATGTCTAATTATTACGAGATTTTCGGTCCTCAGTCACGTGTAAAAGGTGTTTCAGAACGTCATTATAATATTTATGTCAATTCTAACTCACTTACAGAGAATTATATAGATGAGTATTTGGGAAGGTAAACAATGAATAGTAAGTCAGTCCAGATTTTTCTCATAGCATTTATTCTTGGGATATTGGCGGGTTTTTTTGGCCCGTCAGTAGTAAAAATTGTTAACGACCCGATAACTGAGAAACCACGTGTAATGAAAACCGTAGTAGAGCTTACTAAATTGCAAAATAGCTTAGAGAGTTTTAGAAAAAATTGTGGCCGATACCCCAGCTCGCTTGCATATCTTCCTTACGGACCGGAAGATAATCTGTCTTGCGAACCAAAAGAGCAGCCTACTAACTTCAAAGCAGATCGTTGGGGTAACAGTTACATATACAAACACTCTGATACCTCATTTCAAGTTATTAGTTGCGGAAACAGCTGGATTGAAGTTAACAGCGGCGAAAGCCCAAAATCTGTGGAAGAGCCAGAGTAATCGGCATAAGCTAAGATAGCTGGTGGGAGTAGACGTTGGAGGCTTTATTAAATCAAGTGAGTTGTTAATTTATGGAAGCTACTTCAATGCGAGCCTATTGGGCATTAAGGTGCTCCTTTTTCTTTTAGCTGAGTTCATTGTGTACCCGAAATCTATGGAAAAGCTTAGCTTCTATAATAGGGTTCGGGTATCGCTTATTCCGATCAAAGACGAAGAGGCTATATTTGCTGACGAAATAGATAGATTAAAAATTTATCGACGACTTTGGTTCGCAATTTTCACATTACTAATAGTTAGAGTTATAGTAGCCATTCTCTTAAGTAAAATGGACTTTAGCGACATGTTGAAATGAATCTATTTTTTCAAGTGATCTTCATTAGGTTAAGTTCAAGGGTGCTGGTTGGCTTTATAGGTGTACTCTGTGATGCTGGTGTGGTTTTTTGAGGGGTCAGGTGTATTAATGCGAATGTTAAAAGCTTTTATTTTAATCTGGATTTCCATGTTCTGTCTTTTTGGTGCTGCTGATAGTGGCTCGTCTCTAAGGCGAGTAAGTATTAAAAAATTGTCGGATAGTCCAAACGCTTATCAGGGATTGATTGTTGAAGTTGAAGGCACTCTAAGTATGGAGTTTGAAGGAACTTTCGTGTCATCAATTAGATGCGATAAAGTTTCGCCAGTGTCATCTGAGGAAAAGCTGTGGCTTGTCGTACCAAAAAATAAATTATCGAAAGCCAATAGATTAAACCATAAAAACGTAAAAATAACTGGAAAGTTTGATTCCAAAAGAAAAGGTCACATGGGACTTTTCTTTGGTACTTTGACGGTGGACAAAATAGAAGAACTTAAATCAAATGGCAATGGCTGTTGATTTTTCTATTTCACACGAGAGATCAGTTAACTTTTATCGTTATTTAAGGGGTATCATGAATATTTTGATTGTTGCAGTCCTCATTCTCTGCCAAGCATTTAGAGCCGAGAGTTCGACGAATCGAGCTTGCGATAATCAGGAATATCAAAAAGCGGAGGCGAAACTGGAGTCTGCTGTGAAAAAGCTCCAGAGTGTAGAAAAGCCTTGGACTGAACTGCAGTCAGTGTTCAAAACGTGGGAGCCCTGCAAATTAAAATTTCAGGATGAAGCATTTATCGAAGCTATCGCAAATTTAACAAGTACCAGATGGGAGAAGATTCAAGACCTCAATGAAATAAAATTGAAAAATCACACATTCTACAAGTACATCTTATATGCGCTTGGTAATGACATTGTAGGAATGGAAAGATGGAAACGAATTTCAACTCTAGCGAAAGATAAGTGTCCTGCGGGCGCTGAAAGAATTTGTGAAGATATTTTGAAGACAGGAGATATCGCGCCAGCTAATTAAGCAGCATTTTTTAGCGCTGAGCGATAGGGCGAAGTAATTTCGTCATACTATGACAAAAGCATGCGGAAGACTTGGTTACACAGATCAGAAAACGTTTTTCTCTCGGGATTTTAGTGGGAGGGCTTGGTTATTAATTTAAAGAAAGCTAGTACATGGTTATTGAGAACTGTCGTGTTGATAGCTCTCGCATATGGAATTAATAGGCTCGATTTGCATTTCGTATGGGCAATTATTGTATTTTTCCTATTCGAAGGTATCGTAGTCTTCATCGATTACACTTGGTTTAAGAAAAGTTGAATATGTCGGCAAGACTCAGTAAAGGGCGAAGCAACTTGGCCCTTTACCGAGTTAAAAAGAAATCGCCTATTTTTAGGCATTTTCAACTGGAATACAGATATTAGGATCGAATTTAAGTACAAGGGCATAGATTACGTCGTGAAGGAAGCTTTTGGTGATAGTAGTATGTACTGGATTGGACCCAGAGAATTGAGTTTAGAGAATCGATCTAAGTACTCTGAGGAAACCAAGCACATTCACGAGAGTTTTTTAAAGTTTAAAATCTCTCCCGTAATTAAGTTTTTATGCGATCTTACGTCGCTGAACTTCCGAGAGATGTTCAAACCCTAAAGAATGCCATAGACAATTCCTTATTTATGGCGCCAAAATATAAAACTTAGTGTGGGTGAATTTATGGGGTGCAAATCAATTCATTGTAACCTTTTTCGTATTAGTCCCAATGTTTATGGTCTTCTATTATCGTGACCTTGGCCCCTTCTTTGG
>DFXZ01000003.1 GCA_002381805.1 Bdellovibrio sp. UBA4095
CTAGCTATTCAGTTTTCAAAGAGCGATCACTTTCGCTGTTTCGTTATTACTTGGCAGCGAGGTAGTGTTTTTATCGAAGATGTAATGTGCTGTCAACACCTTCTTTTTCTTTTTTTCGATTTTTTTTAGAAAACCTACTCAAAGAACCCACTGAACTTTCCGCGATTTTTTAGAACGCTGAACGACGGTGGAGGCCCTATTCACCACTAACAAAAAACAAAGTCAATGGACTATTTTCATTTGCTTATACAATTGGCAGAAAGGACCTAAGATACTCAAAAATTGCCTAAAATTATAGCAAAAAGTGCCGCAAACTTAGCAATACGAACTTTTTTATATGTTTTAATCACCCAATGCCGAAGCGACTTCAGGCTCATTTTAGCTGCTTTTTCCAGGCTTTCAGTCGTTTCTTAGCTTTTTTCTGGCTAAGTCCGAAAGCTTTCTGGAATTCCCCCTGAACCAGCTCATCCTCAGCTCTGGCGACACCTGCCTTATCTCGCTTGAGTTCACTCCAGATCTTTTTGATATGGCCCTTGATAATCTTCCACTCGCCTTTTTCTATATCAGTTTCCATAGGCCCTCACTTACAAAAGCTAATAGTAAAACGGCTTCACGCGGAGATGTTTGTTACCTTCACCCAGAATTAACATTCTCCAAGAAGAACGTGGGTTAAAATAGTCTCATTATCGCGCGACAGCGCTGGGATTGATTCTAAGTCTATGCCCTGGCGATGCACACAGACGCGAGTCTTCCAATTGTGCCGGGGTCTCCGGTCAAATTGCCTCAGGACCTATCTCTGGCAAATACCCCTTATAAAAAAGGGAGACGATCTTTGCGATCGGCTCCCTCTTCGTCGGGCTAAGATTGAAATAATTCTTTAAACCTATATTAACTATTTCAAACTCAGACGAAACTAGTGACTTTGTTGACTGCGACCTCGAGCTTCACCGCCTTTACGGCCAATTTCAGCCATGTGCTGACGATCTCTGCTGACGGCCTCGCCGCCTTTTCTTCCTGCTTCCCGCGCTTCCTCGGAAGTGAACTCATGCGCGGTTCCCTGTTCGTGCGCAGCTTTTCCGCCTTTACTTGCGATTTCCCGTTGTTTTGCAGGATCCATTGAAGCGAATCCCCGGTTAGAAGTTCCTCCTGATGAGTTAGATGCCATATTATACCTCCTTGTACGAAATGTCTTTCAACTCAGCCCATCCCCTTTCCATAGCAATAGCGAGGCCAAAAAAAGTCGAACAAAGTCAAAACTTCCTTAAGACCAAAAGCCGGTGAGTAAAAACAAAAAAAGGGATCAGATGATCCCTTTTTACCTAGCACTAAATTTAAATAACTACGTTTCTCGAGGATGCTTCCTTAGTGCTGAAGCACCTTATCGAATCACTTCGAGCGAAGCCATCGTGCTGGTTATCCAGTCTTGATATGCATCGACTCTGGTGAAAATCGAAAACAACATACACTTAGGTACGAAGAACAGTGGAAGGGAGTCTCCGCGACTTGCCACACCCCAAACATGAAGGCGTCCGCCAATTTCAAAGTAAGCAGGCCCACCAGAGTCTCCCGAACAAATCCCTCTGCGCACCGACTGACCTAACAAGGCCTCTGTGTTGGAATAAATTGGATCATCAATATCCAACTTCGTCGTACGCAAAACACCAGCACCTCTGGAAATCAAAGTGGCCCAATTAAGGCCGTAGCCAGCAACAATTGTTCTCTTGCTCCTTTGAACTGCCTGAGCATCAAACAGGATCGGAGCAACCTCGTAACCGATTGGTAAAGAACCTTCAAATCTGAGAATAGCAATATCTCCGAGGTCCTTGGCCTTCATCTCTTCTGAATAAGAAGGGTGAACAGCCCAGTGAGTAATCTTTCGCAATTTATCTTTTTTAGCTTTCTTAATTTCTGTTTCGAAGACTGCAATGAGATTTTTCGATTTAGGATCCACGCAGTGAGCAGCAGTAAGGATTAGGTTTTTGCCAACTAATGTTCCTGAACAAATATAGCCGATATCTTTTTCATAAAGACCGACGGTGCTTTTTCCAACTGCACTTAATCGTGCGACTTTCTCGCCGCCAACTATAGAGTCAGCTGCGGGTGCGTTCACATCCGTGGTTGAACTCGTTGGGGAACAGGCCGCCAAAGTGAGGGCTACTAAAACTAACATCAAATGTTTCATGAAAAACTCCTTCGTCAATGAGGAGCCTTTTATTACATCAACCGGGGAATACAAGCCCTTTGATTGACAAAAAACGGGGTCTTTTGTCTGAAAAGCAAAAAGGCATGATTCCATGTAAAAAGGGAATGCTACGAACTGTGGTATTTAGCAGTCCCGACAGTTTTTGTTCTTAAGAAAAGCCTTGGTTGTTAAACTGGTGACAATGAAGGCAAGGACTCACAAACAAAAATCCAACGAGCTATAAACTTAATGGATAGACAAACCAACCCATCGTTGATGCCCACAAGCTGCAATTTTCGGAAGTTATCAAAGAAGTTCAACAATCAACAAAGGAGACGGAAATGAATAATGATAAAAAAGACACTCCTCGAAAACCGCAACAAAACGAAGAGAATCCCAATCGCAAAGACAAACCCAACAAAACTTTTGGCAATGAGCCCCCCATCAAAGAACCACTGAAACCAAAGCACCCAGATCATTACGAAGTCATTGGAAAAAAGGACTCAGATACACAATCCCAATAAAAAATACGTTGTGCAAACTGCCAGAGATGGGCGCGCACCAAATGGGGCGCGCCCCGTCTCTATACGCAATCATTTTTAGTGTGGTCCGGGGTTGGTTGTCGACATTCGTGACAATATCGCCAGCAGCTCCTCTCTTTCTGACTGAATTTCTTTGTCCGTGCGAAAGCCCATCGGCCTGAACCATAACGATGGAGGACACCAACCCATGATGGAGTGCATTGCCATAAAGGGTGTTTGGATTAGCGGACCCCATAGCCATCGCCTATCTTTTCTTGCCGCCACGAGCTGAGCAAAAACCAAAACAGCGAAGTTGAGCATTAGAACCTTATCGAGATCCCATTCTTTCTCGAGTTCTTGAAGGCGGGCCTTTATGGCTTCAGGACCCTCTGCTGAAATCTCCTCGACTCTTTGTAACATCCGTCTGTCGATTTTTTCATTGATCGTCCGCGGAGTCATTTGCCTAACTTTATCAAATGTCTCGTGATTGATAAGATCGCCTCGAAATTCCATTTTCATCTCCTTTACTGAGAGCGGCATACATCATTCATAGTCCTTCTGACTCTCTGACAATTTCAACAACGGAGAAAGCAAAACAACACAGAAATCGCTGCTCGATTGAAAAATACATAGAGAAGCCAATGGATCAGCCCGCCGTTGCCTGAGGACGCTAAGCAACTTCAACCAAAATAAAAAGGGCCAGCAAATGCTGACCCTTGCTCTTTTCAATTTGTTTGGAAAAATTTAGAGAACTCTATTTTTAAATTCTGTACTGTTCGTTAAGACCTTTACAAAGTCAGCTCTTGACATTCCTCTGTCCAGAGATGTCGTGTAGTGGCTTAGACCTGAAGAGTCTGCATCTCTTAACATTAAGACAGCGTAGGCCATTCTAACAAAGTTAGCATTGGACACCGAATTCAGTGCCGCAGAGACAGTATACCTTCCAGCATTGACACGATTACGGTACTCCGTCGAACCCAAGAAAGCTTTAAGTACGGATAGTCTCGTTTGCTTACCCGTGTTGAGCATTCCGCTCCAGTGTTCTAAGCCGCCTGTATCAGCTTCTCGTCCCAACAGGATCATGTACAGACGCTTGACATAATCTGTATGGCTCATCGCAACTGTATAGACACCACCACCGGTACCAGGCTCTGGTGTTGGTGTAGGTGTAGGTGTAGGTGTAGGAGTAGGCGTTGGCGTCGGAGTTGGTGTTGGTGTTGGTGTTGGAGTTGGAGTTGGAGTTACTCCACCAGCGGCGTCCTGATTTGCTTTAATTTGTGCAGCAGTCAAAAGATTTCGACTTGTAATTTGATTCTGCTCAGCAGACGTCAGTGAACCACCAGCGTATGCAGACACTAAGAACAAGTGAACTTTAGGGCTGTCCAAGTTATACATCAAACCGAAGCGGCTTTCAGCTTCTGAATTTAGCTCTGGCTGATCTAACAATTCATAGAAGTGAATGGACTGAAGAGGAACCTTGGTCTGCGCCAGAATAATATTCAAGTGCTTTTTTAGACCGCGCAAACATGCCTCTGTCATCGGACGACCTGCTTGGTTCTCGTAGTCAGTACGACCACCGTAAGGTGTATTTGGGTCACCAGCATAAATTTCAGCACAGTTAAATTCGTTGATTCTAACGGGTCTATTAAAGCGTTTCATTTGCTGGAACAAACCACCCTGACCAAACCAAGGATCTGTGTCAAGACTTGCCTGCTCTTCCCATGGATAGATATGGTATCCCAAAATATCGAACTGAACTCCGTATTTTAATAAAAGATCGATGTATCCGTAGCCGCGACCGATGAAGCCCGCAATAATTTTTAACGGAACTCCCGACTGCTGACGAATATCCACGATAGCTCGCGACATACCTCGACTTACGAGTGCGTCCCGGCGACCACAATCGTTGTCAAAATCAGCAAGACCTTGCCCACCGCTTTTGATCTTTAATTGTCGCTCGTTTTGAAGTTCCCATAGATGAACAAGGTCCTTCATTTGGTTCACTATATTTCTAGTAGCGTCATAGGCTTGTTGTTCAGAAGCCTGTGTTCCGCACACGTAGTTATTTCCGGTCGGATCATAAAGCATAATTTCAACTTCTATATTCTTGGCTTTGAATGCCTGAACGACGCCTCGTAGCCAGCTGATGTTGGCGCTCGGTGGAATGTCGATCCGAATAGATCGAATATTTCTCGCAGCAAGAATACCCGCCATTTTCTGTGCTATAGCCGTTGTTTGCACGTGACGCGGATGTATATTCACTCCGAATGTTACTGCGTGTGCTGCTGCGGACACCAGTAACGTCAACACTATGGTTAATAACTGTTTCATGATTCCCCCAATATTCTTAATTTAATCATACGACCAATTGTAAAAAAGAAAATACTCCCCAGAGTGTAACGATGAAAAACCACTTCGTGTGGATTTAATGAGCTCTCGTCCAGTCGGAGTGAGACGACCAAAGTGTAGACAGCAAAAAATGTCGAAATTTTGCTGATCATACTTTAGACATATCGTTTTAAATTTCTTGACCTTGCCTCGGGAATAAGCGAACTAAGCTCACCTTAACAAATGAAAGGACTTTCCAATGAAAAGCTTATTGATGTCTCTTGTATTGGTATTCGCCTCACCTGCGTTCGCTAACTGTGTCTCTGATATGATGGCGGGACCTGCCAATGGAAACCTTGATCGCGCTAAAGAACTCTGCCGTGTTTCCAAAGAAGCTGGCTGCAATCTTAGCAAAATCATCGAAGAGAACAACGGTCTGAACTATGCTGATGCTGCCAGACTTTGTGAGCGAGAACTTCGCTCTAATGCAGACCTTATTCGTTGTCTGTCTAAAGGGTATACACGCTCAGAGTGTACATCGCGCCTTCGCAACTAGAACTGAGTTGGCTAAGCGCTAAACTTAGCTAAAAGATTTCTCAAAGAATAATCGAGCGAAGGCGAAGAACCTCCTCGATTATTCTTTGATTGTACCAGTACTCCTAAACCGAACGATAAATTGTTCTTAAAGCACATTCTGTTCTATGCCAGAACTAAAAAGGTCACCTTGTGAGCCTTGGCTAATTCCAAATAGTTCGATGTCGAACGAAGAGCCTATATCGAAAGCCGTCGCACCTTCGGCAAAGCTCGAATCAACTGCTCCACTTTATACCGCTGTCTCCAAAAGTTGTATCAATGGATCCATCGGACAGAAAACGTGTCAAAATATGTTCATAAAGCGTCATGATAGACCTCAGAAAACGTACTTAAAGGTATCTGACTTCTAATTGGTAATTTGGGCGAAAGAGCTGATGAACTATAAACCACCATATAAGGAATCCTCTGGTCCGCTTTGCCCGTGATGAAATGGATCGTGCTTATTGCTTAAAAAGTAAGTACTATTTGGATATGAACCGTTTTAATCTATAATAGTTTAGAGCCAAACAAGGAGACCTTTTATGCGACTATTCTTTTACAGCCTCGTGGCCCTATCCCTCGGCCAACCCTCTTTCAGTCAAGAAATCCAGAGTCAAGGACATCCTCAAATTGGCGGCGAAGGTCGTTTAGTGATGGTCCGAGTCGTTCCCGGGGATAAAACAGCTAAATTATTCTTTGTCGGCAAAAAAGCTGCTGAAATTGATTTCAAGAAAGATCACAAAGTTTTATCGATCACCGCGTTTAGCGACGGCAAGTCGGAAGAGCTTCGTTTTAAAAGTACCGGCGAATCTTATGAAGTCTTCGGAACACCTAACAAGCCCTACGATCTAAATGTGAAATCCGAGATCCGCGGTAAGGTGGAAAATATTAAAGTGAATGTTTCTCCTACAAAGCCTTAAGTTGGATCCACGAGTTTAATCCGGGAGAGTCCACTTAAACACCTCTCCCCGGCAAGTCGAAATAAGTAATGACGTCTCACTCATCCAGGTCAGCTGATTGCCACAAGCATTGATGGGGCCCATTGCCTGTTTGAATGGATAAAGACTCGTGTCATTGCACCAGGTCTTTCCCGAAGAGATGTCATGGCAGTATAGCTCTCCTTGCGCGAGATAAAACACCTGCGAACCATCTTCCTTAAAAATAAAATTGTTAATATTTTTGTCGGCATCCGGAAATTCCAAAAGATCATTTAGCACGGACAGGCTCGTGTTGAACGGATTCTGAATGTAGCGAAGCTTATTTTTTTCGCTAAAGTAAACACGATCCTCGGGCGTCGTGGCTCCTTTTCGAAAGGCCATATAACACTCTGTCGAGGTTGAGGCGCAGCGATACCAAAAATGCGCCGTACTAGCCGGTATGCCCGGAGGAGCCGGCTCCGCTTGATCTTTAATAAGAACTCCAGAGAGGCGACCCATGATGCTGGTGATGATATTCGTATTAAAGTCGAGAAGAATCATTTCATTGAAAGTGTTGTAGTTGACCGAGTTAATATCGCTTTCCCAGTAACCACCGAAAAGTAGCGCCTTACGATCAAAGACCACCAGATTTGTTTTACCTCCGTCCACCATCATGTTGATTTCAGAGGGAGTCGCCGAGTCCGCTCGCATGTTGAAATAGGTCGTTGTACTGGATTTTTGCAAATACTCAATTTTACCAGCTGAAGTGACTGTTGTCAGATTGTGCATAGTTCTTAGCCAAGGAAGTCCATTTTCATCAAAGGTCAAAAAATTCCCGTTATAGTTATTGTAAGGAGAGCCCATGGAAATGTTTGGGCTTATCGAAGTTGCGGTAACCCCTACTGTACTGACGGCGACAGCCTGAGCACTTTGATTCCCCCAAATAGGATTCATAACTCCTGTGGAAGGGTCTACGTGCCCAAGCACCATCCCTTTCGGTTCCATAAAATAAAGCCCTTTGGGAAAGTAGCTCAGATTCAAATCGGACTTCTTGTAATAAATTGATTTGATATCACCACGAGTCAGTGACTTCCTAAATCCAGTGCCAAACAACGGTAGACTTCCAGCAATCGTCTGCACAGCTCCAGCTCGGTTGACATATCTGACCCGAGTGCTGTTGCCTTTATTGATTCCAGGCCCATCGGCAAAGAACAGTGTTCCTTCGCCATCAACTCGCAATGCCTGACTGACTCTGGCGCATGCATTCGTTTTTAAAACGCCATCATTTTTACAGCCGTCAACGTAGGTATGAGTTATATAAGTACTTAACACTTCATTTCCATTTCCAGCAAAGTAAGGAGTGATTTCAAGTATTCCTTCACCTCCACTGGTTCCGTACAACTTGCCATTCGCGGAGTTATAGACCAAGCGCTGCAACCCACCGTTCATGGTTCCAAGGTTTGTGGAATAGACAACACCATTTACAATCTTGATGGGCAGAAAACCATATCCGGTAATATAAAGCGTGTTTTGACTCGGAACTGGCACAACTGAAGTCATCATTGGATAAACAGGCGTTCCTCCGTTATTCGTAGCAGCCGCAGCTCCTATGACAGGATTGGCGTAACTACAAGCTCCGCCAAACACCACAGTACTTGGCCCGGCCTGCCCGTTGCTTAAGCGTGAAGCCTTCATTAATTTTTTGGCAGATTGTTTTGTCTGGATAGGAAGAACACAAGTATCCCAATAGTATAAATTGTCGTCCTGGTCGAAAACGATTGTCCCAGAGACGGCTGTCTTTACTAGCGGGTCTGTGGAATTAAGATCAGTTCCGCCGCCCATATACCGTTTAATTTTTCTTTGCTCAAGATCGAGACGATAGACAATACCGTCATACATATGTCCCAAAGGAATATCATAAGAAATGTACAAATATCCTTTGGAATCAAATGCCATGTCAAAAACGGAAAGAGAAGTAAAGTGATTCAACGCCTGATCAAAAGATAAATCCTCAGTCCCGAGAAAGACATCCTCTTCTTTTAGAGTCGGAGTCTTAACGGGATCATATAGTTTAAGTACCGTAGACATTAACCCTGTACGGATATCCAGTTTGCGAATTCCATATTCAGATTCGATAAAGTAGAAATCCCCAGTCAGCGGATGAATGGTGAACATGCTGGTATTCCAGCCGGCATCCAGCGCCGCAGCCTTACCAACGCCACCGTCTCCCCGATCCCGACTTCCCATGTAAATTTGCCAATTTTGGGTATTGAATGTTTCCGATAAAGCAGAGATAGAAATATTCCCTGCACGATCCCGGACTCGGCCTCTGACCCGAAAAAAATCCGAAGCAGGAGAAGCAAAGGAGTAGGTGCCGCTAAGACTCGTTGCTTCTGCCGGGTTGCTTCCGAACCAAGTGATACTGGCTTGATCACTCGTATCTTGATGGGTATCAACATCCAACCATTTGGAACCATCAAGTGTATAGGCGAAAGAGATGCTTTTATTATGCAAGCCTTCGAAGTCGCTGGCAGACCATTCAATCGTCACAGTTTGCCCAGCTAAAGCCGAAGTAATGCCGGGTGCTCCTTGATAGACATCGAAAACCGAAAGGATGGGAATATTGAATGTCTCCAAGACGATACTTTCAGAAAGAGCCGCAGCAGCCATGCGATTTAAACTGTCTTTCGCCCAAGTACAGATTTTTTTTGCACCATCTCCCGGACTGACTTGGAAACTAAGACTCATCTGTTCACTGGTGCTATCCCAAGCGCGCCAAAGTGGAGTAAGCGGCTGACCACTTCCATTTTCATAATCTGCGCAAGCGTCTGACGAAGCGATCTCTTGGGCGTGGATAAAAACGTCTGAACTATCGAGCACCTGAATCTTAATACTGACAAAAGGTGTGATCGCATAAGCCTGACCACCATTTAACAACATTGCCGTGAGCTGCGGAGGGCTGTTATCTATAGTAAATGAAGCAGAGTTAGCTACTCCAATTTCGCCTCGTTCGTTTTCAATCGTCACACGAAAATAGACAACGCCTGCATCGATATCCGAAGGTACGCTGTAGCTAACAGTTCCGTTTAAGTTTTGATTGCTGGCATAACTCTGCCAGCTTACTCCACCATCCAATGTGAGTTCGATTTGGGCAGATTGTGATTTCAGAAATTCACCTGCAGAAGTGTAGTTGAAATTAACGGTTTGTCCGCCCTGTAAAACATTGTTGGCATAAGCCGATACTGGAGTAATAGTCACCGTAGGAAGGACGAGATCGCTGTCAATTGTAAATGTTCCGGCAATTGCCTGAGTTGAATTCCCCGCCTTATCAGCAGCCACCAGACGAACCAGTGTCTGATTGCTATCTGTAGAAGGTGCCGTCCAACTATAGATTCCAGAATTAGGTGTCTCGGCAATATCTATCCAGGTGGAACCATTGTCTACGGAATAAGCCAGACTGACTAGTTCATTTCCATAGGGATCAATAGCCGACCAGTTCAAACTAATCAACTCGCCGCTTTCATATATGGCACCTACATCTGGTGCAGAAAAATCTGCAAGTGGTGGCACCGAATCATAAATAAATGAAAGAAAATTGGAACTCTCGTTGGGATTGCCTGCAGCATCGTGCACAATTGCACCTGGCAAGCTGATCGTAACCGCCCCTTGGGTAATGGCATTTGCAGTGACTGAAAACCCTGTGCCATCAAAGACAAAGTCTGCGAGAGTTGCATTGGACCTTGCGATGTCAGACTCAGACAGGCTCGAAACTGATTCGCTAAAGACACCCATCAAAGAAATATTGCTTGAATTGGTAAATGCAGGGCTCGATGTCGAAAGAACAACTTCAGGGTTTGACGAGTCATAAACGTAACTGAGCACATTAGAAGCTCTATTCCCATTACCGGCCAAATCTTGAATTACCCTTTCGGGAAGATAAACAGACACAGGGCCCTCCAAGTTGGGGGTCAAAATGAAGGAATACCCCGTGTCTGTTTTTTTAAACTGACTGATGACGGCATTGGTGAGATCAAAATCTTCTGAAGAAAAACTCCTAAGTGCTTCAGAAACAACGACACTGACTGCAATGGCTGTATTTCTCGTAGGACTGTTTTCTGATGAGGATAAGACAATAGACGGTTTAGTGGAGTCCTTGCTCACTTCGAATTGAACGTTTCCACCACTGATAGGATTCTTTAAATTAGTTTCGACAACAATCTTACCATCTGCACTGTTTGAAAGATCAATGACAGCTGACCATTCACCGTTCACACAGATTACTGTCTGCGCTGGCGGCGGATAAGTGATTTCGAACGACTGGGTGTTTTTGCCGCATTGGCCATTCAGCGGATAGCTTTTTTCAGTCTCTTGATTGACCAGACTGGGAGAGTTTACCGCTACCGGCAAACTCTGCGAACTTATATCAACAGCCAACGTACAACCCGAGATTATAAGTGAGCTCAGCAAAAGAGCTAAACTTCTCGATCCCAAAGAATTACAAATCCATGTGAATTCTCTAAAATGACTCATATCCTGCCTCAAACGTTCCAGATTCTTAACCGATATTTAATATTTCGGCTAAGATCGACGAACGCTAAAGCACGTTCCTGAGTTTACTCGTGTATGCGATGGAAGCTCTGAAAACTGATGGGCACGCCAGGCTAAAACGGAAATAGAGTTTTTTTCAAAATTCGAAAAATGAGAAACATAAATGAGTCTCACACAAGGAGGCAATCAAGCAACTGCGCCCGAGCTGGCGCAGTTGCTTGATTTATAACTATTTTATTTTGACTGTACTGTATTTAACGAACTTTGCGACATGACTCGCTTGATTATCAACTCTTCGAGTGACGTGAAGCTCGACATACACTGTCTCGCCGCTCTTAACGTGATCGTTCAATTCTCCTGAACCTACACCCAAAGCTGTCAGAAGTGGGTTCGCCTTTTGATCAATCAAGACACGATCGTCGAATTTCCAAGTTCCCATGACTTTAACCTGTCTATTCAAAAAGCCACCTTTTCGAGCAAGTACCAGAATGTAGGAACTTTGCACGCGTGGTGATTTTTTTAGGTTATCCAAAAATACCAGGCGGGCTCCCGTTTTTGTTCCCACTAATGTTAGACCGACTATCTTATTGGCATCTTTCATATCCTCGATGGGAAGAAGCTGACGCTGGATCTCTTTAGTTAACGTGAAGCTGAAAGCCTTTTCTAGAACAACTCCGCTTCTGGTAAAAGACAGTTGGACCATGTAATCGAAATCGGAGCTTATAGGCTTAGGAAGACGAAGTTCTAAAATCCCTTGTCGTGCTGTTGCCGATGATCCTTGTCCTTCCGCCACAACTTCGCGACTTCCTTTTTCGAGGACTCGATAGCTAACGGTCGTCTGAACTCGCGGTACCAAACCCCGATCATGAATAACAATTTCGGAAAACTGTTCATTTCGGACTGCCAACTCAACTTTTTTAATGGATGCTTCACCAAGGTCTCTTTCGCTAAACTTCGGTACAAGCTCCAACTGAACTAAGCCTGACGTCACTTTGATATCTTGATAAGCAATGCGGTATCCATAAATTGAATCAACAATCTTGAACTCAACTCCCGGGTTACTTTCATCCCCGGTCAGCGCGACTTCAAAGCTCTCGCTTTCTGAGCCCTGCAATACCGTTTGAGAAGGGAATTGGATTTGTACGTTCATTTCCCATTTATGATCAAACTCAGATCGATATCGGGTCACACAACATTTTGTAACTGTACGATACTTCGTTACAGTGCGAGTGCGGGGTTCTTGTCGATATTTAGTCACAGTTCTGGTGCGGGTCTCGCTGCGGTACCGAGTGATCGGCCGAGACTTCCTGACATGCCGGGTTTTCCTAACGGACTCATACCCACATTTTTCTCTGGTTCGAGGGATCTGATGACACACTTGCCGAGTGGTACACTCCTCGCGTCGTTCCCCTTGTTCACATACCTTGCGCGTTTTACAGATTCGTTGTCCATGTGCATTGGTCCCACACTCCTCGACGTGTCGACAGACCTGCTCCCCCGCGCGCGGAAGACATTGACGCTCATTTCGGCACGATTGTTCATACTCGGTTACTGTTCGGCAACGATATTCGTTTTCATAGTAAGACTCAACATCGTCATAGTATTCGATATCTTGGTAAGGAACCTGCTCTGTATAAGTCTCGGTATCCGTGTAGGGAATGCTTTCATAATAAGTTTCTTCAGCTTGATAGGCCTCTTGCTCCTCATACGAAGCTTCGTAAGGTACTGTCCGATAGACATCCTTCGACAAGGTTGTTTCTATTTTTTCTCCCGTCGCAGCTGTTCTTTTTAATAAAACATTCGTCTGAGTCGCTTCTGCCTGCAGAACCGCGAGCAGTATACTTGCGACCACAAACAATGTGGTCCTTAATCGTTTTTTCATTCCCCCTCCAATGCGTGGTGACTTTTTGAACTGAGTTCAACAGTCAGACGATAAGAGCAATGAGCATGCCGTTCTTTCGAGGGTCACTATGGCTCCGCACTTACCGCGCAGAGTCAGCATCTTGTTTTGATTAGATATCCACGACAGAATCAAAGCATGAATCTTATATTTAGACTCTTGCATGTTATTTTGTTTTCCCGGTTTCGATCAGTAGTTGGAATTTTGGACGAGTGCATTACGCCCTACCGCGTCTGGTTTACCGATCTGGATGTCCTTCGCCATATGAACAACGGAGTCTATTTGTCGCTGCAAGACTTAGCACGGATGGACTATATGATCCGAGCACAAGCTGCGCCCATTATCAGAAAGAACAACTGGTACCCCGTAGTCGCATCCGAGACCATTCGGTTTCGTAAGTCTCTTCATTTTTTACAGAAATTTCAGATTCACACACGTTTAATGAGTTGGGATGAAAAGTATATTTACCTAGAACACAAGTTTGTCAGTGACGGCCAAGTCATTGCTTTGGGTATGATTCGCGCGCGTTTTTTAAGGAAATCTGGCGGAACAGTTTCTCCTCAAGAACTCCTGCAGGCCTTGAACATGAGCACTCAAGCACCCGCTTTTCCTCAACACCTGACGGATTGGTTAGCGGCTGATCAAGGACATCCACGAAGTTTAGGGTTGTAAATTTATCTGGCGCACTGATCAAAAACAAGGAGAGATTCTTAGACAGTCAACCTGAGTTGTGGATATAGTCGCAATCTTTCAAAAGGATTCGCCACATGAAAAGACTTTTCTCTGGAATTATTCTCCTTACGGTTACTTGTTTTAGCCTGTCTGCATTTGCCGAAAGCTTTATTCAGTTTGTAGTTGTAGGAAAGGTCTGGCCCGAACATAAATGGGGTCATCTTTCTCTTCGTATTAGTAATTCGATCCGCGACGAGGTCTACGATTTTGGACGCTACGGTGCAATGTGGGGACCATGGAACACCCAAGGCGAACCGATCTTAAGAGTCTGGACCGATGCACGAGCTCATCTAATCGCGCAAAAAGACGGCAACCCACGAATCGACATTGTCACGGTTACTGCTACAGAGTCAGAAGCCAACGCCGCCTTTCACTATTTTGACAAACTTACTGGGTCGCTGACTCCTCGATCAAAAAATGCTCATCTTGCTGAGTACCGCCTTAGAATCGCCGACTTTCACGCTATTAATAACAACTGTGTCACAATGTCGATGAATGCGTTTTACGCGGCCCAACCACATTATCAGGGGCTAGGTCCCAGATATGCCCGGGGCGATGATTTGTATTTCTGGGCTCGTCCCAAGGCGAATAATATTTCGTACATTAAATCACAAGGTCGCTGGAAGCATTTGTGGTGGCCTAAAGATGCGCTGAATTTTCTAAAAGCCGAGGTTTTAGCAAAAAAACGTGGTTACACAGAAGTTTATTAAACGAAGCATTTCTATATTGATTGCCCTCTCATTACCGCGTGCTAATCTAAGTCATGATTTATGTCGATGCAGACGGTTGCCCGGTAAAAGATGAGATTTATAAGGTTGCTGAGAGGCTTCAAGTCGAAGTCGTCTTGGTCGCCAACACCTGGTTAAATATTCCAATTAACAAACTCTTTCGTATGGAAGTCGTCGCTTCTGGATTTGATGCGGCCGATGACTGGATTGTCGATCGTGTAACTCCGCAGGACCTAGTCGTCACTGCGGATATCCTACTGGCCGAACGCTGCCTTCAAAAAGGCTGCCGTGTTCTGGGACACAAGGGTAATGAGTTCACTCCCGACAATATCGGAATGTCGGTTGCCAATCGTGAACTTTCCCAAAATTTACGTCATATGGGAGAAAATCGTGGCGGACCCGCGCCAATGGATAAAAAATCCAGATCTCTTTTTTTAGGAAAACTTGATCAAATTCTGATCGCTCTGAAACGAGTCTAGCTGCGATATTCGCTTTCATGTACAATCGCAAGCGCCCCTTCGAAATCTGAACTTTCCTATTCTGTTATGTATAATGCTATGGAAACTATTTTCCATCGGAGTTTGTACTATGACCGAACCGGAAAGAAAAACGCCGAGCGATTTTGTTCATGGACCCTTGAGTGGTATCAAAAGCGGGAACGGGAGTGCGCCTCCCGATTCGGACAGAAGATTTATTGAACAAGCCAGTTTAAATGCGCTCGTTGCGGGACTCAAGGATCACGGGATCATTTTGACCGACCAAAATGGTCTTATCTTGGATTGGAGTCCCGGAGCTGAAAACATTGTCGGCTACAAAAAGGCCGAAGTCCTTGGCAAGTCTGCTTCTATAATATTCACCCCAGAGGACATTTCCAAAAATGAAGACATAAAAGAAATGAAGACCGCAAAAATTCACGGAAAAGCGGACGACAATCGCTGGCACCTAAGAAAGGACGGCACCTTCTTCTTTGCTTCCGGAGTCATGAATCCTCTTAAATTAGAAAGTGGCGAAGTCGTAGGCTATATCAAAGTTTTTAGGGATAGCACTCACTACCGCTTGGAAGAAGAACGGATATCCGAGCAAGCTCGCCTTTTGAACCTGACTCAAGACGCCGTACTTATAAGAGATACGGACGACCGAATTGTTTATTGGAATAAAGGTTGCGAGCAAATGTTCGGCTACTCGGCAGAAGAAGCTGTTGGCTCGATTTGCTATAAACTCTTGAGCTCCCATTTTCCAGCTCCTATCGAGATACTTAAAGAGAAACTTGAAAAGGATGGATTTTGGAACGGCGAATTTACGGTTAAAAAAAGAAGTGGTCAGCCCCTGACCGTCATGAGCCGCTGGGTCCTTGACAAAAGAGATAGCGGAATTGTCAGGATTCTTGAGACCAATACTGATATCTCCGACAGAAAACAAAACGAAGCCCTCCTTGAGCAAAGATATCGAATCATTAAGGAAATGACTGATTCTCTCCCCGTTCTATTCTGGTGGACGGATGAAGGGGGCAAAGGGAATCACTATAACATGAGATGGTATGATTATACTGGAATCAAGGTTGGCGAAGAGTCCGACCCTGAAGAGAGCTTCGCCATTCACCCCGACGATTTGGTGACCAATCTAAAAGCTCGGACAGAAGCCATCAAAAATAGAAGCCCCGCACGTTTTGAAGAACGCATTCGGCGCTGGGACGGTGAATACCGCTGGCACCTCGTCAATGCCACTCCAGTTTTAGACGAGAATGGTCAATTGGTGCGGTGGTATGCAAACTCCACGGATATCCACGATCAAAAGATGTCCGAGGCTGCGAAAGAGGAATCGGCTCAAGCGCTGCAGCAGGAAAAAGAACACCTCAGTAGCAAGAATAAAGAACTGGACCGATTTGCTGCCATTGCCGCTCATGACTTAAAGGCACCCTTAAATTCAATCACTCAGTTCACGGAACTTCTTGCCGATCAATACAAAGGAAAACTGGATGCTGATGCCGATGAATTTATTGATTTTATTTTGAAGGCAGGCAATCGAATGCGCGGACTTATAGACAACTTGCTAGAGTATGCAAGATCAGGAGTCATTGAACGCAGCAAGATGAAGCCGGTAAATATTAATAAGGTGGTAGCAACAGTCGAAGAAAACCTTCATGCCGAGATTCAAAAAACGAATGCCGAAATCAACCTTTTACATGAACTCCCGACCCTAATGGGGGTAGAAATTCAAATCATCCAGCTATTTCAAAACCTGATCGCAAATGCTCTGAAGTTTCATCAACCCCACAAACCGCCAAAAATATCGATCGATTGTTTCGACTGGAAACCCGACTGCTGGCGATTTTCAGTTCATGATGAAGGTATCGGGATTCACCCCAAAGATGCTGAGCGGGTCTTCGAGATATTTAACAAAGGCACGGCCAATGTCGAAGGGTCTGGTATTGGTTTAGCAGTCAGTCGCAGAATTGTGGAAGCGCATGGAGGGAAAATCCACCTTAAGTCTGAACCAGGAAAAGGAACGACTTTCTTTTTCTCACTTCCCAAAATCCAGTCAACAGATTAGCAGCTTAAGTCGAAGCCAGAAAATCCCTGATGTCATGATTATGCCCAAATAGCACAAGGATATCTTCTGAGCTGAATTTTAAATTCGCATCAGGAATTCCTAAAACCATCTTTGCTGCCTTTCGCCCCCTTAATAACGAGTCCTCTTGATTAGTCTTGCGAAGAACTGTTATCAGATTCAACTTGTACTTTCTGCGCAATTCAATTTCCTGTAAAGTCTTACCGCAAGCCCATTTGGGCATTTGAGCTTCTACAAGTGAGTAGTCACCCGAAATATCGAGATGCTCTGTTACGCCACGCAAAGATAACTTTCTTGATAACTGATAGGCGGCTTCGCCCTCGGGAACGATCAGTTCTTCAATTTTCATAAGCTTTAAAAGTCGCTCATGTACAGTTGTTAGCACCCGGCTGATGATCCTTTTTGCACCCAGTTCTTGTAAATGAGCGGAGGTCAGGATTGAAGATTCAAAGTTATCGCCTATTGCAACAATCACAACGTCAAAATCTTTAATTCCAGTTTGCAGCAGTGCACGCTTATCTGTCGAATCCATGATGATGGTGTGAGCAATCTGATCTCGGAGCAGTTCGACCCGCTCTTCATTGATATCAATTCCTAGAACCTCCACCCCTTGTTCCGTCAGTCTTAATGCCAGGTTCAGTCCAAACTGTCCAAGTCCGATCACTGCCATTTTTTGTCTGGCCATAAAAATCCCCTACTGAATGATTACGTCATCTTCTAAAAGTTTATATCGTTCTGGATCTCTTGGAGCCACGAAAGCCGTCAAAAAGGTTATTGCTCCGACCCTACCCACGAACATTAACATCACTAAAAGCAACTTCGACTGATCCTGAATCTGCTGGGTGACTCCTCGAGACAGTCCAACCGTCGAAAAAGCAGAGACTACTTCGAATAAAATATCCATCGGATTTAGAGCTGGCTCCAAATATACCATTGCAAGAGAACTCAGAAATATAACCCCTACCGATGTCATCATAACGGCATACGCCTTCAACACGCTATCATGTCGAATAGACTTTCCAAAAATCTCCAGACGTCGGCTGCCGTTGACTTGGGACCAAAGATTTAGAACGCCCACAAAGAACGTCGTCACTTTAATCCCACCAGTCGTCGACATTGGGGCCCCACCGATCCACATCAAAAATATCAAAATGAAAAGCGTGACCACAGAAATCTCTTCCGTCGGAACCATATTAAACCCCGCCGTTCGCGCGGTTACACTTAAGAAAAGACTGTTAAAAAAGCTTTCCAAAGTGGACATCTCGGCAAATCTAACTCTCGACTCCATTCCCCAGATAAGCAATGCTCCCCCAATGAGCAATCCCACTGTTGCAGTGAGTACCATTCGCGAAGAAGTCGTTAGTATTTTATACTTCGGAGATCTACTGAAATACGAAAACAGAATTCTTTGAAGATTTGAAAGCGTCGGAAAGCCGAGACCACCTAAAACAACCAACACCATGATGATAACCATGAATGTCACATTGAGAGCATACTGCGGATCCATCAAATTCTGCGGGGCTAGCGAAAAACCGGCATTACAAAAGGCAGACACGCCATGGAAAATAGAATTCCAGACAAGGATTAAGTCGATAGGTTCATTGTACGAACGACTGGCTCCGTATAATGCTGCGATTCCTATCGCTTCGATCGCAAAGGTAAAAAGACAGATTTTGAAAAGCAGGCTCTTTACTTCGCTTAGTTTGTCTTCGGAAAGCATCTCCCCTAACATGAGACGATCTTTAACTCCAAGCCCCCCGGCGATTAAACTAGTAAATGCCATTGTCAGCGTCATGATACCAAGTCCACCCAATTGAACCAATACCAACAAAATAATCTGTCCCAGGAGCGTCAGTTGATTTAGATCGAAAACTCCTAAACCGGTTACTGCTACAGCCGAAGTCGCCATGAAAATCGCATCTACCCAGGTCATGTCGAACTGAGCAGAGTTTGGCATTTTTAAGAGACAGGCTCCAACGACAATAGGAATGGCAAAACTGAAAATGAAAACCTGGGCTGGTCGAAGCTTGACCTTGGACGAAGTAACTCGGGTTTCAACCCTGTCAATAAGTGCTGAAAACAGACCCAATATGACTAGGACACCCCAATACCAGGTCAAGAAATCATGCAGGGGTTCACCACTTTTACTGAAGAAGCCATAGCCACCTCCAGTAATCATTAAAAGAACAATTAAGTCATCGAACCAATCGGCATGAAAATACTGTCTTTTATCCCTGATCATGACAAAGCGAACTAATTCGCGGGATATAAAAACCAGTGAAACAATCACGACGAAATAAAAGATAATCTCTTTGATAGAGGCGGGAATACTAAAACCAAGAAGTCCCACCAGACAGAGGGACACAAGAAACCCTAAGCCGACAACAGCTCTATCAAAAAGCCTAAAGATTCTGAACATTCCGAAAGTTTGATCCCGTAAATAGAACAGAGCAAGAAATTTTGACTTCGATCACTGTGTTAATCGGAGCGTCAAGATTCAGAATCAAGCTTTGGGAATCTCACTTTCACGATCGTCCCTTGTGCGACTTCAAATCGAAAGCTCCAACGATAAAGATCGCAAATAGTTTTAATCCAAGCCAAACCTAAACCGACTCCCTTTTGCTTAGCAATATTGGAAGGGCTCGTGTTGAATGGCGAACCCACTCTACCAAGAACATCTTGAGGTATACCAGGCCCTTCATCTTTGACTTCCAAAATATAGTCTTGATATGAGAGCGCCACCGAACCTTCCGAGTACTTCAATGAATTACTAAGAATATTGGTTATTAACTGCTCAAGATGAAGAGGATTGCAGAGCACCTTGAAGTTAATTTTCCCGACAATTGTGATGCGATCATTGAAGACTTTATTAAGATTATTAACACAAGCAACGACTATGTCTTCGATGTTCACTACGAAAAGGTTTTCTGGTATCTGTCGCCCTGTCAACTCTGCCCAATCCAAGAAACTGGAAATTGTTTGGGAAAGCTTGTCTATATTTTGCTCTACCTCCTGGATATGAGCCTGATCTACTTTGTAACGATCCGAAATGATCTCAAAATCCCTATTGAGTATTGTTAACGGCGTCTTAAGTTCGTGAGCCATTTGGAATGTCCAAGATCTCATGAATTTGCGACCGACATTGAGCTTGGTTGCCATGTCGTTAATGGCATTCACCAACAGAGTAAACTCGTCGCGACCATACCCGGACTTAGTCTTACCAAAAGAGCCCAATGATTTCGGAACCAGGGCGACTTCAGCCTGGTCATCAAGATCTTTAGTGACCTGCTTCAAGTATTGCGCCAGGGCCCCTACCGGAGAAAAAAGATAGGACGAAAGCATCCAGGTAAAAATGAATATTATAACCAGTATGATTGAAATTGCTAAGTAGCTTCTTTTACTAAGATACGCTAAAGAAATAAAATTAGCATCGACGATTGCGCCGACCTGCAAGGTACGAGTCGCGAAACGTGGCAAACTAAGATTCAGCGCTCGAATAAAATGTTTTTGCGTTTTTATTGTTACCCATTTGGGTTGCTGAGGTATCTCGACATCCAGAAGAGATATATTCTGAGTTTCGAATAGGATATCGCCATCAGCATTGCGAACAACAAAAAACTTTCCGATACGCTGAGGACCTAGCTCTTCCGAGATGATTTCTTCAGCTTCATCATCATCATAAGTCTTCAGCTCTGAAAGTTTTGATTCGACCACGGAGGTCGCCGTCTGCCGAATTTGTTCATCCAGAAACATCAACCGCTCATTACGAAAATAGGTCAGAAGGATACCTGCGACCGAAAAGGTCGTCATTAGTAAAGCTGCCAATGAGATCAGGAAGAACTTACGTCTCAAGCCAATACCCCACGTTTCTCATATTTTTGATTTTAACGCTCTGAGCACCGCTTTCCAGCTTCCGACGTAAGTTGTTGATCGTCACTTCTACAACTTTTGTTTCCACAGCGTCGGAGGACTTCCAAATTTGCTCAAGAAGGACTTCCTTCGAAAAAACCTTGCCGGGATTAGAACAAAACAAGAACAATAAAAGGAACTCCTTATTTGATACGTCGACATTCTGATCAGCAATCCTAACCGATCGAAGATCACGGTTCAGCATAAGCTGGCCAATTTGCAAAGTGGCTTTTTCTTCATACAAGCGACTTCGTCTGGCCAGCGCATTGACTCTGGCCATAAGCTCTACCGAAGAAAACGGCTTCGCAAGATAGTCATCGGCCCCAGCATTGAGGGCCGCAGCTTTTTCGATCGCGGTATCAATAGCCGAAAGTACCAGAAGCTTAGCCTCGCCAAAAGTCGACTTAATCTGAGGAATGTATGTCACAGAATCCACGCCATTAAGAATCCGGTCTAGGATAATGACACTGGGACCAAAGCTTTTTGATTTTAGAATAGCTTTTAACGCCTCAATAGAAGCCACAGTCTTTACAGTATAGCCGCCGGACTCTGCTAAAACCGCAATCTTCTTAAGCAACTCTGATTCATCTTCAACGATAAGTACATTCATTGTGTCTTAAAATGACATCTTTGAAACAAAAAATAAATCTGAATCTATTAGTATTGCTGTAGTTAAATATCTTTTTACTTTCGCCCATTGAAGGCCGCTTCAGCCGCGCTATAGTTATTCAAACGTTCGTACTTTCAAGGAGAAATTATGCGTTACTCAGTGATGACAGTTTTATGTATTTTGCTAGCAGCCAATGTATCTATGGCCAGCAAGAAAAGCTCATCTAAGTCCAAGGAATTGACAAAGGTGTGCAAGGAAGAGATGCCTGATGCTTCTAAGGCTCAGATAAAAAAGTGCGTTAAAAGCAAAATGAAAAAAGGAAAAGGTTAATATGAAAAAGTTCGTTCTTACTTTATCAATTATCGCATTCGGTTTTTCAGTCGGTTGCAGCAGCAAGCCTGTTCAAGAGCAAGCTCCCGTTGAAGCGAATCACGAGTATCATGCTCCTGAGTCCGAAATGGCCCTCCCTGAAGAAATTCAAACTACTGAAGCTCCCGTGAAGAAAAAAGCTGCGCCTAAGAAAAAGAAGTCTACTAAGAAGAAGAATAAAGTATAACTCGACGGTTTGCTTATCCCCTTCGTGACCCCTGACCGCATGGTTGGGGGTTTTTTATGTTAAGCGAATAGCTGTTGATTCTAACACGGTTCTTCAGAGCACAAAGCTTCTTGCTGGCTGATCGCAAAAACCTCCGGCTATTTCAGCTTCTCCCAGAGATAGCTATACTCCAGTGTATTCCATAATATTGCCTGCTCAATATTCGCGCTGCCCGCATGGCCGCCTTCCATATTTTCGTAGTAATAAACCGGATGTCCCTGCTCCTTCATGCGAGCCACCATCTTACGAGCATGTCCCGGATGCACACGATCATCTTTGGTGCTGGTCATGATGAACACTTCGGGGTATTTGGCTTCTTTTTGCAGACGCTGATAAGGAGAATATTTCAAAATTGCTTCACGCATTTTAGAATCTTCTGGATTTCCGTACTCATCCATCCAGCTCGCCCCTGCTAGCAATTTGTGATAACGAAGCATGTCTAATAAAGGTACACCCACGATAACGGCGTTAAACAGATCCGGACGAGTTGTAAATGTCGCTCCCGTGAGCAGTCCACCGTTTGAGCGACCCGAGATTCCCAAGTGCTGAGGTGAAGTAAATCCTCGGCGAATCAGGTCTTCCGCAATGGCAATATTGTCCTGAAAAACCTTGTAACGGTTTTCCTTTAAGACGGACTGATGCCAGGCTGGACCGAACTCGCCGCCGCCGCGCAGATTGCTCATCACGTAGACTCCGCCTTTTTCGACCCACACCTTACCGATATAATTTAGGTAAGAAGGCTGCATTGGGGATTGGAATCCACCATAGCCATAAAGGAGGGTCGGATTCTTTCCGTCCATTTTTAGATCAGCCTTGGAGACTACAAAATACGGGATCTTCGTTCCATCTGCACTGACTGCTTCGAATCTCTGAGTCTTCAAACCTTCGGTGTTAAAGCGCGCTGGGGAGGTTTTTAGTACTTGTAAACGATTCGCCTTATCCGCCGCATTGCCAACATAGGTCGATGACGGAGTCAGAAAATCCACATACTGGGCAAGATAGTAATCGCTTTCCTCCTCGGTAGAGGTGACATAAGCCATCCCATTTTCGCCAAGCTTTACCGGGTCTGTGACCCACGAGTCATCCGAAGTGAACGTGACTTTTTCGATGCGCGATAAAATATTATCAGTAACATGCAATAGAATATGATTTTTCGTAGGGTTCAATCCTTGAATAAATCTTTTGTCCGTAGGAACAAACAGCGCCTTCAATGATTTTTGCGCAGCCTCTCCCTTATGAATTTCAGTCAGGGGCATAAAGACAATGCTGCCGCTTTTGAAAGGCCCCAAGTCGGATTTTAATTCAAAGAACAGCTTGTCATTAAAGACTCCCCAGAACTCAGAGTCTTCGGGCATCGGTAAACGAATTTTACGCCCTTCTTTATCTTCGTACCAATTGGCGCTGCTGTAGAAACCTTTACGGATGCCATGGAAGACGTAGCGCTTGTCGTTTTCATCCATGATATGGCTATATGCCGACATATCAGTCGATGTCGCTTCAATGACACTTACAGCTTCACTCAAAGAAGTCCCGCGCTTCCACACCTTCACAATTCGCGGATATCCTGAATCTGTTAAAGAGCCCGGCCCAAAATCAGTTCCGACAAAGACGGTGTTTTCATCTTTCCACGTTAAAAAACTTTTTGCTTCCGGTAAGGTGAATCCATCTTTGACGAACTGTCGAGAATTCATATCGAACTCACGCACCACCGTCGCATCTTTTCCACCACGGGACAGATACACAAGGGCTCGGTCATGCTTAGGACCCAGCGTGCGAGCTCCCTTCCACACCCAGTTTTCGTTTTCTTCCTTTGCCAGCGCATCGATATCCAGGATCACATCCCATTTCGGCTCTGCCGTTTTGTAACTGCTTAAAGAAGTTTTGCGCCACAAACCTCGCACGTGCTTGTCGTCTTGCCAAAAATTGTAAAGCTCGCCTTTTTTTAAGCTGACATTGGGAATGCGATCTTTTGCCAGCAGGATTTTGCGGATATCTTGCTCGATCTCTCGGTAGGTCGATTTGTTTTGGAAGTGTTCGAGTGTGCGCTTGTTTTCAGCTCTCGCAAAGTCGAGCGCTTCGGGGCTTTCTATTTCTTCTAGCCAGAGATATGGATCGTTGAAATTCATCGTTTGGACCTTTGGTACTTGCGTTGTCGATTTGCAGCTGATGAACAGCAGGGAGGATAAACTGAGGAATACCGTCTTGATGGGCACTGAGTCTCCTTTGGAGGCTCTATTTTAAGGTTAAGATATTTAGAGGTGCAATAGAAACCTGGGCATTCAACACACGGAGCGAGTAGAACCTAACGGCTTCGGATACTTAGATTTTTCGGAGATTTTAAAAAGAAAAAATTGGGGTGAACGTCGTGAATCCTGCGAAATCAATAATTTACACCAGAATTCAGCCGTTTATAGCCAAAAATCAAAATAGCTTAGAAAAACTCCCTATTCATCCCTTAGAGTCTTACTTCTTGTGACTCTAAAATCGTTCAAATTTACCAACTGCTTCACCTCAGATTCAGGACGGATAAAATTCAATTTTTCCGTTGCTCCTGAAACATCAACACCCGCCAAGCGGATGTATCTGGTCATAACCTTTTCATCGGTCCATCCACAAATCTTCTTCACCACTGGTGACGTAATTCCTGCATTTAGCAGGTGAGTCGCGAAGCAAGCTCGCAGAGCGTGAAAGTTTACGGACGTGATGCCGATGCCCTCACAAAACTCTCGAAGTATTCTTGCTGCTTCTCCCCGTCTCCATTGATTGATTCGTGGAAGTACATGTTGGTCCGTCGCGGTTGCACGAAGCTTTATCAAAAGCGCCTCGCACTCGCTGTTGATTGGAACCTTTCTCCAGTAGCCCGCTTTCGTGGACTTCACTAGCTTCATTCTCCCGTTATAGGACTTTGAAACTGTTAAGAGTTTATTTTCCATATCAACATCGTTCCACTCTAGGGCCATCAACTCCCCGGACCTCATGCCGGTACAAAGGGCCATTGCCCAAACTGGATACCACTCATGGTCCATCCCCCTAGCCATGTCCAAGAGCTTTTGAATTTCCACCAATGACAAAATCTGTGGCGGTTTTTCACTGACCATACGGCCCAGCTCTATACCTACGGAAGGCGAATGATGAACTCCTCGGATGATACCTTCTTCGATTCCCCATTTAAAAACGACGTTGACCGAAGACTTCACAGTCTTTAGCCGACCTTTAGAATACCCCTGATTCTGCATTACCAAGAGCGCGTTGCGGATATCGGCAGGGGAAATTTCTTGGCAAGTCTTATCTAAAAGTTTTTCTGTAAACTTTCGAAGAGCTGCCACATTATCCCAAATTGTCGTTGTCTGTAATTTACGGGAACCAAGAATTCCTTTTTTATGGGCGAGCTCCCATTTTACAATAGCCTCGCCCCAAGTGATTCCAGAACCCTCGCGTCTTGCTAACTCGGCCGAACATTCAACAAGAAGTTCACGCTCAATTGCCTGAGCCTCTCTCATAGTCTTAATTCGATTTCGCATTTTCTGAACGCGAAGTTCAGGAACGAGTTTACTTCTGATATTTACTGATACTTCATAGTAGGTTTTGCCATCTAGTTCTTTTGCTCTTATAGCCATCTTATCCTCCGTTTATCTGGATTGGAGGCTTCAATAAGACCGTCGATTTCCTCGCGATTGAAATAATTGCGTCCGCAATACTTCCTTGGCTTTAATTGCCCCCGATGAACCATCACACGGACGGCACCTGGGGTGATTCCTAGATACAAACCAACTTCATCAGTTCTAAGCCATCTTTTAATTATCAAAGATCTAAGTTTCAGATCTGTATCATCCATCTGAGATTCCAGAGGAAGAGCCAGAGCTTGTCCTAATATATTCATACATCTCTCCATGGGTTCGGGCAACTTGTGAACCCTATTTTTTAAAATTCACCCTGCGAGTCAAAGATGCAAATCAAGTGGGTGTTATTAGTTTTTATTAGCCGACACTTCCCCCTTGAGAAGCTTGCCGATAAATTGATCCATTGTAATTTTACCGTTTATTTTCTGGTACTCTTCGTGAGCCATGTGCAGGCGATCTTTCTCGCTCAGGGTTTTATTCTGCAAGGTTTGTATATGGTCCGCACTAATAAGTGACAACCCAAGGCCAATGACCTCAGAATCTCGCACTTTTCTCCCAAAGGTCTTCTTGTTAGCTTTATCCTTCAAAGCTTGCAGAAGTTTTGCTGTGTCGGAATCGAGTTTTTTGAGTACATTCTTACGCTTTATTTGGGCTACCTTTTTCTCGGACGTCTTTTCTACAATTCTTTGTTCTTCCATTTTTACCTCCTTATTTTAATTCATTGATTTTGCTTGATCTAAAACGAGTATTTTTAAATTGAAAGGCCCCTTGATCTCCGAAAACTCGGGCACCTTTTTTAGCTTTTCACGAAATCTGTCAGCGGTACTCAAGGCACCACTTGAAAGACCTTTCTTCACTGCCGTATCAACTGACGAATCTTCCACAACCTGCCCGAAGACGTTTGTTCTCCTTGGTACGAGGCCATCAAAGTACCCTGCTGCGAAGCTTGCAATAAAGTCGCCGGTGAAATACTCCACTTCACGAGAGTGATAATCACCGTTAATTCCGGGTTGCCCATTACTCGCAACACCCACGCCTTTTACTGAAAAAATGCGATCACCCAGGACGACCTTGTTGAAATTGATAAATATTCTTCGACTATTTGGTTCCAAATAGGACTCACCAATAAACTTAAGCCCCCGGACAGATCCTGACTGGCCCAGCGCAACCACTGGAGCCCTTTCATCTGGAAACGCGATCACTGAGTGATCTACATAAAGGTCAAAACTATCACCAACCTTCATCCCCCTAAAGACTTCAATCGATCCTTTAGCTGGAACAACCAGTTCCGATACAGTTGACTGCCTTCCGAAACCAGCTTGGTATTCTAACGGAAGATTGCCATTCGCAGATTGAGGTTTATGACGCAAAATTTCGACTTTTCTTGGTAGTTTCACTAATTCTTTCTGTGGTTTACTCTCTTCTACCCTAGGAGCTACGAAAACCTCTTCACCTGGAAGTTCTGCTGCAAATACAGAGGCTATTAGAAATAAGATGATCACTTAGAACCCCCTTTTTCTATAAGGACAGGACTCTTCAAAACAAGACGTCCTTTTACTTCATCATTTTTCGATACATCCGTTGACTTAAGATCCCTCATTGAGGGCCGCCCAAAAGTATTTCGGATTTCGACAAGGTCTTGATGTTGACTCTTTGAAGGAATCACATCGAACACAAAAACGTTTCTTTCCGGCTCACACTTAGCAATCATATTTGTTGGAAGTGAGGAATTGAGTTTTAAATTCAAAAAGAGCGTCCTCTTATCACTTGGTGAAATTTGGGCTTTTAGATCTTCACCACGCCCCACAAAAACCTCCACGAGAGCACACGGGAAAAGCACTAAAGACCCCAAACCAGGTGCAAGGTATATTCGCATCACTTGGCCACGATCAAATCTCGTCGACTGGATGCGCTCTACTTGAGCCAGAGATGGAGAAACGAATAAAAAATTAATTACGAATAGGAGCTTCTTCATAAGAATCTACCTCCAGCCCATACGGGTTATCTTGAGTTCTAGGCACGACCTTCAGTTTTATCGAGACTCCAATGCGATGATCTTGCTCGTTCATACGCGAACGTTCTTTGACTAAAACCAGCCCATGATAGACACCTAATTCATCAAAAGTGATTTTCTGAACCTGCCCGGAAATTTGAATGGCGTCCCTCTCAACTTTCTTCTTAAGATCGAGGATCTCAGATCTTTTACTTTTCCAAAGATCATCACTCATCATCGTGGTTGTTAAACCGATGCGCTTAATGAAATTCTCGGAATCAAAATTGTAGACGTTAAAAAGAAACTTCTGAATAAACGCCACCGCCTCAGTTTTGTAGATGGGGTCAGCCTGATCTGTGACAATTCGAGTTCCGTTAGAATCAATCCCTATAATCAGGGGACGACTTGACTTCGCATGCACCCTTAAATTCACGACAACCGAGACCAAACACAAAACGGCTGTCGCAATAAAAAGAATAAACTGGGAATTACGCTTGAAGATTTCGCGACTGTGTATTTTCATTTTGTCTTAATCCTTTTCTCTCGTACTTAACGCGAGCTTTGGTAATGCGATCTGAAGAATGGCCATCATAGTTTCGTCCACTGGCGCGACTTGATTTGCTCGCACGGTTCTTTTCGCTAAAAACTGACTTCGTCGACCTAGCTGCGGACGACATTCTAGACACCCCAGCCACTGCATTGGTTCCGGTCCACTTCGCTACTGAAACGGCACCGGTTGCGGCTTGGCTTACGGCTCTACCGGCTGGGCTTTTTACTGCAAGACTGGCAAAGGTCACTGGCGCCAAGCCTTTAAAAAGTGTTATTAATAACTCAAGGCATTTTGCTCCGAAGGCATCTGTTTGGGAGTTCACAAGACTTGCGTGAACTTGATCAAATCCATACCAAATGATGGGCCATGAACTTCCGACGATGAGTAAACCCATGAAGACTTCAAGGCCAAGTCCCACACCTAGAAGAGCACTCAATAAGAAGACAATCGGTGCCATAGAACACATCAGAAGCATAAAAAATACGTGAAGGTAATAAACCACCCAGTAAAGGCCCGCGAGAATGACCTCAAGCACTCGGTCCACACTGAATGGTATCGAGCTGACATCCCAGCCCGGCATTGCTTCCGCGAAAGAGGTCATTGAATTGAATTTAGGCAAATAGGCCTCTGGAATAGAAAAAAGCAGTTCTACGATTAAAGGAAATGCCGCAACGAGAATAAAATAAAGGAGTGCCCCCTTTAACGCAGTAAATGCCTTTACTCCATCACCCATCACATTCGAGAAAACCACTTTTCCCAAAAACAATGGCAAGATGAATACAGCCGTCGTTCCTGCGACAGATTCGAACACTTTGATACAAACATTATGTAACTCACTAAAGTTTTCCACTGGTCGCCTCACTTTTTCTAATGCGACGTTGTCTTTCCGAAAACTCAGCCCACTGGCGAGAGTCTTCACTTTCTTTTTCTAACTCTCTAAGACGTGCATCTTCATTCTGTAAAATAAGAGTCTGCTGATTCTGCTGAACCTCATTCAGAGCCACATTCGTCTCAGTGGTATTAAGAGCAATAGCACCTTCATTTCCCAATATTGCAATACGCCCGATTAGGCGCTTAAAACGTCTAACGTAATCCGTGGTGCCGCGAATATTATTTTCCAAGCGACGGGAAGACCAATCAGGGCCATTTAAGATAGACTTCGTGCTTCGACTAACATAACGAAGATTTGAAGATTCCTTACGGACCGCTTCGGACCTGCGTTGAATGTCCTTCGCGCCATTTTGAATGCTTTCATCTGGTACAAGTTCTTCTGAAAGTTCAGATAAAGCATCGGCATAAGCCGCGACCTCAGTCGCTTTCTTAGCTTGCTCCCCGATAAAGTCCAAAAAGGCCAAGCTATTTGAACAAAAAAGAAAGACGATTATAAAGACAGGCATCGGACAATCTCCTCAAGTCGTAGACTCGGACAAGCCTTTCTTAGCTCTTGGTATTTACGACGATCTTCGTCTTTAGAAGTATAGGACCAATATTCCTCGGCACTGAGTCTGACTTTTACAACTCGCTCACCGTGGCAGTCCTTAAATAGCGCTTCTGAAAACTCACCTTGCTGACGACGTAGGGACTTGATTTTTTCTACGCTCGCCGAATTTAGCTGAGTCCGACTAGTGAATGATTCTTCATCTCCATCTAATGAGAAGAATATCTTGTTTGGTGAATTATCTAGAATGCCCGTATCTCCATCCACCACAACGTGCGCAGACTTCTGAGCAACGGTAATAAATCCGTGCCCCTCCTTACGGACGTTGGCGATGGAGAGATTAAAGAAAGAAAAGCACTTTTTTATAAAAAAAGGAGTCTCGTCTGCGATGAAGACAATTCTCTTTTTATGTTCATTGCTTTTAAGCATCTCCAAATTGAACTTTGCCATGACAGCGGCAAGTCCACCTTGAGCATAATCAGGATCTAGTGCCTGGCTGATTTTTGAAAAATTAAAGTACAAGAGCTTTGAATCATCCCAGGCTCTAGACATATCAGAAGTAATGGTTAAAAAAGCATTACCATAGACTCCGTTTCCTACCCATCGACCGAAGAGCTCTTTTCGAGGTAGTTCTTGCATGCTAGACACAAAATTTTGAAGTGAAAAATCATTGCTCCTAGTTTCCGCATAAAGAGCAATTGTTCTTTCGAGATCGGACTTCATTGTTTTGGATAGCTTAGATTCACCTTCTTCAAGAATGAGGACTTCCAAGAAGCCCGCCAGAATCTGAATAGCTTCTTTAGTTGGCCCCAACTCTTTGAGCACATCGAAGGGATTAAGTCCTGTGGGTTCATTTAGTAATAAGGTCTTTTCAACCCCGCCCAGCATCTCGGTTTCGCGCGAGTGACTGCCGCCAACGTCTATTTTGATCACTTTGATACTAGGATCGAAAATCAGAGCCCGAGTAAGGGCATTCGTAAGGACTGACTTCCCAGTCCCCGGTCTGCCGAAAATGCACCAAGAAAAAGACTCATAGCTAGAGTCAAAAACATCCAAGTATGTCAGTGATTCATCCTTCCGATGAAGTGCTAACGATCTTTTATTGATTCTTAATTTTGACAAAGAATCTCCTCGGCTGATCAGAGGCATATAAGCCACCAACACAGAGTCCTTTTCTAAAAGGCTGTAGTGAGGAATTGTTCCCGGATAGAAACTCTTAAAGCTTTCTAGAGCTCCCACGCTTTCGATATAGATTTCACCTAAAGGCTCAAGTCTTCGTTTAAGCTCTTCACGGTCTTCCCGCAATTCCCCTTCCGAACTCCGAGACACAAGGCACTGCCACTCAAATCTAAAGAGCTTAGAGCCATTAAGACTAATATCTTCTAAATCTGATTGAGCTTCTTCGTACTTTCGAGTTTCTTGTAAATCGCCTCCGATAGCGTTTTGCTTCGATCTGCGGCGAAGAAAGGTCTCTGCCGTACTATGGGGAACAGTCTCGATCGTGCAGCAAATTGTGTAAGGCAAAGGCAAACTGTCTTTAATGTGTGACAAGGTACCAAGATCAACACCGAAAGCGGATTGTTTGGTCAGCCTCAAGACGCTGACTGCGTCTTTTCCAAGATCTAGTGTCTGGAAACTATGATCGACCTCATCTCCAAGTTGCGGCAATACAGCCTCAATGTCGCCTTGAGAAAGGGGACGCACTTGCACTCCGTGAGACTTTAAAAGCTGGAAGTCAGTCATCACTGAGGACTCGGCTCGATCTTTTTTCTTAAAGAGCAATGAAAGATCTGTCTTTGCTGGCTTTTCTAGAAATATATAGGCACGGTTTTTTATAAATCCGATAGCCTTAAGGGCTTCAGAACGAGAATGACTCGTGTCTGAATCAATTGCATAATCAGACTTAAGATAGACTCTCAGAATCCGTCCCTCTGGTAAATCACGCAAAACACTTTGGAGCATGGCCTCTGCCTTTTCTAGCCCGTAAATCTCTTCGTCAAAAAGATCGACTTCAAAACCAGCAATCAATGCGCCGTTATCCAAGGTATGAATCGCCAAATCTTTAAAGTGGCTTGTCTCTACGATTTTTTGAAACATGAGTGACTCCATTTTTAAGAAGATACTTAAGTGAATCGCGTAAAATTTTGCGACGATATCTAAGACGAATTGGTATCAACATCACTAGGACCGAGATCGTGAACATCAGTGCCCAGAGCATAGATTTCACACCAATTATTTTACTAAGCAGCAACAACCCTAAAAGGAGGATTCCTGCGCCTGTAATGTCGTTATAGGAAAGACCCAGAAAGTAAGACTCATCGTTTAGAACTCTAGAGGTTTTTCGTTCTTTCATCGAAAGACCTCTTTAAGCATATCGATAACAGCTGGCCCACCGAAGGTGGCCGCGGCGCCGATCACTCCGCTCATTAAGACCATCCGGCCAAGATTGGCCATTCCGATCGACATCGCTATGCCACCTAAGACAATCCCGATGACTGCTGTCACCTGCCCCACCGAAATAACAATGCTTTGTCCTCGTTGTGCGGCTTCTTCCAGTCGTGATGCCAGTGCTGGGTGACTCAATAAAATGATGAGTCCCGAACAGGCAAAATAATAAACATACTTAAGACGCTTCATAGATACTCCTTACTTGCTCACTGGCGGGACGATCTCGAACATCTCCACTTGTCGATACCAGGTATTGGCTTGATTCGGGTCCTGCACCCATTGATCAAGCTTGTATCGCTTCCACTCTCCGGGTTCGATCAATCCCGACACTTCTTTAGGTATCGGTGACGAAAACAAAGAATTTCCTTGTTGAACGAGCTGCGGTTGCATCTGCTTGTGAAAGTGATCGAGTTTTGTTTTTAAACTCTGATTTTCATTTCGAAGCTCATCGTCCTTCGACACATTTATATAGGCGCTTGCCGCTCCCGCCATCGCCGCCCCGATACCCGCGTACATCGTTGAATAGGTCATTCTGTATTCACTCTTAGTTTGTCCGATAAGCGCTCCCGCCGCGGCCCCAATAGCCATATCTCGTAACACTTTATCTCTTGTCGAAGTGGCACACCCGACGGTCATAGTCAGAGCGGAGAGCCAGAGGCCCACCACTGCAACTAACTTAAAAAGCGCCATTATTTTACTAGGCATTTTCCTTCTCCTTGGCCGATGGAGATACAAAGAGGATCGACATTTCCATCGAGTGCTTTTGCACCGTCGATGCCTTTGTCGCCTTGCTTGCCTTCGGGACCAGAGCTTGAGCCGGAACATTCAGAAGATGTGGAATCACCACCTGGGCCTCCGATTCCGCCAAGTTGACCTGCTCCACCCTTTCCAGGAATGCCAGCTAGCCCCACTGTCTGAAATGGCTCTACAACGAACTCTGTTTTTTCTTGGATTTCGACAAGGAGAGATCCTGAGTTCCCACCGCGACCGGCTCTGGTGCCATCTCTGCCTTTGGCTCCATTGGCGCCGGCACCACCGTTATCAGGATTACGCGTACACCAACACTTCAGAGGACCACCGATACCAATTCCACCAACACTGGCCCTAGCGCATTCGTGGGCTCCATTGCGGCCACCGCCTCCGCTGGCTGCGCGAATATCCCAAGGCTTACCATCGAATCCGTCGCCACCGTTTTGGCCGCGCAAGTTGACACGCAGATGGCCGACAGCGACCTTCGCACGTATCTCGACCGAGCCGCCAGAGGCACCGTCAGTTTCTAAGGGCGCTTTTGCCCCCGGCAGAAAGGAATAGATTTCAACATTGTCCGAGAAGATCTTGTCTGCTTTGATCGCGAGCTTAAAGCCATTCGTTTGAATTTTGGCTTGATTAGCCAGAAAGACTCGAGCGGCTTCAATATTCAGATCTTGCTTTAAATCCGTTGATGCCTCGATAGAATAATCCCGAGGAGTCAATCCCGAGAACTCGCCGATCAATACTGGCTTGTCGCCATCATAAGAAAAGACTCTGAAGTTGAACTTAGAATTGTCCTTAATTGGATGAGCGTACTGACGAACAGAATCTGTTTCAAAAATTCGTTTTTCTGAGTCTTCGATGACAACCTTAGTAACTTCAGCGGGCCAAGACACCAGAATCTGGTACTGATGAGGAATATCTAATTCTAGAAGACTGAACTTGGCGTCCCCACTTGTTTGGACTTTGTTAACCTTATCGGTGATTGGTGGAATTTCATTTTTAGCAGCTTCTTTTTGAATATCTCCGCAGCCAACCTGGCTAGCGATAATAGTGGCTGCTAGAATTTTAAGACCTGCGGTTTTAGTTTTGGGCAAAGCGCGGCCCTTGGCGAATGCAAATAGCATCGTCCCCTCCTCGTAATGGGTGTTTGTAGTTTTTTACGACCCCACCCCTTGAAGGGAGACTGCAAAGCGTGCTAAGAACCGTCTTAGCCATTCACGTGGCGCCTTGCCTGTCCTTGTCTTCCATTGCCGTGGAATCCTTCAAGGATGGGCTTTTTGTTTTCTGGCGTCTGAAATACCTAGCGTCAAAATCTTTGTAAATCTATTTTTCAAAATAATTACATATATTTACGCTATACGTATTCATAAAAATCTATGTTTGCTTATAGAATTCTATGTTTTTAACTTGAAACTTATGTGCTTAAAAAGTAATCAAACGAACAAATTATGAGAAAAACGCTCAGCCTTGCAGAAAAGATCGCCCTGCTGGCAAAGCACTCTGGCGTAAGCCAAGCTGCAATTGCCGATGAAGTAGGAGTTCCCGCAAGCCACGTGAATCACTTTTTCCGTGGCAAGGGCGACGTGCGCTCTGAACTCTTCATCGAAATCTTGAAAACTCTGAATATCGATATTGAAGCAATCATTAACAAAGAAGTTGCTCGACTCAACAATTTGGATCTTGAAGAAAAGAAGAGCGCGGGAGACACCTTCGAGAGATTGGTTAAATCTTTCGATAAGACTGAGCGCGAAGCCATCGTTGAATATATAGATGGTTTCGCAGTTGCTCACCTTGGTTCAAAGGCCAAGAAGCAAACTAAAATTTTGAAAGAGTTAATTTAACTGGGGGATACTTTGGAGATTCAAACGCAAGTCATAACAAGTGACGACGCTCTAAAGCTCAAGTTCAGGAAGGACTACAAGTTCCTTCGCTTTTACCTCCTACCCTTTCTGTCGGACTTTTCAGCAGACGTTCGCTGGATGGCAGAAAAAGTCGGAGTTAATGTTGAACAGGCTTTTGAATATCAAGACCTGCTGATCGAGTCAGGCTACTGGGTACGCTTACCTAATGGCGGCCTTTCTGCGAAAGAAAACTATGCAAGGTTCAAGGCGAACTTTGACGAATTCTTAAATACAGCAGAATTCATGACCCTTAGTGCAAATATCAGCACTCGCATCACCGACAACGGTCAATGCTGGTATGAGACATTTACTATTGCGACGACAAAAGAGCTTGAAACGGAATTCATTGGGAAATTAGACTCTCTTTTGAAAGAATTCAGATCTAAGTCAGAACAAGCAACTGGCGACATCTTGATTTCTTGGTCTCAGATTTACACTCATGCTCTGAATGGCACGAATGCCAACAAGGAGGTACAACAATGAAATTCACTTTAATTATCCTTACAGTATTGGCTCCATTCTTTGCACACGCTGGTGGCGGTGGCGGACTTCGTCCTGGAATGCAGACAATGTCGATGCAAAATCCAGAATATGTTTTCAACCTGGGAGAAAATAACGGCGTGGTGCAATTTGCCCATGGGCAATACCAAGGCACGAAATGGAATGTCGAAAAACTTTCCTTAGCCGCAAGTGATTTACAACTTGATCCATCCGCTCTTTCTGCGCTTAAATCGTCGAAAGAATTGAAAACTTGGGTTGAAATCAAATAGGCATTTGTGACTAAAGAAAACCAGAACAAACTAATCAATCAAATCAAAGAAACGTTGAAGGATGAATACCATCCTTCACGTCTTTTTTTATTTGGGTCACGTGCCAATGGTACTGCTAGAGCTGACAGTGATTATGATTTCGTGATGGTTGTGCCTAATGCTAAAAAGTCCTCAATAGAAGAAATGAGTAAGGCTAGAGAACTTATATATAGAAAACATAAGGTTCCAGCTGACATCTTTATTTACTCTGAGAAAGAGTTCGAAGACTGGAAGGATGAGTTCAGTTCAATTCCTGAAACTGCGTTAAACACTGGGAAAGAAATAGAACTATGACGGTAACAACACCTAAGATAGTTCAGCAGTGGTTTAAGTATGCTCGCAACGATCTGAACATGGCAAAAGCCTCTTTAGAGCTGTCATCTAACTATAAAAACATTTCCGCTTTTCATTCCCAGCAATGTGCTGAAAAAGCCGTTAAAGGCTACCTTGCCTTTAAAAAGATCCGATTTCATAAAACTCACAACATGACTGAGCTACTTGAGCTGATTAGCTCTGTAGATGCCAAATTAGCCAAAAATATTTCAAAGGCTAAAACGCTGACAATCTATGCGGTGATTTACCGATATCCAGATGCTGAGCGGAAGCCGATGACTGTCGCTAAAGCCAAGGCTGCATCTAAGATCGCTGACCACGTTCTTAATATGTGTATTGAGGCACTGAAAGCCTAGGTTGATTGACCTGACCGGGCAAAACTAGTTAGGTCAGCTCTGGGCTATCCGGCTCAAACTCCCCGATAATGAGTCCTTATGTTGCACTCCTCGCCCCGATAGGGGCTAACCGAGAGCTGGTAGCCTGGGACAGCCACGATTAAACGCAAAATTTGACCGAAAACTTCTCGATAGCTTCGTTCTCGAAGGGCGAGAATGAGCATTTCCCAGTGAACGTAAAAATGAAGTCTAGCAAATGGTTGGGAGAAAATATGAGCTTCCTCCATCTGTTTCCAAGCCAAACGAAAGTCTCTTTTCTTCACTTCACTTTTGGCTTGCTGGATGAGTCTGTCGGCGTATTGAATGCGGGCCTTGTTCATGGCTGCCCCTGTTCCGATCTCACCCTTAAAAGTCGCAAGGCATTCAGGGTCACTAAAACTGTAGCGCCCAGATCGGCAGCAACGGCCAGCCAAAGATTTGAAAATCCAATAATCGTAAGAATAAGGAAGGCGGCTTTTGTTGCAAGGGCAAAGCCGATGTTGAATCGGATCACGCTCAATACTCTGCGGCCTTGCGCAATCGCTTTTGGTAGCTGCGAAAGATCGTCCTGCATCAAGCTGACATCCGAAGTTTCAATAGCAGAGTCGGTTCCCGCCGCTCCCATTGAAATTCCAATGGTGGCATTCGCAAGGGCGGGAGCATCGTTTACTCCATCTCCTACCATTGCGACAAATTCGTATTCTGCCGTGAGCTGTTTTACGCGTGAGACTTTATCCTCGGGCAAAAGATCGCCTTTTGCTTCATCGACTCCGGTCAGTGAAGCGATTGCATCTACAGTCTTTTGATTGTCGCCACTGAGAACCAATACTTTACTGACGCCAATTCGGTGCAGTTCACTGATGGCGTGGCGAGCATTCGGTTTTAACGTGTCTCCGAGACCGAATATACCGAGTATGTTTCCTTTATGTTCATTGTGAGGTCTATGACCGATGATAATGACCGATAAAGCTTTTTGTTCAAGCTCGATGAGATAAGCTTCAGTCTCTGGCGTGCAGACTCCAAGTTCATGCGCGAGCTTATGGTTTCCGGCAAAGTAAAGGCAGGAATCAACCCATCCTTGTGCTCCTCTTCCTGGAATTGCCGCATATTCTTTTGCGTCGGCAGGAGTGACTTCAAATGAACCTGCGTACTCTAAAACTGCTTTCGCCAAAGGGTGACTGGAAACCTTTTCCAGCGCGACGGCTACACGTAAAACCTCAACCTCCGTCGAACCATTGAATGAACGAAACGTTTGTACTTTGAATTTTCCTTCCGTCAACGTTCCTGTTTTATCAAGAGCGACGGTGCGGATCTTTCCCAGTGCTTCAAGATATTTTCCACCCTTTACCAGAACACCTTGTTTCGCCAGGGAAGCCAGCCCCGAGACGACGGAAATCGGCGTCGCAAGCACCAGCGCACAAGGACAAGCCACCACTAAGAGAACTAGAGCGCGATAGAACCAAACATCGAAAGACTGGCCGGTAACGAGTGGCGGAAGCACCGCAATCCCCACCGCCAGCAGAAAAACCGCAGGAGTATAAATCTTGGCAAAGCGATCTACGAATCTTTCCGAGGGAGCTTTTTGTTCTTGAGCCTCCTCAATGAGCTTCATCACTCGCGATATTTTTGTGTCCTGAAACGCCTTGGTGACTCGAATCGTAAGCGCACCTGCTTCGTTGACGGTTCCCGCAAAAACTTGATCGCCGACCTTCTTATCTACGGGGACAGATTCTCCAGTTAAGGGTGCCTGATTCACCGATGAGGTTCCCTCAATGACAGTGCCATCAAGCGGAAAGCTGTCGCCAGGTCTTACAATAATGAGATCGTCGATCTTCACCTCAAGTACAGGTAAAGTGACTAGAGCATCGCCTTTTTTTACGAGTGCGATCTGTGGCGTGAGCTTCATAACGGCGCGAATGGCTTGGCGCGCCTTTGCGATGCTAAATGCTTCTAGCAGTTCTGCTAAAGAAAAGAGAAATACGACTGTCGCGGCTTCGGAATATTCGCGAATGGCAAACGCGCCCACAACAGCAATGGACATCAAAACATTCATGTCGAGTGATCGTTGCAAAGCCGCACGATAGGCCTTGGGAAATACGAGAACTCCACTAACTAAGGTAGATGCCCCAAAGATAAGGAGGGACCAAATATGACTCAGCTCAGTCGTCCATTCGAGGGCCAAACCTATACCTAAGAAAATTCCTGACATCACGATAAGCAAGACCCGCTGCTTATTTGTTGAGAGAAAGCTTGTGCTCTCTTCCTCGACGACCTTTACGCCAGTGCTTTCAATGGCTGCGCGGATTTTCTGGTCGCTTATCTCTTGAGAGTGCTGAACGGTTGCCGTGGCCGCAATAAGATTAACCACTACGGATTTTACGCCCACTTCCGACAGAGCCTTTGTGATTGCATTCACTTCATCGGAGCAGTCCGCACCGGATATTTTAAATGTGGTCTCTACTTCGTTCTCCTGTCGGAGATTGTTGTCTTTCATAAAACGCCCTTGCAGTTACTTTAATAGTTTTAATTTCAAAGCTCCCGAAGGGCAGCCTCAATGGCGTTCTTCACCGGAGCATAGCCGATTTCACTTAGCGGTTTGCCGTTGACGAAGAACGTGGGAGTCAATCTTACACCGAGCTGAACTCCGTCAGCCTGATCGAGGTCAACTTTCCATCCATGTTTCGATAGTAAATTAGAGTTATCCAGTGACTTCTCATCGACTCCGATTTCCTTTAAAAAGGTCGCAATCAATTCTGGGCGAGGTAACGCATGATCGGCCCATTGAGACTGTCTCTCAAAAAGAATATCCAAAGCCTCGGAAAACTTGCCCTGCTCTCGAGCTTCCTCAAGCGCGGCGGCCGCCAGTCGTGAGTTTCCATGAAGCGGCATATATCGAATAACGAGGCGAACTCTTCCTTCGTACTCGGAGAGAAGACGATTCACAATCGGATGCATTGCTCGACACGCTTCACATTCAGGATCAAGGAATTCAACAATCGTAACTTTGGCGTTTGGATCGCCTTTGATTGGACTATGCGGTTTAATAAAACGTCCTGGATCAATCGCGGCAGTGGTATCTTGATTCTGCTTTGGTGATCCTCCGTTGAACAACACGAGGCCGCCAAAAATAATCAAGGCAATTCCCAGCACGCCTGCGACGAATAGTTTATTCCTTTTCATTTTCGTTCCTCCTTCAAGAAGACTCCCGCCAATCCCAATGCATTTATGACGAGGAAGCTCACCCAAGACATGAGGGGAATCGTTAAAAAACCAAAAATTTCAATCTGCTTTGTCGTGCAAGAAACTCCTTGGCTACAAGGAACAATGCTTTCAGACAGAATCCCGTAATAGAGCAAGATGTGATAACTCGCGATGACGAATCCAATCGCGGAAAGTGGCAAGCTGTATTTCAGGAAACGACGGTCGTCCGTCCACAGCGCCGACATAAAAATAACGACCAATGGATACATACAAATCCGTTGATACCAGCAAAGAGTGCAAGGCGGATATTTCAATACTTCGCCGAAGTAGAGACTTCCCAGCGTAGCTGCTAAAGCGATAACAAATGAAATCTGTGGAACAAGTTGTACTGCGCCTTTATTCATCTTTCACCCTTTGAGGACGGGTTAAGAGGAAAACAAAAACGACCAACGCAATCAATATCGACAGCAAGGTAGCTAAAACCTTTTTGAAGTCAAAAATCAGATCTTGTTTCTCCGGATCGTACTTTTTCCAGAAGGAAGAAAGCCTCTTCCAAGCCGAGCCGAGTTTTCCTTGAGAAGACTGCATCAATACATGGTCGAAGACTTCCTTAGAATACATTACGCTAAAGAGGGTTGCAGAAATTCGGCCTGTATTATCCAGAATGAAAATTCCAGGAGCGTGCGCATAGAGGCCCGTTTTAGCATCAAGACCGTAGGCAAATCCAAGTTGGTCGGAAAGTTTGCGGATCTCGGCCTCGGAGCCAGTGAGAAAGGACCAATCAGCGTTGGGTTTCATTTCTCTGAGTGGCTTTAATGCTGATTCGCGCTTATCTCTTGCGAGGACATGATCCTCTTTTGGGTCAATGCTAATGGAAACAACCTTAAAGTCTTGTCCCGGGACGAATTCGCTCTCTCGAAAAACATCAAGCATTCCATTCAGAACAAGACCGCAAATGTCTGGGCAGCGGTAATAAATGAGGCTTATAACAACGGGCTTTTCAGCAAAAAATGACTTTAACGTTTTAGCTGATCCATCGCTGTCGATGAAATGAGTTTCGGTGAGAGAAATGCTGTTGCCGGAACGATCTGTGATCCGAAACTGTTGAGCTGGGTCCTGAGCTTGGACGCCGCTGACTGGGAGAGTAAGAATAGAGAAAAATAAAATAAGGAACTGCTTCATACTTTTACATCAGCGTTTTGTGTTTCTCCGTTGTTTCTAATAAGGGAAATGGATTCTACCAAGATCGGCCAAGAAGACCGTAGAAAGAGCACGGCAATAATGAGTCCAATGGCGATGTCCGGCCATTTGGAATTTGTTAGTGCAACGAGTGCGGCAGCAACAAGAACACCTGTATTGGAAATGATGTCGTTGCGAGAACAGAGATAGGTCGATTTCATATTCAAATCGTCGTCTTTGTGTTTTATCAGAAGAAGAAGGCACGCAACGTTTGCAACCAATGCGACAAATCCAATTATCCCCATTGTTTCGGCCAAGGGGATAGAATCTGAAAAGATCTTCTGAACGGCTTCAGCCAAAACCCAAAGGCCGAATGCCATAATAATAAGGCCCTTTAAAAAGGCCGCCGTGGCCCTCGTTCTTTCGCTTTTATGAAGGACGTACAGGCTAAAACCATAAACGATGGCATCTCCGAGCATATCCAAGGAATCACCCATCAGAGCCGTAGACTTTGCCCAAAGACCTGATGAGAATTCGACTCCGAACATGACGAGGTTGATCGCCAAAACAATTTTCAGGACGCGAGCTTGTTTCTCGCGGAGTTTCATAAGTTCAGAAGATTTATTTTCACAACAGCTTGCGCCCATGGCAGGTCCTCAAAAGGTTCATTTAAACCCTGGAGTAACACCAGAGTCAATGAACTCTGCGACGCTCCGGGACGGGGTAGCCGCCTCCGGAGCCTCTATTAGAATTAGTGCTTATGATTTTCTTCTTTTTCGTGTTTTTCGTGTTCACGCAAAGCCGCATAGCAGTCAGACTTCCTAAATTTCTTGTCGTTTTTCTTCTTTTTAGCGACCTCTTTCATGCACTTGTGGGTTTCATGTTCCGTTGTAGCCGAAGGACATTCGGCTTTACAGGCTTCCTGCATGTTGTGATCTTCAGATGCGAACGATTGCATGGGCACTACTACTGCGAGCGCTAAAAACAGGTTCATATATTTCATTTTACTTCTCCTTCTTTTTTTCCACTTTCATTGAAGAGTCCATTGCTAATCCGCCTTGCGGCTCGACGATTGCTGAGTCGTGATCCAAAACTTTGAGTACGACTGCTTTGCCGATTTCTTTATCGCTGCATGATTTTCGCATCCCTTTGTTGCTATCAACTGAGTGACACTCCGACTTGTAGACGTGGAGCGTGTCACCTTCTTTGACTTCCTTTCCGCCAATTGAAACCCTCACTCCTGCGGGAATTTCCGATTTTTCTTGGGGACCATCCACCTTGTGGTTATGGGCGCATCCGGCACCTAGCATCAGTATCAGGGGCAGACTCAGCATTCCGACTAACTTTTTCATGTGACCTCCTTTTAAGGTTTTGTTTAGGGACTAAATAACAACTAATGAGCGACGCGACCTTGAAACTTGTTCTCGAAAATCGAGTAGAGGATCGGTAGAACGATAAGAGTCAGCATCGTGGAAGAAATAATTCCTCCAATAACCACCGATGCCAAAGGCCTCTGGACTTCGGCACCAACGCTTGTCGATAGCATCATTGGCAAAAAGCCAAAGATGGCAACGAGCGCGGTCATCAGTACGGGGCGAAGACGAATCAATGTTCCCGTGACGACAAGATCCTTTCCCGTTTTTCCTTCAAGCTTGAGTTGATTGAAATAGTTCACGAGAACGACGCCGTTTAAAACGGCAATTCCCGAGAGCGCAATAAACCCAACACCTGCCGAAATGCTAAATGGCAAACCGTTCAATACGAGACTGATGACTCCTCCGACTAAAGCGAAGGGAACGCAGAGAAAGATCAAAAGGGTCTGGCCCACGCTGCCAAAGGCCGCGTAAATCATCAGTAGAACTATTATCAGTGCGATCGGAGTCAGAACCAGAAGCCTTGCGCGAGCTTCCTGAAGATTCTTAAAGTTGCCGCCCCATTGAACGTAGTAATCCTGTGGGATCTGAACGGATTTTTCCACCGCAGCTTTGGCCTCATCCACAAAACTCTCCGTATCGCGCCCACGGAGATTGATGAGAACCGCCGAACGACGGTTGGAGTCCTCGCGGTTGATGGACCCGAAGGTTTCAGAAAATTCAGCCGTCGCCAAGTTTGCCAGTGGAGTCGTGGTGTTCGTACCTACTCCGACAGGCAGGGCTCGAATAGTTTTTAGATCTGAACGTTCTTCTTCACCCAGACGAACCACGATAGGAAACTTGCGATTTCCTTCGTAGAGGTATCCTGCCTCCTGGCCGCCGAGTGCTGTCGAAACCGTGCCGAGCACGTCCGATGTTGAAGCTCCATACTTATCAAGCTCACTTGTTTTCGGTTCAATGCGAAGAACTGGGCTAGTTCCTGCGAGATCCACTTCTACGTCGCCCGCTCCAGGAACTTTCGAGACGATTCCTTGGATTTGTTTTGCGATATCCATATTTTTCTGAAGATCAGGTCCGAAAATCTTCACTGAGACGTCGGCTCTCGTACCTTCCAGAAGTTCATTGAATCGCATCTGAATCGGTTGTGAAGCGAGGTAGTTCTGCCCAGGCAACTCTTTTTCAAGTCTCGCTACCAGGCTATTCACCAAAGACTCGTAGGTATGTCGGCCATTTTCATTCTTGGGCCACTGATCTCGGCCTTTTAGCATGATGTAAGTATCTGAAATGTTGACTCCCATGGGGTCTGTTGCCACTTCAGAAGTTCCGATCCTCGAAAATACATTTTCTACTTCCGGAAATTCACGAATGATTTTGTCGGCTTTAAGTTGGAACTCTACCGATTGATCAAGACTAATGTTCACGGGTCGGATCATGTGAAAAGCAAAAGAGCCCTCACTAAGCTGCGGAAGGAACTCCGCTCCACGAGACATGAATAAGATCACGCCAACAACGACAGACGCAACGGCCACGCCAATCGTGGCGGCTTTCCATTGGAAGGTCTTTTCTAAAATAGGTTGATAAATCCGTCGTACCCACGCCATCAATCGCGGCTCTTTGTCCTTCACGTTACCCGCAAGGATGAAGGAGGCCAAAGCTGGTGCCGTCGTAAACGAAAGTACAAGTGCTGATGCTACGGCAATGGCGAAGGTTGCGGCCATAGGGGAGAACATCTTCCCTTCGATTCCTACCAGTCCGAAAATAGGTAAAAATACGACTACGACGATCAACTCGCCAAACCCTGCGGCGACCCGCACTTCCACCGAAGCGTCATATACTGCCTTTTGCAGTTCTTCGCCTGTGAGCTTGCGGCCATACTTTTTCGTCAGATCGTGAACGTACCGAACGCAGTTATCAATTAGGATGACCGTTCCATCGACGATGATTCCGAAGTCAAGAGCGCCGAGACTCATCAAATTCCCAGAGATCCCGAGCGGTTTCATAATTAGAAAAGTAGCAAGGAGTGAAAGCGGGATCGTCACGGCTGTAATCAGCGCGGCTCGGACATTCCCGATGAGGAGAAATAAAATTACGATAACGAGAGTGGCACCCATCGCTAGATTGTGCTCGACGGTACCAAGAGTCGCGTTCACGAGATCAGATCGGTTGTAAACCGTCGTCAACGTGTAACCTTCAGGAAGCGATTTGGTGATTTCTTCCATGCGCTCTTTCACGCGTAAGGAAACAGTTCGACTGTTTTCTCCCAAGAGCATCATCACGGTGCCAAGCACGGTTTCATGGCCATTGACTGTCGCGGCTCCAGTGCGAAGCTCTTTTCCCAAGCCAATCTTTGCAATTTCTCCGAGCTTGATAACCCGAAATGAATCGAGCTGCTTAACGGGAACTTTCTCGATGTCTTTCGGAGATTTGAAAAGCCCTACGCCTTGGACCAAAAACTGTTCGGCAGTTTGCGAGATGTATCCGCCACCGACGTTTTTATTGGCGTTCTCAAGAGCCGACGCGATTTCGTCAAAATGGATTCCGTAAGAAGCCATCTTTTTAATGTCCGGCTGAACGTGATATTGTTTTTCAAAACCACCCGTCGTGTTGATTTCGGCAACGCCCTCGACCGTCATTAAGCGCGGCTTGATGAACCAATCCTGCATGGCTTTGACATCCATAAGTTGCTTCAGGCGCTCGTTCGGATCTGTTGATGGATTTGCTACGTCCAAAGTGTATTGATAGATTTCTCCAAGACCCGTTGAGATTGGACCCAAGCGAGCTTCAGCGCCTTTCGGAATTTCCGGCAAGACGCCTTGAAGACGCTCCGACACCATCTGTCTAGCTCGGTAAATGTCGATCCCGTCCTTGAAGACGACCGTCACTTGTGAAAGCCCAAAGCGCGTGATCGAGCGCACTTGAAGGACCCCTGCAATCCCGCGCATCGAGCTTTCAACCGGGAACGTAATCGTCCGCTCGATTTCCTCTGGTGCAAGACCCTCAATGACGGTGTTGACTTGAACTTGGTTATTCGTGATGTCGGGAACGGCATCAATGGGAAGACTTTGGAACGAAATGACTCCCGCAATCGCCATAACGACAGTCAGGAGTAAAACGATTCCTCGGTTATAAACTGAAAAGTGAATTATTTTGTTAATCATCTTTTATTCCTTAGTGCGAGTGGCCGTGGGCGACGCCGCCGGAGGCTGCAAGTTCCGCTATCCGTAAAAATCCAAGACCGAATGTAATGACTTCATCACCTTCGCGCAGATCGTCCGAATCAACCGTCAACTCATTCCCTGACGTTTTGGTTATTTGAAAATCAATACGTTTGAAAAATCCATTTCGTCTCCGGAAGAGATTTGTTTCTTCACCCGAATGAACAAGCGCCGACTTGTTAATCACCCAGGGTCCGTCACCGCTCAGTTTCATGAACTTTAAGTCGAAGTTTTTTAATGCTTCTGCGGAAAGTTTAAAGCCGTTCCGCTCGCTGAATTCGGTGATTCCTTTATCAGGTCCGACGTTCGCGGCTTCCTCTTCACCTTCTCCCTCGGCGTGATCGTGCCCTTTTTCATCGTGTTTTTCTTCGCCACCCTTATGGTTTTCGCTCCCAGAAGCCAAGGGACAGAAAGATAAAATTAAAACAGCGCATAGCAAGTATTTGCGAATCATAGATTGACCTCCAGTATGGTCCCGTCGATGGCAGAGATTTCGAGCAGCGCTTCGAGCGCTTTCAATTCTCTCTCGTGTCTTGTTTTTTCGAGTTCAAAAGAAGTCCGGTGAGCTTCGATAACGAGCGCACTCGGAACCACGCCTTTTGTAAAAAGGCGGTCAGCATTGGCGTGGCGCTTTTCAATTTCTTCGTGCGATATGCTTTCTGAAAGCACCTTAAGGGCTTGTTCGTAGACGTTGTTCAATTCCTCGCGCTTAAAGGACTGCTCTTGTAGACCTAGTTGGCGTCTCGTTTCGCTGAGTTTGACCGAGGCCGCAGCCGCTGCCTTTGCTCCTCCATTTACATTAAAGAGAGGAAGAGGAAGGCTGACGTTAAATCCCATCAGGTTATTTGTTTGACCGCTTTCGGTTTGAACTTTAAGCGATGGACCTACCATCAAGGTCGGCCAGGCTTCGCTCCTTGCAACCGAAAGCTCCGCTTGAGCAGTTTTGAGTTCGGCCTGCAAAACCCGCTGTTTCGTTGAGATGCGACCGTCACTAGGAGTGTTCAACTTCGGCCAGTTCTTAGGGCTTTTGGGGAGCGCAGGCATGATCTCGTCAGCATTCAACCCGAGGTTCAATCTGAAGAAAGAATTGAGCGCAGCGATTTCATCTTGTGTACTGGATTTCTTAAGTTCGTACTCGCTTTTGGAAAGCTGAAAGACAGAGAGGGAAATTTGCTGTTCGGGCGAAAGGTTCGGCCGTTTTACGTATTGACCCACGAGTTTTGAAAAAGTGCGGATCGCTTCTTCCGCGATCTCTTGTTCGTGGATGACCTGCCTAAGCCTATGGAGCTTTAGAAGAACCTGAGCGCGCACATTCGTTCGTGCCTCAAAGAGTTTCGCTTCTGCGACAGACACTCCGCCTTCCGCAACTGCCGTGCGGGCCGAGATTTTCCCGCCTAGTTCCACGGGAATACCGAGAGCAATATCCGTCTCTGCGCGCTTTTCCCCCGCCGCACTCCCTTGGAAAGTTTCTGCTGAAAGCTCCGGATTTCGCCACTGGCCTGCGGCTTGAACCTGAGCCTTCGAGCGGTCAAGTTCCAGCTGGGCGCTTTGAACTTCTGGGGATCTGGCCTCTGCGCAAGCGACCAAATCCTGATATGAATTGGACACCTTGCATGCCGGTTGAGCGGACGCCTGGAGCGCAAATGCGCACATGACTGTAAATACGGTAAGGAACCATATCATCTAAAACCTCAAATCGTTAAATGTAAGAACGGGAGATCGCCACGCGACACAGCTAGAAAACGACTATTCAGCCGATTTCAGATACTTCGACGAGCGTAAAGAAATGGAACTTAAGAGTGCCGAGGAGGTCGGCGGGGCCCCTCAAGATTGGGGCTTTCAAAAAACATTTGAAAAAAGGCGTGGTTCAGCTTGAGAAGGTCAATCGCAACGAGATTGACTTCATTAGAATTAGAAACAAAGGAACAGTGTCCAAAATGACTTTGACCCAAATGACAAGGGTCTGTGCATTTCGATTGTTGTTCTTCAGGTTGAGGTGATCCGCAATTCTCGACCGTCTCAGTGTCTGAGAGCAAACTGAATACAACGGATTGGCACGCTTTAATATGCGTCGAATCACCAAAGGATTCGGCTCCGAGCGTGAGTCCGAAGATCAGGAGAAGCAGAGTTGAAGTAAAGAGTCGCAGGTTTTGCACTGTTCCTAGATATTAGTCCGTATGTGTAAGAATGGCAAATAAATCCGGAGGACCGTTTCAATTTCGCAGCTTTCCCTTGCTACGTGCGCCGTTACGCGCAGCGGGATGAAGTCAGATTTTTGCATTTTTAAAAACTCTGGTGTAGGTCTAGGGTTTGGATTTCAAAGGAAATTTATGAAAATCGGTCAGCTGGCCAAGAAAACAGGGTTAAGCATTGATGCGATCCGGTTCTATGAAAAGAGAGGCCTTATTAAAGGGCCTCAACGTTCGCTCGGCGGATACCGGGAATTCACTGATGAGACCATTGCTGCCATCGAATTTATATCCAACTGCCGAGCTTTGGATATTCCAATTCCTGAGATTAAAAAGCTGCTTGTTGTGCGTGCGGGCTCGGCTAAGTCCTGCCGTGAAGCTAACAAAGTGATAGACGTAGTCTAAGACATATAAAAGAGGGTTTCCTGAAACCCAATGTCTATGCTCCCAAGGGAACTACGCTCAAACTCCCCGATAATGAGTCCCTATGTTGCACTCCTCGCCCCGATAGGGGCTAACCGAGAGCTGGTAAAGCCTTATCGAAGTCCTTGTTTTGAAAAAACTTTTTCCCGCGCGCAAAGATAACGCCAGACAAATCCAATGCTGCGGAACTCGCAGGAGCCCGCACTGCCGTCGCCAAAGTGTTCAATTCGTAGTTTGCTTGTAATGTTTTATTGTCCGGCAGAACCTGAGCCACCGATTGTTGGAAATCTTTAAGTTGATAACTTAAAAGCGCCTGCTGAAATCTTTCTTTTTCTACCTGCTTTTGCAGAGCCGAAATCTTATATTCATAGACTTGTTGGCCATTGAAATGACCCACGAAGACCGAATAAACTCCCAACAGCCCCGCCGTCAGACTTAACGCAAAGATCACAAAAAAAGAGTTCTGATTTCTCATGCTTTTCTTATCGGCTTAAATCGAGAATAATTAAGACCGTTTCATTTTGAGACTCACAAGCTAGCCTAAGATCTGGAAAATAAAAAGCCCTTGTTGGAATCCATCAAGGGCTTCGATTTCACACTGAATAAGAACTATTATCGAGCAGTGTAGTAGTTGTTATCTGCTGCTAAGAATTCTGGAACGCTTGTTCTGAATTCCGCTAAGCCACCAACGATAACTCGACCGCCAGTAGCGCTATAATCCGGATGGCGATAGTTCACCAAACGACCTTCATCAACCAGGAAGTAACCACGGAAGTTCTTCTCGCCGATTTCATAACGATCTCCGGAAAGTCCTGAACTTGCTGATTGCGAAGAGTTCAAGCTCACTGGATCCGGATGCTGATCAAGATAGTAGAATCCACGCTCGATCATGTTTCCACCTGGCGTGAAGCGAATATTGTTGCGATAGATCTCAGCAGCATCAGACGTTAAGCCATTTGTTTTATTGGCTCCATCTGTTAACAGGATCCAGCTCCACATTCCTTTTTGAGCAAACTCCTTGCGATAACGCGAAAGAGGCGCGTTTGGAGAATATGGCTCTGCAGTTGTTTCCTTTGCATAGACACGGAAAATATCAGTGCCTACTGGAAGGATATGTCGAAGATACGCAATCGCTTGGTTTTCCACACGCGTACAACCAGCTGAACCTGGGTTCGCTAGAATATTCATCAAGAAGCCACGAGTCAGTTGAATCGTTCTGTCTTGATCTTTACCCCAGCCGATTGTTCCGTGAATCCATTGATAGTCCATAGATTCAGCAGGTTGAAGTTTCGCTGCATACCAACCAAAAGCTCCATAGACAGTGGAGTTGCCTTGAGAATCTTTTGTTGTCCAGCTTCTTGCTGCAGTGATGTTAGACATTCCGCGAATCAAAGGCTGAGGAATAGATTCTATCTTCTGTCCAGCTGTGTACCAAGGAGGATAGTGACCTTTCACATCAGAGTAAAATTTAACCCACTCTGTGATTTTCGCATGGCCAACACGCGTTTTGAAAGCATGAGGATTGCTGCCGTTACCAACTTCAGGTCTTCCAACAACCATATCTGTTTCGAAGATCATTCGATGCGGGCAACCCGGAGAAGTTACACAACGTTCGTAAACGCGAGTTTTCTCGGTCGCAATATTTTGAATGACAAAATATTTACCTCGCTCTGCGACTTGTTCCTTCAGACTGATATAGTCTTTTGAAACATAAAGCCGTTCATCGCTCGGTTTAATTGACGAAGAACGCAGAACCTTAATAAGAACCAAAGGCGTTGAATCACCTAAGCGATTTACTAATAAGATTTGATCATTCTGAAATAATCGTCCCACCACATTTTTTGCACTCGTAGATTCAGAGCTACGTACATTCACACCTGAACCGGTGATATAGTACTTCTCCCCTTCTACTAGGTTGCGTTTTTCAAGAGCGCTCGCCTGATACGATACGATAAATGAGAGCGCTAAAGAAAGAAGCCCCAAGTGCCTCATTCCGTTTGAACCAATAACTTTCATTAGGTTAACCTCCGTTAAGCAGTACGTTTGTACCTCACGGAAGACTATCCGAGCAAATTTTCTGTTCGACTGGGCCTCGCCGCTGAAATAAAGACTGAAGTGTCTAAACCTTGTTCACAACTGTAGAGCTAAAAACCTTGAAAAGTCCTATCCAAGGGGCGTGGCGAGACGCTCTGAAGTATTTACAGTATTAAACTCGGGTCGATCTTTAATTAAACACCAGCCACTCAGACCACTTTTCCAGACATAGCGGTAGACGGAAAGCTGATTGTTTTCGATCTGCCCAATAATTTCCTTCGTCGAAAAGGGACCCTCTTGCATAGAACCACCACTTTCCGGAGTTGGCGACAGTAATATCCAGATCTTTTCATCCACTGACGGCGCGGGACTAGTCTAAGACATATAAAAGAGGGTTTCCTGAAACCCAATGTCTATGCTCCCAAGGGAAAAAGAGGGTTTCCTGAAACCCAATGTCTATGCTCCCAAGGGAACTACGCTCAAACTCCCCGATAATGAGTCCTTATGTTGCACTCCTCGCCCCGATAGGGGCTAACCGAGAGCTGGTAAAGAACGACCGCCATCACCGCCGTCCATAGACTCGAAAAACAAAAAGGACTACGCTAGGAGTTTTTTATGCCGCGTTTCATTCAATGGATTATTTCGGCCTGCCTCACTGCTGGGGTGGGCTCTGCCCTGATCTCACAAACATTTGAGATGGCGAAAGCTGCCGTGGATGCTCACCAGCATCATCAAATGAGTTATTCTAAATTTACAAAGGCTATGGTGAAACCGCGCCAGCAAAACTCTCTCGTCGCGAGTAGAGCTAAGAAATAGCTGTTGATCTTTCCAGTGAGCCCTTTATGGATTCGCGATGGACGGACAACAACTAGGCGTCGTTGAATCACTGATATCACAGGTCCCGTATCCCACCGCAGAACTTGAAATCATGCGACGGAAAAAACGGCGAACCTCGGGAGTAACGGCAGCTTCGTCAACAATGGTGCAGTTTCCAACACCCAAAACCGATTCGCAAGAATTCAAAGCGTCCGTGAGGCTCGCACTGGCGGTGCCAGATGTGAGCTCACTTCCCAGCACCGTAAGATTTTCAAAAATAAGCCCTACCCCCGAAATAATTTTTTTCACTTCAGCATCACTCAGTCTCGCAGGATCTGTGGAGTCTGGACAGGAATCCCATCCCGCATCCACAACTCCATCACCAAGTCCAGATGACTCTGTATCAAACTTGACATGAATATTTGTTGCCATTTTAGAAAGGCCTAGGATGGCCGCGAATAAGTTCTGATCACTTGTCCGCTGTGTACTATCTGAACTTATACTCATGAGAGTATCAAATGAATTATCGCAAGCAGACGTATCGACACTCTGCCCTCCGAATATTTGCAATGAAACCTCAAACATTTTTGACGAAGTGGCCTCATTTAACGAAGCGATTAAATCAAGGGCCAAAATACCACATTTTCCGCCGTAAGCATGCATAAGCGTTTCTTTGACCTCAGTACGTATCCGATAATCCGCAGATAACTCCGTCGTTAGAATACTGATCGCCCTATTCCAGTCGAAGTCATTCATTTTTTGCTTGGCTTCAAGATAAAGAGCTTCGTCAGAGGTCGTATTTGAAAACTCTGTCAAGACATTAGGCTGTTCACAGGAAGTGATTATAAAAACACCTAGAATAACCAACGCTGCCTTCTTTAATCTCACCACAACATCCTTTGATAAATACAGATAATTTAAACTTATCGGCAAAGCTCCCTAACTCATAAATGACAAGATATCTCAGATTGATTCAACTGAACTTGCTGGTATCAAAACTAAACAATAGCTCTCAAGATTTCGACCGTATTGGTGACATAAGGTATTCTATAAGCATATGAACTTATGGCGCAGAATCGTTCACATTATTTTAATTGCGTTTGCTTTACATTCGGTTGCTTTGGCGCAGGAATCCTTAAGTGATGAGGTCCTGATAAAGCTAAAGCCCGCGGCAGCGTTTCCTAATACTCGCGGGTATATAAAATCTGCGCACGCGGCGGGGCTTTTAAGTCAGAATAGAGCATGGTCTCATCTTAACATTCACCATCTAAAGCTTGCGCCGGGACTCAGTCTTGCTAATGCCATTACCAATATCAAAACAGACCCGGATGTCGAATATGTTGAGCCGAACTACATTGTCAAAGCAGACCAGCTTCAACAGTTCGGGCTTCTCGGGGGCTCCGGCTTCAGCCAAAGTTCTGCCCCTATCAAAGTCGATGAAGCATGGAGCATCCTAACGACGGACCTCCCTCGTACTGTAGTTGCCATTATTGATACGGGAGTTGATACGAGTCATGAGGTTTTCGCGGGTTCGGAATCCATTTGGGTGAATCCAAATGAAATCCCCGGCAACGGAATTGATGATGATGGCAATGGCTACGTTGACGACGTAAATGGCTGGAACTTCGTCTCTAAAAACAATTCTCCGATGGATGACCAGGGACATGGAACTCATGTCGCGGGAATAGTTCTGGGCGTGACTCAAAATATCTTTGCAAATCCTCTGGAGAAATCAAAAATCCTCCTCATGCCTCTAAAGTTTCTTGATAGCCAAGGTTCGGGAACTACTAGTGATGCTATTGATGCCATTACATATGCAATAAAAAATGGAGCCCACGTCCTGAACAACTCCTGGGGTGGTACTGGAGCTAGTCAGGCGTTACTGGATGCGATTAAGCATTCAAAATCGACGGGTCGCTCTTTTGTGGCAGCGGCAGGAAATCAATCAAACGACAACGATTCGAATCCCACCTACCCAGCAAGTTATGCAGTGGAAAATATCATTGCGGTCGCGGCTACAACAGATAGTGATGCTTTCGCGGATTTTTCAAACTTTGGCTTTAAAACTGTACACATGGGCGCCCCGGGACAAGATATCAAAAGCACACTTCCGAGTGACGCTTACGGAACCTCTTCTGGAACAAGCATGGCCACCCCTTTTGTCGCAGGAACAGCCGCTCTTATGATAAGAGAAAAATCGTTCCTCGATGGGGTGCGAGTGCGCAATCTGATATTGGGTGGAACTGATAAAATCACCAGCCTTTCCGGGAAGGTTTCAACAGAGGGACGTCTTAATGTCTATAACTCTGTGGTAGCCGCCCAAAATGCCACGGAGACAAGTTCATCCACACTATCCTCTTCGGATGATAATACCATCTATGAGGGGGCCATTTTAGGTGGTGGCTGTGGATTGGTTAAAAGTACATCGAATGGATCTCGTCCAGGCCCATCCGGTCTTGTAGCCCTTGTTTTGTTACTAATGCCACTCTTTGCCTTCTTGGCTCTTAGGCGGCGTTGCCTCTATCAGGACTGATGGCAAAAACTAGACTCTTGATATTTCATCACCCTCCGAAATATCCTCCGATGAAAATACACCCGAATTTTATCTCAGTCCTGCTTTATTTCTTTTTCGCGGCACCTGCCACTTGGTCTGCGGAGCCTTTCAAACTTTTGACTGTGGAGCCCGCGGCTCTTCCTGAAAAAAATTGGACCGTTGGATTACAACAAACTGGATTTAGCTGGGATGACTTCTACGTCAATACAAACACAATCATGGATCTTACGATGACCGGAAACTTAGGACTGAAATATGTTTCTAAAGTCAATAACTCTTGGGCATTCACGGCAGGAGCACGCTATATTCATTTTTTTGGTGAATCCACTCTCGAAGATTTCGCAAAAAAACAGAACTCCATGATCGAGTCGTTGAAAGTCAAATACAACGGCTACAATGCCTTTGTGGGTACATCTTACTACTGGGATTGGGGGGCTGCTCATATCAACACCCAATACGCAAACGTGTCGGATTCAAAAATATTAAATCTTATCTCTGCTCTTAATATCAAAATGGGTCCATCTTGGCATACTGTCATCGAGGCAGGGCACGATTTTGAGAACAAACAACCACGCGGTAGCCTTGGCATTCTTCGCAGTGGAGAAACTTTCGGACTGCGATTGGGCATCACTTACGTGGAAATCAAAGATCCATCCATCAACATAAATCTTCTTCCCGTTTTAGATTTCTACTGGAACTTCGGAGACGCGCGATGATAGTCTTCATGCAAAGAACCTTTCTTTTAATCATTTCACTTTGTCTTCTTTCCGGCTGTGGAAGTGCCTTTTTTGCCGTCAATACGACACCATCAGCACCGGCCGACATTCCGATCATTCTTCTTAATACAAACTTTTATGCCGAAATCGGACAAGCCGTTCCCGAAGAAGCGCAAGCTGATTTTGACATCCTTCTCGCAAAAGTCTATGGTGAGGCGCTTTTCACGGGATCTGGATCTCTTGACGTTGAAATTCGCTTAGCTCTCGTAGGCGATGCCGCTGTTGATAGCGTCCTTATAAAGGGACAATCCAAGCCTCAAGGCTGGGATCAGGGGACCGTCGTATTTAATCAATCAGTTTCAGGAAATAATGTGGTCAATACTCTTGAAAGCTCGGATATAAAAGCCGTCATTAATGAAATACTCGAACAGGGCAACTTCTGGATCAACGTTCGTGTTCGTTATGCGGGCCCAGGAATTCCACAAACAGCGACCATCCAAAATACATTTGCCTATATTGAGGGCGAAAAAAATCTTGCCGCACTGTCGCCATTGCTAAATTTGAGTTTTTAAATTCAGGGTGGGACTGACGACGCCAGCCCTGAAGCATGCCGAAAGGGCCATAGATAAAAATTACGGACATACGGGAAAGGCACGATAAAAAGTGCCTTTATTTGCAAATAGGAGCCGCAGGGTCTTTGTCGCAGATATACGCTTTGAGTGCAGCGTTTTCAGCTTCAAGCTTCTGAATCTTGGCGTCAGTTTCCGCTTTATCGGCTTTAGAAGCAATTTGACGGTCTTGGATCGCGGAAAATTTCGGTTCTGATGGGAATTCCCAGAACGACCGCCATCACCGCCATCCATAGGCTCGAAAAACAAAAAGGACTTCGATAGGAGAGGTTTTTATGCTGCGTTTCATTCAATGGATTATTTCGACCTGCCTCACTGCTGGGATGGGCTCTGGATCTCACAAACATTTGAGATGGCGAAAGCTGCCGTGGAAGCTCACCAGCATCATCAAATGAGTTACTCCAAATTTACCAGGGCTATGACTGACGCCCTTCCTCAGCAAAGAAATCGCGTCCCAAGTATCAAGAAATAACGGCTGGGAAATCACCAATTAGAAACTCCGTAGATATTATTTCTGATTCAAGAAGATAACAGCCATCTTCCGAATCCCACGGAAGAACTCCTTGAGGATCTGCATATTCCCTATTGATGCAATCAGCGACAAACTCGATTACTGAGTTTAAATCTAGGCTCTTTCTCTTTTCGCCATCGTCGCAGAAGTCACATCCGATTCCTGATGAGTTTAAAGTGATGAACTTCTTAATGCCTTCATCATTAAAGCACTCTTTACAAGCCGATCGGTCATCATCAATTTCGGACCATCTCTCATCTTGGTATCTCATCATTTCGTGCTTTGCTGCGCCCATAATAAATCTCCCTTTAAATCAGACCTTGCCCCGATATTCCACAAACTTTACGAATAGATGCCAAATGCGTTCGCCCTCCGGCCTTACAGATTTTCTCCATCAAGACAAGGCATAGGTTTTCAACTATCTGTACTTGTGAATCCGAGAGGTTGTGCTTTTCACAAAGATGCGTTACCTCGCTTCTCTTGTCGTATAATTCGTTTAAAAATTTTAGAGAGGCACTTGCGCCTTTCTTTTTCATATCAAAGTGTTTGGAAATAAAACCATCAAGGCGTCTATGGAAGTAAACCCCCTTTTTTACTTTTAAATCTGGGCGACTTTGATTCTGGGCCTTTTGGTTTATCTTTTTATACTCAGTCGTCTGATTGAAAGTTTCTTCCAATAATAGAGATTCAAGAACCGTAGCTAGTAAAAGTAGCTTAGCGGGCGAATACCGCGATGTTTTCGCCGCAAAGAACATTTCAGCTATATCAAGTATTCTCTTTGAAACCCCAGATTTCCTCTTAGCTTGCTGCTTTAATAAGGTGCCCATTCCTTCAAGAACTTTCTTTTCGTAATTATTAATTACTAATCCCTTATGCGGAATTTGCCACTCGCTGAACCATTCTCTAGTTTTCCGATTGAACCCAATAGCATGTCCCGAAAATCTAATGTCGTCTCTGTGGTTAAGAGACGTATATTGATTTGGAATTAACGCCAGATAAGTCCTGGCTTGTTCAGTCGCTTTAATGCCCGCATAGAATAGAGTTGGTGCTTCGATGTTTTTTATTTCAATAAATACAAGTCTAAGACATATAAAAGAGGGTTTCCTGAAACCCAATGTCTATGCTCCCAAGGGAACTACGCTCAAACTCCCCGATAATGAGTCCTTATGTTGCACTCCTCGCCCCGATAGGGGCTAACCGAGAGCTGGTAACTGGTAAAATAAACAGGGTTTTTCGTCGCTTTCGGTAATTAGGCAATAGCACCCCACTCCTGGTCAGATTAATTCACCAAGTTGGATCGCGTTGATCTATTTCATCGATGAAAAAGTCATCAGAACAAGGCGGACCACGAGATTCTATGACCTCTAACGGTCGAAACGAACTTAATTCCCCAAGACTTTCTAAGATCTTTTTTGCAGCGGCTTTATCCTTAATAACAGCAATCTGCTCTAACCTGCCGGAACACCTTGGGCAGACTGTCACGTCAATTTTGAAAGTACGCTTCAACATCTCTGCCCAACGAAGACGCTCTTTTTTTACTTTTTCAACCTTCGCAAAATTATTCACAAGATAAGATTCGTTTGTTCCCTTTTTCTGCGATGGTCGTTTGACGATCAAATCCCGATCTTTAAAGTTCGGAGCAAAACAACCATGATACCTCACCATATTCATGCGTGGCGGGGGAATCAACGCCACCAATCTTGCAATAAAATCTAAATGCGAAAAACTAACGTGTGTTGTGCCATCACGCCAAGGGGATTTCATTTTGTAAACCAGCTGATTAGGAAATCCTTCCGACAGCCTTTCTGTTGCAATAGGCCCACGAGCCATATATCGAATCAGCTGTTCAAGCCTTTTGCGATCTTGCGCTGGAACACTCACACTGGCATTTAAGCTAAATCCGTCGATCTTCGCGGAATAAGGATCCTGACCTTCGGGATCCACTTCTATTTTTTTAACTCCAAATCTTTTGAGCCCCGTCCCTGCTCGATCACCGAACGCAGCTTTTTGTGTGATGGAAATCGACTGCATCTCGCCCAACGATTCCTCGTCAAAAAAAGTTTGAAAATCTTCTGCCAGCCCCATTTTCTCGATGGCGTTTAAAACCTTCTTGCGGATTTTTATGGCGACGGAACAAAGTTCCACAAAACTCGGCTCTGCCAACCGATGGAACCGATATCCGCCTGACGTTTTATAAAACACTCCGTCAGGGATCACTGTGTGAAAGTGAATGTTTAAATTTAGCGCTGAACCAAATCTTTGAATAAAAGTCACAGCCCCACTCCGGGGCTCTTTAAAACCTGCAGCTTTGGCGCGTTTCCTTTGAAACGATTGAATTTCATTAATATAAATTTTCAAGGCCTTATTCATCAGACTTTGATTTCGAGCTATCAGTAATCGCATTTTAAATGGAAAAGAGAAAACCCACTGCCTGGTGGGAACTTCCGGGATCACGGCATCAACTAGATGAGCCGCCTCATCATTCATCCGCCGCGCACAGCAACTGGGGCAAAAACCCCTGCGCTTACAAGAAAAAGGAACAATGCCGGAGTACCGGCATGCATAACAATAAGTTCTAACGAATCCGTTTTCTGGAATTCCACACTCCAGAAAGTCATCGAACTCATCACGTATAAAATGAGGTAAGGTTTTGCCGACTTTTCTTTGTTCGTTTACGAAAATCGGCCAATAGGTTTCGATGGTCCGATACAATAGATTTTGCTCCGGCCTGTGGCGCCGATAGGATTTGATTTTTAAACTATTGAGAGCCGCCACCATGGGCGAAATTCAAAGCAAATTTATTGCCGACACAAAAAGTACACGGTTAAGTATTCAACGACTTCACCTAATTACTGAAAAACCACCATATAAACGGTTGAAAATATTAATTTTCATGATTCACCGCCACTAGGTACGCTCTAGATTCTGGATACTTTTTCACTGATATACACTTCCCAACTTTTAGGGATTTAATTGTATTGGGGTGAATCACAAACTCCTCCACTTCCCTAAGCGACTTATTCCCCGTCGGAACATCCAGCCAAAGCATCTTTGAAGACTGCACCGTCTCCTTCCAAGCTTTGCGGGTTCCTGCCATCGCAGAGATCATCTCCGCACTCTCCGGACGCTTCTGAAGAAAGGCATACAAGGTTGATGTATTCCCCATCAGGCGGCCTGCAAACTCAGGGCTAATTCGCAACAAATCACATATCTCTTGGTGCGCAACTATCACCGACATTTTCGAACTTCTCGCACGATCCAGGAAACCAATGAAGTCTTCCTGAGCTAAATCTGCAAACTCATCAATAATCACTGTGAACGGACGACGTTGCTCTTTCGGAACTTCGGCATCAACCTTTGCCGAAACCATTTTTAAATCTTGCAGGATAAATCGACCTACCGACTTCGCCGTCTCTCCATACCTGCGGGAATCCAAAAACACAAAAGCGATCTTTCCATTGGATACAGTATCGTACAAATTAATACCTGGATCTTCCGAAGTGATCATATCTCCAAAATCAGAAAGAACCAGCGACTCGATCTGAGTTCGCAACCCCTGAAGTGATTTATAGTTATCCTGCGAATTGAGAAAATTGTAACAATCTTCCAATGCAGCCTTAGCCCGACGCTCGCACTCAGGCACCTTCAATGACAGACTTTCCAAAAATTCAGAGCTACTTGCCGCCTCCAAAACGGTTCCCAAATGAAATCTGAAAGACTGCTTATCGCGCAGATAACAAAGACCAATCAATACCTTTAAAAGAAAACTGGCGGACTGATTTTTATAAAATTCCTCAGACCAATTTAGCGACAGCATGATTTTATCTCGCAGCTGCGTTGGCGTTCCGTCATCAATCAAATTATAAGGAATAGACAACTTCTGATCCGACAAAGAGAAAATCTGAAGATCCTCAATTCGGTCGTTGTCGGCAACAAACTTTGAAAACTTCATGATCATCTCGATGTCACCTTTCAGATCAATGAACAGCAACCCCTTCCCCTGCTGAATTCGCTGTTTGATGATATGAGAAAGCAAAACTGTCTTGCCATACCCTGATGCTCCAACAATATGAACGTGGTGATTGAGCTGACCTTCTGTCAGTTCCTCCTTGCGCCACAAGGAACCACTGACCTTGCCAATGACAACGCGATCAGCAGAAGAAGGCTTAAGATTGCCACCACCACCGGACACCAAATCTTGAACGGCATTAAGCTTCTTCATGCTTAACCTCATCATTTCTAAAGAAGAAATCTTCAACGGTCACGACTTCAAAAAGTTCCCCATAGATCCGGGTCTCTTTAAGCAAAAACTTTGCGACAGTATCTTTCGCACAAACAAACTGAACCCGATCAAAAACCTTGTGTTGCATATTGGTCGAACGCATAAGTTGAACATATTTTTTGATTTTGTCTTGATAACGACTTTTCGCCTTCACAGCGATTTCAAGTTCAAAGGCAACGCGCACACTAGCCGAAGTGACATAGATCGCATCGGGAATATATTGAACGGTCAGACCACCAGCTAATTCTGTCGAAGACTTTAGTTTACGATCTGAAATCCAAGAATTTACCTTTCTCAAGGACTCAAGATACAAACGCGCACGTAAAACGCCACGGTCATGCAAGAAGGTCCGTTGATCAAATCCCCCACTCGGTTTACTCACAAACTTCTCGGGGTTAAATTGCGACAACGCATAGTATGCTTTGAAGGTGGTAACGTAGTATCTCGTGCTTTCAGAAAAGGATCGCATCGACTTCAAAAAGTTTGCCTTTTCAAGTTGGCAAAGTCGCTTCCTCGCCCACTCCGAACTTTTCGCCGATTCATTCGTTAAGGTTATCTTAAAAAACTTCTCAAACACTTCCTCAACACCTGCGAATTTCATATCCATGATAAATTCTAAAATTTCAAAATCCCTCTCAGTTAATACAATATTCTTTGCTGAGGTTCGTTTTTCTGTGATCTCTGGGAATATCCCACTCATTGCTAATTGCACTCATTCCTCCCTAAAAAGTTTAAATCTGCCCGCCCTGTTGATAGCCAATCTTTGGCTATTGGTTTTGCCTGCCTTGTGAGCTCCGCTGCTGACCACCTGATCTCGTAGAGAGCGGGTGGTCAGCAGGAATAAGGAGCGAGCAAGACAGGCTAAACCAAGTCACATCGCTGACTTACAGGGCGGGCCTTGTAACGCGGGCAACTTGGTCTTGGGATGTGCTTAGGGATGAGTGGTTTGTATCAAAAAAATCGTATAGCCAACGTATAGCCAGATATAGCCAAACAGGGTAATTCCCCGTAATTCGCTGTAACGGTACACGCGCGAAGAGACCCGTAACTTATTGAAACCACTTGATTTGAATTTTCAGCTATTTATGATTTTTGGGAGGCCTTTAACAATTTCCTAGGAAAGGAAATTGGGGTGACTGACGGGGCTTGAACCCGCGACACTCGGAATCACAATCCGATGCTCTACCAACTGAGCTACAGCCACCACGATAGAACGAAATTTATAGGACTTTCGCAGAAAAAGTGCAAGGGGAAAAATTAGGGTTTTTAAGCCATTATGGCCACAAAAAGCTCTCAAAAGGGCTTAATTTTGAGATCAAGGATTAAAATTCCAAACCCTCCTGCTTACCAAGCAAGCATCTCACTTGAAGAGTTGTGATGCTTGCTAAAAGCTTTATTAAACTGAGTCCGAGCTTTTTTCATCCATTCAAAGCGATCAACACCAAGGTACGCCCTAATATCATCATCCAAAGCCTGAAAAATCTCTGAATGAATCTCATGTATTTGACGCCTTTCCTCATCAGAGGGGTTCGGTCCGAGGTTCTTCTGTAATTCTCGAACCAAGTCAAAATAGAACCGGTTTATCTCGTCAATATCAGCTATGTCAGAACCTTGAATACCGATCTGCCGATATAACTCCAGCCGGTGCCTCTCCCAATACTTGACCATTCCTGCCGATCGCTCTTCAAATGCTTGGACTGCTTGTCGAACTAACTCTTCCTCTTGTTGGCTAAAATCGGAGGTTACTACCTGAAAGACGTCGCGATCATTCATCTCCGACATACTTTGAGTATTTACTTTCGAAATGATTTTCTTCCGGAGATTCTCTCGACCGACAGAAATTTTATTTTCAAAATCATTTTGAAGTTGAGATTTTTCCGCGGGTGAATCTCTTAATACGAAGTAACCGAAGCCCACTGCGATCAAAGCTATTAACGAAAAAACAATAGACTTCTTCACTCAGCACCTCAAAAAAAGAACTGACAAATCCCGTACGGCGATCAAACCGCAGCCATGAGCTAAGCTTCTAGATGATTCTCCACCATCGCCTCGCGCTGGAGCTTCCAATCAAGAGTTGGTTGATCAACCTCCGGCTTAAAGTGATGACGGCAGCGGGCTTCGTAGGCATCATGAGTTCCGACTAAAACTTGGGAATCTCCGCCGGCAGTTCTTTGTGTGCGACTCGCTGAAGAACCACAAACTACGCAAACCGCGTGTTGCTTGGAAACACTTTCAGCAATGGCCATCAAGGTCGGCATGGGATCAAAAGGCTTACCCTGCCAGTCGGTATCCAGGCCCGCAATGATCACTCGCACACCTTGAGCCGCAAGACCTTGAACGACTTCAACCAAGTCGTCTTCAAAGAATTGTCCCTCGTCTATACCTACAACCTTGGTGCCGGGTTTTATATAAGTAAAAATTTCGGTCGCTTTCTGTATCGGCAAAGAATCAATCTTGGTCAGGTCGTGAGAAGTTACCGCCATATCACTATAGCGATTGTCGATGATGGGTTTAAAAACTTGAATTTGTAGTCGCGCGAACTCGGCTCGGCGCAGACGACGGATCAACTCTTCGGTTTTTCCGCTAAACATTGAACCAACGATCACTTCGATCCAACCACGACTGTGGCCATAAGAAAAATCAGACACGCTTCCCCCTCAAAAAACAGCAATGACGATCTGAAAATCAGAAGGAAGTGTCAATTAGAACAAGTGCCTATTAATAGTCACACGCAGCGACAACGGGCTCTGCCTTACACATGATGCTGGCTTTTTCAGCACTCAGCACCGTGTCTTCGGCCCATTGGCCGTTGGCGTTGCAGCGTTGACGAACGCAGCTGACTCCGGGTCGCCGCACCAGGCAATTTTTCTTTTCACCCTTGGGATTGTCGATGCAAGTCCAAACACACTCATTAAATTTTCCGGATGGCCGAGAACAAATTCGGCCCTCTTGAGAAGCCCGAGCCTTGGCCGCTTCCTTGCGTGCGATCTCTGCCTGTTCAGCTTGTTTCTTTTTGCGAGCTTCATCAGCTACGCGGTGGAGTTCCTTTTTATCGATTTGCACCACTTCGGTCAGACGGCCGCGCGGAATCTTGCGGCCTTTAAGTAGAACATCATAAACGATCTCACCACTTTCAATGACACCTTGGAAGCCGACCTGCTGACCTGTTTTGACATTCACACTTTCTTCGCCATTCATCGCCGAAAACTCCATGGCGCCTTCGATGACTTTGACCCCAGCGTAGGCTTTGCTCGGTTCCATGATAAAAACATATTCGCCGTCGGGGGAGATAAACTGAAACAAATCCGAAGTCAGCGCGATGTTGTAATCTGTTTTTGTCTTATTTTTTTGCAGCCAACGGAAGGAACCTGACTTTAACATCACAACGGGCGCCTCCCCCGTCTCCCAACTTATCACCGGTAATGAAATCTCGCTGTTACCTAAAAGAGTTAAAGTTCTTTTTGCATCCATCTGAATGCGCACTTCAGCAGAAAGAGCGGTCTCGATCACGGCCTTTTCACGCAAGACTTGTCGAGATTTGATCAAACGACGAACGCCGTCTTTACTGGTGACCCAGGCCTGGCCTTGCCAATGAGTCAGCGCCGGATACTTAGGAGGATTTTGCGCAAAAATCGATGGCCCCGCCAAAAACACGGACCCAAAAATGAAACTAAGAAGGGCCTTTTTTACGAACACGCTGCATCTCCCACAACTTTGCGAATTTCAAAAACACGGAATAGGCAGCCCCGACTGATATAATGAAACCCGGCAAACCATCCATGAATCCGCGTTTGAAAAAGTACGTCTCTACAAATTTCGACCAGGGCTTAAAGATCAACTTTAGGTAAGAAAACTTCTTTCCTTGTGCATAAAGCTGCTCGGCTCCCAATGTTGAGTACCGATCATTCGTCACCACTTGATCGCTTAAACTGTCGAACACCCAATGCAAGATCGGTTGCCTTAGTTTAAGTTTCACTTTAACTTCTACTTTCTCATGCAAGTCAGCGGAATTCCACTGCGAATGAGCTTTATTAAACAACCTCAGCTGATAGTCGGGATACCAACCACCATAGCCGATCCAACGCCCTAGATGATAGGATTTTCGCGGCAACACATATCCCGCTTCGGGATTCAGATCGGCAAACATCGAAGATATTTCAGACACTGACTCTGGACTGAGAGCCTCATCCGCATCCAAAGACAGAACCCAGGAATGCTGAGCCTGCTCTGTTGCGAACGCCTTTTGGGGACCATAACCTCGCCACTTTTCCTGAAAAACCCGAGCGCCGCATTTTTGAGCAAGCTCAACTGTTCGATCTGTCGAGAAACTGTCAACAACAACGACATCATCGGCAAACGGGACCGAGCGAATGCAGCGCTCAATATTGGATTCTTCATTGAAAGTGATGACCACTAAAGAAATCGGTAATTTTGTCACTCTTTGAGTGTTCTCCCCCGAGCAAGCTCTTGTCAAACGATTCGCGAATGGATACCATTTTTAAGTCGAAAGGTTTTTATCCATGAAATTCGCTAAATACTTCGTTTTATGTTTGTTTTTAAGTTCCAACGCCCACGCTTATTTAAGCATTGCTGAATCAGCGGAAGTTTTGCCTGTCGGAAAATATTCCTTAGGAGTCGAACCGCAGTTCCTGACTAACAAAGGCGGCGGAACCAACCTGAATGTCTTCCTGAACGGCTCGTTGAACGAGTCCACCAGCGCCCGCATCACGATTGGAGCAGGAGCCATTGATTTCAATGCTTTTGCCAGTGTGAAGTGGGTCCCATTCCCTGACGTCGATAATCAACCAGCAATGGGTCTGCGTGCGGGAGCTGGCTTAGCTCGTGATGGCGACGAGAACCTTTTGCAGCTCCAGGTCGCTCCGCTGATCAGTAAAAAGTATGAAACCGAATACGGACTGACAGTTCCTTATGTAGCAGTTCCAATCACTTTCTTAAATACCAAAGAAGAGAACTTTGTGGCGAGCAATATCGCTTTCGGTAGCGAATACACTCATCCAGAAGTGATCGGAACTTTCGGTGCGGAAGTTGGCTTGGATCTGAATAAATCTTATTCATACATTTCAATCTTCGCGACTTTCCCATTTGATAGCACAAAAGGATTTGGGAACTAATTATGTTTTCATGGCTTTTTAAAGACGAGGCAGGATCTGCCGCTGAACTCTATGTGGATCTCGGCACTGCCAACACTCTGGTCGCGGCACGGGGGAAAGGGATTATTTTAAATGAACCCTCTCTTATCGCTTATCAGCAAACGGCCCCTGGCAAAAAACGAGTGATCGCCGTCGGCAAAGACGCCAAAGAAAAGCTTGCAAACAACCCTGGGAATATCTTCGCGCAGAAACCGATCCGTGACGGTGTTATTGCCGATTTCGAAACTTGCGAGACAATGCTAAAGCACTTTCTAAGTCAACCAGGGGTTAAGTCGGTTTTCTCTCGCCCCCGCGTGGTGGTCTCCCTTCCCTATGGGGTGACCGAGGTCGAAAAAAAAGCGGTCATTCAGTCTTGTAAAATGGCGGGAGCTAAAGAGGTGTTTCTTATTGATGAACCAATGGCTGCCGCTATCGGCTCGGGTTTGTCGATCAAATCCGCTGAAGGCAGCATGGTCATAGATATTGGCGGCGGAACGACCGAAGTTGCTGTGATTGCACTTGCAGATATCGTTTATTGCGAGGCTGCTCGCGTCGGCGGACACCGCATCGATGATGCAATTATAGACTATCTTAAGAAGTACAAGAAGTTCATCATTAACGAAACAACAGCTGAATACCTTAAGGTCACTATCGGCACAGCCGTTCCCAAAAAGGACATTCGCATGGCGACAGTTTCTGGTCGCGATGCTGATACCGGCATGACTAAAACCATGGAAATCAGCTCAGAGGATATCGGACTTGCCATGAACGGCTGTATGCAAGAAATCATCAACGCTGTTCACCGCGCTTTAGAGCATACTCCGCCAGAACTTGTGGCAGACATTATCGAGCGCGGCGTGATTGTGGCCGGTGGTGGTGCGCTGATCCGAGATATCGATATTCGCTTAAATAATGAAGTTCGCTTGCCTGTACGAATTGCCTCAGAGCCTCTGTTAGCCATCGCCAAGGGCGGCGAAATGGTATTAAGAGACCCCGAATTGCTTGATAAGATTCAGTTAGATATTTAATTTCACGGGGGTTGCTTTCGGCCCCTGCTTCATGTCGTGGCGAAGCAAGTCCAAGAGAGCTTTCGCCACGGGACCTTGCTGGCCACGGCCGATCACTTGACCTTCAAACTCAGTGACTGGCAAGACATCCAAAGTGGTTCCAATCATCATTACTTCACGCGCGGTTACCAAATCCTGCTCGGTCAAATCTCTTTCTTGAACGGATGTTAGCAGATCCCGAACTACGAGCTCTTGTGCAAGCTCAAAAGTACGAATCATCGTCGTGCCTTTTAAGATTTGCCGCAAATAAGGCCTGACCAGGCTGTTGTCCTTATCGACCAGCACGATGTTTTCGGTGCTGCTTTCAGTGATAAAACCATCACTGCCTATACCGATGGTAAAATCTAATTTACGATCGACACTTTCTTTTTTCATTAGAACATTCGGAAGGTAATTACAGGTCTTAACGGTCGCAAACCAAGGGTCTTTAGGCTGAATCGCGCTGCGCCCGATTTTTACTCCACGCAGGTATTTTTCCTCCGAAAGAGTGTTCAAAGTGGTGACGACCAAATACATCTGAGAACCAACACACTCATAGGGATTGGTCGTAAATCCGCCTGGCCCTCGGCTGATATAAAGTCTCAGCATCGCATTTTCAGAACCAGCGACCTCTGTCGTTTTAAGAATGATATCCTTCATCTCTTCGATGGGCATGGGCAAGTCGATATGAATCTTTGCAGCGGACATCTGTAGCCGCTCCAGATGTTCTTGAAGTAAAAAAGCCTTTCCTTGAACGACTTTGATGGCTTCAAAGACACCATCCCCACGATGAACCAAGTGATCATCGATAGGCACGAACATCAAGGTGGGATCTGTGACGATTCCACCCCACCAAGTGCTGTACATTGCCAGATAGTTCTTCTGTGCCGAATACATTCTCTGACTTAACTTTTCCTGAATTTGTTCAAAAGAAAGAACACTGAGGTCTGTGGTCATAGCGGCAATGGACATTAAAGGCTCCTTTGACTCTTGGTTATTCTAATTTTTTCCCCGAGGTAGGGCGAAGTTTTTTTATTTTTCGTTGACCTGCCTCGCTAGAGGTCCTGACAATAAAGCAACTCAGGTTTGGAGGACTCAACGAATGAAAACTTATCTCTTACTCAGCTTAGCTGTTCTTAACCTTACTGCTTGTGCTTCTTATAGCAAAAGGGCGCCAAATCAGGATACAAAAGTCTTGTTAAAAGATTCTAAGGGAGTGACCAAAGAAGCCCCTGCCCAGGCCATCGCAACGGGAACAAAGGATATGACACCAGTCAACCCTGTCGATAGTGCCGCTCAGGTCGAAGAGATGAAGCAAGCCGTCGCAAATGCTGCTCAACAAATGCAAGACAGCCAAGCCAAGATCGTGCGTGAGGTCGGCCCTGTCCCCGCTGAAAAAGCCCTGGGTTGGTTAAAAAATGGCAACACTCGCTTTACCAAAGGTCGCCTCCGTGCCGACGGGACATCTGCAAAAGATCGCCTTCGCCTAGTGAATGGTCAACGCCCCCATTCGGTAGTGATTTCGTGCAGTGACTCTCGCGTGCCGCCAGAGATTGTTTTCGATCAAAAACTGGGAGAAATCTTTGTTATGAGATTGCCGCAAATGCCGACGGACGGAGCCGTCATTGAAGGTCTTGAAACGGCCGTTGCGACATTCGGGACCAATCTGATCGTCTTTATGGATTACGCTGGTTGCGAAAGCTCGCAGTTGGCGGTGAATCTCTCTGAACGCTCTGCAATCCTTGGTGACGCGGTCGCTAGAGGTGGTGTAAAAGTTATTTCTGCACATTACGACCTTCTTTCGGGCGTAATTGAGTGGCGCTAAATTAGTTTGAGGAGTCCTTGTCCATGCCTGCTGCGAATGCTTCAAATCCCAGAAAAATCCTGATCACCTGTGCCCTGCCCTATGCGAATGGTTATATCCACTTAGGACATTTGGTTGAGTATCTGCAAGCAGACTTCTGGACTCGCTTCCAACAGATGCGCGGCAATGAGTGCACCTATATCTGCGCGGACGACACTCACGGTACTCCGATCATGGTCAAAGCACGAGAGCTCGGCATCACCCCCGAAGCTTTGATTGCAAAAAGTTTTGAAGAACACAGCAAAGACTTTGCCGATTTCCAAATTAAATTTGCGCATTATGGTTCGACCAACTCTCAAGAAAACCGTGAACTGTGCGAATACTTCTATGGAAAAATGAAAGACGGAGGTCACACCCGCACTCAGGCAATCAAACAGCTTTACTGTGAGTTTGACAAAATGTTCCTGCCCGATCGTTTTGTAAAAGGCACTTGCCCTAAATGTAAGGCACCAGATCAGTATGGCGATTCTTGTGACGTTTGCGGATCGACCTATGCTCCCAGTGACATGAAAGATGTGCACTGTTCGCTCTGTGGAAATACGCCCGTCCTAAAAGACAGCGAAAGCATTTTCTTTAAGCTGAATGATTTTAAAAAGTATCTCGAAGAGTGGATTCCGAAACACACCTCAAGTGATATCTCCAAAAAAATGCTTGAGTGGTTTAACGAAGATCTCAAGGATCTTGATATTTCGCGCGATGAACCTTATTTCGGCTTTGCTATCCCCGGCACGAACAATAAGAAATTTTTCTACGTTTGGGTGGATGCGCCGATGGGATATGTATCGACGACGGCTCAGTGGGCAAAAGCTCAAGGCAAAACTTTGAAAGACATTTGGGAAGATCCGACTCGAGAGATCTATCACTTTATCGGTAAAGACATTGCGCGCTTCCACACTATTTTCTGGCCAGCATTCCTTAAGGCTGCAGAAGTGCGCTCTCCGAATGGAGTTTTCGTTCATGGTCACCTTATGGTGAACGGCGAAAAGATGTCTAAATCTAAAGGGACCTTCATTGCTGCAAGAACTTACCTGAATCATCTGAATCCCGAATATCTACGCTATTACTATTCAACAAAATTGAACAGCACCGTGGATGACATTGACCTCAGCCTGGAAGATTTCGTCAGCCGAGTGAACTCTGATCTGGTGGGTAAAATCACCAATCTGGGTTCTCGCGGTGGTCAGATGTTGAAAAAGAAAATGGACGGCCAGATGAGCACGCCAGACACTGATGGTCTAAAACTGATCGAAAGCAGCCAGAAGCGCTCTGAGACAATCGCTGCGCACTTTGAAGCTCGTGATTTTGGAAAAGCCTTGAATGAAATTCGCGCGATTGCTGATGAGGCTAACAAATACTTTGACGAAAAAGCTCCGTGGAAGACATTGGATACCGATCCTGCTGGAACTAAGCAAGTCATCACCACGACGCTCAATGTATTCCGCATGTTAGCAATTTACTTAAAGCCGATTCTTCCAGAGTACACTGCAAAAGTAGCAAAGCTTTTGGGTGAAAAAGATTATCAATGGTCGGATATCAACACCATTCTTTCCCACCGCCCGATCAATGATTACGAACATCTGGCAACACGGATTGATCCTGAAAAAGTCAAAGCGATGGTTGAAGAAAGTCGTAAGGTCAACGAAGAAATCCAAGCGGCCAAGAAACCCCTGGTAAAAGCCATGAACACATCTGCGTCGGCCGCAGGTTCAAGCACCGCCACTGGCACGACGAAGCCGGAACAAGCTCCAGCAAAAGCAGCTGAAATTGAATTTGCGGATTTTGAAAAAGTTGAACTCCGAGTTGGTCAGGTGATCGAAGCTGAAGAGATCAAAGAGGCCGACAAACTTCTGCGACTGAAAGTGGATATTGGCCAAGGCGAAGTTCGGCAGATCATCGCCGGCATCAAAGCCGCCTATAAGCCGGAACAGCTTTTGGGTCGCAAGCTCTTAGTTTGCGTCAACCTAAAGCCACGTAAGATGAAATTTGGAATGTCCGAGGGCATGGTCCTCGCAGCTGGTAATGGCGGCAGCGATTTGTTCGTCTTATCTCCTGACAAAGGAGCCCAAGTCGGCCAAAGAGTGAAATAATGGCTTTAACCGCTCAAGACAAAAAATCCCTTGAAGAAATTCATCAGCTTTTCTTAAAGCTTGAAAGATCCTCAAGGGATTTTTCTTTTAATGACGGCGAACTAGAAAAGCTGAAAGCCAAGTTAGATCTTCTGGCGACTTCATCTGATGAATCCGTTGCGAGATTAGCGCAAGTCTCAAGGCACCTGACACCACAGATGACCTTAAAGCATTTTGTCAGCTTTGGTATCCCCGTAGAAAGACTGCTACACAAGAATCTGCAAGACGATGAATTTCTAATTATCGAGAACGACAAAGAAAATGCGCCTCTCGAAAAGCTGCCCTTGGTGTTTGTACTCGACAATATTCGTTCAGCTTTCAATGTGGGATCAATCTTCAGAACGGCTGAATGCCTGGGTGCCGAAAAAATCTATCTTTGCGGTTACACTCCTCTGCCAACTCAGTGGAAGGTCGAAAAGACCGCAATGGGCACACAAGAATATCTAGAATGGCAAGAAGTCCCGAAACTTCTGGAATGCCTCGAGGAACTTAAAGACGAAGGTTATCGCATCATAGCACTCGAAACGGCCGCGTCTGCCCGGGACCTTTACGAAAGTTTTGAGGCGGAACCCACCGCTTTCGTACTAGGAAACGAACGTTTTGGTTTAGATCCAGAGATTCTCAAAATCATTGATGAGGTTCGCATCATTCCGCTTGCCGGAAGAAAAAATTCTTTAAACGTCGGTGTCACCGCCGCTGTGGCGGGCTTTGAATGGATGAGGCAATGGCGCACGAACAAATAACCTTTGCTCCTATAGGATATTTTCGCAGCTCGCAAGTTCACCCGTATGAGGCTGGCCGTCAGCCTGACGATCATCATTCTGATGGTCATATAGAACTTGTTAGTGTTCAGAACTTTGAACAGGCTCTGACCGGCCTAGAGGGCTGTGAACGTTTATGGGTGGTCTTTCTTTTTCATCACAATCAACACTGGAACCCGATGGTATTGCCTCCCCGCGGAAGTCAGACCAAGCTGGGTGTGTTCGCAACAAGATCACCTTATCGGCCAAATCCAATTGGCATAAGCTGTGTGCGTTTACTTTCAATAGAAAAGCTAAAGATCCAAATTGCCGGAGCGGATATTTTGGATGGCACGCCGATCTTGGATATTAAGCCTTATGTGGCCTATGCCGATTCGTTCCCAGGAGTTGAGCCCGCATGGCTCCAAGAAAGCTTACAGCAAAGTTTCACTATTAGCTTCAGTCAGCACTGCGAAAACCAACTGAACTGGTTAGAGCAACGGGGACTTTCACAGCTTCGTGCATTCCTCTTACACCAGCTGCAGTTCGAACCCACCAACAAACGAAAAAAACGTGTAAAACCTTCTGGCGATCACTTCGTACTAGCTTACCGGACGTGGCGTGCACAGTTTAAAATTTCAGAAACGACTCTTAAAATAGAAACTATTTTTTCTGGTTACTCTGAAGCGGACCTAACAAGTGAAGAAGATCCTTACAATGACAAAGATCTTCATAGAGAATTTAAGAAGCTTTTTCCGGCTCTGTCGTAGTCAACAACGGTTCGGTCACTGACGGCAATTCTGGAGTACTGTGCAATCCTTGAGTCGCCTTGATATATCGATACAGCGGTACGAACGCAGCCCAGCGACTTAACGTCCCGGCAATAAAAACCATGTAATAGCTTTGAACTTGTTCTCCAAAAACCCAAAGAATTTTGCCGCCGAGATATGTTCCCAGGATGATCGCCAGCGAGTTGAGCAGATTGTAAACAGTCAGAACAGGAACTTTTTCCTCTTGTTTTAAATCTTTAAAGAATATCAGCGATAGACCGACTTCAACAAAAGCCCAGAATAGTCCGCTGACGAATTGGAGAGCGAGAATATAGGCAGTTCCACTGCTGACGACCCAAAGCGCCGGCAGTGGCGTGATCGCCGCCGCTCCAAATACAAGCAGACGAAAACCCGAAACATTGCCGCGATAGCGATCGATCACCATTAACGACAGAATCTTTCCGACGAACATCATTCCAATGGCCGACATGTAGGTGCCGTAATCCATCTTAACCTGGGCCAACATATACGACGTGATAAATGGCGAGGAGACAAAAACTGCTGCCTGGAAGGGAGCCAAATAAAAAAAGAATTTCCTTTTCTCGGAGCTGTTCCAAAAAACTCGCCAAGACTTGCGCAGTCCCAAACGAGGGACCTCGCGGTTCCAGAGTGGATCGAAATACTGCGATGAAAGTATGAAGGACGAAATTAAACGACAAACTAAAGCAAAGACAAACAACAAGGTAAACACAGATGTGAAGGGCCCGAACTCCACATTATTGTGCAGGGCTACGCCCCCGCCAATAAGGCCGATAAGGATTCCAATTTGCGAAACCCGGGCACGTTTGGCGAAGAATTTATTTCCTTCTTCTACTAAAACCAATCGCCCCATCCAGAAATTCCATGCAGGTCCAGCTGCAAATCCGGAACCCCAATACAACGACAGCACAAAGAACAGCATCCAAAAATCTGGAGCTCTTGTCGCCGAAAAATAGATCAAAGGCATGAATGTCAGTGCTTGCAGGACAGCCAGGGCCACAACCCAATGCTTATGAGATTGTACGTGCTGCAAACCTCGCGGAGTCAGCAACTGTAAGATCGCTCCACTGACCAAAGGAAGAGTGGCAAGAAATCCTGCAAAGATCTCGCCCATTCCTATAGCTAAAGAATAAGCCGGCAAGTACGTCTCGCCGGCTCCAACCATTAACGAATAGAGAAAAGCATCAATTAAACTTAAACGAAGACTTTTCTTTCTCATGAACCTTTAGAATTACTTCTTTTCCTCTGGGGTTGCAGTTTCCGCTGGCACAGCCTTGTTCATTTTACGATTGAACATGCCCTTGCCCATTTTCTTATGCATATCTTTATGCATTTCTTTTTTTGCATCAAGTTCCGCTTTACACTCGGCAGAGAACTTATCGCGATTGTCGCGGATACACTTCATCTTACGACCACCGCCAACTTTAACATCCTCACCGCAGTGCTTTTTAAAGTCTTCACCGCAAACCTTCTGAAGAGCTTCCATCGAATCCATTCTTTTTTCATGAATAGCTTTGCACTCAGCAGATAGCTTGTCTTTATTTTCGGTCATGCACTTGGCCATGTCGGGTCCTTTTTTATCGGCACACAAAGCTTGACGATCCTTCATACACGGCCCCATTTCATGACCCGGTTTATGATGATCTGCCTGCGCGACAGAACCAGCTGCGACCACTAACGCTCCAACGAATAATTTTTTGAACATACGTCCTCCTATATGAAGATTGTAGCTCAGCCGGAATTTTAGGAACAAAGCCATAAAGGTCTTATGGCCCTTTTTTTTAACACTAGACCTAGGTAAGTTTGAACAGGCCAATGCCTAAAGCAGAAAAGAACATTGCGACGAAAAAACACCATAAATAGCTGAGTAAAATGAAAACCCCATCTTTTTCGGTGTGTCCGATGGCGCATAGGATGATCGCAATGGCCGGGACCGTATTAGAAAACGGTATCGGCAATGGCAACCCCAGAAGCAGACCATTCAAGGCAAAGACCAACAAATTTAAGAGCTTAAATCCTATGTGATCATGCAATATCTCGTACCGAGATCGCACCAGTTTCGAGACCCGCTTCCAAATATTTTCAGCGACTTCGGAAGTTTTAATAACCACCTGAGCCGAAATCTTGTGCTGCTCAAATCGCCGAGGCAGCCAAGGCGGTCGTTCACGGAACAAAAACAGCGCCACCAAAATGATAAGAAGCCCTAACGGAGTAGAAAGTCCAGGAATAGGAATAGGCTGCATAAACGGCAGACAGAGAAAGAGAATGATGATCGCATGCCCTTCTTCCCCCAAGATTTCAAAGATTCTTTTTAAGGTGAGGTCTCCTCCAGAAGCCTCCTCCTGCAAAAGATCCATTGCCGCTATAAATCGACTTTTCAAACTTGCCTTCCCGCTATCCTATCGTTATCAATTAAGACTCTATTTTTAGCATAAAGGACCGCAAAATGGATTGGAAAATCTTCGCCAGCACTTTTATCACAATTTTTCTTGCTGAAATGGGTGACAAGACTCAGTTTGCAGCGCTGGCCGCATCGTCACAGACCAAGTCCACTTTGACTGTTTTAATGGCCGTTGTTCTGGCATTGGGCCTTGCCGGAGCCCTCGGTGTGATTTTTGGCAAATTCCTTGGAACGATGCTAAGCCCGCAAATCATGAAATATGTTTCCGGAAGCTTGTTTATTCTTGTAGGTATTTGGGTATTAGCTGCAAAAAGCTAAATTCATTAAGGCCGGCATCCCCCGCAACCTATCAGTATTTCAAATAAAAGTTGAAATGCAGACTCTGCGCTTGGCAAACAAATCACAATAGCTTTTTGAATAAAAAAAATCCTCTACCTTATCAGTAGAGGATTTTTTTGTTTCAGGTTTTCAAATCCCGACTTAACCGCCGATAGTTGCGATCAATTGAGCAATCAACAAGGAAACGACAGACATAACCTTGATAAGGATTGAAACGCCCGGTCCAGAAGTATCTTTGAACGGGTCACCAACAGTGTCACCGACAACGGCTGCTTTGTGAGCGTCAGAACCCTTAGGGTGTCCTGGCAAACCGCCTTTTTCGATAAATTTCTTGGCGTTGTCCCATGCTCCACCGGCATTGGCCATAAACAAAGACATTGTCGCGCCGACTGCAAGACCACCAGCAAGAAGACCTGCTAAAGCTTGAGGACCCAAAATAAATCCAACTGATACAGGCGCCAAAATTGCTATCATTCCAGGAAGAACCATTTCGATCAAAGCCGCGCGAGTAGCGATATCCACGATAGCCGCTGGCTGAGGATCCGCTTTACCTTCACGAAGACCTGGGATTTCTTTAAATTGACGAGCGATTTCCTGAACGATTTTTTGAGCAGCTTTACCAACCGCAGTCATTGTTGTTGAACCAACAAGGAACGGAAGGATTGAACCCAACAAAATACCGATCAAAACGCCAGAAGAAGTCAGATCCAAAGACATTTTTGCAAGACCTGCAGATTCACGAACATGGTTTACTTCCATGTTGAATGCAGAGAACAATGCAACCACTGTCAGGATCGCAGAACCAATCGCGAAACCTTTACCAATCGCTGCAGTTGTATTTCCAACCGCATCCAATTCGTCAGTGATGTCACGAACCTCTTTACCGAGACCCGACATTTCAGAAATACCACCAGCATTGTCAGCGATAGGACCGTAAGCATCAACAGTCATAACAACTGCAGTACCTGCAAGCATACCAACTGCTGCTAGAGCAATACCATAAAGACCCAAAACATGGTCAGCGACGTAAGCTGCTACAACCACGATGATCATTGGAATTGCAGTTGATTCCATACCAACAGCAAGACCACGGATCACACCAGTACCCGCACCTGTCAAAGCAGCTTCAGCTACCAAGCGAATAGGACGAGCTGCTGTGTAGTACTCAGTGACAAGACCGATCAAAGCTCCACCGAATGCACCGGCTGCAAGGGCAATCGTCACAGACTGGGAAATTCCAAACATCGGCATAACGATGAAAGAAGCCAATGTTAAAAGGACTGGAGGAATGATCAAAGCGTTACGAAGAACCGTTGCTGGTTTTCCGTTTTTGAACATACGAGCAGCAAAGATAACAATGATTGAGATCACAAGACCTAATGTCGAAAGAAGAAGAGGCAACGCAACACCCGTCATTCGAGTTGTTTCAGCATCTGCACCTGACATCAATCCAGACAGACCTTCCACTGGGATTGTCAAAGCAATCGCCATAGCAGAGACGATGGCGGCAACCATAGACTCATAAATGTCTGCGCCCATACCAGCAACGTCACCGACGTTATCACCAACGTTATCTGCGATAACACCTGGATTGCGTGGATCGTCTTCTGGAATGTTCTCGATCACTTTACCAGCGATGTCAGCCCCTACGTCAGCGGCTTTAGTATAGATACCACCACCGATACGCGCGAAAAGTGCGATCGAAGAAGCGCCCACTGCGAACGAGTGCAAAATTGTTCCAAGATCAGAAGATGTTTGGAAAACTTGATAAAGAATACCAAGACCAATCAAGCCAAGACCTGCAACGGAAAGACCCATCACAGCTCCGCCATCGAGAGCGACTAACAAAGCTGAGGCCTTAGAACCATTCGCTGCTGCTTGCGAAGTACGAACGTTAGCGTAAGTCGCCGCCTTCATACCGAAGAACCCAGCAAGAAGAGACAAGAACGCTCCCAAGATGAATGAACCGGCTGCGATTCCGCCCAGGGCGAACCAAAGAGCCAAACCTACGAAAATTGCGTAGACGAAAAGAACCTTGTACTCGCGTACAAGAAAAGCCATTGAGCCCTCGCGAATATAAGTCGCGATGCGATTCATTGTCTCATTGCCAGCTGGCTGTGCTTTTACACGAATGTAAAGAGCCAGAGCTAAGAGCAAACCAATACCCCCAGCTATCGCAGGAGACGTCAGCATAGATCCACTAAACATGTTGCACTCCGTTTATGATTTCTCGTTTAAATTACGAAGACTTAGGGTTACTGCAAAACATTGCAATTAGTCAATGAACCAAAGAAGTCGACTTTCATTTAGAAGAAACGGCGCGTTGCCTCGCTAGGAATCGCACCGGGAATTGCCCGAAAATAAGGCGATTCAGGCATGATGCGAGCAATCAAAGGGTCATAGCTCATCAAGTTTTAGGAAGGTGAAATAATATGAGAATCCGTGGAGCCATCACTGGTCAGTTTTAATTTGATTTCCAAGGGGAAGTGATCAGAGCTGACCACGGTGTGATGTACTTGAGCCTTCAGGACATCAAAGCCTTTAATAAAAACATGATCTAACTTAAGGATGCGCCCGTCGTTCTCTAAATCCAGATGCTCCATACCGAGATCACGGAAAATCGATTTCATGATCGTGTATCTTTTAAAATTCCAAGTATTAAAATCTCCAGCCAAAACAATCGGCCCATTGAAAGAGCTAATTCTTTCGGCAATCTCATAAAGGGAGGCCGTGAAAGCTCCAAGGGTGACGAAATTCAGAACGTGGGTGCAAACGAACAAAACTTTTCTCGGTCCCATCTGGTATTCCGAAAACAGCGTCAATTTCGGAGTCAGCCAAAACAACTCACGCGTTTTAGCTCTGATAAAATCCACCGTCTCTGGCGTGTACTTCGAGCCGATCGCAACACCTGTGCTACGCAGGTCCTTTCTATACTGAAAACTCTGCGCCAAATGCCATTCATAACTCAGAAAATTTTCTCGCCAAAGTTTGGGCATGCGATTGTCGTATGATGCCTCTTGCAAAAGAATAAAATCTTTATACAGACCCAGCCTTTTAAAATCTGCCTCGAAAAGTTGAGCGCGCTGACCTTTATAAACATTCCAGACGAAGATATCGAACTCAGTCTGCGTATTGACGACCGACGGCTCCGCCTCTCCGATTTTAAGTAAAACTTTTTCTCTGGCTGGAATGATAAATGGCATCGACTACTTTACCTGATTCAAATAATTTTCATCCACAGGCTCGACCACCAACTGCTGTGCTTCTTGTCGCTCCTGCTCTGCCAAAAGAGTCGACAGATATCTTTCAGTATAGCTCGGAATAACCACGACAATCCACTTATCTCTGTTTTCTTCTTTAGCTGCCTGACGAAGTCCCGCGACAACGGCTGCTCCCGAAGAAATTCCGACTGGAATGCCTTCCTTTTTGATTATTTCGCGCGCCATTTTGAGAGACTCTTCAGAAGATACTTGCTCCACCCCGTCAACGATTCCCCGATCCATCACTGAAGGAACAAATCCAGCACCCAAACCTTGGATTTTGTGGGGGCCACCTTTTCCACCAGAAAGAACGGGACTTTCCGTCGGTTCGACTGCAATCATTTTTACACTTGGTTTTTTGGCTTTCAGAACCTGCCCGACACCGGTGATCGTTCCCGAAGTCCCGACTCCACTGATGACCATGTCCACTTTGCCATCGGTATCATTCCAAATTTCCAGCGCCGTCGTCTCTTTATGAATCGCCGGATTGGCTTTGTTATCGAATTGCTCTGCCAACCAAAATTTTGGATTTTTATCTTTCAGTTCGCGTGCCTTCGCAATAGCACCTTTCATCCCCGATGGGCCAGGTGTCAGAATTACTTTTGCTCCCAAAAGCAAAAGCAAAGTTCTGCGCTCTGTCGACATGGTCTCTGGCATGATCACAGTAATCGGATAACCCTTTGCTGCAGCAACAAATGCAAGAGCAATCCCCGTATTGCCGCTGGTTGGTTCTATGATTTCCATTCCGGGTTTCAGTTTACCTTCACGCTCTGCTTGCTCAATCATAGCCAGACCGATGCGATCCTTGACTGATCCGAGTGGATTAAAAAACTCCAGCTTTAGCAAAAGCTTGCCAGGTAAGTCTTTTCCGATTCGCTGCATTTTGACTAATGGAGTTTGACCTACAGTCTTTGTGATATCAGAATAAATTTTCATGAGTGAGATCCTGCCTTTGGAGTTAAAGAACCTTTTTATGATAACTCTGAATGTTGCTGTCTCAAAGTTGAAGTTTTAGAAATGCCGTTCTAGGTCGTTGGAATGGCTCATCGCTTGACGAGGGATTTGTGGCAAATCAATCATTTATCAGCTCAGTGCGTAGCCATCTTTTTCGTTTGCAGCCCGAGCAAGATTTAAAGCAAGAAATTTCAAAGTATTGCAAAATCAATAACCTGCAAGCTGCGTCCGTATCGTCGGTCTGTGGAAGCTTAAAAAGGGCGAAACTTAGACTGGCAGACGGCGTAACTTCTCAAAACTTTGAGGGCCCTTTTGACATTGTATCCATGATGGGTACAGTGGGCATCCAAGGACTGCACCTGCATATAGCTCTGGCTGATTCACGAGGCCATGTCGTCGGTGGTCATCTCATGGAAGGCTGCCCGATCTATACGACAGCCGAGATCGTGCTTGCTGAACACTTGGATTTAAGTTTTGATCGAATCCATGACGATGCGACTGGATACAAAGAGCTCGTCATCAAGAAACGATCCTAGTGGACCGTTTCTTGAAAAAATATTTGCTCTAGCTTTTTGTTCACAACAGGACGACTGTAAACTTCTAAAGCCTTCTGCAATCCCGCATCGGCAATCCGTTTTCTAAGCTCCGGCTTCGTCATCAAATCTTCTAAGGCAAAAGCCAAAGCTTTGCCGTTCTTAGGTGGAACCAAAAGACCTGTTTTTTCGTTTTCAATGATATCGCAGACGCCGCCAGCATTCGTACCTATAACCGGCACGCCGCAAGCCATTCCTTCAATCAAAACTCTTCCGAAAGTTTCAGCGTCAGAGGCCATAACCAGTGCATCTGATGATGCCACCAGCTCTGGAATGTCCGAGCGGAATCCCGTAAAAACGATGTAATCTTCGAGATTGTATCTTCTAACCATATCGCTCAGCACTTTTAATTCACCGGGCTCGTTTCGCGTTTCTTCACCCACAAGTAAGACCTTAAAATTGCGAGCGCCCTGATTAACTAAAATATTCGCGGCTTCGATTAGGTATCTCTGCCCCTTACCTTTATCTAAACGCCCCACAAGAGAAACCAAGAAGTCCTGAGTTGTTGATAGGAACTCTTGTCGGATTTTTTCGCTGCGCTTTCCCGGAGAAAACTGCACAGTATCGACCGAGTTTGGAACGATATCCATCTGATCTTTCGTTACAGGGACATACTCCAAAAGATTTCGCTGATGCGACGGCGTGAGCGCCAAAAGCGTGTTCAAGCGACGGTACATCCAACTGTGCAGAAAATCTTTTTTACTGACCCCCACGAACGTATGTGAAAAACCAATCACGCGAATATAAGACAAACCCAATAGGGCCACACGCAGGCTGCCTAAGTCTCGAAGATGCTGCACCAAAATTGTCTGAATATTTTCAGATTTTAATATTTCTCTTAACTTCATGGCCGCTGCGAACGAGAAATGTTTCGATGATGGAATCGAAAGAACAGGCAGGCCCTGCTCTGTCATTTTCTCTGCCAACCTTGAATTATGACAAGTGACAGTAACACAAGGTCGACCTTGCTCAGCTAGCTGCTGGGCCATCTCATAAGCAACCATTTCAAGACCGCCCCAAGAAGGGGATAAACACAACTGCAAAACTTTTTTCTGTTCCATAGTTCCTTTTCCCTAAAAATCCCAACGGCTATCTTAGATCGTCTTTATTGAAAAGTCGCCCTAAATGTCTCTTCACAGTCCGTCATAGATACCGCACTTAGACTTGCCAGAACGCACAGGACTTTATCTCCCCAGACCTTCAGCCGTTGATTATACTCTTAGCCCTTATGCGGAGTAAGTTTGCTTTCTTTTCTTTAATACTCTTTTCGTTGACGACTTTTGCAAAAGAGTCCGCAGTGGAACATCCTTGCTCGACCATCGAAATTCATACTCAAGAAAAGTTGAAACTTTCTAAAACCGAAAGAAAATGGATTTGCGGAGATGACGAAAGCTCATCTTGGCAAAAAATACCCCCCTGGCAGGCGCGGTTTTTCCTTAAAACTTTTTTACAGGATCGCGGCTACCATAAGCCATCTTTCGAAGTCAGAGGGGACCGATTGATCACAAAGGTCGGCGAAAAAACCGTTTTAAAGAGCTTTCGCTTTATCAGTCCTCCCGAAGGCTTTCATCCGGAAAAGCGACGCAAGCTAAAAGGTCGGGCACTAACCCCAGGTCTTTTATCGGAAATTGAAGGTTGGACCAAGGCGCGGCTACAAAACCGCGGTTATGCCTGCCCCAAAGTTGAAGTCACCTCTGTACCAAAAGAGGGATCCATGCAAATTTTTATTGAATCAGGAAAAAAACACTACTTTCCAAAAACGAGTCTTTTTGAAGTTCGGGGATCCGATCGAGAAGTCTATTTAAACCGTTACGAAGCTTTTCTTCCAGGGCAACTTTTCGATTTATCACTAACTCAACTGACTGCAAATCGCATGGTTTATGACGAGTTCCATCTTAGCTCCTATTTCGATGTCAGTTGCAATGACCAGAACGAACTGCAGCTTGCTCCCCGTCTTGTCACCGGTGATCCTCAACTAATTTCTGCCGGAGTCGGCTTTAACACAGAAGTCGGAACCTTAGCTCGCTTTCGTTATAAACACACGCAAATGGATGACTCCGGTTCGTATTTTGAAAGTCAGCTTTTTCTTTCATTCGTTGAGCAGAGCTTTGAGAATAGCTTTAAACTGTATGATGGTCCACCTTACCGCGATCGTGATTACTGGATGCCGCGTCTCTTCCTTCGTAATGAAATCGAAGGCAAGTACGAAGCAACTTCCGCAAGTCTCGCTTTACTTTACGGATCAACTTTTGAATTTGAGGACTTTCGCAGCGAGTTTCGACTGGGCCCCGCCTACAATCATACTACGATTCGCGAACCTGCCCGAAACACCTTCGTTAGTTTTTCAACCCAAGGTGAGTTTTCTTTACAAAGCCATGACTATGAGTATTTTCTGCGCGATCCGCGCGAAGGCTGGCAGGTTTCTTCAACCCTCGAATCGGCTTTTGAAAAATTGGGAGCGAATAGAACCTTTCATCAATGGACCTACCAACATCAATGGCTTTCGAACTGGAACGACTGGGATCCGCCCTTGATGATCCTGGGCTGGCGTTTTAAAGTCGGCACTTTTTTAATGGACGACGATCGACTCTTTTATGCCGTGGTCCCTGAAACTTTAAGATTTTACCTGGGTGGCGACGCCAATCTACGGGGCTTTGGCAGAAAGCAAATTCCCATCGATCGCTTAGGATCTATGACTTATTTATATCAAGGTTTTGAAGCTCGAGTCGGCGAAGTTTTTCCTTACAATCTTCAACCTTTCGTATTTTTGGATTTGGCTTGGGAAGGAGAAAGATCTTTAAAGCTTTCACGCACACTGTACTACTCCCCAGGCTTTGGACTGCGCTGGTCTTCCTTTATCGGTCCGATTCGAGCGACCTTGTCTCAGGGATCAGTTCTCTTTGCAGATAATCTCAACTTCAAGCCTCACTGGCAATTTTACTTGAGCTTAGGAAGGGAGTTTTGATGAAGAAACTTCTGATTGCATTACTAATTATTTTTCTATTGGTAATAGGCGTCGCCACATTCCTCTGGTTCAACCCGTCTGTGTTCTTAAATGAAAAGAATCTCAATCGAGTCGCAAAATCGGCAGATCTTGACCTGCACTGGAACACCTTTCGATTGGACTTTAAAAACACAGGACTGCTTTCAAAAGAAATAATCCTTGATACGGAAAAATTTTGCCTGAATCACCCGCCACGGCTGGATTTTTGTTTCGATAAAATTCTGGTTCAATTTCATTTTTCCATTCAGTTCCAAAAGCCATACGTCGCCTTTCGCGATCTGAATTTAGACATCATTTCCAAGTACTTTTATGTTACGCTGCCTGACGAGCAAAAAGAAGGTGCTATGGACAAGCCCTTCCAGTGGCCTCGTATTCACTTGGGCTCCCTCGATGAATTCATGGGGCGCTTCCTCGCTTATCTCCCCGAAGAAACTATTAAGAATATCCATGTCGACATGGATCCACTTGTTGTGAATTTATCAAAGCAGTTACAACTCAACGCTTCACTTAAGTCAGATTCGACGCAGGAGAAAGTCCAACTAAAAACAACAGCAGTTCTGAACCAAGCTGATGTCAAAAAGTTCGAAGCTCAGCTAAATGCTGTGCTCACTCTGCAAGCCCCTATCCGCTTGCAGGCAGAGGGTGCATTTACTTTGCCTGGACCGAATATGACAAATAATTTACAGATTCACTGGCAAGATAGGCCCGAGTTCACCTTAAAAACAACCGTCGACTTTAAGAAGTTAAAGATTGATCTGGAAACAGATGGGTCGCTGGCTCCCAAAAAATGGACTCTTAAAATTGCGGGCGATATTCGCCATTCCAGTTTACCGTTTGAAAGATTGATAATAAGCGATTGTCCGATCCAACTGGCTTTTCAGAACGACCAGCCCTCCCAACTGGAGTGGCCCTGTGACTTTGCGATAGCGAACCTTCGGGTCAGGCGGGCTAAGGGACTGCCTAAAACATTAGAGTTTAAGACGAACTTGGTCAGCCCGCTCAACTTCGATAAGCAAAATTTTTCAGCTCATCCTGTTTTTAAAATCAACATGGAAAAATCTTCTTTGGGTGAACTTCATGCACTTACCCAAATTGATGCCCTAATCGATCTTGATCGTCGTGAGATTAAAAAACTCCAAGCTGAACAATTGAAAGCAGAACTTTTCATCCCATCACTCACGGCTTGGGAACGACTTCTCAAGGACAATCGCTGGGCCATACCTGCGCCTTTCAATGTATTGAAAGGGTCCATTCGACTTACCGCAGCTAGTCGGTCCACTGAGCTCTTACGTAAGAATTTCAGTTTGTATTCCTCTTTGCAAACGGACCTCGCCAGCGAAACTCAGACCCTTAAAACCTCGACGCAGATCGAATTAGACCTAGATCTGCAAAAACCACTCGTCACATTATCTGGTATTGTTTCACTAGACGATATCTCCATTGATTTACCCTATCTCGGGATCGAGCAGCCGCCTCAGTTCAAACCGGATGCGCGATTTATGTCAAAAAAGAAACTCCAAAAAAAAATCAAGAAAGATGAGGAATCGAAAGCAACGAACACTAAATTCGTGATTGATGACCTACGAATTAAGACCGCGCGACCCATGCGCTTTAGCACTCGGCTCTTAGATGCTCCAATACCTATCGACATTAACTATCACATCAGAAAGTCGAAATTTCTTACGGGACAAATTATGGTTCGACAAATGGGTCTGAATCTATTTAAAAGAAAAGCGACTTTGCAAAAATTCAACATTACAAACTTTAAAGACTCTGACGTTCAAGATCTTGACGGTTTAATCACTTACAAAACGTCAGAAGTGCTTATAAAAATCCTAATAATAGGTACCACCGAAAAACCTACAATCGAACTCTTAAGCGTACCACCGCTATCCCGTCAGCAGATCCTTTCGGTTTTGCTTTACAATAAATCATTGCAACAACTCGCTGACGAAGAAAAGAGCACGGCAAGTCAGATGGACCAAGCCCTGCTAAACAATGCTTTTGGTTTGATTTCGCTGTTTTTCCTTTCGTCGACACCCATTGAAAGCGTGTACTATGATCCCACGACCCAGAGTTATACAGCCCAAGTCCGGCTTGACGATCAAACCTCATTGTCGCTGGGTTCCGATTTCGAAAAATCCCAACAATTCACTCTCCGCCGTCGACTCGGCGGCCCCTGGAGCATCTCCACAGAGCTTGAGCAGACGGAAGATGCGAACGACGTCGTCACCACGTTGGTTGAATGGTTTAAGCGATTCTAGCGAGCTACCTCAGATTCGGATTCATTTGCAGAATAGGTTTAACTGCACTCGCCGGGCGTTGTTTTTTGGATTCAGTTTATAGGCAAGTTGCTCGATGAGGTTGACATTGAACTGAGCCTTAAGCTCTAAGTCAGCAATAAGGTCTCTGTAAGTTACCAAATCACCAGCTCCCAAAACCAGCGCATTCCGACAACCCGTCCAATCGACTTGGCTAAGATCCAAATTATCGCCGTCGATGAACTCGAAGTGTTTTTCAGCGATGAAGGCCTCTGTTATCCAGTTCGGCACTTCATTGATGCGATAGATCTTTTCGATCTCTGGATGCTTATCCAAATACCGGGACATTTCGATCAGATTTTTTTGCGCCGGAAAGAAGCTCGCAATAAAGAATAACAAACCATTAAAGGCATAAAGAGAGATTAAGCGAACCTTATGGTTTTTAAAGTTCTTCTGCAACTCCAGTAAAAATGGAAATACCAAGAACATTAAAATAGGAATGACCGAAATAATGAATCGCTCCCACTTCTGCGGGAACAATGAATGCAAAAAGACGAATAGCCCCAAGACCATCCAAATGCTGCGATACTTGGATAGATGCCCATTAAGGAATTCTTTCGGCCAGCGCTTGATCAACCAGGGCACAAATGCCACGACAAAAATTAGAACTGGATAAAAAAGAATACTGCGATTGCCATAATCCGAACCATGCTGGACGTTGTACAAAGTTACATTCAGCAGCGAGAAGTGAAACTTTCCGCGAATAAAGATGTCCGGGATGCCACTGATAACAAAAAATGCCAAGCCCAGTGCGGCCGCATAGGCCAGGTGTTTCCATTGCTTTTTTAAAATCGGCAAAATCATAAACACCAGCGCACAAAGTCCTAACTGCTGGCGCATCACAAACGCAACGGAAACAAAGAACACTCCCCAGAGCAGATCCTTTAAGCGGCCATAGTAATCATAACTCAGAGCCCATACAGCCGCTAAGGTTAGCCAGGGCGCACCGAGCGATTCAAACATAGGACGTGTCAAACCAAAGGGACCCGCGAAATAAAAAGTAAAAATTAGAATCAATAAGTTTTTCGCGTAAGTATCCAGTCTGGTGATTTCAGCGAACCGAAGCAAAGCCACCAATAACAACGCAAGATTAATCAATCCCAGGACGAAAATGACTGCCCGATACTGCCAATAAGGAGCCGTCACTCCAAGCTTAAGTGCGGCCTGCGCCACTGCATGCATCGGCATCAACTGAAGCGGCGACTTTACGTCATCAATCCCGACAAGTGTCATCACTGATGATTGCTGAGCAGGAATATAGCGAGTGATACCGACGAAGTATTCATCCAAAGCCATGAACCCGTCATTTACGACAAGTACGAAGAAATAAAGTAAGACGGCAAAAATCAAAAGATGTGACGTTCTGAAAGTGTCTAGTTTTCTCATCAGATAGAGCTTAGTTAAAAAATCAAAAAAAGTTACCAGCATGTTTACCTTCGGAGCGCCGCGCCACCTCAGGCCCAACAATCAACGAACAACATCACCGATCTAATCCAACTTCGTAATCATGCGCTATCACACGTCGACTAAGGACCGCTGCAGTTACCAAATCTCTTGTTCGTGGGTAAAAGTTAAGGTTGCCGCCTATCCACCAGTAAATTATATTCCATTTGTGGAACCAATAATTTCTATCATCACTCCAGCTTTCAATGCAGCGCCGTTCATTGCAAAAACGATAAACAGCGTTATGTTGCAAACTTATCAAAACTGGGAATTGCTGATAATTTTGGATATCTATTGTCTGCCTGAATTTTTGGTAGACTATCGCTTAGTTCCCCAGTCGCGCTCTCACAATAAAGTTCAAGCGGCAGCTTCCAGATGGTCTATTCTTCGGGAGCGGGAAAAGCTGGGACTCATTTCAAGTCTTTTAAATTTCGTGGCTTATACATTGTCCTCGTTAAAACTTAGAGTTTAGGAGCTATCATGATTCTTGTTTTCGGAAAGAACGGTCAAATTGCAACAGCCCTGCGCGAACTCCTTCCAGACGCAACATTCTTGAGCAGCCAAGAAGCCAACTTTCTGAATCCACAGAGTGTCCTTGAAGCGCTCAATAAACTGAAACCCCAAGTAGTTATCAATGCCAGTGCCTACACAGCCGTAGATCAGGCAGAACAAGAGCAGGAGACTGCCTTAACTATCAACGCAACAACACCAGGAGTTATTGCCAAATGGTGCTGTGAGCACGATGCCACAATGATCCATTATTCAACCGACTATGTTTTTAGTGGCGAGGGCGACCGCCCGTGGCTTGAAACGGATCCAACCAATCCTGTTAACTGGTACGGCGAAACAAAACTGCGCGGAGAAAAAGCCATTCAAGAAGCCGGATGTCCCGCATACATTTTCAGAATCTCTTGGGTGTACAGCCCTTGGGGGCAGAACTTTCCAAAAACAATATTACGCCTCGCTCACGAGCGAGACGAACTCAAGATCGTAAACGATCAATGGGGAGCCCCCACTGATGCGCGTGATGTAGCAAGGCTAACAAGCCAACTTGCTCACAATCTTGAAATGAAGGGTGAGTGTCCGGCGCCGGGTATTTATCATTTGCGATTTGAAGACTTCCAGACTTGGTATCAATTCGCACAGAAAATTATAACTGATGCTCGAACTGCCGGTCTGCCGTTAAAAGTAACACAAATCAGTCCCGTCACCAGCGAAGAGTTTCCTACAACAGCTAAGCGGCCTAAGAATTCTCGCTTAGGGACGACTCGTCCTCTACTTTAAAATCCATCAAAAATTGATGAGCTACAGATTTTCTGAGCTTGAGTGTTTCAAGTTGAACGCCTCATTTTGACATCCCCCATTTAATGTAAAAAAAGCCTTCATAATCCTAGACTTTGTTCCGATGAATTTTCACCTAAGGGGGTTAGGCGATGAAACCACGTGAACGCAGCTTATTTCCGTCAGCACGGAATCTTCTTGTATTATCTTTCTTAATTATCTCAGGTCTTATCATTTCGACCGGCGCACAAGCCCAGCAGATTGTTGGTGGCTTGGTGAACTCAGGCATCTATATACCTAACAGAACGATAGATGCTGGAACAAATGTTCAGGTCCACAATTCGATCTATGCCAGCAAGGCCTTATCTAATGTCACTGTCACATTGGAGATTCGCTCCAGAGCGACCTCAGCCGCGGTAGCTCGACAGGTCGTCACTGGTGTTAACTTCAATATCGGAGAGCGCAAGCTTTATGTATTGAATTATGCCATTCCAAGCACGACACCTTCAGGATCATATCTTTTCACGATCTTTGCTACTGATGCTCTGAGCAAGGTCGCTTACCTTAAAGTCGAAGGTGTTCTGAGCAATAACACCATAACAGTCAATGGCGTCGCAGCGGAGCCTACTCCGACACCAAGCCCATCGCCATCGCCATCACCTTCTCCATCACCGACGCCAATTCCGTCACCATCCCCTTCCCCATCTCCGTCACCAGAGCCAACGCCTGTGACTGGAATCGTGGTTAATGGAATTCAAAACTCTGGAGTGTGGATTACGAAAACTTCTTTAAAAGCAGGAGAGACTGTTAAAATTCATAACAGCCTTCTTGCTTCAAAAGCACTTAGTAACGTTCGCGTAAGCATGGAAATCCGTTTACTAAATGGTTCCTCTCTAGGCGACACTGTTGCAGAGAAAGTTATCACTGGGGTCAATTTCGCTGCTAGCGAAAAGAAGGCCTATGCCCTTGACTATGTTATTCCGTCCGATGCCGTCACAGGAAAATATGTATTCACGGTGCATGCTAAGAGTGCAGATCAGTCGTTGATTTATCTGCAAAGCACCGCCGCTGCAACCAATACAACGCTCACCATTTCAGGAACTGTGGCACCAGCTCCATCACCTTCTCCTTCACCAAGCCCAAGTCCGTCGCCATCACCGAGCCCCGAGCCTGGTGGAACTGCAGCGCTACAATACTTTGGACGATTTGATTTCTCGAATGCAGCAGCACCGCGTTTTAGCTGGTCGGGAACTTCTGTGCGCGCAAAATTTAAAGGTTCTTCAGTTGCAGTTACTTTGTCTGCGAAAAGCCCTGCTGGCAGCGACAGCTCCCAATATTTTGTCGCGACAGTTGATAACCTTGCACCGGTTCGCTTTAAAGTGACAGGTACGCAAACGATCACTCTTGCCCAAAATCTTCCGTTCGGCGAGCACACCGTGCTTGTGATGCGAGATACGGAAGGTCGTGAAGGAGGTCTTAGCTCATTCCACGGATTTAACTTTGGGACTGATGGGACCTTGCTAGCACCAAGTGCATTTGCAAACAACTTACGGCTCGAAGTGATTGGTGATTCAATTACGTGCGGATTCGGTAACTTAGGCGCCACTGCCACTTGTCCATTTAGCATCGATACGGAAAGTGCTTACTCAGCTTATTCGCAGGTTGCAGCCCGAAAATTGGGAGCGCGCCCAGCCACGCAACTTTGTATGTCAGGCCGCGGAATCACACGCTCTTATGGAATGACACCGGAAGCGTCTAAGATGACTTTACCGAAAGCTTTCGGAGACACTTTAAGTCCTAAAGGCGACGACAATTCTTATGGATTGAAATGGACCTTCCCAACAGATCCAGCGCAACAACCCAATGTGGTGCTCGTAAACTTAGGAACTAACGATTTCTGGGATGGAAATGAGCCAGCCACTTATCGTTCAGATTACGTCAATTTTGTTAGAGAGATTCGTTCGCGCTATCCACAAGCTCATATCATCTTAGCGATGGGTACAATGCGATATACTCCAGAGACAGCCATTCAAGCGGTTGTTAACCAGATAAAAGGCTCTGGAGATAACAAAATCTCTTATTTGAAGTTTGCTCCGCAAAATCAGAGCACCACTAATGGAGTGGGATGCGGATACCATCCGGGTTCTGCTACTCATCAAATCATGGCTGACACTTTGATTAATGCTCTTCAAAATTTAGGTTTTTAAACTAACAACACATCAGGGCCGAGCTTTTGCTCGGCTTTGATGATTTCTTAACTTTTTTTTGCTAATCGTCTCGGCTCGAGACAACCTTACTTAATTTTAACAAGAAATACTCCGATAAGTTCTATGTCGGAGGATGGAATGACAACGTTTCTTAGCAGACATTCATCTGTGAACAATCGCACTGTTGCGTTGATTTTCTTTTGTTCTCTATTCATTCTGACAAGCTGTAAAGAAACGGAATTCGAGCTGCGCAGTGAGATTTTAAACCCAACTCCTACACCTTCGCCTTCTCCATCGCCAAGTCCATCTCCATCACCAACTCCGACACCAAAAATTGAGTACTTTGGACGATTTGATTTTGCGACAAATACTACAGTGCCAAGGTTTAGCTGGTCTGGAAGTTCCATCCGAGCAAAATTTAAGGGCACTCAGGTCAAAGTGGAGCTTTCCGCTAAAAGCCATGCGGGTGCCAATACCTCCCACTACTTCGTGGCAGTAGTAGATGCTATGACGCCTGTTCGTTTTATGGTAACTGGTCAACAAATAATAACTATCGCCGACAATTTAGCGAACACCGAACATACAGTCTTACTGATGCGAGATACTGAAGGTCGTGAAGGTGGTCTCAGCTTTTTTCATGGCTTTGATTTCGGTACAGGTGGGGAATTATTGGCTCCCGATAGCTATTCAAGCAAAGTCCGCCTAGAGGTTATTGGCGACTCGATTACGTGTGGCTATGGAAATCTCGGCGCCGACTATAGCTGTCCTTTTAGTAAAGATACTGAAAGTGCTTTCTATGCCTATCCCCAAGTGGCTGCTCGACTTTTAACTGCAAGACCAGCAACGCAGCTCTGTATGTCGGGCAGAGGTATCGTTCGTTCCTATGGTGAAACGCCTACTGATCCCGCAACCTCAAAGATGACGTTACCAAAAGCCTTCGCTGACACGCTGAGCCCGCTAGGCGATGACAATTCGTTAGGACTTAAGTGGACTTTCCCCACAGATACCAAGGAACAACCAAATGTCGTGGTCGTAAACCTAGGCACGAACGACTTTTGGAATAACACAGAGCCAACCCACTATCGCTCTAACTATCTCGCGTTCGCAACAGAACTTAGAACGCGTTATCCGAATGCCCAAATTATTCTGGCACTTGGAACTATGAGATACACCCCAGCTACAGCAATTCAAGATGTTATCAGCCAGCGACAGGCAGCAGGTGATAATAAAATTCACTATCTCCAGTTCGCCGCCCAAAACCAAAGTACTCCCAATGGAGTAGGCTGTAGTTACCACCCTGGTTCAGCAACCCATCAGATCATGGGGCAGGCTCTAGTGAATCTGATCAACAGTTTGACTATATCTGACTAATATTTGTCGCTAGTGTGTTCCAATTTATTTGGGTAACAAATACTGACTTCGTTTTCAAAAAAATCTCAGAATCTGTTTCAAGTTGAGACAAATAAGTTAAACATTTTCATATCGCACCCGATAAGACCTAGGTAGGGGGAAGAATGAGAACCATTCAGCCGATTCCATTTTTATCAAGAGCATTGCTTATTACATCCGGTGTTTTTTTACTGGGCTGTGAAGCGAATGAATTCCAACTTCGTGACGACCTTAAAGTCGACCTTCCTAGCTCTTCCTCTACTGAAGATCCAAGTCCCAATCCTCAGGAAACTCCAACTCCCTCCCCGAGTCCTGGGCCGATAACTCCTCAGCCATCTCCAAGCCCAAGTCCGACTCCAAGTCCGAGTCCGGGACCATCGCCTTCGCCATCACCAAGTCCTACGCCGACGCCTCCTCCCGTCAGCACAAACCCTGAAATCCAATATTTTGGTCGCTTTGATTTTTCAAACGCTTCTGCCCCACGTTTTAGCTGGTCAGGTTCTACTGTCCGTGCGCGCTTTAAGGGATCACATGCGCAAATAGATCTCTCTGCAAAGACCACTGGCGGTGGCAATACGACGCAATACTTTGTGGCTGTTGTTAACAACGGAGCGCCCTATCGCTTTACGGTAACTGGTCGCCAAACTATCACGCTAGCGACAGGTTTGGGCGCTGGTGAGCACACAGTTTCAGTCATGCGAGACACTGAAGGCCGCGAAGCCGGCGTCAGTCATTTTCATGGATTCAATTTCGGTAACGGTGCCCAGCTTTTAGCACCATCAAGATTTAGCAATAATTTACGTCTTGAAGTGATTGGCGACTCGATCACTTGTGGATTCGGTAACCTGGGACCTAATGCCACCTGCCCGTTCAGTATCGCTACGGAAAGTGCATTCTATGCTTATTCGCAGGTCGCTGCCCGCGCTTTAGGCGCGCAGCCTGCCACACAGTTATGTATGTCTGGCCGAGGGATTGTAAGGTCTTATGGCGAAGGAGGCTCTGCCTCTAAAATGACTTTACCTATGGCTTTTAACGACACCTTAAGTCCGGGCGGTAATGATGTTTCGCTTGGAGTAAAGTGGGCCTTCCCAACAGATCCAAACAAACAACCAAATGTTGTGCTCGTAAATCTTGGCACCAATGATTTCTGGAATAACTCGGAGCCGACAAATTATCGCAGTCAATACGTACAATTCGCCGCGAATATTCGGTCTCGCTATCCCAATGCACATATCATTCTGGCAATCGGTACGATGAGATACACGCCTGAAGCAGCCATACAATACGTCGTTCAGCAGCGAAAGAACGCAGGAGACAATAAAATCTCTTACTTAAAGTTCGCTCCACAGAATCAGAACACTCCTAACGGCGTGGGCTGCGGGTACCATCCCGGATCAGCCACACATAAAATCATGTCTGATACGCTTGTAGATGCCGTGAGGAAGCTCGGCTTTTAAGCGTCTACAATACCCTTCACGCATATATCGACCCCCTGAGCACTATAGCTCGGGGGTTTTGCATTTTCAATTAGCCAATCCTGAAATATCTGCCTGTCAAAAAATCTGACATTCGCTAACAGTGGTTAAAATGAGGTATAACCTCTCGATCTACTTGAAGAGGTTTAGAAATGACATCCAAAAGCTTTTTATTAGTGGCTCTTAGTATTTCGCTGGGTGCTTGCGCCTTCAAAAAGGACGACCCAGAGTCCGAAAAAGCTAAGAATGCGACCGATGTCATCGAAGCTCTTGAGCGCCAGGCGTTCGACGGACAGCTCAGCGCGGAAATTGTAAGGATTGAGTTTATCGAAAGTGACGAACCCGAATTCTATTCCCTTAATATTTCTTGGCCAAAACCAATTTCAATGATGAAGGTAAGCATAGATGGACAACCATATTCGTTCGTCAAAAACACAAACAGCTTTCAAAAACAAGTCATACATAGCAAGAAAATTAAAATTCATTTAGTTGCATTGAATGCTATGGGTGGGGAGATATCATCCTATCCTGTCGAGGCAACAGCCCCTGCTGATTTCCTCATCGACGATGATATTCAACTACAAAAGCACGAAAGAATTTCCGTTAACAGAGTATACTTTTTAAATAACGCCAAAATCCTAACAAACGGTTACAATTTGGATTTGAAAGCCAACAAGCTCATCACAAATCTTCCTATTAAATCAGACGCTAGTCGAATGAACTATTCAAACGCTCACATCCTTACGAACTTCCCAAATGAAATTGCCAAAGAAAAAGAATTTCTCCGCGGCTCGATAATCTCTATCACAGCAAAAAAGGCCATCGGTCAGTTAAGGATCGCTATGGTGGGTCTAAATGGGCAAGACGGTGCGAACGGAATGGATGCTCTTCCAAATGCAGGGCTCAATGGGGCGCATGGAAAAGATGCGGTGGGCAGCGGAAGCCCCAGATGCGATGAGACCGGCTGCAGAGGAGCACCAGCTTGTGCTGCGGCTCCTACTAATGGAGAAAATGGTCGAAATGGAACTCCCGGTGAAAATGGTCAAGATGGCTGGGATGCTGGCAGTGCAGGTATCTTGTCGGTATTGATCGAAGATTATTCAGACTTCCGACTTGAGGTTATGATGCGCAGGGGCCTTCCCGGAAAAGGTGGTCGCGGTGGTAAAGGATCGCCTGGTGGTATCGGCGGCAACCCAGGCCAAGATAGACACAATTTATGTGCGGGAAAAGCATCTAGAGGCCAAAACGGTATGCCAGGACCTGCGGGCCAAGATGGAAAAGATGGCAAACCAGGTGTCGTCAGTGAAGTATCGAACAATACACCCAGAGCAATTATTTACGAAACACACTAGCATCAGCTTCTGACACTTCAGAGCGATCCCAAACGTAAATAAGATTGTCTTCGCCCATCATAACTGAAAGATGGAATTTGCCTTCACTTATCCAGGCCTTGGACCAACTCTTATATCCAATTTGCATGTCAGGGTCTTGGCCGCACCATGGAGCGTTGTTCGGATTTAGCCAAGTCACTTGCTGAATAAGGGTATTCCCATCGAACTCATAAATCGCTCGGCGTTCGCAAAAACCTTGCTCGCCAATTCGGTGGTAAGACAGAACATTGGTTCCGCCGTCTTCGAACTGATAGTGGATCTGTAGGTCAGGATTTGGGAGTGGCATATCCTGTCCCTGGAAAATCAATCCAGTGAATAGCCACACTCCGATCAAAGCGTTCATAAACATTTAGAACCCCCGCTTCAGAATAAGTTCTCGGGCCTGGGACAAGTCGGACTCTGACGAAAGAACTTCTGGTAAAACAGCCCGAAGGTTTTTACCAAAATCTTCAAAATCACTGGAAGGAACAAGACGATTCAAGGTAAGCATTCCAATCCTCATCCCTTTATCCATTCCGAACTTCGTTGCTAGATCCCAAAGGACCCCACTTATAATCCCTGAATCATGGTAAAGCCCGCCATTCTTGTCAGAGACATTTAAATCATTAATCAAAGTTCGTCGGAAGGGGCCTTTAAGATAGGCTACCTCTCCCATATGAGGAGTCCCCAACTGGATTGCAGTGAAAAAGTCAGCCAGACCTTCATTGATTGAACCACCCTCCCCTTCAAAAGGAAGGCGAGCTATTGAATCAACCACAGCGTGAACGCTTTCATGAATAACGATAGAGGCATCTTGAGGGATACGAGCATAAACCTCGTCATCACCCTGCCCCAATCTGATTTTGCCCTGATAATAAAACGCTGAGTTGGTTTTTTCGGGGGAACCGACGTGAACTTCTGCGTGCAGCTGATAACCGATTTTAAAATTGAGTTTCGATTCGAACCAGTTCAACGATTCATTCAAAAAGTAAAAAACTTGAACTTGATCAAAACGCGGATCTTGGGTTCCAAATTTAAGTGGCTGCGATACACTTGAGATCTTAATATCTGCCTGGGAACCGACGAAGACCTGAGAGTTAGAAAGTGTCGGCTGAACTTTTAAATCTGTTAAGTTCACTTCTTGCAAAGGACTTTTCTTAGGCCCTTTGGGATACACCCAAGCAACTGTATCATGGAACTGCGAGCCTGCTTTTTTAACAAACAAAAATTCTGCATGTTGATCGAAGTAAGCATTCCACAGAAAGCCCTTTTTATCTAGGTAAAGTACTTTCCATAGGGGATGAAAGCCATCTTCTTGCTGCACCAAAACGGGTTCGATTTTTTCAGGCGGATTTTTTTGCAGAACAGGAAATTTCAGTTGCAGAGTTTTTAAGATCGACTTTTTGCCTACGAGAAATTCCTCAAGCTTTAAGCTCTTAGGCAAATCTTCTATCACAACGGATGCTCTGATCAAAACGTCGTGGCTGTCACCGTTTTTCAAGTTCTTGATGAAGCTATCTTCGACGGGAACTCCTGCAATCATTTGCTGCCGAAGAACTACTTTTTGATCAAGAGAAGATTGCGCTGGAGACGAAGAGTATTCAAGCGTCTGCAAAGGCTTTAGGGGACGAAGGGGGTCCCCTATTTGCCAGTCGACGGAAGTAAATTCCGCCTTTTTACTACACCCGGAAAGAATCAGAAGAGATATCAGCAGAACGTTCTTCATAGACCCTCCCTTTTTCTTTCCGGTTTAAAAAACTACTCAACTACAAGAGTCTTTTGAAGGTAAGTTCCGTCACCGTTTTCGAAGTGAAGGATGTGCTTACCAGATTGGAAGCGACCCAAGCGAACTTCTTTTTGGAATGGAATCAATACCATCAAACACATACCCTGGCTAACAGAAGCGATGGACTTAATTTCATGGAAATATGTGTCTTTGTGGTTAACTTCAGCTTTTTTCCACTTGTAGCAACCATTTTGGAAAATTCCGTTTACGATAACATAAACATCAGAAGCTGAATCGAATCCACCTGGAACATAAACTCCAGAGATACCGATCTGCACTTCTTTCTCTGCAGGTGCTTGAGAGGCGAATGATACAGAACCAGAACCAAAACCAACTACAGCTGCCAACAACAACGATGCTAATTTCATAAATACTCCTTTGAAAGGACCCTTACTCGGGTCAACTTAGATCTATCTAAGTTGAGTTCAAATTAACAACGTCCCTAAACCCTCGGTATGATCCAGATCATGATTGACGCGCGAAGATGCAAATATTCTTCAGATTTTTAATCCCTGTGTCCGTGAACAGCAACTTAAGGTCAGCACTATTTTCAATTTAGGTTTTCAGCCGACCTCTGTCCTGATTTAACTAAACTTAGTTTACCTCCTCGACGACTTCAGAACAAACCATTAGGCTATAAAAACAGAGGTTAGTTTATGAAACTTGTCATTGCGATAATTGTCCTTACCCTAGCGGGTTGCTCGGGAGCAGTCACAGAGCCTCCTTCACTTGCTGCCGAAGAAACAAGGCTGTCTGGTACCTATTATTTAAAAGGTATCGAATGCTACAATAAATATTCGAACGCCAAAACAGATGCAGCCCTCATAGACACAATTGATTCAATCACTATCGATGGTTTTAACTTCACGGGACGCACAGAAAATCCTGGGTGTATCGTCGAAAGCTCCGGAACCCTTAAATTCAATGCAAACTCTACAGCAGAATACAAAGGCAGTGTGATCTCAGCTACGAATGGTAGTTGCGTATCTACTATTTTAATATCAGAAACTATTCCAAACAATATAGCTCCAAAAATAAGCCAGTCCGCCCCCACCACTGGTGAAACTTGGAGTAAGAAAACCATTTGGACCCGAAACCAGGACAATTCTACGTTCGGATTGCTTTCGATATTTAAAACCACAAATCCGGAGGACTACTGTTTTGTTTTCTATATGAGGTGATGAATTTCTGCCGGTCATACTAAGCAAGAAAAGAATGTTTCAGCATAAATACTAATAAATGCAATGAAGACACCGGACTGTTAGTGATGAGCGAAGCGAGCTTTTGCTGCATTCTTTATCAATACTCAAAAGCAACCCTAGTGCGTGGCATTATATAACCATGCCGGAAAAATTCGGTTCTTATGGCGTGCAAAACTGAGTTCCTTTATCTGCAGTTTACTTGAGTGCCCCCTTTTGTTCTAATAGAGCTCGAATTTAACGTATGGTGAAACTTGAACATTTTTAAAAACCAAAACAACCACTATTTTCCACAGATAGACGGGCTTCGCGCTATCGCTGTTCTCGCTGTGATCTTTTTCCACCTTCGACAATCCTTTCTTCCCGGAGGGTTTGCTGGCGTAGATGTTTTTTTCGTAATATCTGGATTCGTAGTTGCCGCCTCGGCATCAAGAATGACCGAGCTTACATTTGGATCTTTTCTACTGCAGTTCTACAGCAGCCGAATTAAGCGCATTCTACCTGCACTTCTATTATGCCTCATTATAACTACGATTCTATCGACTTTATTAATTCCTTCTGCTTGGCTTAGTGGCGGATATTTTAGAGTTGGTTTTTTTGCTTTTTTTGGGCTGAGCAATATTGCACTTAGCCAAATGGACAACTATTTTTCACCGCGAGCAGAGTTCAATCCATATACTCACACCTGGTCGCTAGGAGTTGAAGAGCAGTTTTATTTTTTATTTCCATTTCTTTTTTATGCTTCAAAAAAACTACCCTCAAAATTCAAATTTGTTCCCTTTTTAGTTGGCTTTGCTGTTTCAATTTTCGCTGCGGTCTTGCTTCAGAAAGAAAACAAGACTTTTGCATTTTATTCGATCTTTTCCAGATTCTGGGAACTCAGTTTGGGCATAATCCTTTTTCAGGTGATGACTTTTCTACCCCAAAAGTTTTCTCCGAGATTTCTAAATATTGGCTCCTCGTTCTCTCTTGCTCTAATATTATGGAGCTTCTGGAATTCAAATCCATCAAACTTTCCAGTCCCAGGCGCCCTGGCCCCTGCACTAGGAACTCTTGGTTTTCTTTATTTTAATTGCACAAGTCGCATCAGCACTTTTACCTCTCGCCTACTGTCGAACCGTCATTTGGTTTTCATCGGACTGATTTCCTATTCACTCTATTTATGGCACTGGCCCGTGTTCATTCTTATGAAGTGGACAACAGGGCTTGAAGGGTTTAGTCAGAGCTCATTCGCTCTCTGTGCCACGTTTTTTTTGGCAATTTCGTCTTATTTCCTTATTGAGCGACCCGCTCGTTCATTCAAGACTTCCTCTGGATTACCACAATACGTCGTCATCTCAGTTGGCTTAGCTCTAGTTTTATGTTCTTCATACATCGCAAAATTCACCAATGATAACAAGCGACATCTTTCCCTGAGCGTAGTTGAAAGAAACTCCGAGGATTGGCATCAAAATTACCCTTCTTTTGACGACGGAAATTGCAGAACTATTTCTGAACAAAATCAACTGCCGCATGGTGAAATTCGAACAATCCAACGGAGTTGCATGGGCGCACAAGAGGAGTCTGAATCACGAATTCAACTTTTTGCAATTGGCGACTCACACCTCGGTACCTATTCCAAGATGCTCGAACGCCTAGCCCACCAAACAGGGATAACCGTTCACATGTATTCGAACGGGGGATGTCCTTTTGCACGTCTACTCTACCCAACTCAGGATCAATGCCAGCGATATGAGTCGGCAGCTCTTACCGACATTCTCGCAAAAGCGCAACGAGGCGATATTTTGTTCTTGCCTTCTCTCAGACTTCCTCGATTTGGCGATCAATGGGCTTATTTTGGGGAAAATCATTTTTGGAATGAACTTACTGGCAAAGAAGCCTTGCAAAGAAGACTCCTCGCGGAGGAGGAAACCGGCCAAAAATTAGCTCCGCTTGTTTCTGCGGGCATCGCTATTATTTTTGAAGCACCAAAGCCGATCTTTAAAGCACCTGCATTCAGATGCTCTGATTGGTTCAACGCAACCAATCCCATCTGCAAAGATGGACTGAGTGTGAAACGCAAAGACATGGATACCTACCGAGCACCTGTTTTAGACTCATTTGCGACACTCACGAGAAAGTTTCCAATGATTAAAGTGTGGGACCCTCTGCCTATTTTATGTCCCGAATCTATTTGCCTAGTTACAAAAAAACAGAGACCTCTATTCACGGACGGAGACCATATCAGTGGATATGCAAATGATATCCTTTTCGATAGCTTTAGGACGATGATAGAAAACCAAAAGAAGCTTCTGCTCGGTCATCGGTAAATCGATTTAAGCCTCTCTTTTGACCCAATCCTTTGAAGGAGAGAGCTCATCAATTTTTTTCTATTGGACATTCCGTGAGTGCCGACTAGGCATCAAAAAAACGAAACTTTTACAAGTAGACGTCAGCCTGCTCAAAACAAAGTCCATTGAGATCTTTTTTGGATAAGCACGGTTCGACTTCATATGGCCAACCAATATCTAAAGTTGAGTCATTCCAGATAATACATCTCTCTGAAGATGGATCATAAAAATCTGTGGTTTTATATAAGAAATCAGCGCTCTCAGATAAAACGATAAAACCATGAGCAAAACCTGGTGGTATCCAAAACTGTTTCTTGTTCTCTGCCGATAGGTACTCACCATGCCATTTCCCGAAGGTGGGAGACGACTTTCGGATATCCACAGCGACGTCAAACACTTCTCCAACAGCGACGCGAACTAATTTACCCTGCGGTCGATCCATCTGATAATGAAGTCCCCGCAAAACACCCCGAACTGACTTTGAATGGTTATCTTGGACAAAATTAACATTTGCCCCAACCAATTCATTAAACTTCCTTTGATTGAAGCTTTCAAAAAAGAATCCCCGCGAATCACCGTAGACAACAGGATCAATGATATAGCAATCCTTAAGTGGGGTTGGTATTACTCTCACTCCAAACCTTCTTTTGCCAGTTGAATCAAGTACTCACCGTAACGATTCTTCTTCAAAGGTTCAGCTAGAGCCAGGAGCTGATCTTTAGTTATGTAACCCATCCGATAGGCTACCTCTTCAGGTGCAGCAACCTTAACTCCCTGGCGATGTTCAATCGTTTGAATAAACATGCCTGCTTCCAAAAGACTTTCATGAGTACCCGTATCAAGCCATGCATAGCCACGGCCCAAAGTTTGAACTTTTAGAGTCCCCTGCTCTAGATAAAGTCGATTCAAGTCTGTAATCTCTAGTTCCCCACGTTCGGATGGTTTGAGTGTCTTTGCATATTCGACCACTTTATTGTCATAGAAATATAGTCCCGTGACGGCAAAGTTAGATTTCGGACTCTTCGGTTTTTCCTCGATGGTTTTAGCTTTACCTTGGGAATCAAACTCGACCACACCATAGCGTTCCGGATCGTGTACCTTATAGGCAAAGACATAGGCACCAGATGTCAATTTTGCAGTCTCTTGAAGCATCGGTCTGAAGCCTTGTCCGTAGAAGATATTGTCTCCTAGAACTAATGCACAACTGTCACCCGCGATAAACTGCTCACCGATGATAAATGCTTCAGCCAATCCACCAGGTGTTTCTTGAACCTCATAAGAAATTTGCAGTCCCCATTGAGATCCATCCCCTAGAAGTTGTTTAAACCTAGGCGTGTCCATTGGGGTTGAAATAACCAATATATCTTTTATACCTGCAAGCATGAGTGTGGTTAACGGGTAAAAAATCATAGGCTTATCGTAAATTGGCAACAACTGCTTACTTACCACCGTCGTTGCCGGATAGAGCCGCGTTCCAGAACCACCAGCTAAAATAATACCTTTCAAAACTCACATCCCATTTCATGACCCCAGTTGTTTTTTTTCTTCAACTAAGATCGCACAGCAGGCCATCTGCAGTGCAAAAACCGTTAATTTAGATTACTTACTATGTATTCTACTCTTCTATTTTATACGTCGAGTCTATGTCAACAAATCCTAGGGGCGAACCTGAAAATGTATCATACAATTATGATCTCACAAGGCATGCTGGGTCTATCTCGTGTAATGGCTTGTCATCATGAGCAGTCAGGTATCGCCCACCTTTAGGACGCCACTCGTTAACAATGAGCCTTTTAGAAAGGATCTTTGGTGTTCTAAAAAAGATAGATGTGCATGATGTAAAGGCATTGATCGGTGAAAATCCGCAAAAATCAATTTGCAGATAGCCTTGACCACGTAATACTTCCGCGGCATTTGGATACCACTCTGTGTTATCCAAAATAACAATACCCTCGTCAGAGACCTTTTTTAAGGTTTCAAGAACACAGGGATAGCGAACCGCTCCATCAACCACAACGATGTCGAAATTCCCATCGCATTTACTTATCGACGACGGATAGAGTATTTCATCTCCGCAGTGCTGTAATATGCAATTACTTGGCAGAATAGAAGCCACCTTATCGTACCACTCTCTATCTCGCTCAACCGACATGACGCTTTTCGCCTTCTGGGCCCAATAAAGTGTAGAGGAACCTGAACCAAACTCGAAGACGCGGTAATCCCGCAAATCCAATCTGTTCAAAAACTCGATGCAGGGATAGGTGATCCATGGAATATAATTGCCATCACCATCCACACAAAAACCATTCTTGAAGCGACTATGCCCATACCTGTGATTAAAAATGGTATAAAAACGAGCTAACGTTATAATTTTTCTAGGGATAATTCTTCTCAGCATAACTGCCTTTTAATACGCATTTTTGTCTCCATATACAACCACAGCCGTCCGCAGAAGAATCTCCAGGTCCAATCTCAGCGACCAGTTTCTAATATAATACAAATCACATTCAATTCGCTTATGCAGACTAGTATCACCTCGCCAGCCATTGACCTGGGCCCAGCCTGTCATCCCAGCCTTCATCTTATGACGCAGCATATATGCCGGAATCTCCTGCCTAAATTTATCTACAAAATAAGGTTGCTCTGGTCGTGGACCCACCAAACTCATGTCCCCTATGAAGACGTTCCATAACTGAGGCAACTCATCTAGCGATAGAGTTCGCATGAATGAACCCACTTTCGTCCTACGGGGATCATTTTGAATTGTCCAGCCTGGCAAAGAAGAATCCCCACCAGAGGACACATCCATACGCATCGAGCGGAACTTCCACATTCGAAATTTTACACCATCCAAACCAACTCGCTCCTGCCCATAGAAGATTGGACCGGGAGAAGATAACTTGATCAAAACGCTCAAAATTAAAAACAAAGGACTTAAAACGACCAAAAAAATTAAAGATACAACAATATCAAAAATTCTTTTTAATGTAGCATCAAATACAGAGAACTTCGGCTCATTCAGAAGGAACGCCGGAACTCCCGCAATATTATCGATATGGTGACCTATTACTGCATATTTAAGGTCTGGAAGAACCACGATTGGTACAACATCATTATATATTCTCTTTAATACCATATCCAGCTTTGAAACACTTTCGCCTTCGTAACCACAGACGAAACTATCGGGAGCGTTTTCCACTTTGCCCGAGACTAAGCTTTCGAACGAAAGGGATTTTATTCCATATTTTCCAGCAAGCCCTTCAGAGTCGATCCAGCCTTTAAAGCCAATACCTGACTCTCGATAAGACTTTACGTTTTGTACATAACGCTCGATGGCCGCTCCGTGACCGATCAGAAGTACATGTCTTAAATTTCGCCCTTCCTTGCGCACTCGGCGCAGAATTTGGCGAATCAAGATTCTAAAAAATACATAAGCAACAGAGGACGTCAAAAAATAGCCAATAAGAACCGCTCTCGAAAGTCGACCATCAAATACCAGATACAAAACCGCGATTACGATGAGGTTAGCAAGACAGTTGGACTTTAAAACTGTCACAACCTCGTCATAAAATGGACGAAGCCGATAGGACCGATATAATCCCTGACGATAGAATACAAACACAGTCATCAATGACATTACGAGGCCTGCTTTGGCAAAGTCCGCCAAGAGCCCTTCTTGGCCATTTGGAAAAAACTCAAAGCGTGCGTGGTAGACTAAAAACCACAGCCCTAAAGAAATACCCAGGTCAGAAAGCTTTTGAAGAAAGGCCACTGTTTTTTCATTTGCTCGCAACATTCCACACCCACCAAACCTATTCTAAAGGTTTTTTTTGAAGTGATTTTTCGATCTCCGAAAACATTTTGCCCATACGCTTATCCCAAGTATGCTCCTGAGCGACTTCTTTCATTCTCGAACTGAACAACACTTGCCCCGACAAGACTGAGTTAATATGCGCTATGAGCGCATCTGAGTCTGTTGCCTTAAGAAAAACATCATCAAATTCTTGTAACGAAGGCAAGTCGGTAGCAACAATCACTTTACCTGCGGCGAGATATTCGAAAAACTTCATCGGAAACATCGCGCGTGTGTAGTCATTGAGTGGACTTGGAATGATAACCACATCGAATTCTTTTAAATAGGCCGGTAGCTCCTGATAGCTACGTGCCCCTAATAGGTGAATATTTGATTTCTGAAGTTTGGTGATATCTGTACCAGGATCACCCTCGCCCACCTTACCAATCATAATCCAGTTCCACTGCGGAGTTTGATCTGCCGCCTGAGCTAACATATCAAAATCAACTTTATAACCACTAATAGCGCCAATAAATCCTACTTTGGGGCCACGGAAAGCCTTCATGTCCTTTGGAGATGCAAGGTCTTCCAACAATGCTTTACTAAAATGCTCATAGTCTGCCACATTCGGGCTATAGTAGACATCTTCTCTTCCCCACCCCAAATATTTATTTTTTAGTGTGACACTAGTAACAAAGACGTTTGCAGCATATCTCAAGATCAACTTTTCGTTCCGTTCGATTTCTGCTCCTGGCAAACGTGGGGCTGCACTTAAGTCATCCACGCTATGGTAAACGACAGTGTCAAAATCTAAGCTTTTTAATAAATCATAAACCAGAGGATTGTAAGTCCACCCAATGGTCTTCACAAACTTAAGGCGGAATCTATAAAAATTGACGATAGTTTTAAGTAAGAAATTATTTAAAATTTCGACAATATGATACCCATGAAGGGGCAGCACCAAAGGAGAATAAACCCAAATATTCGGCTGCACTTGTCGGGCCCCCTTGAAAAACCTAAGCAATCGCCGCCCAATTCTTCCAAGGTCACTTTTAGCAACCGTAACTCGACGCAACCCTAACGATTCAATATAAAAAACCTTAAATCCTGCCTCAGCAAGCTTACAAGCCATATGCTGCTTATTCGTCCAAAAGGGATTGTCCCAGTCAGCAGTAGAAAATAAAACGACGGAGTCGAATTCGGACAACTTTTTATGGAATGATAACAATTTCTTCCCCCAGGCGTAGCTCATGGGATTTTTCACCGTAGACAACTTCGATGGATGGTAGACCTCGAAATTTATCACTAAATGGAAGAGTATACTTAAATCCCTTAGAAGTCTGTTCTACTCTTACAGTTGACTTCATTTCAATAAAACGAAGAGCATCGACCAAACTTGAACGCCAAATGTTTGAATATGTCCCAAGATGAGCCAAAAACTCCTCATGAGCCGATAATCGCTCTTCTTCACTTTCCCAGCCATACCAATAACTTGAAAACGGATGATCCAGATAACCAAAGAATGTCTTTGTCTCAAGAGCCTGCTGCCATGCGAGCTTATAGCCATCGATGGAGTTGCCATCTTGATGATAGGTGTCCCCATGAAACATACACTGCTGGGAGTGAGAAAGAATGCCGTCAACCAAAGGCACCTGACCTGCCCTCGCCATCAAAAACTCAGGGTCGTTGCAAATAATGCCGCTGACGAAAGCTTTAATGCCAGCATTTCGCAATCCCTCAACTGCCTCCTTAGAGTTCTGATGAAAGGGCGAAACGACATAGTCGTAATTGATCCCATCTACTCCAAGGCTGCGAAGAACACGGTGGGACTCCTCCACTTCCCAACGAGCAGAGGCAGCGCTACCTCCCCAATTGGGCGCATGCGTATGGGAGTGACCGACCACCGAGCCCCCAGAGAATATGACGTCTCTCATAAGAGTTACATCGGGCTCATCCAAAGGCTGTTGTGTCTTGATAGCCATTGAAAAAGGCATTTCGTATTTTTTGTATAGCTCGAATAGACGACGTCCTGAAGCTACAGCTTCGTCGCAGTCAATTCGCATCGTGATAGCTGCTGAGTAACCAAATGGGACCTCTGAAATGACTGGCTGACCGCTATAGACTTGATTTAAATATCTTTTCAAAAAGTTTTCTACAATGATCCAGTCATAACCATCTACAGGTCCAGATTGTCGGTTAAACCAAAGCACTAACTTATCTTCGAATACCCTCACTCCCGCATAGTCAGATACCTTTTCGTCGGTCTTATGATTAATTACCTCTGCTAGGACGAACCAATCTTCATTCAAAAAATAAGCTTGGGAACAAGAAAAACAACTTTCAGATGGGTCGATTGAAATGCCACCATATCCCCTATTGTTCCACTCCCTTGCAAAGTCGAAACGGATAAAAGATCGACGTCTAAAGTCCTCGCTAAAATGAACCAGCGGATGGCTTCTATAAATTACACTCAAATCCTCTTCTTTTGCGAGAATATTGCCACGCTCAAAACCACCGATAGCTGTTACTTCATCTCTGAAGAATACATGCTTTGTTTCTATTAAGATCTTGTCCGTTCCTAAGGCCCTTTTAAGCGCGGAACTAAGGATACCACTTGAATCCATCTCTTTGCAGATCCTTACAAAAATTTTTATGCGATGAAAATACCAAACTCTATTACATGATTTTCATCAAGGGTCTAAACTTTTCGAAATATTGCAACATCCTGGTGATCATCCCAAGCTCCAAATCGACACTCAACAAGCTCCATTCTACAATCTTTGGATTGCGCCAACAACCAATCCAAAGAGTTCATAGAAAAGCCATACTCATGCCCCACCAGCTCTGTCGTACCGGATTCCATGCTATGTCCTGACTTATACTTTGCGAAACCGAACCCGACAGTTTCGTACCCTCGCAGCATATTGGATGCATCTTCTGGTTGAACCTGATAAATGTTTTTTTGTTTCATCAGTTCGTAGGATCGCTCTCCATGGAAGGTCACGATAGCCACACCACCTGGAGCGATTTTTGAAAAGAACGACAGAAGGATACTTTTGCTTTTTTGTTCGTTAAAATGGGTGATTAACGACCCCATAACTCCGAGATCATAAAAGGAGCTATTCAAAAATTCGTATTTCCAATCGTCCACCTCACAGCGGGTCGCGTTAACGCCGAATTGGGTCGTCAAAAAACTCACCGCTTCAGGCTCAACATCCACACAATCGATGAGGCTTTTAGGATACATTGCCCTCAAATGGCGCGTAACTCGACCAAATCCCGACGGCAACTCCAAAATCTTGGGAGTTTCCTTATTGGGGATCCATTGTTCAATGCTCTTTTTTACTATCAGAGCAAGCTCATAGCCTTTCCGATAGTACTCACAGAGCAAAAAATCCCGAAAATCCGTAGATACCGAGTCTTCTCCATGAAAGGCAGTGTACATTTGATCACTCGAGTGAATAGCCAAATTGATATTTTTCATATTTATATCCATTTAATTTAGAGGGAGCTAAAGCATTAAGAGCATTGCAGAGTTAACTTGTCTTTTCAATACTAACGTTCAGAAACTGACGCTCCCCTCTCAGGAGACTCCTCTAGAGCGCTTGGCCCATAGAACTTGACTCTCCGCCATGTTTTTCTTATCGTATTTCACCTAGATAAAAAAAGAGGCAGAGTTGAAGAAGGCACGTGTCCTAACGGTATTAAGAAACTCCTACGTGGATCCATTAAATCCATCGAGGTCTCTTTTTGAAAGAGTCTTAGAGCCATTGTCTCTTTTAGAGGATGACTGCATTGAGCATCGCCAAATCGCTGAGTCTGCAGTCTCTGAAGTAAATGTTCACAACTACGATATCCTCTACCTCAGCCGGCACAAAACGGAGACTATAAGAAGGCTCGCCGAAGGATTCATCGCCGCTGGCAAGCAAGTTATATACGATTTAGACGATCTTGTTACTCAGTTTCCAAGAAATAATATCGCTAATTGGAGCTCCAAGGACATCAGCACTTTTCATAACATTTTGACCTTGTCTACGACCATAGTTCTGGCCAACGATTCGATACTTTCCCATCTTCCGGAAGAGCTACAAAAAAAAGCTATTGTGATTCCAACGGGTATCCGCGTAAACGAAGATTTATTTCTCATGCGGAAGGATCCCAAAGGTGTCGTATTTGTTAATGGCGACAACTTAAAATTTGGTTTTTTCAAAAAGGCGCTATTTGAAACTCTACGCAGTTTTTCAGAGGAAATTGGTGAGCCAATATCTGTATACGCGGATACCGAAGTCGAATTTGCTGGAGAATTTCCCTATATTTCCAAGGGCACCTTCCCATCGTGTGATTTCCGGAAAATTCTCGCGGCAGAATCTTATAAATTTGGTATTTCGCCACTCGCAAGCACCGAAGATCCTGCTTTTTATGAATTCAATGTCTGCAAGTCGCCGGTAAAATACTTACTCTATGGCAGCTTAGGTATTCCATGTATTTACTCGAACAATCCTATTTATACCAGTGTAGTTGAAAATGAAGTCACAGGTTTGATTGTCGCTAATACCATTGATGCATGGACTGGAGCTCTTAGGAGACTCTCTCACGATTCAGACCTCCGAGAGAAGATAAGCAAGAATTCTTTTGAGTCCGTGTACCGCAATTTTAACCTGGAAACGATGTCGAACAAGATCAAGCACGCGATATTCGTATGATGGAGCTTTATTTAATTCGACATGGGCAGACCTCTGACAACAGTAGAAAGTATATTTCTGGTGCCCCGGCAACACCTCTATCCCCACATGGCGAAGCGCAAGTCCAAGAATTACGTACCTATCTACTTAAAACCGAAATTCTAAAAAATGTTAAGTCGGCCTATACGACGTCTGCGCTTAGGGCCATTCAGTCAGCTTCCATTCTACTTCCTGAGCTTAATGTTCAAACAGACGATCGACTTCTGGAAATACACTCTGGCGACTTCTGCTGCCAAACCTGGGAAGACTATTATTTAGCTAATCCAACACTCAGAGGCAAAAGGTTGTCGGAGATTTCTTTTCCGAATGGCGAATCGTACCGAGATCTCTACAGTCGAACAAAGGCAATGCTTCAAGAGCTAGAAGATAAAAATGAGTCCTCAGTCATCGTCGCTCATGGAGGCAGCATTGTTTGCGCGCTCTACCACCTTTTAGATTTGCCCTTTGAATCCTATTCCTCTTTTATCATTGATAACGCCAGTATTACGGCATTAAGCTATGAACACGGCAATTGGATGGCCCGCTTTATAAATTTCAAACCTTTTTAGGAGATAAAGCATGAACCGGCGATTCTTTCTAATAGGCTTAGCGCTTATTCCAGCGACTGCCGTTATCCTCCAAAAACAATTCCCCAAAGGCGATATTGATGGCATCGTCAATGACTATTTGCCACATCCAACACCTAACGTAAGCGCGCAACTCAACAGATACGACCAACTTTCCTGCAGAATACATGCGACCAGATTTATCTCAAAAAATGAAAACACACAAAAACGTGATGTTTTTATAGAGAATCTGAAACTTCAGATATCGCAAGATTTCGACCAGAACACGACCGTTGAAATAGATGGCTTTAATCTGAGCCGCACGCTAGTGGGGATATTCCTTATCCGCAATCGAAATGTATAAGATGAAGTTCCCCAATCTTGAATCCGACATATGCATAATAGGTTCTGGTCCCGCCGGCATCACTGCGGCACTTGAAATTGCAAAGAGCAAAAAAAGCATCCTTCTTATAGAAGCTGGAGACTTTTCCCCGAAAGATATCACCCCATTCGAGGCTGAAGAGCACGGAATACCCACTCATTTACAAGCACATCGCCTTCGAATGTTTGGAGGAACGTCAGGACACTGGGCCGGATGGTGCTCCCCTTTAGATGCCAGCAACTTTCAAGCAAACTCCTTTGAAAATATGTGGCCAATATCTTACGAAGAAATGATCCCTTACTACGATGAGGCCAGTGAGTATTTAAATCTTCACAGTTTTCGCGCAGACCAGGCCTCTCACCAGAGAATTAACGACAAGATCGGGGGGAAAAGATTTTATTTTAGTAGTCCTGTCACCCGATTCGGTGTCCAATTTAAGAATGCCATTCTAAAGTCAAAACACATCCGTTTCCTCAAACAAGCCACACTGGTAGACTTCTCTGTCGACCAAGATTCGAGAGTGCAATCGGCCATTGTCGATATCGAGGGCACTAGAAACCAAATTAAAGCGAAGCAGTATATTCTAGCTTGCGGTGGCATTGAAAACGCTCGTCTCCTACTTAATTTTAAGAAGCAAAATCCAAATGTGTTTCAAGAAGATGGCTTCTATATTGGCAAAGGGTTCATGGATCACCCTCACTTTTATAATGTGGGTCGACTCATCTCTACGGGATTTAATCGCATTCTTAATAAATCTTTGACTGACGAGTATGGCCAGACACATAAACACCAGAACTTCTTGCAGCTCTCGCCAGAAGTCAGAAAAGAACATGACCTTCTAAACTCTGTGCTTCGCATCCACGACTCCGCACCTGAAAGTGAATTTGAGGAACAGATGGCCCAAACCTTAAAAAACAACCTAAACGAACCATGGTCTTCCAGCAAAAGCCTCGTGTTTATGACAGAACAAGCTTACTCGGCTGATTCTAGCTATGTGGAGCTTTCAGCTAATAAAGATTCATTCGGTCTTAATAAAACAAAAATCACATGGAATCTAACTGAGAAAGATTGGGACTCCTACCTCCGCTCTATCAATCTATTTAAAAAAGAAATTGAAAAACAAAATATCGGTTACGTTAAAATAAATAAGACTTTCCTTGATCGAAAAGCGATACCATCCGCAGGGCCTCATCATATGGGCACTACCAAAATGGCATCAAAACGGTCTAAGGGAGTCGTCAACGAAAACCTAGCAAGCTTCTCTGTCCCTAATCTCTATGTGCTAGGCTCATCCGTATTTCCAAGAGGTGGATGCGCAAACCCAACCTTTACAATAGTTGCTCTCGCTATTCGTCTTGCAAAGCATATTGAAAAAACTCTATCCTAGATCAACCGTCTTGTGTTCTGTGGTGAGAAAACTCTAGCTCGTTAAACTAGCTTCTGAGCGACTGCAAGCGACAGCTTCGATCTCTAAACTCAATCGTCGACGGACTAGATACTCAATATCCGAAAGCAAGAAGTCCTTGTGATTTTCATAGATCTTTTCGCTAGTCCCTATTAAAGCATCGTTGGACAATGTCAGCAGTTTTGAAGTTCTAGAGGATGGCTTAATACGATACTTAAATAGACGCTCAGGAATCTGGGAAACACCAACATTATTTTTTATAAACCGAAGCCAAAGATCATAATCCTCATTACCGTGAATCAGCTCCTCATCATATCCACCAAATTCGGTCCAAAGGCTCTTTTTAAAAAAAGCCGAATTGAATATTACATTCCCCCAGATCATTTCTTGTGCGGAATATTCAGGTAGCTCCCAAAGTTCCTCAACAAGACCAAATAGACTGGCCTTACAATACACAATACCTGTTTTCTTATCCCTAGAAAAAACTTCTATGGCTTTTTCCATGTATGCCGGCAAGATAACATCGTCCGCATCCAGAGGTAGAATAAACTCACCTCTTGCCCTAGTAATACCCTTATTTCGAGCCGCAGATGGACCCGCGTTTAACTGATGAATTAGCTGAATATTATAGCGCTCTTCTACCTCTAGTAGTTTTTGTAGGGTCGCTTCGCAAGTCGAACCATCATTTACGATGATAATTTCATGCTGACTATATGTTTGCTCGAGAACTGAATTTATCGCCTCCTCAATATGCAACCCATCATTATAACATGGCATTATAACAGAAACTAAGCCCGCAGTCACACTTACTCCATTCCATTGACCAATGGAAACATCGCCTGATGTTTAGTTCCCATTTCTATATCATATCCAAAAAAGCTCAGTAACAACTGAACGCCTAAAATCACAGGCATCCCTGCCAACATAACTGTTCCACTAGTTGCAGCAACGCCCGCCTGGCTGGCAGTAATCCACTCAACAGCCCCAAACACAATGCCGAACATCAACAATACGAACCCCACGCAAAGTTCTAGAGAAGCTAACGAAAAATCACGAAGAAAGTACTTATAGAAAATTCTTTTGGTGAAGTTTTTTAGATGTCCATACATAAAAGGAACAATAATTTTTGATATCTTTAGATTAGAAACCTCGTCAGCATACACAGAAGCCATCGGAATATCCATGACGCTAGCATTTGCAATATTCAAACGAAACAGAATATCGCTCTCGAAGAAATAACGCTGACTCAATTTATCGAGGTTTATAGCCTTTAAACAACTGACCGAAATCGCCGTAAACCCATTCGTTGGGTCGAAGACATTCCAATATCCTGTCGAAAACTTGTTTAGAAATGACAGCAATGCATTTCCGATCCAACGAACAAAAGGCATGCTTTTACTATCATCTAAAAAATAGAACCGATTGCCTTTAGTATAATCACATTGCCCATTTAGAATCGGCTTTATAAATTTCTTAATAAGAAGAGGATTCATCTGCCCGTCACCGTCTATTTTTACGACGATGTCCATTCCATCAGCTATTGCGCGGCGATATCCTGTTACCATAGCTCCGCCAACGCCCAAATTTACTTCGTGATGCAGCACAGCCACTCGATCGTCATCACATTGTTCGAGAACGTAGTTCCCACTATTCTCCGGACACTTATCATCCACAACATAGATACGCTGAATTTCCGGCCCGATTCCAGCCAGAACACTCAAAATCTTGGATTTGACTTTATATGAAGGAATAACCACTGCTACATTCATACGAATAACGATAGAGATCTCAACACTTCTTAGCAACTTCTTTAATCCATGAATATTCTTTTTTACCCTAAGAACCAAATAGGGGCCTAAAAATGAAGTCCGACCAAACAAAATAGCAAAGTCTTTTGGAAGAAAATATCGACGAAAAAGTTAACCTAGTAGCGTACTGTGAAGCTCTCCAAGGGGGATAAACATCAACAACTGCCACAGCGCATCCTAGATTATCGTTGCCTTAGCTATATGGGAAGAGACCATTTCAAGCACACGTTTAAATATCTAAAGCTTCACCAAATTCTTAATTCCAGAAAAGAAGAAATGATTCTATATAACTATCGACAATATGACTGCCCTTTGTCATCATGTTCGCGAGAGGAACCGATGTCGAGCTACTCAAGAATTGCTTTTTATATACTCTTAGCTGTCTCATTTCTTTCAGCTCCACTCATTACCACTTATGATTCCGCTTGGTATCACAAGTATCTATCTATCTTAAATGGAAACCTCCCCTGGAGCGAATGGGACTATGTCAGAGGAATAACGCTTCCTCTTCTTTTAAAGATCACCCATTTTTTATTTGGATATACATCACAAGGTTTGTTGATTTTATTGGGCAGCGGTTTTTTATTAAGCTGCTATTTTGGCTTGAGCCAAGGTCGATCTCTAACTGAAAAAATATTCTTCGGTATTTTTTTCGTTTTAAATCCAATTATTTTCGGGTATTTTCATGTCTTTCTACCGGAGCCCATAGGTATCTTTGGGAGTCTTCTCCTCTATTATATTCTAAGTAAGTATTCTTTAAACTACAAAGTTCTCTGCACGGTAGGAATTGTACTGATCTTTATTCACCAAACGAAAGAATCGATCACACTTTTTACACTTCCAGCTACGATTACAACTATGTACTTAAGCTCATCTCATAAGCAGATTTTTCTTAAGTATCTTTCTGTCTTAATCGTCTTTTTCTTCCTAGGGAATTTTCTTATAAAGAAAACTCTCAACTATATGTCTTTACCTCAGCCCAGTGCTGCCTCAAAAATACTTGTAAATGGGCTCGCCTATGGTGTTGCGAGAACTACGTTGTTTAGAGATATTCCGTTTAGAACCGATGCTATCGCCACCCAAGTACAAGACAACGCAAATATAGAAGACTCAATGCCTCATTGTGCCCCAGGCATCAACCCTCACCTTAAAATATCCCTTATCGACCAAAGCCAGATACTATGTGAAGATCCAACAAAGCTTGGAAGGGCTTTGAAAATTAGTACGAACTTTTTTATTTTGAGCCCCGGCAAATTTACAGTAAGCCTTATAAAGAACACACTTGAGCCACTACGGATTATACCGAATCGCTATAATGAAGTAGAAATTATAGGATATTATTTATACAAGCGCGCAAAACAAAACACCATACCGGTAGACAATGAAGATTTTCAAAAATATGTGGACCCATATACGGTGACTTCTCCTCGGCCCGTGGGAGCTCTTGCTAGCCTAACCTATAAAGGTTTAGGGAGTATATACCTAGGAGCCTATCCTTTTATTTGCGCACTCGGTCTTATTTTTGCCCTTATTGCTTTACTAAAAGGACGACTCGACAGCTTATCAGCCTTTGCATTAGCTGCCGTTCCTTGCTTAGCTTTCTCAGCTTTTGTTGGAATGATAAATGATCGGTATTTTTTAGTAACCTATCCATTTTTGGTTTTAATGATCGGCAGACAACTTGGACAACTACGCCTTAAACCATTCAGGTCGAATCTGAGAAAACGCAGCTAGAGAACGTTCCATGTCTGAAGGCGAAACAGATTCCTGTATATATGTACCAGATTCACGATTTTCCAACGCCATCGACGCAACTCCAGGAAAGATCGTGGACGTGAACCACTCAAAATACACAGGAAAGTTATACGAGTTAGGCACGTGAGTTGGTAATCCCTTTTTCATAGCCTGCGCAAAATAAGCACTTTGCAATTGTCGACAGTCTTCCGAGTCATCATGCCCTCTAGAGATTGTGTTATTCGCATGTATACGGTAACACATCAGAGCCTCATTATAGCAATGCACCGGATAAAGACACATAGCTTTTAGGACAAAATCCCAGTCGTGGACGGTTCTGTACTTTTCAAATTTAATTGGTGATAAAGATTTACGATGGAAGAAAAGATTTCCTGAGGTAATCGCGAGATTATAGCCTAACAATACGAAACTTATACCGAAGCTTGCCGCCAGCTCCAAATGCCGGAAATAGCTTTGCCGATAGTTCCCCTGAAGAGCCACCCCTCCAGTATCATCAATGTGATTCACGCGACTAAAAACAATCTTGGCATCTTTCTCTTGGCAATAACGAAGGAGCTTTTCAACCCGATCAAACTGATAAAAATCGTCCGAATTAAGAATGGAAATATATTCCCCTTTTGCTTTTTCAATTCCCAAATTAAGTGCCGCATGGGCACCTTGATTTGCCTGCAAGATAAGATGAACGGGAACATCGAAATTTGAAGTAAATTCTTTTAAAAATTCAGCGCTTCCATCAGTAGAGCCGTCGTCAACAATGACAATTTCAAAATTCCTGTAGGATTGTTCGAGAACACTATCCAGACATTTCTGAATATAAGACCGATGATTGTATGACGGAATAACTACGCTCACCATTGGGTTAGAATCCACTTCTACCATAATTGCCTCACTTCCGTCTCTCAACCGAGCAACTCATGCGTTGTTATAAGTCGATTAACCATGCGCTCACCATTAGCTCGATTTGAAAAACACTTCTCGATAGTATCGACAGCCGCTACAGATTTTCTGCGAGACGCATCTCGATTGCAAAAAATCTCCCGCATATGTCTTGATGCCGAACTTACGATAGGATCAGCCCAGTAATTGTCATAAACATAGTGATACTCACTGGGGTCAATTTTTATCAAATTATAGTCCACTAAATAGGAATTACTGTCATTCATAAAATCTAGATTCCCGGAGTAATTTGTAGCGATTACGGAAGTTCCTAATAGCATAGCTTCTGCCATTATTCGTCCAAATCCTTCAGCTCTATGTAGAGACACATAGCAATCTGTCTGAGCTATTAAAGCATTCACCTCACATTTAGCGAGTGTGTCGCGAATAATAAAAACTCGAGGATCTTTACTAAGCCTTTCGAAGAACATTTTTTCTTTAACGTCACCAGGTTCCCCCATAGTCTTCACCACTAAGATAACATCCTCAGCTGATGGGAAAGCACTTAAAAATGCTTCGTACCCAGCATAGGGGTTCTTTCTATGAATGGATGAATTCAAATCAAACATCAGCAAGAACGCAAATTTATTTTTTGGAATGCTATACTTCTCAAAGATGTTTACGTCAGAAACATCTGGGACATCAATGCTCAAGGGCATATGATAAACTGGGCATTTCAGACTTTTCCTAAAACACTCGGTCGTATACTTTGAAATTCCCCAGACCTCATCAATAAAATCAAAACAAAAGGCTAACTCCGGCGCCCATGCATCTAACTCCCAAGGAGCATAGGCAATATTGTAAGTCTGAGAAAAAACCTCAAGCCCGTGGCTATAAATGAGGCGATATATTTCTGTAGGAGGGAGATTAAAAATACTCACTCTGCCCGGAAGAGTTAATGAAATTTTATTCATTAACTCCAAATTGGTGTTTCGAGAGGGCACTGGGTAATCAATAGAGAAAATACTGTTCTTAATACTGACGAGATCCAATGCCTTTGAGGTTAATCGAATATCCTCTCCTAACCCCAGCTCTCCTTTAGCAAATCCAATCAAATTTACAATGTCGGATTTTTTTTCCCCAGTTAAAGTATGCGAGTCGAAACTGGTGGGTCGGAAGTACCCCTCCCACCAATCGAGGTACTTATTTATCCAGTGTTCATCCGTATTCGAATCAAAGGCTTCTTGCAAGTCTTTGTGAAGTCGGTAGAAGTTCTCTTGATATGCCGTCAAAAGAGGATATCTCAGACTCCTACTATTCAAATTCGGCCTTTTCATGGACACCCCTAATAAGGCTAGTCTATAGCGCTATTTCTGAAGAAAAAGGATTCAAGGTGCGATCTCCTGTGCGCCACTGATTTTGTCTGTAGTTAAGTCTCTCCTCATCCTTGATGGGCGTTCCGTTTAAATATGAACCATACGACCACTTGATGCTCCTAAAGGACTCAAAAGGCGCCAATGATTTTCGATAAGTCTCCAACAGCTCTTTCCCAACAGAAATATTCTGCTCATTACCCCACTGTTTGGATGCCCACTCGAACGTGTTTTTATCATGCCCAGAAAAATGAACGAATTTCAAAGGGCTCCCGTCCACTGCATAAGTACCATTTCCGACACTGGAAAGCTGTCGTTCCATAAAGTTCCATGTGGCAAAGTTGTAACCTGAATCCTTGATTATCTTTGGTTCAAAAAATGCCACTGCAAGATTAATCCACTTTTGATCAGTGAATAATCCAGAGTTAAAGTCTTCATAGCAGAACTCATACAATCGCTCATTCCACCAACGTAAAAACTTTTCGCCTTCCGGTGACCTCTTTACTGCGTAAAATCCCAGATTGAAAACACCATGCTTTAGACAACTGATTTCCATATCTACGTTTCCAGGAGAGAGCAAATGTGGAGTCAACGCAATAGGACTTTCATTTAATTGAGACTGTAGGTTCTCCTCAAAATTACTGAAAGCCATACAGTCTGGATCCAAGAAGACGAAATAGTCTTCTTTAGGATATCGCCTCATAAGCTCCAATGTTAATGCAGGCTTCACAGAAGTCGAAGCCTCAACAATTCTATGCTTAAAAATAAAGCCCGGGAAATTTTGAATACCAATATCTTTGGATAAGACAACGTCATCGCAAAAGTCGAGTTTCAATGCAGCCTCAGGCACCTTTTCTTCGACTAGGCCAACGACAAATTTTGATTGAGGCATGTGTTTCTTAATCGAAACACCTAGAGCTGCGGCCTTATCGAAGTAGTTTGCACAAATTGATGTAAAAAAAATCATTCCTCACCTCTTTCGGACTTCACGACGTTTCTATCCCAAAACACTGATTTTTTTGAAAGCGACACTCTTTGCTCAAGAGCAAATTTTGTCCTATAGAAATACTTCATATGGCGATCAAAAAAGTTCCTGTGATTATTAAAAATTTTCGCGTATGTTTCAACCTTATGTTCGAAATCCACATTTGCAAACTTTTTGGATCGCGACTCTGGCTTAATTCTATAGTAAAATAGCACTTCTGGTAGACGAAAAGGAATTAAATCCTTCTCTACCAAGGATAACCAAAAATCATAGTCTTCGCTTCCATGAATTAGGGAGTCATCGTAACCACCGACAGCTCGCCAGTCCGACTTCCTAAACATCGCAGCATTGAATATTACATTGTCCCAGGCAAACCGACTGACACAGAAATCTGGCAAATCCCAAGTGCCAGACTTCTCCCCAAAAAACTCGGCCTTACAGTAAACAATCCCGACCTCTGGGTGCTTCTCCAACACCTGTACGCATTTAGCGATGTACTCGTCCGCAATAAGATCGTCGGCGTCGAGAGGTAGAATGTATTTACCAGAGCTTCTCTGAATTCCATAATTCCGCGCCGATGATGGTCCACCATTTTCTTTTCGAAAAAATTTTACCGAGTCATAATCTCTCTGTAACTCCTCCAATGCCGATACAGTCGCCGGATCACTCGATCCGTCATCTACGACGATAATTTCAATATTAGGGTACTTCTGTTTGAAAAGACAATCCAAGGTCTCTCTCAAGTACGCTCCGTCGTTAAAGCATGGAGTTACCACTGTTACCAAGGGGCCATTCATTAGGGAATTCCTTTATCTTGCTTAAAATCCATATTCAATCTGCCAAAACACGTCGATAACCAGAAATGACATCCTGAGCCGCCATTCCCCAAGTGTAGTTCTCTTTTATGTATGAGATCTGATTTGCTTGAGCCACTCCCGACATCGCCATCCGCAGCTTTGCCACCAGGTCCTCTAAACTCCTAGGATCTACAAACCAAGCATGGCCGTTTAAATATTCCGGTGCCGCCCCCTCTTGAGTCACAACGACTTTTGCTCCTTGACTAGCCGCCTCGAGGGCCGCAATTCCGGGCGTTTCACATAGACTAGGCAAAGCAAAAACACTGCATGCCCGCAGCGCAGATTTAATCATCTTCTTGTCAAAGATTGCCCCCAGAAAAGAAGCCTTGGAGTACACATCTGAAAACTGAGAAAAATACTCTTGATCTCGAACAGCTCCCAACACAACAAGAGGTAAATTTAGCTCTTGGCAGGCACTCACCAATAGTTCCGTATTTTTTCGTCGGTCTATATTCCCAATAGTTAAAATAAAATCACCCTCGATTCCGAACTTCTCACGAAAGATTCCTTCATCACCCAGGGAAAAAAAATCTTCAGATATTGCATTTCTTGTCTTATGGAAAACGTTCAGCGATAAATCAAAATTTTTTGCTATCTTCGACGACTCAGCATCAGAATTTGTGAACAAGATATCCGCTGAGCTCAATAGCTGATGAAGCATTTCATAATAAAAGCCACCACGATCAAACTCAGCCCAAAGAATTGGAGAGACTGCGATCTTTGCATTCCTCTCTCTATAGCCATCAATTACAAATTTAACACCCAACTGCGTGGAGAACTGATGAAACAAGCAAGCGTCAACCTGCGGGTTCCATTGATTAAACAACTCCACCTGGTATCCTTGTTTCTCCAGTGCTCGTTTAGTCTGATCTAACTGAACTTCACCACCGCCAGGATGGAAGTAAGCACCAGACCATGTGTTGAATACAATTTTATTTGAAATCATTGCGCTATACTTTCATCAATAAGATGACGGAATTTTTGCTGCCAACCCACTCTCGCAAAATCTTCCCAAACGACAAACTTCACAGTCAATCCGCGCGGCCACCTTGCGATCAACTCTTCACTAATACGGCGCTGATCCTTGTCTTTTTCTGCTACAATATTGAGCGTGACATGACCATCAGAAGAAACTCGTATTTGAAATTCACGTACTCCTCGAACCTTATGGTCCAAATAGTCCATTATGTAATGTGTAGCATAGTCTTCACCGTTGATCTTCACCACATCGTGAATGCGCCCCTGAATATCGTAGATAAAACTACCGTCTGCCTCATTTCGTACAGTCGCGATATCACCGGTGTCATATCTAAAAAGGGGAAATGAATAGTTCGTAAAACCAGACACCACAATATTTGCCTGAGAAACTTCCTCTATATAAAAAAGCCGATTACAAATCTGAAGTCGATTAAAGGGATCTGCCATGCGACTATGCGCCATGACTCCAAACTCTGCATTACCATATCGATTAACGACCTTACACCCCAAATTATCTTCAATTGCATCAACTATTTTTTGGGTTAACATCTCGCCGCTCGGCTCAAAAATATGGCAGTACCTCTTTTTTTTAAGCCCCTGCTTCTGAACAAAATTCGCCAAAGCATAACCAGATGATGGGTGTCCCTGCAAAAGATACGGCTTTATTTTCTTCAGATTCTTAAGGGTCACCTTCAAATCCTCGTCAGAGAACGAGTTTATCATTAACCTTTTTCTGTTTTGCGAAGTAAGCTTTAACCAGTCCAAAAAAGCTGCTTTAAAGTTAGGCTGCTTTATTCCTAGCTCTGAACTAATATGACAATCCTTGCGATAAGGATAGTTCCCTGCCATTTCGTAGGCCCATAAGTTTACCGCAGAGGTCCAATCAAGACCGACATTGTCGTAATAGAAAAAAACAGATTGCCCCGTGGAGCCTCCCGTCTTTCGCTCATGCCAGGCCTCTGGCAATCTCATACGATCACAATTATCTCTAACGATCTGCTTGGTCAAAATAGGCAATTTCTCGATATAACGAATATCTTTTAGGACGAGATTTTCATCGAAAGAAACCTTTTGAAAAAGGTCTTTATAGAAAGGAATATTAGCTCGACTGAACTGCAGGATCTTAAATAACTCCTGCTTTCTAACCGTCTCCTGTTCTAGATGCGAAAGGCGTTCGAACTTTCGAATTTCCTCAAATTTTGACGTAATCGAACGCCCCGACTTTTTTTCCAAGTATGGAAACAAAACAAATGCATTAAAATATCTCAGAAACATGCCGACACCTTGGTAAGAGTGAATATCAAATTCATGCGCAAAGCAACCGAACGCTGTGAGCTAGCCATAGCGGCGCAGCATTGCACAAGCGGACAATCGTGGAACTTGCCACAATGTCTGACCGACTTCCTTTCCTAAGATGAGATTCTGACTTAACGCAACCCGTAACAAATACAGATAGACACCACAAAATGATGGCCCACCTCTTCACTCCCGTTTAAATTTAACTCAAGATCAATGAACCTACTAAAACATAAAGGAAGCAGTTAAATTCTCGCTGCCACCAAATCGAAATGACAAAATTTTCGCACACGATTGATATGACTATTGAGCTCTTACGTAAAGAGTTCCGCGTTAGGTACAAGCAACTAGCTCTTGGCTATGTTTGGTCAATAGCCAGCCCTCTCACCTATGCAGCTCTTTACTATTTTGTATTCAAGATGATTTTCGAAGTCAAAACACCCAACTACCCTCTTTTTCTAGTGGCCGGACTATTCCCTTGGCAATGGCTTACTAACTCCATTTCCGCTGGTGCAATGACTTTCTATGGAAACGCATCTCTAATTAAAAAAACACTCTTTCCTAGGTATTTAATTTCGCTGGTAGTCGCGGTCCAGGACATGATCCATTTCATCGTTTCGTTGCCCATCATCATCGCCATGATCTTATTTATGGATGTGAAAATGACTGGCGCCTGGCTCTGGGCACTGCCTGCCTTATTAATAATTCAGTTTGCGATAACCTACTCCCTGAATCTCTTGACGGCGACTATTAATCTTTTTTTCAGAGACCTTGAGCGACTGGTGCAATTGGCAATGACCTTTTTATTCTACATGACCCCAGTTCTTTACGCTGAAACTATGATCCCAGATCGATTTCGCCATCTCATCATCATACACCCCATCGCCCCTCTAATCATCAGCTGGAGACATCTATTTCTAGGCGAGCCTATCCAGATGGCCTATTTAGCTTCGAGCTTTGTATGGGCGAGTGCACTACTTCTTGTTTCTCAATACACCTACAATAAACTTCAATGGCGTTTTGCGGAGGTCCTGTGAAAACTGCAATAGTTTTTGAGAATGTCACCAAAAGTTATCCCATCTATCATCATATAACTAGTGGCTTTAAAAACCTTCTTCTTAACCTGCCAAAAGCTCTTCGAGAAATGAAAAGCCAATCCTTCACAGCTATTGAAGCAATTTCATTTTCCATTCAAAAGGGCGAAACTGTCGCTTTTCTAGGAAAAAATGGAGCTGGCAAAAGCACGACCCTTGGCCTCATTGCTGGAGTTATTCGTCCCAACGAAGGTCAGGTGAATATTCTAGGGCGTGTTTCCCCGCTGCTGGAACTAGGCGGTGGTTTCCATGGCGACTTGACTGGAATTGAGAACATTCAGCTTAATGGTGTACTTTTGGGTCTTTCCAGAAAGCAGGTAGCGGAAAAAATTAATTCCATTGTCGAATTTTCTGAGTTAGGCGATTTTATCAATCAGCCCGTCAGAACATATTCCTCCGGCATGATGGCTCGACTGGGTTTTTCAGTAGTTGCACATTTGGATCCAGAAATACTTCTTATTGATGAAGTCTTGGCCGTCGGAGATGCAGGATTTCAGAGAAAGTGCGTCGCAAAAATGCAGGAATTCAAACAACAAGGAGTCACAATCATTCTAGTGACCCATAGCTCTGCTGATGTTGAACGTCTTTGTGACCGTGTAATCTGGATAGAAAATCACCGCATCAAAATGGATGGTCCAACTCAGCAAGTATTACCGATTTATAACTCTAGCAATGGATAAAAACGTCGCCTTATTACATGATTGGTTGATCGGCTTTCGCGGTGGCGAACGGGTTTTGGAAACATTTTGCGAAATGTTTCCAAAGGCAAATATATACACTCTGATACACCAGCCCGGCTCGACGAGCCAGATAATTGAGAATCACCGAATTTCCACGAGTTTCCTTGATGGCATACCTAGAATCAGTCGGCATTATCGGAAATTTCTGCCACTCTTCCCGCTTGCCTCCACTTCTTTAAAAATCAAAAAAGATGTAGACGTCGTTCTCTCAAGCTCCCACTGCGTAATTAAAGGTGTAAAAAAACCGCCCGGGTCCATTCACATTTCATATATTCACAGCCCAATGCGATACCTGTACGATCAGTTTGACAGCTACTTTGGCTCCCATGCCCCACTCTATCAGCAATTAGGGGCCAGAGCATTTCGAGGCTACCTGACTCGCTGGGATATCGAAAGCAACCGAAACGTGGACCACATGATTGCCAATTCCCACTTTGTCCAAGAACGTATCCGTCGTATTTACAATCGCGATAGCGTAGTCATTCATCCATTTGTAGATCTAGAAGATATCGCTAATAACAAAATTGCCGATGCCACTAAAGAAGATTTTTATTTGATGGTCACAGCATTTGCACCAAACAAACGTGTGGATCTTGCCATCGAGACCTTTAACGAATTAAAGAAACCTTTAAAAATAATTGGTAGCGGTCAACAAGAGCAGGAGCTAAAAAAGAAAGCTTTATCTAATATTCAATTCTTAGGGAACCTGACAAGATCTGAGGTCATCGCCTATATGCAAAAAGCTAAGGGCTTCGTTTTTCCGGGAGTTGAAGACTTTGGGATCACACCCCTAGAAAGTTTAGCCTGCGGAACTCCTGTCATTGCCTACAAAGCAGGCGGAGTGCTCGAAACATTGACTGAAGAAACCAGCACGTTCTTTAGCACCCCCTCATCGTCGAGCCTAAAACAAGCCATTAAGGATTTTGAAAAAGTTAATTTTAATCAGGGCATTTTAGCTAAAAGATCTTCTGAGTTTTCTAAGGCTCATTTTATCAGTAGAATGAGTGAGTTCATAAATTCTGTTACCTAATAGAAAACTAACTAGCTAAACAAGTCTGAATGCTCGGGCTGCTTTTTGCTCAGTAATACCAAAAACGGAAATAAAGAAGCCATTTCATAACTCTGCACAGATCGATAAAAAACAAAAATAACTAGATGGACAATTAAAACCAGCAAAGCAACTTTAGCCGCTTCTTTTGATTCGCAATATGCTTGAAAAAAGGCCTCTTTCAAAACCCAGACAAAGTAACCCCAAAAAATGATGAAGTAGATAATGCCCATTTCCACCAGGATTGTCAGATAGCTAGAGTGCTGATCGGTAAAACTGAACTCACCATAAACATACCTATCTCTATACTCCAAGGGTTGCCGCTCGAGAAAAGTTCGGAATGGAGCTTCTGTTGCTCTATAGCCTGTACCAAACCAAGGTTGCTCCTCGAAAAAGTCCAAGGCAACTTTCCACATATGGAGACGGCCAGCATTAGAATTATCAACAGATGTAATTTTACCACCTTCGTCCCAATGAACATCCATTACTGAGAGAAATCGCTGTCGGAACTCTCCGCTGATAACTAATAAACCAGAAAGAACAGCACCTAAAACCACTAGATACTTGAGTCTACGCGGCGGGAGGAGGCAAAAAATGATGAATGCAAGTATTAGCGCTAGCCAAGGCCCTCTGGAGTTAGAAAGAATGAGGGCTACCCCCGCTATCCCAAACAGAGCACCAAATACCTTGCGCCATCTAGATAAAGTCAAATTCTTACTATGCTGAAGGCAGACCAAAACAATACATGATACAGCTAGAAAAATACCCCAACGCCCCATGTCCCAGAAGGCTGTGACCCGAATTTTGCTGGTGAAAACTCCTCCAAATTTTTCATAAAAATTATAGATTGCCACGGAGGTCGAACCGACCAATCCGATAAAAAGCCCTGCTGCCAGAACGGGCCAGTCCTTACGCGACTGATAAACTACATAGGCAGGTATGACTAGCAATGGCCAGAGCCAAGAATATAAGAGCTTTAAAGCTCCGCTCGCTCCACTAAGCGAAAATAATCCAAAAACTGCAGCTATCAGATAAAGGCCAATAGCTCCTAATAAGATACTTTCTCGCCGAAAATATATCCAGTTCACTCTAAAGAGCGAGTGAATCAATAGCAAGCCACCAAAAATAGTAAGTCCGCTCTTGGAAGAGAATAACCCTACACAGAAAAAGAAAAGATTGAACTGCCATATGAATGTCATGGCTCTATGTAATGCGTGTGCTTTCATAGTATGAAACGATATTGGTATTTTCCATATCCGTCCATCTTAGCTTTGAAAGGCACGCCAATAAGCAGCATGATCGAGATTATATCATTCCCTTTTGGCCAGCCCAAGATTTACTATAAAGGCATGAATATTACAGTCGTCGGTGCAGGCTACGTCGGGCTATCCTTGGCGGTTCTCCTTGCTCAGGAAAATTTGGTCACTTTACTTGATATCAATCCTGAAAAAATTGATTTGATTGGACGTCGTCTTTCTCCAATAAAAGACTCAGAAATAGAGAGCTTTCTGCAACACAAAAATCTCTCCTTACAGGCAACTTGCGACAAATCCATGGCTTACCAAAAGTGTGACTATGTGATCATTGCGACGCCAACAGACTATGATGATCTAACCAACAGATTCAACACTGAAGCAGTGGAATCTGTGATTGAAGAAGCCCTTCGTTTAAATCCTCGGAGCTATATTATTATAAAGTCCACAGTTCCGGTGGGATTTACGCAGTCCATGAGAGATAAACATCGGACCCAGAATATCTGTTTTTCACCTGAGTTCCTACGAGAAGGCCAAGCTTTGCATGACAATATCCAGCCATCTAGAATCGTTATTGGAGCCAAGGATGAACAAGCTGTTCAATTTGTGGAGCTGCTGATCAGAGCGGCAAAGCTTGCCGGAGGGGCGGGAGACACACCCATCTTGCACACTTCTTCTGATGCTGCCGAGACAATTAAACTTTTTGCAAATACTTACTTAGCTATGCGAGTCGCCTTCTTCAATGAGCTCGACACCTACAGCCTGCTGAAAGGAATTGAGGCGACTGATGTTATAAAAGGCACCTGCCTTGATCCTCGCATTGGTGATCATTACAACAACCCCAGCTTCGGGTACGGCGGCTACTGCCTCCCAAAGGATACGAAGCAGTTACTGGCAAATTGCTTGGACATTCCCCAAACTCTTATTGCAGCAATCGTTCAAGCCAATCACACTCGGCAACTTTTCATTGCCGACCATATTATTGAAAAAAAGAAGACTCCCATAGGAATTTATCGACTGACGATGAAAAGCGACTCCGACAATATTCGCTCAAGTTCAGTCCAGGAAGTCATAAAACATCTGAAGTCAAAAAATGTTCCTATGTTGATTTATGAGCCGTCTCTCTCGCTCGATGAGTACGAGGGTGTACCTCTAGTTAAGGACCTACAAGAGTTCATGAACAAATCACAACTAATCATTGCCAATAGATACTCGGCAGAAATCTCCGGGTTCTCGGGAGAGATATTTAGCAGAGACCTCTTTGCACGAGATTAAGCTATTTTACTCTCGAAGAAAAAAGCCTCTTATCTTTTCAGATACGTAGTCCACATCATCAAGCGACAAGTCATAATACAAAGGCAAACGCAACAGACGGGATGCGAGGTCATCTGTAACTTTTTGATCTCCGTGGGTCCTGCCAAAACGCTTGCCAGCTCTAGATGAATGAAGTGGCACATAGTGTGAGATCGCTAGAATATTTTCTTTTCGTAAATAGCTGGCCAACTGATCTCGCACGGCCCCACTTTCGGTAACAATATAAAAGATGTGTGCATTTAACTTAGAGTAAGACGGAATATTCATGATGTTTATCTCAGAAACAGACTCAAGATTTTGTCTGTAACGTTGCCACACCTCTAGACGTTTTTGAGTGATGCGTTCACCACCCTCAAATTGGGATAATAAAAATGCAGCAGGAATCTCCCCTAGAAGATATGAACTCCCTTTGTCTTCCCACGTATACTTGTCAACTTCACCTCTTAAAAAGCGTTGTCTATTGGTACCCTTGTCCTTAACAATTTCAGCCCTTTGGACAAACTTTGCATTGTTAACAATAAGGGCCCCACCTTCACCGCAAACGATGTTTTTGGTTTCATGAAAACTAAACGCTGCAAAATCGCCAAATGAGCCTAATGGCTTATTCCCAAAATAAGAAAAAATGGCCTGCGCAGCATCCTCAACAATATAAATGGAATATTTTTTACCCAAGCTTACTAAGCGGTTCATATCACATGAGGTTCCAGCATAATGAACTGCGCATATTGCTTTTGTCTTGCTGGTAATAGCCTGTTCAACAATATCCAAATCGATGTTCATTGTTTTATCAACATCCACAAAAACGGGCGTGGCGCCAAATAAAGTTACTGCCGTCGCCGTGGACGTAAAAGTGAATGACGGGAGTATTACTTCGTCCCCAGGCGCAAGATCCATCATTAAGTAGGCCATTTCCAAGGCAGCAGTACAGCTGGGAGTTAACGTTGAATACTCCGCTCCGAGATATTTGTTCAACCAGTCAGAACACTTTTTATTAAAAAAGCCATCCCCAGATAGTTTTCTATTCGTTAAGGCTGTTTGAATATTGGTTAACTCTGTTCCCAATATCGGAGGTATATTAAAAGGTAGAAGCTCTTTTTTAGTCATTTAGATTCCCAATTGTATTGACCATACGAACCAAAAAAAATTAATTTCGTTTATTATAATTTTTATCCAACCAATCCTTATAGGCGCCAGTGACAATATTATTGACCCAACCTTCATTGTTTAGATACCAAGAAATCGTCTTTTGAAGACCTGATGTGAAGCTCTCTGCTGGCTTCCATCCCAACTCTTTTTCCATCTTTGTTGCGTCGATAGCATAACGCTTGTCATGGCCTGGACGATCTTTCACAAAAACTTTTTGCGAAAGATAGCTTTGTCCATCTTTACGAGGGCGCAATTGATCCAAAGTCGAGCAGATAGCATCGACGACCTCGATGTTTTTCTTTTCATTCCAACCACCAATATTGTAGGTTTCCCCAAGACGTCCTTTTTCAAGGACTAGCTCTATGGCTTCGCAATGATCGACCACATATAGCCAATCACGGATATTGGAACCATCGCCATAAATAGGTAAATCTTTGCCATTAATTGCATTATGAATAACCAGCGGGATCAACTTTTCAGGAAACTGAAGAGGGCCATAGTTATTAGAGCAATTCGTCGTTAATACCGGCAGACCATAAGTATGATGATATGCTCGTACCAGGTGATCACTGGCCGCTTTCGATGCCGAGTAAGGACTGTTTGGGGCATAAGCATTCGTTTCTAAAAATGCTGGATCGTCTAACTCCAGAGATCCGTAAACTTCATCTGTTGATACATGCAAGAATCGAAATGATTTCTTATCAGCATCGGAAAGGTCCTTCCAATATCCCAACGTCGCCTGAAGCAAAGAAAATGTTCCGACAATATTTGTCTGAATAAAATCACCAGGACCGTGAATAGATCGATCGACATGACTTTCTGCTGCGAAATTCAATACTGCTCGAGGTGAGTACCTCTGCAAAAGTTCCTCTAAGGCTTTTTGATCACCAATGTCAACTCGTGCAAAATGGTAGTTTGGATTGTGACTTACCTCTTTCAGGTTTTCCAAGTTCCCTGCATAAGTCAGCTTATCGATATTCAATACGGGCTCGTCGTGATTTTTTAGCCAATTGAGTATAAAATTTGATCCGATAAAACCGGCGCCGCCCGTAACAAAGATCATTCTGCTTCCTTCGTAACCACACTCAATGTGGCTGTATGCTGTTCAGATAAAATTATAATAATATGCGCAATTTAACAAAATTACGGCATTGGCACACAATAATTCGGTAAATTCATAAAATCCAGCACTCCAGGTCATAGCAGGATGCGCTGCGATAAGATGGTGCATTGAAATGCTATAGTTTCCAGTAATGCAAGGTATACAGTGACTTGTAAATATGAGCCCCCTCCCCTGCCCATATCTTATGAACAGCATAGTTGTTTATTTGAGATGAATAGATCACTTCCGTCATTTTATTCTGAACTGCCCAATTGATGAATTGATGAACAAGACTTCTATAGATGCCCTGATTTTTATAATCAGGATCGACTCCGAACAGCACGCCGTCTGCTGAAGTGTTATGACATTTTATCGCCGCAAAACCGACTGGCGTATCCTTATCCTTAGCGACAATCACGGCATCTGCTACACCTTGCTGTTTACATGCTTGGTAAGCCCAATCTGCATAGACCTCATCGCAGCTACTTTTAGCGAAATTTGGGTCCGCATGATAATGTCCGACGTAATTTCTAAAAATTTTTTTAGCCATTGCATAGATGATATCTGCAGACTCAGAACCAGCTATCGAATACGTATATTTAGAATCAAAAAATGGCGTTAATTTCAGCGTGGTTTTTTTATAATATACAAGCGTATCCATTAATCGAAAGCCCATACCTTCAACTGCTTGGACCAGGTCTACCTGATCTGTGCTAATTCGAACCGAATAAAATGAATGGTGAGAATTTCGAAGTACTTCGGGAAGCGAGTGCAGATTCTCTGAACTGAGATTCACTATCTTAGCACTTTTAATTCCAAAGCGGACCTCTTCGAGTGGGTTATCAATAAGCTTAATGGGGTCCATCTATTCTCCAAGCGTCTTTGGATTTCATACTTAGCCGTTTATAGGGGCCAATTTAAAACAATGCAAACAGAGGAGCGCAGCGGGTCATGTCTTTATTGCACCTATGAATGCATTTCCATGGCCCCTCTTTCGCCATTGTTAACTGCAAGTAATTGAGATATCAATAAATTTGATAATAGAGTTCAGTTAAGAGCTTTTTCGCACCCGTGCATCTGCTTTGAAAAATCATTGGAGTAGTCGAAATGATATCTGTTGTGATTCCGGTTTATGGAGCACCTAACACATTAAATGAACTTTATGACCGCTTGGTCAGCACGCTTGAGCAAGAGCAACAAAAGTTTGAGCTCATTTTTGTTAACGACTTTTGCCCCAAAAACTCTTGGCTAGGAATTGAAAAACTATGCCAAAACGATAGTCGAGTTAAGGGTATTAATCTGGTCAGGAACTTTGGGCAGCACAATGCCATTGCTTGTGGCTTAAGCATGGCCAAAGGCGATTTTATTGTAGTAATGGACTGTGATTTGCAGGATGACCCTATTTATATTCCCTCCTTTATTAAAATGGCAAACGAAGGCTATGAAGTTGTCGTAGCCCGAAGGAAGACTAAGAAGGTCTCTTTTTTCAAGAAGTTTCAGTCTTGGCTTTTTTATAAGCTTCTCAAAATTTTTCTCGATGTCCACCTTAGCCATGAAATCGGGAATTATGGACTCTATTCCAAAAGGGTTATTAATGAACTGAATAAGATCCAAGATCGAGTAAGATTCTTCCCCTATCTGATCTCTTGGATGGGATTTAAAACGGCCTACATAGACGTCACCCAAAACTCGAGGGAAGAAGGTAAGAGTTCATACAATTTTTTGAGTCTCCTCAGACTAGCCTTTGAGGTCTCCATCTCTTCATCTTCAAGACCGTTAGTTTGGAGTATTTATTTAGGCATTTTTTGCTCCTTGGCCTCTTTTCTTATCGGAATCATCTTTATTAGTAGGTACTTTATATATGGGACGGCACCATCGGGATGGACGAGTCTAAGCGTTACAATTCTATTCTCCACAGGTCTTATCTTGTTTAATATTGGCATTCTAGGCATTTACATCGCACGAGTATTCGAACAAGGGAAACAGAGGCCTTTATATATAGTGAGAGATATTCTAAACAATTAGATCTCTAAAGCCTATTTTGAACATCTGTATAACCAAATCTCCCCTGTGCTATTGTTGTCCATGCGGGAGAAGCAGCCATAGTGGTCGTCAAAAATATTAAATCTCTTTCGCTGAGCCTCGTCTAGCAACACATACTCAATATCAAATTCCGTTGCTCGTTCGAAGAATGAATTGGCAGTAGGCTGAAGTTTGCCAATTTTTAGTTCGTCATCGTAATTCACATAAGTCTGCACAAGTTGCTTCCCTTGGGAAATAAAAAAGTAATTTGTGTTTGCCAGAACTCTTGCCCCATCAGGGATGACCGAAGAAACTTGTTGAAGTTCTATCAATGCCGTTTCTTTCTTTCTGAAGAAATTTATATCGTACAGCCAAGATCCACCGACATAAATAACAAACGCGCCCATCAAGATTCTTCGCGCTTTACTCCCAATAGATAACTGTTCCAGAGCCAACACAGTCCATAAAATAAAAAAAGGAGAGGCATATAACAGATATTTGGCGGTCTTACCATGAGCTATTACTGCTAAAAATAATGTGATATAACCCGCAAAAACTAACACATACATTTTTTTCCCCTGATACATCTTCCGACTAGAGTAAAGACTAATCAAGATGACTAAACTATACAGAATTTCAGGCAAACTATGGAGAAAACGCTTCTGCTCGTTTAATATATTTAAAAAATAGCGATACCATTCGAAATGTTCACCAGAGAGATCACGAGCATTCCTAAATTGCTGCGAAAAGATAAGCAGATCGGAAATACTTTTCACGTCTACAAAATAAAACAGGAGCCCCCACACACCAATCAATCCCAGAAAAAACCCTGACCAAAATCTCTTCAAAGACCAAAATAAAAAAACACCAGCTCCAACAACGACTACACCGTTCAGATGTGTGGCAATTGCCGCTCCTCCGGCTAGCCCAGCTAAAATCAAAGTAGATCTAGAACCAGTCTCTAGGTGACAAATTATTAGATAAAAACAAACAAGTGCAAAAAAAGTTACCGCCATCTCTGGCCGATACGTAAAACTCAACTCCACGGCGTGGTGAAAAGAGAAAAACATCGCAAGACATAGGAAGGCGTTGCTCTTCACAATAGAAATCTTTTGATAGATCAGCCATATCATAATGCCAGCCAATCCAGAAAAGACTAAACTTAATGCTTTAGAAGCGTAAGCGCCAAAACCAAATAGCGACCCCCAAACAGAACCCATGTAGGCCCATAATTTGTGATAGAAAAACAACTGGGAATCGACCGTCAACCAACCACGAAGAGCTTCGCTTTTAACATATCCCAGTTTGTATAAATAGAATGTATATTCTGCTAACCAACCATCATCGACATGAACGCGTCGTCCAACAAATGACCATGCCAGCAATGCCAAGGTCGAAAAAAAAAGAATGCTTTGAAAACGTTTAGAAACTATTAAATTAAACACATCATTTATCTCAGGAATTTTTTTGAAGTATAACACTTTAGCCTAAAAATGCGCAGGCAATATTTTTGCCGCTAAACCAGTGCGGCATCGCAGCACCTCAGCCCATTTTATGACCCTTGTTTTATTTGATACCTAGATCTAAACTCGAAACCTACAATGGAAACACACGGCTTTAAGGCATCAAAAATTCAAATCGCATTTTATCTCACCCTTGCATTCTGGTTGATATCCCTTCCTTTTCATCCCATTAATATTGATGACGCATGGATGGGGGAAGTTGCGTATTGGACATCAAAAGGCACTGCCCGCCTAGCCAGCTTTGGCGAGTATTTGGGTTTAAGTAAGCAAGTCTTTTTCTATCATAAGGGTTTAGTACATCAAGGTGCTTTATTAATAAAGCTTTTTGGCTTCCATGCAAATGTTCTTAAAGCATTCTCAGTGTTTTACACGATTTTACTTTTGATAAGTATGTACTTCTGGCAACAAAAGTTGAATTGGCATCGAAACACGTTCTACCTATCATCGCTGCTATTAATATCATCGCAAATTGTTTTTGAGTTCGGTTACACTTTTCGCGCCGAGACTGCAGTTGCCTTTCTTATATTTAACTCCACAATGCTGGCTATATATTCACAATCGCTTCGATCTGCACTCATTTCTGGGATCTTAGTTGGCCTGGCAGTTTACCTGCACATAAATGCGCTCATCTTTGGAGCTAGCACTGCTTTTATTTTTCTGATCCGGAAAGAATTCAGAAGGTTTTTTGTATTTGCTTTTGCCTCGGCATTATTTAGTCTCTTGTATTTTTTAGATATTAATTCTATCTCCGATTGGCATCAATTCACAGAACAGTTCTGGGGACACGGAGGCGTATCCTCCAGATCAGATAAAAATCTACTAATGCGAATTCTCGCAGATCAGCAAAGATATTTTCATACAGCAAGAGAGGCTTCAATAAGTTTAATTGCTGGATATCTACTTTTTAAACATAAGGAACTTCGATCAAACGAAAAAACTTTATTAATGTTTCTAGGAATTTCAGCACTTTTACTAGCTGTAGTTGCCCAATCCACAACCCCGCGCTATTTGATCTATTTTCTACCTATTCTTTATGTTGTTTTTTCTGAGCATTTTTTTAGAAATACAAAAAAAACTTCCATCGCGTTAATCGTGATAATGCTCATCGCAAACTGGACAGGAAACATTCAGTTTTTGCAGCAGCGAGATAAAAAGTTGAGCACCAAAGAAATGTCACAAATTGCGGAATATATTCCCGACAACGCAAAGGTGCTCGGCCCATTTGAGTTTTTCTTTGTAGCTGCTGACAGATTCAATTTTTATACAATGGATCTTTTCGAGATCTGGACAAGAAACGAGAAAGACAATAAGCGCTTCAATACTTTAGTCAGTCAATACTCGATTCAGTATATACTTACAAATGATCAATGGAATCGAATGACCTATCTTGAAAGAGATAAGGCGATGACTTGCATTCGGGACTGGTGTCTCTTCCAAATTAAAGAATAATTCGGAAGAACACTCTTCAAATGTAACCGGAATCCAACTGCGCCAGCGAAAACTCCCGCATATTGACCCTACCCCGCGCGAAGGCCTTCTGCCACTCTACGGACTGTTTCAGACCTTTCGGCAAATCCCATCGCTGTTGCCAGCCCAGCTGCTGCCGGGCCTTTTCAGAAGTAATCCGCCCGTGAAAGGACTTGCCCGAAGCCACTTCGCTGCTAAGAGCCCCTTGCGATACTAAATCCTTGCCCTGCCAAAGGGACTCCAACTGCGTGATCAATTCTGCGACGGACTGATAGTTGCTATCTTCGACACCAAAGTTCCACGCACCCGAAGCTTTGGGGCCGCGTTCGATCAATGCCTCTGCTAACTGCATTAGCCCGTGAACAGCATCGAAAACATGCATCCATGGCCTGACCGAGGCCGGATTTTTAAGCTCCAGCTTTTGCTCAAAGAATAAAGCATCCAGCGCCTGCTTAAGCAAACTGTCCGAAGCAAAGTCCCCGCCTCCGAGCAAAGAGCCCATACGAGCTGTGGCAAGGGCGACTTTGTGTTTGTTATATTTTTCGGGCTGAAAAAAAGTGTTCAGATAAGATTGGATGATAACCTCGGAACTTGCCTTCGCTGCAACAGCCGGATTGTTGCCGGCTAGTGGGCTGTCTTCACTATAGACCGCCGCTGGATCTTTGATAGAACGATAGACTTTATCACTCGAAAGAAAAACTGCCGCCCGAATTGAAACCGTCGAACGTAAATTCTCTAACAAATTCAATGTGGCTGCACATTGCACTTCAAATATTTCTTTAGGACTTTGCTCTTTGCTGTCACGAGAGGCATTGATCAAATTAAAGACGATCTCTGGCTCTGAAAACTCCAAAGCAGATCGCATTGAGCTTTCATCCCGAACATCAGCAAATACCGAAGACATCGACGTGCCCAAGTCGAAAACATCAAACAAACTGGTTTTACCGGACGGAGCAAGCGCCAGACCCGAAACCTGACTTCCCGCTTTTTGAAGTGCCAACGACAGCCACGCACCAAGAAAGCCGGTATGCCCCAAAACGAAAACTTTGCGACCCTTCCAGAATTCGGCATTCATCAGATTACTTAAGACTTTCTTCGATACCTTGACCACGGTGCTGAGGATGCACCCATTGCGCCACAGTACCATCGTATTCCCAGAAGAAACCCACGGGATCAGTTTCATAGATCGCGACTCTGAGGCGACCTTTGCCTTCTGTGGCCTTCATCCGAAGAACTGTCTGCATCAGAGATTCTTGATTCAGTTTGCCTGAAGAAGCCGATGGCAAGCAATGCTCCTCATAGAAACGCGCAAGCAACGAGAGTTCGACCAAGTTGTACATAGAGTCGCGGATAAAATATTTATCAGAGTGTAGTGAATCCATATTCAAATACTAACGGCATTCCTCAGGAAAAAACACCTGAAAAATGCCGAAGGCTCTATTTCCGCAGCTGAACTTTCAAACATCCAAGGCCGGGCAAGATCAAGATGCCCTTAAATCCTTCGACCCCAGCTTTAAAGCGCAGATGGGCAAACTCCTCTAAAGAGGAACCTGATGATGCCGTCAGATAGACAGCCCCGCTGTTTAAACGATTGCCAAGTTCAAAGAAGTACTCGTAGGACGTCGACTTCAAGTGACCCACGTATCGGCCATCGATCGAACTGACCTTCAGGTGAACTGTTTGTTTTGCACCTTTAGGAGTTTCAATTTCGCCCGTGTAAAGCCCTTCATAATTGAGAGGTATACTGAATTCCGTAAAGATCCGGCTGAAGCTTTCGGCGCGCTTACCAAGCATATCTTGCCGCTCGACTCTTTCAAAAGGATCATGGAAAGCCATGCGCTCGTCGTCTTGAGGTTTAAACTTTACATAGCGAATAGCAGAGTAGTCGTTGACCTCTATTCCATATTCCGAACCCGTGAAGTAATTACTTTCAAAGTCCCAACGAACATTTTTAAACAGTCGACCTTCCTTTTCGCCCTCTTTCCACATCATGGCGCGAACTTCAGAGCCGTTCGCTTCAAAAAGGAGCATCCACCACTTTTTCCCCGCTGAATCTTGGAACTCGTAGCGACCTTCGAGCTTTTCGGCGCGCACAAAAATAGGCGTTGTAATGCGGCGAATTTTATTACCAAGTTCGAACGACTCGATAGCTAGCCCTAAGGGCCGAATGTGATCCAAGAGAACCTGACTGGCTTCGAAATACGACTGAAGGTAAGCCTCGCTGGGCGCAGAAACCGCATCAACCCAGGCCTTACTTAACACACTAAGCCCCTGCTCTGACATCAGTGACAGCAACTGCGATAGCTCACCCTCGTTAAAACTAACACCGAATTGAATAAATTTTTGAACAGTTTTGATAGCAACCTCAGTGAGCGCCTGGTTGAGCTCTTCTGAAGCGGTTTCTGCGGTCTTAAAATAAGTTTGCCCTAAGGTGACAACTTTGAATGCATAACGATGCAGACTTTCTTTTTCGAAAATTCTAAGCTGAATCAGCTCGGCCTTCACTCGTTCCAGATAGGCGCTTTGATCCGCTGGAGTTCGCAGCCGGGAAATCCATTGAACAAGGTCTTCGTCAGTCAAATCCTCGTGAACCAGGATTTTCTGAGAGATCTTGGAAATGATTCGGCGATAGGCTGCTTGAATGTGATTGAATTGCGGAAAGCGATTTTCGCAGAAGGTCTGCAAGAACTCTGCGTTCGCGACGGCTGCCTTGAGATCTTCGCTTTTTTGCAAATTATCAACTTCGGCTTCCACTTGCCCTACATATTTCATCGAAAGGTCAAAATTCATCCAGCGATGATAGTTTTCCAGTTTGTCCTGTGGTGAGTGAGCAATACTTAACCACTGCAACCCTTGATCAGCCATACGCGCTCCCAATCTTTCAACAGCTTGCGGATCGACCTTGTCCAATTCAAACTCTTGAGCCAAGTCCCGTAGAGGAACCAACAAGCTGAAGTACTCAATAAAAACTTCCTCTGAACTTATTTGCATCACTTCACGCTCGAGTTCGGCAATCACTTCTTGCAAAGATTGTCGATCTTCAGAAGCTCTACTAAGAAACTCTTCGGGCGACGACAATCCAATGGCCGCCTGGGACACCAGAGGCAACTGAAACGGAACTAAAAAAAGACACCAGAAAGACCATTTAATAAGAGTCACAGGCCTACCTCCTTGTAAATCGGCACAGAACTGATCGGTTTTAATTGAGCGCGGCTAACAATATCAGACAGAACGTCGCCAAGGATTCCTTCCTTTTCAACGTCCTGCAAATAGGTGAACGGAACATCTGCCATATAAAAGCGTTTACCAGCTTGAACTATATAAGGAATCACTTCACGCGTACCATTGTGCCTGACCTCAGCGACCGCGTGGAATTTCTTAAAATCAGTGGCGACAAGTTCGGCTTGTTCGAAGCCAGTTTTATCTAGAGTCTTACCTTTGAATAAGACTTCTTTAAAGTACGTCGGATGATTGTTTCTAAGATGCAAGCGAGTCATGCCAACAAAACGCAAGCCCATCTGCTTTTCGAGTTGATCGCCCAACTGCCAGATGTTGTAGCCCAGCCACATGACGTGTTGCTGGCTGGAGAGATAATCCAAAAGAAACGCCCGGGGGACCTGGTTGTCAAACTCGGTCCCCAGATAAACACTGGCTACGCAGCGATTCAAATCCCCTGAACGATACTCTTCGATTGGCGTGACAACTTGACGAAGATCATCCGCAGCCTTGAACAGAAGCTTTTGGATCTGTCCGGCATACACAGCGGCTCTTCTTTGATCATTCTTATCAAAATAGATTTGAACACAGCGATTGTCTTTTTCTGCGCTGGCATACGATAGCCCCATCGTTGCTCCGAGCAGAATAGCGGATAATACAATAGCGATGGTCACCGCGATCGAAACGTCCTTCAGTGGCATTTACTTTAACCTCTTAATCATTTTTGGAATTCCTACCCACCCTAACGAAACAAGGTCGAGATATATAATTAAGTTCCTGTAAAGCGGGTTTTTTGCCGATTCGACTTGTTAATGCACAAAAACAAGTGACCTTCGCAGCTGACAGGACTTATCGTGAAAGTATGACGAAAAACGAAACTGAAAATATCAAGATAGTTGCCGACGTCAGTGACGAGCGAACCAGCCCTGGAGAACTGACCGTTAAGATCTATTCATCGACGGACAAAACCTTTCAGGCCATAAAAAGGCTCGGATTCTTTTGGCTGATCGCCGTGGCTTCCGTATTAATCCCCGTTCTGCACTTTGTCCTGGTTCCCCTGTTTTTGGTCCTTGGAGTTTTCTTTGCAGTCCGAACCTATCGCAGTGAAGGAGCCGTCTTGCGCGGAACAACCACCTGCCCCCACTGCAAGGCAGACATCACGGTACAGCCCGGCGTCCTTCAGTGGCCTTTAACGGAAATCTGCCAGAGCTGCACTCGAGTTGTGCGCATGCGCAAAGTTTGAACTTGTTAAGGACGCAGCGGCCTCTTACTCTATTGCAATGGCATATTATTTTATAGCAATCTTGTTTTTAATTTCAGTAAAGTCAGAAGCCTTCGATTTGGCTGCCGGACTGACTCCGCCGAGTCGGCAAAAAACCACTTTACGATACCTGGGTTTATTTCATGAGCCTTCAACATTTCCCACTGGCAAAGATGCTAAAGTCACCAAGCAAAATCTTGCTTTATCCGTCCCCGTGTATAAGACCGATAACCAGAGTTTTACATTGTCGACTCGCTGGGAAAAGTTAGAAGTCCAACCCGAACAAAACAATATCTCAGATCTTTATGACATCGAGTTCGGCGCCTCGTATTCCCGAGTCATCGATGAAAAAAGATTGTGGGCAGTCTCTGCAACTTATGGCTCTGCCAGTGATAAACCGTTTAGAGATAATACCGTCAGCACACTCGGCGTAACCGCGTTCTATGCTTATCCCCATGATGAAAACAGCAGCTGGTTGCTTTTGGTCAACTATTCGAACAACAGACCTATTTTAAATAATATTCCACTGCCTGCGTTTGCCTACACTTATGTTCCCTCTCCAGATTTTCGTTTGGTGGTGGGGGCTCCGTTTGCATCGATTTATCATAAGTTTCATGAAAAATTCAGTTATCAGGCTTTTGCTTTGGTACCTTGGGTGCTTAAGAGTTCTTTAAATTATCATATCGCCGGGCCGATACAGGCTTACATAGGTTCCGACTTTTCGCAGTCAACCTATCTGCCGCACGGGCGTGACAATCGTAAAGATCGACTTTTTTACGACGAGAAAAAACTCTTCATAGGATTTAAATCTCCGCTCAATAAAGCTGTTTTCTTTGATGCAGAACTAGGTCACGCATTTGACCGAACATTCTTTGTGGAAGAAAACTACGAGATCGATCCCAGCAATCCGGTTTCAGTTGGGAACGCTTACTTCGCAAAAATAGGCCTTGTCGCGATGTTTTAAATCACTTCGCCGGTAAGTACCTGCCCGGCGAAGCTCTTAAAGGCCAGGGTCGCTTTTAGGATTAACCGAAACGCCCTGTAATATAATTCTCTGTTCGTTGGTCTTTAGGATTGGTGTAAATCTGATCGCTCTTGCCAAATTCGATCAAGTCACCCAAATACATAAATGCTGTGTAATCGGAAACACGCGCCGCTTGATGCAAACTATGAGTCACGATAGCAATGGTCACATCTTTGCGAAGCTCTTGAATGAGTTCTTCGATATGTCTGGTTGAAATCGGATCTAAGGCTGACGTGGGCTCATCGAGCAACAAAATCTCAGGCTCTGTCGCCAAAGCTCTTGCGATACACAGGCGCTGCTGCTGACCACCTGACAAAGCAGTCGCTGGAGAGTTCAGTCGATCTTTCGCTTCCTTCCAAAGACCGGCTTGCTGCAAAGAGCGCTCGACCCGCTCTTCGATAAAGCTCTGCTTTTTGACTCCGCGGACGCGAAGGCCATAAGCGACATTTTCCAGGATGCTTTTAGGAAAAGGATTGGGCTTTTGGAACACCATTCCGATGCGCATGCGCACTTCCATCGGATCAATCTCTTTACCGAGGATGTTTCGTTTGTCTGGATAAAGAAGAATTTCGCCTTTGTACTGCGCATTCGCATACAGGTCATGCATGCGATTAAAACAACGAAGCAGCGTGGTCTTGCCACACCCTGAGGGACCGATCAGCGCAGTGACGCGATTTTCATAGATAGGCAGAGTGATTCCATTAAGAACCTTTTTCTCTCCATAGGAAAATTCAAGATTTTTAACTTCGGCGCGTAAGTTTAGTTCCATAGAAGTTACCACTTCATCTTTTTGCGGAAGCGCGAACGCAGATAGATCGCCCCCCCGTTCATAATTAAAGTCATCATTAGTAAGATCACACCTGTCGCCGCCGCGTTCACATGGAACTCGGCTTGAGGTCGTGACAGCCAGTTAAACATTTGAATCGGCATGACCGTAAAGGGATCCATCAACCATTTCAGATTGATAAATGGTGGCACATCTGAAATCGGAGCTGTCGGCAAAAAAGCAATAAAGGTCAAGGCGCCGATTGTGATCAATGGCGCAGTTTCACCAATGGCCCGAGATAGCGATATGATAACGCCTGTCATGATGCCGCCCGAGGAGTATGGCAAAATATGATGCCGAATGGTCTGCCATTTACTGGCTCCCATGGCATAGCTTGCTTCGCGAATGGCATTTGGAATGGCACGAATTGCTTCTCGGGTTGTCACGATAATGATCGGAAGAACCAGTAATCCCAGGGTTAAACCCGCTGTCAGAATACTTTGACCGAGCTTTAACTGATAAACAAAAAGTCCCAGCGCCATCAGACCATAAGTGATCGACGGGATTCCCGCCAGGTTAATAATGTTGAGTTCGATGATTTGCGAAACCCAGTTCTTTTTGGAATATTCCTCCAAGTACACTCCGGCTGCGACCCCAAGCGGGATGGCACAAAATGCAGTAGTAATCATCACACAGAAAGAACCCACCCATGCTGATAATATGCCGGCCTTGCCAGCAAAGCGAGAAGGGAAGCTGGTAAAGAAATCCAAAGTGATGCGTGGAACGCCCGTAAGAGACAAATCCACAATCAAAGTGATCAAAGTAATCAGCGCAAATAGCAATGACATCAAACCCGTCAGGGCAAAGACAAAGTCCCAAAACTGACGACGTTTGATATTTGCGAGGATGTCCTGTTGCGACTCCACTATTCTTTCTCCTGAAACTTTTTGCGCAGCCAAAGACCGAAAATATTAAAGCAAAGTGTTAACACCAAAAGACTTAAACCAGCCACATAAATGGACTGATATCCAATCGAACCGTGAGGCAAGTCGCCAAGACTGACCTGGACGATAAAGGCAGTGATCGTCGCCGCTGGCTCGGTCGGATTCAACGTCAAATTGGGCTGCATCCCTGCGGCAATCGCCACAACCATGGTTTCACCTAGAGCGCGAGAGATCCCCAGAATGTAAGCCGATGTAATCCCAGAAAAAGCTGCAGGGATAACCACACGAAAGGACGTTTGCATCCGCGAAGCTCCCACAGCAAACGAAGCCTCGCGCAAATGAGATGGCACTGCGCCCATAGCGTCCTCACTGAGACTACTGACATAAGGAACGATCATCATGCCTATTACAATCCCGGCACTCAGAACGTTAAATCCGCTTAAATCGGGAATGATCTTTTGTAAAAGCGGAGTCACAAAAAGCAATGCAAAATAACCGTAAACAACAGTGGGAACCGCCGCGAGCAGTTCAAGAATTGGTTTTAAAACTTCTCGCCAAGCGGGCCTAACATATTCACTTAAAAAAGCGGCTGTGACTGTTCCAAGAGGAATTGCCACAAGCAAGGCGATGACTGTGGTTAAAAAGGTGCCGCTTAGTAAAGGCAATATACCGTAACGAGCATTTTCGAAAAGCGGTGTCCATTCAGTGTCAGTTAGAAACTCTTTGAGCGTCACATGTTCAAAAAATGGAATACTTTCTACAACCAAGATACCGACTATACCTATCGTCACCAAAACCGAAGAAGCCGCCGCCAAAAAGAGAACGGTTTCGATCACCCGTTCTTTAAGACGACGCATCCGCCGAACAGGGTGATCGGCGGACGTAAACTCAGAAAGCTTTCTTAACTGATTGTTTGCCACGAACTATTTACAGCGATCTTTCGCGCTTCATCAACTCATCAATTTTCAGGCCTACTTCAGAGTGACCTCCGAAGACAGTACCGAGTTTGTTCGCTTTGATATTTTTAAGAGATTCTTGGTAGGCCGCAGCTGGAAGAGGAACGTACTTCACCTCTGGAACCAGGGTGGCAGAATTCTTGACATAGAAATCCACGAATTCTTTTATTTCCGGCTTTTTCATTGAAGTTTCACTGACATAGATGAACACAGGACGCGACAATGGGTAGTATGTTCCATTTTCGACAGTTTCTCTTGAAGGATAAATGGCTTTATCTTTCCCTGGAGCCTTAGGTCCGCCAACAACAGGAAGCGCTTTGATTTTGGATTTATTTTCTTCGTAATAGGCCATTGGAATGTAGCCAAGTGCATTTACATCTTTAGAAACACCCGTTACAAGCGTGTTATCGTCTTCGCTAGCAGTATAATCACCGCGAGAGGATTTAGACTTACCCACAATAGCTTCTGTGAAATAATCAAAAGTTCCAGAATCAGAACCTGCTCCGTAGAGCTTGATTTTTTCTTTAGGCCAAGCAGGGTTTACATCGCTCCAATTAACGATTTTACCCTGGGCAGCTGGTTCCCACATTTTTTTAAGTTCCGCTACGGTAATCTGTTTTGCCCAAGTATTCTTAGGGTTAACAACCACAGCTGTCGCGTCAAAAGCGATAGGAATCTCAAGAAATTTAATCCCCGCCTTGCGACAGTTTTCAATTTCTTTCTCTTGAATCGGCCGGGAAGCATTCTGAACATCGATCTCGCCACGGCAGAATTTCTTAAAGCCGCCACCGGTTCCTGAAATTCCTACTGTTACACGCACTTTTCCTGACTTGGAAATTTGGAATTCTTCAGAGACTGCTTCGGTGATCGGGAAAACCGTGCTCGAACCATCAATTTTAATCACAGGCACTTGCGCCTGAGCTGCATTTACCAGGAATACTAAAGGTAGAGACAAAATCCATTTCATAGAACGCTCCTTTTACAAGATAGCCTAAGGTCTAGCACCGACCTGTTGCGGTGTCTTGTTAGGGTTTTATTTGGATTTAGTCGTTTTGCGTCATCGAAAAACTCGCATAAGCTTTAATGACATGAAGAAACATTACCTCGAGGAATCTAGCCATATCCTAGATAAAATAAATCAGTCAATGCCCTGTTCGGTCTATATCTATGACCTCGCAGAACATAAATTCACGTGGTTTAATGATCGAGCTTTGGATCTGGTCGGCAAGCAAGCCGTAGAGGCCGGGCAAAGCAGTTTGCAAGAAATTCAAAAGCTTCTTCACCCTGATGACTTGGATACTTTGCTGATCACTGAAGCTCAGACGGCAAAATTAAAAGACGGCGAAATCATTAGCGCAGAGTATCGAATTCTGACCGCTGAAGGCGAATACAAATGGCTCAATGATCGCATTACACCTTTTGCTCGCGACGAAAAGGGACAAATCATTGCATTAATGGGAGTCAGTACCGACATCACGGACCGGAAGCGGTATGAAATTTCGCTGATGGAAACACTGAACAAAAAAATCCTAAGCGATCAGGAGATCCAAAGCTCCAAAGCAAAAATGCTGACTTCGGCAAAAATGGCGGCTCTGGGAGAAATGGCCGGAGGCATCGCCCATGAGATCAACAATCCTCTGACCGTGATTCAGGGACGAGCTTTTCAAATCAAACAGATCCTGGATAACAACCCGATAGACACAGATAAGGTGCGCGAGGCCGCAGATAGTATCGCTCGCACAGCCAATAAAATTGCCAGCATCATCCGCTCTCTCCGTTCTTTTTCGCGCGAAGGTTCTTCAGATCCGTTCACCTTCGTGACTGTTAAACAGATCCTCGATGAAACGCTCGAGTTTTGTCGCACCCGGTTTTACAACCACGGCGTCGAGATCGATGTCACGCCGGTTGATCCGGATTTGGAGATTGAATGCCGAGTTATTGAAATCCAACAGGTCTTACTGAATCTATTGAACAATGCTTTTGATGCCGTTCAAACTTTGCCAAAAAAATGGATTCGAGTGGCGGTCGAAGAAAAGGATTCCACTATTGAGTTTCGCGTGACTGACTCTGGCACGGGCATTCCCACCAAAGTCGCCGCGCATATCATGAAGCCGTTTTTTACTACAAAAGAAGTGAACAAGGGCACAGGTTTGGGATTGAGTATCTCATCAGAAATTATTAAGAGCCATAAAGGGGAACTTTTCTTGGACAATTCCCAGCCGAACACCACGTTCGTGTTTCGACTGCCTCACTAGGACTTTATTTGCACTTACTGCAGATGCCAAAAAAATCCAAGCGATGGGAGACTTGCTCGTATCCCATGCTTTCCACCATCTGAATATGTGGAGCAAGGTCACAAAGATGCAACGGTTCCACACGCTGGCAGCTTCTACAAATCACATGGTGATGATGATGACCCGATTCTAAGATCAGCTCAAAACGTGCGACACCGTCACCGAATTCCAAGCGTGACACCAAACCACCGTCCTCGAACTTTTTAAGAATGCGATAGATCGTTACCAGATCCATGCCGCCCGACTTGTTGTCGAACTTTTTAAAGACCTCATCCGCAGAAATAGGTTCCGGATGATGAAGAAGTATTTTCAATAATTGACTGCGCTGTTGGGTGAGCTTCATCCCAGCTTTACGGACTCGGTCATAGAGCGAGTCCAAATTGATATCTTTGCGGTCGTGGCTGCATTTACTCACCAGGCTTTACTACCGCAGAATCCTGGGAAAATCCAGGGGCACCTGCAGGAATTACATCCTGCCGGGCTCTCTAAGGTCTTTAAGCGAATTTAGGCAATAATAACAGTAGCTGAGAGCCGAAAGAACTGGCACCAGAAAAAAAGCCAAGGGTATATACGAAAGCAATCCTAACAAAAATCCCATTCCCAACAATGGACCCGCTTCTGCCTTAGAAATGCGCATCCTTTCGTCTGCGGAAGCGTAATCCTGCAAGACATCATAAACAAAGATCTTACGATTCAGCCATGCGGTCAGAGCCAGAGGCACCAGAACTTGGAATCCCGGCAGGAACCAAAATGGCAAGGTCACAACGAACGCTATCAGGAAAACAATTGTCGCAAAGAAGGCGTTAAACAAACTGCCGACCGTGGAGCCTCCTCTTCTTTTTTCAAGATGAGGAAAGTCAGATATAACCACCCATTTTAAGACGACAGGCAAAATGAACACCGAAGTTAAGAGGACAGCCGTCACATAGGCCAGCGGTAAAAAAGCGAGGACTAAAAACACCATTGCAGTCCAGGCCGCCAAATCCTGCAGCCCCGTCATATTCTGCACCCAACTAAATACAGACATATTGGCGAAGAAGCCGCCAAGCCCCCCGACCCATAACTCCCAATAGGTCAGAAATACAATTAGCAGAGCTACGAAGGCCACTAACGGCGGTAAGACGACCAGCAAGAACATCCGGAGACTTAAGAGGGCTTCAAAAGATTGTCGAAAGGACCGAATAATTTTAGTCATACCCCATCATTTATCGATCAACCTGTTAAATCAAGAAAATCACTCCCAATGAGCTGCCAAATATCAGGAAATGGTTAAGCCCTTTTGAGACGCTCTCCATAAGAAATGAGATAAAACATAGAACTCTCTTGTTAAAGAATTGCATGAATCCGCTAAGAACGTATACTCTGGAGCTAGCTGAGACTGAAACTACCCCCTTAGCTGATGGAGCAGACGATGGAAAAGATCCCCTTCCAAACCGTACAAAATTCGATTGATAAGATTTGTAATATCTCTGAAGAAAGTGACCTTGAACTTGCGTCTCAGCATCTGTTCGACGTTCAACCTGACCTTGCCGGCTTTTTTATGGAGTTCATCGAGGACATGAGTGAGAGCGCACAAGATCTGGGCTTTATGATGGCACTGATTCTTAACAAGTCATTTGAAGAACAGTACAAAAATTTGCGCGCTATGAGCGAAGATGAAGTCGTAGAACGTTTCGAAAGAAATGAAGCGACGTTTGAAGAATATTTAAAAATGAACGATGATATGGTCGCTGATCTGCAAGCTGAAGCGAATAAAGACGGTCAGCCAGAGATCCTTAACTATATCATCGAAGAGTTGTTCATGTCTCCAGAACTAGAGCCTGCTCTGGAAGCCAATGAACAAATTCATCTCTTCATCGTCTGCAAATTTTTTGTTGATTGTTTGAATGAGCTTGCTACTGAAAAGGCTCCCGAATTGGTGCGCCACTAAATTTCAAGCAAGTCACATGACCACCACCAATGGGCTTCAAGTTAATCTTGAAGCCCATTTTTTTGTCCAATTACATCGAAAAAGAACAGTGCCGTAGCGGCTCGCCTATCGTAGAGTTTCTAAAGTAATTATGGATGAACTCGCAGAAAAAAGGGAGTTGTCATGAGGTTATTCAGCCTGCTCTTGCTGCTTTGTTTTATAATTTCTTGCGGCGCTAGTAAAACCATTCACAATGCCGAAGAAGCTGGAAACTCTCCAGGAAGTCCGCCCCCACAAGGCTCTCCAGAAAAGCCAGCTCCGCCCGGTGAAAATCCTGGCGAGGGCCCTCAACCAGAACCACCACCCGTCGAGCCCCCGCCGGCCCCAAGCCCTGAGCCTCCATTTGAAACGGTGATCTCTGCTCCCCTGAATACGATAACCAGCAACCAAGAGGTTTCGATGGCGAGCAAAAATCGTGTGGTGATTTCCGGTGCTACCAAACAGTATCGCATCGAATACAAGTTCTTCTCTGGTGAAAATCGATCTTTAAAGGTCTTTGATGTTAAAACCACATCTGTGCCTGAAAATTGCGGCAGCTTGCGCGAACGTCTCACTCTGAAGTCTGGAGATAAGGAAGATCGAGTTCGCAGGCTGGATGAGGTGCGACTGGAGCCTCACCGAGAATACACTTTGGAAGTACAATACACGCAGTACCGTTGCCCCGAACTGCAGATCACCGTCGACGTCTTAGCTTGGGCCGGCGCTGAAGATAAGAAACCCACCTACGCCCGCATCTGCCAAGGCGAACGAAGTCCCGAAACAATTTTTTTCGCAGAGAAGCATTCCGTCGTTGCATACACACTCGCCACCAAACAGGCCTTTTTGAGTGACGAAGTCTATTGCGGAAATACCTATGACAGCCGCGGAAGGTGTTACAACTCATTTCAGAGTAACGAACTCTTCCCACGTCAATCTCGATGCAGTGCTGGATATGCTTTGAACAATCGTTCATTTGATATCCTGGCCACACCCGAAACTACTGGTAGCTCCATCCAGCTGTCTTGCCGTTCCCAGACTGTCTTTCACCAAGATGTCGCTGTCGAACAGTTCATGAATTGCCGAGATGTGATTGCGGACTTGGGTGACTATTCATCTTGATCTTTGCATTAATACGGATCTAAGGTTTGCAAGTTGCAGGATAAAAGCGAACGCCTCCATAATGAGCTCACTATAACCATTAGCACGTCATAAGGAGTTTTTAATGAACGCTTTATCCAAAATCGTCTTTTCGCTCTTGCTCTTTGCCGCACCGTTAACGACTGTGGCGAATCCATCCCCGCTTAGCGCTCCGTCATCCTTGGAATATGACGAAAGTGATGATCATATTCCAAACATGATCGAAGACCTCGATCCTTTCGATCCCAACGTAGAAGAGACTCTGCGCGAGTACGACCGAATCTATGAGGAAGAAACTGGTATTTCCCCTTTCATTGGAGAAGATCCGGGCAAGACAGCAAAGTGCAAACGCAACACCTGTGGAGTTTGGGTCCAGATCGTGCGCTCCACGCAAAGACTGCATCTCTACGAACAAGGTAGGCTGATCGCAACGTGGAAAGTATCTACCGGTAAGAGAGGTTATACGACACCGCGTTTTGATAGACATCCTAACGGCCGTATCTATGATCGCTACACTTCAAGAAAATATCCAGGTGGCGACTATAAGGGCCTCGGCAATATGCCTTACGCCGTTTTCATTCAAGGAGGCTTCGCTGTGCATGGCACGCCTCGATCTAATTGGTCGAAACTTGGAAAGCCCGCTTCACATGGTTGCATTCGATTGCATCCTGACAATGCTTATCAGCTGAACCGTCTGATTCGGCGCTATGGTGTTTCGGACAGCTGGTTCACTGTCCAGTAGTTCACTGTGATTTATTGCAAAGACGTTGGCTTAAAGCATGGAATTCTTAACTAAAAGTCAGCGTCTTGTGCGCCAATCAACATCCTCCTGTAGAAATACTGATTTACGAAAACGATCTTCGGGGACATCCTTGGGAAAACATTTTAACGAAGGAGACCCCTATGAAATTTCTAGTAGTGACTCTTGCCACGGCATTCTGTGTATCTTCCGCTTTCGCCCAAACTGGTTCCGGATCAGGCACTGGAACAACTGGATCAGGCTCCACTGCCACTGGCACAACTGATACCATGGGTACAGGAACGACCGAGCAATCGACTGGCTCTACTACTGACTCTACCATGAGTTCCGATACGGCTTCGACCACCGGAGGAACTGAAGACGAAAAGAAGAAAATGAAGAAAAGTCGTCGAGCGTCTTCTTCAGAGACGATGACCGATTCAACAACTGGATCTGGATCTCAGTCTGAAGACAGCACTGCAACTGAATAAAACAAAAAATATTCCGGATTTCTTGCAAAGAGAGATCCGGAATATTTCTCCCACAATTCGATTTCACGGATGAAGTTGAAGCATTGATCAATGCAGGAGGAGATATGGCTAATAAGCAAAAAGGAAACACATCCAATCGAGGATTTGCTTCAATGGACGCGGACGAACAACGAGAGATCGCCAGCAAAGGCGGACGGGCCGCTCACCAAAAAGGGACAGCCCATGAGTTCAACTCTCGAGAAGCCGCAGAAGCCGGCCGAAAAGGCGGAAAAGCAAGAGCCAACCGCAGATAACCCAACGACGTTTTCTATCTGAATATATTCAAAGTTAAATTTTAAATACTTCAACTTCATCCCTATTGTGGACCTTCTAATACGCCCCTTATGGGGAATCCCCTATGTCTCAATGATCAACTTTTTGACAACTATGCAGAGTTTTCGCTTCATCATGTTCTACTGGATGGATGCAAACACTGATGTTATTGTTGGCGCACTTATTTTTGCTCTTTTAAAATCATTGGGCGTAAATACCCTCTTAAATAATCCCCCCTCATATTATTTATGAGTCTTCGCTTAGTGATTTGTCGTGTCGAGTGTCGTTATTGGCACTCGACATTTTTTTTGCCTCGTAACTGGTCTTTCGCGATGAAAGAGGCTTCCCTTTCACCTCTTAACTTCTTATCATAAACAAAAACAAGTCGTCGCTGAATCGTATCAGTCATCTTAAAGGGGCTTCTATGCTTAAACGCTTCAAATATTTCCTTGTTACTCTTGTAGTGACCACTTCGCCTTCTCTTTTTGCACAACCAGTTCCCACCGCAAGTACGTTGACTCTATCTAAGGGAAAGATTGAAGAAGCGCTGAAAGCTGCGCACTCAAGCTATAGAAACCTCAGCGAGGGAAAAAATGCAGATTACATTCCGGCACTAGCAAAAGTGCCTTCAGATCTTTTTGCAATCACTTTGATCACGGTAGATGGACAAATCTATTCCATAGGAGATTCCGATACGGCTTTTTCGATCCAATCTATCTCCAAGGTTTTTACGATGGCTCAAGTCTTTCAGGAAATGGGAGAAAAACCGGTCTATGAAAATTTGGGAGTGGATGCGACAGGCCAAGCTTTTAACTCTATCGTCGCGATCGAGCAGCACAAAGGAAAAGAGCAAAACCCGCTGGTTAATCCTGGAGCGATTGCCGCGACCTCAATGATTAAAGGAAAAAACGCCAAAGAAATCTGGAATAAAATTTTAAGCATTCACAACTCCTTTGCTGGTCGGAAGCTTTCTTTGAATCAGGAAGTCTATAAATCAGAAGCTGCCACCAATCAAAGAAACCAAGCCATTGCCATGCTTATGGCTGCCTATGATCGTATTAAGTCAGATCCTGCGATAGCAACAGATCTTTACACTCGGGCTTGCTCAATCAATGCGACGACTAAAGACCTTGCTGCCATGGCGGCCACTCTTGCAAATGGCGGTTTTAATCCTTTAAGCAAAGCGCAAGTCATTGAACAAAAGCACATCAAACATATCCTCGCGGTCATGGCCACTGCCGGACTTTACGATGAATCCGGTAAATGGCTTTTTAAAACCGGACTTCCAGCGAAAAGCGGCGTCGGTGGTGGACTGATTGCGGTGGCTCCGGGCCAGTTTGGTATTGCGGCATTCTCTCCGCGATTAGACGGTGCCGGTAACAGCGTGCGCGCACAACGAGCCATAGAAAAAATTGTCGAGCATTTGAATGCCAACCCTTATGACGTAAAGCCGATGGGATCTGGCCTCTAAACACGCTATCGAGAGCTACTCGAAAACGGAAAACCATTTCGACTGCTAACTCTCGGCACTTCCAGTTAGCAGTCTCATTTACTTATCATTTTCAGTTGCTGTGCAAAAGACTTTCAGTGGTTTTTCATTCGCCGAGGAAAAGCGCATTTCTCTATCCTAACTGCTTTGTCTTTTATATCAAAGATTCCTCAACACAGAGGAACGCATGAAAAGCAAAGTGAAAACTCCCCGATTTAAAATTCAAAGAAGACTTATGACCGAACTCCCAGGACTGGGTAAACCCGGAGCACTCGTGCGTCGCCCCTATCCCCCAGGGCAACACGGTCAGAAAAGACGTAAGTACTCTGAGTTCGGCTTGCAGCTCGAAGAAAAACAGAAGCTGCGGTTTCACTACGGCCTGCATGAAGAGCAGCTTCGACGTATGATAAAGAAGGCCAAAAAATCAACCGACACAAATTGGGCTGAGACGCTGATCAATCTATTAGAAAAAAGAATCGACAATGTCGTATTTAGATTGGGCTTTGCTTCGAGCATTCCTGCCGCGAAACAACTGATCTCGCATGGCAAAGTACTAGTGAACGGTAAAAAGCTGGACGTCTGCTCTGCAATCATTAAAGTAGGTGATGTCGTCAGCTTAAAAACGGAGGCCTATCAAAATCAGGTGTATCTGCAAGCCAAGCAAACTCCCCGCCTGCCCCTGCCGTCTTTTATGTCGAAGGAATTAAAAAACAATCAGGAGATAGGATGGCTTATTGACGAACCAAAACTTGAGGCCGTGCCTTTTCAGTTTGAACCCAGCCTGGTTATTAGCTATTACTCTCTTCGGGGTTAGGCTGCACAAATTCAGGAACAGGCTATTTAACCTGAAAAACGAAACCAGCACCTGCATTCGAAACAACATTGTCACCGCTCTCATCGTAATCCTGTCCGCGTGCGCCGACTAGGACGGTGTCACCGGCAACTGATACGGAGCTACCGAAAACATCGGCAGCTCTGCGGCCATTTGTGCCTTCACCGACAAGTTTAGCAGTTCTTCTCCAGACACCGCGAGTACGTTTATAAACGAACACGGCTCCCGCACCTGCTAAGGCGTTGGCACCCTCTTTATCATAACCGTGATTGAATGAGGAAATAGCAATTGTGTCCCCGCTAATTGCGACGCGCGCTCCAAACATATCGCTGGCCACTCGACCATTTATTCCGGTACTCGTGAGTTTTTGTTTTAATTCCCAAACGGAACCCTTTTTTTCGTAAACATATGCGGCACCAGCATTAGTAATTGATGCCGTCCCCTGATAATCATAGTCCTGAAGCTGAGCACCAATGACGACTGTATTGCCACTTATACCGACCCAAGATCCAAAGTTGTCGGAAGCAACTCTGCCATTTGTTCCGCTTCCGACGAGCTTTTGCTGCTCTGTCCAGACACCACCTGACCTTGTCAGAATGTAAGCTGCTCCAGAACTTGCAACACTGTTCGCACCATTTTCATCTAAACTGTGATTGTAAGAGCCAACTACTAAAGTATCGCCCTCAAGCGCAACGTTATCCCCGAAACGCGACTCTGATGTGCGGCCGCCTCCGGTCGTAGCAATCAACTTTTGCTGCAAAGACCACGAGGCGCCAGAGCCTGTGTAGATATTCACTGCCCCTGCGGCATTTACATAATTGGCCCCGGCAAGATCATGATCCTGATACCAAACACCGACTGCAATAGTATTTCCGCTGATAGCCACGGAATGACCGAAGTTATCATCTTGTCTTCTATGATTAGTGCCTACTGCTCCTACGAGCTTTTTTTGAAAACTCCAAACTCCGGCACTTCGCGTATAAACATAAGCAGCACCTGCATTTAACAGATAATTGCCGCCAGCCTCATCGTAGTCTTCAAACTCCGATCCGACGACAATAGTATCTCCACTGATACTGACCGATATCCCAAACTCATCTTCAGCGGTCCGAACAGGGTCTACTAATTTCTGCTGAAAAACCCACACTCCACCGGACTTCACATAAACGTAGGCAGCTCCTGATTTTAATAAATAATTGCTACCGGTTTCATCATAACTATCCAGTCGAGCACCGATCACCATAGTACTGCCATCTTCAGAAATATCACTACTCCAGCCCATGGCCGCATCGGTCGTACGCGTTGATGGAACGACCTTGGAGTTGAGCTCCCAGGTTTGATTGCCGCGATTATTCTGCACACGAGTGCCGACGAAACTATGACTTGGGATTGCTAAGCTGCTTAGAAAAACAGATAAAAGAAGTGTTAACTTCAGATGGCTTTTCAGTTTGAAAACGACCCGATAAAAGTTCATATCTAAATGTTAACATACAGAGCTTTAAGAACCAAATTGCAGAAGCCTCATGAATCACACTTTAGGCTAAGCGAGAGGACCCCTCGGTGAGCTGAAGCTGCACTCTTTTGACTCAGAATTCTCAGAATGAGACGTCACGGATTCGTGTCTGGACCAAAGGGAAGAATCCCTTGGCGAAGATGTTCTACCAAATAAGGTTGAATCTGCGGAATAGCTTCCCTGAAGAAAACCAACTCAAAGTTCAACCCAAAAGTTGTCTGCGCAAAATGAGGCATTCCGAACAAGCTGTTGTGTTCTTTCACCTCATAACTGTTCACTTCGAGAATCTTCTCGCTGTAAAGTTTTAGTAGGACATCCTTTGGCAGTTTTACTATGTAAGGCGACTCTCCAAAAAATTCATAAAACTTATAAGCGAAATGCACTTTGTGATTGAACCCTGCACTGCCCAAAGACTCATTTCTTCCTTCGAGCCACAGTGTTCTTTCTGTTTCATTCATAGTACGAGACAATTGAACCTCTTGTGGAAGACTTTGTAAAACAAGCTCACCAACGTCAAAGTTCAGTCGGCCACGCTCCGACTCCGCAAAACCTCGGTATTTCATCTGCTTAACTTGTCTGAACTTAAAGCTATCTGCCAACAAGCTGACTTTCCCATCACTTTGCATCCGAAATTCCATATCAACCCAGTTGCCTCGTTTCAATTGCACTCGGTATAGCGCAAGTGGCGTTGTCTTTAGCAAAGCCTCTGGAGTTACCACCACATTAAGAGTTCCTGATGTCAGATCTTCCTTCACTTTAAAGGGACGATAGATTCCCATGAGCCGGTCACGCTCTACCTTGGGCAGATGACCAAAGGTAGACCATTTTTCGAACAACAAAGCATTCAAATTGGCTTTTAATAACTCCGTCCCGTGATCTTGCAGAATTTGTGGGTCAGGCGAAGGATTGCTGCGGTTATCATTGGCGATCTGCAGAACCAGCTCCACATCGGAAAATAAAACCGTCCCGCACTTCTCTTGAGAAAAGGCCGTGCTTGAAAAGATAAACATGAGTGCAGCAAAACAAATCCGCATAGCCACGATCTATTGCAATCCCAAGGCCCATAAAAGGGCGCTGTATTGCTTTATCGATGAGCTTAGCAATCATAGCTGTCAAAGACTTGAACAGCGCGCTCGAACCACGGCAGTTTAGATTTGCCCAAAGGGACTATCCAAGTGGCATATGATTTGTATCGGGGAAAATTTAAGATGGTCTGCGCGACTGGATTTGAACCAGCGACCTCTTGCACCCCAAGCAAGTGCTCTACCAAGCTGAGCCACGCGCAGATTTTGGTTATCTATATGTAATTACTACTATAATAGATAAGATAATCAAGTATTTTTGCGCGAACCATCTGCTTATAATTTACGCACATACTCGCAAGGGGCTCGTTTGTAATCCCGCAGGATAGCAACTCGACAGGACTCGCTATGGTACCCCGAAATTCCTGATCCCTTTGCTAAACAGCCTCTCCTGGTAAGGAGAGGCTGTTATCTAGGATAACTATTTTTTCTCGCCCAGACGGCAAGTATTGATTCCGAACATTGCGTAGGGAGGACACCATCCCAGCAATCCGGTCATCAAAGGTATGATTCCGAGTAGAAACCACAAATTCGCTGGTCCGACGAAGGCCATACTGACCAATGCAAGTCCAACCACTATGCGAATCACTCGTTCGACTGAATGAATATTCTTTTTCACTTTTTGCTCCTTTTCCGTTTTATCGGCAAAAAATATTTTGAATCACCGCTATCAATTGAATCAATCTTTGGTCTGCAATCGCGTAATACTGATACTTTCCCTGCCGCTCACTTTTAAGCAAATTCTCTGCCTTCATTCGCCCTAAAAACTGAGAAAGCTGAGACTGAGAAATATCACATAATCCACCCAGTTCAGACACCGACTTCGGCCCCTGAGTCAAATACCCCAAGATCATAAGACGCTGCGGATGCGATAGAGACCTCAGCAAATCACTCACTTCCTGGCAAGACTTTTCCATTTTTGAAATAGATACCCGCCGGGGGTGGATGGCTTTACTGTTTTTAGCAACTAACTTTTCGTTTGACATATTATTATTTTATAATATGATAATACGTATAGCAAGGAGATTTTATGGAAATTCTTAACCAAGAATCGTTCAAGGAAAAGATTTTTAACTTCGAGCAGAATAAGGAATGGAAGTTTAAGGGTCCTCGACCGGCGATAGTGGATTTTTACGCTGATTGGTGTGGCCCCTGCAGAGCTCTCTCCCCGGTCCTTGAAGAACTCTCCGCAGACTATGCCGGAGTCGTCGATATCTACAAGGTCAATACCGAAACCACTCCTGAACTTGCAGCCCTATTTGGTGTCCGCGGCATACCAGCACTTCTATTTATACCAATGGATGGTGAGCCCGCCATGGCGGCAGGTTTCGCCCCCAAAGAAAACTTACAAAAAGCCATTCAAGAAATTTTTGGCATTGCTCCGGCTTAATTGCGGAAAGGAACACCGATGAAAACCATTATTAAATGGAACGAAAAAATGAACTTCAGCGCGCAGTCTGACGCCAACACCATCTTAATGGATGCAAAATCCCCGTTAGGAGATGGCAAGGCCATGACACCAAAAGAGCTTTTAGGGGCCGGCCTCGGCGGCTGCACAGCTATGGATGTCGTCGCTCTTCTGAAGAAGCATAAGCAGGACTACCAATCCATGCAAGTTGACGTCGACATCAGCGCCTCGTCCGGTGGTCATCCGGTCGTTTTCACTGAAGCAAAGGTCACTTTTAATGTCACGGGCAACGTCGACCCCTCTATTCTTTTAGAGTCCGTCAAACTTTCACAAACGAAATTTTGCGGTGTCAGCGCTATGCTGTCGAAGGCGTTTCCGATTCAGTACAATGTCATCCTGAACAATGAAAACATTGGCTCGGGCCAAGCGGATTTTAGCTCCTAAAAAATACATTTCAAACTAAGCTTTGAACCCATTCAGTCCAAGGCTTAGCCAATTTCTATTTCGCAGATATCGCTTTGAAATAACGCTTCAATGCCGTTATTTTAGTCGTCTCGGGTCAGCCTGAACTGGGACGCCCGTGCCGCTCCAAATTTGAGTTTGGTAAGTGCCGTCTTTAATTTTTTTAGAGGTTAGCTCAACATCAATCAGAGCATTAAAGCCACCCTGAGCTGCAAGAAAAGCCAGCCGCAGCAGGGTCTCATCACGATCCGCGCAGTTTTGAACTGTCAATGGCTGATCCTTGCGCTTTATAAGCCGAGTTTCTTTACTTTGTGTCGTAAAAAACACCGGAAAGTTCCTGGCTCGTTCCATAGCTTCATCATATTGGAGCATTGCTGGGGCTACCTTATCTTCGTAACAACGATGACAATAAACCTGATGCGAAAGCTCTTCCGGAACCTTACCCATGAACGAAAAATAATCCGCCTCTACAAAGCTAGCACACTTTTTACAGACCGGATCTTTACAACATCCGCACTCAAGAGTCGCGGTAGGCTTTAAACATGAACCACAAGATTTTTCCATAACGACCAACGTAGCATGCCTACAAAAAACAATCTACTCGAGAACTTCTAATACATCGCTCTCTCGAATGGTCCCGACGTTTTCGGGAATCCAGAGTGCTCCAAAGGTGGGTCCAGCCTCGGTTTTGGGGCGATAGCTCTGCAAAGTTTTCAAAGGCTCGGCCCCGGTCAGTTGCCCTATCGATTGATCGATATTCAGAACCACACAACGTGCACAAGGTTTAGGTTGCGAGAATATCACTTCACCCAAACGGATCCTTTTCCACAGATCCTCTTCGTAAGCAGCATTCCCTGCAAAAATCACATTCGCACGAAAGCGATCTCGAGGAACTTCCTGACCCAGGCGAGAGCTTAGATCCTCAATACTTTTTGTGTTAATCAAATGCAGAGGCCGCCCATCAGCAAAACGAACTTCTGGCTTCCAATCCTGAGAAAGCGAGCGCACACGTCGTTGCGAAAAAGGTGCATAACGAACTAAGCGGCAATTCATACCAAGATATTGCGAGAGAGCTTGAGAATAGAGATCTGGCTCAAGGGCAGCCTCGACATTATCATTCCATATCTGCACTTTAACAGGTCGCTTAAAAGAACTGTTAGTGCTTATCTTGAAAAACGTTTTTTGAAATCCAATGGTCAAGGATGACTCCTCAAAGAAGACCTCGACAGATGCCAATCTCGGTAGTTTTCTTTGAGAGAGAAATCTCCCCTCCTGATCAACAAGCATCCACTGGCGATCACCGACTGGCCCTTCCTGGGTGATGACGAGCTTATTTAGTTTTTGCGAGCGAGCGGACTTAAGAGGATAGATGTTAAGTTCTTCAATTTTCATAACCTATGCTTTGACTTTCTCTGACGAATTGCAAGTGTTAACGAGGAATGTCGCCGGGCTTGCTTGCTACATTATCAAGCAAGCTGAACGGATCTGCAGCGGTGTTTGTCTACAAATAGATCAATTCTTCGAAGGCAGAAGAGAACCTGAGGGTTTATCATCGAACAAGAAAGATATATCCATCACAAAGGAGATCTATATGCAAATTCGGGAAATCATGCACCAGGGAGCCAATGTCATTAACTGTAATCTAAGTATTCAGGAAGCGGCAAAGATGATGAAAGAAAAAGATATCGGCGCCCTACCTGTCGAGAGAGATGACAAAATGGTGGGAATGATCACAGACCGTGACATCACAATTCGTGTGGTCGCTAGCGGCAAGAGCCCCAAAGATACGAAGATCCATGAATGCATGACGGAAGGGATCAGCTGGTGCTTCGACGATGATGATATTGAAGACGTCAGCAAAAAGATGCGAGAACGAAAGCAACGTCGAATCCCTGTTGTGAACCGAGACAAGCGATTGGTAGGCATGGTCAGCCTTGCCGAGCTTGCTGGAAAAACGAAAGACCCCAAGCTGAGCCATGAAATTTTAAGCAGCGTCGCTCAATCCCATTAAAATGTGGGGAGACTTCAGTCTCCCCTTCTCTTAGATTAATCCTGTGCAACAACTAAACATCGGTCGAGATTTTTACGGCACGATCACTTGCTTTCATCTATAAACAGTTTATAGTGTATTCATGAAAACGAAGGATCTGTGTGAAACATTTTTTTAATTGTCCTAAGGAAAAAATCTCGTGCTTTAGTGGAGCAATGCTCCTCACCAGCGTTGTCCTTTTTCTTTATTTCCTAGCCGCCGCATATTTCATGATTGCTGTTCCAAGTGAAGACAGCCCACTCATTCCGTGCGCCTACTTTCCACACACTTCGTGCTCTGATTTAGCGATGTCTATGACCTGGGGCTCACTTACAATCGGGGTCATCACGCTGATCATCTCATTGTTGACCAACCCCAGTCCCTACAAGAATTCAAAACCTAATGGCATGGAACAGTCTTAAGATTTACGGCGAGTACTGAACTCCGTATTTTTTAAAAATAGTACGTAGCTTTCCGGTCTTTTGCAGCTGTTCAATTGCTGAATTCAGATCTTTCAATGTGACTTTACTTTTTGGACCGAGCGAACATTCCACAGGATACTTCTGAATTTTAAGTCGCTCTCGTCCTGATTCAATTTTTGGATTCTTCGTTTTAAAATAGTCGATATATAATTCGTCCGTCACAATATACAGAATTCTGCCGGCCAATAACTTTTTTAGATTCAGTTCCTCTGTAGGGCCATCCTCGCGAATCAAAATCTTCTTGTCAAAATAGCGAGTCAATCGCGGGTAAATATACTGCAGCATCGTGCCGACCCTCTGACCTTTGAGATCCTCTATATTCTTTGGAAGGGGCTTCTTGCCAAGCAAAACTTCGCTCTTTGAAAACAGCGGCTGCGACCACTGCAGAGCTTTTTCTTGCGTCGCCCAAACCCTACTGGTGTAACAGAGGATATCCAAATCCCCTTTCAGCAGAAAGGGCTCCAACCGATATCGTGTCAGAACTTCGGACTTAATGGACACACCCAGGATTTCAGCAAGTGCTTGCATATAGTCAGGAACGATACCTCTTAGATTTGCGAGATCCTCATCAAACACCAATGGCGGAGCCAATCCAGCGGGAATTCCGGCGATAACGGGTTCAGATACCTTTATTGCAAAAGAGGAGATCGGAAAAAGAACCAGCTGGAGGAGGAGGAAATACTTCATTTCCCTACCATGCCGCAAAAGCTCTCACATTTCAAAGGTCTGAGGATATTTTTCTAGACCCCCTGGGTCTAGAAAACCGTTTTTTGATCACTCTGCAATAGGTTGTTAAGAATGCTTTAAATTTCCAACCAACTCGATCGACTTGTCATCGTTACACAACTGTTTCATCATGACCGAAAACTTTGCGGTACCTCACCATGAACCAATCTTGAAAGCGATCAACATAAAGATGAATTGCTGGAATGACCAACAGAGTCAGCAAAGTCGAACTGATTGTTCCACCAATCACGACGATACCTAAACTGGTCCGCGATTTTGACGCCTCATTTAGCCCGATTGCCACTGGAACCATCCCCGCGATCAACGCCAAACTGGTCATGATAATCGGTCGTAGACGAGTTTCCCCGGCCTTTATCAGTGCAGAAATCCTGTCGACGCCATCTTTTTGGAGGGCACTTGCCGAGTCGATTAAAAGAATCGAGTTCTTCGTCGCAAGACCCATCAACATCACACAGCCGATCATCGAGAAAAGATCAAATGTGGACCTCGCAAGGAACAGAGAGAAAAATGCTCCACAAGCAGCAAGTGGGATCACTGACATAATTGTAACTGGCGTGATAAACGATCCGTACAGGCTTGCCAAAACCAAATAAATAAACATCACGCCCAAACCCATGGACACAAGAATATTTGTCATGAGCTCTGCAAATCGTTCTGCTTCACCCACGAAGCTGAAACTGACCCCTGGTGGAGGTTTTAGCTCACCTTGACCAAGCTTTTGAACCTGAGCCATGGCACCACCTAAACCCGAACCTCCGGGTGTGATTCCCGCAGAAAGTTGAATGTAGCGATTGCGATTTTCGCGCAGAATAACTGCCGGACCTTGCGCTTCAACCAAGTTCGCCACATTACTTAACGGCACCAATCTTTGGTTCAGATTCGGAACTTTGATTTTGCTGAACTGCTTGCGAAGATCACGCTCTTCATTGCGCAAGCGAACTCGCACATCATAATTAATTCCATTTTCACGATAAATTGCTGGTGTCTGGCCTTCAATCAAAGAACGCAGCTCTCCACCGACCGCCATCACTGTGACACCAGAAGCTTTAGCAATTTCAGGTTTTAAAACCACTTGGAACTCGGGCTTACCTTCTCGGTAACTTGTATCGACTTGCTGAAGGTCAGGATTCTTGCTTAGCACTTCCTTGAACTTTTTGGAGTAAGCAACCAACTGATCCATATCCTGCCCGACAATATTTAAATTGAAGGGACGGCTGTTTTGCTGGCCGGAATTATCGGAAACGATAAGATTGTATTTTCGGAAGTCTTTAAGCTCTTCGTAAACGATATCCTTCATTTGAGTCGTATTTACTTTACGCTGTTTGGATGGAACCAAACGAATATAAAGGCTGCCCTTTTGAGCCTCACCGCTTCGATTTCCGATCGTCGTCATGATGTCTTCGATTTCAGGTCGCTTTTTCAGAATATCTTCAAGTTGCTTTGCCACGGCATCCGTTCCGTCAAGACTTGCCCCCGGAGGAAGCTCGAACATAACGAAGAACTCGCCGTTATCTTGCGGAGGAATGAACGTAAAAGGAACCTTGCCGGCAATGAAAATCGAGAAGATAAAAATACCCACCGAGCTGCCGATAGTCTTAAGCGGATGCTCCAACGACCACCGCAGGATCTTGACATAAATTTTTTCCAACCATGTCTGGAATCGATCGAAATCCTTGAGCATCTTTTTGTTCCATTTGCCAAACTTGGTTGTTGGCTCAGCATCCGAATGCCCCCCAGCCACGTAAGCAGATAAAGCCGGCGCTACAAAAAGACCGTCAAACAAACTGATAATCATCGCAAAACAGACCGTCAGGCCGAACTGTTTAAAGAACTGACCGACAATCCCTTGAAGGTTTCCGATAGGACCAAAAACCGCCAAAATCGCTAATGTCGTTGCGATAACAGCCAAGGTCACTTCATTCGTCCCAACAACTGCTGCTTTTTTAGCAGACAATCCTTCCTCAAGTTTTCGGAAGATATTTTCCCGAACGACGATGGCATCATCAACCAGTAGACCCACAACCAAGCTCATAGCCAACAAGCTCATGATATTGATGGAAAAACCGAAGAGCGACATGACGATACAAGCACCCAAAAGCGAGTTCGGCAACGCAAAGCCTGTAATCAGAGTTGATTTTAAACTGCCTAAGAAAAAGTAGACGACGATGACTGTTAAGATCACACCAATGGTAATGGACTCGTACACGTCAAACACGTTAGCGCGAATTTTTCGAGTCGCATCAAAGATCGCCTTCATCTCGGCATTGATGCCTTTTTCTTTGAACTCCGCATTCATTTTTTCGATCTTAGCCTTCACCTCATCGGCGACACGCACGGAGTTCGCACCAGTCTGACGATAGATATCGAAGTTCAAAGCTTTTTTTCCATTAATACGAGTTCTTGAGACTTCGTCCTGGAGCGTGTCTTCGATTGTCGCCACACTTCCGATAGTGATCGGATGGTAGACGTCGGCTAAACGCAAAACTGAGTTGTTGATATCCGAGATCGTCTGATACTGCGCAACCGTTCTAAAGGTATATTGCTGAGCCCCTTCATCAATTTTCCCTGCAGGAACGTTACGTCCTCCACTTTTCAAAGCTGCAACCACGGCGCTTGCGGAAATGTCGGTATCATTCAAACGGTCATTATTCAGACTGACATGAATCTCTCTTTTTCTGCCGCCCAGAATATCCACGCGACCAACCTGAAACACTTGTTCAAACTGCGGAGAAATAATCTCATTTGCAAGATCGTACAGCTCCCCGTCTGGCAAATCAGATTGCAGAGCAATTCCCAAAATAGGAGCATCCGATGGACTGATTTTAAAAATGACCGGAGTGTCGATATCATCAGGCAAAAGTCGTGTCGCATTCGAAACCTTCGCACGAACCTCTTGCTCTGCAAAATTCAGATTGGTCTTCAGTGAAAACTCGATGGTGATAAGGCTGACGCCCTCCATATTCTGAGACGACACCTTTTGCACTCCCGAGATTGACGAAACTTCGTCCTCGAGGATTTTTGAAACTTCAGTTTCGACTTCCTTGGGCCCGGCACCTGGATAGGAAGTCTGAACCATCACCGTTGGCAAGCTGACGTCGGGGAACAGATCAATCGGCAGACCTTTTAAAGACATGGTTCCCAGCACCAGAATTAAGATGGTGATGGACATAATGAAAACAGGATGACGAACGGAAAGTAATGATGGAGTCATGCGCGGCAAGCTAGCAAAAAAACTGTCGCCGAGCAAAGTCTATGAATTTGGGGGTCCGAATTAGAGTTACTTAAACAGCTGACGAACTCTGCGAATATCGCTAATCAGGCTTTCGACCGACTCGTTAATATTCTCAAGTCGATGATAGACCTGGCTCATGTCTTTTTCCTTACGTACCTGAGCTTTCAGTTCTTTCATGGCATTGCGTGCACCTTCGATCGAAAAGCGATCACGATGTAAAAGCTTCCTAATCAAAAGAGCATTTTCTACATCTTTACGAGTGTACATGCGCTGATTGTTGGAGGCTTTTTTGGGTCGCAGAATTTCAAACTCTGTCTCCCAATAACGCAGAACGTACTGCTTAATACCCAGAATATCAGCGACATCGCCGATTTTAAATCCCATCTTGTCGGGAATGGCGTTGATCTCTTCCAGAAGCTTGTCATCACAAAGCATCGCAGGAATTGAAATGGGCTCCGAAGCTGTGATCGGAGGAGCTGACTTGTCGGACTCTTCAACGAAGTCGATGTGCTTATCACCTAAAGAAAGCTCCGATGTTTCCAACTCCGCGCTTGGCGTATTATTCATTGTCATCGTATTCATCGTCGTCCTCGTCGTCGTCATCTTTTAAGTGAGCGTATTCTTCACCGTTCAGCATGGCCTTCAACACCTGCGATGGACGGAAAGTGAGTACTCTGCGCGCTGAAATTTTAATTTGCTCCCCAGTTTGAGGATTACGACCGATTCTTTCGTTTTTGCCACGGACTAAGAAGTTACCGAAACCAGAAATCTTAACCTTTTCGCCATTTTGTAAAACATCCTTCAAGGTGTCGAACACCAGTTCAACCAACTCAGAAGCTTCTTTTTTAGAGAAGCCTATCTTCTGATAAACGTTCTCGACGATATCGGCCTTAGTCACTGTTGATTTTCCTAAGTTCTGGCCTGCCATAGTAAAATTTCCACTCCGTTACGTTAATGATGCTACTTTAACTTTCTTCCGATTGGCTTAAGGCTTTCGTAGCTGACGCAAGTAAAGCCTAACAAGTAACCGAAAACAATCAAGAATTTATCTCACAGAAAGATCAAAATTCTTCTTTAAACTCGCAAGAATCTTGCTAGTTACTTCTGAAATTTGATTTTCCTGCAGTGTGGCATTCTTATCTTGCAGCCACACACGGATGGCGACGGACTTTTTATCAGCCTCCATTTTTTCGCCTTCATACATGTCGAATACTTCTGCGTTCACCAGTAGACCCGCTCCAGCTTTGCGGATGTCTTTTAGAACATCTCCCACTTTAAGTGACTTCGGCATAACGAAAGCAAAATCGCGCTCAACGACAGGAAACTTGGAAATGCTTTGAATTCGGTAAGGACGAGGCTGACCTTTGTAAAGCTGATCCAAATCCAACTCTGCAAGGGCTGCTGGGACACGGATCTTGTTTTCATCCAAAAGGACCGGATGCAAGGTTCCTATGAAACCCACCTTTTTACCTTCAACCAAAAGTTGTGCAAATTGCCCTTCATGCAAAAATCCGGGAACTTCTGACTTTTCTTTAGGAGTAACCCAAGTGAAAGAGGAAATATTCCAAGATTTTAGCAGAACCTCAACCGATGCTTTAATATCGAAAACAACCGGATAATCTAAAGCTTTATTCCAGAGATTCTGAGAACGGCCCCACTGTGCCAAGCCCAGGCGACCATTTTCGCCGTAGGTCCCATCTTCCTTAAGATAGAATGTACTGCCGATTTCGAACAGTCGACCCTGCATATTGCCGTAATGGAAATTTGTGTTCAAATTTTTGAACAATCCCCAACTAAGTGATGAGCGCATGACATCAAGATCTTCATTCAGAGGATTTAAAATACGAATATCTTTTTCAGAGATTTGCAGTCCAGAGCCTTGCATATTGGCGACGGAACCCAAGAAACTTCTTTCGCTTTTTGAACTTACGAAAGCAAAGTTAAAGGCTTGCTGGAAACCTTCGGCTCGCAAAAGCTCACTTGTGCCGCGGTTGAGCATAAAGGTTTTATCGTGATGAGACGGAGCCGTTGCAAACACCGGCAATGACTCTGGGATATGATCATAACCGTTCAGTCGAGCGTATTCTTCGACAAGATCCATATCTTGTTCCAAGTCGAAACGATATGTAGGCGGAAGAACTTGATAGTCGACCCCTACCAGTTCGATCTTGCAACCAAGCCGTTTCATGAAATCAACAAACTTAAATTCCTCTGCTTCGTAGCCCAAGCGTTTGGAAACAGTTTCTATCGAAATCGTGATCATTTCTTTCTTGACCGGATTTGGGTAAAAATCATGGTGTTCAGCGTAGGCTTCGCCACCCGCGACTTCCAAAATCAATGCCGTTGCGCGATTTAAAGCCCGAAGAGTTCCATCTGGATCGACCCCGCGGGAAAAGCGATAGGCCGAGTCCGTGTCGATCCCATGAGATCGCGAAGTTTTACGAGCACTCATAGGCAAGAAATAAGCTGCTTCAAGAAAAACGTCCGTCGTTTTGTCCGTAACACCCGAGTTTTTACCTCCAACAACCCCCGCCAAACAAACTGGATGTTGTGAGTCACGAATAGTAAGCTCGTGCCCCGAAAGAGAAATTTCGCTGCCATCCAAAGTGATGAATTTTTCAGAGGCCTGGGCGCGATCAACGATAATTTTTTTACCCGCTAAAAATGCCGCATCAAAAGCATGAAGGGGCTGACCCAACTCCATCATCACAAAATTTGTTATATCTACAACATTGTTAATCGAGTTCATTCCAACGCTTTGCAGACGCTGAACCAACCATTCGGGAGAAACACCGACTTTTACGCCTTTAATAAAGCGACCGGTGTAACGAGGGCATAGGTCTGAGGCCTTCACCTCGAGAGCAATTTCCTGTTTTGTCGAGCGAGATGCCAATGTCGGTTCAGCTGCTGGAGCTTTTAACTCTTTCCCAGTCAAACAGGCGACCTCTCGAGCTAATCCGAAATGACTAAGGCAATCCGCTCTGTTCGGCGTGACCTTAAGTTCAAAAGTAATGTCGTCATAACCGCCATACTCTGCATAGGATTTTCCGACGGGCGCATCCGAAGGTAAAATAGCAATACCTTCAGACTCTTTAGCTAAACCCAATTCTTTGAGAGAGCAAAGCATACCGCCCGAATCCACACCCCGAACCGCCGCCTTTTTAATGGCAAAGTTCCCTGGCAGGACCGCACCAGGAAGAGCCACAATGACTCGGTCGCCGGTTTTATGGTTTTGAGCGCCGCACACGATTTGATGAACTTCACCCTCGCCCGTAGAAACTCGGCAAAGTGAAAGCTTGTCTGCATTAGGGTGCTTATCTTTTTCAAGGATGTGACCGATTACAACTTTGTTGAAATCTTTCGAGCGATTGGTGATTTCCTCAACTTCCAATCCAGCACGAGTCAATGCTTCAGCAAGCTCCTCTGGTTTTACGAAGTACTCGGACACATCTACATATTCTTGGAGCCACTTTAAACTGATCTTCATCTTACAAACTGCCTTAAGAAACGAACGTCATTTTCAGGGAACAATCGGATATCTTCGATGCCATACTTAATAATTGCCATACGCTCGACACCAAATCCGAAGGCAAAACCTTGCCACTCAGGATAGGGGACTTTCGCCGCCTGGAATACTTTCGGATTCACCAAGCCGCAGCCACCAATTTCAATCCAGCCCGAATGTTTACACAAGCTGCAGCCTTTGCCTTTACAGATGGGGCAAGAACAATCGACCTCCGCAGAAGGCTCGGTGAAAGGAAAAAAACTGGGGCGGAAGCGAGTTTTTAAACCAGGCCCAAAAAACTCACGCACGAAAAAGCTGATCGTGCCTTTCAAGTCGGCCATAGAAACATTCTTATCCACGCAAAGCGCTTCGATCTGATGAAAATTCGGCAAGTGCGAAATATCGCTATCACATCGGAAAACTGGTCCCGTGCCGATAATTCTTAATGGCAAAGATTCTGTTTCAAGCGAGCGAATTTGAATTGGAGAAGTGTGCGTTCTTAAAACATGAGTTTTATCAACGAAGAATGTATCCTGCATATCGCGCGCAGGATGATCTGCGGGAATGTTCAGTGCCTCAAAGTTATAGTAATCCTGCTCAATCATCGGTCCTGTGCGCACGCTATATCCCAAGCGAGACATCACGGTGAAAATCTCTTCCATCACAATATGCACAGGATGCTGAGAACCCTTCGGCATTGCAAAAGCCGGCAACGTCATGTCAATCTCTTCTGAGGCCATTTTTGCAGAGATCTCTTTTTTCTTGAGGCTTTCTTCTGCTTCAGAGTATGCCGCCTCTAAGACTTGCTTCACTTCGTTCACTTTTTTTCCAAATAGAGGTTTTTCCTCTTTTGGCAATGACGCCATCTCTTTCATAATGTCAGTCAAGGAACCGCTTTTCCCAAGATATTGCACCTTGAGGTCGTAGAGGTCCTTGGAGCTGAGAGCGGCCTTGAAAGCAGCCAGCGCTTCATTTTTGATAGAATCAAGTTTAGTTGTCGACATTTCCAAAAATCTCCAATTTTGCCAAAGGCCTAATATCACCTCAGAAAGCCGTATTTTCAAGGATTTAGGTTTTACACACAGTGCAAAAAAGGCTTGAGATTCGGGCACTTTCCTTCTATCGTCGCTGACTCCTATGGCGCATAAAAATAAAACCAACTACAGCCCCTATAAAGCTCGTCAAGAGGCTCGTCACAAGACAGGCACAGCGCCAGCTCCACAAATGGGCCGCCATAAGAGGCCTGAGGTCATTTATGAGCTCAATGAGGCCAATGACCGACTCGCTGATGTCTTTCGAAATCATGGTTTTGATATGGTCAACCATCATCAGCGATTGCAACTTGCGCAGTTTTATCGCTTGTTAATGCTCAATCAGGAAAAAGAAAACTTCACTCGTCTTCTTAAACTTCGTGATGTCGCCATAAAACATTTTATCGACAGTATAATAATCTCGAAATTTACCGACTTACAGTTTCCATTACTCGATGTGGGCACTGGCCCGGGATTTCCCGGCATTCCTTTAAAAATAATGTATCCCGAGCAAAAAATACTCCTGGGCGAAGGAGTCCAACGCCGAGTTGAGTTTCTAAAGCACGTGCGCAGCGAAATGAATCTAAAGAATCTTGATATTCTGGGGCGGAATATCAATAAACACTGCGTTTATCCTGTGCAAGGCGCCATCACCAGGGCCGTTGAAGATATTGGCAACACGCTTGGCAATGTCTTGAGCAGCCTGCAAGTGGGCGGTAAAGTTTATTTTATGAAGGGCCCCGGAGTTGATCCTGAAATTGCAGCCGCTAAGACGACTTGGTCAGAATACTATAAGCTTGTCCAAGATGAAGCCTATACGTTGCCGCAAACCCCCCATGAGCGACGCCTCGTGGTTTATCAAAAGATCAAGAACGCGCCTTTGCCGGAGGAAGACGAAGGCGAAGATTTACTACTTGAAGAACTCTCTGGTGATGAAAAACGCCGCTGGGGATCTTACACATGAGTGAAGTCCTCAGCCAACTGATCGAGCTTGCTCGTTTAAACTACCAAAAAGGTGAACTTCGCAAAGCCTCTGAACAGGCCGCCAAAGCACTTGTTCAAGCTCGAGAAATGAAGCTGGACTCTCTATGGATCGAAGCGGCTCGACTTTCCTTTCAGGCAGCCCACGAACTTGAATCATTAAATATTTTAGATTCTCTTTTTGAAGAAGTAATCGTATTTTCTAAAAACACCGTCGATAAAAAACTGCAGGCTCGTGCCGAGAATCTTTTAGCGATGTGGCTCTTAGCGAAAAATCAATCCGAACAAGCTTTGGCTCTGGCGGAGTCTGCTATCGATAAAGCAACAGCTTTACCCGATCTGGAAACACTGGCTCGTGCTCTATTAACAGCTGCCATTATTAAGGCCACACACAAAAGTCACGGGACCTTTGCTTTGCAACAGCTGGATAAAGTTGACATCGTTTGCGAGGAATTGCAACAACCTGAAATCTCGATTTCCAGCAAACTTTTGCGCAGCTATATCTACACACAAACGGGACACTTTGAAGCCGCCTCCGAACTGCTATGGAAGGGATATGAAGAAGCCAAGCGCCATGGCTTCCATCTTATCGTAACAAGTATCCTTGCGCAGCTTGCACGAATTCAGCGTGACCAAGGCCGCGAAGAACACTTCCGCCTTTATTCAGAATTGGCGTCTCGGGGGATCGTCGCCGAACAAACTCCGAGACTCTACAGACTGATATCGCAAATCTGCCCGCGAGATAGCTCGACTTATAAAAAACAATATGATCTCGCTGTGGATGAGCAATCTCGCTCTGTTCGCGAACGCGAAAAAGGCCTGATCGACTTTAAAAGTCAGCACATACTGTATGACATGGCTCTGCTCTTTATTCGTAACGCTGGGAAAAGATTTACCAAAGAAGAGCTGACAGAGACGATCTGGAAGCAAGCTTATGATCCCCGACTTCATGACAATTTAATTTACGTTTCAATAAAACGCTTACGAAGCCTCTTAGAACCTGACCTGGAAAGTCCTCGTTATATTTTAAGAGATCGCAAGGGATATTATTTAAACCCTCAAGTTGCAGTTCATCTGAAAAATGCGGAGGACGCCACATTATGATTAAGCACATCGCACAACTCACGCTGTCCTGTTTTATCTTCCTAACCTTTCCTGCTTCAGCGGGTCCTGGTGACGGTCCGATAGTTCCTTGGCCATCATTGATTTCTCCCGAAACTATGATCCCACATGCGCTGTCAGGTGAATGGGTGGCCTATGCGCACGACACCATCTGGTATATAAATATCGATTGCGATCGCATGTATTCAAAACTGGCCTCCATTACGATTCATTCCAATGCCATTCGCAATCATATGGCGAAAGGTTGGATGGAAGCCAATGACAATATCTTGCTGGGAACAGTATCCGTCGATGAAAGTCATATTTACGGCGTGATGCTCTTTGCTGACAAAGAAAACTTGATATTGAGAATCGCAACCGCCCAGAATCGGTATTTCGACCTGACTCTTTACCGTAAACACAAAGGATCGAAGTGATCACCGAGATCAGTTCCAAAAGCAATGAACACTTCCGTCGCTGGTGTGATATTTCCTCGGCCAAAGGAATTAAGAAACACGGCGAGTTTATCCTTATGGGAGAAAAGCTCGTCGCCGAATTTCTTGAAAATCCTCATTATAAAATTAAAGCGGAACTGATTCACGAAGACCTTACGCCACTGACTGCGAAAATTTCTGCTAGTCAAAATATGCGTATACCGGTCTTTAAACTCCCTAAGGCGCTATTTAAGGAAGTGGATGTGATCGGCACGCATTTCAACTTATTAGTGCTGGAACCCAAAAATCTGGCAAAGTTGCCTACTGGCGCACCCCAAGGACTTGAGATCATCTGTCCACTCGGCGATCCCTCAAATTTAGGAGCCCTCGCGAGATCTGCAGTTGCTTTCGGTGCGAGCCGTTTGATCCTGACTGAAGAGACCTGCAATCCATTTCACCCTAAGGCGATTAAAGCCTCTGCAGGCTCCATCTTAAAAATACCGCTATTTAAAGTCGGACCACTGGCAGAATTTATCAGTGGAAATGATGAAGTTTTCGCACTCGACATGAAGGGCGAAAACGTCGGCCAGTTCAAATGGCCCAAAAACCTGCGTTTGGTTCTGGGCGAAGAAGGCCCCGGATTTAGCGGCCTTAAGGGCTTAAAAAAGCTCGCCATCCCCAGCCGTGGCGTTGAATCCTTGAATGCGACAGTCGCCGCAAGCATCGCCTTATTCTGTTATTCCCAGTCAGTGCGGTCCTAAGTCTTAAACTTTTTTTTAAAAATCATGATGGCGCACTCTAACCGCGATGGATCGAACAAATTCAAGATACCTTAAGCACAATTCAGTGTGATGGGAACCGCAACTCGCCTGAGTTTGCTATTATCCTTGAGAAAGTTCTCGGGACATCAGCAGAGATGTGGGTTCGCATTCAAGCGGAATATGATTTGTGGGTGGCCCGCCACAAAGTGGCCTAAGAAAGGGACTTGGATTTTGGCATAGGAATAGCATCAGCTCCAAATCATGAGATTCACCCTCCTTGTATTTCAAATAATAGCTTTTGGCCTACACTCATTTGCCAATACCATATGCGATGATGCCTCTTTACGGCACTCTTTGGAGACACCTTCCAATTCCAGCTATCTCGAGGATTTTATATTCGAACATTCCATTGCACCTAGACTCGTCATGTTTGGCGAGATTCACTATTATACGAGTCCATCTTTGCTAGTGAATTTGATTAATAGTTTTGTTCCCCAAATGCGCGAAAAAAAGTGTTTGTTTTTAGAGTTCTCATCTGACGTTGATCCGTATGAGTTGATTTCTACCGCCGAACAAGCTCTTGCAAGTTTGCCTGATGGCCCCAGTCTGGAGCGTACAGAAATCACGAAGGTGCTTAACTACTATAAACCACTAGTGACTGCAGCCGAAAAAAACGGCTAGGAAAAGCACATATAACAGCAGATGAGCCGAACAGAGTGGTTCTTGCTAAGCAACTGAAAGAGGCAGCACTCAGCGTTATGACAATGAACGTAGTAGAAGCTTCTGATCCCGTTCCAGAACCTTTTATTTCTTGGAGTAAACTGTGCTCCCACTCTCCATTCACACCTAATGGAAGAGTTTCAATTTTCTCGAACAAGCTGATTTCGTCAGATCCAGTAATGTGGCCGAACTACAAAGGCCAAAATGTTCTTTCGGGAAAATGGCGAGATTTTGACTATACTGTTCTCGCCCCCTAGTATTGCTCATCGCTAACGGTTATACGCGATTGACAATCATAAACCCCAATCCACCTTCAAAGAAGCAATTAAGCCGAGATTAGCAAGGGACCAAGACAGTCTTAGCTTCTGCGGGAGGTTCGTGATCCCACAGAGAGAGGACATATCCGCCGCCGCCAGAGCCCGTCGGTTTTACGGCGAGGGCACCTTGCTCGCGCAGCCATTGGATGTGTTTGCCGGGAGCGCCTTCGTTAAGATTCCATTGCTCAAAGCACTGACCAGCAAGATCGATCGCTTCTGCTAAAGCGCCAAGGCCAGCTTCTTCGTTCATGGCTAATGCTTCTTCGGCTTTAGCGACTGCTTTGCCCATTTCCATATCGATTTTTTTGCCCAACGTGGGATTCTTTTGAAGAAGGTCTTTGACCTTGTTCACAGCATCGACGGTGACTCCCCGCTTGCCGGAATAGGAGATATACCACCTGGGTTGCCAGTTCATGTTCAAGGACTGCCGGACGCCTGCTCGAGTGAAATGCATGCCTTCTCCGCGTAGGGCGATAGCAATATCGACTCCACTGCTTTCACCGTGGAAAAGGTTTTCAAGTTCGCGAGCAAAGTCATAGTAATCGGACTCGGCCACATGACCTAGGAATCCCAACCACCGAGTGACCGCGACGCAAAGAGCGGCGGAGGCTCCCATGCCCGCGCCGACTGGGATTGATGATTCAAGCAAAAGAGTTCCCTTAAGATCATGACGAGAGATGCCCGTTTTTTCACAGGCCTTTTCCAAAACTCCCCAAATCAATAACTGCAAGTCTTGCCCGTGGTCACCGACTAAGCGTAATTCTAATGGATTTTCACCCTTTGCATAATCCAACTTAAGAGTACGAGAGCGAATAGGAAAAACCAACGCGGGAACTCCGCGCAGTACAGCGTGCTCCCCTGCCAAAATCCATTTTCCATAAGACTGACAGCTAAAATTAATGGACATTTTCTTTCACACCCTCAAACGCCAAAACTTTGAACTGAGCTGCGAAATGCTCTCGATATGTTTGGAATGCTTTTTTCTGATCATGTCTGAAAAGCATGTGGACGTTTGCACCCGCATCCATCGTCACTAACGGCCCATCTTGCCATTTGCGCCAGAAACCCTGGCAATCTTCCAGAACCTTCTTTGAACCTTCGGTCATATAGGTAAAGGGCGGCTGGCTCGTTTCAAACAGACGATGCATATCAATGAACTCATCCCAGACAATCTGGCGAGCAATATGCCAGTCATTAAAACGCAAAGCGTGGACGAGGTCCTTCAAACGAATCTCAGCGCGCTCTGGACGTCCGTGGAAACGATTGCTCGTTGTTACTTGCTTGTGGGCGTCTGAACTGCTGACTTCCTTTTTGGAATCTTCAACGACCACAACGATGTGATGCATATTCTCTATGGGTAATGCCATCGGCTCGGCAAACTCGTCCTGCCAAAGAGCCCATGGACTGAAAAAAGAACGACAAGAAGATCCCGATCCTTGTCGCGAAACTTCTGAAAGAATCTTTTTATCCGCGCCCCACGGTTGCGGATTCAACTTTTGAAAAAGCTGCGCTCCAGCCATGGTGAGAGCGGCAAAACTCGAAGCGGAGCTGGCTAAACCACAGTCCGAGGGAAAATTATTGGCAGATTCGACCAAAAATGAAGTTTGAATATTCCATTTCTTTTTCAGCATTCCAAGATGAGCAAGGAATCTTTCTTTCCCTTTGGGCGATAGATCAATAGGCTGTAAATCATCTCTGACCAGAGGTTGCCACTCATCTTGGTTGCCTTGAATTTCAGTCAATCGCACAAAAGTTCTTAGATTTTCGAGGGTGTAAGACAGCGAACCATTGGTGGGCTTATTGCCCGTCCCATCGATTTTGCCCATGTACTTGATCAAAGCAATATTAGAAGGAGCTGAGGTGATCACTGAGTTCATAGATTTTCCTTCGCGCGTATTTGTAGTCCCGAAGCTGATTTTTTCTCTGTGGAAACAAGTTGAAGATTTTTTCTCTGGCAAAAGCTCTCGACTTCAGACAAAGACCCGCGTTGGCAAATGACCAACACAATATCAGCGCCCAAAGCTCCGCAGCCCTTTGCCGCCTGCACACCGTGCACTTGAGAGATTTCTGACAATAAACTTTGGGTCTGATCGCAAACAAAACCCAATCTCTGCAACTCTTCCGCATAGGACTTTATCCCGGCCACAAACTGAGCAGAATCTTGATTATTGAAGGCCCCACGAATTTGTTCAAAGCCTTTGGCAAGACCTGAAGAATTAAAATCGCCGAGCTTTTGCAAATGCTCATGGGTTGCAACTTTGTTGCCGGTACGGATCAAGGCAAATTGCAAATCAGGAAATTGCCAACTGCTGACAGAAATAAGACCTTGGCTCTTATCAAAGATCGTAAAAGATCCTTTCAGTTGCCCAACTAGGTCGGCCCCACTCGGAGGAGTGCCTTCGCCAGACCATGCAACATCTTGGTAGGCTTTCAATAAGTGTTTATAATCGAAGAGACTTTCCATATCTTGGTGTTCGCTTTGTCGATAGAGCCAGAGAGAATAGACCCCGAGGAACTGAGCCGTAGAGGCGCCTAAGCCGCCAAGCCCTTGATATGGATCTTCAAAGCGAATATCGTACTGAGCGAAAAATTCTTTGTATTGGGCCACAAACTGACCCGCTGGAGATTGCGAATGAATCCCCTGAAGCTTTCCAGTTCCAGAATCTGCAAAGGTTTTGAAGTAAGGCTGTGAAAGAAATACGAGGGCAGGACCTCCATGCAAAGCAAGGTACTCCCCGGCTAAAAATGTCTTCCCTGGCACTTCAAAGATAACACTCACAACAAGTTCCTGATCAAGACTGTGTGTGACTGACGTGAGTTGTCGACTTACTGGCTCTAAGCTCTTTGAGTACGTCAATTGCATTACTCAAAGAGATCCGTTTACGGATAGCTAGGATTTCTTCCAGTTTCTTTTGTACCAGGGGTATTTCGATTTCTTCAGCGCCTGCACCCAAGGCAAGGTTTTTTGTATGAAGCTTCATGTGTCCTTCGATGATACCCACAGTCGTGAGCGCACGAAGGGCGCCAAGATTTTGTACAAGTCCAACAGAAGCCAGGATTCTCGAAAGCTCATTGGCAGAAGTTGCACCCAACATTTTCATGCTCATCATGGCTGTGGGATGAAGTGTGGTCACGCCGCCGACAGTTCCCACGATAAGTGGAGCCTCGAACACTCCCGTTAAGCCGTTTTCATCACGGTACCAACGAGTGATTGAGCGATACTGCCCGTCACGGCAAGCATAAGCATGAATACCTGCTTCGACCGCTCGCCAGTCATTACCAGTGGCAATAAGAATTGGATCGATGCCGTTCAGAACACCTTTATTGTTGGTTGCAGCTCGATAGGGATCTTGCTGGGCAAACAAGGAAGCTTCAGCAATTTTTTCGGCCAAGTCAGGATCGATATCTCTGATATGAACTGTGGCACGAGTGATTTTTGAATCCACGAGGTTGGAAAGAATGCACATAGTGACTTTTTCACCAGTGAATTGTTCGATCGGTTCTTTTAGAAATTCGCAAACCTGATTCATGATGTTTGCGCCCATAGCATCGCATGGGTCCATCAGAACATGCACGACCGCCATATCATGGCCATCACCGCGAGGAATTTGGCGAACTTGGATATCACGAACACCGCCGCCCCGGCGTACAAGGCCGAATGCGACTTCGCGATTTGAAATATCAATAAGAAAGTTTTTTTGTGAAAGAATCTTTTGTTCAAATTCCGCGAAACTTTTTACCTTCGCGAGCTGAATTTGTCCGATGATTTCGCTGCCGATCACTTCGGTCGTAATCTCACCCGAGTCACGAATCCACTTTGCGGTTTTGGAGGCTGCCGCGACGATAGAGGTTTCTTCGACAGCCATTGGGATCACATAGTCTTTGCCGTCGATACGAAAATTGGTTGCCACTCCTAGAGGAAGTTGGAAATAACCGATCACATTTTCAATGAATTTTTCGCCCAGACTGGTATCGCGCAATCCGCCTTTTACCAAATACTCGACATCAGTAGGATTCAAAGCACCTACTTCGAGTAGTGCATTCAATCTTTCTTCACGGGACAATTTAGAGAAGCCTTTAAAGATATCCTGAAGTTGCTTTTTCATTGAACCACCATCTTTGTTTGAAGTTCTTCTATCGTTCGACATCCCGTACAGAACAAGGAGGTCTTTAACTCGAGCTCCAGTTGATTCATTAAATTATCAAGAGCCTCATCGCCCCTTAAGGCTGCTTCTAAGAAAGGCTGTGCCATGCCCACCTTCTGGGCCCCTAGTGCTATCAGTTTAGCAACATCAAGTCCACTGCGCACGCCGCCGGAAGCCCAAATCTGGTAATTGATTCCAGCTTTCTTTGCATTTGCAACGCTCTCTGCAGTGCTATAGCCCCAGTTTGCAAAGGTCTGAGCGACCTTAAAAAGAAGCTCATTTTCTTCGGAGCGATAGCCTTCGACTCGGCCCCAATGGGTTCCGCCTTTACCCGCTACATCCACAGCCGCCACACCGGCACCCGCAAGGCGCTTGAGCGTTGCTTCCGAAAAGCCGCAACCGACTTCTTTAACGATGACAGGGATCGCCGAAAGCTTTACCAAATTTTCGATGGCCTTAAGACCCTCTTTAAACTCAGGTGTTCCTTCTGGCTGGAGTATTTCCTGAAGCGAATTCAAATGGACAAACATCCCCAACGCCTCGGTGGAGTCCATCAGTTTACGAATGGAATCCATTGGTGTTCTGATCAGCTGAGCAATTCCAATATTTCCCAATAGTCGCGCGCGCGGCGCTTGTTTGCGGACCTGTGCCCACTCCTCTGCCGCCTGGGGATCATCGAGTTCGCGTCTTTGCGAACCGACACCCATCAAGATTTGGCGACGGTCACTAAGGCGAGCAAGTGCTTCGTTGATCGCACGACCTTTTTCGTGACCTGCAGTCATTGATGATACAAAAATAGGAGATGACAGCTCTACGGCTGCATTGGAAAAAAGAAAAGAGGTCGAAATATCGACCTCTTTGAAATTCAAATCAGGCAAAGCCTCATGAATTAAATGGACAGAGTCCAACCCGTTTTGTCCCGCAGTCTGAGAGCGCGGATCCAGCGCAATCCTGATATGATCGCGCTTTCTTTTTTCAAACTGAGTATTAGACTCTTCCACTATGTAGCCCCTTAAACAGAGCTATGGCTTAAGCCAAAGCGTGTTTGCAGAGTGCTGTGAATGCTGCTGCGTCGTTGATCGCAAGATCAGCCATGATTTTTCTGTCAACAGTGATACCAGCTTTGATCAAGCCACCAATAAGGCGAGAGTAAGTTGTACCATTCAAACGAGCTGCTGCATTGATACGCTGATTCCACAATGTACGGAAGTTACGCTTGTTAACTTTACGGTCACGGTAGGCATATGCCATTGCGCGATCGTTTTTCTCAACCGCGTGGATGTACGCGCGAGAACCTGCTGAATAGTAACCTTTTGCTCTTTTTAATACTTTTTTGTGACGAGCACGATTTGTTTTACCACTTTTTACACGAGCCATTTTTTACTCCAATTTACTAAACTACTACTGCGCCTTTTAATCTGCTGCCAGCGGCCAGTAGAGAGATAATTTTTAATCAACTTGAAAGAATTTTTTTAGAATACTAGACAACGCTTCACTTGAAGCATGTTAGCGTCTTCTACGTAGGATGTTTTACCAAGTTGTCGTTTAGTCTTAGAGCTCATGTGTGAGTTCAAGTGACGCATGCGAGTGCTTTTTTTCTTCACTTTACCGCTTGAAAGAACTTTCAAACGTTTCTTAGCGCCTGAATGTGTGCGCATTTTCATAATAATTACCTTCCACCGATAAGGCGTTCTACCCGACAGGGAGACTCTTAACCATTGCCTTAGACAGTCATATATTACGGACTCACCTTTTTAGGCCGAAAGGAGCCTAAAATCAAGTGGTTCTTTTAGGATTCTGTGAACCTAAGGCCCAAAATTCCGCCGATAATCATCGCCAAAAAGACGAACTTCATCAGCGACAGGGGCTCCTTAAAGACGAGATAACCAATTATCACGGCGCCTACAGCCCCGATTCCAGTCCAAACCGTGTAAGAAATGCCAATTGGAAGCACTTTCATGGAAAGCGAGAGCAGATAGAAACTAATGCCCATGGTAATTAGAGTGAAGACAGAAGGCCACAGTTTGGTAAAACCCTCGGAGTACTTCAGGCCAGTGGCCCAAATAAACTCCAAAATTCCAGCAATAACTAAAACGATCCAAGCTGTTGTACTTGTCATAAGTCCAATCCCCCTTATTTTGTTTTAAGTCGTTACTGTTTTAACAGAAGGGAGACTTGCATCCCCGATTGATTGCGCTACTCGGAAGCACCACAAAAAAGCCCGCATGCGAGGCACGCGGGCTCGAAATATCAGAACCAGAAGAAATTAATCTTCGTCCTCGTCATGCTCTTCATCTTTAAGCTCGTCGAGTTCTTTCGTATCTTGCTTCGACTTATTAGGATGAAGCTTTTGGTATTCTTTGATCTTAAGTGGATCTGGAGCAAGCATCAGGAACATCTGCTTACCTTCCATGCGTGGATGACTTTCTACAAGAGCCAAATCATCAACGAATGCGATACACTTTTGCATGACTGCCAAGCCTAGCTCTTGGTGCGCAAGCTCTCGGCCCATGAAACGCAAGCTGACTTTTACCTTGTCGCCTTCTAAAAGGAAGCGACGGGCATGGTTCATCTTAGTTTCAAAATCATGCTGATCGGTGCGCGGACGCATCTGAACTTCTTTGATCGTCACGATCACTTGTTTTTTACGAGCGGCTACAGCCTTCTTTTTATTTTCATACTTCCACTTGCCGTAATCCATGATTTTGCAAGTTGGAGGAGTTGCTGTCGGAGCAATCTCCAGAAGATCGAGGCCTCTATCTTCAGCTATTCGTAACGCCTCAGGAACAGACATCACACCCAACATAGTTCCTTCGTCATCGATGACACGAACTTGTTGCGCGCGAATCTCACGGTTAACTCTTAAAGAGTCTTTAGAGTCTTTTTTTCCACGATCAAAACGACCTCTAAAATTACCTTCGTACTTGCTAATGGGAACCTCCAGGGTTTGGTTATGTAGCTGCAGCCTTCGCAAGAGAGGATTGCAGGTTTCTTTTCTTAATATCAGTTACAATTAATTCCATCACTTGATCGACGGACATCCCTTTGTGCTCTGAACCATCACGAAGACGCAAAGAGACCGTGCGGGATTCTGCCTCTTTATCCCCGACAATTATCATATAAGGGATTTTTTGCATCTGCGCTTCTCTGATCTTATAGTTCAGTTTTTCATTACGGCGGTCAAATTCCACCCGAACTTGCTGGCCTTTTAACGTGCTCATCAATTCGTCACAGAAGCCGTTCACGCGGTCCGTGACATTCAGGATGCTTACCTGAACAGGACACAGCCATGGCGGCAAGTGACCTGCAGTGTGCTCTATATACACACCAATAAAGCGCTCAAGAGAGCCTAAAATTGCTCGGTGAAGCATCACAGGACGGTGTTCTTTATTGTCTTCACCGGTATACTTCAAATTGAAGGCCTCTGGTAGATTTGGATCCACCTGCAGCGTGCCCAACTGCCACGGGCGATTCAAGGCATCGACAAACATAATATCCAACTTTGGCCCGTAGAAAGCACCATCGCCAGGATTAATGGTGAATGGCAAACCAAGGGTGTTCAGAGCTTCTGACAAAGCATTTTCTGCCATGTCCCAGTACTCTTCAGTACCCATACGGTTTTCGGGGCGAGTTGACAGATAGATTTTATAATTATTCATGCCCAACTTGTCGTAAACCTGATTCAGCAATTGCATGAACTTTGCAATTTCGGCCTGCAACTGATCCATTCGACAGAAGATATGAGCGTCATCCTGACAGAACGTGCGAACACGAGTCAGACCGTGCATCGCACCCGATTTTTCGTAGCGATGCAATCTTCCAAAATCAGCCATTTTTACTGGCATGTCTCGGTACGAGTACTTTTCTGAATTAAAGAGCAAACAGTGTGATGGACAGTTCATCGGCTTAGATGCAAAGTCACGTTCGTCCACCTTGGTAAAGAACATATTCTCTTTATAGTTTTGATAGTGACCTGATGTATGGAACAAGCTCACATCGAAAATCTGCGGAGTGATCACTTCCTGATAACCCGTCTGAAAATAAAGTTCTCTTAGGTAAGTCTGAAGCTCTGTATAAACAGTCGCGCCTTTTCCCGTGAAAAATGGCGAGCCTGGAGCCAGCTCGTTAAAATAGAACAAGCCCAACTCTTTGCCAAGCTTACGATGATCTCGTTTTTTAGCCTCTTCGATATTATGCAGGTATTGCTCAAGTTCTTTTTTATCGTTGAACGCAGTTGCATAGACACGCTGAAGTTGCGCATTCTTTTCGTCTCCGCGCCAGTAAGCACCGGCAACGGAAAGCAACTTGAAGGCCTTTACCTGTCCTGTCGACTGAATATGAGGTCCACGACAGAGGTCAAACCAGCCGTCTCCGTTACGGTAGATACCTACGACAGTCTCGCCTTTGCTGGCAAGATCTTCGATCAGTTCCACTTTGAAACGTTCGCCCATCTTTTTAAAAGTTTCGATGGCTTTAGCAATCGGCCAATTTTCTCTCTGAATAGGCAGATCTTGCGAAATGATTTCTGCCATCTTCTTTTCAATTTTTTCGAAATGCTCTTCGGTAAAAGCAAAGGGAGAGTCGAAATCATAATAAAAACCGTTGTCGATAACAGGTCCAATTGTCACCTTCACTTCAGGCCAAATAGCCTGAACTGCATGGGCCATAATGTGGGCCCCAGAATGACGAATAACCTCGACAGCTTCGGGAGATTTTGTGGTAACAAGAGCCACTTTGGTTTGATCTTTCAATACCGTGCGAAGATCAGAGACCTCGTTGGAATCATTAAGCTTTGCGCCCAGGGTTTCCTTCGCCAAGCGAGGACCGATTGATTGCGCTACTTCGAGCGCCGTTGGTTCGTGATCGAAAACCTTGGTAGAATTATCCGGCAATATAATAGTAACTTGTGACATTATGATAGTGTGATCGCGTCGACGCGACCTTTCTGAATGAAAGATGATTGAACCAGTGATGAAAGAATAAGCATATTTTGCATCACATTATTAGTAATCTGCCCTCGTCTGAGGGTCAAGCACTCACCGCAAGAAATTGCACACCTATAATCTCTGTCCCTCGGCCTGTCGACACAACCCAGCGAACTTGTGACTCCACGGACACCCACTGTCCCTGGTCATTCTTGTACATCAGGCTTATATAGTCTCGGGATCGCAATGACCCCTGCTCCAAGGAAATGCGTGCCCCTCCTGCAGAAAAGTCATGCATATTGCCCTCCCGTAGCATCTGCACCCAAGCTCCTGTGGGTGAGGTCGCCGAGAGTGCCGACTTCTTGAGAATAACCTTGGATTGAACGGACACTCGTTCTTGTCTTCGGGTGTGCACGATTTTCCCCTCTAAAGCTCGCTCTAATATCTGAGCTATATTCTTACGTTCACTTTCTCTGATCAGAATCACTTCAGGATGCTCCAACCCTACCTGATAGGCAGAGTTTTCAATAGTTTGCGCTATAAATATAAAGTTAATTTCTAGACCTGCACGCGACCAGCTCAAAAAAGCCTCTAAGGTCTTCTTACTAAGAAAATCAGATCGCACAACCACTCGGGCCTGTTGGCGGAATACCTTCAACAATTGCTTGAGCTCCTCGCTCGATCGAGCTTGGTGCCACTGTATCGAATCGATATCTTGCAGATAGCCAGGCATATGCTGGCTCAAACTGAGATAAATCAGATCCTTCTTTGCTGACTTGTGCATACATTGAATCTTGCAAACCTGAAACCAAGTGAAACCTGCCTCATTTAGAGCCTGCACCACCCGATCGACTAGAGACTCTACAGCCGTATAGAAATCATTGAAAAAACTTAAACTTTTGAAGGTTTCGTCGGCTTTTCAAAAGCAAAAACCCCTGACCTTTTGGATCAGGGGTTCGAATATCAGTTGCTACGAGTCGATTTCTAGTAGCTCACGTGATGAGAGATTGCCTCATGCATACGAGGATCTTTCAACGGAACTAAACTGTGTTTTGTCCAGAAAGACAAAATTGTTAGCAAGAAGATTCCGGCGAAACCAGCGAAGATTCCAATTTCCCAGAAACCGAAAGTCACATGGCCATCAAAGAAATTTGGGTAAACCATCCAGTAAATGTCCACGTATTGCATGATCAAAACTAGAGTCGAAATCACTAACACATGGGTGTCATTGCGTTTTGCTCCGCGAGGAAGCAATGCTAAGAATGGTACGATAAAGCGGAAGATCATCAAAAGAACTGAAATACCCATCCAGCCGCCTTGCGCTCTCATGATGTAGTATTCAGTTTCCTCTGGGATATTTGCGTACCAAATCAACATAAACTGAGAGAACGCAATGTAAGCCCAGAAAATTGTGAAGCCTTTAAGATACTTCACGACGTCATGTTGATGGTCCTCAGTGATATAGCCCTTAACGTAACCATGACGCTTCATTAATACGATCACGATTGCTAGGAAAGCCATTCCCGCTTGGAACAAACCAGAGAAAGTATAGATCCCAAAGATTGTCGAGTACCAAGTTGGAAGCAAAGACATCAACAAGTCTACGCTGAAGAATGAGAACATTAACGAGAAGAACAACACGAACAAGACCGAAGGACCAATGTTCTTATGAGTCAACTGCGGATCCCCTGATACATCTTGCTTTAGTGAATTTCCGACGATGATGTAACGGAAGATCAAGCAGCCCAGCGCAAACACAAACAATCGAACAACAAAGAAGCTTGTGTTTAGGTAAGCAGTTTTAGCTGCTACCAGTGGATGGCTTGCAATATATTCTGGATTTGCCCATGGGAAGAGGTGCTTGAAGCCCAACAAAAGGATCAAGCCACCAATAAGGATGGCAGGAATGAAGGCCGTCGTCGCTTCCGCGTAACGACGGATTGACACAGACCAACCGGCCTTAGCGATATTATTGATAGCCACCCAGAACAATCCACTTAAACCCATACAAGAGAAAAAGAAGAAAGCTACTAGGTAAGAAGTCCAAAGACGATCTTGATTTTTCATCAAACCGACGATGAAAGTCAGAAGTCCAATTCCAACCAAAGCATAGCTAATTGTCTTAAGCTTTGCCGGCGCTTGGAATTTTGCAACATGCAGATTCACGTGATGATTATGTTCAGCCATACTAAAACCTACTTACCAGCTTGCTTCTCGAGGAAGCGAATATAGTTAACAACTTGCCAACGAACAGATTGAGGAACATGAGCCGCATAAGGCCCCATCACACCCTGCCCCATCGTGATGACATGATAAAGACGACCATCTGTCCAACCTCTGATTTTATCAGATAGAAGAGTTGGCGGCTTTAATGCCATCTTTTCAGAAACCGGCATCTTACCTTCGACGCCACCCTCACCTTTAAATCCATGGCAAACAGCGCACTGTGTATCATAGAAACGCTGTCCTACGACCAAAATGTCTTTTTCCATTTGTCCAGCAAGGGGATTTTTTAGCTTACTGGAAGCTGCTTCGATGTCCGTGGCATAAGCGTACGGCTCGAATCCTTGCGGAACGGTGTTGTCTGGAGGTACACGCATACCCCTGTTATGAGGAGAACCAGCATCATACTCTTGCGCATCAATTGCTGGGGATTCCATCATGTCTTGGATAAGCTCTACATTAGGTTTGTTTCCGCGAGGACCACAGCTTGTCAAAGCCATCAATCCTAAAGCTCCCGCAGCAACGACCATTGATAAATTCACGATGCTTCTCATCTTAGAACTCCGTTTTCTTCACTTCAGTTGCGCCAAGTTCCTTGAACATTTTTTCAATCCGAGACTCGTCGTAACCAGTGTCGTTAAAAGGGACAAAGATTGCGAACTTATGTGAAGTCAGGTCCGGATCGATCACAGGTGGGTCAATTCTTGGCATTTTGCATGCATAGAAAAGCGCAGCTACCGAGGAAAGAGCGGCAAACAAAATAGTTAATTCAAACATAATAGGAATGAAGGCTGGCAAACTGAAAAGCGGTTTACCACCCACATTAATTGGCCAATCCACAGCAGAGGTCCACCAAGTAAGCAGCAACCCCGCCCCTAAGCCGACAACACCAGCAATGAATGTTACGTAAGGAAGCCAAGATCTTTTAATTCCGCAAGCTTCTTCCATTCCATGTACTGGATAAGCAGAAATTGCTTCAAACTTTGTGAAGCCAGCTTCACGAGTTTTTCGGGCAGCCTTAAGGACCAAACTCTCTTGTTCCCAAATTCCAGCTATACCTTTAGTAGAGTTAGCCATTAGTGGTGCCCTCCTTTATCATCGTAACCAACATTTAATACGGGCTTCACTTCTGCGATAGAAACCGCAGGGAAAAGTCGCAAATACAATAAGAACAAGGTCAGGAACATACCGAAGGATCCAATCAGAACTCCGGAGTCGAACCACGTCCACTCATACATACCCCAGCTTGAAGGCAAGAAGTCTCTGTGCAGAGAGGTCACTGTGATTACGAAACGTTCGAACCACATACCAATATTCACGAAGATAGATACGACGAACATCACAGGGATCGAACGACGCATGCTCTTCAACCAGAAGATCTGAGGAATCAAAACGTTACAAGTAACCATTGTCCAATAAGACCAACCGTATGGACCAAACGCACGGTTTACGAATACGAAACGCTCGTATTGATTGCCCGAATACCATGCGATGAAGAATTCAGATGCGTAGGCGTAACCAACCAATAGACCGGTTGTCATGATGATCTTATTCATCACTTCCATATGATCCAAAGTGACGTAGTTTTTAAATTCTTTGAATCCGATACGAACCAAAGTCATCAAAGTCACAACCATCGCGAAACCAGAGAAAATCGCTCCGGCAACGAAATATGGAGGGAAGATCGTTGTATGCCATCCTGGAAGACTTGCTACTGCGAAGTCGAAGGAGACGATCGTATGAACTGACAAGACGAGTGGAGTCGAAAGACCTGCCAAGATGAGATAAAGCATCTCATAGTGACTCCAGTTTCGTGCTGTTCCACGCCATCCTAATGACAATGCTCCGTATACCTTACGACGAAGTGTGTTTTTAGCGCGGTCTTTAATAGTTGCGAAGTCAGGAATCAGACCGATATACCAGAAAACCATAGAGACAGTTGCGTATGTAGAAACCGCGAACACGTCCCAAAGTAGCGGCGAACGGAAGTTCACCCACAATGGTCCCCGTTGATTTGGATACGGGAACAACCAGTAATCCAACCAAGGACGACCTGTATGAAGCAAAGGAAAAAGACCAGCCGTCATAACAGCGAAAACGGTCATGGCTTCCGCCGTTCGAGCAACCGATGTTCTCCACTTCTGACGGAACAAGAAAAGGACCGCAGAAATCAAGGTGCCGGCGTGACCGATACCAATCCAGAAGACGAAGGTAACGATCATCGTACCCCAGAAAACCGGGCTATTCATTCCGAGCAATCCGATTCCGATACCAACAACGCTGGCTAGAACCGCGATATAAAACAACAACAGAGTCTTCGCTCCAAGGAAGAGACCCACCCAACCTTTTGAGGGGAATCTTTCTACTGGAGCGCAGATGTCGTCCGTCACATCTTTCAAAGACTTATTTCCAAGGACTAATGGACTACGCTTAATCATGAGTGCTCACCTTGTTTTGCAGTACCGTGACCTTTATCTTGGCCACCAGTTGATTCTTTATCATTGTTACGTACTTTAGACAGATAACGGATGGACGGCTTAGCATGCCACTCTTCTAATAGAGCATATCCACGTTCTTCTGTTTTAAATATCTGGGCAACTTTACTATTCGGATCATTTAGATCTCCGAATATGATACCGCCAGCAGGGCACGCCGTTTGACATGCTGTTTTGACGTCGCCATCTTTCATTGCGCGATTTTCGTTGCGAACTGTTGTTTTGGCTTCCTGAATTCTTTGAACACAGAAAGTACATTTTTCCATCACACCACGAGTACGCACGCCAACTGATGGATTTAGTGCCATGTGCATTGGCTTTTCGATTAGTTTTGCAAAGTTGAACCAGTTGAAACGGCGAACTTTGTATGGACAGTTGTTCGCGCAATAACGAGTTCCCACGCAACGGTTATAAACCATTTCGTTCAAACCTTCGTCGCTGTGAACTGTCGCCAAAACTGGGCAAACTGTTTCACAAGGAGCATTATCGCAATGCTGGCATAGCATTGGCTGGAAAACCGCTTCAGCATTTGCTGGATCACCCGTGTAGTAACGGTCGATACGAAGCCAATGCATTTCACGACCCATCAATGCGTACTTCTTACCCACAACCGGAATATTGTTTTCCGACTGACAAGCTACTACACATGAAGAACAGCCAGTACAAGAATGAAGATCTACTGCCATACCCCATTTATGCCCACTGTATTCATGTCCAGACCAGATTGACCAAACATGCGCACGAGTGACGCCGTTTTGACCCTTGTTGTAGTCTTTCAAAGTCGACTCTACAACGATGTTACGGCCTTCCATACTGTGATGGCCTTGAGTACAAGCAAGCTCATACTTCTTTTTTAGTTTTGTAAAGCTAACGATCTGTCCAGAGAACTGAACTCCAGAATCAGAAACAGTAGCCAAGGCGAAAGCATTTTTACCAATGCCATTTCCGACTTTGCCCGCTTTTTCACGACCGAAACCCACTTGCAATGCGATGACATCGTCATGCAAACCTGGCTGGATGTGAACAGGCAATTCCATCTTTTTATCGCCCACTTTAAGTTCGATAACAGACGAAGCTCTGATTTGATGTTTTTCAGCTGTTGCCAACGAAACCATCGCATAGTTATCCCATACGATTTTTGTCACTGGATCTGGAAGTTCATGCAACCAAGCTACGTTCGCAAGCTTCCCATCACCCAACTGAGCTGTGGGATAAAGAACCAATTCGTAACCTTCTTGAGCAGGAGCCGGCTTAATCGCTGTGAACGCACCTAAACGGAACGAACGAGAAGCCGAACCTTTGCTGGCGCTGCCCGCATAACCCTTTTGTAAAGTCTGCTGCCAGAACGACTCAAAGTCCTGACCTTTGCCAAATTTAGGATGAACTTCTGATCTCCAGAAAACTCGAAGGTAGTCATAGAAAGTTTCGTAGTCTCTTAATCGCGAAGGACCTTGCCCTGCCATGTATGCCCAGTTCATCAAAGATAACTGGAAAGAACGAGTGTCGTACATAGGACGAATCGCTGGTTGGCAAATTGCCACAACACCGTTCGATAGCTCCATGTCATTCCAAGACTCTAGTGCATGATTATCTGGAACGATAAAGTCTGCATGAGTTCCCGTTTCATCTACACGGTCTCCTGTGTAGATCACCATTTTTACTTTTTTGATAGCGTCTTTGAAGCCCATCTCTTCTGGAAGAGAATATGCTGGATTCACACCGTGGATAATCAACGTCTGAATTTTCCCAGCCGCCATAGATTGAATCAGCTGAGTCAGTTCTTTATAAGAACCATGCATTGGCAACGCGCCTTTTGCATCAATTGTCTTTCCGTCGTTATCAAGCACAGAGTTCAGGAAATTAACGGCCACCTGAAGCTCTTGGGCTGTTTTAGTCAGAGTCTGTAGGCCGCCAGCAACGACAAGCGACTGACCTCGGTTTTCCCAAAGGTCTACTGCAACTTTAGAGAAAAGTGCAGGATCCATTGCAAACTGAGTCGCAACGTCCGCATACGGCGCCAAAACTTCTTTAATAGAAGCATTGCCCGCATATGAGGAGCGACCTTGCTTAACAATGATCTCGTGAAGCAAACCCATAACAACAGATAACTGCTGAGATGGCTTGATACGGAAACGAATGTCTGCGTTCGCTCCAGTCAATGAGTAATTGGAATCGAAAGAAACCATTCGATTCATGTTTTTGATATCTTTTCGACCTGCTACAAACTGATTTGTGAAAGCTGTCGGCGCAATCCAAGTTCCCAAGAAATCCGCATCAACTGATACGATCATTTTGGCCTTGTCGAAATGGAAAGTTGGAACAACGTCGTCACCGTAAGAGGCTTTTTGCCCCTCGCGAAGCTCTTCGTTCGCCAATGGTTCCCAGACATAGTGCTTTGCTTTAAAAGCTTGAGCGAAATCAGATACAAGGGCACGAGTTGCCAAAGAAGCGATCGAACCTGTCAAAAGAGCGACATCGCCCTTCTTCAACTGGTCGACAACTTTTTTGTCTAATTCTTCCCATTTGACATCGATGACTTGAGCATTCGTTTTCTTTTCATTGAAAAGGCTGCGCTTTGGACCTTGGAGTCTTTCAGGATCATAAAGAGCCATCAAAGACGCTTGAGAACGAATATTCAAACCACTTATGCTGAATGGATTGTTTTCGATAGGCTCGATCTTGATAGGACGACCTTCGCGAGTCTTTACCAACATTCCGATGGGATCAGAACCATCGAAGTAAGCAGAAGAATAATAGTTCGCTTGGCCCAAAGTTACTTCTTCTGGTTGCTTATTATATGGAACAATCTTCTGAACAGGACGACGGATACAACCCGCTGTCGCCATTGCCAAAGAAGCCCCCATAAGCTTCAAGAACTCTCGACGTGCCCAACCGTCCTCGCCATCCCCTTCTTTCAAAGGAGAAGATTGGAATTCAGTTTCGGCCATCTTCATGAACTCGGGATCATTCTTCCACTGTTCAAGGCTTAACCAATATTTATTATCTCGCTCCACATTTGGACGAAGAGCTTTTTTCATTTCTAATTCATGATCATGATGCATTTCAGACATAAACTTCCCTGCAGATCCTTAGTAGTGACAAGTTGAACAGTTAAGTGGCGCCTTGTTTTCAGGCTCGCGATGACAGCTCACACACCATCCCATAGAGAGGTCGGAAACTTGTTCCACTTTTTGCATTTTTTCGACTTCACCGTGGCATGTTTGGCAATTTACGCCCTTAGCAATATGCGCACTGTGATTGAAGTGTACGAAGTCCGGCAACATGTGTACGCGGACCCATTCAACTGAACCGCCATTATCATAGGCTTCACGAAGCTTTTGGATATTTGGCTTATCCGTTGCAACCTGAAGGTGACAATTCATACACGTTGAAAGTGCAGGAATATTCGAGTGCTTTGAACGCTCCACTTGATTGTGGCAGTACTGACACTGAATATTGTGATTTCCCACGTGAAGAGAGTGATCAAAAGGAATCGGCTGCTCTGGAGCGTATCCTTTATTATATCCCCAACCTGGTTGAAACTTACAACCCGTGAGAAGAGTTACCATCATGAGCGCGCCCAAAAGAGCTACCACGCCCGCTGTCGATCTTTTAAATACCCGATGCATAATCATCCTTCGCTAATCACTATGATGTGGGACAATTCACCTAAATTTAATTTGCTCCTATTTAAAGGTGGAAAGGTCCTGTTGTCCATATTCTTTTTGCAAGCTTATTGAAAAAGAAGAAGACTTCCATTTCTTCGCCTAAATTCTGAGCAAGCTGCTTCTATTTTTTTATATTGCCGGTAGGAGCGGAAAACTTCCCTCCTACCACGATCTTCTTATTTCTTCTTTTCACCAGAGCGTACAATGCCGACATACAGGACGGCCAAAAGATGAACGGCGATGAAACCGGAAACATATTCCACTCCACCCGCTCCGAATCCGTAGGAATGAAGCCCTGCGCCAAGGACGAAGTTCACTCCGTACCAAGCCATTACGACCAATGAGAATGCGATAATTCCTGCAGCGACCATTCCGAATTGTTTAAGCATGCCTGCATAGCGAGCATGCAGAACCGTCAAGTATCCAAGTAGAGCAATTAAGGCCCAAGTTTCCTTTGGATCCCATCCCCAGAAACGCCCCCAGGAGTAGTCAGCCCAAATACCGCCAAGAATAATTCCAGGCGCTAAAAAGGCCACACCGATTTGAATCGAACGATAGATCGCCAGCACAATAGCGCGAATTTTTTCCTTATTCTTCTCTTCACCACGCAGGAAGTAGTAAAGACCCATATCACCCAAGCAGAAGGCCAAGAAAAAGGCCGCATAACTGATAGTAATAGTCATCACATGTATGGTCAGCCAATAGTTACTACGCAACACGGGCTCCAGGGGTTGCAATGTTGGATCCAGAACCGCGGGGGCAAAGTCAGCAATAACTAGAGAGAAAAGCGCCGCTATCGAGCCCGCAAACAGAATGATACGGAACTTGTAAATGATTTCCAGAATGGCAGCAAAAAGAAGCACGCCCCACGACACCCATACTACGGTTTCATACATGTTCGTAACAGGGGCTCTGCCCATAATATACATACGAATGCCGAATCCGTAGGTGTGCAAAAGGAAACCGATAGTAAGAAGAACCCAGGCCGTCTTCATCCACGACTCTTTACTAAGCGCCCAAACCATCAACAGAACTAACGATGACAGAAAATAGAATATATAGGCCCAACGGAAGGGATGAAAATCGTTATAGTGAACTTCGGCCTTGATGATGCCATCATTGTCATAAAGAGCAGGGTTTTCAGCTCGCGCCACCTCTTGGAAGGCTTGCACTGCCTTATCAAGAGCTTCTCCCTTTTCTTTTAGAATTGTTTTGTCTTCAGTTGTTGCCGTGGCTCCAATGTGGCCCACAAAAGCCTTCGTCAACTCCAGGAATTTTTCTTGAGGACCTTGCGGCAGCTCGGACACTGAAACCCAAGTTGTACCTTCTTTCGGTGGGACAATCTTTAACATCCGTCCCGCAGCGATCTCCTGGAAAATAAAGAACTGATTTTCCAGACGCTGCACCGCTTGGAAATAAGGATCTAGCTTTTCTTGAGCTTCTCGCTTGGCCTGAAGCTCTTGACGAAGGATATTGAAGCGATCATTGGCAAAAACTTCTTCGCCGGTAAAGTGACGCTGATCTTTGGAAAGACCTAATGCCTCGAGAATCTGATGATTCCGCACTTCAAAGATTTTCTTATCCTGCCAAGCTTGTGGCGATAACATCCAAGTAAGTACGATCTCGGTGGCATCTCTCTTTTCGAAACTGCTTTTGCCATAAACAATCTCTAGCATTTCTTGAGCGAAACTTTGATACGGCTTAATGCGCCCACCATCTTGGACTTGCAGATAGTTTAGCGAGTCACCGGCCTTGGCGAAGGCCATCGTCGAAGCGAAGAGTATTAGAATGATCGCGCAAAGCTTCTTCATGTGATACCTCTTTATGAATTCTGATTCTTATTTTTAAGTTTAAAATCCAGGTGCTTGAACCACATCAGCAAAACAATCCCTAGCGAAATGATCAATGATCCGAGATATTTAATAGCTCGCCCCGGGTCATGGTTGATCGAAAAAATAGAAGCGACGGGGCGCCCCTGCTCTTCTTGAAAGCTCGCTTGGTAGATAGTCAGGCCTTTATGCTTTAACGGCTCGTTCATAGAAATGACCTGCTCGCCAACTCCAGGAACCTCTACCACGCTTTCGTAAGCCATCGCACGCATAGTTCCCTGATAGCGTGTGACCTTAAAGTCTTTGAGCTTAATGGGAAAGCCAATATCAGTGCGGCGATTTCCGTAGGTCATCAGATAAACGGAGCTTTCAGTGAACAACTTTAGCATGTCGTTCAACAACAACCAGTGTTCTCTTCCCTGGAATTGAATCTTGATCGCTGAAGTCGTCAAAGGAGTCGGACGCTCGAGGGGCTTCAAATCCCAGTCCTCAATCGCAGATGGCAGATAGCGCAGCACTCGAAACTGCAGCGCCATTTTGTATCCAAGATCGAACACATCGCCCTCTTTTACTCGGCCTTTTTTCAGTGGCTTGGTACTGTCTTTTTGAAAGACGACATAATCAAGATAGGAGTCTTTCGGCGTGAGGTAGATTTCATTTTCACCTCGCCCATGAACCGGCGCTTCTCCAAGATGGATCTTGGCAGGACCGAAATCCTGAGTTTGAGTACCGCCAGACTTGCGCTGCACCAGCCACTCTATGATATTCACATTGGGATTCTGCAACTGGAAACGCAGCCCCGCTCCGCCGCGGCCTTTTTCATCGGCGACGACTTTCTTCGAGGGAATGACATACTTATAGTAATCGACGACCTTGATTTTTTCCTCATAGGCAGGAATCAGATAAGGTTTTTCAGCCGTCGGAGGATTCTTGAAGAAATTCACTTCCTCTTCGAGAGTTTTCGTGTAGCGATCTCCATCGAAGGACGTATACACAACCAGATCGGTCTCGGGCGTCTGCACCATCGTGCCTTCCTCGCCGATTCCGACTCGCATTGAACCGTCTAATCCCCACTGCATGGTCATCCACGATCCAAAGAGCAAAATAATAATACCAATGTGCGCAAGGACGAAGGAAGCATGACGCTTTTGCCAAGGCCAACGATCAACCATCACGGCTGTTAAGTTCACGCAAAGGAGACCCATGATAAGGTACATAAACCAAGTGTTATAAACCCATTGCTTGGCTGCAAAAGCATCATAGCGAGCTTCCACAAAAGTCCCAACCGCAGTTATGACCGCTATGGAGCTTAAAATAAAAACTGCCAACTTCAACGAAGCCAATGGTTTATTTAATGATTTTAACCATGGCTTTTTCGGAGCACTTGTACTCATCAACAGGCCGTCCCCTAAATATTTATAAATCTAAAGACTATCAATAGTTTAAACGTCGAACAGTGACTACGCTTTTTGCTCTTCGACGCCTTACGTCAGGTGCAACAAGTTGTTGCGGATATAAGTGAGGGCCACAAGAATTTTCTCCTGAGCGCGCTGTGCCTCTTCCGGTTTAAGCTTTTTAGTCTTTTCATCCATATACAAAGAGCGATTCATTTCGACCTGAAGTGTGTGCTGATCGCGGCCCGGAACGCCATATTGCTCTGTCACGCGTCCGCCAAAGTAAGGCCAATTGTATGCGACCTTAAATCCAGCGGTCGCGTAAGCAGCTATAACCAGATCCTTAAATCGCGGATCGCAGCTTTTGCCTTTTGAATCACTCACCACAATGTCCGCGCGGAGTTCCCCAGGATCTCGGTGCTCGCTAGTCCCCACCGACGGCATACTGTGGGCGTCGATATGAAAAGTTCTCTTAAAGCCTTGCTCGTGCAACTGAGTATAGAGCTTGCGTACTTCACGGTGAAAGGGCTCATAGACCAAGTCGACCAACTCTTGATGCAAGCGTGGAGTCATCGGCTGAGTCATCAAAGGATGCTTGTATGTCGTGATCACCCAATGGAAGCCACGACTAAAGGAGCCGGGAGCATTTGCGTGTCCTTCAACAGAGCTGGCGTCCACATCATCTGGAACCCTATTCAAGTCCGCGGCGTAGCGGTGCCATTCAGTTTTAACAAAAGGGATGCTGAGCTTTCCCAGCGCTGGCTGATATAGAAAATCGACATAACGATCCACGTCACACATCAAGACTTCTTCAGGCAAAGAATTTAGCCAAGGCGTTTGTGGTGGAACTTTTTCTCCTGAATGGGGAATTGTCACCAAGAGAGGGAACTCGTTTTTCATCTTTCCATCCTTCAAATTATCAAACAAGGTATTGCATCCTTCAACCTTGACCTCTTGTACGGAAAAAGCAAGACTTTAGTGATAGAGGTTCGATCAATGACAAATACTCCCAAAGCAAAAATCTACACTCGCACCGGAGACAAAGGTAACACCCGTCTGGTAGATGGTTCGTGCGTTGAAAAATTCAACCCTCGCGTAGAAGCTTATGGAACTGTCGACGAACTAAATAGTTATCTTGGCGTCGTTCGCTCTGCCCTGAAGGATCTACCTGGCATGACCCAACTGGATCTCACGCTCGAAAAAGTTCAAAACGAACTTTTCAATATTGGCAGCCTGCTCGCCACAGAAAAGGATGAAGTTTTCAAACTTTTGCCTGCCATCACTGGATCCCATATACAATCCCTTGAACTCAGTATCGACGAGATGACAGTCGAGCTACCCGAGCTTAAGAACTTCATTTTACCCAGCGGTCACATGGCATCTGCCCATCTGCAGGTCGCACGGACCTTTTGCCGACGAGCCGAAAGGCGTTCGGCAGAAATTGCAATGAAGGACGAACGCTATTCCTTAACGCTGCAATATTTAAATCGACTGAGTGACCATTTGTTTGTTGCGGCACGATGGGTAAACTTGAAAACGGGACATCAAGACGTTCTTTGGAAACATACTTAGGTGAGACTGGAAGTTGCAAAGCCGGAAGATGCGGCGACTATAGCTGAATTTTATAAAAGCTTCACGCAAAGCGGTCTCGTAGACATCAAAGTCGATCGCGGCGGTAACTTTTTTTATCCCTACGAAATCCAATCCGACAAATATTTAACCTATCAGCTGAAAAACGACGAACAACTTGATGGCATCGCAAGCTTCGTCATTCGTGATGTGCTTCTAGAAGGAACGGTTCAACCCGTAGCCTTTGGCAGAGATCTTAGAATTTCACCCCATCGTCGTGCTGTCTTGGGTTGGTCCCAGCATTTTCTTCCGGCCATGGAAGAGATCGAGCATCTTTTCGGATGCAAACAGTTTTTCTCGGTCCTGAGCTTTCATGACATCCAGGCACTGAATGCTTTTGTGCGCCCCCGAACTCTTAAACGTCCATTGCCCCGCTATTATTTGTTTCGGCGCTTGAATCTGGTATCAATTCATGGACGCCTTCCCTGGGCTCGAAATCCCCTCCCCCATCTGCGCATTCGCAAGGGCAGTGCTGCTAATCTGGACGCGCTGATTTATTATATCATTCAGAAATCCAGTCAAAAGGAACTCGCAACGGTTTGGGATGCGCAAAGCTTCCACGATAAGCTGGAAAGATGGAAAGACCTAAAGCTTGAAGACTTTATAATTGCCTTCGACAAAAATGAAAATGTCGTCGGCTGCGCAGCACCTTGGTCTTCGGGCGGCCTGCAAGAGTTTATTCCCATGGAATACTCTCTTCGCGCCCATAATTTCCGTCAGTTTTTAAAATTCGGAAAAACTTTGGGCTGGACTCGCACTCTGACCAAGCCCTATTCCCGCATTAAGATCGAAGCGGGCTTCAACTTTAAGTATTTGAATTTTCTTTTTGCTGACAACGCAGATATTTTTGAAAGCCTTCTGTGGAAGGCCTTCGATGATGCTCGCGAAAGTGAGTTCTTAGTTTATAATCAAGCGCGCTCAGAGTACATTTACCGCCGCCCTCGACATTGGATTTCCGCGAAAATGCCTTTTGGCGTCTATTCTCTGCAACATCCTGACAAAGAACCACCTAGCTTTTTGCATCCAACGAACGAGCGCCCTCTCGAAATGGAACCGTTCTTCTCCCTCTAAAATCTGTCCCGCAGCGGCTGATATTAGGCCGCCCGCTCCTTGTTCAGACCTGTAAGATTTTCAAGATTGGCAATCGTCGAGTTCAAGCCTTCAGTAGAGCTATTTAAGTGCGAAGCCGCCTCTGAAATCGACTCTGACGATGCTGCATTCACCTGAGTTGCCTGATCCAACTGATTCATAGCCTGGGTGATTTGGGAAACGCCTGTACTCTGCTCGATACTTGCCGTCGCGATTTCGTTGTTAAGACTGGCCACCTTATGGACTGACTCGACGATTTTTTTAAGCACTTCATGACTCGAGTCCGCGACCATCTGACCCACTTCGATTTGCTGAACACTTTCCGATATCAGTGTCGATATCTCTTTTGCTGACGTCGCACTTCTTTGCGCCAACGTCCGTACAGCTTCAGCGACGACGGCGAACCCCTTACCCTGTTCGCCAGCACGGGCAGCTTCCACTGCTGCGTTCAACGCCAAAAGATTCGTTTGAAAGGCGATATCATCGATCACGGAGATGATCTCCTCCATCTTTTTGGAGGAGTGAACAATAGCACCCATCGTGTCAGTCAAACGCGATAGCTCCGCCGAGCCTTCCTCGGCTGTCGTTTTTGATAGTTGCGAAAGATCACTGGCAGATTTCGCATTTTCCGCGTTAAGTTTGATCATGCTCGAGAGTTCTTCCAATGAAGCCACCGTTTCTTCCAGCGAAGCGGCAGATTCTGTCGACGCAGACGAAAGTTCGGAGCTTGATCCAGAAAGATCCCCTACTGCGCCGCGAATCTTATTGTAAGCCGCTGAGAGGCTTTCCGTCTGACTACGGATGCCTCCTTTTAGCGAGTGCGCTGACATGAACATCGAGAACGACAACACAATGATCAGAAAACCGACCATCAAAAGGCACATTGTATTAAAGAAGCCACTTTCATCAACCAGTGCCAAGGTCCGTTCGTTTAGAATCTTTCCAAATTCGTTGATCGGTTCCATGATAAACGCAGCATTTTTTTGGTAGGCAGAGTCATGCATAAGATTACGCGCCAGAACCAAATTAGGCTCGCCACGAACAGTGTACTGACCGGACTCATCTTTGTAGAGTCCTTTCACCGCATTCATAGCTTGATTTTCAGTCTGAACAAGATCGTTTGATCGGCGCGAAGCCTCGTTTAGCAAGTCGAATTCCGCCTGCGTGAATCCCGCATCTTTCATCAGTTGAGTTAACGAAATCTTTTGACCGTCAGCTCGTGCTTTCTCTCCACTTCGAACGGCTAAAACGTCGAAATATTTTTGTTCAAACTGGCTGTCCCCGGTTATGACATAGTTACGAGCATACTCTGTTAGATCACGAGAACTGGTCCGCAGTTCTTGAGCTAACTGATTGGACACGTACCTCGATACATGCGCCTCATCAGCCACCTTTTTATAATAGAATGCCGTTCCCACACTGATGTAGAGTCCAATCACAGTGAATATCGATAAATAATTAAAAAACCGAACCTTACCAAACACGTTCATAGTTTACCTCGCCAATTGATGTGAGAATCTCTTCGGTCACCAAATAAGATCACTCGATCAGGCGCTCTTGTTTACATTTAAGTGTCTCAATTTTAGACACTTGAAGGAAAGATTACACAGCTGTCATGAACAGAAAAATTTTACCTGGGGAAAGTGTCATTTAAGGGTTGGGCTCAGCATTTCGCTGTGGTAATGAGTTTCAAACTATCACATCCGTAATACAAAGAGGATTTCATTTCGTATGGAAAAGAGCCCACTCAAGCACTTCAGAAATATTCACATCTTCTTTATCTGCACTATCGTCTTCGTTGGTGCCTTAAGTGTTGCCATGTTCAGCAATTACCAAAAAGTTCGCAAAGAAGAGCAATGGGTAAAGTATTCCAACAATGTGATCTCGAACCTTGATCATATGATGTCTTCTTTTAAGGATGCAGAAACAGCAGCTCGCGGCTACCTTATTACAGGCCTTGCAGACCACTTGCCAGTTTACGAGAAAGGCATGGAAGGAACCTGGCGCTATTATCGCGAAGTCAAAAAACTGACCCAAAGCAACCCGATTCAACAAGCCCTTTTGCGAGAGATTCAAAAGCCGATCATTCAGAAGGATGAGCTGTTTAAAGGATATATAAGAGATCGTAACAATACCGGCCGGTTCGTGGCCCCCACGGAGAGCACAAACCGTCTCGGGACCGACCTAATGGATTTCATCCGTGAAAAAGTTGAAACCATGAAAGAAATCAAACTTGGCAATTACCGGAAACAACAAGAGGCCGCACAAAAAAGCCATTATTTCACAATCAGCCTCATTGTGACTTTCATTCTACTTAACTTTGTTTTGCTATGCCTGGCCTATTGGACCACCATACGAAACCTGAAAATACAAGAAGCAGAGACCGAAAAACAACGAAGACAAACCTGGCTGCAAACTCAGCTAGGAAAAATCGCTCTCCTGATGTCTGCGGATGCCTCTCCGAAAGAAATGGCCAGTCAGGCTCTCAGCTTCTTCTCTTCTGTCTTGGGGATACCTTCGGCGACTGTCTTTTTAACTCAAGGATCTGAACTAAAGCTTTGCTCCAGCTTTGGTGCTGATAACAATCGATTGCAGCAGCAATTTGATCTTAGCTCCAGCATCCTGGGCGAAGCCATCAAGTCTCGCGACCTGGTTGAGGTCAAGGACGTGCCAAAGGATTACCTGACCGTCACCTCCAGCCTAGGAAACACAGCTGCACCCTATCTGGTTTTTGTTCCTCTCTTTTTCCACGGAAGCGCCATCGGCGTCATTGAGTTAGCACTTTATGCGCCATTGACGAATGACCAAAAGGAACTGATCCGACGGTCGCAAGAGGTCATTGCTACTGGTTTGAACGCTTCGATTTCTCGTGAACAACTTGAGCAATTGCTAGCTAAAACCCGCGAACAGGCGCAAGAGCTTCAGACTCAACAAGAAGAACTGCGAGCGACCAATGAAGAACTCGAAGAGCAAGCTTCACAGCTCGAGGATCAACAGCGACGTCTCAATATTAAGAACGAACGTCTGCAAGAAATCCAAAAAGAGATTCAGGCAAAAGCTGCCGATCTGGAGCGAATCAATCAATACAAATCGGACTTCCTGGCGCGGATGTCACATGAGCTACGTACACCATTGAACAGCGTCCTCATTCTTGCGACCTTGCTTCAGGAAAATTCTGAAGGCAACTTGAATGAACAGCAGAAACATTTTGCTGAGACCATTCATTCGGCCGGAAGCGACTTACTTATGCTGATCAACGATATTTTGGACTTATCGAAAATCGAAGCCCAAAAATTACAACTCCGCCCCGATCACGTTTCACTTCAATCGATTTTCAAACAACTTGAGTCCGTATTTGCTCCCGAGGCCAAAAGAAAAGGTCTTACATTCAGCGTCGCCATTGACCCCTGGCTGTCCAGCAAAGTGATCTTCACCGATAAACTAAGACTGGATCAGGTGCTCAAGAACTTCCTATCGAATGCTCTTAAGTTCACGGATCGAGGCGAAGTCAGCATGCACGCCCGAGCATCAGAAAAGCTGGGCGAAAAATATTTCGAAATATCGGTGAAAGATAGCGGTATCGGAATCCCCGCAAACAAAATTGATGCTATCTTCCAGGCATTCGAACAGATCGAGAATCCAAACAGCCGACGCTTCAGTGGTACCGGCCTGGGCTTAACTATTGCCAAAGAATTGACTCAGATTCTTGGCGGCAGCATCTCGGTTGTCTCGACGGAAGGGAAAGGCAGCGAGTTCATTTTGACATTGCCACTGTCGGCAGACCATCTGTTAAACAGCGGACCGGAAATGACTTCTCTCGAGGGGACTTCAGCCTTAACGTCTTCGCCAAGTTTTGCTCAAGCGTTGTCATCTGAACAGGACTCGCTTGTTGGATGGGATGAAGTCAATGCTGCTTTAAACAACATCCAAGGTCATACCAAAACTCTTTTGCTCGTTGAAGACGACCAGGTTTTCCGAAAGCTTGTCGCTGAGGCGGCGCAAAGCTACTCCTTTGCAACAATTGAAGCCGAACACGCCGAAATGGCCCTAGCCATTCTAAAGCAACATGTACCGACGGCTATCATGCTAGATATCAAGCTGCCAGGCATGAGCGGCATGGCTTTACTCGAGAAGATTAAAGATATGCCGAGGTTGCGACATGTTCCAGTTCATATGATCTCTGCGCTCCAGTACCAGCAAAGTGCTTTCAAAATGGGAGCCATGGGTTATCTGGGTAAGCCGGTTACAATGGAGCAAGTCAATGAAGCTCTTCGAGAAATCGAAAATGTTATCGTTCGCCAGTCAAAGTCGATACTTCTTGTCGAAGATGACCCTCGACAACGGGAAGCTCTTACTCACCTTATTCAAAGCGGTGATGTTGCAATCCATGGAGCTGGGACCGCCCACGAGGCACTTGAGCTCCTGAAAACCAAAACTTTCGATTGCCTGGTTCTGGATCTTTCTCTGCCAGATATGTCGGGAGAGCAGTTCCTCGAAAGACTTAAAGAACTACATATCGCGCATTTACCCGTTATTATCTATACCGGTAAAGACGTCTCGAGGTCAGAGGAAGAATCTTTGCGCCGGTACTCTGAAAGCATAATTCTTAAAGGCGTCCGCTCAGAAGAACGACTTCTCGACGAAGTGAACCTTTTCTTGCACCGGGTGGATGGGCAACTTAACAGCACACAGCGCTTACTTTTGGACACTTTCCGTAAAAAAGATAAGGGCTTTGAGGGCAAAACTGTTCTGATTGCTGACGATGACATACGCAATATATTCGCTCTAACAAGTGCACTCGAAAGCAAAGGTTTTAATGTCATTTCAGCTCGTGATGGCGCCGAAGCATTAGAAAAGCTCGATGGCGATGTTGCAGTCGATATCATTCTTATGGATCTGATGATGCCAAAGATGGATGGTTACACGACAATGCGAAACATCCGCAGCAATTATCAATACAAAAATACCCCCATCATAGCTTTAACCGCCAAGGCTATGAAAGGAGACAACGAAAAGGCTCTTGAAGCTGGAGCGAATGATTATTTGACGAAGCCTCTGGATCTGAGCAACCTCTTCTCGGTGCTTAAGGTATGGTTACCCACTGAGGACCTTGTGGTATGAGTCAAATGTCGGTAGCAGCCCGTCTGATATGGGAAGCGCTTTACTTAAAGTATGGCTATGACTTTAGGGGGTACTCACCCGCCTCATTGTCACGAAGACTTGAGTTCTGCATGAGCCGTTTTGGTTACTTAAGTGAAACCGAGTTGCTGGCTAAACTTTTGGACGATCCAACTTTCATACATCAGATTCTGCCCCACTTAACAATTACCACCACTGAGCTGTTCCGGAGTCCCGATAGCTTCCGTAGATACAAGGAATCGATCTTTCCGGTTCTAAAAACTTATCCTTCGGTCAATATTTGGATAGCCGGCTGTAGCACCGGGGAAGAGATCTACAGTCTTGCTATTTTACTGCACGAAGAAGGACTTTTGGAGCGGACTACAATCTATGCAACAGACATAAATCCTGAAGCTCTTAAAAGAGCCCAGCAAGGAATTTATAGCAGCTCCATCATTCCGGATTTTGTGAAGAACTATACTGCCGCCGGAGGCCAAAGCCAGCCTTCTGATTACTATTCCACTGATTATGACTTAGTCCGATTTAAATCTTTTCTTAAAGATAACGTGGTCTTCTTTGAGCACAATCTTGTTACTGATGAAGTCTTTGTGCAGACGCATCTTGTCCTGTGCCGAAATGTGCTGATTTATTTTGAAAAGGAATTGCAGGACCGGGCGCTCAACCTTTTTGCAAAGTCATTGATTCAGTTCGGATTTCTTGGTCTTGGCGACAAGGAGAGCCTCTCTTTCTCCAGCTCTGCCCCATACTTCACAACTATTGATGCCCGCGAGCGGGTGTTTAAAAGAAATTCTCTTAACCTTTCGGGGACTACAGAAATGGCAGAACTCAACCCAGCTGATAAGGAGCTAGATGGTGGAAAAAACCAAACTACTCATAGTTGATGATCACCCAGACAACATCCTTGTCTTAAGTGAGCTTCTGGCGAGTGAGGATGTCGAAATATTTTCTGCTCAGAGTGCTGAAGAGGCTCTAAACCTTTTGCTAGCGAATGATTTTGGTTTAGCACTTCTTGACGTTCAAATGCCTGGCATCACTGGCTTTGAACTGGCCCGTCTTGCCAGAGGAGTTAAAAAAACACGGCATCTGCCGATGATCTTTGTGACCGCCCAACAACATGACAAAGCTGTTGCCTTTGAAGGCTACGAGACAGGCGCCGTCGATTTTCTTTTCAAACCTTTAGATCCTTATATCGTGCGCAGCAAAGTCAAAACGTTCGTACAGCTTGATAAGCAAAGACGTCTGCTTAAGGCGCATGTTGCCGAAGTTGAAACGCTGAAGAAAAAAGCGGAAATGGCAAGCTTAGCGAAAAGTCAGTTTTTGGCCAATATGTCGCACGAGATTCGAACTCCCCTTGGCTCGGTCCTAGGTTTTGCCGACGTTCTCTCGCAAGGCCAGTTAGACGAGGAAGAGAAGAACGAATGTCTAGCCGCAATTCGCAGAAATGGCGAGCTGCTGCTCCGCTTGGTCGATGACATTTTAGATATTTCCAAAATCGAAGCACAGAAACTGGATTTCGAGAAAAAAGAATTCGGCATGAGAGATTTGCTCGAGGACGTCCGTACCATTCTGAACTTTAAAGCCTCTGAAAAGGGTATTGATCTTCAAATCCACATTCCTGAAGAGAACACTCAAATCATCGCAGACCCCTTAAGAATCAAGCAGGTCCTACTGAACGTCGTGGGCAATGCCATCAAATTCACAGATAAGGGTTCGGTCAAAGTACACACGGCTATAGTGACGCCAGTTGGATCCGACAACGACAGAGGTTTTGTCAAAGCTGTTTTTGAAGTGGAAGACACCGGTTTAGGTTTAGCCCCTCACGAGGCTCAAAGACTCTTTCAGCCATTTACTCAGGCCGACATCTCGACCACGCGCAAATTTGGTGGGACGGGTTTAGGCCTTGTGATTTCAAGACAGTTGGCGCGTCTTATGGGCGGCGATCTTAGATTGGTTTCATCTGAAATTGGTGTTGGCTCCACTTTCGAGATCACTCTTCACCTTAAGCGTAGTGGTGAGGTCCAAATGGACTCAGAACTATCCCCAAAGGCGCCATCCATTTCAGCACTCGAAATCAATCCGTCGGAACTTCAGCATCGAAAGATACTCGTCGTAGATGATGTCAGTGATAACCGACTTTTGATTGATCGCTATCTGCGCAGTTTAGAAGTTCAACTTATCCAGGCGAGCAGTGGTATCGAGGCCATAGAGGCCGTTGCTGAACACCAGCCTGATCTTATTCTGATGGACATTCAAATGCCGGTTATGGATGGCTATGAAGCTGTCCGGAGAATTCGTGAACAAGGTTACAGCAATCCGATTTTTGCACTAACCGCCCACGCCATGCGCGAAGAAAAACAAAAATGCTACTTGGCGGGTTGTGACCTGGTTCTAACAAAACCCGTGCGGCGCAACGAACTGATTCAGTTAATAAAGGAAAGTCTGCCAGCTCTTAACTTGCAGACTTCCGCGGCAGAGATGCTTCTTCAAACCAGAAGACTTTCTGACAGAGCGAACATGCCTAGACAATTTTAGGGCGAATGAGCTTAATCATTGTAAGAGCCATTGCCCAAATATTTCTCTAGCACGATAGATTGGGAAAGTGGCTGGAAAGTACGTGTGCTCGAAGGCAACACATAGGCATTTAAAATATTTCCAGCCGGGCCCAACCATGTCCCTGTGGCCCACATAGTGCCACCCATCTTCACGCTGTCTAAAAACTGGTACACCTTGTCGCCTTCCACGTTCCATAGTTGAGCTTCAGAATCACCGACTTTTGCAGCTGTCGGCCAACCGAACTCCCCCAGGAAACAGGGAACTTTATTTACAGTACACCAATCAGAGAAATTTTTGACTCTGGCAATGGCACGAGCAGCAATCGAAGCATGTCCTTTGGCTTTAGAATTGGCGGTCTCTTGTGCGTGACTTATGGTATAGGTTCCACTGGCATCATTATCCATATACATATGTGCGTGATACATGATGTTGTTTAAAGGATCTTTAATCCAAGCTTTTGGATGCAAACTGGGCCAGCGATCAGCCGAGGCCCAGCTATAGCCTTCGACATGAATCAACTTGGTTTCTCCGCTTTCACGAATTGCGGTCACTGCTGCTTGCGCATATTCTTCCCATAATTTTTGCGGGGTCAACCCTCGAACTCCACTGGGGAAACTATAAGGTTCATTCATAATATCGTAAGCATAGACAGCTCTGTATGCTTTCGCATCGGAACGGATCGCTTGAGTCAGTCTGCGCCAAACGTCAGCGTATTGCTCAAGTGTTGGTCCGTTTGCCTGACCAAATATAGTTTGTGTGACTCCGCCAATCTTATAGCGTCCATAATTGTGCATATCCAAAATGATTTTGATTTGCGCCGTATCCGCATCGCGAAGCATTTCCAATAACAGATTCAGGTAGGCCGAGTCCAGCGTTCCACCCAGTTGTCTTTGAACTCTTTCCCATTTAAATGGCATACGTAAAACAGTTAGACCGCGATCCTTTAAAGCTTTCATCGCCGCATAACTTGGTTTTGTATAGTTGGTGCCGTAAACACCTGGAACAGCATTGTCAGCAATTCCTAAATCCATGACATTTATGCCTCGGAAAAACTTTTGAGAAACACCACTTACTGGGGGAGTCGTCGGAACCGGTGATGGCGACGGTGAAGGGGTTGGAGAAGGCCCCGATGTGCCGGGATCTTCGGAAGCACTTGGCAGTCCTAACTCAGTCTGTTTTTGTGCGTATTCTGAAAGTTCGAACTGGTTGCTGCAATTTTGAAACGACAATGTCATCAACGCGATAAAAGGAAGAAGTACGAAAAGACCATATCTTTTGCTCTTATTCCCATCGGACGGCTTGGTTTCCATAACTCCCCCTACTCTGAAGTATTCCCCTTACCTAAATAATACTTTGGTTTCGGTGGGATCAAAAATTTATGAAGGAAGTAATCTCAGATAGAGATAGAAAACTCTAGATAAGTGGTCTTTCACTGACGACGGACAGCTCTCGAACCTGAGGCCAGAACCAATCCAACTGGGGGTCGGCAGCGATAACATCTTTGACAGTCACTTTCACATCTTTGCAGTGAGCAACTTCTTTACGCAACCACAGCTCGATTTCGTCATACCCAGGGCCGATAATGGTGATTTCCACTCGACTTAGAAAATGAGTGAGCTGAAGGTCTCTCGTCGGTACATTTTTTAGTTGGTCTTTTTGGCGAAAGAGAGCCAGAAGCTCTGCTTTAATTTCTGAAAAATCTCTGAAGTTAATTCTGCGCAGGACGGCATCAGCACGATGATCGCGATTCACCCAGCGTTGATGCAGACCACGCTGGACTAAATTGATCAGATAATTTCGCAAGACGGAAGGTATCAACTGAAATTCATCATCCGTTAAACACATCACCTGCATTAAGTCTACGTAGCGAGCCTGCTCCTGGCCGCGACGAAGGGAGGTGAGCACCTCTGGTATCCGCAAGACTGACTCGCGAATACCTTGAAGATCAATTCCTGCTCCATCCGTGAAGTAGAGAATTCTCATAGATTAATGATGACCTATCTTTCGAGAATTTGGCACAAATTTAAACATTCGAGACTATAGTCCAGGATGTATTTTTTGGTGCAGAGCCCCCTTCTTTTTTGTTACGCTTGTTAGAGGCCATAGGACTAGGCCCGCGACAAAAGACAAAGGATTGTAAAAAGTGACGCCACGTTTACCACGGAATCCAAAAAACCAACGCCCTCCTTTTGAGAAATGGTATTCCTATTTTTTGTTTATTTTTGTCGGCTATTGCCTCGCAGATCTTGGCATACTCATGTATCGCGACAAGATGTTGCCGCAATCGGCACCACCCGCTCAACCCAAGCGAAGCGCCATTGGTACATCTCCGGGACGAGGTTCCTATAATTCCATCACTTCGCGCAATATGTTCGCTGCTAATGGCCTGATCCCTGATGCCTTGGTCGATGAAAATGCAGCTGACGCGCAAAAAACTGAAGCCGCTCCGGTCCCATCACAGCTGCCACTGAACCTTATAGGTACCTTGGTTCACTCGAATCCCGACAAATCCATTGCAGCTATCGAAGTCCGTGGCAAGCCAGGTGTTCTTTCTTACAGTCCCGGCAAAGAAATTCAAAACATGGCGTCAATTGTGCGTGTCGAGCGTCAGAAGGTGATCTTCCGGAACTTGAACACCAGTCGCTTGGAATTTATTGAAATGAAAAAAGAAGGTTCAAGGGTGTCCTTCAAAAGTGGCACCTCGGCTGCTGTCGCCGGAAAAGATGTTCAGCAGGTGGGCGATAATAACTTCGCCATCAAACGAGCGGATCTCTTAAAGTATACCAATGATCTTTCCAGCATTTTAATGCAAGCCCGTGCCGTTCCAAACCGTGAACCTGGAACCGGAAACATCAATGGCTTCCGTATCCTAGATATGCAGCCTGGAAGTATTTATGAACAACTAGGTTTACAAAGAATGGACGTCATCAAAGCTGTTGATGGCACTCCGGTCGATAGCCCCGCAAAAGCCATGGAATTGTACAATGCTTTGAAGAACTCCCCCAAGGTGACTCTTCAGATTGAACGAAATGGTAAGAGCGAGAACATGACTTACAACATCCAAAATTAAGTCGATTCTGTTTCGGTGAATGTGATGCGCGTTGTGAAGGAAATTTAAACTCCCATGAGGAGGAGAAACACTAAATGAAAAAAACTGTCAGCATAGGAATTGCTTCGTTGATGACTGCCCAGCTCGTGACGCCCGCAGCGCACGCGCAAATAGAAGACTTCCCACCTCCACCACCCGTGCCGGATTTTGGCGCTGCTGAATCAGCTCCATTTGGTGGGCCTGCTGCTGGCGGAGCCGAAGGAACCGATGACAGTAGCGGTTCCGTTCTTTCTAAAAAAAGTAAAGATCGCTTTGCTCAGGCTCCGCTGGAAGACATCAACAACGAAAACTTCCCGGAAACGATCGAGTCTTTCGACTTCCCGAACGTGGAAATTGCTGATCTTATTAAAACGATCGGCGAATTAACCGGTAAGAACTTCATTATTGATCCTGGCGTTCGCGGCAAAATCACCATCGTCGCCCCTTCAAAAATCACTGTTGCTGAAGCCTATAAGGCATTTTTATCAGCTCTTGCTATCAATGGATTTACGGTCGTTCCTTCAGGAAGCTTTCTAAAAGTAAAGTCTGCACGAAATGCGCAACGGGACAATATCGAAACTTATTCGGGTTCTTACTACCCGAACAGCGATCAGATGATTACCCGGATCATTCACTTGAAGCATATCTCAGCATCACAAGTGAACCGTGATCTTCGTATCTTGCCATCGAAAGATGGTGAAATGAACATTTACGAACCAACGAATTCTATTATTATTTCTGACTACGGTTCGAACATCGACCGAGTCATGAAAATCATTAGCCAGCTCGACGTTCCAGGGTTTGAAGAACAACTTGAAGTTATTCCAGTTAAGTTCGCGAAAGCTAAAGACCTTGCAGATCTGGTTGATAAAATCGTTAACAAAGGAAGCAAGTCAAATGCGGGCCCAACGGCTCCGGGAACCTTCACGGCTGGCGTACCCCGCTTCTCAAGAGCTACTAGCGCAAGTTCACAGCAAGGCGCCAGCTTCTTTATGGCTATTCCCGATGATCGCACCAACTCAATTATTGTAGTCGGAAATAAATCCGGAATTCAGCGAGTTAAAAAATTGATCGCTCAATTGGACTTCCGTATTCGCGCAGAAGACTCTGGTGGCGTCTATGTATACTACGTGAAAAATGGCGATGCCGAAAAAATTGCCCAAACCCTTCAAGGCGTCACAAAAGAAGCGACACCGCGGCCAAATACAGGAGGAAGTCTTCTATCGCCAATGGGCGCCAGCGGACAAATGACAGCTCCAACAGAAATTTTCGGCGGCGATGTTAAAATCACTGCTGATAAAAACACCAACAGTTTGGTCGTCACAGCTAGCAAGCAGGATTACGAAGTGGTTCTGAACATTCTTTCGAGAATCGATATTCCTCGCGATCAGGTTTTTGTCGAGGCGATCATCATGGAGATGAGTGCGTCTGATGGCAATAACTGGGGAATCGGCTACTACCAATATGGTGATTCTGGATACGGTAAAGTGGGCTTTAATGGTGGCGTCAGCTTAAATGATTTTATCAGCCCCGTTGGTGGCGCTGGAGCTGTGATTGGATTTGGACATGGTAAGACTGTCGAAGTCACTGAACCTACAACTGGTCAGAAGATTGCGATTCCAAGTCTGCTCGGCTTGATCAGCTTCTTGAAAACGAATAAGAAGGCAAACATCCTTTCGACCCCTCAACTGCTGACTCTTGATAATCAAGAAGGTGAAATCGAGGTGGGCGATAAGATCGCTATGTCGACAGCTACGAGCACTGCACAAAATGGTCAAACCACCAATTCTGTTCAGTTTGAAGATGCTACCATCAAGCTGACGATCAAGCCGTTTATCAGCCCGACATCAGATTCCATCCGTATGGAAATCAAACAGCAAGTTGCACAGCCTTCCACGGCACTGGTTCCTAAGGGATTGGCGGATACGACTCAACAAATTGCGAAACGTTCGATTAAAACTCACATCAGCGTGGGCAATGGCGATACGGCGATTTTGGGCGGACTGATCAAGGAACAAGACGTTGAAACGGTGAATAAAGTGCCTTTATTGGGCGATATCCCGATCTTGGGCTGGTTGTTTAAATCGAAAAGTACGACTAAAGATAAAGTGAACTTGATGGTTTTCCTGACGCCAAAGATTATTCGTAATTCTGCGGACTCTCGCAAAATTCTGAATAAAAAACTAGATGAACGCGTCGACTTCATCAAAGCACAAGGTGGCAAAGATCCTTGGGGAAAACATATCGACGAAATCACCCGCAAGGCACAAGCTGGATCAGCAACAACTCCAGCCGCGGAACCTGGGGATGACGTCTTTGAAGAAGCGATTGAAGAATAAGGGGATTATTCGTGGATATTCAAACTATCTTGGCCAAATCAACCTCTCTGACTCTGGACCAAATTAAGTCCGTGCTCAGCAATCCGTCGGTGGTAAGACCTGTTTCCGTCGGAGAGGCTTTGGCAGCGAAAGAATTTTCCACCGCTGATGAGGTGGTCTCGGATCTTTGCAAAGAACTGGGACTGGATTTCATCCGAGATATTCCAGTGAACGACATTCCAGTAGACCTGATTCGCGATCTACCTATCAACTATGCCAAGCAGCACCACATTCTGCCCTATCGCGAAGAAAACGATTTGCTAGTAGCCCTGACCAGCAATCCGGTCAATCTGAAGTCACTTGACGATCTTAAGGTTTTGTTCGGAAAGAAAGTGCGCCCCCTGATTACGACATCAAGCCGTGTTCAAGATGCCATCAATAAAGTTTACGAAAAAAGTACTGCGAACCTTTCAGGTCTAGACGAAATCGAAGACGAGGATTACGACCTCGATGATCCGATAGTTGATTTGCTCGAGGCTGGCGAAGATGATGCACCCGTGATCAAGCTGGTGAACAGTTTGATGTTCCGAGCGGTGAAAGAAAAAGCTTCAGATATTCATATTGAACCCTATGAAAAAGACATGGTCGTTCGCTTCCGCACAGATGGTATTTTGTTCGATGTCTTTAAACCACCCAAGAAGCTGCAAAATGCGATCACCTCGCGTATTAAAGTCATGGCCAATTTAAATATCGCCGAAAAACGTTTACCACAAGATGGACGAATCCCTCTGAAAGTGGGCGGTAAAGACATTGATATTCGTCTTTCCACCGTCCCGACTGCCCATGGCGAACGCTTGGTCATGCGTATTCAAGATAGATCCAGTGTCGTGCGCGAACTAGAATCTTTGGGCTTTTCCACTGAGAATTTAGAAAAGCTGGATGACCTTTTAGCACGCTCTTATGGAATTCTACTGGTGACGGGCCCTACCGGCTCGGGTAAGTCGACCACTCTTTACGGTTCTCTGATCAAACTTAACAAACCGGATGTGAATATTCTGACGGTCGAAGATCCTGTCGAGCAACGAATTCATGGAATCGGCCAAGTTCAGGTGAATTCCAAGATCGGCTTGACCTTTGCCGCCGGCCTGCGCTCGTTCCTACGTCAGGATCCCGATATCATAATGGTCGGTGAGATTCGTGACTTAGAAACTGCCGAACTTGCCATCCAAGCGTCTCTGACAGGCCACCTTGTCCTTTCGACCCTACACACGAATGACTCTGCTGGCGCCTTCCCCCGTCTGATTGATTTCGGGGTTGAACCCTTCTTGATTGCGACGTCGATCATGGGCGTGGTCGCTCAACGTCTGGTCCGAGTCCTCTGCCCTCACTGCAAAGCTCCTCATGAACCGACTGAGTTTGAATTGCAACTGCTTGGCATTTCTGCTGCTGAAGCCGCCAAAGCACATATTTGCAAAGCCATGGGCTGCTCTCAGTGTGGTCAAAAGGGCTATTCGGGTCGAACGACAATTAGCGAACTCATGATGGTCACTGACGACATTCGCTCACTCGTCATGCAACGAAAAGATGGTAACACTTTAAAGCGTCAAGCTGTCGCGAATGGCATGAAAACCTTCCGAGACCATGGGGTGCAGAAAGTTCTTGCTGGAATCACCACCATAGAAGAGTTAACATCGAATACCCAACTGGATATTTAATTTAAGACAAAGAGATGGACAGAACCATGCCTATTTTTGAGTACAAAGGCCTGACAAGAGAAGGAAAGAACGTCAAGGGTATCGTTGACTCTGACAACCTTCGCTCTGCCCGTGCCAAACTTAAAAAGGACAATATCTTTGTTGTCGAGATCAAAGACAAAAAAAGAACCGACTCTAAGAAATCCAAGGGACCTCGCACGACTGGCAAAGTTCCCGTTAAAGATCTTTCCTTGATGACTCGGCAGTTAGCAACTTTGATCAAAGCGAATATTCCACTGGTCGATGCTCTGTTGGCTGTATCGGAGCAAGTTGAAAATCCTGTGCTAGCTGAAGCTATCGCTGACTGTAAGAACATGGTCAATGAGGGCTCCACATTCAATAAAGCTTTGGCAAAGTATCCCAATATATTTTCTAAAATCTATCTTTCGATGGTTGAGGCTGGTGAAATGTCAGGAAGCCTGGACATCATCCTTTTGCGGCTTGCCGAGTTTACTGAAGCCCAGGCGGATCTGCGAGCCAAGGTCGGCAGCGCGATGACTTACCCGGTAATCATGCTTGTGGTCACCTTTGCCCTGCTCGGATTCCTCTTCATATTCTTAATCCCAAAGATGGTCACTGTCTTCGAATCAGCACCAAACCTTGTGCTTCCTTGGTATACAGTCTCTTTGATCAATGCCAGCCAATTTGCGGTGAACTACTGGTACATTATCCTTGGCACGTTCGTGATTGCTTATCTTCTGTTTACTAACTGGAAGCGTTCACCAACCGGAAGCCAACAATGGGATGTGCTCTCTTTGAAGCTGCCACTCTTTGGTCCAACTATTCGAATGGTGGCTGTCTCTCGATTTACGAGAACTTTGGCAACACTGCTGACCGGCGGTGTACCGATGTTGGCGGCATTGGATATCGTCCGTAACGTCGTCGATAACCATGCTTTGGCAATTGCCATCGACGAAGCCAGAAGCAATATTTCAGAGGGGGAAAGCATCGCCGGACCTTTAAAAAAGTCGGGCCAGTTCCCTCCGCTTGTTATCCACATGGTGAATATTGGTGAAAAGACCGGCGAGCTTGAAAACATGCTGAGTCAGGTTGCGGAAGCGTATGACTTTCAAGTCAAAAATAAACTTGAGGGCTTAACAAGTTTGATGGGTCCCGTAGTTATTGTTGTGATGGGCTTCGCTATTGCTATGATCGTATTTGCGGTCATGGTTCCAATGTTCGAAATGACCAGTATTGCTGGGTAGGAATCACCCAGCGCCGCACAAAGACAAGTCTAAAGTCCTGCGATCCGTTTCTTTACTGCCAAGAATCGATCTGCTATTCTTTTGATCTGTTAACAAGGAGTTATTATGTCTCTTCTGAAAAATCGCAAAGGTATGACATTGATCGAGATCATGATCGTACTGGCAATCATCGGCGGTATTGCTGCCCTCCTTTTGCCAAGAATGACTGGAGCTTTGGATAAAGCGAAAGTCAAAGAAACGCGCATCCACATGACTCAAATTGTAAACGCCCTTTCTATGTACTACACTGATTGTGGTAAATATCCGCAAACGCTTGAATCACTAGCCACTGAAGATGCGAGCTGTTCAAATTGGGGACCTGAACCTTATATGAAAAAGGCTCCAAAAGATCAGTTCGGAAATGATTATGTTTACGAATTGAACGGCAATGAGTTCACGCTTATGTCACTTGGCAAGGACGGCCGTGAGGGCGGATCCGGTTATAATGCCGACATTTCACTTGATGAGTAAAAAAAGCAATCGGGGCTTTACTCTTATTGAGGTGATGATTGTCCTTGCCCTGCTGGCAGCACTCATCGCCTTCGCAGCCCCTCGCGTTTTTAGAACTCAGAACAATATAAAAGCGGTTTCACGTAATTTTATTGTTCTGAGTCGCGAAGTTCGCAACAAAGCACGTCTTTCCAATTCAACCTACCGCATCGTTTTTAAAATCACAGATGAAGAAAGTTCCTATTGGGTCGAAAGAGCCAGTGGACCTCGAGCCATTGATCCTGAGGAAGCTGAACGAGAAGAAGATGACGAAGACGCTTCCCCACCGGCCTTTCAAATCGACAAGTCTCTGACCAAAAAAGAAAAAGTCCTGCCCGGTGATCTACGCTTTGCTGCTATTGAAACCATCAACATGAGCAGTCCCGTTACGTCGGGAACCGCTTACATCCATTTTTTCCCTGAAGGCTTTGTTGAGGCCGCTGCAGTTCAGATCACTAACGGAAAGAGTCTTACCTGGACTCTTGTTTTTAATCCCGTAACAGGACAAGCTGATATTATAGAGCAAGCAAGAGCATTAAAGGAAATTCAGCGGTGAAAAAGAATGGTTTTACATTGATAGAGACCGTCATGGCGATGGTCATCTTATCTACAGGAATTCTGCTTTTAGCAAATTCTTGGAGTGGCAGCTTTATGCGTGTCCGTAAAACCCAGCTTTCTACTGAAGTGGCCGCTTTGCTCGAAAGAAAAATGATTGAGGTCGAAACTAAGTATAACGGCAAGCCTCTGGAATCCATTCCCGAGGAAGAAGCCGATGACTTCGGTTCTGATTATCCGCAGTATTCTTGGAAAATGACCTCGAAACCCCTTGAAGTTCCGAACATAACCGCCACGATGACGGCTCAGGCCGGTGGTGCAGACGAGATGTCACTGACCATCATGCGAACTCTTGTTGAACATCTTGGAAACTCCATTAAAGAGGTCAAGGTATCAGTGATCTATACCGGAGGGAAAAAACCTCTGGAGTTTTCAGCAACCCAGTACTTTGTAAATTACGATAAGCAGTTACCGATGCCTGCAATGCCAGGTGGTATGGGACAATGATAAATCGCAAAGGCTTCACACTTATCGAAGTGATGATCACGATTGCGATTTTGGGAACCTTGACTGTTCTTGCAGCACAAGCAATACAGCAAGCAATCCAAGCAAAAGTAAAACTTCAAGGACAGCTCGATGACGTCTCCCGCGTGCGCGATGCAATGCGCCTGCTAGAACGAGACATCAATCTGGCTTTTCACTATCGCGATGTTGAAAAAGAAATTGAGGATCTGATCAAGAAGAAGGATCAACCGAACCCCCAAGTGCCAGCTCCTGGAATTCCAGTAAGCGGGTTTGTCCCTCCCGTAAATCAAGAACCCGTCAGAGAAGTCCCACGCAGAGATCCAGAAACTCATTTCATCGGAAATGAAGAGGCCCTGGATTTCGTCACGCTGAATAATGCCCGAACCGTAAGAAACGCCCGCCAAGCGGACTTCGTCGAAGTCGGTTATACATTGAAGGACTGCAAAAGTTTAAGTACGGGCGAAACGACCAAGTGTCTCTGGCGACGCACATCTCCCTTTGTTGATCTCGATGTCACAAAGGGTGGCGACGAGTTGCCCTTGCTGGAAAATGTTTCAGAATTTAAATTGCGTTACATTGGTAAAGGCAAACAAGACTGGGTCAGAGATTGGCGCACCGACACCGGCGGCGACGCCGCGACCAAAGGACGCTTTCCGACAGCTGTCGAGATCTCTTTGACGGTCGAAAAAAAGAACGGAACAAAAACTAAAAAATATTCGATGCAAGTCATTGCATCAGTTCACTTCCCCAATAATCCAGAGGAGGCTGCAAATGCGCAAGGCAATCAAAGCACTTGGCCGCGAGCTCAAGCGCCCACTGAATAATCAACGGGGCATAGCTTTAATGATCGCAATTTCCTGCGTGATGCTGATTATGTATTTCGCGATGGAAGTTTCGTATGAATCCAACGTGGAATACCTGGTCAACTCCCAGGGTTTGAACCGCGTAAAAGCTTACTATGCGGCGAAGTCTGGGATGCAGCTGAGTCTGCTACGTATTAAAATTTACCAACAAGTGCAAAGTCAGTTCGGCGCTCAGCTAGGCAGCAACTCTGCAATGCTTGATGAAATCTGGCGTTTTCCTTTCGCCTGGCCGCTCCCTGTTCCTGACGAACTCAACGCTGTCGACAAAGACGCTTTTAATAAGCTGATGACAGAATCGAGCATGGATGCCAGTTACATGGTTACGATTGAAGATGAAGGTTCAAAGATCGACCTCAACGACTTGAACTCCCCTTCTGAAGCTTTGCGCGAAGTGACCAAAAGACAGCTTTTAAATATTTTTGCGCAAAAAATAAACGAAGACGAGGCCTTCGCGCGAAAGTATTCGAATTTCCGTTTTGAAGAGCTTATCAACAACATCGCTGACTGGATGAGTTCGAAAGCTCAGAGCCTTAACGGCGGAGACAAGCGAGCTCGCTACTCCGATTTGAATTCAGCTTCTCAAAGTGACTATTTCCCGCCGAACAGAGGTTTTCGCACTCTGGGGGAATTGCACTTGGTTCCAGATATGACGGACGAGTTTTACGAAATTCTTCTACCCCGTGTGACAATCTATGGAATGAAAGGGATTAACCCCAACCTCGCGACAAAAGAGGTCCTGCTTTCTTTGGATCCCGCCATGACCGAAGAAGCGGTCACCGAGATTATCAAACGCCGAAATGATGCTGATCTTGGTGGCCCGTTCTCGAAAGCCGAGGACTTTTGGCTTTTCGTTCAGCAACAGGGCGTTCGTCTAGAGTCGGATCCTCAAGAGATTCCATTGGTTTTTGATCCCATCATGAATTTTAAAATTCGCAGCACCGGTGAATTTGCTGGAGCCGTCAGGGAAATCACAGCCATCGTTATGGATTTTCAAAAGACCGCGACTAAAGTCAAAGACTTTGTCGACAAAGAGAAAGCCAAAGATCCGACCGGCGCAGAAGTAAGCCCGACACCCACTCCAACTCCGGCCGGGAATCAAAAAGCAAAATCAGAAGCTCCTCCGAAGGGACCTCCGCGTATCGTTCATTGGAATGAACGTTAGTTAGGTCTCTGAGAACACTAGTCTTTCCGCGAATAATGGTTTTACTTCTAAAATAGAGTGCCTTAGACTTAAACCAAGTTCACGGAGGAACTCAATCTAATGAAATCTTTAGGTATTGATATCGGGTCCAGTAGTATCAAAGTAGTGGAAATGCAAACCACATCTAAGGGTTTTCAGATCACTCAATTTTTTGAGCATGCCTTGGATCCCAACCAAGAGGGCGATCAGGAACTTGAGATTCTGGAGTTTCTGCGCACTCTCTCCGCCCGATACGATCACACCCAAACAAGATTTATTTTGGGGCTACGGCAAGATCGAGTGGCTATTCGAAACAAGTTCTTCCCTTTCAACGACAGAATTAAAATTTCTAAAAGTTTAGCTTTTGAACTCGAAGAAGACGTGCCGTTCTCTTCTGAAAACGCTGTCTTCGATGCAAAAATTATTCGAACCGTTGGCGGGGGTGCAGAAGTTTTGGCTTGCGCGGCCCCCAAGACACAGATTCAAGCCTATATCCAAAAAGCGCAAGACGCCGGAATGGATCCCTATCTGATCACTGCGGAAGGGACTGCTTTTGCCAATGTTTATGAAAAATGGAACGAAGCACCTCCGGCTCGCAGTGCTCCAGTTTCAATTTTAGATGAAGAGCTTCCTAAGCCAGTCCGCCATATCAGCCTGACCATTAACATTGGCCATACAAGGACGATTGTCATGGCTTTCGAGGCCGGCTCTTTGATTGGCGTGCGCTCCATTTTATGGGGCGGGAAAAATATCGCCGAAGCTATTGCGCGCAAGTATGAAATCCCGTACCTCGAGTCCTTAAAGGAATTGCAAACGAAAGCGTTTATTCTGACTAACAAGCAGGGCGCTACATTCGATCAAGTGACCTTTTCCGATACCATCGCGAAAAGCGTTCGAGAGTTGTCGCGTGATCTGCAGCTTTCTATTCTTGAATTTAAAAGTGAGTTCAACGCCGAATTAACCAGCATTGGCCTTACCGGTGGAACTTCACAGATTCAGAATTTAGGACCCTTCCTGACTCAGATCTTGGAAGTCCCTGTTAATCGGGTCTCCAGTCTTGACAGTGTACCTAATATCACCTTCGAGAGAACTCCAAGAAATGGTGCCGTGCTCGGAGTGGCTATTGGCTTAGCCATTGAAGGTTTTAAAAAACCACGCAACCCTCCTGTTAATTTTATGCGGGGTGAGTTCGCTAAAGAAAATCATCAGCTTAAGGTGTTCTGGGAAAAGTGGGGTCCGACAACTAAAATGGCAGCGACTGCCTTAGTCATTCTGGTCGTTTATGGATTTCTGCGCGAAGAATTTGCTCTGGGCTTGGCGGACCGATCATTGGAAGTTTTGAAAGACCAAGCGCGAGTTGTCGGGCTGCGAGGCCGTAATGCTTCGGAAAGCTCCATTCGCAAGTACATTCGCGATAACAAAAAAAGAGCGTCCGACTTGAAAACCCTTTCGAGCGTAGCCAATATGAATTCGGCCTTAGATGTTTTAAAGATGGTCAGCGACGCAGCTCCTGCACGTGCATCGATCTCTCTTGATGTCCAGCAATTCAATATTCAAGATGCGCAGGTTGCCATTCAGGGATACGTAAACTCACCGAAAGAGGTCTCATTACTCCAGCAGGCCCTTGCCAATATTGCAGAGGGGCAAGTCAAAGCAAGCAACCCCTCTTTACAAACTCGACCGGGAAAAACCGCATTCTCTTTTAGCTTTAATGTAGATCGTGGAATTCAGAAGGTGACTCGATGAGCTTAGATGATATCAAAGACAAATTGGCCTCCGATGCCCGTGTAACATGGGAACGCTTCCAAGAAAGCGGCACCTACAATCAGCTCAAAGACCGTTATGAAAACATGTCTCCAAGCATGCAGAAGCTGACCCTTTACGGAGGAATTGCTTTCATTGCTTTCATGGTTTTATCCGTGCCCTACTCTTATTTTTCAACTTCTTCCGATTACGTGCAGGAGTATGAAAGTAAAAGGCAGACAATCCGTGAAATGCTCAAGGTTACACGCGAGTCTGCCGATGTTCCGCAAATTCCGCGCGCGCCCGACATACAAAGTTTAAAGTCCACCATTGATGGTCAGATCCAAAGAGCCAGTCTTTTGCCAGAACAAGTTTTAGGAACGGAAGTACAACAGAACACCTCAGCTTTGATTCCGGCAAACCTTACTGAAGGCCTCTTACAGGTTCGCTTGGCGAAACTAAACATTCGCCAAATCATTGACTTGGGACATCAGTTTTCCAGCATCAGCCCTAGCGTAAAAATGAAAGATTTGGTGATGACTGCAAACCGCCAGGACAATCGCTACTTTGATGTCGTTTATCGTTTAGTGACACTGGCAGTGCCCGCCGTTCCCGAGCTTGCTCCCGAGGAAAACACGGGCTCCGGTCGTGGCTTCCGCAACCGCAATAACAATTCGGACGAATAATGGAACAAGTCATTCAGTTTTTGAAATTACTGAAAGAAAGCAAAGGCAAGATCTTCTTGATGGTCTTCTCTACTGTGGTCTTTCTCTTTGTGCTTTTTCCTTTTGATGACTTGAGTGATTTGATTTCCTCACAAGTATCAAGACTTTCAAACAACTCCGTATACGTTCAGTTTGATCGACTGCGGATGAGCCTCCTGCCAACTCCGGGCGTGAAACTGAATGATGTGTATATAGAAACCATCCGAACTCCTGCACTGTCCTCCTCTTCCTTGACGATCACCCCGTCTATCACAGGTATTATCCAGCAAAAGCCCTATGGCCATGTGAGTGCTGAAGGTCTTTTGGGAGGAGATGTTGATGTTCGCATGGGAAAAGGCTCGAGAACTGAAAATGGCGTAGAAAGACATCAAATTGAACTGACCGCCAAAAAAGTTTCGCTGGGAAATATTCGTGAGTTTGCCAATCTGCCGGTCCTTTTGAAGGGCCAAGTAAATCTTGAATCCACGGCACTTGCGGATTTAACCTTTCAAGAGCAACCCGACGTTGAACTGCAAATGACTATCAATCAGTTCGAGCTTCCACCTTCTAATGTAAACACTCCGATGGGTCCATTGACTTTGCCAGACCTAAAATTATCAACGGTGGTTTTAAAAGGTCGATTGGCTGCGGGCCGTTTTATTATTGAAAATGGAACTATTGGAAAGCCCGGCGATGAGCTGCATGGGTCCATCAAGGGGACCATCAATATGAACATCATTAACCGCGGCGGCGCCTTGGCTCCGCAAATAGGGCCTTATGATATCAGTATTGATCTTAGAGCCAAGAAGAGCTTCCAGGACCGCGCAGCCCTCTTTCTGGGCTTTATAGACGGCTATAAAACGCCGACTGCGGATGGCGCTCAGTACAAATTTAAGGTCTCTGCGACAAATCCTATGATGCCTCCCAATATAGGCGCCGTGCGTTAGTATCCGAAACCAAGACGCTTTCAACTCCCCTCTTAAATTCACTTGAACAGAGCTATGCTTAAATTTTGCACAGCTCTTGCTTCAAATAAATCAGGTCGTGAAGTCATTGATTGACTTCAACCTTAATCTGACAAAAAACGATGAGGTCATTGGAGGGAAAATGTCTGGAGTAAATAAAGTCATTCTTATAGGCCGCTTGGGCACTGATCCTGATGTTAAAACGATCGGAAGTGGAAACACAGTAGCTCGTTTGAACATCGCGACAAGTGAGACTTGGGTAAAAGAAGGTCAACGTCAAGAACGCACAGAATGGCATCGTGTCACTGTTTGGGGAAAACTTGCAGAGATTTGCGGAAAGCATCTTGCAAAAGGTCGCCAAGTTTATGTTGAAGGAAAATTGCAAACTCGTCAGTGGGAAGACCAACAAGGTCAAAAACGTTATTCAACTGAAATCGTTGCGAACACTGTTCAGTTCTTGAGTTCTGCAAGTGGTGAAAGATCTGCTTCAAGCAACTCTATGGGTGGAAATGATGATTTCAATAATTTCCAAGATTTCGGTCCTGAGCCCAGCTTTGATTCAAACGACGAAATTCCTTTCTAAGTTGGTTTTCATTTAAAAATGAGACTCAAGCCAAAAGCCCTGAAGAAATTCAGGGTTTTTGTTTTTTAGCGGCTTCACCTATAATTAAGGCCATGAAGGCGTTGTTTCTCACCTCTATTCTTATTCTTTCAAGCGGTTGCTCGATCTACCGATCCGAGGGGCGTAAACAATTTGAATCCGAAGCGCCTGGTAAAATTGAAGCCAATGGATTTCAGATCCGAAGCTGCGAAAAAATCGGCAAACTCGAAAACTGGTTCAAAACCGAATTCCCCGCTCATAATTACGAACTCATCGTCGCAGACAATGACCTCGAAGTCTGGAAAACACCCAGCCACGGTGGTGCCGTGGAAGTGACTGCCATTCAGAAAATCAATACCGATATCCATTCCTGCATCTATGAATTCTCGAATGAAGTGAGTTGGCAATCGAACAAAGAGCAGTTCCTCCGCGAACTCGACAATTATCTTATGTCCGTCGAATAAGAAAGAGGTCTCGTGTCTTTAAAGTTCTTCTTTACTGGCTTTTTGCTGCTCATCTTAACTCTTCCTAGCTGGGCTGCGACCGTGAAGGCTGTCAAGGGCTCCAGAGTTCTTGTGCAACTTGAAGGAGCAAGCTCGTCCACCGGGGAAGAATACTTTCTTATCGACCCAAGCACCACAAAACGTCGCGCTATCATACGGATCAGACAAATAAAAGGTGACCAGGCCATTGCAGAGGTTTTAAAAGGGACAGCACAAAGCGGCTTCACGCTACAAGCTAAGGCACGATCGAATGTCAAAGGCAGCAGCCCTCGCACCCGCAAGGCCGACCCCACCTTTGCAAACCCAGTAGAAGACACAATAGTCACTAACTCTGGTCGCTTTCCTTTGGTGGCGAAAAACTCCTACGGAGTTCTGGGCAGCTATCTGTCTCACTCGATGAATGCAAAATTTATCGCTTCACCAGGACGAACAGCATCCTCATCACTCAGTGGTTCTGGTTTTGGAGTGGGTGGTTTCTATGATCACACTTTGACTGACAAACTAATGGGGCGTGCACATGCATCTTATGAACAATTTAATGCGCAGGGATCGACACCACTAGCTGATTGCGATGGCTCCACCACATGTGATGTGAAAATCAATTACTTGTCCGTGTATGGTTTAGCGAAATATCAACTGACCAGCTCGAAGTATCGCATGTGGGCCGGCGGCGGCGTTGGCTTTTTGCTCGCTATGAGCAAATCCAGCACTGTCCTCAATGCTTCAGAGATTTCTACCAATCAGGTATTCACAGCAGCTTTTGGGACTGATATTTATTATAGTTCCAAGAACTACATTCCAGTCAGCCTCGAATACAATCTATTCCCAGCCTCTTCAACCGTCAGTGCCAGCAGTGTCGTCTTACGTGCCGGCTGGGCTTGGAATCTCTAGAGATCGTAGATTTCCACTTTTTGCAGATTATGATCAATGATGGCTTTTTGGCCAGGCTCACCCTTTTTACCATTCTCACCTTTTCCGCCATCATTTCCGTCTTTGCCCTTGAGGCCGCCAGCGCAATAGGTATTATTGGCTCCACCGGAACCGCCCTTACCGCCTGGCGTTCCTTCACCGCCAACGCCGGGTTTACCTGGCTGACCTACCTTCTGTGCAACTTCCAGCTTGAACTCAGAGCTGTTCATAATAACAATTTGTAACTCTCCGGCGTTGCCACCGTTCCATGCGTCGCCGCCGGGTAAGCCGGGCGTTCCGTTTTTACCGTCCTCGCCGTTGGTGGCTGCGACTGCGCAAATGACCACCTCGGGCTCGCAGGGAGCATCGATATTGCCGCGAAAACATGGTTGTCTTCTTGATTTAATCTGCCCAGGTTGCCCAGGCGCCCCGTCTAACGAACCTGGAGCTGGCATCGGTGCATCCGCGCCCTTCTTTCCATCTTGTCCGTTATAACCGATAAGCGCGACGGCTAAAGTTCCGACAGCTTGGTCTGCATGGATTTGAATTTTGGAGCCTTTGAGATTGCTTTGGTCGGACGCAAGGGTATTGGGCGGTGTGGTAACAATATGCGCTTCATTCAACGGGACTCTTACAGAAGTAAATTCCCTATTTTGGACGAATATCTTTCTTGCCTTGATAGTTAAGTCGAATCCATTAGTAACAAGTTGAGCACCATCATAAAAAAAGACTCTGTTCACTTCGAAAACTTCGGACCTTTTTAAGTGAAACGTTTTATCGACAAGCAAATCTTTAGGAACCTGTTCTACAAGCGAAAGCGAAGAGATTGGGCTACCGAGACTATCATAGGCCATTAACTCGATCTTATGCTCGTACCCACTGAGAACTGGTATTTTAAAAACCCCACCATGGTGTTGTTGGCGGATTTCAGGGGTACGCTCATCGATAGTTATGACCATTGTGGCAATTGAAGATGGCCAAGTAATGATCATCTCATATACATTGAGAGTATCCGTCTCGTCAAAACGGACACTGACGTTTTCTTTGGTCAGTTTGCCTTCAAAAGCCTGTTGCTGTTTTTTGACCTCGATAGTTTTTAGCAATTCTTCAGCTGCTGCAGACTCCGGAGTAGGTCCGCCATCCTTTTTAAAGGCACATCCAGCGGTCATAAGTCCCGCAACTGATAATAATATCGCAGCCATTTTTAAAATTTTCATCTGCCACCAAAGAGGTTGAATATTTCAAGTCGCTAAACAACATACAAATACAATGCCGTGATATAAGCCCGCTTGTTTGGGAGCCAGCTACGCGAGACCGACCAAGCTTTTGACAATACTGAAAGTCTTTCCCGCTTCGAACTTTGGGGTTATTTAGGGTTAGTTCCGATCGGAATTATATCAAGGATTCCTACTTAGAGAGAGGCTGAAAGATTCAGCAACGCCACTCAATAAGTCCTCGTTATCCGTTGTAGATACGCAATAAAAAAAAAAGAACTGCTCCCGGGGAGCAGTTCTTTGATATTGCTGATTTTGACCGAGTTTACTGAGATATCTATTTTCCGCCTAAATGCCTTTCTACGATCACCGATTGTGACAGTGGTAGGAACGGTCGAGTTCCACGTTCCAATTGATAAGCATTAAGAATATTTCCGGTCGGAGTTAACCAACTAGCGGTTCCCCAAAGGGTCGCACCCATCTTGACGCTGTCGAGATACTTTAACAACATCTCACCGGCTTCATCCCATTGTCGCGATTCAGAGACTCCGACCTTGTCAGAATTTGGCCATCCGTATTCTCCGATAAAACAACGAACTTTTTCTTTGGCACACCAGTCGCCAAAGACCTTAGCTCTTGCGACACCTTGGGCTCCGACGCTGGAGTAACCAGCCGATTTAGCCAAAGCGGTCTCCTGAGCAAACGGAAACTGATAATGTCCAGATGTATAAAAATCGAGATACAAGTGTGCATGGTACATCAGATTGTTAGCTTGATCGTTAATGAACTTCACGGGATGGTGCTTCGTCCAAGCAGCTGCAGAAGCCCACTGATAGCCTTCAACCATAATCAACTTTTTATCGCCGTCTGCGCGGATGCCATCAACTGCTGCTTGAGCGAATTTCACCCAAACATCTTTTGCCCGTAAAGTTTCTTTAGCAGTGCCTTGAGCGATTTCATCAATAAAGAATACTTGCTCTTTGTTTTTTCCGTCCGTCTTGTTAACGATAATTTCCATTTGTAACTTAGACAGATTGTCGAACCCTGCTTGCGGCACAAAAACATTTAAAGCAAAATTACGGTCCTTTCTCAAGACTTCAGAAGGAGTCAGAGTCATAACACCCTTGGTGCTTATCAAATAGAATCTGACAACAGCAGTTCCTTCGTTCGATTTTGGAACAAAACCTCTGACTTGAATGACGTTGCCGTTAGCCTTAAGTATTTTGTTTCCTACATTGGCAAGAGTCGCTCTGTAAATAACTGGCTTGTCAGCTTTTTGGACCGGTACAGTCAGTTTCATTGACATCTGACCATTGCGAGCGACTCGGGCCTGCGAAGAAATATTGGTACTTGTGGTAAATCCCTCAAGAGACGACTCAAAGTTGGCAATAGTGGCCTTCTTAGTCAGTGGAGCATGCACATCCGCCAGGTCATGAGGTTCATTCATGAGGTCATAGGCATAAACCGCCTTATAGGCTTGGGCATCTGCACGAACCGCCGCGGCTATCTTTCTCCAAGCATCAGTGTATTGAGCCGTCGTTGGCCCCACTGGGACAAGAGTATCACCAATCAGAGTTTCGATCTTTTCACCATTGCTTTGGACATGATGGTAGCGACCGTAATTATGGAAATCGATAATTGCTTTAAGTCCTGCCGTGTCCGCATCTTTCAGCATTCCAATCAAATGTCCTAAATAAGCTTGATCAAGTGGGCCGTTCAGTTTTGGTTGAATTCTCTCCCAGTTAAATGGAAAACGAACAACTTGAAAGCCTCTGCTTTTTAAATGCTTCAAATTGGTCACGCTGGGCCGAGTGTAATTGTAATTGAATTTACCTGGCAGGACGCCGCCTCCCATTCCCAAATCCATGATGTTAATACCTCGCAGATAAGTAGAGTCTACGACTGGTGAGGGCGTAGGACTTGGCGTCGGCGTAGGCGTAGGTGTTGGAGCTGTTGATGCCCCAGTAATGTTCAAAACATATGGAGCGACTTTTTGCGCAATACTAAAATAGGTTGTTTTCCCGTCGCCCGACTGAGCTTTAATAACATATGTGTACTTTCCCGATTTGGCGGTCGCAGGAACAACATAAGATACCGTATAGAGCTTTCTTTCATCCTTAGCAAAGTTTTGGCCGGTATACTTCTTAGTGTAAAGAGCCGTAGATGAAATGACTCCGCTGGACAGAATCTCTCGGACTTCCATCTGAAGAGTGGCATTTGAAATAGCTGCGGCTCCAAAGACCGAGTTTTTAAAAGTAATAGTCTGCCCTATCTTCGCATCGGTCGGGCCAATATGAACCCCTGCGTTTCGCAAAGTTGCATGAGAGACTGAAAAGCCGACTGAAAGAAAGATTGATGTTCCTAAAAGCACAGCCTGAAAATTCCTACCATAAAGCGAACGCATGATTCCTCCGTTTATTTTTATAAGAATAAGAATACCAGTCACTTCTTCACGAATTGGAAAAATCGGTCGGCTCTTTCATCTTTTCTCTTGTGAAAATAAGTTTGACTAAACTTGGGTTCCAAAGGATCGCCCCCGAATTTCACTGGATCAAATACAGATGGCATTGGTTGACATAAAGCTGACATCTGGTGACAAATTCGGCGTCTGTCAGTGTATTTTACAAGGCCTCGAAATGAGATTATGCCGAGGGTAAACTCTAATTTTTGTCTTACTGGTCAGTGATGTTGACGACCTATGGATCCAGTGAAAAAAGGTGTCCTAACAAGAAATTGACACGACATCGGCGGATTTTCAGATATAAATGGCGCCATCGCCAAAAGGTTCTTTTATTAAACGAAATGAAGACAAAGGATGGATGTATGAAAATGATGATGATAGCTCTTCTCGCGCTTTCTTCTTCTTTAGCTGAAGCCAGTGAGAACTGCGCACTTCAGGCGGAAAGTCATTTGCGGAAGTACATTGTATCTGGCAGCTACACTCAGCCTGGTCAACTAATGGGGCAAACTGCAAAGGGTGATCTCATCTATGCGGTACGTACTAATCTCTTTGGCGGAGAAGCTCAGTACGAAGTTGTACTGACACCACATTGCGCTTATCTGAGTCATCGCTTGCTTTGGGCTGAATAAGCAAAACCAGCGCATCCGCTAAATACTCGGCAGAAAAATGATAAAACGGGTTTTGGTATTGTTGGGGTCCAAGTAGAATTTTCCGCCGTGAGACTGAATAATTCCTTGGGAAATACTTAAGCCTAAACCAACTCCTTCACCGACTTCTTTGGTAGTAAAGAATGGTTCCATAATTTTCTCGCGTAAATGCGCTGGAATGCCACTGCCACTGTCTTCTACACTGACCTCAATGCCCGTGCCACTTCGTCGAGCTCTGATAGTGACGTTTTTTTCAGGAGCCAAGTTTACAGCATCAAAAGCATTGTTTAACAAATTGAGCAGCACTTGAGATATCTGGTAAGGCCGCGCCTTCAGCTTCAGACCTGGCTCAACCTGAGTATCCAGATGAACCTGCGCGTGACGGAACTTATCAATACAGAAACTGAGGGTGTCATCGACAATTTGGTTCAACTCAACCACTTCCATATCGTCGTGATTAGAATCTCGGGAATAGGTTCTAAGGCCTTTAATTATCTTTGCGATTCGGTCTACGGTACTGTCGATTTGATCAATCCGTCTGACGACTTCCTCTGGAGGCAGCTCCTTTTTATGATTCCAGCTTTTCTTAAGGACACCCACATGACCTTTAATAATTGTTAAGGGGTTATTGATTTCGTGTGCGATCCCCCCGGCCATTTCGCCCAGACTGGCAAGTCGGGACGAGGTTAACATTCGAGCTTCTTGCTCTTGGAGCAGTCTTTCACGCTCTTTTTTTTGTGTGATATCTTCAAGCACACCGATATATCCCGTCAGCGAACCAAGTTCGTCATAGATCGCATGAATAGACAAAACGGCATTGAACTTTTGCCCATTTTTAGCAATTAAAGTCCATTCACTTGCGGAGGCGTGGCGGCTCTCGCTCATGGCGACCAGACAATCGAAGCCAGGCTCTACGTTTCTACCCAATTCTGTGCTTAACTCTTTCGCTCGCTCTTTCAATTCAACCGGATCATGCCAGACCACCGGTGAAGCCTGCTGTTCCACTAACTCGTGCTGACGATAGCCCAATGCTTTCTCTGCTGCTGTGTTAAAGGCTTTGACGACACCATTCTGATCCACAGAGATAAACATTAAAGGTACGCTATTAATACTAGCCTCTTGCCACTTAAGAACGCGCTTCAGTCTTCGCTCTGAGAGTGTCGATTTTTGAAAGAATATGAGCGCCAAAAACAACAATGATGAAACGCTCAGCCCGAACGTCAATACAACCGTCGGCATGATCGAAGCGTTTTCTCGAATCATCATTGCCCGAGGGGTAATTTTAATATTCCATCGCAAATTCAAAAACTGATAAACGGAAGTCTGGCTCCACTCTTCACCGCTTTCCTGTCCTTTCACTTTGAGTTCATGAACCAGAAAAGGATCGTTATTTACCAAAAGTGCCGCGTTGAAGCCAGGCATATGAAGGTTGTGAATTAGAAAGGGACGCAAAGAAAGTTCTGCAGAGAGATAACCCAGAAAAACATCTTCCTTATAGACCGGATAAACCAATCCTATGCTGCCACTTTCGTTATCTTTTGCGATCGTGGTAAATTGCGGTTGTCGTACCTTCTGCGCCTGAAGCAATGACGCTTGCACTTGGGAGTCATCGATCAACGTGGTATTTCGTGAATATATCCAGATTTTCTTTCCTTTGGCATTGTGCCAGGTGACGGACTTCAAGCCAGGGAAAGTGACAGTGTATTCTTCAATATCAAGAAGCCAAAGTTTTTTACTGTTATAGAGCCCGCCAGCCAAGCGCTTAGACATTGCCTTAAATGCCTGCGCCATGGGAAAAAAACTATTATCTAAGTTGTTCTTGAGATGACCGATCTCGATTCTGGTCAGGCGATGATTTCGCTCAACATCTCTAAACAACAGAAGTTGCCAGATCCATACCGTTAAGAGTATCCCGCACACCAGAACATAATAGGGAAAGAAGGCAGCTCGCGACTTTTCTTTCTTACGGATATCTCGATATGCCACCAGTAAATAGGCAATCGCTAGAAGGATGAAACAAATGCTTGCCAGCAAAGATATGCGGGGCAGCTCTCCTGAAAGATATTTGGAATTAAAGTCCAAGAGAAAGCTCAAAATTCCAACCGTCCCTAGGGAAATCACTACGGACGAACCGATCACAGCTGCAAAATGTGCATAGGTACGACCACGATAGAGATTCACCAAAGACAGAACCAGAAAGCACAAAGCCGCACTGGAAGACATACCCACAGACTCTGCATCGCTGGTCAACAACCCCAGAAAGAACTGATCTGAACCGGAAAATGCGAAAGCTTCTTCAAGCAGCTTCAGTCCGGCAATCGTCAATACAAAAAAAGAACACAGACGAGAAAACCATCTGTTCCAAGCTTTTTTATAAATCAATCCCAGGCATAATACTATTAGCAGAAGTGCCGTATTGAACGCCATGGGCGAAATGGAAAGAGGTCCTCCTCGGACAATATAGGGGTTGCCTAAGACCCAACCTGCCATCACCACAACACTGGTAGTGATCACAGCAACCAAGAGTAGTCGCGGTAAAAGGACTTTTAAATTACTGGATAACACGGGTCACGCCAATGATGCCCTTGATTTTCTGAATCTCATAGATTGCTTGATTCAACTGCGAAGCATCTGTAACGCTGACTTCAAAATGACAGACAGCTTTTTTGTCTTTCGTTGTGCGAATCTGAGCCGACTGAATATTAATACCCTGTTGAGCAAAGGCTTCTGACATCAGTTTGAGCAATCCAGGAATATCCTGAGAAATAATCTTCAAACGAACAATCCGCTCCTGACCTTCTCCAGCCTGCTTGACGTTCCAGGTGACATCCACTTTACGAAGCTGATCGAATTCGAAAGCTTTTCGGCAATCACTGCGATGTATAGAGATACCTCGCCCCCGACTTATAAAGCCCACGATAGGATCCCCGGGAATGGGATGGCAACACTTGGCATAGTGAACCAAGACATCGTCCATTCCATCGACGCTAATAATTGAATTTGTTTTTCGAGTCTTATTTGTAGCCGCCCTCATCACCTTTTGCATAAAGGTGGAGTCATCGGATTTCGCCGCTTCCTTCGCGATTCCCTCGGGACTCAGTCTCTCTACCAGAATTCGAGTTTCTGTTTTACCGTAACCGACATTAACGTAAAGCTCGTCCAAATCCGCAAGGCCATGATCCTTTAAATATTGCTCAAAGGCTGGCCCCTTAAGGTATTTAACCGCCGCCATACCAAACTTGCGGAATTCTTTTTCGACAAGTTCTTTCCCCAGCATGATGGCGCGACGGCGCTGCTCTTCTTTAACAAAAGCGCGAATTTTTGCTTTAGCTTTATTAGTGACGACAAACTTAAGCCAATCTTTCGATGGCACCTGAGTTTTCGAAGTCATAATTTCGACAGTGTCGCCGTTCTGAAGCTGATACTTTAACGGCACCATTTTGCCGTTGACTCGAGCACCGACGCATTGGTTGCCAAGCTCGGTGTGAACAGCGTAGGCAAAGTCGACAGGCGTAGCGCTTTCCGGAAGCTCACGCACATCCCCATTCGGAGTGAAAACATAAATTTCGGTTTCGAACAAATCTGTTTTAACCGTGTCCAAGAACTCATCAGGACTGCGCACTTGCTGATGCCAAGTAACCAAATCTCGCAACCAGTTAGCCTGTTGCAGATTTGCATCGTCTTCCATCTTACCGCGCTCTTTGTATTTCCAATGAGCTGCGATACCTTTTTCCGCAATAAGATGCATTTCCTGGGTGCGTATTTGAATTTCAATACGTTCTCCACCAGGTCCCATCACCGTCGTATGTAGCGACTGATAATGATTCGTCTTAGGCATGGCGATGAAATCTTTGAATCGACCTGGAATAGGTTTCCATAACGAGTGAATCAAACCCAATACTGCGTAGCATTCCGCTACAGAATTGACGATCACACGGAAAGCCAGAATATCATAAACCTGATCGTAGTCGATATTCCGCGACTGCATCTTTCGATAGATGGACCACAAATGTTTCGACCGTCCAAAGACATCGAACTTGAAACCCGCTTTGGAAAGTTCCTTATTGATCAGGCTCATTACTTCTTCAATGTAACGATTTTGCTCAGACTCCGTCTTACGAATCTGTTGAATCAGTTCGTAATACATATCGGGTCGATAATACCGAAAACAGAGATCTTCAAGCTCTGTTTTCAGTGAACTGATACCCATTCTTCCGGCCAAAGGACAATAAATCTCCAGCGTCTCAAGAGCGATTCGCTCTTGCTTTTCAAAGGGCATGAAGTTCAGTGTGCGCATATTGTGCAGTCGATCGGCTAACTTGACCAGAATCACACGCACATCTTTACCCATCGCCACGATCATCTTGCGAATATTCTCGCCCTGTTTTTCGTGGCTGTTCTTAAATTTCATCTGGCCGATCTTAGTTACGCCATCGACAAGATGAGCAATCACCTCGCCAAACTCTCGGCGAATATCCTCCAGAGTGGCTTCGGTGTCTTCAACGGTGTCGTGCAACAAGCCTGTTGCGATCGTATCGAGATCAAGATGAAGATCCGCTAAAATGGCGGCAACAGACAGTGGATGGGAAATATAGGGTTCGCCACTACGGCGAATCTGCCCTTCATGCATTCTTTCAGAAAAATGGTAGGCCTTCTCGATGACGCTGAGATCCCCATTCGGAAAATAAGTCCGAATTCGTACCAGAAGATCTTCGAGTGTTTTAACGGGCTTATTTGTTAAGCTTTCCTCTTTCAGGAACTCCACCATATTCTTCCAGCTTACCTGAGGACCTTGGACTCTCCAACTAAGATTTCAAGGCAAACTCAAATTTATCAGTATTTTTAGGGATTTAGACTTTGGTTCGGCTCGCTAAAAAACCACCCATTTTAAGTCCGCATCTTGTGGGCCTCTTCGGCTTTTGCACAGATCTTCTAAAACAAAAAAGCCCTCCATTTGCATGAGAGGGCTTCATAATTCACCTATAAGAGAGGAAAAGCTTATTTGTTCAGATCTTTTTCGATCTGCTTGATAGCGTCTTGTGAGTCGAGGTGCTCCTGATAACCCACATTGCCAATCGCAACTTCACGAAGTGCGCTCACGATATACTTATTGCTACGAGTGGACACAGTCGCTTCAGCGCCTTTCAGAAGTTGCTTGGCTCTCTTTGAAACCATCAACACAAGAGCAAATCTGTTAGGAACTTTTTCTAAGCAATCTTCAACTGTTACGCGAGCCATTCATGCCTCCGGGTTCTCGGTTGTCTTGGACTGCGTTCATTCAAACTCGAAACAGCGCAAGATCAGAGGGGTAAGCTACCGCTAAGATAGCAATTTTTCAATGATTTTTTTAAATTCCGAGTAGGATTGCTCAAATTGATCATTAACGATTTGAAAATCAAACTTGGGAGCTTCAAGCATTTCCTTTTCGGCGTTGGCCATACGGATGTCGATATCCTTAGGAACTCCCCCGTCCCGCTTTTCAATCCTGCGACGCAATTCATCAATTGACGGTGGAATAATGAAAATTGTCTTTGCTTCCGGGTACTTAAGCTTAAATGTAGCAACCCCTTGGATGTCGATGTCCATGATCGCGCATTTTCCTTGGGACCAGGTCGTTTCGAGCGAGCTGTAGGAGGTGCCGTAGAAATTCGTGTGCACTTTGGCCCATTCGACGAAAAAGTTCTTGGAAATTTTGCTCTGAAAGTCCTCGGGAGTGATGAAATGGTACGGATGTCCTTCACTCTCCCCTTTGCGCATGGCTCGCGTTGTAAACGTGATGATGTCCACCAAACGAGAGTCCTCTTTGGTGATCTTTTCGACGAAGCTGCTTTTTCCTGCGCCACTTGGAGCGGCGACAATAATCATTGTCGTTTTCATCATTGAACGTTTTGAACCTGTTCTCTTAATCTTTCAATTAGGGTTTTTGCTTCTACCACAGATTGAGTGATTCTGGCTACCTGAGACTTTGAACCGATCGTATTCACTTCGCGCAGCAATTCCTGCGTGTAGAAATCCAGTTTTTTACCTTCGGTTTTTGGCGAACCAACTAAAAGACGATAGTTTTTTATATGCTCGTTCAAACGAGTGATTTCCTCATTTATGTCAGCTTTTTCAAGCTGGATCACAATTTCTTGAGAGAGACGATTGGGATCGATCTCATTGCCTTTTAAACGGGCCCGAATTTTCTGCTCGAACTTTTCTTGAAGCTGAGCATTCACTTCACCTCGTAAAGAGCTGATATTTTTGATTTGCTTTTCAAGAGCCGCTAAAAGCTTTTCAAGATCTTTGCGTAATGCTTTACCTTCACGCATCCGTTCATTGTCGCAATTTCTGCATGCCTCAGTGAAAGCCTTTTTTAATAGCTTATCTTCCCCAGTGAAAAGCTCGTAACTTTCTTCGATTTTCACCACATCAGGGAGTCTTGCTAATACTTCAAGATGAACTTGAAATGGCACGCCTAAGTGTTTGGAAATCTGCTTATAGGCGGACAGATACTTCTTTGCGAGGTTCTCATTCACAATCATCTCTGCCTTACTCGCCGTGTTTTTCACTCGGCGAGAAACAAAAACATCAACGGTCCCGCGGAGCAGTGTTTGGGCTAATATTTTCTTTAGTTCCGCCTCATGGGGCACGAACTCGCGTGGCAGATGAAAACGCGGCTCTAGATAGCGTCCGTTCACGGCACGAATGCTCACTTCAACCGTCACATCTTTTGATTGCACCCTCGCGGTGCCGTATCCAGTCATGCTCTTCATAATAACTCCATTTTTGACTTGCGGCGCAATTCGGTCAAGACCTCAGAAATTTCTCGACCAACTCGCGGACCTGCACAAAACCACTTTCACCATCACACCAATGAATGTCTTGATCTCTCTGAAACCAAGTTCGCTGGCGCTTGGCAAGTTGGGAAGTATTTTTAACTACTTCCTCAAACAGCTCATTTTCATTCATTTGCCCAGCAAGGTACTTCTGAGTTTCCTTATAGCCAACACTGCTCATAGGAGCCCAAGAGACTAGACCTTGATCAAGCAACCCCCGCACCTCGTCTACCAATCCCAGTTGAAGCATTTTTTGCGTTCTCTGCTGAATACGCAGACGGAGCTTTTCACGATCCCAAGCTGGGCCCACCTTAAGCAATGGATAAGGGAAAGGTGTCTGTTTTTCAGAAAACTCTTTCTGAATTTGCGTCACGCTTTTACCCTGAGTGCGAATTAACTCGATGGCTCGCCCAATACGGTAAGGGTCTGTCACATGAATCTTCGCGCCATATTCAGGATCGATGGTCATTAGCTCTTGGTGCAATTTTTCCGCTCCGCCCGGCTGTGCGATCTCTGCTGCGACATCGGCCTGTATTTTTTCAGGAATAGTCGTGACAGGATACATGCCTTTTTCGATCGCCATAAAATAAAAGCCAGTCCCCCCAACGACAAAAACCGGAGCATCGTCAGAAAGACTCCTCAGGCAATCATGAAAGTCCCGACTGTAAACTCCAGCAGTCATTTCTTGTGGAGGCAGAACATAATCAAAAAGATAATGTGGTACCAACGCCCGCTCTTGTGCTGTTGGTTTGGCCGCCCCAATATCCAGATGTTTATAAACCTGGACAGAATCGCAGTTGACGATTACGCCACGGAATTCTTGAGCAAGCTTAAGAGCCCAATCTGATTTTCCGCTCGCGGTTGTGCCGACGACAAATATGACTGGTTTCTTTTTCATCACACAATACGACCGAAATCTTTTTCCAGTTTATAGAACGGATATTCCACACTGACGGGTCGCCCATGAGGACAGAAACTGGAGAGCGGAAATTGATCCATTTCTTGCAGCAAACTGCGCATTTGTTCGATACTTAAAGCCTGCCCAGCGCGCACAACGGAGTGACAAGCCATGCTGGCGCAAATATCACCAACAGCGCGTTCTAATGAAAAGCTGCCGCCTTGATCGGTAATTTCGGTAGCCATTTTATCTAGGACTGAACTCAAAATCGATTCTTTAATCATAAGGGGCGCGGCCTTAACTCCAACGGTTCCTGGGCCTAAAGGCTCAAGAACTACGCCGAGTCTTTCTATCTCAGAACTGAGTGACAACAATCCTTCAGCTTTTTCAGGCGACATATCGATCGCAAGAGGAAAGAGGAAATCTTGGATATCGATCTTTCCGCCTTTCCAAGCGGTCATAAGCTTTTCAAAGACCACTCGTTCATGGGCAGCGTGCTGATCGACGAAGACCAATTTATCCTGTGACTGCGTCACAATGTATGTAAGATGTGCCTGCCCTAAAACTTCAAGTGAAGACCAATAGCCCCCGCCCGGCGCTGGTGCTGGATTACTTTTATCGCCTGCACCTAGTGAAGTTCGGCGAAGCTGATCCGCCTGCCCTTCGTGACTGTCGATCTGAGCCGCAAAGTCGCTGCGCGATTCTGCGGCGGCAGCCAAAGTTTGATAATCGACCTGAGGTTGCTGGACAATACTTCCGGAAAAATTCAGATTCTTTTTCTGAAATTGAGTTACTTTCAGGGCCGAGTCTTCAAAAGTCATATTGATTGGCGCAGCAGGAGCAGGGTCGCCCTCCCTGTCGAAAGCCACAGATGGCTTGACTGACGTCGCTGCCGCGGTAGGAACCCAAGGAGCTAACTCCAGAGTGCTGCGAATGGATCCAGCCACAGCACGGAAGGCCAACGAAGGATTTTGAAATTTCACAGCAGATTTTGTCGGATGAATATTTACATCAATACAATCGGGATCTGTTTCGATCCAGATCGCAGCAATCGGAAATTCCCCATGCATAAGCAAGTGTCGATAAGCTTCGTTCACAGCCGCTAGCAAACTGCGATCCTGGATCCAACGATTTTGCGCAAACAACCAAATATTCTTCGAAGTTTTGGCCACCGTGTGGGGATCACCGAAAACAGCGTAAGCTCTGACATTCTCTCTGACCGCATGTCCTTCATAAAGTGGCTTGATTTCTAAAATTTGTTCAACCCGCTCTTTACGAGTTGAACAAGCCGGCCAAAAAGAGATCAACTTTCCATTTTCCTGAACGCGAAACTCCACATCAAAATGAGAAAGCGCCATGGCTTTTAAAGTCGTCTTAATTGAGGTGTGCTCCGCCGCATCTGACTTTAAAAACTTAAGCCGAGCCGGAGTGTTCTGAAACAACCCTTCCATCACAACAGCGGTCCCTTGGGATCCACCTAAAAAATCAATCGGTCCCTTGACTCCATATTCGCAGACAAGCTGATGGGCTTGTTCGTCACCCACGCGGCGAGAAGTCAGCGTCAATTTGCTAACAGCTGCAATACTCGCAAGCGCTTCTCCGCGAAATCCAAATGTCTTTAACTTCCACAGATCGTCGGTTGTCGATATTTTACTAGTGGCAAATCTCTCTAAAGCTTTAGGTAAATCCTCGGGAGCCATGCCACGGCCATTATCAGTGATTTTAACACTGCGACCACCATCGAAAAACTCGACATGCACTCGGGTTGCCCCAGCGTCGATACTATTTTCAACAAGCTCTTTAACAAGATGAGAGGGACGTTCAACCACCTCGCCGGCGGCGATTTGGTCCACTACTTCGGGAGGCAAAATTTGAATCGACATAGCAGGAATTTGCATGAGGTCTGTCTTGAAGTCCACCCTACAACGCAGTGCCCACAAAGAAAGGCGACAATCGACATGCAGAGTTAGAATTCCCAACCAAAATTCAATCCATAGCCAAGATATTTCGTTTTTTCCCAGTAGTATTTTGCATCCGCCCGGAGCGAAGCCTTGCCTATTCGAAAACCCCATCCCAGATCAAACACGACCCCAAGATTCATATCATCTGCGGTGTACATCGTTGTACTGCCCCCATCTGGGACCTCTAGTTTAAAGTGAGAATATTTAAACATGGGACCGAAGCCATAAAAAAACAACAGCCATTTGTTTTGCGGAAGAACTGTTTGCAACAGAAAGTCCGCTATAAAAATAAACCCTTCGGACCCTCTCCCTGTCAATTTTGAGTAATAGTCAGGGGCTCCGTTGGAAAAAATTAAATTCGCATCAGTATAAATCTCGCCGGAAAACACCGTATTAAACCCATTAAATTTAAGTCCGTAAAAAAGCGTCTGCGCGGACCGCTCCTTACCCAGAGTCTTTTCAGAGTAATCCAACATCATCAAGACAGGTCCGCGGTAGCGAGTCGCATAGAAAGGCTTAGTTTTCGGGATGCCCTCGCCTTCAAGAGGCCTAAGCTCTTTCGGTGGTGGAGGCGGCGGAGCTAACTTAACAATGCCCGGTTTCACGTCCACATCTGCAATCCAACCGATCACACCCGGCTGCACCCGAATTTTATAAAAAGGGCCCTTGGTGTTTTTTGAAATCCGATAGACACCGCCCCGCTTCAAGGTTGTGATGACGGGGGCGTCAAAATCCGCGTCTTTATAGACGAGCGCTCCGTCCAATATGACAGTGGCATTTCGTGCAGATTGAGCGGCTGAAATCAAAGGCAGCAAAAGAACCGCTGCCAAAAGCATGAGCTTTTTATTTAAAGCGCATAAGCCAAACACGATAGAAAGCCTCGATGACAATTTTAAGGGACATTTTGCTTTGTCCAACACGTCGGTCTTCAAACACAATGGGAGACTCTGCCCCTTTGAAACCTTTTTTGAGAGCTTTATATTTTAATTCGATCTGAAAGCTATAGCCATTTGATTCAACAGTTGAAAGATCAATTCCCTGCAGCACTTCTTTTTTCCAAGCGTTAAAGCCGCCGGTCCAATCATTCAATGGAAAGCCCAAAATCAAACGCGCATAAATTCCGCCACCTCGAGAGATGATCTTGCGCAATAGTCCCCAGTTTACCGTACGGCCGCCTTCGGTATAACGTGAACCGACAGCGAAATCGTTATTCTGCATGGTCTTAAGAAGCGGTCCCAAATCCTGAGGTCGATGGGAAAAATCGGCGTCCATTTCAACAATAGCTTGAAACCCTTGATCCATTCCCCAGCGAAAACCTGCAATATAAGCCTTCCCTAAGCCCTGTTTGCCTGGGCGAGACAAAAGATGTAATTGAGGATTGCTCTTTTGCATCTCTCTGACCACGGCACCGGTCCCATCAGGCGAGTTGTCGTCGACGACTAGGATTTCGACGCCAAGATTCTGACTTAATACGGCCGGAACAATAGCCTGAATGTTTTCTTTTTCATTATAGGTAGGAATGACTACAAGCGTTTTCATGTGCCTAAATTGGCACAAAGCTTAGAATCTTGCAATCTTTACGTGCGCTCTAAAAGTTCGACGACATGCCCATCAGGGTCTGAAACCATCGCCCGTTTACCTTCTGGAAGATCCAAAGGGTCCAAGATACCTGTGACCCCTGGCACTGCCAGAAGATTTTTGAGTATCTGTTCGATATTTGTAATCTCAAAGCCCAACTGCAAACTCGGCACAAGTGAGTGATGTTTTGTTGTGACGGAATAGAGGGAAAACTCCATTCCATCATGAGTCGCTCTATGTACCTCACCACCTTTATCAACCTTTGACGCTGTAAATTGTAGGCCGATTATTCGATAAAATCCCAGCATGTCCTGTAGATGCGGGGTATTTAATGTGATAGAAGTGATTTTTAAACTCATTAGCTCCATTATCTGAATCGAGGCCTTATGAAACAAGAAAAAATTTATTTAAAAGACTACAAAAAGCCTGACTTCACCGTAGATTCCATCCACCTCGACTTCAACCTCAATGAAGACTTTTGTCGAGTCCTCGCCAAGAGTGAAATTTCCCAGACAGCCCCTGGGGCTGAGCTTCGTTTGAACGGAGAAGAGCTGAAACTTGTAAACGTCAAAATCAATGGAAAAAGCCTCTCTGCAGAGGAATATGAGATCACTTCTGAAGCCTTGGTCGTTAAAAAGGTCCCAGCGCGCTTTACGCTAGAAATTGAAACTCAATTACAACCCCAGAATAATACATCTCTCGAAGGTTTATACAAATCGAACGGGATCTTCTGCACTCAGTGCGAGGCTGAAGGCTTCAGAAAAATCACGTATTTCTTTGATCGCCCGGATGTCATGACCTCTTATGCGGTAACAATTGAAGCTGACAAACAAAAGTATCCTGTTCTTCTATCGAATGGTGATCGAATAAAAATAGAAGACCTTGGCAATGGACGACACAAGGCTTATTGGCAGGACCCACATAAAAAACCGTGTTATCTTTTTGCTCTTGTCGCTGGCGACCTTGGAGTTATCTCTGATACCTATGTAACCTCCTCTGGCCGTGAAGTACTATTGGAAGTGTTCGCCGTCCACGGCAAACAAGAACGCTGCTGGCACGCTATGGACTCATTGAAAAAAGCTATGAAATGGGACGAAGATACCTTTGGGCTGGAATATGACCTGAACAACTACATGATCGTGGCTATCGATGATTTCAATGCCGGAGCCATGGAGAATAAAGGATTGAATATCTTTAACTCTCGTTTAGTGCTTGCTGATTCTAATTCAGCAACTGACGTTGACTTCCATGCCATCGAATCGGTCGTTGCCCATGAGTATTTCCATAACTGGACAGGAAATCGCGTAACCTTGCGGGATTGGTTTCAGCTCTCGTTAAAGGAAGGTCTGACAGTGTTCCGTGATCAGGAGTTCTCTGCAGACATGACGGACCGAGGCGTTCAACGCATTGAGGATGTCGATGCTCTTCGCATTGGTCAGTTCTCTGAAGATGCCGGCCCCAATGCTCACCCGGTTCGCCCCGACTCTTGCATGGCAGTGGACAACTTTTTTACGATGACAATCTATGAAAAAGGCTCTGAGCTGATTCGCATGATGCAAACCATGGTTGGAAGAAAAGGTTTCCGCAAAGGCATGGATGAGTACTTCAAACGTCATGATGGACAAGCAGTCACTTGCGACGACTTTGCCGCAGCGATCTCCGAGCCTAATGGAAAAGATTTTACGCAATTCAAACGCTGGTATGTGCAGGCGGGAACACCGACGGTCAAAGTCCGCGAAAAGTACGATTTGGAAAAACAAACCTACCACTTAACATTGTCGCAAAGTTGTCCTTCAACTCCTCATCAACCAACGAAAGAACCTTTTCATATTCCCCTGATGATTGGTTTGCTTGATAGACGTGGAAATGAACTTGCTATCATTTCAGATGACGTCACCATCAATTCTGACGGTAAAAATCTGGTGGAGCTAAAAGAAGCGCAACAAACCTTTGTCTTTAAAAACGTTTCTGAGCGTCCTGTTCTGTCATTGCTACGAGAGTTTTCAGCACCCGTTCACTTACGCTGGGAAACTGCTGAAGAAGATCTCTACTTCTTGATGGAAAAAGACACAGACTCTTTCAACCGCAGAGAAATGGCACAGAAGCTGGGTCTACGGGTTCTGTCTAATTTGATTGCTCGCGCCATCAATAGCGAAAGTCTAATTCCGGACGAACCCTACATTAAAGCCCTGAGCCACGTGATTGCTGATCAAGAAATGGATCCGTCATTTAAAGCTAAAATGCTACAATTACCAAATCTGTCAGTATTAGCACAAGAACAGCCGGTCCTTGATGCGGAGGCCTTCCACAAGGCACGTTTAAGTTTGCGTGTTGAACTTGCAAAAAGAAATAAAGCGGCCCTACTTGAAATCTATCGCAAGTATCATGATGTTGAACCTAAGAGCCGAGACACCAAAGTCTTTGGTCACAGAACTTTGAAAAACCAAGCTCTGACTTACTTGGCAGAACTAGGTGAACCCGAAATTATGGACATCGTTTTCAGGCAGTATAACTCTGCCCAGAACATGACGGATCGAATGACGGCTCTCAATATTCTTGCTGATTCAGAATCTGAACATCGCGAGACTGTTCTGAAGGACTTCCATGAACAATGGAAGAATGATAGTGTCGTTATCAACAAGTGGTTTACGGCACAAGCCTCTTCACATCGCGCGCAGGCCCTGGAAGACGTCAAAGCACTGACGAAGCACCCTTCGTTCAACATTGGAAATCCCAACAATGTTTATTCATTGCTAAGAGCTTTCAGCGCGAACCTCGTTCGCTTCCATGACCGAAAAACCAATGCTTATGAATTCTATGCCGACAAGATTATCGAGATCGATGCAAAGAACCCGCAGGTTGCAGCTCGTCTTTGCTCAGCTTTTAATTTCGTTAGCAAATTGGATTCTGAAATGAAAGCTCGTGCGATCACCCAGATTCGCAGAATTGTTGCAGTGCCAGGGTTGTCTAAAAACTCGCTGGAGCTGCTACAGTCTGCTTTGAAAGTGGATTGACTTTTACGGAAACTGTTGACGACTTTTTGAAGGCTGGGGTGTAAATTAAAGTTCCCCAGCCGCACTCCAACTCTGCCTTGGAGTGTTCAATTAGGATTTCTTTATATGCTGAAGGAACTCTTCGCGAGTTTCCTGGCGGTTCTTAAAATCTCCCCGCACATCTGAAGTCGAGGTAATGCTCGTCGTATCTTCAATTCCCCGCATGGCCACGCAGTAGTGTTTCGCAGAAATATGAACAGCCACGTGGTCCGTGCCTAAAATGTACTGTAAACAATCCGTGATCTGCTTCGTCAGTCGCTCTTGAACCTGAGGGCGTCTGGAAAAATATTGAACGATGCGATTGATCTTGGAAAGCCCAATGACTTTCCTGTTGGGAATATAAGCTACTGTCGCGACACCATCGATAGGTAAGAAATGATGCTCGCAGAAACTTAAGCAGGTGATGTTCTGAACCACGATCATTTGGTCATAGTTCATCTTGTTTTCAATCACCGTCATCTTTGGAAACTTCTTAGGGTCCAAACCACTAAAGACTTCATTGACGTACATTTTTGCCACTCGGTGCGGCGTCTGCGCCAAACTATCGTCAGCAAGATCAAGTCCCAGAACTTCCATAATTTCGGTGAATTTGCTGGTGATTTTTCGAATTTTTTCTTCGTTCGTTAAGTCATTGTGGACCATTGGAGTTGGCCGCACATTTTCTAGGATTTTCCGTACGCTGAAGTGAACTTCAGTCGTCAGTGCTTCTTCAGGAGTTTCAAGAATCACTGCTGATTTTTTTCTTTTGGAGGGCTTTTGCTTTTTTGAACTTCTTGATGCTGTCTTGGCCATTGTTTATTCCCGATGATTTTACAAAACGAATATATGCACTAATTTAGACTCGCAAGAAAGTCCTAAACTAAACTTTTTCAAGATTTTGACTCTGAATCCATTGGCGAATCAGTTCCTTGTCACTTGCAGAAAGGACCACAAAGCTGACTCGAAGCTCATTTTCATGAACGCCGATGATTTTAGCCTGACACTGGATATCATTTATATCTGCCAAATGGATTGTTACTGTCTGATCTACATGAAGGCCGTGATCTCTATCGTTCAGCTGAATTTTTAGGCCCGTATAAGATAAATCCTGAGTTTGCCCTTGCCAACGACTCTCTACAACCACTGGAGTCACCACTTGAAACCGATTTGCTGTTGGAGCCAACCAACGCTGGCGACGATCCAGATAAGGATAACGGAAGAAATAAGACACTGTGCCAACAATAAAGAACACCAACAACACGTCAAAGACTCGGGCTGCATTCAGCCAGGGGCTTTGCTCAGAAGCAGTTAGTATAACTAAGTTAATTGTGCGAATTAAAAAAACAGAGCAAAATAAAATTCCCAAAAGCCAGGCCAGTTTATGACGAATCAGAAGACTGATTCCAGCACCCAATATCAGTCCCCACTCAACCCATCCAAAGAGTGAAAATCCCGCTCTACGAGCAAAAACTATATCCAACAGTGGAGTCAATAGCAGCACTGCCGCTGAAAGCTGCACAATAATTGGTCGCTCTAACCCTTGAGACGTCGTTCCCATACGGATCTTATCGGCTAAGATGCACATCAAGTTAGATTTTTTATTGCTTCTTCGCTCTGCTCATCTAGAATGTTTCATTGTGAGACACACTAATATTTTATACAGCATCATAGGCGTTCTCTTATTTTCAACAACAGCGAAGGCATATCCCGATTTTATCGGCTATAGCTACTCTTCCTGTATCACCTGTCACTACAGTGGCAGCGGCGGCGGCCCTCTGAATGATTATGGCCGAGCACTCTTCGCAACTGAAATTACCGCCAGGGATATATATTCCAGCAAAACAGATGAAGAGAAAATTGCAGCGCAGTCCGGTTTTTTAGGCAGTGCCAAGCTTCCATGGTGGATTCGCCCCGGCCTAAAGTATCGCGGTTTGTGGCTACAAACGGATCCTAATTCGGCCGCTACCAAGGAACGCTTCATCAATATGCAAAACGATATTAATCTAGCGCTCTTTGGCGACAAAAAACAGCGCCTGACGTTCGTGGCTACCGCAACGTACGCTGATCAGTACCCTCCCTATAAAAGCGTAAAAAAATGGGGCTGGTTCGCCAAGGAATATTTCGTGCGTTGGAAACAAACCAACAATCTTTGGCTCTACGCTGGCCAAATGGATAAAACTTTTGGAATTCGTCACGCCGATCACACTTCATACAACCGTTCTCCGATAGAGCTTGGCCAATATGATCAATCGCAAGGTGCCATTGTTCATTTCACCTATCCGGACTGGGATATAGCCATCAATGCCTTCATTGGAAATGCCAGCGAAGAAGCCGCTGAGAAGCAAAAAGGTGGCGCGATATCTGGTGAATACCAGATATCAGAAGAGTTGAAGTTGGGAAGCTCACTTCTAAGCTCCAGCAGTGATCAAGTGGCCTGGAGTCTTTTTTCGGTGCACACTCGTATGAAGATCTCTAAAGGCTCTTCAATAATGGCTGAGTTTGGATTTCGCGATCGGAAGAATAAAGTGAGCGGTCAAGACGCCGAACTTGGCACCTTTGGCTTTGTGCAAAGCTTGATAAACTTCCGCAGAGGTTACAACCTCCTGACCGTCATCGAGCACAGCAAATCCGATATTAAAAAACCTTCTACCGAAAATCTTCGTTATAGCATCGGAGCTTTGATGTTTCCGTTGCCCAGAACTGAACTGCGCATGATGGTCGTGAATGGAAAACGTGTTCCCGATACCGGTGGTCAACCCGATGCTTGGACTCTCCAATCCCAGCTGCACATTTCTTATTAGGAGATACTGACGATGAAACACATCACTCTCGCTTTTGCATTTGCATTGATCTCAGTTTCTCTTGTTGACTCGAGTTTTGCGGCCCCCCGCTCTGTCTCATCAAACAGTCTGGGCCTGGCAACTTGGCAATGGAATGAAACTCTGACAGTGACTGATGGTGGTACGCAAGGAAAAGATGCTGCCAACCTCAATGCGCTCGTGCTTCAAGCGCAAACTGAAACCTATTACCATCGCTGGGGCTGGAGCATGTCCGCTTTCGCTGGCTCCGGAAGAGCTACTGGAGGCGGCAAGAACTTCGCGAACTATCAAGCTAGCAAAGTCCCCTTTACCGTTTTGGGTATCGCTCCTCGTGGATTTTACAGACTGACTGGCCGGATTAACATGGGATTCAGTGCTATTGCCTACACTCGTAATATGAATTGGCCTACTGACACAGCCACGCAAGAAGTGAACAGCGGGCTAAAAATGAATGTCACAGGTATGGCAGATCTGACGCTTCGTCTTTCCCGCAACATTGAATTCTACCAGGGAGTCGGCCCTCTTGCCGAGAAGTCAACTATCTGGCGACTGGGCTTAAACTACCGATTCTAGAATAAAAAAAGGACGCTCTTAAGCGTCCTTTTTTTATCCCTACTGACTCGCAGGTATTATTTCTTCACAGGCACCGCAACATTCAACATCACTTCGTCTTCCACGCCGACACCCATATAGTTAATATCAGTGATTCCAAAATCACTTAATTTTAACGGAAAGCGGGCCTTCAAAACACTGCCTTCAATTTGATAAGTTCCTTTGATATCTTTAACTATACCTTTAATCTTGATCTTACCTTGGCCCTTGCCACCCTTACCCACTGCAGAAAGAAGGATCGCAGTAGGATGTTTACCAACCTCAAGATATTTTATTGTATGCTTATCTCTGAGCTCAACCCCTGTCTTTAGACCTTTTAAGCCGACTACAATATTTTGCGCAGATACTGTATCGCCTTTAACTACAGCAAAACCTTTTATCTGAGTAGTTTTAGCCTTAAAGTCACCCATCGGATTTAAAGTCACATCGACGATGGCACTAGATTGAGCGAACGCTGTTGCTGATACGAATGATGCAACAATCAAAGATGCTAAGAACTTCATTTTCTTTCCCCTCCTACAGAGAATAATTATTTAATATTTTTAATCCAATCATATATCTTTTTAAGTTCATCTCCAGAAAGGGTTCCACGACCCTGCGGCATATCTTTAGGTCCATTGCCTCCAGCAGAGCCTTTGATTCTATAGTAAAGTTTCGAACCTTCGGGATTTCCTTTTTTAATCCAGCCTTGAGCCAAGTATTCGGACTCTTTCGTTCCTTTAAAGTCGCCGATCTCTGGAGTGTAATGGCAGACTCCGCATTTATTCTCGATAATTGGCGCTGCAGCCTTGAACGCTGCACTGTCCACAGGTGTCGGTGTCGGAGTTGGAGTTGGAGTTGGAGTTGGCGTCGGCGTTGGAGTCGGACTTGGTGAAGGCGACGGACTAGGACTAGGTGATGGTGAAGGACTTGGACTTGGCGACGGTGTCGGCGTCGGTGTAACCGCTGGATTTGGATCTGGTTGCCCAACCAGGCTGGTATCGACCACGACATTTGCTACCGAGTTTTTCTGAGCTATAAATCGAGAAAGTGTGTTCATTTCCAAAGCCGTGATAACTTTATCAAAAGCGACCACCTCATAGACTTCACCCTGCAGAATATTTTCGGCAATCGTTCTTACTCTATTTGTAAAAGCCTGTGGCGTTCCTAACTTATAAACAGTGGTTCTTTGGTATTTACCATTAACCATCAAGGAAACATTCCCGGCCTCTTTACCGAACCGAGCTCCGATGATCATTTTCTGTCCACTTGAAGGCACAGCAGCTTCCATATAGGAAAGATTTCCGGAAGAAGAAACTCTGTAAACCGTGATCTTGCCATTATCTACCTCAAGGATCCCTTCTTCAGATAGTGGACCACCGCGGATAGATATAATTTGACCCGTAGCTTGACGATCAAGTGCTAGAAGAAATGAAAACTGATCTGTCCGAATTGTTTTTGAGTAATCAGATTCACCGACCTGCGACCAAAAAACCAATCGATCACTTTTTAATAGTTCAGGAGTTGTGAGTGTATCTGGAGGATTCAAGTCAGGAAGAGGTGTCGGAGCGGTCGATGCAGCTTCCATGAATTCTTCATTCAGTACGAAGTTTCCTCCGCAGTTCTGAAAAGAAAACAACATAATAGAGGTCAGTCCGATAATCTGAACTTTTCTAACGAACGATAGTGATCTCATCTCATCCCCCGAGATTACATAGTAAAGGGGCTGTTAGAAATACGCAAATGCCTCTCATAATAAACGGTCCATTTTGATTCAGACTTTGGTCTTTATTTTGAACCTTTAATTCGTATCAAAGTGAAACTTTATCACCAGTATTAAGTTTACTCAAAAATGTGACGATGAATTGAAAATGAAAACACTTTTTACGACAACTCTGATGATGCTATGTTTTGTCTCTTTGCCTGCGCAAGCAGTGAAGATCCAATCAATCAAACAAAAGCAAGCCCTTCTAAATACTGAAGGTGACCAGGTTCGAGTCGGAGACAGATATTATGCTGTTTCTACTGACGGTAAAAAAAGAGCCATCTTGCAAGTAAAACAAGTGCGTGGCGATAAAGCTCTCGCAGTTGTCCTTCGCGGACGGGCATTACTATCCCACAGCCTTGAGCCGTACACTGCTGGTGGCGGGAAACGTTCTGCTGGGAGTTCCAACAAGGGCTGGGGTCTGACGGCGGGATATGCTTCCAACAGTATGACAGTTAAACCCAATAGCACGACATCCATCAGTCTTTCAGGTAGCAGCTTCAATCTATCCGGGTTTTATCAGATGAACCTTGACGGCAAAATCAGCGCGCGAATCTTAGGTGGTTACGAAGCTCTGGTTGCCTCGGGAACCTCAGCGACATGCGCTGGTGAATGTAAAGTTGATATTGGCTATCTTGGTGTGGAAGCATTGGTTCGATACAGCTTCGTCAATAACAACACTATGGAGTTCTGGGGCGGTGCCGGTCTGGGATTCTTATTTGCTATGAACAAGACAAGTAATATCCTAAACACTTCAAAAATCTCTACGAACCAGACAATTGTCGGATCATTGGGAGTTGATTACAAGTTGAACCGCAATACTTTCATCCCGGTTCAGTTGGATTACGCTCTCTACCCGGAAAACAGCACATCCTCTGCGACCCAAATCATTCTGCGTGCCGGTTGGGGTAAGAGCTTCTAAAGAGCGAACGTAAAATTGCTAAATTCGTCACCCTGTCTATTATCTAGACGGGTTTTTTTCTTTTAATCACTTCTGCTTTAGCATCACCCAGAATTTTCATGGACCTCGCTTTGCATTGCCACTGATAGTCACAAATCGCCCACTTAAGGGAGGAATATGAGATTGCAGCCTAGACATGCCAAGCTCTTGCTACCTATTCTTTTGATTTCTCAGACTCTTCCTGTCTGGGCACAGGGGGATATCGGCCCTTTGCTCTTGGAAAAGAATCTTCTTCGTGATGCTGTCCAAGTACGCATCACACCTCGGGGAATGGCTTATTTCGACAAAGAGCTGAACAATATTTTAGGCAACCTGGGCGTCAAACTTGACGAAGGCTACTTCCCGGCAATGTCGTACTCTGCAGATAAACCTCTCAATCCCGATGACTTTCGAGAAAAAAGTCCAGAAGCCGTTCAAGTCTATAAACAGTTGCGCAGCTTACTGACTCAGTGGTTGGTGGGGTTCTCTTTAAATGATCATCGCCCGACCATAGCCATTGGAGAATCCGGATATATTGCGAATTTTTCCAGATTCGGTCTTGTGACAGATGAAAAGCTAATGCGCGCCATTGGAAAAGTGGATGGAGCCGTTTTAGCGATCGAACTTGAAATTAAAAAGATGACCGTTTCCACTCAGTCTGTATTAGCCTGGGACCTTGAAAACGAGTTTCTCGGTAAAGCTGGATTTCATGAGGTGACTCTTTCGGCCGGTGGCGATGAATCACCCCTGAAGGTCCGCCTGCCTTTCTATATTCGTATGACTGCCGAAGGCGCCTTAGAGTTCGAAGCCCTCGAAGTAGAGAATAACTTCGATCAAATACCCGTCGAAATTAAATACAAAGAACTTGTCGTGCCGACTTTTGCCGTCGAAGTGAATGGAAAGAAATTCTTTTTGAATAACGAACAAATCGATAAGCTCTTTCGCAATCAAGCGCCGTTCATGCTGGAAAAAATTCGCGAGAATTTAGCCCAGTTTACTCGAAATCAGCTCCCTGGACTGCTTAACACAAAAGCAAAAGAGTTTTTCACAGGGCAACTTGAGCAGGTGCAAGACATGCTGCCACCAGGGCAAATTCCAGAGGATCTTCGTCCCGCATTTAAATGGGGACTACAACTACAAAATATTAATCTTAAGCAATCACTAAATATCAACTTAACCGGCTATGTTGAAGATCCCATTAACTCCCGTAGTAAGCCTAGAAAATCAAATGGTTCTCGCGGCCTTCCCTCGTTCGAACATCTTCCCGCTCACGAGTACGATATTGCTCTAAGTTTAGATCGATCTCTGGTGAATCGAATCCTGCAGCTTAGCTTTGAGAGAAAGAACTTTGAGCGAATTCAGCAGTCCGATGGTACGATTCTTAAGCTGATGGCCCCGCCGCTTATCGATTACATGAAACCACCAGCTGGCGTCGTTCAAAAACCCACCGAAGCCTTCGTCAAACTTCGCGTGGCGGTCGAAAACACTCCTGGAACAATCTTCCTAAAAAAGACTGTCGTCGTGGAGTTTGATATAGTGACTAAACTGCGTCAGCTTCCTGATGGAAGTGGAATGCAGCTTTTATTGCATTCGATAGATACGAACAGTTTATACTTGGACGAAAAGTACTTGTCTCTGGCAGGTAAGCTGGTAAAAGGCAAGGTCCGCGAAGGGGTTCAGAAGGAGCTAAAAAAAATCAGCTCTGGCTGGGCAACAAAGGAAGAGTCCATTCCCGGCTCGCTGCCCTTACCGCCTCAGATCCTTGGAATTAAGTTAGATATCAATCAAGTTAACATGGATCCTAATGGCCATATTGTTATGTTCTTGAATTACGGGAAAGAAGGAAGAAAATGAGATCCCTGAAGTTTATTTTTATCAATGCTCTTACGGTCATAGTCGGTCTTGGCTTACTGAGCGGGTCGTTCTCTCAGAGAAGTGCACAGGCGGCACGATTCGATGCTGTTCCTGCGCTCAAGATCAACAAGCTCGGCAATCTGAACGGTCAAACACTCACCGTCATTTATGCTGTAGGCTCACGTCCCTTTATTTCCACCGACTCTTCCCAGATCACAGTGTCTGCGGTGAAAGAAGTACGCCAAGTTAAGATCACCAAGGATTCGATCGAACTGCCTGGAGTTCAGATTGCCAAAGAGGGCTTCCGGCCTTCCTACAACCTGATTGTTTTTGCAGTCTCACCGAATGAGAACTACAGCTGGAGAAATGCTGACGGTACGATTCCACAAGGAATGGTCAACACTGGAAATCACGCAGCGACACTTGTTCATTCAATCAACAAAAAAGATATTGAGGACTTTATCGGCACCCATGGCGAAAAGGCAATTTTCTCAATTGATCTCGTGAAGTAGTTAGATCCTGACGGCGTTGGCTGCGCGCACACCTGACTCAAGAGCGCCTTGCAGGGTTCCAGCAAAGTGCAAGCTGGTGTGCTCCCCTGCAAACTGAAAACGGCCGTTATACTCGCTTTCTCCGGCAACTCCTTTAAGGCGCATGTATTGCCCCGGCTTGAAGTATGCCATGGAGCCCTGGCTCCAAGTTTTGGTGCGCCAGTTAATCATTGGCTGCCTCTCCCGATCGCTTACGGGCACCTCTTTATAAAACAGTCCTAAATCTTTAAGGGCTTCCTGAGGAGCCCTACTGCCTGCGTTTAATCCCGATTCGCCAGCACGCTGATAAGCCAGAATTCCGTTTTTTCCCTCTTGAGTGCGACCCGAGTCCCACATTTTTTGAGATGGAAAGTCACCAGTAAAATTACCTAGGTTTGCCGGTATCCCTCCCTGATTCCTCATCCAAAAAGGAGAATCGAAGATTAGGATTCCTTTGCTATGGGTTGCATATCCTTGATTCTGAATGGCCTCTTTTTTAAGTTCCCCGATTTTTAGACGATCAATACCCTTTACTTGGCGCAATCTGGTAAACGGCAGCGTGCAAATAATATTGCGAGTAAAGACAACTTCTTTGCTGCGTGGCCCCTGGAAAGTCAGGGTAAAGCGACCGTCTTTTTCGGCAATCTCAATAAGTGGTCGGTTGGCGCGAAGAGTATGCTCGGGGATGACGCCTGCAATTCGTTGCGCCAAGGTCTGAGTTAAGGAAGAAAGTCCGTTTTGCATGCGATAGGTTGGCCGTCCCGTTAAAAGGGCGCTTCCTTCCGAATCTAAGGTTGATAGGAAGTGCAAGCTAGACTGCTCGTGACTGTCGACTCCGAATCGGCTCACCGCCTGAATTTCAATCAGCGATGAAATCACCGGATCAAGCTCGCTTTGCCAGGTTTCCAAAAGGGCTTTGAGCGAGAGACTGTCGTAATAGCTCGCCTTTTCGTACTGAAGCGCATTTCTAAAGTTAAGAGCCACAGACTGCCCACGAAACAGGTCCCGATGTATCCTGCGTAGAGGTTGCTGAAAAGTTCTTAACCTTGGGATAATGTCCTTCACTCTATAAGACCTGCCTCCAAAATGAAAAAGATGAGCTTCCAAAGAGCGCGGTGCCTTTAATTCGTGCACCTGCAGATTCAGCTCCTTGGCGAAGCGAAAGACTTCATGATGCGTGTTCTCAAAAAATTCAGCACCAAGCTCTCCCACGGGACCATCTTCCGAAAACAATGAAACACTTTGCACTCGGCCACCCAAACGGGACGATGCCTCATAGATACGAAATGGCACCTTGCGTTTTTTAAGCTCGTAAGCCGCCGCCAAACCTGCCGCACCGGCTCCCAGAATGATGACTTCTTTCTCAAGATTCCTGACGTCGCCCATAAAGTATCGATCTGCGGTCGAGCAACTGCCAAATGTCAGTGCTGCGGAACCCAGTGCCGAAATCTTTAAAAACTCTCGTCGCGATAAAGAACTTTTTGCCATCAGTGCCTCACATGACTAGAATGGCAACACTTTGGAACAGAATCAAATCAATCTCCAAAATATCGACAAAATGTATGAGGACTTCGCAAAAAACCACTGCGCAGTCTCAAGGGATGTTTTTGACCTCGATTACTGTCGTGAGCTTGCCTTTGAGTGTCAAAATCTCTACACCAAAGGTCTCTTTAAAAAGGCTTCAATTGGTGCTGGTCTCGAAAAAAAAACCGCGGCTGAAATTCGTGGTGATTCCATTTTCTGGCTCGATGAAAAGAATGAATCAAAACTACAAAAAACTTTTCTAGATATACTCACCGAGCTCAAGAACGGTTTGAATAAGAATTTCTACCTGGGACTTCGCAGCGCTGAAGCTCACTATTCTGTTTATCCACCAGAAGCTCGTTATGACAAACACTATGACAACCACAAGGGTCGGCAGAATCGAATTGTAACTTTTGTTCTGTACCTCAATGAGGAGTGGCAAAAAAGTCATGGTGGAGAGCTCCAGATGTTTTCCGCCACCAACGAAGATGAAGTGATCGACAACATCGAGCCTCATCTTGGTCAGTTCGTTCTTTTTGACAGCAAGCTTTTTCCTCATCAGGTTTTGCCGAACAAAAGTCAGCGCAAGAGCCTTACGGGATGGCTTAGGGACGATAACCATGAATAAACTTTTTGCTGAAGTGGTTTTCACCCGTTTTCCTGCACGGATACTTATTGTCCTCTGCTCCTTAGGCGCAGCAGTCTTGGGACTTTTGGGCCCTTTTTTTCAAAAAGAATTCGTCGATCGACTTACCGGAGCCGAGGGGCATCTGCATCTATGGCGGTTTGAATCACCGTTGGTTTACATCCTTCTGGCCTTTTTGGCTCTGATTGCCGGTCAATCTCTCTATCAAATCACCAGCTACCTCGCCGTCAAAGAATCGCTTCTGATGCAAAGAATTTTTGCAAAACGAGTCTATGATAAAACCCTCCATCTGCAAGTAGACACAATGAGCGGTAAACCTGTCGGCGAAATTGTTTCGTTGTATGCGACTGACGTGCAGGGATCCACGGTCTTTTTGGACCAAACACTGCCCGCAGGCACAGCAACCTTTTTCCCATTGTTACTGGCCCCTTTTGCCATCGGGATGCTGTTCGATGTCCCACTTTGGCCGACCGTTCTCACGATGGCCTTCATCGTGGTTTTCAATACTCTGATGGCACTTCGGCAATCCCGTTTTTTCTTTAAGTTTAAACAACTGGCCGCTGAAAGAATCGGTCTGGTGAATGAATGGATTCAGAACATTCGCACGATTCGAATCTTAGGCTGGATTCGCCATTTTGAAAAAAATATTTTTGCCAAACGCACACAGGAAACCACCAATCGAGTTCACATGGTCACCAACGGCCAAGTGATGAACTCCGTCTCCTCGTCGATCACGTTCCTTTTGAATGTGATTGCCCTTTCCTCTCTAGTTTTTTGGTCGAATCATCAAGCCACCAGCGGCGAGATTCTGGCGCTTTTGTGGATTCTTAGTGGTTTTTTAACCAGACCCTTCCGGCAAATGCCCTGGTTTTTTACATTTGCCTTCGACTCTTGGACCTCCCTTAAACGACTGGAAGATTTCTTCAGCTTAAAAAACAATCAGACGGAAACCACAGAGACAGCCGTCGACAAGGCCGCACTTCAGCGAGACAAAAAATACTCCGTGCAGGTTCATGGCTTAAATCTTTCTGTAGGTAAAAGAAAAATTTTAAAAGATATCGATTTTTCTATTGAGCACGGAGAATTTGTCGCTATCGTGGGCGAAGTTGGTGCTGGCAAGTCGATGCTCTTACTTTCGCTACTGCGAGAGACCGGCGCCTCGTTTGACACCTACCGTTTGGGCGATAAAGACGCCCTCGAAGCTCCTATCGACGAAGTTCGCGAACATTTTTCTTATGTCCCTCAAGAAGGCTTTATTATGAATGCCAGCCTTCGTGAAAACGTTGCTTTCATTTACGACATCGAAGCAGACCGAGATCCCCTGGTGGAAGAGTCCTTGAAGCTGGCTCAGTTTGATCTTAGTGCCGAGAAAGTCGAAAGTGGATTGAACACAGAAATCGGCGAACGCGGAGTCAATCTTTCTGGAGGTCAACGCCAGCGCGTCGGCCTTGCCCGTGTTCACTATCAAAGATCTTCGATCCTTCTGCTCGATGATTGCCTAAGTGCCGTGGATGTCGACACAGAACAAAAGCTTTTCGAGACGCTCTTATTAGGCGCCTGGAAAGAGCACACTCGTATTTTAGTGACCCATCGATTAAGCGCCCTTCATCGAGTAGATCGCATTCTTTTTATGGAAGACGGTAAAATCCTCGATGACGGTTCTTTCGAAGAACTGCTGGCACGAAATCCTAAATTCCGCGAGTATACGACCTCAGTGGCCCAAGAAGCGACAGAGAGAAAGGACAAGGTTGGCTATGTCGAAAGTTGATCCTCGTCCCAAATATCTTTCTGATGGCGACGTCAGAAAAGAGGGGGCTTTCAACAAAAGTCTTTTTCTAACTCTGCGTCTGGCTTACCAGCCTTTTTTAATTCGCATCTTTATTTACCTCTTTGTCGGCTTTTTAGGGCGGGGCTTGCTTCTTGGAAACACCAACATTATCGGATTCTGGGTCGACAGTTTAAGCGGACAAGACACGCCCTTTCCTGGTTTCACCTCGCAAGACTTCGTGATGGTTTTGCTTTTCATGGCAATACTGGGATTTTTATGCACCTTTACATTCCGAGTTGCTTTTTCGCGGCTTTCAGCTAAGGCGATTTCTCGTCTTTACGATGAAGTGACCTTGCGAACATCGCGTTTGCCGATGGCGTTCTTTGATCAAACTCCAGCAGGGCGCATAATCACGCGTTTTTCGAGTGACTACGGAAATGTCTTTCGCTTGTTTGGTGGCCCTTTAGCCGAGTTTATTTCTATTATTTTTGATTTAACAATGATGGTGATCCTCATCACAGTCGCCAATCCCTACTATTTGATTTTTGTAGCTTTTACCGGAATCTTGAATTTCATCGTATACAAATTGAACCAAAAGAAACTTCGTTCTTCGCGAAGAGAACTTTCAGCTTCACGCTCTCCGAGTATCGCCCACTTCGCAGAAACCACGCAGGGAGCCAGCACCATTCGTTCTTTCAGACGGGAGAAAATATTTGGAGCTCGCTTTGAGCGTTTGGATCGCTACTTCCTAAGTCAAAAGTTGAGCACCACCAAACACCTGATGAGCTTTTCTTTACAAATGAGCAGCTTGACCAGTTTGCTGCTTCTCGTGACCGGGGTGTCATCTTATTTCATGATCGAAAAAGGTTGGGCAACGATCGGTTCAGTTGGTGTGGCATTCACCTTTATTGTTCTTTCAGGTAATACTGTGGGAATGTTTTTCGAGTGGCTCACGCAGTTTGAAGAAGCAATCATTGGTGTTGAAAGACTTGATCAGTACATGCGTATGGACCTGGAGCCGGGCGCGCACCTTCCTTCTTTTGCGCAATTTCCCACTGGGCATCCTCAGTACGCTCCTTCACTTGAGCAGTATCTGCGCCACCGGCGCTTGACTGAAGAAAAAAGCGCCTCGGTTCAGTTTAGAGATGTGTGGTTCCGCTATCGCAAAGATTTACCCTGGGTCCTAAAAGGTCTGAACTTTGAAGTTCAAGCTGGTGAGCGCCTTGGTATCGTAGGTCGAACTGGATCGGGCAAGTCCAGCTTGATACAAGCCTTGTTTTATCTTTATGACATTGATAAGGGTCAAATCGCTATCAACAATCACTTGCCAAAATTAGATGAAAAAGGCGCCGGAATGGATCTGAATCTCTACAGACAGTCCATGGCTTTTATTTCTCAAGAGCCCATTCTGTTTCAAGGCTCTTTGCGCTTTAACTTGGATATCAAAGAAAACTTCTCTGATGCGCATATCTTTGCAGCACTGGAACGTGTTGGACTGAAAGCCTGGGTTCAGGAGCAGCCCGGTGGTCTTGACATGCGAATTGAAGAACGGGGTAAGAATTTGTCATTGGGCGAGCGCCAACTTTTATGTATGGCTCGCTGCCTTTTACAGGAAGCGCCGATTATCATCATGGATGAAGCGACGAGCTCTGTAGACCCCCAATCGGAAGAAATCATGGTCAAAGCAACAGGAGAGTTTTTCGCAGATCGCACGCAGATTATTATTGCTCATCGGCTATCAACCCTGGCGAGCTGCGATCGGATTCTCTGGCTGCAGAATGGCGAAATCATTGCTTTAGGGCCTACATCAGAGGTATTGCCGCAGTTTAAAACGACAGAACTGGTCTAAAATTTAAACACTTTTTGCCGAAGAGTGAGTATTTCTTCAGGCATTATCATCAGGGCGGAGCGGACATGGACAACAACGACCAAATCCTCGACGAAAAGCAAGACGAGAATTCGGTAATGAATTTGACTGACATCTGGTCATCCCTTGCTCCTGATGAACGCAGAGAAAAGTTCAAGGATCTACCACGCACCGACGCCGAAGAGCTGTTCCTAAGTCTTCACACCCACGACCAAGCTGAACTTATCGAAGAAGCTGGACCATTAGAGCGACGCTCTTGGGTGCGAATGCTAGCTCCAGATGACGTGGCCGATCTTATCCAGGAAATGGGACCAGATACCAAGGAAGAGCTTTTGTCTTTACTGGACCCTCAGACCAAGCGCGAGGTCACTGCCCTTCTTGCTTATGCAGAAGACGCTGCCGGTGGCTTGATGAGTTCTCGTTTTGTTCGCCTTCGCCCCGATATCAGTGTGGACGAAGCGATAAGTTACATTCGCATTCAAGCCAAGACCCACGTTGAAACAATCTATTATGCCTATGTCTTGGATTCAGATCAGAAGCTACTAGGAGTCGTTTCCTTCCGAGAGCTTTTCTCTGCAGCTCCGAATAAAAAGATTGCTGAGATTATGCATACCGACGTCCTTAAGGTCCCGCCCGAGATGGACCAAGAAAAAATTGGTCGGATCTTTTCGCAGCAAGATTTGATGGCCGTTCCTGTCGTCGATGAGCATGGAATTATGAAAGGTATCGTCACGTTCGATGACGTCGCAACTGCCATTCAGGAAGAAGCTACCGAAGATATTCATAAGTTCGGTGCCGTTGAAACGCTGGATGCTCCTTATCTGAAAATTTCAATGTTAGAAATGATCCGCAAACGCGCCGGCTGGCTGATGATTCTTTTCCTGGGAGAAATGTTCACTGCGACGGCGATGGGTTACTTCCATACAGAAATTGAAAGAGCTGTGGTCCTTGCACTCTTCATTCCTCTGATCATAAGTTCTGGAGGCAACTCTGGATCACAGGCTTCGACGCTGATCATTCGTGCTATGGCTCTGGGTGAAGTTCGTCTTCGCGACTGGTGGCGGGTCCTGGGAAGAGAACTCATGGCTGGATTGGCTTTAGGCCTCTGCCTTGGATTAGTAGGTCTGCTTAGAATTATCGTGTGGCCAACAAGAGAATCATTGTACGGCGAGCATTATGCACTGATTGGCGTCACAGTAATGTGCAGCCTGATAGGAATCGTCCTTTGGGGAACTATTGCGGGATCAATGCTCCCATTCATACTAAAGAAAATCGGCTTTGACCCCGCCTCGTCATCTGCTCCGGCGGTTGCTACGCTGGTGGACGTCACTGGCTTAGTCATCTACTTCTCGGTAGCCAGCCTCATCCTCAGCGGAGTCATGCTTTAAAAACTGGCCCCTTTAATTGTTGCCGGAAACAAATCTTTCTTGAGCTAGCAAGCCAAGAAGGATTTGTTGATTTCAATCGGTTGTTTTTTTATCTTGCTGGGTGATGAATTACGAAGAGATTGTGATAAAGAGCGTACATCGCCAGGTGCAGAGCAAGTCTCTCGGGTTTCTTCGTTGTGTTCCAGGTCCTTCTAAAGATCCGATTCACATTTGCCCGG
>DFXZ01000013.1 GCA_002381805.1 Bdellovibrio sp. UBA4095
CCAAAGAAGGGGCCAAGGTCACGATTTAGGAGGAATCCATGTTAACTGCAAGTCGGTCGGTGCATGCTGAGGAGGTTCAGGCTCATTACGATGATCTGGATGAGGTTTATCGAAAGCTTTGGGGGAATCACTTACACCACGGTCTGTGGATCCGAGGGGATGAATCGAAGAACCAGGCGACTCAACAGCTCATCGACAAAGTGATTGCAGCCGGAGGCCTACGTGAAAAGGATCGGATCTGTGACATTGGTTGTGGTTATGGTGAAACCGCTAAATATCTTGCCGAAAAACTTGATGCTTCCATCTGTGGAATCACCCTTTCTGAAAAGCAGGCGCAGCGGGCAAGAAACCTGATGCCATCTCGTGGACACTTAGAATTCCTTCACGAGAACTGGCTTGATAATTCACTTCGCGCAGAAACCTTTGACGCCGCAATTGCTTTGGAGAGTTCTGAACATGCCACGGATAAATCTGATTTTTTTAAACAAGCACATCGTATTCTTCGGCCCAGTGGAACATTAACAATCTGTGCGTGGGTGCAAAATGAAAAAGCCAGTTCCGCTCAAAAGAAGTTGCTGTTAGTTCCAATTTGCGATGAGGGTCGACTTCCCAGTTTGTTCACCACATCAGAGTACGTTGATGTTCTGAAAAATACGGGATTTAAAATAAAAAGCGTCGAGAATCTATCCAGCCAGGTGGCAAAAACCTGGGAACTAGTATTGAAAGAGATGTCCAAGTACACGGCGCTTCATCCTCTGGAAATGTGGAAGAATTATCAGGTGGCGCAGAGAAGCCATGACTTTTTATGGACTCCTTTGCGGATGTGGGGCGGGTTCAAGACGGGTGCTTTGGAATATTCCTTGATCAGTGCCGTAAAGGATCAGTGACTTTCTCTTCACGTTCGGATCCTAAAGCTCTTAGCCAATCTGCGACGCCTTCTCTTGGGGGAGTCATCAGGTAGTTTGCCATCAATCTGGAATGCTCTTCAGTGACTTCCAGGTTGGGCATGGCTGTTCCGGGGGCTAAACTTTGCGGATTTTGAATCCATTGGGCAAGATTACTTGAATTGTTGGCGACCACTCCTGCAATAAACATTTGCTCATGAATGTTCTTCAGGCTGGGGCCGACTCTTCCTCTTGCCTTGCTAAGTCCGGGCACGATATGACAGCCGCCACATCCATATTGATCAAGCAAGAGTCGACCTTTTTGGAACTCTGTCCAGTTTACTTCTGTAGGGGTGGGTATTGTTGGACGATTCAGTCCGAGTATTGTCAGGTTTCCAACAATGATCAGCAGAGTTATGAGTCCGCAGGTGAGTACAACCCACACGAATGAAATCGAAACGTTCGGTAATTTCATGATTTATCCCTCGAAGTCATGTGCTACCAATGTATGCTTGATCGACTTCGAGAAGAATCGAATTCATTGGACTCTGTCGGTGTTCAGGTTCTTGCTACTTTGTAATTTCAGAGATCAATAAATATGTTTTTCCTCGAGTAGTGTGAGTTGAAATTGCTATTATTTGACAACTTCGCATAGTCTCCCACTGATTTTAACAGTGAAAGGACGGCACAATGAAGCGAAGGGATTTTATATCCATTTTTATAAAAGGTACTGGAGCCGTAATTGCTGCAGTCATGTCAATTCCTGTTGTCTTACACTCTTTGACGCCGAACTTTACCAAAGAAGAAAATGACGAATGGAAGCCATTAGGGCCGGTGACGAACTATCCGCAAGGCAAAATTACACCCGCACTTGTAAAAGTAAAGGAAGAGACGGGTTCGCTCAGTTCGAAGTCAGTTTATGTTTGGCGAAAATCTGATCAAGATTTTGTGGTCTATTCCAGATCGTGCACGGATCTGGGGTGTCCACTTAACTATGATTCTGGCAGCGAGTGGTTTTTTTGCCCGTGCCATGGTGGAATTTTTGACAAAGAAGGAGAGCGACGGGCCGGTCCTCCTAACAAACCAATGTGGAGATTTAAGAACCGTGTGCGTGAAGGTATCTTAGAAATTGATATTCGATCCGTTCCGGCGATGGTTTAAAATGGCAGAGAAAAGATCACCGGCAGAACTAAAGGAAAGTATAAAGGCTTGGCTGAAGCTGAGGTTTAACTTCCGCCCTATTGAAAAGCACATCATTTATCACCGAGTCGCAAAACATCCCTGGTACTATGGCGACGGGGCCACGCTTTTAGTTTTACTGATCACGCTCTTGGTGACCGGAATGTTTATGGCACTGACCTATTCCCCTTCACCGGAGACCGCTTACGAAAGTGTTAGGCAAATCACCTCTGGTAATTTGATGGGTTCTTTTGTTCGTGGATTGCATTATTGGTCAGCGGGGATTGTCGTTGTTGTCCTGATCTATCACATGTTCCGACATATTATTCTCGGCGGATATTTGCCGCCTCGAGAGGGCACCTGGCTTGTTGGCGTAGTCATTTTCTTTTTGATGATTACAACCTCGCTGATCGGGTACACCCTACGATGGGACGAAAGATCGGTTTACGCTTTAGGTATAGCCCTTAATATTTTTTACAAGATCCCTTGGATAGGTGAAGAGATAGTTTACTTTGTTCAAGGTGGTGTCGATCTTGGGAGAGCAACCTTAAGTAGACTTTATGCAGTTCATGTCCTGTTTGTGCCCTTCGCTCTTTTTGCGGCAGTTGGGTATCATATATATTTAGTGCTAACTTACGGTGCTACCACTCCCTTAGAGAAGGAATACGCGCCGGCCACCGCCGATCAGCAAATTGAACTTAGAGATCGAGAAAAGAACGACCCAAAGATGGGTCAGCCTTTTTTTCCGGGAATGATCTCGAAAAGCGGTACTGTGGCATTCGTAGTCTTTCTTTTCGTTGCATGGCTAGCTTATACTCAAGGGCCTCAGGAATTATATCCTGAAGCAAACTTGACTGAAATTTCCTTTCCCCAAGAAGAATGGTGGTTTCACTGGTATAGCGCCCTTGCGGCTTATTTGCCACCGGCGATCTCTGACACTTTTCATTGGGTATTTCCGATAGTGGTGTTTCTAGTACTTGTCCTTTTACCTTTTGTCGACCGCGGAGATAACAGAGGTGCACAGCGACGACCCATTGCAGTCATAACGACTCTTTCACTGGTCGTAGCTTTACTCGCTTTAACCGGACTGCGTTTGAAATCTTCCTGGACAGCATGGCCTCAAACGGAGTTGCCCCCGCTTCCAAAAGGCGAACAAGTAAATGGTAATGTGGAAAGAGGTCGTCATTTATTCACCAAATTTGGTTGTTTTAACTGTCATTCGGTAGGTGGCCAAGGCTATTCTTTCGCTCCGAACTTGAGCGGTTTAGATCGCCGCTACTCACAAGATGAACTTAAAAATTTCGTCAGTCAGCCACCTGAAGGTGTGGCAATGCCTGCTTACAAGAGTCGGCTTACGGCAGAAGAGCTGGATGACATTGTGGCCTTTGTGTTGGTTATTCAGACCTTTCCTAAGGAGTACTGATGTCGAGGGAAGTGACGAGCTTTTATGTCAGAACGTCAGCTTTGGATCCCGCCGGTCAGGTGGCAAGTTCTATTTTTGAACTGACATCTTGGATGACGTGGATATTTGGTGCTGTTTTTGTTTTGGTGATGGTCTTGGTAATCATTGGTGTCTTCGGAAAGCGTCAAGAGATTCCGCCAAATTCTGAGGGCGAGAGTAAATTTATTGTCGGGTTGGGTGTCATCTTTCCAACGGTCGTACTCACAGGACTTTTGATTCTGACGTTAAGTTTGACGGGGGCCATTCAGCCGACCTCAGAGGAACCGACTATTAAAGTGACCGGATATATGTGGTGGTGGGAAGTAAGTTACCCCCAGCATGGTATTGTCACCGCCAATGAGATTTACATTCCGGTGGGTGAGCGTATTCAGATTGAGGTCGCTTCCGTTGATGTTATCCATAGTTTATGGGTACCGAGTCTTGCTGGAAAAATGGATTTAATCCCAGGGTTGAAGAACCGAATAGTTTTTGAGGCCAGTGAACCCGGGGTTTACAGAGGACAGTGCGCAGAATTTTGTGGTTTGGCTCATGCGCAGATGTCACTTCATGTGGTGGCCCTCGAGCCGGCCGCCTATGCACGTTGGCTCGAACAAAAAAAGAGCGCCCGCGAAGAGCTGTCTGCTGCGCCTCCTTCTGCGGGGTTAGAGGTTTTTAAAAAGGTTGGATGTGCTGAATGTCATTCAATTGGAAAACTGCCGGCGCTTGGAAATGTTGGACCAGATTTGACCCATGTCGGATCTAGAGTTTCCTTAGGAGCGGGTACGGTTCTAAATAACAAGGGCAACCTGATGGGTTGGATTTCGAATCCTCAAGCGCTAAAGCCGGGGAACAAAATGCCAAGGTCTTTTCTTTCCAGTCACGAGCTTCATGTGCTGAGTGACTATCTTCTGAGCTTAAAATGAGGATGACCAATGAACGTCGCAGATAACACCCGTAAGAATTTCGAAAAAGTTTGGACAGCACCGGTCGGCTGGGGGGATTGGTTTGCCAGCGTCAACAATCAGCCCTATGGAGCCCGCTTTATGTCGGCTTCGTTTATTTTCTTCTCGCTGGCAGGAATCATCGCTTTGATCATGCGCATACAGCTTGCCGTACCTGATAACAATTTTATCGGGCCAAAGGTTTATAATGAGCTCTTCACAATGCATGGCTCGACTATGATGTATCTGGTGCTTTTGCCGTTTTTAGAAGGTTTTGCCATATTCTTGCTCCCTGCAATTCTTGGATCGAGGGAAATGGCTTTTCCGCGAATGAGTGCTTTCAGCTTTTGGGTCTTCTTTTCGGGCGGATTGGTTTTCTTCAGCGGTTTTCTTTTCGATGCTGTTCCGGATGCGGGGTGGTTCGTCTATCCACCTCTTTCCTCCAGTAAATATTCAGGTTTAGGTTTGGATTTTCTGTTGGTGGGTTTGGGTTTCATAGAAATTGCCGGTGTCGGAGCAGGTATTGAAATCGTAGCAACAATACTGAAATTTCGAGCTCCGGGAATGTCTCTTGGAAAAATGCCATTGTTTGCATGGGCCTGGCTCGTCACAGGATTCATGATCATTTTTGCTTTTGCTACTTTGTTCGGAGCAACCGTTTTAATTGAGTTGGATCGGGCCGCAGGAACAAGCTTCTTTGATCCAGAGCGAGGTGGATTGCCTCTTCTGTGGCAACATCTATTTTGGTTTTTCGGGCATCCGGATGTTTATATAATGTTCATCCCGGCAACGGGCATGGTTTCGATGATTTTGCCTGCATTCGCTCGAAGGCCATTGGCTGGATACACCTGGGTCGCAGGAGCAATTCTTGTTACGGGATTTATGAGTTTCGGACTGTGGGTTCATCATATGTTCACAACGGGAATGCCAGCACTCTCTATGAGTTTTTTCGTGGCCGCCAGTCTGGTCATTGTCCTTGCAAGTGCGACTCAAGTTTTCGCCTGGATTGCGACGATTTGGCGCAGACGACCGATCATCAAGTCTCCTATGTTATTCATTTTGGGATTTTTAGCTATTTTCGTTCTAGGTGGATTGACCGGAGTCATGGTCGCTGTACTTCCATTCGATCTGCAATCTCACGATACCTATTTTGTGGTAGCACATTTTCACTATGTGCTGATCGGCGGAGTCGTTTTTCCTATCTTAGCAGCCTTGCATTATTGGATGCCTCTGATGATGGGCAAGATGCTTAATGAACAAATGGCCAAATGGAGCTTTTGGCTGATCTTTGTCGGCTTTAATTTGGCATTCTTTCCGATGCATATCTCAGGACTTAAAGGAATGGCTCGCAGAGTTTATACCTATCCAGAGAGCCTAGGAATTGGTTGGCTGAATATGCTGTCGACCATAGCGTCTTTTATTGTCGCCATCGGATTTATTTGCGTCGCATGGAATGTTTATTGGAGCTGGAGAAAAGGCCCCAAGGCCCCCCGGAACCCGTGGAGCTCGGGCTCTCTTGAATGGTCACATGACGTGGATATGCCCAACTATGTGAACTTGAAGCCGCCAGTTATCTATAGTCGAGATCCCTTGTGGGAATCACCAGAAGAAATTAAAAGAAACGAGCGATGGGAATTAATTTCCTCTGAGCTTGAAGCCATGCCGGATCGTTTTCGAGCGACACTTATTACTGATGTCGTAACGGGAGAACCCCAAGCTGTTCAAAAAGTAGCGGGCCCTTCCTATCTACCAGTCTTGACAGCATTGGCACTTCTGATCACTTCCATCGCGACGCTACTACAGAGCTATTTAGTGGCTATCGCCGGTCTTGTCGCAACGATCATCGCAGCAATCCAATGGCTATGGCCAAGCGACCCCGAACTGGAAGAACTTGAGAAGAGTCCTTTGGTGCAGAAAACAGGATTGACAGTGGAACCTACGGGAAGCGCTTCTTCAAGCTGGTGGGCTATGGCTGGTTTACTTGCTGTGATCGGAACAATTTTTGGGGTATTGTACTATTCTTACTTTTATTTACGACTTTATTCTGAAGCTTGGCCCCAAGACGGTATAGCAAAACCAGATTACTTACGGCCCCTCGGATTTTATATCTCGGTCGTACTTGCGTGTATTCTATTTAAATTCGCAGGAAGGGCACAACGCAGGAATCGACTGAATTCTGCTCTTGGATTTGGCGGAGCCTCCCTGGCTTTTCTGGCTATAGGTTTGTTGGGTTTAATTGGAATGTCCATGAGTGCTCCATTTAGTCATCAAGTGAATGCTTATGGTAGCTCCTTTCACGTGACACTTTGGCACTTGGCGGCCCTTGTTTTTGCAGCGTGCGGTTTCGTTGCCGTGGCAATTGTTCGTCTTTTAAAAAGTTCGCAAAAGCTTCTGCGCGGCTATGTGACTTTGCAGATGGAAATAACCGGAATGTTCTTAAGCTTTACAGCAGCGGTAGCGATCCTTGGGTATTTAATCTTATTCATGTCACCGACACTTTTATGACCAAAAGGGCAGCTATGAAACAAAGATTTTTGTGGTTTTATATTCTTCTTGGCGGAGCTGTCGTTTGGCTGGTTCACCTGATGATGACTTATGCTATTGGCGAGTTCGCTTGCATCTCCAAAGGGCGCTGGGTTCAGTCGGAAGGACTCAGTTCAACCAACTGGCTTATCTATCTGACATCCATTGTTTGTTTGAGTGTAAGTATCGGGGCCTTGTGGTTATCCATTCGCATGAATAAGGACGACTCAAAAAATCGCTTCTTGCGAAAATTCGGAATATTCGTAAATTTAATATTTTCCATCGCCATTGTCGCTCAAACTGTTCCTAATATTATTTTTTCAGGAGACTGTTAGATGTGGCATTTTTAGGAACCATACTATCATTTTTTTTTACGAGTAGTGTCTGGGCACACTCCGATGGTCACCTCCAGGAAGCCTGGTGGCAGATGTGGAACTTTTCTTTTGTCATCTGTATGAACCTGGCCCTTGTATTCGGTTGTTACCTTTATGGCTCGCTCCAACGAAAAAAGAGATTTCCTGCCGATAACCATGCACGTTGGCAGCTATGGACTTTCCTGTCTGGAATTCTTTTTTTATTTCTAGCACTCGTTTCCCCGTTGGACCCCTTGAGTGATTATTTAGGATGGGTTCACATGCTTCAGCACACTATCCTTATGATGATTGCATCGCCGTTGTTGGCTCTGAGCTCTCTTCGTTACGTGAACCAGTGGGTTTTGCCGAAAACTTTGGCAAAAAGAATATGGATATTGAAATCCAATCTTAAAAAAACTTTTCTTGGTAGAATATCGTACCCTCTTACGATTTTTTGGCTGTATACCGTGACCTTATGGATTTGGCACCTGCCAGTCCTTTACGAGACAGCGTTGTCCCATCCGTTAGTTCACGATCTTCAGCACCTAAGCTTCTTTTTAACGTCATACTTTTTTTGGATCCTGATTTTGGACCCTTTCGCGAAAAGATCACTTCGCCCTGAGATGAGTTTGGTCTATCTTTTCGTGAGTTCTATTCATGCGATGATTTTGGGGGTGTTGATGGCCCTATCACCTCGGGTATGGTACGAGCCCTACATTAAGACGGCCCCTTTGTTCGGCTGGGATAGTCTTGAAGATCAGCAGTTGGCAGGCCTTATTATGTGGATGCCCGCAGGTATCACTTATCTTTTAGCCGCAGTTTATATGTTTACGAAAATATTCAAACCGGCCGGTGCTGCTGCTCCTCAAAAATGACATCCGAAAGTAAGCAAGAGCTGTATCCTCACAGTTTGCCCCGAAAAATGTCCAAGTCTTTTTTTAAGCGTTAGATTCTAGAAGCACTGAAAAAAACCAGGAGTTGGATATGGATGATTCGCTGCTGAATCAGCTTAAGCAAGAGCTTAACGGCAATTTTCGAAATGATGAGGAGACCCTGAACTCCTTTAGTACCGACCATAGCCATATTTGGATAAAGCCGCAGGGGGTTGCGGCTCCGGCAGACGTCGCTGAACTAAAGAGCCTGGTTCGGTTCGTCAACAATCGCAGAGAAATTGACTTCGACTTGTCCTTGACGGTTCGGGCGGGCGGCGCTTGTGTAACTGGTGGACCACTTAATGACTCTCTTATAGTGGATATAACTGCCGGGCTAAATAAAATCCTGAATCTATCGCCAAGTGAAGTGCGAGTTCAGCCAGGAATGTCTTATAGCGAATTCGACCGGGAGACGAAAAAATTGGGTTCTTATCTGCCTCCCTATCCCGCTTCAAGAGATATCTGCTGTATTGGAGGAATGATTGCCAATAATTCAGGAGGTCCACAGAGCTTTCGCTACGGAAAGGTGAATAAGTTCGTTAAGAGTCAAAAGGTCATCTTTGCCGATGGCGAGGAGTACAACGTGGAACCACTTGACCAAAGCACTCTACAAAAAAAAATGGACCAAGATGATTTCGAAGGTTCCATATACCGTGATCTCTTCGGATTGATAACGGACAACTATGAAGCTATTCAAAAAGCAAAACCTCGGGCTAGTAAAAATTCAGCAGGCTATCCTTTGTGGAATGTCTGGGATCCTAAAAAGAAAATTTTCGATCTAAATCAAATTATTGTCGGCTCCCAAGGCACCCTGGGCATCGTTACCGAAACAACATTTAAGCTGCAACGGTTTTTGCCAGTGAAAAAGCTTATGGTCATATTTTTGAAAGATGCCGAAAGGTTAACGGAACTGATTGGGCTGCTATCCGATCAGGAACCCGAAGAGCTTGAGATGTATCATCAGAGTGTGATGAGAATGATTGGAAAACATTTTCCGACTTTTGCGGAGACACTCAACGTAAACCCGCTTACTTTCGGATTCGAGTTTAGTGGAGAGCTCTGGGAAATTTTAAAAACCAAACCGATGATTCCTGACTACGTCATCCTGCCAAAGTTCAGTGGCGAGTCTGAAGCAGAGGTCGACAGAGCAATCGAAAAAGCGCAGCTGGCGATAAGGCATTTAGATCTACCTGTTTTTGTGACCGAAGATCGTAAAGATATGGAGAAATACAAAAAGCTGCGACATGATTCGTTCTATTTTTTTCAAAACTCGTTGGGCGGCAAAGATGAAGTTATTTTCTTTGATGACATTTGCATTCCGACCGAACACCTCTCCGAATGTTTGCCTAAATTTATAAACATCGTAGAGAGATGCAACTGTGAATACTTTATGGCCGGTCATATAGGTAACGGTAATATCCACTTGGTTCCTTTCATGGATGCAAATCGTCCTGAAGATCAGAATATCATTAAAGAGATGATCCACGAGGCATATGATATCGTGCTAGGGGTTGGAGGGACCATATCGGGGGAGCATAATGATGGTCTTACTCGGACGCCTTTTCTAAAGAAGATGTATGGATCTGAAATTTACGAACTATTCGTTAGAACTAAGAAGATTTTTGATCCCAAGAATATTTTTAATCCCGGAAAAAAAGTTATGAACAGCCACAGTCAAAATCTGCAGTATGCATTTGACCATATGATGAAACCCAAAGATTAGGAGAGTACAAATGGCAGCAACCGTCAGCGAATACATGATTGATCGCCTCAGCGACTGGGGAGTCCGTCGAATTTTTGGCTACTCTGGTGATGGCATAAATGGAATATTGGGCGCGCTCGACAAAGCCCAGGATAAAATGGAATTTGTGCAGGTTCGGCATGAGGAAATGGCCGCCTTTATGGCTTGTGCGCATGCCAAGTTTACCGGAGAAGTCGGTGTTTGTTTGGCGACGTCTGGTCCAGGAGCGATCCATTTATTAAACGGTCTCTATGATGCCAAGAAAGATCATCAACCCGTGGTCGCCATAGTTGGACAGCAAAAAATGGCCTCGTTGGGAGGGGAGTACCAACAGGAAGTGGATCTTATTTCTTTATTCAAAGATGTAGCGCATGAATTTGTCTACATGGCTTCAAGCCCCAGTCAAATGCGCCATCTTGTGGACCGTGCTATGCGAATTGCGATCGCAGAAAGGACTGTGACCTGTATAATTGTTCCGGCAGATGTTCAAGAAATGAATGCCGTCGAAGAGCCCGAACGCGCTCATGGGACTGTCCACTCAGGAGTAGGTTATAGCGCGCCTCGAGTAGTGCCTCAGTTGGAAGATCTAAGAAAAGCGGCAAAAATTCTTAACGAGGGCAAGAAAGTGGCTATTCTTGTAGGTGCGGGAGCCAAAGGAGCCGTCGACGAAGTTATCGAAGTGGCCAATCGGCTGCAGTGCGGAGTGGCCAAGGCCTTGCTTGGCAAAGCGACTTTGCCAGATGATCTGTCATTTGTGACGGGACCAATAGGTTTGCTAGGCAGTAAACCGAGTTGGGACATGATGTCTTCCTGTGACACTTTGTTGATGATTGGATCAGGATTCCCCTATTCTGAATTTTTACCAAAGGAAGGTCAGGCGAAGGGTGTTCAGATTGATATTGATGCGCACATGTTAAGTATTCGTTTCCCGATGGAAGCGAACTTAGTGGGTGATGCCAAAGAAACTCTTCAGGCCCTCTTGCCTTATTTAGAACAAAAGCGTGAGACTGCCTGGAGGGAAGAAATCGAAGAGAATGTCCGACAATGGTGGAAAACTCTTGAATCTAGAGCTATGAAGGAAGCTGATCCCGTGAATCCTCAGCGTGTTTTTTGGGAGTTGTCACCTCGCTTGCCCGAAAACAGTATTCTATGCTGCGACACTGGATCCACCACAAACTGGTATGCACGAGATTTGAAGATACGTCGTGGAATGTTAGCTTCGAACTCTGGTGGACTTGCAACTATGGGGAATGGAATGCCCTACGCCTTAGCGGCTAAGTTTGCACATCCTGATCGACCGGTTATAGCCATTGTGGGGGACGGGGCTATGCAAATGAATGGGTTGAATTGTATGATCACTCTGCAGAAGTATTGTAAACTGTGGTCAAACCCACAGTTTGTGATTCTGGTTCTGAATAATCGCGACCTGAATCAAGTCACTTGGGAGCAGCGGGTTCTGGTAGGCAATCCCGAATTCAAGGGAGCACAGGATATTCCCGATTTCTCTTACACTGCATATGCAGAAATTTTGGGGTTTGACCACTACCTGATCGATAAACCCGCTGGTATCGGAGATACTTGGGATCGCGCACTCAATTCGACTCGTCCTGTTCTTGTAGAAGCGTTTACAGACCCCAATGTTCCGACGATACCTCCGCACATGACGGGAGAGCAGATGACTCACTTTATGAAATCAATTTTTAAAGGTGATGCAGAAGTGCTCGGTGTTCTTAAACAAAGTATTAAAGATGCAGCTTCTTCATTCCTCAAATCCTGAGGTAAATGGCAAGAGGAGGGCCGGCAAAAACCGAGCCCTCTCGGGTCTTTTGACCTTTGTTAATCCGACTTGTACAGATTCAACTGGTTTTGATTCGAATGTCCCATGAAGTCGGTCCCACAAGCTGAATACAATTCCGTAGTTTGAATTTCTTTCCGAAGCTAAAATCGAATGATGAATCGTGTGCAAGTGAGGTGTGATAAAAACCTTCTGAAGTGACTCTTCGATCGATTTCCCAAGTTGCACATTGGCATGATGAAGTTGAGCAAAATGTATACTCAGAACTTCGAACACGGATAGATGTTTTGGCGAGATTCCCCAGACAAGGACCCAGAAGGCTTGAAACAAGTTCGAAAGCATCAAGTCAAAAGAATGAAACCGCAGGCTGGTCAATGTGTCGAGCTCCAAATCAGAATGGTGAGTTTTGTGAAGTCTCCAAATAATCGGTACTTCGTGACTCCAGCGGTGAGAAAGATACAGCTGATAGTCGAGCAGAAGAAATGACAGAATTAGTCTGAGTTTATGTGGAAGAATAGCGTTGTTCAGTAAGCCTAACTTACACCTTTCGGCAAACGCGGCAGACTTGTGAGGCCAGGGAAATCCGCGCAAGGTTGCTCCGGCAAGAACTGCAAAAGCTGCACTTGTCTGAATGCGCTTTCTGCTTTCTTGTGGCGGTAGCTTCTTGCGAAGTGGTCTTCGATTTTCCTGCAGTAGAGCTAAACCGAGAACTCCTAAGATTGCCGCAACTTTAAAAATGTCACTTCGCTCTAAGTGGACTTTCATCTTTGATTCCTTCTGATAAAGAAGCCACTCAGTGCCACGGCACCACCAAGAGCCAGAACGGCACGATGGCGACTGAACCATTTTTGCAGACTCCAATCCGTTGACTGTTTGTCGAAGCGTCCATGGGAGCGATAGTATTGGACAGGCATGGGTGAATAGAGATTGTTGGGGCGATCAATCGAATCAGATTCTTCGGTTTGTTGATCATCGAAGCCATTTTGAGCGAGATAGTGATCGGCATAGTGAGGAACTAGACGATCGCCCCAAACCGCTTTGACCGTTGGCCAAGCAATGAACCATTCTTTCCGGGGATGAGAACTTGCCCAATAAATTGCATCAGCTGCTACTTCGGGTTGAAAAATAGGTGGGACGGGTTGGGGTTTATTTTTCATACGAGACTTCACCCAATCGAACTGAGGAGTATTGATTGCCGGCAAGTGTACGACCGTGACTTGAATTTGACTGTTTTCGTGTAAGAGTTCACAACGTAAAGATTCCGTGAAGCCAATGACGGCGTGCTTTGCGGCACAATAAGCCGACTGCAGCGGAATACTTCGGTAGGCAAGGGCCGAACCGACTTGCACAATGACTCCCTTGCCATGCGGCCGCATGTGTTTTAGTGCCGCTAAGGTTCCATTCACTACGCCAAGATATGTGACGTCGGTTACCCTTTTATATTCCTCTGCGCTCATTTCGCTGACGGGTGAGAAAACGGAGACCATGGCATTATTGATCCACACATCGATTCGGCCAAATCGATCCACGGCAGCCTGCATTGCCTTTTCCACCTGATCAAAATTGCTAACATCAGTTGAAACGAGATGAATTCGATCTTGCGCTTGCGGCAGCTCGTCTTTTAAGTTCTGCAAGCCTTCTTGACTGCGGGCTAGCAGAGTCAATCTTGCACCCTTGCTAGCGAAATACATAGCTGTGGCTCTGCCCACTCCTGCCGATGCGCCCGTAATGACAACATGTCGTTTATCCTTGTTTGACATTGAACACCCCTTATCGTGTGCAAGCGATCGCTTGGTCGAAGTGCATTCTATTCGTCCTCGATCTCGCTGCGATCTATCGCCGGTCCGTGAATTTTAGTGAGATTAAAGGCTGTAATTATGAGGGCAATGTGAGAGAGGGCCTGGGGGAAGTTTCCGACAAGGCGTTTTCGCTTGCAATCGAACTCTTCAGAGAGAAGGCCTACATCATTTCTTATCGACAGAATTTTATCGAAAAGTTTCGTAGCCTCATCCTTGCGACCCAACATAATTAAACAGTCAATGAGCCAAAACGAACATGGGATGAATATTCCTTCACCGCCAGCGATTCCTTCTCTTTCGGGGTCAGGAATGTAACGTCTTAAGAATCCATCCTCAGAGAGTTCTTCCTCGATAGCTTTGATTGTCCCTTGCACTCGGGGGTCTTCAATTGGCAGAAAGCCTACGACAGGTATCATGAGCAGACTGGCATCAGGAGTTTCGCTGTCATAGGACTGTACGAAAGAGTTCTTTTTACTGCTGAAGCCATTTTTACAAATGTCATCGTGAATTTTTTGGCGAAGAGCCACCCATTGTTCTATGGGTGCAGAAAAGCCAGCAAGCTTGGCGTTTCTGATGGCTCTATCGACGGCCACCCAAGCCATTATTTTTGAATGGGTGAAGTGGCGGCGAGGCCCCCGGACTTCCCAAATACCCTCGTCGGGAAGGTGCCAGTGATGTTCAATAAACTCGAGAAAACACTTTTGTATTCGCCATGAGTTTTCATTTATAAGAAATCCATTCTTTAGTGCTAGATGGAGGGTGTCTAGTGTCTCTCCAAAAACATCAAGCTGATGCTGGCGGTGTGCCGCATTTCCCGTTCGAACAGGAGAAGAGTTTTGGTAACCCTTAAGCCACGGCAATTTAAGTTCAGGCAAGCGACGTTCCCCTGCAATTCCATACATGATATGGGCTTGGTTTGGCGTTCCCGCGACAGCTCGCAACAACCACTCATTCCACTTTTCGGCCTCTTCTTTATATCCGGCACTTAAGAATGCATAAAGTGTGTAGGTCGAATCACGAATCCAGCAATAACGGTAGTCCCAGTTTCTTTCGCCTCCGATTTCTTCTGGCAAAGAAGTCGTCGGAGCCGCAATGATGCCCCCAGTGGGCTCATAAGTAAGTCCCTTTAGGGTCAATAGCGAGCGAATGACATCGTTGCGATGAGGTCCCTCGTATTTACAGCGCGAGGCAAAAGTGTTCCAAAAGTGATAGGTTTTTTCGATCAGTTCTCTTGGGTTGTCCTGGTATATAAAGTCGCTTTGATGTGAGGGTGTCCATGAAAGCACAAAATTTGCTTCGTCTCCTTTTTTCAGAGTTAGACGCCCTTTACTTTTAAGATCTCTCTGGTCTGTCAAAGGTACGGGACTTTGAATGTGAATTTCTTCGGGGCCCGCCACAGCTCTTATTCCATAGGAGGTTTTTCTGAGCCAGGGAATTATGCTTCCATAGTCCATACGCAGAAGAATTTCAGTCTCAAATTCAACTTCACCTTCAATACCAATGAGAGAACGTACTAAATAGGGTGTGGTGGTGTTGACGATCAGCGCGTCTTCTAAGCAAACTTTGCCTTTGGCTGTTGAATAAAATGTTTGAAGGACTAAACTGTCACCTCGATACTTTCGAGTGCACTCAAACTCTTCTGTGGGCCGCATGATCCAGGTTCCGTTTTCCTTGTCACCCAGAAGCGCAGAGAAAAAGGCACCTGAATCAAACCTGGGCAGACACATCCAATCAATGGAGCCATCTCTGGCTACAAGAGCCGATCCTTTACAGTTGCTAAGAAGAGCATAATCTTCAATTGGTTTTGACATGCTTATATTTTAGGGACTCGTTGATATTCGTGCAAAGTAGACAGAACGGACGTGTCAGTAATCACGTAAGGTGTCGCCATAATGAAGAACTCTATATTGCAGTAAGACAGGCAGGTTTGACACTTCAGATTGTTTCGACTTGAATGACGGCATGGTTCGAATTCGCAGTTACATTGATGTGACATCTAAGATGTTGTTTGCGCAGCTCAAACAACGAGTTACTGAAAAACAGAGCTTCGGTTTCATGTTTATTTTGGCAGCAATTTGTAACGGATTGATAATTATCGGTTATGGTGAGCTCTTCAGTATCGTCGAAAATTTTGCCCGGAAATCTGTTGCTAACCACTTGGTCCTCATGCTCGTAGCAGCTCCCATTTTATTTTTGGCAGCCTGGTATTTAAATACGATAAAGTTTCCTTTTAGTTCTGGCAGCGGAATCCCGCAGATTATTACCGCCACTGAGATATCGGCGGAAACTCAGGCTGGAAAGAGCTTTGTCCGACAGGCTCTTTCTTTTCGAACAGCAATAGCAAAAATTTTCGGATCACTTATGGTTGTACTCGCCGGGGGAGCCGTAGGGAGGGAAGGTCCTTCATTGCATATCAGTGCCAGCATCTTTTATCTTTTTCATCGGGCTCTTAATAAAATCCACAAGACACCTGATCATAAATCCTGGATCATAGGAGGAGCTGCGGCCGGTCTGGCTGCTGCCTTTAATACACCTTTGGGTGGAATTGTGTATGCGATCGAAGAACTGGGTTCCCAATATTTTACCGAAATTAAAAACAATCTTCTTTTAGCTGTACTTGTTTCGGGTATTGCATCGCAAACTATACTGGGGACCTATCTCTTTATTGGTACACCGGAAACAAATCCTTACAATTTTCGCTTGTTGGCCTTGATAGTTGCGCTGTCTGCATTTTGTGGTTTGGCGGGGGCATTTTTCGGTCACTTGGTTTATCTGGCGACTCAGTTAAAAAATCGAATAAAGTCCATGCCCGTCAGAGTTTTTTTTGTATCAGCCATAGCAGTGACGGTTTGCCTTATTGCTTCAATGGATCCGTTTGCCCTCGGGACAGGGAGAGAGTACATTGCGTCTCTTCTTTTTACGGATCAAACGCCATCCATTTTTACAGTCCCTTTGCGTCTCTTGAATACCTGTTTGGTTTATATGACTGGTGTTGCCGGTGGAATCTTTGCTCCCTCCTTGGCATTGGGAGCGGGGTTAGGTTTTCACTTTAGCGGTGTGATTGAATCTTTAATGCCGTTCTCGAACACTAATTTATTTATTTTGTGTGGAATGGTTTCATTTTTAACAGGTGTGACCAGAACGCCACTGACTTCGTTTATACTTGTCGTGGAAATGACGGATCGACATATATCAATTGTCCCCCTGATGCTGGCGGCATTGGTGGCCTCGATAATAGCGAAACTTTGGAACAAAGAAGGTTTTTACGGTTTGGCAATGCTCGACTATCTTCAGCGCATAAAAGTTCAGACAGAGAAGTCGTGAGGGACACTCCCCCTAAAGACACCGGCGGGACCTGCCAGTAGGGAAGTTCTGCGAAAGTTTTCTCGTCAAAAGCTGTTGTAATTTTCAGCCCTTTCTTCTGAGGCCTTGTTAAAAAATCCTGACTTTCAATAAAATATGCGAATGATTTTTTGACGTTCAAGATCGCGACCGTTGGCAAAAGAATATATTTTTTGCTAAGTTCTTTCCTTCTGTAGCAGAGGTGCTAGGCTAACTGCTCAATTGCGGAGTTTTAAGATGTCGAAAAAAGTCGTATTTTGGTTTCGCCGGGACTTGCGTTTGGATGATAATGCGGGGTTGTTTGCCGCCGTTAAAGAAAATCCACAGGTTCTACCGCTTTTTATTTTCGATACAGATATTCTGGATCCGCTGGACCGCAGCGACGCCCGGGTCACGTTTATACATCAGAAGGTGTCTCAGCTTAAACAACAACTGTGGCAGTTCCAATCTGACTTGATCGTCAGAAAAGGGCGGCCTTTGCAGGTATTTGAAAATCTGATTCATGAGTTCGAAATCCGCAAGGTCTATATAAATCATGATTACGAACCTTCGGCTGTGCGCAGGGATGAGCAAGTTAAGGCATTTCTAAATTCGCAGGGCGTTGAGTTTTGCAGTTATAAAGACCAGGTTCTATTTGAAAAAGATGAAATTCTAACAGGACAAGGGAAACCTTATACGGTCTATACGCCTTATAAGAAAAAAGTTCTCGAGCATTTAAGCTCATTTTATTTGCAGTCTTATCCCAATGAAAAATATCAGAAATCATTTGCAAGGTTTGTCGATCCGAAAGCGATGCTGTCTTTGTCAGAATTAGGTTTTGAAAAGTCCCATCTCGAGTTCCCTGGTCAAGAAATTTCCATTCCGACTTTGAAAAGCTATGAGCAGACACGGGATTTTCCTGCATTGCCTGAGGGCACTTCACGGCTAGGTCTTCATTTCCGATTTGGCACCATCAGTCCGCGCACAGCTGCTCGATTGGGAAAACAGTATTCGGCTGTATGGTTAAGTGAGCTGATTTGGCGAGACTTTTTTATGCAGATACTTTGGCATTTTCCCCAGGTGGTCGATAGGAGCTTCCGGCCGGAGTATGACAAGATTGCATGGCGAGACTCTAAGGAAGATTTTGATCGTTGGTGTGCTGGCGAGACGGGCTATCCTTTCGTTGACGCAGGAATGCGTGAGCTCAATAAAACGGGTCATATGCACAACCGAGTCCGAATGGTTGTAGGTAGTTTTTTGACAAAGCATTTGCTGATCCATTGGTCCAAGGGGGAGCGCTACTTTGCAAGCAAGCTTTTTGATTATGATCTAGCTGCCAACAATGGGAATTGGCAGTGGGTCGCTGGCTCAGGGTGTGACGCCGCTCCCTATTTCAGAATTTTCAATCCCCAATCGCAAATGTTGAAATTCGATCCTGATCTTGAGTATGTCAAAAAATGGGTGCCTGAATTTGAGGGACCTCGTTATCCTAGCCCCATCATCGAACATAATGAAGCTCGAGAGCGATGCCTGCGAGAGTATTCGAAGGCGTTAAAAAAGTAAGCGACTTGCTCGAGCAAGGAGGGCAAAATGAGGCTGCGGCAGAAATTAAGTTACATCATTCCGATTCTTCTAATGCCCTCACTTGCTTGGTCTTGCCCGTTTTGTCATTCTGACAGGGCGACAGAAGTCCGTGCAGGTATTGCCGAATCATTTGGAAATCTATCGATTGTACTCGCAGCGGCGAGTCCATTTCTGGTTTTAGCCTTTGTGGTGATCATTCTGCATTATGGTGTTCAAGAAAGTGAGAAGTTATGAAAAAGAATTTTCATAAAAATGACTTAAGAACAGCGGCAATTTTGTTTGGTATCGGTATGGGTGGTTTTATTGATGGAATTCTCTTTCATCAAATTCTGCAAGTTCATAATATGCTTTCGAATCGTTTTTTTCCTGACTCTCTCGTTAATGTTGATATCAATATGTTTTGGGACGGTCTGTTCCACGCCGCAACTTGGACTGTAACAGCGGTCGCCATCTATTTCTTTTGGCGAGCTGGCCTGAATCATCGAACGGTCTGGTCAGGAAAGACCTTTGTAGGCGGACTTTTTTTAGGTTGGGGTTTGTTCAATTTCGTCGAGGGTATTATTGATCACCACATATTACAGGTCCATCACGTAGTACAGCGTGCAACAGGTCTGACTCAGCTGTTGTGGGATTTGGCTTTCTTGGCTTCTGGAATTGTTTTTATTGCAATCGGTAGTTTCTTAATTAAACGAGGAAAAGCAGAGGCTGTGGCCCAAGCGGTGCCGACTCACTCAGGAGTTTATGATCAAGCAGAGTCAAGTCTGTCTCATTAATCATACTCTGCAGTTGATTTCACGGGTTTCTCGTCCGAAACTATTTCGGTATTATGGCATGAAGTTATTCGTATAGGAATTAGATGAATATATCAGATATCGTGAAAGAACAGCGACGTTTTGTTCTTTCGAATAAAGCTAAAAATTTGGAGTTTCGAAAAGAACAATTGCTCAAATTAAGAAGTCTACTTCAAGCAAACGAAGAGAAGCTTTATCAAGCCATCTTTGCAGATTTTCGGAAATCTGAATTCGAAACTTTTATGACTGAGCTGGCGCTGGTATACCATGAAATCCAGCAGGCTTTGAAGTCTCTAAAAACTTGGGCGTTGCCTAAAAAAGTAAGAACGGGAATCGCGAATTTTCCAGGTAAAAGCTATATTCTGCCAGAACCTTTGGGGCAAACTCTAATTATTGGTGCTTGGAATTATCCTTACCAATTAACTCTGGTCCCTCTGGTTTCTGCGATGGCGGCTGGAAATACTGCTATTGTGAAGCCGAGCGAAGCTCCAGCAAATACGGCTCGCGTATTAAAAGAGCTGATCAACTCTAATTTTGAACCTGGATACTTGTGTGTGGTTGATGGGGGTGTGGATGTCAGTCAGGAGCTTCTCAAGCACAAGTACGACAAAATATTTTTTACAGGCAGTACTGCTGTGGGCAGATTGGTGGCAGAGGCGGCCGCTCGACATTTGACTCCGGTCACTCTTGAACTTGGTGGGAAAAGTCCCTGCTTTGTTATGCAGGATGCTGCGCTTGAGCGCACTGCTCAGAGAATTGTTTGGGGGAAGTTCCTGAACGCGGGACAGACTTGTATCGCACCTGACTATGTTCTGGTTGAGCAGACTATTTATGAGTCTTTTTTGCAAGAGCTTAAAAAGCAAATTTCAAAGGTGATCGGGGAAAATCCAAAAGTAAGTGAAGCTTATCCGCGCATTATTAATGAGTCCCATTGGAAGAGATTGATGAAGTTGATTGATCCGTCAAAAATCTACTATGGCGGAGGAGCTGATCAGACAGAAAGATATATTGAGCCAACCATCTTAAAAAATATTAATTTTGAAGACCCAATTATGCAGGAAGAAATCTTTGGCCCCCTGCTTCCAGTGATTGCCTTCACCAGTCTTCAGACAGTGGTCGAAGAAGTTCGCAGGCGACCAAGACCTTTGGCGCTTTACGCATTCACCAAGAGTTCTGACATACAGAATAAGATCACGCATGAGATTGAATTTGGTGGCGGTGCCATAAATGACGTCATCATGCATATTACGAATCCAAGACTGCCTTTCGGCGGCAATGGAGAAAGCGGCATGGGAAACTATCATGGTGAAGCTGGATTTCGCGCTTTCAGTCATTATAAGAGTTTGCTCAAGAAATCGTTTTGGCTGGAGCCTTCAGTGAAATACCAGCCGTATCGAAAATGGAAACGGTTGCTGGTGAAATTGCTGATGAGTTAAAGCGTCCACAGTATTTGCTTAATGGAAAATCAAAAATTCCTAAGTGCTTTTTCAAGATCCTGGTAGCGATTTAGCATAAGGACGTCTCTTTTTTTCAGTGCGGAAAGAGATCGAATGTCATTATTTCTAGCACCGCCGAACCAAAAAGAAACTTGGGGGTCGACTTCGGTTGTCAGATGGTTGACGAAATTTCGATACTGTGAAGTCGATAGAGCCTGATTCGATGTCGAGCACCCAATGACGACCACGGCACTCTCAGCTTTCTTAATAGCGCGGGCAAGGGAGATTGCCGGCATATTTGCACCTAGGTACAGGACATTCTTTCCATTCAAGGCCGTCAAAATTGCAGAGATAAGGATTCCAAATTCGTGGTAATCACCTTCTGGTCCAGCAAAAACTAGGATCTGCGATGGGTTTCCCTCTGTCCTTTGCTCGATAGAATAAAAAATGCCGGACAGAATATTGCGGATTACTGAGGACGCGGCGTGCTCATGATAGATATCTAGTTCTCCCGCCATCACTTGCTCTCCAATTTCTGCGAGTAGGGGGCTTACGATGTCCAAAAGGAAAGTTCGAGTATCATGTTCAAGCTGGGTATGCCGGAGGAGGGCAGACAGTCTTTGCAAATTGCACTCTTTTACCGCAGTCAGCAAGTTTTGGATTCTATGTGCATCAGCAAGTGCGAAGTCGCTCTGTTTGGCAAGCGCATTGAGCTTTGGCATATCGAGGTGTGCAATCTCACCAATAACGTGACCATTCTCGGTGAGTTGTTTAAGTAGTTTAAGCTTTTCAATCTCTCGGGTCGCATAGACCCGCCTTCCGGAATGGCTGCGATTGGGGAGCGGAACGCCGTAACGACGTTCCCATGCGCGAAGTGTAAACTCGGTGAGGCCGGTCATTTTGGCTACGTGCCCTATTGTATAGACTTCCATGGCGAACTCCCTCATCCGCAGCACTAGCGCGCTGTATGCAACAAGTCAAATTATTGTCTATATTATGTCTAGTTACAATGATTTTTGGCAAGAATGTTATCTTCTTGACGTGACCTATACGGATATTAGACAGTCCGCCCATGTCGGTTCAAGAAGGTACAATCTGTTTAGTTGGCGCGGGGTTAGGAAACGGCATTTTGGCGTGGTTTCTTAGGAAGCGACATCCACAGCTAAAGGTCGTGATCTATGAGGCTAAGCCTCATATGACAGAAAATCGAACCTGGTCCTTTCACGGCGCGGATATTTCAGAGGAAAATCGCAAGTTTCTAAATGATCTGATTGTACATCAGTGGCCGGGTTATGAGGTTCGCTTTCAGAGTTCGACACGCAGGTTGACGACTGAGTACGCGACGATGACACCCGAGCGACTTCAACGTGAATTGATTCGAGCAGGTGTCGATATTCAGTTCTCATGTTCTGTCACAGAGGTCGGCGAAGAATTTATTGTAACTGCAGACGGACGGAAACATTTCTTCGATTGCGTTATTGACGGACGAGGGCTTCAGCCATCCCAAGTCAGGATGGGGTATCAAAAATTTGTTGGGTTGATCATTCGCTTCACAAAGCCTCACGGTCTGACATTGCCGATCCTTATGGATGCCAAAGTGCCGCAATTAGATGGCTTTCGTTTTTTCTATTGTTTGCCGATTTCTGAAAGAGTTCTTCTGGTTGAAGACACTCGTTATTCCGAAAGAAGTGAATTGAACCACAAAGAGCTTGTCGAAGAAATTAAGAATTATGTCGATTTGCAAGGCTGGCAAATAGAAACCGTTCTTAAAAGTGAAAGTGGCGTCTTACCAATTCCGCTGAGACAAGCTCAGGTTCCAAGTTCTTCGTTGCAGTTGGGAATGCAAGGCAGTTTTTTCCACCCGGTGACGGGGTATTCTCTACCAGATTCCGTCCGACTTGCAGATCGAATTTCTTCTTCGCCCCATATCAACAAGCATTTCGTTCAAGATGTGATAAAAAAATATCGCGAGGAACAGGCATTTCGAAAGAAATTCTATCTGTTGTTAAATCGGATGATGTTCCTAGCGGCCAAAGATACCGAACGAAGGAAGATCTTTGAACATTTCTATGGCCTGCCGTCCAGGACAATTGAAAGATTCTATGCAGGGAGTACAAGTTTTGTCGATGGCATCAGAATTCTATCGGGCAAACCTCCGGTAGCTATCGTGCCGGCCGTGCGAGCTATGTTCTTTAAGGATAAGAAAGAGACTCTATGAAGAATCGGTCAGTGACAGAAATTGAGTTCCCCAGAGGATCATCTTTGCGAGAGCTGCTACAGCTGAGCAATGACGTTGCCATTGACGATCTCTTGGAAAAATCATTACTGGAACCTTTGGATCACCTGCTTTCTCGGCCACGCAAAAACCTCAGAGCAGAGCTTGTTGACTTGGGAGTCTCTATTGCCACCGAGCATCGCTTTATAAATCGCGAGCAGGTGGAAGGGATTGCCAAGGAGGCTCGGGCCATATTAGAGGTCCTGCACACGGGTTCACTAGTCATTGACGATATTCAAGATGGAAGCCAGGAACGTAGAGGAGTTCCAGCCGTTCACGTTCTGTATGGGATCCCCGTAGCGCTAAATGCCGGCAACTGGATGTATTTTCTGCCATTTCGAATGATTAAATTCATGGCCATTGCGGAATCGGCAAAGCTTCAGCTTGCCGACGAATTGCAGAGCATTCTCTTGCGAGCACATTACGGTCAGGCGTTAGATGTTGGGACGGATTTTACGACTATTGCTCAAGAACGAATTGCCGAGGTATCCCTGGCTTTGATGGAGCTAAAGACCGGTGCTTTGTCGGAACTTGCCTGCAAGTTTGGAGCTATCGCCTGTGAGGCCGGACCTCATTTAATTCAGGCACTTTCGGCATTTGGTAGAAAATTTGGCATCGCCCTTCAGATGTATGATGACGTCGGGAATGCGTTCTCTGCCGCTAGTTCAGGTAAGTGGTCGGAGGACATCCGTTTGAAGAGAGTGTCTTTCGTGATTTCTACAGCTGCTCGGATGCTCTCGCCTGAAAATTTCGAAGAGATGAAGAAGCTGTTGGCAGACGGACATGAAAATTATCTGGCTCTTCGAGTTTTTTTGACGAAACACGGAGTTAGAGATGAGGCCAGGCTGCAAGCACAACTCTATTTGGCGGCCGCGTTTTCTGAACTCCAGGCAGGTACACCTTTGACGAAAGAACAATTTAAGACCATTGAAAGGCTTCAGCTCAGGCTGATGAATGCTTATGAATAAAAAAAGAGTCGCGGTCATTGGTAGTGGATTTGGTGGTTTGGCATCTGCTATTCGGCTACAGAGTGCCGGGTTCGACGTTAAGATTTTTGAAAAAAGAGATTTGCCGGGCGGTCGAGCTTATGTTTTTAAAGAGAAGGGTTTTACTTTTGACGCCGGACCGACGGTCATCACTGCACCCGAAACATTAGCGGAACTTTTCGCGATAAGTGGACGTCGCATTGAAGACTATATTGAACTTCTTCGTGTGGAGCCTTTTTACAAGCTGTTTTGGCATGATGGCACAAACTTCGATTACGGAGGTAGTGTTGAAGACACCGTCGCGCAGATCAAAAAGATTTCACCTCAAGACGAAGATGGGTATCGCAGGTTTCTTGCCTATTCCAAAGATGTTTATCAAGAGGGTTACGAGAAACTTGCAGCAAAACCATTTCTAAATGTGTGGAGTATGGTGAAAACGGCTCCTCAGTTAATACGCTTAAGAGCCGATCGCAGCGTTTACTCTGCCGTTAGTCGTTTTATCAAGAATGAGCATCTTCGCCAGGCGTTTAGCTTTCACAGCTTGCTTGTGGGCGGCAATCCGTTTTCAACATCAAGTATTTACACTTTGATTCATTATCTTGAGCGAAAAGGCGGCGTTTACTTCCCTAAAGGTGGTACCGGCGCTTTGGTTCAAGCTTTAGTTAAGCTTTTTAAGGAGCTTGGTGGCCAGATCGAACTTTCCTGCGAAGTTGATGAGATTTGTACTGAGGGAGGTAAAGTTACGGGGCTTCGTTTAAAAGATGGCAGAAAAGAAAACTTCGATCTGGTCGTGAGCAACGGAGACGTTGTTCATACTTATAAACATCTTTTGCGCACGGATAAGTCGACACGCTCTACGGCTAAGAGAGTCGAGGGTATGCGTCACAGCATGGGATTGTTTCTTATTTATTTCGGTACAAAGAAGACCTATCCGCAACTGGCTCATCACAATGTGATCTTCGGCCCTCGTTATCGAGGATTGTTGGATGATATTTTTAAGGCGGGAAAGCTCCCCGATGACTTTTCACTGTACCTGCATGCCCCAACACGGACCGATTCGACTCTAGGGCCTGATGGGCACGAGTGTTTTTACGTTCTATCTCCAGTGGCGCATCTGGGAAATATGCCGATAGATTGGTCTGTAGAAGGTCCTAAGTATGCAGATAAAATCATGGACTATTTGGAGGAACGATACCTGCCGGGCCTGCGTGAAAATCTGGTTGTTCAAAAAATTGTCACCCCCGATGATTTTAAAAGAGACTTGAATGCTCATGTCGGATCGGCATTTTCTTTAGAACCGCTTTTACATCAGAGCGCTTATTTCAGAACTCACAATCGGGATGCGGACCTTCGCGGTCTCTATTTTGTGGGCGCCGGAACACATCCTGGAGCCGGGGTGCCAGGAGTTGTATCTTCGGCCAAGGCTACTGTCGGCGTGATCCAGGAAGACATAGGCATGTTATGAGCATTGAAGCGCAGAATGCCATCAGAAAAGGGTCTAAGAGTTTCTATTTGGCGAGCTTGTTTTTTTCAAGATCGCTTAAAGAGGACTGTTGGAAGCTTTATCGCTGGTGTCGCTATTGCGATGACGTGATCGATGCAGGTGGCACCATTGATGATCTGAATAGGCTTGTCCGGCAGACAAAAAAAGGACTGGCTGGTGAGCCCAGTGAGAAAGTCTTTGCCGACCTTGGCGAAGTTTGTCGCAAACATCAAATTCCTGACGAGTACCCATTGGAGTTACTCGCCGGTTTTGGCAAAGACATAGAAAAAGTTTTTATACGCTCAGAGAAAGAACTTGAGAGCTATGCCTATCAGGTGGCCGGAGTCGTGGGTCTTATGATGTCGTGTTTGATGAAAGCTGACTTGCGAGTAGCTCAATCCGCCGCAATCAGCTTGGGTAATGCAATGCAGTTGACAAATATTGCTCGAGATGTGCGCGAGGATTTTGAAAAAGGGCGTATCTATCTGCCAGAGACTTGGTTGCAAGAGGCACGGGTCGATAGCGAACATCTGCTGGCTCAGAATCAACGGGCTCAGGTTTTTGCTGTCGTGCAAAGACTTTTGAAGCGAGCTGACGATCTTTATGCCGAGGGGTCGAGCGGATTGAAGTATCTCCCGTTTAGATCTGCCGTGGCTATCTCTATTGCGGCCTCTATATATTCACAGATTGGTCGAAAGATTCTGAACAGCGGTCCGGCATCAATCGATTCGCGTGTTTACATTTCTTTACCACACAAAATTTTTCTGGCCGGAGTCGGACTCATCGGTGCGTTGAGCAGCCTGACAGAACGTTTCTTATATTGGAGATCCCATGCAAAAAGCTGAACAAACAACATTTCTAGAGGATTTCGTTACTTATTTTATGCGAATTCGACAATTTGATTTAAAGGATTGGTTGGTCTACTTCGTTTGGGTCGGAATGATGTTAGGACTTTTCGCGGTTATAGCTGTCTTTTTTGGCATCGGACATCTTCATGATATCGAGTATCCTGCCTATGCCTGGAACATTCCCTTAGGGACTTTCATTTTTACGACAGCCATTGCCTTCGATACGATAGGACATCGGACCATATACAAAGAGGTGCTTCAAAAAGGAGAAGCTCTGGTTCATCACATCACGATTGCAGCAGGAATTTCCAGCGTGCTTGCTTTGTGTCTGGCCTACGAAAATCCAGATTTCATGATGATTCCTGCAGCGGTCCTCATTTTCTTAAGCATCGTCTATAGTTTGGTGGATGAGGGAATGCATTGGCATCGCTATTTCACCTTGAAGTCGGATAGAGTCGAAATGTGGAGTCACTTTTTTATTCTTGTCGGTCACCTGATCATGATCTCTGCTTGGTGGCTCTGGTTCATGGATGGATATCCCGGCGTTAGTGAGACATTGGCGGTCATGCGGTGAGTTTCTGGGATGTCTTGTTTTATGTGGCGGGGCTTTTAGTTTTCCTTTGGCGCACTCGCCCTTGGATGAAAGTAAAGTCTGCAGAGGCGCAATATGTATCTGATCGACTTGTTTCGATCATTGTTCCCTGCCGCAACGAAGAAGATAATGTTCTGCCACTTGTGGAATCTTTAAAAGCACTCGTTGGGGTGCGCACCGAAATCATTGTGGTGGATGATCAGTCTGCTGACCGGACCTTTGAACGCGCAAGTCAGAGTGGTGCCATAGCTATTCAGGCTCCCGAGAAACCCGAAGGATGGGTTGGCAAGTCCTGGGCCTGTTTTCAAGGGGCACAAGTTGCGCGCGGTGACTTTATTTTATTTACCGATGCAGACACGCGCCATCGTCCTAATTCCTTAGGCTCAGCACTTTCCTATCTGGTGTCGAAAGAAGCCGACTTGTTGTCGGCACCCCCATTTCATCGTTGTTTGAACTGGTGGGAGCGCAGCCTGGGTTTGTTTCACGTACTCCCTTTGGTGGCAGCTCGGTTTCCCTGTTCGAATAAGACCGAGCGTCTCTATGCCATTGGACAGTACCTTTTGTTTTCTAAGGAGGCCTACTTCAGAGCGGGGGGGCACCGGGCCGTAAACAGTTCGCTGACTGAAGATATCGATCTGGCGAAAAATATTCTTCAGTCGAACCAGCACTATGTCGTTTACCCGGAGGCAAATTTATACGAAGTGCAAATGTATGACAATGCTCGACAGTTTTGGGAGGGTTGGAAGCGTTTGCTAAGGCTGGGGATGAAGAAAGTGTCTTTTTTTGCCTTTCTGGAAGTGACGCTGATGTTTTACATCTTTTCTCAGTTCAGTTGGTTGGCTTTATTGGGCCTTGCAGTGCTGGCTTATGTGCAACGAAAGCACGGCGACTTCGCAATGTGGGGTGCGCTTTTAGCTCCGCTCAGTCTGGTGCTGTTCGCGTTGCTAAGTCTTGCAGGGCTGCTCGAGACAATTAAAAAGAAAAGCATTGTCTGGCAGGGGAGAGACTATGTTGAAATTTAGAATGGGAGTGATTCTTATGGCTATGATATCTTCGACCCATGCCCAAGCACTGACGATAAAGTTTTCGGAACTTAGAAATGGCAATGGTTTCTTGGCCGTCAGTATTTTTTCACAAGAGCAAAAGTCGGCTTTTCCCGGCGGTGGCGATAAAGCGACCAAAACCTACTATCTAAGTCTTGATGGTCAAAGGGAACTGACTCTGGAGGTTGAAGATCTGCCTCCTAATACTTATGCGATCGCAGTAATGCATGACGAAGATGGCGACAAAAAGTTAAAAACCAATTTGGTGGGAATTCCCCAGGAAGGTTTTGGCTTTTCCAACAACCCTAAGGTTCTTATTGGAGCCCCTGCTTTCAGTCGCGCAGAGTTCGAATACCCTAAAGTTCGAGAGCTGGGGATAGCAATGAAGTACTTCCTGTAAAGCCTAAGCTCCAACAAACCCAGTAGAAGCCAATTTTCGAATTTCAATTTTCTATTTTCGTCCAATTTTTTGAAAAAAAATGGATGGGGTAGCAGGACTCGAACCTGCGAATGACAGAATCAAAATCTGTTGACTTACCAACTTGTCGATACCCCAACAAGAAGCCGTTACGAACCGCTAAATTACGGATTTTGCCGCCTAAAATCAAGGACAGACTTTCTGCGTTATATAAAAGTCCGGAGGCGAGGGTTTTAGGCAAAAAAGAACCCCTGGATTCTTGCGAACCCAGGGGATATGGGTTTTGAAGCCGCCTTCACTGAGGCCCCTCCACATTTAGGGACGCCAGCTGGCTGTGAGCAGGGTCACTTCAAACCTTAGTAATCATCGCCGTAATTGCTGCTAGGAGCTTTCTGGCGTTTTAAGTTCACTAGGGTTTCGCCCATTGATTTTAATTCGTTTTCGTAAGCCTCAAAAACCAGGTCTTCAATCATAGAGCGCGTTTCCTGGTTGAGGGGGTGTGCGATGTCGCGGAACTGTCCGTCTTTACGCTTTTTGCTCGGCATAGCCACAAAAAGGCCGCTGGTTCCCTGAATGACCTTCAGGTCTCTAACGACAAAGCAATTATCCAAAGTGATTGATACATAGGCTTTCAGACGATCTTCATTGACCGGAAAAACTTTGACCTCGGTGACTTTCATAGCGTCATCCCTTTCTTGTTGCAGTATCTCGTTGCGCACCATCGGAGCCATACTATGGTCCATATTTCTTAACGGTAAATCCGAAAAAAACTAAAGACCTTGGTCGGGGGATTCTTGATGAATCTAACGAAGACCCGCTACTTTCTCAAAAAGAGACTGGCTTAAGTGGCGAATAACAGGCGGAGTGACGCGATTTTAAGCAAAAAAAGGAGCAGTTAGGCTGCTCCTTTTAAATTCGATATTACGGATTTGTTAGGTTCAGTTGGTCTTAATCGTGATGATCTGAATGCGCGCATTCCGAGCGATGCGCAAGGTGTTGGTGCCCTTCTTAAGGTTCTTAATCACTTGGTCGGCACTTTCGACAGACTTCTTATTGACGTCAAGGATAACATCACCCACGCGAAGGCCAGCTTGGCTCGATAATGAATTGCGCTCGGTCTCGATCACCAAAGGTTGGCGAAGATTGTCGGGCAGACCCCACTCCTTGCGAAGATCAGCTGTGGCGTCGCTGACGGTAAAGCCCATATTGTGGGGAGCTTTCTTTCCAGAATATTTTTTTGGAACCATCGGGCGACTTCTGCGGGTTTCTTCCTGTCGTTCTGCGACTGTAACATCTAGAGAGATGGTTTTATTGTCGCGAATCACTTTTGCTTTGGTTGGCTTTCCGATCGGAGAATCGCTGACAGTGTTCACAAGATCCATGGAGTTAGTGATCTTTTTTCCATTGAATTCAGTCACAATGTCATAGGGTTTCAGCCCAGCTTTGTGAGCAGGGCCTTTAGGGTCGAGATTGGTGATGACTGCCCCGCGGGTTTCTCCCAGGCCCAGGTATTCAGCGGCTTCCTGGTCCAAATCTCCTAGGGCAGCTCCGATATAACCTCGAGCAATTCTTCCTTTCGTTTCAAGTTGAGGAATGATTGCTTTCACTTCATCGATAGGAATCGCAAACCCGATTCCCTGCGCTCGTGCATCGATAGCGGAGTTGACGCCGATCACTTGACCTTTGATGTTAACCAAAGGACCACCGGAGTTCCCGGGATTGATGCTGGCGTCGGTTTGGATCAAGGGGATTCTGTTAATTTCGGAAATATCACGTCCAATAGAAGAGATGATTCCTTTGGTCATGGAATGGCCATGACCGAAAGGATTCCCAAAGGCAGCAACCCATTCTCCGACTTGTAAATCCTTCGAAGATCCTAAGACTGCCACAGGCAATTTCTTTTTCGGGTTGATTTTGATCAAAGCGATGTCACTGCGCTCGTCGTTTCCAACGAGTGTGGCTTCGTAAACTTCTTTGGACTTTTCATCAAGCTGAACATTGATAACATCGGCACCTGCAATCACGTGATTATTTGTGACAATCAAACCGTCGTCACGAATAATAAAACCCGTTCCTAAGCCGATTTGCTGGGGTCTCTGTTGTTGTTGCGGTGACATGCGGAAACCGTAAAGCTGCTCAAGCATTTCCAACATGGGGTCACGCATTCGAGGGTTGTTTCTGGGTAAAGCTGTCGTCGAAATATTGACGATCGCTGGATTAATCGCCTTTGCCAGCTCAACAAATACATTTGCAGGGAGAGCTTCTCCCAAGTTCAGCTTGGGTGGGTCTTGCGGCAAGTTTTTTGCCTGAACGGAAAGTGCTACTGAGAGTACGAGAAATAAAACTTTTTTCATTAATATTCCCTTCGTTCTTACTTCCTAAACTGAAACATACTTAAGTTGCAGATCGCTAATGATATTTTCTAAGAAACCCGCTTCGTCAGATGTTAAATTATTTTTAGTCTTTTCCTGAAGTACCAAGAGCAGATCAATGTTAAAACGAGCCATTTGTTTGTCTTTGTTCACTTGTCCAGATTGATCAGGAGCTAGCCCCATGGCCATAACTGCAGAAGAGGCAATAGACATTATCAGGACTGAGAGCGAGGCTTCCATTTTTTCATTCATAAAACACCTTTCCCAAAATGAGTTCTCATTTTGTTCTGTCAAGCTTAGATCGGGTAGTACCCCATCAATTTTTTGATTCTAACCTCAATGGAGGGATGTGACTTTAGAAATAAATTTCTTTGTCTAAAGCCTTCTGGATTCACCATGAATAGGTGGCTCGTACATGCCGGAATCTCCAAAGGCTGAGTTTGCGCAAGTCCTTCTAGTCGCCAAAGAACTTCTCCCAAGCGATGGCGATCCTGCAAGATCTGAGAAGCCATCAGGTCGTTCTCAAAAAAAGATTTTTTGCTAACGACAAATTTTATGATCAACCAACCAAATGGGGAAAACAGGGGTTTAAATAACTGCATTTTGTAAGGAAAAATATTATCAAAAAATTGCCCCATGCCGACGATAGAGTTAGCTAAAGTGCTGCTGACGCTAAATGCGAAAGTGTCTAAACGGCGGATATGGCACATTTGATGGGCTACGACCGCTTCAAGTTCAGAAGGCGTCAGCGTTTCAAGGAGGCCCGTGGTAAAACCGAGGGCGCTTTTCTTTAATGAATTACCCACGCAAAAAGTGTTGGCAGACTTATGAGGAGTGACATAAATCGAAGGCGCCGGCATACGGAGCTGTTCGGCAATGCGCTCCACCATAGAATTCAAACCCCAAGCGTCCTGGCCTTTGACTCGGCGAGCTTGAAGCTTCGCTAAGACGCGGCTTTCTCCATAAAAGAAAACAAAAAAGTTAAGAAAAACTGCAGCAAAGAAGCCGATCAAAAGACCTAACCGATCCGCCAGCTGATAACCGATAACCAGAAAGGCGAGAGAGCTTGCGAGAATAAAAATCCAGACTTTTGTTCTGTTATTAACCATATAAATTTTGTCCCATTTTTTTGCGCTAAAAGCGACAAGATTTTGGGTATTTTCGCTAACGCTCGACCGCAAAAACGGACAAATGGATGGGTTCTCGGCAGGACTAGAAGAAACACTGGGCTAGAAACTCTAAGCTTGCGAACTCTCAAGGAAAATTGTGAAATAGATAAGTTGATCTCTGAGGAGGAAGAACGTGAGTGAAATTGACATCATGGCGTTGAACGCCGCCATCAAACAAGAGAGCCAGTTCATCGATAAGATGATGACCGAAATTAACAAAGTTGTGGTCGGTCAGAAGGAAATGGTCGAAGGAATTATGATGGGCTTGCTGACTGGCGGTCACATCTTGCTGGAAGGTGTTCCCGGTCTAGCAAAAACTTTAACCATCGCGACCGTTTGTAAAACAATCTCCTTGGAGTTTCAAAGAATTCAGTTCACTCCAGATCTGCTTCCGACCGATTTGATTGGAACCATGATCTTTAATCCGAAGTCAGGAGAGTTCGCGCCTCGCAAAGGTCCGATCTTTACGAACATTGTATTAGCCGACGAAATCAATCGTGCCCCGGCAAAAGTGCAATCAGCGTTGCTTGAAGCAATGGCTGAAAAGCAAGTGACGATCGGTGAGGAGTCTTATTCACTGGCAAGTCCATTCCTTGTTTTAGCAACTCAGAATCCGCTGGAGCAAGAAGGGACTTATCCTCTTCCCGAAGCGCAGATGGATCGCTTCATGTTCAAAATCAATGTCGTCTATCCTGCAAAAGGTGAGGAGCTCGAGATTCTGAACCGTATGGGTTCGAATGAGAAGCCGATCGTAAACTCGGTAATTTCTAAAGAGGATTTGTTGCGAGCGTCCCAGCGCGCAGATCAAATTTATGTCGATAACAAAATCAAGAACTACGTTGTGGAACTTGTGATGGCGACGCGCAATCCAGCCGAATATGGCCTGGGACGCATTGCCAACCTTGTCAACGTTGGTGGGTCACCGCGTGCGACTATCAGTCTGTTCCGCGCGGCAAAAGCGCATGCTTTCTTACGAGGGCGTGGCTATGTGACTGCAGAGGATGTGAAAGCGATCGCTTACCATGTGCTTCGTCACCGCTTAATTCTGACGTATGAAGCCGAAGCTGAAAACATTACGACCGATCATGTGATTAAAGAGATCCTGAGTCAGATTGAGGTTCCCTAGTGAGCTTACCTCCTGAGGTCCTAAAGAAAGTCAAACTGCTCGAGATCAACACAAGAAAACTTGTGAACAATCTCTTCGCGGGCGAATACCATTCGGCCTTTAAGGGGCAAGGTATGACTTTTGCGGATTTCAGAGAGTACGTGCCTGGAGATGATATTCGTACCATTTCATGGCCATTGACGGCTCGAACGGGAAAGACTTACATCAAAACCTTCGAAGAAGAACGAGAGCTGACATTGGTTCTTGCTGTGGATGTGAGTGGCTCCAGTGATTTCGGAACGGGTCCCTATTTCAAGGGCGAAGTGATGACTCATATGGCAGCGCTTTTGGCGTTTTCGGCGGTCAAAAACAATGACCAGATTGGTTTACTTTTGTTCAGTGATCAGGTGGAGCATTACGTGCCACCCAAAAAAGGTCGCGGGCACGTGCATCGCCTGCTTAGGGATCTTTTCTACTATCAACCCAAAAGCCATCGGACGAAACTGGCTGCGGGTCTGACTCATTTGCAAGGAGTTTTAAAAAAACGCGCGACCATATTTGTCTTTAGTGACTTTATGGATCAGGGGTTTGAGCAAAGCTTAAGACTCTTAGGCCGGAAGCACGATGTGGTAGCCTGTGTTGTTAATGATGCTGCCGAGTATTCCTTACCCAAAATGGGTGTGATAGACGTGCAAGACGCAGAGACCGGAGAAGTGTTAACTGTAGATACCTCTTCCGAATCTTTTCGTCGGCAATACGAGGATGCGGTGGCAAAAAGAAAAGACCAACGGGATCGTCAGTTGCGCCTGTCCCAGGTCGAGCGTATCGATGTTAAGTCGAGTGAAGACTACGTCAATCCGCTGATTGCATTTTTTAAGAAGAGATAATAATGGCAACAGTTCAGTGCAAAGTTGAAATCCCAGAGGTTCCGAATCTTACCAGTCAAGAATTGACGGTGGGTCGTGAGTTCCTGCTTGTGTGCGATGGGGAGTTTCCAAAAACATTGAAACAAGACCAGTTAAAATTTGTTCTGCAGTCCACAGAAAAGTATCAGATACATCTTTTAGGTTTTGAGTTTCGCTCGCCTACCCAGGCGGATTTTAAGGTCACTGCTTATAAAGCAGGACAATTCCAGTTTCAAGATTTACAGGTAACAGATGGAACGGAAACACTTGGACTAGGGCCTGTCCAATACGTCGTGCAATCGGTTCTCCCACAACCAGAGCAAGGACAGCCACCGCCTAAGCAAGAGCCGTTTGGGCCGATCGGCCCAGCTAGCATTGGGACTCCACTTCTTTACTGGGCCATTTTACTGGGAATCATTGTGTTGTTTCTAGGTGCCATTTTCACTCGGGTTTATCGAGTCGTGCAAAGAAGGAATATGATTGCGCGCTTGAAAGAGCATGATGCAGCGATGTCACCCATTTCTCAGTTTCATCAAAGCATGCGTAAACTGCAAAGAGCAAATACGGTTTTCTTTGGTGGTACGGCCTCCGGCGATGATGTCAAAAATTGTGTGAAAGAAACCGAGCAAATGCTGAGACTCTTTTTAACTCGGCAATATCAGCTGCCCGCTTTCGAGTGGAGCCAGCGTCTGATCTTGAGGGATTTAAAGAAGCATCATCCACAAGTCTTCGCGGAGTTTGGAAATGTTCTGGGCAAACTAATGAAAGAATATAGCCGAGCCCAGGAAGACCAAGAGAACCTGACGACTCAGGATGCTCTGAACATCGTGACTTCGACGCGCAAAATGATAGAGGGAATGGAGAAGTTATCATGACTTATCATTCCGCTTGGGCATTTTGGTTGATTCTGCCGTTAGTTTTGGTCGTGGCCTGGGTTCTTTGGAACAGAAAGAAAAAGCTGCCGACATTGCAGTTTGGGTCAGTTGAGGTTCTCAAATCTATCAAACCAAGTCTGCGTTCGCGAATGATGGAATTGCCAACTCTTCTTAAAGCGTTAGCTCTGATTTTTGCAATTTGGGCTTTGGCTCGCCCTCAGGAGGCAAATACCAAGATCAAAAAGAATGTGGAAGGTATCGATATTGTTATCTGTCTGGATGTTTCTGACAGCATGTTGATCGAAGATATGAAGCCGTTAAATCGACTGGAAGCCGCCAAAGAGACCATCAATCAGTTTATCGAAGGACGGTCTTCCGACCGTATTGGTTTGGTTGTCTTCGCGGGAGAGTCATTCACCTTGGTTCCGCCGACTCTGGACTATCAACTGATTCAACAACGAGTGGCTGAGATTGCCAGTGCCTCGAGTGCCAAAATCAAAGATGGAACCGCACTGGGAGTGGCCATGGCCAATGCTGCGGGTCGATTGAAAGACTCCCAAGCAAAAAGCCGAGTGATGATTTTCATGACCGACGGAGAAAACAATAGTGGAACCATTGATCCTGAAACTGGATTGGACATTGCCAAAGGATATGGCATTAAAGTGTATTCTATCGGTATTGGTAAAGATGGACCCACGCGGATTCCTGTTTATTCGCGCGATATCTTTGGTCAAAAGATTAAAACCTATCAACCATTCGAGAGCACAGTGAACGACGACTTGCTTAGTCGTATGGCGGCTGAAACGGGCGGCAAGTACTACAGAGCGACTACCGAAGGCGCTCTAAAAAAAGTCTTTAATGACATCGATTCTTTAGAGAAAACCAAAATCGACGTGAATAAGTTCACCAACTACACAGAAAAGTATCCTCCTTACCTTGTGACAGCCATCATTCTTTATCTGGCAGCCTTGCTGCTGGGACGATCATGGCTAAGGAGGGTGCCATAGTGTTTCGTTTTGAAAACTTCGTTGCTTTTAATTATCTGTGGCTGATTCCAGTTCTGATTGTGATCGGATATATTTTTGATCGCCAGTCGCGCAAAAAAATGGAAGCGGCCATTGGCTCCCGCCTTTATCCGTTCCTGTCCAGCTCTGTTTCCATTAAGAAACGTAAAATAAAAAACATACTACAGTTGATTGTCCTCTTCTTATTCGTTTTGGCATTGGCTCGTCCGCAAATGGGAGAAAGTCAGCAGGAGGTCAAAAGTGAAGGCGTTGAGATTATTTTTGCTGTCGATGTCTCGGAAAGTATGCTGGCAGAGGATGTAAAGCCGTCGCGTCTGCAACAAGCTAAGGCGGAACTTAGTCGCTTGATGGATCTGATGCCAGGAAATAAAGTGGGAGTCGTTGCTTTTGCTGGGTCGGCGGCTCTGCTCTCGCCGCTAACGAACGATCCTGGTGCAATCAAGATGTACCTCGAGTCTTTAGAGCCTAACTCTGTTTCCAGTCAGGGAACTAACTTCACCGACGCGTTACAAACATCTCAAGAAGCTTTCAATCGCGGAGGAATTTCGACAGATGAATCTGTCAAAGTAACACGAGTGATCCTTATTGCTTCGGACGGTGAAGATCATGAGCCGGGAGCTTTGGAAGCCGCAAAAAAAATGTCCGAAGAAGGGGTGCGAATCTTTACCCTTGCCTACGGAACGGAAAAAGGTGGAGCCATTCCGGTGCGTGATGGAATGGGATTTCTAAAGGGATACAAAAAAGATCGCAGCGGACAAACGATTCTGACGACCGTTAACGGCGAGGCCCTTCGTAGTCTGGCGAAGGCAGGGCAAGGCTCCTTTTATTTTGCGACCTTTGGTGGAATGCAGACCAAGCATTTGGTAGAAGACATCAGCAAGCTTGAACGTGCTCAGTTTGATACGACCATGGCTACTCAATACGAAGAGCGCTTCCAAAGTTTGCTATTACTGGCTGTCCTGCTTGCGCTTTTCGAAATATTCCTAGGCGAGCGAAGACTTTCTTTCCGTTTCTGGAAGGGCCGCTATGAGGTGCCGCCGCTATGAAAAGTTTATTGATATTTAGTTTTTCAATACTACTTGTGTCGTGCAGTCCGGAGCGTCCGCACGTTGAGACAATTAAATTGAACAGAAAGGCGAACCAAGCGCTGCAGAGTGAAAATTTTCAAAGTGCCTATGAACAGTATCTGTCGGCTCTAAGTTACGATCCTTTTCTACCGCAAATACATTTAAACTTGGGATTGTCGCTAGAGGCAATTCAGCAAGCCGACAAAGCCTTGCTTTCCTATCAAACGGCCGAAAAATTGGCGATAGAGCAGGAAAATCCCGAATTGCTTTTTATGGCAAGATTCAATCAGGCACAACTGCTCGCAAAAGCCAAAAAAATCGACGAAGCTTTGGCTGTGTATCAGAAAGCTCTCGAGGTCATTCCTGCTTCCCAAGAAGCTAAGACCAATATCGAACTGTTGACTCAGTCGCAAGAAGGCGGCGGAGAAGGTGAAGGCGAGAACCAGGATCAACAGGAGAATCAAGAAAACAAAGATCAAAAAGATCAGCAGAATCAGGATAAGAAAGACGAAAAAGAAAAAGAGAATGAAGATCAAAAAAAAGAGGAGCCTAAAAAGTTCCAAAATTCTCCGAAATACAAGCCTCGTCCTTTTGATGGAAAAGATCTTTCTGAAGCTGATGTAAAGAAAATCCTCGGCGAACTGAAACAGCAGGAAGAGCGCATTCGAGCTGAATACAATCGTAAGGAAGTGAAGGAGCAACCTCGTGATAAAGACTGGTAATCTATTTACCTTTTTGAGCCTTTTCTTTTTTAGTTTTTGCGTAGGTGCAGCGACAACAGTGCAGTCTGGTGCGGATCGAACAGAAGTTGCTACTGGGCAAACTTTCAATGTCACAGTCAGTGTGGTGTCAACCGAGGACGTGAATATTCAAGAGCCTCGGATTCCTGAGCTGGATGGGTTTGAACTTCTCAATAATTTTCAGGCAACGGCGGTTTCTCAAAAACTGGTGCAGACTTCTTCGGGTATGAAGTTCGAGACGCAAAGACGAAAAGAGTTTACTTACACTTTGACCCCCACGAAGAATGGCAATCTTAGTGTTTCTTCTTTTGAAGTGGTCGTGGATGGGAAGGTTTATCGTACCAAACCCATATTGATTCAAGTCGCGCAAGGCAATCAAGGAGTGCCTCAAGCCAGACCACAGCGTCCGCAGTTGCCTCCTGGCTTTGATGATCCCTTTGAAGCTATGGATCAGGCTGAAGAAGAGATCTTTAACCAATTGCTGCGACAGAGACAGCGCATGTTACAGCAATTGCCTGGCGGAGGTGGCGCGATTCCCGACACTTCGATTCCAGATGCTGCTTTTCGTAGCCTGCCGAATAATCCTAATGAAGCCTTTTTTATTTCAGTAGAAGTGGATAAAACTCAAGTCTACGAAGGCGAGCAAGTGACCGTCAATTGGTACATCTATACTCGCGGTCAAATGGAAACCTTGGATCGGTTGAAGTTTCCGAACCTTCGTGGGTTCTGGAAGGAAATCATCGAAGAAGTTCCGTCTATACAGTTTACTGAAGAGATTGTGAATGGCATTCCTTGGAAGAAGGCATTACTTGCTTCGCACGCCCTTTTTCCGATCAAAGCAGGGACGGCTACAATAGATGACTATAGAATCAAATCGCGCGTAAGGTTACCGACGCATGGTTTTGGCGGGCTTTTCGGTAAGGCTTACGAGTTTACCAAAAGTTCTGCCCGGGTTCCTATCAAAGTTCTGCCATTACCAGTAGAGGGGCGACCTTCTGACTTTACAGGAGCTGTAGGACAATTCGAAGTACATGCCTCCGTGGAAGGGCAAAGCTTCCCGGTCAACCAGCCGTTCAGTTTGCGTGTTCGTTTCGAAGGATCAGGAAATGCGAAGCTGATAGATTTGCCGGCTATGGAACTGCCTTCTGGCTTGGAACAATACGATACTAAATCAGAATCAAAATTCTTTAAGAATGGTCGAAGCTATAAGGAGTTCGAGGTTTTGCTGATCCCTAGGCAGGAAGGTGAAATAACTTTGCCTGAACTTAGCGTCAGCATGTTTGATCCTCAGGATAAAAAATATTATACAAAAAAGACTCAAGCGATTCCAATGAAGATCGTCAACAATCCGAATGCTCCTGTCGGCGCCTCTTCGCGTTTGGCGGACAACGATCAGCCGACAAAGTCAGGTAAGAAAGTCCAACTTCCTGATCCAATTTTGCATTGGTCTGCCGCCACTGAATCGAGTCTGGTGACTCAGCCTTCACTTTGGTGGGCCCTTTATGGGGCGGCTGCGGTGGCTCTTTTATGGAAAGCGCAAAAAGAAATGGGCTGGCGGCGACGTCGTAGAACTCTAAAAGAGATCGTGCAGAAGAGATATAAAAAGGTCGATAGCGCAGTTCAGAGCGGCGATTATCGCAAGGTAGGCGCGGAAATGACAAATATCTTCTATTTGGTCTTGGGGGAGCTTGCTGGCTCCGGCGGCGCTTCTCTTGAAGTGAATCGCTTGATGGAAATGATTCCGCCTAGCTTACGTCGTGACTATGGTGACCAGATTCAAAAAGAGTTTGAGGTGTTTCAGACATTAAGCTTTGCACCTGAAGAAATGTTGGGGTCGCTTAAAGACAGCAACGATTTGAAAAGTCATGTCAATAAAGGCAAAAAAGTGATTGATGCCCTGGTTGCGCAAACTTCAGAGAATGCTGTTTAAAAGTTGTTGAAGGCGCCTGATTGAGTCAGCGCCTTGCCAATATACTTTAAAACCGCTTCTCCTTCTCCAGTGTTCTTAAACTTTTCGGCGCAGGCAGCAATGATAAAATTATTCCGGCGATTGGAAGATCTGATTATTCCAACATTGCAGACACGGCCGATCTGAGTTCCGGTTTTTTGCGCAAACGTGACATTCTTTGGAAGTCCGGCCTTGATTCGATCGTTGCCGGTTTTAATATTTTCCATGTGCTTCAGAATTGTCTCGGTATGTTCAGGAGACACGATCTGATGAGTTATCATTTTCTCCAAAAGTTCGCCGTAGCCCTCAAGAGAAGAGGAGTTGTAAAGCTGTTCATAATACTTCTCGAATGCACTTTCGTAGCTGTTGGAATTCAATTCTGAAATCATGATATTCAATTTTTTTGCAAACGCATCAGCCCTGCGTTCAATCGGAATTCTTTTAAGAGCTAAAAAGTCCAGGTTAGTGAGTTCTTTGGCTCGGGGATGCAAGAACCCGTAACCTCCATAACGAACATCTAAAATAGATGTCATTGGCCAGAATCCTTGTGCAGTTGTTTGGACGAACTTGTTAATTTGGGGAAGTCCCACTTTACGGATAAGCATATCGGTCGCGGTACTGTCGCTTCGCTCTAGCATATGTCTCAGTAAAGATCGGATTGTAAATCGCTCTCCTGGCTTACGCCTTAGGAGCTCACCGGATCCGTCCACCCAATCCGATGATTTTAATACCATTTCTTCATCCAAAGAAATTTCGCCGGCCTCAACGGCCTCCATTAAAGCAAGAGCCACAGGAATTTTGGTCGTTGAAGCTAGATACCAAGGACGACTGGAGAAATAGTTTACGAGATTTCCTTGTTCGAGGTGTTTTACATAGACACCAAAATTTCCAGAGAACTCGTCGTCCAAAGCGACTAGTTCTTCACGGAACGCTATCGTCCAATCCGACTGGGCTTTACTGGGCCCCGACAGCAGTGACGAAAACAGCAGCAGCGTAAAGAGCGACATCATGACTTTGAGGAGAGACCAATTTGTTTTCATGGCTCAAAGTCTACAGGAGCTTAAAAGAATGCCTAGCTGTGTTTAGGCAGGGAAAGGCATTGGATTGTGTAGCGTGAAAATGAAACGAAAAAGGATCATGTCGTCTAAAACATGATCCTTGCAAATTAATTAGAAGAATTCGCGATGGTCAGAGGGATGAGGTCGACGGCAAAGCGAGCACCCTCTTTGTACTGGTAATTGATATCGCCAGAAAGATGGACTGAGTTCGCTTCAGGGTCGTAGAGCCATCCGCCTTTTGCTCCCTGAGGGATCAGTTGGCCCTTGCCAGCCGCTAGCTGATCTGGAGAACCATAGCGAACGCGAATCATCAACTGACCCGTTTTTGAATCCAAGCGAGGACGGTAATTCAAGAAAATCTCTTTCGCCAGAGTCTTTACTGTGATGTCATCACCCATTTTCGCCAAATCTGTTCCGAAGTTTTTGCTGGCGATGCTCATAATGTACTTGCTGCGAATCTCTTCAGGAGTTCCGGTACCAGCATTCGCAGCTACGATAAGCTCTTCGATGCGCTGAGGACCAAAACCCGAGCATTTTCCATTGTTCTTCTTCCCGTCAAAGCACTCCGGGTGATACTTAGGATGGACGCGTAAATCGTAATCCTTGATATTATCAGGGTCTTCTGGGCGAACTAAAACGCCATAAACAGCTACCTTTTCGGATTTGCCACCTTTAAAATCGACAAGCAGCCGCGCCATTTGTTCCGGGCTTATCTTACTTGTAGAGTCATCAGCATCCGTTAAAAAGATTACGACAAGCTGAGCTTCAGGTCTGAAAAATCCTTCATTGCTAGCACCGCGGCCAGTGTTTTCCAAAGCCGCTGCTAATGGAGAAAAGAACTCTTCAATCTCGGGTCCACCCTGAGAATACGGAGTGATACCGATCTTAAGCGTCGAAGCTAAATGAGCCTTTTCACCTTTACCGATAAATCTCTTACTAAGATATTTGCCGGCAGAGGTTTTAACCAGACGAAGATCACCAGGTTTGTAAGAATCCTTTTTCATCTGTGCGAAGCGCTCTGAGCTGTCCCAGGTAGAGATCACTCCGATATGATAGTCAATCATCTGATTGCTCATCAGCTTGGCAGTAAAGCGATCGATATTTCGACTAAGATTTTCCTGTGCCGACTTCATACTTTCAGAGTTGTCAGTTACAAATAGGATATCGACTTGAGGGCTAAAGGTTTGACTCTGCCCACCGTCTTCAGTGATCCATTCGAACTTTTGTTCTGGAATAGGATCATACTGAGGGATCGGCGTTTCTGGAGGAGCTTCCCAGGGTTCCACTGAGATGAAGTCGCTGGACTCTGGACTACAAGCTGCCAAAAATAGCAGGGCACTTAAAGACATTAGGAAACTGCGGGGGGAGATCACATTTTCCTCCTTATGTTATCAGGACATTTTTTAGCAATCACTTCATACTTATCAAGTTCATCAATCCAAGGTCTGCCATCATCCATAAATACAAGCTCATCGACCGAAGTTTTCTTAAACTTGCTTTTGGCAAAAAGGCTAGCATCCAGCTCTAGATCGGCATGCATTCTCTGGATGGCTTCGACCTCAACCAAAGACAGCTTTTGCAAGATCTTGTGATTGAAGTCAGATTCCTGTTGAGCCAACTGCTGTAAACGTTGTTTCATGGCGGCAAAGCTCTTACGATTTACTTGATCGAGCTCTGACTGAAGAGTTGGGTGCGAACCACGCTGACGCAGTATATCCATAGCTTTTTGTGAGACTTTAAAACGTAACATTTCCTTTTGTAGAGTAATGTCTTTGTGGAAAAGCACAGGCATCGCGACCATTGAATCATCAAGATCGGAAACTTTCAAAGGCAGTTGATCGACTTTTTCGAGGAACTTCAAGAAAGCTTTACTAAAGCCCTCTTCGCCTAGCTCCTGTACCGCAAGCAGACGGTTCTTCTGTTTTTCTTTAAAAAGCTGAGTCGTTTCGAAAACACCTTTATAATCACAGACCTTTAAGTTAGACAGCGCCTGCAGAAAAAATGCTTCAGTGCTAACCACCTCTGAAAACTGAGGGCTTAGCAAAGTCTTTGTCTGAGCAAGGGCTTTTTCGACTTCATTTTTACGAAAGTAGCTCCAACCTTTTTCTTCGATGGCTTCGAACCAATAGTCCGTGCCGCGAGGAACTTGGTTGTAAAGAGCCAGAGATTGATCGTATTGACCTTTGGCGAAAAGTTCCCGCGCTTTCTGAATTTTGCCTTTGACGGAACAGTCCACACAGTTTGGAACTGCTTGACGTTCCAAGCGCTTGAAATCCAACAGCTGTAAAGCTTTTTTAGAGTCTTTAGTTAGAGACTTCTCGAATGATTGGCCCCACTCTTTGACAGATAAACGCTCTGCCAAAGCTGGTGAACTTAAGGTCACGAGCATTGTCGCAGTAAGGGCGCTATTGAAAAGAGTTTTGAAAGTCATCATAAAATCCATCCAAATCCGACAGTTCCCACAATCGTGTCAAGACTACGAACACGGTCGATTAATTGATCTTCGTACTTCTGATAACGAATTTCTGCACGAGCTGAAAGGTGTTTGCTCATCCAAGCGCCTACACCGAGTCCGCCAGTATAAATACCAGTGGTACCACTGGAGAGAGTCAGTTGACCACCACCAGCTAAAAGATAAAGGTCGAATTGAGTCACACCCATGTCAAGGAAGCTGGTTTTTCCGTAAATTGGATACCAATTCAATACAGCCATAGCAGCATTTTCTGGATAGTCGATGTCAACGGCATAGGTAGTGCCAACACCGTTTAAATTCTGCTTGGCACGTTGATAGACACGCTCGCCCTCTGAACTGAGGTTGTTGCTATAGTCATAATAGCGCGCGCCTACAGACCAGCGTGGAGTGATGTGATAGTCCAAGGATGCACCAAGGCTTTGTGTGCGAAGGTAGGCATCACCACCGAAAGTCATTCCATAGTTAAGTCCGAATTCAACGCGATTTCGGCGAGTCACTAAGCGCTCTTGTACAATTCGAGAGCGACTTTGAGCTTTAATGTTTTTCGCCATTTCCATAAGCTCAGCATTACCACCCAAGGAATCAATATCATTTTTGATATTGGTTTTTGAGCCTGAACGCTGGGCATGGGCAGGAGCCACGGCCCATAGTAACGTCACCAAAAGAGAGAGAATAAGAAAGTTTAGATTTTTCATAACGCTTTTTCTCCGTTTCCTGCGGCTGCATCTGAAGCTGGTACTTCAGGAGTAGCTACGGGTTTAAGACGAATCTTAAGCTGAACTAAATGTTCAGGTGTTGCGAGACCAAAGGGACTTAAAGCTTTTACTGAGAAGCGCACTCGAGTCCCGTCTGCATTCAGAAGGAAAGTACCATCTTTAGCCAGTTGCGGCTGAACAGGAATATTTTTTGTATCGAAGAGCAGAACAAACTTCCAAACAAAGTCACCTACATAAACCGGTTCTTTTTTATTAAGATCAGCAACAATATGGCGTGAGCCATCTTGTTCAAGGAAATTGTTTCCGGCAGTGTAGCTTACTCCATCATAACTGATTGTTAGACGAGGTTTTTGCGCCGCTTTATCATCAACACCAGGAACTCGGACAGTCACTTCAAAGGAAGTGGTTGTGCCTTCCATAACTTCATTTGCAAGGCCCGATACTTTTACTTGTGAAGGGCTTTCCTGAGTTCTGAACAAGAAGAGATTGATTTCTTTCTCGCGAACAAGGCCTCTGACTTGTTGTGCATTTGCGTCGTTAGCAACTGAAGCGATTTCAGCAACAAGTTTTGCTGTGAAAGTTCTCATGTTAGCATTGGCCGGTACTGTATATAGAGCTGGCGTCCAACGGATCAAGTAAAGATCTTTTTCAGTCTTGGAGGGCTCTAAAACCGCACCTTGTGGCAACCCTTGAGCGACGAGTTTAATCTCTACTCCGGGGATTAACACGCGGGCTCTGACTTTGAATACAGATTCCTGTGTTTCGTTGAATGTCATTTGAGCATCAGGAGTGATAACAATAAATTTGTCATCAATCGTAGATTCTTCTTTAATAACAACTTTGGGTTTTTCAACGACCACAGTGTTAGTGATTTCACGCGGTTTAACTGTTCCCAAGTTGCTTTCTGCTCGAGCTTTCTCGCGCATCTCCTTTAAGTCATCGACTGGCGCTTTTTGCCATTCACCGCATCCGACGAGGAGCGTGTTGATCGAAGTTATAAGGATAAGATTTCTAAAATTATTCATATCGTCCTCTTATCTTGCGCTCACGCGAGTGAGTTCAAAGGGATAAAGTACATCCACGTTTACGTTGCCAACAGGTCGGGGGAACTGCCAGGTTTTCATTCGAGCTAACATACAGTTCTCTACCATTTTTGATCCCAACGAAGATTGAGCTACTTTCGCAGTCGTAATTCTTCCAGATGGGCCGATCACGAAGTCTACTGAAACACGTCCACCGATAGAAGGTTGAGCCTGTAGACCTTTTTCATAACAATAAATAATCTGACCTTTGTTGCGATTGATGACAGCGATAATTTGATCGCGATCCAAACCACCTTGAACTTCCGCTTCGTCATCTAGAGGAAGACTGATCGCGTTGGTTCCACCGACAAGAGAGATTTTTCCATAGCCAGCTTTGCCACCGGCCGCGCCACGAGTTCCGTATCCGCCAGCTCCTTGAGCTCGGCTGCCTTGACCCGAAGATCCAGCAACAAGGCCACTACCAGGGAGGTAGCCCTTCATGCCGCCACGGCCGGAGCTGCCTACGCCGCCACCGCCACTAGAAACACCAGCAGAACGAATCGCTTTAAGTGAGCTATTGCTCAGGCCTTCATAACCCTTAGTTCCGTTGGGGTTTCCCCCCAAAGCGGCAAGAGCTCCAAGACGATTGACGTTACGAGCTTTCGCCATTGGTTTGTGGGTTTGTTTTACCGCCACCTTTTTAGGTTTAACAATTTTTTTAGCAACAGATTTAACCGTTTTCTTCGTCGGTTTGATCTTCTTTTCAGACACCGCCACATGTGGGCGAGCCTGTTTTTTAACTGGGGGGGGTACTTCTTTAGGAACAACGATCGTTACTAATGTAGGTTCTTGATCTTTTTTAAAGTAGGCTGTCCAAACATAGCCGACAGCCATCATTAAAAAGACAGCTGCGATATGAGCTATAGAGGTTTTCTTAAGAAGGACCTTAAGTTTTTCTTCATCTTCCTCTTCTGGAAGAGCATAGATAGGGCTCTGAGTGATGATTTGATCTTCTGAAACTAAGCGAATTCTTCCAAGACCATCTTCAAGTTGAACACCTTCTTGGGAAAGCTTTTTGAGCTCGATCTTATGAAGAAGGCGGTAATCAACGTTATTATCCTTGAGAGTCTGAAGATTCGTGACGCCCTCGATGCGGCGAGAATCAGTCAAATAAACAAGGTTGAAAGCTTCTGATCCAACGGCAAAAGTGCGAACTTTTTGACCTAGTCTGTTTTCTAGAATTAACAACTTTGTTTGTTTCATAAAAATCGTTCCTAATTTCTCTTTAGATCTTGTTGAAGTTTATCAGTGAAGTGTGTTCTTCCTTCCAACAGATCTTCCAGTAATTTATCATTTTCTACCGTCGCTCTCGTACTTAGTGAGCTCTGGTGCTTTCCTCTTAAGGCTGTCCCATCGAATCTAAATGAGGTTCCCAGCTTCGCGTTTGTCGCTCTTGGGGCACTCTTCTTGGACTTTGCCTCAGCGGTTAGGCTTAGGCTTATAGTTAGCAAAAGGGGGGCCAACAAAATTACCTTTTTCATAAGCTTTTTCCTTGCTGTAAGTGATTTAAACGGGCTTCCAGGTATGAAGGCATTAGAGGATGGCCCATTTTTGTCTCAAGAAGTTTCAAATTTTCAAGATGGCTTACATTTGCCGGGCTTTCACTCACAGATTTGCGAGCGGACTGCAGATCTCTAGAAGAGAGAGGTGACAATTTAAGCGCTTGGGCAACAGAATCTTTCATTTTACCTTCGCCAGGTAGTTGTGCCAGGATGTTCATTTCGCGAGAAAGAAGACCTTGGATCTCGACTCGGGAAGTACGGTAGTCATGGGCCAATTGAGCCAAAGCAGCAGAGCTGAACCAGATTTCTTGCTGTTTCTGTTGGGCTACGCGAGCCGTGGTCAGATAGGGCTTAGACTGGTTCTTTAAGATATCTAAGTATTGCGCTTGCTCTTGAGGATTTAGACCTTTTGGTAAAGGTAAAGCTGCCAAATCACGCACCATGCGTTCGTTCTGACTGGAAACGATATTCAAGGCCCATAATTGAGCCGTGATATCCTTCATTCGAATGGCATCAGTCAAATGACCATCGGCACGCTTTAGTAACTGGATGCGAGCCTTAATGCTCTTCTGCAAGGCAGAATCGTTTTTAGCATTTAGCTGATGAGAATTAATCTCGCGAGCGAACTTTTCAAGTTTCGTATAAAAATCCTGCTTTGCAAGGTATTTTGCAGATGAAAGATTACGCAACTGTTTCATGTTACTAACTGAAGTAAGAGCTTTACGATTTCCAGTCTTTGCATAGACTAACAACGCTGTCTCATTCAGAAGACCCGGATCTTGTTTCAATGTATTTGATTGAACTTTAAGTTCATTCACCGGATTTTTTGCTAATAAAACCAAGCGCGAGCGAACGACCAAAGAACGACTGCCCTTAAGACCCAGCTTTAAGGCTGCTTTATAGTGCCTAGATGGATTCATTTCCGCCAAGTCAGCCAGGGTGCCCAGGCGGAACTCTGATTCGGCAGTATCTCTTTTGGCCTTCACTTGTAAAGCTAAACGATAGGCGTTTTTGAAATCCAGTTTTCTTTCGTAGTAAGACGCTAACTGAGAGATGGTTTCTTCTCTGCGTTCTTTCGAGAGAGGCAGATTCAGAAGCTTTTGCAGTGATTCAACATAAACTTCGTCGTCGTTCGCCTTCTGGGCAAGAACACTTAAGTTGGTTGCGAAAAGAATTTTTTCGTCGTTTGTTCTGCTAATGACTTTGGTCTTCTTCATCTTGCTTACAGCTTTTTTGAAGTCCGATGTTGTCGACGATTTGCCATTAGCGATGGTTGCAACTTCATTCATAAGCGCTTTGTGAGCGATCGTATTGAATTCAACCTGGGCTTGAGGGAAAGCTTTGGCAAATTCTAAAGCCAAGTCTTGAAGTTCTTCTTCGTCTTTCAGCTGGACTAAGCTGTCCAATGCAAGATCCGCGGATTTTTTGCGAAGATCAGCTCGGCCTTTTTTATCAAAAGCCAGTTTTTCAAGAGCCTTCGTAGCAGCTTTATAGTTCTTTTCTTGGTACGTAAGATAGGCAAGCTGGTATCGAACCTCGAAGCCTTTGCCATCATTGTCAGCATTATCCAAGTAGTGTAGGTAGGCACTTCTTTGCAATTTTCTATCGCCGGACTTCTCTGCGGCGCTGATTTCTGCCAGAAGTGCTTCATGTTTTTCTTTTTCAGAAAATCCACGGCCCGTGCTGATGGTGCGATAAAGTTGAACAGCGACTGGATACTTTTGAATATCCATTGCAACCTGAGCACCGCGAGTTGTTGTTTCCCGGTCAGAAGGGAATGTTTTGTTATAGATAAGGTAAGCATTCAGGAGATCCTGATCTGGCTTTAATTTCTTGGTCCGATGAAGTTCTGTTACATAACGTTTCATCGTTTTTTGAAGGTCTTCGCACTTCGAAGTTTTTTTGCAATCCGCATGTTCAAAAAGAGCGGCTGCTTTGGCGAAGTCTTGGGTTGAGGCCGTCATTTGACCACGATCATAATTGATCTGAGCCATGTGAACGTAAGCTTCTAGAAGCTCTGCCTTTGTTAAACCGTCCTGGGCAAGATAGCGCGTCAGAATGGAGTGAGCAGCATGCTTTTGACCGATTCGATCGGCCTCTATAGCAAAGTGCAAGAGCAGAGATTTTTTGTGATCTTTCGGAGATAGTTGCTCATAAGTTGCGATCTGATGAGATTTTATTTCGGCACGAGTATAAAACGTCGCGAGATCACGAATAATATCGGTATGGAAAGCAGCATCGTAAGTCTGGCCTTGCTCAGTTTCTTTAGTGATTTGCTGAGGATTTCGCAGTAGGCCCTCAAGTGTTTGAGTTCCTCTTGAGAGCTTGCCTTCATTAAAGTCACACCAAGCCATATTATAGATAACCAAAGCGCGGTTATCGAGGTTTTTGTCCTTTAGGGCGATAGTGTATTGAGCGTGAGCTTCTTTAAATCGGCCTTTTTGAAAGAGTAGGTCGCCAAGTGAAGAACGTGATTTTGAAACAATAGAAGGTTTGATGTTCTTCTTTTTGGCCTCTTTTATGATTTTCTCGAAGAGAGTAATCGCATGATTTTGATTTCCGGCCATTTCATAGAGATGGGCCAGGTGAAAAAGAATAGGTCCGTGTTCGTTGATTTCAACACGTGGTAAAAGTGATTCGTAAATTTTAATTGCACGTTGTCGGTCTTGACTGGAACCTTTGCAGCCTTGGCAATTTGCCTCAACCTCTGACATGAAACGAGATCGAGCTCGTTCTGACAGGACGTCAGCCAGACGTTGCTGAGTCAGAACCCATGTGGAGCTCTTCTCATTCATATTAGAGAGCACGCGTTCCAACTTTGTTACGACTAAGTCTTGGGTTTGAGGGCTCAGCTTTTCAGCCAGAGCTTGTTCAAAGTTCACAGTCACCAGGACTGGTGTCAGCATACAAATAGAGAGGAAGCGTGTCAGTGTTTTCATTTTGTAGGTACCACCGCAAATTTCATTTTTTCGATTCCAGCTTCAGAGCTGGCTCTGAGCAGTGGATCGAGTTCTTCATAATTCATTTCCTGGTCCGCCTGAATCATAAGAGCCGCAGTTTTTTGGACCGAAGACTTTTTAAGTTCAGACAGCTTCTCGGAAAGCTCATTTTTTCTTACGATCTTATCGTCGAGATAGTAGACGCCTTTTTCGATCTTAAGGATCGGAGTCTCTTCGATGATGCCGATACTATGATCAGCTAAGGGCAGGTTCATCTTGTTAGGAATCTGCGTTTCCATTCCACCGCTTTGTGTCCCTACCAAGAGATAGATAACAATGATGGAAAAAGCATCAATAAGAGAGGTCAATGGCAAAGCCATCGCCAGATCACGAGAGAAAAGACTTTTCTTTTTGCTGCCACCACTCAAATTCTGAGTGTCTTTAAGTGGTGAGCGTCTTTGCAGAGTTTGCACGAAACTAGTCTTCATAATATCCTACCCAAGAGGGGATAAACCCACTCCTTCAAATTCGCTTTGTTTCAGTTTGTCCATAACTCGTATAACGTCGCCATATGCAGTTTTGGCTCCGGGACGAACGACACTTGTCTTAAGCTCGGGGAACTGAACTCGTAGAGAAGTTAATTTTTTCTCTAGAGCTGCCCAGTTCACACCGCGCGAAGATTTAATCACTTCGTCGCCGGAAACCTGTGATTTTGGAAGATCGCGCAGAGAAAGCTGTACGTCACCGTTCGCTTCCACTGTCACCCAAAGTGAGGGTGGGTTTTTCGCACCTTCCGTCGAGTTATCTCCGATCGCTTGCATCGTATCGAGGGTTCCTACTTGAATCCAAACTGCTGTTAAAAGCAGAAAACAGATAAGAACTGACAAGATATCGAGGATCGGAAGAATATTGATTTCAAAGTTCAGTTCTTTGTTTTTCATACAGAGCGGCCTTTTTTCGCTGTCACTGGCTCATAGTGGAAACCCAACTGGATGAACAAATTCAACGCAGCTTTATTCAGGTCATCACTTAAGCGTGAAGCACGGTTTTGAAGAACGGCGTACATAATCAAAGCAGGGACTGCCACGATAAGACCGTAAGCTGTAGTATTCATGGCCAATGAGATACCTTGAGACAGAATCATCGCTTTTTCAGCTGGGTTCGCATTTGCGATACCGGCAAAAGAATGAATCAGACCTGTAATTGTACCTAATAGACCAACAAGCGTAGCGACGTTGGCAAACATAGCCAAAAAGCCAATGCGCTTTTCAACTCTTGAGTTTTCTTCAAGAAGAATTTCATCCATTTTAAGCTGGATTTCTTCTTTGCCGCCCATATCGATAGCTGCCTGGATACCTGCAGAAGCAACCACACCGAGTGGCTCTTTTTGCAATCGCAGGGAGCGACGCAAAGCTTTGTCAAGATCGCCAGAGCGAATGTCTTCAGCAATCATTTTTGAAAGATCTTTTTGATTCGTCTTACGATTCACAAAAAGAGCTATAGAGCGCTCGGCGATGATTGCAATTGAAACGACCTGAGCAGCTAAAATCATCCACATCCAGAAAGAGTCTGTTGATGTAAATGCACGACCTAAAGATAAGAAGAACTCCATTTAAACCTCCGTTTAAGAATTCAACACCTTTAGAGCAAGGGCAGTGCCACGGATGGAGACCGTCTAAATGCAGATAAGGCGACTCGAAGTGAAGATTTTCTCATAAGTGACGTTTTTGGCCGTCACTCCTCAAAAAGGTAGCAGTGCAAAATGATTAAGCCCGATAGTTCTGGTAGGATCTATATATATGGACAAGACAATATATGAGCTTATAGGCGGGGAGGCCACAGTAAGAAGGCTGACCCAGCGTTTTTACGAAATTATGGAGACCTTACCAGAAGCGCAGGGAGTCCGTCAGATGCACCCCGAGAATCTCCGGGGCTCCGAGGAAAAGCTCTTCATGTTTCTCTCCGGTTGGCTTGGTGGACCGCAACTATTTGTTGAACGATTTGGCCATCCCAGGTTAAGAGCACGGCACTTTCCTTTTGCGATTGGTAAATCCGAGCGTGATCAATGGATGCTTTGTATGGTTCAGGCTTTTGAAGACGTTGGTATTGAGGAGCCTATTCGCTCTGAGCTCTTGCACTCCCTTTTGAATCTTGCTGACCATATGAGGAACAAGCAAGAGTCTTAGTCTGCCTGGTTTGTCGTGGCGCGAGGGTTGGCTGAAGGATTCTTTTGAAGAAAGCTTCAGGTCGGCACGCCATCCGGGCTCGCTGACGCCCGTCGCGCTTTGCGCGTCGGGTTCGGGCCGTCCAGGCCCCGTCAGAGGCCGCCTTACGCTTTCTTCAAAAGAATCCTTCAGCCAACTCGGCTTCGAGATCAGTTGATAAGATTCTCTTTGTTCAATGGCGTTTTAAATAGTAGGGCCAGATGTCTGTTTGGTCGTGCCGTGCTTCTGGGGCTTTGCCGTCACGGAATACGCTGGGCACTCCTAGGTACAGTTCGCTGTTGATTGCTCCGATTTCGTTGTATTCAAAGATCGAGTAAATTATTTCGCCTAATGCAGGGACTGTGAAGTCGGCGCATTGGAGACCCGTTACTGTTTTTGTGATGCCTTTTTGCCAATCGTGAAAGCCGCAATATTCGATAAAGTTCAGAGCTTCGGCGACTTCGTCAGTTAGGACTGTGTAGGAAAATGCGATGGCCGTGAGATCGACATCGTTCTTTTGAGTTAGAGCTTTATAACGAGTCTGAAAAATCAAGTATGGCATTTCACACGCAGTGTCTTCGAAGGCCGTGTGAGTTGTTGTCCAAATGTTTCCTTGAATGACAAGTTCACTGCTGAGGACATCCTCGTCACCGAACATCATGCAAGGTCGTTCATAAATTCCTTCGGGGACCGAGGCCGCAAATGCAAAATTGAATAGCCAGATAAATAGAGTCATCATAGGCTCCTTTTATAGTCAGAAAAGAGGGATGCCAACTACGGAATAGAGCCCATCCCATTTTTTTCGCTGCGGAGGAATATATGATTAATGAGTTTCAGTGGCCAGTCTTGGAAAACTTTATTCTGAAGTCGATAAAAATCGAGAGTCAGAATCTTAGAGGCAACCCTTGGAAAGATTCTTCAACCCGCCACAATCCCATTCTGGTCCCTCTGGTGCATTTAGAAAAGCCTCAGCAAAAGCTCCCCCTTGTTGTTGTCTTGTCGGGTTTTGGAGGAAATGGACCAAAATACCTAGCGGATAAAGGCTTTGAACAGAACTTCGTGCAGCAACTCGATTCCTGCGTCAGCCATCGCAAAGCGCCTGAGTGTTTCTATCTTTTCGTCGATGCCTGGACCTTCTGGGGCGGGAGTCAGTTCATTAACTCTAAGGGGATGGGGGCTTATCAGGATTATATTGTCGAAGAGCTTTTGCCGACCCTTCTGACAAATTTGCCAGTGGATCCGGAGCGAGTCTGTGTGACAGGAGTGTCTTCCGGAGGATACGGGGCCTTGCACTTGGGAAGTGCCTTTCCGGAGCTTTTTCCTTATGTTGCGGCCATGGCACCGGATTCCTACTTTGAAACTTGCTATCTAGGGGACGTATACACCTCTGTTCCCTTTATTACGAAGCACAAAGGCATAAAAGGACTGATCGATCAGCACCGACAAGGAAAGATCGCTTCACGCAAAGAAGGATTCCCTGTGCTGAATACGATTTGTATGGCTCTGTGTTATTCGCCGAAAGGGGAAAATGATTTTGATTTGCCCATCGATCTTTCTACAGGGGAGCTGCGCGAAGGAGTGTGGAAGAAGTGGAAGAACCATGACCCGGTTGAGTTCTTGAAAGAGCGAAAGAGCAGCACAAAAAAGTGGCAGAAAGCTTATTTAGAGGTCGGAACGCGCGATAATTTCAATTTATTCTTCGGCGCTCGCCAAATTGCCGAGATCTTGAATAAATCATCGGTTGCGCTTGATTATGGCGAATTTGATGGCACTCATTTCGATTTTCATGAGCGAAGACCTGAATTATGGGCTTGGCTGCTGCAGGAGTGGTAAAAACCGCTTGATTATGCCTCGCGCAAAGGCGTTGGAAACATTGAGCTTTCATTACATTTTCATTAAGATGGGCCGTTTTTCAACGAAAGGTAGAGCTCATGGCTTCTAAAATCGAAACGACTCCAGAAATGGTCCAAAACGTATACAAGAAAACGACCGAAAGACTTCAGGTCATTCGTACTCGTTTGAATCGCCCTTTGACGTTGGCAGAGAAAATTCTGTTCGGTCACTTGGATGACCCTCAAAATCAAGATCTTGTTCGTGGTGAAAGCTTTTTACTTCTCAGACCAGACCGCGTGGCTATGCAAGATGCAACAGCGCAAATGGCTTTGCTTCAGTTCATGTTGGCTGGCAAGCCTGAAGCCGCAGTTCCTTCGACAGTTCACTGTGATCACTTGATCCAAGCTTACAAAGGTAAAGATCAAGATATGACGGCAGCAACCGTTTCTAACAAAGAAGTTTACGACTTCTTGGCAACGGCTTCTTCTCGCTACAATATCGGCTTCTGGCATCCAGGCGCCGGCATCATTCACCAAGTTATTCTTGAAAATTACGCCTTTCCCGGTGGCTTGATGATCGGAACGGATTCTCACACTCCAAATGCGGGTGGCCTTGGTATGTGTGCTGTGGGTGTCGGTGGATCTGATGCTTCTGACGTCATGGTCGGCCTTCCTTGGGAAGTGAAAAATCCGAAATTGATCGGTGTTCATCTTAAAGGAAAACTTTCTGGTTGGGCTTCCGCTAAAGACGTGATCTTGAAGCTTTGCGGAATGCTAACTGTAAAAGGTGGAACAGATAAAATTGTTGAGTACTTTGGTGAAGGTACGAGCTCAATTTCTTGTACTGGTAAAGCGACCATCACGAATATGGGCGCTGAACTAGGTGCGACTTGTTCGGTTTTCCCTTTTGATGACCGTATGGGTGGCTACCTGAAATCAACTGGCCGCGATGAACTAGCTAAAATCGCAGATGCTCATAAAGAGCTACTTTCTGCAGATGCTGATGTCGTAGCCAATCCTGGTAAATACTTCGACGAAGTTTACGAAATCGATCTTTCAACTCTTGAGCCGCACCTTGTCGGTCCGCACTCTCCAGACATTGCTCGTCCCTTGTCTGCGATTAAAAAAGAAGCGGAAGAAAAAGGTTACACTACGAAGCTTTCTTCGGCGCTCATCGGATCTTGCACTAACTCTTCATACGAAGACATCGGACGTGCGGCTTTCGTTGCAAAGCAGGCTATGGAGATCGGCGTAAAGATGAACCAGCCGTTCTTGGTTTCACCTGGATCAACTCAGATCCAGAAAACTATCGAACGTGATGGTCAAATGGCGACATTCAATGAAGTAGGGGCGACAGTTTTGGCGAACGCTTGCGGGCCTTGTATTGGTCAATGGAAGCGTGACGATGTGAAGACGGGCGAAAAGAACACTATCGTGACTTCGTTTAATCGTAACTTCCGTGGTCGCAACGATGCGAATCCTGAAACACTGGCATTCATTGGTTCTCCAGAGGTTGTCATGGCTCTTGGTTTGGCGGGACGTTTGGATTTCAACCCTGCAACTGACGAACTTAAAGGTCCGAAAGGTTCTATGAAGCTTGAAGCGCCGGTAGCTCCAGAACTACCTGCTCTTGGTTTCATCGCCGATACTGAAGGTTACCAGAAGCCAGCAGGTGCAACAGCACAAGTCGCGGTCAGCCCGACTTCTGATCGTTTACAGTTGTTGAATGCATTCACAAAATGGGATGGCAAAGACTTTACGGATCAACTTGTTTTGGCGAAAGCGAAAGGCAAGTGTACGACGGATCATATTTCTCCGGGCGGTAAGTGGTTGAACTATCGTGGTCACTTGGACAATATTTCGAACAATATGTTGTTAGGTGCAGATAATGCATTCACAGGTGAAATCGGTAAAGGTCGCAACCTTTTGACTGGCGAGACCCATGAATTTGCACAAGTGGCTCGTCAATATCAAAAAGCTAATCGTGGTTGGGTTATTATCGGTGACGAGAACTACGGCGAAGGCTCTTCTCGAGAGCATGCAGCGATGTCTCCAAGATTCTTGGGTTGTTCTGCTGTGATCGTGAAATCATTCGCCCGCATTCACGAAACAAACCTAAAGAAACAAGGCGTTTTGGCTCTTCATTTCCAAAATCCAAAAGACTACGATAAAATCCAAGAAGAGGACTCTATCAACCTTGTGAACTTGCAAGATCTTGCTCCTGGTAAGCCAGTGAAAATGCTTGTTAAGCACAAAGATGGTTCATCTGAAGAGATCGAGTTGAAGCACACCTACAACGCAGAACAATTGAAATGGTTCCGCGCTGGTTCAGCTTTGAATTTGATCCGCGGTCTTTAGACCAATAGCATTGAAGTTTGAAAAGGGACTCCCGCAAGGGGTCCCTTTTTTTATTATTTTTAAGCTGAAGTCTAATCAAAATGATTTTGGTCGTAACCAAATCCAACTTCAAAAAAGAAATTTTTAAGCACTTTTAGCAAGCTTTTTGGGAGTGAACCCGGCTCGCGTTAAGACGACAGGGCAGACGCCATTCTTGCAGCAAAGATGCAGAAACTCTTCGCGGCTCTTGGGCTCATGAGTGTAAACAAGATTAAGAACCTTAACGATATCTCCGTTCAATAGCGAACTCTTAGAATCATTCCCTTTAACGTAGTGGACTAAGCTCATGGGAACCTCCTGCTGTCTCCATTTTGAGGCTATTTGGTGGGCTCTGGCCATAAATTGAGATTAATTCTCAGTAACTGAAAGGCTCTTGAGAAAAGTAGACCTCCTGGACGAGTGCATACTGCAAAATAAATCCATAGTTTTGAGTCTTAACAGAATTAAAAGCAGACTTTTGCCTAGGAAGGCGCTAAGGACAGGGCATCTTTTAAACAAAGGAAACTCTATGAAATCCCTGATTTTTGCGGCAGCTTTATTGGTAAGTTCTATTGCGTTTGCTGGACAACGAGTCTTTGATTGCTCGGCAACTCAGCTTTCTAACGATCTTGAATTGCCTGAAGAAATGAACATCAATGGCAACCCACGTGTCCTTTTCCTTGATAGCAAAGATCGCTGGTCTTTGAGCGTAGGTGATATCACGTTGGATTCAATGGATGACAGTGCTCCGGCACTCTGGAAAGAAGAGAGCTCTCAATACGAATTCGTTCGTTACGACTTTTGGGTCGATGCTTCTTACGAGTACGAAGTCCTTATCAGTGTTGAAGACCACTCTGCGGAAGTTTATTGGTGGGGCCTTGGCGACAGAATCCACGTTGGTAATTTTGCCTGCGAAGTCACTACTAAGTAATCCAGCTATCGATTTTGAAAATTTCAACGGCTGATACCTGATCAGCCGTTTTTTTTATGTTTTGCTTTTTCGACCTCAGAAAATATCCGTTTGAAATTCTCTGGTAGGATTGGCCTCCGGAATTTTGGTGACGTTGAAGTAAATTCGGCCGATTTCTCTGCCGTCGGTTGTTTCAACTAGAATTCGCCAGTCGCCCTCTTGGTAGTTTTGCTTGGTGGTAAAGCCGCGATAGCCTGATTTGCGGCCACCAGATATAGCCATTGTGATCTGATCCGTGCTGACCCAACCTTTTTTGGGATCTTTATAATACCAGTGCAGCAGAACAGCATCATTGAATCGAGCAGGGGAGAAAATCTCTGCAAAGAAAAATATTTTGTCGCCAGGCTCTGCAACGAAGTTTTGATCACCTTTGAGCCAAAACGCCCAGTTAGGCTTTTCGTGGGAAGCTAGATACTGGCCTTCGACCTTTTCGATTTTGTGATAGATGCCCATGCTCTGAATAGAAATGGGTACTGGTGGAATCCAGCCGACCAAATAGAATACGAAAAATAACGATAAAACGATTGTACCAGGACCGATCAAACCACGCATGAGCACAGCGTTGTTAGAAACTTTCTTTTGCAGCAGGCGTAAGACTCCGTAAAGAGTTAAACCCGTTAAACCCAGTGCCAATAAAAATGGTACCCAACCGACAAAGCCCAAGATAACGGGCACAATCATCGAAAAGAAAGAAAAAATGCAGATGACGTAAAGAGCAATCTTCAGATCGATACGACTTTCGCGAACGCTCTTCATTTCGTTCGCAATCATCAGGCCCATCAAAAGAACGACGAAGGTGATGGACGAAAAGAGTGATGCGCTTTTAAGGAAAAACAGCGAATAAAGACTTAGTAGGCTTCCCAGGATAAAATGTATTGCTGGCTGACGAAAGTTCCAAATTTTTTCAAAACGGGGGGATACTTTAAATATTCCTTGTGTGGTCAGAAAATCATAATACAGCAATGAGCCCAGTACGAAAAGATAGATGAGTTGTTGGCTGATGCCGAAAACGTCGTCGATATCCGATAGAGTCACGATATCGAAAATAAAACCACCCAAGAAGAACCCAACGTCCACTTTGGTTTCGTTATGCTCGTAAAAATCCCGTATTCGATCTTTTATCTTCATAGCGCCACCTTTGTAATTAAACAAAATCGTAGCACCGAGTTCTTCTATGATCATCGAAAAAAGTGCTTTTTAACGTGTGATCGTTTCGCTTTCCATGTTCTTTGCTTGCAGCTCTCCCGATAGCTGCAGGTGGAATTTTCCAGCTATCTTTTGCAAAGTATTTTCTTTTTTTAACAAGTTGATCTGCTTCTGAATTCGCGCGAACAATTCAGGAGAGGTCGACTTTTTAGATAGCACCATCCGAAAATCGACATTTTCTCCAAGTCCCACAACTTCGTGAAGAGGCGATTTATGACGAGCGACCCAAGCTTTGGCGACATCGCGGTTTGCATAGGTGAGTGGATAGATATCTTCAGAAGCTTTCTTAAGGCTGAGGTGTAAGTCTTGTTCAGGGATGATTTGGATTTTTCGACCCAGAATGCTGGCAAACTTCTCCAGACTTGTTGAAGTGGAGGAGGGCGCAAGAACGCCGACTCCGAGTCCAAAAAGTTCATCATAAGTCTTAATCCCAGCAATGTTTTTTTGGAGGCCAAAGAAGCTGTATCCAGTCGAGAATATTTTGTCGCTGAAGTACGCGTGTCTTTCAATTGTATTGCTTTGAATAAAAGGGCCGGCCGCGTGAACTTGTCCTTCTTCAATTTTTTGAAGAACTGTCTTATAGGGGGCGATTATAAATTCACACTCCAAACGCTCTCGTCGGCAAATCTGTTGTATAAGCTCGTAAATCGCACCTTGAATATGGGGTGAGTGAGAGTCTTTGAAGTAATAGGGTTCAAGTTCATATCCGGCAAACAATAGCTTTTCTTGATGCTGCGATAATGCGGGCAAACTTAAAAGAAATGACAGAGCAAAACTTATAAATGCTGTTTTCATGGAGTCAGCATAGCGAGCTATGTGGACCGAATCGAAGATTTCCTGACCAAGCGTGCGGACTTACAAGACGTCGCGGCAGAATTTTGTTAATTTAAAAAGTCTTTGAAATATTTTGGTCCAATCATTAACCAAATGTAAAAGGCCATCGTATTAAAAAGGATTGCCCAAAGGAGCCGATTGCGACTGACGGGGCTTAGCGGCTTTTCCATAGTGAGCACTCGATACCCCAGAATCATCGAATAGAAATTGCATAATAAGGGAATTAAAATTACCCCAAGGATGGCGTTCCACATGGCTTTTTTTGCCAAGTTCTGTGAATACGTAAACGCTAGGGATTCATCGGGGCGAATCGTTGGTGCAGACTCGGATTCAATGCTCTCAAGGAGTTGCGAAGCGCCCAAGAACTCGTGCTCGGGCACCTCTATGATCAATTTGCCAAGAAGTTGGCTGAGATGAGGGGCCACGCCACGGGTCTTTTCGTCACGAACCTGTGGGTGATACCCTTGTGCTTCTAAAAAGGATTTCAAAACTTGAACTTGAGACAGATCACTGCATTCAGTCAGAAAAACCTTTTTAGACATTCACTCTCCTTAGTTACCGGTGTTTGCCATTTTCTTCGGAACTTTTGTTTCGTCTACGGTGATTTCAATTTCAACGCGACGATTTTTGGCGCGAGCTTCCTTGGTTTTTTCAGGATCAACAGGGTTGGCAGAGCCCATGCCTACAGCTGTAGCAGTGGTCGCGGGTACTCCACCTGCGATCAACTGTGCGCGAACTGCTTCGGCACGTTGTTGCGACAATGGATTGTTAACCATTTTGGATCCCGTGTCGTCGGTGTAACCACGAATTGTCAGGATATTCTCTGGATATTTTTTCATGATAGCGGCGAGCTGTTGAATGTTATTTACTGCTTGTGGCTTAAGGGTCGCCTTGCCGGTGTCAAAGAGGATATCACTCTTAAGTTTTGTGATCAGTCCGTTTTCAGTTCTTTTAGTTTCGGCAATTCGGGCTAATTCTTTTTGCTGCTTGTCCAAGCGATTACCAATCATTCCGCCCAGACCGCCGCCTAAAGCCGCACCGATAAGTGCACCTTCATTGCGTTTTCCTGTTTGATGGCCAATGACAGCGCCCAGTACGCCACCCACGGCGGCACCGACTCCTGCGCCTTTGGCGGTATTTGGGTTCTCTTGAGTGCTAGCACATCCAGTTGCAATCATGGCGCAAGCCACGCCAGATAAAATAATTCTTTTCATAGGTTCAAATCTCCTTAGATTCTCTATTATTCAGAAAATCCGCACTTGTGTGCAATAGAAGATTTGCAGAACTTGAACTCGATTCAGAATTCTTTCTCGACAGCCTTCCAAAAGGTCTCAGGGGCCTCGATGAAAGGCAGGTGACCTAGACCAGGAAGTTCGATCAATCGACTTTTTGGAATCATCGCATTTACTTTCCGACCGAGCTGGGGATAATTTCCCATTTTTTTCTTCATTTCAGCGGGGGCCCAAGCTTTACCAATGGCGGTGCGGTCCTTTTGCCCAAGAATTAAAACCGTCGGTGTTTTAAGATTTTTAAATTCGTAGACAACGGGCTGAGTAAAGATCATGTCCGATGTGAGTGCAGAGATCCAGGCCATCAATTCCGCGTCGGGCCCTATCTGCCAACCAACGAGTGGTTCCAACCATTGTTCGTAACTGGGGCGCCACTGATTATCATAATAATTTTCCAACTGATAAGCTTTAAGTTTTTCCGCAGTATTGGTAAGCTCGCGGAGATAGTTTTGATCAACTGTCCGGTAAGAGGTCATGGTTTTCCAGTCCTCCAGACCGATTGGATTTACTAGATACAACTTTTCGACTTTCTCGGGGTACATCAGAGCAAAGCGCGTTGCCAGCATACCTCCCATAGAGTGTCCCCAAAGGGATATCTTTTGAGTCTCAAGAGTATTGAGCAAAGCATAGGTATGAACGGCCAGTTCCTGGAATGTAAATTGGTAGTGGCGCGGTTTACTGGATTTTCCGAAACCTATTTGATCGGGGATGATGACCCGGTAACCACGGTCGCGCAAAAATTTTGCGACCTCTACATAGTAGGCGCCATTGAAATTTTTGCCGTGAAGTAGAACAATTGTTTTCTTGGCGGGGCCCGCGGGCAGAATATCCATGTAGGCCATTCGCATATCCGAATTTTGGGCCCGAAAACTATAGTAAGACACAGGGAATGGGTAGTTGTATCGGGATAACGCAGCATCGTGGCCTTTGCTTGCGGGCGAGTTGATGGGCGATGGTTCAGGGGTGGTGTTCGCCTTCTTTGATGAAGTCGAACAGCCTAAGGAGGCCAATGTAATGAAGATCAAAATTAAAACATGCACGCAAACCTCCGAAGTTAAACCCAATCATGCCGAAGATTGGCGGGCACGTCACTTTTTGATCTCGTCATGTTCGCCTCCGTTTTGTAAGAGATCCATAGCAGTGGGCTTCGACGCAACGGAGCGTTAGGATCGATCCTTGTCCTTTTGAGGTCTTTCATTAAACTTTAGAAGTCCGTCACAGAAAGGGATTTCTATGAATAAAGTGTTCGCCTGTTTAATTAGTTTAAGTTTTTTAAGTCCTATCGCCTTTGCAGATGACAGAGTCATCATGGTTGCGGCAACGGCAGAAAAGTCCTTGGATCCAAATATGATCCGGATGCAGATAGAAATCTGGGCGAAAGCACCCACAGCAAAGCAGGCACAACAGTTGGCGGCGACTCAGTTCAAAGAAGTTAAAAAAGTGTTTCAGGAATTCAAACTTAAAAACCAAGATATTCAAACTGAGAATTATAATTTGAATCCAGATTATGTGTACGATAATCGCGCTCAACAAAACAAACTTGTAGGCTTCAGAGCTGTACAAGCGTTAAGCGTCACGCTGCGAAAAGTAGAGGACGCGGGTAAGTTTATCGATGCCATCGTATCTGAAAAACAGGGTAATAATTGGGGCGTCAACGTTAACAGTATTAATTGGGATTCAGACAAACGGTCTCAAGTCGAAACAGAAGCGTTAGGTGATGCCGTGCGAGAAACTCGAGTTAAAGCCAACGAGATCGCCAAAGCTGCCGGTGTCAAAATTAAAAATGTGGCGCGGATCAGTCACGGAGCTCCCGCGCAGCGTCCACCTATGCCATTCCTTAGGGGTGTCAGCAAAATGGCCATGGCCGAGTCTGTGAGTACGGAAATGGCATCAGGGCAAATAAAAATTCAAGTGGAAGTTTCAGCAGAATATGAAATCAATTAAGAACTGGATTCTTCAATTGTAGGACGTAAAAAAACCTCTTCAACTTAAAGTGAAGAGGTTTTTTGATAAGTAGAGTGATGACTTCAGAACCGTTTACTAGTTACTGATGGGAAAAAGGTAAGTTGTCGTCATCGCATTTTTTTCAGAGATCGAATGAATTTCATAGATCTCGATGACCGGTCCCGCAGCCGTATGACCTTTTTCTTTCATGTACTCTTCAACTTTAGGATAAACCTTCATCGGCCCAATCCCCGGAGATCCTGTAAAGCTTGCAACCACATATTTTCTCAGTGGAACTTCTTCAGTTTTAAATCCTTCTGGTAAATTCGCTGGGACGTTTTGCACTATGCAGCCGGCCTTAGAGCGCAGTCTTACTTCTTCCATTGTTTTTGGATCATCGAGATATTCGCCATAGGATTGCTTACAAGGGGTGCCTTGCGCTGAAAGGAATTTTTCGACTTTTTCGATCTCTTTAGAAATCTTGTGATAGGGCCCGACGTGGTCGATGTACAGCATCGTGTAGGGTCCTTGCTCGCCTTCGAAAATTTCAACGCCTTTAAAGGCGCCAAGGTAGTTAGCAAGGAAAAGTCCGAAAGAAATCATGGCCACTAGAATAAAAACTAAGAAATATCTCATTATTTCACCTCAAAAAAATATTACTAAATCCACTTAATACTGCAGCCCATAGAGGCTGTTTGATCCTCGGGAGCTTTTCGGCCGGCAACAAGATCTTGAACGGCAGAGTAGAGCTCTCGACGGGTCACTTTGCTAGAGTCCTTCCAAGAGTCATCAAGGCGACCGCGATAGGAAAGCTTTAGAGTAGCATCGTAAACAAAAAAATCTGGGGTACAAACGGCGCCAAAAGCTTTGGCGACCTCTTGGCTTTCGTCATGAAGATAGACGAAAGAATAATTTTTTTCTTCTGCTCTTTTCTTCAAGTTTTCGAACGAATCTTCGGGATGGCTCTTTGCATCGTTTGAACAAATAGCAATCACTGGGACGTTTTGATCTTTCAAATCCGTTCCCAGTTGAATCAGACGATCTTCAATCGCTTGAACATAAGGGCAGTGATTACAGATAAACATAATCACCACGGGCTTGCCGGTGGAAAAATCTTTTAAAGAGTAGGTCTTGCCATCCGTTGCAGGCAGAGAAAAATCTGGGCAGCTATTGCCTAGGTCAGGAAACGGAGTGAATGTTAATGCCATTGTTCCTCCTATAAAGAAGTCCAGTTGATTTTTTTATCACCAATATACAAGCTGCCCTGCGCATCCATGCCTGTGAATTTTTCTTCGAGCAAGGGATGTTGATTTAACGCCGTTAGTAACGACAATTGATCTGTGGCACTTAAAGACTCATCACAATGAGAGACCGCATCCGTGAGTTCGAATAACAACCGATCTAAAAAAGCCGTGTAATCTTGTCCAAGAAGAGGCGCTCCCGGAGGCAGGCTTTGTACAAGATCGGTGGCTTGCGGGAGGTCCGGGCAAGAGGTCACATTAAAGCCAAGGCCAATTATCAATCGGACTTCATCTCCTTGAAGGATATTTTCTACCAAAATCCCAGCCACTTTTTTGTTTCCGATGAAGATGTCGTTCGGAGCTTTTAAGTTCCAGTCAAGGAAAGGCCAAGTTGTAGAGCAAGCCCGATAGACGGCAAGTCCTACAAGACAAGAAGTTGTGGGTTGTGGTTTTGCTGCGATCAAATACGACCAGGAACTTAACAGAGAACCGCCAGAGGGAGCTTCCCAAGTATGCGAGCCTCTACCACGGCCTGATGTTTGTTGGTCGGCGACATACAAGCATAAGGATTCGGCCATCAGCTCTTCAGCAAAGGCCTGTTCCTTGGCGAGTTCATTCGTGCTGTTTAAAGAAGGTTTGTACGTCACATGCAGATGGTTGTTTTCTGCCCATTGTGACGTCACTCGGCCAATCTTAATATCCGCTAGGGGATTGTCCACGAGTTAGTCCTCCCACTGAAAGACAAGACTGACATCGGCACATGGTGCCGAGTGAGTCAGAGCGCCGACAGAAATATAATCGACTCCCAATTCCGCTACTGAACGAATGCGGTCTACGCTCATGTTGCCGCTGGCTTCTGTTTCCATATCAGCAGGGATCATTGCCAAAGCACTTTTTAAAGTTTCATTATTCATGTTATCAAGCAGAATTCGTTGGGCTTTCACTTCCACAGCTTCTTTCACTTCTTCAAGAGTGCGGGCTTCAACTTCAATTGGCAGTTCGCTGTGGTCACGCACCCGTTGGACGGCGTTCTTAAGTCCACCCATGACCGAGATGTGATTGTCTTTGATCAGGATTGCCGTGCTGAGGTTCATTCGATGGTTAACGCCGCCACCGTGGACAACAGCTCTCTTTTCGAGGTCACGAAATGCCGGTGTGGTTTTGCGGGTATCCAAGATTTTAGTTTTGGTCCCCTCTGTTTCTTTAACAAAACGACGAGTGTGTGTGGCGATACCAGAAAGGTGACCTAAAAAGTTCAGTGCGACACGTTCTGCTTTCAAGATTTGGATAAGATCGCCTTCGAGGGTGCAGATGATCTGTCCACTTAAAATGACGTCGCCTTCTTCAAAGTGCCATTTCACCTTACAGTTGGGTTCGATAGCATGCATGGTTTCTTCGAAAGCAAGAGCTCCCGAGAGGACGATATCTTCTTTGGCCTTCAAGCGGGCGCGACCTAAACGTGGCTTGAGTGCTAATGATTCTGAAGTTACATCACCTGTGGGCATGTCTTCTTTAATCGCGGCGCGAATCAGTTCGTTCAATGTCATAGCGGACCTCTCCATATCCAGAAAGAGATTGAGAGGTGATCTCTGAAAAAATTAGATAGATTTTTCGGTTTCGCGCAAAAGTTTATTGATCTCTTCTCGCACGATCCGTTCGGCAATCTCGGGAATGACTTTCCAGCAGATGGATTCAATCACTTCGCGAGCTTCCTCTCGAACAACCTTTTCCATCATATTTGCATTCATGTCACTCTTGGATTGAGTATTGGGCTGAGCATTAGAGGACGCACCCTTTTTCAGAGTGTCCATCATTTGTTCTTTAACGGATTTTTCGACTTTGGAGATGATCGACTCCGCAGCTGGTGTGGCCTTTTGCGCAGGTTGCGCGGCCGGAGCTGGCTTAGACCGTACGGGTTCCTCAAAGCTGATTTCTTCGAAATCGCCGGCAACTTCGATATGAGCATTTGAAAGCTCATCGTCTTGGGGGATAACAAATTTGGAAGCAAAATCAGGAGTCATTTCAGATTCGTCAGGGACCTGAATCTTAAACTTCGTCAAATCTTGATGAGCCCAGCCACCTTCATCCTGCTCTTCTTCCATTTTCGGCGAGGTCAATGGAACGGCCGAAAACTCTTCGTCACCCATATCGAGCGAGTGGGACTCGTCTTCGACTTCAGGGATATTTAAAAACTCTTCATCTTTTTCCAAGCCATGAGCCTGGTAAGAAGGCGCTGGTTCATCGGCGGCTTCTTGATGCTCTTCGAACTCTGGCATTTCAGGGAAGGTGAGGAACTTACTCACCGGATTTTCTTTCGTCTTGGAAATAAGATCCGTCACAATCGAGCGCAGGTGATCGGCATCGAAGGGCTTTTCAAGTCGGCGATCCGCGCGGCAACTCTGAACTTTTTCTTCGTCAATTTCCATGAAGCCGCTCCACATGAGCACGACTGGAATATTGGCAGTTTCTTCGTCATTTTTCAGGTCGGCACAAACGTCATATCCGGATCTTTTGGTCAGCAGAACATCCGCGAAGACAATTTCCGGTTTGAATGATTTCGTGACAGAAAGCACGTCCAAGCCCACAGGCACTGCCTTGACCTCGACGCCGAAATCAGACAAAGCCAATTGCATTACTTTTTTTATTGTGGAACTCTCATCTGCTAATAAGACGCGTAAAGCCATAATCAAAGTTAAATGGTATTTTTTTGACGAGTCAAGACATAATAGTTTGGGCATGCCTCGTATGTGCTTGGAGTAAGGCTTAGTGAATAGAATTGATCGATACACCTCATGGCTTTTTTGGGGTTACTTTGTTGGCGGACTTCTGGTTTTCTTAACGGTTTTTACCGCGATCGACGCTATGTCGACTCTGGTAAACTATAAGGATGTTTCAGCTTCTGCTTTGATGAGGTATTACCTCTATTCGTTTCCCGAGATTATTCGCACGCTCTTACCTATTGCATGTTTATTAGGCACAATACTGACCTTATCCAATCTCAATAAAGCCAATGAACTCGTTGCGTTATTTTCAGCAGGAATGAGTCTGATCAGAATTTCCACTCCGATCCTTATATGGGTGGCACTTATTTCGGCGTCAGGTTACTGGCTGAGTGATCGAGTTTTACCGGGAGCGAATAAGCAGAAGAACTACGTGCTTTATTACGACCTCAAAAAAGAACCGCACCGGTTTTCGACAATTAAAACCGACCGCATTTGGTACCGCTCAAAGAACTCGATCTTTAATATCAAAACATTGAATGCCAGCGGGGACAAAGCTCAGGGGCTTACGATGTATTTCTTTAACGAGGAGTGGGATCTTGTTCAGATGATCACCGCGGCTGATGTTTCAATGCTCGGGACGCAGTGGAAATTGGAAAAGGGCACTGTAACGGTTTTCTCGAAAGACTCGAGCTTCCCTTTGACCAGTCAGTTTAAAACGAAAAGCATTGTGATGGCCGAAGACTCCAAAGATTTGCAGAGTGCTGGTCAGACCGCGGAAATGATGTCTCAGGGGGAACTGAAGAGCTTCATTGCCAAGAATAAGGCCGCAGGACTTGATACGATCGCCTATGAGGTGGGGTACCACTCAAAGATCGGATTCGCCTTCGCAGGTCTTGTAATGTGTCTATTGGGTATTCCTTTTAGTGTGGGCAGAGCTCGTTCGGGAGGCACCATGCTGAACGTGGGTATAAGCTTGGCTCTGGTATTCGCCTACTATGTATTTTATTCCTCAGGAATCACTTTAGGGCAGCACGGCACCGTACCGCCGGTAGTGGCCGCCTGGGCTCCCAATTTAATCATGGCCTCGCTGGCCTTGGTTCTTCTCAAAAGACTGAAACGTTGATATAATGAGGGCCTCGTTGGAGGTTCCTAATGATCATGAAAATCCTCACATTCCCGGATCCGAAGCTGCGCGAAGTGGCTCAACCCGTGGAAAAATTTGGCGCTGACCTCAAGAAGCTGGCCGATGACATGATAGAGACAATGTACGATGCGAACGGCATTGGTCTGGCAGCTCCTCAAGTAGGAGAGTTGGTGCGCATGGTTGTTATCGACACTCGTCCTAAGGATGACAGTGGTCGTCGCTATAAGTACGACGAAATGTCAGAGTTGGAACAAGCTGTTCCCCAACCATTGATTTTAATAAATCCTGAAATTGTAAAGGGTGAAGGTAAAACGACTTTTGATGAAGGTTGTCTTTCCTTGCCAGGTTACTTTGAAACAGTCGAGCGGTACGAAACGATCGAAATGAAAGCCTTCGATGTGAATGGAAAAGAGTTTGTTGTACGCACAGATGGCCTGTTGGCGATCTGTATGCAGCACGAGCTGGATCATCTTGAAGGAACGCTTTTTATCGATCACCTTAGTTTCGTGAAGGGAAATAAGATAAAAAACCAGATCAAGAAATACGGCTACCCTGTTAAAGAAAAAGAGGGAGAGTCGACAACTTCTGACGAAGAAAAGTGTGAAGTGTGAGTAAAGTCCGAGTTTGCTTTTTAGGAACACCCGAATTTGCGGTCAGCTCTTTAGAAGCTCTGCTGGAAGATGAACATTTCGAAGTTGTTGGCGTAGTTACTCAGCCAGATCGCCCTGCAGGGCGAAAATTGCAGTTAACTCCCAGTCCTGTGAAGGTTTTGGCGCAAGCTCATGGTTTAAAAGTTTTAGCTCCAGAATCTTTGAAAGCAAATCCATTAATTCTTGATGAAATTAAAAGTTGGGGTGCGGAAGTCGGCGTTGTCGTTGCTTTTGGTCAGATTCTGACCCAGAGCTTTTTAGACTCTTTTCGCTTTGGCTGTGTGAACGTTCACGGATCCATTTTACCTCGCTGGAGAGGCGCCGCGCCCATCCAGAGAGCGATCGAAGCCGGTGACACCGAGAGCGGCGTTACTTTGCAGAAAATGGTTAAAAAGTTGGATGCTGGAGACATCATTGGTATCCGCAAGGTTGCCATTGGAGCTGACATGGACGCCTTGGAACTCCATGACGTCTTGGCACACCTAGGAGCAGATCTCTTGCGGGTAGAGCTTATGGACTATGTTCGTGGAAACTTAGCTCCAGTGCCTCAAGACGAATCTCAAGTGACGATTGCCAAAAAAATTAATAAACAAGAATCCCTTATCGATTGGAGTGCGCCGGCTAAATCCATCGAGGGTAAAGTGCGTGGCTTCGTTTATGGGCCCGGTACTTACACTTTTTTGCAGGGTAAGAAGTTAAAGCTGCACAAAGTGACAGCCGAAGATGTTGTTTCAACTCTAGGAACCGGATGCGTGACATCGGTAGGTGAAGACTATTTTACTGTGGCTGCTGGTCGCGGTGTCGTGCGAATTTTCGAGGTGCAGCCAGAGTCTCGCACGCGCATGAAAGTTCAAGATTTTTTAAAAGGACATTCCCTCAAAGTAGGAGACAAAATTGGCGAATAAGCTTGTTGCACCTTCGATTCTATCCGCTGATTTTGCCAATCTCGAAAAGGAAATTAAAGCAGTTGCTGCGGCTGGTGCGGATTGGATCCATGTTGATGTGATGGATGGACAATTTGTTCCAAACATCACCATCGGAATTCCCGTTGTGAAATCTCTAAAAAAAGTTTCGCCGATTCCCCTGGATGTTCATTTGATGATTGAAAAACCCGAGCGTTACATTGAAGAATTCATCAAGGCGGGCAGCGATTATTTGACAATTCATGTGGAATCGACTGCAAATCCTGCAGAAGTTTTGAAGAAGATCCGTCAATTGGGAGCGAAAGCCGGGATCACCTTGAGACCAGGAACTGCAGTCGACACCGTTTTACCATTGCTGAATCTGTGTGATTTGGTTTTGGTCATGACCGTAGAGCCTGGATTTGGCGGGCAATCCTTTATGACAGATCAAATTGCCAAAATAAGCCGTTTACGCCAAGAGATCGATCATCAAAAGCTGACTTGTCTGATTGAAGTTGATGGTGGAATCAACGAGCAGACTGCAAAGCAATGCCATGAAGCGGATGTCTTTGTTGCTGGTTCTTATGTTTTTGGCCGTGATTATAAGACGGCTATTTCTTCTCTTAAATTCTGATTTTCCGAGCGCGAGGGTTGGGTATCCAAAAGAAAGCTTTACCCAACTCGACCTCGAGAGTTTCGTGCTTGCAGAAGTCGTGTATGGACTTGCTTGCTCCGTAACATAACTGCTGTTGGTCATTGTTTTTCCTGGCCTCTGGGATAGGTGTTCCTGCTTCTTAGTCTTGCGCTTGAGGGGCCTGCGTTGACCGTGCTCCATAGACTCTTCAGAATTAAGGGGTGCAGCGTTATTCAAAGTTACAGAAGGAGATTTTATGAAAAAGGTATTGTTGGCATTTGCCCTGGTCATGGGTTTTACAAGTGCTTCTCATGCAGGTTGGATGGTTGAACCTTATTTGGGTTGGGAGCGCGGAGATCTTAGCAAAGATGCTGACGGGACCCTTTCAGGTACAGCGATCGGTGCGCGAGTGGCTTATACATTGCCAGTGCTGGTGTGGTTGGGTCTTGATGGTATGTACACTCTGACCGGTGAAATTGATCCAGATGGTGGATCAAAAGAAGATGCAAAAAGAACGGCCCTTTATGCAGTTGTTGGCGTCGACTTTCCTATTCTTGTAAGAGGTTGGTTGGGCTACGGTTTGATGAATGAATGGAAAATTGATTCATCACCTTCTGCTTCGTACAAAGGTGATAGCATGAAGATCGGCGTAGGTTTTACAGGTCTACCGTTTCTTTCTGTGAACTTTGAATATATCAAAGATACGTTCGACGAAATCAAAGCTGGTGGTGTTACTGCTGACACAGATATCGAAAATACTTCTTACATGATTTCCGTATCTCTTCCTTGGGAGTTCTAATTTACGAATTTCTATCATAAGTAGAAAAAGCCCCTCTTAGCAGGGGCTTTTTTTTATTCGCAAAGGCTGGTTTCTTAACACGATCCTCGCTGCTTTTCTTGACAAGACTGCCTAATACTTTGAAGGTTGATCCTTTGTCAGGAGAATAAAATGAAAATAAAAGCAGCTGTCGCTTGGAAACCCAATGCCCCCTTATCAGTGGAAGAAGTGGATCTAGAAGGCCCTAAAAAAGGCGAGGTTCTTGTCAAGATTGTGGCCACGGGAGTTTGCCATACTGATGCCTATACTCTTTCCGGAGCGGATCCTGAAGGGTTGTTCCCAGTAATCTTAGGTCATGAAGGTGGGGGAATTGTCGAGGAAGTTGGAGAAGGCGTCACGACCCTTAAAAAAGGTGATCACGTTATTCCGCTTTACACGCCCGAGTGTAAAGAATGTAAGTTCTGTAAATCGGGAAAGACAAATCTCTGTGTTAAAATTCGTGCGACCCAAGGCAAGGGTCTGATGCCTGATGGAACTTCGCGTTTTTCTAAAGATGGAAAAATGATTCATCACTATATGGGTTGTTCTACTTTCGCGGAGTACACTGTCGTTCCGGAGATTGCTTTAGCCAAAGTGAATCCTGCAGCTCCTTTAGAAAAAATTTGTTTGCTGGGTTGCGGAGTCACGACTGGAATCGGAGCTGTGCTTAACACGGCAAAAGTGGAAAAAGGCTCTTCGGTGGCCGTTTTTGGTTTGGGTGGCATAGGCTTGTCCGTCATTCAAGGGGCGAAGATGGCTGGGGCTTCTCGAATCATCGCAGTGGATATCAATGATGCGAAATGGGAAATGGCTCAGAAGCTGGGGGCCACAGACTTTGTAAATCCGAAAAAATTCGATAAACCCGTTCAACAAGTTATCGTCGAAATGACCGAGTGGGGAGTGGACTATTCGTTCGAGTGCGTCGGGAATGTCGATCTTATGCGCTCGGCTTTGGAATGCGCGCACCGTGGCTGGGGTCAGTCCATCATCATCGGTGTCGCCGGTGCTGGACAGGAAATTAGCACGCGTCCGTTTCAATTGGTAACGGGACGAGTTTGGAAAGGTTCAGCCTTTGGCGGTGTTAAAGGTCGGACCGAGTTGCCAGCGTATGTGGATCAATACATGTCAGGTGTTATTAACATAGATGACATGGTAACGTTCGAGTTGCCACTCGAAGAGATCAACAAAGCCTTCGATTATATGCACGAAGGAAAAAGCATTCGTAGTGTTATCAAGATGTAGGAGATTGTGATGGAATCCGCACGCCTGTTAAAAACTCATAAAACTTTCGAAGGTCAAACGCAGTTTTGGGAGCATGACTCCATCCAAACGAAAACTAAGATGAAATTTTCGACGTTTATGCCGTCTGTAAAACCACGGGGCTGTGTGATTTGGCTGTCGGGACTAACTTGTACTGACGAAAATTTTATTACAAAAGCGGGGGCGCAAAAATATTTGCAGCAACACGGACTCATGGTGCTGTGCCCGGACACTTCGCCACGGGGTTTGAATCTGCCGCAGGAGCACGAGCACTGGGATTTTGGTTCTGGTGCGGGATTCTATGTCGATGCGACAACTTCCGGATATCAAGATCATTATCGCATGGAAAGCTATGTTTGCAATGAAGTCCATTCTTTGATTCAGGAACAGTTCGGAGTAGCACAGGATAAAATTTCTCTTATGGGTCATTCTATGGGAGGGCACGGCGCTTTGGTTTTGGCACTTCGTCATCCTGAAAAGTTTCAATCAGCCTCGGCATTTTCTCCGATTGTACATCCTTCTGAATGCCCTTGGGGGCAGAAAGCTTTCGCTGGCTATCTGGGAGCTGATAAGTCTCAGTGGTGTTCCTATGACACGACGGAACTGATCAAGCTTGGTAAAAAGCATCCTCGCCCTTTCCTGGTGGATCAGGGGCTTCAGGATGAGTTTTTAGATAAGCAGCTATTAACGGATCACTTGGAGCAAGCGTGCGAAAAGAGTGGGCAGAAGTGCCTGATCCATCGACGAGAGGGCTACGATCATAGCTATTACTTTATAGCTAGCTTTATAGAGTCTCATATCCGATTTCACGCCGAATATTTGTAAAGAGTCTCGGGACATTCCTCAGTGCCGGGGGGGCTCTTCTAAGGCGGCCCTGGACTCAGGCTGGCTCGGATTTGCTCTATTCAACGCGGTCTATCAAAGCTATTGCTCTCTTTTCTGAGGCGGTGGTTTGGGCTAGGATGCGGCCTTTCCAGGAGCTAATACATGCAAATTACCGGTGAGAACATCACAATCGAAAACCTTTATGAAGCGGCCTTCAATCCGGCGGTCAAAGTGGAGCTGGCTCCGCAAGCAAAAGCGGAGATGAAAAAGTCTCGCGACTACATCGAAGGTCGTATCGCCAGCGGCGAAGTGATGTATGGTGTGAACACCGGATTTGGCGCGTTTTCATCGGTGCGCATTTCGGACTCTGAAATCGAGCAGCTGCAAAGAAACTTGATTCGCTCGCACTCCGTGGGCGTGGGTGTGCCTTTTACAAAAAACGAAACTCGCGCAATGATGATATTGCGAGCAAATGCTTTGGCAAAGGGCCACAGCGGTATTCGGCCTCATGTTGTTGAAAAAATTCTGGAGTTTCTAAATAACGACATAATTCCTGTCGTTCCGTCGCAAGGTTCGGTCGGTGCCAGTGGTGATCTGGCACCGTTGTCTCATTTGGCACTTACCATTATTGGCGAAGGCGAGGCTTGGGGCGAAAATGGTCAGCCGGTCGAAGTGACAGAGTTGTTGAAAAAGAAAAATATCGAACCATTAGAGCTTAAAGCTAAAGAAGGTCTTTCAATGATCAATGGTTGTCAGGTCATGACCGCAATCGGCTTGCTCAGTTTGTGGCAGGCTCGCAGATTATTGTGGATGGCTGACCTTGCTGGTGCGATGTCCTTAGAAGGACTGCGGGGATCTCGTAAAGCTTTTGATCCGTTGATTTCTGCGGTGAGACCTCATCCGGGCGAGGCTAAAACAGCGCGCAACTTGATGCGTTTGCTAGGTGCAACCAGTGAAATCGGAGATCAGCATCTGACCGACGATCACCGTGTGCAGGATGCTTATTCATTGCGCTGTATGCCGGCGGTCCATGGCGCGGCAAAAGATGCTCTTCGCTACATCGTCAAAGTTTTGGAAACGGAAGCCAATTCTTCGACAGATAATCCTTTGGTTTTTGCCGATGACAACAAAGTTTTGTCATGTGGTAACTTTCATGGAATGCCAGTGGCTCACGCAATGGATTTCGCGGGGATTGCACTTTCCTCCCAGGCAAGCATCAGTGAGTGCCGTATTTCGAAAATGATCTCAACACAAATGAGCGAGCTGCCTCCCTTCTTGACTCCGCAAGGGGGCTTGAACTCTGGACACATGATCGTGCAGGTCGCTGCCGCGTCTTTAGTCAGCGAGAATAAAGTTTTAGCACATCCGGCTAGCGTCGACTCCATTCCAACTTCTGCGGAAAAAGAAGACCATGTTTCGATGGGAACGATTGCGGCGCGAAAGTTTGCGCAGATCCTGCGAAATGCAGAGCACGTCGTTGCCATGGAAATTCTTTCGGCCTGTCAGGCTATTGGATTGTTGGAGCCGCTGAAGCCAGCAGCGGGAGTATTCGCAGCTTATCAGCATATTCGTAAAACAGTGCCTTTTGCCAAGGAAGATCGCATCTTTAAAAAAGATATTGAAGCAATCAAAGCGATGATGCTTTCAGGGGAGCTATTGAAAGTAACCCAGAATGCCGTCGGCGAGCTTGAGTGGTAGTTAATAATTTTTGGGAGGATTTAAAATGTCTCGTGTCGTAAAAGCTCCAATAGGAAATAAAATGGTTTGTAAGGGCTGGCTTCAGGAAGCTGCTTATCGCATGATTCAAAATAATCTTGATCCTGAAGTTGCCGAACGTCCCGAAGATCTTGTGGTTTATGGGGGTATCGGTAAGGCGGCGAGGAACTGGGAAAGCTTTGATAAAATTCTTGAAGCTTTAAAGAGTCTTGAAAACGATGAGACGCTTCTTGTTCAATCTGGCAAGCCCATCGGCATTTTGAAAACTCATGAAGATGCACCAAGAGTTCTTCTTGCAAACTCGAACCTGGTTCCCAAATGGTCTACTTGGGAGCATTTTAACGAACTCGATAAAAAAGGTTTGATGATGTACGGCCAGATGACGGCGGGATCTTGGATTTACATCGGGACTCAAGGAATTATTCAAGGGACCTATGAGTCTTTTGTCGAAGCGGGTCGCCAATTTTTTAACGGAAATCTTAAAGGCCGCGTGATTTTGACTGCAGGGCTTGGCGGAATGGGCGGAGCTCAGCCTTTGGCGGGAGTATTTGCCGGAGCATGTGTGCTGGCGGTGGAAGTGGATCCGACTCGTATTCAAAAGCGCCTCGAGACAAAATATATTGATGAAGTGGCGACGGATATTGACGATGCAATTGCCCGGATCCGTAAATACACGGCGGCAGGTGAGGCAAAATCTGTCGGGTTACTGGGAAATATGGCAACGGTGATTCATCAGCTTATCGAAAAGAATTTTACGCCGGATCTTTTGACAGACCAAACCTCTGCGCATGATCCGCTCGTTGGTTATATTCCCGAAGGTTACACGGTCGAGACGGCGAAGGTTTTCCGCGAAAAAGACCAGAAGGCTTATCTTGAAGCGGCCTATGCTGCTATGGCAAAACATGTGCGTGGCATGTTAACGATGAAGGATCGTGGAGCTGTGACCTTTGATTATGGAAATAATTTGCGCGCTCGAGCCTTCGAGGCAGGTGTGCAAGAGGCCTTTAGCTATCCTGGCTTCGTACCAGCGTTTATTCGTCCATTATTCTGCAAAGGTAGTGGCCCTTTCCGGTGGGTGGCTCTTTCGGGAGACCCTGAAGATATTAAAGTGACCGACAATGCTCTTCGTGAACTTTTCCCTCACAAAAAAGATCTTTTGCGTTGGCTTGATATGGCCGAAGAAAGAATTGCCTTTCAAGGTCTGCCGGCTCGAATTTGCTGGTTGGAATACGGCGAGCGCGCTCAAGCTGGATTGCTCTTCAACAGACTTGTTGCCGAAGGCAAAGTGAAAGCTCCTATTGTAATTGGTCGTGATCACTTGGATTGCGGATCAGTCGCTAGCCCCAACAGAGAAACAGAAGCGATGAAGGATGGCTCTGACGCTGTCAGCGATTGGGCACTGCTTAATGCGCTGGTGAACACGGCTTGCGGTGCGACTTGGGTGAGCTTGCATCACGGAGGTGGCGTGGGCATGGGATACAGTCAGCATGCGGGACAGGTGATCGTAGCTGATGGAACGCAGAAAGCGGCACAGAGACTCGAGCGGGTGTTGACTGCCGATCCTGCAATGGGCGTCTTTAGACATCTTGACGCGGGTTATGAATTGGCGCACCAAGTTGCCGTTGAGCGCGGTGTGAAATCACTTTGGCTTTAAGCGCTGCCGTGAAGTCTTGTCAGAACACTTATTGAACATGGGGCCTGCTGGTAGTTTCATAGGCTGGAACAGGGAGGCCCTCATGTCACAAGTTTACCGAGGACATAAGCAGTCCAAGTTGTTTTTAAGTTTTTTCGTTTTACTGCTCTTGGTGATTTTGAATTTTAACGGACCGATGAGTTTTTAGCTTTGAAGGGTTTCTGAAGGTTTTTCTCGGAGGTTTCTTTTACGATAAAAATGCGCGATCAAATACCCAACCAAAGAGAAAACAATACCCAGTAAAAAAGTCGTTGAAGTTGAAACGAGCGCTAGACTCAAAAATTCACTGATTGATGGCGCTTCTGCATAGCTAAGTTCTGAAGAGTTCTTAATAACCCAGGCTAAGATGTAGCCAATTGTGACTAGCAGAGCATTTTCTAAAATGTGGAGCGGTCGTTGTGTATGCAGGCCATTGGCGATCAGCAAAAGGCACAGAAAGATTACCGAGTCTCCAAGCAGTGTGATCTCATAGGCCTCATAGGCAAGAGTCAAACAGCCCGACAGAAACAAAGCATAGTAAGCCCAAAGCTTGCGGCTGTTTAAATATGTGAACATGCCATTCGTCATTCATTTCCCCTGTGATAATACTATCAAACAGCAGAGAAATTAAAATAACGTGACAGGAACTTAATGCTGAGCTGGACGGTCTATTCGTGGCACTGGCACTGATGGCGCTCGCAGACAAGAGTGTGAGCTTGACTGCGATAAGTAAGGCTTAGAATTGTATTGTCCTGAGATTTGTAAGTCACCTCAGTACCATCTTTTAGCGTGAGCATTCGTTCAGCGTCTCGCAATTGATTTTCTGTGCGAATTCCAACACTTTTTCGAAGGTATTCAACGAGAGCCTCAGGTGTCGATATTGTTTGCGCGGCGATCTCTGGTGCACATTTTTGTAGCATTGGCAGGAAATTGTCTTCTTGGTCTTGTGGGACCTGGGCAGTAAGAACTTCGGATTCCTGTGCGGGCTCTAGAATCGTTTCCTTAAAGGTTTGGTGTTTTTCCTGAAAGAGCAGGTGTAAGAAATAGTAGTCTGCCAAAAGTCCAACGGCAAAAAGGACCACGGTCCAGATAATCCAAATTTTTAAAGTCACCGATTTCATATTTGTAAAATCCCATGGCTGAGTGGATTTTGCACGCTGCAAGAGCCCACAAAGTCGAGTTTATTAAGTTTTTGATAGGTTGGTAAGGGAGTTGCAATGATGACGTGGTCTATCCCCATGTATTTTTGTGGAGGCGCTTACGTTACGGAACTGTTCATTGAAAAGAGCCCAGCGGACTCTAAGATAACTCATCGGGAGGTACCCTATGAAGAGTCTGAAGTCATTCGTTCTGCTGCTAGGTTTCCTACTAATGACTGAACCAGCAACGGCGGCTATACCTAAATATAACGTGGAAATTGATAGTGGTCGAAGCTTAAGGGAGCGGGTGGAAACTCGCGCGGAGCTCTTAAAGAAAGACCTTGTCCTGGCTCAAAATGACAAAGAAAAATTTCGGGCGCTCGAGAAAACGCTTTCAGAGATTGCGGGTCTGAGGGCAAACAACCTTTTCCAGGACGCACAAAGCGAGGCCTACATGGACTTGATGGTGACCGTTCTCGAGTCCATTCCTGACGAGTATTCTTTTCGAAAAAAAGACTGTCTTAAGTATGAAAACGACTTCCTCAATGAGTTTGAACCCATGGCACTCGATGCTCCCGAGGAACCGGCTCTGCAACCCGGCTGGGAGGTTTTACAGTCTCTTTGTCGATGAATTTGAGAATCGCAAATCGGCATAAAAAAACCGAACCCTAGGATTCGGTTTTTTTAGGTTTGCTGATAAATGAGAGGACTACATTTGTCTTTGGCGTTTTTCAACGGCCAAGGCTGCCTCACGAACCACTTCGCTCAGTGTCGGGTGGGCGTGGAAGGACCTTGCGAGGTCTTCGCTACTTCCGCCGAACTCCATGCAAACGATCACCTCGTGAATAAGCTCCGAAACCCCTGGGCCTACCATGTGGGCACCCAGAATTTTATCTGTGCGTTTATCAGCGATGATTTTGACAAAGCCGTCAGTAAAGCCTTTCGCGCGCGCACGACCGTTCGCCATAAAAGGGAACTTGCCGACATTGATTTCAAGACCTTGTTCTTTGGCCTGCTCTTCGGTGATTCCAACAGAAGAGATCTCCGGATGCGTATAGATCACTCCGGGTACCGTGTTGTAGTTCACGTGCCCAGCATGGCCTGCGAGTATTTCTGCCAGAGCGACGCCTTCCTCTTCAGCTTTATGGGCTAACATAGGGCCAGTAATAACATCGCCAATGGCATAGATTCCAGGAATGTTCGTTTGATAGTGTTTATCAACGATAATTCTTCCTTGAGGATCTTTAGTGATGCCTTGCTCTTCGCAGCCGACGCCTTTTGTGAAAGGCTTGCGACCGGTCGCAACAAGGACGACATCTGCTTTAACAGTGGTGGTTTTGCCGTCAGTCAAAGATTCATAAGTGACTTCGACTCCATCTGCTTGAACTTGGGAGCCCGTAACTTTTGTGGAAAGAAGGAAAGTTGCTCCTTCCTTTTCCATGTTCTTTTTAAGAACATTCATGCAGTCTTGATCCATCGGACCACCTAAGCGGTTTGTGTATTCCACAATTGTCAGCTTGGTGCCCAGACGTTGCCAGACAGAACCCAATTCCAGGCCGATCACGCCGCCACCGACGACGATCATACTTTTCGGCACTGACGTTAGAGACAAAGCGCCAGTGTTGGAAACGATTCTTTTTTCATCGAACTTTAAGAAAGGTAGTTCGACGGGCACTGAACCCGTAGCAATAACAATATTCTTTGTGGTCAGAGTCTGAGTCGCTCCATCGGAGCCTGTCACAGCGACTTTTCCCGGAGCGACAATTTGGCCAAAGCCGTTAAAAGGAGTGATCTTATTTTTCTTAAAAAGAAACGCGATCCCTTCAGTATTGGTTTTTACGACTTTATCTTTGCGAGCCATCATGGTCTGCAGATCCAACTCAACTTTCGGGATCTTAATCCCATGAGCTGCAAGATCGTGCTGAGCCGCTTGGAAGTGTTCAGAACTCTCAAGGAGAGCTTTCGAAGGAATACAGCCGATGTTTAAGCATGTCCCGCCATAGGTTTTATCTTTCTCGACAATGGCGACCTTTAAACCAAGCTGAGCGGCGCGAATTGCACCCACATAACCGCCGGGACCAGAACCAATGACAATAAGATCAAATTGAGTGTCTGCCATTATATCTCCAACAACAATCTTTCAGGGTCTTCAACAAGTTCTTTGATTTTAACCAAGAACGAAACAGCTTCTTTTCCGTCGATAATTCGGTGGTCATAAGTCATTGCAACGTACATCATCGGACGAATTTCAACCTTGCCATTAATGGCTACAGGACGATCTTCAATTTTATGCAATCCCAAGATTGCAGATTGAGGGTAATTCAAGATAGGAGTCGACAAAAGGGAGCCGAAAACGCCACCATTGGTGACAGAGAAAGTTCCACCGCTTAAGTCATCAGGACTGATCTTGCCATCGCGACCTTTCAGAGCAAGATTGCGAATAGCTAACTCGATACCTGCGAGAGATAAGGTATCAGCATCTTTAATGACAGGAACCATCAGACCCTTGTCAGTAGAGACCGCAATTCCAATGTTGTAGTAGTTGTGGTATTCAATGTCGGTTCCCGTGATCCAAGCATTTACTGCAGGATATTCTTTCAAAGCTTCGATAGCGGCTTTGACGAAGAAGCCGTTAAAGCCCAGGCTTAAACCGAACTTGTCTTTGAACTTGTCTTTATATTTCGCGCGAAGGTCCATCACTTTTGACATATCGATTTCGTTGAAAGTCGTCAAAAGTGCCGCCGTATTTTGCGCTTCTTTTAATCTTTCGGCGATGCGCTTTCGGATTGTTGTCATTGCTACCAGTTTTTTGTCGCCCTGGCGCGAAGGACCTGTCGCCGTTGGAACTGCTTTAGGAGTGGTCGGAGCAGGCGCAGCCGCTGGCGGAGCCGGAGGCTTTTGAGCCGCTGGCTTTGCATCGAGAACGTCGCCTTTGGTCAAGCGCCCATCTTTGCCAGTTCCTTGAATTGTCGAAGGATCAAGATTTTTTTCAGATACGATTCTTTGCACTGCCGGCGAAAGGTGAGCATTGGCGCCAGCGTTTGCAGGAGCTGCTGCTGGAGGGGGCGGAATTGATCCTTTGGTTTCAGCAGGGGCATCGGCAGTTGCCGTTGGTTTGCCCTCGGTATCAAGGATCGCTACGGTGGCGCCAATTTGAACAACCGCTCCATTTTCACTTCCAGGAAGAATCGTTAAGACGCCATCATTTTCAGCAACGACTTCAACACTTGCTTTGTCGGTTTCAAGCAGCATCAAAACTTCGTTGCGCTTCACGAATTCACCGGATTTCTTGGTCCAGCTGCCGATGGTGGCTTCCGTGATGGATTCTCCTACTGCGGGAACTTTGATTTCTTGTTTCATGGAACGTCCTTTTGTTTGCTACCTTAGTTGAAAATACTTTTGATGATCTCTGCTTGTTCGATTTTATGGCGATGAACGGAGCCCGTCGCAGGAGATGATCTCTCCGGTCTGCCCACATATTCAAAAGCCAGCTTCAATCCAGCTTTGGCCACAACATCAACAAACTTGAAGTAAACATTCTGGAAGGCACCCATGTTTTTAGGTTCTTCTTGGGCCCAGATCAATGTTTTCGCCTGAGGATATGCTTTCAAAACATCAGTCACCTGCTTGGCTGGGAACGGGTAAATCTGTTCCAAGCGGACCAAAGCGACGTTGTCCTTTTTGCTCTTCTCACGCTCATCAAGAAGTTCGTAATAAAGTTTTCCGCTAACGAACACGACAGTGTCTACTTTCGATTTATCAATCGTGTCGGGAATCACTTCCTGGAATTGACCGTTCGCCAACTCTTCAATGGAAGATACCGCGCGTGGATGTCTTAAAAGAGACTTCGGCGTCATAATGACAAGAGGTTTTCTAAAGTCTCTGCGGACTTGACGGCGAAGCGCATGGAAAATTTGCGCTGGTGTTGTCAGATTCGCAACTTGCATATTGTTCTGTGCGCAAAGCTGCAGAAATCTTTCAAGGCGAGCAGAGGAGTGCTCAGGTCCCTGGCCTTCATAGCCATGCGGAAGAAGAAGGACCAAGCCGCTCATTTGTTGCCATTTTGATTCTGCCGCCGACAAGTATTGATCGATTACAATCTGGGCGCCGTTGACGAAGTCGCCGAACTGAGCCTCCCACATCACAAGAGATGTTGGGTCTTGTACAGTGTAGCCATATTCGTAACCCATAACTCCATATTCAGAAAGTATGGACTCGGCGACCAAGAGCTCGGCCTTGGGATTTAAGTCAGCCAAAGGGAAATAAGCTTTGTTCGTATTGAAATCATAAAAACCGGCATGACGATGTGTGAAGGTTCCGCGGACGCAGTCTTCACCAGTCAGGCGGACTGAGGTGCCTTCGTGCAATAGTGACCCATAGGCCAACATTTCGCCCATACCCCAGTCGATCATTTCTTTTCCTGCGCCCATGTTTTTGCGCATTTCAAGCAACTTGATCAGCTTTGGGTGAGGAGTAAAGTCTGAAGGGAAGCTTCCGATTTTTTCTCCGATCTTCTTGAGAGTCGCCAGATCGAATTGTGTGTTTGCGGTTTTTTCGAAGTCCTCATCGGTGGCCTTTCGTAGACCCTTCCAAGCACCCTCAAACTTAAAGTTCTTAAGCTTTGGCAGTTTTTGCTTGGCATCTTCATAGATTTTCTGCAAACGGTCCATCGCCTTGTTGTAAAGATCGTCAATGGAGTTTTGATCCATGCTTCCTTCGGCAGTCAGCTGCTTCGCATAGATTTCTCGCACGGTGGGATGGGATTTGATGATCTCGTACATTTTAGGTTGAGTAAAAGCAGGTTCATCGCCCTCGTTGTGTCCATATTTACGATAGCAGAGGAGATTGATGACGACATCTTTGCCAAAAGTTTGACGATAGCGAAGAGCGATATCCATTGCGCGAACCGCGCTCTCGACAGAATCACCATTAACATGCAGGACAGGTGAAAAAGTCATTTTTGCCGCATCGGAGGCATAACGAGTGGAGCGTGTGTCTGTTCCATTCGTTGTGAATCCAACCTGGTTGTCGATGATCAGATGGATCGTGCCACCAACCGAGTGAGAGCGCACCGACTGCATCTGAAGAACTTCTTGAACAATGCCCTGACCTGCGAAGGCCGCATCACCATGAATAAGAACCGGGACAATTTTCTTTTTTGCTTGTCCGCCCGCTAGTTTTTGAGCCGCTCGAGCCATTCCCGAAGCAATCGCGTTGACTGTTTCAAGGTGTGAAGGGTTGTAAGCCAAGGTGACTTTGCAAGTTCCATGGGCCATTTTCTTTTCCGCGATATAACCAAGGTGATATTTTACGTCGCCATCGAAATCTGGGACAGGAGCCTCGAGTTCGAGGGCGCCATTGAAGTCGCCAAACACATATTCTTCGCCCTTGCCAAAGAAATTGACCAGCATATTCACGCGACCGCGATGGGCCATGCCGACAAAGACTTCTTCAACTTCATTGGCGGCTCCTTTTTGCACTAGAGCTTCCATCATTGGAAGAAGCGCATCGGCTCCCTCGACAGAAAAACGCTTAGTCCCGACATAGCGGGAGTGAATGAATTTCTCGAGCGATTCTGCCTTTGTCAGAGCCGAAAGTGCATTTTTCTTATCTTCGAGAGAGAGTTTTTGCGGAGCTGATTCGAATTGCTGAATAAGCCAAGCTTGTTCTTTGGCAGAGGCATCTGAAGCCTGCAAGGCCAAGCGACCGCAGTAAATATTTCGCAGGTGAGAGACGATTTCCGAAAGTGTCGCATTCGTTTTGCCGACGAGAGATCCGACTTGGAATCTGCTGTTAAGATCTTTGTCGCTTAAACCAAAGCGCTTAAGATCGAGTGCTTCGATGGTGGTTTTCGGATAGAGTGGGTTGAGGTCGGCATCGAGATGTCCTTCGTTTCGATAAGCCTGAATAAGCTGGTAAACGCTGAGTTCTTTGTCAGACATGCCAAACTTGCCTTCTTGTGCAAATTCAACACCTTCAAAAAAACTTTTCCATTCGGGCGCTAAGGAATCTGGTTGAGACTTGAAAGTCTGATAGAGCTCTTCGATGTACTCTAGGTTCGCATGGTTGATACCATTGTAGTTCACGATGTTCCTCACCTTTTCTGTGCCACTGTTGGGCTGCGCCATTGTTCATAAAATTTCGTGCTTTGACACTCATTAATGCGAGGCAAAAATCGAAGCTTTTCATGTTAAAGTGGGCATGCCCATGATAGCTCTTTTTCTAATGGAAATGAAGGAGTTTAAAGGTGCATAAGTTGGTGCTTATTCGACACGGCGAAAGTTTGTGGAACCAAGAAAACAGATTCACGGGTTGGCAGGACGTTGATCTTTCAGAAAAAGGTCGGGCCGAAGCTCAAAAGGGCGGGAAAGCTCTTCGAGAAAAAGGCTTCACATTTGATGTGGCATATACCAGTGTTCTTAAGCGCGCCATCAACACACTGAACATTGTCCTGGGTGAGCTTGATCAGGTGTGGCTTCCAGTCCACAAGGACTGGCGCCTGAACGAAAGACACTACGGTTCATTGCAAGGTTTGAATAAGTCCGAAACGGCGGCCAAGCATGGTGAAGACCAGGTTAAAATCTGGCGCCGCAGCTATGACACCCCTCCACCTGCCATGGAAGTGGATGATCCTCGTCATCCAAGTCACGATCCGCGTTATAAAGGGATCGATCCTCGTAACCTTCCAAGCAATGAGTCACTCAAAGACACCGTCGCGCGATTCCTTCCGTTGTGGAATGACACCATCGCTCCAAAAATTCGCTCGGGAGAGAATGTGCTCATAGTGGCTCACGGCAATAGTCTTCGAGCGTTGATGCAACATCTCGAGGGGATGAGCCCGGATCAGATCATGGGTGTCAATTTACCAACGGGCATTCCGATGATGTATGAGCTTGATGAGAGCTTGAAGGTGAAAAACCGAGAATTTATCGGCGACCCGGAAGAGGTTAAGGCAGCTATTGAAGCTGTCGCCAGCCAGGGAAAAGCTAAGTAGTTTTCATCTTATTTCCTGTTAATGCTGACACCGTTGATTGGAAGCGAAAAGGTAACTGAGAGGTAAAGTTTAGACAGTTTCCCGACGATAGGTTAGTTGGGGGAACTAGTAGTGAAATTACTTCGTTCGACTTCTGTCTCAAATCGAGACGGGAGTGCATTCTTGCAAGCTTTGGTTGCCATAGTTGTGGTTGGGGTCCTGTTTTACAACTTGGCTCCGCAACTCATTAAGCATAGACAGCAAGTCACGAAAACAGCCTCCATTATCACGGCTAGACTAGCACTTCACTCCATGGTTGATTTCACTCTCTTTGGCATTCGGCAGAGATGGTGCTTTTCAGACGCTTGGATGCCCGAAAAATGTGCAGAAAATTTGATCTCTCACCCGCGAGCGGTGGAGAGACTTCTTATGAAGTCTGAAGCGGTTGACTACCTAAGAAGTATTGGTATCGCTCAGGCAAACAACGTTCCGCTTAAGAAAATCAGCGCAAAAATGGATCTTTCATCCTTTTCATCTCTGCATCCTGTTTACAAAATGGTTTCAGAGCTAAAGGGCTATAAGGTAGAGTCATTTGCAGTTACCATTGAACGAGACATGCGTGGCATCGTTCCTGAATATGGCCGCGAAGTTTACTTAAAAGTGACCGTCAGTCTTTTGGATAAAGAAGGGAAGGTCATCGAGGTGGGCTCCAGTCCGCTATCAACGACGTCTTATGTGGGAGTTTATCCTCGTGAAGTTGGTAGTTTTGCTCTGATGATCGCAGGAGATCTGCGCCTTGACCGTTCTGGTGCCACCGGTTTGCAGGTTGGTGATGCTTCCTTCAAAATGTTTGGTTCAAGGCTCGAGAGATCGCGCTACCAGGGATTGATTTTCGAAAGCCCAGTCTTCGTTAACGGAAGTATTCATTTGCCAAACGGGTCGTCAGATTCCGACGATTCTGTTTATTCTCCTGTCACCTTTAAAGAAGCAGTTATATTAGGTGATGGTTCTGTTAAGAGGAACGGTGCTGAGTTTCGACCTCAATCTGCCGGCGGCCAGACCGACCAATTCTGGTCCCAGGTTCGTCAATTTGGTGGATTTCAAAAGGGTGTGGATATCGACGGATACAGAGATCTGGGTTTGGATTATCTTTCTGGAAAAATGTCTGGTGGTATTCACCAGGATCCTGGCTTATTGCAGGCCTGTATTGAAAACAATCTGAATAAAACAGACTTAAGAAGAACCAAGGGAAGTCAGCTTCATGGAGTGATCACTGCGACCGGACCTGGAAAATTCAATTATCGATTGGGATTAACGCATAACAACCGTTTTAGTTCGCAACGCGGGCAAGTGCAATCGCCTCGCTCCGTTGGTCAGTGGTGGAAGAATTTGCTTTCGAATTGGAATGTGAGCTCCAACACTCAACCGATCAGCAAGTACACGCTTAAAATTGGAGAAATGGAAGTTCAGGGGGATCTGCCTTTAGAAGGTACGGTCACTTTAGAACCTAAGATTGATCTGCGCCCCTATGAGAAGGTCGTTGAACGTCAGGTTTCTGCGGCGGAAGCCGAAGTGCAGAGAGTGGAGCAGGATCTAAAGCGGATCGAAAGAAATATCAACGAGGCCGCTGGTGAGATTGAGTCAACAAAGGGAAAAATAGCAACCGAGACTGATGCGGCTAAAGTCGCAGCGTTGAATCAGCAGATCTCTGAATTACGTTCGAAGATTCAGTCACTCGAGATGGACAAAAACAAAGAGCAGGCAAAGCTGCAAGTGGCACAAGATAACGTCAAAGCTTCTCGTGAAAAATTGGCAGAAGTGCGCCACCTGATGACTCTGCAACCCAAAGTACAATTGACTGTGACCTCTCCAAAGAACTCTCAAGGGCACTCCAATCCCACTTTCAAAGATTTTCAAATAAATTTCATCAATGGTCAGGCCCTCTTGAACGGGATGACGGGAGATCCCCTTTCGGCTCAGTTAAACCTGGAGCCTTACGACGTCTCTTACGATCGAGGTCATTCATTGCGACCTTACTGGGAAATCGAATCGAAAAGTCAGCTTGTTTTCCAGAGAAATGGTGCGGCGTTTGTTCCGAGCCAAACCTTGATGGACGGCTTCGGTCGCAATCGAGGTCAGTTGCCAAATGTGGACCCTTATCTTGATATGGATAAGCGTTGTGAAAACCTAGCCACCGACACACCAAACGCATTTGCTGGGGCAACCTGGAACACATCTTTTGCACCTTACAGTCGTCATTCCTGGTCTTTTACCAATCGTTATGATGAAAGAACGAACTATGTTTTTGATGCGAACAATGCATTTAAAGCTCCCAATGGTTCGGGCACGGCGACATTTTTAGTTAAGTCACTGGTGAAGGATTGTGTCATTAAGGAATCCGCTAATTTTGTGACGGGGTTTTTCACCTGTCAAAGGCTCATCATAGAGTCACGGTCACAACCACTGCGCATTGTGGGGTCCTTTATTGTGTCCAATGGTGTGTACATTTCTTCGGATGCTTATACAGCTGGAATTCGCTGGAGCACCATTTACCACCCTATGGCGACTTTCGAACTTCGTCAGGCAGGAATCTTAAAATCGAGTTCTGGTCAGAGTTGTGACACTATTGCTAGGTTTCCGGTGTGGCATCCTTATCCTTCGATCAAGAAAGTTTCGGATCTTTATAAATGTAATGCGCTTTCTTTAAGAGCTAAAGCAGACCCTTTCCGATGGACTTCGGTGGATCCTGATTGTGGTCTAGTACCTTCTGCAAACGGCACGCTATGTAAAAATCGTTTGGTGCGCTATTACGTTCTCGAAGTTGCGCGGGAGTCAGGTATATGATGCGGACTCTACGAAATCAAAAGGGTTTGTCGATACTGGAAGTGCTGATCGGTTTTGCTATGATCGCACTTGTGGGATCTTTCTTTGTTTCCGGGATGGTCGGTCTGCGCAAGGTCGCCAAGGACAGCGGTACCAAAAACTCCATCTATAAACAGATTAACGATGTGATCGAGAGTATCCGTCCTAACGTTAAAATGTATCAGGTGAACTATCTCAGTAGTGATCAGGAAAGAGAGCAAGCTTTGGCAGTGGAAAAGTTGCCAATGGCTTGGGGGAATGGAGTGATCGCTGACAAAAAGGATTGTTCGGCCTGCCCAGGACGCTATGGCTTTGTCATTCAGGCTTATCCCAATATGAAAGGTCTTTATCTGGTGACCTTAAGGATGACCCATAAGGATTGGGTGACAGAGGAAGAAAACGGTTCGGGGAAGTCCGTCGCTAACTTCGTCGACTATCAATTTGTGGTGAATGCGCAATGAAGAATCAGTCGGGCTTTTCATTAGCAGAAATGGTTGTTGCGATTGCTCTGATGGGCATCTTAGGGATGGTCATCAGCTCGTTTCTGGTTTTTGCGGAAAAATCTAAGAACGAAATTACCAATGAGATCGAAGACAAAGTCGACAATATTTTGGCAGAGCGAATGATTTTGCGCGACCTGAAGTCTTCAGAGCCTTCATTTAATAATGTGATCATTCGCGATGATAACGGGCGGCGTTTTTTTGACTATGTTACGGATCGAGCAGAGCAGGGAGTGGATCTATCTTCACGAACTCTCACGCTTCAAGCGGGTGTCCGAAATGAATTTACTTTTTTAACAACAAATACCCGCTTGGGTGGAACTATAATGTACACTCCGTCAATGGCCTATAACGTTGGGAACCCTCCCATGGATCCGTATCAAGAGGCTGAGTTGACTTTTCACTCTTTGAATAAGGGCGGGGAGATATCCAAAGTAAATCCAAAATATTGGCAGCCAGGTGTCTTGCTTATGTTGGATTCCCCGGCGTTAGTGCGAGAGATGACTCCGACCGGTTTGAATTACAATCGCCCGGCACGCTCGCCGATCTTTGTGGGAGCTGTAACAGGGGCTGGAGAAACTCGACTTCGAGCTTTGAATTTGCCCAACTTTTTAGACATGACCCATCCGCTTTATCCTTCTGAAACGGTCACGAACGAAGACAAATTTCTTCGTGACGTTCCACCGATGGGGGGCGCTGCTCCTTTAGTTCGCCTAAAGGCAGTGACCATTGTAAAGTACTATCTCGAGAAAGACGTGACGAACAAATACAATCTTAAGCGTGCAGTCCACGATGGTTCGCAGTTCGCAATGGGGCAGCTTTTTGCTCAAGATATTCAAAAAGTAGTTTTCACACGAAAAGATCCTTACGATGCCGTGATTTATTTCAACATTGTTCGTAAGAAGGACTAGGAGGACTTATGATGCTTCCACATTGGCTTATCGTTCCCAGCATTGCATTGTTTGCTGCGGGCGCCTTTGCTCAGGTTGTGCAGCAGCCTTCATCCGTCAACTCAGGAGTCGGGGCCAACGCTGGTTTCCAAGGGGTGGTCCTTTCGGGGCAAGTTACTCGGGCTACGCAGAATGCGGTCGTCATTAACGTTGCCAACTCTTGCTTCGGCACCAATCTTCGCCAAGTCTCGAACCCTCTTTCGCCACTCTCGAGCGTGCGCATGAACTTTACTTTGAACGATAAAGGCACGTTGAAAAACTATTCTGTTTTGTATCCGGCGACCCTTGTTATGAAGTCAGGGTCTGACAATATTGTTAAGCTGGGTGCGTCTCAGGTCTCTCCCGCTAGTTTGAATGCTCAATACACGGGAAATAACCTGCGGATCACCGTGCCGATTCCTTTCGAAGTCACGGTGACTGAGTCAGGTGAAATGAGCGATAATTGGAATGTTCAGCTTGCTAGTGTGAACTTTGAACAAATCTTTGAACCGGGTGCCGCGGCAACTGGTCAATATATGGGCCGTAATGGTGTTCTTTCTGCCAGCGTCTCTAAGAGTGCTTCAAAGGACGGAAGACAGTTTAATATTGGCGCTCACTTCCCAGGGGAAGCGGGCTTTTGCGGAGGATATTTTTCGCCATTGATGGTTTTCTTTGACGATCAACGACCTCAGTTTACAGCAAAAGTGGAATTCCCTTTGAATCCGACAGGGCAAACGATGTGGCCTGAAGCTGGTTCTCCAGGGGCATTTATCGTTTTTGATCGTGACGGCGATGGGAAAATCCAGACGGCCGAAGAACTCTTTGGCGCGATTGAAGGAAAGTACAAAAACGGCTTTGAATCCCTGCGAGAATTCGATAGCAATGGAGACGGCGTCATCGACAAGAAAGACAAGAATTTTAAAAAACTAAAGCTTTGGTATGATCGAAATGCGAATGGTAAAACTGACAAGAAGGAGCTGGTCAATCTTTCCAGTAAGATCAAGTCTATATCTTTACAGTATGATGCCAGCACCACCAATGGAATCCAAGATAGAGCCGAAGTTCGCGAACGCAGCACCTTTGAATTTATCGATAAACGGCAGCTAAAAAAGGGCGCCGTTCTAGATATGTGGTTCGCTCCATCCGTTGAATAATCTTTTTCCGAGGCGACTTCGATGTTCTTTCGACGTCGCCAAAGCCAAGCTGGACAACACTCTGCAAGGGTTGCGGAGTTTGGTTTGAGCCGATCAGAACAACAATTTTAATAGCAGATTCAAGGGCGAGGTTTCCGAACTTACTTGGATTTATTCTGTTGCTGAGTGGCTCTTAAGTCTGGAAAAGCTGTGAGTAAATTCCGAATTTTGCAGATTCTATTTAGTTTAACAAGGGACCTCGATGCGCTCTTGAAAACTTTCTTTTTGGTCGTAGAATGAATACAGAACTTCAACGAGACCGAATGATTGTTTACCGGGTGAGCGGCTTGTTGTGAAGGAGGAAGTGAGATCATGTCTGATGATAAAGCTTTGTCTCCTCGATCCAACACGCAACGCCGTCCGCCTGCTGATTTTGTGAATCAGTATGAAGAGTTTATAAATGAAGTTGATAAAGAGGATTCTCCGGGATCGCAGTTAGAGGAGCAGCGCAATAGCAAGACCACTAATGCTGCTGTTCATTTTAAAGAGAGCGTCTCGGAGTTTTTGATAATAATAGATTGGCCCGAACTGGGGCAAAAAGAACTTAGAGTGGATCTTGCCGGTAACAGTCTCACGATAAGTGAAGATCGCCGACAAGTGAAGCAGAGGGAAAGCAGTGAACAAAAAAGATTATCTGGCCAATCCCAGAAATCGTTTTTACTGCCTGTTCAAGTAGAGCCGGAAAAGATTAACGCCCACTTTACTGACGGAGTTTTATTTATATCTCTGCCAAAAGCTAAAGGGATACGCGATCTTTCTGGACAGATTCAGTAGCATGAGTCTTGAATTCTCTTGATCCCTCAGGCCCATGTGCTTGAATAAGGCACATGGGCATTATTTTTAAAAACATCGCAAATCTGCTGACCCTCGAAGGGGCCGCAAAGAAACAAGGTCGCCGCGTCCAAGTTGAGGACCTCAGTATTTTAAACCAAGCAGCCGTTTTAGTTGAAAAAGGTCGAATAGCTTGGATCGGTTCTTCGAAAAAAATCCCCAAACAGTTTTCAAAAATGAACCTTCGGGAGATCGACCTGAGGGGTAAAACGGTTTTGCCGGGCTGGGTGGAATGTCACACTCACACAGTATTTATGGGCGATCGAGCCGCAGAATTTGAAATGCGCAATCAGGGAGTCAGTTACCAAGAAATTTCTGCCAAAGGCGGAGGAATTCTGTCGACCATGCGAAAGACACGGGAGGCTTCTTTATCAGAACTGACTTCCCAGACCCAGAGACGTCTTGAGCAATTTGTGGCCCAGGGTGTGACAACACTGGAGATCAAGTCTGGTTACGCCCTGAATCTGAAGGACGAACTAAAAACCTTAAAAGCCATTCAAGGTCTCAAGGGCATCAGGACGGTGGCTACCTTTTTAGGTGCTCATGCATTGCCGCCCGAGTTTAAAACTTACGAAAGCTATTTGGATTTTTTGGCCAAGGAGGTTCTGCCTCAGGTCAAAAAAAAGAAGCTGGCAAATCGGGTTGATGTATTTATCGAGAAGGGCTTTTTTCCGGTAGAAGCCTCCGAGAAATATTTACGAAAAGCTCGAGATCTCGGCTTTGAGGTTCTGATCCATGCAGATCAGATGTCTCTTAGTGGGGGAAGTGAAGTGGCGCTTAGGGTGGGAGCGCTTTCGGGGGATCATCTCTTGCAAATTGGTGCAAAGGAAATTCGCTCGCTAGGGGCCTCAGAAGTGACTTGCGTCTTGCTGCCGACGGCGGATCTTTATATGAAATCCAAGTATCCGCCAGCACGTGACCTGATTGCCGCCGGAGCTCGCGTCGCTTTGGCTACTGACTTTAACCCGGGGACGTCTCCAACACAGGATTTAAATTTGGTTGGTTTGCTTGCACGTCTTGAGATGAAGATGACTTTGCCTGAAGTGATTGCTGCCTACACAGTTGGTGCTGCACATGCCTTGAAGCTGCAAAATGAAGTCGGTTCATTGGAGGTTGGAAAAAGTGCTGATTTATTGTGCATTGATCAAGACTGGCAGACCTTGTTTTACTGTGTTGGAGATCGTTCTGATAAGCTTGTTTTCTCTAGAGGCAAGAAGGTTTTTGGAAAGCTAAAATAGCCACGAGCGTCATAAATTTAAGAATCTTAAAAATTCCTTTGAACTATGACACCTTTTCTTCCTAGTCTTGAGCTGTGGCTGGGGGGAACAACTAGATGAGATCATCGTATACCACTTTAATGCAGTCGAAGTTTTTTAATCCTGCGTTTAACAGTGCCATCTTTGATGGTCCGGTGCGCATCTACTTCGCGCAATTTCATGAAGCCTTGGCATTGAAGCTGTACTTTTTGCTTCAGCAAAAGCTTTCTACCGAAATGGCAAGAGCGAAAGAATTTTCGAAAGCATCCGGTGCGAACATCTTGGTGATGATTTACCCGACCGAAGACAGCTTTCTGCTATCTTTCGATGATTCAGCCTGCCGCCAAACACCTCTTGAGGTGGAGTCATGGCATCAAGACATGGTCATTGGTCTAAGAGGCCCCCTCGAGGACGAGCATTTAGATCTGTTTGTAGAGACTCTGCGCATGACGATGGAGAACTGGCGTCCAGCTCACATGACAGTCTCTTCCGCTCCTTTGGAACTGTGATATCATATAAACATGAATAGAAAAGGTCAGATCGTGGTGGAGTATGTGCTCCTCCTCGTGATTGCAGTCGGACTGGCAGCCCTCCTGGTAAAACAACTGGTCAGTCGTGATCCCGATAGTCCGGGTATCCTTGTGGCAAAATGGTGCTACATTCTTAAGGTTGTAGGCGAGGATCTGCCTGATCAAAAAGAAGCGGCGAAGCCCTTAAAGTCTTGTCCCTAAGGTGATTTTCTAAAGAAATGGATTTCCACGGCGATGCAGTTCGGCTTCGATTGCGACCTGCATTTTTTCTTGGATGTCTTGTGCGATCTCATGAACCAATTCGCGATCTTTTACAGCGGAAGGCTTGTAGGGAAGATGGATAGGCTCCAAGAAGACAATGCGCCATTTAGCAGGAAGTGGCAGAACATTCAGAGGGAGTGGAATCACAGAGCCTCGTAGGAACTTTGTAAACTTCAGGCGCTTCAGATTGATGTGAGTTTCTTCCGCTCCCAAGACAATGGCTGGTACTATCGGACATTGCGCCTCGAGAGCCATTCGCACGAACCCTCGCTTGAATTCTTGCAATTGATAGCGCTGACTGGTCGGTTTAAAGTTACCGTGCTCGCCCTCTGGAAAGATAACGATGGAGTTTCCTTTTTTTAGGGCATTTAAACCATTTTCGTAAGTCGCCTCGGTAAAACCCATCTTTTGCGCAGGTATTGCTGTTGTTTCTGTTAAAAACCAGAAGTGATGGGTAAGTACGCGCGGTACCCTTTTTGCCTGCTGCTGAATTATATGACCTAAGAGGATAGCATCAAAGCCACTGAACCCAGAATGGTTGGGAGCGATGACAACAGGACCTTTGCGTGGAATGTTCTCAACGCCGGATATTTCCATGCGGAAGTACTTGCGCAGAATTTCCAGAAGAAAACGCGGCAAAACTCGAAAGATCAATGTGTCTTTATCGAGATTTTTTAAGCCGAATATTTTTTCGTTGGGTTTCCGCAGGAAATTCTTCATTATAAATAATTATTCCGTCGACGAGGAGTGTTTATGTCTTCTACTTTTATCATGGCAATAGACCAGGGCACAACGAGCTCAAGAACCTGTATCATCAATCAAGTCGGAGGTCTTGTCGCCGAAGCACGAGTGACATTTAAACAAATCTTTCCAAAGCCAGGCTGGGTGGAGCATGAAACGGAAGACATTTGGTATTCTACTCAACGCTCAATGAGACTGGCTCTGGAGAAAGCCGGACTTACAGGATCGCAGATAGCGGCCATCGGCATTACCAACCAACGTGAAACCGTGATGATGTGGGACAGGAAAAATGGCAAATCCATCCACAATGCCATTGTTTGGCAATGTCGACGGACGCAGGACCTTTGCAAAAAGCTCAAGAAAGCCAATAAAGAAAAATTGATCACGCAAAAGACGGGACTGGTCATCGACCCCTATTTTTCAGCAACTAAAATTCAGTGGCTGCTTAAAAATGTTCCAAAGGCATCCTCGCGTGCAAAAGCGGGAGAAATTCTAGCCGGAACGGTGGACACTTTTCTTTTATGGAAGCTAACGGGTGGGCAAGTTCATAAAACTGATATTAGCAATGCTTCGCGAACCATGCTGATGAATATCCATACTGGTTGGTGGGATGAGGAGTTGCTGAAACTTTTCGGCGTGCCCGAAAAGATTCTTCCTGAAATATGTCCGTCGAATGCTGACTTTGGATTCACGCAGGGCCTTGGCTTTATGCCTGATGGAATTCCTATCACAGGAATTCTTGGAGATCAGCAGGCAGCTCTTTTCGGTCAGGCATGCTATGCCGTCGGCGAAGCCAAGTGTACTTTCGGAACGGGTAGTTTCGTTTTATTGAATACCGGGAAGAAAGCAATTCGTTCGAAAAATAAACTGCTGACGACAATTGCCTGGAAACTAAAAAATGAAGAAATCACTTACGCGCTCGAAGGTGGAGCTTTTGTCTGTGGAGCTGCCGTTCAATGGCTTCGGGATGGGTTGGGTTTATTTCCTAACTCTTCCGATATCGAGGCTTTGGCAAAAACAGTTGAAGACACTGACGGTGTAGAGTTTATACCAGCGTTGACTGGCTTGGGTGCGCCCCATTGGCGTCCAGAAGCGCGCGGTCTGATTTGTGGCTTGACTCGTGGATCAACCAAAGCGCACATCGCAAGGGCTACCTTAGAGGCCATGGCTTTGCAGAATGTAGATATTCTTGCGACCATGACCAAAGAACTTGGCAAAAAACTGAAGAGTTTAAAGGTGGATGGTGGAGCTGCCGCGAATGATCTCTTGATGCAATTGCAGGCGGATTATCAAGGCGTCAACGTGATTCGTCCTAAGAATTTAGAAACCACGGCTTTAGGGGCCGCATTTATGGCGGGCCTCGGTGCAGGTGTGTGGAAGGATCTCGCGCAAATTCGCAAGATTTGGAAAGCTGAAAAAGAGTTTAAAGTGAAGATGACGCCGAAAGCTCGCAAGGACCGACAGAGCCGTTGGAATGCAGCATTGGAGCGAGCTTAGATGGGTGTGCGACTGACGCAATCGATTTTTAAAAAAGTGGCGACATCGGAACGAAAAAGGATTCTTCGTGAAATTGCGGCCGAGCGCCTGCAGATCTCCGTGCGCGGCAGTAATGATGAAGTTTTTCATTTGCTCGCTATACAAACAGAGAAGGATGAAGTTCTGCTGTGCCATCTAACCGATGATTCTCGGGAGCAATCACACGCGCAGAAAGTCGTAGTGAATTTTACCTACAAAAGCGAAAGATACTTTCTGCAAACTGATTTAAGCTTTAAGTCGGGTTGGGCAGTCCTGCGCACGGATCTCGATATGTTTCGCTTGCAAAGACGAGCGAATGCCCGAGTGGATATACCAGGTTCCTATGAGGCCTTCTTTACAGTGGTTAAACACAACGGAAACATAAGTTTTCGCGAGACTCTGGTGCGCGATATGAGTGCGGGTGGGATGAAACTTATGGTGCCTATCTCCGAGCCCGAACTTAAAAGTGGAGATATCCTGCAGGGGGTCTTACGATTGGGAAATCGTCGCCCCATGGAATATTCCGTTGAAGTGCGCTTTGTTAAAAAAGCAGACTTTGAAGGCTCCCAAGTTCAGTATGCTGGCGTCAAATTTCAACAGGTCGACACCCATCTTGAAAATCGTCTTCTAAGTCTGATGATGGATTTGCAGCGCGAGCTCTATCTTAAGTTCGGATAATTGGCTTTATCTAAAGAATCTTCAAAAATTAACCTCCAGCGATAAGAATTAGCGACTGCCTAACAAACTCTCTAGGTGTCTGTTTACATTGGTGTTCTGTGCTTCCAATTTTTCCTGGTAGGCAGTTTTCAGCAGTAAGAGCTTGCTGAGATAAGGCTAACAGTAGGAAAAATCATATTTCTGTGATACCATGCGTCAATTCAATTTTGTTAGGAGAGTAAACAATGAAACGAATTTTAATTCTTGCTGGTATTTTAATGATATCCGCTAATGCTTCCGCCTTAGACAATAATACTGTTCAGGTGCTCAGTTGTACTGGTGATCGCCAGGAATCAATTCAGATGGTTTTTGAAACGCCTCTGTCTGCAAAAAATCCTACTTCAGGAAGCAGAACCATTAAGGCGGATTTAGAAATTCAAGCGGCAGGGTACTCTTTGGAAGTTAAAGACCTTATTATTACGCAGGAAACAGAAGGTTATGGTTCTTCGTTGGAATTCAATAAAGCAATTTTAAACTCTTCCTATCATTCATTCTTGGTCATTCAGCCACTGTACAAAGGGATGTTCACGAAAAAGCTGACTCATTTTGCTGGGAGAGCGCAAATAAATGCCTTTGTTAATAACAAGGAAGAAACAATTATCCTTACAGAATCTTTAAAGTGCGAGGTTTCTTTATGAAAACGTTTTTTACGATTATAGCATTCACTCTGTCGGTATCTAGTTTCGCCCAAGCTGAAACTGTCGTGTCTTACGAGTGTTCACATTGGAATGTTAGTACACGCACCAACGGTCAAGCGCTGGTTGATTTTAAGGTGCTAAAGGATATCGAAGCAGAACAGTATTTCATTAAGTTCCGGGGTTCTAAAGAAATGATTCCGGCAGAAAGTAGTGAGTTTGGTCCATTTCTATCTTTTAATACTGGCACTGAGAAGGACAGCATTGAAGTCTCAGTTCGCTGGAACTGGGGTGCCCATTCGCCTGGCCAAATTCAGTATGGTGGCGAAGCTGGAAACTTTTATGTGGATGGCGTAGAGTCCTATGAGATAATTTGCGGTACGCCCTAAAATATTGGGATGAAAGGGACCCTCTTTCAAGGAGGGTTCCAAGATAAAAGTATCCCTAATTCACCTCGCCAGGTGAGCAGCAAAGTGTGTCTCAGTTTGAAACATTTTAAATAAACTAAACAAAATTTGCTGGGCACCGACAAGATAAACATGAATAAGTTGTATATATTCGTGCTTGTCTTTTTATTGGGAAGATCTCTGCTTGCTGGTTATTACTCAGTCGAGGATGTTAGTTACTCGCAGACGAATGCCAAGACGACGATCACTGTCAAGGCAGATGGTTCTTATCGAATGGATGATACCTCAACCTTTCGCGCTCAGAACGATCAGGGCCGGCATAAATTGTCGCAACATTCCCATCCATTTCTGCCGGAGCTTACTCAGGTCCGCATTCTTTGGGCAAAAACGAAAACGGGTGAGCAGACCCATAATGTTGATCTAAAAAATCTTGAGAACCGCGAGTTACCCAGCCCTGCGGGCCTAAGTTCGACAAGGCAACTCATTATTCCCTTTACGCATGTGCAAGTAGGCTCGGAAGTTAGTTATCGCTCTATCACTCAAAGTAAAAATAAGTTAATCCCGGGATACTTCTCGATGCGTTTTATTTACGGACTGATGTTTCCAGAGCTTCAGGGCGAGGTGACTTTAATTTCTGATAAGCCGCTTTTTCACTCGGTCAGAGACCCCGGTAAATTCTTAAAGATCACCGAAGGCAAAGATGGGCAAAAGTACACTCTAAAGATCGTATTACTAAAAAAAGCCTTCTTTATACCTAAAGATGAAGCCGGAATGATTCTGGATCCTGCCTCCTTTCCGACAGTGGATGTGTCTACTGCCAAGGATTGGAATGAATTGGCAAAACCGATGGCGGCCAAATATGAAAGCGTTCTGAAGCAACCCTTACCGCCTCTCTTTAAAAGTATCGCCGAGAAAGCACAAGCGGCACCAACAGAAGAAGGCAAAGCTCAGATTATTATATCAGAGCTTGCCGAAAAAATAACTTACTCTGGAAACTGGACGACTCTAGTAAAAGCCATGTTTCCGCGAGGCCATGCGGAAGTCGCGAAAACACAGAATGGCGATTGCAAAGACTATTCGAGTGCAGCCGTCGCTATTTTGCGCAGCTTGGGAATCAAAGCCACGGTGGCTCTAGTTCAGCGCGAAAGCCCCCAGTCGCCTTCTTACTTGCTGTCGCGGTCAGCGATTTCAGAAAAGCCACTGCCAATGCTGAGCTACTTTAACCATGCAATCGTGCGCATGGTTACCAAAGAGGGAAAGGTCCTGTGGTTTGATCCTACAAATCCCGTCAGTCAGAACCTAGCTCCGTTCCAAGATATTGCGCGATCTATCGCTTTGAATCTTGCCGCTGATGTTAGTTCTGCAGAAGTTTTACCCACGGAGCATGACCCAGACAACAAGGGCACTATTGATATTGTTTTAAAGCCCCGTTTGGATGGGACCGCAGATTTCACAGCTAATTTAAACTTTTCCGGCCAGATCTCAACTTCACTGCGCGCTGCCGCCATGCAAAGTGGGAAAAATGCACTGGAAGAGCAGCTCTGGACTCTGTTGCTGGTTAAGCCTATGAACGGAAAAAAGAGTGCGGGTGACTATGATATCAAAACTCGGTCTTACAAACCATTGCAAATACCTTTAACGGCGACTGTTGATTCGCCACTTAAAGAAGAAAAAGCAGAAAAGGGGTCGACCGAGAAGCTCAACTTAATAAATCCTCTGCCACTACAAGCATTAGTATTTGCGATGATTGGCAGGGATCGGCTCTCGGCGCTTCACTTGGGGACTCCGGCCGAGTGGACAATTACGCGCACTATTCATGGTGTGGATACTTCTGATGAAGTGGCGGGTGATTGTATCGCCCTTAGCAAATGGATGGATCTTCGACGGAAGACTTACAAAGTTCCGGAAGGCTTGAGAGTTGAGGATCGCTTCACCTTGAAGGAAAGCTTCATTCATGCCGAGGAGTTTAAAAAGAAAGACGTCAGCTATTTTGTGGGAGATATTTTAAGTTGTTTTGGGTCGCAAAATGTTGAGGCTTTCTGGTTCGATCCTAAAAATACGGAGCAAGTGTCGAAACGTCAAATCATTGAAAAAACCATGAGTTTGCAAGCGGCGATTGATCTGGCCATGAACAGCAAGGCAAGAGCTACTAATCTTAAGACTTTAAGGGTTTTTGAAACACTCGCTCACGCCGGTGACAGCGAGGCGCAAGCCTGGCTGGCTTCGTCCTACCGTTCACTAGGGTATCTTTCGGGGCACAATTATAAAAGTGATTATTTGGTCGCTGCTATAGAAGCGAGTGATAAAGCCATTCGCTTAAATCCAAAAAGTGCGGTGGCTTTCCGGGAGCGCACACGGAACTTCATGTACTCGGATCGACTTAGGGAAGCGAGAGAAAGTTTCGCGACGGCTTTTAAATTACAGCCTCAGCACTTTCGCACCTATACGCTGGGGGCCGATCTCTTTAAAATGGAAAGTAACTTTGAATTGGCAGAAAAAAGTTTATTGAAGGCATTGACGCTGGCTCAGACTGGTGCCGAAAAATCCGTAGCCTATGGCAAGCTCGGTGATATCAATCTGGAGAAGAGTCCATCTTCTGCAATTTCCTATTATCAAGCAAGTCTGAGCTTTGACCCCGACGATGTCTGGGTGATGAATAGCTTAGGGATCGCCTATAACACCACCGGCAGATTCGAGGATTCTATACAGATTCTGGAAAAGGCATTAAGTTTAAGTCGTTTCGGCGCTGCCGAGAGTAACTTGGCAGCAGCCTACGCAAACAAAGCTACACACCTGGTTAAGCAAGTCGCAAGTACGCCGCAAACACTGAAACAGGCCGAGGAGCTGGCAATGAAGTCGTTAAAGCTGGACATTGATAATCAAAAGGCGCGGGGAGCTTTGGGAGTTATTTACTTAACGTTGGCTCGTCAGAGCCATGATAAGGATGCGCTGAGAAGATCGCTTGAATACTTTCAAACGACTTTTTCGAAGGGTTATAGCAATTCGTGGTTATTAGGGCAGTACCATGCAGCACAAGCCATGCATCTTAGCCAGCAGATGGATAAAACCAGAATGCCAGCATCAGCACCTTGAGTTTATTCTCTGGGGGAAAACTGATCTGAATTTTTCAGCGCTTCAGTCATGTTCTGCAGGCGGTCTACGAAGGACGTCATCATGCAGTTGGCCCAGACCGGCAGCTCTGAGAGAAGTTTTTTAAAACCTTCCTCGGAAACTTTTGTGACGACAACATCCGTGACGGCTTGGGCCGTTGCCGAACGAGGCATATGAGATAGCAAAGCAAACTCGCCAAAGGATTCACCATCTTTGATTTGTGCAATATTCACTCTCTCGGCTTGCTTACTCATGGTGTAGATCTGAACTGTGCCGGATTCGACGATATAAAAATGATTCTGCACTTCACCTTCAAAAAAGATATACTCGCCGGCCTTATAACTTTCTTTTACAATGGAATCGCTCATATCGCTCCCTCGAATTCGATCTACGGTTTAAATAATTTTACTCAGATCTTTGACGTTTCGTACAAAGGAAATTTTCTTTTCCTTCGATAATTTCAAGTCACTCAGGTGTCGCTTGTTCGAGTACGGAATCACGAAGTGGGTAAAGCCCAGCTTGTCCGCTTCTTTCATACGACTTTCCGCGAATGAAACTCCGCGGACTTCGCCCGTTAAGCCGATTTCCCCAAAGAAACAAGTTTTGGCATCGAGATCTCGCCGACCTTCTGTCGAGAGAATGGCAGCAGCAACTGCAAGATCCGCAGCTGGTTCGACCAGTTTCAAACCTCCAACGACATTGATGAAAATGTCATTGCTTGAAAGGCGAATATCTAAGTGCCGATCCAGTACGGCAGTCAAAAGATGTAAGCGGTTGACGTCGATTCCCAGAGCCGTTCGTCGCGGCATCGCCATGGGGCTTGATAGAGTCAAAGCCTGAACCTCACAGAGTAGGGGGCGTGTGCCTTCCATCGAAGCGAAGACCGCTGATCCAATCAATTGGTCTCCGCGCTCTTCAAGAAACAACTCTGAAGGATTGGCGACTTCCTCGAGTCCTTTGGAGTTCATCTGAAAAACTCCCAACTCATGAGCAGCACCGAAGCGATTTTTTAGCGCACGTAAGAGGCGGAAGTTATAAGAGGTATCCCCTTCAAAAGACAATACGCAATCGACCATGTGTTCAAGAACTTTTGGGCCTGCGATTGTGCCGTCCTTGGTAACGTGACCAATCAGAATCACGGTGATATTATCTTGCTTAGCGAGTCCCATGAGGTGACCTGCACACTCTCGCACTTGAGAGACCGAACCTGGAGCAGCCTGCAGATCTGGTAAAAACATAGTTTGAATAGAATCGACGACAAGAACATCCGGCTTTTTATGGCGGGCTAATTCCATGATCGTATTCAAGTTACTCTCACAACCAATTTCGATAAGCGGTGAGCGAATTCCCAAGCGATGGGCGCGGGATCCTGTTTGCGTGACGCTTTCTTCTCCAGATATGTAGAGAACGCGGTTCTTGTGAAATGCAAGCCCACCGGCCATTTGAAGCAGTAAAGTTGATTTTCCAATGCCAGGCGAACCGCCCAATAGAACGAAACTTCCGCGCGCTAATCCGCCGCCGAGGACCCTGTTGAGTTCCTCAAAGTTCGTATCAAAACGATCCAATTTGACCTCTTCGAGGCTTTGGTCGAGAGAGATGGGCTTGCTTGAAGAGGAGCCTTTCTCTGATGTTCCTGTAGACCAACCTCGAGTCTTGATGTCCGTCATCTGCAATTCTTCCACAAAGGAGTTCCAAGAACCGCAATCAGAACACTTGCCCTCCCACCTTGGTCGCTGGGCTCCACAATTTTGACAGGTATAGATCGTTTTCGTCTTCGATTTTGCCATAGATATTCGGTATCATTATTGGATGAGACTTACAAGGAATCAAAAAACCACAAAATCTCCCTGGAAAATCTTTTTTGTCGCAACTCTTATGGTGACTCCATTAGCAGGTGCGGATTCCGGAAAAGATAATTTAAAAACTTTCAAGACCGCGCTTGAGCAGTTTCGCGGCGCCAAGTATCAAGAGGCCGCTCCAGCATTTGAAAGTCTTCTTAAAGAGAAGAGCGATCTAGAGGAGTATGTTCGCTTCTATTTAGGGCAAACATATTTAAAGCTTGGCAAGAGCGATGAAGCAGAAAAAGAATTCAATCGAGTTTTGGCTCTTTCGCCAAATGTCAAAATGACAATCGAAACCAGTAATTTGCTGGGACAAGTGGCACTAGAAAAGAAGGACTTTAAAAAAGCTAAGACTTTTTTCTATAAGCTGGTGAAGAGAACCAAAAATACGGAAGACTATCCTGATGTTATTTATAATCTTGCGATTGCTGAAAAAGGTTTAAAGAATCATCGAGCTATGTGCACTTGGTTGCGTCAGGTTTATGAGAAATATCCGGGGTATCCGAAGGTGGTAGACTGGGGCGTTGACCTTGCTGCGAATGAATTTCAGGGGGAGCCCACTGATTGTACTGTGACTACCGAGGACTTCCGAACTCGCGTGCGTTATCTTTTGTGGGCGGGACTTGATCAAAAAGCTCAAGGTGAAATCAATATCATGCGTGCAAAGCTTGCCAAAACTGATAAGTTTTTGGCAGACAAGCTGCAGGCTCAGTTCTATTCGCAAGAAGGGGAATTGAATAAGGCCGTTGAACTTTTAAAGCCCTACTATGAATCACATAAAAGAAACTTCGACTATCTACTTCTGTTTGCAAATGCAGCAGCTCGTGCGGGAGATGTTCAGTCTGCAGTTGGTTCCTTTTATTCAGCCTATAAGTTAAGACCGAAATCAAAGACGGGCCGACAAGCACTTTATCAATCTGCTTTTTTAAGTTATCAGTTTCAAGACTATGATGGAGCGACCCGTCGCTTTAAAGAATTCATGAAGGCTTACCCGAACTCAGGCTTAAATAGGGATGCTCAATGGCATTTGGCGTGGCTGACCTATTTAAAGGGTGACTATGAGGGCGCCTTCAAAGCCTTTAATAACTTGAAAACTCAGAAACGTAAAAATCCGCGTGCGTGGAGATCTTTTCCTGAAGATCGCGTGAACTATTGGATGGCGATGAGTCTTTTCCGTCAAGGAAAGGTGGAGTCCGCTAGAAAGATGATGGAGAGTTTAGCGAAAGATCCTCTAATAGGATACTATTCGATTGCTGCTCAAGCGAGACTTAAGAAAATGCAATTAATGGAGGAACCTAAAGTTCCCATGGCACTTTCGCCATTGCCGACGCAACCTTTGGTCATCTCGCGGTTTTCCGCCAGTGATTTTCTGATGCCTTCCATGCAGTATGAGTATCGGGGTGATGAGTCTGAGTCAGAAGAAAATCTTGTGTTAACTCAGTACTCGGCCGACGATGAAGAAGGTGAGAACGAAGAGGCGGAAGAGGGTCTAACTGATAATGCTGACTTAAAGACGGTTGAAGTTATTCAGGACGGAAATGATGAAATCCAAGTCTCTTTTTCCAATCCAGCTTTGTTAAAGCGTTTTGAGCGTGCGCAAAGCATGCTTTCGTTAGGAGAAGACGAATGGGCCCGTTGGGATTTGTACGATATTGAAAGAAAGACTTCGAATCGCACTCATTTAAAGACTTTAATGGGACAGTATAATAGTTCCGGTAATTTCAATCGATCGTCTTACATTGCTCAAGTAACTTTTGGAAGTCAGCGAGCTTCGCTGGGCCTTGGCAAAGGGAAAGACGTCTGGGAGTTTGCTTATCCAAGGGCGTACTCAGAGTATGTCGATAAATATTCTAAAAAGTTCTCCGTACCAGAGGAGCTTGTTTGGGGAATCATGAGAGCTGAAACGCATTACCGCCGTGACGCCATTTCTCCAGTAGGGGCTTTGGGTCTGATGCAGGTTATGCCGTTCACGGGACACAAGGTGGCGACCCTTATTGGAGATTCTGATTTTAAAGCTCCGATGCTTCTGCAACCCGAGACGTCAGTGAAAATTGGCTCCCGCTACTTGAAACGTCTTATGGATCGTTTTGAAAGCAAGATTCCATTGGTGGCTGCTGGTTACAACGCGGGTCCACACCGAGTTAAGAACTGGTTGATAGCTTTTGGCACTCTGGAGACGGACGAGTGGATCGAACACATTCCATTTTTAGAGACGCGCAACTACGTTAAGCGGGTCGTGTCGAACGCTCACATTTATGCCAAGTTATATAATCAGAAAGATGATCTGTTTAGTTATATGGCAGAGACAGTTCCAGTGAAAGTGTCTACTGAAATCGCTGGGAAAGAGAATTGGGACGATATTTAATCAGGAACAACATTGAACCACAGCAGTTGGCAGCACGTTGCGAAGAAATTATTTGAACTATTGACGTCGTTGGGTTTCCTAGCGACGTTAACGTTTTTTTTATTGCGCCTACTTCCCGGCGGACCTTTTGATGACGATGCTGCTTTAAATCCTCTTGTACGGGAACGTCTGCAAGATCACTGGGGGACATCTCAAAATTTCCTCATGCAAGTTTTGAATTATTTAGCTGCACTGGTTCGAGGCGACCTGGGAATTTCAATGATTCGACCAGACCGAACTGTCACAGATATTATTTCCCAAGGACTGGCAAAAACATTTCTTTTAAATAGTTTAGCTTTAATAGTCGTCGTATTTGGAGCCTTTGCTCTGGCGACTGGAGCCATCTATTGGCGAGGCACTTGGTTTGAGAAATCCGTAGATCAGTTGATGGTTGTTCTGCTCTCTTTGCCTAGCTTGTTCTGGGGTCCTCTATTGATTTATCTTTTTGGATTTTACTGGGATATTCTGCCTGTAGCTCTTCTTGAGGGACCACAGTACTACATTTTGCCTGTTCTGACTTTGAGTGCGCGGCCAATCGCTTCGCTGGTGCGATTGCTAAAAGGCTCGCTAGAGGAAAATTTGGCCCAGGACTACGTTAGAACAGCTAAAGCCAAAGGACTTGGTGCTGGAGCGGTTTTATTCAAACACATTCTAAGAAATTCCTGGATGCCATTTCTAAGCTATGCAGGACCTTTGCTGGTGGGCTTGCTGTCCGGTTCCTTTTTGGTCGAAATGTTATTCGCAGTTCCGGGTTTGGGTAGTGAGTTCATTCAGGCGCTGAATGATCGTGACTATACGGTCATCGTTGGTCTGACGCTATTTTATGGCAGTCTTTTGATGACCGCAAACATGCTGTTCGATCTGCTGATGAGACAAGCCGATCCAAGACTGCGAGAACAAGCATGAAAAAATTTACTTTAGCGTTCGCGATCACTGTTCTTGTTGTCGAAACATTGGCAGTCTTTATTTTTTCATTCTTTCTTTCAGAAAATGGGGTCGAGCAAAACGTCGAAGCCATCCTGTTGCCTCCAAGTTTCAGTCATTGGTTTGGAACAGATTCTTTGGGCCGAGATCTTTTCGCCAGAGTCTTAATGGGCGGCCAAGTCTCGCTTGTCGTCGGGCTGGTCTGCTCAGTGCTAACCTTTCTCGTGGGGTTTACCTATGGCGCCCTTGCTGGCGGACTTGAGGGTTGGGCTGATCGCGTGCTTATGCGTCTTTGTGATATTTTGCTATCCATTCCCAGCTTTATTTTGGTGGCGGTCCTATGTTTAAGTGTGCAGGTCGTTCTGCCATTTGAGAGCTCTTATTGGATTTCTTTCGTCAGTTTATGTGTCGGCATCTCTGCAACACATTGGATGACTCTGGCACGCGTGACCCGCGGAATGGTCATGGAAATAAAGCGACGGCCCTTTATTGAGGCAGCCGTTGCAATTGGTGGATCGCCGTCCCATATACTGATCCGTCACATTGCGCCCAATATGATGAGCACTTTGTTAGTGATGGTGGCTTTACAAATTCCCACAAATATTTTGTACGAAAGCTTTATGAGTTTTATTGGCTTGGGTATGCAGCCACCGTACACAAGTTGGGGGATTTTGGTCAAAGAAGGGTGGAACACTCTTTCATCGTATCCCCATTTGCTGCTGTATCCATCGTCTGTTTTATTTTTGACCGTCTGGAGCTTTCACGTCGTGATCGATAGTTTAAGACCTACTCGTCACTAGTCCCTGTTTTCTGTCGACTTTTACAGCAGGCGGTTCGGGGGTTGCCAGCCGCCAAAGGTCGTTTCTAGGAATTCAGCACAACCAAGAGTCAGATGATCGTTTCCGTGCCGGGAGATGATCTGCACGCCTAGAGGCACACCGTCGCGATTTAATCCCATCGGCACCGATGTCGCCGGATTTCCAAGAGTGGTGAAAATACCAGTATAGATAAAATCCAGAGGAGTCAGCAATGGTGCTCGGTGTTTGGGAGCGACCCGGGAGTGCATAGGGAAAACTAAAATCCCATCCTCGCCAAGGAGATTATCCAAATCCTGTTTCATCTTATCAAGTGCAGCGAGTTCCTCGGTTAAATCCTTGGTATTGGTTTCGAGAATTTCAGCTAACGAAACAACGAGGTTGGGCAAAGTGTAGCGCCCTTTTCCGGCCGCTAACATGAGTAACTCTTTTCCAACGGAAAAGGATTTGTCTGCACCGCCCATGAGCATCTCATAAAGATTTTTGTTCTTAGTGGATTTTAAAGCGGCAAACCAGAACGAAGCCGCCCGTAGGAAGAATCGTGGATTAAGTTCTTCGACGTTGGCTCCGAGTTGTTCAAACAAGGAGCCACAGTTTCGCACGGACTGGGATAGTTCTTCGTCAACTCGACGAGCTCCGTGAAACACCGGTGACGGACACACCAGAACTTTGCGTCCGGTCCAGTCTTTAGGTGGTACTTTCAGTTGAACATCCAAAGTTGATGGGTCCTGCGGATCTGCGCCCATTAGTACCTTCATCAAGGGATATAAATCGCCTGCGCGACGACTCAAAGGGCCTGAGGATGTGAAGGGATACTTTATGTCCGTCGTGAAGTCTTGGGGTTGATACGGGAAATGCCCCGTGAGTGGCAAATAATATCGCGATGGCTTGTGTCCGAAGATTCCGCAAAAAGAAGCGGGCATACGAATACTTCCACCAATGTCACTGCCGATCCCAAAGGGAGAAGCTCCGGCGCCGATCAGAGCTGCCTCGCCACCACTGCTGCCCCCGCAAGTGCGAGTCAGATCGTAAGGATTATTAGTTCGTCCATATATCGGGTTGTAAGTTTCGAACCAAAAACCGAGTTCGGGGACATTTGTCGTACACATTGGAATGGCGCCAGCATTTTTCAGTCGAGCAACAACGGTGGCGTCTTCAGCCATAACATCATTGCGATGGTGAATGCTGCCACCTGTGCGTTTCATGCCCTCGTAGGCAAACATTTCTTTAACTGTGAACGGAACCCCAAAAAGCGGAGGGAGATCAGAAGTGTTTTGAGCTAATAATTCTGTTTGAGCCTGAGCTTTCTGTCGAGCTCGAGCAAAGTCGTCTTCAACCATAGCATTCAAAGCCGGGTTGACTTTTTCAATCTGAGCAATATGAACTTCCAAAACCTCGGTGGGCGAAACCTCTTGCTTTGCAATTTTTTGGGCTAACTCCATTGCCGAGATTTTCAAAAGCTCATTCATATAAGGTTCCTAATGCTTAGAATTATCTTCCGCGCGAATCGAAGCCGCACGGTTCGTCTTTAAACATTAAAGCGGAAGAAAAGAATGTCACCATCTTTTACGATGTATTCTTTGCCTTCAAGTCGGTATTTTCCGGCTTCCTTCACGGCTTGTTCTGATTTGTAGTTAAACAAATCTTCACAATGATAAGTTTCGGCGCGGATAAAGCCTTTTTCGAAATCCGTATGGATCACACCTGCAGCTTGTGGGGCTTTTGTGCCAGCTCGGATGGTCCATGCACGTACTTCCTTTTCACCAGCAGTGAAATAAGTTTGCAAGCCCAGCAGAGAGTAAGCTTCGCGGATCAGGCGATTTAGGCCCGGTTCTTCGGCTCCCATGGCAGAAAGGAATTCGGCTCGCTCTTCTGGAGGGAGAACCGCAATTTCGGCTTCCATCGCAGAGCAGATCAGAATGGTTTTATTGTTTTCTTCGCCGGCACGTTTTTCGACAGATTTGGTCCATTCATTGCCGCCAGCCGAGAAGTCGTTGTCCGAAACGTTCATAGCGTAAAGCACTGGCTTTGCTGTTAGTAGATGCATTTCTTTAAGATAGGGCATCTCTAAGTCATCCAATTGAACCGAACGGGCAGGAAGGCCTTTTTCTAAGGCTTCGAGAACCTTCTTGGTGACCTCAGCTTCCATTTTGATTTTTTTGTCGGTAGAAGATTTCGCCATCTTTTCGATGCGCTTGTATCTTTTGTCAGCAGAATCTAAATCTGCCAAAAGAAGCTCGGTATTGATGATCTCAATATCACGCAAAGGGTCCACGCTGCCTGCAACGTGGACGATGTTTGGGTCGTCGAAGCAACGAACGACATGCACGATGGCATCAGTCTGGCGGATATGTGACAGGAATTGGTTGCCCAGACCTTCACCTTGAGAAGCTCCTTTTACGATGCCGGCGATATCAACGAATTCCATTGTCGTTGGAATCACTTTTTGCGGCTTGATAAACTGAGTGATCTTATCCATGCGTGGATCTGGGACAGTTACGACACCCACGTTCGGATCAATAGTGCAAAACGGATAATTGGCTGCCTCAGCTTTTGCTGATGTGAGAGCGTTAAAAAGTGTACTTTTCCCAACATTCGGAAGACCGACAATACCTACCTGAAGCGCCATAAGGAACCCTTTCGAAAATTCATTCTTAAATGCGCTTGAACTCTAACTTAGGTGTTGAATTTTGTCGAAGCTTTTTGAACCCCATCGAGGAGAATGCTTTCGAGGGCATCACCACATCTGTTCAGGAACTCAGGCATTTGTGACTCTTCTTCTTTATTGAAGCGACCGAGAACGTGATCAGGGACCGGGATGTTAGGGTTTGCAGGGCGGCCTACGCCAAGGCGGACGCGAATATAGTCGGCAGTGCCCAGCAAGCCAGAAACACTTTTAATGCCATTGTGACCGCCGTGACCGCGATTTTTCTGGATCTTCATTTTTCCGAAGGGTTGATCCACTTCATCATGTATGACGATGAGGTGATCCAACGATATTTTGTAATAACCCATGAGGGGTTGAACGGACTCTCCTGAAAGATTCATATAAGTCTGAGGCTTGCAAAAAAGAAGCTGGTGATCTTGGAACTTTGTCTGAAAGATCTCTGCTTTGAATTGGTTTTTGCTGGGTGGGTTCCCAAGTCCCTGCAGAAAGTAATCAATGGCCATAAAGCCGATATTATGGCGGGTGAATTTATATTCGTTTCCGGGGTTTCCTAAGCCAACAATCAACCACATCGAATCACCTCAAGCTGTGCCTTAAAAAACAAAGAGCGGCTGTGGGCCGCTCTTGTTTGAGATTTGAATTATCAAAGCCCTATTATTTCTTAGCTGGAGCTTTAGCCGCTGCTGGAGCCGCTGCCGCTGCAGGAGCTGCCGCCGCTGGAGTCGCTGCAACTTCTTCTTCCTGAGCATTAACAACCGCGATTGTAAGTTCGCCGCCAGTCAAGATTTTGACTGAACCAGTTGCTTGCAATGCAGATACGTGAAGAGCATCGCCAACTGCCAAGTTAGAAACATCAGCTGTGAAGAACTCTGGAATTTCAGTTGGAAGACATTCAACTTCAACAGTACGAAGAACTACGTTCAACAAACCGCCTTCAGCAAGACCGATGGGCTTACCTTCCAAACGTACTTCTACGCTTACGCGAACTGGTTTAGAAAGATCCAAGGCAAAGAAGTCAACGTGTTGAGGACGACGAGAAAGAGGGTGTACATCAACGGCTTTCATCAATACAACTTTGCCGTTGGCTGTGTTTTCAGAGCTTTTCAAGTTGAAAAGAGCATTCTCGTATGCGCGAGTGTTGTAACGAACGATGTCACCTTCGTTAACGAAAACGTTTACAGGGTTAATAGCACCGTAGATAACTGCTGGTACTTTACGCTGATTGCGAAGAGCGCGGCTATTGTGTTTGCCTACTTCACGAGGTTCTACAGAAAGATCGATTCTGCTTTTCATTTTATATTCCTTCTAGTCCGATAGAGGATTGTTAATAATATCCGCAAAATGCGGTGTTTGTTTTCTAATCAAATAAACTGCTGACGGAATCATTTCCGTGGATCCGTTTGATGGCCTCTGCAAGAACAGGAGCGACCGAAACCACTTCGATTTTACCGCAGTTTTTCGCAGCCTCAGTTAGAGGAATCGTATCAGTCACCCACACCTTTTCGATGGGACTTTCTTGAAGACGATGAATCGCAGGGCCTGATAAAACAGGGTGCGTAGCAACAGCGAACACCTTTTTTGCACCATTCTTGATAAGACTGTCAACTGCTTGTGTAAGAGTTCCAGCCGTATCGATCATGTCGTCAACGATAACCGCGATTTTCCCTTGGACATCCCCAATCAAATGAAGAGCTTTGGCCTCGTTGGGTCCTGAGCGGCGCTTATCGATAATAGCCAGGGACGATTCAATTCTTTTGGCAAAGGCCCGGGTTCGCTCGACTCCACCGGCATCTGGACTCACTGCGACAAATTCGTGTCCGCCCCCATGGGTTTCCCGCCAAGCACGAGCCAGGGTTGGGATAGCAAAAAGGTGGTCCACCGGCACATTGAAGAATCCTTGGATTTGGGCAGCATGCAGGTCCACGGAAACCACTCGATGGGCTCCAGACTCGGTGATCAAGTCAGCCATCAGTTTGGCCGAGATCGGCGCACGAGGGGCCACTTTTCGGTCCTGCCGGGCATACCCGTAGTAGGGAATGACAGCCGTAATCGAGGCCGCGGAGGCTCTTCGCAGGGCATCCAGCATGACAAACAATTCCATGTAGTTCTGGTTTACTGGGGGGCAGGTGCTTTGAATCACAAACACATGCTGTCCGCGAACGCTTTCATGGATTTCGACCTGGATTTCCCCATCGGCAAAGGAGCTGACCTCGCAAAAGCCGAGTTCGACTCCCGCAGCTTCGGCAACTTTTTTAGCTAATTGGGGATTGGCATTGGCAGTAAAGATTTTTAGGCCCTTCATCACTCGTAGTCTCCTGAGTTAAAAGTGCAGTTGGCAAAAATTAGCAAGCAGGCTCAGGTTTGTCCACTCAAAGATAGGCTAATTTTGAGCGGCTTTGAATCTATCAAGAAACTGTTTCAGTGCCTGGGCGCGGTGGGAATGCTGAGTCTTAAAACCGGTTCCCAGTTCTGCCAAGGTTTGCGTTTGTCCTTCCGGAATAAACACGGGGTCATATCCAAAGCCATGAAGTCCTGCCGGTTTTTTGGCAATTTCGCCCTTCATTTCTCCAGTCAGAACCATTTCTTCGCCAGAGGGAGTGTAAATCACAGTTGTGCAGACGAACTTGGCGTTGCGATTTTGCATGGGCTTAAGAGTCATCATTTTTAAAAGCTTGGCGACATTTTCACTGTCAGAGGCTTTTGGTCCCGCATATCGTGCCGAGTGAATTCCCGGCAGGCCATTAAGTCCATCAACCACAAGGCCAGAGTCTTCACCTAAAACCCAAGCATTGTTCTTAACGGCCCTTAAGGTTTTTGCCTTGATTCGAGCGTTGTCCTCGAAGGTTTTTCCGTCCTCGGGGCGAGGAGTAAAGCTCGGAAGATCTGCTTGCGAAAAGATTTGTAAGTCGATGAGCTCTTTCAACAGCAACTTATATTCAGCAAGTTTCCCTTTATTTCCGGTGGCAATCCAAAGTTCCATATTTACTTCCCTGCGATCTTATAAATTTCGCCCATAACTGCGGCTTGATGCACGAAAAGTTCTCGGCAACCTTTGTCGGCGACTTCCATCATCTTAAGCAATTGCTCGCGTGTGAAAGGCGTTTGTTCTGCAGTGCCTTGGACCTCTACAAACTGAGATTTATCAGTCATAACGAAATTCATATCAGTGCCTATGACAGAATCTTCTTCGTAATTGAGATCCAAAAAGATCTCTCCCTTGTGTAAACCGACGCTGATTGCGGCGACATAGTTAATCAATGGAAGGGATTTTATTTCACTGACATCAGCAAGCTTTTTAAGAGCCAAAGCAAGGGCGACGAACCCTCCGGTAACTGCTGCCGTACGCGTGCCACCATCAGCATTTAAGACATCGCAATCGACGATGATTTGCTTTTCGCCAAGTTGCTTGAGGTCGACCGCAGCGCGAAGGGATCGACCGATCAGCCGAGCAATTTCTTGGGTGCGACCACTATTGGCTGCTTTGTCGCGCTTAATGCGTGAATGAGTTGAGCGTGGAAGCATGCCATACTCGGCAGTCACCCATCCGGAACCAGTACCCATGAGCCACTGAGGTGCTTTAGCTTCATAAGTAGCAGTGCAGAGGACCTTGGTGTTTCCAAATTCGATAAGGGCCGATCCTTCAGCATACTCAGAAACATGTGGGGTGATTTTAACTTGTCTTAGCTGATCAAATAGACGGCCGTCTGCACGCATAGTTTGCTCCAATGAAAAAAGGGGAGAACGATGCGGCTAATTTAAAGTCTTGATGGCCGGGTTGTCCATCTTTTCTTTATAGCTTACAAGGGCCTTGTAGATTTTTTGAGCAAGATCATCTTGATAATCTTCTCGAAGCAGTTTTTTGGCTTCACGGGGGTTGGTCAAGAATCCGATTTCAATAAGGACGGAGGGCATAGAGGTTTTCGAAATTACATAAAAAGGCGCTTGCTTAATTGTTGCTGGATTTCTTCGGTTCTCCGTTGTTGCCCAGCTCTGAGTCAATGTTTGAGAGAACTTCAGGCTGCTCATCATGCGATGTTGACGTCCTAGGTCTTCGATAATAGCAGCGACATCGCCTTTTCTTGAAAGATCTTCAGAAGCATCCTCACTGTCTTTCGCATTCAGCATTTGATTTTCTATGCTTGCGAGGTAAAGACTTTCTTCGTCTGGCGGAAGATTATTCTGAAAGAAAAACTCCACTCCGCGCGCTCGTTGGTCCGACGCCGCATTTGCATGAAGGCTGACAAATAAATCGGCCTTTACTGATTCGGCCATTTTCACTCGTGCAGGTAAGCTGAGGTTTTGATCTTTTGTGCGAGTCATTGACACTTTAAACGAAGAATCTTTCGAAAGAAGATTTTGAACTTTCTGTGCAACTTTTAAAACTAAGTCAGATTCTTTGGCTGATCCGTGGACGGCGCCTCTATCAATGCCACCATGGCCAGGGTCGATCATTATATGAAGGGCGGAAGCAGGAAGGCTTAATAATAGAAGGCTTGCGCCAAAAGCTCGCTTAAAGCTAATCAGTATCATTTTTAAAGGTTAAAAATCTCAGTCTGAGATGTCGAGTCCAGCTTATTTTGTCCAGTCGAGGAGGGCCGACAATTGGCGCTCTTTGCGCAAAGGTTCTACAGAAAAATAAACTTGTCTGCGATTTTGGCGGTTTTTAATGGATTTAAGTCCTGGCATCTGCCTTGCTCTTACAAAAGACACCCCCCCATGGCGGCCAGGATATACTCCCCCTTATCTTGGCCGCTTTTTTTTTCTGCAAAATCACTATATTCTAGTCACTGTTGTAAACACCGTTAAGGAGACAAGCAATGAAGTTGAAGCCACTTGGGATTCTTCTATTATCAGCAGCAGTGACGCAAACTTATCCTCAGTATGCGTTCTCCCAGATTGACAGCTCTCAGATTGAAGCAGAAGAGGCTTTGGCAGACGCCGAAGCAGCTAAGGCTGAAGCAGCAGAAGCACGACGAAGAGCGGAGGATGAACGCAAGAAGCGTGACCAGGCCAAAGCTCAGGCGCAGTCGGCAATAGCGAAGGCTCGCTCCTTAGAGGCTGAAGCTAAAAAAGAACAAGTTAGCGCTGAGCGTGACTCTGCCAAGCTTAAACTTGAAGCTGTGGAACAAGAGCGCGCACAAAAAGCTGCGGAGAAAGAGCAAGCTTCAGCTGAAGCTAGAATAAAGGCAGCCCAAGAAAAAATTCAACAGGCGCAAAAGGTAAAAGCTCAGGCAGAAGAACGCCGTAAGCAAGAAGAACAGAAGGCTAGCAAACTTGTCGACCAAGCCAAGGACCTAGAAAAACAGGCAGCTAAAGCAGGTGAAGAAGGTGCTAAAGCGACGAAAGAAGCCGAAGCAGCAAAAATGCAGGCACTTAAAGCTGAACAAGCAGCAGCCAAAGCCCGCTTGATGACCCAGAAAGCAGTCGCTGAAGCGAAATCTCGTGATGCCCAAGCGAAACAAGAAATTGCAAGAGCAGAGGCGCAGAAAGCAAAGTCAGAAGCAGAGATGGCTCGTTTAAAAGCCCAGGAAGAGCAGGCTCGCGCCATGATTGCCAAGGTCGAACAAGAACTTAAAGAAGCCTTAGAAGCTTCGAAGCAAGCGGAGCGTGCAGTTGAAGCAGAAGGCAAAAAAGTTCGTGAGATTAAATCTCAAGAAGAAAAAGTAAGACAAGCTGCTGCCAAAGCAAATCAAGAGCTCGAGAAGAATCGTGACAAGCTTAGAAAAGAAACTGCAGCAGCCAACTTGGAAATCGCCAAGCTTCAGAAGTCCATCGCTCAAAACGAATCAATTGCGGCGCGTTCAGATGCGGAATTGAAACGTCTGAAGGATGAGGCAGAGAAATCTAAAAAAGAGCGTGAACAGCTTGAGGAAAAAGCTGATTTGGCAGCCAACCGCGCTGAAGAAGCCAAAATTTTGATGGAAACTGCAAAAGCCGAAGCTGATACTGAAAGAATGAAGCTTGAGGCAGAAAAAATTCGTCAAGAAGCTGGTTTAACTCGTAAGAAAAAAACGACGCGAAACTAAGTCGTTCTTAAGCAAATCAAAAAACAAAGGGTTCCAGCAGCAATGCGGAGCCCTTTTTTATTGCAGGGTCTTCTGATACACGGTTCGAGTTGGATAGGCAAAATCCACTTTCATTTCAGCGGCTATCTTTAAGATTTCAAGATAGATGTTTTGCTGAAAAGCGAGCTCTTCAGTGCCCAGGCTGACTTGGATATTGCAGTTTACTAAAATATTTAAAGAAGAATCTGCAAAGCCTGTGAATGAAACAATAACGGATTCGGGTACCACGATATGATTTTGAGTGATCAGAAAACGTACTCGCGAGCAGAACTCCTCAATGCGTGCAGGAGGCGTTTCATAAGCCAAGCCCAAAATCTGCCGCACACGTCGTGCTGGTCTGGCGCCCATATTGTCAATATTCTCTTTGGCCATGACTGAATTCGGAATTGTGACCTGTGAGTTGTAAAAAGTTCGAATACGCGTGGAGCGAAAGCCGATATCTTCCACCGTGCCTTCAATGTCCTTAATTTTAACCCAGTCGCCCACTTTAAATGGTCGATCAAGTAAAATAGTGATCGAGCCAAAGACGTTGGCAGCAGTATCTTGCGCTGCCAGAGCCAAAGCCAAACCACCTAGGCCCAGACCGGCCAACAACGACATAACGTTCAGTCCAAAGTTTTGCAGGACGATCAAAACACCGAGAATGACCACAAGAACTTTCAGGCTCTTGGTAACAAACGGAACCAATTGATCATCCATCAAGCTTTCAGTTTTCTTGGTGTAGTTGGCCATGACTTTCCCGATGGATTCCACCGCGTAATAGACAAGCTTTACAACCTGATAAGCAAAGAACGCATTTAAGAGATGGTGCAAGGTCAGCGCGACTTGACCGCTTAAGCGGACGCCTTGAAGTGCAAATATCCAAAGTGCCGTGATAAAAATCCAAGCGATGGGACGCTCTAAGGGGGCTGCAGAGAAATGTGCGACGAAACTATCCGGACGTCTTTTCACAAGTGGATTGTGTTTTTTAAGAAGTTTGAAGGCTGGCTGAACCAGCGGGCGAAGAGCCATGCCTAGCAATAATGCTGCTAGCAAGAATAACCATTGGAAATTCGTATGCCCAAACACCGGGGTCTTAAGGAAAGCGGTCGTTTCTTGACTGAAGAAAGAACCGTCAAAGAAAAATTTCTCAATCACAACGAGCCGTCCCTGCTAAGATAAAGTCAGATTTTGTCCACTATAGATTAAAACCAAGAGAATGATACCCAAGACTATTCGGTAATAGCCGAAGCTGCGGAAACCGTAACGAGAAACAATTCCGATAAAGAATTTGATTGCCAACATGGCGACCACAAAAGAAACCACTATTCCGACCGCAAGGACTCCCAATTGTTCGGGTTGAATGTCTTTATAGATCTTCAATACCTTGTATCCGGAAGCGGCTGCCATGGTGGGAACAGCTAAGAAAAATGAAAACTCCGCTGCCTCTCTTTTGTTCATGCCAAGCGTTAAGCCGCCCATAATCGTGGCGCCAGATCTCGAGACGCCTGGAATCATGGCAATAGCTTGATAAAGACCAAGCTTTGCAGAATCAAGATATGTCAGGTCGCTGGTTTTTCTTCCGACAGCAGTCAGGTGGGCAAAAAGTCTATCGGCCCACACTAGGATGATGCCACCTGCGATCAGTGCCCACGCAACAACCTCAACACTTCCCAGTAAAACGTCGACAACATCCTTAAGTACAAAACCAATGGCCGCCGTTGGTAAGAAGGCCACAAAGAGTTTCTTATAGAAGCTCCAGTCAGTCAGGAAGCGTTTCCAATACAAAACTAAAACTGAAACGATTGCACCAAACTGAATGATTACTTCGAAGGCCTTGGTGAACTCACTGCCTTCAATGCCCATGGCTGAACTGGCAATAATCATATGTCCGGTGGAGGAAATCGGCAGAAATTCTGTGATACCTTCGATGATTCCTAAAATGATGGCATGCAGATAAGTCATAGCGTTGGAACCCTTCGAATGAGTTAAAATGTTCGCCGTTCATTCTTGAAAAGAAGATTTCTCTGTTCAACTTTCGATTTGCTGTGTCATGAAATTTAAGATTTCTTAAAGATTTTCCTAACAGTTGCGGAAGAAAACTGCATATCATTTTTTCTACCACGGAGGGGGTTTTATGAAACGTGCATTATTTTTAGGTGCATTGTTGATCGGTTCTCAGGCATTCGCTGGCGAATACTTGGTGAAATATAAGAGCACGAGTGCTCTGAATATGCTGACTACAATGACAATGTCTACGAAATCAGTCATGCAAGTGACGGATCACAATCCAACAGCAAGTCTGGTTAAAGTGAACATTGCTAAGAGCCAAGAAGCGAAGTCTCTTGCGACTCTACTTTCTCAACCGGGTGTTGAGTACGTTGTTCCAAACTTTAAATTAAAGGCTATTACAGCTCCTATTAACGCAGCTGCGTTGAAAGATCAGTGGGCCATTGCGAAAGTTCAAGCTGAGAAAGCTTGGCAGCGCGCTGGTAACAAAGGAAGCAAGAACATCATCGTTGCTGTTATAGACACGGGTGTTGATTACAGACATGAATCTTTGGCTCCAAACATGATTCCGGGTTTCGATTTCAAAGATAACGACAATGATCCAATGGATGATACTGGATTCCAAAATCCTGGTCACGGTACTCACTGCGCTGGCGCGGTTGGTGCGACAGGTTTAGTTGACGGTGGTATCATTGGTTTAGCTCCTGAAGTATCTATGATGCCTCTTCGCTTTTTGGGCGCGGATGGTTCTGGTGACTTGAACAACGCCATCAAAGCAATTGATTATGCTGTTGAAAAAGGCGCGCAAATCATCTCTGCATCATGGGGTGCTGCAGTTCCTCGTTCACAAGCAGCTCCATTGCTTGAGGCAATCAAGCGAGCTGACGACAAAGGCGTGATTTTCATCGCTGCAGCTGCAAACGATGGAAAGAACAACGACAAAACAGAAATGTATCCAGCGAACAACGGCTTCCCGAACTCAATCACGGTAGCTGCTTCTGGATCTTCTGATGCGAAGCCATCATGGTCAAACTACGGTACTGCAACAGTTCACGTTGCAGCCCCTGGTGAGAACATCATGTCTACGTTGCCAAAGAATAAGTACGGAAACCTTTCTGGTACTTCAATGGCAACTCCACTTGTGTCTGGTTTGGCGGCTCTCTTGAAGTCTCAAGATCCTTCACTAACTGGTGCTCAGATTCGCGCGATTATGCAGACCACTGGTACAAAAGTTTCGATTGAAACTGCTTGTAACTGCCGAGTTGATGCTTACGAAGCGGTAGAGACAGTTATGTCTAAGAAAATGGTTGTTGTTCCTGCGGCTGCGACTATGAAGCCTCAAGAAACATTGGCTCTTTCAGTCTTGAACGGTAAAGCACCATTCAAGTTTGCAAGCAGCAACCCAGCAACAGCGACGGTTTCTGAAGATGGCACTATGACGGCAGTAGCTGACGGTTCAACTGTCATCACCGTGACTGATGCTGATGGAAAAACAGCTTCTTCGTTGAATATGCACGTGGGCGCTAAGTCTTCAAGCCCCGGAACACCTGATCCAGGCAACCCTGGCGAGCCAGGCGAGTGCCCAATCGGTGATCCAGCACTTTGTCAAATCGCGTGTCAGATTATGCCACAGCTTCCATTCTGCCAATAGTGGTTGAATAAGAAGTTCGAACGAAAAAAGCCGAGCCCTAAGCTCGGCTTTTTTTATTGGAATTTCTGGCGGAACTTTAATTCCATTAATTTGTTCTGCTCACGTAAACTGGAGCAGGGGGGCTTTATTTATGTCTTTCTATGCGCAAATCTATCCGCACCTTCAATTGCTTCGCGACAATCATCTTTTGTGGGTGACGCTGGATAATGTTGAACAAAGCAATGCGATCAGCATGGAGATGGTTGAATCATTGACGTCAGTCTTGCGATTTGCTGACTTTGATTCCGACGTGCGAGTCATTATTTTGACTGGAGCTGGTCCGTCATTCTGCGCCGGTGGTGATATTAAGGCGATGGAACAAAAGTCCGGAATGTTCCAAGGTGAGCCGAACGAGTTGCGCCTACGTTATATGAATGGAATTCAACAGATTCCCCTCGTCATAGAAAGTATGTCGACACCACTAATAGCCATGGTCAATGGCCCGGCGATCGGTGCTGGTTGTGACCTAGCTATGATGTGCGACCTGCGAGTAGGTTCGTCAAAATCCAGATTCGGAGAGACTTTTGTAAAGCTTGGCCTGGTGCCGGGTGATGGGGGTTCTTATTTCCTGCAAAGAGTGATCGGCTTTAGCCGTGCAATGCAGATGTCTTTAACCGGAGACATCATTGGTGGTGAGGAGGCCCTGAAGTGGGGCTTAGTGAATTACCTGACGGACGAAGCAAAGCTTAAAGAAGAGACAGAAAAAATTGCCCTTAAGATCGCCGAGAACGCGCCAATTGCCGTGCAGATGACTAAGAAGACTTTGAAAACGGCTTATCGAAATGAATTGCAGACAGTACTTGATCTTGCGGCGGCCTATCAGGGAATCACCCAGCGGACCGAAGATCACTTTGTCGCCCTTAGTGGACTGAAAGAAAAAAAGAAAGCTATCTTTACTGGCAAGTAGCTATTTGCTGGCCAGTTTGTCGAGGTCCTCCGCTCGTTCCTTCAGATTTTTTTGAAGGAAATTTTTCTGTTCGGTGGTCAGTTTTTCCCAAAAGCGTTGCGACAGAAACTGTTGAAAAGCTGATTTATGCTGATCAAGGGCCTCTTTAAATTCGGGCAGGCGCAAGGATTCGTAATCTGTGTGGTAATTCTCTACAAATTCCCTAAGCTTTTCTTTGTCCTGTTGGCGGGCCAGGAATTGTTTTAACAGGTAGGCTTTGTTTTCGGCCTGCAATTTCCAAGGGAAAGGGTTCTCTTTTAGGAACTCGACTAACAAGTTTTTTTGGTCTCGGCTAAGATCGCCGAACCACAGCTCAAGAGAGCGTTCATATTTTTCTTGAGACGATTCCAGGGCCTCTTCAGGGTCCTTATACTTCTTTTCAAGTTTGGCGATATCTTTCTGAACGGCTTTTTCAAAATAGCTGAATTGCTCGGGCTTTAAAGTCAGCGTTAACTGTATGGCAGTATTCTTAAATCTTCCGGAGGTTTCTTTAAAATATTCGAAAAATTGCTGATAGGTTTCGTCGAGGTTCTCGTCGCTCAATTTATCAGTCTGGGTTTGCGGGGCTAAATGTCTGAAGGATTCAGCGACTCTGGGGAACATTTCTTTGCGAAGACCATCAAGATCCTTGTTCAGATTTTTTTTCAGTTCTTCTTTTTGCGACCGATCGAGGTCGAAATACTTGTCCGTCTGGGAGATTAGCAAGGTGTCGGCAATGTTGAAAATAATTGTGCTGCGACTGCAACCTGCAAGTAAGCTAATGACTATTCCGATGAAAAGTAAGTTTCTCATGGCGCCACTTTATGTGGAAGCTGAGTGGTGTACAAGTGCCTTGATAAATTACACGCGAAGCCGTTTTTTAAGCGGCTTTAAACCTCAAAAAGAACCGGCTGTCCCTGCGCAGGCCGAATGATCTGATCGTCTTGCATTGCAATTTGTCCTGACAAAATCGTGTGCGTCATCCAGCCAGTCACCTGCATTCCATGAAAAGGTGTCCAGCCACAGCGGCTGGCAATCCATGAATTGTCGATGGTCTTTGTCTTTTTCAGATCCACTAGGGTGACATCTGCATCGAAGCCTTCTTGTAGGCGGCCTTTATTCTTAATACCAAAGACTCGACGAGGGTTTTCTGTGACCATTTCGACGAAACGGAGCAAGCCAAGATGATTTTGGTGAACGTGGTTCAGCATAATCGGCAGTAGCGTTTGGACCCCTGGAACTCCCGAGGGACTGCTTGGGTAGGGGCGTTCTTTTTCTTCGCGAGTGTGGGGTGCGTGATCAGAGCCTATGATGTCAACAGTGCCATCGGTTACGGCTTTCCAGATTCGATCCATGTGCCGTTTTTCACGAATAGGGGGATTTTGTTGGGCGTAGTTACCCAGGCGATCATAACAATCGGGTGCGTAGAGAGTCAGATGTTGAGGAAGGACCTCGACGGATGCGATGTTCTTATGATCTTTCAATAGGTCCATTTCTTCGGCCGTTGAAACATGAAGAACGTGGATTTTCCGACCCGTTTTCTGAGCCAGAGCCAGCAATCGTCGAGTGGAACTCAATGCGGTTTCTGCATCTCTCCAAACGGGATGATCGTGAACATCGCCACTTTCTTGAGCGATGTGCTTTCTTTCGCGCAGACGGAACTCGTCCTCACTATGAACAATCACGCGGCGATGTCCTGAAAGAAGTATTCTCTCAAGTGTTGGATCGTCTTCAACCAGAAGCGAGCCGGTCGAGCTGCCCATAAAAACTTTGATCCCCGAGCAATGGGGAAGTTTTTCCAGCTGCGCTAGTTCCGTGACGTTTTCGGGGGAGCCGCCAATAAAGAAGGCATAGTGACAATGGGCTCGACCTTTGGCGCGATTAAGTTTTTCTTGGAACAGTTCTGCGGTTGTCGTCGCAGGATTGGTGTTGGGCATTTCAAAGATACTGGTCACGCCACCCAAAAGAGCGGCCCGAGTACCCGAGTCGAGGTCTTCTTTGTGGGTAAGGCCTGGCTCGCGAAAGTGCACTTGGCTGTCGATAATTCCCGGCAGAACATGAAGGCCCTTGGCGGAAATAGTCTGTTGTGCGGGCTCGCTGATGCTGTCTCGAATTTTAACGATTCTTCCGCCAGAAATCGCGATGTCGAGTTTCTGTTCCATGAGTCCATGGCCATTAGGATTGGGAACCACACATTGGCCGTCTTTGATCACAAGGTCGAACTTTTCAGTAGACATGAATTACCTCAGCTTTGGGAACGATAGCACCTGTACCAGCTTTGGTCTAGCGTTGACGGGACTCCCTAGATAGGGGAGAATTTGTGCTGTGACAGTTGAAAAATTTCTCTCCTTTTGGAATACCTATAACACCGCAATTATTGAGGGTTTGATCGCTCTCATAATTTTTCTATCCCTGTTTTTAGCATACCGCAGCTTGTTCGGTAAAAAAGGAGAGAATTCTGCTGAGGGGACCATCGATTCCGCACAGATTGAAAAAACTCTTCAAAAAATACTCGAAAATCAAAGTGGTCAACGCAAAGGCAAAGGTGCAAATGCAGCCGCTGGCGAAGATGGCGAAAGCTTGGATATGGAATTCCCATTGGATGAGGGGAGTTCTGAAGCGCCAGCAAAAGCTAAAGTGAAAGCTGTAGCCAGTGCCGCGGATGGGGATAGTGGCGGAGTTCGCGAATCTGCAGCTGAAGTAGCGCAATTGCGGCTGACCTTGACTGAAAACCAGCTTAAAATCGAATCACTGCAAGAAAAGCTCGAAGAAGCGGAGAAAAAGGCCCAAGCAGGGGCCTCGGGATCAGAAGGAGCGGCGACATCTGGAGGTGTTTCTTCTGAAGCTTTAGAGGAAAATACCAAAGAACGTGAAGCCTTGAAGGCGAAGCTGAAGGATCTGGAAGCTCGCTTAGCTGAATATGAGATTATCAGCGAAGATATTGCCGACCTTTCTCGTTATAAAGAAGAAAACGAAAGCCTTAAAAAAGAACTATCAGCTAAAGGCGGCGGAGTTGCGGCCGAGACATCTGGCACCAATGCTGTTTCTGCGGAAGAGTTGGTCACTGAACCAGTTGCTGCTGCGGAACCTGAAGCGGTTGCGACGTTAGAGACGCCGGAGCAGCCGGAAGTGACGGCGGCACCGGTAGCTAGTGAGCAAGAAATCAGTCCCGAAGCTCTCGAGGCTGAACTGGCGGCGGCGGCAGAGGCGATTGCGCCTGTTGATGAGTCTGAAAAAGTTGAAGCACCAGCAGCCACCGCAAATTCAGAAGCTGCACCAGCGGTGGCTGAAGAAGCTGCGAACGATTTGATTGATGACGAATTGATGCGCGAATTCGCAGCAGCCGTTGAAGGTCAAAAGAATGCATCCGCGGCGAAAGCGGCTGAAAAAGCTGGAGATGGTAGTACGCCTGCAGAAAAAACAGGTGCTGAAACAGATGAATTAATGAACGAGTTCGAAAACTTTGTAGCCAAAAAGAGTTGAGCGTTTATGAAAATTATTATGACATCCCTGGTGCTTGCTGGACTTTCCTCAAGTGTTTTCGCAGCCAATCCTAAACCTTCATCCAGCACTTTAACTTCTGCTCTGGAAGTATTGAGCTTGCCACTGGAAAACCGCCGCATGGTGGTTCGCGATCAGTCTGAAAAATTCTATAGCACATTTGTGGGCCTGGCATTTAACGAGAAACAACCGATGAGTCTGCGTTGGAAAGCATTGATGGCAGTGGCGGATGCGAAAGGCGAGAAGGCGACAAATGATCTTCTTCGCGCAGGCAATCATTCACTGTGGTTCATGCGAAACGGGGCTTTGGTGGCTTTGAAGGAAGTCAATCCGGCGGCGGGCGCTGAGTTAGCGCAAAAGTTGGTGAAAGATAAAGCCCTTGTTGTCAGAACGGCAGCCGTGGATCTTTTGGAGAATGATAAATCTCCTGAAGTTCGCGAACTATTGTGGAGCGAGCTGAATCAAAATTATAACTTCAAAAACAAACAGAGTCTTTGGATCCGTTCAAAGATCGTCCAAGCTTTGGCAAAAGCACCGGCAGATAAAGAATTAAAAACCTTTGCCGCTCTACTTTCTGACTCCGACCGCAGACTTCATGTCCCAGCCGTCCGAGGCTTAGAAAAGCTCACCGGTGTTCAGCTGGGTGAGGGGAAGGTCAATCAAGCGAAACTTGTTCAGCTTTGGAAAGACTATCTAAAGAAGGAACAGGTTGAGTTCTGAACTGTCCCTTCTTTTAAGCCAATCACCGCATCTTCTATGCTTCTTCGGCACTCTTGCCGACAAGGGAAGAGAGCTGTAAAGCTGCATTTCGAAGTTCTGACGATTGTTCATTCAAAGACTCTAGGGTGTTAGCATTGTCAGAGGCAGAAGCCACGTTGCTCTGAGTAACCGTGTTCATTTCGTTAATGGCTGCAGAGATCTGGGTCAAACCCTCACTCTGTTCATGGGAAGACAAGGCGACTTCAGAGACGATAGTATCCACCTGCTGATTTTTATCTACGATTTGTTTCAGTTCTGCCATAACGATTTTGGAGAGAGCCACACCTTGTGAGCTTCTTTCCAGAGCCGTTTGAATTTTTGTTGCAGTTTCTTTTGCAGCTTCGGCAGAGCGCTGAGCAAGGTTGCGAACTTCATTGGCAACGACCGCAAAACCAGCTCCAACTTCACCGGCCCTAGCGGCTTCGACCGCAGCATTCAGAGCCAGCAGGTTAGTCTGGAAGGCGATCCCGTCGATAGTATCCATGATCGCAGAAATTTCATTGGATGATTGTTGGATGGAGTCCATAGCGGCTTGCATCTGACTCATTTCGCGCGCGCCGGCTTCAGCGGCGGAGCGAGCTTGGTTCGAAGCGCTCTTGCAGGCTTCGGCATTGCTCGCATTTTTTCGTGTCATATTGGCGAGGTCCTCAACCGATGCGCTGATTTCTTCGATAGTTGCTGCTTGCTCGGTGGCCCCTTCGGCGAGGTTTTGGCTGGAGTGAGAGATTACCTCTGCGACAGAGAACAGATTTTTTGAAGAGGTGTTCAGATAAACGGTTACCTTAGAAAGTGGATTGATGATGGAGCGGGTGATAAGCCATCCGGTGAGTGATGTTAGAATCAAACTGACGGCGCAGAGAATCAGCATCAGATATTGAAAGTTACCAGCAATGCCCTGAGCATCTCGGGCTTCATGGGCATTTAATTTTTCTTGGTAGTCGATGAACTTATTGATACGCGCCAACCAAGTGATGAACGCCGGTTTGGCTTGCTCCAAAAGTGTCCCAAGTGCTTCTGCGTGCTGGCCATTTTTGCGAAGTTCGATGGTTTTACTGATCAACGGAAGAGTTTTATTTTCGATATCTTTAATGTCCTTTAATAGTTGAATTTCGTCGGTTGTTACTTTTTGATCCGAGAATATCTTATCCAGGGGGATCGCCGAATTTTTGTAAGCCTCCTCCAGAACTTTGATTTCATCGATAGCTTCTTCAGCTTTGCGATCATCGGTATTTAGCACTACGTCGCGAAGACTGATAGCTCTGTCATGGACACTTCCTCGGAAGTTGATGGCATAGCGTTGTTTAACGCTGTTCACTTGATTGATCGTGGTGAGGCTTCTTTCAATGGAATTTACCTGCGAGATTCCGATGACGATAAGCAGAATCATAATTAGAGGTGCGATAGAGAAACCTAAAATCAAACGACCCTTAATGCCAAAATTCTTTTTCATATACGCTCCAATGATAGGTTTGTTGTTGGTCTAAGACCATCATAGCTTTCTAAGCAGGGTTTTAACTAAGTGGTAAACCCTATCGCAACATCAATAAAATCTATAAGGATGATTATTTGATAAATTTGCTTTATTTTAAGCCAAATTCCCGAGAGAGTAAGGACCGGTTATGCTGGATTTTCAAAATGAAACACTTGTCAATGGACTGATAAGATCTGAGGCGGTTGGATCCCGAACGACTGAATTTAAATAATTAGTTCGCTCGCTTAAGAGCTTCGCGGACGATCAATTCGCGTTCGATGCGATAGAAGATGATTCGTTCTTCCAATCCATCGCTTTCCATAGACTCTGGTGGAGAGAAGAAATCTCGTAGAATTTCCATTTTCTTGTCGATGGTCACGCGAGTTGATTCGCGACCATCGGCGCGGCCGCGTGCGAAGGTCAAAATAAGTTTATAGCGAATCCCACTTGAAGGTGGGCGCTGGATATTAGGTGGAAGCCAACCATCCAATCCTTTGATGTATTCGGTCTCGATAATACCCGTATCCTGATTTTCTTGGGCAATCGGGTATTTCAAAACAGACTGCGCAGCCATCCAGACGGAATCATAGTCAGCAAAGAATACTTTTTGTTTATTGATCGTGCCCATACGTGCGTGGGCAGAGGGTTTTCGATCGAACAGGCTGCAGCTAACGAGGCTGCAACCTGTGAGAATCACAAGTCCAAGGAGAACTTTTCTAAAAGGAGATAGAGCTGTGTGTGACATGTGTTGCGGCTTCAATCATAGCAGCACCAGGGGCCGCTTGGGAAGCAGTTTGGGATCCAATAAAATTAACTTCCCATCGCTTTTTCCCGCGTGGCTCTTGATCATTCGGCCACTGAGGCAACTGCATGCGATCTACCCAGTTTTGTGCGTAAACTTCCCACTGAGGATTCATGACCTTCACCTTGGCAGTGCCCTGTTGAACTTCGAGTTCTGCAGATAGAACTGAGTAAGTTCCAATTTTTTGAACTCCAGGGATTGACTCGAATTGAGGCATCAAGATTTCTCCTGGATTGCTGAGACGAGGATTTTCAATCAGCGGAAGCATTGTCGGAGCAACTCCTGCAGTCAGTGGCAAAAGAGTGACACTCATGCGGTCGCTGCCGTCTTTATTGCCTTTGCTGTCTTTCAGGTCTGCTGTCTTTTTAAGCACTGCCAAGACTTGTTGTTCGAATCCTGCTTGAGTCGAAAGAGTCATTTTTTTAGCGGCAGCAATTTGCTTCACATCGGTAGGAATCAAATAGCCTGATTGTTGAGCAATACCCACGGCGATGAAAGTTTCGTCACGCTCAAAGCGAGGAGCCACGATTTCCTTTTTGTCGGTAAAGTTCAATTCTTTTGACGGAATGTCCAAAGTCATTTGACGAGAATTGATTTCGATATCGCGGATACCGCCGCCAGAAATTTTAAATTCATTGATAAGCTCATAGAACTCTTTGCCATCGCGAAGAGAGTCGACGACGGGTTTAAATGGAAAGCGCCCGCGAGCTGCGTATACCCGGGTGACGCCTGGTTGGTCGAAATAAACGCGGTATTGAGGCTTATCCAAAGTAACAGTGAACAGAGAGTAGCGCTCGCTTTGCTTAGGCAAAGAAATATTGGTCGGAACCGGGATCTCTTGGCCGATCGCAGAAATAATATCATTCTGCGGGCTGATCACTTGATTCATATCGAAAGCCAAAAGGTTCTTCTTTGTAAAAGCTGGGATCACCAAACCAAAATCAACGAAGCCGTCTTTATTTACGACTGGCAGATCTTGAACGCGGCCTTTGATTTCATATTGCGCAGAAGTCGCAAGTGGGCGCAGCGTAAAACTCAGATTTCCCGGAGTTTGCGCCATATAAGTAGTGCGCATATAACCAGGCGCCTGAACTGTCACTGCGAGGGGTTCGGTCCAGGCAAGTGGAAGCTCTGCCTGACCCTGGGCATTGGTCGTCAGGAAGTTGCCACTAAAAGGAGTGTCAAGAGAGTCTCCGATCAGGATTTCAGCACCGGCGATCGCTTTATTATCAAGAGTCGTTACGGTAATAGTTTGGGCTTCTTGCAGGCCAAACCAGCGAGACGTCAGGTTGTCGTTGAGTTGGTTTGAGCCCATGTCTGGCGAGCAGCCGATTAAGAGTCCTGGCAGCAGCGCCGCCATAAATAGCTTTTTCATAAAGATTTCCCCTCCGTGGTGATTTCTTACTTATTCTGTCATTGCAGGTTGAGTTTGCTCCCGGGTCAAGACCAAAGCCGAGAATTTATACGAATTTTCAAAATTCACGCTTTAACGCAAAGCCCGATATTGACAATCTGCCCCCCAACATCTAAAAATTCCAACTCACGCAAATTGATCGCGGTTCTTTTGGACTCAAATTGAGGAGCGTTACGGTTGGTGGGGTAGCTCAGCTGGTTAGAGCAACGGAATCATAATCCGTAGGTCGGCGGTTCAAGTCCGCCTCTCACTACCAATTTTTTTAAAGGCAGCCATCGAGCTGCCTTTTTTCGTTTTAATATCACAGTTTATCTTGAGGCGGACGCGGTCCCGCGGGCATTGAGCCCGCGAGCCCTATGGGTCCGTCCGTCTTCGCGCAAGGCGCTTCGGCGGTCTCCCGCCTGCGTCACGTCAGACGCCTCCGGCGTCCAACGCGCTCGCAGTGCCTCTCACTACCAAAATTTAAAAATTTATTGTGGTGCTTGGCGAGCTTTCTTCCGTAGCGGAAGTGGGTGAAGGGGGTAGCGGATGGTTCGTAAAATGCAAAGGCGACCACTGCCTCAGCAGGGTCGCCTTTTATATGGAGCTCTTTTCGAATTTCCGGAAGGAGGTCCGAAATGAACCATACACACTATGATTCTATTCGGCGCATATTAAAGATAACTAAACAGATTCTTTCGATCATTTTAGTCTTAATCAAAATTCTTCGCGAGATTCTGGGCTAGATTTCTAAGGAATAACCTCCGGTGCGTTCCTCTATCGAAAGATTTTAGGACCAAGGATGGGACTTAAAACCCCTCGGGAAGCAAGTTCCAGATGTGGCCCTGCTGGGGTGCTTTTGTTGTCTTACTTAATAAATTTGGAGAAAATAGAGAGTAACATCATGCAAAAAGAGCACTGATTTTTGGTCAGTGCTTTTCTATTAATCTTTTGATCAGGTGACGGGGGTTATTTTGTTAAAACGCTCTTCATTAAAACAAACTGATTCTCTGTGATTTGGTCGGGATGTTTCGTCAGCAAATTCACATCGACCTTGAAAATATCTCGAGCAAGAACCATGGCAGAAAAAAATGAGCCTAATACAGTAGGATGAAGGTTGTCATCTTGATAAAGATCTGTATCGGGGATGTTCCTCGGTTTATTGTTCATTAACTCTAGCCACTTACTTCCAACAAACGATTGAATCGTGTTCGGACTGGAGACTGCCGCCATGGCAAATCCCTCATTTAGCATTTTCTGATATTCAATCAAATTAGATCCGAACCAATTTTTCCCCGCATTTACTTCGTTGTTTGCAAATTTTAAACAAGGAAAATTATCCTGAAGCCAAGGGTGATCCTTCTTATACGTCCAATGCGCGAAAATCACCGGTATTGCTCCGTTTGCTTCGATAAGTGCAATCAACTTTTCTGCGTACTTAAGGAACTCAGGTCGACCAACAGGACCACCGTTATCAGGAAAGCACTTTGGAAGTTCTAAAGCCTCAATGCTTTGTGCTTGAACAATCACATAGCTATATTTGTTAGACGAAAGCTTTTTGTATACCTCGCCCTCGTCAAAGTGTCTCTTTAGTGTTTGACCACCCTTAACAACATAATCGACCTGGACATCAATATTCAAGGAAAGTGCAATAGCCTTAAAGTTATCCGGAAGTGCAGGGTTCGACATGTCACCCGGTTCATAAGTAAAAGAATTACCAACAAACAAAACCTTAATCGGTTGCGCACCTGCAAGAACAGACAAAAACAATGTAACTATAAAGGTCAGGATACTTCTAAGCATTTTAATTTCTCCGAGAGCTCTTTCATTTTTTGATAAGATGGTCAGCGAAAATTTCCAGTTATCTTAAGACTTTTTCACCAGCTTCTATGGAGACGGATAACCAATTTTCTGGTAAGGGCAGAGCGCAGACAGATTCTGCGGAATAGGCACATTCCATATTAGTGGCCTCATTAAAATCAACAATGGCTTTTCCATTTTCGATCTGGACATTTAAGTTACGTCCTCCACCATAAGTCGTTTTTCCGTTTGTCTTATCCTTAAAAGGGGCAATAAGTTCCGTCGGATTTTCGGTTTGAAGATCACAGTACAGATGAAGCGCAACTAGTTGGGCATCGATCTCAGCTTTTACGCTACCATACTTTCTCAGCTCTATCTGACCATAACCTTCGACCGCAAAAATGGCTCGTTCATTGTTTTTGAAAAGCTCAACTTCGCAGATCTTAAGATAGTCGGAATTGTAAGGATAGAAATCCAATCCGGAAAAGGTATGTTTCTTTTGATCATTTAAATCACTAAAGTTTTGCAGAAACCATTCGTTTCTTTGTGCTCGTTTGCGGAGAACTTTATCTTCATTTGAAGTCATAGTGAGAACAAATAGCACGATCAATGAATTCTGCAAGATGAAACATACTAACGCGTGGCTTATCCTTGCGTCCGCAGCGGAAGTGGATCGCATTTCTGCAGTGATTCCGGTTTAAAAAATGCAAAGACGACCACTGCCTTCGCAGGGTCGTCTTTTAGATGGAGCTCTTTCCGAAATTCCGGAAGGAGGTCCGATATGAACTATACAACCTATGATTCTATTCGGCGCATTCTAAAGATAACTAAACAGATACTCTCTATTTTATTGGTCTTGATCAAAATTTTACGAGAGCTTCTGAGCTAGCTTTTTTCAGAAAATACCTCCAGTGCGTTCTTATATCGATTGATTTTAGGACCTAGGACGGGACTTGAAATCCCTCGGAAGGTCAGCTTCAGAGACGACTCTGCTGGGGCTCAGAACTGTATTGCAAGCAGCGGATGCGGAAAAATATAAAGGCGCCCAAGAGCTGATGAAGAACGGCCCAGGGGATGGGTACTTTTAGGATCAGAGTTAGCACTCCCAAGATAAATTGCAGCACAATCAAAAAAGTCAGATGCTTGAATCCCCAGCGCCAACCGAGTAAAGCAAGAATTCCTAATACCCACGCACCCAGCCGATGGAAAAACTGAAGGTTGATTTGATTGTAGAATAGATCTTCGACCCAACTGCCGGACATAAAAAACACCGAAGGTCCCCACGAGTCGCCCATTTTCGGGAACGTATTAAAAATATACCCCGCGCGACTTCCAGCGACCAGCGCACCCAAGGCCAACTGTAGCAAACAAACATAAGAAAGAACCCGCAAGTAGATTCGCTGATCGTGACGATGCTGAACTCGGGGGCTCTCTTGTTGCCACCAGAAAGCCAGATACGACAGGATCAGGCACGCCCATAAAAAGTGAGCCAGCAAACGAAAATGACTGACCCGGGGGATTTGCACCAGGCCACTTTTCACCATGAACCAACCTAACCCGCCTTGAATTCCCACAAGGGTCAGCAGCAGAAGCAGGCGTTTGCGATCTCGAGAGGAAGTCTTTCCACGCAACCAGAAAACTAAAAACGGCATAATGATAAAAAAACCCAACAATCGCGCAATCAGTCGGTGAGCATATTCCCACCAAAAGATAAATTTAAACTCCTCCAGGCTCATCGAGTCTCTGGATTTAAAGTCCGGTGAAAGTTGGTATTTTGAAAATTCCTGCGACCACTGATCGACTGTTAATGGCGGCAGGATGCCGGTCACTGGTCGCCACTCTACAATTGAAAGGCCTGCCTCGTGCAATCGGGTGGCTCCTCCCACGGCAATGGTCAAAAAGACCCAACCAATGATGAACAGTAACCAATATCTAAAAACAGGACGAATGCTAAAGTTTTGTGACATGAAGGAGCTCCCGCCGTCAATCTATGCAAATGGGGGATTTCTATTGAGTCAAAAACCGCAAAACCATGATCCTGATCAATGTTTGATGACTTCTCATGCGGTAGTCTAAGGACGACCGATTTGCCGGAGATGAATGTATGAAAGAATCAAGCGATCCCGCTATCCAAGGTTCGCATAAGTTTTTTATTGGACCAGATTGCATCAGTTGCGGAGCCTGCTGGAAAGAAGCACCCGAAAACTTCCGAAGCCATGATATTCATGCTCATGCCTATGTTCACCGCCAGCCACAGTCCGAAAAGGAGCTTCAAGAATGCAGAGCTGCTCAAAAAATATGTCCAATCAATATCATCGGATATACCTATGAGTGAAAATCTTAAGCAGTTAGTATATTCGTGCTCTGGCTGCTCAAGTGCGGCCCAAGCTGCCAATGCGATCGCAGTTCGCCTCGATCGATCTGGCGTTGCCGAAATGTCCTGTATCGCTGGGGTCGGGGGCGATGTTCCATCATTGGTTAAAACGGCAAAATCAGGGCGACGGATCACAGTCATTGACGGTTGTCCGCTGCAGTGTGCTCGTCATTGTCTGCAAAGGCACGGGGTCACTCCAGATCGGCACCTCGATCTTTCCAAACATGGAATTAAAAAGGTTCAGCACGGAGACTTCAATCCTGAGCAAGCTTATGAAATTTTCAAACTGATCGAGGCCGAGATATCCAAGCAGGTTTAAAAAATGCAAAAGACGACCGCTGTCTTAGCAGGGTCGCCTTTTTGATGGAGCTCTTTCCGAATTTCCGGAAGGAGGTCCGATATGAACCATAATCCCAATTATGATTCTCTTCGGCGCATTCTAAAGATAGCTAAACAGATACTCTCTATTTTATTGGTCTTGATCAAAATTTTACGAGAGCTTCTGAGTTAGCTTTTTTCAGAAATACCTCCGGTGCGTTCTTATATCGAAAGATTTTAGGACCAAGGACGGGACTTAAAATCCCTTGGAAAGGAAGTTCCAGAAGTGGCTCTGCTAGGGCTTCTTTTTTCAGATTTCATCAAGACGGTGGTATTGGGAATCTTGTCCAGGAATCTTTTAAAGAACAATTTTTTTAATTTTAGAGATGAATAATTCCTGATAGAATCTTTGAATATGTTCAAGATCAGATCCCCAAAAACCGCTATCTTTCTGACTATTTTAATACTCCAGCCAGCACTAACTCCCGACTCTTTCGCCCACGCAAAAAGACGACCTCCACGAGCCTACAGTTTTATTGCAGAAGGCGGGAAGGCCTCTCAGGCAGAGTGCGATGGTGAGCGGAAGATTCCGCGCAGATTAAAGCGTCATAAGGATTTTTCTAAAGCAAGCTCTTACATGGGTTCAGAACTTCAAGAGCCAGAGCTAAAAGGAAAGATCGATGGCGAAATGTGGAAGCATTTCTTTAGAGCAAAAAGCTCCTGCAATGCCATCTTAGCAAAAACCCCATCGGCATTGGAAGAGGCCCAAAAAAACATTAAGGACATTCCACCAGAAGAAGAAGTAGAAGAGTCAGATTCCAGTAGTGGCGCCGACTCTGACTCTGAAGCGGATGCAGATGGAAAAGTAGACTCGTCAGATAGTTCGGAAGAGGAATAGTCTGTTTAAAAGCGCTGCTAACAAATTCAGTACTGTTGCGTCAGATCGGTGCTCGGCTTTCGCGAAGCACCTGTTCTGAATTGATAAGTTGGGCTCTGGCTTTAATTGAAAACGCAGAGCCACCGACGACCTTTTGAGTCCGTCTTCTTTTCTGCAGCCAAGGACCCTTGAAAGAGTGGATTGGAGACTTCAAACTGACTGTTCCCGCGTGAATGAACCTCTGACTCATCAAGTACAACAGTCCAACCAGCAGCACATGGGTCGACTTGTGGTAACTGGACGAATACTGCATCTTCTTTCGCTAGGAAGTGAGTTCCGTCAGCGAAATCGAACCTGAGCCCCTTCGCCATGGGGATATAGCGAACACTTGTCGTGCGGCTATTGAAGAAGCCGTGAGGAGAATAGCTGCCTTTTATTGCGCTTAAAGGAAGTCCAACATAGATGCTAGTTTCTTTTTGCATTTGTTTTTCTGCGCTCGCAATAAAATTGTCTACATTAAGGCCTCGTTCTTTAATAGCAGAGCGTATTCGATTTGCCATATCTGAATCCACTGGCGCGGGTACAGGTTTGAAATTTTCTAATAAGATTTCAACGGGGGTTTCCCCTTTAGCGACACGTTCTTGCCATTGCAGGTTCGGATACTGAAAACGCAGGATGAGACTTGCAAGTCCACCGACATAGTATCCTTCGGTATCCAGTGACTGGAAACCGATGATATTTTCACCTTTGAAAATTTCTGATTGGGCTGCCATTTTTTCTAATTCTTGCTCAGTTACTCCGCAGCCGCTCTCGTCTAAAAGCGTTGCAATTACTTCAGCGTAGCGTGCGGTGCCTTCGTACCCATCAGTAGTTGTGTTTCCTTCAACGGCATCACTTTCTAACCATTGTTTGTACCAGTACTTTGCATTTCCAAGATGTGTGGCAGCTTGCGATTTCTCTTGGTATGCGGCTAAAAGACTTCTATAAAGCATATTACGTGCAATACGCGGAGAAGCGAGAAGAGGAATTGTTGTGCCTCTGGATCCTTTATTTTTAAACGTCCAGCTCGTTTGGTCAGTCATATGAAAAGCCTCATGAATTGCCAGGCTGAAAGCTTGAGAAGGATCCGTTGAGCGGTATTTTCCGTAATGAGCATCCACATGCAATAGGTTACGATCTTCAAAGGGAATCAAGGAAAAGGTCGATGAAAAGACATGAGGAGGAAGGCTTTCATTTGCGACGGTGGAGATAGTGTTATGTCGAGCAGAAACCAAAAGTTGATTCGAGATATCTTTATTTACAAGCAGCATATCAAGATTCGTGGCCTTGAGATCGGGCCAGATTCTATTGGGACAATTTCTTAGGACGGATAGAAGTGAATGAGCAACGTTGAGGGTTTGTTTCTCGGGATACTGCACATCTGCGACCGCAGGGACATGAGCTGTTATTAACATGGACAGTGCCAATAATTGTCGACCTACTTTTTGTCCAAAGCGCATATATTTCTCCTGGTTTATAAACAGAAAATAAATGCAAAAACGATGTCATGATTTTCCAAAGGGAACACCGTCGAGCTTAGAGGTGGTAAATACATATAACATGCAGAGTATGTGCGATGTTAGCTCCTGGGAGTTGGATGTATCTAAAGAAGTCACTGGACTGAACTGCGGAGGAGAGACGATGCCTACAGCCGGGAAAACTCTCTATACCATATACAGAATTTTTGATTATGGTGTTTCTGGGCTTCCAGGCTTTGAACACAATGTCGGAGATTTAGCTTTCGGCTATACGAATGGAACGAGTGACGGTAGCTCTGCTGAAAAACGTCCGACATCGTTGGGATCACTGAATTATCACCGCTAGATTTCTCTTTGATGACCTGGTCGACCGCCACAAATTGACCTGATATTAGACTAGATTGAAAGTACGATTTCAATCCAGAGTCCTAGGACTGCCACCGCGCCCAAGCCGAAAGCCTTCATACGGTGAGGTATCTTGTTCGTCCTAATATGGATAAGCGCATGAAGCACGCGAGCAAAAACAAAAAGCCAAGCCCAAAAATTAATCCAAAATCCAGCGAGCGGCACCAGCATTGCGGCAAGACAGCCGACATAAAACAGAACGGGTAGTTCAAATAAATTGGTAAAATGACGATCCACTCTAAGAACTTGCTCTGGCGGCTGACCATGATTGTAGGTCTTGAAGTATCGGACATCGAATCCTTCACGTACCGCCTGAATCCGATTTCTCAACATGACTCCAGCAACGACATAAGTAAGTACGACCATTGCAAACATGGGATATACAAGCTGTAAATTTGGATTCATGTGAGTCTCCTTTGCAAAGACTCTACCATAGTGTGTGTTTGCCCCAGAAACTTAAACTGAGCCTAACGGAAAAGCTTGAGCTAGTTTGATAAGAATCGTTGGATCGGAGCATTCTGCGCGTGCTTTGCTGCTCGGCTGAACAACTTAGAATCCTTTTTGGGTCGGTGGTGGACTGTAGTCAAAAAAAAAATGGAGCAGAATGGTCTCATAAGCCTTATAGGCCCTCGAGAGTCCCTTCAGTCATTGTCAGTTAAATCCGAAGTAAACTTATGTTCTCTTTGGGGGCAGACGATTGAGTGTCATCTTTTGGGCGAATTTGGGGTTGTTTATATTATGAACACTAGATACTCACTAAAGCACTTCGTTCTCATTTCGATTGGTTGGACTTCCATTCTGGCCGGCTGCTCCATGGACGTTCGCATCTGGAGTCTACATGAGGAGACTCTTCAAATGAAAGCTGTTTGGTTAGAAAATACGCCAGCTAGCAGCCAAGGAGTCTTCAGTACTGGTGGTTACGAAGCTCAGGTTTCCATAAGTCATTACAAGGTTCAGCCGAAGGCTCAAACTGACCAGGGTTATACTGTATATTCCAGTCTTCAATCTACTCTCTTAAAGGAATGAAAAAGATGAACAGCCGCAAGTACTCTATTGGTGCAGTCATTCTGATTCTCACCTTACTCCCATCACTAGGCTGGACGGGAGCTGTTATCACTTACCATGGACGGCTTCTGGACACGAATAAACTTCCTGTTGAAAGCTCTAATGTGACATTCAGAATTCGTATTTACAGTCCAAATCCAAAGAAGTGTCTGTTGTATGAAGAAATTCGATCCATCGACATGAGTAATTCACAAGGAGTATTTGTCATACCCATCGGTGATGGACTTGGCACCAGAACTGGCAACGACCCTGGCTTACAGCTCGAAAGAGTATTCACGAACGATCCCAACACTGAATATAACACCACTAATACTCCATTGATCACCTGCAATACTGGCACATCGTATGCGCCCGACTTGCTTGATCAACGTCACCTTGAGGTTTCTTTTGACGATAATACTGGTACTGGAAACCAAACACTACCTCTCATGGATGTGAACTTTGTACCTTTTTCCGTCAATTCATTTGATAGCCAAAATATCGGTGGAACTCCGGCAGAATCGGTAGTTCGACTTAGTAGCGGAACAGCTACGCCCCTGAGCCTCGCGGATTTTTCAGAACTCTTAGCCATTGTTAACGGTACCTCCAATCAATATGAAAGGTCGGGGCAACTGCGGGGAGCCTCGGTTCCAGCACTTGGGAATGGTCAGGTTTTAGGTTGGAACGCTGGAGGGTGGCAGGCGATCACACCGATCACTTCATTTTCTGAAACTGATCCCCAAGTCAAAGATTTTGCCAAGGTAGACTTGCCTTCTTGTGGCGCAAACCAGTTCTTAAAGGATGATGGCGCCGGGAATATGGTATGCGCGTCAGTGATAGGCAGCAATGGTGGCACTGTCACTAGCATTACAGCAGGAACAGGCCTGTCGCATGAGACAAGTCCAGGAAGCCCGCTAACGAGCTCGGGGACCATAAGTCTCGAAAACTCCGGAGTAGTCGCAGGTCAATACACGAAAGTGATTGTTGATCTGAAAGGCAGAGTTACAAGCGGTGCGAATTTGTCGTCGGCAGATATTCCGAATCTTGATGCCTCGAAAATTACGTCGGGGACAATTGCACAAAATGTAAGTGCCACGTCAGTTGCCGCAACCAATGTAAACTCCACAAATTTACGGATTTACGATGGCGCCAGTGAATATTTAACATTTACTCTTCCAGCTGGTGGAACAAGTTATTCCATTAAATGGCCAAACGCAATTGGCAATAATGGAGATGTTTTGCAATCGGATGCTTCAGGCAACCTTTCCTGGATCGCAATTCCCTCGGCTCCTGTCGAAAGTGTGGCGGGCAAAACGGGAACCGTAACACTTTCTACTGCAGACATCAGTGGACTAGGTAGCTCGGCAACAATGAACGTCGCGGCTTCAGGTGATGCTTCCGCCGGGGAAGTCGTCAAAGGCAACGATTCCCGATTGACCAACGACCGTGTGCCCACAGGCGGTGCTGGCGGAGACCTTTCTGGTTCCTATCCAAATCCCTCCGTTGCGAAAATCCAAGGACGATCAGTCGAAACCACTGCACCAACGGACGGACAAGTTCTTCTTTGGGACAATGGTAACACGACCTGGAAAGCTCAATATGTTCGAGCTCAAGATATTCGCACCATGTGGGGCGGAACTCAGTTGATTCCAAGCACAGCCTGCTCCGCGAATGAGTCAATGGTATGGTCTGCAGTTACGGATAGATTCACATGTCAAACCATCGGGACACTCGATGCATCTGCCATAACCACAGGAACAATAGCCCCTGGAAGAATAGGATCGGGAGTAACTACCAATGCGTTTTTAACGACGGATGGTTCCGGAGTTCCTGGTTGGCAAGCTCTAAACAGTGATTTGCACGTTCAGTACGCTCTTCTTGCCGGTCGTTCCGGGGGACAAATCCTACACGGGGGAGCGGCTGCCAGCGATTCTTTAGTTTTGGATTCCACATCCCACTCAACAAAAGGAACAGTTCTCTTGGCGCCATCTGGCGGCAGTGTTGGCGTCGGCACATCAAGCCCGACGGGAGTATTTGATGTAGAGGGCGGAACAGCTGCCAGTGGTCTTAACGGCGGGAATATTCGACTTAATGCCCAGACCGGCGGAGCTGGAAATACAGATGGAGGGGTGGTACTGCTATCTCCTGGAAATTCAACTGGTGCCGGAAGGCCGGGTGTAGCTGTAGTGGGTTCTGACACCGATGTTTCTATTGCGAATCAGACAGTCGGACAAGGCGGACTCTATGTGAAAGGCGGAATTTATGGCGCTGATGGAATTACAACAAACTACCAGTTCAGATTCGGTAATGGCACTTCGCACTTCACTGCGAACACCAGTGGTATAGCATCACACTTGTTAACAACAGTAAATGGTGCTGAAGTGATGCGCATCATTGCCAATGGCAATGTTGGTATCGGCACCACTGATCCTACTCAACTTTTTCATGTCAATGGGACGGCTCTTGCGACCGCCTGGAATACGACTTCGGACGAACGACTAAAAGAGGATATAAAAGAGATTGAAAATCCTCTTAAGAAGATTCTTCAGCTACGTGGGGTGACCTTCAAATGGCGAACAGACATCATGCAGCCAACCAAACACGACCGCCTTAATGATATCGGTGTTGTTGCGCAAGAAGTTGAAATGCAGTTTCCGGAGGTTGTTAATACAGGCGCCGATGGATTTAAATCCGTGAACTATTCATCATTAGTAGCTCCTCTAATAGGGGCTATTAAAGAGTTTTACCGCGATTTTGTCGGGCAAAAAGAATTAATCGCTATGCAAACTAGGAAGATTGATACTGTCCTGCACGACCTGGAAACAAAAGTCGACAGAACAGAATTGCAGTTTTTACGACTGGAGAATTCTGAGTTAAAAGATCGAATCAACCGGCTGGAAAGACACTTGATGATAAAAAAGTCTTCTGAATAGAAAAATAATCGATTTTTTAGGCAGATGATTATTAGTTCAAATAACAGGAGCTTAAAAACACTAAGTACTTTTCATTACCCAGGATTATTAAGAATGAACAGCTGTTTATAACAATCATTCAATGAAATCAGGAAACAACAAGCAAGAATAGGTCCTGCTTGTGAACGAGGGGGAATTCAATGCAAATTCGGTCTAATAAATGGACGCTTCTACTTAAAAGAATAGTTAGGGGTCGAGTTCCTCATTTTATTTTCTTGGCAGCAATACTTCCGCTTGCTTATCAAAATTGCTCTAAAGTGAACTTTGCCAATGTCCCTTCGGCAATGTCTGAAGCCGTTGAGAACGAGCCCGCAATAGATATTGTTTGTGATCCATTCACTGCGGCCGATAGATGTGGGGGGGGCATAGGTCTCATCGGCTATATATACCATCATCCTGGTGGCAAAGATCTTCAGTCGTACATAGAAAAAGGTACCCGACTAAAATCAATGATACAGCTATCTAGTCTTGATATAGCCCCCCGTGCATGGACGGCAGGCTTTCCAGGACCGAATGGCGTACTCATGGATGAAAAAAATGAGATTTTGAATGAGTACTTTGCTTTCGATCTAAGAGGAAACTTAACACTTCCTGGTTTCATGCCGGTCGGTGAATATCAATTTGCGATTGCCTCAGATGATGGTGCAGTTTTGGATTTTGGAGGTAGCACAATCATTAATAATGATGGCACTCACGCAGTGGAATGGAAGTGCACGGAAACTCCCATTACATTGATTCACGGTGCTTCCCATCCGGTTCGACTCAGATATTTCCAGGGACCTCGTGTAGAGATCGCCTTACAAGTCTTTATTCGGCCCTGGGATCAGTTTTATCGCGGCTGTGGACAGAATGAAGGTTTTGAAGTTTTACCCAGGGAGATGCTCAGTCATTAACCTGAACAGCTATTCCGAACACCACTGCAAACCGAAGAATGGAGCGCCCCATGTTTTTACGACAAACCTTAATCTTTGCAATCTTTTCGGCCTCAATTAGCTGCACGGGCACCCTTGAGGCCACCGAACAAATAGAGGGGTCTGGTTCAAAAGGAAAAAGGCCGCCATCGCCATCGCCGGCAGAGTCAAATGCGCATACCCCCCTTCCCGATAGTGTAGTTGTATCGATCGGGCAAAGTATACAATCTGCTGTTAATGCAAATCCTGCGGGGACGGCTTTTTTGATAAAAACTGGAATTCACAGGAACCAACAAGTGACTCCAAAAAGTGGAAACTCCTTTGTCGGTGAAGAGGGAGCGATTCTTAGTGGAGCTGTGTTATTGACGACTTTTACCCAAGAAGGATCTTATTTTGTTGCTTCAGGAAGAGATGAGTCCGGTCAGGCTGTTGGCCAGTGCAAGACAGGTTACCCCCGCTGTAACCACCCTGAAAACTTGTTTTTTAATGATGTGCCCCTTCGTCACGTGGCCTCTCTCTCAGAGGTCAGCGACGACACCACATGGTTTTTTGACTATAGTAATGACAAAGTTTATTTTAGAAAAAATCCTGCGGGACAGAAAGTCGAACTTAGTTCCTCCAGATTTGCATTCGCAAATGGAACTGCGAACAATGTTTTAATTCGCGGACTGACTATTGAAAAGTATGCTTCCCCTGCGCAAATGGCCGCCATTGGCGACCACAGTGGCGCCGGAGAAAACTGGAAGGTAGAGCATAATATCTTAAGATGGATTCATGGCAGTGGGGTCAATCTTGGGAAAAACGGAAGAGCTTACAAGAATAAAATGTACGAAAACGGTGGAAGAGGTGCCGGGCTCATCTGGCTCTCCAACCAATTCATTTCTGGTGCTGTATTTGAAGGCAACACATCCTATAGACACTGCATTTACTTCGGTATCGATTGTGGATGGGATGGCGGCGGAATGAAGTTTACACGAGGTGAAAACATCTTGGTGAAAGACAATCATGTTTATGAGAACGATGGTCGTGGTCTTTGGAGTGATGTATTTATTAAGAATATTATCTACGAGGGAAACATTGTTGAAAATAACGTTGGCCCAGGTATTAATCACGAACTTAGCTATGATGCTATAGTTCGTAATAATACTGTAAAGGGAAATGGCACAGGATTTTCGATTTGGGGTTGGGGGGCTCAAATACTTATCCAGAACTCCACAGACGTAGAGGTTCATGACAATACTGTGGTGGTCCCGGCAAACGCAGATGGAATCGCAATTTTAAATTCCGGCGCTCGAGAAGTGAGCATTGCTAATGTGTACGCCCACCATAATGATGTGACTTTCTTAGGTTCTCCAGGAGACGATGCGACGGGTGGATTTTGTGACCTCGCTGCCGGCTGCACAGCTTATTACAATGGAAGCGTCAGAATGGATTACAATCGGTATCATGTGCCAAGACTCGACGGATGGTATTTCACTTGGGAATGGAATGCCATTACCTGGAATGACTACCGAACTCGAGCCGCACCTCAAGAACAGAACAGTACTATCGATACTAATATTGTTCCGTAGACTTTTTGTAAGCGGGTCTTTGATTCAGAGCCATTAGCTAAAAGACGGGTACTGTATTTACTTTTGGGCGGCATGGGCGTTGCTGTTCTAAAGCTTATGATCTCCCAAACTCGAGTACTTTTGTTCTTGTCGGCTCTATTGTCGACTTCTTTGACATGGGCGCAGCCTAAATGCGGCTCTCTTTTCAATGTCTTAAGGCTGGCGCCGACCTATTCGTTTATCGATGTTGCGACTAGATTCCCCAAGCTTTTAAATACTATCGAAGATGTGGGGCAAAACCTGCGAGTGGATCCTACCGTTTCCCATCTTCGGGATTTGCCATTTCAGCGTTCGAATCCTTATCGCGGTACGCCTGAGTTGACGATGATTGAGAGGGCAGGGCAGCTAGATCCTGAAATGCACAAAGTGATGATCACTGCCTATAACTCGCTAAACGATAGATCATTTCTAACTCGCTATCTAAAAGATCTATTCGCTGAAACTGTTGAGATGATGTTCGCCAAAGGGCATCCGGCTGACCTAAAAGCTCTGGAGCGAGGTTATGTGACCGAGCGAGCGATCGGCTTGGTTGTGGTGCGCAGATTAAAAGAAGCTGGCGATGACGCCTTTACGACTTTGACGGGCAGTCGCCTGAGTCACGGCAAAGCAAAAGTGAATGAGCAAGAGCTTGTCCGGCTGAATGGGCAGTTCCGTGAGGCTATTCGAACGGGTCCCTTTTTCGATAGGCAGTTTTCAGAAAAAGATCCTTGGAACCATGGACCCTTTTCTCATCTGATTCAAAGAGACATCGTTCAGCGGGCATTCAAAGAAAAGCTAAGAAGCGAACAGCCAGAGTTCTGGGCATTCTTGGGTACAAAGAAAGGTGTTGGCTGGTGGGTCGACATTTTTGATTCAGGAGGAGGCTTGTCTTTCTCCAGGCCAGAATCAATGAACCGTTATCTGCACCAAAATTTATTTGGATCGCCGTAGTACTTTGCAAATTCCTCCCCGACCTAATGAATTTCTGTTGATCGAGTTTCAGATTGAGACAAGCGGGCTCCATTTTTTATGAATCTTTATCAAGATGCGGCTTTAAAGCTCCGATAAGTTCTTGGTAAGAGGAATAACATGGGCGTAATCAGTATGTTCCGCATTATCTTCAAATTAATGATTTCATTTCTATCAGTTATCTCGCTTGCTGGTTGTGCATTGGACATGAATCTTGGTGGCTTTGCTTCGGTTATTGTTCCTGAAGTTGATAGTCCTGTTGTCGAGCCCACACCCGATGAAGAACCCGTTGTAGAGACCACATCGTATCTGCGCGGAATTAACATTATGGATCTGGGGATTTCCAGTTCTGCGATTCCAGGTATTTATGGAACTAATTATACGAAACCCAGTTTAACAGCATTGCAAACTCTGAAGGGTCGGGGACTGTCTGTCGTTAGAATACCTTTCCTGTGGGAAAGAATTCAGCCGACTTTAGGCGGAGCGCTTGACTCGGCCTATTTGGGTTACTTAATTCAGGTATTGAAAGACGCCAACACGGCGGGACTGAAGGTCATAGTGGATATGCACAACTATGCTTCATACACCTCTGGCGGAGTCACGACACATTTTGGTGATGAGGATGGCCCGGCGAAAGCTGACTATGCAGATGCATGGACTAAGATTGCCACAGCCATTAAGGCCGAGCCAGAAGCCTACGCGGCCGTCTATGCATACGATATCATGAACGAACCAGCTGGTATTTTCGATACTCGAAACACGGTCCCTATAAGCACAGCCTACTCTGTTGCAAGCTTTGGCGCAGGGACCGAAAGTTGGGCGGCGGCCACGTCCACAGGAACGCTCAGCGTGGCTCATGATGCCGCAACAGAATCTTTGAAGGTCACAGGGCATCTACCGGCATCGGCTCTTCCGGGGCCTTCCTTTGCAATAATGCGCGCATTTAAGGCAATGACCACGACGATTGGCAATGGAAAAACTTTTAGAATCAAAGGCAGAACTCCGGCGAATCTTCCTGGTACGGCTCCCAGAGTTCGTATGATATACCATAAATCGCCGACATGGTTTGTTCTGGATCCAGTGATGATCACGAAAGGTCAAGAGTTTACGATTCATTTCACTCCCGACGAAGCTGCTTTTTTCGGCAATCACAGTCATATCGGCTTTGACCTGATTGTTGATGGAGTTGTGTCGACCGATCCAAATATTGAGTTTTACATTGATGAAATCTGGCAGGGCGATACCATTGTCGGAAAAGCACCGGAAAAAACTTGGGAAGAGTATTCGCAGGAAGCTGTGACGGCCATTCGTAACATTGATACAGAGGCGCTGTTGATGATTGAAGGTTATTTCTTTGCTTCAGCCTCAAGATGGTCGACGCTGCACCCTGTTCCGTGGATTAGTGATCCAAGCAATAAGATCATGTATCATGCTCATCACTATTTCGATCATACCAACGAGGGGACTTACTCTCAGTCCTTTGCTGATGAGACTGCGCTGGCCATCGCCAATGGATATAGCTCCGTGACCGAACGCACGCTTGAGCGCCTCAAAGTTTTCACTGATTGGGTAACGGCACACAATGTTCAGGGATTTTTAGGAGAGTTCGGCTGGCCAAATGCGGATGTGGTCGGTAGTTCAGATGCGACTTCCTGGAATGCAGTTGGTGAGGCGGTTCTTACTCATTTGGACAACGAAAAAATGGGAGCCACGATTTGGGCGACCGGATCTTGGCTGGGACCGACAACGAATATTTTGAATACGTATCAGCTCAGTCCTTTTATAGCTCTGTCACAAGCAGAGATCCTTGAGCGACACCTTGGGACCTCTCCATAGAGGCAGTGCAAGTATACTGCCTCTATCAATTTTAAATCACAAAATCTATCGACCCATTTGGCAGTTGATTTCAACCCAAGTGACTGTTTCAGCATCGTGAACGGCACCACCTACGGCTTTTCCATCAAGAATATACCCATGAAAATTGGTCACGGCTTTTGTTCTGGAGTTGACGATGTTCACGGCGAGATAACCTCGTGAAACGGCCACGAAGCCCTCAGCAGTCGTTGTTTTAAATGGTGTCATTTGATGGCCATTGTCAGTCAGCGGATGGGTCAATGTCTGCTGTGACTTATTTGTGTTAGTTTCGGTAATGTTACAGGTGACACTAGGATAGGCGTGGGCAGTTAGGGCTGAAAATAGGAATGAATATATTAACATTTTGTCCTCCGTTATGAAGAAAATGTTATGTCTGCATTTGGCTTATGAGGCAAATAGATTCAGCCAGGACAGTGTGATGAAAGCGCAATGATAGGTGGGAAAAGCTATTCAGATTCGCTTTAATTTTTTAGTCTGAATGGAAAGAGCAATTCATAGTTTTGTCCTCAAGGCCGGCGCGAACTGAATTTTTCCCGATTAAATATCTGCGAGGTAGACAGACCTTAGAAAAAGCGAGTAAAAGGTCTGTTAAGGAGACCGAAGTGAACATAAAAGGCGAGCAGCAAACGGTTATTGATTTTTTTATGAAGTCTCCTGCGGCAATGTTTGTTCTTTCGGGCGCTGACCATGTGTTTAATAAAGTAAACACTGCCTTTGTCGACCTCTTTCAGCAAAACCCAATCGGGAAAAAGGCCAGTGAGGTTTTTCCCCAGTCGGAATCCGCGTATTTTCTAATTTTGTTAGATGGAATCATGGCAGATGGCCAGCCCATCAGAACCAAAGAGGTCACCTTTCGACCTTCTCTGAGTCATAGCTCTAAGGATCAGTTTTTTTTCGATTACGTCCTTCACCCGTTGCACGATGGTCAGGGTAAAATTGTGGGCATTATGGGGCTTGCTTCAGATGTCACAGAAGAGGTTCAGGCAGCTCGTCATACTCAGGAGAATGATGAAATCTTCAGAACTCTTACTGCGGTAATTCCCCATATGATTTTCATTCAGAATGCGCAGGGACAGGTTATCTTCTTTAACGAACGTTGGTACGAGTACACGGGTTTTACTAAAGAAGATCCTGTTAATCAGTGGCCGCAAGTCATTCATCCTGATGATATTGGAGCCTGCGTAGACAAATGGCTCAAATCACTGCGCGAGGGGAAACCTTTTGAACATGAATATCGTCTGAAAAGAAAAGATGGTGTTTTTCGGTGGCATTTGGGTCGAGCTTTGCCCTTAAAAAATGATCAGGGAGTTGTGACTCGTTGGTTTGGATCGAACACCGATATTGATGATCAAAAACAACTGAACGATCAGATGGCAAGGGCTCAGGCCGAGTTTAAAAAGATCATCGAGACAATTCCTAATGGAATCTGGCGTACCGATGCCCATGGAAGAGCAGACTACTTTAGCCAGCGTTTTGGTGAGCTAGTGGGGTACACTGAAGAAAAGGATCTTCTCGGAGACGCCTGGATTGATAAGTTGCATCCGGACGATGCAGTAAACACCATGGAAGTATGGAAAGCAGCACTCACCGCAAAAACTCCTGTTAAACATGAATTTCGGTACAAAACAAAAAACGGTGGTTATCAATGGTTCAGGTCCGAAGGAAATCCTCTTAAGAATGAAAAAGGAGAGGTCATCAAGTTTTATGGCACCTGGATGAACATTGACGATATCAAGAAGCAATCTGAAGAGCTGCAAAAAGCTAAAGAAGCCGCCGAAGCTGCTAACGAAGCTAAATCATCTTTTCTCGCAAACATGAGTCATGAAATTCGCACACCTTTAGGGGCTATTCTTGGATTCTCAAGCTTGCTGCGCCTGGATGCTGACAATGTTGAAAGAGAATCTTATCTCAAAATTATTGAAAAAAATGGTCAGGCCCTTACGAAGATCATCGACGATATCTTGGATCTTTCTAAAGTTGAAGCGGGTCGGATGACCGTGGAAATGACCCGATTAAACTTGATTGAGATGTTGCGTGAAGTGACTGGCCTCTTCGTCGAAAGAGCCAAGAGTAAAGGCGTAGCGCTTCACTTCTCGCTTTGCCCACGGACACCCCAAGAAGTTGAATCGGATCCAGTTCGATTGCGGCAGATTCTGTTAAATATTGTCGGTAACGCCGTGAAGTTTACGGATCGTGGTGAAGTTAACATTGATGCGCATGTTGAAACAAAGTCCTCTAACGAAAAGAAGTTGCACATACGAGTGAGCGATACCGGAACGGGTTTGACAGACGATCAAATCGACAAGATCTTTAAGCCATTCAGCCAGGCAGATAACAGCACCACTCGCCGATTCGGTGGGACAGGGTTAGGACTTGCTTTGTCGCGGCGATTGGCCCAGGCGTTGGGAGGCGACATAGAGCTTATAAGCAGCGTTGTCGGCAGAGGCTCGACATTTGAAATAACAGTGGACGTGAGAGTTCCGGATATTCAGAAGAGTGTCCTAACAGATTCGTCAAAGAAGGCAGTGATCGAAGGTGATCTTTCGGGTCTTCATATTCTGCTTGTCGAGGATTCTGAAGACAATCAATTATTGGTGCAAAGAATTTTGCATAAGCGGGGCGCGCGCGTGGATTTGGCCGCCGACGGTTCTGAGGGGTTTAAAAAAGCCAAGGCCGAAAATTATGATGCCATATTGATGGATATTCAAATGCCCATTATGGATGGTTACGAAGCTATGAGATTGCTTCAGCAGAGCAATTATCAAAAGCCCGTCATTGCCTTGACAGCTCATGCAATGTCCGAAGAAAAAGAGCGCACTAAAAAGGCCGGATTTGCAGCGCATTTAACGAAGCCGGTGAATGTCAAAGAACTCGCTGAAACAATTACCAGACTTAGTCGGGTAAAATAGCTCAACAAGCTAAGCGTCTATGGGCGCGCGGATTTAGACTCAAAGGAATTCGCGAAGTGATAGAAATAAACTTCCATGGCTTTTTCTTGAATATATTCAATCTGCTCTGAATTTAGATTTAGCTGAGTTCCAATGTCGGGAATACTTTCGACGACAGAGTTCATTTTGGCGGTGAAGTTGTCTCCGGACTGAATCAGAAGCGGTGAATAGTCGTGATTGGTGGACCAGCCAAAGCCCCAACGCCACGGGAAGGGATTGGAGACTCCTACGACTCCTGGTGTGCCTCCGCGCTTTACTGCCCAGGCATACAAGCCTGGGATCCATTTCATTTGTAAATTGTTCGTCTTGAGAACCTCACTCATGCAGATCTTAAGCGATTGATCAGCCTGAGTTCTAGTTTCTTTTGAACCGCCCAGCCAATACCAGATATCATGAGCCACGCAACAATGGGCCCAACTGGTGCTGGGAAGGCCGTTCGGTGAGGCACTACAGCCATCTGTTTTAAAGGCGCTAAGCTCTGTAAAGTCTCTGTTTACAGCTTGGGCATTGCCCAGGCAAATAAGGGAAAAAAACGCCGCGACCGCTACGAATCGGAGAAGTAACGGGAGCGAAGAACATTTTACGGCACCGAGTGTAGCCTTTAGGTGGCTCGATTTCTTTATAAAGGACTTTAATAGCCAGGGTTTCATAGTAATGATCGGAGGTTCATTTATTGTGCCAGGATTAGTCATTCGAAAATGCCCGAGGAGAAATCGTTTCTTTTGCCTGCTTGGGCAGATGGCTATACCATAATTAGAAATTACTTAAGGAGCTCTCCGATGTTTCGTATTTTTTGTCTGATTATTTTAGTGGTTCCATTGCTGTCAAATCAGGCCCTCGCAAGAATTCCTAGAGGGAAATTGCTTCTCGATGCCAGTCTCTATTATGTCTCTATAAAAACTCAAGATGCCGGAGGCCCCGAATCGACTTCAACCTCTTCGCTTTACGACATCCGTTTTGGCAAAATCTTTCAAGAGGGATGGTATCTGGGAGCTATCTATACTATGCGTTCGCAGTCTACGGGTTCAACAACTGAATCTGGGAATGCAGCAGGAGTATCGGCGGGTTTTATGGGAAATGGTGGCTTCTTTATTCAAGGACACTACCTGCTCATGGCGACCAATGGGGATTATAAAAAAGGGACCGGTCTGCAGTTCGCGGCAGGATATAAGGTGGATTTAGCGGATAACTGGTTGTTGGGAGTCGAGATCACTCAACGTATTATAACGTATAAAGAGCTTAATTCGCTCGATGTTGAATTTAAGACGACGGAGCTTTACCCCATGATCTCTATTGGTCGGGCGTTTTAATAATTAACCATGGCAAGGACCGTCGGGGTGTGCTAAATGCTTTTAGCCTCGACGATTTTGACTCCTAGAGAGGCCTTTTTTCCTTCTGATAGCATATGGCTAGCAAGTGTCGCCGCAGGAGTGACGAAGGCCTTCATTTTGTCTATCGAGACAATCAAAGAAGCAAAATGGACGGCCCGAGACATAAGCTTTTCCCCTGTGCGATGATCTTTTCTGTCGCCCAAAAGAAGACCCGGTCTAAAAATAGTGAGGCTGTTCAATTCGAGGCTTTTTAAGAAATTCTCTGTTTCACCTTTGGTCTTATTGTAGAAGATGGACGACTTGGAGTTGGCGCCCATCGCAGAAATAACCACAAAATTTTTTGCATTGTGATGTTTCGCTATGGCGGCAAAATCGATGACCGACTGAAAGTCCACTTTGCGAAAATTTTCTTGGCTTCCGGCCGCTTTAATTGTCGTACCCAGGCAGCAGAAATAAATATCTCCGCGTAGCTGGTCTTGCATCTTTGGCAGTTCCGAAAAATCAAAGAGCAGTATTTCCTTAAGTTTAGAATGGTGGAGCTGAGTGCTTTTTCGAGAGACAGATATGACTGCTTTGACATCTGAATCCTCAACAAGTTTTCGAATGAGCTGGCTGCCGACAAGGCCAGTGGCGCCGGTAATAACTGCAATCATAAATTCCCCCTAGGCGAGGCTTTCATAGTGTCTGCGAATGACTTCTTGCCCGTGTTTGCGCTCCAGACGTCGAATGATAAAATGCCCCCGTGCAATATCTTGGAAATGATCCATAAAAAGAATATTGATGGTGGCTCCGCCAGCAGCTCCTATCAGCGGAACTAAAGTGGCTGCCACTTTCTCTGTCACGACCAGTTGAAAACGTGCAGCAATGTTAATTATTATCCGAGCAAGATAAGGAGCGCCTTCGCCCGTAAGTCCTTTTTCAGTGACGTAGGCTGCGGCTTCGGTCAGTCCTTTAGCGAGAGCCGCCCGAGTCGCAAAGTAGCCAGATTCTGCAGCATCATCTGCTTGTGACTTTCCACCCAATGCAAAGACCTCGATGCAGGCCATTTTGCCATGGATACTGAAAATTTCTTCGCCTTCGCTGTGTGCAATATCCATTATTGAACGAAGCATAAGTACTGTCGAGGCAGGAAGTTCTATTAAAAGTGCGGGAACTCCAAAAAAACCGCCCAGAGCACCGGTGGTGCCGACAAGAATCTTGTGCAACCCATTTTTGGGGGATTGCGACATTCGCTCAGTTGGAAGAGTTTTAAGCGCTCCTTCCACAGCTTTTTCGATGGATTTATGAGCGGCCTCTTGGATTTTGTCTTGCCATTTTACTGGCAAGATGGCCAAGCTTCTTTCGATGGGCATTCCGATTTTGTCTGCCACACGAGCTGCTAAACTTGGGTGCTCGAGAAGCTGTTTTGCGGTCTTCAAATCAGCGAGATCTTGAGAAGTCATTGGGTCCACAGCTTGTCCTTTGTGAATATTATTATTTATTCTTCGGCGTCCTTCGCTCAATGACAATCTAAAATGTAGAAACTTAAGATATCTTTGTCAGGAAGAGTGAAATGCTTATCGGCAATTGATTTTGGAATTGTCAGATTGTAGGTTTAAGGCAATGGAAGCATTTTTACAGTCAATACACCCTTATGTCGCAGGCCTTCTTATTGGATTTTTTATTGGCTTCGAAAGAGAGCGTGCTGCTCAAAAAACAGAACTTGCCGCTATGGGCGTTAGGACTTTTTCCTTTTTAGGTCTCTTGGGGGCCCTTGCAGGTTCCATCCATTCAGAGTGGGTCAGGGTCTTGTTAGCGCTTTTTGCTCTCAGTGGAATTTTGATGAGCTATTGGCGCGGCACGCGTGATCCGGGCCGTTCTGATATAGGCCTAACAACAGAGGTGGCTGCCGCAGTTGTTTTCGCTTTGGGGTATATTGCAGTTTCCAATCGCATGGAGTCTTTTGTTTTAGGGGCGCTTACGCTTGGGCTGTTATCAAGTAAAAAGACCATTCACGCTTTCACCAAAGAAAAAATCTCTCAGGCAGAGGCAGAGGCTTTCATAGCTTTAGTTGTGCTCGGCATTGGGATTCTACCATTTTTGGATCGAACTCCTATTGATCCATGGGGGATATTCATTCCTTTTAGATTGGGTTTGCTGATTTTTATGCTTTCTTTGATTCAGTTTTCATCTTATGCGTTGCTGAAAGTATTCGGTGAAAAAGCAGGCTCCTTTTTAGCCGGTTTTTTGGGAGGTTTCGTCTCCAGCACAGCGAGCTTTGTAAATGTTCGTAGTAAAATCTCCAAAAACAAAGAGGCCGACGAATCGCTAGAGCTGATCGCATTCGCACTGATGGCTGTTTGCTCCAGTGCTCTGTTGTCAGCGGGCATTCTTTTTTCCAGTGCACCGGAGCTGATCGAAGAAATGGGAATCAGTTATGGCCTCGTGTTTTTGATTTGTATTGGTGTCTCTGCTCTGGTCTTTACCAAAGATTCAAAAACTCGTGTCAAGGTTGCCTCTGAGAAAGATGAGGCAGGTCCCCTGAATGTGAGAAGCCAGCTTAGTTTTGCTGTTATTCTTTTTTTAGTGATGGGGTTGGCAAGTTTTGCACATAAATTTTTCGGTCAGACCGCGTTTTTGGCTGTTAGCTTTGTCGGGGGACTTTTCGAACTGCACGGAGTGACATTCGCAATAGGTTCGATGCCACAGGGCTCACAAGTCCTACCAGCCATGTCATTAGCATTTCTGGCATCACTCTTATCGAAAGCTGCAATCATTCTTTCAGCACCCAAGGCAAGTGGAAAAATGAAGACGTACTTGATCGCGGCCCTTGGAAGTTTGGCTCTCGCCTTTGTGATTCCATTATTTTTGTAAGATTCTTGTCAGGGTTTAGTCAGCTTTTTGACTCTGGCGGGTTTTCATTTGTCTGCTTAAGTCACTGGACGATATAGCCTAAGCATGCCTAAACATCTGATTTTAGTATTTCTGATTGCTACATCTTGTTCACACAAATCACAGATCTCTAAAAATGGAGAAAAAGTCGAAAGACTTTTGATCCAAGAATTAGCGCCCCTACATAAAGATCGCAGTGGAACGGTTTCTTTGGGAGGACTTTCTGATCTGGTATTCTCGCCAAGAGAATCCACCCAGGAAGTTAAAGTTTTTTACGCGGTAACGGATCGAGGACCTAATAAAAAAACCATAGGCCCAAAAACTCGTCCTCAGCGACCTTTTCTTTTTCCTGAATTCACTCCGCAAATCATTAAAATTGAGTTCTTGGCAAAAACTCGACAGGCGCGGGTCTCTGAACAAAGGCCATTAAAGAATCCGAATGGCACGGCAGTTCGAGGCCTTCCCAACGTGGCAGCTCTTCGTGACGGGGCTGCGGTCGAGGAGCAGCCCGTTAATAGCGAGGGACAGGTTCTTGAGCTTGATCCATGGGGATTAGATCCAGAAGGGTTGGCTTTGGATGATCAGGGTCATTTTTGGTTAGCGGAGGAGTATGGTCCTTCCGTGGCGAAAGTTTCTTCTGATGGACGAGTACTGAAGAGATGGTATCCCCAAGATACTGAGCTTTTGCGAGGAGGACAGACTGGACTACCTGCTTTTCTATCGCACAGAAACCTGAATCGAGGATTCGAAGCGGCGGTTTGGCTTCCGGCCGGAAAGCTCTTGCTGTTTTTGCAAAGCGAGCTTCCGGCTTCGAAACATCATAAATGGTCTCCCGTCATTGAGTTCGATACGAGGAAAGAAGTTACAACGGCTGTCTATTTTTATCCGCTCAGTGCCGAAGGTGGCAAAATAGGCGGCGCGAGTACGGATCCCTCAGGTAAGATCTTTTTGCTAGAGCAAAATGGGGAAACCGGAAGCCAAGCTTGGCAAAAGGTCTTTGAGCTACAAATGCAAGAGGCGACAGATGTTTTGGCAGAGACCCGTGAGGCAGGCTTAGCCTATAAGATCACGGAACAGACAGTTCCTATTCAAAAAAAGGAAGCTATCGATTTGACAGAGTTAGGCTTGCAGGATTTTGAAAAACTTGAAGGTTTAAGCTTACTATCAGAGCGAGAAATGTATATCCTCAATGACAATGATTTTGACGTGGAAGGAAACGCCGATGAATCATCGAAGTCATACTTGTTCCAGTTCAAAAGGAATTGACATGAAAAAAGGATTCTTTGCTTTAAGCCTTTCAGTCTTTATGTCTGTAGGGCACGCTAAAGAAGATGCGCGCATTAAGCATGAAATGGAAGCTGGATTTAAAATTCGCGCAGAGGCGGCCCAGCGCATTCTGGTAAAATATCCGTTCGAGGCGCAATCTCGAGAAGACTATTATGTCGATATCTATGACGGTCATAATTTTTTGGTGATACCGAGTCCACAGCTTTTCAGGTTTCGTTTAAAAACGACGGATTCAAAAGCGGTCTTCCAGATCAACACGAAAGAAAGAATAACCACAGCTGAATGTCAAAGTGGTGAAACTATCCGCATTGAAGAAAAGGCTGTAGGAGAATTACGCCTAGGACACGAAAAGGCACAAGAAATCGCGAGATTGATTGAAGATCAGCTTCACTTGATGAATGGGCAACCCCTGACGTCTGTCGGACGCAAAATCCTTGAGCTTCATCGTCAAATTGAAATGCTACCGATTCCTCTTAAAGAAAAGCTCCTAACTTTGCCCGGCGATAGGCCTTGGGTATTCACCGGTACACACACGAGTTCAAAATTAAAGTATAAACTATTGCGCGATTTGGGCTGGGGACCTTTGGAGATTTCGGTGACAGAAGGTCAAGATTATGTTGGCGTTCAGCTGATTCAGAATCGCAGTGAAATAGAATTTCAACCCGCCGACAAAATGTCTGTACCTGGATTCGTCGCCTCAGCGTGTGCCTTTTTGCAGGAGCTTCAACTTAGTGAAGAGGATCGAGATTTAGATCTGCGAAATCCTCAGGAAACAACATTGCCCCTGCTAAAGAAATATAACGCTGAACTTGGGTTGCCCGATTAGAGTCCCTCTAGCAGTGGGCTCCATAGGGTCGGCGTGATATTCTTAAAGGATTGGCCATGCAGTGCGTCCACTGGGACGGGAGCATATCCCCAACGATCTGAAAGAGTTGTCAGAGAGCCATCCCTCGATAGCGCATAGTTCGATTTGTGAACGCCCTGAATAATTTTAGTGAGTGGATTTTGTGGTTTACTGACGAACTCTGGTTGTTTTTTGGCGAGGTCGTTAAGATTATCGGGGAGTCTGTAAATTGAACCGTCTTCAGCAGTGACATAAACTCCCGCTTTTAAGGGAGGAAGACTGCGAATCATGGAAAACAGCAGTGGCTGATTAATACCATGACGAGCTTCAATGAATTGGCCCGCATCATTCATGTAGATGATCTTGTCTTTAAATAGAAATAAGAGTTTTTCATAGTTGATATCAAGCAAAGCCTCTTTTTCCGAGGGCGCTAGGCTAGAAGTGAGATAGTTCGCAAACAAACCTGGGGCCGAAAGTAGTTCAGTCGAGAAGTAATAGCCTAAAAAGGTATTTGCGCGAGCATCAAAAAAGACCGGCGTCCCCAACCGATCAGAAAGAACTGATTCTGGTGAAACCGCTGCGGTTATGAGCGACTGATTTTGACCATCAAAAAATGTGATCTCGCCATTTAAAGCCTGTAATGCCAGGCCCTCTTGAATCTCTAACGGATACTCATTGATTCTGTTCAACATAAGATAGACCGAGCTGCTTCGACTTTGGTCACGAACGATCTTTCCGACTTTATCGGATTTCGCGAGCTTTAAACCCCATTCGATTTCTAAGCCATATGAGCCAGCTTCTTCCAGCTTTAAATCACATCCACCGATCGTGCCAGCGAGGTCTCCGTGGGTGCACATGACATGACTAAAGCCGTCAGCATGTCTTGCCTCGTGCAAAAGCGTAGCAGCGAAGCTACTGACTTCTGAATTGACAAGTTGCTGGCAGATATGTGCTGTGTTCTTCTCCAATAAATTAACGTAGGCTAGAACTCCTGCTTGGCAGTTCTTTGGGAATTTGATTTCATTGATTCGCGAAGTAAAAAACTTCCAGGGGTTTTTTCCTAATAAGTTTGGATAGAGCTGTGAATTGGAGCCTTCAGAAAGCTCAAGGTTCTTAATGAAAATTAAAGCTTGTATAGTCTTATATGTCAGCTTTTCAGGATTGCAGACTTCGTCAGTAGACCATCTGTTGGCGCCGTCGAAATTCAGCTCACTCAGAATTCTTGTGACTTCCTGAGCAGGCAGGCAGTTTTCTCTAGTAACAGCGGTCGATTGACTTACGCCCCCAAATATTAGTACTAAAGAAAAAAGCAGCGCTCTCATTTGTAATCCTCTTTCACTTACTCTGTGTAAATCGTCGGTGTCAAAAATTCAGTCAGTCGTGTAACCAGTGAAATAACAGCAAAAATCGGTCCTCGGTCAGGTTCAATAGGCTTCGTCCGCGGCCCCCTTGTAATAGAGAAGTTATCTTGAATTAACAATTTTTGTCCCTCCGGGCAGAGCCTCACAGATATATTTCGGTATTTTAGCAACGTCGAAGCTTCGTTTTTTGTCTGATGCAACCTGCGAGATAGGATAAGTCGATGGAGGTACTTATGTCGGAGGAAGTGACAATTCAAGAAGGGCAAATTCAATTGAAAGGAATTCTTGGAGTTCCGACTGAGGCTGCAGGTATCGTAATATTCGCTCATGGAAGTGGCAGTGGTCGTCTCAGTCCGCGCAATCAGTTTGTCGCGCGCAAACTTCAGGAGCAGGGAATGGCGACTTTATTGATGGATCTACTGAGCGAAGACGAAGAACTGGATCGAGCGAATGTTTTCGACATCGAACTTCTCGCGGATCGCCTGCTTCTGTCCAAGCGGTGGCTGGCCCTGCGTGCACAAACCCAGGGGCTTGCCGTGGGCTACTTCGGAGCAAGTACGGGGGCAGGGGCAGCTTTGGTGGCCGCTGCAAAAAGTCCCGCGAATGTTTTTGCGGTGGTTTCGCGGGGAGGGCGGCCGGATCTAGCAGATCTGTATTTGCCTCAAGTGCAGGCACCCACATTACTTATTGTCGGCGGAGACGATGATATTGTTATCCAGTTAAATAATCAGGCCCTGAAGCGCATGACCTGTGAGCGAAGTTTAAAGATCGTACCGGGTGCCACGCATCTATTTGAAGAGCACGGGGCTTTGGAGCAAGTCGCAAATCAAGCGACGGTCTGGTTGCGGGAGCATATTTTTCGTCCCGAAGGTGGACGAGAGTTCAGGCCTTTGCTACAGTGATCCCATGGATTTAAAAGAATTTTTGGTGTTTCGCCATGGAGAGACAGACTGGAATTTAATAAAAAGGTTGCAGGGGCATTCTAATATCCCACTCAATGAGAAAGGGCGGGAGCAAGCCCTGGTTCTTCAGAAGTTGCTAAGCTTCTATCGACCCCAAGTGATCCTAACTTCAGATCTTTCGCGCGCATTTGAAACTGCTGAGATTGCAAATCAAGACCTTCAGTGCAGTCTTCATTCGACTTCCGCTTTGCGCGAATGTCACATGGGCCAGTCTGAAGGAATGTTCCGCGACACACTGTTGGAAAAATTCGGTCAGCAATCTTGGGATCGATGGTTGTCGGCAAAAGACGAAGATCAGGATTTTGCTTTTCCTGGAGGAGAGTCAAAAACTGAACACCTCCGTCGTATGCTCGAATATGTAGAAAGATTCGTGCAAGAGAATATTCAGTTGCATCGAATAGCAATCTCCACCCATGGTGGTTCGCTGTATCGTTTAATACAGAATTGTCGAAATGCCCCGAAGTCGAGTTTGACAGTTCCTAACTGCGCGCTTTTCCGCTTTCAACTGGACATTCAGTCGCGCGAATGGACTTTTCTCGAGCAAGTCCAAGTTAATGAACCAGCCTTGACCCAGCCGGTCTCTTAAGTCTTAAGTTAAGAGATGAATGCGGTGGATTTCGAAACTCCCAGGAAGGCTCGGTATAAAAGCTCCGATGGTAAACATTGGATTGAAGTACGAGTCAGGGATATTCAGCAGATTTTTGATCAAAGAGATCCTGCGCCATTTCGTGAGCGCGATTTAAATGAAGATTTCGTTAAGTATATCGTTTCCTCGGCTCGCGATTTTTCGATCAAGGTGCCTCTGAAACTGGTGATTTATGTTGAGGCGAAAGAGTCCCTAGCATTGACTCGGTCCGAGATCACTCAAGCAATCTATAGCTATTTTTCCTACGAGATTGAGCTGCAACAAAGAGACCTTAAGGACTTTCTGAAACGCGCGCAATTATTTCTGGTCATCGGCATGCTGGTTCTTATGAGTTGCATTGTAATTTCTCAAAGCGCTTTGCTAAAAGAAAGTTCTGGTTTACTCAGCGTTTTGCGAGAAGGTGTAATCATCTTTGGATGGGTCTCGATGTGGAAGCCGATAGAGTCGATGCTTTTTGATTGGTATCCGCTTTACGAAAAATTGCGCTTCTATAAGAAATTTTTAAAGACCGAGATTGATGTGAAACTGTAGGGGAGTCTGAGCGTGAGATTGTTGGTTTTAATTCTACTGTCGTTAAACATTCAGGCCCATGCGACCTCCTTGGATCCGCGTCACCCATCACCATGGTACGATTTGGTTTACGACGGCTATTATTATTTAACTTCGGATGTGTCTCCAGCGCCGGGCGTGAGCTTTCCTAAGGGAGTGAAGTTCGAGTTTGTAGGAGTCACCGGCGGCGGCGGTTACGTACCCGTGACTGTGTTTCAGTTTCGTGCAAATAAATGCCCATGGCCCGAAATGGAAACCGAAATGATTCTGGTCAATCCTGCTAAAGGCAGTAAAACGGATATTGCAATGGAAATGCGCAAAGACTGCGAACTCGTATTCTATGTAGAGAATCGACTGATCAAAACCCGCAGCTATTTCACTGACAGCACCCATTAAAAAAATACCTTTCCATGACTTCTAGTTAAAAGTCGAGAACGGTCCTGAATATCGCTCAAAGCCGCTCCCCACAAAGGTTTGGGGTCGAGTCTATATTTTTATCAAATGCTTAATGAATCGGCAGTCTGCGCTGGATACTTAGGCATATGACAAAGAAGTTAATATACATATCGATGCTTACAATGATGTCAGCTGCCTGTTCCCAGGGCGGCGGCGGAACAGATAACATAGCCTCGCAAACAGTTAATGACATAGTTTGTCCGGCTCAGCTCCCAGAACAAGTAGAAACCAATCTCTGGGATGGTTTGAAAACACATTTAATTGAAAATAAAACAATTCCGACTGCGAAAGAAATGAAAGTCTCTTTCCAGAAGCAATTAAAAATTCTGGCGGAGACAAATCCTCAGATCGATAAGTCAAAGATTGAGCAAGTCAGTGCTGATCTTGGTGATTTAGTTCAGTCGCTTCTGGATGAAGCTCCTAAGGGTGAGCGGGTAGAGAGCGCTGATGAGCTGCTGATTCTTCTATCGGCAATAGACGTCGGCGACAGAAGTACGACCTTTCGTTCGTACATTCAGGATAAAGTCCGTGCGAAGTTTAGTAAGCTGCATAAATCAATGCAAGGGATCCGCGCTTATAATTTGAATTGTGCGCCTGGGACGGGTGGAAGTGGAGCAAATCAGCCCGCTCCAGAGACTGAAAGTCGAGACTATCAGTATCACAAACAGCAGGCCTTGGCTCGAGGCGAGCCTTTGGCTGTGTTCGGTGGTCGATGGGCATTTGCAACCTCCTATCAGAGCTGTCAGAGCGTTCAGCTGCCAACTATGAATGATCAGACGCCTGACCTTGAAGGCATTAAAATAACCGGCACGCACTCTGACGGAGTCGGCAGCAAGCGCGTGATCGCAAGTTTACCGAGTGTTCAGCAGTCGCATTACTATATCAAGGACACGACGAGCTATGGTCAGGGGTGTTTCAATGTTAAGAGCAACCCGCTAATTTATGACTATGGTGGAAAGCCCTATGCAACCACAGCCTCTAACGCTGCGATTGATATGTTCAAAAATAATGGCAGTGGTACGAGTGTTCTTGGTATCGATTGTTCAGGCTATATCTACTCATCGATGGCAACTGCGGGGCTACGCCTGAAGGCGGGACGAGCTTTAAAAGCATCGGACTCTTGGGCGTGGGGATCGAGTTCCTACTTGGAACCCGAAAAAAATGGCCTGACTTGTTTAAGTAAGATCACCATTCGCGCGAACGAGTCGCTAAAGGCCGGAGATATTGTCGCCGTACGTGGACATGTCTTGTTGATTGATAAAGCATCTGCAGATCCTTTTGGTATAGCTGGGGCTAGAAGCGAGGCAGACTGCTCCAATATCACGACAGATCAGTTTAATTTTTCGGTTTCTCAAAGTTCACCAAGTAAAAATGGAATCGGTTTAAACATATACGAAGCCCGAAATTACCTACCTACCAGTGAAAAAATGAGCGCGGGCCTTTTGAAGTATGCTCAGTACGCCTGCATGGCAAAGGTGACTGGCAAGACCTATACGCCGAGCATTGGGACTCTCTCAGTGGTTCGTCATCGCGGCACTTCAGAGTGTATGGCTCCGCGGGTGAAGATGGCTCGTGAGAGCTGTATCCAGACTTGTAACTCCTTAACACGATAGTACCTACTGAACTAGGCAGGACCTCTGCCTAGTTCCATCCTGGGACCAACCACCAGATTTTTCACTTTTCTTTGTGCCTCTCCTAAAAATGTTCAGAATAATGACTAGGTTTTGAAGGACTCAAGACCAAGGAGAAAAAAACATGAAGTTAATGAATCATCTTGTGTTGGCCAGCATTGCAGTCACAGTCATGACGACCTCAACAGCTTTTGCGAAAAAAATGGATTCGAAAATAGTGGGTGGCGTTGAAGCCTCTATTGGCGAGTTTCCATACATTGTTTCACTTCAGAGTAGCAGCCATTTCTGTGCGGGCTCATTGATCAAGAAAAACTGGGTTTTGACAGCAGCACATTGTGTGCGCGGCGGAACAGTCAAAAAAATCGTGATCGGTCTGCATGATCAAAGAAATGCGACAAATGCCGAAGTCATCTTGCCAAAGCGTATTATTGCTCATCCAGATTATAACTCTCGCACCATGGACTACGATTACGCTCTAATTGAACTAAAAGAAGATTCAGTACATACGCCAATCGCAATTAATGCAGCAGATTTCGAGATCCCAGATTCAGAAGCTGATGCTATTATGTCGACAACAGCTGGTTGGGGAGCGACGAAAGAAAGTTCGTATTCCCTTCCACCACTTCTTCAAAAAGTCGATGTTCCTTTGGTTTCAAACAAAGAATGTAATGTGAGCTATAAAAATGAAATCACAGATCGCATGATTTGTGCGGGTTATCCTCAGGGTGGTAAAGACGCTTGCCAAGGTGATAGCGGTGGACCTCTTGTAGCACAAAGTGAGTCTGGAGAAACTTATCTTGTGGGTGTCGTTAGCTGGGGTCAGGGCTGCGCCCGTCCTAAATACTATGGCGTGTACTCTAAAGTAAGTGCCGTTGCTGACTGGATTAACGAAACAGCTCAGTAATCTCTTTAAAAGTATAGCTGAGTAATAGGGGAGCCAATATTTGGCTCCCTTTTTTATTTTTCAGCCAGCTCAATTATATCAGGGAATGGGGTGACAATATTTTGAACAGTTCGATAATTATTTCTGAAGGCCATCATGGGCCTCGGATTGAAGCCTAGAAAGAGATAAATTCAGCCGTCTTGATACAGGAGAACCTATGTTAACAAGAAATCAAGCGGCAGGTGTTCTAGCAGCCGTTGTCGTTCTGTCGGTCCTAATGAAAGTCACTTCATCAGACCTGGATTCTCAGACTTTACCTCATCAGCAAACCGATTCGAACGAAAGTTCGGTTTTTGGAATGGCCGAGTCCGTGCAGAAGTTTTTCTCTGGAAAGGCCACTGGCAATGGTGAGGATAAAGGTGATATTGCGGGAAGCCTACAGGCACTCGCTCCGAATTGGGACATTTCGCTTGCAGATAGCGATGCCGAACTCAGTCAAAAGCTTGATAGCTATGCATATGAACTGCAGGTTGAAGATCTATCAAGATATGTCTCTTTTTTGCAAAATACTGAGCACTCGCAAACGCATCGGTTGCTGGCATTAGAAGTCTTAAGTCGTTCTCGATTTGCAGTCCCTGCTTTGACAACCTTTTTAAAGGTTCCGTTCGAAGACCAAGGCAAACAAAGCTTCGAGGGGAGTCTTCGTGTAAATGCTCTAAGAAAGCTCGAAGATCAGTATAGCCCAGCAAAAGAAGAGCTATTGAAGGCATCAATGCTTGAAATCATTGAGAAACAGCAGGATCCGACGCTGAACTTCTTGAGCAAAATTGTTCTTAGTGGACTTCAAGAAAAGCCCGGTAAGCTTGCGCGGTTTATGGATAAGCTACTGGAATAGGTGAATGTAAAATGAAAAGTTCTGCGCGGTATAGCTTCTTGATTATCATAATGTTAAGTCTCTTCTTTAGCTTGTCACAGTCTTTGGCGATGCAAAACTGCAGCTGTGTCGCAGATCCCTTCACAAAAAAATACATCTATTTTAAAAAGACCTGGTATGGAACTAAGCGGAGCTGGACGTGTGTTTATAGTTGTCAGAACCTGCAGCAGGCGCGTTCACAAGTGCTGGGGACACATAAAGACTGGTATACGACGGACGATGGCCTTGAGGGAATCTGCGATGGTTTGCACTATGTCAACATCTACAATACGTATCGTGGGGATTTCATCTGGAAGTATGATTCCGCTCGTTGGTTCGATCCTGCGAAATCAACGGCCCCTGAATTAAAATCCTGGGCCGTTCAGAATTGTCGTTAACTAGTGAATCGAAAGACTTGTCTCTGAGGGTTCGATATGAGTCCTCATGAATTGCAGGTATTCCTCTGCTGTTTCGAACGTGGTTTTCATTTTAAATTGCCCCTTGTTCCGATGTGCTTCAAAGTAGCTTTGCAAAGATTCTGCATTTTTAACACAAACACGCATCGGACCCAGGACGCCGACACTGCGACAGTCGGCATAATCCAGGTTCAGTTGCTGCATTTCTTCATCAAGAATTTTTTCAAGAGTGTCTTGGTCTGCCGTGCTGTGGGACGGGGAAAAGAGGGTCCACAGATAGTGAGTGCATCCGTCTTTTTCTGAAGGAGAAAGAAAGAAATGGCGAAGATCTATGTTAGTTCTTTGTTTGGTTTTTAGGAAGCAATCTAAAATCTCCTCATTACTGACTTTTTCAGCAGCGAGATTCATACCGGTACTCTTTCGCCCTACGAATTCAAAGACAAGGTCGCCATCAATCTCGTCAAAAACTATGACATCCTTCATCGCATAATGGATAAGTCCATTGGGACCTCCAATATTTAGATAGTAAGGAACACCCAGTTGAACTTCGTGTAAGCCGATGTTCTGGCAGCTGCCTTCTGTCGGGGTGAAAGTATAAAGCAGGTCCGGATTTAAAAAGTAGCGCTGGCGTCCATTTTGATATTTGTCATAAGGAAGTCCGATTGCAGCTTCGGTAGCAGCATAGACTCCGTAGTAGTTTAATTCATGCCCCATAAGCCGATCGATGCGATCCTGATATTGTTTAATTGGAGTCGCAGCATAGATGAAGACCTTCAGATTCGGCCAAATTTCTTTGATCGTCTTTTTACCCGTTTTTTTAAGGACGGCCTCAAAGATACTGATGAGATAAGTTGGAATGCCGCTGACGACTTGAATATCTTGTTGAAGACAGTCTTGAATCAAAAGCTCGATCTTTTGGTCCCAATTAGAGATCGCCAGGATCTCTCGCGATGGAAAGGTATTCTTAGACAGGGCCTTTGGCATGCGCGTGCTCAAGATCCCTGAGATATAACCGAATTTGAAACCGTTTTCTGAATAAAGATAGGGATCTGATCCAAACGTCAATCTGGGGGCCGTCAGAAAGTTGACCTGTGGCTCTAATTGACTTAAGCGGCTGGCCACACGTTTTTGCGCTCTTAAAAAGATCGAAATCATCGTTTCGTTGTAGGGGATTCTCTTCGAATCCTTGCCGGATGTTCCGGATGATAGACCAAAATATTCTGCCTCGTCTTTAAAAAGAATATTCTTGTGTCCCGAAGCGAGCATCTCCACATAAGGTTCATATTGATCATAGCCGAACACGGGCACGTGATTGACATATTGATCGTAAGAATGGATATGTGCCAAGCGAAGGTCTTTGTAGATGCGAGTGCCCTGCATGGCTCTCTTCATTTTCTTAAAATTGGTCTCCTGTCGAACTTGCATATCTTGACGCTTGATAGTCATGTTGTTCGCGTAGGTTTGCAGATACTTATTGCCCAAGACATTGACGACTGAATGTACCAAGTTCATAACGATCTCCTTTGTTATGGAGCTAAATCTATTCAGTGTGAGCCAGATTGTCTTTATAACCCATTGACAGATCTAAGGAATTTCTGTCCAAGTGGGCATCTTTGATTGACAGCTCTGAAGGAATCTTGTCAAACTTCTGCCATGTCGCAATCAAAAGACGAAATCTATTTTGCGGTCTGCAATTCGATACTCAAGTACGAAGCAGAAAAAGGCCACCTCCAGTGGACTCTTTCTGATATATCTCGAGATTCTTCCATCACTCGGTCGCTGATTTATTATTACTTTGGCAAAGAGAAAACAACTGTTCTGGAAGAGGCTTATAAATTTATTATTTCAAAGTTTTTTGATATCGAGCGCACGAAAACAATGGGCATTCAAGAACGCCTAAAAACGATATTGCAAGATTTGCAGCACATGCCTTATCTTTTCGTTCTCTACTATCTTCAGAAGAACAAAGATGGTGATTTTGGCAGAATGATCAAGGAAGCAGAACGACTCTTACTGTTGGCCATGAAGCGTGAATTTCCAGACCTAACGGACCTGCAGATTCTGGAAATTTATCTTAAAGAACTAGGCGCCATCGCTTACCAAGTACCACCGGATCAGGTGAAATTTCTGTTTTCCGAATATATCAAAGCCTAGTCTTTGAAGAATTCTCATCAATAAACGGTTAAGAGATACTCAGGCATCCGAGGTATCCTGTCATTTTTTAATGAAATGCTCACTAAACGGGGCCAGATTTTTAAGAGGTTCTTGCTGATCGAGCGGGCAGCCTTCAATATTACAAACAGAAGTACGATGTTGGAGGACCTGTGGTCGCGGACGTTCTTGATCAAACTGAAGTAAGAAAAAAAATTGGCGATATTTTAGGTAGCATTGTCAGAGAAATGACTTCGGCAGTGGAAGTTGAAGTGAGCTTTGCTATGGGTGAAAAAACGACGATCTATAAAGTCAGTGTGCCCCAGGAGTGTCGCGGCAAACTGATCGGTGCGCAAGGTAAGAATATTACATCACTGCGCAATCTTGTCGGAGCTATGGCAGGAAACCACGGATTTCGAGCGATCATAGAACTAGTCGTTTAAAAGTTAGAGTTAAAGGCAAGGGCATTTCTAAAAAAGCTCTTGCCGAAAAATCTTGTCGCCGTTCTATAGGTAGTTAAGGCACAAAGTTATAAGTGCCGCATTGATAAAATCAATAAAACAAGCTCCGACCAAAGGCACTACTAGAAAAGCACGCGGTGCTGAGCCATAACGATCCACGAGAGCTGACATATTTGCCATGGCATTCGCTGTTGTGCCCATCATAAATCCAACATAACCCGCACTAGTGACTGCGGAGTCATAGTCTTTCCCGCTGTACCAGAACGAGGGGCCAATGGCGATCAAGGCAACAAGCACGGTTTGTAGGCTTAGGAAGATTAAAATTGGCAGAGCTGCATTTTTAAGTTCCTCTAAGCGCAGAGACATAATTGCCATCGCAATAAAAAGCGTCAGCGCCACTTGCCCAATCTCTTCGATCCAATCGGAACTGATTTTGAAGGTGGGGCGAATATCTTCGATATTTCGCACAACTGCCGCAATAATCATTGATCCTATATAAATTGGAAGAGTCACACCCAAGTCGTTAATCCAAGAGCTTAAGGCTGTACCTAGGCCCATGATTAAAGTGAGTGCCAAAATATGCAAAAGGAGATCTCGATTGGGAAATGATTTTAACAATGTGACCTGATCAGAAGAAGGGGTTTCTTTTGATTTTGGATAGGTCAAATTCTTTTTTTGAATAAGATAGGTTGCAAGTGGAGTTCCCACCAAACCACCTAGCAAGATGCCACCCATCGCTGACGTTAAGCCTATGACTGACGCTCCTTTAATCCCTGCGGCTTCAAAGGCAGGACCGAATGCGAGTGCTGTACCGGGGCCTCCCACTAAAGCTACAGTACCCGTGAGGACTCCCATCAATGGTGGAAGATCCATCGCGAGTGCCGCGCCAACTCCGGCGCCGATCTGCAACAGAAGTCCGATGACTGCAAGAATCAGAAACAGGACAACCGCACGGCCTCCTTCTTTTAGTAGGCGAAAGGAAGCGGAATATCCAATAGAGGCAAAGAATGCAATCATCAGTCCTTGCTCCGCAGCTTTGTCGAACGTGATTTCAAAAATATTGTTGGTTTTTAAAAGAGCCAACACGGCTGCGACCAAGAAACCTGCAATGACAGGTGAAGGAAGGTTGTACTTCATTATAAACGGAAGTCTTGTTCGAAGATAACGGCCAAGGTAAACCACAGCCGCAGTGAATGCGAGAGTTTGTATTGCGTTTAAAGTCATAATGGCAGGCTAACGTGACTTTAGGCGGGTGTCCAGCTTGCTGGGTCTAGAAATCGGCGAAGATCCAATTCATAAGAAGTACGGAAAACACTCCAAGTAAAAACTCCTTGCGTAGCAGGTAAGTCATCCGCGTTTCCCCAACCTTCACATAAATTTCTTCAAGGGTCACGCTGATCATCGCGCCACCGGCGAGAGCCAGAATGAGTGGTAAATAGGACGATGCGAGGGTATTAAAGAGTCCGCCCAGGGTGCCTCCCAAGACTTCCATCAATCCTGTCACGACGGCTCCTAAGAAAGCTCGTGGGCGCGAAAGCCCGATGGACAAGAAAGCGGCGGCAGTGGCCAAACCTTCTGGAAAATTTTGAAAGACAATGGCACCGACGACAGTCCACCCATTGGCCAATCCTTCTGCGCTAAGTGCGGCACCGGAAGCGAGTCCTTCCGGGAAGTTATGCAGCATCATAGCAATAACAAATAGCCAAGCTCGCCGATGATTTTGATGGGTTTGCGGAGAAAACTTGTGAAGCATGCGACTTAGAAAATAAATCGCTACGATGCCCAGAGCGAGGGCTAAACTGACATGAAGAGGACGATCGGAAGTAACATAGGCAGGACCAATCAAATTGAAAGAAGCTGCTGCCAACATCATTCCGATAGCAAAATCTAAATTCAGAATTTTCCAGGGATTCCAGGCGGATTTGGATTCCTTCTTAAAGATCGGCAAAGCGCCAATGCTTGTTGAAAGCCCGGTGATTAAACCTGCGATGAGGCCCCACCAGGTGTTATTCATCTGCAGGCCTTGCGCTAGCGTCGTTCAGGAGGCGATGGAGGAGACTTTGGTTTGCGAGGTCGCAACTCCAGGATTCGCGGGGGCTTTTCTTCCTGCGGAACGGGTTCTTGCTGCTTGGGTTCATCAAAGAGTCTGTAGCGGGAGGCGATCTCCGCATATCGTTCGCTGGCGTCATCAATCGCCAGGCCCACTTTTTTTTCCAGAAGCTCAGCAATGGATCGCTCATTTCCTTTTGTTTGCTCGAGTTCATGGTCCGTGAGTTCCTTCCAGCGATTCATCATCTCTTTTTTGATTTCTTGCCAGCTTTGTCCTGGAATAAAGGGATTCATAGAGCGCCTCCTAGAGTTTATTCAAGTGTTGATTCGACAATCAAGTCGACACGACGATTTTGTGCTCTGCCGTAGGAAGTTTTATTGTTGGCGATGGGCTCCTCTTTACCTTTTCCGACGGAATCAACTTGTTCCGGAGCGAACGTCCCTTTTTTAACGAAATAATCTTTCACCGCTCGGGCGCGCAATTCTGAAAGGACCTCGTTCATTTCGGGATTGCCCGTTCCATCGGTGTGTCCCTCTACTGTAATTTTGGTCGGTTTGATTTCCATAAGTGCCGCATCGACTTTTTCCAAGAGAGCCTGGTTTTTTGGGCCGAGGCTGGCTTTGTTCGTAGGGAATTGCAGTGCTTTCAAGCGAATCATCACTTTGTCGTTCTCGACATAAACCTCTGCTTCATTCGGTTTGAATTTATCGCGAATTTTATCAGCTTGTTCGATCAGTTGTTTGGACTTTACCAACTCAGTCTGTTGCAGTGCGAGGGCTCGTCGTTGGCGCTCCATTTCGTCGAGCTGCTCCTTGGACTGCTCAAGCTGTCCCTCGGCGGTTTGACTTTCTGACTTGAGGTTGCTGATCATGCGCTTTTGTTGTTCGGCGGTCAGAACAAGGTCTTCCGTGTTACCGGCCATCACCAATCGGTTCACTTCCAGGAGATGTTCGGACTCTTTGGTGGCATCCTCGGCGGCACGACTTATTGCCGTCAGATTTCGAGGGTCAGCTTGGATGACTCTTTCGGCATTTCGGAATTTAAGCAAAGCAAGTTGGTAGGTCTTGGGAGCGCGTTGATCAGCAAGATCGCGGCGAGCAGTTTTGATATTCTCCTCCGCGCGGCTTAGTGCTGATTTCCGGACGGAGTTAAGCTCGAGCTTTTTATATGTCTCGATCAATTGAGCGGTTCTTTTCTCTGCAGGTTGGAGGTTGCCTTTTTCAATTGCTTCAGTCACATCCTGAGTTTCTCTTTCAACTTTGTTCCATTCTTTTGGATAAACGCGAGGGGCACCGGCGCGCAGGGCTCCGGCCCGTGCATCGGTCAGATGCTTTGTGCTGGCCTTGGCAATTTCACCTTTGGCCTCCGCTTCCGTTAGCCAAGCTCTAGAGATTGCAACCTGTGACAGGATGTCTTGATTACTTTCTTTGTTAGAGCTGCGCATTTTTTTCGCCTTCTCGAGCGATTTTTTTGCGTCCGCATAGTTGTTTGGAGAGAGGATGTCAATTTGCCGCGTTTGCGCGTCTTGCAACATCTCCTCGGTACGATCGATCGTCGTCGTCGGATCAGCGGAATTGGCGATGGGCTCGACTCTTGGAGGTTTATTAGCGCAACCGATATAGGCCCAAGATAAAAAGAAAGCCACAAAGAGCTTCATAGCAAAGGTCGACATAGATCCTCCCTGGTGAATACTCTATAAATAAACCTTCAAGCCAGGGGTCACAATCGAAAGGAAGAAAAAAGACTTTGAGCTCTGTAGCTTGGCAAGTAAGAGCTCAAAGATTGGGTCAGCAGATGTGAAAGGACAAACTAGAAAGCGTAACCGAAGCGAACCAGAGCGACAGGCAAAACTTGCTTTCCTAAGCGCTCCGCCAGGTCGTTTACATCTTTTTTGATTTTGATGTATTCAGGATCATTTAAAATCAGAGCGTTAGTCGTTCCGTCTTTGATCTTAACGTCGGTGGTAAGTGGAATCTGTGCACCGAGTTCAACTCCAAAGTTAATACCCGAATTGAATTGCCAGAACCATCCAAATTTTGGCGAAGCGAAAGTATTATCCAGCGTCACTTCAGGAGTCACTTCTTCTGACAAAAAAGTTTGCGTACGACGGGCGAAAACGGCTTGTTTACCAACGGAAGCTGCCACGTAAAAGCTGCCAGCGGCTGGGTGATAGCGACCAGTCACTTCAAAGCTGGCCAAGCCGAATTCATCTTTACTATCCTTATCTTCGTCGTCGGGTTTGAAACCAAAAGCTCCCAATTCAATGGCTGTCGACCAACGTTTGGATTGATGAAGGAACTCGAGTCCACCACTAAGGCCGTGTGGTAGGCCAAGTCCTCCATAAACACCCCAAAGACTGCGGGGCCAGGAGTCCTGTTTTTCGACTTTGTTCGAGGCTGGTGTTGGTGCAGGAGCAGCCTCTTCCTGTGTAGCAGCCGGAGCTGACAAGTCCTCGCTAGACTCTGATTGAGCCCAGGCAGGAGTGGATAATGTGGCGACTAGGATTGTAGAAAGTATGTATGTTTTCATAGTGATTCTCATTTTAATCACTCGAAGTTGTTTTTCAATGGAAAAACATGAAGCTTGCTAAGGAATAAAGACCGGCCAGAATCAAGACGGCGCCGGCAATGCGTTTCTGCTTAAGGCCGGCAGAGGAAATTGCACCTCGCACCATCATCGGGACGGCGCTCAGAGCTGGAAGTCCGCCCAGCCAAAATAAGAACAAGGTAAAGGCGCCTGACACAGGACTTTTGGTGGCGACGGCTGCAGTGACATAAGTATAGAGCCAGCCGCAGGGCAGAAGTGCTGTCAGTAGTCCCACGACAAAGCCCGAGTGACCCACGTGAAACGCCTGAAGTCGGCGAATGAGGCTCATGATTTTATTAGAAAGAGCATGGCTCATCAGGAAATTCGAAAAAAACTGGGGAGCCAACATATTCAAGCCCGACGCCAGTAAAACGGCCGCAAGAAAAATTGCGGAGATCCATCTTAAAGCCACAAAGTCGCTGTTCAAAAAGAACTGTCCGGCGCTCCCGGCGAGAGCACCTAACCCGACATAAGAAATCAAGCGACCAAAGTGATAGCTTAAAAGAGACTTTCGCGTCGACATAAGCGTCGCGATTGGTCCACACATTCCTGCACAATGCCAGCTTCCAAAAAAGCTTGAGGAGAGGATGGCAAAGGCAAGAACCAGTGAGGAGCTCATGATCGCGGACCCAAAATAATTAGATCACGTTCAACCGAGAAGTTGTTTTTTTCGATCAAATCAATGATCTGAAGTTTGATTTTAAACTGTCCGTTACTTTCGATAAGCGCTTGTGGGATTCTGACGAAGAAATACCACTCTCTTGAATCTCCGGAATTCAAATTCAAAGGATTTTCGGCGACCTGGAGTATAACGCCTTTTTCCGCATATTCCGCAGGAAGAGTCATCTGATATCGAGCAGGGGAGCTGCCCTGATTTTGAATGTGCATACGGAATTGGTTCAGCAGAAGCTCTGCTCCACTCGGACTTTTAACATACGAGTATGGTAAACCGGCTCCACGCATGATTGCCAGGTGAGCGGTTTCGCGAGTCGAGACAGCATAGGTAAGTCCACCGAGTAATAAAACAATGGCTAACAGATACAAAAGAGAGCGAGGCTTCTTAAGGTTGATCTTGCTGCCATCCAATGTGTCATAGCGAATAAGGCCCGTTGGCTTTTTTACTTTTGTCATAATCTCATCGCAGGCATCGATGCAGGCAGTGCAAGCAATACACTCCATTTGCAGGCCATTTCGGATATCGATACCAGTGGGGCAGACTTGTACACAGCGATTGCAAGAAACGCAGTCTCCGTTTGAGCCGTTGTCGACTTTGATTCCACGACGAGGTTCGCCCCGTTTTTGATCATAGACGACTGCTAAGGACTTTTGATCTAACAAAACCGATTGAATTCGTCCGTACGGACACATGATCACGCAAAACTGCTCACGAAACCAACCGAAGTCGAAAAGAATTCCACCCGTGAATACGACGACTAATACAAAATAAGTCCAGTTTTCAGAGGGCACATGAGTCATCATCCCAGCAAGTTCTTTGGCACCAACGAAATAAGCCATAAAACTGTGAGCGATAAGAGAGGATACGACGGTAAAGAGGAACCACTTCAAACTGCTCTTCCATAATTTCTCGAAAGAAAACGGACCGTCGCGCAGTTGGCGCCGTTTGATATAGCTACCTTCGACCCATTGTTCGATACGACGAAAAACGCCGTCGATAAAAACCGTCTGCGGGCAGGCCCAACCGCACCATACGCGGCCCCAAACGGAAGTGACAAAGGCTAAGCCTAATGTAATCGCCCCGAGAATAAAGAAAAGAAGTGGAACGTCGTGAGCTTTAAATAAAACTCCAAAGAGAGCGAATTCTCTCTCTGGGATGTTTAAAAGAATTGTTTGGTGTCCATTGATGCGGGTCCAGGGTAAAGCCAGGAAGATCGTGAGAAGGATTATCTGTGTCCAGTTCCGATGGCGGCGGAAGAATCCTTTTACTTCCGCCGGTATGATATGAACACGATCTCCATATTCGTCGACACTGGTTAATTTACCTGGATCCAACTGAGTCATAACAACACCTATTGCGCGGTTAAATAATCCTCGACAGCTTCGCCTTGAGGTTCTTTCGCGTCGGGGGCCTGAGTGCCCCGTTTAGCAAGAATAAAAGCACTGACAGCATAAATCTCATCTTTTTTCATAACCGGACCCCAGGGCGGCATGCCTTTCTCGGCGACACCGTCTCTGATGACCTTGACGATATCCATTCGAGTGCCTTTACCATGAACCCAGAACTTATCTGCTAGGTTTGGACCGATAAGACCTTGCAGCTGAGCTCCGTGGCAAGAGGCGCACTTGGATGTGTATTGGGATTCGCCCAATGCCAAGATTCCGTCGTTACCAAAAGCGGCTTTCAGCGACTCCTCAGTTTCCATTGGAGAAGAAGTGTGGGCTTTTGATTGCGCTTGTTCGATCTCTGCCATGGCCGCAGCAAGCTCTTCAGACTGCGTCTGGCCACCTGCAAGTTCATAGTGAATGAAATAGATGAACGAGAAGATGATTGTGAGAAAGAAAGTCCACAGCCACCACATTGGGAGTGGATTGTCATGCTCGATAATCCCATCATATTCATGAAACTTTTCGTTATTATTGTTATTGTCGCTCATACGATTTACTCTCCGTCCTTCAGCGGCATTTGTTCCATTCTTCGATAGATTTCAGTGCTTGAAGATCGATAGATCCACAGCATGACTCCCACAAAGAAAAGGAAGAAAATAAGAAGACCGATTGATGTTAAGTGTGTGTCCGTAAAAAACTTAAGTGCTTCTTGTTTCATGACTATTTCTTTCCTTTCTGACCTAACGACTGAAGGTAAGCAATCAATGCCACAATTTCTTTTTTCTCTAGGCCTTTAGGAGCACCATTCGACTCAAGATCCGCAGCGATTTCCATTGCCTGTTTTTGTGCATGGATATCAGCGTTAGCGACTACGTCGTCCTCATAAGGAACACCCAACATCTTCAGAACTGAAAGCTTCTTTCGTAAGCTTAAGTAGTCGGTGTTCTTTTCAGCCAACCATGGATAGTTCGGCATGATGCTCTTAGGAGTGACTGCGCGAGGATCGATCATGTGATTAAGGTGCCACAGGTTTGGATACTTTTTACCCACGCGTGACAGATCTGGTCCCGTTCTTTTTGAACCCCATTGGAAAGGTCTGTCATACATTGACTCTTCGATAGTCGAAGCTGGGCCATAGCGCAGGACTTCAGAAGCAATCGGACGAATCTGTTGAGAGTGACAAGTGTAACAGCCTTCTTTGATGTAAACATCGCGTCCGGCAATTTCAAGTGGAGTGTGTGGTTCCACGATGTTTGCTGGGTTTACATACTTATGTAGAGATAGGGTCGGGTAGATTTCGATCACAGAGCCCACCGCGATAGCCAAGAATGCTAGCACAGAGAAAGTTAATCCCATTCCTTCGAGCTTGCGATGAGGCTGTTCATTCTTCTCGTCATAACCTGAACGAGAGACTTGTACCGACTCGGGTTCCTGATTTTTTGGAGCCGCTTTGATTGTTTTGTAGATGTTATAGCACATCATCACAAAACCGATGATGAACAGTAGTCCGCCTAAAGCTCGCACCCAATAGAGAGGAACAATGCGCACGACAGTTTCGATAAAGTCTGGGTAGACTAGGGCGCCATCTTTATCTACGGCTCTCCACATCATACCTTGTGTGATACCAGCCACAACCAGCGAGATGTAGTACAAGAGAACCCCGGTCAAGCTGATCCAGAAGTGATTTTCTAAAAGTTTTTTCGAATACAGTTCAGTCTTCCAAAGTCGCGGAACCAGGAAGTAGATCATCCCGAAGGTGAGCATTCCGTTCCAACCAAGGGCGCCTGAGTGAACGTGTCCGATGATCCAATCAGTGTAGTGCCCTAAGGCAGAGACTGATTTAATTGAAAGAAGAGGTCCCTCGAATGTCGACATTCCATAGAACGTCAAAGCCGCAACGAAGAACTTAATCAGTGGCTCGGTTCTTAGTAGATGCCAAGAACCTTTCAACGTCAAAAGACCGTTGATCATACCACCCCAAGAAGGTGCCCATAGCATGAGCGAGAAGATCATACCCAGAGTCTGAGCCCATTCCGGCAAGGAAGTGTAAAGAAGGTGGTGAGGTCCCGCCCAAATATAGATGAAAACTAGTGCCCAGAAGTGAACAATAGAAAGTCTGTAAGAATAGACCGGTCTGTTCGCGGCTTTAGGTACATAGTAATACATCAAACCTAAGAATGGTGTTGTTAAGAAGAAGGCCACGGCATTATGACCGTACCACCATTGAACAAGCGCATCCTGAATCCCCGAATAAACGGGATAGGACTGAAGCATTCCCACTGGAATCTCGATTGAGTTCACAATGTGCAGAACGGCGACGGTGATGATCGTAGCGATGTAGAACCAGATCGCGACGTACATGTGCTTTTCACGGCGACGTTTGATCGTTCCAAAGAAGTTGATTGCGAACACCACCCAAATCAGGGTGATAGCAATGTCGATGGGCCACTCAAGCTCTGCGTATTCTTTGGATTGAGTATAGCCAAGAGGTAACGTGATCGCTGCTGACACAATGATAAGCTGCCAACCCCAGAAATGAATCTTGGAAAGGGCATCAGAAAACATACGGGCTTTTAAAAGTCTCTGCGTGGAATGATAAATTCCTGCAAAGATTGCGTTACCCGCGAATGCAAAAATTGCTGCATTCGTATGCAACGGACGAAGTCGGCCAAAAGAGACCCACTCCCAGTTTGTATTCAGAGGCCAATAAGCCAGCTGTGTTGCAATGATGAGCCCAAAGACAAAAGCTGCTGCCCCCCAAATCATGGTGGCCATCACAAACTTTTTCACTATGTCATCATCGTAAAAAATCTTTTCGATATGACTTCCAGTACCGGTATTCACGTTTTTTTCCTTTCGTTGTCTAACAATATTCTATGGGCTGGGGTTTCTAGGTCATCAAACTGACCTTTCGAGGTGGCCCAAAGGAAGGCCGCAATAAAGCCTATTCCTAAAAGCAGGGCCATCGGAATCATCAGAACTAATATGTTCATTTGAACCCCCAAATGGATGACAGAACGATGATCACCGAGCTGATCGGCATTAAGATAGCCGCCATCAGGGGATCTATAAGGCCGATAAGGGCCAGAGTTCCGCCAATTAAATTGTAAATTAATGAAATACTTAAGTTGCGAATCAATACTCTCTGAGTTTGCTTTGCGAGTTTCAGCAAATCAAAGAGCGGGTTCAGGCCACCACGAGTGAAATAGATGTCAGCGCTCGACAGGCTCAAGTCTACACTGCCTTTGACGGCGATACCAACGGAAGCTGACTTCAAACCCAAGGAATCGTTTGCGCCATCACCGATCATACAAGTGTCTTCGTACTCTTCGATGATTTGTTTTTTATCTTCAGGGAAAAGTTCGCCGTAAATATTCTCTTTGGGGATGTGACATTCTTGACCGACAGCGAACGCTCTGGATTTTTTATCGCCCGAAAGCAGGAAGCAATTAAGACCCCGCTTTTGCAATTCAGAAACCGCCGCGGGAGACTCTTCACGCAATGGATCGGTAAAGTAAAGACGCGAAAGACTTTCGCCGTTCTTAAATAACTCAATGGCTTTTTGGTCTTCATGGCGGCTTTCAGAAAGATGTCGGATCTCGTAAAAATCCGTACCCAGCCAACCACTGACTCCTTGGCCTAATACTTCCGTTACATCCGTTAGGACCTCGGGCTTTACCTGTTCCCATTCTTTACGAAGAGCGAAAGCAATGGGATGGTAGGAGACGTGTTCCAAACCCAGGATGACTTTTTTAAGGTCCTCGGGAACAGGCGTTGGTTCTGAGTAAGAAATTGCCAAAGATCCTTGAGTTAAGGTGCCTGTCTTATCGAAGAAAATATTCTTAACATTTAGGAGCCGCTCCAGGCTGGTGGCGTCCTTAAGTAGAATTCCCAGTTTTTGTGCCTTCTTTAATGCCAGTCCAAAGGTTAATGGGGAGCCAAAGGCTAAGGCACAAGGGCAGGCCAAAACAATAAGTGCCAGGGCTCGATTGAATGCTTCCGACACCGAAACTTGCGAATAAGCTAAAAAGAAAACCCCGGCGACCAAGAGTACCGTCATGATCAGCTTTTGCGCCAAGCGATCTGTCAATGCGATGAAGTGGCTTTTCTGAAGAGCTCCCTGATCCAGCTGCTGAAAAAGCTGCCCTAGCTTACTGTCTGCGAAGGGTACTTGAATGCGAACCAAGATTTCTTCGCTGAGCAATTTAGTGCCAGCAAAAAGAGTCATGTTTTGACTGAAATTCTTTGGCAAAGATTCGCCATTAAAAAGTGACATATCGATCATCGCCGACGTAGACAGAAGCTCACAGTCTGATGGTAATGTCTGATTGCGAGTTAAACGAAGGACGTCCCCACGCTGGGTTGAAGTCCAAGGAATGGTTTCTTCGCCATCTGCATTGATACGAACGTAGTTTTCTGTTTGAAAAAAAGTTTTGATGCGCGAAGGTGAAAGATAGTTTTGTTGCACCCTTTTTAAAAGATAGCGCGCAGAAAGAATTAAAAACATAAAGCTTGCAGTGCTATCGAAGTAAATAGCGCCATCACCACGGACAAGATTGACTGTCGAAAGACCAAAGCTGGAAAGCATGGCAATGGTAATAGGTAAGTCGACGTTGACGACTTTATACTTCAAAGAGTTCCAGGCTCCGCGATAGAAAGGGACGGCGCTGTAAAAGAGAATTGGAAGATAGAGAAAAAAACTCATCCAATTGAAAACGGTGCCCATTGTGCCCGCTAGTCCCGCATAGATCGGAACGACGAAAAGCATTGTATTGCCCGCACAAAAACCTGCGACGGCAATTTTTTTTAGGAAAGCCCGATTTTCCGACTGGTATCTTTTCTCCAGATCATCTTGGGCGGCAAGAATTGTGGGGGTATAGCCCAATTCATGAATGATCTGCGCGACTTTCGCGAGGGAGGCTCCTTCATCTAAGTTAATTGCAAGTGTGGATTGGCCGAAATTGACTCGTGCCATAGAGACGCCTTCATGAAATTCCGGCATTTTTTCCAGTAGGTGAACGCACGAGGAACAATGGAGGCCTTCGCAGAAAAACAGATAATTATAGTCGGCTTGACCTGTTTGCGAATAGAGCTTCCTAAAGTCATCCTGATCAAGATACTCATAGGGATTTTTTTTCGTTGTCAGATCCGCAACTTTAAGACTTCTTCCTAAGACCTCACAAGCATCACAGCAATAAGGGGCTCTGTCGCTTTCAGCGCCACAGTATAGACAGAGAGAGAGAGAGGGAAGGGGGTTAATTTGCTTTTTCTCCATGTTCAGGAGTATGACCGATTCGTAATGAGAAGAACATGATCTTGATCATGTTGCTAGGCCGTAGTTCCGCAGCAAATTGTTGCGATAAAAGTTGCTTAAGCGAGCTCTGCGCGCGCTTTTAAACCAGTATGGGAAAGAATGCGAATATTCCTACCATCGCTTTGGTCGATAAGTCGGTCTTTTTCAAACTGCGCAAGAGTTCGGATAACAGTCTCAGGTGTTGTGCCCGCCCACTGTGCAATTTCACGTCTTGTCCAGTTTTGGTGCTTAAAGTGCTCTTGCAGAAACAGCAAAGCTTCAGCGATTCTTTCTGAAGCTCCTTTGTCCATCTGATCCATCCATTTTTCCTCGGCCATACGCAGATCTTTGGAAATATGTGTCAGTAGTTTCATTGCCAGGTCAGGGTGATTTTTGAAAATCGCCATAATGTCTGACTTTGGAACAAAGCAGAGGTCGCAATCGTCGACGGCCACGGCGGTCGCATGGTAAGGCTCATTTGCGAATAAGGAGCGATAACCTAAGGTTCCTCCAGGACCGACAAGTCTTAATGTATGAGCAGCGCCTGTTGATGAAGTCACTTCCAGTTTAACCAAGCCACTTTGGATAGTAAAAATACCTAACGGATCATTACCCGCATAAAAAATATTTTGTCCCGCTTTAAAGCGGCAAGTGACTCGTGCCCGTTCCACCATCAGAAGAATGTCAGGCGAAGCGCATAAAATGCTGTCCGCTCGCATATCGCAAGTTTGGCAGTCGTGATTCGTCGAAGGGGCGGTGGAGTCTTTTTTTTGCATAATTGACAATATTTTAACAAATCTCTTTCATTTCGTCACTGTAGATCTTAGGGGGACTGACGAAACGCTAACAAATAACTCATTGCAAACAGGGCAAAGGCTGATTCTAATGGAAGCAGGCACAGGACTTTAAACGGAATTGGAGTCGGCATGAATAGAGTGTCTCGGATGACCTTGTTATTCAGTACCTTGGGATTGGTTGTATCGGTCGCGTTTGCTGAGGATCAATTCCTTGGCTCCCATCCCCGATTTGACGAGTTTTATACCGTCCAGGAAGATCCCCAGAAAAAGAACTTAGAAGTCGATCCCCACCATACAATGCAGTCCATTTGGAATCAGGATTTTGCTATCCAGATTAGATCTAAGGTCTTGTCTCTATTATCTTTTAAGCATCACGATGAAAACTATGGAGATGTCGGAGAACCCTATAATAGAGGCAAACACTTCGGTAGCTGGGTTGACGATCCGCGGGATAGGGAGTGCCTAAATACTCGAGCTAAAGTCCTTGTTCGTGATTCGGCAACCAAGGTGAAGTTTCGTCAGAATGGTTGCACAGTGGACTCTGGTAAATGGCTGGATCCTTATGGTGGCAGGACATATTCTCGCGCCAGCGACATCCAAATCGATCACTTTGTGCCCTTAAAAAACGCCTATATCAGTGGTGCTTGGAAGTGGGACCGTGTGAAACGTTGTCTTTACAGTAACTTTCTAGGCAATAATTTTCATCTTCTTCCGGTCGAGGGGAATGAGAATATGCTAAAAAGTGACAATACTCCCGAAAAGTATATGCCGCCTAACGCCGAGTATCGCTGCCAATACCTCGCCCAATGGTTGAAGGTAAAACTAATCTGGTCACTTGGCTTAACGCCTCCGGAAAAAGAGGCGGTCGAGGAGCATATCCAAAGAAATCACTGCGATTTGGCCCAGTTTCAGTACACATTGCCTGAGCTTGAGACACAGCGTCAGTTTATCGCCGAGAATCGTGACCTCTGTCAGTAGCCGCAGAACTCTCCCTGCGAAGGTCCAGTAAAAGAATGTGCTTGATAAGCCGAAGAGTCATCTATGCAGATGATTCTTCTTCTATTTGTATCCTTTTTTACGACTTCGGTGTCAGCGCAAGAAAAATGCGCTCTACAAAGTAGTTTTAAGCCTAAGAATATTGAGGAACTCTGTGACGTCCTCAATAAAGAGAACGCTGCTCTTTGTGGTAAAGGTGGCGGTAAAACCGCGATGGAGACTTTACCACCAATCACATATGGGATTTTTTCCGCAAAAAGTCAGATGACGTCCTTGTTTAAAAAGTTGGAGTCGCTTCAGCAATCCTATTTAAAAGATAAAGGGGGATGCCCCGATGGTTGCTCCAAGGTGGGTGCGCCGATTGTGGAAATTAAAACTATTCCGAGCGGAGTTGCACCGCATGCCTCTTGTCCTGAGCAATATACAGAATTGAAATTGAATGAAAGTGAACAACAAGCATTTGCAGTCGGTCAATCAAAAGGGATGATTAAGAGCTTTTCGCAAAGCAGTCCTCTTGAGGTCTGCCAACAAAAAGGATCAGAGTGGGCGCAAGAAGTCCTTATGGGAGACAATAAGCTGGGGCAGTTTCTGGAAAGACAAAAGTGCCCTTCGCCCTGCAGCTATTCTTCGGTTATTCGCTTGGAAAGTAAAAACAATCGAAATAGCGGTCAATGTTCAGTCGATGTGGAGCTGATTGTGCTCTGTGGTCCGCCTAAGAAAGACCGGGAGTGGAAGACGACCGCGTCCATAGAAAAAGGCTATCGCTGTGAGGCTCCTCAATGAGAAAAATCTTGTTCACCGTTATCTTATTAATATGTTCTTCCGCGAATGCGGATTCCTGCCGAGACTCCGATAAGGGGCGGGATCCTACAGTTGCGGGGAAAGTGGTCTATTCTCTCGGTGATCAGAATTGCATCGGGGCAAATTGCTTTACTCAGGTTTTTAAGGAATATGATCGCTGCCTAAGCGATAGTAAAGTTCTTGAGTTCTCTTGTCAGGCGGGGAAAGTGGTCGAAACAGAGCAGACCTGCTCGAGTGATCAAATCTGTCGTGCTGGCGTCTGCGTCAAAAAATAAATTTCAAATCCGGTTAATGTTGGCATCACTTCCAGACTGTGTTTAAGATTTTTTATGACATACACAACGCTAGAACTTCTTGGAACGATATTTTTTGGTCTTGCCGTCCTTCATACATTCTTAGTCGGAAAAATTCTGCACTATTCGCATAAGTTTCCTAAGCACTCCTTCCGCAGTGAAGCCCTGCATTTGCTTGGCGAAATCGAAGCGGTTTTTGCGATATGGGCGGCTTTGTTCATGACTTGCTTTATCGCTATTGACGGGTGGGATGCCGCCATTTCCTATCAGACATCTTTAAACTTTGTTGAACCATTTTTTATTTTCGCGATTATGGTTCTTTGTTCCACACGGCCTGTGCTATCGGCGGGACGACAAGGAATCATGTACGTCAGTTATGGCTTGCAAAAGGTTTTCAAAACTCCGCCTGTTTTAACAGATTTGTTTGTGGTGCTAACCCTTGGGCCTTTAAGCGGAAGCTTTATCACTGAGCCTGCTGCGATGACCGTGACGGCATTCATGCTGAATTCGATGTTGCAGAAAGAGTCTAGCAAACTGATCTATTCCCTGATCGCCGTTCTTTTTGTCAACGTGTCGATCGGAGGCGCATTGACCTCCTTTGCGGCTCCTCCCATTTTGATGGTCGCGCAAAAATGGAATTGGGATTTCACGTATATAATCACTCACTTCGGTTGGAAGAGTGCCATTGCTGTCTTCATCAATGCAATTGGATTGGTATTGATTTTTGGAAAAGACTTTAGCAAGAATTGCATCACTTTGCAGACAGTAGAGACGCGTCTTGCAGGGTCTCAGGCTCCGATTCCTCCAAGTGTTATTTTGGTGCATCTAGTATTCTTAGCGGGCATCGTGGCAACAGGACATTATCAAAATGCCTTCTTAGGAATCTTCTTGCTCTTCCTAGGTGTCGCTACAGTTACTCAACGGTTTCAGGATTCACTGCGCCTTAAAGAGAGTCTTTTAGTGGCAATGTTCCTTGGTGGTATCATTCAGTTTGGCGCCTTCCAAAAGTGGTGGCTTGCTCCATTGCTGGGAAGTCTTGATGATGTCGCGTTGTTTTTCGGAGCAGTCGGTCTAACTGGAATCACAGACAATGCGGCTTTGACCTATTTAGGCAGTCAGGTTGAAGGCCTTACAGATGCTAGTAAGTATGCGATGGTGGCGGGGGCCATAGCTGGAGGCGGTCTGACGATTATTGCGAATGCTCCGAATGCCGCAGGATACTCGATTTTAAGTCATAAGTTTCCGGGCGGTATTAAACCCATCAATTTGTTGATTGCGGCGATTATCCCAACAGCTGTTGCTATAATCTGTCTTAAGCTTCTTTAATTTAAAAAATCCTAAAGGCATCTATTCAGATTGTTAGGATGAACAAGAAAATCCCCAAAAAAAAAGGAACCCCGAAGGGTTCCTTTTTAATTTTCTCTCTGGAGAAAGAGAAAAACTAGTGACCTGCAGGAGCAGTTTCAGCAGGTGCTGCTTCAGTTGCAGTTTCAGACTTAGTAGCTTTAGCTTTCTTCTTTGCTTTAGCTACTTTTTTACCTGGAGCTGTTGTTTCAGCAGCAGCAGGAGCTTGTTCAGCGTGAGCAGGTGCGTGTTGATCAGCTTGAGCAACAACAGCAGCAAGAACGATAGATGCGAAGATAGAAGCGAATTTCATATAACCTCCTAATGGTTCATTTGTTGGCTTCGTTTGACTGATAAAGCCTACCAAAGGAAGTTAAAGGCTAAATGAAAAGGGAATTAAATATTTTTAATCTCAAAAGTAAAGCAGGCGCCGCGATCTGAATTATTTTGAGCCACCAAGGTGGACTTGTGCAGAATGGCGATCTTTTGCGCAATTGCTAAGCCTAGACCATAACCGGCGACGCGATTGCCCAAAGGGCCCCGCGAGAAACGATCAAAGATCATAGGCAATTGTTCGGGCGGAATTCCTGGGCCATTATCTTGAACCTTAAATTCTGTCGAATCTTTTTTCCAGGTCAGGATTAAAGTCACAGTCTCATTTTCTGGGGAATACTTGATCGCATTTTCAATAATATTGATCAAAAGATTTAAAAGGAGGTCGAGGTCGCCTCGAATCAGCCTTCTTTCTTCGGGCGTTTCATTTTGAATATCAAATTTGAGTTTAATATTTTTAGATCTTGCAAGTTTTTCGGTTCTTCTAAGGGATTCAAAAACTAAATCCTCAGGAGCAATATTTTGTAGAGTGAGGGCACCAATGCCGGCGTCCACGCGGGCCAGCAAGAGCATCTCCTGAACAATGGCCGAAAGATTGTCGACCTCTTGCAAGCTGCTGCGGATGAACTGATCAATATCCTTTTTTTCAGATTTTTGTAAGAGCTCGAGCTCACCCCGCATGATGGTCAGCGGGGTTAAAAGCTGATGAGAAGCATCTGCGACAAAGCGCTCTTGGCTTTGAAAAGCCTGCTGAATGCGACTGAGCATTTCATTGATCGTCAGTGCCAGCTTACGAATTTCATCATTTGCGTCGGGAACGGGAACTCGCTGAAAGAGTTCGGTCGCTTTTATCTTTTTTGCGGTGTCGATCATTTTTTTGACCGGATTCAGGGCTCGAGATGATAGGAAGAGTCCCCCTAAAGTGGCAACAAGGAAAACCAACGGAATGCCGAACTGGAGCAGATTAAACCTGCGGCTGATCTGTGTTTCCAATAAAGTCATGGGGGCGGCGATCTGCAGTAAAAGCTGTGGTTTCGTCCCATTGTCCAGAGGGAACGAAATCAAGCGATACGAATCTGCCTCTGCCGACGGAATATTGCTGATGTGCTGGATGGTTCGGTAGGTCGCCTCTTCGCCTTTCCAGATTTTTTCGAAATCGTTTTTGTAAGGCGGATTGAACTCTCCGAAGTTACCGGCGCGAGCAAGAACGGCTCCTGAGCTGTGCCGCACTTGGATCAGGGCGGTCCCTAAAGGGAAGGGTAGAATCTTGCCATCGTCCAGTCGCAAGGGGGGAAAGTTCAAGTCGCCCTTAATTCCGATCTCAACGCTTTCAGAGACATCGACGCAGTAATTAAATAGCGCATCGTCAAAGTCCTTTTGCAGAGTATCGATCATCACTTGAAATAAAAAAAGATTAAAGATCACCGTGGACACCCCAAAGATGAGCACGAAGATCATTGCAAGTCTTAAGCGAATACTGACGCGAGAAAAAATGCTATGAATTTTCTTTAAGAACATAACCCGTGCCTACCACGGTGTGCAGAAGTCTCTTGTTAAAAGGAGCATCTATCTTTTTGCGCAAAAGGTTGATGTAGACATCGATAACGTTGCTTTCGGAATCGAAATGGATGTCCCAAACATGTTCGGCGATAGAAACTCGGCCCAAAGGACGTTCGGGGTTGCGCATGAAGTATTCCAGCAAAGCAAATTCTTTTGAAGTCAGATTGATTTCTTTATCTTCACGGCGCGCTTTTCTTTGGATGAGATCTAGTTCCAGATCGCTGTACTTCAGGAGATTAGCAGATGCTGGTTGGGAAGAGCTTTGGCGGCGGAGCAGAGCTCTGACTCGGGCGTGAAGCTCATCAAATGAATAGGGCTTGGTGAGATAGTCGTCGGCCCCGGCATCCAAACCTTGAACCTTATCTTTCGTAGTTGATAAGGCCGTAAGCATAAGGATGGGACCTGAAAAACCATCGCGGCGAACATGCCGAGCGGTTTCGATACCACTTTGATCGGGGAGCATGACGTCAAGGATAACGAGGTCGTAATCGCTTTGACCAATGTAAGACTCGGCGACGATCCCTGACTCTGCAATATCCACGGCATAGCCAACTTCGTTAAGGCCTTTCTTGAGAAAATGGGCCATTTTGACTTGATCTTCGACTACCAGAATCCGCATAACTGCAGGCTCCCTTCCGTTGCCCCCATATTAATCTGGGTTCAATCGGAACTGTCAACATTCCAAATTCCTTTGGGCTGGGAGGCTCCTTTGTCGAACGAGACGGTTTTAATCCTCTTGTCGGCGTCAGCTGTGACAGAAACAGCGCTGCCTCCCGGTTTGCGACTTTTTTCCAAGTCGCTCAGCATTGCGGCATAATGTTGAGTCGAGCGAGGCAGAGTATAGGCACCCTTGGCATCGTTACCTTCAAAGAAAACCTCAATCTCTTCACCTATTTCGCGCACGACACGTACTTTGGCCGTAAAAGACTTTAGCTTTTCTGGCTCGGCTTCTTGGATGTAAAGATTTGTGTCCAGTTTCTTTGTCTGGGCCTGCGCATCACCGGCGAGCAGAAGCATAAGGTAAAGATGGATCATGAGGCCTCCTTCCAAGGATTATTTTCTGAGTTCCTTTCATTGTGCACGGGCTTTTATTGCCGTGCAACAGCCCTTATGGTAGGTTCATTGTTATTCGAAAATAGGAGAATCCCATGAATTTAGGTTGGACAGAGATTATTTTGGTCGGTGCGATCGCTTTATTGCTTTTTGGGCCAAGCAAGCTTCCCAGTTTAGGGAAATCCCTTGGAGAAGCTATTCGTGGTTTCAAGCGCGGCATTAGTGAAGATCCGGGGACTGAAAAAGAAGTTCATCAGCAAATCTCCGAGAACAAAGCAGCGCCTTTGAATCAAGAGACAGTCCAAGCTGAAGAGAAAGACAAAAACCAGCAATCATGAATTCACCAAAACTGGCACTCACCCAAACTGTTCAAAAAGGTGGCTGTGCCGCCAAAATCGCGGCGACAGAGCTTCGCCGCATTCTGGGCCAAGTGCAATTTCCGCCGGCTCATCCTGAACTCCTTGTCGATGGAGGCCTGTTTGATGATGCCGCGATTTACAAAGTCACTGATGATGTGGCATTGGTTCAAACTCTCGATTTTTTCACTCCGATTGTAGACACTCCGCGATTATTTGGTGCGATCGCTGCTGCGAACGCACTCAGTGATGTTTATGCCATGGGCGGTAAACCGCGAACGGCAATGGGAATTTTAGCTTTTCCCTTAGCAAGCTTTCCTGATGAAGTGATTGTCGAAGTCATGCAGGGCGCGAGTGATAAAATTGCTGAAGCAGGTGCCAACTTCGTCGGAGGACATTCAATTGATGATGACACTCTCAAGTTCGGACTTTCAGTCACGGGCTTTGTTCATCCAGCCAAAGTGTGGTCGAACGCTGGGGCTCGTCCTGGAGATCGTCTGATCCTGACCAAGCCATTGGGGACGGGCACGATGACTGCGGGTGTGAAGCGCCAAGAAATGACCGAAGCTGATGTGATGGAAGCCCTCGAAAGTATGGCGACCATAAACAACGTCGTCGACTTTCTTAATGACAGCTTAAAAGACCAAATACATGCAGCAACTGACATTACAGGATTTGGTTTATCTGGACACTCCATGCAGTTGGCAAAAGCTAGCCAGGTGAGCCTCAAGATTCAGGCAAAAAAACTTCCACGGTTTGAGAGATCTTTTGAGTGCCTTGAGAAAGGCTTCTTGACCAAGGCCCATCGCTCGAACGCACAATATACCGAAGCTGATATTGATTGGCAGGGACTAGATTCGCTGCACAAGTTGCTCATCCATGATCCTCAGACCAGTGGGGGATTGCTATTAGCGGTTGCTCCTGAAAGCGCTGACGAGATTTTGACAGCGATTCAGCAGAAGTTTACGAAAGCCGCTCTGATTGGTGAGGTCATGTCCTCTCAAGCAAAAGCGGTGATTCTTGAATAGCTCAAATTATACTCCTGCAACCTATCGAGAAATTTTTTTACAGGGTCTGCCGCTGATAGATGTCAGGGCACCGGTGGAGTTTGAGCAAGGGACTTTGCCTCGGGCTGTGAATTTACCCATTCTAAATGATGCGGAACGAGCTCTCGTCGGAACTACCTACAAGATGAAGGGGCAAGAAGCCGCTGTGACTTTGGGGCTTCAGTTGATTTCAAGTGAAGTCAAAGAAAAGCGAGTGGAGCTTTGGAGTCAATTTCTCCAAGCTCACCCACAGGCAGTGCTGTTCTGTTACCGTGGGGGCAAACGCTCGCAATATACTCAGAAATGGCTGCATGAAATAGGAGTGGATCGCCCGCTGGTCGAAGGTGGCTATAAAGCGATCCGGAATTTTTTATTAGGTGAAATTGATCGATTCTCTGAAGAATATTCTTTTGACGTTGTCTCGGGTCCTACGGGCAGTGGAAAAACTCTCTTGCTGAAATCGCTAGATCAGACTCATCCAGTTCTGGATCTTGAAGGTTTAGCGCGCCATCGTGGCTCTGCCTTCGGAGCGCGAGAGATAGCTCAGCCGAGCCAAGCCAACTTTGAAAATGCCGCTGCTGTCACGATGATTCAAATCGAGGACAGAATATCTGGGGAATTAGTTCCCATTGTTGAGGATGAAAGTCGTTTAATCGGCAAATGCTATCTGCCAACGAAACTTTTTGAACGCATGCGAGCCTCCGAAGTTATTTGGGTGGACGAACAGCTGGAAAAAAGGGTCGATAATATTTTTGCAGATTACATCCTGCAGACCTCGATCGGCTTGGCTTGCTCGAACAGTCCTCGCTGTGCGGAAGAGTCTGATATTTTGAGACAGCAAGCTTTAGGCTTATTTAAGCACTACAGGTCAGCAACTTTGGCGATTCAACGTAAGTTGGGTGGTCTGCGGACTCAGGAAATTATTGAGGCTATCGAGGTCTCAGAAAGCGATTTTATCAATCGGAACGCTCTCGATGGCAATCGCCAGTGGATCAGTTTATTACTTCAGTATTACTACGATCCTCTCTATTTAGGCTCGTTAGAGCGCCGTCAAGTGAAAGTGAAATTCAAAGGCAGCTTTGCTGATTGTCAAAGTTACTTCCTTTCACGTGCTGCATTATCTGTTTGAAAATCCTCGAAATCGTCGCAAGATAGATCCGTTAGAGAAATTGAAACAACCCTATAGAGGAGACAGCATGAATAAGTTAGTTCTTGGAGGCCTTGTTATTTCAGCGATGGCTTTCAACACCGCTTGCGAAAGAAAAGTTAAATTAGATACCGACATGAAGAAAGCATCTTATGCTATCGGTCAGCAAATCGGTGGAAACTTAAAACAACAAAATATCGATTTCGATGCAGCAGCATTGAACCAAGCTCTGAAAGATGCAGCTGCTGGTAAAAATGAAATGTCTAAAGAAGACATGCAAAATGCAATGATGAAGCTTCAAGAAATGGCTATGAAAAAGCAACAAGAAGCTGCTGATACGAATGCTCAAGCCGGCAAAGATTTCCTTGAGAAGAACAAATCTGCTGAAGGAGTTAAGACAACAGCTTCTGGTCTTCAGTACATCATGGAAAAAGAAGGCACTGGCACTTCTCCTAAGAAAGATGATGTTGTTAAAGTTCACTACAAAGGAACTTTGACGAATGGTGAGCAGTTCGATTCTTCTTATGACCGTGGTCAACCTGCAGAGTTCCCGGTAAGCGGTGTTATCCCTGGCTGGACAGAAGCTCTTCAGTTGATGAAGCCAGGTGGAAAAGCGAAGCTTTTCATTCCACCTGAATTGGCTTACGGTCCATCTGGTCGTCCGGGCATCCCGCCAAATTCAGTATTGGTATTTGAAGTTGAATTGATCGAAATCGTTAAAGCTGGTAAAAAAGCGAAATAATGTTTGATCCAAACAAAGACCCTTTTGAAAATTTTGATCAGTTGCTGAAATCGGCAACTGATCAGAAAATTCCTGAAGCTAACGCGATGGCCTTGGCAACGGTGAATCAAAAGGGAGTGCCCTCTGTGCGAACGGTCTATCTTAAAGAGGTGTCGCAAGGGGGCTTTGTTTTTTATGGCAACTACAAAAGTCATAAAGGACAAGATATCGAGCACAATCCCCACGTTTGCTTGAATTTTTATTGGCCGGCGATTTGGCAGCAAGTGCGAGTTACTGGAGTTGCAGAAAAAGTTTCTGCTGAACAAAGTGATGCTTATTTCAAATCCCGTCCTCGATTAAGCCAAATCGGCGCATGGGCCTCTAATCAAAGTTCCGAGATTCCCAATCATCAGCATCTGATCTTGCGAGTGCAAGAGTACGAACGGCAGTTTGACGGACAGGAAGTTCCGCGTCCTCCACACTGGGGTGGCTGGCGAGTGATCCCCTCTGAGATTGAATTCTTTTTTGGCCTGACCGGCCGTCTTCATGAGCGCTATCTTTATCAGCGCGACAATGGTTCCTGGAAAACTAAAATCCTGAGTCCCTAGACTCCCATCTATTTGTATTGTCATAGTGCGAGCGTTGGCTAGAGAGTTCTCTTTGAATAAAGCTTCATCGGCACGCCATCCTGGCTCGTTGACGCCCGCCTTTGGCGGGTTCGCGCATCGTGCGCCGTCAAAGGCCGAGTTACGCTTTATTCAAAGAGAACTCTCTAGCCAACTCGACTTTGTCTTCTAAGTTTTTGTATATGTCGAATTGGTATTTCGGGGGCAGGGATATTTTTGATTGATGCTATAGGAAAAGCCGCGAGCAGGTTCTGGGCATGACCTTGTTTTTTTGTTCGAGGACTTTCCAAAGGATTTTGGAGCCGAGGTTGTTGTTCATTAGCTCGGGGTGGAACTGGAGTAGCAATCCACGACCATTTTTGAATTCCGTGGCTTCGGTGATGCCGTCGGGACTTTGGGCTGCTAGCTGTAAAGGACCGCCTTCTTTAAAAATTACGGACTGGTGATGCAGTGAATTTACATGAAGGCTTTTTTCAGCGCCTACTAACGAGCGTAGCAGCTGATGTTGGGTGTCTTTGATTTCGATGTTGTGCCAGTGGTCCGAATGAGCGACTTTCTCGCCTATATGGAATGGAATATCTTGGATCATTTTATATCCAAGGGCGACGGAAGAGATTTGCGAACCTCGGCAGATTCCTAAAAGAAATCCCTTTCCTTGGGCAACGTAAGATTTAATCAGACGAATCTCGAATTGATCTCTGGCGGGAATAGTTCGGCCGGAATGAAAGTTCTCCTGGCCGTAAAAGTGCGGAGCCACGTCATCGCCGCCCATAGCCACCATGAACGGGAATTTTTCAGCAATCTGTTTGTGAAAGTCCCGGCTTTCTGATTGGGAAAGTCCAATGTCAGCAACCAGCGGCAGGATGTAAGAAGTATGGCCACCGTCTGCAAAAATCTTCTTAAAGTTCGTCACTCGAAGAGAGTCTTGGGTGTAGTCCTTAGGTAAATTCGCGATCAGCAATGCGCGGGACTCTCTTGTGGTGTCATTCAAGGGCTTAAAGTTCTGAATACTTAACTCAGGGGCTTTGCCTTCAAAAAGCTCCACGATATCTGGCTGATTCGTCAGGTTTTGCAAGTAGCGTCTGGCGGCTTCTTCAGGGCTTTCGGATGCTTTGACCGGAAGAATAAGGGGAGCCTGACTGCGACCTGGCAGCCACTCATAAAGGCGAATAAGTTCTGCTGCCCATGCAGAAGAAGAACCTAGGAGAAATAAAATGGTTAATAGAAAAAAGCGCATACCCTGCCATCTTCAAAAACGATACCTCTTCAGCTTTGATTCAGGGGCAAACCAACTCATCCCACCGTCAAACTTTTGGTCGTCCAGATCGGGCTGCGTCACTTCGCGGTGGCTATATTTTTTAGTGGGTTATTTGAGAGAGTGACTGGGGCTTAGCTACGGACTTTGCAGGGGCAGGTTTTTTCAGAATCTGAAGGCCCAAAAATAAAGAGAGCCTCGAGGGCTCCCTTTATAGAAAAATTCTGATTTAACCTGATTACTGATTTTTCAAATCAACAACGCAAGTATAAGATTTTTGTGCAGCTGGGATTCCGAAGAAATAAGCTGAATCATGCCATTTCTGCTGAATCGTCAAAAATCTGTCGCCAGAAATTTTCGCAACGGTGCGGATGGTTGAGTCACCATCAAGGCGCTGTCTGATATCCAGGCTCTTCTGGTCTCTGCTCATGTTATTTTGAAAATCGGACAAAGAAGCGGTCGTAGCGCCGGCAACTGTCGCTGCATCATAATCCATAATAGCAAAACGATCGCCCACTTTTTCAATCATAATCAAGCAGTTGTTCGTGCCCACATCACCTTTTTCAAGAAGCTCACCCTTAAGTATAACACCTTGTTGAGTGAACATACCTGCAGAGACTTTTCCGAATTTCTCAGCCTCAGTGATCAGTTCAGTCAATGTAACTGCCTGAGCTTGAGTTCCAAGCAGAGCGAACGTCAAGAAGCCTAGAACCGTCGTTTTCTTCATAGACATATAATATCTCTTTCGAGCATTTGAGCTCGTTCGTTTAAGTTAGTTCGACTTGACGGGCTTAATGCGAATAGTATTCCTATTGTTAGGGTTGTTTTTATTCGTTACCAGAACAAAGCTGTGTAAACACTTTTGACGAAGTGCCGGTTAAGGCCGACGGAATGATCCGACCGGAAGTGAAAGTAGCTATTTTGTGAGAGCGTAGATCAGCATATCTCGCCATTTGCGGTTCACGAGAAGACGCTTGCGGCTAAGGCCTTCTTTGTGGAAGCCCAGGGCTTTGGCGACTTGGATTGATTTTTTGTTCTCGGGCGAAATGGCTGCCTCAAGTCTGTGCAGCTTCAGGTCCTTGAAGGCGATGGTCTTCGCAGCTTTGCAAGCTTCTTGAGCGTAGCCTTGGCCCCAGAAGTTGTTAAACACGCGATATCCGAGGTAAGCATTTTGAAAAATACCTCGAGAGACATCCATCAAGTTGACACTGCCTACAAGCACGCCGTCATCTTTGCGAAAAATTCCGAACTCGTAGTAGCTGTCTTTGATGCGTCGATCTCTTTGCATTTTTAAAAGCTGTTTGAACTTTTGTAGCGTCAACTCTTTGTCGTCCCAGGGGCTTTCATCCCATTCATTCAAAGCAGGTCGAAGACTGGAGTAGGCTTGGCGCCAATTTTCATGATCCTCCAAAACTAATGGACGAATGATAAGACGGGGAGTGACTCTAAAAATTTGCAGTTTGAGAGATTTCATTGCTGATCAGTCTAAGAGGAATGCGGTCCATACAACAATAATAATATGTCAAATTTTGCGGGCTTGAAATCTTCACGGTATGGGTCTCGTGGGCGACCAACTTCAAGGTCAGCTCTACTTCACGATTCTTGGGGACGGCCACGAGCTTTGGAGTAACATAATTGGTCTTCTTTCCGTCAAGCCAGATTTCTGCGCCTTCTTGCTCGGACACGATCATACAAAGAGACATCCCAGATTGCGGGCTGCCAGTTAATAAATCTCGAAGATGGCGAAACCAAGTCACGTATCCTCCTGTGGGGAAAAACGGCTTAGGATGTACCATAGCCTTTCCGGAGAAAACCAGATGATTTTATAAAAACTAGACCTTCTGGGTTCAGCTGAAATCTAGTGCAGAGCTGTAGGGGCAATTAGATAAAATTCGGGGACCTCAACGGTAAAACTTTCGCCGCCTTCTGCGACAAAATGATATCGACCTTTCATGCTTCCCGTGGACGTGTTTAATGGACACGCACTGTCATACTCAAAGGTTTGGCCGGGTTGAATTTTGGGTTGTAAGCCCACCACTCCGGGACCGCGAACATCCTCTTTTTTTCCATCGGCGTCAGTAATTTCCCAATGTCGACTCATAAGCTGGGCAGTGGAATGCCCAACGTTCTTGATCGAAATCTTGTAAGCAAAAAAATAGTATCCCTCTTCAGGACGGGATTCTGATTCAACATAAACGACTTTTGCAGTCACTTGAAAATCGGGGGTGGTTGTTTTTTGCATTGCCATAGTGAAATCAAGAATAAATTCAAGATTACCGAACGTCAATGGATGACAACTCTGTCATGTTCAAAGTTGTTATAAAACAGAAGTGATGCATTTTGGCGTCTTTATTTTATCGCAAGGTTCTCAATTTCAAACACTATTGGATAGTGATCTGAGGGAAGTCGTAACTTACTATCCATCGTCAGAGGAATGCCTCGTTCGTGACCTAACTCATCTTTATATCGGTAAACGTAAGCGGAGCCAGGTTTTAAAAGACCGTGAACGTGAGGTGAAACAAAGACAAAGTCGATCTGTTTGCCGTCAGCTCTTTGCCCGTTTCTGACATTGTAGAATGTAGCGCGTGCCTCGAGCGGAGTTTGTGCTACCTCGAGAACATCCAGCAATTGAGTGCCAGTATATATTTCTTGAAACTCTTGATCCGTTTGAGCACGTCCAGCATTTCCATTGAAGTCTCCCGCGATTATGATCGGCATATCGGGATGGACAAACTGGAGCTCACGATAGATCTCGAGCAGAGTGCGTAGTTCTGCTTGTCTTCTTTCGAAACCATTCGGATCGATGCGTTCGGGATCAAGTCGTGATTTGAGATGAGTTAAAAGAGTGGCAAAAAAAGGTTTTTCTTTATCATTTTTAAAAAGTCGCAGCTCGGCCACGTCGCGAGAAAAGCGATGACTGCTAGTGACCTTTCCACCTTTAACCGGATAGCCCTTAAGCAAACTTTCTTTTTCATGGGGGTAGAGATAATTGATGGGTCTGTTCTTATTGGATTGAAGATCAAAATGGAAAGGTAGATTTTTTCGAATCAAAAAGCCCACGTCGATGTTGCGTTCAGAATTGCCTTCAATTAAACAGGCCGAATAGGCATCTCTCAAGAACAATTTGTTGAAGTTCTTAAGAGACTCCAGGCCACCCACTTCGCAGAGCATAATTATGTCGGCATTGATCTCTCGCAACGAAGCGGCAATCTCTTGGCATTTTTTCAGTGGCTTGGTTTCGTATATGGAAACTGACAGCTTTTGCCATTGAGTCTCATTCATATTTGTAAGATCCCCCTGCGGGAGTTCATCAAACAGCAAAAAAAGATTCTCTGCATTGAGTAAGCAAAATTTAAGGTTTGTGGTCTCTGTCCACGTCATACTATGATTTTAAGGATTTTATGACCTTAATCACAAACTAAAAGTGAGGAAATTGTGGCAAAGAAGGCAAATGTCTCTGCAAAGACATCGAAGCTGCAGATTAAGTCGTGGGTGGAAACCTTTGACTTCGGAAAAGATCTGAAGATGAAGAACGAAATGGTGGGGTTTGTTTATTTCCTAGGTGTAGATGACGCCAACCGATTTAATTCTCTGATCAAAGATCATGCTTTAAGCTGGCAGGCAGACTCCCTGAAAAAGAACGACCGTGAGTTTGTCTATTTCGTCGGGGAAAGAGGACCCGTGTGGATTCTAAAGCCTCGTCTGAAAAAATCTTTTGGTCACGATGGTTTGATTGATGAAGCATCCTACACTTGGGCTCGCGATCAGTTTGGTTCTCTTACCGCGCAGTTTAAAGCACATCAGTTAAAAGGCGTGGAAATCGAATTTCATGGCACGGAGGAAATTCAAGAGCTGGGGGCACTGAGTGGCCTGGATATCTCCAGTTATAGCTTTAGACAGTTTGTCGATGGGCAACAGCTTAAGGATCTGCCGAAGGTTTCATTAAAAAAGACATTGGGTGGTTTGGAAAAGTCGGTTATTCGCGCTGCAGTTTTAAGGGCGCGTTCCGTGAATTTGGCCCGGCATCTTGTCAGTTTGCCCCCCAATGATCTGAATCCCGAGAGCTTTGCTAACCTTGCAACAAAGGCTCTCAGTTTCCCGCAAACAAAAGTGACGGTTTGGGATACTCGCAAATTAGTGCAAGAAAAAATGGGTTTGCATTTGGCTGTAGGGCAGAGTGCTGCTCATGGGCCATGTATGGTCCACTTAAAGTATCGCCCGACCAAGAAATCGAAACTTAAACCGGTCGCTTTTGTCGGCAAAGGAATCACCTTTGACACCGGTGGACTGGATATCAAGCCGTCATCAGGAATGCGGTTGATGAAAAAAGACATGGGCGGAGCAGCCAGCGTCATTGCTTTGGCGTTGTGGGCCTCTGAAAGTCAGTATCCTGGGCCTTTGGATTTTTATCTCGCACTTGCAGAAAATTCCATTGATGCCAAATCTTTCAGGCCCAGCGATGTTGTTACAGCTCGTAACGGAATGAAAGTTGAGATCGATAACACAGATGCAGAGGGGCGTTTGGTCCTTGCGGATGTTCTTGACGTTGCTTCCACACAAAAAGGAACCGATGAAGCCGAATATGTGATCGATGTGGCGACTCTTACTGGCGCTATCAAAGTCGGTTTGGGTGCGGAAATAGCGGGACTGTTTTCAAATGATGATGATCTTGCCAAATCTTTGACGTCGGCGGGTCAGCGGGCAGGTGATTTAAATTGGCGTATGCCTTTATTTGAAAAGTATTGGGCGGATCTATCTTCGCCATTCGCTGACTGTAAGAATTCGGGCGGGGGATTTGGCGGAGCCATCACGGCAGCTCTTTTCTTGCAAAGATTCGTTCGTGGTAAAAAGTGGGCTCATCTAGATGTTTACGCTTGGAATGATAAAGCTCAGGGGGCACTGTCTTCAGTCGGAGGGAATGGGCAACCTGTGCAATGTTTGATCGAATTCTTGCAGGCTCGAGCGGAAAGATAGCCTGTAGGAAGTCACTTAAAGCAAAAGTAATGCGCCTTTTCGTCTTTCTGATATTAGCTTCTTGATGGAGTCATTTTATCAAGGAGGATGCAATGGCAAATTTACCCAGCTTTTTTCGACAAAACCGAATTGGCAGCCCATTTCGTGAACTGACTAGAATTCAAGAAGATATGGACCGAGTGGTGAGCGAACTTATGGGAAGCTCGTCACAAGGTTCTCTTGAGAAATTCGATTTCGCCCCTTCGTGCGAGATCACGGAACAAGAGAACAACTATCTGATGAAAGTTGATTTGCCCGGAGTCAAGAAGGACCAAGTCAAAGTTGAAGTCGATGGGGATCGCTTGACGATCCGAGCCGAGCGGAAAGAAGAAAAAGAAGAAAACACCAAAAAAAGACATCTTTCAGAAATCGCTTATGGTTCTTACGTCCGCAGCTTTACGGTGCCCCAGACGATTGACCCTGACAAGATCGAAGCGAAGTTTAATGACGGTGTTTTGATGGTCACTGTTCCGAAGGCCCCAGCAAATAAGGCAAAACAGATTTCCATTCACTAATTTTTTTTGGACAAAATCGAGGATCCATGCGGGGTTGAGGGTGGGAGAATTCTCCAGGTCGTTGTTTCGACCACCCAAGTGGCCCTGCTTAAAAAGATTCATTTTAAAGGAGGGCAGGTAAAAGCCTATGTCAGACCAAAAAGCTTTTTCGATTTGATTAAGGCACTAACCTTCTCTGGAACGCATTTTTCCCACTGCGGATCATTTTTTTCGATCATTTCCAGCACATCTTTTGAATGCAGATAATCGCCCGTTTCATCACAGCCAGAAATATCGACAATTTGCTGGTTCTCTAAGAAATAGGCGTAAATATGTCTGAGGTGAGGTGCCGGAAAGAAACTCTTCGCCGTCATACAGATCATGCTAGTTTTATGAGGATAAATGTAAACCTTTGTCTTTTGTTCCAGCAGTTTGCCAAGTCCCTCTAAAAGGCCCCCATCAAGATTGGAATAAGCCTTTTCATCAAAGAGCTTTTCCAAATGGCTTGCGCCAAGGACAAGTGCAAGGAAGTGCGAGTTGTAGCGACGAATAAAATGTTTCAGACTGTAAAACAGACGGAAGTTCGAAATCATCACATGGAAACCTAAGCTGGTCAGGGTTTCTACGCGTGCCAGGAAGTCTTTCTCCTGTATATTCCCATCCATTTGCAGATTGTGCATTGTGAGTTCCATGACCTGCAGAATTTCCAGGTCTTTGCCCTCGCATTTCAGCACATCATTTTTTATTTGAACTAAGCCTTTTTGCAAAACATCCAAATGAGTCTTTGTCACGGGACGGAAGGTGCCCCGCTGGATCAGTAGAGGTCTACCGTAAACCGCATCTGAAACATTGAGAATCTCGTTTTGCGGGGAAAACAATATTGCTTCCGCCAATCCACGGCGAACAAGTTCCAGGTTCATTAGGCGGTCGTCAAAATGTTGTAACGAGGGGCCCTTAAACTTAATCACGTCAATGACGATCTGACCTTCTTTAAGATTTTCCACGAGGTTTGGAATAAACTCTTCGGTTTTATCGAGATGATAGAAGGCGCAGCTTAGGAGGTTGACTCCCAAAACTCCCAAGGCTTCCTGCTGCTGCAGGCGATAGCGATCCAACATACGAATGTGCAAGACGATTTCGTTCTGCGGGCCCCCTGGTTGGGTTTGAAAGCGGATGCCCATCCAGCCATGGGATTGCTTAGAACTTCCGGTAGAGGCGGTCGCTACGGTATTAGCAAAAGCGAAAAAACACGTTTGGTCGCCGCGACTATTTGAAAGTCGATCCACTAAGAGATTGTATTCATGAGTCAGCATTTTCTGCAAACGCGGTTCACAAACATAACGACCATTGGGCTCGCGACCATAGATATCGTCGCTGACGATCATGTCATACGCGGAAATAGTTTTTGCGATGGTCTGAGAGGCCTTGCCTGCCTGAAAGAAGTGTCGGGCTACTTCTTGGCCAGCGCCAATCTCTGCGAAAGCACCATAGCGAGATAAGTCTTGGTTTATTCTTAAAGACTTTTCACTCGTGGTCATTGAAGAGATCACTTCCGGCATTACTTGTTTTCTCCCTCAGTTTTTTCAACTTTTACCCAGCCCGTGATGGCTAGACTCATCGCTTTTTCGATTGGCATATCCAAAGGTGTGATTTTAGAGCGCGGGACCATTAAAGTAAATCCGCCCAGACCATAGCTCATAGGCACGTATACCGCCACACGATCTGCAGCGTTTACTTCGATTGCGGGAAGGTCCTTAAAACTTTCGCGCATGACCACTCCCAGGGATCGAATGCCAGTGTCTCCGACGTCAACTAGAACGACCTTCTGCAAGCCAGTAGGGCCAGCGCCTTTGGAAAAGAGATTCATCACATCGCGCAGGGGGCTGTAGATTGCCTTGATAAAAGGCACCTTCATGATCCGGACTTCAAGTTTATGGAAGAGTCCGGTGGCGATCAGATTATTCAGCATCAATCCGAGTAAGAAAATCAGAGCAATTGTAAGCAGGAAACCTAAGCCGGGGACGTAAAAAGGCAGGACCTCTCGGAGAGAATCACCAAGGAAGCTGTCAACGACAGAAACGCCGGCATAGATAATATAAATAGTCAGGGCAATAGGTAAAAAAGTCACCAACCCCTGCAAGAAGATTTTCTGAAGCTGTTTCATACTTGGATGCCCTTTGTATTGTTATTATCGGTTAAATTTAATAGCAGCTTAGATCAAACACAGCAAGTTCTGACGCCGTCTCAAAATAAGGCTAATAATTAATTAAAGTTGCCCCGACTGAAGTGCCGAAGAGTTACACAGTTACAAGGGAGATAGCTGTGATACGTTCTCTAATAGGCTTCTTTGCTGCGTCATCTCTTCTTTGCTCGGTCGCTGTGGCAAATGAAGTTAAGGTGGTTCCCGGAGAGTATCTTATAAAATTCAAAGCATCCGTGGGTGGAGCTGCTGTTGCTCACAGCAAGATTCAAGGGAAGGCCTCGTTGAAAGGTTCTTTTCCCGGCATTGGTGTCTACCAGATTTCCTTTAAGTCGACAGAAGAAAAGGTCAACATCGAGGCCCTTAAGGCCGATCCCGATGTAGAGTATATCGAACCTAACTATATATTAGAAAAAAACGAAGTGGAGCCCAATGGTCCCGTTGATCTGCAGTCTCTTGAAGATGTTTTAGCCTCTGGTGCCATGGAAAGCAGTTCCGCCTATTATCAGTCATCAGCTCCAACGGGAGTAGAAGCGGCATGGGCTTTAGGGAGCTCCGTGCAAAACGCAGACAAGATTGTTGTTGCTATCGTTGATACAGGGCTGGATAAGTCTCATAAAGTTTTCAAGCCTTACAATGGCACGCCTTCTGGAGGCTCGGGAGCACTTTGGATTAATAAACTAGAGGCCAATGGCTTGCCAGGAATCGATGATGATCAAAATGGTTTCGTCGACGATATTCACGGCTACAACTTTATTAATAACACTGGGAATTTCTTTGATGATGATAATCATGGGACCCATGTAGCCGGTATTGTCGTTGGCGCAGGACTTAATATTTTTGCCTCGAACCTGGAAGAATCTAAAATACTTGTGATGCCGTTAAAGTTTCTTGATGGTAATGGATCTGGTACGACAGCCAACGCTGTTCGTGCTATCTATTATGCGATCGAAAACGGAGCTCGTGTTATCAACAATTCGTGGGGTGGGTCAGCCTATAGCAGTGCTTTGCATGATGCTATTACTCATGCCTATGATAATCGAGTGCTTGTTGTATCTGCAGCGGGGAACTATTCAGCGAATAATGATGCAAAGCCTATGTATCCTGCGAACTATGATGTTCCAAGTAATATCGCGATCGCATCGACCAGTACTTACGATTCGCTTTCAGGCTTTTCAAATTTTGGAGTTCGTACTGTTCACATTGGAAGTCCCGGAGAAGGCATAAATAGCACTGTTCCAGGCAATCAGTTTATGCGCATGTGGGGAACCAGTATGGCGGCCCCATTTGTTTCCGGTATGGCAGCTTTGGCTTTGCGTGAAGCTCCATCACTCTCGGGTTATCAGTTAAAGCAACTCGTGATTGGACAAGCAGATTACGTCAGTAATTTGCAAAATGATGTCAGCTCGAGCTCTCGAATTAATGCCCTCAGAGTCATAGAGACCGCTAAGACAATGTCGTCGGTTTCTTCAGAGCAGCCATTCTATTCACGCGCCCCAGCTGCAGAGGCAGGCGGAGCGGCTGGCGGCTGTGGATTGGTCTCTTCGGCTATTTCTGGCGGCCCTGGAGCGGGTGGTGAGCCACCAATGTCTGGAGTCCTTTTTGGTTTGCTTATGTTGCCGTTGATCGTGTGGCAGGTTCTGCGTATGAAGGCACCTGAAAACAAACGTCGCCATGAACGATTTAAGATGAATTCGGAAATCAGAGTTAATGTTGGTGATCGCGAGTTGATCGGATCAGTAAATACGATCTCTGAAGGTGGTTTGTCATTCAATGCCGATGCAGCACTGGAAAAAGGCGGTATCGTGACAATGAGGATCCAAAGCCCTGATGGTAACGAAATGATCGAGGTCAAAGGACAGGTTGTTTGGTGTGAAAAGGATCAGTCTTACGGGGTGCAGTTTGCTAATGCTCGGCAGTCGACTCTGGCTATGATTCGCGACTGGACAGCGGGACTCATGAAAACTTAAAACTGGAACCTTAAATTGTTG
>DFXZ01000012.1 GCA_002381805.1 Bdellovibrio sp. UBA4095
TGAGTCTAAGAAAAACAAAGCGCCCTTTTCCTGATTCTTCCCTGGCAGCTAGGGCCCGAAGGGCCCTTCTTAATGAAGGATTTCCTGGCAAACCTTATGTTGCGTAGCCTTCGCGCTCACCGCTGGCTCTCGCTAAAAAACTTGAGATCCAGCAGGTTTTCACGCGCCGAAATCATCCGCAGACCAATGGCAAAATCGAGAGACTCAATGGTACAGTAAAGTCAGAGGCCATCCGCCCCAACGCGCCCCAGTCGTTCCAGGAGGCTTGGGAAGTATTGAATAACTATGCCTACGAATACAACTACCAACGCTTACACGCAGGAATCAACTATCTGCGTCCCGCAGATATGTTCTTCGGTCGCGGTGCAAAGATACTATGTGAACGAGAAAGCAAGTTGTCGGCAGCAAGAGCTAACCGACAGGATCAAAATAGGAAGGCACATGCTGAAAAAACTATGCACTAAACTTCTGCGTTAAAAGTCCGACGAGAAAAAAGCTAGACATCTGCTGATTTTGAAATCATATCTGGATGGACGGAAAACCCGATCTTCGCACGTTACTAATGGGAGGAATTCATGAGCGAGCTCTACGATCTCATCGTTATTGGGGGAGGACCCGCTGGATATGTGGGTTCAATTCGCGCCGCCCAGCTAGGAATGAAAGTCGCATGCATTGAAAAACGTCCGCGCCTCGGCGGCACCTGCTTAAACATTGGCTGTATTCCGTCCAAAGCGCTTCTGGATGCAACTGAACACTATCATCAAGTGCTCCATGCCTCGGAAGGTTTCGGAATAACTGTAGAACGCGTCGGCTTTGATTTATCAAAGATCATGCAGCACAAAAATTCCGTCGTCGGCGGCCTACAAGACGGCATCGATTTCTTATTTCAAAAGAATAAGATTAGCCGATTTGTTGGTACTGGAAAAGTCGTTTCCAAAAATCCAACGGGTTGGACCGTTGAGGTTATAGAGAAAGCCGAAACTAAAACTCTCAATGCAAAACGAGTTCTTCTTGCTATGGGAAGTGACGTGATCGAACTTCCATTTCTAAAGTACGACGGCGAGTATATTGTCAGCTCAACCGAGACCCTCAGCTTAACACAGGTTCCGGCTCACCTGGCCGTTGTTGGCGGTGGTTATATCGGGCTTGAAATGGCGTCTGTCTGGAGCAGACTTGGAAGTCGTATTACCATCATCGAAACCCAATCCCGTATTCTCGCCCAATCCGATGAGGCTTCCGCAAAAGAACTTCAAAAGTCTCTGATTCGCCAGGGGATGGAATTCCGATTTAACACCTTCTGCAAAGGAGCAGAAATCAGAGACGGAAAAGTATTTCTGCAAGTCGAAGAACAAGGAAAAGTGAGCGAACTTAAATGCGACAAAGTTTTAGTCGCGGTTGGACGCAAGCCACTAAGTCAAGATTTGGGTCTCAAAGAAATAGGCATTGAATTTGATGAAAGAAATCGCATCCAAGTTTCCGCTCATTATGAAACTACCGTTGCAGGTATTTTTGCGGTCGGAGACTTAATTGCGGGCCCCATGCTCGCACATAAAGCTTCAGAAGAGGCCGTCGCGGCCGTAGAAAGGATGGCGGGAGTTGCTGGACACGTGAATTATAATGCAATTCCCAGTGTGATTTACACCTGGCCTGAGTACGCCTCTGTTGGAGCAGCTGAGCACGAGTTGAAAGAAAAAAATGTTCAATATAAAGTTGGCGTTTTTCCGTTTTCAGCAAACGCGAGAGCTCGTTCCCTCAGAGAAAAAGAAGGTCTTATTCGCATTCTCGCAGACGCAACAACGGATCGAGTACTTGGTGTCCACATCGTTGGACCAAGAGCTAGCGAAATGATTCCAGCCGCCGTGACGGCAATCGAATTCGGAGGAAGTGCTGAGGATATTGCACGTACTTGTTTTGCTCACCCGACTTTGCCAGAGGCACTGAAAGAAGCATCCTTAGATGTCGATAAGCGCAGACTTCATCTTTAACCACAACTGTAAGGTTTAGGCGTTCAAAGCCACGGCTGCTATTCTTTGTTGAGGGTTTAAGACGGCAAGCCCTACTTTGCTACCTCCAAAGATTAACTACCCATCATGAAAGCTCAGTTGATCGGCGATTTTGTATCGCTTCGATCCTTAAGGTATAAAGTTGGACCGTTCGAAAACTATTTACTAAAGTCATTACAACATTATTGGCTATTCCTGCCATTGCCTTGCGGAAGTTAAGCGAAATTCCCCAAAGCTAGCTGTCACCTTTTGGAAAGTCTAAGAAAAACAAAGCGCCCTTTTCCTGATTCTTCCCTGGCAGCTAGGGCCCGAAGGGCCCTTCTTAATGAAGGATTTCCTGGCAAACCTTATGTTGCGTAGCCTTCGCGCTCACCGCTGGCTCTCGCTAAAAACCATCGGTAGTCCCTAGCTTACGATGAGTTTCTTGGTCATCGTCAAAGGGGATCATTTCTTCGCCTTTAGAGGAAGACTTCGGTACTTTTTTCAGTTTGATAACATTTCGTTTCTCAACATGGCCATTGTTCTGAACTTGTACCTCTAGACGATCACCGCCTGATACCAATCCGTTCAAAGACGCAACGTTTTTTAATAGCACAGTAGATTGTGCCGAAAGCTCTTCCGCAGTCGCGGCTGCTTCTTCTGAGGCCGCCGCATTCCCTTGAGTGACACCGTCAAGCTGATTCATTGCACGACTAATTTGCATAATTCCACTGGATTGCTCTTCACTAGCCGTCGCTATTTCACCGTTTAGATCTGAGACCTTTTTAACTGAATTTACGATTTCAGCTAAAACCTCGCCACTGCGATTTGCCTGCTCAGCACTATTCCCGATTCGAGTGACACTCAAGTCGATCAATGCCGCGATATTTTTTGCGGCCTCGGCACTTCTCTGTGCAAGATTTCTTACTGCTTCCGCAACTACCGCAAAGCCTTTACCTTGCTCACTGACCTTGATCCAATTACAAGACTTTGAAAAGTATTAGGGGTTATAATATGTGGAAAGCTATATCGTGTGCATTGCTTATCTTAAGCCTATCGGTTTTTTGTTCATGTTCTGAATCCACTGAAAAATCTAATCAGCCGGCAAACAATTCGTTGGCGCCTGATAATATATCTACAGCCCCATCTAGCTCTCAGAAATTAACAAATAGCCAAGTTCAAAAACTTTACATGACACTTGAAGGCATTCGGGCATTTGCGGATGTGCCTTTGCTTTCAATACCTTTGGAACATGAAACAGTGGAGCAGAAGGACTGGCGACAAAAAGAAATAGCATCCTCGCCATTCAAAGATCTAATCACTTCGGTTGAATCAGCCTGTAAGATTTCGCCTTTCAGCAATGCCGAAGGTGGGAAAGAAATTACAAATTCGAGTAAGATTGAATCGTTGCCAGGATGTCCATTTAACTTTTCAGAAGTGGCAGTCTGGTCGGGTCAATTTTCTATAGAACTACAGTCGTGGTTTTTCTATGATATGAGCGCAATTTTTTTAAAACAGCAAGAAGGACTTAAAATTTCGGCAATTTCCAAACACCTACGAAAATTTGCTACTACACAAAAGTGTCCTTCTGAAGGAGGACTCTGTACGTCATACCAGAAGACAAATGGCAAAGGAACAATGACCCTTTTCGGTGGGCAAATAGTCGATCTTACTTATGCAGGGGAAATGCTTTGGAACGATGTTTACAAAATACGTATGGAGGTAAGCTTCGATTTGGATAATGTTCACTATGTCGTAAGTGAAACCTATGACGGTAAAGTTCCTTTACGGCCAAATGTCTATTTGAATGGGCTCAACGTAACTGGAAATGCAGACTCATTTAAAATACTTCTAAATGATACTACTCCAAACAGGTACTATTAGGTTATCCCAAAATAACCTTAAACTGAGCCGTGCCCGTTAACACCTTCATTCGTAGCCATCACCGAAAACAAAAGACGTGCTTTATGTAGCACACCTTTTTCTCTGTTCAGTTGAAGAGGAACTCCCAAGCGATTATTGGTAATAAACCCAGGGGTTTAGTACCACCGCGAATGCCAAACCTGGCGCTTATCCTGATTTTCAATAAAGCCAATACTTTTATAGAACGATATTGCGGGAAGACGAACGTCCTCTACCTTGAGATATACTTTCCTCTTTTGAAGACTTGAAGCCTCCGCAAACACTTGCTCCATGAGTTTCTTTGCGAAACTCCTGCGAAGAAATTTTTCATGGGTTGCAATTCGATTCACTTCTAGCGCATCGTCAGAATCATAAATCTGTGCTGCTACAACAACTTTACCTTCACATCTGATGCCTCGGATTGTTTTAGATTCAATCCACTTTTGAGCTTCAGTTTCTGAGACAGGATGTAGATGGCTTAGAGTTTCAGAGACACTCGCCGCATCTGTATTTGAAATTGATTCTGATTTGAATTGCGGAGTTCTGACATTTAAGTCTCGTTCGAGGTAAAGAAAGGTCTGACACTTTTCAGAGAATCCTTCTTTTCCTAAAATTTCATTCAATTCGACGTCGTGACTTAAAATATCAATACGTAATCTATGGCCTGCTGGAAAAGAGACTGTCCCTTTAAAACTATTCAACAATGAATAGACAACATGTCCTCGATTCTGAATGCTACGTTTAACGTAAAGTTCCGCTAAACTCCACTCTGAATTTTGAGCGAAATTTCTGATGAATCCCAGAACTTGTCCGTCATATCCGCGGGCCAAATACCAGGACTTCGCAGTGTCAGGATCAAAATACGCAATTTCATCCTCAATACTAACAGTGTATCCCGCAGATTCACTAAGGACGTTTTGCATTTCTCGAATTGTACTAAGTGTAATGGGCTGAATTTCCAAGCGCGTATACTATGCCGAAAAATTTTCGTTTGGCTAGAAAACAAATGGTTTTAATCCACCTTTTGCACATATACGCACAGAGATACTGTCCGCGCCCCCCTATAAGCGCCAAAATCTCTGGAATATCTAAATACAAACGGTTGGCGGTGCCCAGGCATTCAAAACAAAAAGCCTGTCCGTTGATCGACAGCTTTGGATTGAAAGTTTTGACTAATGGCTGAAGGGAACGCCTGAACTGTAGAGATTGAAGCGCTTGCTAATAGGATTCACCGTGAGTTCACCGCTATATGGTGCGCTTCCGTTAAAAACTGCGCAAGCCTGCCCTTGGTCATTAAGGATAGCTCCCCCACTCATTCCGGGCCAGCCGTCTCCGTCCGTAAGTAAGATGCTCTTGTCAGAATAAAAACTAATAAGGTTATCGATTCCGCTCCATTCGGAGAGTTTCTTTAAATCACTGGTCTCGACAACTACTCCTTCGGTATACACAAGCATTCTATCGGCTGCGTCTTTAAACCCAAGTGCTTTTCTGTTCTTTGTTTTTGCAGGATAACCAACGATATAATTTTTCTGTCCAGGAAGACAATTTTGCTGAGAAACTTGTATCCCAGCTGAGGAATCAATTTTAATAAGCGCGATATCATCAACTAACGTGGCAGGACTAATCATAAGAGGAGGATTATTGACTGAGTACGAATCAATACGAATATCACCCACAGAGCAGTTGTTTTTCTCGTCACAACTTAGATCTACCTTTGCAATGGGTTTACTTATGCTTCTCCATCTTACAAAAGCATATTTGCCATCCAGAGACGAAAAAACAATATTTTCATTTTTATCCGTTACGAAAAAAATCGAATCTTCTAGAGGATTTTGGGTAAAATGCTTTACCTGGGTCAAAGCAATGTCTCGCACTCCAGTATCATCACTCGCCAAATCAGAGTTCCATTTCTGACGAAGATTACCAAAATACTTCAGCAGTGCCGAATCAGTTAAAAAATTATGCACCACGGTTGCTAGCAATCCTCCGCTCACAAGAAATGCCGAACCTCTTGCTGGGACGGAAGATACGCTACAAATTGGCAGATCAAGTTTTTTACAACGTTGAACCTCTGCTTTCGCTACCATAAATGCCATTTTTTCTCGAAAATTCTTTGACTTAATCGCTGTGATCTTATTCGCTAGCTGCAAATATGTTTTCCGGTCTACCTGCTGAACATCGCCTGGCCCCCAAAATTCATACAAATATTTGCTGGCCTCCACGACAGAAGATGGAGTCGACTTGTCGGTAATAGGATTAAATCCAGGCTCAGCTTTCGCTACGAAGCTCATAGATAAAGAAACTAAAGCTAGGGTCAATCTTAGGGCAGCTTTCACGTTCGTCCTGTCTAAGCTTTTTACAGAAAGCCATTATCGCCCTACTTAGATCGTTATAGGTCGATATATTGGTTCTAGCGGCTTTTTTAATTCTAACAAAAATAAACTGCATAACTTCTGCCAGAAGAATTCGCTGAGCCGCTGCTTAAAACCAAATAGTTTTAACATACCTTTTACAATTAAACGCACAGAGATACTGTCCGCGCTCCCCTATAAAAGCCAAAATCTCTGGAATATCTAAATACAAACGGTTGGCGATGCCCATGCGGGCATGGAATACGGGTTCGCACGTACATTCCCACGCGCTCAATCAAAATACGTTGGTCATGAATTAGATACTTCTTAGATCCATATCCCCAAGGTCGATCAAAAGTATGCAGATCCGAGGAGGAGAACTTCCGATTCCCGCAGGCGTATGTATAATACGTCGAGGACAGTCGGAGGTTCGACAACAAAGGAGATGCTTACTTTTCATCGACCACCCTTCTTGCGGTGGGTGCTTTCGAATGTTCTAATCTTCCTCTCCACCCTCTCATCAATCATCTTACCAATCTGAACCATAAAATCTTTGGTAAGTTCCACGCCCTGGTTCGGAGCTATTTCTTCAACAAACGAAAGGTTTTTACCTTTACGTTTAGCGATGGAGGCGTTCATCAATGAGCGGAGCTGCATGTTCATAAATGTCTGATAGCCAATGCCTGTCTTTTTCGCCTCTGCGCGCAGCCAATCGACGACATCTTCGTCGATAAGAGTTGTGATGCGTTCTTTTGTCGACTCGGGAGTAAAGTCTGCTTCTGTGAAGAGATTCTTTTCATTTCTTTTGATCGGCTTGGAACTCATTCCACTTCTCCTGTATCTTTTCGGTTCTAGCTAAAACCGCTTTAACGATGAGCTTTTCGTCACTCATGCTAAACTGGTTTTTAGTCACGTGCTCAACTCTGCCGTCGTTTATGAAAACCTTAAATTCGATGTTTTCCGGAGCGTAGATGACATGCACGTGAACATCCCCATGATCTAATGGCCAAACATGAATATGCACCCTGTTGTTAAACCGAAAGATCAGGGCCATACATATATTATATGCATATCATGCGCATATTGCAATTTATATGTTATTTTAAGCAAAATCCAACACTTAGGACCTTGCGGTCTTTTTAGATCAGGATACTTAGTAGAGAGCCCTCCCTGGCATTTTTGATTTCTAATGTACAAGCTAGCCATTTTCAATATTTCTCCATTTACTTTTTCGAGCGATGGTTTCCATTTTCAGACGCTTTCACTTGAGCGCCCAAAACCGAGCTCCCAATACAAACGGTTGGCGGTGTCCCCTGGACACGTAGGTCGGGTTCCGGTCTATATCTGCGATAGCCCGTCAGACAGGAATTCTATTTACGAGAGAACGAATTTCTTATTTTTGTAGTGCTATACCCAAAGTTGATCAAAACTGGCCAGATGCAAGGCGAAGAGGTTCTTTCGAAGTGAGGCGTACGCTCAAGTACGTCGCAACGAAGGAAGGTTCTTGCCAACGCAGCAGATGGCTAGTTTTCATCGACCTTCACCACATGAGAGCGTGCTGTGGGGTACTTCTTGATCACCACACATTCACCGACTCTCAACGATTTAATCACGTTGGGATGAACCCGATACTCTTCGACCTCCCTCTCTGACCTCTCTCCCGTCCGTACCTGCCACCATAAAAACCTGGTGGTCCTTTCGGTGACCTTCATAACGGACCTGGTTCCGGCCCTTGCGGCAATAGTTTCGGCGCTTTCTGAGTTTGATTGCAGGAAGGCATAGAGCGTGGAGATGTTGCCGGTGAGCCTTGCTGCAAAAGTGTCTGATACTTTTTTAAGGTCAGAAAGTTCCTGGTGACTGAGGACGAGCGACATTTTTGAACTTCTCGCCCGGTCCGGGAAGCTTGTGAACTCTTCACTAGCAATATCTGCAAACTCGTCGATAAAACACACGAACGGCTTTCGCTGCGCTTTTGGAATTTCCGCATCTATCTTTGAGGATGTGGCAATGAGATCTCTGAGGATGAACTTAGCAAGGCTCGGCCCTGCAATGCGGTAGCGTCTGGTATCTAGAAAGATAAACACGATTTTTCGCTCATTAACTGCCTTGAAGAGGTTAATGCCTTGTTTATTTGATTTCAGGTAATCGCCAAAGCTCGTGATCAGTAAACTCTCTAGCTGGACTTTTAAACCTGATAGGTTTCCGGAAAGTGCTCTATCGATCAGGTATTTGTAGCAATCTTCAGCCAGCGTTTTTATTCTTGCTTCGGTGCTTGGTATCGCAAGGCACATATCTCGTAGGAAATCCGCCGAGCTGAGGCCCTGGTAAACGCTATGCAGGTCCACCTGCCAGCCGTGCTGATCGCGTAAATAGCAAAGCGCCGTCATCAGCTTTAATAAATATCCCATCGATTGGTTCTTATAAAACTCTTCCGACCAATTAAAGCTATCTATGATCCGATCTCGTAGCTCCGTCGCATTGCCATCAGCAATCACATTGTAATGACCAAATAGCCCCTCATGGGAAAGACTGAAGGTTTGCAAGTCTTGCAACCTGCCTAAGTTCCTCACCTCACTAATCAAAGCATTCATATCCTCCCGATCACCCTTTTGATCCAGCAAAAGCGCCCCATGGCCTTTCTTTAATTGATCCTTAAGGATTTTAGAAAGTAAAACCGTCTTTCCAAAGCCGCTCGCGCCCAATATATGGACATGATGATTAAGCTCTTGCTGAGAAAGATATTCTTTCTGGGAAAAAGAACCACAAACCCTCCCAACAAGTAATCCCTCTTTCTGGCAAAGGCCCACTGCTTCCAGCAGGGGCCTTATACTTTTAATGAATAACTTGTTCATGAGTCTTTTGCGTTTCAGCTTTAAAGTACTTCGAATAAGGCTGTACCGAAATCCCCTTCGCTCCTTCTGGAATTTCTTTTCTGATTATTTCCACCACCTCAGGCTTTGCACAAAAGAAGATCACGCCTTCAATATTTGCTTCGATAAACTCTTTCTTTTTCAAATGTTCCAGATATTCTTTGATCCTATCCCGGTAAAGCTTCGGATTCTTCTTAGCCACCTCAAGCTCTAAAAAATATGCTTTATCATTTTTCTTTTTGCATAAAGCATCTGGCAGATCCTTAAAACTTCTTAGAAAAAACGGAATCTCCCTCAGCTTCGTCTCCGACTGCCAGTTCAATAGAAAACCTAACTCCTCAAAACGGATTCTTAAATCATTAAGCATCAAATCGTGATTTAATCTCGGCGGAAAAACACTTCTCTCCCTGATCGGCACCTTCACATCCGGAAAAGCCTTCTTAACCTCTTCATAGCCCTTGGTCGACGGTCGCATCAAACACGACAAAGACATCTCCTTATCCTTGGTTTCGATTAAGCCCTCATCCAGTAACCTTTGAAGCCTCTCCTCAACCTTCGCCCCTTCAAAAAATTTGCGAATGATCTGATCCATCGTCATATACTTCATCTCTAACAGATATAAAACGATCGCTAGATCCTTCTTTCTTTCCTCCGGTAGAACAGCTACCTTTTTTTCCGCCTGCACACTTTTCACAAACTGGTTCATTAAAACTTCCTTTCTTTTAAAAGTTTTAAAACCCACACTGCAAAAACTAAAACAGGCTCCGTCCAAATTAAACTCTACCTCACCCTTAATGTCCGGATCTCTTTCCGAAAAACTGATCCAGCATCATCACCTCTATTAAATCTCCATAGATCTCAATTTCTTTCTTAACCCGCTCATAACTCATCGGCCTCGCACACACATACAATACCCTATCAAAAACCCTCAAACGCTCATCACTCGATCTCATCATCATCACATATCGTCTGATTTTCTCTTCCAACACCTTCCTCGGCTTAACCGAATACTCCAGCTCAAATGCAACCTTCTCCCCCCTCTCATTAACAAACAACCCGTCCGGAACATGACTCAGCACCAACCCTCCCGCTAACTCCCGACTCGATCTCAATCTCTTATCGCTCACCCAACAACTCGCAGCTCTCCTATTTTCCAGCATAATCCTCGATTCCAAAACCAACCTGTCATGATCAAAAGTCCTGTGATCTATCGTAAAGCTCGGACCCAACGGATCTAACGACAATCTACCCTTCCGCAACACCTCGTAACCTTTATTCGTCAGCAAATAAAACCTCGCCCTATGCGAAAAACTATAAGCTGCCTTCAAAAAACCCGCCTTCGTCAATTGCTGAAGTCTCCTCGTAGCCCACTCGTTCGACTTCGCCCCCTCACCATTCTGTAACCTTGAAAAAAATTTCTCGAATACATTCTGGAGACTCGCAAACTTCATCTCCAAAATGTATTCGAGAATATCGTAATCGCGCTCCACTAAAACAACCGCGCGATATCGTATTGATTTCTTCTTCTCAAAAACTAAAGACATAAAAACTCCTCAGATAAATAAATCTTTTCCCCGCCCCCCTCCCCTTGAAAAAAATAATATAAAGGCCCACTCCCAAGAAGTTACCACTTCCATACCTGGCTCCCGTTTGGGCTGGAGTCCCTAGTAAACTTCCCGCTCTCGTAGGGAGTGGGAAGTTTACTAGGGGTGGAGGACCGAACGGGAGCCAGGTATGGGGTTTTGCTTGCAAAACCCTGGGAGTGGGCCGCGCATTACACCTGCATCTTGGGTGCGCGAATGGTTTCCCGAATCCTTGCACCCAACGATCAAAAATTCCGATTTCTCGCCGCGCACCGGATAGCAAATTTCGCCCACCTGACGACAACTGAAAACAACGATCACCACAAATTTTGCTTATATTTTTATCCACATAACAATAGGAGAACGTATGGAAGAATCGATTCAACCAAAACAAACTGACAAAAGCAGTAATAAGTCCGCCGAAACCAAGAACAAGAAACAACCGACAAGTAAGGAGAAAGACACAAAGCAATCAGCCCTTAAGAAAATTGACCCGGAATGCGCCAAACTGCTTTCCGCTATTAAAGATAAAGCCAATAAAAAAGAATTCGGTCGCAAAATTCGCGATTCAGAAATTATCCAGTTAGCGCTCGGACTTATCGAAAATAAACATATTGAAGCCCTACAGGAAGCCACCTACAGCGAACAAGACCGACTCAAGTTTGCCCACATGGAGTTTCAAAAATCACATGGCAAAATCAGCCTGGATCAATTCATCGGAAAACTGCTGCGCGGCGAAGTTCCCGGAACACTTAAAGGCATTACGACCTCACAGTAAGAAATTCGACATATGGTTGGTGCGCGGGTGAAATCAAATTCATTTCACCCTTTTTCACCCGATTTCATGAAAAATCATGATTTCTCATGAATTCGGGATGAAATAAAATGATAACAAATGAGAACCTAAGAATGCGAAATTACTCAACCTTTTTAACTAACCCCTTGAAACCATTTTGCTATTAAAAACAGGTTCTTATACCTCTGGAAGTTCTGGCACTTAAAAAGACCTCTTGATAGGGTTACTTGGCTTAGCTCATCCTAGTCTAATCCATGTTTGCAGGAATATCCTTCACTTCTTGTCGATGGTCCCGATGTGTTAGACTTCCCTCACAAGGAAAATCATGCAGAACCAGTTATTGCCCAGTGTGCTTTTAATAGTTTCAACTATTTTTTTCTTCACAATGGAGAGACTTAGACCTGGTCGTGAACTTCCTCACGTCAAGGGTTGGTACTGGAGAGCACTTTTGATTAACCTTACGCAACTATTATTAGTGAGTATTGCAGGTGTTACCTGGAATAAATACTTTCGTGAGTACAGCATTTTTAAGGTCGACCTTTCAAATCAACCTGCAGTAAATGGCTTGTTCTTTTGGTTCATCGGTACTTTTGTTTTTTACTGGTGGCATCGTTTACGTCATCAGAACGGCTGGTGGGTAATGTTTCACCAACTGCATCACAGTCCAAAGAGAATCGAGGTGCTGACCTCTTTTTACAAACACCCTTTAGAAATCGCAACAAATTCAATCCTCATAGGATTTATAATCTATTTTGTTTTCGGAGGAACTGGCGAAGACGGAGCCTGGTACGCATTCTTCGCGGCCACTGGAGAATATTTTTACCATGCTAATATTAGAACTCCAAAATGGATAGGACTCATCATCCAGCGCCCCGAACACCACTCAATTCACCATCAGCTTGATGTTCACAATTTCAACTTTGGCGATTTAACCTGGTGGGACCGCCTTTTTGGAACCTTTAAAGACGCAGACGAATTTACCTCCGCTTGCGGCTTCCCTAGCGACAATGAAAGAAAATTCAAAGAGATATTAACTTTCCGGGACGTCTATGCAGATTCATTAAACTCATCAACGCCTGGAAGCACACTGACTACATCAGGCTGAATGACTCCTTTTCGTATCATTCTGAGACAGACGTCATCGAGGCCCATTTTCGTCCGATTGACAGAACCTACTGAATGCGGCCTCGTTTAGCTCTAGAAGACGTGGCATAATGGTTGCACTATTCAATCCATAATGACGACTTCATTATTCCTTGCACTCATTCTTAGTTTTACCCCCGAGCGAGGGCTGGCGGCAGCAGAACGCTGTGAATGGGTCTTTCAGAGGACTCCGGAGCAGTTGAAGTCGGATACACCTTCTGCTTCCGGCCTCGAGCAAAAAGACTTTGATTCCATAAAAACCCAGGAACAATTCGAAGCCTATGCAAAAAAATTAATAGCTCAAAAGACAGATCCAATTAGTTTGATCATTGCCCTTTGGGAAACTCGCCTTGCCAAAGATGCGAACTGGCTTACAGGTGATATTCTCAAGGTCCTTCTAAACCTAGAAACTAAATTTAAGCTGACTTTGCCAACAACGCCTTTCCCGCATACAGACTTGCGGTTTATTCATACGACTTCCATTAAGAGTCGTTTCGACATTGAACGGTATGTGATTGCCCGCATGTTCATGACGGAAGGACCCGCAGTAATAAATCAGAGACTGCTCGAATCAAATTATGTCAAAGAGAATAAACTGAGCGCTATGGAGGTTGAAGCAATTACGGCTACAACCACAACACGCATCAGTCAGTTGCGGGACTGGTACGCCACTCGATCCGCCCTTGGTGCTGACCTTGGAAAGATTTTTTCTGAGCAAAGTGCGCAGCTCGAAAAAAGTCAAAGCGAAGGTCTCAGCAAAGACATGATTAACCACACTATACTGAACTTAGTAACTGGTGATGGGGCTAAAAATCCAGATCTCCGAATTGTTTGGCGCGTGAACTATCCAGAATCCCCCGTATCCGTTTCGAATCAATACTGGCATCTCCGACCGACGAAAAAAATCACCGTCGATTACGTCATGGAGGCCAATCCACTACAACCCTTCGTGCGCGTAAACCGTTTTATGGGGCACCCGGCACCTGACTTTAGATTTTTCGAAAATGTTTACAAGAACTATCAAGACCGAATCCGCGACGAAATAGTGCTGAAGGTGAAAGAGGTCGAATCCAAATTACCTGAAGTCCGACAGTCCTATGGAATCGTGTTTGAAAGTCAACTCAATGAGGCCATAGGAACTATTAGAGTCTTTGACGGCACTCCCCGCCGTATCAACGATATTTTTCGCCCGGGTCGAGCGGAATCCTCACCTGTCTTACCTCTTGAGGCCATCTTTAAAGCGCGAAACATTCCCGTCAGTTTTATTAAGCATTTGGAAAAAATGCGCGCAAATGATGCCTATACTCCCGTTTTTGAAATCGGCAAGTTGTCTTTGGAAGGATCACCCAGGGCACGTGATCGTTCAATGAAAGCCCTAGAACTATTTTTGCTGCAATACTTTTTGAGCCGCTATCCCAACGGTTTATACTTAGTTCATGTTGCTAGCGAAGCTCATCTAAAGCTCTATGAGAAGCGTTACGGGTTTAAAATTATCGAGACGGTGCCGATTCCAGGAACTGACAATGTGGAGCATATCCTCGGCCTATCAGGAAACGAATTTCGCGCAGCCCTGCTAAAGAGGCTCGGCATCTAGGCTTTATTTGGCTTTAGAATCTGCTCCACCACTGCCAAGCACAATGCCGCTTGCAGTTCAAATTGCTCTTGGCTTCGCTGGGTACCTGCAGCGATACAACCACCCAGAACTGTCATATGAATTTTTAAGGCCGCTGCGGCAACATCATCTACGGGACCGTAGAGCTTTCTTCCTATGGCCTCGTGGATATAGGCTTCAATACGCAGTCTCGCCTTTTCTAAAAAAACTTTGTTGGGGATGTTTACGTTCACTTGGGTAGTGCACAGGTAGTAATAATAAACTAACAGACTGCTATCAGCCGGATAGTGTTGAACCCAACCAAACATCGCTTTTATATAGGCACTCACGGGATTGAAAGACTCTTGATTGCGAGCTTTAAAGAGCTGGTCGTCTATATAGACATAGGCCTTTTTAATAACATAGACCAAGGCTTCTTGAGAAACGTCACGGCCGGCTTGATTAAAATGATAGCGAATTGTACCGAAAGCCACGCCCACTTCTTTAGCCAAATCTTGCAGGACAATATTAGCAGCCCCCTTCTGATACTGGAGCTGAGTAAAAGCCTCTAAAATATCGGTTTCGGTAGAGCCCGCGCTCGGTTGGGGCTTTTTTGATGTCGTTTTTTTGACTTTTTCTTTGTTCATATTGTTAATAATAACAAATTTATATGTAAAACTTATAATAAAAAAGCAGCCTAAATTCAATACAATCGATCTGAATAGAATTTAGCCACTCAAACCTCACTTAATTTGGACTTTGTGTCTTTTTATAACTAAATCTTTGCTAAAATTAATAATTGATATATATTGCATCGCATCAGTCTGGTAGACGAAAGAAAAGGAGACTTATACACATGAAAAAGTATTTTTTTACACTTATATTCATGACTTTCACTTCGGGAGCTTCAGCGGCAGTGACCTGTTTTAATTTTGTGAATGGCAAAGGTCCACATAAACTCGCAAACTTCGCTCTTGCAGCCCCCGCAACTCGGGTGTGCATCAGCCCAGTAAATATGGTTTTCTCCGACTCCATCGGAGACTTGGCCAGAGTTGGACATGAGATATTGCGAACGGGTCGATGTGCAGGCTACTGCCATGAGTTCGCTCTGAATTACGGAAACATCAACGGCCAAAACGTAGACCTCAACGATGCTACGATTTCGATCAACGCCGCAACGGAATCTCATCTTGGATTACTCAATGGTGTTCTATCAATTCAGAGTGGCAGAAGCTTTCTCGAAGAATTTTTAATAATAGGTCTTTAAAACTAGGAGTTACAAAAATGAAAATCATTACACTTATTCTTTTACTGATTGGCTTTAATGCTCACGCTGACTTTGTCAGCTGGAACGTCGGTCCTGTTAGCGGAACTCTCCAGACATTGGGCGATCTGACTCTGGAAGAAGCGCAGGTGGTTCAATACTGTCAGTACTGCAATATCAGCACGTGTGCAGGTGGACCTTCGAAGCAAACAAATTTAAAGACAAGATTAGCTGCCGTGACGCAAGATCAATACCAGCTCTTAGTTAGTGGTGGACGCCATCGCAGTGGCTATCCTATGAAAAAACTTTCGAGCTGCGGTTACTACTTAAATCTTAAAGGTCATGATCGCCAAAGCGGAAGAGTCGTAAAAGGTCAGATACTCCTTGCCCACAGCCGTCGTCTTGATCCGAATCCCATTTGGAAAAATGACCAACTGGCAGAAGCTTTGACAGTGTCCCTTACAGAAAATCCTCTAAAATTAGAAATTCAAAAAAAGGGCTTCACTGCCCCCGAAATCTATCCAGTTGAATCTAACTAACGGAAAGTGAGTTTTTATGAAAATCCAAATTCTTTTATTTGCTTTACTTGTCAGTCCTATTTCGCAAGCGTCAGTGATCAACAAAAACATAGGCATTACCGAGCCGGCATTCTCTCATCTGATTTATCAGGCATATGCAAGCGAAGATCTCCTGAATCCAGATGGATCTTTTGTATTCCCACGGGGATTTAGTTGCCAAGTGAATGACAACATTCCTTCTTGCGAACTACTCGCAAATGAATGGGAAATGGTCGAAGGCATCGCCAGCTTGCGTGGCCGAATGTTCACGCCGGTGACTGAAGATGCCGTTTTTGACTTGATGGAGTACATGAAAGTCCCAGCTATCGTAAAGGAAAACGAAGGTGGAGTACTTTCGCGGACTAAAACCTTATCCGTGACTGTTCAAGATAAGACCTATGAATTAATCTGCAATGAAGTTGGCCTAAAAGACCAACCAAACCCAGAACTGCGCAACTGCGTTCTGTATAATGGAGTCACCTGGTGACTCCCTCTTTATCTTGAAGAGTGAGACTCTCTGAATAAACCAGAAAGTTCGGTAAACGAGGCCCTCCGTCTAAAATTCTTTTCCTCATTGCATTGAATGAGCTCGAAACCAAACTTTTTATTTATTTCTAGCATCGGAGAATTGGCGGCATGAACATTCGTGACAATATAAGTGATATTTTGTTCTTTCGCCCAATTCTGGGCTCTAAGCAGAAAAGGCTTTGCGGTAAACTTTAAGTTCAATCGCAACAACTCCAAGTATAATTAAAATCTCAACCATTAATAATAAACGCCCCCAGCCAGTTATACCTGGAAAAAAGAGAATTAAGGCGCCAGAAAGAATACAATAAGACAAGTTGGCAATAACAGTTGCTTTCAACAAAGAAGGTCTAATTGTTTTTACAAACCAATAGCAGCTCAAAGAATAAATTCCGTATGCTAATGGAAACATCGCCAAGCAGTACAAAGACCACAATGGCAATCCAATCCATTGAGAAAATAGAGGAAGCACAACGCCAGTAAAAGAAGCGCTTACCAATGCCCCAATTCCATCAAAAAGAAAAATGTTTCTTTTGTCGAGATTCATCTTGATATAGTAGCTCTTCAAAAAGGCACTGTCCAAAGAGAAAAGCTGTTGAACAATTCCGCCTATAGAACATGTGATTAGATGCTAACACCCGGCCCAATCCTAACAGAGCGAAGGTCACGAGATAGAAGACGACTTTTCAATTGCCACCCAGCTTCGATGTAAAAAGAAATTAATTCGGTCGGAAGCGGCACCACTTTTAAGTTCCCTTAGGAATCCAGCCTTGCTCAAGATGGGTTCAATTTCTTCCCAGACACGTTTGACTCGAGCCATATTTCGATTGGGCATACCTTTGCTAGCCTCGGAAGCCAAGAACCACAATCCGAGCTTGAGCGCCTTAAACTCTTCCTGAGTCACGGGAGGTCTTGATTCTAAAAGTTGACTAAGGTGATTAAAGATTTCCTCAACGCTGTATTTTTCAAAGGGATCTACTTGCGCCCTAGGCACTTTTTCTTTTTTCGGCTGCAGAAGGGTCGTGGGATCTTCAGCATGAACAAAACACTTTATGATCCGCCAAAAATGTTCGTCGTCCTGAAACTTCTGAAAAAGTTTAAGCCCATGAGTATGCGTGATAAGATTTACCCACCTTGCCTTGAGATCTCGAGGATGATCGCGCTGCTCGACCGTCAGCTGGGATTGCTGTTTGAAATACCGAAGATAAGAAAGCACTTCTTCTTTAAAACTCCGCGGCAAATCCAATGACTCGATATGATCGGCCAATTTTCCAAAACGTTCCGAAACTTCCATAAATTCCTCAGGGGAAGGTAGCGCCTGCAACCCCTGTAGACAGAACTACCCGCCGGTTTTACCGCAGTCAACAAATATGTAAATTTTGTGTAAATGACTATTCCCTAGGCAGGCAACGTCATGATAAGCGGCTTGCCTTTGGTGATAACCATAGTGTGCTCGTATTGAGCCGTGAGATACCTTTTGCTCGTCGCCAAAGTCCAACCATCCCCCGTATCGAAGACTTCTCTCGCTCCCGTGGAAAGGAACGGTTCGATTGTAATGACCTGATTCTCTTTTAAGATACGCTTGTCTTTTGGATCATAGTAGCCAGGAATAAACTCTGGCTCTTCATGAAGGCCCCGTCCAACTCCATGGCTGCCCAGATTTTCAATCACGGTCAAACCATTGCGAAGAGCTTCTTTTTCAATCGCCCTGCCGATGGAATTTAACGGCCGTCCAGCTGTGGCCGCTCTCATTGCCATATCCAAAGCCCGCTTCGTGGCAAGACAGAGGTTTGTTTTAATGATTGATTCAGGAGGAATGATGAAAGACCCTCCAGTGTCTGCAAAAAACCCGTCCAACTCTGCAGAGACATCGATATTGACGAGATCTCCCGCCGCCAGCTTCTTTGCCCCAGGAATACCATGAGCAGCTTCTTCATTAACACTGATGCAAGTGGCACCAGGAAAGTTATAGACAAGCTGTGGCGCAGATCGAGCACCATGCCTTTCGAGAAAGGTCTGCCCCAACTGATCGAGCTCAAGAGTTGTGATACCAGGCTCGAGTCTTGAACCCATGTACTGCAGACATTGAGCGACAATTCTTCCGATTTTACCAAGAGCTATAAGGTCGTTTTCGTTCTGAATAGACATGACCAAAGAATATCACGTGCAGAAAAGGGCGTCATTACATAAGGCAAGAGCTTGTATTTCATACCTGAGGTGAGTTCCTGATGAATCCGTTGATGTTTAAGGACCGCCAGAGGACTCCCACAATTCTGAAATGCTAAGATGAAGATCATCATCAGTGGGACCAACAAGTATTTTGAAAGCTTCCCAGGACCACGGTTCTGATCGGATTGCATATACCCCCCTAGTAAACATTTCCGTATTCAGGATAGCTTTCCTTTCGGAATCGCACCTGGTTCATGAAAGGTGGTTCTCGATTCGAAACAAGGATTTACGCGGGAACATGACGATCGACAGCCGTGATGAGCAATGCACATTATGGATAAACTGGAAATATGATCTGAATCAAGTTTTTTGGAGCCTGCATCGCCTGACTGATGAGGCCCCAAGAGGTCGTAATTGTCTATTTGTTGCGACCGATACAGTTGAGCTCTTCGAAAGCTTTCGTGAGGCGTTTCGCCATGCTTTCTTCGGCTTTACGTAGCCACACTCTTGGATCGTAGTACTTCTTATTAGGCGAATCCTCGCCGGTTGGGTTGCCCAACTGACCCTGCAGATAAGCTTCGTTTGTTTTATAGAACTGACGAACCCCGTCCCAATAAGCCCACTGCAGATCGGTGTCGATGTTCATTTTGATCACGCCGTAACTGATTGCTTCGCGAATTTCCGCCTCGGATGATCCTGAACCACCGTGGAATACGAAAGAAACAGGTTTGTCAGCCGTCTTGTATTTTTTCTGAATAAACTCTTGGGAGTTTTTCAAGATGATCGGTGACAGCTTTACATTGCCGGGCTTGTACACGCCATGAACGTTTCCAAACGAAGCTGCCACAGTAAAATTCGCACCGACTTCTTTGAGGTGAACATAAGCCTGATCAACCTCTGCCGGTTGAGTGTAGAGCTTAGAACTATCGACATCGGAATTATCAACACCATCTTCCTCCCCGCCTGTTACGCCGAGTTCAATTTCGATTCCGGTTTCGATTTTAGCCATTCTTTGGAAATACTTACCGCTGATTTCCAGGTTTTCTTCCAAAGACTCTTCAGATAGGTCTAACATGTGTGACGAGAACAAAGGTCGCTTGTTTGTTTTATAGTAACTCTCGCCGTGCTCCAACATTTGATCGATCCATGGCAAGAGCTTTTTTGCCGCATGATCGGTGTGAATTACTACAGGAACACCATAATGTTCTGCCATCAACTGAATGTGATTCGCAGCAGAGATAGCTCCCAGCGCAGCTGCCTTTTGATTTTCAAGAGAAAGGCTTTTCCCAGCATAAAACTGCGCCCCACCTTGTGATAACTGGACGATGGCAGGCGAGTTCAACGATTTTGCAGTTTCGAGAACTGCATTGATTGAACCATTGCTAATTGTATTCACCGCAGGCAGCGCAAAGCCTTCGCTTTTTGCATGTGCGTACAGATCTTGTAATGCGTTTCCAAAAACAATGCCGGGTTTGAACTTCATAATTTACTCCTAATGGCCAAGAACCTAATCAAGAGCTTTCCTACAATCAAGGTCAAAGAAGACTGATCCTGGCCGAATAAACAAAATTTGCCTAGAATTTATTCAGAACGCGCTTATAGCAAGCCGCAATATAAGCCCCTCAGATCGCCACCTGAACTCTGCGATTTATACTGGCAAAAAAGAGCAACAGTGTTATCTTATCCGCCATGCAAAACAAAACAGTTCATATCGGAAATATTGAAGTCGCGAACAACAAACCCTTTGTCCTTTTTGCAGGCCTGAACGTTCTAGAGTCCAGAGACCTTGCGATGTCCACTTGCGAGCACTTCGTTAAAGTCACCGACAAGCTTAAAATTCCGTATGTTTTTAAGTCTTCATTCGATAAAGCCAATCGCTCCTCTATTCACTCTTATCGCGGCCCCGGCATGGAGGAAGGACTTAAAATATTCCAGGAGTTAAAGGAAACTTTTGGAGTCAAAGTCATCACGGATGTTCACGAGATCCACCAATGCCAACCGGTCGCTGATGTTGTGGACGTTATCCAACTGCCGGCCTTTTTGGCCAGACAAACAGACCTAGTCGCAGCCATGGCAAAGACTGGTTCCGTCATAAATATCAAAAAACCCCAATTTTTAAGTCCCGGTCAAATGGGAAACATCGTGGACAAATTCAAAGAATGCGGAAACGAAAAAGTCATTCTTTGTGACCGCGGAACTAATTTTGGATACGACAACTTGGTTGTTGATATGTTGGGCTTTAACATTATGAAGAAGGTTTCCAATGGCAGCCCGGTCATCCTCGATGCCACTCATGCCTTACAGTGCCGCGATCCTTTTGGCGCCGCCTCGGGTGGACGACGCGAACAAGTCGGCGAACTTTCCCGCGCTGGGCTCGCAGTGGGTTTAGCAGGTCTCTTTATCGAAAGTCACCCGGCACCAGACAAAGCTAAGTGCGATGGTCCTTCTGCACTTCCGCTTTCTAAATTAGAGCCCTTCTTACTCCAAATGAAGAATCTCGATGATCTCATCAAATCATTCCCCGAGCTAGATACTAACATCTAGCAATTGGCGAACTCAGCATGACAATAAGGTCATGACAAGATCGCAATTTGCTTTCACTTCGAGATTTTGCAAGCGTGGGCTTACTTTTATAAAGGAGTTTGCTCATGAAGTTCATCGCTTTTTTTGCACTTGCCCTGGCATTTTCTTCCACGACCCTTGCTTTTGAACTAAAAGGTGAAGCCGCATTTCCCATCAGAAAGAGTACCTCCGCTGTCGAGGAAAACACTATCATCATCAAAGATGGCAGCCTGCAGACTCAAGTCAGTTATTCTTACCAGTATCGCAACACGCCCCCACACACACGTTCTGTCGCACGGTTTAGAATATTCAATCACGGCAGCTCGGCAATTTATGTCGAAAGCGTCGCCCTTGAAGGTCGCTATTTTATGGCATCCAATAACTGTATGCGAGTTCTGCTGCCGGGAAGAAATTGCCCTATCACCGTTTCGTTTATCCCTAAAAGCCTCGGAAATCATTCAGGTCGGCTCGATATAGATATGACTGGAGCACAAAACATACACATCTACCTAAGCGGTCGCTCGTTAGCCCGCAAAACTCCTCGCTAACTCCATCAGGCGCACCGCGTTCTAAAAAATGCAAGGCCGGCAAAGCCTTGCATTTTTTTATGAAGCCGACAAGGATCACTGTACGAATCTTAGACGCGGATCAGGTACATGACAGACACGAAAACTCAGCAACCCGAAAAACAAGAGAACGCACTTTTGAACCTTCTTTTCAATATTGTTCTCCCCGTTCTGATCCTTAACAAGCTTAGCAACTACATTGGTCCTCTCTATGCACTGATCTTGGCTCTGGCATTTCCACTGACCTATGGTGGCTATGATCTGGTCAAAAGAAAAAAGATGAATGCCTTTTCTGTGCTTGGCCTTCTAAACGTCCTCCTAACTGGAGGACTGGCGCTGATGGGAATTCATGGAATCTGGTTTGCCGTTAAAGAAGCTGCTTTTCCTGCGTTGGTCGGCTTATTCGTGTTGGGCTCGGCGTTCACGAAAAAACCCTTCATCGAAGCGCTTTTTTTAAACCCCGCTGTTATGAAAGTGGACCTTCTAGAAAGCCGGCTCAAAGAACAGGGCAAACAGGAAGAGTTCCATGATCACCTTCGCAAAGCGACCATGTGGCTTTCGGCCTCATTTGCTCTGAGTGCTTTTTTAAATTTCATGCTAGCGCGCAGAATTTTTATTAATATCGATCCCAGTTTGACTGCGGATGCAAAATCCGTCGTCATCAACGAACAAATCGCCGAAATGACAACTTGGTCCATGGCAATTATCATGGTGCCGTCAATTCTCTTTCTCCTTGGAATCTTCTGGTACTTAATGAGAGGCGTTAAGGCCTACGCAGGTCTTTCCACTGAAGATCTTATCCGCGAATCTTAGAAATCGCCGCCACCTTCATCAAAGGGCGGTGGAGGCGGAGGTGGTGGTGGGAAGTTCTCGTACTCCCCGTTACCATAGGTTTCGTCATATGGAGGAGCCGGTGGAGCATCGCCAAACTCATCCACAACTGGAGGCGGAACATATCCTCCATCGCCGAAATCATCCGGCGGTGGTGGAAAATCAACACCGCCACTATCGTAGCCACCATCACCGAAACTTGTACCGCCCGAGGAATCACGGCCGCCAAAAGAAGTCCCCATGGACTCTCTTCGGTATTTCGGTTCTCCACCATAGAGAGCCCGTTTTTTGTAATCATAGCGGGGACGCTGTTTATCGATACCTAACTCTTCGGCTTCAGATGGCAGGTTTTTCTTTTCGCGGTCGACCACTTCAGCTTTTTGCTGCGCCTGGTATTCCTTGTAACTTTGAGCACGCTGTTCTTCAAATGCCTGTTTAACTGCCGCATCAGCCAGGGCCTCAGGGCTCTCTTCCGACATCTTGTTTTCTTTTTTTTCTTTTTTGTACTGATCCAGGTTCCGCTTTCGAACCATTTCCCACTGATCAAGTCTCTCGTAGTAGGCACGCTCTCCACGCTGACGAGCGCGATCAAACTGCTGACTTTCTTTTTGATGCTCAGCAAAACCGCGAAGTCGGAATTCCTCTGGTCCCATCGTGTAGCCCACGACGGAAAATACCAAGACAGGAATAAGGGCTAAAAAGTTTCGTGGGAGATTCATTATTGACCTCATTCTACCAGCCTTAGCGTTTTTTTTTGAACAAACAAAAAAAGATGCTCGACCTTTGGCTGTTTCCTGAATAACTTTACCCCTTGAACTAAAGGAGTTTCATGGACGCATTGCAGAGCATCGGAGTATTCGCAGCACAAACTTTCCTTATTCTTTTTGCTGTGCTAACCGTAATTATTGTTATAGCCCTTATAGCCACGAAGGCAGGTCACAAGCCTGAGCTGAAAGTGGAGTTGATTCACAAGAAATACAAACACTTCCGCCAAATTCTTAAATCAAATATTGTGAACAAGGCTGAGCTGAAAGAACTTAAAAAGAAACTTAAAGCGGATCGCAAAGCTCAAGATGGAAAGTCTAGTACAGACGCGAAAAAAATCTTCCTGATCGATTTTGAAGGCGACGTGAAAGCGACTTCTGTAGACAGCCTACGCGAAGAGATCACAGCTGTTCTGACGGTCGCAACCCCGCAAGACGAAGTCATCGTGCGCGTGGAAAGCCCCGGTGGCGTGGTGCATGGTTATGGCCTGGCGGCCTCTCAACTACTCCGTGTGCGTGAAAAGAATATTCCGCTAACTGTCTGTATTGATAAAGTGGCGGCAAGCGGTGGTTATTTAATGTCTTGCACAGCCAACAAGATACTCTGTGCCCCATTTGCAATCGTGGGCTCTATCGGAGTTGTCGCTCAGGTGCCAAATTTCAATAAAGTTCTTCGTAAACATGACGTTGAATACAAGGAATACACAGCGGGAGATTACAAGAGGACGGTTAGCATCCTGGGTGAAATTACTGAAAAAGGTGAAGAAAAATTTAAACAGCAACTTGAGGAAACTCACATTCTGTTTAAGAACTTCGTGCAAAAATTTCGCCCTCAGCTTGTCCTAGAAGACGTCGCAACTGGAGAATATTGGTACGGAGAGCAAGCTATCCTTAAAGGACTTGTTGATGAAATTAGAACCAGTGATGATTACCTATTAGCACTTGCAGAAAATCACCAAATAGTTAAAGTTACGCATGAGCATCACGCGTCTATTAGCGAAAAACTCACTGGAATTGTCGGGAAAGCGGTTCGCAAGGGCGGCCTTGCAATTGTTGAAGATCTTGAATCTCGGCGATTTCTATAAACAAGGGAGACCACATGACTAACTCAACGGTCCTCGAAGTTAAAAATCTGGAAACGACGTTCGCATCCAAAGCGGGCCCCGTCAGAGCTGTTAACAACGTCAGCTATAATATTCAAAAAGGCCAAACCTTGGGAGTTGTTGGTGAGTCCGGCTGCGGAAAGTCCGTCACCTCCTACTCGCTCATGCGTTTAATTGAAAAACCCGGACGCATCAGTAATGGTCAGATTTTTTTAAATGGCCGAGATATTCTCAAGCTGAATGAAGCTGAAATGGAAAACGTTCGCGGCGGCGAAATGGCGATGATCTTCCAAGAGCCTATGACCGCATTGAATCCCGTCCTAACAATTGGCTACCAAATGGACGAGCAGATCATGAAGCACAAGAAATGCTCACCCAAGGAATCGCGTGAGCGCGCCATTGAGATGCTTCGCCTGGTGGGCATCCCCTCGCCGACAGAACGTTACGAATCTTATCCTCATCAACTTTCAGGCGGGATGAGACAAAGAGCCATGATCGCCATGGCTCTTTCCTGTGATCCAACATTCTTAATCGCTGACGAACCGACAACTGCTCTGGACGTAACAATCCAGGCGCAAATCTTGGAGCTTATCCAAAATCTGCAAGAAAAGTTCAATATGACGGTCCAATTTATCACCCATGATCTGGGCGTCATTTCGGAAGTTTCTGATAAGGTGTTAGTAATGTACGGCGGACAGACCTGTGAGCAGGCTGACACACAAGAGCTTTTCTTGAATCCACATCATCCCTATACGGCTGCCTTGATCGCCTCTCGCCCAAAATTTGGAGAGCGCGTTCAGCGTTTAGCGACAATTGAGGGCAGTGTCCCTGCTCCTTTTGAATTACCGGCCGGCTGCCCTTTCGTCAATCGTTGCTCTCGAGTGAAAAGTGAATGCAAAGGCCACAAGCCACCTTTAGTAGAAATTAAACCAGGTCACACTGTGGCTTGCTTCAACCCTCTATAGACTGGAAATCAAGTCATGAGCGAAATTATTCTTGAAGCAAAAAATATTAAGAAGCATTTTCCAATTCGCAAAGGTCTTCTACTTCGTGAAGTCGGCAGCGTCAAAGCAGTTGATGACGTCTCTTTAGTCGTGCGCAAAGGCGAAACTCTAGGGTTAGTGGGAGAATCCGGCTGCGGCAAGTCTACTTTAGGTCGTACCTTGATTCGCCTGTATGAACCGACTGCTGGAGAGATCGATTTTGCCGGCAAGAATTTTCTAAAGTTGCGTGGTGAGCAGCTTCGTTTGCAACGCAAGAATATCCAGATGATCTTTCAAGATCCCTACGCTTCTTTGGATCCCCGTATGACAGTGGGACAAATTGTCCGCCAACCCATGGACATTCATAAAGTCGGCACACTCAAAGAGCGCGAACAGCGCGTGATCGAATTAATCGAGCTTGTGGGCCTTCGTAAAGGGCACGTAAATCGCTACCCTCATGAATTCTCGGGCGGACAAAGACAACGCATCAGTATCGCTCGCGCCATTGCGCTCAACCCTGAGCTGGTGATTTGCGATGAACCGGTCAGCGCTCTGGATGTTTCTATTCAGGCACAGATTTTAAATCTACTTAAAGACTTGCAGCAGAAGCTGGCTTTAACTTACGTTTTTATTTCCCATGACCTGTCAGTGATCGAGCACGTTTGCGACCGCGTAGCCGTCATGTACCTAGGAAAAATCGTAGAAGTTGCCACCCGCGAAGAACTATTTGCCAATCCCAAGCATCCGTATACTCAAGCTTTGATCGCTGCGATCCCGCGAGTTGGTCATGGCAAAAAGAAAATTAAAAAATCACTGGGCGGCGAGGTGCCGAGCCCCATCAATCCGCCTTCTGGCTGCGCCTTCCATCCGAGATGCCCCCATAAGATGGATATTTGCGCTAGCAAGACCCCTGTCCTTGAGGGCAGTGGTTCAAGTCACAAAAAAGCATGCTGGCTGACTGAGCCAGCAACCGTTGAATAATTATGTATCAGACCAACAACAAGGAGAAAGCAATGATAAGAAAACTAACAAAGGGAGTCCTTCTGACTGCCGCTGTCTGTTTGGTCACTCCAGCTCTTGGCGCGCCGACAAATGATGAACTAAAAATTGGTATTTCCCAAGAATTTGAAACCATGAATCCTCTGATCATGAGTATGTCAGCTTCATCTTACATGTATCGCATGGTGGGACGCTCGCTTGTTGTTCTGACTCCAGAGGGAACCTGGGTCACGCAACTTGCCAAAGAAATTCCGTCGCTCGAAAAAGGCACTGCTCAAATGGTGACTGTGAAGGGAACGAAAAAAATTATTGCTAACTGGGAAATTCTTGAAAAAGCAAAATGGGGCGACGGAAAGCCCGTCATTTGTCAGGACTTCATCACCGCACATACAATCGCAACGAGCCCAAATGTCAGTGTCGGAGAGAAAGAACTGTGGACCCAGGTCGAGAAGATCGACATCGATCCTGCAAATCCGAAAAAGTGTAAGTTCACCTACGATAAAGCTAAGTGGGATTTTTATAAACTTGCACAGTTCTATCCAGTGCCCACGCACTTGGAAATGGAAGTATTTAAAAAATTCTCGAAGCAAAAAGAAGGCTATGAGAAAAACTCTGCTTACGTTCGCAACCCTACCAATCCCGGTCTTTATAACGGACCTTATGTTATCAGTGCTGTTAAATTAGGCTCCCATGTTTCATTCGCACCGAACCCACACTTTTACGGGGCCGCTTCGAACATTAAAAAAATCATCGTAAAATTGATTCCAAATACTGGAACCATGGAAGCCAATCTTCGCTCTGGGACAATCGACATGATCTCTTCAGTGGGCGTGGAGTTGGACCAGGCCTTGGCTTTTGAAAAGAAAGCCCGAGTTGAGGCATTACCTTTTGAAGTTCAGTACGTCCCATCAGTAACTTATGAACATATCGATCTAAATCTTGAAAATCCAATTCTGAAAGATGTACGCGTTCGCAAGGCGCTGGTCACAGCAATGAATCGTGAAGACCTTGTAAAAGCTCTTTTTGAAGACAAACAACAAGTCGCTATTCACAATATCTCGCCGAAAGATCCGTGGTACACTGATGATCCTAAGGTCATCACGACCTACCGTTATTCAAGAAGAAACGCTGGCAAGTTGCTCGACGAAGCCGGTTGGATCATGGGCAAAGATGGCTATCGCTATAAAGATGGCAAAAAGCTCTCTTTGGTTTTCCAAACGACGGCCGGAAATAAAACGCGCGAATTGGTACAAGTTTACCTACAGAATCAATGGAAACAATCTGGTATCGAGGTTCTTATTAAAAACGAACCTGCTCGAGTTTATTTCGGGGACACAATGTCGAAGCGCAAGTTCGAAGGTCTCGCATTATTTGCCTGGATTTCATCTCCGGAAAACAGTCCTCGTTCAACTTTGGCATCGAACGCTATTCCAAAGGCTTCAAACGGTTGGTCGGGACAAAACTATCACGGCTGGAAGAATGCAAAAGTCGACAAGGCACTTGATGCCATCGACTTAGAATTCGACCACAAAAAACGTGTCTCTTTGGTGCATGAAATCCTGCGTGCTTATACAGATGAAGTACCAGTGTTGCCATTGTACTATCGCTCCGATATTTCCGTGATCCCGAAGAATCTGAAAAACTACAAGATGTCAGGTCATCAGTTCCATGAGACCAATTTCATCGAAACGTGGAATTTGAACTAGTCCTATAAAGAAGGAAGCCGCCATGACTGCATTTATCACCCGTCGTATTTTACAAACACTCGCTGTGATAGCTGTTCTATCATATGTGTGTTTCTATCTGATGAGCCTGATGCCGGGCGATCCGGTTGATATGATGGTGGCTTCTAATCCGCGCATCACAACCGAGGACGTCGCCAGATTAAAATCGTTATATGGCTTAGATCAACCAGTGTACAAACGCTATGGTGCGTGGATGTCGTCACTTCTAACGGGCGACCTTGGTTACAGCCGAACTTATAGAGTGCCCGTGCAAGAGCTTATGGGCCCTCGATTATTCAATACCTTTTTACTTTCAGCTTTGGCCTTAACCTTCTCTTTGATGCTGGCGATTCCGTTAGGAGTGATTTCAGCGCTAAAGCCTGGAAGTAAGACCGATTACTTTATGAATATGTTCTCTTTTGCGGGAATCTCAATCCCCTCTTTCTGGTTAGCCATCGTCTTGATCATTATTTTCGCGGTGAAGTTCCCCATCTTTCCTGCCGGTGGAACTCAAAGTATTGGAGCTGATGGGGATGGTTTTTGGGCGGACTTTTTGGATCGCTCCAAATATTTAGTTTTGCCCGTTCTAAGTCTTTCGATTCAGCAAATCGGACGTTTTGCGCGCTTCACCCGATCAGCAATGCTTGAAGCCATGAGAAATGACTTCATTCGTACAGCGCGCGCCAAAGGGCTTCCGCGCAGCAGAGTGATCTGGCAACACGGTTTCCGCAATGCCTTGATTCCGCTCATCACAATCTTGGCACTTAGCTTTTCGGGTTTATTCTCTGGCGCCATTCTAACTGAAACAGTTTTTGCGTATCAGGGTGTCGGGAAGCTCGTTTATGATTCGATCATAGGCAATGACTACAATGTCGCGATGATTTCATTCGTTATTTCTGTCAGCATGGTTCTTTTAATGAATTTACTGGCTGATATTTTATATGGTTTTGCAGATCCAAGAATCTCGTACAGATAGTCACAGACAGAGTAAGGAAAGTTATGAACAACGAAATCACAGTCAATGACTTCGAAGATATGGAACCCTCGACCCTTTCTGCAAAAGACCGTGCGGAAATCGAGAAAGCTCAGCCTATGTGGAAGATGGTTTTTTCACAATTTCTTGAGCACAAGCTTGCCGTCGTCGGGGCCTGCATTATAACTTTATTTTTATTAGTTTCCATTTTTGCCCCGCAGATCCAAAGCATCACGGGGCTGAACCCTGATGCTCAAAACGTTGCTCAACGCTATCTTGCACCCATGACTACAGCCCAGGTCGGCCAAGATGTCCGCGAAACACAAGTTGAACTATATATAGAAGACCACCCGGACATCGCCAGTCTGATCCAAAAAGCACTTGTCGAAAAAGAAATAGTCACTGTCGCCGAAGAGGACGCTATTTACGAATTGGCAAGCCGAGATATGAAAGACAGTATTGTCGCTCTTAAGAGTCTTGAGTTGCCTCAAGCCGACGGCCTTATTGAACTTTTTAACGAATTCACGACATTCCATCTTTTCGGAACTGACGAGTTAGGCAGAGATGTCTTTATCCGTTTGGTTTACGGAACGCGCGTTTCAATGGGCGTGGGCATCATGGTTGCCCTTGCCTCCGCACTTATTGGACTATTAATTGGCAGTATCGCAGGATTCTATGGCGGTTTCGTGGACACTGTGCTGATGCGTGTGACCGATGCCCTACTATCGTTGCCTCATATTCCGGTTTTGATCGTCATTGCGGCAATCGATCTCTCGAAAATTCCCTGGATGCAGTCACTGGTCAGTACTTCCAATGAAAGCATCTTTAAAATGGTTGTGATCCTATGCTTATTTTCGTGGATGGCCGTGGCACGCTTGGTACGCGGAAGTATTCTTTCCATTCGCGAAAGAGAATTTGTTCTGGCCGCCCGAACATTAGGTGCCAAGGATAGTACCATTATAATACGCCACATGTTCCCCAACGTCATTGCACCAATGCTCGTCGCGATTACTTTGGGAGTCGGAGAGTCTATTCTGTTTGAGGCTGCCTTGAGCTTTTTGGGTCTAGGTATTATGCCTCCAACTCCAAGCTGGGGAAACATGTTGAACAATGCCCAAGAGCTCATTTATCAAGCTCCATTCCTAGCAGTTCTTCCCGGAATTCTAATTCTACTGACCACGATCAGCTTTAACTACTTGGGTGACGGCCTTCAAGATGCCATCGATCCAAAATCAATCCGCCGCTAGTATTCAATCAAAGTCGCTCTTTGCTTTACAAGAGCGACTTGCCAAGTTAGCATTGATAAATAAAAAATAGTTTCTTTAAAACTCTAGCTGATGGGCTTTTTATGAGGTTTATGAATGCCTTAATGTTATGGTGTCTTTTATTATTGTCGCCGCTATGCAAGGCGCAGTGGCAAGCCGTTACCGAAGAGGCTCCACCTTACAACTATCTTGAAAAATCTAATATCACTGGGGCTTCGACTGAAATTGTGCAAGAGCTTTTGAAGAAAGCTGATATGAAAGCTAAATTCCACCTCTGGCCTTGGAATAGAAGTTTGCGGCAAGCAGAAACAAAGGCAAACACATTTGTGTACTCCACCGCTCGCACCCCTGACCGAGAGAAAAAATTTAAGTGGGTGGGCCCACTGATCACCGATAAGTGGCTTGTTCACACGATAGAAAGCAGCCCCATCCAATATACTGAGAACCTTGAAAGCCTTAAGAAATACAAAGTCGCGGGGTTGATTGGCGAAGCGGATACCGAGTACATGCGTGATCTTGGCTTTGATGTCGAGTTCGTCAATGATATCGAGTTGAACATCAAAAAACTAAAATCTGGTCGAGTTATTCTTTTCCCTAGCACTGCGGCCTTTGCAAAGCTGATCGGCGAAAAGTACGATTTAAAGTTCAAACCCGTGGCCGAACTTAAGCAAGCTGACCTCTATGCAGCTTTCAACCTGAAGACGCCCACCAAGACCATCGACAAATTAAATGGGCTCTTAGCGGAAATGCGTAAAGACGGAAGCATCAAGCGGATACTCAAGAAGTATAAGCTCGATATTTAAGTATTTTTTTGTGCGTATTTGCAAATAGCGGCCGTCAACTTGTAAGCGAACTATTGTTCTTTCCAGACTTGCGATGCATACCAAACCGCTTCATCTCCGAAACGAACAAATTGGTAAATGGATTCCTCACCCGCTGCTGCTGCGGGCTCTGCAGCCGCTCCACCGTCCCATTTAATGGAATTTCCCGCGCCAGGATTCCAGGCCAGAGTGCGATTACCCGTGCCGTCTTGCTTGATTTTGACAGTCAAACTGAAAACAGTTGCTCCAGTGCTAGGAGTACTTGGCAAAGTGATCGTCGTGTTTGCCGTTAAAACATAGCGAGCAATATTAGTGGTTTCGGGTATGGTTACCGAGGCTCCCGAGTTGGCTTCGGCTGGTGATCTTTCGACATAAATATTATTAAGATTCAAAGGAGATTCCGTTTGTACGGATCCGGTCCCCTTTGCCTGGATTTTCAAAGTAATGTTCGTGTCCGAACCTGCAACATCAATTATCGGTGCAACCGTAGCAGCACCACCAGTTGCGCGCACATAGTTCGCAGAAGATGTTGAACCCGTCGAATAGAAATCTTTACCACAAATCCAACCAGAAACCGTCCAAACGGGATGCTCGCCCGCAGAACAGGTGAAGCTTGCCAGCGAAGTTCCATTATACTGCAAGAAAGAACCCGTCGTAAAACTGGTCGCCCCTGTTCCCCCCAGACTGACCGGCAAACTCGCAGTTGAACTCATAACTCCAGAGCCGTCGTTTATTAAAACATGATTAGCTGTTCCAGCAGCTAACTTAGAGCGGGCAATCGCCGCCGAAGCAGAGACCTTGGCATCGGTGATTGCACTGTTCGCGATCGTCAGCGCACCAGTATTTGCAAGTGTCGCATCTCCTGATACGGAGACCGCAGTTGCTACATTAGAGCCATTACCTACAAGAATACTTCCATTAGACAACGTCTGAGAAATCTTGTCGCTAAAATTATCATAATCCGTATTAGAGATTAAACCGGCCGTAACCCCATTTGTGGCCGCCAGCGGAATATTCAAGGTGTGCGCACCAGTTCCGGCATTAGTCGTCCAACCCAACGTCGTTCCTGCATTAGTGGGCGCTACAAAACTGTGAGATGTTGCTGAAGAGCCATTTAAGCTTGTAATGCCGACACCCACAACCCCAAGCTCTTTTGTATCCGAACCATCGTAATACTTGATCTTGCCAGCATCGAACCAAATCTGTCCGGCCGCTGTACCATTTGTTCCGTTGGCAGAAAGAGTCAGATATTTATTTGCACCCATGACGATATTGCCTGCGGCTGTAATATCCTGAGCGCCCATGTTAATCGCACCGCTCATCGTTCCGCCAGCTAACGGCAACTTGGTGTCGTCATCGATCGTCACCTCAGTAACACCTGTGATACGACCTTGTGCATCTGTCGTGATGCGCGGAACGGCTTGAGCTGTACCACTTGTGCCGGCAGTCCCAGTGTTTTTCAAAGTCAAAACACCTGTCGTTGAAATTGTTGCATCTCCGCTCATCGTCGCTTCTTGTGCAACATTGGATCCATCACCGACCCAGAAAGTACCTGTCGAAAGTGCCACTGAATTACCAACTGAAGGAGTGTTTGCTGCGATCGTCACCGTACCATCACCATTTGTAATGGTAACCCCTGAACCTGCAGTTAAGGTCGATTTTGCGAGCGTCCCGTCGTTTTTACCAATCAGCAACTGCCCATCTGTGTAAGTGCTTTGCCCTGTACCGCCACGATTAACGGCTAACTGTGCTTCTTCAGATAGATTTCCCGAACCATCATGAATGACCACGTAGTTCGCTGTGCCCGTAGCTAATTTATTTCGAGTGATATTTGATGGAAGATCCGCCGCTTGAATCATGGCTACTTCCCAATCTCCAGATACAGAGTTAAATCTTAAGATCTGACCCGTCGTCGTCGGAGCAGATGCAGAAATGTCGACACCTTGAATTTGTACAGCGTTCGCACCCGAAGCTCCGACATCTGCCGAACATTCCCAGTGATCAGTATTCCACTTCAGAACTTGACCATTCGCACAAGCCCCGGAAGAACTGATTATCCTCTGCTTTGCGGTCCCATCCCAAAAACGAAGTGCGCTGAGATCTGAATTATACCAGAGCGTTCCAAGATCTCCCGCCGCTAAGGCCATACCATCTTCTTGAGCTTGAGAGAAATTTCCTACTTTGATTGACTTCTGCGAACCCATCGAGATGTCACCAGTGGCCGTGATATTCTGACCGCCCATGTTAATCGCACCACTCATCGTTCCCCCGGCTAAAGGCAACTTCGTGTTGTCGTCGATCGTCACCTCAGTAACACCTGTGATACGACCTTGTGCATCTGTCGTGATACGCGGAACGGCTTGAGCTGTACCACTTGTGCCGGCAGTCCCCGTGTTTTTCAAAGTCAAAACACCCGAATTAGAGATCGTCGCATCGCCGCTCATGGTTGCCTCTTGAGCAACACCCGAACCGTCACCGATCCAAAAAGTTCCGTTAGATAGAGAAGCCGAATTACCTATTCCCGATACCGCAGCAGCAATAGTGATTGTACCGTCACCATTTGTGATGTTGATTCCCGAACCTGCCGTAATATTTGCCTTGGCCAATGTGCCGTCGGTTTTACCGATCAAAAGTTGTCCATCGGTATATGAACCTTGTCCTGTACCGCCGCGGCTGACGGCTAACTGCGCTTCTTCAGAAAGATTTCCCGAACCGTCATGAATGACCACGTAGTTTGCTGTGCCCGTAGCCAATTTGTTACGAGCAATGTTCGAAGGAAGATCAGCAGCCTGAATTGTCGATACTTCCCAGTCTCCTGAAACCGAATTAAATCTTAGTATCTGCCCCGTTGTATTTGCAGTCCCCGCAACATCAACACCCTGAATCTGAACGGCATTGGCGCCAGTAGCACCCACATCAGCAGAACATTCCCAGTGATCAGTGTTCCACTTCAACACTTCTCCGTTGGCACAAGAAGCCGAAGAGCTAACTATTCTTTGTTTCGCAGTCCCGTCCCAGAAACGAAGTGCATTAAGATCATAGTTGTACCAAGTGGTTCCGCGATGACCAGCAACAAGCGCAAGGGCGTTTTCCTGAACCTGAGAAAACTCTCCGACCTTCAGCGATTTCGTCGCACTCATCGTAATATCGCCGGTATTCAGAAGATTGTTACCATCCAAATTAATGGCCCCAGTCATTGTGCCTCCCGCTAACGGGAGTTTTGGACTGCCGGTATCTGCTGCTGTGATTCGCGCATCGACCGCTGTGTTGAAATCCGACACATCCGCGGCGGTAATACTGATATCCAAGCACGACATCGTATCCGTCACTGAGTTCCAAGCCATCGTTTTATCCGCAGTACATGACGGCAAAGCTGATAAAGAAAGCTTGCCATCCAATGCTGCCGAGAGACCCGTGATTTTACTCATGGCAAGATCATCAACTGAAAGAATACCTGAACCGTCCACAAGTAAACCAGTACCGACTTGAATCACACCTGTAGAAGTCGTCGTTGCGAGAGGTGGCGCACCACCGTTAGCATCCGCGATGCAACTTAGGGTGGTTCCATTAGATCTTAATACTTGTCCTGCAGCACAAGTGGGTAGAGCTGTTTTGGCAAAGGCTTGTACATTTGGATCCGTCTCCACACCAGGAATGGTCGTCGCCAAATCAGTAGATTTGATGTACTGACTGGCAAGCACACCGCCCAACTTATCTGCATTCGAAGAATTCTCGGCGTGATAAGAAAAAGGTACAGAGCGGATTTCATGGTACGGATTTAAATAAGTCCAACCTGTGCCAGGATCAAATTCAAGCCTGATGCGACGAATGTCTCCGTCGGCAGGAGCGTAGCTTCCTGATAAGCAATCAGAAGCAGCAGGTCCCACCAGAGAATTCACCGTTGGCGCAGTATTAGAAAAAACTTGAACGAGTGAAGCCTTGGCTTGTGGGCTTCCGGGAGAGTAAACGTTCGTTGGTGAAGTCCCCAATCCAAGTACAAAACTGTAAACTCCACCGGTCAGAGATAGATCCTTATTGAGATGTTCTTCAGAATAAAGTTCACAACCATTGGGACTTAAAACTCTAATTCGAAAATCGACAACTCCAGTAACAACTGTGTTCGTCGAAGTCTTTGTTATTTTTCCTGAAATATTAAAGCCAATAGGAGACGCATTCACCAGCTTCGCACTGATGCTTAGAAGTAAGATCATGAATATTTTTATATATTCCATACTCGTCTTCAAGCCACGCCCCAGGTCAAGATTCCAAAAAAACTAAAGGTTACTTCATCTTACTTAACGGTATTCCACTGAATCCTCTGAAGAATGTGAGGATTAAATCCCTGTAATGTCTCATAATGCGAGCTAAATCGAATCTACCGCGAACTGGGAGACCTTAGATATCGAGCGTGTGATCTAAACTAGACATTGGCTGAGCCTGCCAATCCCTTGCACAAGCCTGAAAAAAAGTAAGCCCGACTGGCCTGAGATCCACTGTAGGTCGAGGTAAGACGGGCACGAATCTTGTTATGAACTGACTGTTGATAATTCAAAAAACGGGGAAAACATGAAAACCATCGCCGCATTTTTCGCTCTGATTTTATTTTCAGGAAACGCCTCTGCTCAGACTTCCGCCGAAGTCACTTGCCGAGCCAAGGCTAAGGAAATTGCCATCCAGACCTACTCTTCGTGCGTGACTGAGGTCCGTAACTCCCAGGTGCAGAGTATTCGCACGGATTACCAAAAAGAACTGGCCGACCTGAAGCAGAAATACGACCGAAAAATTCAAAAGGTTGCTCCTGCAAAGAACAACAACGTCACCATTAAAACGAAGGCCGTGGTTTCATCTCCACGTCCTGTAAAAGGTGTCGCTAAAGAACTTCCTAAACGCGCAGACACTTCCGCACAAACCGGCACGGTCAGTCCTGCCGATGAAATTGAAGTCGCCACAGTGACGGTCTCTGGCTCCGACAGCGACTCTGTCATCGAAAGAGAAGCAGATGAAGCCGATCAGCTCGAAATTATCGATATGCCAGTAGAATAGACGGGCTCTTGATTGATTTTCCTCCCCGTCTGCTTTAAATCATGTAGACTTAAAGAACCGGGAGGAACCATGGGTCAGTTTAGCATTACGCACATTCTTATCGTCGCTGTGATATTTTTGATTTTCTTTGGCCCGAGTCGTCTACCGCAACTTGGTCAATCCTTAGGAAAGGCACTGCGCGGTTTTAAACAAAGCTTGAACGAGATCGAAGTTGATCCCAAGGACATTCAGGATCATCAGCAAGTTTCTCAAAAACAAAAAGACAATCAGCGCTCTTAAAGAGCGCTTTTTTTATTACGACAACCTATCCGAAATAATGCTCAGTGCCCCCGCTTGCAGGAACTCCTCGGCCCGATCCCGATCATTAACAGTCCACAAACTGACCGGCACTCTTCTTAACTTCCAAGCTTTGATCTCTTCGTAACTAACATACAAATGGTCTAAATGAAGAACGTGAATCTTCACGTATGGCGCCAACAAAAGGTGGCGAAGATAGAACCGATTCACTGGCTCCTTAACTTTTGAAGCCAAAAGTGCGCGGGGCACCTCTGGCAGGATCCGGCTCATCCGCCACAGAGAGATCGGATTAAAACTGGAAAAAATCACGCGCCCTTCAGCATGATGTCGATTGATAACATCAGCCACTTGTTTTTCGAGAGATCCATCCCACAGGGCCGTCGTTTTCAATTCAATATTCAATAAATGCGGTACATGCTTGTCTTGCAGAACTTCCTCTAAAGAAGGAGCGCCCACCTTTTCACGCAACTGACTTGCTGACAAGGCACTCACTTTTTCCGAAGAATTACCGATGCGATTTAAGTCCTCGTCATGAAAAACAACTGGAATGGAATCTCGAGAAAGACGAACATCCATCTCCACCATCTGCAAACCTTTTTGATGGGCCGCGCGAAATGCGTCGAGAGTATTTTCCCGGGTCCCGTCGACCCAATATCCCCGATGACCTTGATACTTTGGCGGCAGCACCGAATTTTGTGGCCACGGCAGAGCTGCCCAAGTTAGGTGTCTGTAGATGAGAATCGTCGCGAGCAGTAATAGCAGACCTAAAAGGAAGATCACTTTTTCGCACCTTCATTGGCGATAATTTCAGTAAACTGAGGAACTTCTCGACTTCCACCAATCAGCCATTTTCGGCGTTTCTTTTCATCCTGCAGGGAAACAGTTCCATCTAAGTCCCCTTGGGGATTCCATCGGCCTTCAGTAAACAGACGCGAATCTCGGTCAATCATCGCCTTGACGTTTTTCCATTCTAGTTTCTTCAATTCGGACGAATAGAACTGTCCCGAAAAGGTGTCCAATTCCAATCGATTGTTTTTCCACCAGCCTGACTCCGTCAACTCTGTAAGCACGGCTCCCGCTGGGGAGTCTCTTTCTAGAGTCAGAGAATCCATTTGAGTCTCTAAAGTTATGGCTCCGTCTTTCCAGCCTAAAAGTGCTTTACTTTTTCCAAAGAGAACTCGCTCTACACTCATCCCAGCAAGACCCAATGTCCCTTTTAGATAAGTAATCTTGCCGTTTTCAAGATGAAGCTGACTGTTTAAACTTAGAGCCCCAACATCTCCACCACTTGTCATCAACTTTTGAACTTGAGGAGCCAAGCTCATTTCGTCGATGCGGGTCTTTATCTCAAGTTTTCTGAAGAACTTGTCGGCCTTAAGCTCGACATCGCCGACGAAAACTCCTGCCAGGGGTTCAATTCGCTCCAACTTTGCACTCCAAGAACCGTTGTTTAATCTAAGCTCCGTCAACATATGATCAATCACCTGCGTCTCACGTTGACCCTTATTCGAAAACACAAATTCGAGTCCACGATGCTCGCCGCGCAGGCTGACGTCTTTTTCAGACACAACTTTCGCTGAACCACTGAAGGCACCCATCTGTCCCAATACTTTGGTAGGAGCATCCTGTCCTAAAAAATACAAGAGCTTTGCAATATCCAGCTTTCTAATATCGACCGCTACCGGGTCGTACCGAAATGGCTCCAAAGAGGTCACGGCTACTCTTTCAACGTTTATCTCGCCTAAATCTCCCTCTAAATGGAAATCCCTGATCTCGAGTGGCGCACGCTTAAGATCCTCTACTGCGGAAAACAATCTTGCCTTAGTTGAGATCCAAATGTTCTTAGAATTAAAGCTCTGATTAACGACGTTATACTTTCTAAGAATGTTTAACATCTGACTAAGCGGGATGTGCTTCAAATCCAACTCCACCGCTAGCATCTGGTCGGCAAAATTATAGTTTCCGATTAAACTATAGTGCCCTTCTCTCCAGTTCCCAAAATAATGAGCCTGCAAAGTCGGTTCCGGTGACTCGCGATATTCTACAAAAAGGTTCGCATGGGAAAGGTAGTCTCCGACTTGAGAATCACGTAGTAAATAATTTTTCGCGCGCAGTTCAATCACTCGCGGCTCTACTGATTTCACCACCGCCGAAAAATTTAGGAGCTCGGATGTTAACTGAGGATTCTTAAACGAAATGATCTCCAGTTTTTGAATATGCAGCCTGTTGATATCATTCCTAAAGCGATCTTCATCATTGGAGCGCGCGATCTTTACTAAAGGAGTCGATGTGTTTTTGTCGCTAAAAGCAACGCTCTGCCCATCAAGGGCACAATCACTAAAGTCCTCACGTAAAGTTAGGAGAACTTGATTGGCATCAATAGCTCGGACTGGTTTGCGGTTATTCAGGATACCCACTAGAGACAGCGGCAGGCGTAACTCATCCACTTCAAGTATGGGTGCTCCCCAACATTTTTTAAGGGACTCCATCTTTACTTGAGTGATCACAATGGCAAACTCTGGAAGTATTCCATCACTTAAACTGAAATAGGCTCTACCAAAAGAGACAGAGACATCTTTGTGAATGTGACTGGCAGCCTTTTCAAGCTGCGCACGAACTCGCCCCGGAGACAACAGCGACTTGGCGGTGTAACCGATAATAAAAGCCAGAACAAAACCAATTAAAAAAATGGTCATGCCTGGCTGTTCAGCAATAAGATTTTTATCTGAACGACTTTGCCGTGAAACCATGATTCATTCTCGCGGATCAATCATGGGTCGACAATGTCTTTTTAAGAAATAACTACTTATATTCGAAACCGAGGATCTCGAACTCTTTGTCAGACTTTGGACTCTGAACTGTCACTGTCTCGCCAGTTTTCTTGCCGATCAGCGCTCGAGCTAAGGGAGAAAGAATTGAGATCATACCTTTTTTCACATCGGACTCATCGACGCCGACAATGGAATAAACAAACTTTTCTTCAGTTTCTGTATCGACGATCGAAACAGTTGCTCCGAAAACAATTCTGTCTGCTTTAATTTGTGAAGGATCAATAACCTCTGCGCCTGCCAATTTGCCTTGGATTTCAGCAATTCGGCCTTCAATCATAGATTGGCGCTCTTTTGCAGCCTCATATTCAGCATTCTCAGAGATATCGCCCTGAGCACGTGCCTCTTCAATGGCAAGAATGACAGAAGGTCTTTCTTCCAAGAGCAATTTTTTGAGCTCAGCCTCAAGCATTGCTTTTCCGCGGATAGTCATTGGAAGTTTGTCAATTGTAGCCATGTCTGCTCCATTGTTAGAAGGACACTTGTTTTACAGGAATCTTGCGCACTTATCAACGACAGATAATGCATTGCTCCCAAAATGCGTTGCATTAAGTTACCTGGAAGCGTACCTTCATACAAATGGGCTCAAAGAAAAAGACAGAGATCATCTGTCGTTGCAATAATGTAAGCCGAGAAACCATCGAGCAGGCTATTCGCGATGGTGCTCAAACGCTGAATGAAATCTTTGATTCTACCACGGCTGGGGTGGGTCCCTGTGGCGGATCCTGCCGTCGTAAGCTTGCCCCTATGCTTGACAGCTACCTGAAGACCGGCGCATTTCCTGACAAAATTACGGAAGATCGGACGGGAAAGCCCGACAAGAAAGTTTAGCTCGCTTTTTTCCCCAGACGATAATCGATGATTTTCTGAACCTGTGGTCGGCAAGTTCCACAAGCTGTGCTCGCTGAAGTTTGGCGGGTGACCGTGGCTGTCGAATGGGCCCCTGCTATGATTGCCTGATCCACAACTTGTGCCGGAACAGATCGGCAATGACAGAGTTCGGCTTCACTGTAAGGAAATTTCCATTCACCTCTAAGCTTAAGGATCATTTCTCTTAGCAGAATACTTGAATGATCAGTGCCTTCTGGCAACGGCCAAGCCGAGACATCTGGCCCAAAGTGCTTTTTCATCTTTTGCATCATATCCATAAACTGTGAACAACCTATCATCGAGACATTTAATACGCGACCTGGAGTCTGGACGTCGTCCCCCTCGCACTCTACTTCAAGAAAATCGCGACCTTCGAGCTCCACTCTTAACTTCATAAGCACTCAGTTTAAATTATTAACAAACTCTGCCAAGGCCAGAGCCTGCCTGCGAAGCGCTTCCTGGACCTCTGGCCAATCAATTAGATTTTTTTAAGGACGCTACCAAGTGTTGTCCTACGCATTTTTTTAGAGAGACAATGGAGAAATGAAGAACTCCATGAAGCGTGTTGAGCTTATCCCCATTTTTGAAGACAACTATGTGTTCGTCATCATAGACGAATCCAATCACTCTGCCGTCGTTGTCGATCCCGGCGAAGCTGCCGCCGTGATTGAATTTCTTGAACGCTCGCAACTTTCCTTAAAAGCAATCCTTCTGACCCATCATCACAGTGATCACATTGGCGGACTTACCGAGCTCTTGGAATTTCAAGCAGCTCCTGTTTACGCCCCTCTTAAAAACAAAAACTCGATTCGGAATGCGAACTATGTTCAACAAGGCGACGTCTTGGATTTAGAATCTTTTCACTTTCAAGTGATCAGTCTACCAGGACATACCCGAGGGCATGTTGCTTACTGGAGTCCCGACCGAAAGTGGCTCTTTTCTGGTGACGTTCTCTTTGGCTTGGGGTGTGGCCGCTTATTCGAGGGCACTTACGAAGAAGCCTTTGAGAGCCTTAACAAAATTAAAGCCCTGCCGCCCGAAACTTTGGTTTACTGCGCACACGAATACACGGAAGAGAATCTTAACTTTTGCAAACTCCTGACTCGTCTGGATAATTCGCCAATCACCGGAGATGACGAAGATCTTGTCCTTTACGAAAATGAGTTGCTTGGCAAAAGAGAGCTGAACCTTCCTTCGGTACCACTTAAGCTCGGTATCGAAATGAAAGTAAACCCCTTCCTTTTGGCCAAAGATGTCGAGCAATTTCGCTATCTGCGAGATTTACGCAATAAACAATAGGCACTAACTGTGTTCAGGATCAGCACAGGCGATGCTCGAGAGCTCGGTCTCTAGGGTCGCTTCAATAATTCCAAACTTCTTTACAAGCTTTTTGATATCTGACTTCACTTGCTCCATTTGATTTAGAGGAGTGGAATCATCAAAAACAAGATGTGCTGTTAAAATATGATTCTCACCATCCAATGACCAAAGATGAGCATGATGAATTTCCCGCACTCCAGAAACCTTTTCGATTTCCTGAATAACTTGGGTCATATCAACATGGGAGGGCGACGCCATCAGAAAAACTTTCAACGCGTCTTTCAGGTTACGGAACACATTATAGAGTATCCATAAGGACAATGCGATCGCCAGTCCCGCGTCTATCTGAGGGAGGTCGAAAAAGGTCATGACCAGCGCCCCTACTAAAACCAAAACCCAACCCATGACGTCTTCGATCATATGCCACATCAGCATCCGTTCGTTCAAAGATGCACCCTTCGAAATGCGGTAAGCGGCAAAGCCATTGACCGCCACACCCAACAGCGCCAGTAGAATCATACCTTCTGCATGAGGCTTCTCGGGATTCAACAAACGAGGCACCGCTTCGATAAGAATAAACACTGAGCCCATTATAAGGATCATGCCGGTCACTACTGCGCCCAACGTGCTGAACCGCCGATAACCATAGGAAAAATTCTGATCATGATTTTTCTGTGAGACTTTTTCAAGAACGATCGCCAGCCCCATCGCAAGAGCATCTCCCAGATCATGAAGGGCATCACTGAGAATCGCCACACTGTTTGTCAAGAACCCGCCAACCAGCTCAATTAAAGCAAAGGTCAAGTTTAAAACCAACGCGAACTTCATTCTTCCAATCGCCGTTCCGTGGGCGTGGTGATGGTGAGCATGGGAGTGTGAATGATGATGCGAAGAGTGAGGATCTGACATAGTTCATTTAAGAATTTCCTAATGACCTTGTCAATACAGGCTCCATTTGTTGACCCTGTTTTTTGGTCATGGTAACTCCTGAAACCACTATGACACGACCCCAATTTCAGAAATTTGCCTTCGGTCTTTTAATTTATACTCTGCTGGTCATTCTGTGGGGAGCCTGGGTGCGCATTTCCCACTCCGGAGATGGCTGCGGTGACACCTGGCCACTTTGCAACGGACAGCTTATACCCGAAGCCGAGCAAGGGAAAACCTGGGTCGAGTATACCCATCGGTTAATGTCAGGGATTTATGGTTTTGTCGTCATCTATTTCTGGTGGGTCGGCAAAAAGCTGTATCCCTCTGGACATTTAGCCAAAAGGGCCGTGATAGCGACTTTGGTTTTCATGGTTACGGAAGCCCTGCTTGGTGCCAAACTCGTGCTTTTCGGTTTAGTTACTGATAACGACACTCCCTACCGAGCGTTTGTGATGGCACTTCATCAGTTGAACTCGTTCATGCTAACCGGTGCTGTAGCACTCGCTTTTGCCGCAGCAAACTTTGACCGGACTGTCGCACAACCTGCTCGACAGCAAAAATACTATTTGTATTTCCCTTGGATTCTTGTGGTCCTTGGTATCACTGGCGCTTGGGCCTCGCTATCGAATTCACTCTTCCCTACCAACGATCTCCTGCAAGCCTGGGCAGACGACTTCTCTTCAAATTCTCACTTTTTAGTTCGACTGCGAGTTGTCCACCCGGTCCTGGCGATTCTGGGTGCCGGCGGCTTAGCGCTCTATTTTTGGATCAAGGGGCAGACAGCAGATCATCTCTTAATGCAACGTCGATCTTTACAGATGAGTCTGACTCTAATTGCGGGAGTTATCTTTGGAATAGCGACCCTCTTGTTACACGCGCCATTGTGGATGAAGGTCGTTCACCTGGCATTTGCCCACACCATGTGGGTCTTCCTGCTGCAATGGGTATTCTTCGCTCGAACATTTAAAGAAGAACTAAAGAGTTAATTCATTCGACTCTACAAGGCGATGCAAGAACTGAATTTTCTCGTTGATATCATTGAACTCAAGTACCATTTGCTGAAGATCATAATCACGGACCAAGTATGAAGCAAATGACCCCACTATCTCTTCTGGTTGGGTCAGGTTTCGCACAAACATTTCCCTTTGTGCGGCATCTGGAATATGCGTTTGCACCCAGCGATGCAGAATTTTATTCAACGAGGCCAGCTCTCTCCCCGACTCATCTTTCACGACAGTGTTCTCGGGAAGAATTTCTCCTTCACAGACAAGATAAGGCGTCCCTTTCTCTAGCACACGGCCCAGACGAAGCTTGCCCTGACCTTGCAAAAAAATAAGCAAAGTCCCATTCACTCGCTCTTCAATGATCTGAGGATAGCCATATCCCGCGATCTCGCGGACAAAGGGCACGAACTCGCCAGGTCGGACTGGCGACACTTTTGTCGGGTCTTCAATATATCCAATGGCTATAGGAGCCTGAGATTGAATGGCATCTTTGATCATTGCCAAGTACCTAGGTTCAAAGACATTAAGGGGTTTCGTCGTCCGAGGAAACAAAGTGACATTCACAAGAGGAAACAGAAATACTTCCATACGAAAAACTCCTCGGCTTGAATATCTATTATAATAACTGTAGGGTGGAATTGCTATGGAAAAGGTAGAACTACGTAAAGCCAAAATAGTTTTTTTCGATGGTGTTTGCCACCTCTGCAATGGCTTTGTCGACTCGATGATCACATTAGATACAAATCACACTTTTTACTTTGCCCCCCTCCAAGGTGAGACAGCTCAAGCGCTTCTCCCAGCCCAAGATCGTGCTCATTTAAACAGCGTCATTTATTATGAATCAGAAAAGCTTTTTTACTCATCCACTGCCGTCATAAAAATTCTAGTTGGATTGGGTGGGGTTTACAGAATTTTTGGACTCTTTTGGGTTTTCCCGAGACCTCTTCGCGACTTCGTTTATGGAGTGATAGCTCGGAACCGCTATCGATGGTTCGGCACAAGAGAGTTTTGCCGCCTACCGCGGCCCGAGGAGAGGCTCTATCTTTTACCCTGAAGCAGAGGGACGAAGGGACGGTCCGCTTCAGAAAGCATATCCAACGAGATCTTGTCCGCGGGCAGCCATTCTAAAGCATCATGCTCTGTCAGCTGAATGGATCCTTGCAAAATTTGACATTCGAACAATAACAAACGGATATGCTTGGTAGGGTACTTGAATGAGTTTTCGCCTACGAAATCTCCGACCTGGATCTCGACACCAAGCTCCTCCTGGATCTCTCGGACCAAAGCCTCCGTGTTTTCCTCCCCCGACTCTACCTTGCCACCAGGGAATTCCCAAAAACCTGCGCCCGTTTGGGATGGACCTCTTCGCACAATAAGAAATTCTTTTCCTTGAGAACTTTGCCGCTGAATAGCGGCGGCGACGACTAGGACTGTTTGTTCAGTGGAATTCATAGGTTAAGTTCACAGGTGAAGGTCCGTATACACAAGCGTTTTTTGTAATTTCTTAAGAAGTGGTTTAGGATGGGCTTACTATGTTCTCATACTCGCAAAGCTTGTCTTATTTCTCCAAATCCAATGTCGCCATCTGGCTATCCTTGGCTTTCCAAGCAGGGACAATTAATGCGGGCGGTTTTTTAGCCTGTCATAGTTTCGTTACCCACGTGACCGGCTTTAGTACGATGATTGGGACTGAAGCTGCAAGCGGAAGAGTTCTTCGGGCTTTGGGTTTTGTCAGCGTCCCAGGCTTTTTTATTTTAGGCACGATGGTTTCAGCCTTCTTTGTCGACAGACGTTTACAGACGCAAAGGCGCCCTTTGTATCCTGTGGTGTTCTTTCTGATCTTTTTTCTTATGTTGTCCGTGACGATTGCAGGTCTTTTTGAAGTCTTCGGACCCTTCGGTCATCCGGTCTCAATGTCTAAACACTACATCCTGCTGGCTTCGCTCTGCTTGGCCGCCGGCCTTCAAAATGCGACGGTCACATCTGCTTTCGGCGCGATTGTTCGGACTTCCCACCTCACAGGGATCACGACTGATCTTGGTATTGGATTAGTGCGAGTCCTCAGCGGTTCCCACAAGATTCAGACTCGAACCAACGAAGTTCGCGCCAACTGGTTCCGTATCGGTCTTATAGTGATGTTCACCTTTGGCTCTTTTGTTTCGGCCTATGCCTATCTTCATGCGCAGTATTGGGGCTTTCTTATTCCAACGGGAATTGCTACAATACTTTTTATATGGAGTTTAGTACGCTTTAACTCAGTTGTCCGAGGACATTGATCCCCCTCGCACACTCTGACTTGATTTTTTGTCTGGCACGTAAGGATTGCTTTCCATGATAGACACACATAATTCATATTTTGTCATTCTGATAAGTGGTTTGGCACTCTTCCTTTACGGCATGGGACTGGCCAGTTCTTCGCTTGAAAAGATTATGGCTGGAAAAATCACCGGCCTTCTAAATCATCTTTCCCAGAGTAAATTTTTAGCAATCACTTCTGGGGTTGTTTTGGCAACACTTATGCAAAGCTCTGGAGCTGTCACCTCCATGCTTGTAGGGTTAGGATCCGCTAAGGTCATCAACCTCAGGCAAGTTATGGGCGTGATCATCGGAACAGCCATCGGCACGACCTTAACAGTTCAGTTTATATCCTTGGACTTGGCCTCTTATGCGCTCCCCGTTTTTGCCATCGCCTTTGCCTTTTATTTCAAGGCCAAGAAAACTGTTTTCAAGAATATCGCTTTGGTTTTCATGGGATTTGGCCTGCTCTTTTTAGGATTGAAACTTATCTCAAGCGCTTCCTTACATTTTGCAACTAATCCTCTATTGACGGGATTATTCGAAAGCGTGCGTGAAAATCCTGGCTATTCCCTGCTGATTTCAATTCTGTTCTGTGCATTTGTTCAGAGCAGTGCGGTCACAATTGGTTTGGCAATGAGCTTAGCTTCGGTTCAAGCGATCACATTCTATGATGCCATGCTTTGGGTCTATGGCGCCAATATCGGAACCACTTCTGTCGCCCTGTTGGCCGCTTCAAGCTCCAACTACATCGGTCGACAGGTGGCCTGGGCCCATTTCTTCTACAAAACGATAAGCGTCGTCGTGTTTTATCCTTTCACTCAGTACTTTATCGACTTTCTTATGACTTTTGATACGACCATTTCCAGATCGATTGCAAATGGTCATCTTATCTTCAACATGCTTTCGGCCGTTCTCTTTTTCCCTTTTATTAACAAAGGCGCACAGTTTATCGAAAACATGTTCCCCAAAGCCCCTTCTGAAGAGTTCGGAACCGAATTCGTCAGCTTAAATAATTACGAGAGTTCCGCTTTGGCAGTTTCTTATGCTAATCGAGAAATTATGAGAACGGCTGACATTGCTCTCGAAATGATTAAAGATTCTTTAAAACTTTTTGAAACCAACGATCCCAAGGTTTTCGAGTCGATAAAGGAACGCGACAACAAAGTCGACTTCCTTTACCGTGAAACCAAAATGTTCCTCCTGGATCATGCAAATAAATCGACGACGGTTCACCAGAACGTCATGAATATGATTATGTTTCTTAGCGACGTAGAGCGCGCAGCGGATTCAATCGATATCAACATCCTTTCGTTGGCCGCCAAGAAAAATGCTTTGAAGTTAGAGTTTTCAGCAGAAGGTTGGTCCGAGATTCGCGAAATGCACGCGCAAACTGTCAAGGTCGCCTCTATGGCGATCAATGCCTATTCAAACCGGGAACTTTGTGAACAAGTCATCAAGCTTAAAAGAGAGCTTACCAAAACGGAGATTGTTTTGCGCGAGCATCACATTACTCGGCTCAACAGAGGCTTGAACAGTTCGATTAACACAAGTTCAATTCATCTGGACTTATTAAGCGAATATCGCCGTATTGCAAGCTTGCTCTGCAATCATGCGTACAACCAACAAACCTCCTTACCCGTCTCTCCGAAGGATTCCTGATTGAAAACTGCTTGGCTTTCCATCGGCTTGCTGATTTGTTCAAACATCTTTATGACTTTTGCATGGTACGGGCACTTGAAGTCACATCGTCAATCCGCCCTTTGGCTGGTAATCCTGGTCAGCTGGGGGATCGCTTTTTTTGAGTACCTTTTGCAGATTCCCGCCAATCGCATGGGCTTTCAATACTTCACATTACCTCAACTTAAGATCATTCAAGAAGTGATTACTATGGTCGTATTTGTGGGTTTCTCAGTTCTCTATATGAAACAAGCGGTCAAGCTGGATTACTTATGGGCCGGGCTCTGCTTGCTGGGAGCCGTTTACTTTATCTTTAGAGCGCCTTAAAAATAGATTCACTCTTTCTAATCAAACTAGGATATAATTAAGAGTATGAAGTTCATATATATCCTGGAAGATGATGAACGTATACAGAAGGATCTATTTGAGACACTAAAAAATATTGATCCAAAGCTGCACATTCGTCTTTTTTTTAACCTGGCAGAATTTCACGAATGGCTTAAAATCGCAGCCAAAGAGGGACCTCGTTCCTTAGCACAAGGTGGCCACAAACATCCATCCGACACATCTGCAGAAGAACTTGAACCTCACGACTCCCATCAATTGCAACTAGTCATCGCAAAAAATGAATTCCTGGGAACTCAAAACATGGGACTGGTGAAGCGCGCCAGAGACTTCTTCCTTAGAAAGAAAATGTGTACTGAACAGGAACCGACTGCCTTGATCTTGACGGCCTTCGACAGTCCTGATTTTGATATTGGTCTGGCTGAAGAACGCATTATTAACAATGTCATCTTTAAACCCTTCGACAAGCTGATCCTTAAGCAACATTTAGAGTATACACTTACTGGGCATCACCCTCTTACCAGCAATACGGTTGCCACCATGAAGATCAACTCTTTGATTGAGATGCTTAAAGAAGTAGAAATGAAAGACCTCAATGAAGTGGGATTCACCACCGTTAATAATCACGCCATTGCCGTCGGAGCGATGACTAAGTATTACAATGATGCTTTCAAGACAAATGATAAAAAAAGTGCCTATGCGTTTTGCAAAGCCTGCACAAAAATCGATGCAGAGAATTTTCTGTGTGAATTTCTTTTCTTTGCCTTGGACAATGATCAAATCAGTCAAATTCGCCGCAACATCTTACAAAATAAGTCGAATACGGTCGCCGAACTGAACAATGCGAGCAAGAAAGCCGCCAGAATAGCGATCATCGACGAAAATACACCTGCCGGATCCGAAGTAAAAAATCTTCTTGATGACCGCTTCAATAATGCCGATGTTTTTATATTCCCAAGCTTTGGCCAGTTCCTTTCCGACCTTGCAGACAAGGAAACCCAGCATCGCCAAGCTCTACCACCGCAGTTCGATTTTATTTTTGCTCACTATGATCTTTTTGAAATTGAAAAAGAAAAACGGTGGGAGTTAATTCTAAAAAGTCTTGCGGATCGAGCCAAAGCTCATCAAGTCGAATCCAAACCACCCCAGCTGATGCTGCTGGCGCGTAAAAAAATCCAAATGGATGAACTAAGAACTCTCTCGACTTGGTCGCGCGAAATTTTCTACTCCCCGCTAGACAAGAGCTACCTAACGAAAAAACTTGTAGCGTTAACCTTGGATCTAAATAACAAATCGCCGGCGACTATCGCCAGCATTCACAATCCCAGCGTTCTAAAGGTTGCCAATCCTGTTGAGATCACCCAGATCTCTGAGGCCGGGCTGGTTATGAAATACTATCGCCCGATCAGTATCGGAGCCTTTCGCGAGTTCATTTTATGGCGCCCCGAAGAAACTGAAACTCCCGAAATCATTGGAACAGTTAATTTTAATGAGAAAGCCAAAAATGCCGATCACCATCTGAATCACTTCGTGTTCTTTGGTATGACCGATTATTTCTTGAAACATATTCGCTTGTGGCTGCTAGAAGCCTATATAAAACAAAAAGAAAAATAGCTTAAGGAACCGGGCGAACTTTTTGCGTCGCTTGAACAATTCCCATATATTCATTTTGCAACAATGCCATCAAATCCTGAGCAACTTGATCCGGATCTAATTGAATATCTTCCAAGCTAAGGGTTTCTACAGGCGTCCCCTTGTTTGTAATATTCATGGCAAAATGAACCATTGTCGAAACCGGAGACTTGGTTGCAATACTGATACTAAGTTTACGGTCACCAAGGTAAATATCATCCCCATCTCTTCGCAAAGATTCATTCACTGCCGGAACCGGAGAATGAGCTTGAATATAATCCCGAACGATAGAGGCAAATAGTCTTTGCAATGCCACACCAGAAAACAAATCGCGATCAAACACTTCAATGATAAAGTGCAGCATTTCATCGCCCTCGATCTTAGCTTTAGCAAGTAAGTCCTCGCCATCCACCATGTGCTGAAATGGAATTGCGCACTTTCCTTTCCACGCGACCACAGAAGGCCCCAGGATACCGTAAGACAGATACGCAAAAAGCGAATGCAACTGGGACCCGTCGTAGGTAAACTTTTTCTCGATGAAATAGGTTTGCATGACAAAGATCCGTTTCTTTTAAGATTTGAAAAGATGACTGACGTCTACTTTAGCTGAATCAAAGGCTCTGCGAGCTCGTTGACAGGATTCACACTCACCGCACCACTTGTCGCCCGCAAAATAACATGGCCATGTCAGTTCCCAGGGAACCTGCAATCCCTGACCTAAGCGAACGATATCAGGCTTCCTTAAGTGAGCAGTGTAACATCCGACCGTGACATGATTTGCAGTCGAGTACCACAAAGCCTTCGTCGACTGCTCCAAGAAGTCTCTTGAGTTGTCGGGAAACGTTGCCGCTTCTTCTGCATTAAACCCTGGAATGACAGCGTCAGCTCCTAATGCTTCTGCATAGGCGGCAGCGATATTAACAAAAATTCCGTTGCGATTCGGCACCCAGACCGATTTTGCAGACTCCGCCGACATCGAGGAGTCATCAATAGAAACTTGCGAGCCAATCGGAACTTGCTTATCTTTCACAATCAACGAAGACGCATTGAAATCCTTAAACCAAGGCAGCTGAACCACCTTATGAGGAATATTGAGATACTGAGCCATTTCTCTTGCCGACTCAATCTCTTTGACGGCCGCTTTTTGACCATAATCGAATGTCAAAGCCAGAACAATTTCATGGTGATGTTTCATGGCTTCAAAAGCATTTACTGTTGAATCAAGTCCCGAAGACAAAAGGACGACGACTTTTCTTTTTGATTTCATTGCGCCACCTTTAAATCACGAATTAAAATTTGAATAGTTTTTTGACCAGCGAAATAGTTCCATTGTAATTCACCCAAAATATCATAGCTTCCTGGCACTTCTTGCAAAGTACTCAGCTGCCGAGGTGTCGGCGTAAACAACAGGGCTTCTGCAGTCACATCGCCATTAGAGTCAGCCACTTTAAGACGTAGGTGACCACCTTTTAGCTCTCTTTTTGAAAGAACGCGCACGCCAGAAAAATGAAGCAAGGGAATTGAAAAACCAGCCCCGAAGGGGCCGACAAAATCATGCCACTTCATCAAACCAGTATTTACATCAGAAAGTGAGGCCGTCACGTCATAGTGAATCTCTAATGGCTTGGGTTTTTCTCGCAGATCCGAAAAATGTGCCGCTAATTTTTCAATAAACGGGCTCACCCGTGCTTCTGCAATTTCAAATCCCGCAGCAGCCGAATGTCCACCGAACCGACTTAACAACTCTTGCGCCGTCGCCATAGCTTCTACCAAACACGCTTCTTGCCCCTGAGGCAAACGCGCTGACCCTACGATCATGCCGTCGCTACCGACGGAACCTACGAATGCCGGCTTGTTATAAACCTGTGTCAGCTTGGTCGCAATCAGACCTACAACTCCGCGGTGGAAATTTGTCGATGCTACAAAGACAAAGTCCTGGTGAGGCCAATCCTGCAAAAGCGCCATTGCTTCGGTTTCAGCATCACTTTGCAACTGCACCCGAGTGGAATTATTTTTCATGACCTGCCGAACCATCTCACGAGCTTGCGCTGGGTCATCTAGTAAAAATATATCAATCGGAAGTATTCCTGACTCCATACGCGACAGAGCATTTAATTTCGGAGCAAAACGGATCGCGACATCCTGACTGGTCAGAGGACGACCGACTAGATCCAACTCTTCAAGCAAAGCACGAAGTCCGGCTCTTTTAGTTTCCGCCAACTTTACTAGGCCATGCTTCACTAAAACACGATTGTCGTCCACCAAAGGAACCATGTCAGTCAGAGTCCCAATCGTAAAGTAATCCAACACTTCCTTTAAATCCCAATCAGATTTAGGCAGTTGTGGGTGATCATGAAAGTACCGTTTTAAGCCTCGCAAAAGATAGAATGCCACCCCTGCACCGCAGAGATAACCTAAACCACTTTCGCAAGTTCCCTGATTTGGATTTACAACAACATAAGCATTGGGAATCGAGTCCGCTGGAAGATGATGATCGGTCAGAATCACATCCACGCCCAACTCTCGAGCACGATCGACAGCCGCATGCGCAGTTATGCCAACATCAACTGTTATAATAACGGTGACTCCACTTTTGTGAAGGTCTTCAACCGCAGCGGCATGGAATCCATAACCTTCAGAAAGACGCTTTGGTTGATAATGAAGAACATCTGGAAAACCTAAAGCCAAGAGACCAGTCTTTAACAAAGCCAAACCAGAGGTCCCATCCAAATCGAAGTCAGCATAAATGCAGATTTTTTCGCTATTGAGGAAAGCCTGACCGATTCGCTCTAGAGCCTGAGACATCCCTTTCAACAAAAGGGGATCCTTCATTTCAGAAAGCTTTGGAAAAAGAAGTCTTTCAACTTCAGAGGACGCCGAGTAGCCTCGTGCAGCCAGAATCTTGCCAATTAAATTAGGAAAAGCCCCCTCTACAAGAGAAGGGACTTCCACTGTGGCTTCAGATTCTCGTGCCGTCCATAAATAACCCATCTAGGCCTTTTTAAATTTATCCAAAAGCAATACGGTTGGAACCGCAACATATATAGAAGAGTAGGTTCCAAGTAGGATACCCATACCGATCGCAAAAGCGATATCTGAAACAGTGCCACTCGCAAAATACCAAAGACACGTAGCAGAGGCCAAACTAGTACCTGCAGTGATTAATGTTCTACCAAGAACATCATTGATCGCTTTATTGATAATCCAACGGAAGCTCTTATCAGCGTACTCTCTCTGAACGTCACGAATACGGTCGAAAATTACAATCGTATCGTTCAAAGAGTAACCAATCAACGTCAACAATGCCGCTAGAATCGGAATGTTTACTTCTTTACCGACCAAAATAAACACGGCCAGAGTAATCACCGTATCATGGAAAAGACAGTAGATAGCTCCCGGAGCATACTTAAGATCAAAACGGAATGCGATATAAACAAGAATTACGAGCAAGCTATAAAAAACTGCCAGCACGCTATTTCTTTGCAACTCCGATCCTACCTGAGGACCCACAGTGTCGACCCGGCGAATTTCAGGGTTTGTGGAAGCAAATTTTGTCTCGATTGTCTCTCTTAGCTTTGCAATATCAGCATTAAGCAACTCGTTCGTTTCCTTGTCTGTTTTACCAGTTTTACCTTGGAAACGGATAAGGTACTCATTTTGATGGTCTTCACCAATAGCTTGAACACCTACATCACCTAATTGCAATCCATCAACTGCGCCGCGCACGTCATCAATTGTTGTTCCTGGGTCGAACTTCACTTGGAACTCGGTTCCGCCGCGGAAGTCGATACCATAGTTTAGACCATGCATGCCCATATAAATAAAAGACGCAACAATCAGAGCCAGTGACAAACCGGTGAAAATGCCAACTTTGCCTACAAAGTCAAAACGTCCCGAACCAGATAATTCATTCTTTTGCATATTCATTCTACTACCAACCTTAAATCGACAATTTTTTTGCGCCAAACTTATGAACTAGCGTATCTGTGAGAACTTTAGAGACGAAGACGTTGGCAAACATCGTCGTAACAACACCAATGATTAAGTTCACTGCGAAACCGCGTACCGGCCCCGTTCCAAAGTATAAAAGAACTATGGCAGTAGCTGCTGTCGTCACATTCGAATCGATAATCGCTGAAAGCGCTCTGTGGTAACCTTCCTGAACTGCTGAAGTCACACTATGACCCATACGCAATTCATCCTTGATCCGTTCATTGATCAGGACATTCGCATCGACTGCGAATCCAATAGTCAGTGCCACTGCAGCAATACCTGGCAAAGTCAGGGTTGCCCCTAAAGTCGTTAGCAAGGCAAACATACACATCAAATTGATTAAAATTGAAACGCTCGCGATTACTCCCATGCCCTTGTAATATACAAGCATGAACAGAATAACGATTGCGGCACTCAAGTAAGATGCGATTTTAGCTTTATCGATAGAGTCAGCACCCAGAGTCGGGCCCACTCGACGTTCTTCCAACTGCTCCAAAGAAGCCGGAAGAGCACCCGCACGAAGTGCCGTAGAAATCATCTTAGCTTCTTCAATCATCTGGTTACGATCACGACCGCCACCCAATGTGATAACTGCAGATCCACCAGAGATACGACCTTGTATATTCGGCGCTGACTTTACAACTCTATCAAGCACAATAGCCATCTGGCGATTCACGTTGTTTCCAGTCAAATCAGAAAACTTCTGCCCACCAGCCGCATTGAACTGGAGAGAAACCTGAGGAGCTCCGTACTGATCATACCCAACAAAAGCATCATCCAACGCGTCCCCGCCTAAGTCTGTATCAGTTCTTAGCAGCATTGGAATAGCGCCGGCTTCGAGGTTCACAGCATTCGCTGATTTCTCGAAATAAACGATCGTTTTTGCCGGAAGTTGAGACTTAAGGTCTTCATTCAGGCGCGCAATGTATTCAGAATACTTCATCGTCGCCATCGTGTAGTTTCCAGCTTTTTCAGCTTCTGCAATTTTAGCTTGCAGCTCCGTGGGCGGCATCTCATTCGACACGATCATGAAATCAAGCTTCGCAGTTGTATTGATCAACTCTTTCGCTCTTTCAGCATCCGCCATACCTGGAAGCTGGATTAAAATACGACTTTCACCTTGTTGGGCGATCGAAGGCTCGGCAACACCGAACTCATCGATACGATTCCGAATAGTCTCGATCGATTGTTGAATAACACGATTCTTGTAATCCGTCAGATACGCATCGTAGTAACGAACGGTGATGGAATTTCCCGTGCGTGATAGCTCCTGCAAAACTGTACCGTACTTGCTCTCGAGAAATTTTTCGACCGCAGCTAAAGAATCCGCGGAAGCAACTGTAAAAACGATTTCGCCCTGTTCAGGACGCTCTGCTTTTACTTCTGTTACAGGCAATTGCTCTTTTTGTGCTTCGGCACGAATAGATGTCACTAAGCGATTGGTGCTTTCCTTAACAACGCCATCGACGTCAACGCCCATGACCAGATGCAATCCACCCTGAATATCCAAGCCATAGTTTAACTTTTGCTTAGAAGGCCACCAAGAGACCTCGCTCAAGTTCATGAAATTAGGCATGATCCAAACCAGCGCCAGGGCCACACCCAGGGCTGAAGCTATTGTTCTCCAACGAAGTCCGCTCATTATTTCTTGTCCTCTGCTGTTGCTGCTTTCTGAGATGTTGCGATCTGACTGCGAAGCATTTTAACCTTTACGCCGTCAGCAATTTCTAAAGTTACAAATTGTTCGGTGATACCTTCAACACGACCCAAAATGCCTGAAGAAGTGATCACTTCGTCGCCACGCTTTACTTCAGACAAGAACTTCTGATGTTCTTTTTGTCTTTTCGATTGTGGACGAATGATAAGGAAATAGAAAATAACAAAAATAAAGATAAATGGAACAAACATTTCGATCGCTGATGGTTGCCCACCAGGAGCTGTTTGAGCATGAGCTGTAGATACAAGAAGTCCGAATAACATTGATTCCTCCATTTAAATTAAGCTGACGCTAAAATTCAGCATTATTCTTAGGAAGAATCAATATTTAAGTCTAGTTGGTCTTCTTTACGAAACGCGTTAAGCAGTCGTCTCGGAACTCCGCCCAACGCCCTTCTTCAATGGCTTTTCGCGAGCGCTCCATCAGTTTCATATAGAAGTGAATGTTGTGAATCGTGTTTAAGCGTGAGCCTAAAATTTCCCCGCTTAGGAACAAATGGCGGAGGTAGGCTTTGGAATAATTCGTACAAGTATAACAGTCACATTCTGGATCCAAGGGGGAACTGTCCTCACGATACTCAGCACGTTTTATGCTTACCTTTCCACGCCAAGTATAAATGGTACCGTTTCGTGCCACTCTTGTAGGCATGACGCAATCGAACATGTCGATTCCTGAATCAATCGCGATGATTAGATCCGTAGGTGTCCCAACACCCATTAGGTAACGAGGCTTGTTTGCAGGCATTCGTGGCGCCACATCCGGCAGCAACTCATGCATCAAATGAATCGGCTCACCCACACTGAAGCCGCCTAAGGCATAACCCGGCAAATCAACCGAACAGATTTGCTCCATACTCTTAAGACGGTGTTGCAAACTTAGTCCACCTTGGACAATTCCGAAGAGAAGACTTTCGGGCCGAGTCATGGCCGCTTTAGAGCGCAGAAGCCAGCGATAAGTTAACGCCATCGACTTGTCGATCTCTTCTTCAGTGGCCGGATATTGCAAACATTCATCAAAGGCCATGATAATATCAGAGCCAAGATCCATCTGAATCTCCATGCTCTTTTCTGGAGAAATAAAGTGCTTTGCGCCATCCAAATGGGAGCGGAACTCGACACCCTCTTCGTTCATATTGCGCAACTGAGAAAGGGAAAACACCTGGAAACCACCAGAGTCGGTTAGAATAGGGCCATGCCAGTTCATGAACTTATGCAAGCCTCCCATTTTTTTAATCGTCTTTTCGCCGGGACGTAAGTGCAAGTGGTAGGTGTTGCCAAGCACAACTTGTGTACCACATTCTTTAAGCTCTTCAGGAGTCATTGCTTTTACAGTCGCCTTCGTACCGACTGCCATGAACACAGGAGTCTGCACAGCACCATGAGCCGTCATCAAAGTCGCGCGTCGAGCATGACCTTCAGTTTTATGAACTTTGAATTCCCCAAGAGTCATTTGAGATTTTCCATCAAGCATTTTTACTCCTTGCGCGCCCAACAAGACAGATCGCCATAAGAAAAGAGACGGAACTTTCGCTCAACAGCCCACTGATAGCAAGCTTTTACTTTTTCAAGCGAGGAAAACCCAGCCACCAAAGCCAAGAGCGTGGATTGTGGTTGGTGAAAGTTCGTCAGTAAATAATTAACAATTTTAAATTCAAAACCCGGTTGAATAAGAAGCTTAGTAAAACCTCTAAAACCTTCCTGAGGGCTGCCTTGAAGCAAACCAGCTGCGGCACTTTCTAAAGAACGTGTTGTGGTTGTCCCCAGTGACCAAACTCTTGCTTTACTTTCTTTCGCCTGCTGAACAGCCTGCCAAACCTCTGCTGGAACTTCGACATACTCTTCGTGCATATCATGCTCATCAAGATCGTCCGCCGTCACAGGCAGAAAAGTTCCTAACCCAACATGCAGAGTGATCTCGCAGACCTTCACACCCTTGCTGCGAAGGGTTTCTATGTCCTGACCCGAGAAGTGTAAACTCGCCGTTGGCGCTGCAAAACTGCCAGGTTGAGAGGCCCAGGCCGTCTGATACCAAGACTCATCACTATTGACTGTATGTCGCTGCTGTCGTGCTTTCTGAATGTACGGCGGTAGTGGCAGCTCCGCCACCTTTTGGAAGTAAGACTCGGCAACCTCTTGGTTTAAACGGACCTTTTGAGGGCGACCTTTTTCAAGCAAGCTCATCGTGAGGCCCATGGGCAACTCTAAAGTCGAACCTACCTTAAGTTTTTTAGATGGAAAAAGAACTTCCCAGTCCGTCGCATTAAGCTGCTTAAGAAAGAGGATTTCGACGTCGCCTGAAAACACCCGGCGCTTCAAAACCCGAGTATTATTTATCACCAAAATATCGCCGGCAGGTATCCTCATCAGCAAGTCTTGAATCGAGATCTCCTGGGGACCCTCGGTCGGATCTACCCACATAACTCTAGAAGGTCTTTGGGGAGTGGTGGCTATCAGCTCCTCGGGAAAATCAAAATCAAGATCTGTTACTTTCATAGCCCCAGTGGATACCACAGTTCGCGGCTGGGGAATACAGCCTTTTTTTCGCAAAACCCCGTCTATTTATTACCGAGTCTGTGCTGGCTTAAAACCGTTCCTGCCGAGGCAATTATTATGAGTAAAATAGCTATTCCCTGCTGCAAGGCGAGACCTTCATGTAAAAATAACCAGCCCGAAATCACCGCAATCATGGGCTCCATACTCATCAGAGTACCGAAGGCCCTTGTGGACAATCGCCGCAGCGATAGCATTTCCAGAGAATATGGTAGAGCACTCGACAGAATCGCGACTAAAAACGCCCAGGGCAGAGCCTGCAATGGCGGATTTAAATTCCCAAGTGTTAGGTAAAATGGCAGCACAGTTAATGCAGAAAAAATCATCCCGACAGAAGTTGCGATTCCAAGTGGAACCTTTTGCCCAGCTTTCTGACCAAACAAAATATAGAATGCCCAGCAAGCTCCCGCTGCCAAAGCATACCCTACGCCAAGACTGTCCAGATGTGCCAGACCGAAAACATTCAGAGGCGATAACAGAAAAACTCCTACACAGGCAAATGTGACCCAGACAAAGTCCATCCACCTTCGCGAATGCCAAACCGCCACGGCTAAGGGGCCAGTAAACTCCAAAGCGACAGCAACTCCCAATGGAATCCGCTCTATCGACAGATAAAAAAGCAGATTCATCCCACCAAGAGCCATTCCATAGATAGCTATCAACCTTAATTGTTCTCTTCCGATTTTATACTTCCAAGGACGCCAAATCAGAACTAACATTAACGCCGAAAACGTGACCCTAAAGAATGTCGTGCCTGGAGTTCCCAACAAGGGAAACAAAGACTTTGCTAACGCCGCACCTGACTGTATGGAAATCATCGCTAAGATCAATAACAAAACATAAACGATACTAGTGGCGCTCATGACAATTTTCTTTACCTAAGTTACGGCTTATTACCCAGATTTTTGGAACAACTGCAACTTAGAGCACAGCACCCATTCTGGTTACCGTAGGATCATAAGCTTTTCATGTCATGAAGAGAACGGAAATCTTTCCCCCGAACCACCTTCGGCAGGTCTTGGGAGAAAGCCAAGGAGTGAAGCACCCCTTGGCTTGCCTTCCTATCGAACCACCATTTGGTTATCGATCGTCATATTTCCAGCAGCTTGTCTGACCACTTCTTCGACTTTAGATTTTTCTTCTTGTGAAGCAGCGGTACCCTTAATGACTACTTCTTGACCTTGCGTCGTCACTTGCGCCGCACGAGCTTGTGTTGAAAGGCTGCTATCACTGAGCAGGTCCTGACGGACTCGACTGCTTATATCCATATTCGAATCTCCTGTAGCCCCGGTCCCCGTATTACTTGTCTGACTTGTTCCATAAGAGCTGTCAGAGGTCGTCCCAGCACCTGATGTGCTGGTATCAGTGGCAGGATTCGATCCATTCACTTGAGATGTGGTCGCCGCTCCATCTGCTGCTTGCGCCAGTTGTGCAAAAAGAAGAACCGCCACCGCACCCGTCGTTAAATGTAGAGCTTTCATAGATACCTCCTTTGAGTGTCACTTTGAAATTCACCGGTAAACAAAGCACGAGACGTACCAAGTGAACGTCGGAACTAAGATAATTGAGACTCATCTGAAGGTTTAATTTGTCCCAGATTGCCTTTCGGCAGGGGATTGTCTCGACTCAGGACCTGTCTTATTGAGCCCACAAGAGCATCTGCAGAGATAGGTTTAACAAGGTAGGCCGTGAAACCGGAAGCCAAGGCTCTGTTTTTTTCACTGTCCAAACCATGACCGCTCAAACCGATAATGGGTTGCTGAAAATTTTTGGCCCTCAGACGACGGGTCGTTTCATATCCGTCCAAACCCGGCATTTCAATGTCCATCAGGATGACGTCGTAGTTCTGCTTACCTATCAAACGCAACCCCTCGGCACCATCATCGGCAATATCAACATTAGCTCCATTAATTTCGAGATATCTTTTTATTAGAATCTGATTATCGGGCGAGTCTTCACATATCAATACGGTGATTCCTGCCAAAAGCTGCGATTTCTTTGTCACAGATCCCTCGATGCTCGAGGGGGCAAACTCAGGAGCCTCGGTTGGCCTCCAGAAACCTTCAAAAGCTCCACCTTTTATGATCACCGAGAATACACTGCCCTTGCCAACAATGCTCGACTGCAAAGTCAGGTCACCCCCTAGAAGCTGCGCGAATTTTTTTGCCAATGACAAACCCAACCCAGTTCCACCGTATTCTCTGGTCGTCGCTGCGGACTCTTGTGAAAAGGGCGTGAAAAGATCTTTTTTAAATTCGTCACTAATTCCCTTGCCGGTATCAGAAATTAAAAGCTGTAATTTAACAGTGCTGCCAATCACCGGGGGAGAAATCAGATGCGGTGTAATGCGGACCTCGCCCTGCGAGGTAAATTTAATTGCGTTGTTAACAAGATTGATCAAAGTTTGCTTAAACTTAGTTATGTCAGTTTTTATAAATTCAGGAATAGGTTGACTCTGGTCCCACATCAACTTGATGCCTTTTTCCGAAGCCCGCAACCCCAATGAAAATGTGAGTTCATCCAAAACCTCAGGCAAAGAGAATTTCGAAATCTCAAGGATCATCCTGTCTGCCTCAATTTTTGAAAAATCAAGAATATCACCCACCAAGGTCACCAATTGCTGACCATTGCGACGTATAGTCTTCAGGTATTTCTTAGTCTCTTCATCCAGATGACCACGCTCCAAAGCCAGCTCTGAAAAACCGATAATGACCCCCAGCGGAGTGCGAATTTCATGACTCATACTCGCCAAATAACGACTCTTGGATGCGTTAGCATCTTCTGCCTTCTTTTGTGCTTCCTTGAGGGCAGCCTCACTCTGCCGCCGGCGAAGTACATCCGCTCGAAGCTCCGCATTCCATCGATGCGCGAATCTCAAAGTTAAATAAACCAAGAAACTAATGATAAGACCCAAAATGAAAAAATACCGCACCACTCTACGCATGATAGGAGACTCAAAAGCGGGAGTCGATTCGATCAGCAGTGTCCACTTTTGAACAGGCAAAAACTGTTTCGTCACATGCCGAGGTTTCTCGACCAACCCGCCCGCTTCACTTGAATCAAAAAGCAAATTGTCGACAGACATGGAGTCCTGATCATATATCCGCAATCTTAAAGTGGCCGAGTCGGCCTTGATGCTGCGCTGAAGGTAGCGAAAAAATTGTAGGGCCGGGACCGGCGCATAGACAAATCCTTTAAGAGCTTTCCTTCGATCCGCGACATTACTGTAACGATTGCCACGATCATAGATTGGCACATAAATGACGAAGCCGGGGATATCAGGCTCCAGTGCATCCTGATTAAACACGAGTCGTCGTGAAAATGACGTTTGACCTGAATCCATCGCCTGCTCAATCGCCTCTCTGCGAATGGGCTCCGAGGCTGCATCGAAGCCCAGGATTTCTTGGACCAGATTGCTGATAGGCTCAAAGAACACCACCGGGAAGTGAACCGGAGAGTCTTTCTCCCTAGGCCAAACACGATAATTGCCAACCCCCGCAGAGCGAATCTGTAATTCATGTTTCTGCAGTTGACCGGATTCCACGCGCTCAATATACCCAATTCCTCGAATTCCGGGGTAGCGATCAGGAATATTCAAACCCCTCAGAAATCTATGGAACTCATTCCTGTCAAGTGTACCATTTGAGACAATATAGCTTTTTGTGGAATTAAGAACATTGTCGTAAACTCGCGAGGGAGCGTTGATACTATCAGCGACGCTTTCGACCGCTCTGTTAAATCGAGCTTTTTCGGTAACCTCGATCGTCCGTTGAATAAAAAAGCTACCGATCAAAGTTGCTGACACCGCCAAAAGAAGAAACATCATCGGAGCGTTCCTGCCCATGACAAGGTTTAGCACAGAATAACGAATTTTTTTTGAAGTAGCGGCCATGCCTCACCCTAACACAGGAAAAAACTCCGCCATCTTTAAGTTTGTTTAATGAACTGAGCGGCACGAGAAAATCTGCTAAAGGGCATTGCCGCTTCGTTTGACCCGAGAGCCTCGCTGTCGGACCATATTCCACTGAGGTGATCGTGGAAAAGGACGCCGCAAGCACGAAAGAAAAAACCGATTGGCATTCACTAGAGGTCAGCAAAGTCGCCGATCTCCTAGACGTCAATCCGCAAAGCGGGCTGAGTAAATCAGAAGTCCAAGAGCGACTTAAAAAATATGGCTCAAACACCCTTCCCGACAGTCCGCCCACTTCCATATTAAGACTTTTTTTGAAACAATTTATGAGCCCTCTGATCTATCTGCTTTTTGCGGCGGCAGGGATTGCCTTCGCTCTAGGCGAGATCAGCGATGCTCTAGTCATTTTGGTTGTGGTGATGCTGAACTCACTTATTGGTTCTTTTCAAGAGGGAAAAGCCGAGCGCTCGCTCAAGTCGCTCAAAAAGCTGTCGAAACAAAACGTCAAAGTCCTGCGCGAAGGAGCCGAAGAGATCATCGAGTCTCGATTCCTCGTCCCCGGCGATATTCTTATTCTAAATGCCGGAGACTCTGTCGGGGCAGATTCGCGACTTGTTTCCCAATATGATGTGAAAGTCGCAGAAGCTGCACTAACCGGAGAATCCGTTCCCGTCGAAAAGACATCCGCCGTACTTCAACCCGACACACAACTTCCCGATCGCCTGAACATGCTCTTTTCCGGTACCCTGATTGCTTCAGGTAAGGCCCATGCCATTGCCGTGGCCACCGGAGAAAAAACTCAGATCGGGAAAATAGCTCAACTCACGGCACAAGGTGAAGAACCCAAAACCCCGCTAGAAATCAAGGTCGCATCGTTCGGAAAACTGATTATGGTTTTATCCGCGTTCGTCTTTGTCCTGATTATTGCTATAGGGCTGATGAAAGAAATCGATCCCGAGCAAATCTTTATGATCGCGGTCAGCCAAATTGTCGCGCTCATACCCGAAGGACTTCCGGTTGCCATCACAGTGACCTTGGCTGTTGGTGTACGCCGAATGGCAGAGCGAAAGTCAGTGATAAGAAAACTGTCGGCAGTGGAAACGTTGGGATCCATAAACATAGTCTGCACAGACAAAACGGGGACTCTGACACGAAATGAAATGACTGTTCAGGAAATATTTTTGCCTTCGAATAAACAGGTGCGCGTCTCTGGAAGCGGATACTCCCCCTTAGGGGAATTTGACTTACCGAATGGGGACTCTCTCGACAACGAAGCCCTCGACGAACTTCTGAGGTGTGCGGCACTCTGCAATGATTCCAGCCTTGTCAACGACAAGAGCGATGCTAAGGAATGGCTGCCTATCGGTGACCCCACCGAGGTTGCATTACTCACCGTTGCCCAAAAAAGACAATTCGCAAAAGATTCGCTCGAAAGAAAATACCCCCGTACCAACGAACTTCCCTTTGATTCAGCGACTCAGGTCATGATGACTCAACATTTGTACGAAGGTCAAAAGATCATCTATTTAAAAGGGGCACCTGAAAAAGTTTTTACCCTCTGTGCAGACACCGGCAGGGCCGAAGAAGCCTCAAAAAGCATGGCCAACCAAGCGCTGCGCGTCCTGGCTTTCGCCAAGCTAACCAACGTCGATCTGGATATCCACGGTGATTTAAAAGCTATGCATGGAAAATTCCAATTCTTGGGCCTAATGGGGCAAATGGATCCCCCACGTGAAGAAGTCTATGAGGCCGTAAAAGAATGCCAGAATGCGGAAATCAGACCGATAATGATTACCGGCGACCATAAGCAAACAGCTCATGCCATTGGGAAAAAGCTAGGTTTCGTTGGCGAAAAGGATCAGGCCCTAGACGGATCAGAGCTGGACAAGATGTCTGACAAAGACCTCAACAGCAGACTGAAGCAAATTGCGGTCTTCGCTCGAGTCCATCCCGAACAAAAAATGCGCATCATTAATGCATTTCGAGAACATGATAATGTCGTCGCAATGACTGGTGACGGAGTGAATGATGCTCCGGCATTGGCTCGAGCCGATGTCGGCATTGCGATGGGCATAACCGGAACTGATGCGGCAAAAGAAGCCGCGAAGATGATTGTAACCGATGATAACTTCGCAACTATAGTTCAAGCAATTCGGCAGGGTCGCCTCGCCTACCGAAACGTCAAGAAGCTTATTTTATATTTATTCTCGGTGAGCATTGCAGAGGTCTCTATCTTATTGATCGCTATGCTCTTAGGCTATCCGCCTCCTCTGGCTGCCGTACAAATACTTTGGATCAATTTGGTCACTGATGGAGTTCTGACTCTGACCCTTATTATGGAACCTGAAGAGGGCGATGAAATGAAACATCGTCCCATTCCGAAGAATGATCCATTGATTACGTCGGCAATGCGCTCACGCATGGCCTACATGATTCCTGCCATGGTCGTGTCAACCTTGGGCTACTTCATTTATGCGATCAGCTCCGGACGTCCTATGGCGGAAGTCCAAACGGTTACGTTTACTGTTTTAGCCATTTCCCAGTGGCTGAACGCTCTTAACTGCCGCTCCGATTGGCAATCTTCCTTTCGCATGAACTTGTGGCGCAATAAGTCTCTTATAGGTGGCCTCGTCATCGGCTTCATTTTACAAAGTCTTGTGATCTACACTCCTTTTATGAACAAGGTCTTTCACACAGAACCGATTCCAGTCGGCGAAACTGTTCTTTTAGCCTTCGCTGCAAGTCTGGTGTTCTGGGTTGAAGAGGTTCGAAAAATCTTTGTTCGCCGCCGCCGCAAAGCTCTAGGGAAGCTTTGATTCACTGATTTTTCAGATGACAATCGTGTTAAATGATTGCCAAGATCTAATCAGAGACAATCATCCCGAGGAGAAATATGACCAGCGCCACTGAAAAAACATTCTTCGGCCATCCCCGCGGCCTCTTCACGCTTTTTTTCACAGAGATGTGGGAGCGGTTCTCTTACTATGGAATGCGGGTTCTTTTAGTTCTGTATATGACTCAGTACCTTTTCTTGGAAGCGCAAGAAGGGAAAGAGGTTTGGGGCTATAATACTATCAAAGGAATTATTGAATCGTTCTATGGTGAACTGTCTACCCAGGCTCTTTCTTCGCAAATTTATGGCCTCTACACTGGCTTTATATACTTTACGCCTTTTTTTGGTGGTCTTTTAGCTGATCGGTACTTAGGACAACGGCGATCCGTCTATATAGGCGGTATTTTGATGTGCTTTGGACACTTCCTGATGTCGGTCGAAAGTATGTTCTTCCCCGCACTTCTTCTTTTAGTGCTCGGCAACGGTTTTTTCAAACCCAATATTTCCACACAGGTCGGTGGACTTTATGCCCCCGGAGATAACCGTCGCGATGGCGCCTTTACAATTTTTTACATGGGGATCAACCTCGGCGCTATCCTTTCACCACTTATTTGCGGAACTCTAGGTGAAAAAGTCGGCTGGCATTGGGGCTTCGGAGCGGCTGGTGTCGGCATGTTGCTGTCTTTATTTATTTATCACTTTGGCGGAAAGCATCTTCCCGAAACCGAACATAAAAGATCTATAAAAGAGGTTGAGAAAAAAGCGCACGAGCCACTTACAAAAGATGACTGGCGTCGCACCTGGGCTCTGACTTTCTTGTGTATGGTGACGATCTTCTTCTGGGGAGTCTATGAACAGCAAGGAAACACTCTGCAGCTTTGGTCTACTCACAGCACCGATTGGAACTTCTTTGGCTTGGAGATCCCTTCAACTTGGTACCAGTCTTTCAATCCACTCGTGATTATTATCATGGCTCCACTTTTAGACCGCTATTGGGCATGGCGTGGACGAGCAAATAAAGCTCCATCGACCGTCACTAAAATGGCCATCGGATGCTTCCTTGGCGCAATCGCTCTGCTTGTTATGTTTTTTGCGGCTCAAGCAGTTGGACCTAACAAAGGATCTGTATTGTGGCTTTTGGGATCAACTTTCCTACTGACGATGGCAGAGCTTTACATTTCGCCCATCGGCTTATCACTAGTAACCAAGGTCTCCCCTGCAAAAATCGTTTCTATGATGATGGGAGTCTGGTTCCTTGCCACCTTCTTTGGAAATTACGTGGCGGGATATATTGGTATGTCCTATGAGACAATGGGAAAAGACAACTTCTTCCTTTTGCTCGCGGGCCTAAGCCTCATTCCAGCCATCCTTTTCCTTTTAAGCCACAAGTTCCTGACACAGTCTCTAGGTAAGCACGCCTAAGTCGGCATCTGCTGCTAACTTGTCATTTCTAAAACAAAAAAAGCCTTCTTCCGATTTAAGCGAAGAAGGCTTTTTTGTTTTTTAAGAAATGAGACCCCATAAAGAGATCTCTAGAAATCGCGTGTTAGCTCTTGAGTCTGCCAATTCTTCTGATCAATTACACACTCGGAGGAAATGACTTTCCATCTTTCAATCGAAAATGAATGGTATCTTTCAACCCAACCCCATCCATTCCAATCGATCACTCTCTGGTAATGCCGCCCCGGTCTTCCCTCTCGCACGGATCGAGTGACGCGGTGAAAAGTCAGCAATGGATAATGAATTTTAAGGGTCCCGGATTCAGTCAGCTTAAGCTCTGCAGGTTCATCGAATACACAGCCATAATAACCATCGAGGCTGCGCACGCGACCTTGGAGGATTTCGCCAGGAAGCACTTGCCCAGGTCTTTGCATTTTGAATTCGAAGAAATAATCCGAGGGTGCCCCATTGGAGTAGTAGCTTCGCGTATTGAAAGTTAGCTTGTCAGCAAATTCCTGAACTCGAATAATCTTGGAGCCATCCTGAACTTTCCAGGATCCCTCGATAGCAGATTCGGCTCCTGCGAATGAGGTCCAAAATATAGTGAGATAAATAATAGCAAACTTCATTTTTCTACCTTCCTGATTAATGAAGGCATTTGAGGTTTTACCCGGGTGGTTGGCAAGTTAATTTCGCACAACGGACGCAACATCCAGGTAAAATGGCTCCAGATCTTGCATCTGACCAAGCGCAGCGCTTATTTAAATCCTTGGCGTTTACAAAAATTCCTCACTGCATTTTGCAGCATTGCTTGCTGCCCTTTTTCTTTCGAGTTCGTGTAGGGAATAAACGTCTCTACTGAGGTCGAAATATAATAGAAGTGTGGGGCTCCGTAAGTGTAAGACCATTTATCAATACCTTCGTGATTCGAGTCGGTGACGTAGAGATGATAACCCTGTGTTGTCTTTTCGACATCCAAAACGATCCAAGCATGAGCAAAGTAACCCGTCATTTGAAGCATTTGATAGACCGGTCGACCATGCAATCTGACTTCATTGTAGAGAGCGTCCATCTGCTGGCGCATATCACGTGCATTATTGCCTGCACTCCCCTGTGTCCCACGGACCCAACCAAAATTCAAAGCTTCCGATTTTTGCCAACTGTTCAATTTATCCTGAATAAGTAGCTGATGAGCACCACTAAAATGGTTCCAATTCTGGTATCCTGGTATTCTGACCACTTCATTCATCTGGCTCAACTTCTCGATAATATCTCTCGCTTCGCTTTGGGTCGGCTTCCTGGCTGTGGGATCATAGTACGCCAAATATGCTGCCGCCCTAGTCAAGGAGGAGTGCCACCAACAAGTTCCCTTTCCAAACAAACCACCTTCATTGACGAATCCCATGCGATTATCTTTATTTGCCAACAATTGATTGATGGCGAATTTTCGCTGACCATTCTCGCACAACTCTTTGGTGTTTAAAGGAGCAGGCTTAAAGGACAAAGTCGTATAAGTCTTCAAGTGGCCCGTTCCAGTCCTCTTTCTTTCCTCGAGAACCTTTTCAGGCAGACCTAGCGTATACCCGTTGTTCAAAGTCATCTGTTTATTCAAAGTCTCGAGATATTGATCCTGCAGGATTGAATAATCACGATAGGATGCCTGCCCTGCTAAAGCATTTTGAAAATAGCTGTCAAGATTAGCCGAGAGACTCTCCAGTTCCCGCTGAAGTTTGCGAGACTCATCCACAATTGTCCATGAATACCCCAAGGTGGGAAATATCAGAGCAGAAACTAAAACGACCTGAAAGAAGCGACTAATCATAAGCATCCCTTTATCCGGATACTTACTATAGCAATCTTCAGACCGCAAAAAGCCCCTCTCTAAAGGGGCTCCTTTCGATCTTAGCACATCGGATGGCCCAAGATGCTAAGGCCTTGGTAAATATTTTAGACCTGTCTAGGGATAAGGCATTAACAGATCTACCATTGGACTTCTTACTAATTTGCCTTCTTCCGCCTCTGAAAGACCTTGAATCAAATAGTACATTCCGCGACGTAAGCCTTCGATGACGACGGTGTGCTCGGTGACTTTTTCAGTGGTCTTTAATGACAACGTATCTTCTCCGGAGTCACTATCCACAACGCGTACCTGAGAGGTCGCTGGAATATTTGTTTTCCAGGTCACTGTCGCTGTCGTTCCCTCAATAGAAGCGATTTTTATATCTGAAATGACCAATTCCTCTTCAGTACAGGGATTACGGGTGTTTTCAGGCATACGGAAATTTGCATTCTTAAGAACGCTCCAGCCACTTCTTTCTAAGGCATTTATAGCTCCGACAGAGCGAGCTTTTTTGTTTTGGTTCAAACCAAAGAAGAAATGATTGCTCGAAATACCACAGAATGAATGTCGATTTGGATTGCTCCAAGACCTTGCCTTGTTGTGAAGCTTCCATATCAGCACGTTCGCTATATGGTATCTTGGTCCTTGATAATATAAAATCTTAATAGGTATTTCCGACGTTTTCGTCAAGTGGACTGTTTGATAAGCACAACCCATTCTTGTCGCATGAATTCCATCGTTATTGATAATTTCAGTCCATTTTTCGTCCAGAAAGGCGAACAGCCTAGCCCCATCATCGGAAAGCAATGCCAATTCGTAGTGTCCCTCTTCATCGTCGGCAGATAATTTGAGGACTGAATCATACTCAATCGAAAAATGCTCGATCAGTTTTTCGTTATTCTCATCAAGCAAGACCTCGCCATTCAAGGTCGAAAATCCTTCCGTAAAATGACGAGTTGGAACATTGACATCTGCAAAATAAAGCTTCTTATCCAGCTTTCGACCTTTTTCGAAATACTCCATAACCGACGTAGGTTTTTCTGACATCTCTGGGGATCGCAGAATCAATTGCCCTAATAATCCGTGTTCAGGATTCTCAGAAGGAGAGTTCGACAGTGGGTCGCATATCGCTTCCGAAGGATCGAAATCCACATCGGTTAGTGGTGGCTCCACCGGACTGTGGCGTCCTGAAAAGTAATATTTCAGCTGCTTTAAATGAGCCCGAACCTGTGCAGACTGCTGGGCTTTTTTGTGGCTATCCCTCACTGCCGTCTGCTGCTTTTCAACAAGCTTGGCTAGCAGGGTCTGAAATGGATTCTGGGCAAAAGAAACAGATGCACTCAGTGTGATTATCACAATTACTCTTAATATCATTTAACGTCCCTCGATTAGTGATTCTTAAAGTCTAGCAGAGACGAAAAGTTCTCCAAAAGGTTCCGTGTTTTGATCTCTTTATAAGATGTTACGTTTTGAGATTTTGTACGATATTACTACCAGGCACAGTTAGTGATGCCATCGCTGGTTCGGACCCATGATGAGCCATTGCAAACGCAGGTCATATAACTGCTATTTAAAGCAATAGTACCAGCTATTGCCGTGGTACAAGTAGCTGGTGCAGCAGTGTTTCGGCGCAACCGGATATCACCATTCACATCCAATTTTGCTTGAGGCACCGTGCCGCCAATCCCAACATTACCCTGCACATCCACACTCAATCGTGACGCGCCAACAGACACGTCAAGCAGTGAAAAAGTGCCCGGAGGACCTGCAGTGCCTCCCGAAGACCCAGAGACAGCCAAATTCCACTTTGCAGAGCTGCTTGCATTATTTAAGTGAAGCGCAGTGTATGAAGTCGCATTGGAGTTTACACTCATTGGAGTTGCGCTTGCTCCACCCGATACCGTCAACAAATGTGTCGCCGTTCCAGCACCCACAAGGACTCTGGAAAGCCCATCGATAGTCATTGCAACAATATTATTCGTAACTAGCTCAAGGCTGCCACTATCGTTCGTGCCAAGTCTGGCCGTGCCACCAAAAAAGTTACCGCCATTTGCGAAAAGATTATCAGCGCACACGGGAGCCCCACTAACGTCAAAGCCGACAACTTGCCCCGCTGGGCAAGTGAAGGCGCTCAACCCCGTACCAGAGGCATTTGCTTTCAGTAGTTGATCCGACGTTAAAGCACTGACACCAGTCCCACCCTTCGTAACCGGAACCAAAGAAGGGAAATTCGCTGGGTCGACCGTGACAGTTCCCGAAGTGACTGACAGACCCACTCCCACTTTTACAACACCTTTTGCAAGGCTTGTCGCATCGGAAATACCAATTTGCGGAGCTGTCGATGTTCCCGTCACCAATAATGGGGCCGAGGCACTAACTGAAAGTACGCCGTCCGACACCGTGCTGTTCACCCATTTTGTGCCATCGTATTTGATCACTTGACCAGTAGAGGCTGTTCCCAGACTTAGCGTTTGTCCCTGCAAACGTTCCACACGGGTCGTCGTCTGGCCTCCGCTCAAGTCACCATTTAAAGGATTCGTGAAAGTCACCGCTGACTGCGCCGATTGTGCATTGAGAGTATTTCCCTGGTAGGCCGCCAACAGGTTATTAAGATCCGTGAACTGAGTCAGCAAGGCTTGAAGATTCGCCTGGTTTGTCCCGGTGGCCTCGTTAACCTGCAAGAAGTCTGCAGCTGCCTTATCCTCCAAACGCTGGGCATTGATAGCCATAGGTATATTGCCTATTAAGATATCAGGAGACAAGTCGACCGAGCCTACTTTGATATGTAGAGTCCGACCTGTAAAGCCCGCAAATGTTACTGGGGATGACCCTTCACAGTTGGCACTTCCGCCAACGCCAAAAATTCGTGGTCCGGTATTACCCGTGTTATCCTGCCGAGCTCCGCTACCGACGGTCACGCTGAACTCGCCCACGTCACCAATATTTAAGGTATGGGTTTCTTCAAACAACACACAAGTTCCGTGCAAGATTTGGAAAGTCACAGTTTGAGTGGAACCACTCAAGGGATTACCGGCAGTATCGGTCAGAATACCTTCATATGTAAAAAGCGATCCCGGAGAAGGACTGGCCGCCCATCCGCTTTGAACCAGCAAGCTGAAGAGTAACAATAAGATGGTTTTCATTCAGCGATCCTTCCAGTAATCCTGAAAGTCCCCCCGGTAGCGACTTGCTGTTGTTTTGCCCGAATTCGCCCTCTTAACGAAATACCCGCGCCAGTTTGCTGCTGAGCTCCCGCCAAGAGCTGCTGCGAGTTCGTCACAGGCGGAGTGAGAGTCACATTGACACTTCTATAAACGAAAGCACCCATTTTAGTAAGCGCACGAAACTGAACGGTCAGAGTGTCACCTTTCCCTACAGTCATAGTGCTCAACGGAGCTAAAGAATTTGATAAAGTCATGTTGAAATGGCCGGCGTCACATTTTGCAGAGGCCTGATAGTCGCTACTTAAAATCCAAGTTGCTCCGTCATCGAAACTTAATTCAATTGACGTTATTAGGGGCGAGCAGAATGCTTTTATCGGAACTGATGTTAAATTCGCAGTCACAATATTCGAAGTTGCAAAATCAAATGTCGCGTCGGTTTTAAGAAAACCCACGGACGGAGTTGTGTCGGTACAACTTATCAAAAATAAAAATAGAACCAAAAGGCTATGCCTTTTGAGAATCGTGCTGCACATCAACTAAACTATCGGCGAAAATAAGACCTTTCTTGACCCTGTCTGCCAAAAGATGTCTCAGATCGAAACGATTTTTGAATTGTTGCGAAAACTTAAATCAGGAATTACTATTCCGGAGCACCCGCCTCCAACCATTGTTTCAGCAGAGAGAGTTGTCGCTCCGTCAGAGTCGGTTTGTGTGCAGGCGGCATGTTTCGTTCCAGGATAGTTGAGTCATAGATTGCCGGTATATTTAAACGGACCTCTACTAAAGAATCGACGCCAATATTTCCTTCTGTCACGCCGGTTGCACGACTATGGCATTCGTAACAAGCCGGTCGAAAAACCTCATCCGTGACAATGCTATACTTTAGATCTTCATCGGGCACTGGCTTGGTATCAATTGGCGGTAAAGCGATACCGTCACTGACGCCTCCATCACAGGCTGCGAAAAGCGTCACAAACATCACCAGTATAAGTATTTGAGTCCATCGTTTCATGCTGTCCAGGCTAACATCCCCGCTGAATCAGTCATGTTGTATGTTTACAAAACGCCGCCATGTCTGATGCTTGACAGGTCATCTTAAGAGAACGATCTTAAGTTATGTTCTCGAAACAACGCATTGTTATTATCGGTAATCTTGCAGGCGGCAAAACTCGACTTAGTCGCAGTCTTGCTAAAAGATACAATATTCCACTGTTACACATCGATAGCGTTCAGTTTTTACCCGGCATGAAGATTCGTACTCCGTCCGAAACGAAAAACATTATTGAAGATATCACTCGCCAAGAAAAATGGATTGTCGATGGATTCGGACCCTTGGATATTCTTGAGAAACGCTTCGCACAAGCGGATGCCATCGTGATGATCGACTTCCCCCTGTGGCGACATTATTGGTGGTGCAGCAAACGACAAATATCTAATTTGTGGACTCGCCGAGAGGAATTACCTCCAGGATGTTCGGAGCTTTCTTGGGCTCACACCATAAAGCTTTTTAAAACGCTCAAACAGATTCACACTAAAATGAGGCCCGAACTTTTAAGAATCTTGAATCGACCACACAATCTAGGCAAAACCGTTTTCATTCGAACTTTGCAAGATTGGCAGAGCCTGGAACAAAAAGGCTTGCCTAACGACCATCAAAAGGAAAAGCCCGGATAAGTTTCAATAACCAGTATTTCCATCTTGGTGGATCAGGCCGTCGCCTGCTGTAGTTCTTTCCCCACTCCTTAACATTCGGCAAGCAAGCATAGAGAAACGGATGAAGTAGTCTGCGAGGGACAAATCGTCTTAGGTAATAGAAAAGCTCGGCATCGAATGTTGCCGGAATCCACAACGGTGGTTTCTGAGTACGGACAACATCCATCACCAGATCGGCGATCTTAGAAGGAGTGGTCCAGGAAAAATCCATCAGACGGGCCACGAACGGTCCCATACTTTGATAATATTGACTATAGACCTCTTGGCCGGCTTCGGATGCGCGCGCAGCCTCGGTATAACGAACTTTTTTAAATGAGTTCGAATTAATAAAGCCAGGCTGGATCATCGAAACATCTATGCCGAACGGTCTGAGTTCATACCAAAGGGCTTCACTGGCGCCTTCTAAGGCATACTTTGATGCGGAGTAAGATGCCATGGTCGGCATGGCCAACATACCACTGACCGAAGAGATGTTTATAATCTTGCCTCGCCCGACCTCTCTCATCATTGGAAGCACTAAACGGATCAACTCCATTGGACCAAAATAGTTGGTCGCCATCTGCAACTCTTCATCCTGGGCAGTCATATGCTCGACAACACTGCGATAAGAGATGCCGGCATTATTTACAAGAATATCGACCTTATTCCATTTTTCTTTCAGCGTATCGATGACATTTTTTCGATCCAGGTCATTTGTCACATCCATTGGCAGAACGATAAAACGTTCATTTTCTGGGAACACCCTGCGCAGCTGCTCAACGTGGTGAACCCTCGCCGTGATGCAAACGCGAAAACGAGGGTTCCGATAAAACAGACGAGCTATAGCAAGACCAATCCCCGAGGCACAGCCAGTGATTAAAACCACGGGTAAATAGCCACGAGGAGGATTGAGCATCTTGAACCAATAGACATAGCGGTACATGAATTCATTATAGCTGGTCCGAAGCGAACTGAGCTGAATTTAAAGGGCGAAGTCACGACTCCTTACAACTTTGTCATTTCCTCTTGAACACAAAGCAAAAGATCGGCTAAAAATGAGACATTCGTCAAACAAAGGAGATCTTTTGAGCGAGCAGCGCTTTATCGACATTGAAACCAAGTTGGCTCATCAAGAATTTCAAATTGAAGAACTGAACCAGGTTATCTACGAGCAACAAAAAACGATTTCGAAACTTGAAACACTTCTTGAGGGACTGACCAAGAGACTAAAGGAAGTCCTCGCAAGCGATGGCGACGAAATCCGCGACCACGAGAAACCACCGCACTACTAATGGTAATTCTATGGAAAACATCTCTACAACAAGAACTCTTCTTCGCCGACTTCGCCCCAGTGACTTAAGCGCCATGCGATTACTCGAGTCCGATCCCCTCGTGATGCAATTCACACCATCACGTGTTCCGCAATCTCTAGAGCAAACTCGAAAGCGACTTGAAGGGCAAATTGCCAAACAAAGCTCGCTCGCCCCGTTTGGAGTATGGGCTGCAGAGCTTAAAGCAGACTCCGAGTTCGTGGGCTGGTTCATGCTTAACCCATTAGCGCCCCATTCTTTGGAGCTTGGCTATATGCTCATTCAGGAGTACTGGGGCAAGGGTCTGGCCACTGAGGTTTGCCGGGCTCTTATTGAATTTTCTAAAACCCAAGATTCTATTAAAGAGATCATTGCAAAAACCAACTTCGACAACGATTCATCGATCCGGGTCTTGGAAAAACTAGGTTTTATTTATAACGAGACAACTACCAAAGCTGAGCCTGTCTTAGGCGGAAATATCCAGATTAAAACATTCTCATTAGCTTTGCTTTAGTTCGGAACGCCAACCTGCCAAGACTGCTACTTCTTCTTTTTCTTGCGCTTGGCTGCGTTCATCAAAGCTTCTTCATGAGCAATCATATCAGCAATGCTCATACTCTCTGGCTCGATGGGGGCCGCGATGGCCCTGTAGTCATCCTGTGACACCTTGATGACTTCGACCTTTTTAGTCAGAAGCTTTTCGATCTCTTCTAAGAGCGATTTTTCTTCGGGACTGCAGAAAGAAACAGCGATCCCTTTGTTAAATCCCCGCCCCGTCCGACCAATCCGGTGAACATAATTTTCGGGTTTTTCTGGCAGATCGTAGTTGATCACGTGAGTAACATCTGGAATGTCAATGCCTCGAGCACTCACATCCGTAGCAATAAGAACTTTACAGTCCCCAGCTCGGAAAGCTCTCATCACTTCAGCTCGATCGGTCTGATCGTTACCACCATGAATTGTGAGACTGCTTATTTCAGAACGCTCCAAAACTTTGGCGACACGTTCTGCTCTAACTCGGGTTCGTACGAAGATAATAAACTTGCCTTCCATATTCTGTTTCAAATACTCGATCAGGAAGAAACGCTTATTATCCATCTCAACGAACATGACGAAGTGATTTACATTCTTAGAGACAGGATCATCAGGAGAAATTTGAATACGAATGGCATTGCTGCGAACCTGAGAGAACGCCAGCTTCTTGATTTCCGGATTTATAGTAGCCGAGAAAAACAGGGTCTGATGGCGAGTTCTTAGTTTACGCTTCACCGACTCGATATCTTCAATGAATCCCAAATCCAGCATATGATCGGCTTCATCTAGCACCAAAGTTTCGATATAACTGATATCAACAAAACCTTGGCTGATCAGGTCGAACATGCGACCTGGAGTCGCAATCAAGATATCAATACCATCTTGCAGTTTTTTGATCTGAGCGTCTTGTTCAACACCTCCGAACAAAGCAAATGGTTTTACTTTAGTATGCTTTGCCAGGCGATTAAAGACCTCACCAATCTGCTGAGCCAATTCGCGAGTGGGCACCAACACCAAGCACTTAATACCCGAAACACGTTTGCTGGTTTTACTACTATGGATCATGTGGATAATGGGAATAGCAAAAGCCGCTGTTTTCCCTGTTCCGGTCTGCGCAATTGCTAAAACGTCTTCACCTTTTAGGATCGAAGGGATAGCTTTGAACTGAATGTCGGTTGTCCGAAAAAAGCCGTTATCCTCAAGGTTGCGCACGAGATCTTCAGATAAATGGAACTTTTCAAACTTCACAGGCACACCTCGGGCTTTTTAAACGGATAAGTAAGATCAAGCACTTACCACGATCCCGCGGACATCACACTAAGAATCTGAGGACCCTAAAAATATGAAAGGGCATACCGATTTTTCACAGAGCGCGGTATGTGCCACTAACCACAAAAATACTTAAGACTTCATGCCGACCCAGCCGACTATCATCAGGGATTGAAAAAATCGAAAGGGCCTGCTGATGCCACCTTTTTGCAGAAGGTGTTCTGTTTCATTCGGGTCAAGAACCGTCAGAACGTCTTTTAGCTGCTTTGGCAGCGACGCAAGTGATTCTGGAGTGGCCCCCATCAGCTTTTGGACTTGCTCCCAGCCTTTGAGCATCTGCGGAAAGTCGGGAGAGTTTAGATCGCAGCTGATTTCAGTGTTCACAAGCATGCCCCCTTTTCGCAGTCGCGAGCTGATGTTTCTAACGAAACCAATTCTATCCGTCTTACTCACAAAATGAGCCACCAAAATACTCAATGCAGCGTCGAAAATCTCGCCCTCTGGCAGATCCTGAGTATAGCCATGCACCAACTCACAGCGATCTGCAACACCAGCCTCTTTTAATCGTTCCGCGCAGACCTCAAGCATTGAAGCTGATGGATCGACGCCTAAAAAACTCCATCCCGGATTATCCTTCGCCAGAGATAAAATCTCTGCACCCGTGCCAACCCCCACACATAATATTCTCGCCTGAGCTGGCAACTCCTTTAAAAGAAGCCTAATCAGAAAATGCATATTATCTGCAATGGGAGCTAGTCTCCGGTTCTTTTCATCATATGCTTGCGACATCTCTTTGGTAAAAAAATCAGTCATGAAAAACACTCCAAAAAGTAATTACTTCATCTTAAGAGATCATTTTTTTGATGTCGTCTATCGAAGGCACTCGGCCCGCCACCTTAACTTCGCCATTAACTACTAATGCAGGAGTCGACATGACAGAAAATGCCATGATTTTCTCAATATCAGTTACTTTTTCGATAGTATATTTAACCCCAAGCTCTTCTGCAGCGGCCTTGGTCGCTTCTTCCAGCTTTTTACATTTTGGACACCCAGTTCCCAATATCTTTAGGTCCATAATCGCTCCTTATATTAGTAAGTGTGAAATACTATTCAAAGTATAGCCAATGATGATGATTCCAATGATGACAATCATAGTGAACAGCAAAAGCAGTGGAATCTTGACCACTTTCTTTAACAAGATCATCGATGGAATCGAAAGAGCTGTCACGCTCATCATAAATGCCAGCACGGTTCCAATACCAACGCCTTTATTTATAAGAGCTTCGGCAATTGGCAAGGTTCCAAAAATATCAGCATACATCGGCCCCCCTAGAAGAGTTGCAACTGGAACTGACCACCAATTCTGACTGCCCAATACAGATGCTATAAGACTTTCTGGAATCCAGTTATGAATTCCAGCGCCGATACCGACACCAACCAGAACATAAATCCAGACTCTCTGAAACACATCCTTTACTTGATCAACTGAAAATTGAAATCTCTCTCGTCTACTCAGTGTTTCGAAGTCCCCGCCGTGCAGTGATGGCTTTTTTGCAAAATCAGCGACATACTGATCCATGTTGGATTTGCTGATTATAGTTCCTCCGATCACCGCCAAGACTATTCCGATTCCGGTATAAACTAAAGCTATGCTCCAGTTAAAGATACTTGCTAACAATATAATAGAGGCCAAGTCGACAAGCGGTGAAGAAATCAAAAACGAAAAAGTAACACCGATGGGTAAGCCTGCACTGGTAAAACCAATGAATAAAGGGATGGAGGAACAAGAGCAAAATGGAGTTATCGTGCCCAACAGAGCCCCGACAATGTTAGCAGTAACCCCATTAAACTTTCCTAATATTTTTCGACTTCTTTCTGGAGGAAAATAACTTTGAATCCATGACACTAAGAAAATAAGCACTGCTAAAAGGATGAATATTTTTATAACATCGTAGATGAAAAAATGAATGCTGCCACCTAACGGAGTAGCTGTATCTAAACCAAATACACTTTCAACGAATACCTTAACAAGATAAGAAAGCCATTCCATTCGTAGCAACTGATCATTTAGCCACTTAAAAATACCCAAGCAAAGCTCCTTTTGCGGTTTTTTTGTAGGTCGGACCATGCCCGAGAGCTTTATGTCGAACTCGCAGTATTAAGATACAAGTTTGAATCTTGGCTGTCGAATTGATAAGTATTTAATGTGTAGACTCGATGAAAGTTGAACTCAAGGAGGGCAACCATGACTAAACCCGTTCACATTTTATTTCTTTGTGTGGCAAACTCGGCACGGAGCCAATTGGCCGAAGGACTTGCGAAACAGATTTTTGGCGATAGTAGCAAAATTGAAAGCGCAGGCTCAGAGCCATCAGGAGTCGTCCAACCCTGGGCAGTAGCGGTTTTAGATGAAGTCGATATAGATATTCGCAATAATAAGTCCAAGTCGACTCAAGACCTTCCCACCACTTTTTTTGAGAATTTAGATTTTATAATCACCCTTTGCGCAGAAGAGATCTGTCCGGTACTGCCGACAAAAGCAAAGCGCTTGCATTGGCCAATAAACGATCCTGCGACAGCAAAAGAAGCAGAAAAAGCTGAGGCGTTTCGCAAAGCTCGCGACGAGATTCGAAAAAGAATTTTGGCTTTAAAAGATGAACTTGATCAGCTCTAAATAAATGGTGCGCGGGGAGGGACTTGAACCCTCACGCTTGCGCATACGCCCCTCAAACGTACGTGTCTACCAATTCCACCACCCGCGCGCGCTGACCTGAAAACTACTGAGGAAGGTCTAGGATAACCATTACACCTGTTCAGAGTCAATAAAATGCATTCTCAGCCATTGGCGGCAGCCCCAATTTTTTTGCTCAACTTTTTAGCAAAATCTTTTAACCCCCTTGCCAGTTCGCAGAGTCAGATCAATAAGAGCACGGAAGCTCTTAAGACGGGAACAAGAAAGCTAGGATGGCTTTCTCGAACCGAGGCCACGGATGGCCGCCAGGGGAGGAAAATATGGATCTCGCAACAGTAGGACTGTTCTGTTTCTTTTACTCCGGAGTCGTGATGTACGCCTTATGGATGACGGTGGCACAAAAAGAACAAATGGCGAAAGCTCAAGTTAAGAATCGAATTTATAAGTAAATATTGCGAGCAGCTGAAGGTTTGGTGGTTCCCTTCACTGCTCCGGGGGGCTGATGAAGCCCCCCATTTTTTTTTAATATTTGCGTCAACACAAAGTTCAACCCTAAAAAATTGCCCCAAGCCCTACTACAACCTAATCTGTAGCAATGACGACCATCTCAATTCCATTTCATAAATCAGAGCCATTGTCTCTTGGCGTAGAAGTCGAACTTCAGATTATTCATCCACAAACACGCGACCTCTACCCGATCTCTCCGGAAATCTTAAACGACTGGTCCTTGACGGGCCCACATCTTAAACCCGAGCTTTTTCAAAGCATGCTCGAGATCGACACACCTATCTGTAAATCCGCGCAAGAGGTGGAGTTAGAGCTTCTGATCACCGGGAGAGAACTCATGAGGCTCTGTAAGATTCATAACGCGCGAATTGCCGCTTGTGGTACTCATCCCTTTGGTAAGTGGCACGAGCGCCTGGTATATCCTGCTGAACGCTACCAAAACTTACTTATGCGCAATCAGGTCATTGCTCGGCGACTGATGATCTACGGTCTGCATGTCCATCTGGGAATGAGATCGGCTGAGCATTGTATCGTGATGATGAACGAGTTTTTATACTACTTACCCCACCTTCTTGCCCTATCAGCCAGCTCACCATTCTGGGCCGGTCATGATACTGGGCTCGCCTCTTCTCGAGTCACGGTTTTTGAAGCTCATCCCTCTGGGGGGCATCCGTGCCGAGTCAACTCGTGGAGCGAGTTCGAAAACATCGTCGACAAGCTTATGAAGAGCAACTCGATCACGAGCTATAAAGACATCTGGTGGGACATCCGTCCAAGTCCGCACTTTGGGACATTAGAACTGCGCATCTGTGATGGCGTCCCGAGCATTCGCAAATCCACCCGACTTGTCGCCTTTATCCATTTGCTAGCCCGCCTTATCGAAAAAAGACTTGAGGCCGGACAACGCCGAGAGATTCCAGCAGACTGGATGATTCGTGAAAACAAATGGCGCGCATCCCGCTTTGGCCTTGAAGCTGAAGTACTCCTGGATAATGAAGGACAGACCGGTTCAGTTTTGGAGGACATCAAAAACCTCATCGCTCAAATGAAGGACGATGCGAACGAACTGGGATATACCCAATACCTGCAAGACCTTCTGACTAAGGATCTGCAAAGTCCCAGTTATGTCCAACAAAGAGAGCACTATTCCAAATATCAAAGCCTAGAAAAGCTGGTTGATTTTATGTGCGAAGAATTCGAAATCGATTTAAGTCCGTCATCCATTTAACACAATAGATAACCAGACAAAAAAAAACGGCTCCCTTGCGAGGAGCCGTTTTTAATTTTATACAAATATTTCAGTAAGACTAGTTTGCAACACTCATTGCAGCTTGAACCGCAGCTTCAGCATCGACAAGACCCGCGCCCAACTCATTGTTAGTGTTAGGACCGTTCAATTGTTGAGCTGTGCTCTTCAAGATTTGCTTCACTTGTGCACCTGTCAATGACTTGTTTGCCGCTTTCATCAAAGCCGCAACACCAGCAACATGCGGTGTAGCCATAGAAGTTCCATCAAATGCAGAGTAGTCAGTTGCAACTGTTTGAAGAGTCGCTTCTACAACTTTTCCTTCGCCCAACTGAGCAACAACTTCTTGACCCGCTGTCTGCTCAATCATGAACACAGGAACTGGAAGAGTTGAACCATCGTCAGTTAATGCACCTTGGATCAAACCAGGAGCGTTGTTGTAGATAACCACACCTGCTGCACCCGCCTTAATAGCGTGCTGTACTTTTTCTGCAAATGTAATATCGCCACGAGAGATCAAAGCATATTTACCGGAAACTTTAGCTTTCGCGAAATCTTCTGCTTTACCAAGGCCGGCGTGTACTAACTGATTCTTTTCAGGTTGAAGCACTTCACGAGCACCTTGGAAAGTTGTCGATTTAACTTTACCAAGTTGAGAATCACCGCCCAATACAACTTCTGATTCACGACCCGAACCGAGTGGAACAGCTGAAACAACTGCAACACCTGGAGCAACAATCGCTAACTCAGGACCATACTGAGAGAAGTCTGCTTTATTAAGATTGCTATCAACAGCACCTACCGCAATCACTGAAGACAATGCTGCTGGGTAAGAAACTTTGTTCGAGCCATCGTTACCAGACGCCGCAATAACTGTGATACCTGCTTTATCAGCGTTGCTTACTGCAATTCTTTCAGCAGGAGTTGACCAAGGACCACCCAATGACATTGTGATCACATCAACTTTTTCTTGGATACCCCAGTTGATTCCTCTTGCGATCGCTACGTTTGAACAACCATTAGCCGCACAAACACGTCCCGCCAGGATTTTTGCTTTAGGAGCAACACCTGTAAAACCGTCTTTATCAAGAACAGCCGCAACTGTACCCGCAACGTGTGTTCCGTGTCCGATATCATCAGTGATATCCGAACCAGAACTGTTTCCAGTGAAGTCTTGACCTTTTTCAAAATTTGGAGCCAAAGCTGGATGTTGAGTATCCATCCCTGTATCAAGAACCAACACACGAGCGCCTTCACCTTGTGAAGAAGCTTTCCATGCTTGAGGAGCTTTCACAGCCATAATGCCCCAAGGAGTGTTCGTCTTAGGAAGCTTGGAACTTCTTTTTTTAGACGACAACCAACCACGTACTGGGCGTGGTGCTTCGTGGAAAATCTCTTTTTCAACATAAGCAACCGCTGGGTTGTTTCTAAGTTTAACAATTTCTGACTCGCTTTTTGCCGAAATAACTAATGTATTGATGTTTCCAAGACTGTCTTCAACCTGCGCATCGATTTTATCAAATCCAGTTGGAGCACCCGCCACATTGAAACCCTTCAATGCGTAAGAGCCTTTAGATTGATATGCCATGTGAGCTGATTTAAAAGCCTTTGCATCTTTCATAACCACAAGTACGCGTTGACCATCCGCTTGGGCAACAACTGCAGTCATCAACGAAACGATGAGCGCTAACACATTAAGTTTCATAGGTAATCCCCCCATATCCGTGGACTTCACCCTTTAGAAGTCCTATGAGGTGGCACTTCATTTCAGATTGAAAGATTTATCAAGTACTCTTTTGGAACCACTTTGATTTTTTTTCGGACGCGAAAATCTTAAATTTTCTGTCTTTTCGAGACTAGTGCCAAAGTGGAACCCCATCTCCAATTTAGAACCAAACGAACCGCCATCATAAAAATATCTTATAGAAGCCATGACATTTTTGATTTGAGCTGCCTAAAATTAAATCATTGTTATTGATGCATTAGGCCATCATTTTGTTTCGTTGAACAAAGAATAGGCAACTCCTGATCACACTTTCATCAGGAGTGCGGGACGTGTTTACCAGTATCGGGATTCATATTCGGACCCACAGGTAAAAAGAAACTCAGAGGATGTCGACGGAAACGCTTCCACACCGCGGTTTTAATGGCCTTCCGCTGTGGCGCTTTGATGTTTCGTCCTTTAATTGCAACCATCATCGCCAGACTAAAGCTAACACCGACATTACAAACACCAATAAAGAAGATGCCGATAACAGCTCGCCAGAACATTCCGGTTTGTAAAATGTCGATGCCCATCACAGGAATTGCTGAAGCCAAGTTTCCAGATGATAAGGTGACGTGACGAATATCCAATGGCAAACCAATGAATTTCAAAATCTCTGGAGTCATTCCTAATAGGACACCCAGTGATATATTACCAGCGATGCCCGACATATTTTTTTCTGCGAACGTTGCTATCAAGCGGGCCGCTTTCTTTCCAAAGATAGCTTTCAGACTGGGACTGCTCGATAAAGTTCGTTTTAAAGAATGAAGCGCAAACCAGTTATCACTCCACCCGGCAAAAATACTCGACGTCCATAACAAAATTCCCGTGAATGAACCATAGAGTATAGCCGGCCCAATGATGTCGACGTCATTAAACTGCTTCAGAGCTTTAGCCTCTGAAATCACATGGCCACCAAAAATGATGTAGATAATAGAGTCAATCAGGATCACACAAGGAACCACCAATAAAACGTTCCCAAATACCGCCGCTACTTGTGAGCGAATTAAGTGAGTGATTTCAGTCACGAGCTCTGTCATCCCCTGCTCAGTTTCAACGGCCGTCATTTTTTCCGCCAAAGCAGGAGCCGTCATTGCTGGCTGTTTGGTGCCCAACGTAAAGCCCAAAAAATGAATCGCTAAAAAGCTGATTGAATAATTAAGAGAAGCGAACATTCCTTCCAAGAACGGTGATGCCCCCAAAGCCAGTATCATCACTTTGAAGTAGACCGTGGCCGCAGTTACGATTCCGCCTCCGGCCGCAGCCTGAAACATTTCGCGATACTGCTCCTTGGATCGGGTGATATAGTGCTCTCCGGTTTCGGCAGCTCGTTCGACCACTTTGCGCGCCAGAAGGGACACGTTCTGAGAAAATAACGACGAGATACTTCTGAGCTCCTGGTTTTCAGCGATGAGGTTTGACATAAATGTCGTCACCTTCGCGCACTCCGTGGTTTCATTGATGATCATCTCGAGTAAATTTTCAATTCGCGATAGATAGACTCGCAATCGAGTCATCTGGAACACCAGATTTACGCTGACTCCATACTCATCTAGGTGATGATGAACCTCTCGCAGCTCTTTTCTACATTCCCAAATCACAGACCTGAATTGCGAGGCCTTCTCTTGCAGCTCCGACCGAGTGCTCCCGTGATAAGCTTGGAAAAATTCTTCCATTGCTTTGACCATTTTGAAAAAAGCGGAATCTCGAAAATTAGGCTGATCCAATCGATGTCGGACAGCCGGAGACAAACCGATCGCCCGCACCTGTATAACCAAATACATCAAAGCGTCTTCAAGGTCGATACGTAGATGATTCCAACCATCTTCCTCGGGGCCGACCTCAAAAAAGATCAATTCCACCAAACTATTGAAAGTAACCTGATCAATGGTTGCGACCCATTCCGAATCTTCTTTGTCAGGAAAGAGCGCCCAAAAGAAATAACCAATTTCATGATCTAGAGGTGGCGTCGGCAGAACTTTCATCATCAACCGGTCCCACATTTCGCTCCACATCCCGAGCTCTCGCGGCAACCCCGTCTCTGTATACAACTCCAGACCACTCACTTCTCGAATAACCGCACGAAGAATCTTGGCGACCGCGACTTTCCAATGAGGATTGCGCTCTAAAACCATAAATAGAAAACGCAGTCGAACTATTGGTTGACGACCCGAAGCGAGGTCCTCCGGCGCATCTATGAGACTGCCTTCATAGCGAACCCACTGGAGCAATTTGATGAGCCAATGGAGCTTATCCTCCAAACTATGACAATCTTGTGCAGCACCCAGAAGAGCATCAAGCTCACTGTGAATTTTGTCTCTTTGACGGTATTGACGAAACCGAGTTGCGAATTCCTTGAGTTGTTCAAACATGTTAAAATACTACCGGTTTTTTCCATTCCCCGACAAGTTTTAAGACTTAGGAATCCAATAGCGCAGTGCTTTTTTAGAACGAAAAATTCAGAAAGACCTTTAAACTCAAAAACCGCGGTACATAGTTTGCTATCCGTACCGCATCCGAAATTGTATCTTTAGTGTCTTCGTCAGTGGTCAGATCCTTAATCTCGGACTGATTTTTAGTAATAAAAACCGGTTGTGCCCAGGACAGCCAGTCCACTCCGAAATGGAAGTGCTCGCCCCAATGCCAGCGATGACCTATTCCAAGATTGAATCCCACGGACTCTACTTGCACAACCTCATAAGACGTATCGATTTGCGTCGGCACCGTATCCAAAAATTTCGGACTTAAGTTTGCTTTGAACGCAAAATAAGTGACTCCAAAATGAACGTTAAAGCTCTTTCTTTGACCGTATGAGCGAAAGATCAATGAATAGCGCTCATCCGTCATCTGCCCCAGGTCCGCGATTATAAAAGGGGTCGTCCAGGAACCGCGAAGATACTCCACCTCCCAAGCGAGTTCCCCGGGTGTTTCTCCCCCTATTTTCGCACCCCATTTACTAGGAATAAGCAGATCCAATGGTGAATAGGTCAATCCGATGAAATAGCCACCCGGAGAAAGGGGTAGAATTTCGGTATTGGTCTCATTGGACGGCGAAGAAGACGAGAGTTCCTCTGGAGGGATTTCAGTCGGAGAACTTTTCTGCCACTCAGCCCCGCCGTCCTCTCTTGGCAACTCAGTTTCAGGAGAGGGCTGCGGAACAGGCGGTTGTTCTATAGGCCTCTCGAGTGGAAGACGATCCGCCGGCTCTTGAGCAAATGCTCCCGCCGCAATAACGAAAATTCCAGTGAAGATAAGTCTTTTCATAGCCATAACACCCTCGCCTGCCGAATATGTCAGCAATCCGCAGTGCCGTCTAAGCATCTGCAAATAAACTGTTTTAAATCAGCTGAGGTCTTAGCGTCCCCAAGAGGCGGCTTTGGCACGGGAAGCCAAAACACCTCAAAAGGGACGCTTTTAAATGGGCCAAACAAGAACTTTTAATAGCCTACTTTTCGCGAATTCACCTTTTGATTCTGTTGACTTAAATACCTGCTTAGATTTAACTTGGGTTTCCTTTTATGAGGTGGTGTAGCCAAGTGGTTAGGCCGCGGTCTGCAAAACCGCTCACGCCGGTTCAATTCCGGCCGCCACCTCCAAATTCCTTCAGTAAAATTCCAGGTCGGTTGATTGTTGTAAATGGCAGTGCTATCCTTGTTGTATAGGCAATGGGGTCTGCCTTTAACCGCCGCTCAAAATGAGGTCGTGCTGATGGCTCCTACCAACCTAAGGTAGGAGTGCGCCTTGATCATGAAAGATGTCTTAAAAAAATATTCTAGATGGATTCTCTTAAGTGTTTTGAGCGGTACTCTTTCTGGTATCGCCGCTGCCGTCTTTTTGATCTCGCTCGATTGGGCGACAAAAACAAGAGACTTAAATCCCGTTATTATTTGGCTGCTTCCCCTGGCAGGTTTTTGTATTGGTTGGGTCTATCACCGCTTTGGGAAAGATATTGCTGGCGGCAACAATCTCATCCTAGATGAGATCCACGATCCAAAGAAAACAATTCCCTTTCACATGGCACCGTTCATTCTCGCGGGAACGCTGATCACTCATTTGTTTGGTGGCTCGGCTGGACGTGAAGGCACGGCCGTGCAAATGGGAGCTTCACTTTCTGATCAGCTTTATCGCTTTTTCAAAATTGAAGCAGAAGAAAGAAAGATTCTTCTGGCCTCAGGTGCAGGAGCTGGATTTGGAGCCGCCATCGGTGCGCCGTGGGCGGGAGTTATTTTTGGAATGGAAGTTATCAACATCGGGCACTTAAGACTCTTCGCCTTATTTCAGTGTTTGATCGCTTCGTTTGTAGGTTATGCAGTCGCTACTCTTCTGGGGTCACCCCATTCGCAATATCCAATGCCCGTAATCCCCGAAATGAGCATTCAGATTCTACTCTGGATCGCTTTGGCGGGTTCCATTTTTGGCTTAACAGCAAAAGCCTTTTCTATGATGACTCATGCGGTGGAGAGATTCACCGGTCACTTTATTAAGTATCCGCCTCTAAAACCATTTCTTGGAGGCTTACTCTTAGTCGTACTCTTTTATTGGGAGGGCTCGTATCGCTATGTTGGACTTGGAATACCTTTTATCCAGTCCGCTCTTGAACAGGTATCGAGCTTTAATGATCCCGTCTTAAAATCGTTTTTCACATCACTCACCGTGGGCACGGGATTTAAAGGTGGAGAATTCATTCCACTTGTCTTTATCGGAACGACTCTTGGCAGTGCTCTATCCGTGATCATCCCCGTGAGTTTTTCGCTTCTGGCCGCCCTGGGATTTGCGGCCGTATTTGGCGGAGCCGCCAACACTCCTTTGGCTTGTACAATCATGGCGATGGAGATTTTTGGCTATAGAATTGGACCATTCGCGCTCGTCGCCTGCTTCATGAGCTATTATTTTTCCGGACATCGTGGCATTTATAAATCACAGCGGATATACATGAAGAAACACAAAAAACTTCTCTGGTGGATAAGTTGGCTGGGTGAGCTGCCTAAACGTTTCTTAAGCTAGCTCAATCGCTTCAAAGCTTCGAACGGAGTATAGGTGAATTTTAGCGCCTCTTCGATGTGTTCAGGTTTGAGTTTTGTTTGCCGTTTAAGATCTGCCAGAGAACGCGCCACTCTTAGAGTCGCCAACTCTCGCCGCCGTGAGGAAATTTCCTTTGGGAACAGTTGCTCTAAATAAAAGGATGGTAAATCCGCAATCAACTCATCCCAAGTCCACTTACCGGCCACTTTCTTGAATCTCCCATCAGCTTTCGCGATCTCATCGCGAAAGGCTCTTGTGACTTCGAGTTCTTGCAGAATGTCTGAGCCCAAAGTTTTCTCGCCCTCCTCGCGTTTTTTGGTAAAAAACGCTATCTGAAAACGATCCACCAGCGGACCTGACAGGCGCTCAGCATAAGACTGACACTTCTTAAGAGAGCGACCGCACATCACACGGGTTTGTGGCACCCAATCGCCGCAAGGACAAAGATTTGTGGTGGCGATAACGATGGCATCAGCCTCTTGCTCCTCAAAGTAGCGTCCCCGACGAATGCGGATTCGGAATTCTTCCATAGGCTCACGCAAAGCTTCTTGGGCGCGGGGGTGGAACTCCAAAAGCTCGTCCAAAATCAGAAGCCCTTGGTGAGCTCTGGCGATTTCCCCTTTAAAAGGGGGAGCACCCCCACCGATCAGACCGAGGGGCGATGTTGAATGGTGGGGATGCACCAAGGGACGCCAGGTTGGGGTTTCATCTTTAAACTCCCGTTGATTGCGAACAATCAAATTCATTTGTTCGGAAGTGGGACTTTTAAGAAGTGACGATAAAGTCTTCGCAATCGTACTCTTCCCGGATCCCGATGGACCGGCCAACAAAACGGAATGTTCACCAAGGGCAATCAGCTTTAGAATTTCTGCTTGTCTTTGGGGGAAAAAATAATCCAAACCCAGTTCAGGGCGTGCAATGACGAAATCTTTTTGCACCGCCGGGACAAGCTCGGGCGCCTCAAGATCTCTGAGCTGGCGGAAAGTGGACCGTGCAAACTCGACATTTTTAGAAAGCCCTTTACCTGTATATACTGGCAAATCGCGAAAGCCCTCGAAATCAGCGACCAGGTCCTCTGGTTCGTAGACTTCACCACTTAAGGAAAGCTCTCCGTAAACCATGGCCTCCCCCATGCTAGGCTTTTTTATTTGCTCTGTTGCCCAAAGAATTCCAGCTGCCACCGCCAATTCCAAACCGCGAGAGCTCTTTTTTAAGTATGACGGCCGCAGATTGACTAAGATTTGCTGCGCCTTTGGGAATTCAAACCCTTGTGACCGAATGGCACTTTTGATGCGATGGATGCTTTCGCGGATGCCCTGATCTGGAAGGCCTAAGAATTGAATCTGCGGAAGCCCCGGCTGAAAGCTCAGTTCTACTTCGGTGGGAATCAAACGGTTGTTTTCGTGGATCAGCGAATAGATTTTCATGACAGGAGGACATAGCAAAATTTATTCTGCCTATGCCCTCTAAGATAACGACCAACCTCTGCATGAGGCGGTCGTTTCTCGGATCTACTAAAAATATTCTAAACTTCCGAAACTTCTTTCAGCTGAGACAACGGGTGATGCTCTTCCACTGCGCGCATCATCGTGTTCGTGGTGACGCTTGTGTAGATTTGCGTAGTTTGAATGCTAGCATGCCCTAACAACATCTGAATGGAACGAAGATCCGCTCCGCTTTCAAGCAGAGCCGTTGCACACCCATGACGAAAACGATGTGGGCTGACCGGTTCAGGGAATCCCGCACGAGCCGACCAAGCAGCCAACCATCGCCAAACATCAACGCGTGAAGGACGATTGCCACGGTCATTGATTAAAATGGCAGGTGTATTTTCCTTCATAAGTTTAGGACGACATTCTTTTAAATAATGGGTCAAAGCTTCGGCCAGCTTTTCAGTAAGAGGCACCAGGCGCTCTTTGCTGCCTTTACCAACTACTTTCACCCAGCGATCAGTGGCATTAAAATCAATAACGTTCAGAGAAATCAATTCGGAAACTCGACATCCCAAACCGTAAAGAAAGAGCAGCGTGAGCTGATTGCGAAGAGTCTTAACCGGGTCATTCACTTCTGCCGCGTCATAGAGTTGTTGGAACTCTTGCGGTGTCAAAACTTTAGGAAGCCCCACCTTCACTTTCGGGGGTCTAAGATCCCTCAGCTCCGGACAAGTCATCCCGCGGGTCTCGCAGAATTTAAAATATGTTCTAAGCGAAGAAATCACTCGTGCTTGCGAGCGGGTCGAAAGCTTATGTTTTTTCATGTACTCGTAAAAACCGGCGATCTGCTTATTGTTTTTACTGTATTCAATATAAAGTTCCAGATCGCGGCGGTAAGCCATCACCGTATTCTGAGAACGTCCTCGTACATTTTGTAGTTCGTCAAAGAAGTCAATCCAAAGAGGTAATTCCATAGGATCATTGAACAACAGACTTTGATCGTGTGGCAAGAAATATTATGTCACTGATGATATATAATCTTGAGAGAGTCATCTTCGTCGCAAAATAAAAAGCCCAAGGTTTGCCTTGGGCTCAGAAGTAAATTTCAAAAACTTTTCAAAATCACTAGTTGAATGTGTTGGTAAATCCTGGTGAACAAGCATAACCATTTACTCTTGTTACGCTGACCTGGCCGTAAAGACGACTTCCATTTTGATGAAGGTAGCCATTGTCGATACGAATTTCAATTCCACCAGTGTTTGTGATCATCAAAGGCATTCTTATACCACTGCTTGCAAACTCCATGGAGCCAGCAGAGTAAGTTGTTAAGTCGTAAGTGCCCGGAAAAATAACACAACCACTCATTGGATCTACTGATTCACGAGTCACAACCATCTGACCTTGAAGTGCGATCGGCCCGCGGTAGTTATTATAGTTATTCCCCGAAGCATTCGGCACAACCAAAGAACCCTCTGCATACAAGTTCATGTTCACAAACTGAATGGTTTGATCAGGCGACGCGCTTGAAACAACACTCAGAATGACCGGGCTGATAATCGAAGCGCAATCTTGGCAGCCGAACACATTGACAGCGGCCACTTTGTTTCCATTACCTGGGCAAGCTGCTAACATGAGCATCATTGTTAAGGCACCGATAGCTCGCGCTATATTCTTTAAAGGAAAACTTAAAGTCTTTTTGTTAAGTGTTTCCATAATCTCTCCTAGTTAAACCTTTCAAAATCTTAAATACTCTTTTAGTTACTATTTAAAAGCTTCGCTCTTTGACAGTCCGCTGAAAGTTCCAAGCTTACGGTAGCCATCTGCGGGATACACGGAAGACTTGTTGATGACTGCTGAAGCTCTGCAATCATAAGGACCTTCGCGAATAAACCAGCATTTTCTATAAGGCGACTGAGGAGCGTAGGACTGAGCAAAGTTCTTATAATAGACAGAGCCCGTCATATAACCCGCACCTTGGCCATCACCTTGGTTAACAACGTTATCGACAACCAAAACAAGAGCACCATAAGCATCTTGGAAGAATCCCGTGAACACAGTCTTGCCACCACTGGTGAACCAACGATTATATTCAGCTTCGTGAACACCATTATCTTTAAGACCATCTTTTTTCACATTTGTTCCCAAACCAGAATCAAAGGTCCCTGTATATTGCTGACCCGCATCTGTATAAGAGATCTTAATTGTTCCACCAAAGCGCCCACCGCCGACATCTTGCAGGTCTACGGTTAACTTATAGTTGGTTGGATTGTTCAACGGATGAAGTCCAACGTAAGAGTTAAATTCCGAGAACGATACCGGAACAAAATCAACCACCTTGCTGGCTACGATTGAACCACCACCTGAAGATCCACTTCCATCTGGCGAACCAGGAATTGGACTGTCAACACCAGTACCAACACCAGGAAGATTTGAATTCGCCTGGAACTGACCGTCTTTACCACAACCCACTCCCGCAAGGGATACTAGAGCAAGAAGAAGAATCAGTTTAGAGTTTAGGTTTTTCATATCAGCCTCTCTTAAGGAGTTCAGTTACAAAGAGAACTCCTCACCAAGTCTCCATTGCGATGCCTGTGCCAAACGAGACTAATCGCGCAAACTACTGAAATTTAAGTTATTTTTGACGATTCTCAGAGTGAAACAAAAGTCCACCTATCGTCTAAGCTTCACCGCCAGGACGCAAAAACGGCACCGCTGTCTCAAAAAAAGACAAGCTCACGCCTGGCCCAACGTCTAGAAGTTCAGCGATTTACGCTAAATTAAAGTTTTATTCCAATTAAACCGAAAGGGCCCTTAAGCATATAAACAAGGAAAAGGGACGAATTCATGACAATCTCTGCTTCAAAAGCGATCATTCTGGGTGCAGTTTTCATATTTGCAGCCCGAATTTTCATGGCGTTCTAATATTATAGAGATTCAAAGTTCTTATTTTACGGCAGCCAACGGATAGTAATGGCTGAGTATTTGTTTGTAATTGCGCCCTTGCAGTCCTAAAGCTCGACTGCCCCACTGACAAAGCCCGACTCCATGGCCAAAGCCTTCTCCCTGAAAGATATAATCATCTCCCGACATAACAACAGTGAATGCAGCACTCTTTAGTTCCTGGAAACCCAACAGCTTGCGAAACTCATTAGCGGGAATGACTTTTTGTTCCATATCATTAAATGCGACTCGCACCGCACTGATCCTTTTTTCGTGAAGGGGTTTGATCAACTCCAGCGCCTTGAATTCAGCAACCTTCAACCTTTCCAGTAATTCTGCTCGGGAAAGTTGAAACTTCCAACGAGATCCAGGATGACTGGGGCAGGAAGAATCCACCGCTGTTCCCGTATTCACACCATGGTTCCAAACGTTTTTTGCGGTCGTCGTCTGCCCACCACAGTCCGAGTGATAGAAAGCCTTGAGCACTTGATTTTTTGCTGTTAAGAGCCGGAGACCTTTGGTTTCTCGCACCGCTTGTAGAGCTTTATCAATTAGCGGACTCTTGTCGTCCTCGGAAAGAACGTGCCGAAATACTTGATCCAGAATGCTGCTTTCCACGTGAAAAGCGCGATTTTTACGTTCTTTCATAACAGCCAAGGCATACGAGCGTGCTGCAACGGCTTGAGCCTTTAGAGTTTCCAGCGGCCAGCTCAATGGTACTTCACTAGCCAAAACACCCACCAAGTATTCTTCTAAAGGCAGTACGCCAATCAGATCCCCGCCACTACCGGAGCTTGCATGCAGTATGATTTTGTTCGGCAGAGCCTTGGCTTCCGCGCGCAGCCCTTGCCCCTCTATCAAAAGGAACGGATCCACAAAGATTCGCTCTGGATCCTTGTTGTTTAAGCGGACCACCCAATGAGATTTTCCATTCTTATGAACGAGACGGACTTCGGCTTCGGACTTCTGAGGAATCGCCACGATCTGAAAAGGTTCTTCCTTGTTTTGAATTCGAAGCCCCGTTCCAGTCAGTTTGATTTTTTCTTTAAAGGAGGACAAGCGCACTCGCACGGGTTCGCCACCATCAATCAGAGAGGCTTGTGCATCGGCAATAAAACTGATCCATACAAAAATGAAACTCAGGGCTGCTAAAATCAGTTTCACTTAAACTCCATCCGTAGAGTCAAAAAAAAAGAGGCAAAAGCTGATGCTCTTGCCTCTTCATTAAACCGCAGTAAACCCCGCAGATGAAAGTCTAGTTTTTGTCAAAATGCAGACTATGCTGCACCTGTTCTAATCTTTCTTCGCCATCTCGAGAAATGGTTTCATCATTTCGATCGGCATTGGGAAAATAATCGTATTTGTCTTATCACCAGAAATTTCAGTCAGCGTTTGCATGTAAGCGAGCTGAAGCGCAGATGGCGAAGCTGCCAAAGTAAGTGAGGCTTCTTGCAACTTCTGAGCACGCTGCACTTCACCTTCAGCACTGATGACTTTCGCTCGTCGTTCACGATCAGCTTCTGCCTCACGAGCCATTGCTCTTTGCATTTCTTTGGGAAGATCAATCTGCTTTACTTCCACCATTGTGACTTTGATACCCCAAGAATCAGTGTGCTTATCCAAAATAGCTTGAAGTGCCGCATTGATTCTATCGCGATGCTCAAGAACATCGTCCAACTGATACTGACCCATCACTGAACGAAGAGTGGTTTGGGACAACTGGCTGGTGGCGAAGTAATAGTCTTCGACTTTGGTGATCGCATTCAGTGGCGAGATCACCTTAAAGTAAACGACAGCATTCACTTGCATGCTCACGTTATCTTTCGTGATCACATCCTGAGGCTGAACATCCATTGTGATCGTACGTGTGTCGATCTTGACCATTCTTTCGACAAATGGAATCAGCAAAATCAAACCGGGGCCTCGAACGCCGACCGCCTTACCAAGTCTTAAAACAACACCTCGTTCCCACTCGTTCAAAATGCGAACCATTGAACTGAGGATCACGCCTATGATAACCGCAACTATAATAATAAACTGCATACAACTTCTCCTTATTTATTTTTTTTAACAGACAAGATGAGTCCCGTGCGGGAAGTGACGTGAACAAAGTCACCCACCGCCAAGGGATCTTCAGACACAAAACTCCAGGTCTCTCCCATAATCTCGATCTGACCACTATGGCCTTTTTCCGAGACCGATACGACCTTGCCATCACGACTGGCCAGATCGGAATCCAAATCTTGGGACTTCATTCTTAGAGTTTTAAGAGCTAAATACCCAACCCCCAGGAAGATTGCTCCAATGGCGATAACTACAGGAAGTATTAACCCTAACGGCAGAGTGTAGCCTGTCGACTCGGCATTGAATAAAAAGATGCTACCAAAGAAGATCGCCGCAAGACCGCCAACCCCCAAAGCTCCAAAACTCGGAATAAAAAGTTCTAAAATTAAAAAGGCGATTCCCAAAAGGATCAAAGCCAAACCACCCCATGCAACGTCCAGCTTATGAAAAGCAATCATCGAGAAAACCATGCCTATGCCGCCAATCACCCCAGGAACGATCATTCCCGGATTGGTGATTTCAACGTAAAGCAGAGCAATACTTCCCATAAACAATAAATAAGCAAATTCAGGATCAGCGACGAAGTTCAAGACCTTGTATCGAAGATCTGGAGTGTATTCCAAAATCTCACCAACTTTAACAACTTCCTCTTTCCGCTCGCCCAACAGAACTTTTCGATCGCGTGCTCTTTGTAGGAAATCGGCTTCGTTTTCAGCGAGAATGTCTAAGGCTCGAGCTTTGACGGCTTCCGAACTGCTCAAGGACTTAGCTTCGGTCACAATATCTCGCGAAAACTCCAGATTTCTACCACGAATCTTGGTAATTCCTTCGATCCAACTGACTGTATCATTGACCAATTTTTTTCGCAGGTCTTCGGGCATCTCCTGTCCCGTACCCAAAATCGGAGTTGCGGCACCAATGTTCGTCGCCTCGAGACCGCCATTCACATGACAAGCCTGCAGAATAATTGCCCCTGCACTACCCGCATGGCCACCTTTTGGCGAGATCAAACAAAGATAAGGAATTGGTGAGGCTAGTATTTGCTCCACAATCAAGCGCGTGCTCTGCAAGCTTCCGCCAGGAGTATTCATACGAATATACAGAGATTCACATTTACTTTCTCGGGCTTTACTTTCAGCCCTTTGCAGGTAATCTAACGTGGATGCCGTAATCGCTTCCTTAATAGTGACCGCTACCGTGCACTCAGCATGAGCACTGACAGATAAAAACAAAGCAACGAAAAGAATCAGAATATGCCTTATCATAGAGCTAGCTCCTTCATCACTTTTTGCAGATCATTCCAGACAACTTTTTTGGCACTGGCGTCCTCGAGCAGATAAGAGGGACTGTATGTTTCAAGCCATTTACCAGGCCCCTTAAAAATCAGTTCTCCAATATCTTTGGGAAAAGAGCTGAACACCACGACAACTTTGCCTTCACAGATTTCGGCAAGTTGAGATGGCAACAAGGAACGATCCTCCACCGTACAATCCAATTCGAGTATCTGGATATTTCTAAGCTTCATTGCCGCTTTCATTTTATCGAAAAGTTCTCGGACCTGCGGAAGAAAAAAACTTTCTTTCTCTTGAGTTACGATATTTAGAAATATCAACTCGAAATGCTTGCGCTCACCCAAGTCCAGCGGCCCTTGAGGTGTAAAAAACTGAGTCCGCCCACTCGCCGCATTGGCGGAGGGCTCTGCAATCATAAGGCTTTGAAGGCCCAAGACCTCTTGAAGATATTGAAGATAATCTTTCATCGGCTCGGATTCTACAGGGCCTAACTCTTAGAGACTATCAAAACCGGACTGATGCGCCGTTCAAACAATCTGGAGGCGGACTGTCAGACCTCAAAAAGCGCTATCGCCCTAAGCGGCGAAGGACTTTATTAATAAGCGCGTGCGCCTGCTCGATTTTGAATAGCCACGCCAAAGAAAAATAACTGACCCCGTACACTGACACCACCAAAGTTGCCTGAAGCACGATATGCCAATCCTTTAAAAATGGTGCCTGACCGATCAAGACCGCTAAGGACGCACTGATGACCGCCGAAAGCCACACTTTGCCTTGAAAACGAACAGGCAAACCCGTAGCGCCGATTTTTTCATTGAGGGCGGCCCGAAGAAAGTAAAACTCCACCCAACCAGCAAGTCCCGCAGCGAGGGTCAAACCAACTGTCCCCCAGTGCGCAGGAATCCCAAACTCCTGAGGCAAGTAGAACGCAAAAAGAGCCCCCATCATAGTCGCGAAAATGACCCGAATAATAGCGAACTTTAAAGGCGTTCGAGTGTCCTTCAACGAGTAAAAGGTCGAAGAATAGAGTCTTCCCAATGTAGAGGCTAGAAGACCCACCGAGTAACCAGCCAATACCAGCCATACAAAATGAGTATTGCTTTTTTGAAATTCTCCCGTTTGGAAAATAGCGCCCACAATGTATTTTCCTAGAACAATAAATGCGACAACGGATGGAATCACTAAAAAGGCAATTTGCTTCAATCCGCGATTTAAGCGGTCCTGTAAATAGGCCCTTATTTCTGAATCCGTTCCTGACGCTTGCGACATCGTTGGTAGTTCGGCGATTGAAATACTCATCCCAAACAAACTTACAGGTAAAAGATATAACGTCTGGGCATATGCCAGAGCCGAAACAGCCCCCGTCGGCAACAATGAAGCCAGGATATTATCGATATAGGCACTTACTTGAACAACTCCGCGAGAGATCACTCCAGGAATGAAGTTTCGCACCACCATCCTGACACCAGAGATTTTTGTCACAAGAGACGGGCGAAGTTTCTTGCCCAAACGCAACGCAGAAGGAAGCTGCACAAAAAATTGCAGAAAACTCCCGACTACGAGTCCCCAGGAAATAGTAACTGCAAGGTCTGCTTGACCTTGCTTGCTGCCCCATAGAACTAAAGTCGCAATAATGGTCAGATTCCATATCACTGGAGCAACATAACTAAGAAAAAACTTTTTGTGGGAATTCAATATCCCCAAACACCAGGCAGACATGACCAAAAAACCAGTGCCGGGAAAAAGGATTTGCACAAGTTCGATCGTTAACAATCTCTTGTCACCCGTAAAGCCTGGAGCGATCACATCAATCAGAAAAGGTGTCGCGAAGACTCCGATCAATACTAAAAAAGATGTCACCAGAAAGAGTAAACTGCCAATAACAGATGCGACTTTTGCAGCTTCCTCATCATGCTTTTTCGCGAGGAGCTCGGCATAGACAGGAATAAAACTAGCGGAAAGCACGCCTTCGCCAAAAAGATTTTGCAGAAAATTAGGAATTTTAAGCGCTGCCTTAAAGGCGTCGCCGGCATCAGAGTTTCCGAAGTAATGAGCAAAGACTCGCTCTCGAACCAAGCCCGCGATGCGACTTAGAAAAATTCCCAATCCAACCAGCAAGGCTCCGCTCTTCATAAACCTCTTTAACTCTTCCGATCGTTTTCGCCCCCAACCAATTCAGGTTCGACTTCTTCCTCATCCCCCTCATTCAACTGAAGAACGATGCGTTCAGCAAGCACTCGGTTAAAACCCTTTAGTGCCGCAATCTCTTCGGGATCGGCCATCTTGATTTCATCAATAGAGTTGAAGCGAGTCAAAAGAAGTTTCTTTCTTTTTTCCCCAAGGCCAACCACATAATCGAGTTCACTTTCCAATGAGGTGCCTTCTCGGAGCTTGCGATGATAGGTGATTGCAAAACGATGGGCTTCATCGCGCAATCCCGTGAGAATATGCAAAGCCTCGGCGTTGTTCTTAAACACAACAGGATTCTGCCGACCGGGGATAAAGAAACGTTCCTCGGTGGATTCAACCTCTTGCTTTTGAAAATCTCGTTCGGTTCGCGCCTTGGCCAACCCGACAACTGGGATGTCTTGACGACCAATCTCCGTTAAAATCTTAACAGCTTGCGACAATTGCCCTTTACCCCCATCAATCACTATTAACTGAGGATCTTCATACTCCGTATGTTTAAAACGGCGACTCAAGACCTCATACATCGAAGCAAAATCGTCAATCCCCTGGACAGTACGTATTTTGTATCTGCGATAGTGTTCTTTCGCGGGCACACCATCTTCAAAGACGACCTGAGAGGCCACCGTCTCTGCTCCCTGGAAGGTCGAAATATCGTAGCACTCGATGCGCCGAGGACGCTCAGGTAGCTGCAATCGCTCCTGAATTTCATCCAGCCCGCGGAGCTTCTCTTCTGATTTAGAAACATATTTCATGAAATGTGACTGCGCGTTTTCATTGGCCATGTGAACCAAATTTCGCCCCCGCTCATCTGTGGCGAAACGAACTGTGGTCTTCGAGCCAGACCTCTGCAAGAGAACTTCTTCCATCAGTTTGCTAAGATCTTTACCGATATCGACCGGCAACAGAACGGTATCAGGAATGAAGTTGTCTTCGTAATATTGATTCAAGAAATCCACCAGCCATTCACGCGGATCCTCCGACGGATCATTCGGGTCGAAATGCGGAAGGTAATGAGGCCTCGTACCAATGACCCTCCCGGCACGAACATGCACCGTTTCGATCAAACAACCGCGCTGATCACCAAAGAACCCGACTGCATCTTGGTCTTTTTCAGAGGTATCGTTAATGACAGCCTGCTTTTCTAAAATGGCCTTGATGGCTTCGATCGAGTCCCGAAGTCTTGCGGCAACTTCAAATTTCTCTTCCTCCGCCGAGGCCATCATTTTATCGGTCATAGACTTAACTACTTTGCGATTTTGACCTTTCAAAAACAGCTTAGCGCCATCTACTTCGACACGATAATCATCTTTTGAGATGTACTCCACGCAAGGTGCTGTGCAACGACCGATCTGATAAGTCATGCACGGCCGCGTTCTTGTCTTGAACATCGAGTCTGTACAATCGCGAATTTTGAATGTTCGATTTAGGAAGCGTATCGTCCCTTGCACAGCGAATCCCGACGTGTAGGGACCAAAATACAATGAGCCATCTTTTCTAACTTTTCTTGCCAGATAAAGACGCGGGTATTCGTCTCCCCAGCTAAGTCGAATGTACGGATAGGACTTATCATCTCTTAACCGAATATTATATTTTGGACGGTGCTTTTTAATCAAAGAAGCTTCAAGCAAGAACGCTTCAACTTCGGTCTTTGTGATAATATATTCAACTTCACAAATATTCTGCACCAACAAACGCGTCTTCGGCGAATGGTCTTTGCTATCGGTAAAATAGCTGCGCACACGATTGCGAAGATTCTTGGCTTTGCCAATATAGATGATCTTATCAGCCAAGTTCTTCATCAGATAGACCCCGCTCTGAACGGGGAACTCTTTCACCTTTTCGCGGCACTCTTCGAACTTATTCGAGGCCATCCTTCAGGACCTCCGAACTTGATTCTTCGACCTCACCGCTTCTAACATTGAGTTCGATGATTTGCAGACGTTTGATCTCATCGCGAATTTTGGCAGCTTCTTCAAATTCAAGATTCGCTGAAAGCTCCTTCATACGAGCGCGTAATTTGGCGATCTCTTGCTCAATTTTATCCGGCTGTTGAGAGAACTTATTGAAGATAGCTGTCGCTTTGTTTTCTCCCTGTAACGGCGTTGACAGCGTTCCGTCAAAAACTTCGCCCAGGCCTTCTTTAATACGTTTTTTAATCGACTGCGGAGTAATGCCATTGGCTTCATTATGCTCTTGCTGAATCTTGCGACGTCGATCGGTTTCACCCATCGCTTTGGCAATGCTATCAGTAATACGATCCGCATACAGAATCACCCGCCCGTTTAAATTCCTCGCGGCACGACCGATGGTCTGAATCAGTGAGCGCTCCGATCGAAGGAACCCTTCCTTATCCGCATCAGTGATTCCGACCAAACTGACCTCTGGAATATCTAATCCCTCACGAAGCAAATTGATCCCCACCAACACATCGAACACTCCCAAGCGAAGGTCTCGCAAGATTTCGGTTCGCTCGACCGTTTTAATATCACTGTGCAGATACTTCACTTTGATCCCAAGATTTTCATAATATTCGGTCAAATCTTCAGCGGATCTTTTCGTTAAGGTCGTTATCAGAACTCGTTCATTCTTCTTGATACGCTCTCTGATTTCTTTTAACAGATCATCCACTTGAAACTTAACCGGGCGGATTTCGACGATGGGATCTATCAACCCCGTCGGCCGAATGATTTGCTCAACTATGATACCTTCAGACTTTTGGAATTCATAATTTCCCGGAGTCGCCGAAACGTAGACAACCTTGTCCATCATTCTTTCGAACTCTTGAAAATTAAGCGGCCTATTGTCAAGCGCTGACGGCAGTCGAAAGCCATGCTCTACCAGAGTCGACTTTCTGGACCTGTCACCTCGATACATAGCCCCGATTTGAGGTACAGTAACGTGTGACTCATCAATGAATGTGACAAAATCTTTAGGAAAGTATTCGAGTAAAGTGGGAGGTGGCTCCCCGGATCCCCGCCCCGTAAGGTGGCGCGAGTAGTTTTCAATCCCCTGGCAGAAGCCCATCTGCTCCATCATCTCGATGTCGTAATAAGTTCGCTGCTCCAAACGCTGAGCTTCTAGGAATTTCAAGTCATGATTCATTTGCTTAAGACGCTCGCGCAGTTCATCCTGAATCGTTTTAATGGCTCTCTTGATATTGTCATCAGTCGTCGCATAGTGACTGCCGGGATAAATTCCGACCTGATCAAGCTCTTCAAGAACCTGTCCGGTCAAGGGATCTATCCACGACAAGCGCTCGATAAAGTCGCCGAAAAATTCAACACGAACAGCGCGCTCTTCTTCGTAAGGAGGAAAGATCTCGACATTATCACCGCGCACTCGGACGGTGCCCCGGTGAAAGTCGACGTTATTTCGTTGATACTGAATACGAATCAACTCGCGAAGCAAATGATCACGCTTCATTTCAGTATTTGAAAAAATCTGAATCATCATGCCCTGGTACGCTTCGGGTGAGCCCAGACCGTAAATGCAAGACACAGAGCTAACAATGATCACATCCCTACGATCAAAAAGACTTCTGGTTGCGGAGTGACGCATTCTATCGATCTGTTCATTGATCGCAGAATCTTTTTCGATGTACGTGTCTGATGATGGAATATAGGCTTCCGGTTGATAATAATCATAATAGCTGACGAAGTACTCCACCGCATTCTTCGGGAAAAGTTCCTTAAATTCGGCATAAAGCTGCGCCGCAAGCGTCTTATTCGGTGCTAAAACCAAGGCCGGCAAATTAAGCTTTTGTATGGTGTGGGCCATTGTAAATGTTTTGCCGGATCCGGTCACTCCTAGCAATGTTTGATGATTCAAACCCGCCGAGAAGTTTTCTAAGAGCTGTTCGATCGCCTTAGGTTGATCACCAGAAGGTTTGAACTCGGACACTAACTGAAAGTTTTTTTTATATGAGGTCATCCCTCCAAGAATAGCATAAGGAAAAGGCCCGGGGATAGAGGTATGCATCCACAATGCGTCAAAACTTAGGTCGAGCTTTTTACGAGGCAACCTTGTAAGCTTTTGCTATGAAAAAGCTGACCTTGCTTAAAAAAACTATCCTCATACTGGCTTTGATTCTTACCTCCACAGTCTTGGGTGTTTTTGCTTTTCTGCGAAGTTCTTTGGCCCCGCTGGATGGCACACTCAAACTGCAAAACCTTCAACAAAAAGTCCGCGTCGTTCGTGATGACTTCGGAATTCCACACATCTATGCCGAAACCAAGTTGGACAGCTTTCGAGCTTTGGGTTTTGTAATGGCGAGCGAACGTCTGTTTCAGATGGAACTGTCTCGTCGCATGACCCAAGGGCAACTCAGCGAGGTTTTTGGCGAAGCAGCTCTGCCCAGCGACAAGCTGTACCGCTCCCTAGCTTTGCGCAGAGCTTCGGAACGAATGATAGCATTAGAAAAACAACGAGGTCTTTTTGACAAGAGCTTGTGGCAAGAACTCGAAGCCTTCTGTGATGGAATCAATCAATTTATACGAACGAGGCCACTACCTTTTGAATTTACCTTACTACGCTTTAAGCCCCGTACTTTTGAGCCTTTAGATGCCTATGTTCTCACTGGGCACATGGCTTATAGTTTCGGCATTGCTTTGAAAGCAGACCCCTTAATGACGGAACTAGCGAAGACCTTGCGGAACGACTTATTCCAAGAACTGCGCAACGATCGACTGACCCAGCCTTTAAAAATCGCAAAGAATTTTTTTGAAGATTTATCTCCACTGCACATTCTTGCTGAAGGAACTTATTTCCCCTATTTCGAGGGCAGCAATGCCTGGCTCGTGGCGCCTCATCGTTCTGAGTCAGGTAAAAGTATTTTCGCCAACGATCCCCATATCGGCTATTCGTCGCCATCAGTTTGGTTTGAAGCCCATATTAAGACACCTGAGTTTGAACTATATGGTCATCACCTTTCTCTGATTCCTTATGGAATACTGGGGCACTCCCCGCATCATGCCTGGGGATTCACTATGTCGATGGGCGACGATATGGACCTGTACCGAGAAACCCTGAATCGTGAAAGCAAGATGGTCCTTTATAAAAACAAGTGGCAACCCTATCAAGAACGGCGCGAGGTCATAAAAGTTAAGAATGCTTCAGATGTTGTGTTGAGCTTAATTGAAACTCCTCACGGGCCGCTTATGGATGAAGTCCTAACACAAAAAGGATTGGCACTGAAGTGGGCCTATCATCGACCCGAAAACAACCCGATGAAATCACTTAGAGGAATGGGCGCTGCGACCAATATGAAAAGTTTCGAAGAAGCACTGAAGTTTGCCACCGCTCCCGGATTGAATGTTATGTATGCCGATGCCGACAACATCGCATGGTGGATGGTTGGTGACCTTGCCATCAAGTCGAATCCACATTCAGATTTAATATTGGATGGGGCGACTGGTAAAGACGAATACAAAGGTGTGATGCCATGGGATGATAAGCCGCATTTGGTGAATCCCCGGTCAGGAATAATTGTCACCGCCAACTCCCGTCCAAAGGGATTGACGAACACAATGCGCGGTGATTGGCAGTCAGAGGATCGCAACCAAACAATTACCCGCCTACTCTCAACCAAAGACAAATGGTCCGCCGAAGAAATGAAGGCCTTGCAGGTTAAAAACTTCAACGCCAAGACCTCCGAAATTTTGGAAAAACTATTAAGCAGCCTGCAGCTCTCGGAAAAAGAAAAAGGTCAGTTTTCTTTCCACTTAGATCTCTTAAAGTCCTGGGATCATCAGTCTGAAATAGACTCACAAGCTGCGGCCCTCTATCATACCTGGAATCAGCAAAATATTAGAATCATTCTGGAGGGACTGCCACCCGATACGCGTGAAGCTTATCTGCGCACTCACTACTCGTGGGATTTCTATGAGCGTGTTCTATTAAACAATTTATCTGAATGGTGGAAAGAACGCAGCCTCCCCGATGTTGTGACCGCCGGATTTAGAAATGCTCTAGACCACTTAGGAAGTCCTTTGCCGAGCTGGGGTGAAATCCATACGATTGAATTCACTCATCCATTGGGCCGCGCAAAACCCTTGGATAAAATATTTAATCTGGGTCCGTTTCCTATGCCGGGAGCCTTGCACGAAATCAATAATAACAAAGGTCGGTACTTTGGTGGCGACTTTAAAGTTGTTGCGGGTCCGTCAACACGCCGAGTGATTGATTTTGCGAATGCCAAAACAAGCTGGGGAATCAACCCGATCGGCATCTCGGGACATTTACTATCTCGTTTCCACCACGACCAGATTCAGCTATTCATAAAGGGCCTTCACCGCAATCAGTGGATGAAAGACGAAGACATCGAGAGAGTTAAAACCCACGAACTAACTCTAGAACCTTGAACTCTTAAAAACCCCCATCGAGACAGACGACGATGGGGATTTAATAATTAAAGACTTTCAGCTCTCTTCATCACCAAGTAAGCAATTTGCTGATCAGACAATTGATCTGCACCTTGCACTTGCGCACGCGCAAGGAAATTGCGCTCATAGTCCATTGCTTGTGTTAAAGCTGGAGTCGGCTTACCGCCTTCAGCCAGATAAACGGCCGCATCTTGATCGGCATGCAGATACACGGCTTGCGAATGATTTGCAGTGACGTCAGTAAAGAACAATGCTGATGTTGAAAGCAGCATCCCTGCGAGAACACCCTCGCCATAAGAACCGCCACCATGACTTCCATGATGACCTCCGTGGTGACCACCTCCATGACGACCGTGGCGGCCATGTCGCGGTCCTGCCATTGCCAACTCAGCGGCACAACAAACTACCACTACTGATAGTGCTATCCATTTCTTCATTAAAACCTCCTTAGGTTTGTTAATAGTTCAAGATTCTTTTTAATTTGCTGAAGCTCTGATTCGATCTGAGGGTAAGCCGCTAAAACGACCTCTCTATACTGAGTGTTCCACTTGATCGCCTCTTGCAATCTGATTGTGATTTCCTCATCCGTGGGTCCTTCGTCGGCCAGGGGAATTCCGTAACCAACCTGCGCCATCTTCCAGGGTAAGCGTTGTTGGGAGCTTTCAACGATCTTGCCGATCAGATCATTCAACTGCGGAAGCGAGTTGTTGCTCTGTAAAAGTCGAGTGAGCAACTTCTGATGCTCCCCCTGCTGCACACTCGAGATATACTTTTCCAAAAGATAGGCGCTGCCAAGATCTGCAAAACTTTCCATCTCTTCATAAATCTCCCGTCGCTCGATAGCCTTCGAGTACAAAGAAAATTCATTGAGATCTCTATAGGCAGGAAAGTAGTTCAACATTTTTTGATAGGCCCTCTCTAGATAATCCTTCTGACTTGGAAAAAAGTAAGTATTCTCTTGCGCAAACTCCTTGTTGGCGACAAGTCGCAGGTCGATCAAACCAAAGCGCGCAAGATTTTTATAAACCCCTAAAGGACTTGAAGCGAAACTATTTTGATATGGATGATTTTTTGCAAGGGCTGCGCGAAGCAACTGATCTACTTCAGAAGCACAATTGTTGGTCAGAAACTTGTACTCACCAGAATAACTCCAGTAATGCTCTAGTGCAGTTTCTATAAGCCTCTTTTGATCACCTTCGTTAACTTTAAGTGGTAAGCTGATAAGATCGCGCCATTGACCACGCGTGTACTCGTCAACAATTTCAGGCATTGAAAAAACCATCAATTGCGATGGATATTTCCCAGTAAGACCATCCCAGTAGTTGATGATGACATCATCAATATTAGCTCGATAACTCAGCACCACGTGATAAGCGACATCCTTTAAACATTCGGGTCCAACCTTATCGCGATGAGGTGCACACACCACCAGACGAAGCATCGAGTGGCCCCAACGGCTCATCAGCTCCTGACCTTTCGCCGCAAAGAGATAATGGACTTGGTAGACCTTCTCTGGCGCGATGTCGAGCTTCCAAGCTGCAGTGCTTGAATAAACATGGGTGAGCTTTTGGCAATCCGATAAACCTAAATTGTTGCCTCCAGTAAGTTTCGCAAAAAAACTGTAAAGCGCCGGTCTTCGGCAGGAATATTCAGGATCCGATAAATAATAGGCAAGGTTAAGTGCAAAATGATCTTCGGGAGAGTTCGTCTCGAGATCCCCAAGAAGTCGCTGAGCGAGCTTATTCTTGCTCTCGATAAGCTTCCCTTTATAATCCGCTAGGTTTTTATAATGGGGAGCTCCTGATACTTTGAAGCTGTTCTTAAGGTAGTAATGGCACAAGGTCGACATGTGCTGATTCTTTTGCTCGCGTTTATCCCCGTGCTGAATTTTGCAGGTGCGCAAAGCCGCCCTATCTTGAGAATTCTGCCAATGGCGTTCCGATCTATCGAATTCTTTTGCTAAAGCAAACAACAGTGCTTTTTTTGCCAGATCTTGCGCCGTAAGATTCTTACAGGGGAAAGGGGTTCTCGCTGTACCGCGAAGATGAGCTTCCAAAATGTCAGATAAATAAATCCTTTCTCTGAATTTCAACAGATCCTTTTTCACCAAGAGATTTAAATCAACATCCTTGGAACAGAGGTTTTCAGGAATCCTTCCCATGTCTTTAAAAACGATCTTCTTTTTCTGAAGAGTTTCGGCCATTGCTGTGGGCACCAAACGCTCCACGCTCTGCAGAAAATCACTTAGAGGAGCCGAACTGCTACCGCTCACCGATAGAATCTGACCGACCGCGCCAACAGCATTAAGAGCAAAAAAGAACGTCAAAGACAACACAAGTGATTTCATTTCTTAACCCGTCTACCAACTAGAAAAAATGCTGGTCGCAAAGTGACTCCGTTTTTCAATTCAGCACCAAGAAAAGCAATCGAGATGCCATCGAACTACCTGTAGCGATGACGCTTATTGTTGTCACGCTCTCTGGAATTTCATGACCAGAATTTAAAGTCGTCTGGAGGGCTAACTATTCAGTTTGCAACAGCGAGTTGGTGCGAAAGTTGAAATGCTAAACGACAGGAGTCCACGCCCTCAACAGACAGGCGCGCAAAGCTATTCAAGAAAAGCTTAAAAGCACTTCAGCAACAGAGTTCATGAATGCATTTCGCGGCGGAGAATGGGCCTTCGTAAAGATCCCTCTATTTCGTGACTTCCCAGAAGCTGCCTTCCGGGGTGTCACTAACCGAGATTCCCAAAGCCGTGAGTTCTGCGCGAAGCTCGTCGGAGCGAGGGAAATCCTTGGCTGCCCGGGCAGCACTTCTTTCAGCGACTAAAGCTTCGACTCGGCTTCTTTCCAGATTCATCTTTTTCAAAAGCAGCTCGTCTAAATGAGTGAGGAACTCTTGAGCGGGCTCTTGGAACAGACTCATTAAAGCGCCCACTTTTTTAACAAACTGATGGAAGGCCAACGACTTGCCCTGAACTGCAGGATTCACCTTCATTCCGCGACGAACTTGATTATTGAACTGGCGCACGACCTCAAAGATCGCCGCGAAAACTTCAGGTGTTGCAAAATCATCATTTAATGCCGTCTCGATTTTCTTCCAAGCTTCTGCCGTGATATTTTCAAAACCGGCATCGACCTTCATATCGACGATAGCACCAGCCAGATATCCTTCTGCCATCGCAAGGGCAGAATAGACACGCCCTAAGCCCGACACTGCTCTGTGAGTTGCGTCTTCGTTAAAGTCCGTAAGCGAGCGGTAATGAACTGACAAGATAATCCATTTATAAACTTCAGCGCTGTTCTGTTCTAAGAATTCGCGCATGGTCACGAGATTTCCCAAAGACTTGGACATCTTCTGACCACCGAAGTTCAGCATATTGTTGTGCATCCAGTACTTTACAAAATGCTTGCCGGTACAACCTTCGCTCTGAGCCACTTCGTTCTCGTGATGGGGGAAAATTAAGTCCATACCACCACCGTGAATATCGATCTGATCGCCGAATATTTTATGAATCATCGCCGAACATTCGATATGCCATCCGGGGCGACCCGGCCCCCAAGGTGATGGCCAAGAGACCTCCCCTGGTTTTGCCGCTTTCCAAAGTGCAAAATCCAAAGGACTTTGCTTCTTTTCGTCCACACCGACGCGAGCGCCAGCTATTAAGTCATCAGGGTTACGGCCACTTAGCTTTCCGTACCCATTGAAAGCCTGAATGCTGTACATTACATCACCCTGGACTTCATAAGCTTTTTTATTTTCTATCAGAGAGCTCACCATTGAACGGATATCATCCATGTGCTCTGTCACCTTGGGATTAAAGTCATGGGGCCTTAACCCCAAACTCGCAAAGTCCTTTTTGTATTCGGCAATGTATTGCTCCGCTAAATCAGCGGGAGACATCCCTTTTTCTTGGGCACGATTGATGATCTTGTCGTCGACATCTGTGAAATTTAAAGCATAGGTGACCTTGTAGCCAAGTGTCTCTAGCCAGTTGCGCACAAGATTGAAAAAAACCACTCCACGAAAATTCCCGACATGCAAGAAGTCGTAAACCGTGGGGCCACACACATACATCTTTACTTGTGGAGGCTGCAGCGGCTGAAATTCCTCAAGTTGTTTTGACTGCGAGTTGTAAATATTTAAAGCCATCGTATCCTCTAAAGTTGCGCCAATGCCAAAGCGGCTCTGCTGACCAATGATTTTTTATTCATCAATGGCACCAAGATCTTTAACTCCGCACCATGAGGCTTACCAATGACCGCTACACGAATAGGCATGAAGAGATGCTTGCCTTTTGCTCCGGTTTTATTTTTGACTTCGTCTTGAATTTTCAGGAACTCATCTTCAGTCATGTATTCGTTCGGATAAGCTTCGACCAGCTCCTTCCAAGCTGTGAGCACCGCCTTAGTTGGTTCCCACTTCATAGTCTCTTCGGCTTCTGGCAGGATGACATAGGACTTATCATTTAACGGGCGATATAGCTCAATCGCATCCGCCAAAACTTCCATGTAACTTTTGAAAACCTCAATGGATTTTTCCTGCCATACAGGATCTTGTGGCAGTTCCATATTTTCACGTGCCAGGAAAGGCTGGATCTGTTTCCAAAGCTCCATATTCGGCAGCGCCCGCAAGTGCATCGCATTGACCCATTTAAATTTCACACGATCAAAAATAGCGCCCGAATGATTCAAGCGAGAAATGTCAAAAACATTGATCATGTCTTCGATGCTAAAAATCTCTTTGCCTTCAGGATGCGACCAACCCAAAAGGGCGATAAAATTCAAAACCGCAGAGTTTAAATAGCCTTCATCACGAAGTTGGCTGCAGGCCACAGCACCTTTGCGCTTGGATAACTTCTGTCTGTCTTCGTCAAGAATCAGCGCCATGTGACCAAACTCAGGTGTTTGCCAGCCCATGCCTTCGTAAATCATCAGCTGCCTTAAAGTATTTGGAAGATGCTCTTCGGCGCGGAACACGTGCGTGATCTTCATCATGTGGTCATCAACGGCACAACAAAAGTTATAAACAGGCATTCCATCCGAACGAAGCAAGACAAAATCACCCACCATATCAGAGGGAAATTTCACTTCACCACGAACAAGATCGTTCAGAATGTAGTCTTTCTTAAGTTCTTGTGTTTTGAAACGGACAACACCTTTATTTCCCGCTTTTAAATGCTCTTGAGCTTGTGGCAAAGTCCAGTGCTGATAAGGTGAATTCACATGAGGATTGCGCCCTTCTTTCAACGCCTGCTCTCTCTGCTGTTCAAGTTCAGCGTCAGTCATAAAACAGTAATAAGCCTTGCCCGTCTGTAGAAGCTTATCAGCAACCTCTTTATAAATTGGCAGACGCTCACTTTGACGATAAGGCCCCAATGGACCGAGGTCTTTCAAGGTTTTTGAATCCACCCCTTCATCCCAAAGCAAGTTCAACCAAACCATGTCATCGACTACGCCTTGTAAGGATTCTTGAGTAGAGCGCGCCTCATCTGTGTCTTCGATACGCAAAATGAATTCGCCTTTATTCTTTTTCGCGAACAGATAGTTATAAAGAGCCGTTCGTGCGCCACCAACATGCAGATAGCCCGTCGGAGATGGAGCAAAACGAACTCGAACATGGGGAGAAATTTGTGAATTCATAAATCCTCTGATTCAGCTGAAAATAAAAAAGGCTTGGTTTTGAGCCAAGCCTTAGTTTTATTATGATTTTATATATTCGTCTAGTCGCTTTGGGACTAAGCTGTTACTCCGAAGATAGCTTTAACTTCTTCTTCCTTAAAAAGCTCTTCTTGGCTGGTCGCCAAAGTCAGCTCTTTCAATAATAGACTTCTAGCTGAGTCCAACATCTTGCGCTCACCGAACGAAAGTTCTTTGTCTGCTTTAAGTAAGAAAAGATCGCGTAAAACTTCAGCAATTTCGAACACAGAGCCGGTTTTAATCTTTTCCATGTATTCACGATAACGACGATTCCAAGTTTGGTTGTCGATTTTGATATCTTTTTCCTTAAGGATACCCACAACCTTAGAAGCCTCTGCCTTAGAAATAATAGGACGGAGACCTGCGGATTTAACGTTCGTCGTCGGGATCATGATTTTAAGACCAGTATCCACTAACTGCATGTTGTAAAAAGTTGTCTTCGCACCCAACATTTCTTTGGTTTCGATTGAGACCACTTTAACAACGCCGTATCCGGGATAAACTGCATTATCGCCGATATTAAACGTTTGCACCAATAACCTCCTCTAAGCTAACTGACCTAAAAACCAAGTTCTTAGGCGGAGTTATAACCGTGACTGTTCTATCAAATTTGACACGAGTTATCAAATAAGAGCACGGCGTTGGAAATAATTTCAACGGAATAGGATATCACAGGAATAACAGAAGGGCCCGCTTACTAAGCGCGCCCTTCTTAATGATTTCAATAGTTTAGCCTATTTTGTCTAGGTTATTTTGCCGTGTACACAAGGGCAAACGGTTGAGCCCCCGCCTTACCTTGCGGAACTTTAAAACCTTTTACAGTGAGTTTATATGTCCCCGCTGGCAAACCGCTCTTTTCAATCACTTCCAGGTTATTGGTATGATCGTTCGAACTCAGAGTCTGTCCGTTCGGTAGAGTCAGCACCAAATCCAAGTCATTAACCAGCGCTTTAGCAGCATTTGAAGACCCTGGAGCATCCGTCCAAGCCAAGTTGGCGTAAAGGTGACCTTCCGTCACGTTGAACTCGTAAGATACTTCGGCCCCTTGAACAACCCCTTCGCGATGATCGATGAATTTGGTGGCTGATCCCAACTGAGCAATATTGCCCATGTCGACACGGCCGTACCCCTCATCCGCATTTGGGCGACGAGTAAGAATCTCTTGTCCACGAGCTGCACCGACTTCGCCGAACTGACCAGGATACATATCAACAGCTGTATGAAGCATCACTGCTTTCATCATTGCTCCCGATGGATTCTGGATACCGATTTTTTCCACAAGGATCTGACGAGCAATCGCCGCAGCGCCCGCTGTCAGGGGAGTCGACATCGATGTTCCTCCAGACCAAGCGTAGTCTTGATTGTATCGACCCCAAAGTGGGCTAGAGTTCGGATCTTGGGAAATCACGCTAAGGATGTTTGTTCCAGGCGCGACGATATCAGGCTTGATACGGCCATCGGCCGTCGGTCCACGAGAAGAGAACATCGCTAAGCCATCTTTATTATCAGAAACGTAAGAGCTATAGATCGGCTCCTGCGACCACTCGTCCTGTGCCGCTCTTAGTTTACTAATAGGAACTTGAATACCACCAGATTTGGTCACATTTTCTGAAGCACCGACAGTTAGAACGTTCTTTGCAGTTCCAGGTGAAGCCATTGAATTTTCATCGATACGACCGTCACGATTCTTATCAGAGCCACTGTTACCAGCAGCAAATAGAACTAACATATCAGGATTTGCGAACAACCACTCATCCACTTGCACAGCAAAGTTATCGTAAGCTCCGAACGTTTTCGCACCACCCCAAGAGTTGGTATGAATACGAGCTCCATCAGCTTGAGCCTTTGCAAAAAGATCCCCGAGCTTGGATGGAACGCTCAAGTTCTTGAGCATCGGCGACCACATGCCCTGAGCCACCATTTGCGCCTCATAAGCTCCGCCTTTTAGCAGGCCTTTGGACGCTGTTCCGCGACCCATTACGGATCCCGCAACATGAGTACCATGCCCCATTGGATCAGCCCAAGATTTAGACCACAAACCGAAAGGATATCCGGAGACAACTCCGCCTTTGAAATCCTGATGGATATTGTTGATATCTCCAGAATCCAAACCAGTGTCTGCCATGGATACTGTTTGCCCTCTGCCGGTATAACCCAATGACCAAACCGCATCAAAGTTCATTAGCTGTGTTCCGGATTCATTACCTACAAGGTCCGTATAATCCCCTGTCGAGCCTTCAATAGCCTCAGATATCAGATCTTGATCCATGGTAAAATGAAAAGATTGAATCTCAGGCATTGGTTGAATGTGTTCAACACCAGTAAGCCCTGCAACGGCGTAAACCAAACCACGAGGAACGAAGGCTACAATTGACTTTCCTTCAGCAACTTCAACAATTACTTGAGGACTTAGTGCTTCCATTTTTGTAGCTATTTTTTCTGACTCAGAAGCCTTAAAGGTCTTTATCAGGACGCGCTCTAGTGATGACTTATTGAAGATACTTGCTGGCTGAAAGTGAGTGCTCGCTTTATATGTAGGATCGTAATCAACAACTGCATGTATTTCTTTATGTTTGTTCTTATATGCTGTGATTTTTGCAAGAGTTCCGCGAACTACAAGTGCATCCTCTGGCAAGTAACCGAAAATTTCAAATCCCGCAGTTTGAAGAGCCTTTTTGTCTGACTCTGTTATAGCGTTTACATACTGAACAATGAATTCAGTCGCTTCAGATTGAGAACCCATGATCACATGACCTGAAGAAATCTCCGCTGTCTTGATGTTTCCAATGTTGAGCTTTAAGACTGTTCCTGCACTTGCGAAGCTAACAGCCAGCACGCTCGCAGTCGTCATTACAGCGACTCTTTTGCTGAATTGAATCATGATGAACCCCCTCATACTTGATGAGGAAATCAGATCACGACCTCGGTCGGGTATCAAATATTAAGTGAATCTTACTATTGTGGTGCGGCGAAAAATTAAAGTCTGTGAGCCATCACAGCCAAAGAGAGCTTTCCTGCCGTGCGACCTTTTGAATTCACTCCAACTTCCATCTCGCGATTTTCGGGCGCAAAGATTTGTGCACGCTCAGATATTTTTTCCTGCCCGCGCACTCTTTTTGTCACGGTCACATCCATGAGCAGTCCCTCAGTTTCATCGCGTTCGGCTTTTTTGGCATAAACTTCAATCAGCGTTTCATGCTGACCATCATCGGATATTTCGCTGACGTAGGTTTTTTTACCGGATTTTGCCACGGTGTTCACTGATATGGGAGAATGTCCTTTGATACCCACACGCATGTTCACTTTGTAAGTGGGCGGCGCTGCCTGCGCAGCAATTGAAAGACTGATTGAGATTGTCGCTAAGAGAGTGTTGAAAATCTTCATCCGATCACATCCTTGTGGTCAGCCGCCAGAATGACAAACATTTACAACGTGCGCAACAGCATTATGCGATGCCCGCAAGAGCGGCAGGACCATGTTCACGCAAAAGTTCTTGCCGCAATCCTTCATGATCCTTGAAAGAAAGCTTAGGATCTCGTCGTAAAATCTCAAAGGCAGCCTCTCGAGCTTCTTGCAGCGTCTTCATATCTCGCACAAGATTCGCAAGCTTAAATCCGCTCAGGCCCGACTGCCGCGTTCCCATAAACTCTCCAGGGCCGCGCATCTCCAGATCGAACTCAGCGATCTTAAAACCATCAGAGGTCTTTTCCATCATTTCTGTTCGCTGACGCCCCTCTTCCGAAACCGCATAACCCATGATCAAAATGCAAAAACTCTTGTACTCGCCTCGCCCCACTCTGCCGCGCAGCTGGTGCAACTGAGACAAACCAAATCTTTCGGCATGTTCGATGATCATAATATTGGCGTTGGGCACATCCACGCCTACTTCGATAACAGTTGTCGACACCAACACCTGAATTTCGTTTTTGCGAAACAGATCCATTACTTTTTCTTTTTCGTCAGGCTTCATTTTGCCATGCAAAAGACCAAAGCGAACGTCTGGAAATTGTTGTTGCAGCTTTTCATACTCGCTCACAGCATTCTTTAAGTCGATTTTTTCGCTTTCTTCTACCAGAGGATACACAAAATACGCCTGACGCCCCTTACGCAATTGCTCCAACATAAATTGCAAAGCTTGGTTGCGTTTACTGTCATAGATAACTCGAGTTTGAATGGGACTACGCCCGGCGGGCATTTCATCAATAATTGAAACATCAAGATCGCCATACACCGTCATCGCTAAAGTTCGAGGTATGGGCGTTGCAGTCATGACCAAGAAATGCGGCGAAGCTCCTTTGTTTTTTAAAACGCCTCGCTGCTCGACGCCGAAACGATGCTGCTCATCAATAATAACCAAGCCCAGATTCTTAAATTTAACTTCGTCCTCGATCAACGCATGCGTTCCAATGATGAGATCGATCTCTCCCGCTTCCAATGCACTCAGAACACTTTTCCGTTCCGAAGCCTTGGTTTTACCGACTAACATTGCCAACTTAAGCCCTAAAGGCTCTAAAACTTTTTGAGCATTTTTAAAATGCTGTTCTGCTAGAATTTCCGTTGGCGCCATTAGACAAGACTGATATCCACTTTCTGCTGCATAGATCGCAGCCATGAAACTGACAAGGGTCTTTCCGCTTCCCACATCCCCTTGAACCATTCTATGCATAGGGTGAGGCTTTTCCAGGTCCGCTTTAATCTCTGAAAAAACTCGTTTCTGCGCGCCCGTCATTTCAAAAGGAAGGGACTGCAATAGAGCTCTCAGTTTGTCTCCCCGATTCATGATTTGCGGAGCATTGTCTTTTTGGAATCCAACCTTGCGTGAAGCGAGGTACAACTCCAGCCAAAAAAACTCTTCAAAAATAATTCGCCGCTGAGCTTGAGACTTAAATTCAGCATATTCCTGAGCTTTTGCTGGATCGGGGTAATGGATTTCCTTTAAAGCATCTTGACGCTTTTTAAGGTGATACTTTTCCAGAATCCATTTCGGCAGAACTTCCTCTGGCCACTCGCCCAGCTGTGCAAAAGCCAATCGAATCAGTTTCATGATCTTGGCTGTGGCCAGGCCTTCGATTTCGGTATAAAGCGGAATCAAAGCATCCTGGGTTTCTTCGTCTGGCTCTATGTCGCGGATATCGGGATGGTGAAACTCGGCACGACCACGATACTCGATGACTTTTCCCACCACTCGCACTTCCGTGTATGGCTTGAATCTTTCAAAGTAACCTTTGTAAGGTACGCGAAAGTATTTGCAGTGTATCTGTCCTGTCGCATCTCGCACTAAAACATCGTACATCTTGCGACTGGAGCGCCCCATATTGACACTATGAACGGACACAACTTGAGCTTTTATACTGACGATATCATTCACTTTGAGACTGGCTATATTCCTAGCCGCTCTCTGATCTTCGTACGCTCGAGGATAAAACTCGAAGAGGTCACCGAGAGTTTTTAAACCCTTACGAGAGAAGATGTCTCCCAGTTTGGGACCAACTCCTTTGAGGTACTGAATGGAAGTGTCTAGACGAAGGGCCATGGCTCTCGATTATTCAGGAATTTCTACCTAAGTCAATGTATCCATGGCAGAATTTTAAATATGGATCCTGTTCAATATTTCCGTATTCGCCTGAGCACTATTCGTCCAGACAAAGTGACGACGTTCGACATTTTCATCCATATTGATGGAAAGTACATTCTCTACGTTAAAACCGGAGACAAACTTTCTGACACAAAAATTAAAACCATGCACTACAAGGACACTGGTGATTCTTTCTACATAAAAATGGAAGATAAAGCCAAGTACCAAAACTGGGTGCGGGAAGAAATGAATTCAGATCTGCTGAATCCGTTTGAAAAGGCGAAAATTCTGCATGAATCATCGGTCGCCCTGATGGAAGACCTGTTCGAGAATCCAGATGTGAATACAGCACTCGATGAGTCTCGTCCGATTATCAAAGATTTTATCGAAGTGATGGAAAATGTTCCAGATGCCATGGGCTTTATGATCTCGCTATCGGGCCATGATTTTTATACTTACAATCACTCTCTTGATGTCAGCATCTACTCGCTTGGACTGGGAAAAGCCTTAGGATTTAACAAAGAAGATCTCGAGGAGTTAGGCGTCAGTGCCCTTTTCCATGATATCGGCAAAAGAAGTGTCAGCTTAGATATTTTATGTAAAAAAGGTGGACTGTCGGATGCCGAATGGGAGCAAATGAAAATGCATCCCCAGTATGGCTTGGTCATCCTGAACAACCACCCCAACATCAGTGATGCAATTAAAGCTGCGTGCTTTGAACATCATGAATCCTGGGCAGGGAATGGTTATCCTCAACAATTAATGGCGGATGAAATCCATCCTTTCGCACGCATTGTCGCAATTACAGACACCTACGATGCTATGACCACTCAGAGATCCTACAACGTTCCTCTTAAGCCGTTTGATGCCGTGACTATGATGAAAGAAAAGCTGGCCGGTCGCTACGATCCAGAAATGCTTAAGGCAATGTATTCGGTACTTTTCAAACTGAAGGTGGCCTAGAGTTTATGAAGAGCATTTTCTATACTCTGTTGGCAATTGCATCTGTTCCCTTGATTGCCTGGGCTCTCGAACCCGCGAATCCTTCAGGATTTTGCGATCGATTCATCGGCGAAGAGGACATCGCAACCTGCAAGAAAAAAACTGAAGCTGACGACGTGGACTGGTACGCAGCCACAGTCTGCAATCTCCAAACCGAAGACAAAGCGTTTTGGATTTGCTGGGACAGCATTAAGGGACGCGCTTTTTCTCCCCAGGCTCTAGAAAAATGTGGTGAGGATTCCGCCATGGATGATTTGCAACGTCAGAAATGTGTAGATGACTCTCGTCAAAATCGCTCCCCTTCTTCTGTTAACCGACTCTTTCAACCACTGATTTTTAAATCTGGCGGCCCACGATAGGCTGAGTCTTAACACTTCAGACACTCGCAAATAGATAGTTAGCCAAAGCCTCTTTAGAATAAACCCATGAACATTCGACTTCCGTGGTGGACGTGGGTACTACCCTTATTTATCCTACTAGTGGCGACATGGATTAGCGCCCCTTTCGCCATTTCTCAAAGCACCTATTGGCTGTACTTGCCTGTCAATCTGGCAATTGTCATGTCTCTTTGGTGGGGACCTCGGGTTCTTGTCGCAACCTTTCTAAATGCCTTAGTGGCTTTGTATGTCCTAAAAATCCCAAATCCAATGTTCTATCCGATCTATGCCATTCCTGAAACTCTGCAGGTCGCGCTAGCTTGGGCCTTTGTAAAAGAGCGCTTCAAGACCACAGAGTGGACGCCAAGCCCACCCAACCTGGGGCTCTTCACTGTGTACGGAATCGCCATTCCATCGATTTTAATGATAAGCCTTACCCAGGGCTTATTCGTCTTCACCAAAGTCATCCAGCCAAATCTTTTCTTAAATGCCACGCTCGTCGGAGTTATCGGCGATATCCTGGGATCCGTTTTCGTCACTCTTCCGGCTCTCATATTAATCACTCCGGCACTTAATAGAGCTTCCTTATCCAGTTTTGTCTGTCGAAAAGCCCCCGTGGGCTTTTGGCAACAAAATCTTAAGAAACGCCAAATTCTTAGCTTGTTCGCTGTCCTCGCAATCAGTTTCGTCCTGATCATGAGCAAGGCTCCCCTGCAGGAAACCTGGTACTTGCTTGGCGTCCTAATCCTTTTAGCTTCGGCTATATATGGCCTTCCTATGGCATTGTTTGTAAACAGCTGGATATTTCTGATCACGATGGCTTTTTCTGAGTACCTGCAGTTCTCTTGGCAAAATATGCCAGCATCTGTTCAAGGCCCCGCCACACTTATCACCATTGCATTCATAAGTCTTATTACGGGATCCGCTGTAACTGGCCTCACTGTGCAAATCGAAAGGCTGCAGGACACCGAGGGCGCCCTAAGTGCCGCAAAAGAACAAGCTGAAGAAGCTTCAAGAGCTAAATCGGAGTTCTTGGCTCGAATGAGTCACGAGATTCGCACACCGCTAAATTCAGTTCTGGGAATTCTTGAACTCCTTAAAGAAACGCCTTTGACTAAGGATCAGGAACGCTACCTTTCACTCTTTAGTCATGCTGGTGAAAACTTAAAAGCTCTGATCAACGACCTTTTGGACTTTTCGAAAATTGAAGCGAAAGCTATCACCGTCGAAAATGTCAGCTACAACCTTTATAGTACAATCCGCAGTGTCTTTGAAATTCTGCAAATCAAAGCCGAAGAAAAAGGACTGAAGTTTAATCTTATTATCTCACCCGAAGTTCCCTCTTTCCAATTCGGCGATGCTACACGACTGCGCCAAGTTCTTTTTAACCTGATTGGAAATGCGCTGAAATTCACAGAAGAAGGTGAAGTCACCGTTCACGTTAAAATCACTCATGAGGATATTGCTCGCTTGGTTATTGAAATCCGCGACACCGGAATTGGAATCTCCAGAGAAAAGCAGGCGCAATTGTTTTCGCCATTTTTTCAGAATGAACCACAAGTGACTCGGCAGCAAGGTGGGGCAGGACTGGGACTCGTGATCTCAAAGAATCTTGTGGAGATCATGGGCGGCACGATGGAGCTTAAGAGTTTAGCTGGGCGAGGATCTACATTTAGGATCACACTACCCCATCGACCTGACTTAGCAACTCGCAAGGAGCTGGCCCCCACTGCTGATCTTACTTGGTTAAATCAATACAAAGACAGACGTTTCCAAATCCTCTTGGTCGACGACTCTGAAGACAATCGCGTGCTAATGATTCAGTACCTTAAGAAGCTGCCTTTTGATTGTGATGAAGCCACCAACGGAAAAGAAGCGGTTGATAAGTATAAAATGCACGAATACGATCTTGTGTTCATGGACATGCAGATGCCAGTAATGACAGGTTACAAAGCCACCGAGCTGATTCGAGCGTATGAAGCGATACAACTTCGTAGGCACACGCCTATCATTGCTCTGACGGCAGCAGCCCTAAAAGAAGATCTCGAGCGCACTTTAGAAAGCGGCTGCGATGCGTATGCCGTGAAACCCGTTAAGAAAAGTGAAATTTTAAAAATTATCGCTCAGAGTCTGACAACGAAAGAGCCTTCAAACAACGCCTTCAAAGAACCGCCATCGGCAAGTATGTGACTTTTGACGGATCCCCGCACTCGTTTGTTGGCAACGAGATCCCTATAGAACTGATCTTTCGTCGGCAGATCGGGAAACTCGCAAACAATTTCAAAATCCGTTTCAACAGGTCGCAGATAATCAATGGCGCCTTTGGCGATGACGATGTTTTCTGTTGGGATGTTCTTCTCTTTAAGCCCGGCCAGAACCAAGCCATAAGCAGCCAAAACTGCTGTGGCATAAAGACTGCCACCAAAGGCCGTGCCTTTATGATTTAAGTTGCGTTGCAAATCGACTTGAAAATGCACTCGGTCAGCGGTCATTTCTTTAACGGTTATTCCTAAATGACGAAACAAAGTGATTTTATTCTGAAGGATCTGAATAAGCTCTTGGGAATTTACTTCCACTGTTCATAGCCCCCAGAAAAGTTGCTGACACGTCCGAAGCCAAGGTATTGAAGCGCATAGGTCGCCGCTCCAGAGCGCACGCCATGATTACTAATGACAAAAATAATATTATTTTTCAAAACTCCCTTTGCTGCCAAAAGCTCGACAGCTTTTTTGGACGGAAGATTGGCAGCATCGAACAACTCCCGCCATTCCATGGAGACCACCTTCGCTTTTACATCTTTAAATTGAGATAGATTTCTTTGAGCAAATTCCTGCGAAGAGCGGACATCGAGAATAACCAGGTTTTCAACAGCTTCAATAGGCTTATAGCCATAACGGGGACTGAAGTTTGTTTTATCGACCTTACCGGTGGCGTAGGCTCTAAACTCTGCCAGATGAACCGTCAAATCTTCATCGACCTGTGGTTTCCAATAGGGTTTGTTTTTCACCGGAGCTGGGATTTCTCTGGGATTCAGCTGACGATAAGATGTATGCAGTAAAGTATAAACCTGCTGAACGCCCAGAACCTTTAGCGTCCAAGCGACCCGTCCCTCTTCTCCGTTTCCTTCTCTTCCCTTTCCAAGCACGACAACTTTGGTTTCGGGATCGATCCCTATCAGGGAAAGCCGACGAGCTAAAGCGAACAAGTCATTCTGTAAGAGCCCACGATTTTTAGCCTCAGGACGAGAGAAATCCTCCCACCGAACATTGATAGCACCCGGAACATGCGCCAAATTGAATTCGAAAGAAGGGCGTACATCCAAGATCACCGGCTTTTGTTTCATCAGCTTTTCGGCTGTGATGGATTCACCGATCACCGCTTCTTGTGAAGTCACCTTTGTCTGCTTTTGCTGGCAGCCTGTAAAAACGAAAGATGTAACAAGTACCATCAGAAGAATCCGCATGTTCACCTCAAAAAAAAGCGGAATTATCTTCCGCTTAAAGTTTGTTATTTTGTGATTCTCATTGTCGGGAAGAAAATGATATCGCGTATACTGGGTCGATCTGTCAATATCATGACGATTCGCTCGATTCCTATTCCCACACCGCCGGTAGGAGGCATACCGGAATCGATAGCCAACAAAAAGTCTTCATCCATAGGATGAGCTTCCTCATCTTTTCCGCGCTGAGCTTCTTGCTCCTGCAAACGATTGGTCTGATCTTCAGGATCATTCAACTCTGAATAAGCATTTCCAATCTCCATACAAGCTGCAAACGGTTCAAATCGCTCGACCAAGCGTTTGTCTGTGCGATGTACTTTTGTTAGTGGAGAGATCTCTACGGGGTGATCCATGACAAACGTGGGTTGCCACAAGTGCTGTTCAGCGGTCAGCTCGAACAACTCCATAATCATCTCGCCACGCTTACCAATCTCTTCGATATGGCCACCGTTGATGCGAATCGCTTTGAAGATCTCTTCATCAGAAGCCTTTTCACAATCGATATTCGCATATTGTTTCACACCGTCATAAACAGTGAGTCGTCTCCATGGTGGAGTGAAGTCTATTTCTTTACCTTGGTAAGTGACTTTCATGCTGCCAGTAATTTTTAAAGCCAAAGAAGAGATCAGCTCTTCAAATTGTTTCATCTGATAGTTGTAATCAGTATAAGCCTCGTAAAACTCTAGCATTGTGAACTCTGGATTGTGAGATCGGTCGATCCCTTCATTTCTAAAGTTCTTTCCGATTTCATAGACCTTTTCGAAACCGCCAACGATCAATCGCTTTAAGTAGAGTTCTGGAGAAATCTTCATGAAAAGTTTCATATCCAGAGCGCGGTGATGGGTTGTAAATGGATGAGCGGCAGCTCCGCCATAGATTGGCTGAAGCACTGGCGTTTCCACTTCAAGAAACCCACGGCTATCAAGAAAATGACGAATTTCTTTGATGATGCGCGAACGTGTTACGAACACTTTGCGAGAATCTGCATCGGTCATCAAATCCAGATGGCGATGACGATACTTAATTTCGACATCTTGAACGCCGTGGAACTTTTCCGGCAATGGTTCAATCGACTTCGTCAATACTTCAAACTTTTTAAGATAGATAGAGAACTCGCCCTTTTGCGACTTAAAGGCGTACCCTTCAAGTCCCACGATGTCTCCCAAATCCACTAAATTAAAAGCAGCGCGCTCTTTTTCAGTCAGCTCTTCTGTTTTCACATAAACTTGCACAGAACCCGATTGATCTTGAACGTTGAAAAAAGAAGCCTTCCCCATCGCTCTTAAAGTCATCAGACGACCGGCAACACGGTAAACCGCATCCGGAAGCTTTTCTCCTGGCTGCAATGCCGCCGCGTGCTTTTCGACGATGCTGGCGATCGCCGTCTTGCCTTCGAAGTTGTATGGGTAAGGGTTGATACCGAGTTCACGAAGAGCGTGCAATTTTTTGCGCTTTTCTGCTCTTAGCGGATTTTCCTGTATTGTCATATCTATAATTTCTTTCCTGCGAATGCTTCCATCACATTGTGCAATAACTGTATAGCTTCTTTCTTCGGACGCTGGAAGGCATTTCTGCCCATGATAGAACCGAAAGCTCCACCTTGCGCCAAATCTCCAATTTCTTTAATAAGATCTTCCGTGCCCTTGGCTTCGCCACCAGAAAAAATCACGATGCGTTTGCCGGCAAAACAAGCTTGGACCACATGACGAGTCCGGTCAGCTAAGGAATTCACTTTGATGCCTTGCTCCTGATAGACTTTCGCTGCCGCGGCTTGTTCGATATGTGATGTCGGCGGCTTCACCTTGATGATGTGGGCTCCCAGTTGAGCCGCCAGATGGGCTGCATAAGCAACGACATCAATTGCGGTCTCGCCTTCTTTTGAAAGCTGCTCACCGCGCGGATAAGACCAAATAACAACAGCAAGGCCTGCGGCTTTGGCTTCACGAGCAGCTTGGGCAATTTCTTCGTACATGCTCTTTCGCTCTGAAGATCCAGGGTAAATGGTAAATCCGATTGCCGAGCAACCTAAGCGCAAAGCATCGTCAACATAAGAGGTCAGCGCCGAGATGGGACTCTTATTCGCAAACAGTGTTTCAGAATTATTGATTTTTAAAATTAAGGGAATCTCACCTGCATAATCACGAGCGACGGCTTCGATTGCGCCCAAGGGAGCCGCGTAAGCATTGCATCCCGCTTCGATTGCGAGTTCAATGTGATAAGCCGGGTCATAGCCATCGGGATTTTTAGCAAAAGATCGGGCCGGTCCATGCTCAAACCCCTGATCCACGGGAAGTATCACTAGTTTTCCGGTCCCACTGAGCTTGCCGTGATTTAAGAGGCGAGCCAAATTCGCAAGAACTCCAGGATTATCCGCTCCGTACCAGTTCAAAATCTCTCTAACTCTTGGTGTCATCATGACCTCCTTAGAAAGCCGTGAAAGGTTCATTTTTTGTTATGCAGTCTTTACAAGACCAGCGACTAGCTGCTCAAAGTTATTGAGTTTTTCGTATATAATCAAGTGCGTCTGATAGATTAACACGCTTGGCAGAACTTCCCGTCTGGGATAGTGTTCCCTGCCTGTGATGAGGTAAATATGAGTTTGAACACGTCCGCGAAAACACACACTGCAACATCTGTTACTTTTGAGTCGACTCCCAATCCGGCAACCATGAAGTTCAACCTTCATCGACAAGTGATTAAAGAGGGTTTTGAGTGCCCTAATGCCCAAGAAGCGGAACGATCTCCCTTAGCCAGCAAAATATTTGGCTTTCCATGGACCAGCGCGGTTTATGTGGGAACAGACTTTATTACCGTCACAAAGCAAGACTGGGTCGACTGGGAAATGTTGGCTCAGCCCCTGAGCAATCTTATTCAAGACCATTTGAATCGACAGGAGCCTTTCGAAGTTGAACTCCTAGAGACGGAAGACAGCAGTGCGAATGATTTGCCAATCGTGCGTGATATCAAGTCTGTTCTGAACCGGGAAATTCGCCCCATGGTGGCACTAGATGGGGGCGATGTGACTTTCGCAAAGTATGACAATCACGTTCTCTACATCCGCATGAAGGGCGCATGCTCTGGGTGCCCGAGTGCTTCGATCACGCTAAAACAGGGAATTGAAGCACGTATGAAAGAGCTTTTTGCGGATGTTCATGAAGTCGTTGCCATCTAAATTTACGCACGAAAGTAAGCTTTTACTAAAACTTTCAGGTCCGATCATCGTTGGTCAAGTTGGGCAAAATATTATCCAACTTGTCGATACTCTTATGGTGGCGGCACTTGGAGCCGTCGCCCTAGGCGCTTCTGCTTTCGCGGGCAGCGTCTACGTCATTTTTTTGGTTTTCGGGATTGGTGTTCTGGCTCCCCTCACTGCACTCTTTGCTAGAACTCAGGGACAAGAAAACTATCCCTATGGTGGAGTTCTCCTTCGCCATAGCGTGATCATTGCGCTAGGGATCAGCTTACTGATCATTGGAATCTTGACCGTGCTTTATCCCCATATGGAAAAGATGGGTCAGAGTCCCGAAGTTCTCGAGATGGGTAAATCATTTTTCCTTATCACCATCTGGTCTGTGATTCCCAGTTTGCTTTTCCAAGCCTACAAACAGTTCACGGATGGTATTGGTAAAACTAAAGTAGCCATGACCGTGATGAGCCTCGGGGTCGTGCTAAACATCACAGGCAATTATGTTTTGATTAACGGTCACTATGGTTTTCCAAAGATGGGCCTTAATGGAGCCGCCTGGGCTACGCTGATTGCTCGCTCGGCAATGGCCTTGATTATTGTTGCTTACATCCATCTCCATCCTTATTTCAAAAAATATTTGCAGGAGCGATGGGCGCATCGTTTGGATCATCATCTTTTGAAGAACATGCTTCGCCTGGGAATACCCAATGGCTTCACGTTCTTTTTTGAAGTCGCCGCTTTTGCTTCTGCGTCGATCATCATGGGATGGTTTGGCGCGGTCCCACTTGCCGCACACCAGATTACTCTCAGCTTAGCCAGCACAAGCTTTATGATCACAGTCGGTATCGGGATCGCCACCAGCATCCGTGTAGGTTATGAATTAGGCCGAGGCAACTATCCCCAGGCTCGTTTCGCCGGTTTTACTGCGATCCAGTTGGGTGGAATCTACATGGGACTTTGCGCCCTGGGCTTTTTCTTTTTAAGACATTGGTTGCCAACTTGGTACGTCGAAGATCTTGATGTGATTTATTGGGCCGCCCAGTTCTTTATTGTTGTCGCGCTGTTTGAAATATTTGATGGGGTCCAAGCCGTCGCTATCGGCGCGCTTCGGGGAATGAGCGACACCAAGTGGCCCAGCATCATTACCTTTTTCGCCTACTGGATTTTAGGTTTACCCGGTGGTTACCTTTTAGCTTTCCATCTTGGCGTTGGACCGATCGGCGTTTGGATCGGGTTGCTTATTGGTCTGGTGGTCGCATCGACCACCCTCACCTGGCGATTTCATATTTTAAGTCGCCAACGTTAGTTAGCGACTTGGATGTCTTTCAATGACTGATGCCTGAGACAATGGTCGGAATGATCGACCCGGACTAGTAGGGCTTGCCGGCTTGCTAAGCACATACGTATTTAAAATATTTCCGGTCGCTTCTAACCAACTTCCTGTAGCCCATGCTGTCGCGCCAATATTGTGTTTATCCAGATACGTCAGGAATTGCTCACCTACATCATTCCACATCTGAGCATCCGCAGAACCCACTGTATCGGCATTTGGCCAGCCATACTCTCCGATAAAACAACGAACTTGATATTTTTCACACCAGTTTACAAATTGCTCAGCACGCCAAACAGAGCGTTCCGCAACACTTGAGTAACCTTCAGCAATAGCATCTTCTGTTTCTTTGGCGAAAGACTGAGCGTATTTTCCACCAGCCGTCGTATCAAAGTACAGGTGAGCGTGATACATCAAATTGTTGGCCGGATCGTTGATAAATGGCGCTGGATGATTTCTTGGCCAATTCTTAGCAGAAGCCCAATCATAACCTTCGACCATAATCAGCGTCTTATCGTCGAGAGAACGAATCGCATTGACGGCAGCCTGTGCAAAGTTCACGTAAACATCGCGAGGACGAACGGTGGCACCGGCCTCACCTTGATTGATTTCATCAATAAAGATCACTTGCTTCGCCTTGCTTTCACCTTTCGAGCCATTCACAAGGAATTGCATGAAGAGTCCCTTACTTCCATCAAGCGCACCTTCTGGCAAATGCACGTTGAGGTGAAAGTTCAAATCCTTTTGCAGCGGCTCGACAGAACTCATCACCATCTTCCAAGACTTGTCGACGACATAAAAACGAACGCTTATGCTACCTTCCGTTGCCGGCGGGACATAACCTTTCAACTGCAACACTCCCCCGTTTTCACGAGCCAGCTTCACTGCCGTTTGGGGCAAAGTGAAAGAGTATATATCAGCGGTCTTGCGTTCTTTAACAGGGATGTCCATACGAAGCGAGTACTTCCCATATCGCACCTGACGATTCAAAGTCGCGAGATTCCCATTCGCAGGAGTCCATCCATCAAAGCCTGACTCGAAATCAGAGATAGTGGCCATCTGTTTGAACGGAGCATAGACATCACGAAGACCCCATGGCTCGTTCATAAGATCCCAGGCATACACGGCTTGATATGCTGACGGGTCCTTACGAATTTCGGTAGAGATTTTTCTCCACACATCGGCCAGATGCTCTTCTTTAGGACCGGCCGAACCTTGGGTATTTCCCATGATCGTTACTATGTTTTTACCTTCGCGATTTAAAAAGTAGCGACCGTAATTATGAAGATCGACAATAGCTTTTAGGCCCGCCGAATTGACATCGCGCAACTGCTGTAACAGAAGATTCAGATACGGTTGATCTAATGGACAACCCAGACAATGTTGAATACGCTCCCAGTTAATTGTGATGCGCACAACTTTATGACCTCGCGAAGCGATGTACTTCAAGTTCTGAAGACTTGTCGTGGTATAATTTCTTCCGTAAACGCCTGGCACTGGAGCTGACATTCCAATGCCCATATCCATAATATTAATTCCACGCATATAGCTTTGCCCTTGGGCCGCCAAGGGCGAGATCATCATCAATGCCATCACTAAAGTGGTGGCTCTGCTGCGCCAACCGGTCTGCTTATTCGTCATTTCATTCCTCCGTACATTAAAGTTCCAACCTTGCAACCGGGCAAAGCAACCGCTGTGCCTCTGCTCAAATCCAACTCAGGTATGGCTGAATCAAAATTTTTGTCATATTTATAGAAAAGTGCCGCTCTTCGTTAGACAGTCCCGTCTGCCAATGGTAGAGGTCCCTATGTCATTACAGGTGTCGCGAATTCTTCATGCCGGCTATATCTTCGAGAGTGAAGGGTTCAAAATTGCATTTGACCCTCTTTTTGAGAGTCCCTTCAGTCGAAATTGCTTTGCGTTCCCGCCGGTTCAGTTCAAGATTAATGAAATTCAAAAGCTTCAGCTGTCGGCTGTTTTTATCTCTCATTATCACGATGATCACTGCTCGTTAGAAAGTCTCGTTCTACTGGATCGCGCGACTCCTCTTTTTGTATTTTGTATTCATGAAGAGCTTTTCTCGATGATCCGCGAGTTGGGGTTTACTCATGTCCATTCGCTTCAACTGAACAGAACTATTGATATTGGTCCCTTCAAAATCACTCCACGTAGAGCCCTGGACGCTGATGTGGATTCCCTGTTTCACATCCAAGTTCATGGTATAAATATTCTCAATGTCGTGGACTCTTGGATTGGCCCAGAAACGTTTTCACTTTTGCAAGAGCATGCCCCTTGGGATCTGGTTCTTTGGCCCTTTCAAACAATGCGCGAACTGGAAGTTATAGCTCCAACCCGCTTTCCATCAGCACCGCCAGAAATTCCCATAGAGTGGCTCGAGCAGCTACAGCTTTTGAAGCCGAACATCCTGGTCCCCAGCTCTTGCCAATTTCAAATGGAACCGTGGTCTTGGTACAATAAAAAATTCTTTCCGATTTCTTACGAGTTTTTTGAAAAAACGGTTCAATCGATTCTTCCCGCTACGAGAGTCCTACGGATTGATCCCTCACAGTCCTATGAAATAAACCAATCCGGTGAAATCACCGGCGCCTGTTCTTTAGAGTGGATCATATCGCTATCTTCCGCTGACTTAGATTACGACTATGAAGCTGATTTCGATCCGCCGGCGACGGCCCAGATCGCTCGGAATTTTCCTGCGCTTGAGCAGACTCAACTTCAACGTGTTACTGACTATTGTAATTCTGGGCTTTTAGAAAAATATCGCTCTCTGGAAATTCCAGCAGACTCCTATTTCGGAAAACGACGACTTTGGAAGCTTTCCTTATTTGATCATCTAGGGACGGAAACTGCCTTCTATTATTCAATCTTTCAGTCTACGATTGCGAAGGTCGCCGAATCCGAGTCTAAGGAGACTCTGGCTTGGACTACAGAAATTCCCACAGCCAGACTTTTCGGAGCCTTGGAGAGCGGGGAATCTTTAACCTCTCTGTATTTGAGGATCAATTCTGAAACCTTTAGTCCCGAAACTGAAGCCGAATTAAGCGACGCCGATATTCTTGAAGACCCCTTGCTTCAGTGTCTTTATTCGTGTGTTTTTGGTTCCTATCAACGGGCGCAACTTAAACGGATCCTGAAATCCTCGCTCTGAAGTTTTTATCGACTTGTCAAAAAAGTGAACAGCGATGGTTCCTGCTTGGCCTATCTGATCCATCCTAGGCCACTTCCAAGAGACATTCTTTGGCATAAAGAGTGCTATTTGCCTGTCTATGCGCGCACTTAAGATGACCTTGGCCTCTTTTTCTTTTTCATTACTCATGACATCGCCTTCGTGGGCTTCTGCCCCGTTATGCTCTTCGATCTTTTTATCTGCAGATCCAGCGGTGTTGCTTCATGAAGATAAGCAGGCGATTAAGATGCACGATTACTTAAGCGAGAAAATCCTGCGCCAAAGCTCGAAGATAGAATCCAAACTATTGACGGAAAACTCTTACAGCCCAGTCGTAATCATTGGAAATGGTCTGCACGGCTCGCTGTTTAACAATCGCGCAGGACTTCTGGGACAAGCGAAGTCTGTGCTTGCTATTGATGCCGGCCACCAAATTTCCAAAGTCTTTGGTGACCTTGGTGGTAGTTTTCTTATCAACTCTCGCGAGACTCCGACAGAGTCCACAAACATCTTTCCGGGGTCCCCTGTCGCCATGAAGGATTTCACCAGTGCGATGTTCGCCAACTCCATCCACATGGGACTACTTGCGACTGTGACGCAAAGAACCTCCAGCGTCCCCTTGCTTTTGGGACACAAGGTGACCTCGATCGTTGACACCTCTCTTGAAGGACAACCATCACAGGGCCGCTATCGCCTGACGACCGAAAAAGGTCTGACTGTTTATACGGATAAAGTCGTTTTGGCCACGGGACTGGGCAGTCCGTCTTCTAAAGTGAAAGACCCCGGCTTTCAAAAGCTTCTCGCGCAGAGCGAACGGTTGCATCTGGAAGCCCCTGAAAAGCTTTATCCTGTAATGCTTGTGGATACCTTCTTGCGAACGGTGACGCTTAAAGAAACAGGAAAAATTAAAACTATCGAAACTGATCTCAAAAATAAAACTGTGGCTGTCATCGGAGTGGGCGACGGAGCAAAAATCGGTATCGAAGCCTTGCTTACAAAATTCGATCCGACGGTTAAGATCCTCTGGCTTGGTCAAAAAGCGACGTCTCCAGAATCTTATAAAGAAACTACGTGGTTCCGCTATCATGGTCTCGCACCAGAAATTGGCAAAAGGATTTTAGGGGGATTCGAAGGGCACGTAACTGCCGGCAAAGCAACACCTACCGGTCAGATCGAGCTGACCTATGGCGAGCAGAACAAAACTGTGCTGGCTGATTACGTCATCAATTGCACAGGATACGATAATGCGGTCCCGCCGCTTTTACAAAATATCCCTGGTAAGCCTCAACAAGCAAAAATCACTCTGCAAGATGTGGAATTTGTGGTGCCCGAAATTGCTGCCAGCGAAACCATCATTGGCAAAAAAGTCGAAGTTGAAGGACTGCCGGCGCAAGATATATTTGTGATCGGCCCGGCAGCGGGTGCTTTAGCTAGCCCCAACGAGTTGAATTCATCGATAACTCAAAACCCCGTGGCCATAGAGAATCTTGCCTATAGATCCAGAGCCATGGCGGATTATTTATTTGGTGCGAATAAGACCTCTGACTCGGTTCTGAAGACAGGCAACACTCTTCGCACCCGTCGCTACCCTGTTCACGATGAACCCCTCTTATTGCTTGATAAGAGCTCTTTGCACAACCTTTTAAAAACCGAGGCCCACCGAGTCCTGCGTGAATTGCAATTACCACCGAATGGACTGCTTTTGAAAGCAAAGATTCACCAAAACCAACTCGAGGTTTCTGTCCTGGGCCTATCGGCCGAAAGCGCCACACGCGCTCTTAAAAAGATCGAAGCAGACAAAGACCTCTTAGGCATTATCACTCAGAATGCCCGCAGAGCGAGCGAAGTCTCGCTCGCGATTCAGCATTAGAGATGCATTTTGGTAAGGCGTTCAAAGTTGCTGGCTAGAAATAGTAAACTCGACGGTACTTTTCTCTGTCACGAGGCTTTCATTATCTTTTACAAACTGCCTAAGTGCAGAAAATGCTTCTAGAATATATTGATCTTTACACTGCCTTTTTCAAAATCTCATTGATAAGGCTCTGATAAGGGACGCCCCTCTTTTTAGCTTTAGCTTTTAACTTCGCCAACACATCTTCCTCAATACGAACGGATATGGCTTTGCGAGGACTATCGCCAATTATAGGACGACCTCTTCGCTTAATCTTATTAAGCACTTCCTCGTCAAGTTCAGGTATATCAGAAAAATCGATCTCCGAGTCCTTTACCTTACGACCTATAGATATTGCGTTCTTCCTTGCTCGCAATTCTTGCGCTGATAATACGATAGTAGGTTTCTTTGCCATGACTTGACCTCCTGTGTGAGTACCCACTACGTGACCAAAATTTGTCTCCTCATTATGTATATACATAAATAATCCCACTGTCATCGAAAACGTAAACAGTGAAGTCCGGCAAGAAACTCGCCATCTGGCAAATAAAATGAGACGCAGTTGAAGCTAGATTCGCCTCCGTAGATCAAATTCGGTATTGAAAGATTCGCGCACTGAGGCAGCTAGGACGTCACTAGGCCGCGTTTCAATCTCCCCTGCGAGATTAATTCTCCTGTCATAATAATCATTATGTCAGCGTCTTAATGTCAGAAGTTTGACCAAAAGACATTGGATTTTAGACCAGAAAAATACGGGCCTTTTACCTAAGTATAACCTCTTGTTAGACTAAAACGACTAAGAGGGGTCATAGCAATGCTTCTTAAAATCTTTGTTTTTATTGTTTCAATTCCTTCAATCGTTTTAGCGAGTTCAATTTCTATTTCTGTTAAATACAGCGAAGCTGCAAATACATTTGTAATAATGGATTGCGTTTCTGGATGGTGGGATAAAACTTTTTGTCAAGATGAGGGTGGGGCTTATCAAAGATATTGGATTGATCGTTTTGGTTTAAGTCCGGAAGAACAGGCCCTTCTAAAAAAATACGATGCTCTCCGGCAGCAATACTATAAGGGCTTAGGGCTTCCTAAAGATGATATAGGCCCATATAAAGATGTTCTGTTTGCCAAAAAGTCAGGGATGAATGAAGATCAAATTGCTCCGGCATTTTATGGGTCTGATAATTTAGATCAGGCGTTTAAAAAACTGGAGAAAATCTTGGCAAAGGATGATTTTGAGTTTTTAAGAAATTTCTACTCTCACTTCAAACCAAAATACGAAGTTCTTTTGAAAGATTCGGAGCCATTCAAAACAAAGGTTGAAGATCTCAATAAGAAAATTAGAAATAAGAACTACTCTAGTTTCTTTTCGAAGATTTCTAAATATTATTCTGTAGATGAAAATATGAATTATGTGGTCTTATACAATTGGTACCCACCTTTGGACCGAGACTCTGCTTTCCCTGCAGATAAGTTTTTAGTTTTTCAACAAAATCCAAAAAAACATATTAAAACCAAAGATGAAGATGTGATTTTTCACGAAATTGTACATACTATTTCTGCGAGACAGCCACAAAAACAAAAGGAAGCTATCTCGAATGCCTTTCTGAAATCTTGTCCCAGTGTAAATGACAAAATTGTTGGTCAGTATAGAGGACGAATTCTCGAAGAACCTTTGGCCGTAGCCATTGGACAAATAGAGTTCCTTAAAGAGTTTTTTCCGGAGAGACTGAAACTTGATTCTAAACTTTACAATAATCCGTGGATCAGTTCATTTGCAAAATTAGTACATCCTATAGTTAAAGATGAACTTATGAAGAATTTAAATTTTTCTGAAGAGACAGGTAAAAAGCTGGGCTTCCTCTGCAATGAGTTTTTCCAAGCATCTTCCTTTATGGAAAGTGCTCAAAAGTGACCTAAACCCCTGGATTTTTAGACTTCCGGCGACTAGAAATGTGCTGACATAAAGACCAGCGCCTTTTTTATTCGAGTCTCACGTTGGGGCTTCGACTTAAGCCCCAATGACTTGCCGCTAGTAAGTTATGTGTTCGACATAGTACTCGAAGGTTTTCTGGAGCATTTGTTCCGCCGCGGGCGATAGGAATCTGGTGATCTATCTGTAGTTGATAGGTGCTTTCGCATTTTTTATTTGTTTCAGGATGGACGTAATCACAACAATAACTTGCTTGACGTAAAAGACGTCTGCGCTCGGTAATTTTGATGGGCGTTCTTTTTTGCTTAGTCGTGAAGCTCGGCGTAGCTGATATGGTTTTTTCATTTGGCTTTCCGATAGTTGCTTCTTGCTTTTGCACGTCCTTCCCTTTGATTTTCTTGTTGTATGATTTTGCGAGATAAAAAATCACGCCCGCCAAGCTTCCTTCTGGTAGTATATGGGACAAAAGATCCTTGGCTTCAGACAACTCCTTCATTTGCTCTGCCGTAAATGTCAGCTCTAAACGAACACTATCATCTCGCTGAGGTTTAACTACTTCATGCACTTGAATAGGTTGATTGAATTCCACCGCTAGAACTTTTTTGGTTTCATAAGATGATATATTCTGAATCTGTTCCAAGATCTGCAAAGTCTGGTGAGACTCGATGCGATTACCAGCTTTGCTTTCTTGTTTGAGACACTTCTGGACTTGAGTCAGCTGGGTCAGGTTCAAAGAACCTTCTTCTAGTTTTTCGGCAATCTCTGGAGCTTGCTTAATAAGTCTCGCTGCTTGAAGTCTGCGATACGCACTGTCTTCACCGTATCCACAATGGCCCGTTAGATATTTGAACATAGAACCAAATCCAAGCTCTGCATAAAGGCGACGAGCTTCCACCTCATTGATATGACATAAAATCAGATGTGTAATTTTTCGCTCTGTGCGAACCAACTTTTCCATGCGACTCAAAAGTTCTTGATTTGAAATTCTTGAAAGCTCCATTCAACACTCCCTTGCTTGAACAGAGTTCTATCATGGGTTTTAAAAAGTGATTTTTGCGGTTTTCTTAAAATGAAAATACATCTCTGGATGAGTTTTCGAACGTATCTAGAAGACGTTTATAGCCTCACCACTTCGTCAAAACACAGCTCGCACCAACCGCCCTGCTTCAGCCAATCAAACTCAATGACGGCTACATAAAATACATGAATACCCCGTCAATAACTTCTTCATTACAAGTGTTAGAATAACATTGCGCTTCTTGGTAGCGCGGGAGGCGTCCCTTGACCATTATATCCACCATTTCTTCTGTCGACTGAACCTCTACATTGAAAATGACACCTCGAAGCTGAAGTCCTAAAATCAAACTCCGCCGACCGGCCCGATCAAAAGTTATGGCGCTACTGTATCTAATCTACGGGGCTCACTCGAGGTTTTAATCGGTAGAAGATATTCTTCATAAATCACGTCCGAATGTACCTCTTCGGCTACGGAGCCATTTCGAACGGTTCCGACAGAATAGCGTTATTGAAAATCAAAAAGTCAGTGCAAATATATTTTTGGGATTCAAAAGATTGGGTTTTGGAACAATGTAGCTTGACCATTCCTGATGCCCTGAGATCATAGATTGATGATTCTATGGCACTTTCTAACTCGATCAAGACTTACTGAGAAATTGGAATATGCGCGTTCGAACAACGACAATCTGTTATTGTACCCGCCGGAGTCATCTAAGGATATTACGAAGGGTAAGTTAACCCAGTACATTTACTGTCTTCCCTCTATCCTAAGTGGGATGAACTTTGGAGACGATGATGCAGCGTTATGTCTATTGCAAATTAGACTGAAAGAATCCGCTAGGGGATATAAGTTTAGGGGCGACCCAAGGCATTTAGACTATATAGATCTTGCTAGAGATTTTGATTTTATTGACATGGTTGTCGATGCATCTGATTTTTCAAATATACGTTTCCGTCAGGTACTTCTTCTAAATAGTTCTGCTGTAAAAAGCTGGCACCATAGCCTCCAAACTGATTTTAAGGGCGACTTTGAAGCTGAGTATGGAAAAATAATATCTCACCACTTTCAGAGAGATGATTTCTTTATGATTGATTTTATTCATGAAGAAATTCAAGCTGCTGTGGATATAAATGCACATTTGCTTGGATTTCAAAATCTTACTTCATCTATGCTGGAGATGAATCGTAGTAAAATTAAAACAGCTCTTACTCGTCTCGGTGCAATCTAACCTAAACCACTGGTTTTCTGAACTTCCAGTAGCAAGGAGTATGCTGACTCAAAGACCAGTGCCTCCTTGCTGGCCTTTGCCCTAGGCGATGCTTTGCTAGCTAGTTCGAAAGAAAGACCCCTTCACACCGTACAAGCCCTAGGTTCGAAACCCGTGCTGGATGAAGTTCTTGCTTAAGTCCCAAGAGGGATTTCAGTTCGCCCCAGCCAAGCTTGACTAGGTCCTGATGACTTAACTTTTCTTGGATGACCATGCGGCGATACACCTGGAATGGATGCTTTCGGGCAAGGTCTTTCATTAAGGACGAAACAGTCAAAGAGCTTCCACTGTCTGCTAAGAGCTTGTTCACGATAACGAGTCCCCGATTTAAACTGATAAACTCGTACGGCAGCCTTAACCCTTGATCCATCGACCATGCTGTCCAGTGCTCGACAGAGCGATTTTTTTCCTGGCCCTGCTGTATCTGGAGAACTCGTTGCTTCACCAGGTACTCGAACTGGCTTTGATTGATCTGATTCTTCGCTTGATCGCTGATCTTCCAAAAAGCTTGCGCAATAAGGTCAGGCTTCAGAAGCTCAGTCCCCGCCCCCAAAAGCATCACTTGATTTTGTAAATACGCAGAGATCGTCCCGCCCATACCAAAATCAAGAATATGCAAACGAATTTTAGGATCCATAAACTGAATCATAAAGTTACCTTGATGAAGATCAGAATGATAAAAGCCTTTTTTGAACATGACTTCTTCGGCCCAGTGATAAGCCAGTGCTTCAATCAACCCGCGCTTTAAATCGGGGGCAAGGTCTTTCCATCGAGCGGCCGCTTTATCCATTTTTTCGCCCAGAACCATTTCTTGAACCATCAATTTTGAATCTGTTTTCGATTCAAAAATCTTTGGCACGTTAAACTCGACAAAATTCTTGAACTGCGGAATCTTCATCAAAACAGTCTTAGCATATCTTTCTTGCGCCAACTGCTGTCTCTGAATCGTTTCTTTTTGCGAAAGCTCCGCCACGACAGTTGCAGTGATATCACTAACAATAGGACCTAACTTGGGAGCACCGGTTTTCGCAAATTCAGGATTGGCATCCAAAAGTGCTGCGACTTCAGCGAGGATTCGGCCATCTTCCTGAACACGCTCAGCAATGTCGGGTTTAATAAAGCGCACCACGACGTCCTGGCGTTTGCCGTCCACCAAGATCTTCGCGCGATGAACCTGCGCCATTGTGCCGACGCCCAGAGGTTTTCTTTCGAAGTAAGTGAACTTGAAGCTGTCTTTTTCATTCGCCAAAATCTCTTGAACTTGAATCCATGGAACAGGTCGAACGGCATTTTCAAGGCTTCTAAAGATCGTTAACAATTCGGCACCCAAATCCGCCTGTCGAGCCACGATCTGCAAGAGCTTTTGCAACTGCGGACCGCTGTTTTGAACCATCACCTCAAACTTTTTGAAATCATCCATATAAAGATCGCTGCCCAAAAAAGAGGAAGCGATCATTTTTTTGGAATCTAAACTGAGCCGCGAGAAGTACTCGCTCAGCATCGTGCCCATGAATATTTTCATAATAGGATCTTGTTGCTGTCCCAAATTACTTTCAGCAATCTTGGGTCCGATTTGATCAAGCAGCACAAAGGATTCGGCAATAAATTGATCACCTATCTGAAGTAAAGCTTTGCGGGAGACGATTCCAGCGGATAGTCCCAGCGCTATGTTACTAACTTTTTCCGTTTTAAGAATTTTTTTAGCTCGTTTTAAGAACTCTTGTTCTTGCCACATCAAATAGTCATCAATTTGCCTTTGCACCCTTGGACTTTGTGACTCAAAAACCTTCAGGGAGGAACGCGGCCGTGACTCAATAAGTTCGATATCTTTGGAGAGTTTATTTGTATTCGGCCAATCACCCTTAAATTGATCCATAAATTCACTGAAGTTTCTGACCTGCACTTTGGTGATCCCTTGGGTGGCCACTTCAGTCAGGTACTTCTGGGCTCGCTCTAGGATTTGCTCCTGAGCTTCTGCTGGCTCCCCGTGCGCCAAAAGAGCATAGGAAACGGCCAACCGCTGTTCAAAAGACAGATGCAGCCCCACCTGCTCGGGTGCAGCCCATACGGCTACCGAAAGCTGGAGAATGATCAAAATTTTAACGGAAAACGAGCTCAAAATACGCATGGACAGCTTAACTGCACACTCTGATCCAACTCCTAAGCCATTTGAATCGCTGTGAAATGCTAGAAACTTAACAGTCGACAATTTTCGCCTGGGTCCAAAGATACTCTTAGGACGGCCACCGATCCAAGGTCCTAAACAGCTTTTACTTTAAATGCGAATAATATTATCCTTTTCAGATCAACAAAGGAACATCTGTGAAATCACCCCGATCTCTTGAATTCACCGAAAGAATGGCCGGTCACTACTCACTTCGCAATCTGACCTTAAATTCGGAGGCGCCATTACCGCGACAGGATTTTAAGAGCGCGGAGGCCGATGTCTCTCGCAAGCCCTTTGAATTTACTCTGACAATTTCGATAAAAGATTTGGATCAGTTTCTTGGGGATCCCCAACTGAATGCATCGGCCTTCGGCACAATCACCCATCCACTGGGTAAGGGGTCACTGACAGTTGAAAAGGGCTCGTTCAACCTTTTCAAACGCCCGCAAGCCAGTCCCGATTTGAATGCAGCCAAAGAAATGCAGTATTTATTGTTTTTGAGAGACGACGCCGGGGAGGTTTGGACCTTCTTCGGATTTAAAGAAGTTCTTAAAGAAGATGGTTTCGCCGCCTGGGAACAGACGACCACGCTCTATTTTTATCTCTGGAAGGGGCACTCCACTTTCAGCGAAGCCAGTCCGAAACAAATTATCGGACTGGGCGTTTTGTACATTTCGGTCAGCGACTTTATCAAACAGCTTGGAACCTTTAAAACAAATGCCGACGATCTCTTCGAAGAAAAGAAAACTGTGACTCAGTTTCTTTCGGTATTTGCGTCTCATCTCTGGGAAGCCTATGCGCCATTTGTTTTTACTACGACTGCTTCAAGATGGAATGAGCATCATTTTCCCGTGAACACCACCCAAGGCGTGGCTCTAGGAGAAAAAACTCTGCACCCCTTTGATACCGATGACGGACTGACGCTTTCTTTGCAGCGTTTTAAAGTGGCAGATTCGAAGAAGATTGTTTTGCTTTTGCACGGTCTTACCACATCGACAGATATGTACATCATGCCTGAGCAGAACAACTTGGTGAACTATCTGCACGCCAATGGATTCACTGATGTTTGGTCGCTCGACTGGCGAGGCAGCGGACGTTTTACTTATAACCTTTCTCCGCATCGCTACACGATCGATGATGTGGCAAAGTATGACATTCCCAAAGCCCTCGAGTTTATTCGAGAGGTTTGCGGCGAGGACGTTAAAATCAACATCATTGCTCATTGTGTGGGCTCGCTGTCTCTGATGTGCTCTATAGCAGCTGGCTATGCTAAAGACATCCAGTGCGTTGTCTCCAATAGCGTGTCTTTGACTCCTATGGTTCACTGGCAGGGTTTGATAAAAATCTTTTTCGGACCAGAGCTTTTGGAATATGTCTTTCGATACGCCTACATTAGTCCCAAACTTCCCTATCTGCCGGGACTGGGATTTGGCAAGTGGCTCTATTGGATGGAACGACTGATCCGACGTGAATGCACTGAACCCGCTTGTCATCTGGTCAGCTTTATGTGGGGCTGGGGGTTTCCGGCCGCCTATAAACATCGCAATTTGCATCCAATCACACATCGGCGTTTAGTGGACCTTTTTGGCGGAACCAGCTTTCACTATCACCGGCACATTCGCAAAATGCTTTTTAAAAAAGCGGCCGTTTCCTATGACTCAAAAAAACCTTTGAACTATTTGGAAGAAATTAGAAACCGCGAAACCCTTCCGCCGATTCTTCTGATGAGTGGCGGAGAGAATAATATTTTCCCAGGCTCCAATAAAAGAACCTATGAACTAATGCAAGCGACTCCTCATGCAAAAAAGTTCAACTATGTCGAGTTCCCAGAGTACGGTCATCAAGATGTCCTTATGGGTCAGTACTGTCACATCGAGGTCTTCCCAAAGATTCTTTCGTTTCTGCAAGAGCACGGAGGCTAAATGCAAATCGATTTCCACCTAGGGGTAACCTATATACTTGCTCGAATGAGTGGTTTTTCTCCGTTTGAAGCAAATACAATCGCCAGCGCCTCGCAATTCGTCGATGATGCTGTCAACCAAGGAACCATATTGTTCCAAAATCGTTCGGCCTATCAATTTATCTGTAGTGCTCATAGAATGTTGGACTATCGCAACTTTAAAGAACTTGCGACTCATCACGTGTGGATCCCCTTCCATTTTATTCCCGGAAATGAAGTGCGTAACAATCTGGTCGACCCGAGTGTGCAAAGACTGATCTGCCGACCGAACTCAGACATAGCCCAGGATATTGTAAAAAGCTGTGTGCAGAACTTTCACCGTCCCTATGGATATCATCTCTTGGGTGTGACGACTCATGCTTATGCAGATACCTGGGCCCATCAAGGTTTTGCAGGGATCACTCACGAAGTGAACAGAGTGGGTGATATTTTCGACGACGCCGGCTCGGTCGATACCGAAATGCTGGATTATCGCGATCAATACTTTAAAAAAGGACGCTATAGACCATTATGGCGAAAGCTGTTCGACACCATCGCAGCTTCCTTCGTCAGCGAGACAAGTCCTATCGGCCATGGGCCTGTTCTTAGCTACCCAGACCTTCCCTACTTGCAGTGGGCCTATCAAGACTGGCAGGGGCAAACTGTAAAGCGAGATAATCCAAAAGACTATATGGAAGCTATCGAGCATGTTCTCGACTTTTATGCCCGAGCGCGAGAGCACAATCAGCTGACCACGATTAAGCGGCAACAAACGGACTTGAAACGCTTGGAGGAACTCATTCGAGGTCTCGATCACGAAGAGCCCGAAGAGCGTTTAGCTCGGTGGAAAACCGAGACAGCTCGCGGTGCTTTTTCATTCGGCCAAGACACCTGGTCTTATTCCGCAGAAGGTGTCGGCAGTTGGCTTGAAGAAGCCTTCGACTGGGACAACAACGATGAGTTCGAATTGATCAATGTACCCTTCAAAAACAATTTCCTGACTTCAAACTGGAAGCGCATGCATGATGCCCTGCTTTTTTATCGCTTCAGCGTCCTTCATGAAGTCTTACCTAAATACGATATCTGCGTATCTTAACCGGAGAGCACACCATGCAACTAGATTATGATTATATTGTTATAGGTTCCGGCTTTGGTGGCTCTGTGATGACCTGCCGGCTTGCAGAAAAGGGCTATAAGGTTTGTTTGCTCGAACGGGGTCGACAATGGAAGATGAATGAATTTCCCCGCCGCCCTCACGAAATTCAGCAAAGTCTTTTCTGGAATCCCCAAGATCGCAAATTCGGCTTGATGGAATTCAGAGATTCACCCGAAAGCGATATCGCATCATTAACAGCCAGTGGTCTCGGTGGCGGTAGTCTTATTTATGCCAATGTCCTTTTAAAAATGCCGCAAGAATTTTTTCAAGGATGGCCGGAAGGTTATACCCGCCAAGAGATGGATCCTTACTACGATCAAGTTCTTAAAATGATGGAGGCCAAGCCTTATCCGTTTGAAACTGAAAATTACTACAAACACACCCCTAAAACCGCAGCCCTCAAGAAAGCTTCTATCGCGACAGCCCCCCTGTCTGAAGATAAAATCAAACAAGAGCATATATTCCCCCCCTTGGCCGTTCGCTTTGAAGGGGACTTCCCCGGACAACAAAGTTTGAACTCACACGGTGCCGTCCAGAGCAAATGCAATAAATGCGGAGAGTGTGACATCGGTTGCAACATCCACGCTAAAAACACCTTGGATCTCAACTATCTTTTTCGAGCGCAAAAAATTAAAGACTCCCCGGCGGAGATTCGCACTCATGCTGAAGTCATTCGTATCCAGCATCACAACACTTTTTATTCCGTCACATATATTATTCCCGAATTCCCCGAGGACCAAATCACCCTTACGACGAAGAACGTCGTACTTTCCGCAGGCTCATTAGGCTCGACGTCTTTATTGCTAAAGATGAAAAAGTACGAGCACTTGCCGCGACTGAATAAATGGCTCGGTAAAAAATGGTGCGGCAATGGTGATCTGCTGGGCGTGATATTAGATACCAAAGAAAACTGCGAGCCGACGAATGGCCCTGTTATCACAAGCGCGATCGAATACACATGCACGACTTATCCTGATGGGTATTCTCATGGAATGTATATCGAGGATGCCGGATTTCCGATCGGACTAGGTTGGTATATCTCGGGGAAGGTGCCTCAAATCCATGGAGTTCTGGGATCACTCAATCTTGTCTGGAAGAACATAAAAAATTTCGTACTAAAGACTCTGAGGATTTCGCAAGCGACGGCTAAAATCAATATGGGCAGTGATTTCGCAAGAATGATCGATCGCGCCGATTTTCTAAGAAGAGCCTTCGTGCTTTTAGGCATGGGGCGTGACCGCTCTGATGGCGAAATCACCTTGCGCGAAGACAACCAAGCTGTGGTCCGCTGGCATCTCGATAATAGCGAACTGCACTTTTCCCGACTTAAAGACGAAATGCAAAAAATTGCTGAAAGTTTGGGCGGCACTTATATCGACAATCCCCTCAGTTATCTCGATAAAGTGATCACAGTGCACCCGCTGGGCGGCTGTCCCATGGGAGCAACCTCAGATCAAGGCCTGGTCAAGCCAAACGGAGAAGTGTATGGTTACGAAGGTCTTTATGTGGTTGATGGCAGTATCATTCCAACTTCGCTGGGACCGAATCCTTCATTGACGATTGCTGCTATCGCCGAAAAAGTGGCGGAGCAAATTCCGGTGAAGTTCACAGAAAGCAGAATCAAAACTTCGGCGAACTCTACGGAGGTTGTGAGTTAACAGCAGGCCCTGCTTTTGCAAATACACCTTCTCAAATCCTAAAACACCAATCAGGGCTTTTTAGAGCCTAAGGAGAAGGTAGAATGCAACACGCAACCCAATTTGTGACCCAAAAAATCCCCGTGTTAAAAATCGCCTCTGCATTTTTCGCAACGAAGAAAAGTGTCCAGAAAAATGGTAACAGAGAGAGGGCGTTCAGAGATGTGAAGCCAGCATTTTCTCCGGCTCCTTTTTTCTCGGGCCCCATATGGACGGCTATTTTTAGTGGCCTAAATCTTTATGGCGCTATTGCCGGCAAACAAGCCACACCGAGTGCAAAGCGCTGGCATAAATTGAATATGCTTTTTCACGGGATTTCTTCTTGGGCAAACAGCAAAAACAACTTCATTATTGAACGAGCGACATCTCTAGGCATGTTGGCCTCTGCGTTTGCCTATCGCAGCCGGCTCAACACCATGGACCGAGGTTTTATGAACACCTTTGTGCGTTGGGGCGCCGAGCTTTACGCCGGCTGGATGGTCAATTCAGTTGTGATAGAAGCCGCCATAGACTACGAAAAAAAGAATCCACACCGTTCTGAAAGCCAACAAGTTTCCCGAGGTCTCTTAATAGTCGGAGGCTTAACTTTATTAGGAGCCGTCGTCACAGCAAAAACCCAATGGCGAGGAGTCCCCGCTTCATTCGTATGGGGATTAACAGGCGCCGTCGCCAACGAAGACAACGCGCCACCTGTCAGAACCGCAGCGATCCTTTCAGCAGGATATTTCTTATACAAAGCTTTGGAACCGAAATCGCAGCATTGAGGCGCAGGCTAGAATCTCGAAGCCGTGTTGAATGGAGGACCCTTTAAGAGAGAGCGAAAGACGGCCTCTGACGGCGCCTGGATGGCGCGAACCCCGCCGCAGGCGCGGCGTCAGCGAAGCACGATGCTGTGCCGGCTGAAGCTCTCTCTTAAAGAGTCCTCCATCCAACCCTCGCGCACCAACAAGCTAAACTTTAAACATTCAAAGCAAGATATTCATTAAGACGAGCACTAAACCGAGTGAGCGCATCACCATACTCACCCAAATCTTTAACAATGGTATCTGCAAAAGCTTTTGAGGGCTCCACGAACTGATTGTGCATCGGACGTACCTGAAGCTCGAACTGCTTACGCACACCTTCGGGGGTGCGACCGCGTTCGTGAACGTCGCGGTCAAGGCGACGTTGAAAGCGCAAAGCTTCAGGCGTATCAAAGAAAACAGCTTCGTCTAATTCTGCGCGAACTTCTTCAGAGTGCAAAATTAAAATCCCATCGACCAAAATGATTCTCTTTGGAGCGGTAGGAAGCGTTTCAGTTTTTCGGGAGTGAGTGACAAAGTCGTAAATGGGAATTTCGACTTTTTGACCCTCGCGGAGTTTGCGAAGGTCCTGAGCAAGCAGTTGGAAGTCCAAGCTGCTGGGATGGTCAAAGTTTACGGAACCACCATCCCCGTCAAATTTTTTGGATTGATCGATATAATAGTTGTCCTGATAGACGACGAGGCAATTTTCATCGCCCAGTTCTTTTTGAAGGTCACGGGTAAAATAGGTTTTACCCGAACCACTGCCACCAGCTACACCAATTATATAAACAGACATCCTCTAACTGCCAGTCCTACCAGCCTAAGACGTAACCAAAAATCAATGGCGCACAGATGGTTGCATCTGATTCCACGATGTAGCTTGGAGTCGTTGGAGACAATTTACCCCAAGTGATTTTCTCATTCGGAATAGCACCAGAGTAAGAACCATAAGAAGTTGTTGAGTCAGAGATCTGACAGAAATAGCTCCACAAAGGAACGTCTTCGTGGCCAAGATCTTGCTCGAGCATTGGAACAACACAAATCGGGAAATCACCAGCGATACCACCACCGATTTGGAAGAAACCGACTTCAGATTTTTTCGCGGTCGCCATGTACCATTCTGCCCAAGAAGTCATGTACTGAATGCCTGTCTTAACAGTGTGAACGTTTTTGATATCGCCTTTGATCACGTGACCAGCAAAGATGTTTCCAAGAGTGGAATCTTCCCAACCCGGAACAACCATTGGCAGGTTCTTTTCAGCTGCCGCTAACAACCAAGAGTTTTTAGGATCGATTTGGTAGTACTGCTCAAGCTTGCCAGAAAGAAGAATCTTGTACATGAACTCATGTGGGAAATAAGATTCGCCTTTTTTATCCGCGTCCTGCCAGAAATCCAAAACAACGTTTTCAATACGGCGGATGGCTTCTTCTTCTGGAATACAAGTGTCAGTCACTCGGTTCAGGTGTTTTTCTAGAAGCTTCTGCTCATCTTGCGGAGTCAAATCACGATAGTTCGGAATACGCTCGTAATGATCATGAGCCACCAAATTGAACACATCTTCTTCAAGGTTGGCACCAGTGCATGAAATCGCGTGCACTTTGCCTTGGCGGATCATCTCTGCCAATGACAGACCCAGTTCTGCCGTCGACATGGCACCCGCCAAAGTCATCAGCATTTTGCCGCCCTTGTCAGTATGAGCTTTAAAGCCCTTGGCCGCATCTCGCAAAGCTGCAGCGTTAAAATGACGATAATGATGATCGATGAATTGGGTAATTGGTCCCATCGTGACTCCTTGTAATTGAAAGGATGGAAGGTATCACCTTTATGCGAAAACTCAAGAGGAGATTGGTCGCTGTGCCAGCAGGGCTTTGGCGAAAAAGCCCCTATCCTTGTTTAATTGGGTAAAACCGGCTTCAGCAAGAAGATCTTCAAGAGGGTGCTGGGTAAAACTTTTATAGAAGGGCTCGTGAAAATCCACAGGGAATTGCTCCAGAGCCCACTCCAAGCCGTGGGCGTCTTGTTTTTGCAGAGAGTCGACTATACCCAACTGCCCGCCTTCCTTAAGAACTCGAAAGCTCTCTGCAAGGGCTTGCTGACTGATCTCCAAAGGTAATTCATGAAAGAGAAAGCATGAATAAACAAAGTTGAAGGTCTTGTCTTGAAAAGGCAAACTTTCGGCAGCCCCCTGAACAAAATCAATTCGATCAAATTCTCGTAGATTCTCTTGAGCTTTCTTAAGGTAGGGATAGCTAAGATCCAAAACCGTTATTTTAGCTTTAGGATAGGCTAGCTTTACGAAACGAGTCAGACGACCCGTGCCGGCCGCCACCTCTAGAAAATGAAGTCCTTCGCCCGTGCCAGGTCGAACAGCTTTTACAAGTGGCAATATAAGTCTTCTCATTGCATCCGCAGCACCCGAGAAGAGAATCTCTACTTGATGATCGTAAAGATCGGCAGAGCTTTTGGTTAAGTAGCCCCCGCTTTGGTAGTGAAAATTTCGCTTGTAGTAGGTAGGCAGATCAGCCAAATACTCCTCCGCCTCCGGCGAAAAGTCCTGGGCTTCGCGGCGTTGTCGGCGCTTGGACAACTGATACCCATCAAGCAGAATTCGCGGGTACCGGCGAAAATGTTGAGTTAGCTTTTCGGGCTTAAGAACAGAGATCGGATAAATTCCCTTATCGATGTTCTCGCTATCTTTTTTTAGCAGCTGATACAGTTCTCGGTAGGCCTGTCTTAACTTATCGAGTTCTTGAGTTTGTGGCCGACGTGTTTGCCCCGTCGCTAGAAACTCAAAAACCGGCAAGGTTAATTGCTCCAGAGTATAACCTGCCGAACGAGCTAAGGAAAATCCGAGGGTGATTTTATCTCGGTACGGTAGTTTTAGTTCCATTGAGTTCCTTCCTTTGGCGCAACCAATAATACAAGGTTACTCCTAAGAAGGTGAAACTACCAAGAACCACAAGACCCACCATGCCAAACCACAGGAAGACAAACATTATGATTTCTCCACTTGCGACGCAGCTTTCGTGTCGCTGTAAATTTCTCGGACGATATACGAGGCCATCGCCAAACCGAAGGCCCCGGTCACGAAGCTCGCCGTTCCCCAAATAACATTTCGGTGCTCACAGCTGTGCAGGTTGTTTTGACCTTGAGGACACACACATTTAAAGCCCATGCCTTTGTCATAAACGAGCTCTTCTGGCTGCATAGGAACTTCATCAGAAAAGACACATGGAATGTTGAAGTTCTTAGTACTTGGAAAGTCATGCTTCTGACGAAGAATTTTACGAAGCTGAGCCGCCATGGGATCCCCATGAGTCTTGCCGAGGTCAGTAATTTTGATTCGAGTCGGATCCATCTTGGCAGCGGAGCCACCCGAAGTGATCACTTTGATTTTTCGCTCTCGGCACGTTGTCAAAAGATGAGCTTTCGCAGTCATATTATCGATCGCATCCACGATGTAATCTGGATTGTGCGATAAAATCATTTCTGAATTTTCAGCATTATAAAACTGCGGAATCGCCGTGATCGTCGATTGCGGATTCACCTTGCGCAGACGCTCGGCCATGACCTCTGCTTTTTTCTTGCCGACTAAACCCTGCAAAGCATGAAGCTGGCGGTTGGCGTTGGTGATGCAAATTTCATCAAAATCAACGATCGTGATGCGACCAACCCCAGAACGCGCCAAAGATTCCGCGGCCCAAGAACCGACGCCGCCCAAACCAATTACCATCACGTGAGAATTCAAAAGTTTGGCCATTACTTTATCGCCAACAAGACGACCCATACGATCAAAACGGCGATGTAAAACGTATTCAGTTTCTGGGGGTTGCTGAAGATTTGAGCTGAGCACTGTATCCATTAAAAAGTCTCCCGAAATTAGCAGTAGTGATATCTAATATTTCGATAGGATCAAGTGATTTCAGCTCCCCTATAGTTCTTGCCACCTCCCAGATGCTTTCTGGAGGGTTCAGGCGTCCTTTATAGGCCGGTGGAGCTTGATCAGGATTATCACTTTCTATCAGGAGATATTCTAGAGGCATTTCTTTCACAGCTTGGTGCAGTTTTTTGTTTTCGGGACGACAGACCGGCCCCCCAACACTTAAAAATAAGCCTTTCTTTAAAAAATCCTGCGCTTTCCCCCAGCTGCCATTAAAAGAATGAACCATGCCTTTTTGTGGGGGCATCCCAAAGATATCAAATACTCTCAAAGCCTCATCATGGGCCTGCACCAAGTGCAAAACCATGGGCTTGGCTGACACATGCGCAAGCTCAATTTGCTGTTCAAAAATATGATATTGTTTATCTCGACTGTCTTTTTCGATATGAGGTCGAAAATCTAAACCCATTTCGCCGATGGCCAAAGCTTTGCCAAGTTGAGCGGCTAAAACATCAAGCGCTACTTCGCATTCGTCGTCTTCGTGGTCAATGACCCAATAGGGATGCAACCCGAAGCAAAGACCAATATGGCTGGGATAACGATCAGATAACTCTTCCTGCAGCTTCCAGTCCTCTGGACCGACTCCGCCCTGCATGAAAAAATGAATTCCTTTAGCTCTTGCTTCATCAATTATTTGATCCCGGAGCCCCTGCCAGCGAGGATCCGCTAGGTGCCCATGAGCATCAATCCATCGTCCAAATGGTACCATAAAGTCCAGTCCAGTTCCGCGGGCCTTGCCGCCTGATCCATTTCCGCCCAGCGTCCCATAAAAACACGACTCGAACAAGAATGGATTTCATCCGATAAATAACACTTGAAGGAGTTTGCTATGAAAAAAAGCTTACGTTTGGGTTTTGATGTGACGATGGATAAAGGCGCTACTTGGCGGCCTCTTAAAGTTCAGTTTTGGAATGACGAAAGCAAATTTAGCAAAATCTCCCCGACTCCTCCGTTTAAATACATGGCCGATGCGTTGACGGGTCTGTCCCTTATCAAGCTCAATCATTACATTAAGAGTCCGATTGCGACACCTCACTTAGATTATTCGGTGGCATCAGAAGCCTGGAAAAATCTTGATCCACATATCGAACTCTACGAAAGATCGCAGACCCGCATCCGTGCTTTACAGTCGCAAATCGCCGTCGTCGATCCAAAAATCTGTGCAGAATTCGAAAGTCATTTTAATGAGCACTTCGAAACTGCAATTAAACCATGGGGCTTTGATTTAACGGCGCTTTGCCCACTCTTAGACACGTTTACTTGGTTTGAAAACAAGACAGGCAAACCACTTTTATATAATTTCAGTCTTAATTTTTCTAAGCCCTTTATGGACAAGCTTCATTCACTGTACTCCTTCCTTTACCATCTGCGAGGAGTCGTCGCAATGGATCACAATGCCCATGTTGAAGACTTCTCTCATGAGGGCGTTAAGATTGATGCGATTACAGACTATCTTCACCGTGCAGAGTATGTCGTGAACGATGCTCTTCTTTACTGGAATTACAAAAAGTACTCGCAGCCATTTAGTTCGCCAAAAAGCCCGGACTCTAAAGTTGAAAGTCTTTTTGTAAGTCCGATGACCAAAGCTTTCCATAAGTACTCTCACCACGCTTGTACTCTGGTCGATAACCTACCTCCGAGCTTTTTGAAATCCTTGAATCCTGTTGAGCTGGAAGAGGCCTTTTATTTAGTTCAGATGGATTGGCTCCTAGGCTCGCCTGCTGGAGTCCTCTTCAAAATCCGGGAAGAAATCTATGCCCTGCAAAGTGGCTATGAGAAAATTTTCTGGAAAGACAGTGAACCGAAACCACACAGACAGGAGTTCAGTCTGCAGGTTTGCTCTGAACTTAAACCCGCTCAATTTAATTCATCTGCAGCATAAAAAAAAGGAGTCCGTAAGACTCCTTTTTTTCTTCTAGGCTCCTGTATGGCGCGCGGCCATTCGCTGACGAACCTTGCGGAACAGAAAATAGACCAATAAGAGACCTAATACGACCAGCACAACCATTTTGAACTGACGAAGTTTGTTCAGAATGGGTTCTCCGTAGTGGGCCAAGAGGTAAATCTGGGTAGGCACGCTGATCAATGCTGCAGCTCCATCGATGGTCAAAAACTTCCACACCGGATACTTAAGCATCCCGCAGGCCAGATGCCCAGGAAAGCGGAGACCTGGCGTGAATCTAAAAATGCCACAGGCATAAGCACCATACTTGTGAGTCCACTCTTCCACTCTTCTCATCATGTGTTCCGGAAACATCTTATGAATGCGCGGATGATAAAGCAGCCTTCGCCCAAAGAGTCGTCCAATAAAATAGATAAGGGTATCGCTACAAATAACGGCGGAAAAAGCTATAAAGGCTGCCATGTGCACATTTACGACGGGGGCCCCGGGATATGGCGGAGGAAAGTGTTCGGGATGCGAACCCATGAATGCTAATACACCGACGCTGACAAGAGTCACTTCCTCTGGAATAGGCAGTCCTACAGATGATAACAGCATCATTCCGAGAATCGCGGCATAGACCATACCAGGTTCATACGCAAACTGCGATATCCACTGAAAGATGGGCTCGTTGGCAAATTCCAAATTCGATCTCCTAGTAGAACTAATATGAAGTAAACCAGCACGCTTGAACATAGACGTCACACCGTGCTAAGTGTATTTCTCGAGTAAGGAATAGTATGCAGAGCGCAAGAGGATTTGAATATGGAGTCAGGCATATAATCAGCCCTCAGTCTGGTTTGATTTCTGATGTTTTATTCAGCACTTTATCGCTCAACCTCGAGGAAAGTCTGAACCTTGTTAAGTTGGGCGCCGTTTATCTGCAACACAAACGCATCCGTCAAAATGCAGTCGTCAATAGCGGCGATTATCTCCGAGTGCATACGAAGCCTCGACGCTTCCCGGGTCACGATGTGCAATGGGCTCAACGTGTGCTCTTCAGCAACGATGACCTCCTTGTGGTCAACAAAGTTTCGGGAATTCCGGTTCACGCCACAGTCGACAATGTACAAGAAAATATCCAAGCTTATTTAGAGAAAAGCTTGCAACTGACACTCTTTCTGACTCATCGGTTGGACGTGCCGACTCGAGGTCTTTTAATTTACGGAAAGAACCGCGAGTTCCAGTCCGCTTTTAATAAAATGCTGATTGATCGAACCCTGCGCAAGATCTACAGAGCACGTGTGCATGGACAGGATTTAGCGATAGGACCTCTTCTACATTTTATGGAGCCGTCTCCTCGTGCCCCTAAGGTTGTTTCGCGCGAAGCACTGCCCGGCTGGCAAGAATGTCGACTCGATATTCTTGAAGTGAATCCAATACCTGAAAATCAAAGTGAAGTGCTCATTGAGCTCCATACCGGGCGAACCCATCAGATTCGAGCACAGCTTGCCCACGAAGGTTGCCCGATTGTCGGGGACCAGGCCTATGGTGCTTCCAAAATTTCAGAGGATGAGTCTATCGAACTTCAGGCCTGTGAACTGTCATTCACAAACCCGCTCAGTGGCGAACACCACCATTTTAAAATCTAGAAAACGAGAGCGTTCGTCATCAAAGAGTACTCCGTATTTTCTGGCTGAAAATAAGCAATATCTTTTCCACGATAGCTGTTCAAAGAAGTGGTGTTTTGCATACCCACAGTAAAGGTAAGGCCTCGAATAGGTCTTATTTCAAAACCCAGCCCTGCCTTCAGCTTCGTAACATGGTTTCCTTCAAGTTGCTCTGCTTCAGAAGAATAATACCAGTCTTCGTCGAATCCGATCTTTGGCTTTAGGGCAAAATAGCGATTGATATCCACAACCACTTCAACAAAGTGCTCCAGAGAGTACCGCTTATTTGTCGAGCGAGGGTCTTTTTTAAACTCCCCGTCCTCCCATACTGGCGTGTCCTCATTCAGATAGGCTGTTCGACTTTGCCAAAATATATCAGGCTTTACCGCCCAAGTGATTGAAGAAAATCGACCGATGGCGTACTCGAAATAAGCTTCTAAACGAAGCTTTGTGATCATTTCCTGATTCTGAGAGAACTGGCTGGTTGGCAAATAGAGTTTTACATTACCCGAAATATCCACATCGCCGATATAGCCGAGATCGTACATAGAATAAGCGACATGAACGTCATGCAGTTTCACTTCTTGTTGAACGTGATCCGCGTATTCATTTTGTCCAGAACTGTTGAAAAGAAAGGGAACTCTGAGAGAGACTTTTTCGTCCTGATTAAGGCGATGATTTAAACCCAGGTAATTGTAAGAGCCGAAAGATCGAGCCGCGGTGTTTTTCTTTCCAAAGCTCATGTTTGAAACCGAGGCGATAGAAAAGAAAGTCATATTCCATTTTTTTCGGAAAGAGTCCGAAGCAGACATAACCATGCTTTCTTCCCGCTCTTGGGCATGAACTGCTGATCCAAAACAAAGAGCTAAAAGCACAATACCCAAGGCGTTCTTAAGCATGAAAAGGTCTCCCCCGCATAAGTCCAAAAATCAGCGAAAATATGCCATATCGCGGCAAGTAGTACAAGACGCAATATTAGACAGACTGAGTCTGAACCGAATCCTAAAAATTTTTGCACTTGAGTCCTTTCTGTTATCCCCTTAGAACGAAAGGCATGAAAAATTTACTTCGAAACCTACTGCTTGCCGCCCTTGTTCTTTCGCTCTCTGCTTGTGCTATTAGCTTCAAGAAAAAACATTGGTCTCTGCCTCCAAAGGCAGATGACGAAATCAGTGTGATGACCTTTAACGTAGAGAACCTTTTTGACACCACTCATGATGTGGATCGCAATGACTACACCTATCTGCCTCTCAGCGAAAAACAAAAGCCCGAGGTTCGCCAGGCCTGTGAAAAAAACAATAACAGTGCCTATCGCCGGTCGGAATGCCTTTCGACGGACTGGAGCGAAGAGCAACTGAGTAAGAAGCTGAAAAACCTTACAGAGGTCGTTCTTAAAGTCGATGGCAATGGTCCCGATGTATTGATGTTAATCGAAGTCGAAAACGAAAACGTCCTGAAAATTTGGAATAAAAATCACCTCCAGTCAGCAAACTATCAAAGTGTCGTTTTGCTGGAAGGACCCGACAAGCGCGGTATTGATGTCGGTCTCATGTCTCGGTTTCCTGTCGTCGGCAAACCGGTTCTCCATAAAATTCCGTGGAAACCTGAAAATGACGAAGATAAAAAGTGGATGGAGCAGTCTCGGGGCGTACTCGAAGTAACCCTGAAAGCACCGAATGGTGACCCGATCACTTTCCTTGTCGCCCACTTCCCCTCACAGGCAAACCCCACCTATTGGCGGAAACAAGCCTCTGAATTTGTCGCTAAACTGATGAAGGAAAAAGGCGCTGACAAAATGGTTCTTGCCGGCGGTGATCTCAACATTACGCATGAAGAGGAAGAAAAGCAGCGATACTTCCGCGACATTCTTGGTAAGAACGGTGCGGTTTCTCATTTTGTGGGCTGCAAAGAATGTCCCGGGACTCACAACTATCGCAGATCATGGTCTTTTCTAGATGCGCAAATCTACTCACCAGCTCTTTTGGCCGAGGGTTCAGGTTCGTATCAAATGCTACCGCAAACCATCGACGTGATTCGCTATAGTGACGTGCACTTGCGCAAAGGAAAGTATCCGAAGCGCTGGGACTATGACAAGATGGAAGGTGTCGCTGACCATTTCCCGCTTTATGTTCGCTTGAAACAACGGGATGCAGCTCAGAATCTAAAGAAAAAGTAAACTCAAGTCCAAAGTCGGCCGCTGACCGCAAGCGGCCTTTTGACCTTTGAATTTTGAAGTTCCAACAGAGACTTCGTCCCCCCGGTAGGAGACAACTGTAGGACTTCTCTGTTTTAGGATCTCGGCCTGCGCCACTAAACTATGACAGCGATCTTGGACATTTAAGACAGAGTCTTGTGCCTGGATGCTGATCGAATACGGACGATCCTTAACAAATGTCAGTGTTCCAGAGGTTCTCGAAATTTTCACCTCCGGCGTTTCAAAAGAGTTTTTCTCTATCGTAAACTCAAGGGTAAGTTCAAAATTTTCTGAAGATCGACTGCCAGCTAAAGACCCATTTAGGTGTCCTTTCGTAAGCAATTTTACATTATAAACAGTTTGATCTGATGGGTCTTGAGAAAGAGTCAACTCGTATACATTTTCAAAAAGATTCGCATAGGTTTTTGACCCATCGGATTTGTCGACAGTATATTTTGCCTGGCTCTGTCGATCTTGTTCAGATCCCTCTTTTTTTAAACGAACAAGAAGTTCTTCTGCAGAGGACTTCTGGAAAACTTCTACCAATAGTGCTTTCTTGATCGTGCTCTTGAAGCTGCCTCTGTCAGTACTATAGTTAAAAGGTGAGGATTCCCAAACCAGGCGCGCAGAGTATCCCGCCTCGCCGTCCACTCTATCATTCAGTTGTGGGCGGCCAGCGGGAAGATTGTCTCCTAATGCTGTTCGGAGAAGAGAAACTGCTTCGATCTGTTTTTCAAGAAGTAACACGGCCATTGGATAGGCACTAAATTGGAATTTTTTGGTGTTGCTGTTTTGCTTAGCTGCTTTTTTATTGATTTTAGCACGCATCGCCGGATCTTTTGTTACCAGCTCATCTTTTGGCGTACAAGCTGCAGTAAGAAGTGTTCCCGAAACTAAAAGTGCTAAAAGTAGATTTGCAGTTTTCATGGATCAGGAATGTAACCGGAAAAGTGCCAAGATTCTAGCGGAAGTCTTTGCCGAAATGGAAAACTAACAAAGCCCTTCATTTTTACATGGTGCCAGTATCGTGAACAGACAACGAATACCCCCATTATTGACTTTGACCTGGTGAATAAGCTCATACCCCCCGGGCAGCCCTGTCATTTTTTCCTTTTCAGGATAAAGGATCCCCAGCTTTTGAGGTTTGTATAATCGACACAGTTCAGAAGCCAGAGCATTGAGCCCACCTTTTCCCACTACGGGTAAGCGCTCTCCGTAAGGAGGATTTAGAATCATCCACAGGGGCTGTTCAATGGGCTCGCTGGAGTCCAAAGAATTACGGCACTCGAGCTTTAAATCTGCGGCCTCGTACTGCTTGCGCTGGAGAGTTCTGATCTGCTCTTCGACTTCGGCAAAATTCCTCTGAGAGACTTCGATCATCTCTCGATCCAGATCAAAACCCCGATAAGCTTTAAAAACTTTGCTCGACGAAAGTGAATAATTCAGTGGAAAACTCTCTGATAGGAAAAGCTTCGGCGCATTCTTCCATTTCTGGAAAGCGAAAGCCCTTTTAAAATGTCCTGTGGCCAACCCTCGTGCCTCGCACAGGAATGTTCCAGATCCCACCATGGGATCACAAAGGGTCACGGCACTCATCTGAGCTGGCGTCGCCTGCCCTATCATTTGTCGAATCAGATAGGCCGCAATTGTTTCTCGCAATGGAGCCTCCCCTTTTAACATGGACCAACCCCGCTTATGCAAATGATCACCCGTCGTATCGAGACTAATGGTGCACAAGTCTTCGTCCATACGAATGTAAATGGAGGCACAGGGTTTCTGAGGGTTCTCGTGCGGGAAGAGTTCCGATAGGGCTGCTGCTGCAGATTCTTGAAGCCTTTTTTCGTTATTCAACCGACTGCGCTGAGCCGCTATCTCCCACTCAACATTTCCATGGGAGAGATAGCTGGCCCAAGGCAAACTTTTCACCCGCTGATAAAATTTAGGAAGGTCCTTAGCTTTAAAGGAAGTCATTCGAAGTAAAATGCGATTCGCTGACTTTAAAAAGAAATTCAATTGCAGGGCTACAAAAAGTTCAGTCTCGAACTCGAGACCTCCTTGTTCGGATACAAACTCCGCAGGAAACGGAAGATTGTTTTTCTGGGCATCCTTGGTCAGAAGATGGGGCCAGCAAGCTTTGATCTCTTCAAGGACTTGCTTTTCAAAACCGATGGGGGTCGAAATAAAGAATCTGGGCACTAGAATCTCCAGTAGGCGTCAGCTAATAGATAGTAACCATTCTCTGGAGAAAACTTCAAAGAAGAAACATCTGTCGAGTTTAACGAAATACTCATATGGAAAGTATCCCAGATCTTCACGTAGGTAAGATAACCCCCGACGGCATTTTTTTCGAAGTTATAACTCGGGCCCAATAAAACGCGATCCCAATTATCCAGAATAAACTCATGACCGGTCTGGAATGAACTTGTTCCCAAAGACTTTACCGCGGTCGCTTTTTCTGCTTCCTCGAAAGTAAAAAGAGCGATTGAGAACAAAGTATGAGACAGCATGCTTTCCGAAGACAGGGAATCCCAATAAATATTCAAGTTCATACTGGTTTGCGACTTGTTCGGAATTTTCGCCACGTTCGTACCGATAGCCACGATGTTCGAAGTCGATTCAAAAACCCGCGCTTTCGCCCCAGCGTTGGGAGCGCCAAAAAAATTACCAGGGACAACTGTATTGATTGTTAACCAATCTTTCCAACCGTAATTGACCTGACCGTACCAAGTGATCAAAAATTCACCCGGCCATAAAGTTTCCGCCGTTTCCCCCACAGCAACACCTTGAGTGTAGATCGGCTTATACTTCGCCGAAACATGTCCGCCGGGTCGCTGAATCAACAAGTCTGTCGTGCCCAAATACTTTTCATTTTCAGAACTAAGATCAAGGTGAATAATGGAATCACCTATCTGAATGAAGTTCACTCTGGATTGGCGCTGTAATTTGCCTATCAGCTCATAGGTTCCGTTGGGCTTAGCGATCAGCCCGGTAACTTCCAAAAATCCCACAATCCCTACGCCGGGAGTCTGGGATTCAATGGCCACCATTTCCCCAATATACCAGTCCGTGAACTGAGTTGACGCCTTTACGGTCTTATTGTCTATAAAAGTAAGAATTTTAGCGGTCGCTTGGTAACTTTCGAATCCAGCAATTTCGGCAGCCGCTGGTTCACGAATAACGATAGGTGCTTCAGTTACCATCGCCTCCATAAGAGTCGATGCTTTGGAAAACAAAGGAAGAAATAAAAAGAGCAGCGCAAGCCAAGATCGGAGCATTCCAAGATCATAGGCGATCTTAACCGTGAGCAGCAAGTCTTAGCTTGCCGCGGGCTTATTTTATTTTTTCCTTGAGGGTACCGAAAAGTCGAGCAATTTCCATCCTTCGAGCTTCTCCCAAACCAGACCATTTCTGACCTTGGAAGATCAGCAAGTCACCAAGATCAGGGATAAATCCCCTAAATACGAGATGAGCGAAACCCTGGCGTAAAATTGCCTCAGGTTGACCCTTTGCTATGGACTTAAGGAACGACATGAAGCGTGGGGTCGCAGAATTAATTTCACTGATACTTAAGCCCTGACTGAAATTTTGGTCATAAGTGACCATCACAGATTCAATATAATGCAAAATCATGACGAGAGTTCTGATATTCGCTGTTTCGACTAGCCCAGGCTGCTGATCCGGGGCCTCGGCCGCTTTTTCCAAGTACGAATAAAACTGCTCCCATTGATCACTTTGCAAAGAGTCGACGTAGTTCGCCATTCCCGGCAAATTCGCAAAATATCTGCCGAACTGATTTTTTAAAAAATCTTTAAAACAAGTCCGAGTAAGATAACTTTTTTCTAAAATATCTTTTTCAGCCACCGCACATCCGGCCTGAGCCGCGTGATCCTGAAGAGTCCCTGATGTTAACAGTCCGGCACTTAAAAGAATGCTGACAAACTCGAAGGTCTCATTCTGATCCATCCAGCCATCGCCGTTACCACTGAAAGTGAAAAAATTGGCTTCCTTAAAGCTGCGCGCACCGGAGTTGGTCATTCTTTTGTCGAAGGCTTTGATATCGATACCAAGCTCATTAAAGTCTTCATACCAGGCGACAAGTCCCTGCTCTTTAAGCTGGGCTAAATGAAGAGGCCCCTTGGTGTTGTCTGCATACCCCAGCATCAATAAACGAGCTAAAGATCGCATCACATTAAATCGAGTGAGCGAACTCCAATTTTGAATATGAATTCGCGTGCCTATTTTAACTCGGCCCACAGAATCAAAGCTGACAGGTTGGGAACGCGCCAAAAGTTTTCCAAAGTCTATCCATGACTCTTTGAGTGAGCGCTGCTCCAAAGGATCTTTACTAAGTCGCTCTTGAATAACGCTATTCACTGCAAAATCATGATGGGCTGCCTGAACCTGCAGCTGCGTCAGATATTGTGCGGGAGTTTTAAAGATCGTGTCGATGAAGATCTGACTTAAACTCCAAGTATTGAGTTCTCTCTTTAAAGCGGTCAAATGCTTCTTTTCAAAACCCACAAGCGATCGGCTGTCCGCATTCCCTTTACTTTCGAGCATCTGAACAAGGACAATGCGATAGGTTTTCTTAAGTGAATAAGCCGTAGGCATACCATCATGAACTGTCATTCGTGCCAGAACCTGATCTATCAAGTTATCAATGTCTTTAAGTGGAATGTGCCCCAATTGCTTCATCTGATGGGAGCGTTCAAGGACATTCAAGGCTTGACTAGCTAGAGCACCTAGCTGACGAACTTCATTTTGACCTTCAATTTTACCATCTGCCAAAAGATGCTGAAACTGAAGGGTTAGGCTATAGATATCAATTAAAGTATCCAGGTTCTGTCCCCAAGAAACGAGACTTCTAAATTGAGCATATTCGCCGACCAGAAATATTTTAACGGCCTCTACCAATGGCAACCATTTCGCATAATTCTCATATGGCGAAACCATGTCAGATCCTTGAATAAAGTCGGCAAAGCCTCGCAGAGCTTTTTTCGCATCATCGAAGGAATAATCATGCTTGTCGATCTGAGTTGCATTCAGAAGCCGATGCAGGCTTTTTCTAAGTTGGTTGGTTGACTGATTCACTTTGGAAATATCTGTCTCTAGAGATTTCTGATTAATCAAAACCTTCATGTGAGGAGCCAACTGTATAGACTCCTCTTTCACAATATCTAGAAGCTGAATCAAACCCGAAAGTTCCAGTTTGGTAATATGACGAATCGAGCCACCTAAAAGAGATGCTTTGATTTTCATAAGCTCCGTTGCGAACTCTGGAGTTACCACGTTTTCTTTCAGGAAGTACTTACTAAAGAACCGGCGCATTTCGTCGACGGTATAGGCACCAACTTCCGATCCAAATGTTCTTTTTTGGAAGTAGCGAAGGGCTTCCGATAAACAATCAATGCTCGAGCGAATTTCTTGCTCATGCGCAATACCCAGAGTGAAGTTTTCAAGGCTGTTAGGCAATGACTGCAGGCACGCGAATTTTTCGTCAGACAATTCTATGACTTCTGGCTCACTCTTTCGCCCGCGTAAGAATTCCCCGCAAGCACTTAATAGCAATACTGCAGGAATCAGAATGGCGACTATCAAACGATTTTTAGAAGACATATGCTGCCCCTATCATCATTCGATCGTTATTCACAAATTGCGCGATATCATTTTGGTTTTCTACGTCGAGCGGTTCCGCTTTTACCAACTGCGCCTCAGTAATAAACGACCACATTGCGGAAATACGCAGACGCGCTTGCATACGGATAAGTTCGAATTCGTTTTTTGCCGAATACAAATAGCTGACCTTGGTTTGTAAACGTCGACTTTTGCCTAAACTAAAGTTCGTCAGAACGGACAATTGATCTGCCTGCTGATAAGGATATCTGCTCATCAAAGGAACTCGCGCCGGATCGGCCAACTCGCCTTTCTCGGTGATTTTTCCACCAAAAATGTCAAGATGCTGCAGACTGAATCCCCAAGCACCTTTTCTTAATTCGATAAAAGGACTTACTAAGATCGCATCGCTAAAAATGGAGTATGTCCACTCATCAGTGAAACCCGATTCCTTCATCGGACGATCCCACATCCCACTGACACCAACAGTAAAGGAGTTTCTTTTATAGGTTAGGTCGGCACCTGCCAGAGAGTGATAGATCACTTGAGGTTGCAGGTCCACTACTCCTTTTAGTTGGCCCATATCCAAACTCCCTTGGTATCCCAAGGAAAGTTGATTCATAGGTTTGTAAGAATAGCTGACTTGACCTCTAAGGCCTTCTTTCGCATCGCCGAAAGCTAAGCGTCCTCCGAACGAGTTTTGCAGAACAATTTGACTTTCCTCAGGCCGCTGAAAACGATAGTCGATTTGAGTTGCTTGACTCCAAATACGGATACTTTCGGGGGGCCGACGGAACCAAGGATTGCCTTTTACAAAGCTGCCATTTTCGATTTCAAAGCTCGGTCCCTGATCAGGAACGAAAAATGGAGATGCAAATAGCATTAAGCTATAACGAGGTTTATCAGTCTGCCAGAAGAGACCGGTCAACCCTTGCCGCTCGGGAGAAAGTGGATTCCACTTGAAGAGCGGCTCCCATACTCCAAGATCCCAGCGAGCATCAAGCTCATTCCACTGGCTCATCTTTCGGCCAATAAAAAAGGTCTCATCCTGATTTTGGTGAGTCTGCACATAGAATTCTGAAATATTGAGATAGTTCAAAAGAGGAGCTCCGACAGCCACTCCTCCATAAATGTTCATCTTAAGAGGAGTCTGAGCTAAAGAATCGGTTTTAAGCTGAGCGCCGATAAACTGATAACTGGTCTTCTGAGTCGCCTCAAAATCAGGGCTTATAAAAGAATCGGAAAAGACCTTCATTTCTGTGCGAACTTGCGCAAAGACCGACAGCGGGCACATCGCAACTGCAAGTGCTAAAATCAATCTTGAAATGGGCCCAAAGGGACGTTTTTTGACCATCATGCTAAGGCTTATTGATCAAGTAACGTGCCCATCTAAGACCCGCCTGGCGCCCCCTCATTTTATAAGTTTTAAACATGTGACCTTTTTCGGCACTTCTGGTACTTTATCAGGGTTAAAAGCTCATATTATTAAACGGAACTATTATATGCCTCAGAGCGCTGCCAAAACTGCTCGATTTTTAATCATTCGCTTCTCCAGCTTTGGGGACGTGGTGCAAAGTCTTAGCATACCCGCTGCTCTTAAGCAGAAGTTTCCCGCAGCAGAGATTCACTGGATCACGCGCAAAGATATGGCTCCGTTGCTGAACAATCATCCTGCCATTGATCGCACTTGGGCTTTTGATCGTAAAGATGGTTTAACCGGACTGATCCAACTAACCATGCAGATGCGCTCTGAAAACTTCACGCATATTTATGATGCCCACAATAACATGCGTTCAAGAGTCATTGTGTGGATCTTGCGGCCTTTGGGATGGCTGGGACTGGGACCAAAATTTATCCGTCGGTCCATTCGTCGTTGGCGCCGCTTTCTTTTGTTCAGATTTCGCATTAACACTTTCGAGATGCCATTTTCTGGACAACGCGATTTGCTAGAGCCCTTGCAGACTTGGGGAGTAAGTAAGCAAGCTCCACCGGCTCCGCAGATTTTTCCTCCGACCGACAATCTTCACCAAGCAAAAGAAATTCTGGGGGATTTTACCAGTGCCGTAGCTTTAGCCCCTTCTGCAGCTTTTGCGCTCAAACGCTGGCCCGTTGAACATTGGAAAGAGTTGATCCAATTACTTCCCGAACAAAAATTCGTTCTTTTAGGTGGTCCTGAAGATACTTTTATCGAACAGATCCGAACTGTCGCTCCCGAGCGCGTGTTAAATTTGGCAGGAGCCTGCTCGTTGGCAGTCAGCTCGGGCGTTGTAGCGCAATCGAAGGTTCTGGTCAGCAATGATACGGGCCTCCTGCACGTTGCAGAACAATTGGGCAAAAAAGCCATCGCCTTAATGGGGCCCGCACCGTTTGGCTTTCCTTCGAGACCTTCAACGCGAATCATGGAACTACAATTACCTTGCCGGCCCTGCAGCAAGCACGGCCAAGGGCCATGCGTGAACAAAGAAAAGTTTCACAAATGCATGGTGGATATTACACCTGTTCAGGTGGCGACTGAACTCGAACTTCTTTTAGGTCGGTCGTGATGGAGGCCATCATTTTCGGATTCTATAAGTTCGTTATCGTTCCTCTTGCATTTTTGCTTTTACAGCTTCTGCGTCCTTTCGCGAACGGCAAACTCAAAGAAATGATCGAAGATAAAAATAGTGGCTTCTGCAAACTCAGCTCTGTGCACTCTCCTGAAGTTTTGGCTCAGCAAAGACCTCTATGGATTCATTCAGCCAGCGGCGAGATCGAGTATGCCCGGCCCGTAATTCGCGAATTTAAAAAGGCACACCCCGATATTCCTGTTCTGGTGACATTTTCTTCACCTTCCGCGAAGGCCATTCTGCAAAACCTTTCTGATATCGATGTTTGGACGGCTTTGCCATGGGATTTCGAAAAGAGCCTTAACAGATTTATTACGAAATGGAATCCGCGCGTGCTGCTATTTTCACGCACAGATGTCTGGCCAGTGCTCGCCGATGTCACAAAAAAAAGAAATATCCCCACGGTGCTCTTTTCAGCGACGTTTGCTGACAACTCCTCTCGTTTGCGGGGTGTGACTCGTTTTCTAACCAAAAGATCATTGAATTCTCTGTCGCAAATTCACTGCGTGACTCACGAAGATGCCGCCAACTTGCAAACACTACGGATTCGCACACCCATTTATATCACTGGCGACACGCGCTTTGATCAAGTCTTTCATCGACTTCAGAATCCGAAAGCACTGAAAAATGAACTTATGGCGACTCCTGAGGACTTCATTTTTATTGCAGGCTCAACCTGGCCTGAAGATGAAGCTGTTCTTATCCCGGCTCTTACCGCCGCGAAAACCACGGGTATTCGCACAATCCTTGCCCCGCACGAAATCAATACCCAGCACTTGAAGGGCCTCACTGACCAACTCGAATCAGCTTCTTTGAATTACGTCCTTTATTCACAAGCACAAGAGTGGCCACGAAACTCAGTTCTCGTGATTGATCAGGTCGGCATCCTAGCAGAGCTATATACTTGGGCCGACTTGGCTTTCATCGGCGGTTCCTTTAAAAAACAAGTACACAGCGTGATGGAAGCCCTCGCTGCAGGCCTCCCAGTGATGGTAGGCCCGCATCACCAGAACAATCGTGAAGCCTTGTTCTACCAAAAAAAGAATTTTTCGTCAGGCATGGTTGTCCAAGTAGTTCACTCTTCGGACGATGTCCTCGTACTGCTCCAGAGAATGAAAAAGCAGCACTTTCGGTGGCCCCAGGTCAAAGAAGAAATCCGCCTAGAAATTTCAAAAAATAAAAACTCCACCCAACGAGTCCTCGCCGCCGTTCAAGAAACTATATCCTCTTCGGAACGGTAGCTGCAGAGGCCGACATAAAAGAGAAGATATCCTCATAAAGTTTTGCTTTTGAGGAATTCTGTTGGCTTCATTTTTATAGGCAGCCGCCTGCTTAGAACTGAGGGGCCTCATAGTGGTCGCCGTAAAATGGCACCTGTATAAAAGCCGTTGGGCTATCTCTATTAAATTGGAGATGGCTTCCCAGAATCTGTGCACAAAACTTGAAAGTCTTAGCGTTAGGATGGGGTTGGCATGAAACACATGGCGCTTTGGACATTTTGTCTCACTTTGATACTGACGGCTCAGACATGGGCTCAGGGTCAGATCAGTATGTCTGCGTCCGATCGCCCCCAGAACGACAAATTCAAAGCCTCCTGGCGTCTTAGCTTAGCTGGGACTGATCGCCACGATGAGCGCAGCCAGGCTAAGCTGGTGGACTTTAGAACCGATATTAAGGCTCGTTATCTACTAAATAATCAACTGCTCTTGGATGTACAGCCAAGCCTGCGCTTGCAGTCTGGACAAACTCAGTCTGTGGACGGCGCGGATAAAGCCGAAAGCAAAATTCAGCTTTATCAGGCGGCCGCTCATTATGCTCCTCTTCAAAACATTCAATTTTCCGCTGGCGCCCTGAACCAAGAGACTATGCACACCCGCTTACTTATTGACCGGATAGCTTTTCCGGCGGCTCGCCTTCTGGGCAAAATGAAAGCTGACGGAATCTCTACGAGCTTGGCATTCGAAACAGCCATTCCCACTTCAACCTCTTTGAGCGCAAACACTAAAGAGTTGGAGCCCACGCCCTCGTTAAATTCTGCCACTTTAAAAATGCAAGCAAGCGCCTCGCCTCGTCAGTATGCGAAGGCCTCTGCCGGTTACTTTATCTATGGCAATCTACCATCTGCGGTCGCGCAACAGTCAAACCTACTGGGCAACACAGTCCACGAGATATCATCGGCGCAACACAAATTTGCATATAACTATGAGGGTTATGAAGCCTCTGCTGAAGTAAAATATCCTATTTTCTTTGCTATCGACCTCTTTGCAGGTGCGGAATATATTCAGAACACAAAAACACTTTCTGAATACTCTCGGGGATCAAATATTTATGTCGGCACCGAGCTGTATCTTAAAAAGGACATGCAGTTCGTAGTTGAAGGAAGCTATTTCTCGGTCGCGCCTGATGCGGCAGTAGCTTTCTTTAATGCCGGCGGATACGAAACCAATCGTGTCGGTTACTCTCTCGATACGGCTCTTTCATTCCGCAAACAAGGCTTTAAAGTGGGCCTTAAATATATAGACTCAGAAGTGATGTTCAACGACGATGCACAAACGCGTGAAAAGACTTTGCTCATTAAGCTGGAGACTTTCTATGCTCAAATCTAGGATCCTCTTCTCCGCACTCTTAAGTCTCGCTGCCCTGGCCTTAGTCGGCTGTAATTTACCGACGCCCAAGGACAAGAATGCGATCAATGCTGTAGGAGACTCCAAGCTGAGCACGCCAGCGACCTTCCAGATTCAGCCTATGGCGGAGCGATCGAAGACTGTTGAAACAAAGCTTCAAGGAACCTTTGCACTTCCTACATCCAAGATTTTCAACCTGCAGGCTTGTGTGAAAGATGTCGCGTATGACAAACCCATCCTTGGACATGATTTCCAGATTGCAGAAACAAATCAAGTTGTCACTTCAGATAAAAACGGTTGTATCACTTGGGCTGAAGACGTTCAGTTCAATTACTTAGCTGAATCAAGATATGTGCGTATTGAGCGCACAATCAAAGGCAAAGGGCTGCACAGAGGAGCTCGCAGGGTGGCTTTCGCTATCAATCCGTGGTCTCATGGAGAGAATCTAACTCCTGTGCTAAATCCAGATGATGGTAACAATATCCCTCATCTTATATCGGACATCACATTAGGCCAACTTGCTCTTCGTGGCCTTACTCAAAACAACACTGCAAGCACACGTCGTCTGTGGATCGACGATGGTCGCCTCTTTGTGACAGAGAATAAATTAACAAAATCTGGGGTGGAACTGACCGTTGAAATGCGACCAAACACCTCTATTCAGCTTAGCAAAATGAACGGAGAACTTTTCTTGCGCCCGCTCACGCAAGGAACTTTCAAGGCTCGCCTTAAGATGATTCATATCTATCAAAAAGATAGCAAAGAAATCCGCCGTCTTTTAAGTCAGACCGACTTTATTGATGTCAAAATGGAAAATGGCAGCCTAGCGGTAAAATCAGCGATTTCTTTGCCGGCCATTCCCACTCGCGGACAAATGATGTTGGGTCTTGAGCTTCGTCCCGTCGATGGGCCTGAAGGACTTCTGGGTTTTGATGGAATCTATCTCATTGGCGAATACGATCAGATCAAGGGAGCTTCTTTCATGAAGCTCTCAACTGTTGTGACTCAGGAAAAGGACTTTACACTTGCTAACTTCATCAATGCTGAAGCGACTGCGCTCGCCTTTGACAAAGCGAGTGGACATTTCGATCAAGAAACTTATCAAAAGCCAAAAATCGAAGTTTCGCAGTTAGAGTTCCGCTTCTTACGTGTAGGAAAAGAAAGCACGTCTATGCGAGAAGTTTACTATAATATCAAGGCCTGTGTGCGTAGCGGCTTGGATCAAAAGAACACAAGAGCTCATACCTTTAAGGTGACGAAATTTCACCAGTCGGAAAAAGAAGAGCTTAAAACTGTTTTTGTAAAGACAGACAATAATTCTTGTATCAATTGGGATGAAAACATCGCGTTCAAATACTTCGAATGTCAGCATTTCATTCGTGGCCAGGTCATGATTTCGAACGAAGATCTCGGGATGAACGAAAAACTGGAAATTATTGTCAATCCTTGGGAGTCCCTCCGTGGTATTGCCCGAGATATGCGTTACGTTGATCCATCTGAAAAACTAGCTTTAAATTGCCAGGCAGAAAGTCGCCCCCGCTCGCAGTTGCTAGCGGATTACTATTCCTATAATACTTTATCGTATAGCTACCAAATGGACGACTATCTTAATCTGACTGTACGTAAACGTATTCAGTTCAAAATGGATCCACGGGTTCTTACTTACTCGAGTTTGACGAATGGTCGTGCTGATGGTGAGCGTCTGCGTGACGGTATCTACTTGCTTCGCTTCCTCGTGGTGCGCAATCAAGACTACGACAGTAAAAACACTTATGTTACAAGCACTGAAAAACTTATCACAGTTCTAAGTGGCCAAGTGAATACCGACCTTACTTTGCAAGTACAGGACTTGAAAGCCCTTGGTAACAGAAACACGGTAATGATCCAGATCCTGCCCGTTGATGAAGCAAAAGTCTCGGCACAAAATGGAGAGGTGCTTTTAAAAAACCAAAAAGACACTTATGATTCCGTCGTCGATCATGAAAGTGGTCTCGAGACACCCGTGTTTATGGGTCCTATCGTTATGAATATCGACGAGACAACACGGCCATTAAGAATGGCTGACAACACCTCAGTCAGTCAGTTCCTTATTGACGGCCTTGGACACAACGTTGCTCCAGGTAAAAACGTAATCGCACAGATCGTCAATCAGGGTCGTCAGATGCAGATGGCTTCGGCAAAACGCACGAAAGCCAGAACAAGTGCAAAAACTTTTGCTCAAGAAAATAATCTTCAATTGCTCCGTTTAAACAAGTTAGATGCCTTCAAACCCCTTAAAGCCCTGTCCTCTGACAAATTGGATGACTCTTTGGTGGTGAACAGAATCGAGTTGCAGAGCATCGTCAATCAAGGACGTGTAACACCAAAAATTGCACAAAAGCTTTGTGCTTTTTGGAACAACGAATACTTACCAAAGATTCACTCCCAAAAAGGCGGAGCCCTTGCTCCTGACATCGCATCGCGTTTCGGATTAGAGTGCTTTCATGCAGTCAAAAATGATCCAAGCAAGTTCTTCCAATGGGAGAAACGTTTGTTGCTTAAGGAAATGGCTCCGGCGGAATACGTTAAAGGTTTCAATCACGGAATGACCGTAGGAACCAACTTCTCTTTAAGCACGACGAACTCTTACAGTACTGCGGCCTTTATCAGTGCGAAAGCTGGTTTATCGAAAAAGTTCTTAGACATTTTCTCAATCAGTGGTGATGTTGGTTACAACTTAAACTGGGTTGATGCTAATGGAACGCAAAATGGTGTCTCCGTCGCAACGGCAACGACCATGACTGTTCAGCAGAACGTTTTCAAGATTAAAGCTCAAAAATACGAACAGTGCCTTGTCGTCCGCCTGAATCCACTTTTATTCAGAAAAGGTTCGGGTTGGAAAAACACGGGTTGGTTCGCAGGTAGAAATTATTTGGACGTCCTTAATGGACACCTGAACGAAGAGGAAAAGGTTCAAGCGATCACTCGCGGACTGATGCTTTGCGAAGGTGAAATCCGTACAAAACCCCTTGAGCTGACAGAGAACTTCTACTTGATCGCTCAGGAGTCAAACTCTACGCAGATGCAAGATAATGGCGACGCGAGAAATCGTAACTTCTTCATCGCTTTACGAAGCTCGAACGACTACAACCGTTTTGTTATTGGCATCAAAGGCAAAACTCAAATGCCAGAAACTTATAAGCAAGAGCTGAACATGCAAGATGCGGCGACGATTGACATGGACAGTCTCTTTAAGCTTTCAGCTCCGTCTTATCCGGGAATGTATCTGATTAAATAGTTTTGGATAGCAACGCCTGCTTTAAGTGGGCGATGCTACGAACACCGAACCAGGAATAGAACTCTCCATCCACAACCGCCCCTGCGAGCCCCGTGCTCTGAAGCTCTTCAATTTTTTTACCGAAGGGAAAGGGTTCGGTCGAAAACAAGCAAAAGCAATTCTCAATATCTTCAATTTCTAAGACTGGATATTTGTCTCCCTCATTAAAAGGCATCAAATTCGCTCCTAGTTTTTTCAGAACCGATCCAATAAAAGTTTCCTCGCTGGCCGCCATCCACGGCTTCTTCCAGATCAGATAAACAACTTCAGCAGACTCTTGCGCTGGCTGCCGTATAAGCTGCACTAAGCCTGGAATTCTCTGGGCATTCCATTTTGGCGTCGGTGCCTCGATAATATCTAGGCAATCAACGGCAAGCTCCATCAAAAAGGCGTTTTGAAAGTGCTCGCCCAAACGCACTAGCTCGGATTGCAAGGTCTCGAGCGATGTCACGTGGGTAGCCAGATAGGTCCCGGGGCAATCTTCTGCCATACTAAGAGGATTTTCCTCTTGATCCAGAAGCACAAGATCGGGTCTCAAATCCTGGACAAGGTCCCATGAAACCTCCTTGGTACCGCCAACGATCGGAATGTTACTGACTTGATCAGAAGGATGAATGCAAAAACGTGTGCGGCCAACGACCTGCACTCCCGCTTTTATCAGCGTTTCTGTCCATGATGGGACCATACTTACAACACGCATTTTGCCTCCGTAAAAAACATTATCCGCTGAGCCATCGTTCGTCAAAAACTTGACCTCTTTATTACGCCAGATCACTATGGGTTTTTTAAACTTTTAAGAGGTATTTATGACGCAACTATTCCCACTTCGTGAAAAACCGTCTTTGGCGCCCTACAAGAAAGGCGATGTTCTTGTTTTATTCGGAGAGCTTTTCTCTCGCGGCTATGCCAACGGACTTGTCGACGAGGCAGAACGTTTGGGAATGACGATCGTCAGAGCCACCGTGGGGCGACGAGAAAAAGATGGCACCCTTCGCCCTTTGAACGAAGAGGAAGCTGCCCAAGTCCCCCAACCATTTATTAATGTCGCTTTGGAAGCCGGTTTCGACATGGAGCCCGATTCTAAAGGACAGACTCCGGTGGATCAAACCAAAGACATCAAAATGTCCGATTGGCAAAACGCTAAGTTGGACTGGTCATCTATCGCAGAATCACGCCAAAACGGTATCAAACGTTTTCGTAAGAACACCGAGCTTTTCCTAAACCAACTTGAAAAACACATCCCAACTGGAGCCAATGTGGTTTTCGCCCACTTAATGGCTGGAGGGGTGCCACGAACCAAAATCATCATGCCTGTGATGAATCGCGTGTTCAAAGGAACAGGCGATCGCTTCATTTCTTCGGCAGACCTGTATGAATCCGAACTGGGTAAGTTTGCCCTGCAGAATTTTTCCGAAGTAACGGCAGAAACTTTCCGGCATCTGGTGGAACTATCTGCTCCCCTACGTCAGAAACTAGAGGCACAAGGCAGTCATGTCTCATACACAGCTTATGGTTATCATGGCACTGAAGTGATGATTCAGGATGAATATCGCTGGCAAACATATACGCCTTATTTTCAAGGGTGGGCTAAGAAAGAACTTGAACAAATCTCTGCAGAGTATTTTAAAAAGGGCGTTCACTGCTGTGTTTACAATTGCCCGGAGATCCTGACCAACTCAACCACCATCTTCCAGGGTGTTGAAGTATCACTTTATCCTTTGCTCCGAGCCCTTCAAAAACACGGCGGAGACAAGAAACACGCCGAACAAGTTTTGAATCAGTGCCAATCTTTACTTAAAGAAGGCGTCACTTTTGATCAGGTGATCCAAATGACCGATAAGTACCTCACAAACCCCTTGATTTTGGAACACAGTAAACTTGACCAGTGGCCTCAAAACTCAAGTAAGGATCACATGGAGTACATGCTGAACACTTCCGACAGCTTAATTGCGCTTCATAAAGATGAAAAACAATTGATGACCGCTGTCTTAAGCGAAGTGGTCTTTAAGGCTTGCGGTTATGTTATGTTACATACATCTTGGGAGCCAAAACACCCTTATGCTTGGATCAATCACGATCTCGTAGCAAAGACGATGTAGGGGGTTTATGTCTGTCCTGGCCGGCGCCGAGTGGTCCTATCAGAAGTATAAGTTTTTCGGACTTTCTCTTTCAGGAATTCGCACGGCCATCGCCATGCCAGATCTTTCCTTAGCTTTCGATGTAGCTCAGGGCTATCCCTATCTACTGAACTTAAAGCGCTTCTTTATTTCCCATGGTCACCTGGATCATGCCGCTGGAATTCCCTATATTATTTCTCAAAAAGCGATGACGGGACAACCGACGGCTCAATTCTATATGCCAACTTCCTTGGTAGAACCCATGGATCAGATCATGAAAACCTGGGAGCGAATTGAACAACATCAGTACAAGTATGAGTTCATTCCAGTGCGTGCCGATGACGAGTTTCAGTTGAATGCTCAAACCTATGTTAAAGTTTTTCCAACTCAACATCGCGTCGAATCGTACGGATATACGGTTTTTGAAACCCATAAGAAGCTGAAGCCCGAGTATCACAATCTTACCAAAGAGGAGATTGTTGAACTTCGCCGCAAACGAATCGAAGTTTCGGATATCCACCACACTCCTCTCGTCAGTTTCACAGGGGATACACAGATTGAATTTTTGGACAGTCGACCTTGGATCCGGCAATCCAAGGTGCTTTTTCTGGAGGCCACCTATTTGGATGACCGCAAAAGTATTGAGAGAGCACGCCAATGGGGTCACACTCATCTAGACGAAATTTTACCGCGCTTAACTGAAATCCAAAGCGAACAGATTGTGTTAATCCACGTATCTAGTCGCTATTCGGACCAGGAAGCTCGACGAATTATTTCAAGCCGAGTTCCTGCGGAATTCCACGACCGGGTCGTTCTTTTTCCTGGACGCTAGACCCATTTAGAATAAATCGTTCAAGCTAAGCCAGATTTTGCGGCTTTTGATTTTCTTAGTTTTGAAATGTTCTGACCATTCTTGGGAACTGCGCTTGTGCCAGTTTTCCGCCAGATTCGCTGCAAAAATAAGAGGCACGTAGCCTTGCCCTAACAAATCTTTAGGACCACGCAGGGCCGTTAACATTTCCGGGCCATAAAAACCCGAAGGTGTCAGGCGATCGCGATCGGTGAGTTCACCAACAATAAAAGAACCGTGCACTTGCCCCAAAACAGTGCGACTTAAAGGACCAGAGGACTCCGGGGCGATAGGTGCACCCGCTGTTCCTACGACCAAAAGGCCTTCTGCAGATTTTTTATTCAAAGCCTCAACCCACTTTTTATTCTGCTCAGTGGTTCTGGTATTGAAGTCAAAAAACACGAAAGTCACCTCGGCCGGCAAGTTCTCGATTTTTTCACTTAGAGTTTTCATGTCAACTTCACCCGTCGGTGAATAGGGAGTCAAGTTGACCAATTCGCAATTCTTACAGCGACGAGAATTAGCGTCGAAGACAGGCTTAATTTTGCTATCAAATTCAGCAGCCGGGACTTGCCCGAAATAACCCACCAAAGTTTTTGCAGAAGTCACTGATGCCTGAGCGGATGCCGCCCCCCAGCAGAACAAACCGACAAGGCCTGTCACTGCGAGCTTACGAATGTCGATCAAAGTTGAATTTGTCATAAATCCCAGTTTGCATCCCCGTCTGCTTTGATGTCGACTTTTTTAATAAATTATTGAACAATGCAGCAATGGAATCATGGAGCCAAGTCCGCATATTTCACTCCGGCGACGACTATTATGCGAGCATGATAGAGGATATTCGACGGGCTCAGCGCAGTATCACGATAGAAAGCTATATCTTTTCCATAGATCCGCTGACTGAAACAATTTTAGGCGAACTCGCGAATGCTCGAAGTCGAGGATGCACAGTGAAGCTGGTTGTGGATGGATTCGGCTCTTATTCGTGGATTCCTGAACTCGACGAAATCTGCTCGAAAAGTGGCATCGACTTTCAAGTCTTTCATCCCTTGCCTTATCCTTTTTTTCGCTACCCTCGCTACGTAAGTCGCCATTCAATTCGTCAGTCGTGGATGATTCGGCGAATGAACCGAAGGACCCATCGCAAAGTTGCGATCTTTGACGAAAAACGTGCGTACCTGGGCAGCCTCAACTTTACCGCAGACCACTGCGCCAGCATCAAGGGTGAAAAAGCCTGGCGAGACACGGGAGTCTGGGTAGAGGGTCCACCCGTTCAAAGATTGGCGATCTCCTTCCAAATTACTTACTTGCGAACCTTTATGAAAGGCCTTCTTTCCTGGCTGAACCGCTGGAGAAGAGTTCAAGATCCTTACATGTCAGTTTTGCGCCTTAACACGACCAAACGAATGCGGCAAAATCTCTACAAAGATCTTCTACTCTCTATTCATCGTGCTCAGACTCGCATCTACATCACGACCGCTTATTTTCTGCCAAAAAGATCTCTACTTCGTGCCATCTTAAGAGCCACTCGACGGGGCGTCGACGTAAAAGTTCTGATTCCCGGCAAATCTGACGTTCCTATGGTCAAGTGGGCGGCATTCTATATGGTGCGTTTCCTTTTACAGCGGCAACTTCCAATCTATGAGTACCAGAAAAGCATCCTGCACGCCAAAACCATGATCATCGATAACCGAGTTCATATTGGCTCGTTCAATCTGAATCATCGGAGTTTATTGCATGACCTCGAGGTCGAAGTCATTCTTCAAGACCCGGAAAGCTTGAACTCGATGCTGAAACAGTGGGAAATTGACATCCAAAACTCTCGACTCGTCACGGAGAACGACTTCAAAGCTCCTTCCTGGTTAGCCCGTATCATCTACTGGGTCGCATTCAGACTGCGTTATATGCTTTAGTTTTTTACTTTGACCTCGGTGCAGGATTTTACCATCCTTAAAGAATGAGTTCATACATCAAAGTTGCAATCACGGGCGGCCCTTCAGGCGGAAAGACGACACTTATCGAGGCTCTTAAAAAAGAGTTCGGTTCAAAATGCGCGATAGTACCTGAAGCAGCCAGCATACTTTATAAAGGTGGCTTCCCTCGTTTTAAGGACCCCCATGCTAAAATACGCACACAAAAAGCGATCTTTCATACTTTGCATGAGCTCGAAGATCTGATTACTCACATGCACAACAATAGTTTAGTTGTCTGTGATCGTGGCTCCCTTGACAGCCTTGCTTATTGGCCACACAACTCCGCCGATTTCTTCGAGACGATGAAGGTCACACGACAGGAAGAACTGGCTCGCTACCATTGGGTCATCCACTTGGACACGGCCTCTTCCGATTTCTATGATACCAGCAACCCAATTCGTACCGAGACTTTTCAAGAAGCCCTCGAACTGAACGAACGCATTAAGACCGCATGGGAAGGTCATCCGAGAAGACTGATTATCACCCAGAACAATGATTTTATGTCAAAAATGACAACCTCTATGTCTGTTATTCGAGCGATCTTGGCGCATAAAAGCGCTGACGAAATCAAGAAGGAGATTTTATGATCCGTGGACTGGTGACTCTACTTTCGATTCTCTTTTCTTTATCCCCAGCATTTGCACAAAAAAGCAGAGTCAAACCTCTCTACTTTCAAGCAGACAAAAACAACCTCCAGGTGCTTCCTCAGCGCTTCGAATACAGCTTGCTCGACGACGATCGCCTAAAAGTTGGAGATATCATTATAGATGCCAGTCAGGTTACTTTTGAACTCGCTCCCTCGACGGAGAAAAAAGGCACCTACGACCTTCGTTTCTCTTGGCCAGCGGGTTTATTACAAGAAGGAGAGCTCGCTGTAAAAAACAACTCTGGAAAAGCGATCTTCAATGCCACAATCAATCCTAAGAACATTGATCTTGCCAAAGGAACCTCCGAAGACGGTGAAGATCTCTTGCGTTCCGATATGGCAAGCTTCACAGCCAAGAACCTCCCGGCCACTCTTATTGATGACATGAAGTATTTTCCCTTTATGACTTTTTGTATATTTCGAGAAGCCGAGGGGACAAGATTCTATCTTTGCTCAAAAGAACTTTTCTTAAGCTCTCAAGACGGTCAAATGCAGATTAAGTCACGCACTTCAAATCAGAAGTCCGCTCAGATTGAAATCAATGGCAAAGTCGTTGGGAGCCAAGGAATTATCTACCTTAATGATCGCAGCGAAGAAGTCGTCTTTAAAGCACGGTCAAAATCAGGTGCTTTTATCGAAATCGAGACTCGGCGAAAAGACGTTGATTTTAAAGACGCCGTTCTTTCCAACGACGGAGAAAAAATCATTTTAACTGCGTCAGGTGCAGAGCCCGTGAACGAAGACAAGGTAAAGAAAATTTCCGCCAAAGAGTGGCAGATTGAGTTGCCGAAATCGCGACCTTTGCTTTACCTCAAAGGCGAAGGCGACATTCCCATGCGCCAGGAATTCTACATTCGCGGGCAGCTGCCACGACTGAAAGACCGCCCCTATGTGTCAGCAAAAGCCCCTGAACAAACCTATTCCTCAACCGTAATTATCAACGGCATTGCTCCAGATGAAGTCAGAGTCAGCGTTCCGACTGAAGATACTAAATCGCGAATCGAAAACACCAAAAAAAATCAATATCTGTGGACACTGACGAACATCCCATCAGGAGTTCTTCACCGCCGATATTTGAACGTAGCCTCGGAAGGCAAAAATTTTGTTGCTGGATATGATATTTTTCGAGGTCATCCATTCGCGCTGAATGTGGGCCTGCAATATCAAAATCCATCTGGGATAGCTTTCGGTACTGTTGAGTTTCAATGGTGGATAGAAAACTTCTTACTCTTGAACTCCCCTGTCACTCGGTTTAACTGGGGAGTTGCTGTCGAAAGAAGGCAACATCTTACCGAAAAAGATGATGTGGCCGCAGTTGACTTCACCACTTTTGAACTCTTGTGGAGAGCAAAACCAGGGTTTCACCTTGTCGATTCGACATGGGGACTTATCGTGCCGATGCAAATGATAGAGGGCGAAGGCGCCACTGCAATGACTTATGGACTCGGAGCTTTCCTAAATCAAGAAGCCAATAACCCGTGGCTGCAGTATGCAATGGATTGGTACGAGTGGAAACTCCACTATTTCGCAGGATCTTCTGGCAGTGACTTTAAAGTAAAGTCTGCTTATGCATTGAAGGCTCTGGCTTATAAAAAATGGTCCGAGGAATGGTTTTTCCGTTATGGATTAGACCTGAGCCAATACAAGTTCGACCCCACTGCCGGCAAAGAAGATCTGCAAATTGGAATCAATGCAGGCGTATATTTCAAGTTTTAGAAAATACTTAAGGATATTTAGCTGCGACGACGGAACAATCCAGTAACCATATCCTTCAGGTCCATATTAAAGACGTCTTGCTTTTTATTTTGGGCCATAAGTACGGAAATCTCTCGACGAGCCGGAATAAAAGATGGGTCCAACGCAATACACTTTTCGAAAGACTTGCGCGCAGTCAAAACATCACCCTTAGCTCTGAGCAACATTCCCTGGACGAAGGGAAAAAGGGCGTCGTAGCGCTCTTCTGGCGGAACTTGAACCAGCTCTAGCTCTACTTCTTTAATCACAGCCATTTTTGCGGCAGGGTCAATGGCACCCAATTTGGCCCAGGAACTATAAAGGTGAAGCTGCTGAATTTCGGGATTGAGTTTAGAAACCTCAGCTAGAAACTCCAAGGCTTTGGCAAACTGATTGTACTGCAGCGCTTTCTTTACATCTTCCATCATAGTAGCAGCTTTCAAGCGGCCCTCCGCTTCGGAACGCTGGCTTTCCTGACGAAGTGATTCGATTTTTGTAGAGTCTTTAGAAACAGAAATCGCCGTCTCTACAGCCTTCTTGATGTTACACCAAAGAGTGTAGCCTTCAGAATGGATATCCTGAGGTTGTGAGCCAATCAAACTCATAAACTCACCGTGAGCGTCTTCCATAGAGTTCGCACCCATAGCGCCGGATTCTAGGTAACCCACAATTTCAAAGTCTTTCTTACCATGAAGCTCTGCCCAGATCTTCTTAAGGACTTTCAGCTGCTCCTGAGGGTTCGCGAAAGACGAACGTTGAGCAAAAACAATCAAACCCTTCGTTAATAAAAAGTGAATCGCTTTGTAGACTGCTACCTCGCTATAACCTTTAACGTCAAGAAGCTGAGTTAGGGTCATCTGATTGCCTAAACGGACAGGCAAAACTTCCAGAGATTTCACCAAAGACATCTGCAGGGCTGGGTGATCGTCTCTGTAGTTAGGCCCTTTGACGATCACATTTCCTGACCACATGACGTAGAAGGACTTCAACCAACTGACTGAAATCTTGGATGCAATCCAGTCGTGCAGATAGTACGACAACGTGTCTGAATCAATACTCGGATTGCTCATCTCAACTTCCGCTGTCGCAAAATTGACGCGGATTTTCTGATCAACAATCGTTCGCACCAGACGAATGTTCATTTGCTCCATTAAGATCACGTCGAAGGCGTGAGGACTTAGCTGGTTGCTCTGAATAAGATAGCTACCAATGCGGCGATTATTCTTGTCACGCAAAGCCGTTTGCACATCTTTGGGAATGGCATAGCCACTCTGAATAAGCATCTCTCCCAAGAATGTCGTCTTATCATCGACGTCGACGCCCACAATATTTCCATTGCAAAAAGAAATGCCAGATACAGATCCGTCGGAATTATAAATATTCAAATATCCACTGCTCTTGGTTTCGGCCAATAGCGAGTAAAGGAAAGGCAAATCGAAACCACTGACTTCTTCGATGGACTCGATAGTTTTTCTTTTCTGCCGATTTGTAACAGTTGGATTGGCAAACATTTGATAAAGAACTTTGCGTGCGCTGGATTCTTCTTTTTTGGGCACAGTCTTTTTCTGTACCAGCTTAAGAACGCTCTCCATCTCGAAAGGTTTCTTTAGGAAAGCAATTGCTTGCGCCCCTTGTGTCGCCTCTTGAACAAATTGCTTGTCGGTATAAACACCGCTCATCAAAATAACTTGGAATTTTTGGCTAGGGAAAGCGGCGCGAGCTTGCTTTACCCAATCCAAGCCGGTCATTTGCGGTAACAGGCAGTCGGAAAATACAAATTCTATTCCTTCGTTCTTCGAGAGAATTTCATTCGCATCGTCAGGACGACCTGCTAAAAAGACTTCATGCCCGGCACGACCTAAAATCTCTTTTAGGGCGCTCCCAACGGTTTCGTCGTCTTCAAGAATAAGTATTCTGGATTTTCCGCTTTCCACATTTTCCTTTCGGCAATCCTCTCTGTTCTATTAAGACCAAAAAAGAAAAAGGCAGGTCTCTAGTCGAGAACCCGCCTTCAAACTAGACCAAAGTCAATGGTCTTACTTCTTGATGAATTTGAAATACTTCGATTCGATGACGTCCATCTCCATTTCATTTCCTTCTTCATCCTTAACATTCTCTGGAGGTGTTACCGAGCTTTCAGAGAACTCCGCTCCATAACGAAACAGGACATTCTTTTCGGACCCAGAGTCATCGTTATAGTAAGGCACATAGAATGACTCGACCTTACCTGATGCCGGAAGAAAACCATCAACCATATTGATTTGATCAACGATCACTTTTGGGCATTTGTTAAAAACAATTTGGGCTCCGCCCGCAGTGGACATCCATTTGATCCATTCGCGAATTCCACAGGAGTTAATACTTTTCACACCAGCCAACTCAACTTGAATTTTCGAATTGCCTGACAAATCAAACTGCGCGAAGTCCACATCTTCATCAATGGTACCGTTCATTTCCACAGTCAGTTTTTCGGCATCCTTGTTCAGCTTTACGTCCAATTTTCCCATTACTCTCTCCTCAATGAAACAACTCAATTTTAGAGAACGGCTTCGCGTTTTACCATAAAAAATGTAACATCATCGACTAAGGCCGCCCCAGAACGATGCGCCTGGAAACTCACAACGAAACGCTCTACAGAATCGCTTACCGAAGGATAATCCTTATTGGCCGCGACCAGAGCTTTAACAAACTCACGTTCACCCCAAGCCTCATTTGCTGGGTTTTGTATATCGGGTATACCATCTGTATAGAAGAATACAGCATCACCCATCTCGACTTGCACTGTCGTCTGCTCATAGAGGGAATCTCGAGCTTGTCCCAGCCTGGGATTGTTCACATCATTTAATGGAATCAGATCTTTCTTTTTCAAAGGTCCCTCACCTTTTCTTATTAGGTAAGGCGCTTCATGTGAGGCGTTGCAATAGACCAATTCGCCAGTGTCCAAATCGAAGGATGCTAGGAAAAAAGTCATCATGATACGACCTTTTGAAACATCGTAGATCGAGCGGTTCAAAAGCTCTAGGGCTTTAGCGGGAGAAATATTCAGTCGTTCAATAATTGTCGAAGCTGATTTCGCCGCGCTAGTAATGAGAGCAGCAGGAGCACCATGCCCTGTCGCATCCCCAATCCAGAGAAAAATCTTCTGACCGATTTGACAATAATGCCACCAATCACCACCACATTCACTGGCAGGCTCATAGAAACCAGCAATCGAGAGAGGACCTATTTGCGCGCGAGTTTCGGGAAAAAGAGTTTCTTGAACGGTTTTGGCTGTCTGAAGTTCAGATTCCATTCGAGCTTTTTCGGCAGTCTGATCTAACAAACGCGCAACCTCGGCCGCCATGGTATTGAAGTTCTCTGCCAAACTACCTACTTCATCCGTAGAGTTCACAGGTACACGAATGTTAAAGTCCCCTTCAGATACTTTCTTCGTTGCCGCAAATAAATCGGTCAGAGCACCCGTCAGTCCTTTGGATGCAAACAAACTTAAAATCACAGTTACGGCAATAAGGATTCCAAAGAAGATCAGCGATTTTCTAATCAGAATCTGCATCGCACCCAATGCTTTTTCCTTTTGTACGGTGGTCACTACCGTCAAATCACCAAAGCCTGCCTTCGAATAAGAGACTAGTAGCTCGGTGCCGTTTGCGGCTCGCGCCGTCTCCGCTCCCTGTGCGACTTGCTGAGCGTTTCCGCGAGTCAAAAAGGCCGGAGTCACCGCATTCTGTAACTTATGTCCCGGCATTCCATCAGGACCAAACAGAACTGTTCCATCTTGTGCAATCAAGTACATCTTCTGTGAAACACCCGCTTTGAACATTTCAGAAACTTCACTCATCTTAGCAATCACTAAAAAGACCGTGCTTCGTGTGTTTGCTTCATCTGTGACTCTTTCAAATATAAACACTCGATCATCACTGAAAGGAACTTTGACCAGACGACGGAGGGCTTCGACTTCTGTGAAGTAATTAGTCATCTGACGTTGGATACTGCCCAAAACTTGCGCCGTTTGATTTGGAATCTTCTCAAGCAGTGCTACCTGCCGATAGATTCCATTTTCCGGTTTAAACACCACCACGGCTTCGAGCATAAATTCATTTTGAAAAATGGATTCCGATACTGAGGAAAATCGGCCCTGATTCAGATATTCTTGAAAGATGGGCTTCGTCGTTCCGAGGACACCATTCAGCTGTGTCTTAATTTGAGTCGCCATCGTTCCTGACATGCTGCTGGAAGAATCAAAGACGTAAGCAATCTTGTCTTCTTCAAAAATATTTAATGCGAGCACCAGATATGCCGTTAATGTAATAAGTGGCAAGGATGTGAGCAGCAACAGAAACTTATATCTTATTGATAATCCACGTTTTTTCACCACTTCAGTATGCCTATGCCCCTTCAGGGTGAAAAGAAATTCTCACATAACTTAGCCTAAGGTCCGTAAATCATTCGGAAATTTCAACCGATACATCATCCAGTAGGAGTCGTATGTCCGGTTTTGGAAAAACTGAAAAATCTATTCTCTCAGTTGCCTTGTTGATACTCGTGGCATTCTCTTACTTTTTGTACGACGACTCTCTGTTATTCCCTAAAGATCAGAACCATCAACTGGAGCTTATAGGCGCAGTCGCCGTTTCACAAAACGATGTTCGTCGAAAAAATCTCGACACATTCAGTTGGGTGCCTGCAGCTAAGAAAGATAAAGTCTATCAGAATGACTCTATATATACGGGTGATCGATCCGAAGCTTCGGTGCAATTACAAGACGGCACACAAATCAAAATTCAACCAAACTCACTTATCACTTTGAATTTGAAAAATGGTCAGATGAATTTGGATCTTCGATACGGAAATTTGGTTGGTACACTTGCCCAAGGCTCTACTCTGACGGTCAAATCAGGTGCCGATGAGTTTAAGTTAGAGAACTCCGAAAAAGGAGGCTCTGATATCCAGTTCAATAAGTCACATAGTGGCACGGTCGATTTGAAGCTTCTTTCTGGAGGCGTCAAGTACATCAACAAGAACAAGGTCCAAGATCTACCTAAGAACGCCCCGGTCGCCGTAAAATCTGGAGACCTCAAACAACTCAAGGCTCCGGAACTGATTCTTGTGACTGAAGACAACACGACGTGGGTTCGCGCGACACCACAAGACCCCCTCCCATTTGAGTGGGAAGGCAAAGGGAATATAGGTCGCTATCAAATAGAAATCTCCCCTACTGAGGACTTTAAAAGCCTCTCTGTTAAAAAATCCACCTCAGATCAGAATCTGCAAATGGTAGAACCTTTGGAGCCAGGTAACTATTATTGGCGCGTTAAGGCTTCTGATCTGAATGGGCGAATTGCGGCAACAACTCCCTTCCGTAAGTTCACGCTCTCGAATATTTCTGCTCCGCAAATCACTTATCCACAACAAGCATCCGAAGTGAAACTCGAAGTTCTTGCCAAACCTCAAGACACCCTAACTTCTGAAACAGAGGTTCAATGGCAAGGTCCTGCTGACTTTAAAAAATTCACCTGGCAGATTTCTCAGGATCCAGAGTTTACATCAATCCTCAGAGAAGCTGCGACCCAGCAACTTTCGGCGCGCACTCCGAAATTGCCTTCTGGTCAATATTGGGTTCGAGTTCGTGGAGAAACCGAAAAGAATGTTCAGTCACCTTGGTCTGAGCCGGTGAACTTCCAACTAAGTCTCGTCGCTCAAACTGGTCCAGAACGACCCATCCTTATCACTAAGGAAATTGAATTCCGCCCACCAATAGCGGACCGTTTACCAGCATCTCCTGAAGCACCTCAGTTAGCCTGGAAGCCAGTCCTTAAAACTAAAAACTATCATGTCCAAATTTCAAAGGATAAGAGCTTTGAAACTTTCGAGCGTATAGACGCAACAGCCTCGCAAATAGAATGGTCCAAATTCAAGCCAGGCAAGCATTTCTACCGCGTATTCGCGCGAGGCCACAATGGAATTTTAAGTGCGCCCAGCGAAGTTGGCTCTATTGATGTTACTTTAAATGATCCCGTGCTGAATCCTCTACCGAAACTAAACGTCATTGATACGCAAGCGGGGCCTCGCGAAACAAATATCAGCTGGAGTGAGATCCCATTCGCCAAGTCGTATCTTGTTCAGTTTGACAAATCGAAAGACTTTTCAGCCCCACGCCAGCTTCAATACAATACGGCCAGTGGAAAACTACTCTTGCCTGAACCTGGTCAATACCATGTTCGCGTTCAAGCGATTGACGAAACGAATGAACCCTTGACCGGCTTTTCGAATATTCAAGAAGTTCTATATAAACATCGTGCACCACTGAGCGCTCCCCCACTTTTGGAGCCCTTCAATCAAGCCTCGATTTTTTTGCAGACACAAATGGAACCTTTCATTTGGTTAGAATGGAAAAAGGTAGAAGGCGCCACGGTTTATCAGCTGGAAGTTTCTGATAAACCAGACTTCTCTCGAACATTGATTAAGAAATCGATCAGCTCAAATCGCTATCTCATCAAAGAACGTGTTCCCCTCGGTAAAATCTACTGGCGGGTTCGCGCGGAAGCGAAAGAAACGGCAGAATCCTCTGAATGGACCGAAAAGCGAGAGTTCACTATTTATCATCAGAAGAATGAGACCTTTATAAAATGAGAATACAATACTCACTCTTCGATACTCTTCTAGAACCTGTCTTTGTTCTAAATGCAGAGCAAAAAGTGATCTATTGCAACGAGGCCGCCGCTTTAATCGTCGGTCTTTCCATTCGAAAAATTACCCGCGGTCATCTGCTTTCTGAACTTCTCGATTTCAGTGAGTCTATCGAAGGACTCCAAGATCTGCTTTATGTGACCGAATCCACCCCGTACAAAGAAGTCAATTTCAAGTCTGTCCATGGGCCAGAGGGAAAAATTCAGATCACAATTCAACCCATCTTCGATGCAATGGGTGACAAGAACTGGCTGGTCTTTATCAGAGATGTTACCTTGGAAGAACGCCTCCAAAAAAAGTACCGAGCCGAGCTAGAACAAAAAGAAGACGTCATTGCGGACTTGGAAAAAGCAAAACTGCAACTTGAAGACTACAGCAAGAATCTAGAAAAAATGGTGGCGGATCGTACTTATGAGTTAAGCCGCTTAAACCAAACCATGTCAGCACTGCTTGATAGCTTGGGACAGGGATTTTTTATTTTCAAGGCCGATGGCCAAATATTGGATGTCTCTTCAAAGGCCTGCGAAAACACGATTGAATGCCGTCCAGATGGAAAGCTGATCTGGGATGTGCTGAAACTGCCGGAGAATAAGATCGAAGGCTTCAAGAAATGGATGCAGACACTCTTCATGGAAATGCTTCCCTTCGAAGACCTCTCCCCTTTGGGACCGACAGAATATCCGCATAGTGAAAATCGCAATATTTCGTTGGAATACCATCCTCTAAGAACGGCTGAAGGCAGTATGGAAGGCGTGGTTGTTGTCGCCTCTGATATCACTTCGCTCGTTGAGGCCCAAAAACAGGCGGAAACTCAAAAAGAGCATGCCAAACTTATTATTAACCTCATCAAGAGCAAACGCGAAATTCAGCGATTTATTTACGAATCCCAAGATTTGCTTTCCTCTTTACGCGACGAAGTCACCAAAGATGCGGGCCCTTACAATCTGGATGGCATCTTCCGTTGGTTGCACACGCTCAAAGGTGGCGCAGCTCTGTTCTCTGTCAAAAGCGTCGCCGACTGCTGTCACGAGGCCGAAACACTGCTAAGTGAAGTGAAAACCGAGTGGTCCCAAGCGGGATTTATCGCTCTTCGTGGTAAGTGCTTTGAAATCGAAGATCAGTTTTCTCGCTTTATCGAAGAAACTCGAGAAATTCTTGGCACCTCTGCCCTCTCTGCTGAACGTCAGATTGAAGTTGCCATCAGTAAGCTAAACGATATCGCCCGCAAAGTCGGTGCTTTACCAAATGGTGGTTCATTGGCTCAAGAGCTACTACTAGAACTTGCGATGGAACCCGTAGCCCAGCACCTCGAGCCCTACAGTGAAGTGATCAACCGAGTCGCCGAGACCGAGCAAAAAATGATTGCCCCCTTACAAATCAATAACGGCAAAATCATGGTTATCCCCGAAATTTACTCGGGCATGCTTGCCACCCTGGTTCATGCCTTTAGAAATGCTGTTGATCATGGAATCGAAACTCCGGACGTCCGCGTCGCCCATGGCAAACCTGCCGAAGGAAAAATTTTCGTCGATGTGAAGATTCACGCCGTCGAAGACCGTCCTTACCTTCAAATCAAGATATCTGACGATGGAGCCGGCGTCGATCCCACCAAGGTTCGCGCTAAACTCGCAAAAAAGAATATCGACGTCAGTAAAAAGTCTGACGAGGAAATTATCCAACACATTTTTGACAGTGAGTTCTCTACTCGAGATCAGGTCACCGCGATTTCCGGTCGCGGTGTCGGGATGGATGCGATCAAAGTCGCCGCCGAAGAACTCTCCGGTCGGGTTTGGGTCACCTCAAAAGTTGGTCAAGGCTCCAGCATCTATATCGAAGTTCCTTACATGACGGAAGTTCCCGCCAACAAAGCGCTCCGCGCAGCATAATTGCAGCAAACTAAAATCGACTTCCCAAGCGGAAGTCGACCAGAAAACTCTAACTAGATATCAAAGGACAAACCGGTTCCAAGAGTCAAAGTACTATTGTGCACATCAAAATCGCTCAGAAATTTTGATGAGTTGATGGCCATGATACCCATCTGATAGTCAGCATGCAGAAGACAGAAACCACGCCACCTTTTAAAAAAAATCGAGAACCCGAGCGAGGCTGAAATGAATATCGTGTCTATTCACTTAAACTTGGTTCGTCAGCTCTTAGGCTTTTTTATTATGCTTAGCCCAAGCGGCTTTCAATTTGTCTTCGAAAATTTTGGCAGAGAAAGGTTTTACGATATAGTTTGAAACACCTGCCAGGACGGCCTCGGTGACTTGGTCTCGCTCAGACTCTGAAGTTAAAAGAACGAAAGGAAGGTTCGTCCACTCTGCAGTTGCTCGGACTTGCTTAAGTAAATCAAGTCCCTTCATTTTAGGCATATTCCAATCAGAGATCACAAGTTGAATTTCGCCGCCAGGATTGTTGCACTCAAGAAGAACTTTAAGTCCTTCTTCGCCATCAGCAGCTTCTTGAATATTCTTGTAGCCCATAGCCTTCAAAGTGTTTTTCACAAGATCACGGATAGAGGGCATATCATCGATAACAAGTATTCGCGTGTCTGGGGGAAACATTTGGACTCCTCTGAATTGTTCGCTTTCTCTATTTTAGGAAAAAGCGAACCAAGCACAAAGGTTCTTTATTGTCCTGGACTTTCAGCCGGGGCCAACCAAAGCAGGTCTGCTCGCGGACCCTCTTCTTCGGAAACTTGGACTTCTTTAGCGACCTCGGCCTCAGAAAGGCCATGAGTATTGACCTGGGAAACCGTCAACAATGGAGCCGTCGAACGCGCCCGCAATCTATCCGGCAAGCCACCACCGTACTGGACGTGGAACTCCCCCACAACGATCACTAAAGTCTGCTCAGGATGGCGAGAAATAAACTCACTGGCCTGCCAAGCCATGGTGTCATCCCAAATAGATTGAGCCGTAAAATAGCGAAGCCCCGCCTCTGGCGATGGAATATGTGGCATCATTTTAAGGAAGCGTTCTTTATAAGAGTCGCGCCCCAAAGTGAACTGCGGTGGCAGCAAACGACGATCTTCTGCGCTCAAAGAATCCATTCCACCCTTGGCGACTTTTCCCGTGATGGAGCGAGGCGCATTCAATGCAAGCGTCTGACTGCCCTCTCTTAAATCCGGAAAGAGCGTTTGGTCTCGGTAAAAATCAAAAGATAATCCACCCCAGGAGATTGCCTTTAGAAAGGACTCCTCGCTAACTTGACCAGAGAGGTAATTGTTAACGTGAGGCTGATCTGTATATGTAAAAAATTCCATGCCGACCGATATTTTGTGACCCAGCGACCGTAACGTCGCCATGATGTCCAGCTGCTGCTGCTGGTGAACCTTAAAACCGTGATTTTCACCGATAATAACGATAGATCCTGGAGCCACATCTCGCAAAGCTTCCCGAAGTTCTACCTTTTGCAGGTCTGATCCCCTGAAGATGCCTGTGGATTGAGCATGAGCGCAGGCGGATAAGAGAGCCCCTAGCAAAAAAATGGTGAAAGACTTCACGATTCCTCCTCTGGACATGAAATTGTCTATTGAAGTTTAGGAATTCCTTTGATACCTTGAGCCCCTTTGAAAAGGTATCGTCATTTTTACAACATTACGCATGGCGATACGATTCTGATATTTAAGGGGTGCTGAAATGGCAAAAAAGTCCGGAAGAATCATCGTAACTCTTGAGTGCACTGAAGCTCGCGCAGAAGGCAAACCTGTATCTCGTTACACAACCACAAAAAACAAGACTAAGACTCCAAGCCGTCTTGAAAAGAAAAAGTACAATCCGAATTTGAAGCGTCATACTGTTCACAGAGAAACGAAGTAATGATTCTTACGGATCAGCAGATTCTCGAACACATGGAAAAAGGTTTGATCAAAGTCGAACCTTTTCGCCGAGAGTGCCTAGGAACGAACTCCTATGATGTTCACTTAGGTAAGACTCTTGCCGTGTACGAAGAGAAGGTGCTGGACGCTAAGAAGCATAACAAGATTAAGACCTTCGACATTCCCGAAGAAGGCTTTGTGCTTATGCCTGACACTCTCTACTTGGGTGTTACTGCGGAATATACTGAGACACTCGCTCATGTTCCTTTTCTTGAAGGTAAATCCAGCGTCGGTCGACTAGGTATTGATATTCATGCAACCGCCGGTAAAGGCGACGTTGGCTTTTGCAACTATTGGACTCTTGAGATCTCTGTGAAACAGCCCGTTCGGGTATACACTGGCATGCCGGTTGGACAATTGATATACTTTGAGGTGAAAGGTGAGGTTTTGACACCTTACAACGTTAAACCTTCAGCGAAGTATAACGACAAACAACCTATCCCAGTGGAATCAATGATGTGGAAAAACTCATTCTAAAAATCTTAATCCTGTGTTCGATCGTTTTTCTTGCCGCCTGTGGCACTGTAGAACAAGAGGACATTAGTGGTTTGGATCCCTACACCAAAATATCGGGAGCTTTTGATAAGGCAGACTTAAACGAAGTCTCTGGCATTGGCACCATTCGGTTTTCATCCTTACTTGCATCCAGCAATCGATCCCTGGCTTTAAAAGCTCAATTAGACGGCCCGATCAGTAATAGCTGGGTTGCAGCTACGTTCTATTCCTCTGATATAGGTTTAGCAGCGAACAACGGCCTCGTTGTTCGTTTCGACCGAAGCGGCATTAATGTGATCGGCTCCGTGAGCTTTAACGGGACTACGGTTCAAATGAACGCCAGCCGCCTTGGAGCTTATTTCCCCGCCTCTTTGGATGTCATTATTGATGTTAAAAATATCGCACCTAAGGCCCGAGTCCTCATTTGGCGCCGAGACATGGTGACCTACTCTGTCGCTGCTGCTGATATCAACAGCGACTTGGGAACTGATGTGACTGGGACCTTACCTACTCAATATGGCGCCGGCTCTTATGCGGGCCTTACTGTGAATAATGCGACAGTGACGGCGGCGAAGATATCAATTGCGAAGGTTTACTAGAAGACTTCGCAACTTGATCCGCAATATAACCAAGAATTTTGGATATTTGAATTCGATTCGCCCAGACATCCCACTTCAGCGGTTTATCTTTCCAGAATAAGACGAAATGAATTTTTTCTTTCATAGTCTCTGGCGGTTTTCCGTAACGAAGGATGTATGTGAATAAATCCACAAGATCACTTTCCTTCAAAGAACCATCCTTCAGTTGCTGTTGTGCTAGCTCAACAAGAATTCCTTTAAACGCAGGGAAGGCTTTCACGGCCTCGCCAGCATCGATGATGTTGTCTCTATTTTTATCAAATCGAGCATAGACCATCTCGATGTACTGAATCACATGAGGAGTCAGGGCAATGTCACCCATTCGGACCACGCCGTCAGCATTGGGAACATGGCCGGCAGCCTTAAAGACATTCCCTAAGAAAACGGCCCAATCCTCTTTGTTCGATGAGCGCATAAAACGCAAAAACTCCGGTACAGAGCCCATCACCTTGAGCATTGAATTTCCATAGGAATTCTGTGCACATTTCAGCGAAACCAGAGTGCCATCCGCAACGGTTTCATTTCGACCGATACAATCTTTTACGAGTTGTTCTTTAAGCTGCTCGTGAATGGAGAGACCCGAAACAATCATACCCACTAAATCGGTGACTTCTTGATAAGAAGCCAGATCGTTACCGTCAGCATGTGGCGTGAAAATATTGGCTTCTCTAAATCTGGAGCTCGCAAACTGAGTGTTTCCGGGCTCAATCATTTTAAGCTCGACAAAAATCGGCTGCAAATTCAAATAAGCGCTCTCCGTTTCGGGAAGAGTCAGCCCTTTGTATTCTGTGATCCGATCAAGGTCTTTAGCAAAAGCCCTGAGCAGAATCCTTGAAATGGCGCGATTGATATTAAGTTGTCGCAAGCTCTTTCCATCATATTCCTGCTCGTAAAAATTCGAGATGACCACGTGTGACTGTTCAGTCACCGTCATCGGCACTGGAGAATCCAAAGATAGCGACATTTCCCGAAGCCCCTCACGAAGTGCCGTTGACAAGCCTGGATCCTGAAGCTTGCTTTTAATCATCCTCAGCAAGCTGGCGCCTGGATAGCTGGAGCTCTTTTCCAAAATCTGCGCCATATACAATTCCGTATCCAACCAAATCTGAAGTTCATGACGAAGGACCTCTACTGACGAGAGCGACAACGAATAGTTGGCGCGCCCCTGAAGACGATCTTCTGGCGTCATCAAGATATTATTCAGAGTCACAACCACTAAGCTGCGCAGAGCTTTGTCCTGCATGCCAGCGGGCAAGATTTCAAGTCGAACTAAATGCTTCAGTATTTGCTGAATCTCAACAGACGTGAACTGATGGCCACGTTTTCTAAGAACAACATCGCGAACGATATTAAGACTCTGATTACCAAAGAAAGACATGTGCTCTATCGTTTTCGGCTTATCATATCCCTTATCTTTGATGAAGTAGCGGAAATAAAGCACATTCATGTAAGCGCGAGAGGCAAATGCCAATAATGAACTCCAACCGCTGCCCGAGAGCGTCGAGCCAGTTCCACCCAGGACCATGTTTTTTGTATCGATCACCAGCGGCAGAAACTCTTTCACTCTGTCGGCCAGCTTCGTTCGCCCCGCTGGAGGTGGATAAAGAGTTTCGATTTCAATCAACAGCCGATGGAAATCGTTTAAATCGTAAGCCCCATCGAAAAGCAGACCCAACTCTCTCACAGTCGTTTCAAGAACAATCTGCGCTTCAATGAAAAGCTTTTGAGCTTCCTCATCGGAGTGAAATTCAGGATCCCACTCTTTGCCATAAATCGTGTAGTAAGGAAGGAAACGCTCGATCAGCGCCTGAATACGACTGACCTTTAAACGTGCATTTTTAAAGTCATCGATACTCCAAGAATCGACGCTGCCGCCGAAGAACAGCTGCTTGATTTTCATGCCCTCGAAGACCAAACCAGAGGAAACCTTGAACTCGGGCCAGAGCGCCGACAGCGTTGCCAACAGTTCGGAAACCTCCTGCCGAGAGACAACCCCTTCTGGTTTCTCTGAAACCATGTCCTGGAAAACAGAGAAAAGATCTTCTACTGTGCGCGAAAGATAAGAAAGCCGATAGCCCGAACCTGTTTCTGGAACCGATTTAATGAAATAATGATATCGTAAATACAGAATATAGCCACGAGCCCCCAAAAGGGTGAAACGTCGCCACTCGTTTGGAGCGACGGAATTCTCGTCCCCACCAGCCAAAGCTTTCTTGATTTTTTTAACCATTGGCATGTAAAGAGCGATGGTTTTTGGGAACTGCCATTCTTCTCCGAAAAACTTGCCCATTTCTTCCATAAGTTTGGCAAAGTCTGAAAGAACATAGCTTTGGGAGTTTTTCTCTATCAGCGAGGCCAAAAGGCGAGCCGCGGCCTGAACCTCTTTATTAGCCTCTTCAAAATATCTTACTTCTTGAGTCATCTTGCTTGAAGTCGATACAGACCAATTCAAGGTGAGCACCTTCATATAAGGATTCAAACGCATGGTGATATCTTTGAAACTGCGGAAGGTTTCGAGTGTCTTATCAATTTCAGCACGGGTGATGTGCTCCGTGCTGCCGCCGACAAACATCTGTTTGAATTTCATCATTTCATTTTGCAGCGAAGGACTGATCTGGCCTCTTTTTGTTTCAGTCAAAAAATTGTCCTCTAGGAAATCCGCGAGTTCCTGAGACGTATATCGATCTGAACTATTACCCCGAACATATTTTTTAAACTTTTCAATGGCACTACCTATGCAATCCCAGGCTTTACCAACGTCTTCTGTTTTTGCTTCACCGGTAAAATAAGCCTCCACCACTGGAAGTGCCTCTTCCAGACATTTGGTCCCACCGAACTCTTGACCTGTCGCCGCAGGAGGATCTTCTCCGACACGAGTTTCGCAACCCGTGATAGTCAAAACAAGGGCCATAAGCACAGCCAGCTTTCGCATCAAAGAGAGATTAGAAAACATAGGTCATGCCTCCGTAGACACGGTCGTTGGCGCGATACTGATTTAAAAAGCCTGAAGTCATATGAGATTCGTCTTGCACTCCCAGAACGTCGCCACCCATGACAAGCGCCCACTTTTGACTGGGGTAATACAGAAACTCGGCATTTAACAACGATCCTCGTTGATCATAGTCATAGAGATACTTAAACCGAGACACAAAAGGACGACGGAAAATGCTCGCAATCTGCCCTTCCAAGCGAAAGGAAACTGCATTGGTGAACTTCACACGCTGATCGAAAAGCGTAAAGTCATCTGGCGATCCGTCTTCAACGATATCCTGTATGCCGCCACCTTCGACCTTGAGATAGCTCAACTGGAATGCCAAGGTTCTAGTCAGAATATTATCAATCGAAAAATCGGCTGTTGCCGAGTAAGCCTGTAATGGCAAGAGTTTCTGGATCGACCAGTCTGTATCGGGACGTTTCACTACCGGATTGTCTTCCAAATAAGACAAAATCACTTTGAGTCTTTTGTAGGTATAGCCCATGTCGACGGACTGAAGAGTGTGATGGGTTACATCAGGAGAGACCGTCACATCAACTTTTGGTTGAGAAATGTCCTTAAACGCTTTTCGTCGTAAAATGAGTTCGTTAACAGGAACATAACCAACACTCATGACCACCCAAGGGCCTTGCTCTTTGTCGCCAGCTCGGGCCATTACAGCGACACTGCCGTTGCTTGCTAACTTGGTAGCCTCTGGTAATTCCAAGTCATACTGAATTGTATTAATCCGACTGTTAAAATCGTAATCTCTTGAAGGAGCCCGATACCAACGACTGTCAGCGACCAATCCCCCGCCTTCTTCACGAACTTCTGGTCCCATACTGGGAATGAACACGGGGCTGACAAAACCTAAAACTTCAAAATTCTTAGTGTCGTAATCAAGAAAAATACCGGTCAAGCCTTGCTCGTCGGGACGAAGAGAGTCGATCGAAAAACTGGGTTGCCAAAGAGCCAGTTGCCAGCGGCGATCAAGCTCACTCCAATCGTTTTTCTTGCGACCGGCATAAGCTTTAATCGTGGTCGAACGAGAAGCAACGTAGGCCTCGTGAACAATGGCATGCGTCTGCCCGCGACTGAAGAAAGTTCCCGCAGAAACGTCTCCAGCAAAGTCAAACCATCCAGTTTCTTTAAGCATTGAAAGTCTCGCAGACAAAAGCTGACTGTAAGTCAGCCGAGGGGCATCTGGAATCGGCGTGAAGTACTGCATACCCTCCATGCGGATATGACCATAGACGTGAGCCTTTGAATCCTTGTCAGGATTTTTCATAGTGCTCACGCCAGGAGTTTGCTGCTTTCGCAAACTCATGACTTGAGCTTTTAATTTAACTGTTGCCGCCGAAATCCCTAAAAGGATCACGATGGCGCAGGTTCTTATACTCACGCTAGCCTCTAGCTAAAAGTCCAGTAAGTAGAGAATAAGAAAAGCGAAAGGGAGTCAACGGAGCCTTGCGTTGGCGTCAGTCAAATCAAATATATGCGAGTTCATGGTAAAAAAAGCTGGGTTTCATTGAAAAACTTACTTCGGAATCGAAGTATGTTTAGAGCAAATGCTCAAGGAGCCAAAGCGGATCGTCAATGGGTATGTCGTGGCCTGCCCAGGGATGCATCACCGCTTCGAGTCCCCAGCGCTCCGCAATTCGCAGAGTGCATTGCGGAGATACCAAATTATCCCCATAGGAACCCATAAGATGAATGGGACCGGGAGCCTCTTTGGGAAACTGATATTGGGATGCCGCCTTCATCTGGCGCAAAATATTCATCGGTTTCACAGGAAATTTTTCGGAGTGCTTAACCAGAAAAGGAAGCTCCTCTGCACGCCGTTCATGATTGTTAGTCACCATTTCCAGAATAGTTTTTTCCCATTGTTCGGTCTCTGCCCCGAACAATGACATTGCCTTCAGATAGTTCGCCCATTGAAAACGATGATAAAACGGTGAATGCCCCTTGGAGCTCGTGCAAACTAAAAACGTCTTTTCGATCTCGTGCGGAAACTGTCGCATCCATTCGACTGCAACCATGGACCCCAGCGACAATGATAAAATGCGAAAGGGCTCTGCTCGTTTAGAGAAGCTGCAGTGCTTGCGCAGCTCACTGACATAATCAACAATTGCTAGAGGACTGATCTCACTATTGCGCGTGCCATTACCTGGAAGATCTAGCAGCTCTATTTTATCCAGAGGAAATCGTTCTTTCATTCGCTGAGGGAATGTTCCCCAGTGCCCCTGACCTCGGGCGAGACCTCGCAAGAGCACCCAGTTTTTAGACTCCGCCATACCATAACTCCTGGGCTGCCAAACGATGTTGAGCTTGAACTTCGGAACTCGCACTGATCCAGGACTCTGGAGAACTCACCGCGCGGATCAGAAATTCCATCAATGTATTATGCCGTCGCAAAGTCCTCTTGTGACGATGACCAATCAAAGGATTGAAGGGTCCCTCGGCCTTAAATATCTGCAGCGGATTCTTTTTAACCCAAAGCCAAGAACCCATTTCTAGGCAAAGCGGTAGGTAAATCTGCTCGGACTGCGACCGTGGAGTCTGATCGTAAAGATAATCCCAAAGATCCCCATGGGTTGTATAATTCTTAGCTTGAGGTTCAAACCGATAAAAATGGTACGGATATGTTCTATCCAAAAGTTGCTTTAACGAAAAGGCATGATGCAAATCGGGAAAGGGCTGCACAGTCTTGGCGTAGGGAAACCACAACTGATCCTGCAAACCAAAACCCGAATGAATATCCAAGGTCAGAGCGAGCCGACTTTGAGAAATCTCTTTTTGAACAGCTTGAACGAGTGCGTGTGACTCAATCTCCATATCTGCACCCAGCTCACCGCGATACCAAGGCAGCTTTCGCGAAAAGCGATGCCCTCCAATCCAAGGCTGTGGAGCATCCGCTTCGACTGGCGCATTTCGCATCAGATCAACTCCGTGAGGATTGCATCGGGTCTTGCGATAAATTCCGACTGGATTGACTGTGGGGATAAAGAAAATACGAATATCCTGAAGCGTTCTTTGCAGTCCTTTGTCCCAAGCAGCAAGCTCTGCCAAGGAGTTCATTAACGCCAGACAGACTTGCGCACCGATTCTCTCCAGACCGTGCACCCCGCCCACGAAACCAAGAACCGGAGCCTGAGGATCTAGAGAGCCGAAGCTGACTTTATGGATGGGAAACTTAAGGTTTCCCAGCTCGCTGTAAGCAAGAATTTCCGAGCGCGCGCTTGCGCCCAGCTCCTGGATCTTGTTTTCAATCTGCTGAATCTCAGGGAGAAAACTCATGCTTTATCCTTTAGTTGCAAGGGTTTGTCCATTGTCAGCGAAAACATCCAGTCCTCCAACGGTTAACGCTTAAAGCCATCAAGCGTTCATTGCGCCCCCTTTAGATCGAGAGTAATCTTTGTGTCAGGGTTTCGACAGGAGAGAGACAATGAAGAATCTTGAAACGCTCTTAGAAAAAATGTGGCTTGATTACTGTAAACTTAATCCCGCAGCCAAAAAAATTCATGACCTTTTTGAAGCTGAAGGCGAGGTCGTCGAAAACGATCACATCGCACTTCGCACTTTTAACCATCCCCGCTTGGGCATTGAGTCCTTAGCTAGACAATTTAAAGAGTATGGTTATAGAGAAAAAGGTGAATACACTTTTGTAGAAAAAAAGCTGTATGCAAAACACTACGAGCACCCTGAAGCCAAATATCCTAAGATTTTCATCAGTGAACTTGAACTCGAGAAAGTCTCTCCGTTCATTCGTGAATCGGTTCAAAAATTCATCGAAGAAGTTCCTGACTCTCTATTGCAAAGTGAAACCTTTGCAATGACTGGCCGTCCTTGGAAAATGTCTTACGCGCTTTACACCGAGCTTGCTAAAGAAAGCGAATACGCGTCGTGGGTTGCGGCATATGGTTTTCGTCCGAATCACTTTACAATCAATATTAACAATCTTAAGAAATTCAATGACATTCAAGTTCTGAACAAGTTCGTCAAAGACAACGGATATATCTTAAATCAGTCCGGTGGCGAAGTGAAGGGCACCAAAGAAGACTACTTGGAGCAAAGCTCTACCATGGCTTCAGAAATTCCAGTTCAATTCGAAGATGGCGTGTATAGTATTCCAGGATGTTACTATGAATTCGCCAAAAGGTACCCTTTAAGCGATGGCGAACTCTATCAAGGATTTGTTGCCAAATCCGCCGATAAAATTTTTGAGAGCACCAATCGACTCTCTTAAGCGACTTTTTTAATGAGATAATGGAGCGTCTCTTGCTCTACCGGCTGAGCGTTCCATGTCTTGTGTGCTTGTAAAAATATTTCAGTCAGCTGGGAATCAAACTGCGTCCCCGAGCATCTTTTTAATTCCGCATAACAAACTTCGTCAGAGAGACCTTTACGATAGGCTCGATTATTCGTCATCGCATCGTAGGTATCTACGACCAGTATAATTCTCGCGACCAACGGAATGTCATCACCATTCTTTTTATCTGGATATCCCGTGCCATCCATTCGTTCGTGATGACCACGAATCCCAGGGAGAAGCTCTTTAAAGAATGAATGATAGGAAAGAGGTTTGATAATCTCTTCACTCATCACAGAGTGGTCACGCATAATTGCTATTTCATTCGGATCGAGTTTTCCCGGTTTTGTAATAATAGACTGAGGAATTCCGATCTTCCCAATGTCGTGGAAAAGACCCGCGAACTCCGCCAACTTTTGCTGGTATTCGTTCAGCCCTGAATCTCGCGCCAACTTACGCGACATTTCGCCTACTCGACAGCAATGATCATATGTCATCGGATCGACAATCTTCAACGTCTGCATTAATGACTGCGCCGCCTGGTAGGCCCAGGACGGGATGTCTCCCCACGATGATGACATAGAACTCCCTTCACACTATGTCTATTTCGGTGACTTTATCTGCAAACTTAAGAAAATGACGAAAAAATCTGTTCCGTTTTGAGACAAGATACAATTGACACATCCTCGAGAGATTGAAAAACTTGATTCTGCTTACTTGGGAGGACGCTTTGAACAAATATATTCTATTCGCCGTCGCTATTTCATTGATATCCTCCCAGGCCTTTGCTCAAAAAATCAAAGTTCGACGGGTCAAAGGTAATCAAGCGGTTATTGAGTTCACAGGCTCTCCCTTACGAGCTGGACAAACATATGATTTGGGCGCCTCGGACGAACTTGCCCCAAGTTCTGGGGAGTCTCCTCGGCACTATGTTGTCAGCCTGGACTTTAATCTATCGAACACAAAATCCAATGTCGCCAACAGTGGCAGTCGAACACTGATGGATCTGAATGCTCGTATGGGCTGGAATCTGGGCACCTTTGAGCTTGGACCTCTTTTTTCTTACCGCTCTGAACCAGGCATCAATGACTCCACGAACACGACATTCAGCCTTGGTGGATTCCTTGACTACAACATCATCACCAATATTCCCGGCGAACCTTTTATTTATGGTTTGGGCGCTCAGGGAAACTTCGGGCAAACCGAAGCGGGCTCCACCTCGGCTAAGAATGATGTTTTTAGTGTTTTGGCAGGACCTTTTGTGAAATGGATGCCAACGGGAGGGCCGGTCGGCTTTCGAGTGGACGGAACCTATGTTTATCAACGAACTTCAACAACCAGTGGAAACATAGCTACGACAGGATTTTCGTTATTCGGTGGACTGCTGGCCTATTTCTAAAAAAGACTCGCATTGACAACTGAAAGCAAGACTAAAAAAAGCGCACTGTAGGCGACAATTCGCAAGGACATTTCCAACTCCACATTGATCGGTAAATTCCTAGCTAGCAGAGGCGCCCTGATTCCGTCACGTCTAATATACAACTAAAAAGTTTTTACAACCTAAGACTCTATCGCCACGCCAGCAGATCAATTTAAGCCTTCCTAGAAATTAAGTCCCACACCAAAGGTGCCGTAGAAGGTATTTAGCTCCGCCTTTTGACTTAGCTCTTGATCAGAGAATGCATAGCGCTTAATTCCAAATCCCGCTTCACCAAACAGGCGCTGAGACCAAAGGACTTTGCCGTGAAAATTCAGGGACATTGAAGAGTTTAAAGTTACGTTGGAATCCATCGAATTCATGTAATAGATAAATTCGACATCAACCCATTTCGGATAACGAAATAGCGGAAGCAAGTTAAATAGATCATCAAAGACCTTTGGCATCGAGCGTGCCCAAAATCCCCCTACCCCAGTCATGGGCGCCTTCAGGTCTCCAAAGGAAACATTTTGATAGCTCATCATTAAACCGACCGATTCGTCGCGCCCCCACAAGCCTGGCGTCAGGCGATACTTTATATCGCCGTTCATCACACTTAGCGGAGCCGTTCCACCATCATCATCCACTTGCAACTGATTGAAGGACTGGAAGTACCTTAAACTCACACCCCATCTTTGACGAGACACCCAATAGTTCGTCCAACCAAAAATGTCTTCGAACCAATGATTGTAGGCCACTTCGCCCATGACGATAAAGCCGGAGGCTGCTTGGACGCCCGTAAAACGACCTGAAAGTTCACGAGGAAATCCTTTATAAATTTCGTAAAAAGATTTGTACAACTTGCCATCAAGTTCAACGTTCAGATACGAACGATTGATCTGGCCTCGCTCGGTGGCTTTGAAGTTCCACACGAAATGAGCAGGATCCTTCTTATCAACTTTCACGGAGTTCTGCTCGGATGATATTCCCGCCGCTGGCTGCTTCCGCCCAGAAAGCTCTATACCGTCCACATAAGTTCCGGTTGGAGTTCGATGGTGTAAGAAAGCTCGAGACTGGGCTCTTGGTATTTCCGACAACTCAAAACGTTGTTTGAAAACACCTCCGCCTTGTCCTGGAAGATAAATTTTTGGATCATTTCTTTTAATCGCAGCTGCCCAAAACTTTCTGGGATCACCAATCGTAGATTCAAAGCCAATCGCACGAGTCAATGCACTATACTGATCAGGATTCAGCACAACAGAGCGCGTGGTGGGACGAGTGTCATACGCAACTATTCTTAAAACTTGAGGTTTACCGGTCGTCGTAATGTCCATGAGGTTCAATTTGTTCGGGACAGCAACGAACTCGTAAGACTCGCCGGCCGCAAGCTCAGCAAAAAACGATGTGGGCATATCGTGAGCAACTGGCAGTGAGTTTTTTAACGGCGCCTCTTCACTTTGCACGAGCACCCTTGGAGAGACTGTATCCGCACGAACTCGCCCCATAACCACCGAGTTGTTCTTAGTGCGAGTACCATATCGTTGCGAGCACATTTTTGTTTGATTACGACCATCGGTTTGTGACAAGCAAAAGCGGAACGTGTCTTTTTGATTTTTAAATGGCGCCTGCAAAGCAGTAACATCAATCAGGCCATACTGAGCAGCAAAAACTCCACCGCGCAATGCCCGAGCGGGAACTCCTTTTTTAATCAAGTCGCTGCGCCAAGCTTCCAGATTGCTTTGCCACTTTTGCCGATCACTCGCTGAAAACTTATGGCTCCAGAGAACTGTGCCCGTACGAGAGATCATCTCCAAAGTCCCGTGACCGAAAAGATTTTCCGGCCAATCAATTACTAGAGTCAGTCGCGAACGTTCTTCCGCGCTTAGAACCTTTGCGAGCTGTGAGTGAGTTTTACCAAGGGGAAGGAGAGCGAAAAAAAATGTTTTTTGGTTTAGGCTGATATTACCAATCTGCAGAGACTTCCCCTCGTCCTGCAAGGCATACTCAAGTTCGAGCGGCGGCAAAATGACGCCATTGTCGATTTGATCAAAATAGAGTGGCTTATCAAACTCCTTAGTTGCTGCTGTTTTCAGCAACGACCGCTGAACTGGAGCTGGTTCTTGCTCGATAGACTCTGAAATCTCAGCATCTTCTTGTTCCGCCTGTGGGGGTTCTCCCTCACTCGAATAAGGCATCTCTTCCTGTTGGGAAATAGCTTCTTCCTGAGTATTCGTCTCAACCTGAGCAAAACCCATTGAACTTAAGGACATAACGACAAGAAGGATCAGATGCTGCGCAATGTTCACGGTATACCTCACTCTGTTAAAGTTTAGTTAAAATGGCTCTTCCTCACAAGCTAAAATGCTTGGACTGTCTCGGTTTTTCGACTATAAAAAAGCCCTACTGACTAAGGAGCACGCATGTCTTCCGCTCGCAAAATTTATCAAATGACGGTTGAGCAGATAATTGATCACACATCCTCAGTGCGCGAGCTCGTACTGAAGGCAATAGAACCCGCTGAGTTCGTATTTAAGGCTGGGCAGTTTGTGATGTTGAACGTTCCTCAAACAGAGGGGAAGCCAGTTCTGCGGGCCTACTCTATCGCCTCTGATGACCGCATAAAAAATGGTTTCCGACTTTTGTTTAAGTTTGTCGATAACGGAATTGCCTCGACGTTTGTTTGGAATCTTAAAGGCGGAGAAACTTTAAATTTCACCGGCCCCTTCGGGAAAGTATTTTTCCAGGAACCGCCTACCGAGCAGATCGTTTTCCTCAATACCGGCACGGGTCTTTCGCAACATATCTGCTATCTCTTGTCTAAGAAAGAACAGTATCCAAATCTTCGCTACCGTATGCTCTTTGGCGTTCGCACCGAAAAGGACATGTACTATCAAAAAGAAATTGCGGCTCTTTCGCAGGAGCTTCAAGATTTTAAATTCGAGTTCGTTTTAAGCCGACCGCAGGAAAATTGGACAGGCAAAAAGGGTTACGTGCAAGACTTCTTGCAAGAGTTCAATTACAAAGAGATTCCCACAACATTCTACCTTTGCGGCAACGGCGGAATGATCAAAGCAGTAAAACATCAACTTATCGAAATTGATGGCATCGACAAGACGCGCATCTGGTCTGAGGCCTTTGACTAAACAAAAAGCCACGTTTGAACTGATCTTTGCGGGTGCACTTTGGGGGTTTGGCTTCGTAGCTGCTATTTGGGCACTGCAAGCATTCACACCCGTTGAAACTTTGGTTCTTCGTTTCATCATTGCCTCTGCATTTGGGGAAATTATTTACTTGATTGTGAAAGGCCCCAAATTCACCACTTTACGCACGGAGATCTTACGGGCTCTTCCTGCGGGACTTCTGCTAGGTTCAATGCTGCTTTTGCAAACGATCGGGTTGCAGTATACGAGTGCCACCAAAAGCGGGTTCATCACCAGTCTTTATGTCATTTTAGTTCCACTGATCAATTCGTGGTTTTTTAGAACCCCCAGTCTGTGGCGGAACTATGCTCTGGCAGTGTTTGCCTTGGGCGGCACCCTGCTGCTAATCGATGGCAGTTTGTCTGATATTAACCAGGGCGATGTCTGGACATTGGCATGCTCAGTGGCGGCAGCTTTTCACATCATTTATATCGGGCGAATCTCGAAAAATGTTGGCAATGCCTTCCGGTTCAATAATTTCCAATCGATTTGGTGCTTGTTGGTCTTGCTTCCCTTACTGCTGACACAAGACCAGGTTCAACTGACAAGTACCGAATGGAAACCGTGGCTGGGAATTCTGGCACTGGGCTTAGGCTCCAGCCTGATCGCATTTTATTTGCAAATTCGTTCACAGAGAATTTTATCAGATGGGACGGCAAGTATGCTTTTCCTTTTGGAATCGCCATTTGCCGCCTTCTTTGGTTACTTACTGCTCAATGAAAACCTGAACACTTGGCAAACGAGTGGTGCTGGGATCATTTTAATCAGTTCAATCCTGCAAGTTCTTTGGGACCCTTCTTTAAAGACCACAGAAAAGACACGATAATAACAATTCCACCCAAGGTTCCAGTCACCCATTCTGGGATGTGGATGAAGGGATTGGAAAGCATTATCATAGCGAGAATACCTATCGCATAGAAAGCCCCATGCTCAAGATACGCAAACTTCGCCAGTGCTTCTTTTTCCACAAACATAATCGTCAAGCTACGAACAAAGAAGGCACCGATACTAAGACCGATCATAATGATGAAAAGATTATGGGTGATTGCAAAGGCGCCGACCACTCCGTCAAAACTGAATGAGGCATCCAGTACTTCCAGATACAGGAACATACCCGCACTCGCTTTATGCACGTCTTTCACTGCTTCATCAGAAGCCTCCAGCCACGAGCCTATTCCATCCACCACAACATAGGTCACCAATCCCGCCATGCCAGCCATAATAAAAGACAAGGCATTGGCATCAGGTAAGAACTGAACAAGAATAGTCAAAATCACAAGCACGAGAGCTACTTCGATAGCTTCGACTTTACTACCCAAATAGCTGGTCGGCTTTTCGATAAATGGAATCCAGTGCAGAGTTTTGCTGCCATCATAAAAATACTTAAGGGCAACCATCAGTAGGAAAGTTCCGCCAAAAGCCGAAACCTCTAAATGAGCATCGAGCATCATACGGGCGTACTCGTCAGGTTGAGTCGCAGCCAGAACCAAGGCCGCCCAAGGATTAATATTGGCCATAACTGTGACGATTAAGAGCGGAAATATCAAGCGCATCCCAAAAACCGCAATCAACATACCCCAGGTCAGAAACCGGTGTCGCCATACGGGAGTCATTTCTTTAAGGACCACGGCATTAACAATCGCATTATCAAAGCTCAGTGAAATCTCGAGGACTGCCAGAACCGTAGCAATGAACAGTGCCTGAAGACCTGCCGCGGTGGTGCCTCCATAATACTGACCGACAAAGAACGAGGCAATAAGACCTAAAATGGTAAAAATAAAAGAACTTGTGAAATATTTCATAACTCAAGATGTCCTCGATTCTTTTGAAAGAATCAAGGATCGAACTCTGCATTAATTTTTAAGTATTTTCTTGAGGAATTTTCCAGTCTCGCTATTCGCAACTTTTGCCACCTGCTCCGGAGTTCCCGTCGCGACAATGTCGCCACCCCCGCTCCCTCCATCAGGTCCCAGATCGATCACATGATCGGCGGACTTGACCACTTCCATATTATGTTCGATCACGAGCAAAGTGTTGCCAGAATCGGCCAGCTCTTGAATAAGTTCGACTAATTTTCTGACATCATCAAAATGCAATCCCGTGGTAGGTTCGTCCAAAATATAAAGCGTCTTGCCGGTTCCCCGACGAGAAAGCTCTTTGGACAACTTCACACGCTGAGCCTCCCCACCAGAAAGGGTCGTCGAGCTTTGCCCCAAAGTGATGTAATCGAGTCCAACACGATGAAGTGTATCGAGCTTGCGGAAGATCTGGTTGTGATGGCGGAAGAACTCTAAGGCTTCTGCCACGGTCATTTCTAAAATGTCAGCAATCGATTTGGCTTTATACTTAACATTCAAAGTTTCTCGATTATAGCGACGCCCCTGACAGGTATCACAAGTCACAAATACGTCGCTAAGAAAGTGCATCTCGACGCGAATCTGACCATGCCCCAAACAGGTCTCGCATCGCCCCCCTTTGACGTTAAAACTAAAGCGACCGGGTTCGTACCCACGAAGCTTTGAGTCTGGCAAACTAGCGAAGAGATCACGAATCATGGGAAACAATCCAACATAAGTCGCAGGCGTCGAACGCGGAGTTCTGCCGATGGGTCTTTGATTAATATCGATCACCTTATCGATCTTATCCAAGCCCTCAATTTTCTTATAAGGAGAAGGCGTCGCCAGAGCTTTATAAAAATGCTGCGCCAAAATTTTGTAGAGAGTATCAATAATCAAAGTACTTTTCCCAGAGCCAGAGACTCCGGTAACGGCAGTGAACGTCCCCAGAGGAATCCGCAGATCAACATTGCGTAGATTGTTTCCACTCGCACCGGTCAAGTTGATAAACTCACCCTTACCTTGACGACGTTCTTTCGGGACAGGGATTCGCACTTCGCCCTTTAGATACTTTCCAGTGAGTGACCGAGGGTTGTTTTCCAACTCTTGCGGAGTTCCCTGAGCCATTTTTTCCCCACCCAGGCGGCCGGCACGAGGCCCCAGATCCACAACGAAATCTGCATACCGTATGGTGTCTTCGTCATGTTCCACCAACAATATTGTGTTTCCGCGCTCCTTGAGCTCGCCGATGATATTGAGAAGACGATGGTGATCTCGCGGATGCAAACCGATGCTGGGTTCATCCATTACGTAGAGAACTCCGATTAAGGAAGATCCTACTTGAGTCGCCAAACGAATCCTTTGCGCCTCACCACCCGACAAAGTTCTGGAGGGGCGGCCAAGAGACAAGTATCCCGTACCAACTCGGATCAAATAATCCAAGCGATCTATGATCTGCTTGGAGATTTTCTCGGCGATAAACTGATCTTTAGAACGCCATTTAACCTTAACAATCCACTCTCGAAGCTCACTGGCACCCATTTCAGACAACTCGGCAATGGTGCGACCATCGATTCGGATATTGAGTGCCTCTTGTTTAAGACGAGAACCTCGACAATCAGGGCAGGCGGAAAGATCCATTTCTTCTTCGTCTTCTTCATCTTCGTCGGACTTCTTTTTGCCTTTGTACTTATAGACGACTTTCTCTAGCTTTTTGCTGCCAACTTCGCCATCTGAAAACTGCTCTTCTTCGACTAAGTCGATTGTGCCTAAACCATGACAAGTAGGACAGGCTCCTCGAGGATTATTGAAACTAAAAAGTCGAGGCTCGATCTCAGGAAAGCTGTATCCACACTCAGGGCAGGCAGAATGCAGTGAATATGATGTTCTGTCTCCATCGAGGGTTTCGATAACCACTCGGCCATTGGCCATTGAAAGGGCCGTATTTATGCTTTCAGCAAGCCGAAGCTTGAGGCTGTCTTTCAGGATCAACTGATCGACAACTAAGTCGATATCATGGGTTTTGGTTTTCGCCAGCTTAGTGGCTTTGCCAAGCTCGATCATTTTGTCATCGACTTTTGCTTTTACAAAACCTTTGCGAGCCCAGCGTTGAAACTCGGCCAGGAACTCACCTTTTTTCCCTGCGGCCATAGGAGCCAGCACGAAGAACTTGGCTCCACTGCCCTTTTTTAAAACCTCATCGATAATTTGCTGAGGAGTTTGACTAGATACTGGAATATGATGAACGGGACATTCGGCAACGCCGACTTTTGCAAAGAGCAAACGCAAATAATCATAAATCTCGGTCACGGTACCGACCGTAGAGCGCGGGTTCGTGCTGACTGATTTCTGATCGATAGCAATGGCCGGCGACAAACCCGTGATCGAATCGACGTCAGGCTTTTTTAACTGCTCGAGAAAATTGCGCGCATAAGCTGACAGGCTTTCCACATAGCGACGCTGTCCTTCTGCGTAAACTGTATCAAATGCCAAAGACGACTTCCCACTGCCGCTGAGGCCGGTGAAAACCGTGATTTTGTTTCGCGGGATCACGACACTGACATTCTTCAAATTGTGTTCTTTGGCGCCTTTGACGACGATTCCATCTTCAGCTTGTGACATAGGGATTCATCTTAGGATGATGCCCTGATGGCGGCAAGTCTTTCGTTAAGAACGCAGAACTTAATCGCCCTAAAAATGCTGACTCCGGTTAGAGTCCAAAGCCGCACTTTTGCTTAAGGTACCGATCAAAATCCTGATCTGAAAAGTACTTGAAATGAAAAGATGAGCTCTCTCTTTGATCGGGCCACAGATCCTTGCGAGGGACTGTGCAAGTTCTGCCTTGTTTGGAGATAACAACCTTTGCTGCGGCCCTGCGCGGATCATCAGCACGTTTGTCGACGCGCACAAGAACTCCATTCCCATTGTAAGTGACACTTGGCGGTCGTTCTGAATTTGTTGGTGGTGACAACGGACCTTCGCTCATCACTCCGTTAATGATCTCCTTGGTACGCACGTCAAAAGTAACGGTTTCACCCGTCGGAAGCGTAACAATCTGTTTTTGCCCCTCCACTCTAATATGTGGCAGGGTTTTTCTTGGAAAGACCATCATATAGCTGTTTTGTAAATAGCTGTTCGTGCCACTGGGCGAGTCCGTAACGGTAAAGCGCAGATCCTGCCTTGCATCACCGGGGTGATAAAATTCCCAAGAGCGATAGACACTTGGACCTGGCTTAAGGATCACCTTATTGGGCCCGTTATTCTGAAAGTAGAATCTACTGGGCTTCGACTGTCCCAACAATGTGCCTTCACCATAAGCCCCCACCTGCCGCAACATAGCTCGACTGTCTTTATGGGGATTTTCTGTCCGGGTTGGCGGTCTAATCACCGGAGGATCTTGAAAGTCACGATCTCCAGGAACCGACTCTATTTTTGAAGTCGCCGTAGAGTAATTGTTTTTCACTTCGCAATCATCGCAAGGTAACGTCTTTTGTACCAAATCGTTGGCACCTTCGAGCTGGCGAATCATATTGGAAGCTTCTCTGGACGTCGTTAACGGCTCAGTCGCCGGCGCTCGTAAGGCTTCCACAGCTTCAGTCGTTTTTACTTTTTCGGCTTTCTCGACTTCTTCGGTCGGCTTTTCCTGAACTTCAGCTTCATCACTGGGATAAAGTTTCATGCGTGGATTTTTTGGGTCGTAATAGACCCACACTTTTTCGCCTTTATTCGGACCCGAAGTGATTTCGACCCGCAGGCCATAATTGCCGGAATAAAACTTTTTCGTTTCTTGAATTCGCCCCTTCGTTCCCGGCGGCATAACGAATTTGATATTCTTGGTGGACTTCAGAAAATTGGCAGAGTATCGCGCATTAAAATACCGCTCGAGCTCGATTTCCTGCCCGGTGAAGCCGAAACAAAATGATGCGATAAGGATCAATCCCCATCTCTTCCAAGACATGGTCATGACAGTTATATCGGAAGATCATTCACGATTCTTAATATCTGGGGCGGGTTGGCTTTCGAACCTATCCCTTAGTCTGACAATGGGGGCATACGCCGTAAAGCTCAAGAATGTGGTGGGTAAGTTTGAATCCGAATTGATTCGCCACCTTTTCCTGCAAGCTTTCGATCGCACGATTTTCAAATTCGCAGATCTTTCCACACTTCACGCAGGTCAAGTGATCGTGGTGCCCTCCGGTCGGCGTCAATTCGTAACGAGCAGGCAGTCCGCCCATTCGCACTTCCGTCACAAAGTGGCCTTCCGTCAGCGTTCTTAAGAACCGATAGACTGTGGCAAAGCCAATTTCTGGGTGATCCTTATTCAACTTTTCAAATAGCTCCTGGGCTGTGACATGGCGACGTCCCTCGTGCAAAGTCTTTAAAATCGCCAGACGCTGAGTTGTGACTTTTAAATTAAGCGCACGAATAATTCGCTTTAACTCCGCTTCATCAAAATTATCCTCATGGACAATGATGTCGTCATCATGTTGACGGGGTAACAAAGGAACGGGGTTTATTTCTTTAGCCACAAGACACCTCAGACCCTAGTTATAGCGGATGGTCCAAGGCCTGTCTAGATTTATTAAGAATCATTTTCAATTAGATCGGGGGGCCTAGAAGTTTTCGTTAAAAGTTCGCAGCCGCTTGCCCTTTGAAATGTGAGAAACGGCATTATGCGGATGGAGGCTTTCGACGTGGCTAAATTCGGCGACGTAGTCTATGATTTCAAGGCGCTGATCGAGGGCTTCCTTGACCCTACGGGCCGCATCCTCGCAAAACATGAGGTTTTGACCATTACGCAAAGCAAACTCTTGTTCATCTTCACGCTTCACGGCACCCTGAACAGCGGTCTGCAGAGCTTCTTCAACCACATCGATCAGGAGTCCATAGTGGAATCCGGCACTCACTTCCACTTTCACTCGTGCGAAACTGCGTTGCGCATGGGGGGTGGCAACAATTCCTTGAGTGGTCCCCAACCATGAATGAACGACGTCAAAATCGACTGACTCCTTACCGAACTGTTGCTTGAAACTGTCCTGAATCAATTGCCTTGAGAGTGCTGCTGAAGCCGGGCAAGTGCTGGAATAAGTAATAACAACTTCCACGAAATAGTTCTTATTCCCGACATGATTAAATGCAGAAAGAACCACCGGATAGGATCGCCAGGCTTGATTGTCGCTCTTCAGTGCTTTGCGAATCAAGGGAGCCTCGAACTGAACTTGCACATAGGCTTCTGTTGAAAGTTCAGCATGGGTTTGCAAAAACTCGTCCGTGGCCTTGCCTAGCAGCTCCAATGAAAGTTCGTTCTTGGACAGAACTTCCTGGGTGATTAAATACAACCGTGACATGTGAATTCCGCGAGACGGCAACTTGTCCAAACTCACTTTCGCATCGACGCGTGCAGGAATACGATAAACTCCGTCTTCATGTTTTAAGAGAAGAGGCAACTCGATAGAACCCATCCCGACCCAATCAATAGGTGCGTATTTTTCTGGATGCGATTCCTTGGCAACATCTGGCAAAGTTTTTTTATTCATACTACTGTCACTTCCACCGCTCATAGGGGAATTCTTATACCGCAAATTCCAGTTGTTGACTCTTCTTTTATAGTTTTTACAGCTATTTTGTCCTATAGTTGAAGCCCTATGGCACAAAAACAACTGATCCTCGCAAGCACTTCGAAGTATCGCCAGGAGCTTCTTGCCCGCCTGGCCTATTCATTTACAGCACAGCCTCCACTTGTTGATGAAGAAAGTGAAAAAGATCCCTCGCTGACTCCCCGCGCCCTCGCAGAGCATTTGGCTTTCAAGAAGGCAGAAAGTTTGGCGCATCCAACGAAAATAGTCGTCGGAGGAGACCAATTGATCGCGTTCGAAGGCAGAATCTTAGGCAAAGCGCACACCGCCGAAAGAGCTGTCGATCAGCTACGAAGCATGCAAGGTAAAAAACATGAGCTTATTACTTCTATCTGTGTGTTTGATGGACAGAAGATCTATCGCCACACGGATATCACAGTGATGACCATGAAACCTTTAACTTTGCCGCAGATAGAACGATATGTAAAATTGGATCAAGCTACGGACTGCGCCGGCAGTTATAAAATTGAAAAACATGGCATCATGTTATTTGATAAAATTGAAACTCAGGATTTTACCGCGATTCAAGGTTTGCCTTTGATTGCGCTTAACAAAATACTGCAATCTTGCGATCTTTTAGAGGTAGAAATATGAACGACAAACAAAGAGAACTTTTTCAAAAAGCCAGCGAGGCCCAAAAGAAAGCCCATGCCCCTTACTCTGAAGCGTTGATCGGTGCCGCCGTCTTGATGGCGGATGGAACAATTCACGTGGGGTGCAATGTCGAAAACGCTTCCTATGGTGGCACTGTCTGCGCTGAACGAGTGGCCATTTTTAAAGCGATCAGCGAAAGTTCTAGCAAACAAATCCTGGAAGTATTAGTGGTCAGTGATTCCGAAAAGCCTTGGCCACCATGTGGATTCTGCCGCCAAGTCATCGCAGAGTTCGCCACTGAACAAACTCTGATTCACACGGCGAATCTTCAAGGGAAAATGAAAACATTTAAATTTCCGGAAATCTTTCCGGAAGCTTTTACTCCAAAACATCTCGATTAAATGAAGGGACTGACTCCAAGTCCCGCCGTTTAAACCTAACTAGTGAAATCTTGCGAAGTACTCGAAATAAGGACCTTTGCGATTTTTTAACTGCTGAGCCATATTTGCCAGCTGATGGGCATAAGCCTGAAACTCCGCTCCAGACTGTGTCTGCAAAATACTGCGTGCAACCTCGAGCACCTGAAGGGTTTGCATTTTTCTTGCCTCGTACAGTTGCTCACTAAACAAGTTAACTGTCGGTTCAAGAGCAAAATGCATCTGGACTCCATAGTGATCCGACAAAGGACGCTGAGGCGTGCCTCGCAGATTTACACGCCCATCAACAACCTTCAGGCGGGTTTCTCGAGTGCCAATATTGGAATAAAAAATATAATCAAAAACGCGGCTGGTTCGCAGCCAACTCAGTGGATTGGTGTGACAATAGGTGCAGAATTCTTTAGGGTAATGACCAAGATACTGCTCCATCGAATCATGGACTCCCAAGACAGCAAGAACAAATCGTCTTTCGAAAGTGACGACATCCGCGTTGAAGTCACCCGATAGGACCCACTTCAAATCCTGGTTATGTAAACGCCAATTTAAAATATCTAGAAGCTGCGTAATACGGACCGAAGGTGAGCTCGGATGCAGGTGCGTATTTAAAAAATATAGAGACTCACCGAAATTGCCCAGATCAACTTTTGTGACATGAAAGGCTTTCCGCACGCGGAAGACTTTACGGACGCCATCAAGAAGGCCCCCTTCATGATTCACTTTAAACTCGAAGGTGCTCTGCTCTTTAACCTTACCTGATACCATAGTCATCAGGCCGATCTTGGCCTTCTTGTTTGGTGAACTCATATGGTAGCGGTGCTTCAAGCCTTTTTCGATCTGGGTGGTTTGGCCGCCATTCCATACTTCCTGAAGATGGACGACTTCACACGATGGTTTTACATCCAACTCGGAAATCATGCGCGAAGTGCGCTCGGCAACTCCTTGCGCATAGATGGGCCCATAAGCATTGAAGTTCTGCAAACAAAACTTTGGCGCGGATGGATCTGCTTCCAAGGACCATTGCCCTTGGGCGCAGATTGATAGAAACAGACTGAACCAGCAAACAATTAAACCCCTCATGCATGCCCTTCCTTCATTAGTTCGATTTATCAGAACCGCTGACCAGAGAAAAGAATATAAACAGAGTTCCGAGTAATGCAGAGAGCTAACCTAGCTCATCTCAAATCTAGACTCATTTCACGGGAATCTTGAATTTTTTGCGAACGCTGTGCTAACCTGATCGCGCCGGAGGACTCTCTGGCGTCTATGAGAAAATAAATCCGTCCTATTTCTTTTTTATTAACTTCTTCATGATCCCCACGCTGGGACGACGGATTTTTGTATGCATAAACAATTGTATTTTGTGACCGCAAGGTCACTCACCTTGGGCCTCCCCCAAGGCGAGAACTTATTTTCTAACATCTCGTTTTCAATCTCTTCAGGAAAAATTGGCCTGGTGGGACCGAATGGCGTCGGCAAAAGTACGTTGGCGCAGATTCTTGCAGGAAAACGCGAAGCCACATCAGGGGAACTGCAGGTGCGAGGCACGGTCATTTACTTACCACAAGAAATTGCACGACCACGACAAAGCGTTGCCGAATTTCTAGCACCACTTTGGGAATCCCCTTTGGTTGCTTCACCTTTGTGGCAAAAACTTTTAATCGATCTACCTCTGGAACTGCCACTTCAGGTTTTGAGTGGAGGTGAATGGACAAGGATCCGATTGTTGGCCGCCCTCACACAAGAAGCAAGTTTACTAATATTGGATGAGCCTACCAATAATTTGGATAGAATCGGGAAGGCAATGATTAAAACCTTTGTGCAAAGTTATCAGGGTAACTTGTTAATAATTAGCCACGATCGCGAGCTCTTAGATCAGACCTCAGAAATCTGGGAGATGTCCAATCAGGGTCTCGGTATTTATGGCGGCAACTACTCTCAGTATGCCAAGCATAAACAATCAGAACGAAAGCGATCGGAAGAAAAATTGTCCACGGCTCGCAGAGACCTCAAAAAAACAGAGCGCGAGGTTAACAAAAAAATACAAACTCAAGATAAGAGAATGAGACAAGGAGCTAAAAACGCAGAAAAAGGCGGACTGCCCAAAATACTCTTGGGAGCTAGAAAAAGGAAAGCAGAGGAAACTCGCGGAAAGGTCAGTAAACTAACCGAAGACCAATTGGAGCAGGCTAAAACTGAGTTCCAAGATCTACTAAATCGCCAAAAAACAGAGCTGGATTTTGCTCTGCCCTTGGAAGCTTCCCGAGTACCGGAGGGCAAAAGAGTCTTTGAAGTCAATGAACTGAATTTTCAGTTCCACGATCAAAGCAAACTATGGGAAAAATCTTTTTCCCTTAACATGACGGGCCCCCGGCGATGGGCACTGGTGGGTTCCAATGGCTCTGGCAAAAGTAGTTTCATCAAAGCCCTTTTGAATCAAGAGATGGTAAACTGTTCAGTCGAAGGGAATCTGACGAGATCTGACCTCCCTGTCGCTTATCTTGATCAGAATTACGACATTCTGGATCCCGACGACACCGTTCTAAACAATGTCCTTAACCACGTGAAAAGAGATCCAGCTGAACTCCGAACCCTTTTGGCGAGGCTGCAATTCACTGGCAACAAAGTCCACCAAAAAGTCGCGACGTTAAGTGGTGGTGAAAAACTAAAGGCGGCCCTGGCAAAAATACTGCTTGCAGTGCCTTCGCCTCAGTTCCTAATTCTCGATGAACCGACAAATAATTTAGACTTGGACAGCCTATTGGTTTTGGAAAATGCCTTGAACCAATTTCAGGGAGCTCTTTTGCTTGTTTCCCATGATCAACAATTTCTGGAGAAAATTCGCATCACAGATTTTATCGAGCTCCCGAAGCACGGATTTAAGTCGGAGTGACTTCCTGGAATGCGCCAAGAGAGTCATCATAATGCCAGAGTTGCCCATTTTCGAGATCGAAGTAAACGCCCAGCAACTGCAGTCCCCGCTCGGCAACGGCAGTCTCGATAAATGGAAAGGTTCGTAAATTCTCAAGCGAGGTGACGATGGATTCTTTTTCACACTCGCGGCACTTGGTTTCAACATCTGCATCGGGAAACTTCTGAAGAACTTTCCCTTTAGCTTGGGCCGCGATCGTCATCCACTGCGTAAAGAATCCGCCCTGACGCACAATCTGTGGTTCAAAGAGTGATCTAATACCTCCACACTGACGATGACCAAGAACCACGATGTTCTCAACTTGCAGATTGATAACGGCGAACTCTATAGCGGAGCTGACCCCGTGAAAGCCTCCAGAGCCTTCAAAGGGAGGAACCAGATTGGCGACGTTTCGCACGACAAACATTTCACCTGGAGAACTCGAAAACAAGATCGCCGGATCGACCCGCGAGTCACTGCAGGCAATCATAAGTGTTTTGGGGTGCTGACCATCACTGGCAAGACGACCATAGACAGAAGGTTCAGTAAAAAAACGCTCGCGGAAACGACGAAATCCAGCCATCATTCGCAGAATTTCTTTTTTTAGCATGAGTCCAACTTCCCTTTTATAGAGTAATCCTTAGATTTAATTGCCCACAGAACTTAGTGAAAAAGACTTGTCTTGACAAGGTTATAAGCCAGCATGTCGTGGATTTTCCTTAAGAACCTGTAATGTAAGCAGCCAAAAAGAGATTAAAATTTTCCCGGCTTGAAACAAAAAACCAAGGTTCGAGCAAAAAAAGTGTCTCATTCAGGTGTCCAAATATTTTTCGGTGGAATTCCCCATCCACATGTTTAGCATTAGTTAAGTGAGGTTTCATCAGTAATTAGGAAAAGAGATTTCGGCAATGATTTTTCAGTTTAGATCAATCTCTAACAACAACCGCGGAGCTACGCTCGTTTCTATTTTAGTCCTAGGTGCCGTGATTGCTTTGACCGCCACTTCGATCCTTTTTTCTTTTCGCTCAAGGCAGCAAACACTGGCACATGACCAAGCGCGAGAAGATTTTATGAATTTATCGACCCAAATCAGAATGCTTTTTTCATCGAAAGAGGCCTGCAAGCTAAACCTGACGGGTGCCGCCTTCGGAGGCACCCTGGATCAGTTAAAAGCTCTAAGCACAACGAGGGATGTCAAAGTGGTCATGAGGCCTGCAGGATCTGCTGCTGTTCAAACATACATCCAAAAGAATCGAAAAATTGATCGACTTATTATTCAGGGCACCCGCTTTGAGAACATTCGCCCACTTACCGTCTACTCTGGCACTGATCGAACCTACCTCGCTGACTTTACGATATCCGTCACAGACTCTTTCAATGTTGCCCTTAAAGAATTTGCGTTGCCCTTCTATCTGACGACAAATGCAGGCGGCGCGCTGACAAGTTGTTTCGCCACCAGTTATCCCCTGGAAAGCAGTCCCCATCTGACTATGGAAGACCTGCTGTGCCAACAATTGCGATCCAATAATACTTTTGTTTTTTCACCGAGCGAACATTCCTGCGTCCTCGTATCAGCGGGTGGCCCATGATTCATCAATACGCTCTTCATCCAAATCGCAACACTTCAGGTATGACCCTTGTGGAAGTCCTCGTTTCACTGGCAATCTTTTCTATCCTCTTGGTTACGGGAACTTCGCTCATGGCCTTTATCAATAAACAGGCTGGCAGTCTGAACGACAATGTTGCGATTTCAAATGCCGTGAATCAAGTTAAGTATGCGTTTGGTGACGATGAAAGATATTGTGAAAAAATCCTGGGGCGACTCCCTGGCGGAACTCCACGCCCCTTTAGCCCCACGAACGTAAACGGAGTTGCTATCACAAGTGTAGATTTCTATGATCTCGTCACAAATCAGAAAAAAGACAATGCTGTTGCCGTAGGTCAAAAAATCGAGAAAAAAAGCGGTGTCATTGTAGAAGGAATTCGCCTTAGACCAGTCTCCGCACTTTCCCCACAACTTGTTTTAGCTTCTCTTGATATCACTTTTAAAAAAGATGCAACCAGCCCAACAACCATTATTCGGAAAATCCCAATCCACATTACGATGCAGGGTTTGAACATCAAAAAATGTTCTGCAGGTTTAGCGACCAGCCTTGTCGCCGAACGAAAGTGCGAAATGGATCACAATGGATACTACTACTGGGATTATGAGGCGGAAACTTGCAAGCCTTTGGCTGGTGTGGAAAAGTTCCCGGGTCCGACGGCCTTTGAGGCAGCCTGTCCAGCAGGCTGGCATCCAGCAACTTCGATCGCCGATCCTTATTCCAAAAAAGTTTGCGATGCCGAGGTCAACAAAGGGCCAAATATCACTCCTAGGACCTATCTGAGTGGCACAGTTGATGAGAGCGACCTGATCGGTTTCGATTCGTTCCTAAATGTCGCTACAAACAAATGCAGTTACGTTTATTATGAGTCGACGTTTTCGTCGGATTACACTACTTCGATTGAATGTGCCAGAAACGGAGTTGTCAGATGAGAAAAAACGCGGGCATGAGCTTGCTCCAAATGTTAGTAACTTTGCAAGTATCCTCCATTCTTGTCCTGATGGTCGGCAACTATGCGAATACAACATTTCGCATGTTCAGCCATATTGATAAAGTCGCGGCCGCTGGTGACACCATAGATGAAGTAAAAATGTTTATCGCTCCCAAATACCAATGCACCCTCAATCTAAAGGATCTGCCGTTGGTGTTCAATCAGCCTGCCGGCTTTCCAGTTCCTCGTATTCGAGCCTTCGATAAAGATGGCAATCCAAACTCCAATGTCGTGGTTTCGGGTCAAAAAACCCACGGGATGACCGTCGAGTCTATCCGACTAGTCCCTTATACAAAAGTTGACCCTGCTCTTATTATGGCTAATTTGGAAATTCGTTTTAGCAAAGAGATCGAAACATCAGCCGGTCCCACAGAGCTGACTCGCAAGCTTCCTATTTTTGCACGTGTAAAAAACGGAAAAATCACCGAATGCTGGGGAAAGAAAGATCATGGCACCGCCGAACTGAATCAGCTTTGCCTTTCAACAAGTGACGGCGCCCTTGACACTTTCGATCCCATAACCAACACTTGTAAACTCGCCAATGGCGAATGGTTCGACGGAGATAACGATAAGGCATCTTGCCCCAAAGGTACTATTGTCCCAGCAAAAATAACCTGGCAGAGCAATTGCCGAGGACGTCTTCCAAGTAGTTTTGTCGATACATTCCCAAAAACCATTCTGAAGCTGACAAATGGAGGATCAAAAGCCACACAGCGTGATCCTGTCCGCCTTTCCCTTGATGGCAACAGCTGTAAATGCGACTGGGCGGCTGATATTCCATCTACGACTGTCGCTGGTGGCAAATGTAGAATTCTTTGCATAGTTCCATAACTTCGCATCTCCCGTCCTCGAAATAGCCCTCTTCGAGATCAGCCTGCATCCGTTCGAGCCGTTTCGACAAAATGGCCGCTTTGCTGTCAACTCTTCTTAGCGACATCGCCTTTTGGGTGCGTTAGGTTCTTAGCATCGTAAGGAGTCGACTATGTTTGTGGAAATTGCTCTGATTGGTGCGCTCTCGGCACTGGCCTTGGGCCCTGCCAGCTTCAACATCATTCGCAGTCTTATCCATAACAACCGCTGGCCTTGGAATTCCATTTTGGGTTTTTTGATTGCAGATGTCATCTACATGGTCCTAGCCCTCGTACTGCTACGCTCTCCTTGGCTTCAAGAACATGCTATTCGTACAGTCTTAACTGCTTTAACGGCTGGGACTCTTTTAATATACTCGTTAAAAACTTTTGTTAACAAAAGTCCCCCGACTCCCCTGAATCACCCGAAAGCTGACAGCTTCTTTGCAAGTCTCAGTTTGACACTCAGCAATTTTCATCTGGTTCTTATCTATGCCGGGCTATTTTCCAACCTGAAGCAAAGCCAAAATCTTGTGCAAAGCGCTTCTGTTTATCTGGGGTTTTTCCTGGGAGCATTTCTACTCCTGCTTTGGGGACTTGAACAATACAGGGAGTCTCTAAAGACAGCCTTGCGCAAGATAGAACTTACTGCTGCCTATGGCTTTCTGGGGTTTGCCGCCTACCTTTCCGTCACTATTTTAAGGTGAATTTTGATGCCCTTAGGATGTCCAGGTGGGCATGCTTTAGTTCTTAAAAAATACTTAGCAAGCAATACGTTCCTTCTGATAAAGACTCGTATTTTATAATCCGATTTTTTATCCGATAAGAACTATATGAGGCACCTCTCAAATATTGGCTTTTGGACGTTCATCATGTCGGCAATGCAACTAATACTTGCAGGGTGCGGCTATGTCGAAATGAATCTTCAGTCCAACTTAAAAACCAATGCGAATATCCAGGTCCCCCTTCTTACCTTAACAAGTGCTGCGATTACCAACTCTCGAAATGTCACCCTCAACTTAGCCACCGGAGTCACTCTTTCTGATCGGGATAACTGCTCCACCTTCAAGGCGCTTGCCTTAACGGAAGAGACTCTAATTGCTCCTTTACTTCCGTCGGCTTACACCATCACTTGCGACACTGATGGAAATCAAACACTCCTATTCTCTTTGGCGACTGCTGGAGATGGATATAAAACTCTGCGTCTTTGGGCGATCGATGACGAGGGGAAAATCAGCACAACTTTTCAAACGGTGACGGTGCTACTGGATACAACCAGTCCGACGCCGTCGATCACTCCGCTTGCCGCAATTCCTGGAGGCACAAACAACAATGTGCAATTCTCAGTGACCGATGCCCCGTCGGGAAATCTTGACACTGTTAAACTGTACTACGCAGAAGACGGCGTCACTTTCGTTGAAATCGCTGACCTTACAACTTCACCTTATTCTTGGGCCACACCTGCTGTCGATGTTTCCACAGCGCTATTAAGAATCACCGCCACAGACAAGGCTGGAAATTCGGGAAGTACCACGACGGCGGCATTTCAGATTATTTCAACGGGTCCAACGACTCCTGTTTTGACATTGCTTTCCGGTACACCATCAAACTCGCTGAATGTTTCAATCGGAATTACGTGTGACCCGGCCTTTGATAAAGTCTTTGTCTCAGAGTCAGCTACCACTCCAGCTGGTTCCAATCCATCGTGGCAAAATTGTGCTTCACCCATCGCCTATACCCTGACCAACACCGCTGATGGCGCCAAAACTATTTACGTTTGGGCCAAGGACCTTGCTGGAAACATCTCTTCGCCCGGCTCTGTGGCTATGGTTTTAGACAGAACAACTCCCACCCTAACGCTGGATTCCTTTCCTGGTCCCTATTTGTCGGGATCAACGCAGACCATAAGCTGGACAGCGACTGACACTCATTTTGCGGCCCAGCCAGTGACCCTCAGTTACACTCTCGACGGAACTACTTGGACAACTCTAGGTACAACTCACAATGCTGCTGGAACATACGCCTGGACTTTGCCCGCTATGACGAACACTGATTTAGCTCGTGTCCGAGTCACTGCGACTGACACGCTGGCACAAGCGACGACTGTGACCAGCCCTGTCTTCACCATCGACAACACCCCACCAGCGCTTGCCGCAACTGCACTGACTTTGAATGGGGGGTCTGCCTCTTCTTCATCAAATTTTATTCAAGTTAGTTTTACGTTGACGGATAACTATGGGGCGGCCGCTTTTTGTCTAAAATACGATGACACTTCAGCACCCACCGCAAGTGACCCCTGTTGGCAGTCGGTAACGTCACCACTTGCGGGCAACCTCACTGTGGGACCTTCCGTAACAGTTTCAAATTTTATTTTTCAAATTGGCTATATGCCCGATGTCTACGATGTCTATGTCTGGGCAAAAGATCATGTCGGTCTGATGTCGTCCCTGACTAATGCCGGCGCTGGTACCATCGCCCAGGATCGAGGAACCATCACTTATGCTCCAGAAGATCCCCCAGTTATTTCATCGCTTATTGTTTCCAATGTTCTTAATCCGGCCGCGCCGCCCACATTGGCAGAACTGCAAATTCCCAGCAGTCAGACGGTATTTATTCGTTGGGCTGCGAGCAACTCACCCACTCCTCTCCCAGCCAATCCGATCAGCCTATATTATAAATTAAGCTCTGACGATGAATGGCTTCCGATTACCTCGGCACAAAACATTGCCAACGGATCCAATGGCGGTTGCAGTGTTGACGACCCAGCGACTTCGACAACAGAAACGGGATGTTATCATTGGTCGAGTGCGTCTCCCACGAATGATCCTTATCAAATTCAACTGCGAGTCCGCAATAGTGATAACCAAACCAGCTTGGCCGTTAGTGGCATTTTGAATGGTGGCAACAAAATTCGAACTCTTGCAGGAAACACCGATCAAGGATTGGATGGCAGCGCAAAGGCAGCGATTTATTTCCCCACAGGCTCGGGACTTTTGACGTTTATCAATCAATTCGCGGTAGCGCCCAATGGCAACACTTATATTTTTGACGATAGAGGGCTTTTCCGCATTAAACCTCAAGATCGAACCAACACCCTTTGGTTAAAAAATACCGGAGTTTTAAGCGGCCTTGGGGGACCGGCTAGTTCCGTTACTCTGGACAGCATCTATGCCATCAATATCGACTATGACGGCAATCTCTTGGTCAGAACTGGAAAAGCTATTTTAAGGATCCCGACCAATACTGATAATCCTAACGTTTCTCTGATCGCCGGAAATGGCACACAAATGGCTTCAGATGTGGTTGCCTCGGACTACCTGTTTTCGATCTCCTCAGATGTTACATACACTTCAGGAAACTACTACAACTACCCAACGCTCATCTCTCTGCCCAACGGAAATATCTATTTCAATGATGGACTTACCCATTTCAGATACTTTGAAGCGAGTAGCGGCTTCATTCGCGAGGTTCCCATTTCCGGAACCGGTAACTATAATGATGGTGGAGCGAATCTTTCGGCTTTGTCCAAGTTTAACCTTGCACTCACATATAATAAGTTTGACTCAGTGCTTAGCAATGTATTCTTTGTCACTGGCAACACTCCGTATTCAAGCTTTGCGGCAGTGGACCCAAGCACTTTTGTGGCCCTTCCAGGCACCTCCTATCCCTCCTTGGATTCCAACGGAACGACAAATCATATCTTCAAAACATATGGGCAATCGATAGCTTTCAAGACTGGGTTGGATGGAAATCTCTATTTCGTGAACCGCCCGGATGGGGTGATTGCCAAGATGGATCTGGGAACTAGAACTTTCGTTCCCATCATTGGGACCGGCAGTCAGGGTTCCTGCCCTGACAACACCTTGGCAACCTCTTGTGCTGTGATACCTCAAGATCTTTTTGTTACGAGCACAGGTACCATTTACTTCTTGGATTCCGGTCGGATCAGAACGATTCTTCGCGATGGACGGGTTTACACGCTCTACGGAGCAGCGCCCACTGATGGCGACAATGGTTCTGCGGTTTCCGCTCGTTTAATCGGCGCCAACTTTTTACAAACGCAATCCACTGGTGAAATCCAAGTTATGCAAAATGATTCTCACGTGATCCGAGAGATCAGCACCACAGGAAATATCACTCACCTGGCCGGGAATGGCCAAAGAGGTGATATCGACACTGTGGCTGACGCCGTTGACTCCCCTCTTTTTGGAACATTGGATTTCTCTCATCCGACTTCCTTTATTACCAACCCTGCTAATGGCAATATCCTGATGGGTGACTACAACGGAATTTACCTCTTAGACCGAGCTCTTGGAAAATGGTCACAGATCATCGGGGGCACGGTCTCCGCAAATAAAATCTATATGTCTGCCAGTGACGGTGGAGCTGGAACAGCCCTCGACATGTCTTTGCACACTTCAAGACTGATTGGCCTCGTCGGAGGCAAACTGTACTATGGCTATCGCTATCGAGTAAATCCTGGCGTGGATTCTGACGATGTTTACGGTATAAAGACTTACGATACAGCACTCGGCTATGAGCAAGCTAGCTACCTCGGCGCCTCCAGTGGAGGTACCTGTACCCCGGGCGCCACGGCCCTAACTTGCCGACTGACTCAAAATCTGCCAAATCAAGGCCAAGCATTTTTTAATGATACGGGAACAATACTTTTCCTGCCGTCAGCAAATAGATACGTAAACAATGCCACTGGCAACTACGAAAGCATGGGATTGTTACAGGCTGCCACTTCCGGAACCTACCGAGCGGGAGCTACTGATGACTTTGTTTATTACTGTAACGGCACGCAAATCATCGAAAAGAATACCACGACTATGCTCGAAAATGCTTTACCATGGCCTGTCAGCGGCATGAAATGCTCGGGAAAAAATATGCTCTATGATTCTGGTGATAACAAATTGATCTTCTTCTATAACCAGAACAATATCACTGCCATCGGCGAGTATTATCTCGACTAAACTATACGTCGGCAGTAAGCGTAAGCTTATAAGACTCCGCTAAAAAGTGAATGCGAATCTCAGATAATACTGATTGATCGGGTAAGGTTAACCCCACGACTCCCTGAAGACACTCAACAAAATATTCGACACCTTTGCGACTGCAGTGTCGGACAAGCTTTTTCCCCAGTTTTTTCAAATCAGCAGCCTGATCCTGCGGGCACATCCAAATGAAATCTAAACGCACCAGATCAAACTTTTCATGGGGATAAAAAAGCTCCACAAATTCAGACAGCTTTATAAAGTAAAAACCCTGCGTCAGCTCTGCTTTCCAACTGAAACCACTGCCTCGCTCTTCTTGAAACTCAAGGCTTGCCAAGTGGGCACTTTCTTCTTTGGCCTTTGTCGCCAAGAACGCTTGCGCTTGCTGAACGACATAGGCACGCCATGAGGAACTTCGCTCTATGGGAAGTTCCGATGCCTCAATCTTCGATTTAAATTCTTCCAGCCAGCGATCAACCGACACCAGGTTTACGGACATCCCCGTGTGAGGATCAACAGCCTTTTCAAAGCCGGCGGCAAAACGAAATAAAAAGCCCCGTCTCGTTTCCGACAGGGCTTCTTTAACAACTATACGAATGGGAATCTCTCGAACAAACTGCAACATTAGTTCAATTGCAGTGCCTGCGTATTCATAGTGACATAGGACTTTTCTCTGAAGTGATTGATCCAAGCTTCAAACATTCCGTCAGCACGTCTTTTCTGAGACATCTCCAGGGTCATAACATCTAAAGGCTGAACATTGTCCATTTTCACTTCTTTAAGCTTCAGGACATACTTCGCTGGACCATCACGAACCACTCTTTTCAAGAGAGGTTGCCCCTTCGAAAGCTCAAAAATAGCTTCGTTCGCGACCTGACTGTTGATCTTAGGAAATGAATCTGCCCCAAGCTCAACAAATCCCGTGTCTTCCCACTGACCTTTTAACACTTTCAGCTGAGCACTGACAGCGGCTTCGTCCCCCGCAGCCAAAGCTTCATCCAAAGCTTTGATGGCCGCATCCGCCTTTTCTTGAGTCAGATCTTTGTTCAACTTTTCTTGATCCAGCTTTACAAACGTTACGTTAATTTTGTGAGCTTTAAGCTCCTGCAGCTTCGCCTGTTCAATTTTCATAGGACGATTTGCAATCTCGAAAAGATGACGAGTGCGAATATTTGCAATGTCTTTTCGAACTTTATCTTCAAAATCACTTGGCTTCATGCGGTTCTGCTGAAGCGCGCCCAAATAGAACTCTCTGTCAAACTGCCCGTTTTGTTGGAACATATTCACGATGTAGTCACGAACTTCGGCATCCGTGGCTAAAATGTCGTTTTCATGGGCAGCCTGAGCCACCAATTCACCACGAATCAACGTCTCCAGGGCTTGCTGACGCAATAGTTGACGCTGAGAGCTAAGATCCATCGTGCCACCAAAAAGGTTTTGATAGTATTGCTGGATACGGTTTTCTTCCTGCTGGAAATCAGCCAAGGAAACAAGGCTGTTGTTCACACGAGCCACATAACCCACTCCAGCGCCCATTGGTCCTGGCAAACCGAAAAAGACAAAAACCATGACGATTGCTCCGAAGAGAATTATCGCGGTCACGCTCTTCGCCGAGAGTTTTCTCTTCATCTTTTCTGCCATACTGTCGCTCATAACTGATCCTTCCTTAAACCGTTGCAAATCAAACCGTTCCATTAGCCAACTATTTTTCTATTTTTTCAAGGGGAAATTGTTGAATTCCCACGGTCTTTTGAATAGCGTCTTGTGTTGTAGACAATATCAAGTGGGTGCCGTTTGAACTTTTTCAACTTTGATCTCAAAAAACTGGTTATGATCGGGCTTGTCCTCGCCCTGCCATTGCTTTCAATTAACATGCAGCAACGTCCTCAGGAATCAAACTGGCTATCACGCCCGTTTAGCCTACTTGGCAGCTCCATTTCAGAAATCTTTTTTACTTTTAGCGAAGGAGTGCGTGGCACGACGTCTCTTTATTTGAACCTCATCGACATCAAAAAGCAAAATGAAGAGATTCTAAGCAAAAACAATGAAATCCAGGCTCGTCTTACACGGATGAGTGAATTGGTGATCGAAAATGACCGCCTTCGTGACCTCTTGGCTTTTAAAGATCGAACGAAAATGAAATTGGTGGCTGCGCAGGTCATTGGCAGAGATCTTGTGCTTGATCACAACACTGTGACTCTCAATAAAGGAACCGAAGATGGACTCAAAGAAGGACTCGCTGTCATAACAACTGACGGCGCCCTGGGTTACATCTTTAAACCTGAAGCATTCACTTCCCATGTTATGCTGATCACAGATCGTTACGCTGTGGTCGACGGTATCGTTCAACGCACTCGCGCCCACGGTATCGTTGAAGGGCGAAACCAATATGGCTGCTCCCTTAAATACGTCGAAAAAACTGAAGACGTTAAAGAGGGCGATCTCGTTGTTACCGGCGGACTTGATAACATTTTTCCCAAAGGCTTCCCTATTGCGGTCGTCGAATCAGTCGAAAGAAAAACCTTCAGTGTCTCTTTAAAGGTCGATCTTCGCCTAGTCGTCGACCCTTACAAGGTCGAAGAAGTTTTCATTGTTATGGATGCAGCCCATGAAGATTACGAAGCGGCTCAAGCAGCTGTGAAAGCTGCGGCAGAGGCAGCCGCGGCTGCCGAAGCCAGTAAAGCTAGCGCTGCAGCGGATGTCACGCCAGCGAGCTCTCCAAGCCCCACTCCTGCAAAACCGGCAGCGAAGCCCGTCACTACGCCACCTGCGGAGGCAGCGCAGTGAAAATCCGCTGGAACACTCTACTGAATTTTTTGGCTCTATTTGCCATCTTGATGACTGTCGCAGGCCTGCAAACAACGTTTTGGTTTCAGGTCTTTGGAAATGTCCCGGCCCCATTGCTATGGCTGAATCTTGCGGTTTATGTGATGCTTTATCGTAAACCGGTACCAGCCATTTTCACCATCTATGCGATGGGTTTTATTCTGCTGTTTTTCACAGCTATGCCTTTAAAAATGATGTGGCTCAGTCTGTTGATCCTCTTTACCTTAGTCTATGCCATCAAAACTCGCGTCTTTTGGTCCGGCTCAGGTTACTATACAATCATGTGCGGATTCTCGGCTATCGCCTATCACTTGATCTACATCGCGCTTTCCTACGTGATAGAAAAAAATCCGACGAGTATTGAGATTATGGATCGCCTTGTGCAGATTATTTTAACACCTTCGTTTGCCTTTCCGATGTACTGGGTCTTAGCTAAGCTGGATCGAATTTCTCAAGACGAGCTTATGCACGAGCCGGGGGGATTGGAACTATGAGTACATACGTCAGCAACCCTGATGAAGCGAAGGAATACCACAGTCGATATAAAATATTTTATATCATGATCTCCATTGCTATCGCGCTTTTTTCAGCTCGTCTCTGGTATTTGCAGATCATTTCTGGAAATCAACTTCGAGCCTTCTCGGAAAAAAATCGAATTAAACAAAATAAAATCACGGCCCCTCGCGGTCTAATGCTAGATCGGGACGGCCAAGTTTTGGTGGAAAACCTTCCGGGCTTTGAAGCGATACTTTCCCCTCAGTATATCGAAAATCTTGAGGTATTAGCTAAGACCGTCGGTCCTGTCCTTAGTATGGAGCCAGAGAAAGTCATACAGAAGGTCCAAAGAAGTCGACGACAAAATGGTCCCTTTGCGCAAATTCGAATCAAAGAAAATCTGAATCGCGAAGAGGTCTTTCGTTTAAAACGAATGCGCCTAGACACTCCGGGACTCGAAATTCGCGAGTCCATCATCCGCTATTATCCTCTTAAAGAAAATGGCGCACAGCTGTTCGGCTACGTTGGCGAAATCTCCAAACGACAACTTCCTATCCTTAACGAACTCTACAAGGGCGACCTGACCTTTGAACAAGGTGACATTATCGGAAAAAGTGGCCTGGAAGAAACGCTCGAAAAGAATATTCGTGGCGCCGATGGCGTTAGCTTCATTCAAGTGGATGCTCACGGTAGAGAAGCCGTCACCCAGACTCCGAATATCTATGGCCAAGAAATTAAGGACTTGATTCCAATTCACGGAAACAACGCCATCTTAACCATTGATAGAGACATTCAACAGGCCGCATACAAGTCCTTTAAAGACCTTGAGCGCATCGGAGCCGTTGTCGCGATGAAAACGAATGGCGAAATTCTGGCGTGGGTGAGCGCGCCTTCTTTTGATCCGAACGAATTCTCCACGGGCATATCTAGCTCCACTTGGTCGCGTCTGATCAACGATCCCTACAAACCACTACGGAATAAAGTCATTCAAGATCATAATTCTCCGGGATCGATCTTTAAGCCACTCGTTGCAGTTCCTGCTCTTCAGGAAAAGGTCATTACTCCCAACACAGTAGTGAATGCCCCCGGTGTCTTTTATTTTGGTCGACGACCCTACCACGATCACGCTCGAGGTGGTCATGGCAACATCACTGTCTATGAAGCGCTGGAGCGCTCTTCGAATGTGTTCTTCTATAAGATGGGTATCGCCCTGGGTGTCGACAAAATGTACGACTACATCAGTTTGATGGGTATCGGCCAAAAAACGGGAATCGAACTGAATCGTGAAGTCTCAGGAACAATGCCTAACTCTGCATGGAAAAAAGCCACTATGGGCGAAGACTGGCAACCCGGTGAAAATTTAAGCACCGCCATTGGCCAAGGATTCGTCAACGTCACTCCCCTGTCAATGGCCATCGCTTACAATACCATTGGAACCGAAGGAAAAGTCGTTAAACCTTTTCTAGTTAAAAAGATTATCGACCAGGACGGCAAAGTCTTGAAAGAGTCTTTCCCTCAGGTGATTCGTGATCTTCAAGAGACGCAGTCGAACGGCGTGAAGATTTCTGCGTCAACTTTTAAAGTCGTTAAAGAAGGTATGCGTCGTGTGGCGAACGGAGAGCGCGGCACAGCACGAAGATGGCAAGTGCCCGGCGTTCAGATGGCCGGTAAAACCGGTACAGCCCAAGTTATGAGTTTTTCTGCCGACCAAATTTATGCCAAGTGTGAAAACCGTCCTATGCATATGCGCCATCACGGCTGGTACGTCGCTTTCGCTCCCGCAGATAAACCAGTGATCACAATTGCTGCCCTAGCAGAACATGCTTGTCATGGCAGTTCTGGTGCAGCTCCAATTGTTCGCGATATCGTTGAAGCTTATTTCCGCAAGTATCACCCTGAGGTGATCGAAGCAGGTTTGAAAGCTAAAAAAGTACAAAAGGTGGTTCCTCCATTAGCGGAAGAATCCACTGAGGGAGACTAGTGTGTTTACGTCCTTGCATGTAGAAGAGAGAACGCTCTTCAAACGACTCGATATCAATCTAATTATTGTCATACTGGCACTAAATATTATTGGCCTGATCAATTTATATAGCGCCACCCACGGCCCCACTTCGACCAACGTCGCCTCTTTATTTATTTCTCAGATCATGTGGCTTATCGTCGGCTGGATCGTTTTTTTGGTTGTAACACTTGTCGATTATTCTGTTGTTTCGAGGATTGCCACGACGGCCTATGTCTTGAATTTGGGTGCCATTTTATATGTCACCTTCTTTGGTAAAGTCGCACTCGGAGCGCAACGTTGGATTGATTTAGGATTTTTCCGATACCAGCCATCTGAAACCATGAAACTAGCACTTATTATGGTGATGGCAAAGATCTTAGCGACTCGCAATAGCTTAGGGCCAGGGATGGGTTTTAAAGAAATGGCTCTCCCCCTCGCAGCTCTGCTGATTCCCTTTGGCCTCGTGGTAGAACAACCCGATCTTGGGACCGGTATGATGTTGGCGGCCATTGGGGTCTCGATGATGTTTTTTGCAAAAGTAAAAAAGGTTATCATTGTTTGGGCGATTGCTCTTGGTATTGTCGCAATACCTATCGCTTGGAAGTTTGTTCTACATGACTATCAAAAGAACCGCGTCCTAACTTTCCTTTCACCGACCAGCGATCCGCGGGGAACAGGCTACAATAGTATCCAATCAAAAATTGCTGTCGGGTCAGGTCGTTTTTTCGGCAAAGGTTTCATGAAAGGGACTCAATCGCAATTGGAATTCCTGCCAGAGCGTCATACAGATTTTATCTATTCAGTCTTAAGTGAAGAACATGGCTTCGTCGGTTCGATCGCTGTTATCGGACTTTTCGCCTTTTTATTTATGACAGGGGTCCGAATTGCCTCGAACGCTCGGGATAAATTTGGTGCACTTATCACAGTTGGGGTTCTCTGTTATATCTTCTGGCATATGTTTGTGAATATTGGCATGGTCATTGGCCTGCTACCGATCGTGGGAGTCCCGCTGCCACTGCTGTCTTATGGAGGCTCTAGTATGCTTTCAACGATGGCTGGCCTGGGAATGGTTTCCAGCGTCGCGTATCGTCGGTATCTGTTCTAATTCAGAGCCACCTTCGTTGGAAGAGCCGCTTCTACAACTACCATCGCAGAGTAAATCCGCCCATAGTTCGTCATAACTCGGGTCGCATACTCTGCAGGTTTCACTTTTTTAGCAATCAGCCGGCGAACATTTGTCGGCCCCATGTTGTAGGCGGTGACATAACGAGAAGCACTGCCGCTGAATTTCGCGCGCAAATAATCCATATAAGCTAGGCCAATTCTGATATTCGCCGATGGATCTTCAAGCGTGCGGCTGCCCTTCCAAGTAATTTTGTATTTCTTAGCAATCCATTCTGCAGTGTCTGGCTTAACTTGCATCATACCGATCTCGCCTGAGGTTCCTCTGACTAAAGGATTGAATTGGCTTTCAGTAGCTATGACTGCCAGGACGAAAACGGGATCAAGCTGATACTTTGTGCTCTCGGTTATTACAGTCTTTGCGATGCGCTCGGCCTGCGCCTTAAAACGCGCAGGTAGTTGAGCACGAAGCTGGTCTCCTATGGCATCAGTCAGCACCAAGTGTCCTTCAAGTTTTTGCGCATAACTTCCTTGGTACTTGCGTCCAAGAAGCTCCTTCGCATGAGAAATCCGAGAAGCTTCGTTCACGACAGGATTTACTTCTGGCACCGCTTTGAAGTTATTAAAGAGAACCATCATGATTGATGCGGCGATGACGAGCAGTATCGTATTAAGATGTTTTGTTTTCATTTCCGCCCCCTTACGAAGGTAAACTTCAAAGGGCGTGCCGCCGAGCTAAGCATTCGAATTTAATCAGTTCTTAGTTTGATCCGCGAGTCATCTAGAACTGGAGCTTGAATGAACATAGTGATGTCTAGAAATGTTTGAACAATTGACTAACTTTCAGTGCCTCAATTCAATATCCCGTCCCAAAACAACACAAAGCCCTTCAGAACTCTCTGAAGGGCTTTGTAAAAGCTTTAATTTTTTAACCTTGCCTACCTAGGCAGCAGCGCGAACTTTGCCCTGCAAGGCTTCCTGAGCCAATCGCTCCATCATTCTTTGGTACAACAGTGTCGATTGCTTTAAGTTACGAGCAATGGCCTCGCAGGCTGTATCATCAAGAGTCTCAAGAAATTTGCGACCCTCGTCATAATGGTCCTGATCAACCACCGCATGAACTCTAAGATGAACCGTCGCTTTCTTTCCATAAGTTTTTTCCAGACGCTCCAGCAGCTTGGGTCCAAAGAACTTTGCCGCCCCTTCAAGAATAAAGGCATATCCACAAAGTGCGAGCGGATGTTGAAACTGAATCCAATAATACTGCAACTGGTGAATCATTTCCGTTTCTGGGAGCTCCCGATACTGATCAGGGCGCGCCCCTAAGTTTTCTAAATCTTTTAGCGGCATGAAGTCGTGATTGGCTTCTTCTTCAATATGATGAAGCATAAAATAATGGTTAGCTCTATCATCCACCGGTATCCTTGCCGCAGAGAGCGCCAAAAACTTTGTGGTATGGCGGATTAAATAATATGTTTGCGCAAGCCAACCTTTATAAAACTCTTCGGACTCCCAAGGACAGTCCATCACCTTCGAGCCTAGAATTTTAATTTCCTCATCAATAAGTTCTGCTAATTGAGCTTTGTTCATTCGTGACCACCTTTTTTATTATGCTACTTTTAAATGACGTTCTTTTCTTGGGCTCTGAATCTCGTTATCAAGATAGCTCACCCTGTTCGACCAAAGATCACGGACCAACTGGTCAAGCTTAGGATCCTGTACGCGAATTGATTCGTGCTTTAGCATGAATAACAATTCGCAAGGATATTGTTCTCGCATGATTTGCTTAAAGGGTCGCATTCCCATGCTATAGGCTTTTTCATGAATTTTATAATCCATCCTCGCAACAGCCAAGAGTCCATCCCAAGGTGAGGCATGAAGAACCTCCATGCCGAGTCCGCTTATGATATCAGCAAATTTAATTCCCGTTTGTTTTACCAGATACTCGGGGTTTACCCCGAGATACTCCATCGTCATGAAAGTAGTTGCGCCCTCCTTGCGAAATTGCGCAATCAACTCCGGGCCGAACGCCTGCATATATCGATGCTCTTGATGCGGAACGGAACGCGCATCGAAACCACTGTACATGTGGAAAGCTACGACTTTGTCCAATTCTGTGTCTTTAATGCACGTGATGATTTCATTTCGATAAAAATCATCTGTGTGCAGACTCTCAAATATTCCATCGTAGACAGACTTCCAGGTCGCATAGACTTGATTACTTAGTTTTGCTGTTTCATCATTCAGTCGTCTCGGATTAAAGAGATAGTACTGGTACTTCATCCACTGCCTCCTGGATATTCTTTCGGCACTCCAAAGTGGTAGTTTAAGCGAAAGCGCGCACTTTTATTCGTCTGAAAGAACGTCAAAACGTCCCACATTTGGTTAGACTTCCAAACGAACGACGTCATTGTGAATTTAATATGAATAGAGAATTGTTTATCTCAAAGATGGACGAAACCGCGAGTTTTTAAATTCCTGCAATCTAAAAATCTCTTAACCAATTTGATACATAGGGACTTTTTAGTTGATCACTGGAGTCGCGGATTCCACGACTAAAATCGCTTCGACCTTCTTGTTCCGTTTTAAGGGACTCATCAGTTTCACTTGCTGCATGAATATACTGCACTCCGCTGACTTGACCTCTTTAAGACGGTGAGGCTGGATATCGGGAACATAACTCTCGGTGATTTCACCAGCAGCTACTCTAGCCCCAGCATCAAAAATCTTCATTGTGATTTCTGAATCACGATCATAAAGCGTCCACCACTCTAAAGAGTGAAGCTCTTCAAGGGTATAAGAACAGAATTCAAAAAATTTGAAATTTCGATAAAGCTGCTTGTTTTCGCAGGAGTATATCTCGATCAAGTCTTCGTCCGTCATGTGACTGAAGATATCTCCCCGAGGGACCAGATCAAGTTTTTTGAATGCTCTCCATGTAAAGCTTAAGTTATCGCGAAGTTTAAAACCTTCTGAAATCTGTGACTCGCAAAGTTCACAATAAAAACGAAGGTGATCCACAACTGAGCTTTTTTCTTTATCACTGAGGACTGAAAAATAAGGAAGTCCATCTAGATAGGGTTTACGATACACGCCTTCAGTCGCAAACATCATGCAGATCTTTTGCGACAAACTCTTGAAATCTTCTTCATAACTTTTACCAACGTTGTGAAGATCTTCTAAAATCTCGGCGGACATCCCTACTCCTAAGATGTGTTTCCCAATACCTGGGGTGAACTCATCTTACTGCAGGGATTTCTCCTTTGTCTATTGACAGTAGAGCTTATGAAAAAAATAATCGCGGGGTCTAGTTAAGGTTGTTTACATAAACAAAAAGGGACCTCATCGGTCCCTTTTTTTGCTTTCATTCCCAAAAACTCAATTTACGAATTCTTAGCTAGAAAATCGACGATAGCTTCCTTAGGGTGATTTCCCACAAGCTGCCCAATCTCACTGCCGCCCTTAAAAAGAAGCATCGCAGGAATACCACGCACTCCGTATTTACCTGGCGTGTTTGGGTTTTCATCAACATTCACTTTAACAATTTTCACCTTGCCAGCCATTTCCTGAGCAACTTCTTCCAATTTCGGAGCCAAGGCGCGGCAAGGACCACACCACTCTGCCCAGAAATCGACAAGAACTGGTGTTGAAGAATTAAGTACTTCTGACTCGAATGAGCTGTCAGATACAGCTATAGTTGTTGTGCCCATGTTTTGGCCTCCATTAGTTCTATAAATTTGAACACGAAAACCTTACCGTCAAGCCCTCTTGAGAGCAATTACTTTTTAAACATGGCTTGGACAAATTCTCGTCGCAACTCATCGATATCTTTTGTGTTTTCGTCCTGCGCATCGACAACGTCACGCCATGCACGACGAGCATCCACTCGAGAAAGGGTGCTTTTGGGAGTTATCTTAACATTTTCCACCATTTCCGAGTACTTTGCGATTTTTTCTTTAAGCGTCACTTCAGCTTTACGAAGCTCTTCCGTCACGGAGCCCTTGGACTCTGCCACCTCTCCTACTGATCCGTCCGGAATCACTTGCTGGCCCACATCAGGATCACCAGAGTCTCCTTCGGCGATGTTGAGACTTTCTTCTTCGACACTGGAAGCCGTCTCAACATCCGGCAAGATCACCTCGGCAACCTTGGAGTCGTCAATTTTGCCCGTCAACTCTCTTTCCAATGCCCTTAAGTCCACATCAGGAAAGGCCTCATCCGCTGCCGGAGAAACTCCCTCCTCAATGTCGGCTTGAGTCAACTTATCGCCAAACTTGAAGGGCCGTGGGGATTCCAAATTCTCAACATCAGCTTCAGATTCTTCCGCTTCTGAAGCACTTCCCTTACTAAGTGAACCGTCGACGCTTTGATCTGTTTTTTTCTCTGTCGAACCTCGCACAACGATAGGTTCGTCTTCGGTTGAAAACTTACTTCCGAATACGCCCCCAGTTGCTGCCTTTTGCACATTCTCCACGTGCATGGACTTATTCAACTTTTCAAGCAGAACGGCTTCATCCTGTCCCAATAATTTGGCGATAACTTGCAAGAGTCGTACGGGCGGAACTGGAGCTTCAAGGATTAAATCGGCGCGGATTTTTATAAGATCTTGAGCAGACGGCTTAAAATTTGCGGGGAAAATCAACACGGATCGCCCCTGCCAACGGAGCATCTCTTTAAGACGTTTGCCGACGCCTAATGATGTCACCTTTCCGCCACGCCCCGAACCCACAACAAGATCCGGATTGAAGGCGACGATTTGCTCTGCCACGGAATATTCGCTTGATAGTCCGATGACATCGAACCCCACCCTTTTTAGGGTGTTTTCGGCACTCATCAAATCAGCATATTCCTCGTAGACCAAAAGGATCTTGTTCATTCCACTATTGTCAGGGAAGGATTCCCATGGGTCAATGGCAGGCCCTGGACAAAATAACGGACACGTACTTCCAGACAATGGGCGCGATGACTCTTCCGATTTCGCGGCGTAGAATGGGCGCTAGGAGACTAACTTTTGAACATTTTCCCCGGCAAAAAAACAGTCCAATACATCTTCTTTGAAATGCTCCCCAGTTTCATCTTGGGATTGTTAGTATTTATTTCGATTATCCTCATGTTTCAGGTCCTGCGACTGACTGAGTTCGCCATCGTTCATGGAGTGCCTTTAAAGACAATTGCAGAAATAATCGGATACGTAGTTATCTCACTACTACCTGTGCTTTTCCCCATGGCCTTACTTTTTTCCGTTTTACTTACCTATGGCAGGCTAAGCCAAGATTCGGAAATTGTTGCTCTTAAAGCTTGCGGCCTACCGATGACGACAATCACGCTTCCCGCTCTGATTCTTGCCAGCCTTGTCGGTATTATTTCAGCACAAATGTCTTTTAATATCGCCCCTTGGGGAAATCGTCAGTTTGAAGTTCTTTATTCTCGCCTAGCCGACACAAAGGCTGCCGCTGTTATCAAAGAAGGAACTTTCTCCGAAGGTTTCTTTGATATGGTGGTTTATGCCAACGAAGTGGATTCCGACAAAGGGAAGCTTAAAAAAGTTTTTATCTATGATGAAAAAAGTGGAGATATTCCTTTAACAATTATCGCTAAGGCTGGAGAAATCGCACCAGATCCAGACAAGCCAGGACACGAGCTTTTATTAAGACTGCAGGACGGCGAAATCCATCGCCAAGCCAAAACCCATACCAAAATCAGCTTTAACACCTACGATGTTCAGTTCAGTGCTCCACTGAATATTGAAGAAAAAGCCAAGTCCATGCCATCACTCACTCTCCAAGAAGTTCGCAATCGTCTGAAAGAAGACATCAAAGATGAAGAACTCAAGCGCAAACTGCAAACCGAACTTCACAAGCGCTGGGCGATTTCGATTCTCTGCGTAGTATTCGCTCTGATCGGCGTTGGCCTAGGCACCACCACCAATCGCCGCGCAGCAAAGGCCGGAGGAATGATCATTTGTCTGGGGCTTATCATTGGCTACTGGGTCCTTTATATCGCGGCAGAGGGCGCCGCACGCAGCGGAGCATTGCCAGTAGCCTTAGCTATTTGGACACCGAATGTGATCTTTGGAGTTTTGGGATTTGAGTCTTTAAGAAGAAATTGGAATTAGGGAGTCGCGAAAAATAAGAGCGATGCAGCAGCTTCCGTACTACCATGGTCATCCTTGACCACATCGCCCCTCCCTAAGACAAATGGTAGGGGTATTGAACTCACCTTGCAAAAGATTTTTTTAGATGATTTCATTTTTTTCCAAGGAATTCTGGCATCTTACAATAATCACTACCGCTAGTATAGGCATTTACCATAACGACCTACCCCTACGGATTACAAACTTTCAGATATTAACTCGGAGCTGAAAAACATGTTTATATCTTCAGCATCGCGCACCAATTGAGCACCTTCACTTAGCACATCGAGACTGCCAGCGAAGTGAGGATCAAGCGGATGTCCCGGCACAACCCACACCGGCTTTCCCAACTGAACCGATTGAGTCGCCGTGATTAAGGTTCCACTGCGTCTCTTAGCTTCGATCAATAGCGTGCCTCGCCCCAAGGCGGCGATAAGACGATTGCGATGATGGAAAAGATTTTTGTGCATACGTTGATCATAGATATATTCGCTGATGAAACATCCCCCGTTGGTAAGAATTGGCTCGATCCATTCTTGCAGACTCTGAGGATACATTTGCCCCAATCCCGAGGGCAGAACCACGATTGTCGGACAAAGTTTGCGAAGCGCCAATCCATGCGCCTTCTGATCGACTCCGCGAGCTCCACCACTAACCACACACGGCCGTTGAGTTTCGCAAAATAACGAGAACTGTGATTCCATCCATTGTAAAGATTCGGCTGACGGCTCGCGACTGCCGACGACCGCAATTGTGCGCTCTCCTAACCAGGCTGGCGCCCCCCAATAAGACAAAAACAGAGGTGGGTCTTCCATAAAGTAGCAGCCCGAAGGATAAAGAGGCTCGCCATAACACACGAACTGAATTCCCTGGAGTTTTAAACGGAGTGATTGCTCCCAATTCTCGCGATAGCTTTCATGTCGTAGCCTGATATCGCGATAGAGCTGGTAAAAATGCAGTTGCAGCTGATCTAAAAGCTCAGCCGCTCCAAGCTGCCCAATGCGACCCAGGCCACGGTACAATGCGTGGATCTCGTCCTTGGCTTGGATATATTGGGGATGATTTTTAATAAGCTGTGAAAGGCAATAAAGATCAGTCATACAAGGGAAACCTGCAATTAGAAGGCTCCCCCCGTTTGCTTTACAACTCTAAATCAAAGTCATCAACTCCGCTTTCCGGCTCTTCAGAGAATTCCGGAACATCAGAAGAGCTTTCAAAATCACTGAAGTCGTCCGAAGCACCGGATGAAGGCGACATCTCTGTCTCCATCAGTGGAGCGGAAACATTAGAGGCTTGTGCTGAATTCCCTCCAACATAATCTCCGGTCACGATATCTGTAATTGAATTCACAATATAGGCCGTCGAGTAATTTTGAGAGACTCGGATGATTTTTAATTTTCCAATGACGGGATCATTTATTACCGCATCTTTGTTCTTGCGAATGGTCTCATCCTTATAGACAGACAACACTTGCCCTTCTTGAAACCCTTGAGCGCTGCCGCCATCTAAGAAAACGATTGTATTTGTTCCGTAGAGCTTCCGTTCATTATTGAACTGACCGCCAATAATCTTTGCACTCACGGAATCGTTGGCCGCCCCGGCCGCAGGACTGAATACAGGTATATTACCTGGCAACACAATGGAGCCCACTTGCACTGGATGCAGAGTTTTCTTAACAAGAGCGCGATAGATATTTTTACCTTCGTTCACTTTGGCTAAAACTTCAATTTCACCCTGGGTCTCAACCATCGCACCCCGTTTCTTGCCATCAGCATCGACTACTGGCCCGAGGTTTCGCTGAACAATAAAATTTTTGCCATTGGGTTGATCCAGACGGACGAAAACATATTGATAATTTCCCGCCGTTCTCCCCGCCATTTCTGTTCCCGTGACCACACCGACCCCCACTGCTGGAGCATCGTCGATATAATACTGAAGAGCCTCCATACCTGCTGGGATTCTTAATTTAGAATTATCTAAATCCAGTTGAATTTTTGGCTTCGTCACCACTGCCATGCGATGTTCAGGAATACTGCCGGGCAGCTGACGCAAGAGGGGAGTTCTCTTTTTAGGCGGTGGAATTTCCACACCATCCAGAGATTGTGCCGCCAACTTCGGCAACGGCACAACGGTCTGATCTTGATCCGCCTCGGTTGCCGCAGCCTCGGCCAATTCAAGAGTCGGCGCATCCGCAGCATTGCCCGGGAAAAACTGAATTTGCATTGATGGGTTAATCTGGTGAGGATTTAAAATAGAGCCTTTATTAAGGGCCCAAATCTTGGGCCAATAATTCGGATCACCAAAAAAGACCGAGGAAATTTCCCAAAGCGTGTCACCTTTTTGAACCTGGTACACATCAGATTCTCTCGATCCGACGACCTTTCCCCAGGCTTCTTCAGAGGTCGGTCTTTCATTATAGGTTTTATAAATTCTATGGAACTCCGCTTCTTTTGAAAAATCGGGTTCACTCGTCGCGGAATCCCATTGCATTGGGGCGGATTCAGAAGTCGTAATTGCCGGAGTGTCAAAGGATTCTCCCGAAGGAGAATCTGCCCAGGTATCTTGTTCTGGCTGCTGAGGAATCTGCGGCGCTGGCACTTGCTCTACCGTATCAGTGCCACCATCTTCGTTAATTTCTTGAAACTCGGGAACGGAGGGCTCTGCGACCGACTGATCTTGGGTTTCGAGAACATCTAAAGGATCAGATTCCCAACCCGTTTCTTCGGGAAAGTCTTGCGCCTGAGCGACCAGGGCACAAAAAAGACACACCATCGTTGCAGTTACTTTTTTACTATTCACTCTCGCATCCTTGCTGTGAATTTTTATTTCAGGATTTTTAATTCAGCATCAGCTCTGAAGGACTCTGGGCTGCCTGGAAATTTTCCCTTAACTTCTTTAAGGTTCTTCTGCGCAAACTCTGGCAAATTCATCTTTTTATAGGTCATCGCTTTCGCAAATTTCGCAGACACAATTTTATTACTATGAGGGTATTTCTTTTCGATCTCACCAAAGTAACGAATAGCTTGCGCATAATTTTTTTGATTCACGGCCATGCGCCCCGCCAAGAAAAGGGCATTGTCCGAATACGGGCTCTTGGGAAATCGGCTTAGCAAACTCTGCAAACGGCTTTTAAATCCAATTTCATTGTTGCTCTGATAGGCGCTCACAATTTGAGCATAAAGCGCGACATCAGTCTCTTTCGAGAAATCCTTCCCGGTGAGTTCAATTAACAATGCTTGCTTATCCATACCCCGTGCAGATGCTTTCGTTTTGGACTGGATTGGTGTGGCGGAAACCACGAATGGCACACTTAAAAGAACCGTCGCTGCTATCTGTCTTAGTTGCTTCATCTGTCGACACCTCATGCTGTTTTCATAGTATGACACGTGTTGAGAAATGCAAACAAGCAAGAGTTATCCACATTAAATGTTGAGTTACCTGTGTGCTAGACCTTAGACCTGTGTATTTTCAAGGGTTTCAGCTGTTTGCTAAAATATTAAGCACGACTTAAGCATCTGAAATTACTGATATTTGTCATTTTACAAAGCTTTATTTTTAGCAATAAATTTCAGATCTTAAAATCCGGCCACGCAAGACGCACGGACCCGAAAACAGACTATTTCAGATTCTGAGCTGGCCATGAAAATTGCTAACTCATTGTAACTATGGTTCTTCTATTAATAGCTGCATTCTCCTTAAGCATTGCCTGCCCCCCTGGCTTGCTTATTTCTACATCATCTCTCTCTGAAAAAATCCAAAGAAAGTGTTTTAAGATTTTACCCGACAGTTCAAAACACAAAAGCGCTCTTGCGTCACTGGTCTGCGGACAGAAACTGACGAATGAAAAGCTCAAAGAGGATCTAAGCAAAACATCGCTTATTCACCTGTTTGTTATCTCGGGTTCCCACCTCATTTTGTTTGAAAGTGTTTTGCGATTTTTGCGAATGCCAGACTATTTAAGAATTGCAGTGCTCGCGTTTTATACCCTCGCCACCGGATGGCAGCCGCCCACCGTGAGAGCTCTCTTCAGCCTGGGACTTCGTCATCTTTTATCCCGGCACAAGTGCTTTCTGCCTGGAGACCTGCAGACCCTCCTTGCTGGTCTCGTTTTGCTTTTCTTTTTCCCCGCATGGTGGGACTCCCTTTCACTACTTATGAGCTGGTGCGCCTCCCTTGCTCTCTGCACCCCTGGTCTGTTCCGGCTTAAAAACAACTTAACCAAAGCGCTGACCTCACAGGTCGCGATCTGGAGCTTTATGCTCTTTCCGCTTTGGGGCATTGGCAGCCTGCATCCCTTAAGTCTTCTCTATAATATTTTACTTGCTCCCTTAATTTCTTATCTGCTCCTTCCCCTGTCTTTTTTAGCGATCGCTCACCCCTGGTGCCTGGCGATTTTTGAAAACGTTTTAAATTTCTTTAGTCACTTGTTGAGGCTTTTTTCTGAGCCCATCTTATCTGAAGACGGAACGTCCCATCCAGTTCAGGTACTTTGGATCTGGATATTGATACTCCATCTCTCTTTTCACTTCTTACGCCTTAAGCTTTGGCACGGTCGCGATTCCAAATGAAGTACTTCTTTTTTGCATTGATCACACTCAGCGCCACACCCGTTGTCCACATTTCGCCTCTGCAGCTTTTTATCGTGTGGAATGTTGGGCAAGGACAGTGGACGACATCCGTGAACTCCGAAAGCTGTCTGCATTTCGATATTGGAGGAGAATCTTTCCCATGGAAAAAGGTTCGAAAGCTCTGCGAAAAGAAGGAGAATCGCATTTACCTAAGTCATTGGGATTGGGACCACGTCGGTGGGCTTTCCCGGTGGCCCTGGGGCTGGAAACGTCACAAAACCTGTATCGCTCTTCGTCCTTTGGGTAAATCTTCTCTCAAGAAAATGAAATTGCTCAGCGGATTTACCGACTGCCAAGAATTAACAAGAGAAATCCAGATTTGGACGCCGCGATCTGCAAAAGACTCGAACTCGCAAAGTCATGTTCTGAAGTTTCAAAGAATTCTTTTGCCGGGCGACTCTCCGACTTCTCAAGAAAAATTTTGGAGGCCCACCAACCTTACCCAAGATGTCACGCTGCTGATTCTTGGCCATCATGGCAGTGCGACTAGCACCTCCGAGGACACGCTGAAGCAGATGCCTGCCCTTCGTATGGCGATCAGCTCAGCACGCTGGTCACGCTATGGCCATCCCCATCCCGACGTGCAGGCTCGTCTGAAACGCAAGAAAGTGCCTCTGCTTCGCACCGAAGACTGGGGGCACCTTCATTTCCAACAATAAAAAAAGCCCCAGAATATTTCCTGGGGCTTTTAATCTCAAAAATGAAAGAATGTGGATCAACCTCTGTAAGGCTTAAACTCCATGTGTAAATCCTTGGCAACAGGTTCGTAGGTTACGAATCCGCCGTAGGTATTAAGCCCTTTAAGAAGAGCCTTATCTTTAGCAATGGCATCTTCCACACCCATCGCAGCTAACATGGATCCGTACTTCATAGTTACGTTCGTTAGAGCGTAAGTTGAAGTTCTGGGAACCACACCCGGCATATTTGGAACGCAATAATGGATCACACCATCAACTTCGTAAGTCGGTTGCTGATGAGAAGTCGGACGGCAAGTTTCGATACAACCACCTTGATCCACTGCCACATCAACTACCACTGAACCTTTAGACATTGAGGAAATCATCTCTTTTGTCACGAGGGTGGGAGCCTTGTGACCGGTGATCAAAACACCCCCGATAACAAGATCAGAATCCATCACAGAGTCTTCGATATTTTTTGCATTCGAGTACAATGTCATGCAACGACCTTGGAAAATATCATCAAGATATTCAAGACGTGCCGTATTTACATCCAGCACTGTAACTGCTGCTCCCAATCCAACTGCCATCTTTGCAGCATTCGTTCCGACAACACCGCCGCCAATGATCGTGACTTTACCTGGTTTTACACCCGTCACACCGCCCATTAGAATACCTTTTCCGCCGTGATTCTTTTGCAGATAATAGGCACCAACTTGAGTCGCCATACGCCCTGCAACTTCTGACATCGGAGTTAAGAGAGGCAAAGTTCCGTTCTCGAGCTGAATTGTTTCGTACGCAATCGCTTTTACTTTTCTTTCACAAAGAACCTTTGTCAGCTTTGGTTCCGCAGCTAGGTGAAGATAAGTGTAAAGAATCTGATTTTCCTTCATGAGGTCGTACTCATCTGGAAGTGGTTCTTTCACTTTCACGATCATTTCAGCTTTTGCGTAGACTTCTTTTTTTGTGTCAATAATGGTCGCGCCGGACTTCTCGTAATCTTCGTTACTAATACCAGAACCGATACCAGCATCTTTTTCTACAATAACAGTATGTCCTTCTTTTACGAACTGACGCACACCCGCTTCTGTTAAACCCACACGGTTTTCAGAAATTTTGATTTCCTTCGGTACCCCGATAATCATTTGTTATCTCCTTGTAACCTCCGAACTATGCCAGAAAGGATGCAAAAAGCAAGAGGCCACAAAGGAGCCTCTCTAACATGTTGAATCACGAGATATTTAGTAACCTGTGGGTTCTAGCTTCCAACCAGAATAACGACGAACCTCGTCAGAAATGTCAGCACCAAGCTCAACATGGCGATAGGACTTTGGGGACTCCCAAATTTTTCGCACCAGTTTATTCATAATATCATGTCCGGCCTTATAAAGAACCACGTGGCCCATCAACGGCATCTCAAGGGTCACTAGATCACCCAAAGCATCCAGGGCCTTATGGCGAACGAACTCATCCTGCCACCGCAGACCGCCTGGGTTCATGATCTCTTCGGTGTTTAAGACTATGGCATTGTCCAGGCTGCCACCCTTGGCCAAGCCACGAGCCTGAAGAGCCTCGACATCTTTTAGAAAACCAAAGGTGCGAGCCTGAGCTATATCCCTTCCAAAAGACTGCTCATTTATATCTAAATCAATTGTTTGCTTGCCGATTTTGGGATGAGGAAAGTCAATGGTCACCGTCAATCGCAGCCCATGATAAGGAACAACATAAGCATGCTTTTCCCCCTCACTAAAATAAATGGGCTCGGTGATGTAGCAATATTTTCGAGGCTGATCTTGCTCGACGATTCCTACTGCCAGCAAAGCCTCAAGAAAATCGCGGGCGCTACCATCCCCAATAGGAATTTCGGGACCATCAAGTTCAATAAAAAGATTATCAATTCGCAAAGCCGACAATGCAGACAAACAATGCTCGATCGTGGCCACCGAAAAAGCCCCGCCACCGATCGTTGTTTGATGGGAGGTTGCTTGCACATTCTTGGCTGTGACCTTTAACGAGGGAGAACCCTCCAGATCTGTTCGTATAAAATAAACACCGGTGTCTGCCGGAGCAGGCTTGAAAGTGAGAGTACAAGGATCGCCAGAATGAATTCCGATTCCGCGAACCATCGTTTTTTTACGGATGGTTTTTTGTAAAAACATAACCTGACTTTACTCTAACTAAACAGCCTTCGCAATGCGGATTTGACCAACGGGCTCTCCCTTGAAGTTGGTAATCACTGGCTGAATATATTTGGCCAAAGCGTGGGAATCCGCCGAGGTTAGTACTCCCGAGTACGCTAGAAGATAGACAGCGGCCATCTGAGCCGATCTTGCGCTCCCGTCTGCCGCTTTCAATGCGAAGGCTATTTTCTTTTCAGGGATCACTCCTGCAAAGACGCCCTCAGCGCCGCTTTTTAAAAGCACTCGACCCTGTGTCTTTTCGATCACATCCGTTGTAAAATTATCAGTGCCTGCCACCAAATGGGGATAGGCCCGAACGGCCCGAGCAATTCTTTCCAAGGCGGCTTTACGAACCGCACTTTGTTTCGCATCGATAAACGTCGCCATACCGGTGGCCAGTGCCTGTAAAGGAACTGCATACGTAGGCAAACTACAGCCATCAACACCGACCGCTACTTTTGAATGGTCGACCCTCATCACTTCCGAAAGAACTTTTCGTAATCTTTTTTGAGCATTGTGCTCGTACTTTTCATAGCCCGCAGGATCCTCACCTAAATGCAGACAGGTGGTAATGATTGCAGCATGCTTACCAGAACAATTATTACAGACTGGAGTAGGTTGCTGCCCCCGACGAAGCATCTCCTGAGCGCTCTTCTCGTCAAATGGCAAATGAGGTCCACAAACTAACTTAGATTCTGTGATGCCCACTTTTTCAAGCCAGCGCTGAAGGACGGCAAGATGCTCTTTCTCTCCCCGGTGAGATGAGCAGGCCATTGCGATAAAATCATCTTCCAATTGATATTTTTCGGCGGCACCCGATTCTAAAAGCGGTAACGCTTGGAGCATTTTAATACAGCTGCGCGGAGTCGTTAAAAACTGGGGATTGCCCCACGCCTGAAGTTGATGGCCTGACTCGTTAACAATCACCGCCATAACCTGGTGAATACTCTCGACGACGGGCCCACGAAGGACTTCAACCACTATGGGTTGTCTTGCTGCCATTTACCTCTCCGACATTAATACACTGTTTTTTGCAAACTCAGTGATTACCCGGCCCCGTTGAGTTTTCTGGATAAAACCTTCCTGAATCAGGAACGGTTCATAGACCTCTTCGAGCGTATCCCTCTCTTCACTGAGAGCAGCAGCTATTGTATCAATACCAACAGGTCCACCGTTATACTTTTCTAAGATCAGGCTCAAAATACGACGATCCATAAGGTCCAGTCCGTAACCGTCGACGCCCAACTGGTTCAAAGCATACACGGCAATGTCCAAATTAATATTTCCATCACCTTTTACTTGAGCATAATCGCGAACGCGCTTCAAAAGACGATTTGCCACTCGTGGCGTCCCTCGAGAGCGTCGGGCAATTTCAGCAGCACCGTCTTCTCCCATCCGCACATTAAGAATTTCCGCAGATCTCATCAAAATTTGCTGAAGGGCCGCTTTATCGTAAAACTGAAGTCTCTCGACGATACCGAATCTGTCTCGAAATGGCGGATTTAAAAGTCCCGCTCGCGTTGTCGCACCCACCAATGTAAACGGCGCCAGCTGGAACTTCATGGAGCGAGCCCCTAAACCTTCTCCGGTCACTATGTCGATGTAATAGTCTTCCATAGCTGTGTACAGATACTCTTCCACGTGGCGACTTAGCCGATGGATCTCGTCAATAAAAAGTACGGAGTTTGGCTTAAGTGAAGTTAGCACCGCCGCCAGATCACCCTTTTTGTCAATCGCCGGAGCTGAGGTCATTTTGATCTCAGCTCCCATATCATTGGCAATAATCTTCGAAAGCGTGGTCTTACCCAATCCGGGGGGACCGCACAAAAGAACATGATCTAGGGCTTCGCCGCGATGTTTTGCTGCCGCAACAAAAACCTTCAGCTTTTCTTTAACATCATCCTGCCCAGGAAAGTCGGAGAAAGTCTGGGGGCGCAGAACGTTTTCCCAACTCTTTTCGCCTTCAACAGGGTCACCTTCTAAAATTCGACTCATGACAAGGCTCCTGACAAAGTTTGCAAGCCCTTGCGAACACCGTCCTCTAAAGAAACATCTGAAGGCAAAGAAGACACAAACTGATCTACTACCTGAGCCTTATAACCTAAATTCAGTAGCGCCGATGTTATTTCAGTATGAGCTTCCGACTTGGCTTGAATCCCTGAGTCCGCCGACACCAATTTCCCTTTAAGAGTCAGGATGATTTGCTCTGCTGTCTTTTTACCAACTTTCGGCAAAGCCGACAGGCCTTTGGCATTTCCGGACTCGATCAACTCTTGAATCTGCGAAGGGCGTCCCCCTGATAAAATGCTCAGCGCCATCTTCGGCCCCACGCCATTTACTTTCAGCAGAGAAAGGAAAAGATTCTTCTCCTCTTTGCCATGAAAACCAAAAAGTACTAAGGCATCTTCACGCACATGAGTATGCACCCAAACTATTATGTCATTGCCTAAAAGAGCTTGAAAATCGTTAAGAGTGTTTGCTGATGCGTGGATTTCATATCCCACACCATGAACGTCAATAAGAGCTGTATCACTCAACACTTCAATAATCTTGCCGCGTAAATATCCAATCATAAACTCACCGCTCTTTGTAAGGTCGCTAGTTTTTTCAACTCGAACGCATGGTAGCAGGCCATGGCCAGGGCGTCGGAAGCATCTATCCGACTGATCGTCTTAAGACTCAACATCGCTTTCAAGATCACCTGAACATCTTCTTTACTGGCTCCACCACTTCCCGTCACACCTTTTTTGACAGAGCGAGTAGCGTATTCTTTAACAATAGCACCACCAAGTCCGGCTTCGTACATGATGACTCCGCGGGCGTGACCTAGTTTGAATGCACTGTCAGCATTTTTACCTAAGAAAATTTTCTCAATAACCACATGATGAGGCTTGTATTTGTCCATCACTTCGCGGAAAGCCGAACCCAGTTCGGTCATGCGCGAAGGAAAGTCCTGCGTCGCCTCCATCATGATCACTCCATGATTCACGTGCTCAATTTTTCCATTGTTTACGTGCACCACTCCGAAACCGGTGATGCGTGACCCAGGATCGACGCCCAGAATTACTAAAGACATTATTCCACCAAAGATTATTTATTCTTGTCCGCTCAAAGCGCATTCATGCCATTATTTGAAGCTGAAGCTGTTGCTTAGTCAATGAATCTGCTCTAGAATTTCTTCATGCGCCCCATTGCGCAGAAAGCACAGGAAGATGGAGCAAGTTGGTCTGATGAAAATTGATGCAAGCACAGTTGAAAAATATCAGTTGATGCTTGAGAAAGACCCGAATTCTCAGGTTTTCGCACCTTTGGCAGAAGCTTATCGCGAAATGGGAATGCTTAATGAAGCGCTCAAAGTTGTGACTGCGGGCGTTCAACGCCATCCGCAATTTGTTGGCGGTTTGGTGACTTATGCTCGCATCCTAAGAGATGTTGGAGAGCTCGATCAAGCCCTGGGAGCGCTTAAAAAGGCGACGTCCATGTCCGCAGAAAATCTTCTTGCGCATCAGTTGCTTGCAGAAATTCACCTCGCCAAAAAGAATCCCAAAGAAGCTTTAAAATCGTTCAAAATGGTTTTATTCCTGAATCCACAGTCTAAAACAGCGCAGAAAGCGGTTCAAAAGTTAGAATCCCTGACGGCGGATGAATACGACGAAGAAGTTTTTGCAATGACGAAATTGCCGCAAGTCGATTTATCGTCAGTAGCAGGAGACCCCGCTCCCACTGAATCCGCAAAGACCTCTGCGCCCCCCGCGCCATCTCAGAACAGTCGCGCCTTGGAGCGGATGCTTTCCCTTATTGATGCCTTCATTGTGCGCAACGACCTCGAAAAAGCCCATGCCCTTTTGAAAGACACTAGAGTTGAGTTTGGCGACAATCCAGAGATCCAACGCCGACTTAAAAGCCTTCAGATTCGTTACAATGACTCCGACGAACCAACGCCACTCAAACCGATCGCTTCTCGGCAGCAGCAAGTGCGCGAGAAGCAACTTGAAGCACTCCAATTGATGCTTCGCAAAATCGAAGAGTACCGCGCCAAGGTTGACCAGGGATATTCTCCTAAGACAATATAGCGATCATTTGAAAGAAGAGTCTAAACTCCCTTCAGTTTGAAAATGAAGGTCCATTCTTTCGCCACGAGGAAGGTTTTTACTATGTATGAAACAGCGGATTTCAAAAAGGGTCTTAAAATCATGGTCGAGGGGAAACCCTATGTGATCGTGGATTTCCAACACGTTAAGCCAGGTAAAGGCAACCAGTTTAGCCGTACTAAACTTCGCAATATGCTTACAGGGCAAAATCTCGAAGTGACCTTTAAGTCTGGCGAGAAGTTCGAGGTCCCTAACGTCGAGAACAAAGAGATGACTTATCTTTACAAAGACGACAGTGGCTACAATTTCATGTCTCAAGAAACCTTCGAACAGATCGCAATGAACGACGAAGAATTGGGCGAATCAAAGTACTATCTGGCTGAAAACCTTAAAGTTGTGATTCTTTTCTACAATGAAAAGGCAGTTGCAGTTGACGTACCTAAGGCCGTAAACCTCACCGTAGCGAAATCTGACCCTGGAATTAAGGGGGATCGCGTTTCCGGTGCTACTAAGCCAGCAACGATGGAGTCTGGTCTAGTTGTGAACGTTCCTCTGCACATCAACGAGGGAGATGTTCTGCGTATCGATACATCGACCGGTGCCTACGTCGAGCGCGTCAATCAAAAGTAATGCCGCAACGCATTAAGTCTCCGCAACGACTCGTTTTTATCGCAAAATAAAAGGGGTTTCATGTGAAACCCACGAGTTCATGCTGGAGGCTTATTTTTTGTCCACTTATGTTGAGTTAGAAATTCAAAATTTACTCAATGAGTATTCCGACATCGACGAAGTGGGCCGACGACTTCTGCAAAATATTGAATCATCTCCTGATTACCTTACGCTCGACAATATCAATTCGCTAGCGCGCTTTTTAAACCTCTCCGGACTTCATCTACAACTTGTTGAATTCGTAGCGCGCCATCTTGATAACGAAAGTTTCACAATCCCTTGGCCTTACTTTCTCGAGTCTTTGCAACACGCCACCGAACCACTGAACTCAAAAATTGTTATGGCTCTGATTGAAGGTATTGAAGAAGAAAGTGCCGAAGCAGAAGCTGCCAGATCCAGCGCCCTTCTGAAACATGATCCGCGTTTTGAAGAGTGGCGAGGCAATCGCAAATATAAAATTCACAAAGACTATTCGAACAATAAAAAGCTCCTCATGGAGCAACTAATTACTTTTCGCACCCAACAACTTTTCGAGCAGGAAAGCAAACTTCTACAAAGACTGCAAAAGCTTTATCCCGGTGATTCACAAATCCTGCGTGAAGCCAACGAACACAAGCAAAGATATGCACTCGAAATTTTAATTCGCCGAGGGCCACCCACCTCTGCACTACCGACTGAGGATCAGCAGGTCGATCCTGACGTCGAGAACGCCAGACAAGCCTTGATGGTGTCCTTGCTCGAGTTCGTTCAAGACTTACCCGACATGGCCGAGGACTTTGCGGTCATTGCATACATGATAGAAAGTTATGAGGATGCTTTAGAGCTGCTTGCTCATGCTCCAGAAAGCCCTTCACAAATTTGGTTCCGCTTGGAAATTCTTTTGAAATGCAGAAGATTCATCGAACTATTAAATGATTTGGCTAAAGTAGAACTTGTGTTCGCAGAAGATCCAGAAACATTTTTCGCGACAGCCTATCTTCGCGCGCAAGCCCTTTGGGGCTTGGGACAAAAGCATACGGCCTTGCAGGTAATCGAAGGTCTTATCGCTGCTCGTCCTCACTACCGTGCTGCCAGTGCACTTTTAAGCATTTGGAGTAGTCAATGAGGCGTGTCTTTTGGATTCTTATTTTTCCGATAGCCAGTCTCTTACTTATTTGGGCAACAACGTCTCTGCTGATCGCTCCACAAATTGAAAAATGGGCCTTGCATGAGATAGAAAGCTTTTCTCATGAAAAAATTCCGTTCACCGTAAAAGCAGGAGCTTTTCAGATTCGTCTCTTGCGACCGTCGATCGCACTGAATGATGTCGAAATCACTCCCAAAGGAGAACTCGCAGATTCCCTCAAGATTGTTAGCGCACGACGAGTTCGCATCTTTGTCGATTTTTTTCAACTTTTGAGCGGCAAGCTTGCGCTTTCTGCTGTGGTTATCCGCTCACCGACTGTGGAAATAAATCTAGATCCTTTGATGAAAGATCAAGGACCACCTCAATCCCTGCCTCTGAACGAAATTTTCAGTCAGCTTGAACAGTTGCCGCTAAAAAGAGTCCTGTTGCAAAATCTGAGTCTACGTTTGTCATCGGAAAAGCAAAAGTTTTCTCTTCTGGTGAACCAAGGTGGCCTTATGCTAACGAACCAAGAACAAGGCCTGATTGCTAAAACTGAGGTTCCGGAAGTTCAGATTGATTTTACGAAATGGGGTCAATTCAAAGGTTCAATCAACTCTCATCTCTTGCTGAATAGACAGTCACTTCGCATTCTCCAACTGAACACGAGACTGGACAACTCCGAAATTCAAGCGAATGGAGAGCTAACCCAATTTTCTGAAGTCCTTAAAAAGCCTACTGGCGTTCTAAACATATACTCGCACATTGATCTCACAGATCTCTATCGGCAAATCCGCGAACTTCGTCCCGATCTCAAATTCCCACCTGTATCGGGTCAGGTTAAAACCAATTTGCAGACCCGCTTTAACGGCACGACGGACTTTAGCGGCAAGGCTGACATCGACACCGTCGATCTTTCTGTAGGCGAACTCTCCTTAGGAAACGCGAGGGTTTTAGGCAATTTTAAAAATCATCTTATCAATCTCTCCGAAATCACCTTGAAACATCCCGCCGGCGAAGCTCTCCTGACTCGTGCACAAATTGAACTGGCAAACTCATTCGCGTTTCAAGCTCGAATGAATGTCAAAACCCTTGACCTACAAAAGCTCTTTCAGACACTTCATCTTGAAAATATTCCCGTGGGTGTCCAATTAAAAGGCGATGTCCCCTGTACCGGTCAGTTCTATCCGTCGTTTTTACTCGAGTGCGAAAAGGTTGCTTTGAATGGCCAAGACCTCTGGGTAAAATCAGAAAATAAACCCGCAGGCACCGCAATCGTGAACATCGATCAACTGAGCGCTCAGGGCAAGGTGCATGTGACTCCGAAAATGGTCTCTTACGATGCCAAGCTTAATATCGGCCAAGATTCAGGGCACACCAACGGAATCATCGATCTCTCTAAAGGTTTTAAAATAAATTTTAAAACCGAAAAGCTGGATTTTGCGAACATTCGAAATTTGGCAAATCTTGAATTTAAAGGCACCACAAGTATCGAAGGATCGACTGAGGGAAATGCATCCACGGCCCGTTTTGATATGAACTTGAACGTTCGTAATTTTATTTTCGAAAAATATTCCCTTGGAAACGTCATCTCAACATTAAAGCTTCGCACAGGGCATTTGCTATTTGATGACTTAGCAGGGGCCATCGGTCGCACCCAGTACATCGGCAAACTTGACCTGAACTTGAACGACAAAGAAATCGGCGGGGAACTGAGCGTCCCTACTGCCGAACTCTCGGATATCGCCCACGTCTTCTCCGAAATCTTTCAGCCTCCTGTGACGGTCAGTGGCTTAGGCTCTGCTAAAGCTCGATTTTCCGGCCCTCTGAACTTTTGGAAGATGAATTATAAACTTGAGTCGGCCTTCAGAAATGTTGTGATCGGAAACGAAGTTTTTGATCAGCTTAGTTTTGATGTGGAAGCTCAGGAAGGCAATATTTCTGCAAAGAACGTCAAGCTTAGCAAAGGCAACTCTTCGATGCGGGTTCAAGGTGGTATTAACTCTCAACAAATAATGGATCTTGTCGCCGATGGGAAAAACTGGCGTCTAGAGGAATCCAATACAATTCGTGCAGTCAATACAAACATCATGGGAAATTTGAACTACTCTGCTGAGCTGAAAAATTCCGTTCGAACTCCACAGCTTCTTATCAAAGGGGCCGTCACTGACACAAGTTTGGAAGAGCAAGATATTCCAAATTCGAACTTTATGTTTCGCATCAATAAAGATCATGTCGGTGGTCAAATAAGCCTCTTTGGCGAAAGTGTTCAAGGTAGCTTTGAACTCCCGTTTACTAAAGGCAACTCTCCGCTCTCGGTGAAAATGACAACCACAAACTGGAATTATTCCAACCTCCTTGCGCTCGTTGGGGGAGCCAATCTTGCCAGTGAGTACGAGTCCTCACTCAGCTCATCAGTTGATCTGCACTCTGCAAATGGTGATATTTTCAAATCTTCCGGTAGGATTCACCTGGAAACCGTTCAGTTGAAACGCGGCCCTTTAAGCTTTGTTAACGAAAAGCCCGTCGATATCACAGTCCAAGATGGCGTTGTTTCACTTAACAATTTCACCCTAAACGGGCCAGAGAACCTCATTCAAGTCAGAGGGCAAAACTTTACGGCCGAAAACATGAATATTGCCGTGAATGCAAAAGCCGATCTTAGGCTTTTGCAAATCTTCACACCTTTCTTGGAGGATCTCGGTGGTCCCCTTCGGGTTTCGACAACACTCAGCGGTCCTTACCATAAACCGCAAATTCTTGGGTCCGCTGACTTTACCAACACTTTTCTAAAATTGAAGGGATTCCCACACCCAATCGAAAAACTTTCCGGGGAGGTCCTCTTTTCTCAAAGTAAGATTCTAGTGAATGGCCTTAAGGGACAGATCGCAGGAGGTACCTTGAGTGGAGACGGAGGCGTCACCATTAATGGCATTCGAGATCTTCCCACTTCAATTCGTCTTAAATTGGAAAATGTGACGTTTAATGTTCCAGAAAAGGTGCGAAGCAGCGGCAAAGCCGATCTTCTGTTCTCGGGTCGGTGGTTCCCCTTTACGCTTTCAGGCAACTATTACGTGAGCAGTGCCCTCGTTGAAAATGAATTTAATCAAGGCAGTGCTGCCACCGACGTCCGACAAAGCATCTATCTTCCCAAGGTTCTGCGTGAGAAAAATTTCGAGCCCATCTTGCTTGATTTGCAGATCAATCTGGACAGAAATATTATAGTCAGAAATTCATTAATTGACGGATCTGTGACAGGACATCTGCAAGTCAAAGGCCCACCAGGTGCTCCAATTCTATTTGGCAAGATCAGTACTGAAAAGCAATCTAAGTTGATTTTTAAAGACAAGGTCTTCGATATTCAAAGCGGTCTGATTCAATTTGACGACCCAGACGAGGTCAATCCTGATCTCTATATCTCTGCCTCCTCCCGAATTGCAGAATACGATATTTCACTGATCGCCCAAGGTCCCTCCAAGAACTTGGCCATTCGCCTTAATAGCGTTCCACCGCTGCAGGAGCAGGACATTATTTCTTTAATTGCCCTCGGAGTCACTTCTTCCAATCTCGATCAAAATGTTCAATCGCGACAGCAAGCTGAACAGTTAGGGGTCGAAATTGGTGGAGCCGTTCTTACAAAACCTATCAACAAACAGCTTGAGAGCACTCTTGGTTTAAATTTGCAGGTGACCTCTCAGTACGACTCAACTCGCAATATCAGCGTTCCTAAGTTGACCTTAAGTCGTCGTCTTTCTGACCGAGTAAAAGTTTCTGGAAGTCGTCCCATTGGCGACAACCAGTCTTATGATTTGAAAATGGAGTACTTCTTAAACAACAACTTAACGGCGATCGGTTCTTTCGAAAGTCGAGATGCACAAGAAGATACCCCCCTGCAGTCTACTCAACAAGAATCTCAGAGTATTTTCGGTATAGACCTAGAGTTTAAAAGAGAATTTAAATGATTTTGAATATGCGCCACCTTTTCCTTTCGAGCTTTGTGATTCTGAGCCTTTCAGCTCCCTCGGCTTCTTATGCGAAAAGAGCGCTCGACATATCTAATCTTTCTGAAGAAATGCAAAGTGATCTTCGCAAGCGGTTTCCCCGATCTTTAGATCAAAACCTGTCTTTAGAACAACTCGACGAAATTCTTCGCTATCTTCAGCTAAAGCCCTTTTTTACGCAGTTGAAAATTGTCGAAAACGGAAGCGGACCCTATAAACTTGAGTTTCAAAGGACTCAACTTATCGGTAATGTCGAATTCAAAGGACTGACTTTCCTGTCGACTTCACAAGCAGAGAATATCTTTGCGATCAAGAACGGTGATATTTTTGATCAGACCAGCCTTATAGAAGAAGGCGAAAAATTGCGTCAGTACTATAAAGATCAAGGTTACTATAACGCCGTGATCGACATTGAAATGCCACCAAAAGATGACAGCACAATAGACATCATTGTTCGCGTCACTGAGAACAAACAAACTCGGATTCAAAAAATTCTGATCACCAGCCCGAACGAAGATTTGAATCGTCGACTCACTCGCGAAGTCTCATCCTCGGTGCGCGACCCATTTACAGAGGCTACTCTGGCTGAACTGCAAAAAAATGTTCGGGAGTATCTGACAAAAAATCGCTATGTACGTACCGACCTTATCGGTCCAACCTTGAACTATAGTGACGATGAGTCTCAAGTCCAACTTTCTTATCGCTTAGAAAAAGTCGACAAATACAGTTTCGAATACCAGGGCACCAATAAAATCAGCGCGCGCGCCATCGAAAGAGCTTTGGACTTGGATAATTTCTATTCGGCCAACCCTTCAATTGCTTCAGAACTTCTGCAAAAAGTCAGGGCTTTCTACATATCCAAGGGCTATGCGCGAGTCGAGGTTACCGCCGAAGAAACTAAAGGATCAGGTCCCTTCAGAAAGCATGTCCTCTTTAAAATCGAAGAAGGACCAAAGATTAAACTTCAGAAAATTGCCATCAATGGCAAATTCAGCAAAAGCGATCAGTATTATATTAAGCTCATCAAAGATCACAGCTCTTCATTGATCGCAGACGATATATACAACAAGGATGACCTTGAACTGGGACTTAAAAACCTTATTCTGGAGCTTCAGAACAATGGTTATTTGCAGGCGAAGGTTCTTTCAACACGGACCCAATACAACAAAGAAAAAGATAAGATCACCTTTTATCTTAATCTCGACGAAGGCCCTCTTACAGAAATTCAGACGGTGGAGTTTCAAGGCAACTCCTCTTTTTCGCAGGAAGAATTAATTTCTGTTACGCAGTTGCAGCCAGGACCATTGAAGCTAGTTCAAATCGAAAATGCCATCGCCCATCTGAAGCGCTTTTATCACGAGCGGGGCTATATTGAGATGATTCTCCTGAATGAAAAGCAGGATCTGGTAACCTACGACCCTAGCAACACAAAAGCACTTTTGAAGTTCAATATTTTTGAAGGCCCCCAAGTTAGCGTTGCGTCGATCATCGTTGAAGGTAATAGTTTTACCAAAGAGTCCGTCATCCTGAAGGAACTCGAATTCACAAACAATGATCTTATCACTCCTTCAAAATTAGAGGAGTCCGTCGCCCGACTTCAGCGAACAGGATTTTTTGGTTCTGTTGAAGTGAAGACACTCGAAGAAAAAACAAACGTGGCTCGACGAACTGTCTTGGTCAAAGTCACAGAACGAGACCCTGGAATTTTTAATTTGGGCCTGGGTGCTACCAACGAACGCACTTTCACTTTACGTGGATACACTGGTGTGGCTTATCGAAATCTCTGGGGAACGGGACGCGGAGTTTCTTTGCGGCTCGAGGGCAATTACAATGTGACCGACATCAAGTACCTCGAAAATAAAATTATTCTTGGATATCTTGAACCTTATATATTTGGCACTCGCGTTCGTGGCCGTGTGAATTTAACTCGCTCTCGAACGGTCACTGACTTTGACTTACGGCAAGTAACAGAATCCAACTCTGTCACCTACTCGCTGGAAAAAGATTTCACGTCACATATTCTGGGCGTCTGGGATTTATGGTCCATTGCCACGATCAAAGACTTCGGGCTGGACGATCGTTATCCCTTCCCGGAATCAACTCAAGACATTGGAACTACAGGCCCTACTCTTGATTTGGATTTCAGGGACAATCCTTTTAATCCAGCACGTGGCACATTCACTCGTTTAAATGCAGAATATGCTTCCCCCTCTTTGTGGAGCACCAAGACCATTGAATACTGGCGTGCCACTCTAAGTTTCACACACTACAAAACTCTGGCAGAATGGTCGAACCAACCTGTTGTATGGGCAAATCAGATTCGCGGCGGTTACCTTAAGAACCTAAGCTCACATATTAATGGTGGAGTGCCCTGGGATAAAAAAGGTTTTATTTTGGGAGGCCGGGCAACAGTGCGTGGATACGAAGCAGGGACTCAAGAAGTATTTCCAAACCGTGCCGACTTAGGTTTAAGCGATGCTGATCAGACTTATTTTATGACGACCGAAGCTTCGATGTACTTGTTAAAGTCGGAGCTGCGCTTTCCAGTCTATGGCAATTTGGGTGGGGCAATTTTTTATGATGGTGGATCCGTCTTAATTAAAGACCTGACTTTCAAGGACTCTTACCGAGATTCCGCGGGGTTTGGAATTCGCTATAATACTCCAGTCGGGCCTTTGAGCTTGGAGTTCGCTTGGAAGTTGGATCAACGGCCGGGGGAAGAGCCTTGGCGCTTCCATCTATCAATCGGATCTTTCTAAAAAAAACTGGAACCTTAAATTGTTGCTGGCAAGGGACTTGCGTAAGTCCCTTCCACAATGTCTGTAGTTTGCCCCTATTGCCAGCGCCAAAACTCCTCGT
>DFXZ01000008.1 GCA_002381805.1 Bdellovibrio sp. UBA4095
TAAAGGGTCCAGTTTCCGATGATTTGCATGATCATGCTGACGATGATTACTGCAGGGGCACCCCACTTCAGCATGAAAAGCCAGTGCGGATACATGGAATAGCTTACGAATTTGTCTTTATCGACAAAACTGATTTCTTTTTCACGATCCGTTGTTCCCCGGGTGTAGGCAACTAAAAGACCCAAGGCCACCATTGGCAAAATCCAATTGATCAGCAAAGAATCCAGGGACTCGATCAAAGAGCGTTGTCCGATTCTAACTTCCTTAAACACGGAGCTAGATAAGGCCGGAATCATAGTCAGAACCAGCGCAATTCCACCGGAAAACCATGTAGCGCGTCCCCGATCCATTTTTTTTCGTGAGTCGACCCAATTGGAAACAATAACTTCTAACAGGCCAATACTCGCATTAAGAGCCGCCATATAAAGACAAGCAAAAAAGGCCAAACCAAACAGAGTCCCACCACGAATGCCTAGTAGATATCGAGGCAAAACCTCAAACATCAAAGCGGGATCTGTTAAGGGGACATTGCTGGCCTGAAATGCCACAGGAAAAATCATCACCACAGCAACCAAAGAAATGATCGTATCCACAAGCGTGACGCGAAATCCCGCCGTGGGCACATGATCCTCTTCGCGCATATAAGAACCGAATGTCACCATCGTTCCAAATCCAACCGACAACGTAAAGAACACATGCCCCAAGGCATGGTTTACAGACGAGAGCGTAAGCTTAGAGAAATCTGGATAAAAAAGGAACCTCAACACTTCTGGCGTAGAAGGTAAAGAAAAGGACCTAATTAAAAGGATTATCACCAGCACAACGAAAAGTGGGATTATATAACTGATCCACTTTTCAAGCCCCTCTTGAACGCCTTTTACCACGACCACAACCGTAATAAGAATATGTGCACTGGCCAGCATCAGCTGCAGCCACCCATTTGACATCAATGTCTGCAGACTTGTGTTAGCGCTTGTACCTTCCGAACTGCTAAAAAGGGCTACTAAAAACTGAGTTAGAAAATGGAGAACCCATCCACTGATAACTGCGTAGTAAGAAAAAACCGTAACACTTAGAATCACGGCAAAACGACCGATCCACGGAATAAACTTTCCAGCCCGTGGAGCCAACTGCTGAGTCGCTACCAGAACGGACTTTCTCGAGTTTTTACCAAGAATCAATTCCGAGATGAGCAGCGGTGCCCCTATAGCCATGGCCAGAAAAACATAAAGAAGAACAAAAGCCCCTCCACCATTTTCACCGACCACATAAGGAAAACGCCAAAGATTTCCAAGACCACAGGCAGAACCAATGGCCAAAAGATAGAAACCAAAACGCGTTCTCCAGGAGCCGCGTTTAATCATTACTTCCCCGACGGGATTTCATACAGAAGATACGAATCGGCATTCCATGCAAATCCCACTTCGCTTTAATATTCTTGATAAGAAAGCGACGATACGAATTCGTAACCCCGTCAGGGTGATTAGCAAATGCAATAAATGCCGGAGGCTTCTGATAAGTCTGAGTCACATAGTAGAACTTCACGTTCGTCGTTCCCCAGACTGGAGCTGGCGCTTTACGAATGGTTTCAAAAAAGAAGTCATTCAATTCAGCTGTAGAAACTCGGAAGCTTAACTGATCCGTGACCTTTTCGATCATTTCGAACAAATCATTGATTCCATATCCGGTTTTTGCGCTGGTGAAAACAACATGCACATCAGGGAAGAAATGGAAGACTCTCTCGACTTGTTCCTTAAATGTCTTGCGATATTCAGGAATTTCTTTTCCGCCCAGATCTGATTTATTTGCGACAAGGATCACACCTTTATGATCTTCCAGAATCGACTGCATGATTCTCGCATCTTGATCCGTAGGTCCAATTGTACCATCTACCATCAACAATACTAGATCCGCACGGCGAATGGATTCTTGAGATTTAAACGCAGAGATAATCTCGAGATCTTCTTCTCGCTTTGCCGAACGTCGCAATCCTGCCGTGTCCACGAGCGTGTATTTGCGATCATTGTAAATAAATGGCGAATCTACAGAATCAATGGTCGTTCCCGCAATATCAGAAACCAACATACGATTCACACCCAGAATGCAGTTACAAATCGAACTCTTGCCAACGTTAGGCTTACCTACGATGGCAATATTCATTCCCTCTTTCACTGTCCCTGGGTTTTCAGGAATCTGATTGGTTACCCACTCAAGAATATCGCCCACACCACGTCTCTGCTCAAACGAAGCTGAAATAATATCGACTCCGAATTCATAGAAATCAGACTTAGCAATTTCTTCTTCGGTGACCTTATCGACTTTATTAATAACTAAGAGGAAGGGTTTCCCCGTCTGCTTAGCCACGCGGATAATATCACGATCCTCTGGCACCAGACCCGCTCGTCCGTCCATAACTGCAACAATCAGATCCACAGTTTGCAGGAAGTCTTTTACTTGTTCTTTGATCAGCTTTGAAAACACGTCAGCGGCATCCGTGATACCGCCTGTGTCAATCAGGTCAAATTGCTTGCCCCAGACTTCCACTGGTTCAATCATAATATCTCGTGTGACCCCAGCTTGGTCTTTGACCACAGCCTTTCGAGTGTTGGTCACAATATTGAACAGTGTCGACTTTCCCACGTTGGGTCGGCCGATAATCGCCACCTTGGGCGCAAACTCAGCCTTCAGATTTGAGGACATAACCCAACTCCTTCATCATTCGTTTATTCGCGAACCAATCTGGTTTCGCTAGTACTTTTATATCTAAGAATATTTTTTGATCCATAAGCTTCTCGATTTCTTTACGAGAGGCCATTCCAATTTCTTTTATCACACTGGCTTTTTTGCCGACGACAATTGCTTTATGACTTTCCTTGGCCACAAGAATTTCCGCGTAAATCTTGGGAACTGGCAAAGCGTCTTCTTCAAATTTTATGATACGCACTGCAAGTGAGTAAGGAATTTCATGATGCAAAAATTCGAAACACTTTTCCCGAATGACTTCAGAAGCCATCTCTCTAATATTTTCATTCGTGAACAGTTCGACATCATAAAGAGGAGCCGGTGATTCAGGTAGAATCTGAAGCATTTCAATCAATAGTGCTTCGCGCTCTTCCTTGTCTCCTTTGGAGTCTTTCACGGAAGTGGAAAAGGCTTTACCACCTTTTTCTTCGATCATTCGTTTAAGAATCATGACCCTATGGGCTTTTTCAGAGATATCAGTTTTAGTGATCACTCCGATCCAGGGCTTTCCACTTTTTGAGACCATTTCGATCACGCGTTCAGCATTCTCTGGCTTTTCTTCGTCAACGCTAATGACCGCTACTAGCGCATCAGAATTTCCAATCACGTCTTGAGCCTCTTGAGCTAAGAAACCATTCAAGCCTTTATCCGCCTTGATCACACCTGGCGCATCCACAAAAACAATCTGCCCCTCTTCAGAACTCCAAATTCCAAGAATTCGCCGACGAGTCGTTTGAGGCTTCGATGATACGATCGAAACTTTTTCCTCCACCAAGAAATTCATCAAGGTGCTTTTTCCTGCGTTAGGTTGTCCTATAAGACCTAAAAATCCAGCACGGTACATTTTAAACTATCTCCTTGTATTTCATATCAAGAGCACTCTTGGCAGCGACTTGCTCCGCATTTTTTTTACTTCGGCCACGCCCCTGCGCCCAAATCTCATCCTGGACCTTCACGCAAACTAGAAATTCGCGATCGTGGGGTGGACCTTCCTCTGCCAAGACTTCATATCGAGGAGTCTCTTTGAGAGATTTCTGAACTAGTTCTTGTAAGCGGGTTTTATAATCTCTTTCAAAATCTTCCTGACCACAGACGTTCTCTATCACGCTGGAAAATTCCTTGCGGATAAAAGTACGGGCTATTTCAAATCCCCCATCTAGATAGAGTGCCCCTACGATAGCTTCAAGTGAAGATGCCAGAAGACGAGGCTTTTGGGCTCCACCAGTTTGAGCTTCGCCCTTACCCAAATGCAAAAGACGATTCAAACCCAACTCTAATCCCACTTCCGACAGGACAAGCTCGTTAACAATGCTTGCCCTTTTTTTAGAAAGCCCGCCTTCGGTGTCCAGAGGATACTTTTCAAATAAAAATTCACCGATGACCAGATCCAAAACGGCGTCACCCAAGAACTCCAATTTTTCATTATGGTCGATGGCGTTTTTAAGTTCGTTCGCAAAACTTTTATGAGTCAGCGCACGATCCAAGAGTCGAGGATTATTAAAGACATATCCCAGACGCTTTTGTAATTCGATCATACGAGCACCTCACCAGTCAGATGACCTTCCATGTGCTGTTTATTAGAATGATCATAGCCCGTGATTTTCACATCAATCTCTTGGCCTGCCCAATGATCTAAAAAACCATCAGCTCCGGCAATTGAAACCGGCCAGTAATCATGACTAAGACCTTGACCACCTTTAGCTGCATTTTTTAAAATCAAAGCTTTTTTGATCGACCCGACTTGCGCCAGGGCTTCTTGGCTATAGCGCTGCAAACTTAAGTCACGAAGTCTGGCTGCTCTTTCGGCCCGAACATGCGGATAAACAGATTCTTCCATTGCGGCAGCCCGAGTTCCTGGTCGTTCGCTGTACGGGAACACATGTATTTTGGTCCAAGGCAGAGACTCAAGAGTTTTATAGGTATCCTGAAAGTGTTCTTCGCTTTCCGTAGGGAATCCAACGATCACATCCATTCCCACAAAAGAACCAGGAACTTTGTCAGAGATGGCCTGTAACGACTTTTGGACATCTGCTTGAGTGTATTTTCTTTTCATTCCATGAAGAACTTCGCTGTTCGCACTTTGAATACTCATGTGGAAGTGCGGGCAGAGCCTGCGATCTTGGTAAAGATCAAGCAACCGATCAGAAACTTCAACAGGCTCTAAACTCGACAGACGAAATCGAGGCATTTTGGTTTTTAGAAGAAGATTCTCCAAAAGGTCCTCAAGAACATAGGTCTTACCGCCGACTTCATCTTCGTAATCGCCTATGTGGACGCCAGTCAAAACCGCTTCGCGGGCCCCCTCTGCATAAAGATCATTAATTCTCTGAACCAGATCCGCAACGGGAATCGAGCGACTTTTGCCTCGAGCATAGGGAATAATGCAGTAAGTGCAAAAACTATTGCAGCCATCTTGAATTTTTAGAAAGGTTCTAGTGTGGCTCTTTTCAATTCCGCCGCCAGCTTCCAGATCTTCTTTGCGAAAGATGTTTGATTTAAAAACCTTTTCAGTCAGTTCACCGCGAAAATGCTTATTTAATAATTCGGGCAAAGATCCTTTGTGAGAATTTGCCACGACCAAATCCGCGCCCGGCAAATTAGAGAAAGATCCGGTGTCAACCTGAGCCGCACAACCAGTCACCACAACTGTGCAAAAAGGATCTTTGGCTTTTAAGCGACGGATATAACGTAAGGCCTCTTTGGTCGCTTCCGCTGTAACCGCGCAAGTATTAAGCACGTGAATACGCGCCGAAGCTTCGCCAGACACATGAGCTGCAAAGCCTGATGAATTGAGATTCTTTTGAATAAGGCCCGCATCATAAGTATTAACCTTACAACCGAAGGTATGGACTTGATACTTTAGAGAGTGATCCATCCGCCCCCCACAAGTTGTTTCTCACGATAGAAAACCGCTGCCTGACCTGGGGTCACCGCCCTTTGCGGTTCGGCGAATTTCAAGCGGAAACCCTTACTTGTCTTGAAGACCTTTGCAGGCGAACCTTTATGTTGATATCTGATCTTCACATTCATCGTTTCACCGTCGGCCACATCACTTAAAAGTTTTGTGTCAACCACTTCGAATTCATCAGAGAACAGGTATTGCTCATCTCCAACCCAGACGGTGTTATCAGTGGCGTCGATTTTGATCACGAAAAGTTTTTCGTGATGATCCATTCCAAGACCTTTGCTTTGTCCATAAGTATAGTTATGGATGCCTTCGTGCTCTGCCATAACTTCGCCGTTGGGATACCGTTTCAGCAGCCCTTTTTTAGACGCCAGAATTTTTGCATCCACTTCAGATTTTATGAAATTCTGATAACCCTGATTTCCGACAAAGCAAATACCTTGGGAATCCTTCTTACGAGCGGTCACAAGCCCCCGACTCTCAGAATAACTTCTGACTTCGGGTTTAGTCATGCCACCAACAGGGAACAATAGTTTTGGAACGAGCTCTGGATCGATAGTGAACAAAAAGTAGGTCTGATCTTTCCAATCGTCCGTTGAGGTATGGATAGAAGCGCGCCCTTGATCATCATAGACCACCTGAGCATAGTGACCTGTCGCTAGAAAATCACAATCGAGCTCTTTCATTTTTTTAACAAGGTGATCAAACTTCAAGAAAGTATTACAGTTCACACAAGGCAGAGGTGTCGTGCCTTCTAAATAAGACTTCAAAAATGGATCAATCACTGCCGCTCTAAACTTAGCTTCGCAGTTTAGGACATAAAAAGGAATCCCCAAGCGATCCGCTACTGCGCGAGCATCGTCAACGTCAATGCTTGAACAACAAGTACCGTTACCTTCTTCGATATCGCAAGTGGAGTAGTCCCAGACTTGCATGGTCGCACCAATAACTTCATAACCCTGTTCGACCAAGAGCGCAGCCGCGGCTGAACTGTCCACGCCTCCGCTCATAGCAACAAGGACACGTCCTTTAGACATGATCGTTCTCTCCCTCTTCGCTTTGCAAAGAACGCAATCTCTGCACAACGACTTTTAATGCTTCAATAAAACCATCTATTTGCTCTGATGTGGTTTCCCAACCCAAACTGATTCGCAGACTATTCTGGGCTTCTGCACGAGTCAGACCCATTGCCAAAAGGACTGGGCTTGGTTCAGGATTACCACTTGAGCAGGCAGCGCCCGTAGACACTGCGTATCCCTTTAAATCCAAAGCCATCAACATCGTCTCGCCATCAACACCTTTTAAAACCAGCGAACTGGTGTTCGCAATTCGTGGGCTTTCTCCCGCGGTGATCGTGACTTCAGAAATTTCAGATAAAATGCGTTTTTCCATTTGGTCGCGCATCTCTCCCAAAACTCGAGCTCTTTCGCCTACCTGTCCGATTTTCTGCGCGGCCACTCCAAGACAACCGATTCCGAGAACGTTCTCTGTGCCACCGCGGCGATGTCGCTCTTGCCCACCCCCGTGTATCAATGGAACAAACTGAGAACCTTTGCGTGAATATATAAACCCTGTGCCTTTGACGGAATAAAACTTGTGAGCCGAAAAGGAAGCGAAATCAACATTCAGTTCTTTTAAATTCAAAGGGATTTTACCAAACGCCTGAACAGCATCTGTATGAAACAGCGCGCCCTTTTGATGAGCCAACTCGGCCATTTCATGGATAGGAAATATTGTACCCGTTTCGTTATTCGCTAACATTACGGAAACCAAAGCAGTCTTTTCTGTAAGGCGAGCTTTGTAAAACTCAAGATCAATCTGCCCCAGACGATTCACTGGAATGATGTCAACCAGAGCCCCTAGTTCACGAAGATGGAGCATGGTTTTCATCACACTGGGATGTTCGACCGATGAGCACATGAAGTGATTGCGCGTTTTGGTGGATTCAAAAACACCTTTTATGATGGCATTATTTGCTTCGCTTCCACCTGAGGTAAAAATGATTTCCAAAGGACTTGCGCCGATAGCTGCAGCCACGGCCTTGCGCGCATCTCGCAAAATATTTTTCGGCTGACGACCGCCCCAATGAATGGAGCTGGGATTACCCCAAGACTGGGCCAGTTGAGGCAGAGCCTCAAGCACTTCACTGCACACCGGAGTGGTGGCATTGTGATCAAAATAAACAAAAGGAACACTGGCGGTCATAAGTGGCGCAATTTAGCATACTTCTTAAGTATTTAAAACCTCTAACAGATCAGGCATTTACCCGGTCTGCCCAGGCCCCTCCGAGGTGCAAAAAATACAGGACCGCCGAGAACACTTATGTAACAGGAAAAATATAAGAAATTTACTTATTTTGAGCTATCCCTAGACCTAGACTCAGGTTTTTGCCTTTTCAGACCGATAAAAGGCCCATGGGTTATCACGCATGGTTTGAACATTTTAAAGAGCAACTTCAAGGACTTACAGAAGCTTTTGAAAGAAGTGAAACTTCTTTAAGTCTTTTGGCGTTTGCTCTTAAAAACGGCCATTTAAAATCGGAAGACTATTTTAAATGGGCCATGAATCACTACCAACTTCCAAAGCTTCAGGATGTATTTTTTAAAGAAACTCCAATGTCCCAGGAAATGTTCGCAAAGTGGGCGACCCATTATCCGTGGTCTGAGGAGTGTCTGCCTGTGGCGGAATGGGACGGATCTCTCATTGTTGCGTGTCTTCATCCGCCACAGGATTTCCCTACAAATCCGCCGTATATTCCAGTTCTAGCAGCTCCAGAATGTATTGAACAATCATGGTTGCAGGTTCATCCTCGCGCGGTAAAAAAGGAACCCGCTCTAAATGCTTCAGCTGAGCAGGCTCCGGAAGGTATCGACCTTTCTGTAAAACCCTCCTCTCAACGTTCGAATGATGCTTTTTCATTTGAAGATCTAGGATTGGGTCCATCTTCTGATAGTGATTCCTTAGAACTCAGCGTTTCCGAAGAAAGCTCTTCAGGCATTGAAGTTCTAGATGAGGGCCTTGCTGGAATCTTTGACAGCGCTCCAGTGACGAATTTACAACCGCTCACTCCTCTGCAAAAGAACGACTCTCCCACAAACGAAGTCAGCGCTTCGAATTCAAATCTTCTAGTTAAAAATTCAGCTCCAGAGGTAAAAGAAAAAACAGAAGTTACTCAGGCTTCGGATTCCTCTTTAATCTTAGACGAACTTTCTCTAAACACTCCGGCACCGAATTCTCCTTTGCCTGATGTGCTCCCGGCTGCAGAAGTCGCTCCAAAGATTGCTTCCGCAGAAAGTACTCCAGAAAAGTCGACACTTGCTAAAGTTGAAAAACCCAATTTGGGTGCAGCTGTTATTGCAGCATCAAAACAGCCACCACCTCCGCCTCCTCGCAGTGAACCCGCGGAAGTGGATGACGAAAACAGTTTTGGAAATAAACCTATTCCACTAAGTCCCCGACCTGTCGGAGTAGCAAAGCCAACACTGAATCCCGTAGCCAGTGGCCACTTTGCCTTGGACAAAATTAAGAAAAAGAACTCTTCTGTGATCAACGAAAAGATCAAACTCGTGCTGAGCGAAATGAAGGCCTATTTCGAAAAATCAATGATCTTAACTCTGGACGAAGACGAATCTCAATTAACAGCCTTTGCCTGGGACGAGAACTTTAAAGGAATTAAGGATACTTCTTCACGTTTTCCTTTAAAAACTCCGAGCATTTTTAATATCGTTGCGGCAACTCAAAAACCTTTCCATGGATACATCTCGCTGAATGAGATCAATGAAAAGTTTTTTGAGGACTGGAATCAGGGTAAAATACCTGATCACGTGACAATCACACCGATTATTGTAAACGAAAAGGTCGCCGGAATGCTTATGGGCTTTGCTGAAAAATCAGCCTACAACAAAGCTTCCCTGAACCTCGCAGAGAAGCTTTCAACTGAGTTCATGAAGGGGCTTCAAGCCGCTTAAAGTCCTAAGACTTCAGATGCTTCTTTTTCCAGCGATTCTCTGAACTGTGGAGCAGCAATATCGATTAAAGCTCGGCAGCGCTCCGCAATTGTCTTCCCATGCAAATAGGCGATTCCATATTCAGTAACGACATAATGAACATGAGCCCGTGTCGTCGTCACGCCAGCCCCCTTTTGAAGGAAGCCCGTAATTTTGGATCTGCCGTTGTTCGTCGTCGAAGGCAAGGCGATGATAGGCTTTCCTCCCTTTGAAAGAGCCGCACCTCTCATAAAGTCCATCTGCCCACCAACGCCCGAATAAATGCGGCTACCGATGGAATCGGCACATACCTGACCCGTTAAATCAACTTCGACAGCACTATTAATTGCCACGACTTTGGGATTCTGACGGATGATATGAGTGTCGTTTGTGAATGTCGTATCCATCATCATCACAAGTGGGTTATTATCGATAAACTTATAAACTTTTTCCGAACCTATCACAAAACTAGATACGATTTTGCCGGCCAAACGAGCTTTCATCTTATTTGTAATAGCACCGGTCTCATACAGATCGACCAAACAGTCAGAGAACATCTCTGTATGAATTCCCAAATCCTTATGATCGCCAAGAGCTCTCAGTGCAGCATCAGGAATTGCCCCAATTCCCATTTGCAGTGTCGAGCCATCCTCGATCAGACTTGCAATATTCTTTCCGATCTTTAATTCGGTTTCCCCAAGTTTAGCGGGGGCTTTTATGTAAAGTGGCTCGTCAACTTCCACAGCATAGTTGATTCGACTGAATTCAATTTGAGCATCGCCGAAAGTTCTGGGCATTTGCGGATTCACCTGGGCAATTACCATTTTTGCCGTACGAACAGCAGAGAGCGAAACATCCACAGAAGGTCCAAGACTGCACATACCATGACTATCGGGTTTGGAGACTTGAATCAATGCTACATCCAGAGGCACAGCTCCCGAGTAAAACAATGCCGGAATCTCGCTGAGGAAACAGGGAACATAAGAGGGATTGACGTTTCCTCGAACTTTACGAAGATTGGCTCCATTAAAGTAGCTATGGATTTCGAAACTTTCGGATAGATCGGGATGCGCATATGAAACATCCCCTTCCGTATGAATAGAATGAATCTTCACATGCCGAAGATCTCCAGCTCGGGCGGTAAGCGCTTTTACAAGCTGCTGTGGAGTCGCCGCCGCAGTCTGAATGAAAACATGAGAACCAGAATTAACAAATTTAAGAGCTTCCTGTGCAGAGACAAACTGAGGCATTTTATTACTCCCGCTGAATGGGAATCAGTCTATCACAACAACCTCGGAGAGCAAGAATCCACAAGGAAATTAAAATCATTCCTATAGAAAGCAAAATTAAGAAACCAATTTCCGGGCCGTCAACTGACGAAGATCATCCGTTGCACCTTTTGCAATTTGAACTTCAAACTTTTCCCAATTCAGCGGCAGATATTCGGTATTGAGACGACTTGCCCACTCGATCACAATCAGGGATTCCTTCTGAGAAAACAAATCCCAGAATCCAGAACTTTCAAGATCATCATCATCTTTTAGGCGGTAAAGATCGATGTGATCCAAACTTTTTCCCTGATCATTTTCGTAACGCAGATGAATAGCAAATGATGGTGACTGAACGTCTTTCATTCCTAGGATATCCGCAATCGCTTGAACTGAAGTTGTTTTACCGGCGCCCACCTCACCATTCAAAAGTAATACAGTTTTTGCGGGCAGGTACGAAAGAAGCTCCGCCCAATATTCACGCAATTCATTCTTACTTTTCACAGTGCGAGTCACGCCCATCAAACTCTGCATAACTATTACTTTAGAATAGTGCGCATCTTGCGAACCGCTTGTTGAAGTCCCGACTCCAAAGCATAGCAGATCAGCGAATGTCCAATATTTACTTCGCGCAGATGCGGTAGTTTATTTATAAGCTTTGAATGCTCATAATCCAAGCCATGCCCTGCATGGACATTCAATCCTAGATAGTGAGCCCATTCAGCAGCTTCACAGAGTCTTTTCCACTCTTTTTCTTTTTTAGCACCTTTAAGCAGAACCCACTTGCCTGTATGGAACTCAACAGCATCCGCTCCGACCTCGTAAGAGGCTTCCACTTGCTCCAGGGAGGGCTCAATAAACATCGAGATCTCAATACCGATACGTTGAAGTTTTTCGACCATTGGACTCATTCTTTTAGAGTTTCTCTTTACATCCAACCCGCCCTCTGTCGTCAGTTCGGCACGTTTTTCAGGCACAAAACAAACCCAATCGGGACGATATTTTTTAGCATAGGAAACCATTTGCGAAGTCGCCGCCATTTCCAAATTCAATGGCACCGGGCAGCTCTTAGAAAGCACTTTCAGATCTTCAAGTTGAATATGCCTGCGGTCTTCGCGCAGATGGATAGTAATCTGACCCGCTCCGCCTTTAACCGATTCTTTCACCATTTGCAGAAGATCGGGATAGGAGGTGGTACCCCCTCGAACTTGGCGCAAAGTAGCGACGTGATCGACATTTACGCCTAAACGAATTTGTTTTTTATTTTTCATAACTTTCTTGGCCTCTTAACCAAGTTCTTTTTCTAAGAACGATGCGATTTCTTCTGCAAACTGGCTTATCTGTGTTTTATTGGTTCCCTCTACGAGCACCCGAATCACAGGTTCGGTTCCCGAGAAGCGAACGAAAACACGGCCATCACCAGCAAGCTTTTCTTCCACAGACTGGATGAGTTCCTTGTAGCCAGCAACCGTACTCAGTTCCAGACGACGCTTGACCCGGCAATTGATTAAAACTTGTGGCACATCCTCAAACACATGATTCAGTTCACTCATCTTCTTACCGGTTTGCTTCATCACCGCAAGTACACTGAGTGCAGCAATACAACCATCACCTGTCGTGGTGTGATCTAGAAAAATCACATGGCCAGACTGCTCACCGCCAAGATTGTAACCATTTTTTCGCATCTCTTCGACGACATACTTATCACCAACGTCGGTTTTAACGAGCTTGATGCCGGCTTCGTTCATTCTTTTTTCAAGACCGAAATTCGACATTTGCGTCGCAACCAGCGTGTCATTCTTAAGCAGACCACGCTCTTTCATATGAAGCGCGCATATGGCTAGGATGCGATCACCATTAACGATCTCACCCTTTTCATCGACCATAATGACTCGATCGGCGTCACCATCTAAACTGATTCCAACATCTGCCCGGTACTGCAAAACCGCTTCAGACAGCTTTTGCGGATACAAAGCACCGACTTTGTCGTTGATATTGGTACCATTGGGATCATCACCCAATTGCAAAACTTCCGCACCTAGTTCTTGAAAAACAGACGGAGCCACCTTGTAAGAGGCACCATTTGCTGTATCCAATACGATGCGCATTCCATCTAGAGTGTATTCCAAAGGGAAAGTACCCTTGACATAAACAATGTATCGCCCCTGAGAGTCATCAATACGACGAGTCCGTCCAATGTCTTTGCTCGGAGGCAAAAACTGAGTCAAGTCGACTTCGAAGACCAGCCGCTCGATCTCAGCTTCCATTGCAGCAGAAATTTTAAATCCGTCGGGACCAAAAACTTTAATGCCGTTATCATGAAATGGATTGTGTGAAGCCGAGATCACAATACCAGCAGAAGCCCGCATTGTGCGGGTCAGATAGCCAATACCAGGGGTCGGAAGCGGACCGACAAGTTGAACAAAAATTCCCATCGAATTTAAACCGCTCGCTAGGGCCTGCTCGATCATATAACCAGATAGACGAGTGTCTTTTCCAATGACCACTTTACGATGCAGAATGGGGGCATGTTGCGTTTCTTTTTGCAGAAGATACCCAATGGCCTGACCAATTTTGACGACCATATCCGGCGTCATAGGCCACTGGTTTGCAGTTCCGCGAATGCCGTCAGTGCCAAAGAGTTTTCGCTTTTTCACTTCGTCTTTACTGGCCGTTTTTTTGTTCGTCATTAAGCTTTTCCTTTGTTCCTACGACTTCTGCCTGAATCTGATTCGGACGTAAACCCAGTATTCTAACTCCAAGGGGCGTTTCGAACTTGGTCACGGGAATGTCTACGTAAACCACACCTTCACCCCTTTGTGAGATATCCAGAGTAATACTCTGAGAAACGGAACTATCCATGAACTTTTTAAGCGCCGCTCGTGGACCTGAAACTTTTACCTTGATGTGGTCAGAAGTCTGCGCCACGACCTGATAGCCTGGTGCCGTCACCAGTTCAACATCCACGTCTTTGCTCATGACGAAGTCCCTGCGTCCCAGAATGGTCAACCACAGAATAAGTGAGATAAATAAGGCGACAACTTTATAACTGAAGTTTTGCGTAAGAGCATTGGTCCAGCGGCGTTTCATGACACCTCTCCCTGCTGAGAAAAGGCCTTGTACTTCAAGCCGAATGTTTCATACAGGGCCTTGCGAATATCGCCCAATTCAACATTGGTACTTAAGTGTCCACCTTGAACAATACCGATAGATCGATTTTCCTCAGAAACGACAAACACCAAAGCGTCCGTTTCTTCTGTCAGGCCGATCGCGGCACGGTGCCGCGTCCCCAAATTCTTATCCAAGGCAGGGTTTTTACTGAGCGGCAGAAAGCAACCCGCAGAGTGAATACGTCCATTTCTGATAAGCACGGCCCCATCATGCATGGGACTTTCTGGATGGAATACCGACGCCAGAAGTTCCGCGGAGATCTTGGACTCCATTTCCGTTCCAAACTCTATGTGATAATCAATAACAATCTCGCGCTCGACAACTACAAGCGCCCCAAATCCTTTTTGTGCCGTCAGAATAATCCCTTTTGCGATCTCTTCAATAACTTGCGTTTCCTGAATATTGGAAGCATCAGAAAAGAATGGATTGCTTCCTATATGTGCAAGTGCTCTACGAATTTCACCCTGGAACAGGACAACCACAATGACGAATAAATTTGAGAAGAATTTTTCGAGAAGCCAATTGAACGTGTAAAGTTCTAGCCAAATACTGAGGATGTAGCCAATAGCCAGCACACCCAAGCCGGAAAGCATCTGAATGGTGCCGGTCCTCTTAATGAGCACCAAGATTCGGTAAACCACCATCCAAACAAGCAGCATGTCAATGCCGTCTTGCACACGCAAGTTTTGAACGATGAAAATGAGGTTGTCGACAAACTGCTGCAACATCTAGATGCCCCTAAAAACGTCCTCTACTCTGAACCTCTTAAACGGAAAATCCCCCTCACTCAATCGAGCAAGGGGGCTATTACTAAGTCTTAACTAAATAGTGACCGGCCCGGTGTTTCCCATCGGGTCACCAGCAGGATCTTTTTTACCAGATCCAGTAACAACAGCGCCAAGTCCGCCATCTTTTTTATTACTGCGATACTTTTCAATTTCAATCACGGCCGCGCCATTAACAAGCATTTCCACTTCATGGCTATCGATAGTTTCATACTTAATCAAAGCTTCGGCCAAGCGATCCAATGCGTCCTTGAATTCTGTCAGGATTTGCACTGCTTTGGCGTAACCTTCAGTGATAATTTTTGAAACCTCGGCGTCGATCTCTTCAGCTTTTGATTCAGAATAGTCCTTATGGGTGTGACCATATTGCATACCCAAAAACACAGGTCCTTCACGCTTTTCAAATGCCAAAGGTCCCAACTTACTCATACCCCATTCGCAAACCATGCGACGGGCTATCTCCGTTGCTCTTTCAATATCGTTCCCAGCACCTGTCGTGATGTCTTTAAAGATCACTTCCTCTGCTGCGCGACCACCGAACAAGAATGCAATCATGCTTTCTGCTTTATTTTTAGATAAGCTGACACTTTCTTTTTCAGGCAAAGTTTGCGTAAGTCCTAAAGCCATTCCGCGAGGAATGATGGTCACCTTGTGAATTGGATCTAAACCGACCAATTTTTTACCCACAAGTGTGTGTCCTGCCTCATGGTAAGCAGTGATCTTTTTGTCTTCGTCTGAAATTACCATTGATCTTCTTTCAGAACCCATGATCACTTTATCTTTGGCCTTTTCAAAGTCTTCCATTTCCAAATATTTTTTGTCTGTGCGTGCTGCGATCAAAGCAGCTTCGTTCACCAAATTTTCCAAGTCAGCCCCAGAGAAACCCGGCGTCCCGCGTGCAATCTTCACTGTTTCAACATCAGGGCCTAACGGAGTTTTGCGCGTGTGAACAGTTAGAATCTGTTCACGACCGTTAAGATCTGGCTTATTCACTACGACACGACGATCGAAACGACCCGGTCGCAGAAGTGCAGGATCCAGAACATCTGGGCGGTTCGTCGCAGCGATCAAGATCACACCTTCAGAAGACTCAAAACCATCCATTTCAACAAGCAACTGATTCAGGGTTTGTTCACGCTCATCGTGTCCCCCACCCATACCAGCACCACGATGGCGACCGACAGCATCGATCTCATCGATAAAGATCAAACAAGGAGCATTTTTCTTACCTTGTTCAAACAAATCACGAACACGACTGGCGCCGACTCCGACAAACATTTCGACGAAATCTGAACCAGAAATTGTAAAGAAAGGAACGCCAGCTTCACCAGCCACCGCACGGGCCAACAAAGTCTTACCTGTTCCTGGAGGTCCCACCAAAAGAACCCCTTTAGGGATACGACCGCCAAGCTTGGTATATTTTTTCGGATCTTTCAGGAAGCTGACGATCTCCTGGAGATCTTCTTTAGCTTCATCCACACCAGCAACTTCCTTGAAAGTGACCCGGTTTTTATGCTCAGTTAACAAACGCGCACGGCTCTTTCCAAAAGACATTGCTTTGCCGCCGCCCACTTGAATCTGCCGCATGATGAACAAGAACATCGCAACGATCAAAATCAATGGCAACCAATTCACCAAGAATGATTGGAAGAATCCACCGTTATCAGCTCTCTCATAGTTCGGAGTGATTCCGTTATCGATCAGAAAACGATAACCTTCATCCTGAGTGTTGCCCACAATTGCAAAGTGAGTTCCGCTATATTTCTTTTCAAACTCAGGCTTCATCTCTCCGATAATTTCAGAAGAGTCTTGGCGGAAAGTGACAGACTCAACCTCACCGGCCTTTACGGCTTGTGTGAACTTAGAGTAATTAAAATCAGCAATCGCTTTTTGATTTTTAGTTTCATAGGCTTGGAAGAGAAACACCGCCATAATGATTAGGAAGAACCATAAAGCTAATGTTTTTTGCGTAGATCGCATTTCAGTTCCTTTCATTCGAAGGTCAATACCATCGAGGCTAACACGAATGCCACTTCAACAAAAGAAACTTCGCGCCAGAGTTTATGACACATCCATTTCAGGACTGGACTTTGATTTGCTCTGCGTTAACGTCCCATTGGCATTTACCGACTTTAAATGTGATCACTTTTTGCGGCTTGTCCAGTCGCTTCTGAATTTCTTCCAGATGAGCCTGAGTAAAATCCTTTTTCTCGAGAGAAAAAAGATACTGGGCCAGCAATCGTCGCTGCTCAGAGGGCGTTAAAGTGAGATAAAAACTGCGCGACACCCCCTGTGTCGTATAAGCCTCATTTTCTTGCAAAAGATCCCCCCGAACTCGACCATCCAACTCTTGTGCAATGGTCTCCAAAGATCTTGCTAAGGACTCCACGGAACCACGAGAACGCTTTTCCAGCGCCTTGAGCCAGTCACTTCTTAACCAGTTTCGCAGGGGGTCCACAGACCTGTTGCTAGGGTCTTCAAGAGCCTTCAGCTTTTCTTCACGCAGGTACTTTTTCAAATCTTTTTTAGTCACCTCAAGCAAAGGACGAAAAATACCAGGCTGATGGATCTGCATTGCCTGCAATCCTTGACCACCTGTTCCGCGAATCAGTCTTAAGATTCTGGTTTCTAACAAATCATCACGGTGATGACCTGTTGCGATGCAATCAAATGACTCTTCCTTTACCAGTCTCTGTAAAGCGGCATAGCGAAGGTCGCGATATTGAGCTTCAGATTTTGCCAACTCAGAGGACTTCAGTGAAAAAAACGTCACCTTCAACTTTTTGCAAAGCTTTTCGCAAAACACCTGAGCTTCCTTGCGGTAAGTTTGATTGGAGTCTTCACCGTGATGAAAATAGCAGGCTCCAAGTGATTCCTTTTTATGCACTTTACTGAGGACTCGCAAAAGCGCGACTGAATCAACCCCACCCGAGAGCGCCACAAGTATTTTTTTCTCCTGCAGACCGTGCAGCTTTATCAACTTCCAGATCTGATGATCCAGATCCCGCTTTAATTCCTTCAACCGGGGCCTCCCACTGCAACGGTCTTAACGTTCACGAACTCCATAATTCCAAAATGACTCAGCTCTCGCCCATATCCCGAGTCCTTGACGCCTCCAAAAGGGATGCGCGGATCCGATTTGACGTGGTCATTTAACACTACGAATCCAGCATCAAGTTCCTTTTCAAGTAACTGCTTTCCCTGAGTGATGTCACTGGTAAAAATCCCGCCGCCCAATCCGTATGGCGAGGAATTGGCCAGCGAAATCGCCGCCTGCTCACTTTTAGCCACAATGACAGAAGCCACGGGACCGAAAATTTCTTCCTTATGCAGTTCGGGATGATTTTCCTCGAACAGCACCACCGTCGCCGGATAATAAGCACCTACTCCCTGAGGAGCCGAACCCCCTAGGAGCACCTTACCGCCCCACTGCTTAAGCATTTCAACTTGTTGTATGATTTGCTTCTGAAACTTCGCGGAAGCCAATGGAGCAAGCTCGATTTTCTTCATTTCTTCGACAAAATAGCGAACGAAATCTTTAGCGACTTTTTCGTGAACAATAAATCGTTTTCCAGCAACACAACTCTGACCGCAGTTCACCAAACGAACTTGCGCACAAGTTTGGGCCGCTTTCTCCAAATCAGCATCTGGGAAGATCAGGTAGGCATCGCTTCCGCCAAGCTCTAAAACGATTTTTTTAAGATTTTTCGCTGCGGCTGTTGCAACCTCTCGCCCGCCACGACTGCTTCCCGTAAAAGTCACCCCTCGCACCAAAGGATGCGCAATCACCTTTTCTGCGGTCTCATGATCGACTTGAATATTTCTAAGTAATTTGTGAGGAGTCGTTAAATTATCGAAGATTTTACTGATCAACTCTGCTGTTCCTGCCGTCAAATCAGCGTGCTTTAGCAGTACAATATTCCCCGCCATCAGTGCCGGCGCAGCGAAACGAATCGTCTGCCAAAGAGGAAAATTCCAGGGCATAATACTGAAGACCACTCCCAGAGGTTGAAAACTCACTTCGGCTTGCTGATACGGAGACTCTGGAACCTTTTGGTTCTGCAGCATTTTCGCGGCTTCATTTGCATAAAACTCACAGGTCATCGCCGATTTCTCGACTTCTTGGCGTCCCTCGCTTAAAAGTTTACCCATCTCCTGATTCATCATTTGAGCCAACTCGTTTTTATGTAATCTGAGGTCTTCAGCCAAGCGCAAAAGAATCTGAGAGCGCTCGTTATAGGTCTGCCGTCGCCAAAATTCAAAATCATGATGAGCTTCTTCGACTTTACCTGAAACCAACTCCCAGGATAGATGATGATATGTTTTTAAAACCTCAGCGGTCGCTGGATTGACTGTTGAAAATGAGTTCATCACAACCTCCGCCCATAGCCTAACATCTGAACAGGCCCTGATGAAGGAAATCGAAAGACCCTAAAGCGAACGCGTTAAGCTACAGCGTGGTGAATACTGTGTAGAATGAAAAGACAAGAGCCACCAGGAAGGAACTAGTCATTGTTCCCCAAGCAATGGCCTTATAGAACTTGGCAATTTGCATAGCTGCGCGCGAATGAGTCCGCTCGGTTCGCAGCAAAGGAATCGGGGTTACTACCGTTTTGATGAACTGATGGCAGCAAAGACAAAATAATAAAACCGAGATAAGACTGATAATTTCCTGTTCCATATAACACTCTTATCGGCAGGAAAAATCTCAACTTGAGACAGTCGTTAGTCGAGATTATCAGGCTTTTTTATCGGGATCTGATGATTCTTTTTTGATGATATCTATTTCAGCAGTGACCTTAAACTTGTGATTCTCTACAAATTTAGAAGCTTCTTTCACAAAATCGATCTTTTGAATAATGCCAACTATTTCTTTAGTCACTCGTTGCGTGACTTCCTCTTTAGATTTGCTGGCACTTTGCAAGAGCATATTCAGTGCTTCTTTCGGCAAACGCAGTTCTGATACATATGAACGCAAACTTTCTTCCGTCATGAAAGCTGCGCTGACCCCAGCGGTAAAAACTTTTTTTACCGTGTCGCCCAAAAGACCCTTGAGATCCGGAGATTCTTTATCATCCTTTTTCGAACTATCGTCAGACGCCATAAAGTTGCTTTACCCTCTTGTGATAGCTACTGATCATATTCGGCAAATTCACACTGACCAATGCATTTGCAATGGGGCCGGGAACAAACATACTGAATGTTGCCTCCACCGTGTAGGTAGCCCGAGTCTTACCAGCCTCATCTTCCAACTTCCAAGAGCCGACTGAGGTTTTAAAAATGTCCCCGGAAGCGAACTCCCAAGTGATACTTTGGGACGGAGTTTCGGTCATCCACAAGCTGTATTTAAACGACTTCACAACTGCAACATTGTATTCGACAAGCTTACGATTGCCCTCGGTTTTAAGAACCTTGCACTTTTTCACTTCCGGAAGAAATTCGTGATATTTCTCGTAGTCAGAAATGATTGCAAAAAACTGTTCAGGGCTGCAGTTAAAAACTTCGGTGGTAGATGCTTTTGCCATAGTGGCTCTAGTTTGGCCCGGGATTTCGATGAGGTCAACTTAAGGGCTAGACCTTCAGATGCTTGAAGGTCTTATGTTACGCAACAACTTTTTTAAAACAGAACTACTTCTTTTCCCCACCGTTGATCATATCGGAAACCAATCCGGGTTCATCTCTTAATTCAGTCACAACCACACCGCCGATATGAAGAGCAACAAATCCCACAAAGAACCACATAGACAGCTCGTGCACTTCCTTAATCGAAGAAAAGGTGCTTTTTTCCCATCCTAGTTGCTCTTTAAACACTAGGATGAGTCCCGAGATGACCATCAAAGCGGTCATGACGTAAAATACGCGGTAAAGAAGATAAGCACCAAAGACATGGAGATTTCGCGTCTTAAACAAGTTGCGTAGACTTCTCTCTTGATCTTTCCCCCTGTTCAAAAAAGCAGCAACAAGCCTAAGCAGGAAAAATGCTCCCAAGGCATAGCCGAAATAAATATGCCAGTCCCAAAGCGGATCACGAATTGTAACGGCCACTTTCCTTGCAAACTCAAAAGTGACGGGAGTTCCATTTTCCTGCATCATCCCTTCAATGAGTTTGGAATTCGTGCGCCAGCTTAACAAGGTCTTCCTTAGAAGAACTGTTAACAACAAACCTAAAATAAGAAAAGCATCTGCCCAATGCCACAGACGGATCACTAGAGGCTGATACTTTTTAAACTTAATCTGACTCATGATTCATTCTCCAAATTCTACTTCTTCTTAAATAAAGCTTCCGCGGCTGCACGCAAAGCGGCCGCCTTATCAACAACCTCACCCGCTCCGGATCGAGGAGTGAAATAATCGCAAAAATTAGCTCGATCTTTTTCACGAACGACATCTGCCGAAGGTTCTCGGCACTCGTTATAAGCTTTGGGATCGTAGAATTGACAATTCTTGCAGACATGCACATCAGAGCGACAGTGAGGACATTCTTCGCGTCGCCCGATAATGCCAGAATAAGTGAGTTCTTTATGGCAGTGAAAACAATTTAGCTTTGTATCCAAAATTTAAACTTTCAGATGAGGTTTCTTTGACAGGTCATGGAAAGCTTCGATCGTTCGAATAGTTCCCGTGTTAGATCTCATCACGATGGAGTACGTCATCGCTTTATGTTCTGGTAAAAAGCGCACACCCTTCACGAGAGGGCCGTCGGTAACACCGGTCAAGATGAACATCACGCTACCTGAGGCCAGCTCGGCGATACTGTATTTCTTGTCAGGTGATGTGACTCCCATTTTGAATGCGCGTGCTTTTTCTTCTTCGTTTCTAAATTTCAAACGTCCTTGGAAATCGCCACCCATACATTGCATGGCCGCCGCCGAAATGACTCCTTCGGGAGCTCCACCTATTCCCAGCAAGAGATCAATACCCGTTTCCGGCCAAGCCGTCGCAACCGCAGCTGCCACATCTCCGTCACCGATAAGGTTGATACGAGCGCCCGTTTTACGAGCTTCTGCAATTAGATCATTGTGACGAGGGCGATTCAAAATGACGACCGTGACGTCTTTTACCGGCTTCCTCAGTGATTCGGCAACTCGGTGAATATTTTCAGTCGCGGAAAGATCAATATCAATTTTACCTTTGGCCGCAGGGCCACAGGCAATCTTATCCATATAAGTATCAGGAGCGTGCAAGAACTTTCCTTTTTCGGCCACAGCTATGACCGAAGTCGCTCCCCAGCCGCCAGTTGCACAGATCGTAGTCCCCTCCAAGGGATCCAAGGCGATATCAAGAGAGGGAGCATCGGCACCATGGGTACCGACTTCTTCACCGATAAACAACATGGGAGCTTCATCACGCTCACCTTCACCGATAACCACAGTTCCGTTCATGCGCACGCTATCAAAAGCCTTTCTCATGGCATCTACAGCCGCTGCATCCGCAGATTTTTCATCTCCACGCCCCATCCAGCGCGCTGATGCAAGAGCGGCTGCCTCAGTAACTCGAACGAATTCTAAAGCCAGGTTTCTGTCCATTTTTCACTCTCCATAGCCGTCTTCATTGAAGCCGGCAGTCTAAGTAATTTTAAATCAGGCCCCAGGGGGACATGCACTGTTTTGGCAACTGAACAGATTTCATCATTTCGGCCCCGTAAACGGTATTGAAAAATCAGGCGATTGCCCTCTGTTCGACCTTGCACTTCAATTTGTAGATTATCACCAAAAAAAGTCGGTTTTATGTGTTTAACCTGAGTTTCGAAAACTGCAAAATGACTCGCCGAGCCTGGGCTTTGATAATCGAGCAATCCTTTTGAATGTGCCCACCCAACCCTTGCTTCCTCGTAAAAGCGTAGATAGTTGCTATGATGAACAATTCCCATCAAATCGGTTTCGTAAAACTGCACTTTATGGTGATGAATAAACATTGATTATTTCTATGCTCAATTGGTACTTTAAGTCTAGTGCGATCTCATCATTGTTAACCTTTGGACGGAGTCCAGCGTGCAAGTCACAGAATGGCAAAAAAACCTTCCGACCCGAATCACTTACAGTCGGATAGTGATGGCGCCTATAATTATAGCAGTTATGTGGCCGAATACTCTCCATTGGAACTTACTCGCCGCAGTCCTTTTCATTCTTTCTTCGATCACGGATTATTACGACGGTTTTTTTGCACGAAAGTACGGAGTGGTCAGTAACTTTGGTAAGTTTATGGACCCTATTGCTGACAAAATACTCGTCACCAGCATTCTCGCTATGCTTCTATCTCAAGGAAAGATCGATGCCTGGATGGTCATTATTATCCTGGGACGAGATAACTTTATCGGGGGCATACGCTCGGTTGCTGCGGTCGATCAAATAGTGATAGATGCCAAACCGGCCGGCAAGTGGAAGACCGCAATGCAAATGGTCGCCATTCCCCTTGTAATTATTGGAAACTGGGACCCTTACTTACCGTATTTGGACAAAATCGGCTACGGAGTCTTGTGGGTCAGTGTGATATTGAGTATAACCAGCGGCATTGAGTATTATCGAGGATTTCTAAAAAACCGTAAAGGTTGATGGATTATATGCTACTTCAGCTCACACCCAGTAACTGGTTTTTTATTTTCTTGGCGCTGCTACTCAGTAGTTATTTGAAAATAGCCTCGGTGAAGTCCCAGAAGCCCTATAGTGATCACGCGATCGTCGCGACAAGTCTGTTTCGTTAGACACATTAAAAATCTATAATTGGTCAGCACTCCCACATCCTCGATAGCCTCCGATCAAATCAAAAAATGGAGGTACTTATGAAAACAGCATTATTGTTTGTCGCAATGACATTCTCTTTATCAGCTCATGCCCTGCAAAGCCATTACGGGCAATTGACCTACTCAGGTGGTCAGTATGTTTGCACATATTCCAACCCAGGCCCTGCGAAAGACTTTAAATGGGTTATTTTTGATATGGAAAGACGCCAAGGGAAAGTTGACAATAGAGAGTTCCAAGTTCGACAGAAGGTAGATGCCGTGGTTGCTGCCGGCGAGACCATTTCATTTCCATCAGGACTTCACGCGCGCGATATCGGCCGTGCATGCAAGTTCCTAGCTCGCTAAAAAAACAAAAAGGCTGTGCAGCGCACAGCCTTTTTCTACAATATCACTTTTCTCTTTTAGCCCACCATTCTAAAAACAAAAAAAGCGACGATCCCACCGACGAATAAAACTGTCTCGAAAGTTCCTGTCTTCTTCTGATCACGATTCACGGATACCTCCCCAGCTAACGTTCTGATCTTAATTTATTATATTTAAGTCCCTGGACCGAGCAAACTTTCAGATCAATTTCTACGTTTTTGACACAAAGATTTCTCAATATCAGAAATAAAAAATGAATCTTTCACTTGATCTTGGGGAAAATTTTTTCTGGATTTTAATTATTTTTTTCCTAAAGTTTTAAAAAGCACTTCCTAAAAAGGTACTGGACTAAAAAAAGTCCTCACAAACACAGAGTTATGCTACGGTTTGTGAATGAACAGAGACACTTATCTATCTATTGATTTTGGAACGAGCAACTCTCTTGTGGGTGCTTACCACGACGGCCGCAGACACGAAGCTTTAGCTCTGGATCCTAAAGCATCTGATCCGAGTCTCTTACGCACATTGCTTTATTTCCCTCATCCCGATCTGTGTTACTACGGATCCGAAGCCATTGAACAGTACATCGAACAAGATATGGAAGGTCGCCTTTTCCGATCCTTTAAGTCACATCTACCAAATAAGAACTACCTGGGAACGATTCTGGACAACCGAATCTTAACTTTGGAGAATATGATTGGCATTTTTTTGCTCGAACTCAAAAAACGAGCGGAAAAAGCCCTCGGAACCTCTGTCGAGCGAGCCGTCATCGGTCGACCGGCGCGCTATTCAATGGATCCAGTGTCTGATGAATTTGCCCTGCACCGAATGCAAAAGGCAGCTCACTTTGCTGGTTTTAAAGATGTGGTTTTTGTTCCGGAGCCGTTGGCAGCAGCCTTTGATTATCGGCGGCAACTCACTTCCGAAAAAATTGTCTTGATTGGCGACTTCGGCGGCGGGACATCTGATTTTACCGTAATCAAATTGCGACCCGAAGGTTTTGCGAAACAAGATGTTTTAGCAATAGATGGATGCCCACTTGCCGGGGATACTTTGGACAGTGTTTTTATGAGTCATCGCTTGAACAATTATTTCGGCGCGAACTCCCGCTATCGCCTTCCGATGGGAAGCAACGTTCTCAGCATGCCCAAAGCAATCACCTTGAGATTAAACCATCCCGCTCACATCGTGCATCTTAAAGAAAAAGAGACTTACGAGTTTATCCGCGAAGTTAGAAAATGCTCTTTAACTGCTCAAGATGCAGAGGCCGTGGAAAGACTGTTCATCTTGATTGAAGACCAACAGATATTTCCATTTTTCGAAGAGATCGAAAAAACCAAAAGAAATTTGTCGACTTCGGACAAATCCGAATTTGCTTTTGATTATCCCGGTCTGGAAATCAAAGAAAAGTTTACGGGACTTCAGTTTGAATCCTGGTCTGAAGACACCCGCGGAAAAATATTTCAATCACTTGACCAGTGTCTTTCGTCTGCTCAGCTTTCGGCGGCACAAGTGGATCTTGTTTGCTTAACAGGCGGAACCGCAAAGGTTCCACTCATACAAGAAGAATTTAAAAAACGCTTCGGAGCGAGTCGCTTACAAACTCAATCTCATTTCCATTCGGTCTTGTCGGGCCTCACTGAAGCTGCTGGTTTTATTGCGACGGGAAACTCACTTTTCTAAGTGGTTTCCACCCACCCGGGGGCTTAAATAAGATGAAGTTTGCTTTAAGAACCTAAGCATCTGTGCCGATAACATGAGTCAACCACGTAACTGGAAGGAATGTTTCTCATGTTTTCAAAACTGAATCTTAGAACGAAGCTGCTATTATTGTGTACGTTGTTGTCGGCCGTCTCGATCACCGTAGGTGTTGCTGGACTCTTTTTTCAAAACAAAATTTCGGGCGAGTATAGTTTCGTCATTGAAAAGGTCAACCCCAAGACGACTTTGGTTGGAAGTTTATTGGCTGACTATCGTAAGCTAAGAATTAATCTTACGATTTTGGGCCTAACGGGCCTCTCCACTGAAGATAGTAGAAAGGCCGTGGCGCTTGCGAAAGAGGCCATTGACGAGTTCGAAGCAAATAATAAATCTTATGTTGCTCTGGGGTTCATTCCCGGACAAAAAGAACTTTACGATAAGGTCGCCCTGCACTGGTCAAAGTTTGAAACCCTGGCCGAAGAAAGCCTCAAATTATCAGAGTCCAGCGATCCGCAGACTCGGGCAAGAATCATGGATATCATTCTTAAAGAATCTGCCGCTGAGGCCGTCGCCTTTACCGCATCTATAAATGAACTGTTGCGTTTCCACGGTGGCGTCATGCAAAACCGTGCTGCCTCAGCTGCTGAACTTGCTAAAACTGCCACAGTTATGTCGTCAACGATTGTGACCATTGGCGTTCTGTTTGGATTTGCTTTTGGGTTTTTATTTGCTAATGGGCTAGCCAAATCACTCGCGCGAATTAGTGAATCCGTTTCTCTTGCCGCAGAACAAACATCGTCTGGCGGGTCTCAATTGGCAGCCGCAAGCGTTCAGCTCTCATCAGGGTCCACGGAAGCAGCCGCCTCTTTAGAAGAAACTGTTGCTTCGATCGAAGAACTTTCGAGCATGGTGAAAATGAACACCGGACATGCCCAAGAAGCGAATGTCTTGTCACAAAAGTCACGTGAAGCCGCCGAAAAAGGTGAGCAAGAAATTTCCAAATTAATCAACTCCATGTCACAAATCGCTAGCGGCTCTAAAAAAATCGAAGAGATTATTAATGTTATCGACGACATCGCATTTCAAACCAATCTTTTGGCATTGAATGCAGCTGTCGAAGCTGCTCGCGCAGGTGAACAAGGAAAAGGTTTTGCCGTCGTTGCTGAAGCGGTCCGCTCCCTGGCGCAACGAAGCGCGCTCGCTGCCAAAGATATATCGACTTTAATTACAGACAACGTCTCTCAAAGTGAAAGCGGTGCTAAGATCGCAGGAGAAAGCGGCGCTGTCCTTAAAGACATTCTGATCGCTGTAAAGAAAGTAGCTGACCTGAATGGCGAGATCGCGACTGGAAGCCAAGAGCAAGCAAGCGGCCTTGAACAGATAACAAAAGCGATGAACCAACTTGATCAAGCAACGCAAGGGAATGCGGCCTCTTCAGAAGAAGTCGCTGCTTCTTCTGAAGAAATGTCCCATCAAGCTCAGGCACTCTTGGAGCTGGTTGAAGACTTGCAAAAGATCGTTCAGGGTCAAAAGGATTCCGCTCCGGCAGTTCAGGCTGCACGTCACTCAACTGAAAAAAGAGCTCCGACTAATGTGAAAAAGTTTTCTCCGGCTCCTAAAAAACCCGTAGTTGCGAAATCCAAGCCAGATTCCGCAGCCACCACTATTCCCTTTGACGAGGAAGATTCAGAAGCTGATCGTAAAATCGGCGACGTTTCTGGCTTCTAAAATGAAGCTTTTGACCGCAACACTCCAGGCCCGGCGTGGGCCTGAGTTTTGCGATCAATTTGCAAATTAACCTTCTTTCATGAGTAAAAAGGTAAAGCCCTCTATCTGGCGCAGGTGTTTGTTGCTATAAGGCCTTATGAAGTTGCTCTTAGCCTTTGCCTTAATATCAGCACTTTTGCCCACCGATGCTTTCGCTATCCATGTGCCAGAGGCTTATCGCAGCGGCAAAGATATCTGCACTCAAGCAAAACCAGCAAAAGAACTCGGTCGCTGGATAGCTGTACCGATTGATTACAGCAATTCAGAGTCAGGCCTTACGGATCTTTATTTTTGGACCACCAAACCTTATGATACAACAAAGAAAACTCTGGTGTTTGTTTCGGGGGGACCAGGCGATACGGCTCACCGATCCCACCTTGATCTTCCCAACTGGAATGTTGTGTTCTTTGATCAACGCGGCAACTCTTGCTCCCGTCCGGCCTCCAAAAGCATTTATCTTGATCAGAGATTCTACAGCTCCGAAAACACCGCTAGGGATATCAACGAAATTCGCAAAGCCTTGGCCGCCGAGAGACTTTCGGTCTACGGCGTTTCCTACGGAACCGTTCCCGCACATCTCTACGGGCACTTCTTTCCCGAAAATACGCGGGCCGTGGTCCTCGAAGGCGTCGTTTTTCAAGGCGGCCACAATTTCATGAGTCCTTTGCGCCGCCTTAAACTTCTGCAAAAGTTTTTTGATAAACTTCCGCGTAACATGCAAGACCAAGTCCTTCAGTTATCTGCCAATTCGAAAATGCCCTCCAACTGGTTCTCGAATATTGGGATGAAGATGCTTTATCTCGACAACTCTTTCACCGCGTTCCGCAGCTTCCTCGATAACATTGTTTGGAATGAAGATGTCTTAGCAACCCTGGCAAATTCCTGGAATGATCAACGTCCCACGGATGTTGATTTTGGCTATGGTCACGTATTGATGGGAATGCTTGGGTGCCGCGAACTGGGCATGAACCTTTCGACGGCAAGTCTTTATGCCGTTTTCGAAAACAGGACATTGGTTTATGACCTGGACAATGCTTTACAAAAACACTATTGCGAACCTTTAGGATTTCCTAAAGACTCCGTTCACGGTCTTTATAAAGCAGACTCCTACCCTAGCGCTGCACCGATCACCTATTTTCAAGGAACGTTTGATGGCGCCACAGTTGCAACGGAAGCCATTCAGCATTATCGAACAGCCGCGCGTGGTTTTGCGCAATTGATTCTTGTCGGCAAGGGAGGCCACCTACCCATCATTGGCACCTTATCGTCGGGTTATGAATCTGGCGAGGTTGCGGAGCTCAGACAAGAGGCTTTGAGCTATGCACTTCAGGGAAAACCTTTGCCGTCTATACTGATGCAGAATCTGGAAAAAACAACGGACCTGGGATGGAATGGCACCTTGAAACTTACTTCGGAGCAAAAAGCTGGGGGCGTTCGATCGTTTTAACTGGAGGCTGCTCCTGATGCCCCCAATAGTAGCCCACGAAATAGGCACTACAACCTATGACAGCAAAAAATATCCATTTTTTGATGCGTCCAACTAAGATCGTCTTCATTTTTTTAGTTTTAGCCGTTGACAATATATAATGGCAACTGTAATTTCATCTTCTCTTTACGACGCGGGAATAGCTCAGTTGATAGAGCGATGCCTTGCCAAGGCATAGGTCGCGGGTTTGAGTCCCGTTTCCCGCTCCAAATTAAACCGCCCATCAGGCGGTTTTTTTATTTGTAGCAATCTTTCCATTTGAACCGTGCCTTGACCGCACCACCCTCTTCGCCTCAGCTCTCCATAACAACCGTGGATAACTTACAGCCTGAGAATCATTCATATTGTTCTAAGAGCACCTGTGCTAAAGGGAGTATTCGGGAGCAATCTATGACAATTAAGTTTCTACTTGCAATGGGTCTGATCTTAACGGGCTACTCTGCCAATGCCGGTGATATTTATATCTATGAGTCTGGTCACTTCAATCCACTTTCCGGGCTTTCCAGTAAAGGTCATCTCGTATTGATGAACGGAAAAAAGGTTGGCTCTAACATTAGAAAGTACTTAGTAACTGACGATGCAAAGGCCACAAGCAGAAATCTTACGCTTGTTCGAGATTTTTTTATGAAGGAGTTCGGACGCGACTCTTTTGATGGCAAAGGTGCTGATATTGAAGCCGTCGTGAAAGTCGGCCGCAGCTACCTCAGCCTCACTCGTGCTTTGGGAATGGATAATAATGCCGTTTGGGCTCCAGCAAATAAAAGATTTCTTTTTGGTTCAGGTAATAAAAGACAGTTATTCAATTTCACAAGAGCATTGGATGTTATCGGTCATGAGTACACTCATGCGGTTATTGAAACCTCCTCTGGCCTCGCCTATTCGAGCCAATCTGGAGCATTAAACGAGCACCTCGCAGATGTTTTCGGGCAGTATATCCAGGTTAAAACCAAAAACGGAAATGATGACTTTCTGATTGGTGAGGAAGTTCTTGGTAAAGAGCTGAAACACCATATCGCTGCTGAATATGGTTTCATGCCAAAAGCACTGCGGGATATGTTGAATCCACAATTCAGCTTCCCCCCGCAGCCGAAAGAAATGAAGGAAGTTCCTTTGGAGTTTGGTCCAAGCTGTGAGCCGACGGATCAAAACGACCACTGTGGTGTTCACGTACTCTCAGGAATACCCAATCGAGCTATTTCACTGGCTATCCAAATGCTAGGCTGGGATAGGGTTGCTCATATTGTTTACGTTGTCATGACCGAAAGACTTCCAAATAATGCTGATTTCGCTACTTATGCGAGCGAGACCATAGCAGAGTGCGGCCGGCAGCTCAGCACGACCGAATGCACTGTTTTTGATGAAGCATTTAAAGCCGTAGGCCTTTAGAAAACTAATTGGGGCTGGAAAATGAACTTCCCAGCCATTCTCAAATAAGTCTCCATTTAAGTATTGCATCACTCTGAGATGTCGAAAAAATCGATTGTTGAAAATATCGTCGACGCTGAAAGTTCGTCCTATTGAGCATTACCAAAATCGCATCTTGCGAACTCGCAATATGAGGTTGAATTTTTGCGAGTCTCATCATGGGACTGTGTAAACCAAAGAAATTCATGGAGAATAAAGAGCTCGAGGTGATCATGAAACGAAGTATCCTGGCTCTTATCGGAACGATTACAACGATTGTCGCGCTCTCTTTGCTCTACACCAATATGTCGCGCCCATTGCAAAAGGGTCATGCAAAGATTTACGTTTCGACAAGAGGTAGTGACACGAAAGATGGGACAAGCTCTAACAACTCGGTCGCAACCTTGAAAAGAGCGCATCAACTAGCTGCTGCCTATATGAAGCGCTCACCAATAGATGTGGTCGTCTACGTCGAGCCTGGAACCTACTACAACCAAACCGTAACCTGGACAACGGCCCACCCTAAATACTACACCAAGATTACGACAACGAACCCTAAGAAACAGACGGTATTCGATGGTCGCGAGAATCGCAATGCCTCGCTGGGCAGCCAACGCTCCTTCTTCACCTTTAGATTCGCTGGCCAGCACTCGAATTTAATTATCGAGAATCTTACTATTCGCAATTATGCCGAAGGCATCACTTTGAGCGGAAACCGCGAAGACTTTGAAAAGGGCTGGAACGGCAGTAACAAAATCTTGAACAATACCTTTGATCGAATAGGCAGCCTTTACCACGAAGATCCCAGCAAACATGCTTATGCCGTTTTACGTTTGGTCAACTCTCGCTATAACGAAATCCGCGGCAACAAATTTACCAATATCATGAATAAGAACAGTCCAGCACTGCTCCATTCCATTTACGCCGCAAATGCCTCCAGTCATAACATCATCCATGCAAACCACTTTGGTCCTCAAAAGGGCGATCCAGTTCGGATTCGGGATTTTAGTAACTTTAATGACATCGCCAAAAACACTTTTGATCGAGCCGCTGCTTACGGATATTCAGAGTGGTACTGTGAAAAGAAGGGCAACTCCGCCTGTAGTAAAGGCGTTCCCGAATGTCCGTCTTGGGGTAATGTTTTTAAGAATAATACTTTGACGAAAACTGGAGTCTGGCATCTTTATGTTAATGCGAAGTTTGTAAAATCAAAATCTGCCTGCCAAAGAAATCCTCCAAAAGAGGCTGACAACAAAAGATTGCGTACTTCTCAAAATATCTCTAAAAAGTAAGACAATAAAAAAAGCCAACCCCTTTCGGGATTGGCTTTCGTCAGTTTTTTTTCAGAAAAACTCTTAGTTTGTCGGCGGAGCAAACCAGCAACGTGGACGGAATCCAGCTGCATCACGTGGTGCATAGCAAGATCCTTCTTTATAATCTGTATCGCTGACCGCTTCAGATTCTTTTGCCACGCAGATCATGCCAGCAAAATAAGTGTCCAAACGACACTGAGTTGCCGGATGGTTGTCGTTGGTTTTGCTAACGACACTTTTATCAGGTGTTCCAAAGTTCGGTGGCGTTTGTTCTTTTCTCAAGTCCTGGAAAAGATTCGCGACTGACTGTCCTGCCAATGATGTTCTTAAACAGATCAAACGATCTTGTTCATCCGGGAATTGAGCTTCACAAGCGGCATCTGCCACGGGATCCAAATCCAAGTCTTTAAGAATTGCAGCGTTGTCGTCTTCAGCAAAGAAACGGCGCAGACACTTCATCGTCGCGAAGTAATCAGACCCACCTTCATTCGTTGCCCAAGCATTGCCCCACATGCTGCGGATTTTTGGAGCTCCGCCATTGTGGTGTCCCAGCTCATGACAAGCGACCAATGCGAAACCTTCGATATTCGTGGCTGGATGTCGCGCTAAACCGCCGTACATATTTAAGATCTGAGTATTGCCAGATCTTTGAGCAGAAGCATTCACTGTTGGATCATTCCACAGACGGTTGATTTTGAGACGATCCCCTTTTCGCTCAATATCTTCCTTGTAGAGTCTCTCCAGGCGAGTGAGCACATCGTTAAATTGCTCCTCAGAAATCCCACCGACATTGAATAATCCCACTGGAATCTTCATGTCATTTTCGGGAACGAAACCAGCACAAAGCTCATTATGCTCGTGCGAATGATGCGTGAACCCGAGCGTTGCTACAATTGCAAGCACCGCGCAAGCGCGCGTAATTACAGATTTGGTCATGACCACCCCTCCTTGAGTCTAGACTAGTCAAAATCGTATCAATACGATGCGGCCAATTACAAATAAATTGCATGATCGAATGGCGCATCGTCCCAGGGGGTATCTAGAAAGAAGCCACATGCCTCAAGTCCACCCGAATAAAAGTCGAAAAGAATGCATTATCTGAAAGGATCTGCTCAATGAAAAAATTTAAAAGCTGGATTCACGGCCTTCGCGGCAAACTCTTGATGGCCGCAGTGCTCCCCGTCCTCTGTCTTTCCGGCATGACCTATCTTGCTGTTTCAGAACTCAATCGCTTGGGTGATGATCTAGAAAATGTTTATGTCACCCTGATCCCGAGCCTAGACACTCTTGGACAGATCACCACTTACCGTGCCAGTGTCGGATATTTTTTCTGGGCTGCCTATGGAACCAAAGATCAGGCCGCAAGCGCCGAGTTTGTAAAGAAGGCACAAAGAAGTTTTGATCTTTTGAAAAAGTATCAAGACTCCTACGAGAAAACTCCTCAGTCTTTGGTTGGTGAAAAAGCCAACTATCAAAAAGTTCAAGATGGTCGCGCACGATACAACGAGCTTACAGAAATGATTCTGACTCTTCTAGCTAAAAACACTCCAGAAGACGACGCCAAAGCCCTCGCCCAAATGGAAGGTGGCGAATGGCACAAGATGACTATCGATATCCGCCTAGCTGTTGAAGCAAACACTGCCCTCTATCAAAAAGAAGCCGCCGAAAGAAATATCGCTCAACAAAATGAAAGAAAAGTCCAAACCCAACTTCTTTCACTTGTTGCCGCTTTCTGTATTTTTGCTCTTGCCGGAATCTTGATGTGGATTGCTTACCGTGTTTCGAATTCAGTGACTGGGATCTCCGATAAACTTAACAGCGCCGGAAAAGAAGTTTCCCTGGCGCTAACGCAACTTTCTACTGCGGGCCAATCTCTTTCGAACTCATCCAGTTTATCTGCAGCGTCTCTTGAGCAAACTGTCGCTTCGTTAGAAGAAATGTCATCAATGGTCAAAATGAATTCGAGCAACGCTCAGCAAGCGGCGGCTCTTTCTGAATCTTCAAAAGCAGCAGCTGAAGAAGGTCAGAAAGAAATCGTGTCCCTGATCGACTCTATGAAAGACATTTCGTCATCTTCAAAGAAAATTGCTGAAATCATCAGCGTCATTGATGATATCGCCTTCCAAACGAATCTTTTAGCTTTGAATGCGGCCGTCGAAGCCGCCAGAGCGGGCGAACAAGGTAAGGGCTTTGCAGTCGTCGCTGATGCCGTTCGAGCTCTCGCTCAGAGATCTGCAGTTGCGGCTAAAGACATCAATGGACTTATCCAAGAAAGTGTCGAAAAGGTCGACCGTGGCGCCGCCCTTGCTGATAAATCTGGTGTCGTCTTACAGAATATCGTGACCTCCGTTAAGAAAGTCTCTGACTTGAATACTGAAATTTCCACAGCAAGCACAGAGCAAACAACAGGTATCGCGCAGATCAGTCAGGCTATGAACCATCTTGATCAGGGAACTCAATCCAATGCTGCGGCATCAGAGGAAATTGCCGCTTCTACGGAAGAAATCTCGGCGCAAGCACAACAAATGGAGAACCTGGTTCAAGATCTACAAAAGGTGATCAACGGTTCGCACACTCCGGAAGTGTCCTCCGTTGTCGAAAACAAGTCCCACCCTAAGGTCAGTTCAAAAAAGGAAAAGAAATCCGTCGATTTTACACCGAAAGTTTCGGAAGGCAAAAAGCCTGCCCTTGCCAAGGTTCTTCCAATGATCGGCAAGAAGAAAACTTCCCCTGAACCAGAGAAGACAAAAAAATCAGCACCTAAAGTGGAAGTCGCGAAACAGCCTTCAGCAATCAAAAAGAAACAGGAAGCATCAGCAGCTGTCATTCCTTTTGATGAAGACGAACAAGAAGATTCCATGAGAAAAGTGGGCACCACTGACGGATTCTAAAGTCGAGAGTCCTTTATCAGTTTCCCTGATAAAGGACCTTTCTAGGGAACTCCAAAAAAGCGCAAACTCTGCACGACAAGCACGGCCAATACATAAGCCACGACGGTAAAAGCTATCAATTGAACTATAGCAAACCTAGCTGAACCAGACTCTTTCATCTGAATTGCCACTGTCGACATACACTGCAAGGCAATCATAAAAAAGACAATCAACCCCAGCACGCTGCTCAAGGTGAATATCTTTTCGCCTGAAGAGTTCACTGCCGTCTCCATTTGCGCCAAAAGTGACTTTTGTTGAGACTCCTCGTCCGCATCAGTAATATTAAAAGTCACAGCCAAAGAAGACACGAAAACCTCTCGGGCCGCGAATGCCGAAATCAAGCCCACGCCTACTCGCCAATCGACACCCATGGGAGCAACAACGGGCTCTATCACTTGACCTAAACGACCCGCGTAACTCTGAGAAAGCTTTTCAGTAGCATCCGTAGCCTGGTAATTCGGAAAAGTCGTCCCAACCCAAATCAATACTGAAAAAATAAAAATCGGTGGTCCCGCTCGTTTTACGTAACCCATGGTTCGAGTGAATGCCTGATGAAGAAGCACCCTAACTTTGGGAGTTCTATAGATCGGAAGTTCCATCATAAAGAAGGCATTATCTTGTTTTGGTAACATCTTGTTCAAAACAGCAGCAGCAATAGCTCCTAACACCAAGGACCCCATGTAAACCGCAGCAAGCACCACCCCTGCTTTTAATGGGGACTCATCATGGAAAATAAACGCTAGTAAGATCGCATAGACTGGCAGGCGGGCCGAGCAAGTCATCAAAGGAATTATAAACGAAGTGATCATTCGATCTCTTTTGGAAGAGATGTTTCGTGTCGCCATGATCGCAGGAACAGCACAAGCAAATCCTGAGAGAAGAGGCACAAATGAACGACCACTCATTCCCAGTTTTGAAAAAGGTTTGTCGATCAAAGTCGCTGCACGGGCCAGATATCCAGACCCTTCTAGAAAACTAATCCCGAGAAAGAGAATGAAAATCTGTGGCACAAAAACCATCACCGCGCCAAAACTAGCAATCAAACCATTGCCGGCAAAGTCAGCCCAAAGACTGTCGGGCCCTAGCTCCGTAATGAACTCATTCGCCGCCGAAAACCAACCATCAACAACGTCCATAAACGGAGCCGCCATCCAAAAAATAGATGAAAACAGCGCCGCCATTATAACAAAAAACAGGCCCAGCCCCCAAATCGGATGAAGCAGAGCTCGATCCAGTTTTTCCGTATTCGCTACAATTCTGTTCAGTCGTTCAAAGGCCGGATCCGTCAGATGAGTCAGGGCTTGCTGAGCAATCCGTTCGCACTCCTGTAACTTAGAGTCTTGAGTGTCCAAACTCCAAGGAGTGGGTTTAATTGGCGTCTGGCTTCGCTCCATTTTTTTCGCTTCAGCAACGATTTCCTTAAGTCCGCCAGCCAACAATCCATCGAATGTTAAAACAGGACATCCTAATGTTTTTTGAAGCAAAGGAAGATCCAGTCGCAAACCTTCTTTAGCAAGGAGATCCGCCATTGTGATCACCACGACCATGGGAAATCCCGTTTCCTGGACCTGCATAGCCAACTGTAAGTGCCGAGACAATTGCGTTCCATCAACCACAACGACGATACCGCTAACCTCACCCACGCGAGGATTTTCATAGATGGCTTTTAAGGTGACTTCTTCGTCAGCGCTTTTCGGGTGAAGACTGTATGTCCCGGGAGTGTCCATAGCAATAAGGCCGTCACCTAAATGCGACGCCAAATTTCCCAAAGAGTACTCCACCGTAGCTCCAGGGTAGTTCACTGTTTTAAAACGTGAACCGGTCAGCCAGTTATAGAGAGTGGTCTTACCAGAATTCGGGGCTCCAACCAGAGCGATTGTTTTGCTCTTGGGGTTTACTTCAGTTTCACTAGGGCGCATATCGCTTCCTCATTTCGTAAAGCCAGAAAACTCGTATTGAAGCGCACAAGCAGCGGTCCACCGAAAGGTGCTCGGCCCAAAAGAGTTAATACCATTCCCTTACGAAGTCCCATTTCGTGCAGACGCTGACATAACACAGCATCTCCCACAAAATTATGAATTTCGACGGTTTGTCCTGGCTTCAGGGAAGGCTCAAGTAAAGTCATATATTCCTCTGGCTAATACCTATTCTTAAGTAAGTTTTCGAGTCCGCAAAGGGAAGTTCTTTAGGCTCGACCTAAGCAATTGAAAACAAGTTGAGAATCAGCGGAGCTCAAATCTGAGGCGACTTAAAGTATCCCTTGCAATGCCAAAGTCCGGTTTTAAGAACACATTATTAAGTTTAAGGTCGAGGGGCCGATCTAAGTCTTATGGATATAAGTTTTAAGACTTCAGTCAGCACAGCGATATTGATTCTTGCAACTCATCTGTCCGCGAAGGCACTGGATGTGGTCTATGTACCCGCTTACTGCCCTTCTGAAAACCTCCGAGTGCAGATCAAAAACACCACCTCTCGCCATCAGCGCGCGTGGACTCAGGTCCGCGTCGACGGCGAGCTTATTGAAAAGCATTTTGACCTCCAACCTCGAGAGGAGATCAAAATTGCCGGATCAGATTTCCTTATAGAGAATCGTGGGTTCTCGCTAAAGTCATTTGAACCTCAAACACTTCAGTTCAAATTGTCATGTGGCAATCAGAGCGTCGCTGTCCCGTCTCAGACCTCCTCACCCCAGGTTCAACATAAATTTGCCTTTGGAACCCGAGAGGTGAAAATACATTTACTGAATCTCTTCTTAAAATCAAATTCCGTCCAACTAAGCGCCTATTCCGCCACCAACCATCTGGTGGAACAGCGAGAGATCATCCTTGAAAACTATTATGATACAGCAAGCTTGCAGTGGAGTTTTCCGACTTCTGTTCACAGAGTCGAAATTCACGGACAAGAAAGACTTCACTCCTTCGCTTTTTACGAGAATATTCAAGGACATGAAAAACAAAGTATGAGTCTTGCTTTAGAAGCCCCGCTTTTAGATGCGGATCCTGCCAAAGTATATTTTTTAGTCTCCACAAAGGAAACCCCTGCCCGGGAATCCTTTGTCATTGCCTTAGATGATCCAAAAATGATCAAAACGGCACGGGAGCAAATTCATTCACCGGCCTTCGAAAAAATAATTGTCGCCGGAATCGAACTTGGGCATGGCAATTACAACCGATCTTTTTCAGCCAAAGACCGCGCGCCTTACTCCTGGTCCGTTCAGCGTGTGGATGCCTTCGCAGACTTTGCTCATATCGATTGCGATGGCAGTCCGGACCTTACAGAAGAACGGCTCTATCAAAAATTGAACGAGGGCGGGCGGATTTGCTTTTGGCGCTATCGCGTGACAAGAGAATTGACCCATCATGAAGTGGTCAGAGGACAGCTAGATCCTTAATAAGGTATCTGCGTTGAGGCTCCTTGGCCAGCCGTCTCTTCGACAAGCACTCGAACCTGGAGCACGCCATACTTTTTAAATTCACTATAGAACTCCTCTGCGAGGAGACTCGATAACTGCTCAACACTGGTATTTGTTACCGGCAAGAGCACCACTTCATTACGAGGAAAAACATAGAAACGATCTCGAAAGCGAACCTCTAAGGAATCGCCTTTCACGGCGGTCAGCATTTCTTTGTGCTGAGCTGGCAAAAGAACAATTTCGTCCCATTGATCCAAACGCGACTTAATAAACTTCTTGAATACGTTGAAATCAACAAAGTACCCCTGTGTATTATTTCCCTGATCCGGAGTCACTAAATCGACCGTAACCTGATAGTTATGACCATGCAAACGCTCGGCCTGCGTTTCATTAAAGATAAGAAAATGAGCGGCAGAAAACTTAAAGTTTTGCTTTGCTAAATGCAATGTGGTCATGGACATAATCACCTCAAGTGGTTATACGTTTATCATGAAATTCGAACTGAAGCAGCATTTTCAAATTGAATCCGCCCGTTATTTACCGCATCTTCCTCCTGAACACCCGTGTTCCCGGATGCATGGGCACAGTTTTAAAATTGTACTGACATTGGTTGGCCCACTAGATCCCGTCTTGGGATGGGTGATCGATTACAACGATATTCAAAGCAAGATGCAGCCGCTTCTTGCGCAGCTGGATCACCGGGTGCTTAATGAAGTTCCCGGACTGGAAAACCCCACCTCCGAGCTGCTCGCGAAATGGTTATACGATCACGGCAGTCAGCATCTGGAAGGTCTGATCCGTGTGACTGTGGCAGAGACACCCTTAACAGAGTGCTCCTACCCTGCCTAGGACTTCTGCCTCTTCCTTAGAAGTGGGTCGATTACTTAATAAGAGCCGAGTTAACTCGAACTGCCGGCCCCAAATCCAAATCCCTTTGAAACTTTTGCCGGAACATAGGCGGATAAAGCATCACGACCGTAGAACCCATGCGGAACATACCAAGCTCATCGCCTTTCTTGACCGCAATTCCCTCGGGGTATGTCTTGTATTGAGGAATACGCGGTCCTTCTTGGTTACCACGAATTTGCTCGTCGAAAGTCAGAACAATGTGCCCTACGTTCGTAGCTCCTACAAAAACAACTCCCACCACCCCAAGATCCGTTTCGATCTCGACAAGGACCCGTTCATTGACCGAGAACAGATTGGGCACATTCTGAGTGCTCCACTCATTCACCGGCCAAAGCATTCCTGGTAAATAGCGAACGGCTTTAATTATTCCATCCACAGGACTGTGAACCCGGTGGTAATCCGTAGGGCAAAGGTAATAGGTCAAAAACAAACCACCCAACCATTTTTTATCGCTCTCGCTGTCATGGGTAAACTCGGTCAGCTTATATGTTCGTCCCTTTGCCTGAATCAAGGTGCCGTCATCTATTGTAGCCGCCTGTGTAATACGACTGTCGGCTGGATGAACCGCCCAAGAAGGCGCCACGGGTCGGATTCCTGCTTTAAGGCGCCGAACGAAAAACTCACCGATAGAAGGATATTCATCATAGGATCGCTCGGCCTCGTCCAGGCGAATTTTATAAAAGCTTGCAAAAGCCTTAATGCTTGGATGAACCAACCAAGAAGGGCCTTCCCAATGCATGAGACGACCGACGAGACGGCTTAAACGACGTTTTGGCAGAATTCTTGTTACTACAGACATTGAATTTTTATATCCCGAAAGCCACCCCTTTGTCACGGCCCCCTTTTCTTGTTATATTGAAGCCATTGGCCCATAACAAGAGCCCCGAGGAAAAAATGGCAAAGATATTCCAGAATATCGAGATCCCTATTGATCAAGACCTTGAAGAAAAGTTGCAATACCTTATGCCAGACCACGGTCCCTACCGAATTCTGCGCCAAAGTGTCGATGCCCGCCGATCTCATTCACCACACTTCGTTTATTCGATTGAAGTTGCCGAAAAAAATGAAAGCCTCAGCCTGCCCCAGTTCCAACTGGAAAAAATCCCCAAGCCGGCAAAAAAGCCTCTTATTATCGGATCAGGACCTGCTGGTTTATTCGCGGCCTTACGATTTGTTGAACGAGGCGTGCCTTGCATTCTTTTCGAGCGGGGCTCTGAAAGCGGTGAACGCATCAAGGGAATCAATCAGTACTGGCGCTATGGCAAACTCGATCCTCGCAATAATGTTTGCTATGGTGAAGGTGGAGCCGGCCTGTATTCCGACGGCAAGCTTATCACTCGGATTAAATCCCCAGACATCCCCTATGTCATGAATCGCCTGGTTCAATTCGGCGCTCCCGAAGAGATCCAATGGCTTTCAAATCCACATGTTGGCTCCGATCGCATTCGCCGAGTCATACCCAAGCTGCGGGAATTCCTGATAGCAAATGGCTGTGAAATCCATTTTGATACTCAGGTGACTGAAATCCTCACAGAAAACAAACAAGTCATCGGCGTACGAACTGAACAAGGGACTGAACACCTCTCCCCTTATGTTATTCTGGCGACAGGCCATTCTGCAGAAGACATGATTCATCATCTGCATAAAATTGGAGTTCACATGGACGGAAAGTCTTTTGCGATGGGCCTGAGAGTTGAGCACTCCCAAGCCGCCGTCAACAGGATCCAATACCGCCAATTCGCCGATCATCCAAAATTAGGCGCTGCCAACTACAAGCTGGCCCACCATGATTCCAAATCTAATGTTGGGGTTTATTCTTTCTGCATGTGTCCTGGCGGCTACGTACTCTCGTCAGGGACCGAAGCGGACGGTATTGTTTGTAATGGGATGAGCAACTATCGGCGTAATTCGCCCTATGCCAATGCCGCCATTGTTGTCAGCATTGATCACGACAAATACTTCGGTAAAGATGATGTTTTTGGAGGTTTGCGCTTAAGACGTGAACTTGAAACAAAAGTCTACCAGGCTGTTCTACAAGCCGGGGGAACTAAAGAACTCCCTGCGCAAAATTTATTGGACTTTATCTATGGCACGGGAAAGTCAGGACCACGCCCCCTTAAGGCCGGGTCTTCACCATCCGGCGCTATTCATGTTCGACTTGATGAAGCTTTACCTGCACAAATACGTGATCGAATTCGTGAAGGTTTTGAAAACTTTAATCGCAACATGAAAGGATTTATCAGCGAAGACGCTCAAGTCTACGGCATAGAATCAAGAACCAGCTGCCCCGTGCGCATCACTCGTAATTCGCAAACACTACAAAGTGTTTCGCACAGTGGCTTGTACCCTGCGGGGGAAGGAGCCGGTTATGCCGGCGGTATTACTTCCGCAGCATGTGATGGGATTCGCATAGCCGAAGCCATTATTGCAGAGCTCGCCAGCAACTGATATCCGTATTTTCTCTGATACGAAGTCGCTGCTCCAATATAGAACGCCTATAATTCAGCTCAAAACAAAATTATGTGTACCTGAGAATCAGTCCCGCAAATGTTCACATATTTTTATAAAATAGTCCTTTGCATATCTAATAAAACAAAATCCATCCGATACGTGTACTAATCGCATCTTTGTCACACGCTCGATCATCAGCTTGCTTCAACCGCTCCAGAGTCATCAGAAATTTACAAAAAAGGAGTTTTGTGGAAAACCATCCTGTTGAAGCTGAAGGTAGCGCTCTTCAAAAACACATTCTAGTCATCGACGATGATCAAGTCTTTTTAACGACGTTAAGTGATATTCTGTCGAAGGAATTTAAAGTTTCGTCGTGCAATTCATCCAAAGTAGCCCGAGACCTTATTTCGCTCAATCAATATGATCTTATTCTATCTGACGTTCAGATGCCCCATATTTCGGGAACCGACTTGCTTTCTTGGATCAAAAAAAATCATCCAACAAAAGTAATCTTAATGACTGGCTTTGGAAAAATTCTCGAGACTCAAGAGGCCTACGAATTAGGTGCCGATGGATTCATCGTCAAACCCTTTCGGAAAGACGACCTCTTTTCTGGTATTCGCAATATCCTGGGACAGCCTTCGGCGCCAGCCACCGGAGCAGAAGCCAAAGCGACCAATCCCGTCGGCAATGGAGAGCCCGAGGATATTGACAAACAGTTCTGTAAACTCTCGATCGAAGATTTCGTCGCTCAAAAGGAAATCGATTATCCAATCTATATCAAGCTGGGCAATAGGAACTACGTTAAAATTTCCCACAAGGGTGGCAAGATTCCAGAAGATCGTATCGAGATCTACAAGAGCAAAGGCATCAAACATCTCTATATCAAACAAGAAGATTTTCACAAGCTCATTGGTTTTACAATGCTGGTGTCGAAAGCAGTGGCCGCTTCTGGTCAGGTGGACAAACAGAAAAAACAACGCTTTTTGGCATACACCGGCGAGTTGTTAGTCCAACAAGCCTTCGTCACAGGAATAGACAAAAGATCTTTGGACAATGCCAAAGACTTCCTTTTGACAAGTGTGAGTATCCTGTCTGAAGACCTGGAGACTTTCACCTTGCTGGATTCGCTTTCTGGTCATGCCGATTGGCTCTACGCCCATTCGTTGGGGGTCAGCGTGATGAGTTTACTAATTGCGCGGCAAATGGGTTTTCAATCCCCCCAAACCTTATTCAAACTAAGTTTCGTAGGTCTTTTCCATGATATTGGCAAAAAAGAAATCTCCCGCGAAATTTTAGAAAAATCCAGAATGCAATTGAACAGCGAAGAAATTCACTTGCTGGAGACTCATTCGACCCGCAGTCGAGACATCTTAGCTGCGCTTAAAACAGCGCCTTCGGATGTCATTCAAATCGCCTATGAACACCACGAAGATCAGGTTGGCCAGGGCTATCCACGGCGTCCCTCCGCAGACAAATTGCATCCCCTCAGTCCGTTGGTGCAGATGGCGGACATCTTCACTCTCCATACTTTAAAAAGTCCCCAGTTTCCAAATCCTAAATCAGCGACTGAAGCAATAAATTATATCGAGATGCTGTACTCAGAGCAGGTCGATAGAAAAGTATTCAGCGCGCTCAAGGAAATAGTATGCAAAAAAAACTAGATGTTCAGACGTTAGAAGACTTCTTCTATACGTCGAACGAAGCTTTTATTGTTGTTGATCGCGACGGTCTGCTGGTGGAAGCCAACGACAGTTTATGTCAGTGGCTGGGATATACCAGAGATGAAATCATTCAGACACATTGGCACGGGGTCGTTCATCCCGAGGATCATCTTAAAACTCAACACGCAGTCGAACACCTAGGGCGAAAGAATAAGCTGTATCAGTTTTCCAATCGCTATCTGACAAAGTCAGGAGATGTTGTTCATATTACCTGGAGCTGCACAGCTTCCAGTGATGGCGAACGACTCTATGCTTGTGGCAGAAACAAAAACAGCACTCGCATCGGCACCAACTATAGTACCGAACTTTTTTTTGAAGTCACACTTGATGGGAAGCTTGCGAACTATAACGGTGCCTTTATGAAGGCTTTCTCATTGGATAACTTTAATTCAACCAGCACCATTTATGATCAACTGAGCAATGGAGAAATTTTGTTTGATGCAAAAGAATCTCTGTTAAAATCCAAGGAAGAAACGCTGACCTTTGAATACTACACCCCGAACCGCGATCGATGGTACGAAGCTATCGCCTATCGTCTGGAAGGCGGTTTCGGCTTTGTCCTTAAAGACATCAGAACTTACCAAAATGCAGTTCGTGACGCTAAAACCCAGTTTGAATATTTCAAAGCGATTTCTGACGCGACCAATGATGCCATCTGGCATTGGGATCGTCAGGCCGACAAGATCATTTGGAGCTCTGGATACGAAAAGCTCTTTGGCTACAAACCCGAAGAAGATAATCTGAATGATTGGCTTGAAAAAATCCACCCCGACGACGTTGACCGAGTCTCTGCCACCTATAATGCAGCGACGGCGGCAGGAGGTTTTTGGCAGGACGAATATCGTTTTCTCCGAAAAGACGGCACCTGGGCTTTCGTCATTGATCGTGCCAATATCATTAAAGACAGCAATGGAAATACACTTCACGCACTGGGCGGCATGACGGATCACACCCGCGAGTTCCAAGCCCAACAACAGCTGCAAGAGTTCAAAGATCTTATCGACAGATCCGCAGATTGTATTATCACCTTAAATCCAGACTTCACCATTCGCTATCTGAATCAAGGTGCAAAGAATATCTTTGGCATTAACAGTCAGAATGTCGTTGGCGATCCCCTTATGAATCTTTTCAATACAGAAAATTGGAATAAGATTCAACAGGCGATTACTGCCACGCCTCACGGTGAACAGGTGCAGCTGGAATTAACTTTAAAACGAAGTTCGAAAATCTCTATTCTGAATTGCCGGCTAGACTTTCGCTATCACAACGGCGAAAAAGCAAATATATTGGTTTTCCACATTCAAGATGAAACAGAAAAACATCAATTGCAGCAAAAAGCCTTTCGCGACCAGCGCTTGCAAAGCCTTGGCATTCTTTCCGGAGGCGTCGCCCACGATTTGAATAACATCCTTGCGCCTATTCTGCTAAGCAGTGAAACTCTCTTTGAAGAGATCGAGGACGCTCGCCTGAAACGTCTGGCTGAGAACATCATGAAGAATATTGAAAGAGCCTCCGAAACTATCAATCGAATTCTCATCTTTTCGCGTGGAAAAATCGAATCTGGCACATTGTTCTACTTACAAGAAAACGTTCGTGAAATTCATAAAATCGCTGCAGAGACTTTTCCGAAAACCATTGAAGTGTTCTACCATGAAAAGGTCACAGAACCCTTGCCGTTAAAAGGCAACCCGAGTTTGATCGAGCAGTGTATTCTTAACCTATGCATAAATGCTCGAGATGCGGTCTCCCCCATTGGCCAAATCGACATATCAATCGATAAACTGCATGACATGGAATCCTGTCCCCACAAGTCTTTTCTTGATCCCTCGCAGAGCTATTGTGTCTTATCAGTGAAGGATGACGGGTGTGGAATCCCCGAAGAAATTAAGCCTCGAGTCTTTGAACCTTTCTTTTCGACCAAAGATGTTGGCGAAGGCACTGGGCTAGGCCTTTCCTCCTGTCATGCTATCGTCAAAAATCATAAGGGCCACCTTACCTTCGAATCCGAATATGGCTATGGTACCGAGTTCTTTATCTATCTTCCGATTGACGAAGCCCTTCAGAACTCGCTACAACCGCCGTCTACTTCCGTTGAGCCGCAACCTACTGGTCAAACGATCCTCATTGTGGAAGATGAAGAAAACCTTCGCAGCCTTCTCAGCGAATCTTTAGAAGCGAAAGGCTACAAAACCGTGGAGGCCGCCAACGGTCTTGAGGCTCTTCATCTTTATATAGAACAGCAGGACCAAATTGATTTGGTGATCACCGATATGATGATGCCCATGATGGATGGAGGAGCCCTGATTCATGAGATACGCCAAATTGACCCTGACATCCCGGTCATTCTAATGTCCGGCAATACTCATGATAACCTGCCGAACAATACAAAGATGATGTCCAAGCCCTTCAAAGCCCACCAACTGATAAAGGAAGTGAGTTTGCACATGACCACATCAAATTCCTAAAGCTTGGTGAAGAATGTCTGGTGACATTGATAACCTCGCCAACAGCCAGCTTCTTAACACAGAACATGGAGACTATTTGTCCTGCTAATCGCCCAGCATGAAAATGAACTCAGCCAAGGAGGTATGCGATGGGTATTATTTGGACGCTTCTTATAGGTTTTGTTGTGGGTGTCGTCGCAAAATTTCTTATGCCCGGTCCCGATCGCGGGGGAATTATTGTCACCACCATCATCGGTATCGTCGGTTCCTTTATCGGAACTTATCTGGGGCAAGCCCTCGGACTGTATCAAGTGGGAGAAGCCGCTGGCTTCATTGCCTCGGTATTAGGAGCGATGTTACTCATTTTCATTGCCAGGGTCGTCGGTCGACGCCCTTAATGCTGTTGGTACTTTAAGGAGGCTCCTGCTGGGCAGGAGCTTCCCTATAAATTGCGGCGATACTGACCACCAACCTCGTACAAAGCTTCAGTCATTTGGTAAAGACTGCAATGGCGGGCCGCCATCATCAAGGCCTCGAAAATATTCCCACCATTTAACACTGTCTTTTGCAGATTCGCTAACTGTCGAGAACATTCTGTCTCATGGTCCTTTTGAAACTTATGAACATTATCAAGTTGTTGATTTTTCTCTTCGTAAGATGCTCGTGCCAACTCAATTTTTGGCGGGACATAATCATTCGCCAATGTTTTTGGATCAACAAAGGTATTCACGCCGATAATCGGCAACGTCCCATCGTGCTTTAATGTTTCGTAATACAAAGACTCTTCTTGAATCTTAGAACGCTGATATTGAGTTTCCATCGCCCCTAAAACTCCGCCGCGTTCGTTAATTTTTTTGAACTCATTAAGAACAGCTTCTTCAACAAGATCGGTCAGCTCTTCGATGAAGTAAGACCCCTGCATAGGGTTTTCATTCATCGTCATGCCGAACTCCCGATTGATAATCAGCTGAATCGCCATTGCCCTGCGCACAGACTCTTCTGTAGGAGTCGTAATAGCTTCATCGTAAGCATTCGTGTGCAAGCTGTTACAGTTATCGTACAGTGCAATCAAAGCTTGTAAAGTCGTCCGAATATCATTGAAGTCAATTTCTTGAGCATGCAACGAACGGCCTGAGGTTTGAATGTGGTACTTGAGTTTCTGAGATCGATCATTACCTTTGTACAGATCTCTCATGGCGACAGCCCAAATCCGGCGAGCTACTCGTCCCAGCACGGAGTACTCTGGATCTAAACCATTGCTAAAAAAGAACGACAAGTTTGGAGCAAAATCATCGACATTTAAACCACGAGCTAAATAGTATTCTACAAAAGTAAAGCCGTTGGAAAGCGTGAATGCCAGCTGGCTGATCGGATTCGCACCAGCTTCTGCAATGTGATAACCCGAGATACTAACCGAATAAAAGTTGCGGATCTTTTTTTGTACGAAGTACTCTGCAATATCTCCCATCATCTTCAACGCAAAGTTGATCGAGAAAATACAAGTATTCTGCCCCTGGTCTTCTTTCAAGATGTCAGCCTGAACCGTGCCACGCACCTGCTGCAGAGTCCACAGTGCCACTTCGGCCCGTTCCGTATCGGAAAGAGTTCGGCCCAGCTCTTTTTCTTTCTTGCCGACTTGTTGATCAATCGCGGTGTTAAAATAAAATGCCAGAATCATCGGCGCAGGACCATTGATGGTCATACTCACCGAGGTGTTGGTATTGACCAGATCAAAACCCGCATAAAGCTTTTTCATGTCTTCTAGCGTACAAATACTGACCCCTGATTCCCCGACTTTGCCGAAGATATCAGGTCGCTGATTTGGATCTTGACCATACAAAGTCACCGAATCAAAAGCCGTCGACAAACGATGAGCCGTTTCCCCTTTAGTCAGGTAATGAAAACGTCTATTCGTTCTTTCAGGAGTACCTTCACCTGCAAACATCCTTTTTGGATCTTCATCCGCACGTTTCAGAGGGAATACTCCAGCCGTAAAGGGAAACTCTCCAGGCACATTTTCGAGCTTAAGGTATTTAAAGCGATCACCCCAGTCCTTAAACTTGGGCACCACCACTCGGCGCATTTTTAGACCGGACAATGAAGTTTTCGTTAAGGGCTGGCGCAGCTCTTTTCCGCGCACTTCAAACACCAACTCGTCACCGGAATACCGCTGAACCAAGTTGTCATAGCTTTTAAGTTGTTCTATTTCTTCCTGTGTAAATTCAGAGCTCAGCTCGGCCTCGACTTTGCGAACTTGGTCTGCAGGCGCTCCCAGCAGAGGAGCGACTTTTAAAAGGCCGCCAAGCTTTGATGCTTCTTCAGCCAAGGTCTCAGTCCGTTTCTTATACTTGTGAACGGTGCTTACGATCTCTGCCAAATAATTCTGACGATCGGCAGGAATGATCACCTGCTCTTCGGCAGACAGAATATTTTGTTTGAACGCGGCATCCACGGCCCAGCGTTGGCCTTGCTTGCTTTCTAAAAGATCAGCAATCTTAAAGAACAACCGATTAACTCCGCCATCGTTGAACTGCGATGCTTGGGTTAAGAAAACCGGAACTTCGACTTTGTCGTCGAATATTTTTCGAGATCTCTTGTACTGTTTAGTCACATCACGAAGCGCATCAAGAGCACCCCTGCGATCCGCTTTATTTACAGCGATCAGATCCGCAAAATCGATCATGTCGATTTTTTCAAGCTGAGACTGAGCCCCAAAATCCGAAGTCATCACATACATCGAAAGATCACTAACTTCAGTGATAGCCATGTTACCTTGGCCAATCCCCGAGGTTTCTGCGATCACGAAATCGAAATCAAGCTGTTTCACAAAATTCAGAATTTCCGGCAATGACGATGCAATTTCGCGACCAGATCCCCGAGAAGCTACCGAACGCATATAGACCTGATTGCGCGAGAGAGAATTCATGCGAATTCGATCGCCCAACAGAGATCCTCCTGTTTTGCGCTTGGAGGGGTCCACACAGATCACGGCAATTTTCTTTGCCGGGTAGGCATTCAAAAATCTTTGAACCAGCTCATCAATGAGAGAGGATTTACCCGCACCACCAGTGCCAGTAATACCCAAAACCATGGGAGCGCCGCCCTTCGCCCTGAAAGATTCAAGACCGAAAGCATCAAGAGTCAGATTTGTATGCCCCTCTTCAATAGCGGTCAAAGCAACTCCCAGCTCAACCGACGGAACTTTATCACCCTCAAAGATATTCGTTTTATTTTTAAATTCTTTTTGCTTTTCGAGAACAGAAAAGTCACAGCCGCGGATGACCATTTCGATCATCCCCTCCAGCCCCAGACGACGACCGTCTTCAGGATGAAAAATCTGCGAAATTCCGTAAGCCTCAAGCTCTTTCTTTTCTTCATGTACGATCACACCGCCGCCGCCACCGTAAATACGGACATAGCCAGCGCCGGCTTGATCCAGTAAGTCTCTCATGTACTTGAAGTACTCCATGTGTCCGCCCTGGTAAGAGCTTATACAGACACCTTGGGCGCCTTCTTGTAGTACAGCTTTAACCACATCACTGACCGACCGATTGTGGCCCAGATGAATGACCTCTGCGCCCATATCTTGCAAAATTCTTCTCATGATATTGATGGCAGCATCATGCCCATCAAAAAGTGCAGCGGCAGTAACAATTCGAATCGCGTGCTGTGGTTTGTAAGACATATTCTACCTATTGACCTTTAAATTCTGCTTTACGCTTTTCAATGAAAGCCTTCGTTCCTTCTTTTACATCTTCAGAAGTAAAGAGTTCGGCGAAGATATCCGCTTCGTTTCTTTGCGCCTCTTCAACTTCCATATCCCAGGCCTGATTAATCGAGGTTTTCGCGACTCCTACGGCAATGGGAGCTTTCGCTAAAATTGCTTCAACTGTTTTCATCACAGAGTTCATCAACTCAGCTGGAGCTGTGACTTTATTTACAAGTCCCATTGTTAACGCTTCTTGTGCTGTGATCATGCCACCAGTATAAGTGAGTTCACGAGCCCGGCGCAGACCGACAGCTCGAGCCATGCGAACTGTTCCGCCAAAACCAGGAATCAATCCTAGACTTACCTCAGGCAATCCGAATTTTGCATTTTCAGCTGCATAGATAAAGTCGCAACCTAAAGCCAATTCGCAACCACCCCCCAGGGCGAAACCATTTACCGCCGCGATGACTGGAATTTTTAACAGACTAAGTTCGTGAAAAATACTTTGTCCGCGTTGAGCAAATGAGTGAGCCGTATCTTCATCGAGCTCATGGATTTCTTTAATATCGGCACCTGCCACAAAGGCTTTTTCACCGGCGCCAGTGATCACAAGAACTCTAGCATCGTCATAGGTCATTTCGCCGATTTGGCGTAGAGCCTCGCCCATTTCATTCAGGACCGTCGAGTTGAGGGCATTAAGCGCATCGGGGCGATTCACCGTCAGCAGCCAGACACCTTGCGATTTTTGTTCTAAAAGAATTGTTTGATAGTTAAAAGTTGCCATCATCATCCTACTTTGCTGCGTAGTTGTAGAAACCACGACCTGACTTGCGACCCAACCATCCTGCTTCAACATACTTCACCAGTAGAGGGCAGGGACGGTATTTTGAGTCTCCCAATCCCTCGTGCAATACGTTCATAATCGCCAAACATGTGTCCAAACCAATAAAGTCAGCCAAAGTCAAAGGTCCCATCGGCTGGTTCGTTCCCAATTTCATGGCATTGTCGATCGCCTCTACGTTAGCGATTCCTTCATGAAGTGTGTAGACGGCTTCATTGATCATTGGCATTAGGATGCGATTGACGATAAATCCAGGCATATCCTTCACAGATTCAACGAAAACTTTATCCATCTTTTCGGCGAGCGCCTTAACTGTGGCAAACGTTTCGTCAGAAGTCTGTAGACCACGGATGCCTTCAACGAGTTTCATCAACGGCACTGGATTCATAAAGTGCATGCCTGCAACTTGAGTCGGACGCTTCGTAACTCCCGCAATTTTAGTAATCGAGATAGAAGAAGTATTGGATACAAGTAAAGCTTCAGGTTTCACGTGAGTATCGAGGTCTCGGAATATTTTTAGTTTAAGGTCGACGTTCTCGGTGGCAGCTTCAATCACAATATCGCAGTCCTTTAGGCCAGCTACCTCCTGAGTCGTCTTTATTCGGTTCAGTAGAGTCTTCTTGTCCTCTTCGCTCATCGAATTCTTTTTGATCAGTCGATCACAACTTGAAGCGATGGTCGCAAGTCCTTTTTCAATGGCCGTGCCGTTAACATCCATCATGACAACATCAAAACCAAATTGAGCCGCCACTTGGGTGATTCCGTTCCCCATCTGACCTGCTCCAATGACACCAATCAATTTGATACCCATACATCACTCCGCGTTAAAAATATTCTATTCCCATTAAATCAATAGCTACTCGTACTTTACTTTAGGCCTGAGGTCAAAAGTTTGGTCTTGAGGCCTTCTGTATATACAATCAAAATAACAGAATGCGGATTGCCCTCTTAGTTTTGTCAGCATTCATTGTTCACTCGTTGCCAACTTTTGCTGCACTTTCGACTTCGGCGTCCGCTGCGGTCTCTTTTTATCGCGATCCTCAGAGCCTTTTCCCCTCTGGCCAGGCGAGTCGAAGCTCCTTGGAAAACAATCTGACCCGAACTGAACTTGAACTCGCATATTTGACAGTGTGGGATCAAAAAAATTATCGCCTAAAAAGCGATCAAATCCTGCGTGACATTCAAGTCGCCAAAGAAGTGGAAACAAAAACTCAAGCACATCTTTTAAACACGAAGCAGTCTTACTCCGTCGCCTTAAGAACACTGCCTGCCAAGTCAGCGCTGCAGGTTCTCGAGACAGATAGTTACTGGGCGCGAGTGAAAGACAAAAGCTCTGGAAAAACTGGCTGGATCCCGCTCAATCTCTTGCAAGCAAAACATGACGATGTCGGTGTTTACGTGAACTATGTCGATACTTACCTACGTAAAGACGCCCATTATAGCTCCCCGGTCATTACCACTTTACCTCGCCTCGTCCGAGTGGAAGCCCTCTCGCACAAAAACAATTTCATTCGAATCTCCTACGGCGGGCACCAGGGTTTCGTCGACATCAATCACTTTGTTTCGAAAGCAGACTTTGCCCACCTAGCTTACCATCCCAAAAAAGGCTGGCGTCCCATTGCCTATCGCAGCGGCACTAAAATGATTGCAACTCAGGGGGAAGCGCTTCCGCTATCAGAAGTGATGGGCTTCGTAACAAACTCTCACCGAGGAATTGTCGTCCAACCCGACAATGACTACGGCCCGCGCCTCAAATCCCAGGTAGAACTGGTAAAGGCCGAAGCAAATATCTGGGGAATGAGCAAAATCGCTGGGCATGGCGAGGTCTGGTGGAAAAAAACAAATCTGCTCGTGACCGAGAAAGACTCTTCCACTAAAAAAATCACTACAGATGATTTGATGAAAAGAGATATCTATTCGATCGCTTTTGAAAGAAAAAACTCGGTCCGTGGAATTGTCTCGTCAGAAGGAATTTATCGCACTGAAGACGGAGAAATCTGGGAGCTCATTCCGCAATTCGAAAAAAAGAACTATCCGGTTACAATCCACCCGAATGGAATCTGGTTCGTCGGATCATTTAAAAGCTCAGACCAAGGAAAAAGCTTTGCACCTTTTATTCGTTGGGACAATATCGCCCAAGCCATCCAAGACTCTTATCATCATCAACCAAAAATGATGAAACTGACGAAAATAGAAACTCTATCGGATAAACAAATTCAGATTCACGTTGATACTGGGCTTAACAAAATTAAGCTTCGCAGTAATGTCGCCGGCGCTCACTGGCAAGTCGTCAAGCCCCTTTAAACTTCCGATTCAGGAAAGTATGGCAGCATTACTTGCCGTACTTTCTCTTGAACCAAAGGACGTTGCTCAATTGAATAATCTTCCGTATGGATTGGCGGCAACACTTCGAGAGTTATCGTGCGTGTCCATTCACCCACATTAGGAACGATCCGATTCTTCGGCAATACGGCAGCCGCCCCTTTTACGATCACTGGAACCATAGGGGCCTTCGCGTTGATCGCAAAGACAAAAGGACCTGCTTTGAAGCGAGCCAGCTGAGAGTCTTTCAAATGCCGCGTACCTTCTGGCGACAGCGCAAACCTTTCTCCGGATCGAATACGAGCTTCTGCTGCTTGATAAACTTTAAAAACTTCTTCTCTACGCTCCCGCGCTATCGGTAAAATTCCAGCTCTGCGCATAGCAGCTCCAAAAAAAGGAATACTGAAAAGTTCTATTTTGGCTCCAAAACGAAAGCTCCCCAGCCAGCCATTCATAGCAAAAATATCGAAAAAACTGGTGTGATTGAAAACATATAAGAATCCCCCAGCGGGACGATTCTCTAGGCCTTTTACTTCCACCCGCACACCGAACATCCAGCAAGTGTTGCGACACCAAAAATAAACTATTTGATCTTCCCAACGACGATTCTGAAAAATCAGATTTACTAACACCATCGCGATGGCGCAAATCATTGTGAAAAAAGGATACAAAAGAACCATCACAAAGGAACGCGGATAGGACAAAAGCTTTAACAACATAATCTCAATTCATCTCTGGAAATAAACGTTTTCGAGCCGCTTCTCGCTGACGCTCTTTATATGCCTCATGCTCGGATGGACCCGACAACACCCGCTCGTGTGCTGACTTGTCCATGATCTGAATTTCAAAGGGATAAAAGAAGCTGAAACCTTCTTGTTGACCGTCAGCCTTCACATGAATCATTTTTCGGGATATAAATTTGATAAACTTGTAGTCTGCCGCAGAGAAATAATTCTCTTTACGCAAATACTGAACATTATCACCCAGTTCAGCGAGCTTATCATCGAAAGCGCTCTGAATCACAGTTTCGTCCAAGGTATCCAACCTTTGCGCTAACTCATCACAGACACTCATAAAGAGATCCACCGGATAGAGATTGTTAGAACTTTGATCAGGCATTACATGTGGAAAGCTGATCAAATTTTCACGAATCAAAAAGCGCACGACCTGAAAACTATCAAACAGGTTTTTGGTGATGAAACGCAAGCCCAACTTATCAAAGATATTCATTGCTAACGCATCTGGCTTTGCTAACAATTTTATCACAGCACTCGAAGAAGTCTTGAACGGTTTAACCTCAAAGCCCAACAACTCTATCGGAGCCAGATCTAAATGTGTGCTCTTTAAGAAGGTCCGGTGAGTATTGCCATCATTCACAATGCATTTTTCAAACGGGCTTAGGATCTGAGACTGAATTTGCTCAGAAAATGATCCAAAGAGGTCACTTTCTGAATGAACAAAAACATGCATACAGCGTAAAATTGCACAGGCCCATTTCTGTAGGCCATACTCTTGCGGATCCAAGGTGCTAGCCAATAAAAGCAGGCGTCTCACATCTCCAAGCTGCTTGCGATCACGAACAATCTCAGGAATGTCTTCTTCCGGAAAACCCAATTTTTCTTTGATCAGGACGATTGCTCTGCGGTGAAAATACCAAAGTTTTTCTTCTTCCTTTGGCAAAGAGATATCAAAGCCATAACTTAACAGGAATGCCGTCGCAGCGTCCAAAGAATGAATATTCAATTTGGGAATATCTATCGCAGAGCGACCACCTACGACGGAGTTTAAAATGGCAGAATCAAAAATGAATCTTTGAGGCATGCCCCCATCTTCAAACCGAGGTGGGGGCGAAGCAAGACGCAGCGCTTATGGATTACTTGATCAAACCACAGGTTGCGATACGGAAAGAGCCCAGAGTCCCGCGTGCCGGGAAATAACCATCAACGGCGATGTAGTTTTCGTAAGTCACCGTGCCTGAAGCCAGACCATTTAAGTCATAACTACCCTGCATAGTCACCGATCCGTAAGAATCCTTAAAAGTCACTTGGAATTGACGCGTCTGGTGATCTACCATTCCCGAGGAAGCTCCGACGAACTCAATAACATAAGGCTGAACAACTTGCCCGTTATAAGTCTGCTTCGCATAAGAATCGAATATTTTAATCATCAAACTTGCAGACTCTACCTCCAGCTGACCTTGAGCATTGAAGCGCAGACCACCTAAAAAGTCGATTCCCGTCGCCGCATTGATATCACCGCTGACGGACCCAAGATATTGGGGATCTAAAGTTGCCGAGACAAAACCTTTTACATCAGCCTCAAATCGAGCCGAGTTCGATTGCGCATCAAAAATTTTGCCTGTTGATTGAGCCTGATTTCCGCAGTTTGCATATCCGCCAGCACCAGCAGTACCAGTTCCAACACCAACGCCGGCCCTGCCTACGATGCGAACTTTCGAGTCATCCTTTTTCGCACACGCGGACAAAGACAACATCGCCATTAACATCATGCTCATCAATACAGTCGTTAGAGAAGATTGCTTCATAACGCCTCCATATCATTAGTAGAGGCAAGCATTGGACCACTTCAGAACGAATATAGATGTATCTATCGATTAAAACTGTTTCATAATGAAACAATCTTTACCAACCCGCGAAAATGGGAACCCTTGTGTCTGAAACCTATACACTCCTGACTTTGCGTCAGCACATACCCATACCTTAGCCTCAGCACATAGCTCCTGGGATGGACTCTCGCCAGTTGGGATGCGTTTTGCGTTTCCCGACTTGATCTTTACTTCAAAGTTATTAAAAATTAACTCATGTCCGAGAGTAAACTGCCACGAAGGCATCTCATCTTAATTAGCATCACTTTGGTTTCGATGCTTTATTGCCTTTTCGTCGTTTACTTCAATTTGTCGGGACCAGCAGCAGCCAATCCATTAGTATTTTGTTCGGCTTTTGAAGTGATCGCCTGCGAAAATCAAACCTTAATGGCCACATGGATTTCGCTCGCGATTGGGGTCAGCTCGCTTATGCTTGCGATGTTCAGACCCCCTCGCCCTTATCAAGATCAAGAACAGAGCTAATTCAACTTATCGAGTGCCAGCAGTATATCTATTTCATTTTTCAACCAGAAGCCGGCTTTGGTATCCAGATAGCCTTGACGATAAAGATTGTCGGCAAAACTACTCCACTGATCCTTAGGAACCGCATTCAGATTGTAGCTCTCCGAAACCTGACGTAAAAATTCGTTCACGCGATTTGTTTGATTCTGCAGAGCGAGCGCCCGTCTAAATCCCATATCGAACTTCATCGCTGATGTTGACAAGAGCCCCAAAAAGGCTACTCGTTCATCTGCAGAAAGGTAGGGCTGATCGAGCCGAATGGTTTTCGCGAGATCGACGCCCACTTTGACTTCTTCTTGACCAACCTTAGCCGCGGAAACCTCCAGAATAAGATTCTCAAGATCCTGAGCTTGCGCTTCAGTCATAATATTGGGTGCCAGATAAGTAGAGATCTTCCGTCCTTGAGAATCTGTTTTGCCTTCCCCACCTGAAGGAATAACGCCTTTTAGAGCAATAACGACCGCTTTCTTATTATGATTTAGCAGACCCATAAAGAATTCAAAGATCTTGGCTTGCTGAACTTCAGTGAGTGCATAGTCGCGACCCGACAATGTTCTCCCTTTAATGAAATAGGGACTTGCAAACAGATCTTTTATCTGGCGCTCAAGCCAATCAAGATTCAACTGTCCATTTGCATCTCGCAATAAAACGTTAAAGACAGCGGAGTAACCGCCCAGCTCCTGAATAGATTTGATTCTTTGAGCCTGAAAGGTTCGATCCATTCCAAACTTAGACATCAGGACATTACCGGACTTTACATTATCGAGCGAGGCAAAGGCTGGAACCATCGACGAGTTAACCGTAGAATCCAATAAAAATTTACTGACGTAGGACAAGGAGGTTAAGTCTACCTTGGACCACTTGACCGTGTCCTTCAATACCGTATCTACATCAGCAATTTCCTGCGTCTCTGCCGGATAAAGGCGATTCAAAATTGATGAAAATAGAATTGAAACAAATCGATCTTTCCCGTTTTGAGTGACCTTAAGCTTCGCTAAGAATGGATTGTTACCAGCATCGAATCGCTCACAACCATATATTTGTAAACCTTCACTGGAGGCCAACGCAATGTCGTCGTCGGTACAATAAAGAGATTTACTTTCATCTAGGGGTTCGTCGCCTTTAGAATATGCCCAGTCCATAGCCATCTTGTCGTAAGTAAGTGCTTTCTGCTTTAAATGGGCAGAAACAAGAATATCATCGATTCCAGTTGTATAATCCATGATCGAAGTGGATGTTTCTAGCCCTGGATGTTGCGGATTGCGACCATAAGTTTTTGCAGACTCGCGAATCTGAGACTCGGTAACCTTAGATGAAAAAGAACCTGCAAAATTATGTCTTAACCCGAGTGCGTGTCCCAATTCGTGCGCTACGGTAGAACGAATACTATCTTGCGCTAAACGCAAACGCTGCGAATCAGTGGCTTCTTTCGCCAGCTCTGCGATATCAGCCACACGGCGAGTAAAGTCACAGGCCACAGCGCCATGAACCATAACGGGAGAGTTATCATTGACTCCAACGAGATCCGTTGAACCAATACTTGCAAATACTGAAGGCATAAAAACTTGGGCTCGCAGAATTTCACCAGTCAATGGATCGGACTGAGGAATCGCGTATGCTGCTCCAGAATCTAGCCATGATATCCAGCGAAGTGTGATACTGCGATCTTGAGGTGAGCTATCAACCGGCACACCATTTTCGACGACGAGGACATTTTTGCCAAAGACCTTGTTCCAATAAAGTGCTCCTTCTTGAACAGCCTGAAGGTATTGCTCAGGAACAGAACCAGAGATACGAACTCTAATCGGTCCCTTCGCTTCCGAGATATCCCATTTTGTGATGAATACGGAGTGATCTTGGCTGTAACCGCCTTTCGCAACTCGAGTCACAAAGAAGCCAACTCTGCGCGACTTATCATATTCCTTTTTTAAAAACTCGGAACTTAGATTGTAAGACTGAATTTGGATATTCATGGCAATCGTTTCTTCACGATTTTCGACGGCCATTGAGTTCTTGTCTTTTTGCTTTAAGCCTTCACTGCTGACTTTAGAAAGCTGTTCTAGTTCGATCCGCTTTTCATCAAAATGGATATTACGAACATAGGAATCCATGACCCGAAGTGATGCAAAGGAGGATTCGGTCAGATTGTCATTATCGCCTCTCACCGCATCGATATCATAACTGCTCTGCAGAACGAAACTCTTTAGACCTTCTCCCCAATCAAATGTGAGCGTCTTTTCGTCCTCACTGACAAGATCGAAAGTTTGAATCAAGTTAGAGGTTTGGATCTCGTTATAAATCGAATTATAATTTTGCCCCAGAAGAGCCACTTTTTTACCTGAACGTTCGAAGGTCACTACCAGTGGTTTCAAGTCATACCACTGCGGAGTTGCGCCCGAAGTTTTACCCGAAGCAAGTAAAAGAAAAACTCTGCCTAGAGACTCTTTATTCAGGGTAATACAAGAGGCCTGTTGGCAACTTTCAGATCTAGTAAAAGACTCGAGCATATTTTGCGGAGCCTGTTTTTCCAGAATGATCTTTTCTTTCGAAGGCGTACAGGCCGTTGAAAAAAGAGCCATGGCCAGACACGCAGACACGAAAAAATATCTTGTAGAATTCACTTGGACTCCCCCTGGAACGATTCGTAACACGTTATGCCAAAAAATGCGTCCAGCGGGTAGTCCCTAAACTGTTTGAGCCCTTAAATGCAAAAATTCCCATGGTGGAGGCCATGGGAATCTCAAAAAAACTATCCTTTTTACAGGCTAATTATAAAACTTACGATTGGCTTTCGCCAAATTACTCAGGGGCACTGAAGGCTTTAAGCGCGCAGCCTTGCGGTTTGATGCGTAGAAAGACAGCTGGTCAGCAACATACTGGGTACCCAAGGAGTCCGTGTACTTAAGGAGTCCGCCGCGGAATGGAGGGAATCCTGTCCCCATGATCATCGCTAAATCGACTTCATGAGCGGTTTCCACGATACGATCTTCAATCAACGCCAAAGAGCATTCATTCACCATCGCAAAGACACCTCGCTCGATGCATTCCTTGCTGTCGTATGGATTTGTACGAGCGCCTAATCCCAAAGCAGCATAGACAGATTGATCGACCGCACCACGCTTCCCGTCTTCACCGTACAAGTAGAAGCCTTTATTGTTCTTGCGCCCCAAGCGTCCAGACTTTTCAAGAGCCTCCATACAAGCAGCAATTTCAATTCGCTCACCAAAAGCTTTCTTAAAGATTTTTAAAACTTTTAAACACACATCAAGACCCACTTCGTCCATCAATTCGAACGGACCCATTGGCATACCAAATTCAGAGACATAAGCTTTATCAACAGCTTCTATGCTCATTCCTTCTTGCATCAAGAAGGCCGCTTCGGCCATGTAAGGTAAAAGCAAGCGATTGACGACAAAACCCGGGCCATCTTTAACCACGACTGGCATTTTTCCCATTCGCTTGGTTAACTCAAAAATGGTCGCAATGGTTTCATCCGAAGTTTTCTCTCCACGAATGACTTCGACCAAAGGCATCTTATGAACTGGGTTGAAAAAATGCATCCCTGCAAAATACTCTGGACGAGGATGACCTTTGGCCATCTCGGTTACGGACAGCGAGCTCGTGTTGGTCACGATGATCCCGTCTGGTTTCATTTGGCCAGCGCATTCGCCAATAACTTTTTGCTTGATACCCATGTCTTCCACGATGGCTTCAACAACAACGTCAAGGTTCTTAAACCCAGAATAATCTGTTGCGGCCGACACCAAGTCCATCTTTTGACGGAACTGATATTTGTCGATTGATCGGCGCTTTAAGAGTTTCGACCACAGGTCACTCGCATGCTTCAAACCTTTTCCTAGAGCCTCGGGACTAAGATCTTTCATGCGAACTTGAATGCCACGGTCAGCGGCAACATAGGCAATACCGCCACCCATGGTACCTGCGCCAAGAATTCCCATTGCTTTCACTTCGCGTGGTCTCACGTCGACACCTGAAACGCCACTTTGCTTCTTAACCATTTCTGTCAAATAGTACACGTGGATCAAATTCTTAGAAACATCGGTCACACCCAAAATGCTGAAGCCTTCAAGCTCCACTCGCAGTGCCGCCTTCCGGTCTGATATGCCATAAGTTTTTTTGATGACCTCTAAAGCTTGTAGAGGCGCTGGATAATGTCCTTTTGTCGCCTTCATCACCCCTTCACGGGCTTTTTTGAAAACGATGTTGCGCCCTAAAGCACTTTCCAAAACAACATTCATCGCCCCTTGAGGTTTGAATTTCTTGCGGCGTTTGCGGCCTCCGGCGTCGATAATTTCACGAGCCCATTTTAATGCCTGCTCCATTAAAAGGTTTTGGTGAACAACTTTATCCACCAAACCCAATTTAAGAGCTTTTTTGGAATTCACGGATTTACCAGCTAGAATGATATCTAGAGCCGCTTGCAAGCCGATCGTGCGAGGCATGCGTACGCAGCCGCCAAAACCTGGAAGAATCCCCAGCTGAATTTCCGGCAAGCCAATCTTAGTAGAAGAGTCATCTGTCGCAATTCTGTAGTCACACGCCAGAGTAAATTCACAGCCGCCACCCATGCAAGCGCCATTGATCGCCGCAATTGTAGGCATTGGTAGATCTTCTACCATGTTCATAATCTCTTGACCGGCTGAAACGGCTGCTTCTACAGCTTCTTTCGTCGTCAGACCTTTGATCTCTTCGATGTCTGCACCAGCGATAAAAATTTTATTCTTATTAGACTTGAAGATAACGGCTTTGTAGGCAGATTTGCCCAACTCTTCCACCACTTCTTTAAGTCTGGTCATTACTGGAGTCGAAAGTTTGTTCACCTTCTCTCCCACGAGATCAAATTCGATAATTGCAATATCGCCTTGAGGGACTATTTTGATACTTTCTTGGATGCTCATTATTTAAAACTCCTCAGTTGCTTCTCAAATAAAGGGCTTAACCCTCGTTCTCCAGAATGATTGATCCACCTTGACCACCACCGATACAAAGGGTCGCAAGACCAAACTGAACGTTTCGGCGTTTCATTTCTTTAGCTGTCGTCAAAGTGATACGAGTTCCAGTCACACCGATCGGGTGTCCCAGGGCAATCGCTCCACCATTCACATTCAGAATCTCATCGCGGACCTCGCCTACTTTCGCAGTAAGTCCCAATTTTTCTTGCGCAAATTTGTCTGAATCGAAAGCCTTTTGGCAGGAAAGAACTTGAGCAGCAAAAGCTTCGTTCAGTTCGATCAAACCAATGTCGTTCATCGTCAACCCCGCTCGCTTCAACGCCAAGGGAGTTGAGTAGACAGGCCCCAGCCCCATGCGCTCTGGTTCTAAACCTGCAAAGCCATACGAACGAATGCGAGCCAATGGTTTATAACCCATGGCTTCAGCTTTTTCACGTGACATCAGTAAAACCATTGCCGCACCGTCTGTGATAGGACAAGAGTTTCCGGCTGTGATTGTCCCCGTTGCCTTGTCAAAAAACGGTCGCAGTTTTGTCAGAGCCTCAATCGTTTGATTTTCACGCGGACCAAAATCCTCTGAAACCAACTCTTTGTATTCCGGAGCGAGATATACTGGCGTGATCTCTTCTCGCATTCGGCCTTCTTTTGTAGCCTTTGAAGCCAGCAGGTGAGATCTTAAAGCAAAGCGATCTTGAACTTCTCGACTTAGACCCCATTCTTTAGCAAGAATCTCGGCAGTCTGACCCATGTTGATTCCGACGAAAGGATCCGTCAGACCTTCCATCACAGAAATTTTTGGGAAGTACTCGTCTCTCATATTACCTTGCAGTAAAGCTTTAATCTGTTTGAGATCCGCTTGGAAAAGCTTCCACAAAAGAGGCAGCGCCTGCTTAGGACCTTTTGCAGCGAAAAGCTTTTCGTAAATATCTTGAAACTTTTGTGGCAAGAGTGTTGGCATTTGCGACATGCTCTCGGCTCCGCCAGCAACTACGACTTCCATCGTGCCAGATTTAATTTTCTCGAAACCGTTCGAAATGGATTCAAGTCCGGAAGCACAGTTTCGGTGAACAGTGTAAGCTGACGCTGACAAGGGAATGCCCGCATTCAAGGCAATCACGCGAGAGATGTTCACGGAGTCCACAGGATTTCCAGTATTACCAATTATGACTTCTTCGACAGTCTGAACATCCAAGTTGGTTTGAGCAATCAATTGCTTTAAAGCCACCTTCCCTAACTCTGCGGGGTGAACTTTTTTTAGTTTTGTGCCTGCCTTTGCTAAGGGTGTTCGGACACCATCAACAAGAACAACATCACGAGGTGATTTCATTACATTCTCCTTATGTATAAGCCTTTAAAATCATACGCCTTTTGCCTATTGCCACCAAACAGAAATAACACGAGAGATACGTATCTCCTTCACATTGACAAGATGTGGCAAGCAAATGCAGCCCTAAACTATCGACCTAACATGGAAAATTCTTGAACAAGAGTTCCTCTAGTATCATAGGCAAATCGCCTCGCTATCAGTCGGGCTCCTTGCTCTCTGCGACAAGACCGTTTGATTGACCCTTAACTCTCCTAAGCTGTAGGATCGTGATTCAAAACTAGACCTCCAGCACTTTGACGAGTGATCAAATTTTCTCTCTGAGGCCTTGAATAGCATTCAATAAGGAGATTGCTTGGAAACGAAAACACCGATCAGCACCATGGACCAAGAAGCCCTCGACTATCATCAAATGGGTCAACCCGGAAAAATCGAGGTGATCTCCTCGAAGCCTTGCCGAACCGAAAAAGATCTTTCTTTAGCGTACTCGCCGGGAGTGGCCGCTCCTTGTAAAGCCATCGCCAAAGATCCATCGAAGGTTTACGATTACACCTCCAAGGGAAATCTAGTAGCAGTCATCTCCAATGGAACGGCCGTCCTTGGACTTGGCAATATCGGTGCCCTTGCCGGAAAACCAGTGATGGAGGGAAAGGGTATCCTGTTTAAACAGTTCGCAGGAATCGATGTCTTCGATATCGAAGTTGATGCGACAGATGTCGACACCTTCTGTAATGCAGTAAAAGTGCTAGAACCAACATTTGGCGGAATCAACCTTGAAGACATCAAAGCACCAGAGTGTTTTGAAATCGAAGAGCGCTTAAAAAAAGAAATGAAAATACCGGTGTTTCATGATGACCAGCATGGAACCGCCATTGTCTCGGGAGCTGCCCTGCTGAATGCTTGCGCTGTTACAAATCGAAAAATGGAGGACATCCGCCTTGTCGTCAACGGAGCGGGAGCGTCTGCCAATTCCTGCGCAAGAATTTTCATCTCACTCGGTGTCCGTCGCGAGAATATTATCATGTGTGATTCCCAGGGTGTTATCTATAAAGGCCGCACCGCTGGCATGAACAAATACAAAGAGTATTTTGCAAGTGAGACTGAATGCCGGACTTTAACTGAAGCACTTAAGAACGCCGATGTTTTTGTCGGACTTTCCGTTGCGGGCGCCTTGACACCTGAGATGCTGAAAGAGATGGCTCCGAATCCTATCATTTTTGCCATGGCCAATCCGGAACCAGAAATTACTCCTGATAAGGCGAGAGCGGCTCGCCCTGACGCGATTATTGCCACAGGCCGATCAGACTACCCGAACCAGGTCAACAATGTCTTGGGCTTCCCATCCATCTTCCGTGGTGCCTTGGACACGCGCTCGACACAAATTAATGAAGAAATGAAACTGGCAGCCGTTCATGCTCTTGCAAAACTGGCTCGCCTGGATGTTCCAGACAAAGTTTCTGACACCTACGGCGGAAAGAGTTTCAAATTCGGCCGTGAATATTTAATTCCAAAACCTTTCGATACTCGCGTTCTGCTTTTTGTTGCTCCTGCTGTTGCGAAGGCGGCGATGGACACTGGAGTGGCCACCCTTCCTATCGAAGACTGGGACCGTTACAGAGAAAAACTAGAAGCCCTGCAAGGACCGTCGAAAGTATTTATTCGTTCTGCGATCAACCGCGTGCACCAGAATGCGGATGCCAATGGCGGCGAATTGCCACGAATTGTTTTCCCGGAAGGTGCTAGCACGAAAATTCTAAAAGCCCTTGCGACTCTTGTAGAGGAACGCATCTGCCAGCCGATCTTACTGGGCTATCCGGAACGAGTACGAGAGAAAATCAACGCTTTGGATATCCCGGCATTGAAAGACGTCCCTGTGATTCACCCTTCAATGTATCCTAAGTACTTCTCTTATGTTGAAAAACTCTATTCCCTTCGTCAGCGCAAAGGCGTCAACCTCCGGGAAGCAGAACGACTGATGGCTGAGCCTAATTATTTTGCCTCAATGATGGTTCTGATGGGAGACGCCGATGGCATGGTCACTGGGGCTTCGATTAACTATGCAGACGCGGTCCGACCGATATTGCAAACAATGGGTATCTATAAAGATGGTATCCCCGCAGGATTGAATTTTATTCTTTTGGAAGACAAATTTTTGGTTCTTGCAGATACGACGGTAAATCTTGACCCGACTGCGGAGCAATGCGCGCAGATCGCTCTGCAAGCAGCCAATATTGTGAAATACTTCGGAATTCAACCACGAGTTGCAATGCTAAGTTACTCCAACTTTAGCGGTTCCGGTGGCACTCCAGCGAAAATGAAAAAAGCAGCGGAGCTTGTTCGTAAATCCAACCCGGAAATCATGGTCGATGGAGACATGCAGGCGGATACTGCTGTCAACGAAGAGATCATCGAGCGTCTCTTCCCGTTCTCTGAACTTAAAGGCGGCGCCAACATTTTGGTTTTCCCAAATCTGGAGTCGGCAAATATCACTTACAAGCTGATTCAACAAATCGGAAAAGTCGAAGTGATTGGCCCCTTCCTTACGGGAGTTCGTCGATCTGCCAATGTCCTCCAAAGAACAACGACGGTCGACGGTATTGTGAACTCGGTGGTCTTTACCGCTTTGGAAGCTCAGTTCATTAAGCAAGCGCTTAAGAACAAACAAACTTAGGCATTTCTTTTAGAATATTTAACTTTGAGCACACCCCTCCCCATGTTAGAATTTAAGACAACTAGGGAGGGTAGTTCATTTGACTTATCAGACCCACGTAAAAGACCAAGATAGAGCTATCGTTGTTGGCGTAGGACTTAAATCCGAACCCGTCGGCGAGATCAAAGAAAATCTACTTGAGCTTGAAGAGCTTGTCGTCGCAGCTGGCGGCGAAATTGTCGGGTCTCTTATACAGGTCCTTCCCCAGTGGAATCCCGCCACTCTGATCGGCACGGGAAAAGTCGAAGAAATTGCCGAGATGGTTCGCGACAGCAAAGCCACGGTCATCGTTATGGATCACCAGCTTTCCGGCGTTCAGCAAAGAAACTTAGCCCAAATCGTTAAAGTCCGCGTGATAGATCGCAACCAATTGATTTTGGACATATTTGCTCAGCGAGCCCAGACCTTCGAAGGAAAACTTCAAGTTGAACTTGCACAACTTCTAGATCAAATGCCCCGCATGGTTGGCGCATGGTTGGAATCTCTTTCCCGTCAAGGCGGTGGAATCGGCACCCGCGGTCCTGGGGAAACAGCCCTCGAAAATGATCGACGTCGTATCCGTGAACGAGTTGCCATCATTAAAAAGAAGCTTGAGGGTGTTCGGAAAAATCGCGCTCAACACAGACAGTCCCGGCGCCGCCATGAGATCCCTTCTTTTGCACTGATTGGTTATACCAACTCCGGAAAGAGCTCATTGCTGAATCGTCTGACCGGAGCACAAGTCATGGCGAAAAACCAAGTGTTCGCAACACTAGATCCGACGACTCGTAAGATCTTTCTACCGGATGGTCCACCCGCCGTCGTCACTGATACAGTGGGATTTATTCGCAAGCTACCCACTCAGTTAATTGAGGCTTTTAAAGCGACGCTTGAAGAGTCCTCCGAAGCGGATGTTCTTCTGCATGTTGTGGACTTGTCTTCTCCTAATATGGAAAGGCAAGTTGAAGTCGTTGAGAACTTAATTCGAGAATTCAACTGGGAAGACAAAAAGGTCATCCATATCTTTAACAAGTCTGATATCGCACCTTTAGAGCGGCAATTTAGAGTAAAGCACTACCCTCGAGTGTTCGTCAGCGCCTTGACAGGACAAGGCATTGAGCAGCTGAAAAAACTGATGGCAGACACGGTGAGCGAGATGCAGTCCGACGTTCAACTCTACTTCCCTCGAGCTGAAGAATATAAGATCTTCGACCTAGGACGTGAAGCACAAATTGTGCGCAAAGAGACCGCCACCGAAGGAACAGTTTGTTATACCCAACTAACACCCCACCTGATCAATCGCTGGAAAGACTACATCGTTAAATAATCCCATGTGATGGAAAATCAGTAAGATCCTGAATCGATACGAGCTATACTAGACCAACGTGCAGTCAATTTTAGGAATCATCGACCGATAAGCCATTCGATGAATTACTTAAAAAGGTTATCTTTATTAGCATTGCTCACTTTTACTTCTGCATTGGCGAGTGCCTCAACTGAAGCGGCCTGTGTAAACGACAAGGACGGAAGAAAGGGCGCGAAAAACGGACTCATAAATGATTTGATCAAAAAATCAAATGATCCGTTAACGGCAGCATTCTTTACGCCGGCATCGCCCGAGAAACCGGGAACCGCAGGGGATCACTGCATCTCATGCTCGGCCGCCAAACCATTCTCTGGTATGCAAAAGCTAATCGAAGGAATCACCTCACTTACTAAAGAAACCGAACCGGATAAAATTAAAAAAGAGTGTATTGAGGCCTCACTGCAACGCGAAGTCGTCAATACCGGATATATTTGTTATGATCAAAAAGCGAAAGCCTTTCAAAGCGCGGGCTCCAATACACCCTGCCTGAATCAACAGTCGGTAGACTACCTTCATTTTGCCCTTAACAAAGCAGTCGCCTGCATGAGCCAAAATCGCGATCCTATCGATCCCCGCTTTATTCTAAAAAAAATTAATAATGAAACGGCCTTCAATTTCTTTCTCGCTTACAGCCAAGGCGTCGGCATTGGACAGCTGACTTCCTATCCCGTAAGGGAACTTGCCGGCTGGTACCAGAACGGAAAGTTCAACCCTGGAAACGCACGCTATGTGCTGGAAGAGATGGCAAAAAATGAAGACCCCTCATGCGATGCCTTCAAGCAAATAGCTGAAAAAGACTTGAAGGACAATCCATTGAAGCCTCAAGGCAAAAGAACGGCGACTATGAACCGCGGTGCTTATTGCAATTTTGTTTCTCCCGGTGCCGGTTTAAGCCGCAGCTTAGTTTATAGCCTAGGATACTACGTCTATTTGAGAGACCAAATCGTCAAGCCCGCTGTTGCCAAACGCTCCACGACTTTAACTCGAGAAAAAGAGTTGATCAACAATCTCACCCTTATTGCCTATGGGCCGGGCGGAACTGTTGAAATGAAAGCGCTGATTGCCAAGCATCGTTTAGGCAAAAATAACGCCTCCACAGTCAACTCGAAGTTAAAAAGCTCAAGCGTATACTTAAAAGCAACTGAAGCGAAAATGCGCGAACTCTTAAAAATTGCTGATCCTACGGCCCCTATTAATGAAGCCGCACTTCGAGGTGATAAATGCTTAGCGCAATTATAATAGGTGCTTTTCTAAGCACGAATGCCTTTGCTCAAGCTAAAGTTGCAGACTTCTATAAAGAATCTAAAGCTTCACTTGAACTCGCGAAAAAAGAAAAAACCTTCGGAAAAAAATTAGAGCAATTGAAAAAACTGGAAAGCTCATTCAAGACGACTCTAAAAGAGTACGAAGAAAAAATGCCTGACGAGGGCAATGACGAAGAAAAGGAAGTCAGCCTCTTGTTTTACACCCTAGAGCCCGTCTTCAATATGAACTCAACCGAAGATTGCGTGAAAACAGAACATGCTATTAAGGCCGATGATCGAATGGGTCGTGGCGAGGAAGCCAAACTCACACCGCGAGCTGAAGAAGCGCTCAACTGGGTCAAAGTTCTCTGTAAAAAATAGCTATTTACCTTTAAGGCGCGTAGCTCTGCGCTTTTGCGCATCCGCAGCTCGCCTTTTATCCTCTTCCGTTTCCAAAGTGAGAGATGGAATTTCAGTCGGTTTACCATCGGCTCCAATCGCGACAAAAGTTGTATATGCCGTTGCTGTGTGAAAAACCTCACCTGTTCGCGGATTCTCTGCATCGACTCGCACCCCGACTTCCATTGAGGTACGGGACGCAAAATTGACACTTGCCTTCAGATTCACAACCCAACCTTTATAAACTGGCGCGACAAAATTGATCTTATCAATACTCGCCGTCACTACTTCTTTTGCCGAATGTCTCTGAGCTGCGATCGCCGCACAGATATCGATCCACGACATAACGGTCCCACCAAAAACGGAACCGAGTGAATTCGTGTGGGATGGCAAGACAAGCTCAGTCATAACCACGCGAGATGCCGAAACAGGTTTTGATTCTTTCATCCGAGACCCCTTAAACGAAAAAAGGCGCAGACTGTGGAACAAACCCACACTTCTGCGCCCTTGAGATCTTAAGCTAAAGCTTAGATGCCACCCATACCAATGTCTGAGTTGCCATTGTTACGACCTACTCCGCCACCAGGAAGAGTTGTCGCACCTGCAACAGTCGCTGATCCAGCTGGGATCGTCTGTGTTGCATTGTTATTGTATGCAGTTGCAGCTGTTGCGCTCTGATTATTGCTCTCAGCGCGAATTTCACTCTCAACAAAGCCAAGGTGAGGCAAGCACCATACAATCAATTGTGCACGTGATTTCACGTTCATCTTCTTGTAGATGTTTGTAAGGTGAAATTTTACCGTCTTTTCAGTGACAAAAAGCTGGTTCGCAACTTCCTTGTTGGACAAGCCCTTTGAAACAAGCTCAGCAACTTCTGCTTCTCTGTTTGAAAGACCTTTTTGAATCAGGACATCTCTGAGCATCCTTGCTCCCTCCCGCTAAATTGTTTTTGTTTTAAATCCATTTTAAACATTCACGCCACCCAGGACTCATGTCCAAAGGTAGCAGGACCACCTGTAATAAAGTCTGACAACAATTTCTTATTTCCGCAATACCTTTGGACTCTAGTTTTAAAAAACTAGACCGATAAGTGTGTTGATTTTACAGGGTTCTTAGCAGGAGAGATATTATGTTTCCCGAAAATACAAAGTTTCTAGTGGTAGATGACTTCGCAACTATGCGAAAGATCATTAAAAAGGTCCTAACAGAGTTGGGATATAGCAATATTGAAGAGGCCGACGATGGCAAGACAGCACTACCAATGCTGCAGGCCGCCGCAGACAGCGGATCCCCTTTCACTTTTGTTATTTCTGACTGGAATATGCCAGGCATGCAGGGAATCGACCTCCTTAAGGCTTGCAAGGCAGATCCTCGATTGAAGTCTGTTCCCTTTATGTTGATCACGGCGGAGTCCGAGCAAAAACATATTCTTGAAGCTGCTAAAGCAGGGGTTTCTGACTATGTGGTGAAGCCTTTCAATTCTGCCACACTCAAGGCAAAAATGGAGAGGGTTTGGGCAAAACACAATTCCGGAGATGCGGCGAAAGCTTCTTAAGAAAGGAGACTTATTATGTCTGCTGCTCCAAAAAATGAAGCCATCAATCCCCTTTTTGACAAACGTCTCATCAATGCCTTTGTTGACGGCGTCACTAAGACTTTGAAAACCATGGCACAAACAGATGCAAAACCAGGTAAGCCATTTATCGAGGCTAGCTTTGTACTAAAAGGTGAAATCGCCGGAATGGTCGGCATGGTTGCTCCACCGCTGAAAGGGACTCTCCTCATTTCCTACAGTAAAGATAGCATCCTTCACATTCTTGAAAACATGCTTGGAGAAAAGTACACCGAAATTAACGGCGAAGTCTCTGACGCTGTCGGAGAGATGACGAATATGATTTACGGATCTGCAAAGACCACGTTAAATCAACTGGGGTACAATTTTGAAATGGCAATTCCATCGGTGATATCCGGAAACTTTACAATCACTCAGGCAGATCGCGGAGCCACATTGGTCATCCCTTTTGGCCTGAATAATGGCTCCACTTTCTACGTGGAGATCACGGTACAGTAATGTCTAAAAACCCAGGACAAACTTTGGACGTTCTAGTAATGAGTCCGCGAGGCTCGTTCCTAGAATTGCTCAAAGATGTCCTGAAGGGTTACTACATCTACATCCTTCATCAGAAAAAAACGGTTGAAGAACTATTTGATGACTCCAGCGCGCAGATTTCACCCGTGGTGGCTATTATCGACGGACAAGATGGCACTGCAAAGACCGTCGAGATCGCCCAAACGACGAAAATGACTTATCCAGATTGTTCATTGATCGTTCTTCATTCGGCGGAATCTCCGTTAAACTTTGAAGACCTCAAAAAACAAGGGGTTAAGACGGTTCTCCATATTCAGTACGACCGCGAATTTATTACTGACACTATTTTGGAAATGGCTCCCATCGAAATCGTGGGCGAAGACATTCCAATCACGGCACTAATGCCGGTCGATCTTCGCGATATCGAGCCGGGACTAGATATCAACTTCGATATCTATGTGCATCTCCCCGCCAATCATCGCTCGGTAGTCCTGCGCAGAGCGGGAGATCTTTTGGACGAACGCCAGATTCAAAAGTTTAAAAATCTAAAACAGCAAATGTACATAAAGAAGACTCAAAAAGACGAGTTCTTCGCTTTCGCTAGGCGAGTTCTTAGCCTGCGGAATTCCCCGCTTCCAATGGCCATGACAGAAAAGTTTCATCGCGCTAAAGCTGAAGTACAAAAAATTATGAATCAGCTTTTAAACAGCGCCGCCACTGATTACGCGGAAGGCAAACTGATATATGAAAAATGTCAGGGATTAGTTGCCGAATTTGATCTTCTGGTAGATCGCAGCACCGAAGAGCTGCACGAGGAAATCTCTCGTTATACAAATAATACACGTAGCTACTATCATGACAGCATCTGCTTGGCTGCATATGGAGCCTTTTTCGCACAACTTTTAGGCTGGGACAAAGATAAGAGACTGGCAGCAGCTCTATCTGGATTCTTTCATAATATTGGCCTTGCCCAAATGCCGACCAGCATTGGCAACCGCCCCGTGGAAGAATACACCTCTAACGAGCGAGCTGAATACGAACGATACCCCGAAAGATCCGTTAATTTAGTGAAAGCTAAAAAAGTCCCCCTCAGCCAAGATATTTCAGATGGAATTTTGCAGCACCGAGAAAACTCACTGGGAACTGGTTTTCCTAAAAAGGTTCTTGCCGAAGACTTAACTCCCGCTGGAAAACTCATGGCAATTGCTTTTCAGTTTATGGAGCTCACCTCTCTGCTTGAGGGACGCAAAACCCTGACTCCTAGCGAAGCTCTGCTTTATTTGCGTGACAACGTCATCAGTGGCGAAACACCACTGGATTTAGTCATGATCAGTCAGCTTGCAAAAAAAATTCGCGCTTAGGTAAATTTTTATTCAGGTATTTCCAACATTTCATCCACTGACAATGCCGACCGCAGCTCAACCTGCAGATTATCCCAGTCTATCGAGTTTATGACCGCAGAGGAAGAAACCAATCCTTCATAGGCGTAGAAGATCACAAGAATAAAGCCCACGAACCATCGAATGGTGGGAGCCTCTGCTCGCTTTACCGTTTGTATAACTCTTGTCTCCGCAATCCAGTCTGCCAGATGCGTTCGATCATAACGAAAGAATGCCAGAGCAAAAATACTCCATGAAAAGAAGAAGCTCAGTCGCCCCACCAGGGGCCTTAAAACACAGTGACGCCAATCGAGCTTCTCGTAGACATTGGAAAAAGGCACCACATAAAGACCACAAATTGCCTTACCAGGAGTTCGCTGCATATAAATCAAGAACACGAATTCATAGATCGCCGGGATTAAAAATAAAACCAGCAACTCCACAATGGTAAGATAAACTTCGTCCGTGGTGAATATCATTTTGTAAACGGTCCCTACAAAGGGAAAATAAAATAGCAAACTGATCATCTGGTCAATGAAGTAGGCGCAGAGCCGCCTCCAGGTACTGGGAAGATAGGCCTCACTGCTCATCTAAAACTATCCACGTTATTCATTAACCAATCCAAAGCTTCTTCTCGCGTGCGAAGCTTCTTTTCCACCTGTAGGTTATAAGCCAACGCCAATGCTTGACCTATTTTTTCCCCGGTCAGCTGACCTTTAAGGTCATCCCCTTTTAGAAATGGTGATGGAAGTACTGCTCCCCACTCTTGCCAAGCTTGAGCAACCGCCGAAATTTTCGGATGCCACTCCTGACTCAACTGCGCTATCGCCCAGCGATTATACTCTAGCGAATACTTCTGCAGCTGCTCACCCATCCGCGATGCAAAGAATACAGAAGGATCCTTCCAGAGCTTCCAAGCCGCCTCAGCTGACTTTCTTTCTTTTGCAGAAAGCTTCAGTAAATCGAGCGCCTTCTGCAATTCTTCGAACTCAGCCTTCTTCACAAAGGTTGCAAAGTATTGCCAAATCTCGGTGAAACGCCGAGAGTCCCACGCATTATCACGCAGACGAAAAGGAAATAGCTGCGCCATCAATCCCGTATCTGCCATGATCCTAAGCCCGACATCGGCATAGCCCGACCTGAGAAGTTTGTACATCTCATCACGAATTCTCTCTCCACTGACAGTTTTGACCTGAGCAGCCATCTTTTGCAGCGCCTGAAGGGTCGCATCTTCTATGATGAATCCCAGCTGTCCAGCAAAACGAGCTGCTCGAAGCAGTCTAAGATGATCTTCCTGAAATCTCTTTTCGGGGTCTCCAACTGTTCGCAAAATTCGGTTTCGCAAATCCAGCTGCCCGCCGACGAAATCCAAAACTTGATCTTTCTCAAGGTCGAAAAACAATGCATTCACCGTAAAGTCGCGGCGCTGGGCGTCCTCCTCGGGACTCGAAAAAACAACCCCCTCAGGCCGCCTGCCGTCGCGATAAATCCCATCAGTCCGAAATGTGGCGAGCTCAATATCCGCTCCGTCCTGGATAACGCGCATGACTCCGAAGCTTTTTCCAACGCTGACCGTTTTTTCAAAGATTTCTTCAATTTGGGTGGGCGTCGCATCAGTGGCAACATCCAGATCATTCGCCTGATTCCCCATAAGAGCATCACGAACACAGCCTCCAGCTAAAAAGGCCTTGTAGCCACGGGACTCCAGAGTGTGATAAATTGACTCTACAGCTTGCCAATGTGGGTGAGATTTAAGATGGTCTTGCACTTGTGACATTTCGTTAAGTGTAGAAAAAGATCTGTCAGAAAGAAAGAGTTAGTTCGCGTGACGCCTCAAGAGATAAACAATCTTATAAGTGAGCATTTCGCAGAGAGCGGACTTGCGCATTTTGGCGTCGTAGCCTTGGAAAAGCCCTTAAGTTTTGACTTTTATCGCTCTTGGCTGAACGAGGGCTTGCATGGCGACATGAAATACTTGGCAGATCACGCTCCAATCAAAGAAAAACCACAGACAAAGTGGCCGCGCGCACAGAGTGCACTTGTTTTTGCGGTTCCTTATTTCCCACATCCCGAACCGACTGCCCAGTTCCCGCTAAAAAAAGCTCGTGTCAGTTTGTATGCCCAAGGCATGGATTACCACTTCTGGTTTAAGGACCGCATGAACCAGGCCTGCGTCGAATTAAGTAAACTTTTTCCGGAAGAAGAGTTCATAGCCTTCACTGATAGCAGCCCCGTTTTAGAACGCGACCTCGCGCGGAAGGCCGGCATTGGCTGGGTAGGAAAAAACACCTGCATCATCCATCCCAAAAAAGGCAGTCTGTTTTTCCTGGGTGAAATTTATACCTCATTAAAGTTTTCTTCCGAGATATCTTTGCTTCCCGATTTCTGCGGGACCTGCACTCGATGTATTGATATCTGCCCGACTGAAGCCCTCATAGAGCCGCGAAAAATGGATGCACGAAAATGCATTTCCTATTTAACAATTGAATCACGCACCATACCCGAAGAAAGTTTGCGGGAAAAAATCGGTGATTGGTTCTTTGGCTGTGATCTGTGCCAAACTGTTTGCCCGTGGAACCAGAAAGTATTTAAAAATCAATTACAAACCGAGCGCAGTCTTACTTTAGAAGCTGATGAATTGCATCTGTTGATTGAGGATCTGAGATATGTACTGCGCAGCTCGGGGAAAAAGCTCAGTAAAGATCTGGCGGGAACACCCTTGGCACGGGCTGGGTCCTTTGGTTTAAAAAGAAATGCTCTGATAGTCACAGCAAACCGCAAGATCGTTTCGCTGAGGGACGAGGTTGCATTGTTATTAAATCACGAAAAACTGGGTGCTCTTGCCGCTTGGACTCTAGAGCGTCTTGACAAAGAACCTAAAGCCCCAGCTTCTTGAGCAGATCGTCGATCTCGCTTTGCTTCATTTTCTTTGGCGCTGCGCCTGTTCCAACGCTGGAACTGTAGGATTCGCTAAACTGATGGGACACCCAACGCAATCTCTCGATGAAATTCTCTGGAATATTCTTTTTTAGAACAGCTGTATTTTCATCAATATTGTTCAGCAAAATTGTCAGAACTTCCGTCGCATCCAAAAGCAATCCCACACAGATATTAAAGAACTGTTCGTTATCAGTGATCTGCGAAGCCTTATAGCCCACTGCTTTGCAGAGAGCGGCATAATCCGAGATCATATGTAAAGCATGGTCAGCAGGAGCCATTAAAGCCAAGTTCTTCGCTCCACCCATTATACGATCGACGTTATTGCCGTAGTCGGCTAGTTTTGAGACTTGAGAAAAGTCATCTTCTATACCTTCGAGAAGTTCGAGCGTTTCAGTGATCAAGACCTTTGACTCAGACAAAAATTCTTCTACAATTTCTTTATCGATCGACATAAGTCAAAGATAGCAACCGAAGGGCAGTGAAGCAATGGATTATGTGTCTATACGTGTGAGCACCCTGCGCGGAGATCAAAAAATTGATTTCAACGCTTATATCAAGATCAACGAAAAGATGGTGCTCTACCTTCGTCGCGGCGATAGCTTTGAAGGTGAACGCCTGCTGCGCTTGAAAGAAAAAAAGCTGCGCAAGATGTATATCCTAAATGACGAAGAAGCTCACTATCGGAACTATCTGCAAAAGAATATTGAAACAGCCTATGACGACAGTTCAAAAACGGACATGAAAACGCGTGCCGAGATCATTCAAGGCTCTCAACAAAGCAATGCTGAGGAGGTTTTTGAAAATCCAGAGAACGTACAGTCTTATAACTACGCCAAGGACGCTGCTGGCAAATACGTGTCTTTCATTCAGAGCAATGCGAAAGCACTGTCCTCTATTATGACGATTGAAAACTCCGACAAAAATATTGCGCACCACGGAGTCACTGTCGCAACACTTTCCATTGCCCTCGCGCAAAAGCTAGGGATCACCGACCTTAAAAAAACTCAGCTATTAACTTTGGGAGCTATCTTGCATGATTTCGGCCATCAAGACACAGGCTTGAACCTCTGCCAGCCCCTGAACGCCATGAGCGCAGCAGACAAAGCTCTGTGGCTGAAGCATCCGTCCGAAGGAGCTGCTCGTGTCCAGGATAAGAAACATTTCGATCAGACTGTAATCAATATTATATCCCAACATGAAGAAACTCTCGACGGCTCGGGTCCTTCCGGACTGCGCGAGAAGGATTTGGATCCCTTGGCCGTGATCGTTTCATCGGCAAATGCCATCGATCGCCTGATTACTTTTGAAAATGTTCCGACCGCAGAAGCTGCAAAAAAAATGATGATCGAACAGGTGGGAAAACATCCCCTACAACACATTCAAATGCTGAGCGAAATCCTAAAGGGTATCTAAACTCAGTTTTCAACTGTGGCGGCCCTTACCCAAGCACGATCCCAGAGCGTAGCAAACCTTCAGCCTTGGATCGCCACTGACTAGGAGGGCCCTCCAAGCCCTCTGTCAACGCCGCCATTTCCACCCATTGTTCAAAGTTAAATGCTCTTTCTTCGTTCAACAAATCAATAAGAGCTGCTTCGTAGACGTCTAAAGATTTTTCCTGAATAATCCAATTAGGCGACACACAGAAAAAGGCATAGAGACCTGCCGGTTTATTTAAAATTGAATTCTCTTGCGAAAGTGAAAGCGTCTGCAAACCAGCATTTAAGGTCAAAGTCCGTTCGTGCGAATCAGCACTCGGAGTATTTTCAAAGGGTTGAATTTCCAACCAACTCCGAATCCATTCCCAATGAGCCACATCAATAAGATCTTTTCGGTCCGGAAACTTTTGGCGCAGAAATCCCACGAAATAACGCCAGTGATCTTGCAAAAGCCAACTGCTCCAATCCATATTCTGCAAATACTCATTACAAATCTTCACACTGGCCAGCCCAAGGGTCTGACTGGTCAAAGGAAACAATTTTTGAAAGAGTTCACGCTGAGCCGTTTGGAAATCTAATTCTTCCGAAGCCACCGTCTTGAGAGGTCTTAGCCACTGCAGGGTTTTCAAAAGTTCTTGTTCATAGATTTCTCGCACCGAAGCGGGAACCAGCTGATCGTGGGTATGGACAACGATTTGCTTGGAAGCATTCAATTGCAACAATTGCTTTTTTCGAACTCCGCCGATCCCGACAATATCGAAATCATCGACGATCAAAATTTCAGCACTAGGCCACTCCCCGTTCCAGGGAAAGGTTAAATGAAAGGTCGAATTCGATAAAGACATCGCATTTATCTTATGCGTCCCCTGAAGACGACGCAAGAATGACTCGCTACGTCAGCGCATGACTTAAGGATAACTTGACCGGACTTTCTCCGCATGGAAAAAGGTGGGGCATGCGACTTTTGTTTTTCGTCCTCATGTTGATTGTATCAGCACGCGCCCACTCTGCTAGTTCGGTATCCGGAACTTTGGAGCGCGATTCGGTGGGATATTTTCTAAAGCACACAGGCTCAAAAGTGTGTCAAAGATTTCAAATTGTTTTGAATAATGATGATACCGTTAAAAATCTACGAAAGCTTTCTCGCGGAGATCTCCTAACAGGTCTTGGCAATTTTAATGAGCCGGGCTGCTTAGTGAACATCGATAGCATTGACTATGTAGGTTTACGTCGTCTGATCGGGCATTGGGTGACCCCAGAGGGGATCATCTCGATTCCAAACTTCCATTCGATGGTCTTTTATCCGTCTGGCACTTTGCAAAGCGGAGGCCTTCTATCTGCAAAGGCCATTAATTACCGCTATAGCATGACTCCTTCCTCCGGAAGAGAGTGGGTCTTATTCATCTCAGACGAAACCAGTACTTTCTTTGCGACTTTGCAGTTGTCAAAAAATACTGGTGTGCTTAAAGTTTATGACTCCGACAGCGGTAAATTAGTCAAACAACTGCGTCTTGAAAAATGGGGCTCACCTAACTGATGAACTGGTTTCAACCTATCGACAGGCAACTTCTTTTCACGAAAAACGATAAAGAAGATCCTCGCCTAGGTGAATGCGTCCACCTCCAAGAACAACCCGACCTGACCTATGACATTGCTCTGCTTGGTTATGCCGATGATGAGGGAATCTCTTTGAATGGCGGCCGCCCTGGTGCACGCCTTGCTCCCACGGAAATTCGCAGAGCTCTTTACAAAATGACCCCTCACCTCCTCACTAAAAAACTACCGCGTTTGCTTGATCTGGGCGACCTTGATTCCGCAGCAGGGCCCCTGGCAGATCGACACGAACAGGGTCGACTGACTGCACGCAAGCTCGCTCGACAGGGCTTACCTTGGATTTCTTTGGGGGGTGGTCACGACTATGGATACTGCGATGGCGCTGGATTTCTAGATGCTTCTGCCGAAAATGCGGTTCTTTTAAATTTCGATGCTCATATGGACGTGCGTCCCACCGATAAAGGTTTTAATTCAGGAACTCCGTTTCATCGTATTCTGACTGAATTTGCAGGTCAGGTCGATTTCGCCGAAATTGGAATTCAAAATCAGTGCAACAGTCGACAGCACGTACAATGGGCTGAAAACAAAGGGGCCACCATCTTTACTTTGGATCAAGTTCAGCAAAGTGGCCTTCTGCCTTGTCTGCAAAATTTCATGCAAGGTAAAGAACACAAGAAGGTCTTCATTAGCTTGGATATAGATGCCTTCACCTGCGCGCAGGCCCCCGGATGCAGTCAATCCTGGACGACAGGCTTAGAGGCGAATAGCTTTTTGCAGGCTCTGAATTGGCTTGTGGAAAATTTTTCGGTCAGCGGTCTTGGCATCTATGAAGTTTCGCCTCCGCTTGATTACGATAATCATACCAGCAAATTAGCTGCACTAGTCTGCCATCATTTTATTTTCGCCCAGCTAAAAAAGGCTCAGCCATGAATCGTGGCTTTGGCAGCGACAACCACGCCGGAGTCCATCCTCAAATCCTGCATTCACTAACCCTAGCGAATCAAGGACATGCGCCCAGCTATGGCACTGATGAATGGACAGCACAGGCCACAGAAAAATTTAAAGATCATTTTGGATCCCAGGCTCAGGTGTTTTTCGTATTCAATGGAACCGCAGCCAATGTAACTGCCATGCGTGCGCTTACACGACCTTATCAATCTGTTTTTTGCACCGATGTGGCGCATATTAACGTCGATGAGTGCGGTGCCCCTGAGTACCTCGCCGGCTGCAAACTGATCGCCCTTCCCTCAACAAATGGAAAGCTCACAATTCCCGAGCTTGAAAAAGCATTTGTCCGTCGAGGCGATCAACACTTTTCCCAAACTCAGGTTTTAAGCCTTACCCAGCCCACCGAACTGGGAACAGTTTATTCTTTAGACGAAATGAAAGAACTGATTTTCTGGGCGAAAGAGCGTCAACTAAGAGTACATATTGATGGCGCCCGCCTTGCCAATGCAGCCGCTGCGCTAAAAGTTTCATTCAAAGAATTCACCACAGATCTTGGCGTCGACATAGTTTCGTTCGGAGGAACCAAGAACGGACTGATGATGGGTGAAGCCGTGATTATTTTGAATAAAGATCTCGCTCGTGATTTCAAATATATTCGCAAGCAAAGCGGCCAGTTGCCCTCAAAAAGTCGATTTATTGCGTGCCAATTTTTAACATATTTTGAAAACGATCTGTGGCGCGAAATTGCCGACCATTCCTTAAAAATGGCTCAAGACTTATATTCTGCAGTTTGCGAAATCCCGGGTATCGAAATCACGCAGAAGCCAGAAAGCAATGCCGTGTTCGCGAAGATCCCCAGTTCCTGGGTAAAAACTCTTCGGGAAAAATATTTCTTTTATGTCTGGAACGAAAACACCTTTGAATGTCGCTGGATGACCTCTTGGGATACCCAACCCAGCGACATCCAAGGTTTTGCAAAGGCCCTGAAGGAGCTCTCTCTATGAAATACCCTGCCGTCCATTATCACGACTATTTGCAAATCGATAAAATCTTAAACTCTCAGAATCCTAAAAGTCATGAGTACGGCAAACCTGCTCATGATGAGATGCTATTCATCGTGGTTCACCAGACCTATGAGTTGTGGTTCAAACAGATTCTTTTCGAACTGAACGCTGTTCTCGCAACCTTCAGTCGAGAAAAAGTGGAAGAAACTGAAATGGGGGTTGCAAGCAGCAGACTCGAGCGCACTGTAAGCATTCTCAAAATGATCATCGGGCAGATCGACGTTCTTGAAACAATGACTCCCCTTGATTTTCTGGAGTTCAGAGACATGCTTTATCCCGCCAGTGGCTTTCAAAGCTATCAGTGGCGCTTGATCGAGACCAAACTAGGCCTGCGAATGACCGATCGCTTGGCTTTTAACCAGTCGCCATTTTACAAAGCTCTGAGTCCTGATCAGCAGAATGAAATGATGAATGTCTTAAACCAGCCATCGTTGTTCGATGCCGTGGAAAAATGGTTGGAACGAACACCTTTCCTCCAGTCGCAAAACTTCACTTTCTGGGGTAGCTATCAGGACGCCGTCACTCGTATGTTCCACGATGACATGAATATCGTCAGAAATAACAGCGCCCTGTCTGAACAAGATAAAGAAAAGAATCTGAAAAGTCTGGAAGCCAGCCTCGGAACTTTTGCGGCCCTATTTGACGAAAATGCCTTTGCAGAGCTGCGCAGCCAAGGGCACTTCCGACTCAGCTTCAAAGCCTTGCACGCGGCCCTCCTAATACAACTTTATCGCGATCAGCCGATCTTGCAGACACCTTTCCGCATTATCCGTGCCCTCTTAGATATCGATGAGACTATGACCAATTGGCGATACCGCCACGCCCTGATGGCCCATCGAATGCTTGGGCAAAAAATTGGAACCGGGGGTTCCAGCGGCCACAAGTACTTGGCGGATGCGACCGCCAAACATAAAATTTTTAGCGATTTCTTCAATCTGACCACATTCTTTATTCCAAGATCACAGGTCCCGGTTTTGCCGCCCGAAGTCACCGAGCGAATGAATTACCGTTAAATTCCTTAGGCTTATATTTTTTCCCGAACCGAGCTTGCCAAAGCCCGGTTTCACCTCATATTGAATAGGTCACTCCAACTGGAGACCCTTAATTTCATGTGAGGAGAATATGTCCAAAAAGGTTCAAAATTTTAATGCGGAAATTAAACAACTGTTAGATATCGTGATCCACTCTTTGTATTCACACAAAGAGATTTTCCTTAGAGAGCTTCTGTCTAACGCTTCTGATGCTATCGATAAATTAAAATTCCAAAGCATCACGCAGCCAGATCTATTGCCTGCGGACTGGAAGCCAGAAATTAAGCTTGCCCCTCATTCAGACACAAAGCTGCTAAGAATCACCGACAATGGTATCGGGATGTCTCAGGATGACGTCGTCGAATTTATCGGAACCATTGCTCGATCTGGAGCTAAAGCTTTCATGCAAATGAGCGAGGAAATGAAAACCAAGCCTGAGCTTATTGGCCAGTTTGGTGTAGGTTTTTACTCAGCCTTTATGGTCGCCGATCGCGTGACCTTACATACTCAAAAAGCCGGCTCTAACGAAGGCACCGTTTGGGAATCCACTGGCGATGGCACTTACAGTATTGATAGCGTTCCGCGCCCAGAAGGCACAGGTACTACCATCACTCTGCACTTAAAAGAATTTAAAGACGAAGATGAAGCTCAAGATTTTACTGACTCCTGGATTCTAAAATCTTTGGTTAAGAAATATTCTGATTTCATTGCTCATCCAATCACGATGAAGAATGACAAAGACGAAGTTGAAACTCTCAATAGCCAGAAAGCGCTTTGGCTGAAATCCCCTTCAGAAGTTACAGCGGACGAACACAAAGAGTTCTATCAACATTTGACACACGATTGGAACGAACCACTTAAGACGCTTCACTATAAGGCCGAAGGGACAATGGAGTTCAATGCCCTCCTTTATATCCCCAGTAAAAAACCGTGGAACTACAACACCCGCGATACCGAATTTGGTTTAAGTCTGTATATCAAACGCGTCTTTATCATGGCCGACTGCAAAGACCTGATCCCTCCTTATCTGCGTTTCATTAAAGGCTTGGTAGATAGCTCGGATCTTTCTCTAAACGTCTCTCGCGAAATCTTACAACAAGACCGACAGGTCGCTCAAATCCGTCGCAACGTAACCAATAAAGTTCTTGGCGCACTTAAAGAGATGCTGACGAAAGATCGCAGCCAGTACGAAAACTTCTGGAATGAGTTCGGCACAACGCTAAAAGAAGGAATGCCAGGCGATCCTGCGCAAAAAGAAAAGCTTCAAGATCTTTTACTCTTCCACAGCACGTCTTCAGATAAGATGACGACTTTGGGCGAGTACGTTTCCCGCATGAAACCAGAGCAAAAGGAAATTTACTACATCGCCGGAGACAATCTCACGCAAGTCGCAAACAGCCCGTATCTTGAAAAACTAAAAGAAAAAGGTTTCGAAGTTCTTCTTTTGATCGACGCCATCGATGAATGGGTCGTGGATGCTCTAAAAGAGTTCAAAGAAAATAAATTAATCTCAATCATGAGAGAAGGCTTACAACTGGACAGCGAAGAAGAAAAACAGAAGAAGGAAGAAGAAAAGAAACAAGCCGAAACCCTGCTTCGCCCCGTAATTGATCAAATGAAAAACACACTTGGCGAAAACGTCAAAGACATTGTCTTGTCGGATCGTTTAACAAACACACCAGTTTGTTTGGTGGCTTCCTCTCAAGATCCATCAGCCCACATGCAAAGACTGCTAGCACAAATGGGCCAGGAGTATCGCACGCCGATCAAACGCATCATGGAGATCAACCCAAGCCATCCCGTATTTGAAAAAATGCTGAAAGCTACTCCAGAGCAACAACGCCAATGGGCCGAAATACTCTACGCCCAAGCTTTGCTAACGGAAGGTTCTGAACTTCCAGACCCCGTAAAGTTCTCTCAGCAAATCGCCAACCTCATGGTGCAGGCGGCGGAGTCCACCAAGCACTAGAGTAACCTAAACTCATCAACTCAGCAGCCGATAGCTTGTGGGTTGTGTAAAGAGCTCTTTAAAAGAGAGCTCTTACACAACTCGGCTTCGAAAAATTTTACTCACTAGCTGAGAGATTTAATGAATTTAAGTATTTCAGCGGCGTGACCTTGGGCTTTAATTTTGCGGAACTCGCCGACGAGTTTTTGATCTTCGTCAATGACGAAGGTGCTGCGTTCGATACCCATGACTTTTTTGCCGTACATGTTTTTTTCTTTAATGACGTCGAAGAGCTGGCAAAGCTCTTCGTTTTCGTCGGATAGAAGTTCAAACTTAAAATCGTACTTGCAGATAAATTTGTCGTGGGATTTTAAGCTATCGCGGGAAATTCCGTAAACTTCAGCATTCTGTTTCTTGAACTGACTCAATAACTCATTAAACTCGATGCTCTCGGTAGTACAACCAGGAGTATTGTCCTTAGGATAGAAATACAGAACGATCTTCTTTCCTTTTTTCGACGTCAAAGAAAATGTTTCTCCTGATGAAGAAGGGACTTTGAATGATGGAACTTTTTTTCCTAATACAACACTAGCGGCCATTTTCGTATACTCCTCCCGCGGCTGGTTGAGGCGGCGGTTCAATATCGATGGGTTGATGTTCGGGAGCTCTATCCTCATAAACGCCTGGCTCCGGCTCTGACGGCAGATCAGCCGGATTGACCTCGGCGGGCCATCCCTGATCACTGTTGCCAGAATATTGTGGATCTTCCAAGTCATGAAGCTCCATGCCCGGTTCTCCACGTGCTGGAGGCAAAGAATTTTCATCGCTTTGCAGATGATTCGGGTCAACTTGTTCTGCACCATCAGTGCGTCTTGGGCCAACAGGCACTTTGCCCTTGCGCGGACTCTGAGCGGCTGCAGGGTTCCCCTCTGACTGCTCCTTTGAAGGTACCTTCGTCGGGGCCGCCACAGGAACTGGCGAGGGTGTTGGCGGGGCATAAAGTTCGGTCTCGGTGACCGTGATCTTTCCACTCATCGGAACCTCAGCTTCGAATTTCCGAATGTCTGAGAGGTTTTCATAGACCTTACCGCGCAATTTAATCAGGTTCTTTCCCTCTTTTTGGTATTCATAGACCTCAAAGCGAAGCATCTGCTCCTGGCTCCGATCTTGAGCCCAGCTCTCGCATCGAAGCTTTGCCAATTGCTCCGAACCGTTAAGGGTACAATTAATCGGCTTATTCAAAATGGCCGCACCTAAACCCAAGACCTCTTGCAGATTCTCGGGATAGAAAACCACTTTTACTTCACCTTTTTTGGCAACATCGATCCTAGCAATTTTTCTAGCAGCTCTTTTTTGATCACAATGTTCAGAAATCTCAATTTGTTGGGGATAGGAATTCAAACCCAAGACATCTCTGCGCACGATATAGCGATCACAAAGAAAAGCAGACTTGTTCGTTAACTTGCCGTTCTGATATGACACCAAGGCTCTTTGAACCTTGCCAAAGGGAGTTTTCCCTACGGCTCTTCTTTGGTCTGATAACACCCACCAAGCTTCACGATGAACGCTGTCCGCAGCCTCAAAAAAACGCGTCAACTCCTGAAGACTGTCGTCTTTTCCCGAAACATCCGTAGACTTAACGGACTTATCTCTAGCTGGACTTTTCTTCACAGGTGCCTGTTCTGTTTTCGAGAAACACGAAAGAATCAACCAGGGGAATAACAGGACTAATACAACTCTTAAGCGCATGTCCATCAGTCTTACAAAGAGACTCTGTGAACACAAGAATTTCCTTTACCGCATCTCGATCTGTACCTACAATTTAAGAGCACAATTCAGATTCGACTTCAGGAGGAAGCATGGAAAAAATTTGGTTGAAAAACTATCCCAAGGGTATTGCTCACGACATTGACCTTTCAACGTACGCTTCCCTTCAAGATTTGTATGAAGAAGCCATTCAAAATTTCAAGACTAACAAAGCTTTTACAAATATGGGCGTCTCGCTAACGTTTCAGGAGCTCGACCAACAAGTGGATCGCTTTGCCTCTTTCTTGCAAAATGAACTGAAACTTAAAAAAGGCGATCGCATCGCCATTCAGATGCCCAATCTTCTGCAATTTCCGATAGCTGCTTTTGCAGCACTTCGCTCAGGCTTAACGGTCGTGAATACCAATCCACTCTATACAGCCAAAGAAATGAAACATCAGTTCAAAGATTCGGGAGCTAAGTGCATCGTGATCCTGGCGAACTATGCCCACCTCTTACAAGAAATTATTAAAGAGACCGAAATCGAAAGTATTGTTATCACCGAAATTGGCGACCTATTCCCGACTCCAAAACGCATTCTTGTGAACAGTGTCGTGAAGTATATCAAAAAGATGGTCCCGAACTTTCATCTTCCACAAGCCTACAGCTTCCGCCAGGCTCTTCAGCTGGGAGCCATGAAACCTTCTAAAAAGATTCCATGCACACAGGAAGACATCGCCTTCTTGCAATACACAGGCGGAACGACCGGGGTTGCGAAAGGGGCTATGCTTACTCATCGCAATGTCCTCGCTAACATGCTTCAGATCTGCGCTTGGATGACTCCAAAACTTCGTCCCGGCGAAGAGGTCGCCATCGCAGCTCTTCCCATGTACCACATCTTCGCGCTGACTTTGAATTGTTTGGCTTTCGTTCGCTATGGCGCCGAAAATATCCTGATCACAAACCCTCGAGACATGAAAGCTTTTATTAAAGAGCTGAAGAGCACACCGTTCACCGCAATGGCTGGCGTTAACACTCTTTTTAACGGACTTATGAATCAGGAAGATTTCAAATCCATTGATTTTTCAAGAGTTAAAGTCAACGTGGCCGGCGCCATGACTTTGCAAAAGCCAGTTGCTGAAAGATGGCAACAAATGACCAAAACCGTAATCGTCGAAGGTTACGGCCTGACCGAAGCTTCACCGGTCGTTTCGTGCAATCCCGTAGACGGCTCTGACAAGGTGGGAACAATTGGCCTACCTCTGCCAGGCACCGATGTTAAACTTATTAACGATGACGGTGTCGAGGTCGCACATGGAGAACCCGGCGAACTTTGCTGCCGTGGACCTCAAGTTATGCTGGGATATTGGCAGCGACCGCAGGAAACGGCAGAGATTCTTAATGATGGCTGGTTAAAAACCGGAGATATCGCCACCGTTGATGACGATGGCTTCTTTAAGATCGTCGATCGCAAAAAAGATATGATCTTGGTTTCGGGATTTAACGTATACCCAAATGAAGTGGAAGAAGCCATTGCTTCCCACCCCGGCGTACTGGAAGTTGCTGCCATTGGAGTTCCTGATGAGCACTCTGGAGAAATAGTGAAAGTTGTTGTCGTCAAAAAGGACAACGCCCTGACAGCCGAAGATGTTATTGCCTATGCACGCAAGAGTTTAACAAACTACAAAGTCCCCCGCCTGGTAGAATTCAGAGCGGAGCTTCCCAAAACCAACGTCGGCAAAATCCTCCGGCGCGCCCTTAGAGAGTAGATACTCCAAAACAAAAAAAGCCCTCGCAAGAGGGCTTTTTTTATAACTTAATCTGTTCCGTTACGAACTAAGCTTTCTTATTCCAAGAAGCACACCATGCTTCACCGTAAACAACTTTACCAGCAAAGATTGTGCATGTGCCCACTTCCTTACCGTTCTGAGTTCCCGTCTTCTTGTAGAAACCACAGTTAATACAGTTGTTCCCTTTAGCTTCAGGTGCCTTTTTGTAGTCTTCGATGTACTTCACTGCCTTTGCTACAGGATCTTTTGGGTCAACCAGGGGCATCTGAGTTCCACCCGCTGCTGGTGCAGAACCACGGCGTTTTTCTTGTGCATTCGCAGTTGAAAATAGAGCTTGCAATGCAGTCGGTGCCACCACGGCAACTCCAGCGATTTTAGCTAAACCAGAAAAGAAACCTCGACGATTCATTTTAATTTCGTTCATTGCTGTCCTCCAAAAATGTGTTTCTCACATAATATGAAGCGTTTTCAATTGGTTTTCAATTGTAAAATGACAGCCGGGGCCGCTACAAATTGTTGCGGTGTGAATCACACTGGCAAGCCCGCTGATTCAAAATATGAGCTGAAATGAGGAATAAACTTCCGATAACTGTGACCACATCAATTTCTTTCCACTCGACCCATTCGTGGGGCACAAGTGCGGCGCTGATAATGAACGTCATACCCATCAATCCGAAACCTAAAATGCTTATTTTGCGATGATGCTGATAACCCTTCCAAAAAGCGAAAAGGCCCACCGGCAGAACGCCCAAGGCAAGAATGATATGAAACCAGCTGTTTTCGAAAAAGCCACCCAGGACAGGTATCGCAAACAAAAGGACGGGTGTTATCAGACAATGAAGTGCGCAAATTCCCGAAAGGACGATCCCGATCTTATTCCAACGGTCTGTTTTTTCTGTGAACTGATCATGTTCAGCATGATTCACCTCGCAGCAGGATTCTTGATTCTCAAGTGCTCCTGACATGACATCCTTTTCCACACGACCGCCTTTGACCCCTTTCTGACCTAAATGCAAGTTATTGTCAACAACTCTCTTAACAGGTTCAACGTCCTCACCTTGCAATTGGACGAATTTAGGCAGATAAAAAACTGTGACTGCATTATCCTCATCCCCCATTTATGAGCTTGGTTCAGACTTCTATGACGAAGTCAGCCCTGCGCTATTTCCTCAAGCGATTTTACGCTATCGCAATCAAGCGGCTGCCTCCGTCATAGGTCTGGAGAAACTGACACCCGAGGAATGGCAAGAACGTTTCTGGAGATTTTCTAGTTTCCCAAATAATATCACAAAACCTGTGGCATTAAGATACCACGGCCATCAGTTTCAGTCTTACAATCCTGACCTCGGTGACGGCAGAGGATTCCTCTTTGCTCAGTTTCGAACCGGTGACACGCTCTACGATCTAGGAACTAAGGGCAGTGGCACCACCCCATATTCTCGTGGTGGGGATGGACGCCTGACTTTAAAAGGGGCTTTTCGGGAAATACTGGCAACAGAGCTCTTGGAATCATACGGAGTTGACACCAGCAAAACAATTTCAGTTTTCGAAACCGGAGAAAAACTTGAGCGCCATGATGAACCCTCCCCAACACGATCGGCTGTTTTAGTCCGCATGAGCCGAAGCCACATTCGCTTCGGAACGTTCCAGCGTCTGGCCTTTTTAGAAAAAAAGAATGATATTAAAAAGCTCCTGCATTATTGCATTCGGCATTATTACCCCCAGCTTAGCACCTTATCAGACGGACCAGCAGCAAAGGCCTTTCTGCAAGCCGTGGCACTTTCGACCACAGAAACCGTTGCAAGCTGGATGATGGCGGGATTTGTTCATGGAGTCTTAAATACCGACAACATGAATATTACCGGAGAAAGCTTTGATTACGGCCCCTACCGTTTCTTAAAAACATACGATCCGCAATTTACCGCAGCTTATTTCGATCGAAGCGGACTGTATGCCTATGGACGGCAGCCCATCAGTGTTCTTTGGAATCTTCATCAGCTAGGGTATGCCCTTAAATTCGCCTACCCTGACCTTGATTATGAAAAAACCCTCGAGGATTTTGGCGACGATTTCAATTTGCAAATTCAGCTGCATCTGCTGAAAAGACTGAATCTGCGCTGCGATGTCGATGATCCGAGTGCGCATCAGCTGCTGATCAGCCAACTGATCAGTTATCTTTTTAAATTTATGGAAGAAGAAAAAGCGCTCTTTGAACAGACGTTTTTTGATCTTCACTCCGGCTACCGAGCTGAAAGATTAGAGCGATCTCCTCAGGCCATACTATATCACAAACCCAGTTTTGAACATCTGCGTGAATGTTTGAAAAAATTTAGCGTCGCCAGTACGGCAAAAGCGGAACATTCTTATTTTAAGAAGTCCCAGGCTTGTTCATTGATTATTGACGAACTGGAGTCCATTTGGACGGCGATTGCTGAAAAAGATGACTGGAGTCTTTTTGAAAGGAAGCTGCAAGATATTCGCAGCTTCCGAGGCGTCTATAGCTAACCTTGATATCCAAAAATCTTGGCGAGCTTTGCTCTGAACCAGTTCTTAAAGTCCTCAATAAACCCAAAGGCTGCTGGGACGATTAACAACGTCAGAACTGTCGAGCTGATCAAACCACCGATAATTGCGATACCCATCGAAGTCCGCATCGCTGACGCTTCATTCAAGCCGATAGCAATCGGCACCATCCCTGCAATTAATGCCAGTGAGGTCATCAGAATCGGACGAAGACGAGTGCGGCATGCTTTCATCAATGCAGGTTTACGCTCCAGACCTTCATGGAGAAGCTGATTGGTATAATCAACCAAAAGTATGGAGTTCTTAGCCACGACTCCTAGAAGCAAGACGATACCGATCAAAGAGAAAATATCGATCGTTTTGCCAAAGATTAGCAGCGCCAAGAAAGCACCCGTCATTGCCAAAGGCAAGGCTAACAAAATCGAAAATGGCGTAATGAAGCTCTCGTAAAGACTTGCCAGAACCAAATAGATGAAAGTCACTCCCAAGAAAATTGCCAGTAACATATTTGCAATAAGATCATTAAAGTCATCCGCTTGCCCCTGAAACTTGTAATCCACACCCGGAGGCGGCTTAAGTTCTGTTTTCAGAATCTCGGCCACATCGGCTGAAATGTTCCCCAGTGCGCCTCCCTTGGATAAGTTCGCAGAAACCTGGACGTAACGATTTTTATTCTGGCGGTTGATTTGGGAATATCCCAAGGCCTCTTCACCTTTTGCAATACGATTCAAAGGAATCATATTATAGTTCGAGTTCGGCACGAAGGTGGTACTGAACTGATCACGCAAATCACGAAATGCCTCTTCGAAACGAACTCTTATTTTATAATCGATACCATTTTCACGGTAAATAGCATCTTCATTTCCTTCGGTTCTGTTTCGCAGTTCTGCTCCCGCCGTGATCGTTGATACCCCCAGGGCTTCAGAGCGATCTCGATCGAACCGCACATGATACTCCGGCTTGCCCGATCTAAAATTTGTATCAACATCGACTAGACCTGGAATCTTTTTAAGACGTTCCACCACTTTTGTAGTGTAAACATTTAACTCCTCTAAGTCGTCACCCGTAAATGTGACGTTCAGTGGTTTTTCGCCAGAGTTGACAGCGTCAATGTCACCAATGGAGACAATTGCTTTATCTTCAAACTGTTTCAGCTTTTTTCGAATTTCTTCCTTATAGTCTGAGGTCACAATATTTCGCTTGTTAGCTTCGACCAGTCGGATGAAAAGACTGGATTTATTGGATTCGTTGTTAGATGTCCCCACGACAGTCATGACCATATCGACAACAGAATCTTTATCAAAGATATTTTCGACCTGCTTGGTGAACTCGCTCGTCGCATAAAGTGAAGTTCCCACTGGCATCTCAATATTAACTGCAAACTCTCCATTGTCAGGAGATGGCATAAAGGTCTTTGGAATAAACGCCAAGGTCACCATAGAGCCGAAGAAAATCAATGTCCCAGCAAGCAAGACTTTCTTGGGGTTGTCTAAAGTGTATTCAAGTGCTTTCGAGTAAATATCTTCAAGCCAGGTTTGAAACCGATCAAATGCCGAGAGCATTCTGCCGATAGGTCCCGTTCCTTTTGTATGTTCATTAGGGTGAGCCATATATGCCGAAAGCATGGGAGCAACCGTAAATGCATCAAAGAGTGAGATCAGCATTGTAAAAACGATAGTCAAACCAAACTGCATAAAGAACTGTCCGATGATTCCTTGCAAGAAGGAAATAGGACCAAATACGGCGATAACTACCAGAGTTGTCGCAATAACGGCCATGGCAACTTCTTTCGTTCCCTCGAGTGCTGCGTCTTTTGGTTTTTTACCCATTTCAAGGTGTCGGAAAATGTTCTCTCGGACAACAATCGCATCGTCAATCAAAAGACCCACAGCTAACGATAGGGCCAGCAAAGTCATTAGATTGATGGTGAAACCCATTGAGTACATAATGACGAAGCCACCGAGTAATGAATTCGGCAAAGCCATCGCTGTAATAAAAGTTGACCGAGCAGACCCCAAAAAGAAAAAAACCACGATCACACAAAGAATGATTCCGATCGTGATAGACTCCATCACGTCAAATACGTTCAAGCGGATCGGTCGAGAGGTGTCACGCACCAGGCTGACCTCGGCCTTGATCTGTTTTTCCTTTAAAAAGGCGTTCACCTTCTCGATATTCTCTTTGATATTATCCGCCACAGCGACAGTATTAGCACCCCGCTGCTTGTATACTGACAAGATCAAAGCGTTTTTGCCACCGACACGTCCGATGGTTTTTTCGTCTTCAAGGCTGCGCACAACTCGTCCGATATCACGTACTAAGATGGCTTTGTCAGAACCTACAAAGCTGACATTCACCTCTTCAATTTCTTTTAGATTACCGAACTCACCGCTTGTTCTTAAGGTGATTTCATTTTTCTTATTTTCGACCTTACCAATTGGAATGTCTCGAGAGGTGTCGACGATTTTATTGGAAACCTGCAACATTGAAATTTTTCGATCTTGCAGCTTCTTCTTGTCAATAAGCACATGAATTTCTTGTTTTCTGCCGCCAAAAATATCAACCTTGCCGACATCCTGAAGCCTCTCAAATCGAGGTTTGATGGTCTCGTTGGCCACATCGTAGGCCTCACCAGCGGGTAGCTCCGTCGTTACGGCTAACGAAACAATCGGCTGATCGGCAGGATCGAAACGCTGAACAATAGGTTCATCAATATCTCCGGGCAGTTCTCGGCGGATATTTCCCAAACGGTTACGAACCTCTTGCTCGACCTCTTTGATGTCCGTGCCCAGATTGAATTCCAGAATAACCATGGCAACACTGTCCAGATTATTCGACGTCAGAGTTTTCAAACCAGCAATACTACCCAGCTCGTCTTCGATTGGCTTAGAAACCTGTTTTTCCAGATCCAAGGGCGATGCCCCCGGATAAGTCACCTGAACAAAAAGAACAGGGAAGGTGACATCGGGAAACATATCCACCGGCATTTTTTTTAAAGAAAAGAAACCCAAGATCAACATCAACAAAACAATACAAGTGATGAAGATCGGTCGTTTGATCGATAATGCTGGCAAATTCATAAATGACTATTCCTCGATCGCGACAAAAAGACGACCTTGAGCTTCCATTTTCCTCTGTTCAGTGCGAAGTCTTGTCAGACTTAAAGCCGCATTCGCAGCATCTTCCTCGGCATCAATAACATTTTTAGTGATGGAACGTCCTTTATTGAATAAATCCGATTGCGCCTGAGCGCTTTTCATTTGCAACGAGGAAATCTTCGATGCCGAATCAATACGCTTAGACATCTCGATATAACGTCGATTCAATTCGATCCATGAACTTTCACTGTCCATCATTTTTCTTTCGCTAATCAATTGTGCCGCCAGAGCTTCTTTTCGCGCAGCAATTTTTGCAGAGCTTTTTGCTGCCACATCGAAAAGATAGACAAAGTTTAAGCCCACTTTCGTAGTTGGACGGCTGGTGTCCCCTAATTGAGCTGTGGCTCCGGCCATGTCAGCCTCAAGGGAATTCGTATTATAAGAAGCCGTTAAAACCAGATCAGGTCTAAAGGCATCTTCCGTTTCTTTTGCGACGACAGATTGCGCCTTTGCAGAAAGCGACGCGAGGTAGGCTTCAATTGCAACGACTTTACCCTTCTGTCCTTCAATCATTGCATTTAGAGGCCGACTTTTTGCCGGATCCCCTTTGATCTCTGGGAATGGATCTGCATCATTTAACTCTAAGAAGTCACGAATTCTTCTTTTCGCTGACGCTAAGTCATCTTCCACCGAGATTAGATTCAACTGGCGAGATGCGACCAATGCCTGTGCTTGCAAAAGATCCGCCCGTTCGCCGATCCCATCATTCACGCGGCGGCGAGTCCAATTCTCAATTTTCTGTGCGCGCTGCAACGACTCTCGCCCAATCTGTAAAGAATCTGCAGCATAGATATAGTCCCAAAATGCAGCTTCCGCGTTCACTAAGAAAAGCTTTTTCTGCAAGTCAAAGTTAAGTTTCTGCGCTTCTGTCGTCGCGTCTAGACGCTCCCAGCGAAGACGAGTTGCTCTGCCAAAAAAATCTTTCCAAAGAGATTGCTGCAAACTCACGCCCAAAGAGCCGGTCCCAGCCTTAGAGAACTGCGCAAATTGAGGTGCCGTTAAACCTTGATTTTCAATTTCCGTAGTCGCCGCCGCTAATCCTAACGTCGTTCCTGTCGAAAACTTCTTTGAGAGACCTAAGCTATAAGTCGTCGTTTCAGTCTCGGTGGCCCCGAGAACGACAAACTGACCAAGAGGACTCTTATCAAGCTCATAGTTATATCCAGCCGTAAGAGCTGGAGCGAGGTCAATGTCCTCAGCAACTCGGCGACTTTCAATCGCTTCTTTCGAGGCTTCATAAGATTGAGCTGTTTTATTTTTACTCTCGACTGTCTGCAAATAGTCTTGAAGACTCATAGCCAAAACACTGGACTGCCAAAAGAACACGGAAACAACAATGGCACGTTTCTTCATTCGATACCCCTTTACGGCACTTACCTAGTAAAAAATAGTAAATGATTAAATTGTTTATGGCATCCAGAAAAAAATAATGGACCTTTAGTTGTGTTAGGTAAAAGATTACCCCGAGTTGCACGATGAATAAGCATGCAAGTTCTTTTTGTTCCTGACTCACACAATGCTGCTTATTGCCGTACCGAACTTTTAACGAGGGAGGATCGATGATGCACAGCGCGCCGCCATCTCAACCAAATTCTAACGATTGTTTTCTTGAAAAGGTCCAGGAACTGGGGCTTAATATTTTTGTCTTTAGAGGGGGATACATGAATTTCTCATGGGGAGTGAAATTCACGATGCAGATAACGGCCATTGTATGTGCTGTCTTGGTTTCTGTATCAACCTATGCCCAAGATAAAACTCCTAGCGCCGCCGCACCGACATTTTCAGAGTATTTCACTGTCGATGAAAACAACTTAGAAGAATTCACTGCAAAAATCCGCTCCAGAACTCATATGCAGTTAGACCAGCCTTTATTTGGATCTGAACTGTTCATTCAAAAGATCAAGAAATTCGTGGTGAATCTTTTGAAGTGGACTTTACACGAAGAAGAACTCCCCACGCCTTCGGAGCGCTACATCCGAAAACTCCACTTTGGTCGCTGGATCAATGATCCTAATGACAACACCTGCATGAATACGAGAGCTCGAGTTTTAGTGCGCGATAGCCAGAAGGAAGTCACATTCCGTGGAAACAAACGCTGCGTGGTCGAAGATGGACTGTGGCACGACCCTTACACCGGTGAAGAAGTCACAAGTTCTCGCAAAATTCAAATTGATCACTTAGTACCCCTAAAGAACGCCTATGTTTCCGGAGCTTGGCGATGGGATTATAAGACACGCTGTCTTTATGCGAACTACATGGGTTACGGCGACCATCTGATCTCATCTGGGTCCCATGAGAATATGTCAAAGGGTGATCGTGGTCCGGAAAAATACCTACCTCCCAACCCTGCCTATCGTTGCCAATACGTTCGCAGTTGGTTGGCAGTGAAGCTGATCTGGCAACTGACCTTGAACCCCGACGAAGTCCAGGCGATACATACCGTCGTGAATGAGGATGGCTGCGACCCTGCATTGTTCCGCTTCACCAAAGAAGAGCTCGAAGCTCAACGCGAAGACATCAATAGCAATATCGAATTTTGCATGATCAATAAAAGGTAGGTTCACCTACCTTCTCTTACTCTAAGATGGGATATTTCTCATAGACCAAATCCTTGGTCATGGCATTGAAGTGCCACCATTCATGGGGTAAGACTTTGAAACCCTGGTTTTCCATCAGCCTTCGCAGCAGCAAGCGGTTCGCATGTTGCTCTAAGGTCAGCTCACCTGACTTTAAGAACTCCATTTCAAGCTGCGGTTGAGCAATCTCTCGGAAATCATCGAAATCAGTTCCCATGTCCAAGAGCTGTCCATTTTTAGATTGCAAGGTTAAGTCCATGGCCATTCCAAAATTATGCAGAGAACCAGGGTAAGGGGCGGCAACATAATCCTGAAATGGAGTTCCACTCAAGTGGTCATAAAACTGCGCCTGAATACGTCGCGGCCGCAGCGTGTCCCAAATAACGAATTGAAGATCGGGATAATTCTCTCGCAAGTCATCACAGACCTTCGAAAACATGATAAAAGCGGCGGGCGACAGGAAACATCGATCGAAGCCCTGATACATATCTTTCTTCATGAAATTATCTTTAGAAGCATAGCGAAGATTTAAAACAACTTCCGAGTTGGCCGTGAGTTCTCGAAAATTCTCTTCAATCCAACTTATCTGCTGACTAAAAAGGGACACACGGGCCTCCAAAATTATCCTTCGGTGTTACCAAACACCATTAATCGATAAACTTGAGAGAATTGAAGAATTGCTTTTTGTCTTCAGAAAAGTTTGCACCCTGAGACTTCCCCAGCGGCCACCGTTCACTCATTGCCATCCATACAAACTGATATTTTCTTCGAGGATGTAGACAAACCATGCCATCATTACTCATGCTCATTGAACCCTTGGGAGTGCTGTCTTCTCCGCTCTGTTCAAAGTAAAGACAGTCAGCGCCGCTGTACTTCTTTCGATTGAAGGTGCTTTTAACTTTACTGACACGACCTCCCTGAGCTTCTCTTTCAATGTTTTTTTGGAAGACATCAAGCATCTCCCTGTTGGTCATCTCTTTTCCACCAGGAGTGTGAAGCGGGCCATGCCTTACGATTGCAAGTTTAGAGGTGCCATCAGACTGCGGTTTCTGTCCGACTAAGTACAGTCCAACTTGAGATGACCCTGGATACCATTCTCCTGACATTGGAAATCGGAAACTAAATCCTGAATCTGTAGAATACTCTTCTTGAGGATTCACCTTCTTTTTAAGCATTGAACAACCAGACAAGAGTCCTATAGCCAAAATCATCACAACCGAAATGAAAAATCTCCGCATCAGCATCTTTATACCTCCAACAAGACCATGATATTCAGAGACTGAGGGCCTGTCATTTGGTTTAAAAGATGCTGGATAAAAAAGATAAGATACTACGGAGTGACCTGCCCCCCTTAACTAATCCAACTTTCTGCCATATCGATTCGCGATCAAACAGTATAAAGCCAGTCCGACAAAAACAGCTGGGATGATTGGCGGCTTGATCTTAAGAGGTAACACCTCTGCTGGCACTTCAGGATGCAAGTGAACATAGATTGCAACAATCATAGCAGCCAAGGTTGCCAAAGCCGAGACATCAGTTAAAAGACTTCGCATTTTAGCTGAAAAACTCTTTTTTTGCGAAAAAATAAAACCAATACCGATCAGCAGTTCTGTCGCAATACCTGCAGAGTAAGCTGGAGACGGCAATTCACTCTGCATAATTTGAGCTGCATACCAAGACTTAAACGGATCAATAAATTTCAGGATTCCAAACATAAATAGCGAAAAGCCTAAGAACACAGAGACTCGTTTAAGTTCGATACTAGCTAATTCAGTCTTCATTCATCCTCACTCTTAGAAGTTTTTAGTGGACCCATGTCATTTACAAAGAATATTCAAGAACTCGCTCACCTGCTCTTTAAGACTCTCGTCCGAACCCAAGTTTAAAGATAAGCATATCCCTGACCTAAAAGTAAAAATCACCTTAGCAACGGACTCCCTATTTTTTTTAAGCTTAAGCGCTTTTAGATTCTCGAGAATCGCAGTGTGAATTTTAGATATTTCATATTCAATCAAAGGTTTTGCCCGTGTCGGAATGACAGAAACTTCCCTGATCGAATTAGCAAAGAAGCAGCCCTTTGGCCCACTGCCCTCACTCCCGGCTAAAAGAAAAGTTTCGAGATTTTTTAATCCAAGTGGTTTCTGCTCCAAGATATTCAGAAACTCCACTGTCTGAGCGTAACGCCTAAGACTCTCGATAAAGATCTCATCTTTATCCGCAAACTCAGCATAGAGTCCCGATTTATTCACCCCAGTAGCTTTTTCCAAGTCATGCAAACTAGTATCAGCAAAGCCCTTCTTCCAAAAGACTTGAATTGCCTTATCTAAAACCTGCTCCCGAGAAAACCCTTTAGGACGCCCCATAAAACACAAAGTACAGTATTGAACCGAACGGTTCAATACAAAAATAAATATTCGATGATCCCCAACTTCACTCCCACCCGCCCCAAAAGACGAGGCCCCATTCCTTTCTCTTTTGCGAGTTCCGCAGCAAAGAAAAGACAAGACGAAGGCAAGAAACCACCATCGAGCCCAGAAAAAACAAACCTAAGAAGAACAAAAAAGAGCGAGGACTGTCTGAAGCAAAAGAGAAAGGAATGGTGCCCCGGGCCGGACTTGAACCGGCACGCCCCTGTAAAGGAAGCTCAGGATTTTAAGTCCTATCGCGCTTATGCCTAAGTTAGCGCAAATATTAACAATTATTGATTGTAAAATTTCTAATTGCATCAGTGAGGCATCAGCTGCGAGCCAACTTTGATTGTTATTGATCGTCATCTGAGTCACCAAGTTCAAATGAAACAGTTTCTTGGAAGGTCTTTAGTCGATCCTTTCCAAGCTCACTGTAAAGCTGAGTTGTCGTGATGCTTGAGTGCCCAAGGATTTCCTGTAGGGCTCTTATGTTTTTTGAGCGCTGTGCGAACTCGCGCCCGAAGGTGTGGCGCAGTCCGTGGATAGTGACGATAATACCAGCCTTTTTGCAGATATGAGCATGAATAGTGCTGAACATTCTTGGCGACCAGTGACCGCCGTCTTTGGTTGTAAAGACAAAATCATCGTCAGAATTGAACTTAGACTGCTCGCGCCATTCGCTTAAAATCCTGGCAAGTTCTTTAGGAATTGGAACTTCCCTTGAGGCTTCTGTACCACCCTTAGTTCCGACAACAATCTTCTTTGATGCCTGTAAATACTTGCGTTTGTATGAAATGATCTGGTCCTCAACAGAGATACAATCCCACATAAGGGCAATGCCCTCTTGTTTTCTAGGCCCAGACATAATGAAAAGGGCCGCATAGGCCAGGTGTAATTGCGATAGTTCTTTTGCTGCCTTTAAAAACAGCAGGGTCTTTTCGCTGCTTTCAATATTCGAAGGTTTTTTGTTGCCCACTCGCTTGTGGCTGAATCTTAAACCAAAGGTCGGGTTTATCTCAGCAAGTGGTGGATCATGGTTTATGGCAGAATTGTAGATAGCTGAAATCAGAGCCCTGACTCGATCTCTGGTCTGAACAGATAGTTTTTCCTCAGTGACCAAATCATTGAGTAAGGATCTTATTTTAGGACCTCGAACACTAGCCAGCGTGAGGTGCCCAATTTTGGGGATTAGGTAGTCATTGAGCCTTTGCTCATCTGATCTCCATGTTGGCTCTTCATAGTCTCTCTTACGCTTCGGAAGCCAAAACTCAAGGGCATAGCGGGCAAAGGTCAGATCAGAACTGACGGGAGCTGCAAGACCATGTTTACTAAAGGCGCGCTGATTATACAGCTCACGATACCAACGCTCGGCATCTTCTCTTCGATAAAAACGCTCTTGCAGAATCTTTCCGTTTGTACGGATTGATTTTCTGAACTTCGGCTTTGCCTTGGCCATTATGCACTTTCTTTTTGCTGCTTAAGCATCAAGAACTCGTTCAGCTTTGCATTTGTGGTGCAGCGATGGCGTCCCCACATAAAGCTTGCAAGACCTTGATGACGATACCTATTTAGTGTCGGCATAGAAATGCGACCACTTGAGGCGATGTCTTTAAATGAAATTATATCGTTATGATCAATTTCAACTTGCTGTTGTTTCTTTTTCTTAGTGGCCATCACGCCCCCCTCTTAAAATCTTTCTGATCTTTTCTATGTCTGCCTGGATTTGCGCCAATTAAGAAAGCGCACATGAATGGTGTTAAGCAAAGAGCCGCAAGACACCAATAGCCCAGGAGTTTTAGTGCGATTAGCATTCGTCACCTTCGCTTATCTCTTCATAAGAAATTAAAGTGTCAACGCCAGCCTCAAGCTTGAGTGAGCTTTCCAGTGTTTCCTTGTCCTTAGTGTGTTCATCTTTTATTTGTACAATCTCAGGATTGCAAAGCAGTCCTCTCCATTTTCCGAGAACGCTATATTTCTTCACTCAGCACCTCTCTCAATAATTGATTTACCGCCGCAGACTTCCCAAGAGAAGCAACGTTCTTTAATACACGAATCTGCCGGACAGCCGCCCTCAATCCATTCACAAGATTCACAGTGGTATGGACTTACTTGCACCGCAAAGGGGCCAAATCCGTTGTCTACAAAGTCTGTATGAAGTTGGTTATTGCATTTTGGACAATGGAATACTGGTTCTTTATTGAAGGTGTTTGACCAGTTCACTCAGCACCCATCCATTGATCTGTCGTTGAATTCAAGGTCCAACTCTTTTTTGCATTCAGATATTTTCTTTTCCCATTGCTCGATCATGTATTCGTTCGGGCTTTCTTTGTTTGCTTCTTCTTTGATCTTGTTGCGGAATCTCACGATCCACTCCTTAAGACCAACATGACGTTCATGTCGCTGAATATTTCCTAAGTAAGTCACTCAGCACCTTCTCTTAACTTGTTACTCAAATCCTCTAGATCTTTTCTCATGGCATCCAAATCACAATGTGGAAATTCTTTTAAAAACTTTTCTTGGCCAGCTATAGAAGTGAGATCAACCAACATCCATAGAATTAGCCATCTTTGAGATTTATTGATTTCAATCTTCATCACTCCCCCTCACACTCTTCACAAGCTATCTCTTCGCCCTCTGGATTATCAGTGATTATTTCACCGCATTCTCTGCAAAGAGCGCCGCACTCTATTCCTCGGATTGTTTGTGTGGACCAGATGCTCATAGTTCCTCCAAATTCCCCCACGATGAGCTGTGTACCATTTACAGCTACCTATAAATTCAGCCCACCGTGGGAGTGCAAAACGTAAGTTAAAAAGGAATTTCTCCGTTAGAATCAAAAGAAGGCTCAGGACCGAAATCTTGGGCTTTTCCTTTTGGTTCAAACATGTGAATCAAAACTGAGTTTTTGCCATCTTGGATTCCAGCAGGATTAAAGGTCTTATCGAGCAAGATAAATTGTCCATTATCTGACTCCATGATTGCGCCCACGTTTTGGTAGCGGCCCTTTGTCTGACCGTCTTTTTGATATTCGCCAACGCGCACTGAAAGCGTGAACCTCTTCTTCATGCAGAAATCTCCTCTTTTATTTTTGTTTTTGCTTTTAAATATGCCTCGGCAGCTTGCTCAGGTGTTGTATAATAACCAAGAGAAATTGTTTTACCGCGTATTTGGATTTTTGCCACATACCTATTTTTAGGACATCTATTGTCTTTTTTTACTCCTGGGAATCCAGTTTTGTTTTTACATGGCCTTCTATTTACTACTTGCTGTAGTTTTGTGGCCCATCGACAATTTGAAGGCTCGTAATTGCCATTATTATCTATTCGATCAAGAGTATGCATTTTGCTTGGTCGCGGACCCATGTCAGTAAGAAAGTTCGTGAAAGAAAATCTCCACCTGTCGCACACAGAAATACCCCTGCCTCCGTAACTTGAATAGGCAGTTGCTTTCACTCTGTAACACCGACTTATCATCGATGACCACGATTGATATTCAGGAGTTTTTACGGTCGAACACTTATGCTTTGTGACAATATCACGATGAAAACATCCGCAACTCTTAGATGTTCCATTTCTTAATGCGATTCCGCTAACTGGTCTGGACGTTCCACAATCACATACGCAATTCCACATAAAATTTCCGAATTTGTTTCTACCTGAAAAAGAAATGACGCTCCATCTGTTGAATTTCTTTCCAATCATTTTATCGAAAGAAATCACGCCACACCTGCCTTTTCTTTAACTGCTAATCTTTCCCATTGCTGGCCATACTTAATGCCTATCATCTCAAGCATGGTGTCCATATCTTGAATGAACGCTGGGATTAGTTCGTCGAACATTTCTTGAGTTTTTTGGTCCCGCTCAAACGTAAGAACGTGCAACGGAGACACCATCATTCTTGGGTCATACTGAATGATGTCCACAACATCGGCGCCTGTGCATCTCATCTGATGCTGACACTGAAGCGCCCACTCTTTTTTCACGTCATCATTCAAAAGAAACTTAATGTAATTTGTTGTGTTATACGGGCACTTAACTTCGGCCACTTTATTTTGACCGCGAATAAAGCCATCAACTGAGCATCCCTCTCGGAATGTCTCATCTCTAAAAATCAACCCAGTCTGGTCGATTACGCAGTTGTTTTTAAACTCGTATGTCGCCCTTGCAGCTGATTCGTGCATCTTTCCCCATTCCATATATTTAGAATTGATCTCTTCGATCATTCCAGCTGCCACCTCAGCTACGAGTTTGCACAGATAGGTATTTCGAGTTTTTGTTTTTAGGCCCGCAATAGCATCACCAATCTCAGATGACGTGATCACACCAAGGCGGCATTGCAGCCAAGCTGTTGAGCCTTGCTCAGCCATAATGATGTCAGTGCCGAATCGGTCTTGGAATGTTTTGATCTGGTTTTCAAACTTCTTAAGCATTTTCTGCTTCCTTTTCATTCGCTGTCTTTGCCCATGAATAGAGCTGAACAAGTAGAGTTTCGATTTCTTTTTGAGATAGATCCTCAAGCTTTTCAATCTTGCGATTGTTCACTGTGGATAAGTAGCCGATGAACTTGTCATCTTCTTTCTTGCCCATACTTTCTAGTAAGTCTCTGATCTCTTTGAATTGCGGATTTGGGCCTTCGATTTGAGTTGTTTCAACAGATACCGGCGTGACATCGACCGCTTCAATCTCATCATGCACTTGCATTGCTTTTTCGAAGCGACCGCCATTAGTCATCGGCCAAGATTTAGAGGCTCTGCGAATGACGGTCTTTTTGATCATCTCGCCCTCATCAGAGACCCATGGGCATGACTTAACCTTTTTATCCAAATAAGCTTTGTAAGCCTGGGTGCGGTCCCGAATTGCGTAAATCTCAGCAATAGTCATGGTTTCAACCAAGAACTTGCCGCCCTCGATCTCTGCAATACAATAAGCCCCGATGATTGAACCTCTGTCTGGATCAAATGGATTTCTCTCATGTACCGGCTCTTGACCGCGACCGCGCAGAATGAACTTATCTTTGGAATAAACCAACTCAGCCTGAACATATCGAACGGATCCAGCATCGATTCCCAAGTGAGCCAGTCCCTTGTATCCAAAATCAAGACAGACTTTGCCGTCTCTTGGGACTAGATAGGCGTGCTTAAGAGCTGGATTGAGTGAAAGCCCAACAGATGCAATATTGTGAACAGCCGCAATCAAAGAGTCAGGATTGTTGGCAGCGGTCTTTGCAAGAAAGTCATTTGCCTTAAGTGCCTGCAAAGCGAAGTGCGCCTCTTGCTCGAAGTTCACAGCTTTATGGCTCTTTGCAAGCTCGACGAATTTCTTCGCCTGGGCCTGGATCAAGCTTTCTGATTTTTGAAAGAGTGTTAAGTTAGACATTTTCGCTCCTACGCCGCTGGGTTCGGGTCATCATTTTCATATTGTTTTTGCTTCGGAAAACTGAGGCGATCGATCTCGATCTCAACTGCATTCCTGATAGTCGCAAGCGAAGTCGGGAAGTTATTCTCAAGCCACGCTTCACTTACAGGCACAAAAGCCTTGAAATAATCAGAGTGAACGCGGATCTCGTGGATGTAGCCGCTCATCTGGAAATCGACTTCGAGCACGACTTCCTTTTGGATGAAGCCGCGAACTCTCACGTTATTTGAGATTTCGAGTGTGTGGGTTTTCATCTTTCCTCCGATTTTGAGCGCACAAATCCATGTAAGTTCTTCAAACGCGAAGAACTCTCTTATAAATTCTTAAATTGTCTGTTAAACCGCTAATCCATTAGAACTTTCGAGCGCCAACTCGAAGGCTCTTATTGATTAGGAAGCTTTCTTTCGCAAAGCTTCTGGGTCTAAATTTAGTTCTCTATACAATGAGAGTCGGACTGCCCTTCCGAGGTCCCGATTTCCGTTCAACGCCGAGCTCAAAGTGTTCGGATGTATGCCTATTGTCTCAGCCAAATCCTTAACTGTGAGCCTTCTCGCCTTGATGATTTTCTTTATCTCTTTACCGTCAAACGCATCTCTCATTCTTTGCATCCTAACATATTGTTAGTGTTTTGCAAGGTAAATACTAACGTATTGTGTGGTTTGAATTATTTACAGATAGGGTAGACTAAGTGTCGAGAATGACTAAAAAAGACGACATCCCTGAGATTGCACAACGCATAAGACAGCTGCGCGAAGAGCGCCGATTGTCACAGCGAAAGTTAGCAGAGTTAGCACACGTGACGGACGCCGCCGTTAACATGTGGGAAACTGGCAAGCGCTTTCCACGCGGTCGAAATTTAAAGAACCTGGCGGTCGCCCTAGGTGTTGCAGAGTCTGTAATCCTTGAGGGAGCTGATAGGCCAACGCCTGAAATGCCCCAAGACAAATCTAGGGCTCAGAAGATCCTCGATCTTCAAACGAAACTACTCACACTGTCTGACGATGATTTCGGTGCCGCTGAAGCTGTTATAAATAACCTCAATAAAGCAAATCGAAAAGATGAAGACGTGCTTGATCATGTTCTGGCCGTACTGCCGCAGTTTAAAAAGATCCCTACTGATGTGCTAATCATGCTTTCGCACCAGGAAGAAAAGTATTTCGAATCATTAAGGCGCATTCTAAAAACCATAGAAGATAAAAAAATATCGAAACTCACAAAAAAGGAAACAATCTAGTAGCTGTCTTTCTTGGTCACCAGCAGAGTTAAGTCCCTCCTTTTCTGTTTCTTGTTCATTTCTCTTTTCTGCAGCTCCATCAACACCTCAACTTGACCAACCTCAAACAACTCCAAAAATGCCTCGAGCTCTCTATCAGAGATCACCTCCACTCTCATTAAAATGCTTCGGACCAAAGTCAGTGTATTTTGGGGCAAACAAAAACTCTTTTTTAAACCACATCAAGATTATCAACAAGATTCCGTTAATATGGAAGGTCTTGGACGCACCTCTGGACCTTACGTGCTAACTGCGCGTAATAAATAATCAGCTTCATTCCTAAGATCTAAGAGTGGTTCAAATTCAAAAAGTACTATCGGCCAACCTAAAGAAACTCAGAAAGCAGCGGAGACTCACTCAGGAGCAAGCTGCAATTGAGTGTGACCTTTCTATGCGCTATTATCAGAACATAGAGTCCGGTGATCGATGGCCATCGCCAGAGTTCATCCGAAAACTATCCAAAGGCCTTCGCTGTAAACAGACCGACCTTTTCAAGCCATAAAGTTTTATTTGATTAGTCCGATACGCGAATCATGTACACTCTGGCTAAAATCGGATTCATTATTTTTATTATCTCTAAGCTTTCAGAATACCCTTTCCTAGCTTGGTATCTGGTGTTCTGCTTGTTTGGATTGTTGGCGCTTTATGGGAAAGCCACCACCACTGGCGATGAAGTCGGCGCAAAAGCTCTGTTGAGTAATATGCTCATAACGATTCTCATCATGCCCTATGCGCTGTATTTTTCTTTTTTAAAGGATGCGCCCAGAGAAAATAGAATCGCTGAGGATCTGACTCATTTGCGATCTCAAGGGCCCTACTCAGATGCTGTAATGCGCATGGTACTTTCGGATTGGGGACGGGCTCCGAAAAGATATCTAAATGGATGGAAAAGAAAAGACATTGGACTGCTCCGAGAAATGGTATGGGCCAATTACCTAATGGGAATGAGAAAAGAATCGTACGGATCGGATGTTGCGAAGAGGTTCGGATTATCCGAGTCCGTCGCAAGGGAGATATTAAAAAATGAAATAAGATTCCTATCTTCAAAACTAAAAGAGTACAGAGCCAGAGAGAGCGGCTCGCCCGGGTATATCTGGAGATGCGTTAAAGGATCCCGCAAACGCCCAGTGCGCCCAATTCACAAAGCCCTCGACGGATGCTATTTCGACTGGGACAACCCGCCAGTAATAAATGAATTCGGAGACCGAGGACACCCGGGAGATGATGAAGAGTGTCGATGTAGTCCTGAGATTGTTTTCAATTTTAAAGCGAACAATAAGAAGAGCCGCAGCGGCTAAACCCCTACAACCCCGAGATTCATGGGAGGTAGGCACTGCCTATCTCCAACTCAAATGAAAGGTGCATCATGAGCGCGCTAGTTAAGCGAACAATCAAAAACGAGGACGATGCTTGGGCAGCCCTAAGAGACTTCGCCGCATCGTCGGCCGCACTAAATAGCACGCAACTTCATTTTGAGAATTTCCCCAATATTATTCTTAAGTACAACGGTTCAAACTTCCACTCAGCAATACCCGTTCGAGTAATGGAAGCCATGAGAGTGGTACAGAGCGAAATATTCAGAATTTATGCTCTTGTTGTTTATGAGGATGAGTTCTACACTTTGAGCCAAGAAGAAAAAGACTCCTTAGAGTTATTCTTTAGAATATCAGAGGGTTGCTCAGAATTATTTCCGAAAAACCTTACTGACATCCTGAACAAGATTGTTGAAAAGGCCGCAGCGAAAATGGAAGGTCGTCATTACGTTATAGCTACTCTTGTTGTTGCCACCACTTACGGAACAATAACGATAAATGAAGCTATCCAAAATGCTGAAACAGAGAGAGCAAAAATAGCCGCACAAGCGCAAGTTGACGTAGCTAGAGAGCAGGCCGACATAAATCGTGATAATGCTGAAACAGAGAGGCTCCGTTTAATTGCTCAGATTATTGAAAATAATATCCCGGCAAAAAAAGCTGCCGAAAGCACAGAACGAGTAAACGAGTCTATCGCCAAATCGGTGAAAAGAGAAGAAAGCGTTACTATGTCTGATTCAACTGTAATTACGGAAAAGGTTGCAAAAGAGCTGTATCCAAGAAGCAAGAGGCGATCGGCGCAAGAAATTCGAATGGATGGGATCTACACTATCGATCGAGTTGATAAAAAAGGTGATGACCTTCGGATTGAGTTTTCCACTTCAGACGGAGCAAGAAAATTTGTCGCCAGCGCAAACGATCTTCCACAGGATCAACAAGAAATGCTCTTTAGGTCGACAAACGGAACAGCCACACTTGAGATCAATGCAAAAGACCTTGAGGGTGAGATCAAAGACGTTGTTATCCTGAAGGTTGTTGTTCCCGTAATAGCAACATCTTCCCAATAATATCAGTCAGCATCAGAGGTGCTGGATTGCGAAGTTCGCCAGCTATGACAACTCCAGCGCCACCAGTCTCACGTTATAAACGTAAACTGACATCGTGGTGCTTGTACCGGCATAAATATAAAACGTGTGAGTTCCGGCATCTAAGCCTGGAACAATAAATTGCATGGCTGAGGGCGGATAATAGACATCGCCAATCAAACTCATCCTCGATACCTCGACAAGCCCCGGGCCACCTGAGTTATTCTTTAGTAGAGCTAGTGTTGCAGCAATACCGGTGCCTCTTAAATACTTATCGACACCTGCCGCAGTCGATGGCTCGAGAGTAATCAGGACTGGCTTTCCGCTTGTTATGATCGTAGCTGATAAGTTAGTTACCGCCACGTCACCACTGCTTGATGCAAAAAAGTTTCCAGAGCTGCCACTCTTCACTAGATTGGCTGAGGAGAGCTTGTTCTTCGTAATTGATTCATCTAAATTTATGAAAGACATATAGCCCCCGCCTTTAAATAATATCCCAAGTGGTATCGTTTGCTTTAACAAGAGTTATTGATTCTTTTGGATCACAAGCCAGATCAATTTCTGTTCGCTCATCCATTGCCTCTGCTCCATCTGCAACAATCACCTTAACCGTTGCAGAAGAAAGAATACTTGCTATGTTCTTGACGGTTAGTCTATGTCCGACTGGAAGGGTGGACAAAAGCGGAAGCGCAACGGCTGTGATGTTCATTGCCGATCCGACTGGATTCACTCTAATATACTGATCTGTCGGTAACACTGAATATGCGTCCTCGCCAACAACATCAGTAACTGTTAGCGCATGAGCGTTTTTCCACTTTGTGCCATCAGCTACTGGATATCCGACATTATCGTCAGCAGTAGAAATATATATAACCCCATCAACATTCACCATGCTACCTATGAAATACTCAGTCGCTGTATGCCACTCAGGCACTCCGCTTTGCATGATCGTGGCGATGTTGTAGCTCAAGCAATATTGAAGGGCATTCATGTCCTCTAGAGGTGGTGAGCTGTTTCCAATCGCGACACCAGGCCAACCCTCTTCAAAATTAGGTAGAGCCTGAAGCGCGTCAGGATCTTTTGAATAAGAAGGCGCGCCAGCTCTTAAGGAACCAACGACAGCGACTCTATCGGTAGGCGAATTTAAACCGAAAATCTTAGCTATTTTTCTTTGTAATTTAGGCATGGTTACTTCCCACACTTCTTGTTAACATATTCGTTCATGTCATAGCCCCAATCGAAAACCTTAGGGACATCAGCGGTGGCAAAACCAAACGTCCCATGACACTTTCTAATGTCCCAGTCCTTCACATGCCGAAACTTAAAGTTTACTGGGTCATAAATCTCATACTGCCTGCACAGCTCAACTATTCGCATCGACCCATCAGGCTGCTGATAAGTTCTTGTGTGCGTCTCCCAAAGATCCTTAACTGGAAACTGTGGGGCTCCCGCACAACCACTAACGGCGAGTGCGATTGAGAAGATCCAAAGCAGCTTGTAAAGATTCAGCTTCGCTGTTCGCATTGGCATATCTTGCAACATTCTCTTCATTTGTTTCCCCGCGCTCTTTGTCTTTTTCAATTTTTTCCCAAGCTTTCTTGCCTTCCGCCTCGGCGCGAGCCGCTGCCCACTGGACAACGGCCTTTGCGAAGATCAAGAGAATGCTCTCAATCCATACTGGCATAATTACATCTTCTCGATTAGCTCAGAGAAAACAGCCTTCAATGGACCCTTGATTGATTCGATGATGACATCGTCAACCACACCCGGGATCTTTTCTTTTAATAGATCCAAAGCTTCTGGAACCAATTCAACATTGATATCGTGAGCAATTGCTTTCAAGTGCTTGTTGCCCAAAGCCGCTGCTTTTTCTTTCAATACTTCTGACATAAATCCTCCTTGGATTATTTAATGAAGCCCGACATGGGCTTTAATTTTTGTTAATTCATTTTCGACTCTATTGAATCGTTCATGGCCAGCATCTAAGCCAGCCTTTGTCTGAGTGATATGATCTTGCATCGTGTGATTGAGGTCTTTAACCGACACTTCCATTTTCTCTACTGACTGAACGATTGAATCAAACTTGGCTACAACCTTGATGATAAACGGCCAGATGTATTTCTTACTGAGGATTATGAACGCCCCGAACGCCACAAAGAAAACCAGAAGGCTTTCAATGATTCTTCCTGTCTCAACACCTAGTGATTTTAGAATTGTGATCGCACCGAGAATAACTTCCATGTTCATCTCCAAAGTTTAGCTAGAAATATAAATCCCACCGGCAACCACCCAAGCCCCACGCCAGCCCCGAGTGCCACGCATTCCTGATTCGACATTCTCCCTCCTGCTGTCATGCAGATGGGAGTAGCCAGAAAGAAAGTTAGCACTGCGATTATGATGTAGGTGTAGAGGAGGGGTTTCATTAGTTCGCACCTTTGCAGAAGAGATAGAAACTATAGCCAGGTGGAACCGAAGTTGTACCCCCCGCCTGCTGAGCGCCTAGAACAACTAATGAACTGGCTGTTGCTGAATGAATCTTGGTCTGAACGAGATATCCAGTTGAGGTATCCACGTACTGGGTAAAGCAATGAGGTGCCGCAGAAAATCTCCCAGTCGTTAAGGTAACAGTACACGCTCCGGACGCAATATTGCCAATAGAGGAAACCCAACTTCCAGGATTAGAATGAATTGTAGATCCCGCGTTACAAGTCATGTATGCGCTATCAAGACCAGTGTTATTCGCCTTACTCGTTACGTTACGACCTTCGGGTGTGATGTGGGCCGTTCCTGTCTCACATGCGATATCAATTTGTTGAGTCGTGTTGAAAGAACCACCGTCTACAGTCTCATGAATAGTAACGTCTATCGTGTCACCCTTAAGCACGTCTAAACCAAACGGGAATACCGCTGTTTCAACTACGACGCCAGAAGTTGTTTTAAACAAAGTATTTTGACCGACTCCATTTTTACGAATGGTCACATCAAGCCGTGATGCTGAAGCGCTACCGTTATAGTTGATTCTAACAGTCACTTCACAATAGCGATTTGACGGCGCAGTAAACTTCCATGCGGCTCCAGTAGTAACAAGATTTAGGTCATCTTTTATTTTGGTGCCGAAATTGAAAACTGTCGCAGTATTGGGAATTGCCGCAGCTGATGAAGCTGTATACTTAGCAACAATTTCTTGAGCATCATACCCATCCGACTGTCTCGCGCCTGCGGTCCAGCCGGAGATGGGGACTCTTATTTTAATGTATATCTTTGTTCCAGAGGCGATCGCTTCAGGAAGGTTAGATGCTGGATTTACACCGTTGTACTTGTCTGGGTTAAATGCGTTAGATGCCGTGGTGTCCACGTTCATAAAAAAGACGTTGAAACTGTTGTTCGTTCCGTTCGTTAAGGCTCTGAGATTAAAGTGGCCCGTTCCAGTAAATTTTCCGGCAATAGCAATGTCAGTAGCTAAGCTTGTAATATTGATTCCAGTTGAGCTGGTATCAATGGTCAAGCCAGGCGGTAAGTTAATGGTTAAAAAGCTCTGAGTGTTAGTTCCCGAAAAAGTTAGTGTAGTTTCTTGTTCAAGATATTTGCCAAATCTTGCTCTAGTCCCAGTGTAGGTAACATTCGTAGTCAGGTTCCCTGTCGGCGTGAATGCAACAGGGTCCTCGATAATCGTCCCCATCGCGATGGCTGTCTTACCATAAGTAATTCTGCCAGCGTAAAAAGCCGGAGCTGTTCCGGCAGAGGTTTGAACGAGTCTAACTTTACTCTGGCCAGCGGTAGCGCAAGAAACATTCAGCTTAAACTCTTTCCACTGATCAATTGTGTTTGTCAGAGCTTGAGATAAAATAACATTGTTAGACGCATCTAAAACAACAGCAGAATATAAACTAGCGTCTCCATTGAATGAACCAACGAACGCGCAATTGCCTGAACTCTGATCGCCCTTTGCATGAAGTAGCTCAAACTCAACATATCCATTGAGCGCACTGGCATCGATAACCCAAGAGCCTTTTCCGTTAATCAGAAGGTTGTCGTGGACATCCCCTGACTTCACCCTGGTAGCTGTTGCGTTGTTGACGGCGACATTTAGAGTGTTTTTCTCAGCCGAAGGATTGATTACGAGATTACTCTCGCACTGAACACCTTGGCAGTAATTACCCTCAATTGGCTTGCCGTTTGTTTGAGCCAAAACAACATTCGTAAAAAATAAACTTAGAAGTAAAAATAATTTCATCCTATGCTCCTACCAAAATCCAAAGTGATTGACCGTGGTCCCATATAAAAAATTTCAAAACATTCTTCGTAAACGTGATACTAAGTGCCCCGCCAAGATCTGCCGTTGACCAAGCCTCAAGAATCACTGGCTCATCGTCGCTCACGCCTTGTAGATACAATTCCTGACCATCGATTGCACCTGCTGGTAGAGATGAATAGGCAGGGCCAAGATCGCCCATAATTTTGATTCTCTGCCTCGACTTGGTGTTATCAATTACAACCATGTCAGAGCTTGTGATGACTTGAGTGGTTGATACCGTGATACGAGGCTCGACCGTGGCCCATCCCACGGCGCCATCAGCTCCAGAGGTTTTAACCAGAGATTGCCCAGTGGTGCCTCCGTTGGGAATTCCCGTTGGAGGCGTTACCCAAACTTTAGATCCAGCGACTAAACCAAGAAACTTCCCGTCATTTCCAGTAACAGAAGGAAGACTTGCCTCTTTCCCGTTTAGGGCAGTTTGCGTAAGATTTGATATGGGCTTGTCGAGATCAGAGGTGTTATCCACCTGATCAAGTCCGATCATGGTTTTGTCATAGTCGCCAATTTGAGCAGTAACCGTGCCGGTTCGTCCGAAGACAGAAGTAACGGATCCAGGTCCACCGCCAGATGGCGCCCAGACCGGAACGCCGCCATCTAAAGTTAAAACCTCGCCGTCATTACCCGCAGGAAGCTTATCTTGCTTGTTTCCAAGCTGAGTATTTACGTAGGAAGTGTCTGCCTTAGATGCAAGTGCAGATGAGTTTGCTTTCAGATTTAAAGCTGCCTGAACAGCATTTGAGATGGGTTTATTAAGGTCGGAAGTATTATCAACCAAACCAAGTCCCACGTCATTCTTCGAGATACTTTTCCAATAAACATCTTTGTTCGTACCAGATGCCTTTGCTAAAACCTGACTTGTGGTCCCCCCGTTTGGAACCCCCTGATATCTAAGATCAAGTTGACCAACAGTAATTTGCTTTGTATCACCAACAGCAGAGTCAACAACTGGGATGGAATCACCTGTTTTCAGGTTCGCATTCAAAATTACTGGAAACTGAGAAATTTTTAATCCTGACATGAGACTATTCCCCTACACATAAATTTCATCGCCGTTCTCCTGAAGGATTTTTTCGCCGCTTTCAGTAAGCATATTTTGATCAATGACGGTTCCAGAGTTGATGGCATAGGCATAAGTCAGCCAAGGCCACTCATCGTGTTGGTCCGTATATTCGTTAAACGGAAACTCAGCGGGAGTGCCTTCTCTGTAAGTCGAAAAACTGAAAAACTCCAAATCCTGATGATAAATAGTCGATCCAAGGCCGACAGCCATTGGAACCGGAAGCAGGCCCTTGTTAATGAAAAACTCAACCAACTGCTGAGATCCGAACGAGGCACTCACGTAATAAGACATACTCATATCTTTATAATCGAAGACCTTAATCTGACCTTCGAAGTAAAGGGCTAGTAAGTCTTGAATGTCAGAGAGTGAGCTTCCAGAATTATTTTTGATGATTTTAAGCTTGATGATCTTTCGATAGTCTTCATCTTCTAAGATCATTGGCCCACTGAAAGAGCTTCCATCTCTAGAAACGCCAGCATACTTTCCGATAATGTCTAATTGTGCGCCAACAGCCGTATCTAGGTTATAGGCGTTCTGAATGGCTATTGGGAGTTGGCCTGAGGTAACAGTATCAACGATTGCCTGAACCGTAGCTGTCGCCTTTGGCTTTCCTTTGTATTGCAGAATCAAAAGATCTGAGTAGTAGATCAGAATTTCTTGATCTGTCATCACAGCACCTGCACTTGAATTTGAGCTGTATTCCCTTGCTCATCTTCGACCTGAATAGTGTCAAAGACATTCTGAGTTCCAGTGCCTGGAGTATAATAACCAGTTGAATCAATTGTTGCCGGATCTCCGCCAGCACCACTATTGTCGACCGCAACAGTCCATGTATAAGCGCCAAAGCCACCGTAAGCCGTGATCGTTCTTGATTCTGGCGATGAGCCGCCAACGACCGAGATGATTGAAGGATAAATAAGAATTGGCGTGATGATTACGTTTTCAGCAGATAAAACGAATTTCCTGTTTTTGGCAGAGTTTGAGAGCTTTGGTAAAAAGGGACCTGTAGACAAGAACGACAATCCCGCGCTCGTTACAAGTGCGTTCGGATCAATCTCCTGCACTTTGCAAGATATCTCATTGATGTTAGCCACTCCGCCGATCTCAACATTAAAGTCTTGAGCGAGTTTATTCTTGATGGCGTCAATATCGATAGGAAGAGTTGGATCAATTTTTTCGATCTCAAGCTCAATAAATATCTCTTCTGTTGAAACATCATCCCACTGAACGACAAAATTGCTTCCATCTTTTTGAGTGATGTTTGCAACCCTATCACCCTTCATTCCTGCAGCTGCATTGCGCTTAGTGTAAATGGCCTGAGCCACCTCGGCGTCAGAGTATGTTCCAGAAACGATCACCCAGATTGAATGAGAAGGAATACCAAAAGCATCAGGATTAGCAGAAGTTTTGTTTTCGTATACTTTTGCATCAGTAATCCCATTGATGTTGTAAAGAGCAGCCTCTAGCGAGTCTTTCCAGCCTAGTCCCGAGATGGCTGTCGATCTTTGGCGGCGCTGTCTAAGCTGAATATCAGTCTCTTCATCCTGACCAAGCGAGATGGGCCCAGTTGGATTATTGATTGAGACAACCGACAGATTTACGGTTACTGGATTAGTGATCGTGTTGATCAAAACCTCAGTCTTACCGATCTCAGAAGCCTGAAACACAAGCGAATAAAATCCAGCAGAAGGAAGCGTTACAGTCGTGCCAAGCTGAAACTCAGTGCCAGCGTCATCAGCGACCGTATAGACCTCTTCAATTGACTGATCTAGGCCATACAAAGTAGTCGGTTCAGAGATCTGAATCGTCACTGGCTGAATTGTGTAGGTCCCTGCTTTTCTCTGAATTGCATTTAGCTGAACACGCTGATCAAGAATCTTTCCGATTGCTCTATCTGGATCAAACGAGTTGTTGACCTCAACCAAGAGCTGCAGAACATCTAAAGATGCCAGAACGTAAATCATGACAAGCTGCATGTCTGGCGAATCGGGAGCCAGATTGATATCGCTTCCATAGATATTTTTCAGCTTGGTGGTTACTTCAGAAGTCAGCTCATTTTGAGTTTTGATCGTAAGGCCATTTTCGTTGATGATGTTGGGCATTATCCAACCCCCATATCAATCGAACGCTTCATTTCGCCATATACAGTGCTTACCGCATAAGTGATTTTAACGCATCGGTCGCGGTTTAAAGAGACGCTCACCTCAATAAGCCCAGTGACGCCATCGGTATTTAAAAGAACTGAAGAGATAGCTAAGCGAAGATCTAAAAGCTTCTTTGAGCCAAGGAGATTCCACCAGTCGATGCCTTCGCTTTGCGCAAAGAAGCAATCGCCTAAGAATGATTGAAGTCTGGTTTTAATATTCTGAGCTAAGGCGTTTAGATTGTACTTGTAGTCGGATTTACCCTTACCAAAAAGCCAATCATTGTTGCTATCAACGCCTCTTACGATCATGCCAGAATCATTCCAGAACTTCCCCCAATCTCGAAGAAATGGCCGTTAACTCGGGAATTATTCCCGAGATAGCAGAGGCATTTGTTGGTAATCCGCTTAGCGAACTTGGTGGGCCCGATTGAACCCCTGTCACTTGAATGGCGGCCACTTGTGTTGTGAGATCTGAAATCTTGGAAATCAAATCCTGAAGCACCTGATGAAGATTCTGACTTTGATTTGAAATCTCAACTTTTGTTCCAACGGCTACTTTTGTTTGGCCGCTATAGAGCACTGCTCTTTCTGGATCATAACCCTCGATGAGATTTGCAAGAGACCTCACGCCAACAAGCGCAATGCCGTCAGACATTGAGTGGAGCCGCGTGCTCGATACCTGAGTGACCGCGCCGCTTGCAAACCAATCGTCAATTGCCCGGTCATTGTAGAACACAAGGCAGGTGTCGCCTTTTTTGATCGGAAGAGTGATGCCTGCTTGGCCACCCGTCAGCGATACAAACGGAACATCTAACAAGAGTGGATATTCCTTAGGCCTTTGTGCGTAAGAGCCGTCCTTCTGTGCTTCAATCAGAGTTTTTTTATAGTTGATAGATACTGTGACGGTTTGCTTTCCAAAATCGACCTCTTGAATAGTGCCGAGATCATGGCATTTAAGACTTAAAAAGATGTCGCGCTTAAGGTCGTTTAAGAAGTCTGCCGATTTTGGATCAAGCTTTGTCAGCGTAAAAGGAATTCCGTTAGCCAAACCGCACCCCCAAGTTTCCTTTTGCGGTGATGCAGTTTATGGTTGTCGTTGCAGACTCACCAATCGTTTCGGAAATTGTTCCGGCGTGAGTGATGTTTCTAATCTTGTACTGGCCGTCAAATTCTTTTTTACCAATATCGATCACAACCAATTGATTTAAGTATGCCCGAGACTCCATAAGCATCGTAAAGGTCACGTTGTTCCACTCGCGCTTTGGAACCCCTAGAAGTCCTGTTTGCGAACTAACCGTGAGTGTGTCGCCATCAAGGTATTCATCGTCGGTTAATATATTTAGTTTTGAGTTATCAATGAATGCGCCACCACCAGAAATCTCAGATATCAAATCCATTGAATTTCCAGAGTATGAATTGCCGCGCTTAATAGTCCTTTCGTAGTTCTTTGAAACCGCACCAATGTCCACACCGTAAGGCTCAAGAGATTTTGCTATAGCTTTGAGCACGTAGGATGACTGAGTGCCGCTTTTAAATTGACCGCCGAACTGAGCATTTATAAAGGCGGCGCCTCCATCAAAGACCTCGATGCTAGTCACGTAATCGACGCCATTTCGTTCAGAGTATGCTTTATGGACTGATCCTCGAAGAATCACCGCGAGGTCATCGCCGTAACCTGCCATCAGTGTAACCATTTTTACAAATCCCCAATCGTTTTCATCTTTACGAATGAAGGACCTAGTATTCTCATTTAGGTTATACACTTGCAAAATCGCTGAGCTTGGCGAACCCCACATGCCTCTTGTGATGTTAAATTTTAGAGTGAATGGTAAGGAAATAGTTATAATCGAATTGCTTCCAGGCTTGAGCTCACTTCCTAAGTCTTGGATCTGCAGAATATAGTTTCTGCCAAGTTTACTGCCCACCTAGGAACCTCTCATACTGATCAATCTCATCTTTAGATAAAATATAGAGGGTATTCTTTCCCTCAATAAAGTCTTCGATAAATTGAGGATCACGCCCTTCCGTTGAAAAGCAAGCCAAACCAAATCCCAAGGTGTTCTTCCACGCCCTTAAGATATTTGCTCCAGTTACAACCTTTAAATTATTGATTACGGTGTCGCCCACTGTGAGATTGGTTATGTACCAGGACTTCTGCATTGGAACGAAATATATTGTAAAAGTAACCTTATCGCCGCCAGGTAAATTGAATGTCTTGGTCTGCCTCGGGTAATCCGATATTTTCTGAACTCTATACATTACTACCCCACATTAAAGCTTGATGGATCAAAGGTGCCCTCTTGGAAGTCCACCGCAGACATTCCTGATTCCTGATTTGGAGCCGCATTGAAATATGCCCTACCGGTAAAATCGTCGGATTTTTCAACGAGCGTCAATGATGTGGATGCAACATTGATCGTCTTGAACGTCAGGTTAAACGAAGAGACCACTCTTGTATCTTCTGCCTGTGTCGCCACTATCTCTTGGATAGCGCAGTTTTTAAAGATCGCCCACGGAGTTTGAACGGTAAACAAGACCCGCGCCTTCCAATATCCATAAAACTTTTGAAATGCGACTTGTTGTTTATTCTGCGATCTAAACTCAACCGATCTAGCGAACTCAGCCCCTTGTACAGATGAATCAATCTCGTTTAGGGTTGATCCGCCTTTACCAATTGTGTCCCATGCCTGAATGCCTTGAGCGCGCAATATCTGCGCCGCCTGATAAGCCTGAAGAGCTGCATTGTATGCCCTAATGCCAGACAATGATAAAACCGGCTGATATGCATCGATAACGGTCAGCTTTTCGGCTGCAGTTTTTAGTGGCTGCAATTCCTCGGGCACTACATTATTGAGCTCACCGATGAATCCTTGTGTGGTGATAAGTTCGGGCGTAAGTGAAATGTGATCCTGAACCGCATAGTTTTGTTCAACATATGAATCCGTAATATCACTAGAAAGAGTTACCGATTGCTCACCCTCGTAGTTAAACAAGAACTTTTCGCCATTCGAAACCTTGCCGCCGTAAATCTGAGTTTGCGGCTGAATTCCGGTGCTTTCTTGCGGCCACACCAAGATCAGATTGTTCAGCGCCTGAGCCGTAACCATCTGACTTGAGAGTGCTGAAATATCAATGGCCATTAGTTACCCCACGCTTGAGTTTTAAGTTGTTGCATGGAAGCTGCCCGCTGAACTGCCTGAGAAGTTTTCTGAGCTATTGCTCCGGCGTCTTTACCAGAAACTCCGTTGTTAGTTTGATTTATTGTGATGCTATTTACGGATTCAGATCCTTTAGAGTTATATCCTTGCGGGAAGTTCCTTCGGTGAATGTCCTGAAGGTTTCCGACCGACTCATACTGTGGTCCCAGGAAAAAATCCATCCAACTTGTTTCTTTGTCTTTGTATTTACTTAAAGCCTGATCTAGTGATTGATTCCCGTTATTTTGCCCGAAAAACTGTGCAAATCTTGTTAAAAAGTTCAGAATTGTTTCGGTCAAACGTGCAATAACAGGGACTAGGTTTTCTAGCGCTGTGGCGAGTTTAGGGCCAACTTTGGCCAAAACACTTCCTACGCTTTTTTCTAAGTTCTTTTGAAAATTATCAAATCTTACCATTGCTTGCTGCAGGCTCTTCGCCTGCCGGTCAGAAGTAATTGCAGATTTTGGAACTTGATCTAAAGTCATGTCATTTGTTCGAAGCCCCTGGATCACGTCTTGAGACAGCAAAGTGCCAAGAATAGAATTTATCTGCGAAGTAGGTAATCCAGAGCGAGTAAACTCTCTGAATTTCTCCAGAAGATAAAACGTATCTTCGAGTTTCGATGGGTCAATATTGGTGATCTCGGCAATCCTTAGAAATTCTCCAGAGAAATTTCCAGTCCTAGTCATCTCAGCCATGGCCTGGGCTATCTGCTGAACATTTTGGGTCACTTCTTCAGCGGATACGCTCGATTGCCTTAGGATATATTGCCAGCGTTGAAGCGTTTCTACTGACTGCCCAGTAAGGTTTGAGAATTTTGTTAACCCCACACCTGTACCAAAAGCATTTTTAGAAAGAGCCGTTAAGCCATACGATATCCCAGCAATCGCAGTAAAGAGACCAAGAGCTCTTTTACTCAGGCCCTTCATCTCATTGCCGACTTTATTTAGATCTTTTTCGGTTTTCTTATTGCCGTTAAGACCAATGGTAACAAAAAGCTCAGCGATATTCACGATTGATCTCCCTTGTTGATGTGGAAGTATGAAGCCTCGTAGTCGCCGATAAATCTTTCGTACGCTATTGCCTGAAGAAACTCTCTAGAGTTCATACTTCTAATTCTCTCCAATGAGCCATATCCAGCCTTTACGAGACGAAACTCCATAAGCAGTGGATCGTCGCTAACCTCTACCCTTGGCTCAATCCCACGATCCCCAATAGAGGAGACAACTCTGCATAGAGGTTTTTCCCAAAAGGGATAAGATTTTCCTGCCCAACTTCATAGCAAATCTCAAGAAAGTCTTCTCTGGCTGAAACATCCTCAAAAATATTTGGCGTAATGTAGTTCTTTTCGTACAAACATTTCGCCATGCAAGGCCACAAGGCCCGCTCAACATTCTCAGATGAAAGAACAGAAAGAACCGCATCTTTCAGGAAGTTTTCTTTCCCTGACTCCGCATCAAGCTTTGACGCTTTAATTTCTTTAATGACCGCATCAAACAGGTTCTTTCCTGCTCTAAAATCAGCAAGGCCGATCTCAAGAGTTCGGCCACTTTTAAGTGTGTGCAGTTTCATAACTATCCAATCGTTCTAGGCGCATTCGCGAAGTTGATTGTATAGACAGAAATAGATTGCTCAGCCTCACCAGCTGTGTTGGTCTTTGCCTCAACGCGCTTAGTGAAGATTCCACCCGCTGTAAGGTAAGTATCATTTGTCACCTTGCCAGTGCCATCGCCGATCTTTTTGATAAACTCACCGGTCATCAAAACGAACCCAGCAAAATTCGCCTTCTGCTGAGACATCAGATTGTTAAGGTATTTATCATCATTGGATCCGCGAATAACTCTAAGAACATTTTCAGCTCTTTCGCCGGACTCATTAAGCGAATAAATGGCATTGCCATTCTTACCGATCGTCACACTTGCGATGTCATCTGGAAATGTCAAAGCTGCGCAATCGCCATCGGCAAGATCCGTTAGGAGCCTGCCATTGATAATGTGAATGTCGTTTCCGGTCATTGTTACTGTAGCCATGAATCACCTCTATTCGTTGATATTGACGATAATTGTTCCGCTGTGAATTGCGCCTGCATATTTGAGGGCAATTTGAATCAGTGGAGCTTTTCTTGCCTCGCGGTCAGCTACTGACTGAAGTGCGATTGGCGTTGAATAAATGTAGTAACCTCGCTGAGAAATATTCTCATAGAAGTCAGCTTGATTTCCGAATGTCACTGGACTTGTCCACTCGCCTGGTGCGATGAAACCGTTTCTTAAAAACTGCTCACACACGCGCCTTGCGGCGGCTTTCAAAATGTCCATTCCTGATTCGGTCTGCGGAATCTTAGTCCCTACTTGAGCTAGAGTGTTAAACTCAGCCACTTGAAGAGATTCGATATATGCCAAGATGTTATAGACGTTGTCGAAGTAGTCGTTGGCCCCTGAAGTAAAGACCTTTGGAACACCTCGGAAGGACACATAAACGTCAGCGCCAGAGGCTTTTGCTTGGTTTAATATGTTCTGCGAAATATTCTGATCAGCTGAAATCCCAACAAGGTCTTTCAGATGCATGGTCAGCGTAGTGTTGTTTCCAGAGAAATCAACGCTCAAGCCGCGCGCCGCATATCCAGCGCAGAACTTAAGGCCGTTTAATACTGTGTCGATGCGGAGAAGTCCGCGAGAATTCACGTATCCGTTTTGTCTTAAGAGATCAAGCTTGCCGCCAGTTTGGTTGTCAGCTGCCTGAGATCCTAAGAAGAACCCGATCTTTCTCATTGGAGCCAAGACTTCAGCTGCGGCCAACAAATCTGCCTGGGCTAGCTCAACCGTCAAAACAGCTCCAAAGAAATGGATCAATGAGTCCGCACGGGTGATTGCTTCAGCTACTGTTTCGCCGACTTGTTCATCCGTAAAGCTAAGAGTAATTGGATCAGAAGATGCATCGGCTAAAGTGTTTGAATCAGCGGTGATCGCAGCTACAGGTCCATAAACACCTGCCATTTTGATAGTGAAGCCTTCGGTAGCATCGCCAGAAACTACTACGCTAGCAAATGCAGTACCCATGCCTCTGATCTTTGATTGGATTGACGCCGCAGTATCATCCCAATTGAGTGCGGGAGTGACATCGCCATCGATATCTAGAGCGTATGCTCCCGATGCAGGGGCCGCCGAGAATGTACACTTCTGGATCGCCGGAAGCATAGGGATCACAGCGCAATATCCACCGTTGGCTCTGATATTTGGCCGCTGAGAAAAAATTGAATTTACAAGGGCTGTCGTAATCGAGCTTGATCCGAAATCTGCAGCGATGTCAGCTGGGTCAACAAAGAGCTTATAGCCGTCATCCCCAAAAGACTCAGCATGTGGCTCATGAGTAAAAACCGCAAGATTGCTGCTATTATATTCACCAACCCCAGCGCCTGGTGCGGTCACTGATATTTCAAAGACGTTTCCTAAAGATAAATCTGCCATTAATTTTTTCCTCCGCTAAGGATTAGTAGTTATTTCAGATAGAGAGAATGTGTCGTAATAGTCATATGAGCCGACCTTTCTCACCATGTACTGGATATTTATTGTTATGTTAAAAGCATAAGGAATAGCCGCTCCCTCTTCTTGGCTCACTGGCACAATTGCTGGAGAAATTTTTCCGATTTTTAAACTATTCAACTCTTGTTGTTGTTCTGAATACGAGCTATTCAAAGCAAGAACCAGTTCTTCTTTCCTGTGAAGAGCTTCAGTTGAGCGGCTAAAGATCATAATATCAAGAGGGCTAAAAACATTTGCAGCAAGATCCTCTTCGCCGTTTTTCTGTTTGTTTGAGCTCGAAAAAACACGACTGGTTAATTGATTGATAGACACATAAAGACGCGAGTCTTTTGGGGGCTTTATCTTTGAATTGTAAAGATAAACCTGGTCAGCATCGAGTCCCATTTGCTTTGCGATTATGTCGGCCACAATCTTTAGTGGACCGCCAACCATGATTCTATATGTAGCAATCTCGCCGTCAGCGTCTTCCACTCGAATCGTATCAACGCCGTCTTTTCCTGATGCCGTATAAAAACCGCCGGAATCGATGGATCCGCCCGAAGGCGAAACCGGATCTGGCACTACTGAGAAAGTGTACGGTTCAACACCGCCAAACACTCCAAATGGTACCCTAACACCGTAAGTGATCATTCTGTAATAACAACGTACCTGCATCACCCGCCTCCATCTTCAGGAGGTGGCTCCTCTGGAATTTCTGGAACTATGATGCTTGGCCCTGAGCCAGCGAAGTCCTCAACCAAATGATACTCAAAATAACCATATTCAAGATAATCAAGGCGCTCCATTACGCGGTACTGCTTTGATTTATACTTGATCACGTCATCGTTTTTTAAACTTAGATCAGCATGGGCGTGGACTTGAATCCACTTCCAAGACCATTGGGCCTCGGTCTTCATTTTGAGTTTTTCAGGAGATAAAGGCTGCCAAACGCCCTTAAAGGCAACATCCATCGCAATCTCGACCACTTCGTAATTCACAATTTCTTTTGTGATCACATTGAAAGTTAGGTTCTGCATCCATGAAGTCAGAGTTCCAGACATGTTTGGAACTCCGCTTATGCTGATCTCGTTAAATGGTTTATTTGCCGCGTTCCACATTATGAAACCTCGGATGAAATTGAATCTCTGAGCTGCTGAGAATCCACCAAGACCATACCAGTGTTATTTTTATAGCCTGGAGCGTGAGCTGGCCACTTGCCATCTCCGCCAGTTCTAAAGCTATCAGCGACAACAGTCTCGCCAACTAAACCAATGCCCTTAATAAGATCGGTAAGGTCGCCTGTTTGAGAAGCTGTTTCAAAAACAGTCGAGCCATCAAGGCCAGCCTCATCAAGTTTGTCTTGGAACTTTTCCAAAATCGGCTGACGCAAGAATGATCTCTTCGGCACGCCATAACCGAACTCATGATAAAGCCCGATTTGTGCGTTGTTCATTCCATCTCTTGAAGCCTTGCTCCCAAGAACGCCAACCTTCGCTTTTGGCGCATTGCCAAGAGCTTCAGCGATGTTTTTAAGCTTCGACATATCAAGCTTAACCTTCATGGGTGAGTCCTTCCACAAACTGAAAAGATCCTGCCGGTGAGGTAAGGCAAAAGCATGTGAAGGTATTTTGCGCCGTAGTTGGTTTTTGAAAACATCGACAGAATTGGATTGTCGAGAATTCTTTGTGGTACCGAGTAAGATTCAGACACGCTTCCCACTGATTTACTTGCAGTTATCCAAGAGTATGATCCCTCAACCCCTTGAGATGCTGCCCGCAAGTCAATCACTAGGAAATGTGCCGTTAAATAAAGATAAGCAAGAGTAAAAACGGCTTGAGTTGGCAATATCCCAGCGTTCATAGACGCTTCAGCTTCGAGCATTGCCTTTGATATATCGCCATCAGTGACGCCCAAAGCAGGATCAGCATTGTAAGGAAAATCCCTTACAAAGTGCGCTTTAAACTCTTCGACTGTTGGTTTTGTGTAAGCCATTTTTCATCCTATTGAAAGGGGCCCCGCCGAAGGATGCGCACGACGAGACCCCTAAAAAACTACTTATTGAAACGGAAGTACAAGAACTCTTTAGGACGATAAGCCATCGCACCAGTGAACTGACCATAAGCCACGTTCTGGAACTGGAATCCGTTGAATGTAGACGCCTGAGTTGATGTGTAATCAACAGGGATATCCATTCTTAGTGATTCTGGGTCATAGTTATAAAGAGCGTAAGTGTACGCAGTTTGAGAAGCCATATCTCCGCCGTATGGAAGACCATAGATTTGGAAATTTGAGTTCTTAGTCGCCGTTTGGAACGCTTCCTGAAGGTAAGCAAGCTTAGTCTTCACCGGGAAGTTAGGATCCGTGAATGTCATAAGTCCGTTGTAATCAGACTCTGGCAACACGAAATGAGTTGGCCATGCTGTGTACTCAGCGTTTGCACGGTAAACTCCCATTACTGCAGCTACAAATGTGTTCATTTCAGAAGGAGTCATTGTTGAAATCTTCTTAGTGATCAAAGTAGTGTTGACAGCAGCACCAGTCTGATTGAATAGACCTGCCAAGGAAAGCGCCTCACTTCCAAGGAAAGCAATCTTCTGAATGCCAAGATCCCAGTTCTTCTTTCTCGCTTTTTCTTTTGAAATAACGATATCCCAGTTTCCTGATTTCATTGCGTAGTTGATGTCCATGATTGACCAACCAAGCGTTTTCGCCCAAGGAAGAACTGGAACGGTAACAGGAGTTACGCCGGCATCAACAGAAGCAAGCTTGGAATCATTCGTACCAGTTCTTACGATACCAGTTTCGAAATCATCTGCTGACTGCATCACGTTGAAAGATGTCAGGTTCAATGACCATGCACCTTCACCAACCTTGATTGGAATGAATGTAGATGGCGGAGTTTCGAAGAACTTCTGCTCACGTACATCTTTAAGGACTGTTGTCAGAGTTGTGATGTCGGCTTGATAGCCGGTATCATTCTTGATTCTCTTTTCAACGGCCTTTGCGATAAGCGCCTCTTGTGCGCTTAACTTAACTTGTTCGCCTTTTGAATTTAAAATTTTCATATTCTATTCTCCTAAAAAATTAAGGTGTTGGTACAACCGGTGCGTGAGGGCCAGCTACAACCATGCGAACCAAAGATCCGTCTGCAGCAGCGATATCAAGCAAAGTACCGGCAACAACGTCACCAGCTCCTGCAGCCACAACCTTTTGGTTTGCTGCCCATGCGACTTTCGCTCCGCGCGCTAATGCTGCGCCAGCCTCGACATAAACAACGCTAGAAGTGCTAGCCACTTCCATGAATTGACCTGGCTTGATCGCTGACTTCATTGGATTGAAGGTAACAACGCCAAAATGAACATCAGTGTTTGCAGCAGAAGCCACAACAACGATCGATTCACCAGCAGCAGTGCCAAGCTTTACGAGCTGGCCTGGAACAAGATCGCCAGATGCAGCTTTGTCGTATTGACAAGTGATCACATTCGCAGCAACGCGCTGATCAACCATCCCTTTGATTACAGATTGTTGAAATTGATTTAATGACATCTTAAAATCTCCTTTTTAATAGCGATCTTTACCGCGTTGAATTTGCACAGAAGTAGATTCGTAAACCACCTGTTCAGATGATTGATTTGCTACTTTCTTGTGGGCTTTCTTTAGGTCCTCGAAGTCGTCCTTAGAGTTCTTGGCTTTTTCCACGATCTCTTCCTTGAGATCCTTAGAATCGTCCTGATTTTCGACTTCTTCAGCTCCCTCAACCTCTTCGATAAGCTCAGTTACTTCTTCAGCAATAGCCGCCGTGAACTTCTCGACAAGCTCCTTAACAGACATTTCGCCTTCGCCGACTTTTACAAGATCAGCTTCATTGGCGTATTTCTTTTCATCTTTTTTTGCCTCTGCCTCATCAGACTCATTAATGATCTGCTGAATAGTCTTTTCGACTTTCGACTTTGGCAAAACTACCGAACACTCAAGAAGTTCTTTGGAGTTATCCAACTTCTCGACTTTCTTTTTGAACAACTGCAACATTTCCGCGTCTCCTTTTGAATTTGCGATTTTTAAAAGTTCTTGTTCTTTTTCTTCGTTATATTTTTTGAATTGCTCTGGAGTCAGAACAACAGACTCGCCGTAGCGAGGATTGGGAATGATTGCCATGTGATCATATTCACCCTGCAGCACTTCTTGATCGTAAGAAACGTCATGCCACAGACCACCTGGTCCCGATTGCTTGATCAGATATGAGTTAGATAATACCCAGCCGTTTTTGATCTTTTCTTTTGCCTCATCTGAAACAGCAAGAAACTCACACCAGTGTTTTCCATCAGCTTGGTTATAGAATGATCTAACGACCCATCCATCCGATTCGGTCTCGATATTGTCTAGGGAATATTCATCGACATGCTTTACGAAAACAGGCTTGCCAGAAAAGGTGGAATCCATTTCCTTTGCAGTTTTCGGTCCGATATAAATGGTGGATTTATGCTCAGGATAATGAGCAACGCCCTCAGCAAAGTGAAGGCCGTAGTATCGTTCTGGTAGTGATTTAGCGTTGTTGATTTTCATCAAACCTCAAACTTTTAAACACAGCTTGAGGCTAAACGTGCAGTATCAATATTCTAAAAAAAATGAGATAAGTCGGGAATATCTCCCGAGTTAATTAAACTTAAAGACAATTTCCCGAGTGCATCGGCATCCGAAATCTTCACCAGCATGGGCTTTCCTTCCCTTCCTTGTATCAACAACGGGAGGTGAACTCCATGTGATAGCTTTTCCATCGAGCTTTTTATGATCAGCGCGGACAGGATGCTTAGGTGAACCCTTTACGCATCGCCAGATATAACCTTGCGATCCGGCGCTAGTCATTCGCGCCTCTTGGTACTTCATTGAAAGAAGTTTCGTTTCTTGCCGCGCTAAAAACTTAGCTTTTGAATCTGAAACTGAATATGACCGCTTGATTGTCTCATAGAGGTTTTCATATCGATTGCCTGAATAGAAATTTCCTTGCACCTTTTTCCGAATCGATAGGACCTGCTCTTTAGAAAACTTCTGAATATATAGATTAAGATTATTTGAATACTCCCTAGATATCTTTTCCATCTCATCAACGGTCAACTGAGGAGCCACCGTGATTGCCTCAAGCTGCTTATCGAGCTTAAGGTCCATGCTTAAAAGAGCGCCGTCATAAAACCTTGTGAAATCAACCGACTTTGCCTCAATATCATGCATCACTTGATCTAATGCGGTGAAAACAGATGCTTGCGCAGAAGAGTACAGGTCCTCTGCCAGAGAGATTTCCTTTTTAAAATCTTGAGGTAACAGCGATTGAGATAACTTCCATGACTGAGTTTTTGCATCCCACTTAGCGCCAGCCCTAGACAATTCTTTAGAAATAGACGCGGTGAAGTTACCTTTAAAGCGGCCATGAGAATATATAATCCTTCCCGTTTTGATTGCCTTTAAAACATCAGACTTTGAGTTCTGAATTTTCTTAAGGTCAACTGACGGAATACTCTTAACCAATGGTTTATAGATCAGATCCGTGAGATATTTCATGATCTCGCGCTCAAGGACTTCAATCTCTTTATTCGTTATCTGAGCAGGATTCCTAAGAAGCTTTGTCTTCATTTTTGCGTTTCTTCCTTGGAATTGGCGCCTCAATACCGTAGTCCTCTGGTTTTTTGCCGTCGATTCGATCTAAAATGCTATCGAGCGTCTTTGCATCTATTCTGAGCGCCTGACTTGTTCTAGTCTTATTACCGCCGAAGAACTTAAACGCCTCTCTAACGACAACCTTCTCCGCATCTTCCAGTGACATATTAGGATGCCATATCAGATTGTGAATCATCCTTCTCCCCCTCTTCTTTAAATTTCAACTGATCAACGTCCACACCTGGATCAAGTTTATTAGGGAGCAAGCTGTCTTTGTTGCACGCCTCTCTAAACTCTTCTGATGTCATCTCACCCGCTTGCCGTGTTTGGATTGCGCGGTTAAATTTGTGAGTCTTAACCTCTTCCTCTTGAACGCCGCTCAGCACTCGAAGGTTCTTAAATTCGAGTTTTAGATCGCTTGGCGAAATACCATGCTTTTGTCTGAATCTTAGTTTTGTCATGAGCAGCAAAGAGCTCTTCATAGAAGGCCTGATGCGAGACTCGATCATTGCGTTGTAGTTTTCAATGTCATCTTCGCCAGAGTTAAATCCAGTGGCGGACTGTCCGAATAGTTTGGTGAGTGGAAATCTTAAGTCAGATGCAAGCTGAAGCCTGATTCCAGTTTGCACTTCCGCTAGTCCAGAAAATGACAACTGCTTTTGAACGTAATCATCCTCAGAATCCATCGACAGTGCGTTTTGGTAGTTCTTCTGCATATTCGCCAGCTGTACTCGGCGCTGAATTGCCTGCTCACCCTCTGGACTCATTAGCGAGTCAATCAGACCTTTGATTTTGAAAATATCTAACTTAAATTCGTCTAGAACCTCAAAAGACAGATCCGTTGATTTAAGATACTGATTCATGGCGCGAACCAAGCACTCAAGTTCAGACAGGCCCCACCCTCTCAATCGAGGTCTAATAAATGATGGAGCCTCTTTACCCTTTAGGATGATTAGGCGGGACCTGTGTATTTTCTTTCCGTAATAATTAAAACAATCCAATTCATCATCTGCAGTTTCTGACAACTCGACTTCATCGTCAGGCCTGATACGAAGAGCCTCATAAAGCTCCCATAGATCAATCGCCTTAAATGCAAGTTTTGAGTCGGGCCCAATAGCCTCGACATCTAAAGGAGTATCAGCCTGCTGATCTGTTAAAATCATAATTGCAGCGCCGCCAAATAATCGCTTCCATTTTTCTGCCTGCTTTGCGATCTCGATATCAGATGAAAACTCCTCGGTGAATTCCGAAAGCTCATCCTCACTGACCTGTGATGTTTTGAATGTAACTCCACCGCGAAGAGCGTCCTCAACTGGAAGGTCAATTGCTGTTTCGATAATCCCGTGCTCAACATAAATCTGAGACAGTAGATTTCGGTGATTTGTGATCAGATATCCGCGAAGGTTATTAAACAGCGTATCTGCCTTAGATAGCTGTGAACCACCATTGATCATCGATAGTTGAGAGTTTCCCATCACAATACTCTCTAGTCCGTTATCGACCTTGGTAAGATCTTTTGGCTTCTCGTTTTTGATAACCTGCTGTTTCTTTCTCGCTCTTCCCATAAGGGCTCCTATAGAACATCCAGAATACTGAGCGCGCGCCCATAGGCCCGCTTAATGCCGTCAATGACGGTATCTGCGAAGTCATCGTGCTTTCCATTTGGAAAGGCCAATAGCTCTGCTTTCAGTTCTTCTTTTTCGTTTATTAAATTGCTGATATAAATTTTCTTATCTGACAGATGAGGAATTGCGTTATTTGCACGCTCAACCTTGTCTAGCTTGCGGTCTTTGAAGAATTCCTTCAGATCGTTTTCCGATGGAATACCAAGACCTTTTGATTTGAACTTTTGGTTTAGATAAATGCCGTGACCTTTTGGTTCTATCCAAACATTTCTGAATTTGTATTTCTTGTGTTTTCGGATAAAGGCCTCAAGTGGTACTTCCATTTCAGAGGCATCTATCTTTACTCGCCAAACATCTGGAACATAAAGGCGGCCACTTTTTACACCAAACAGCGTTGCAACAGTCCAGTCGTTTTCTTTTTTAGATTTATAGGCGGTATCAACAATGATGAATTCATAATCAAAGTCAGAAGGGCAATCACAAAACTCAATCATTGTGTCTTTGAATTTGTTACCGCCCGCAACGATAGGATTTTGCTGATACAAAGACATCCAGTTTTCAATCGGCATAAGGCCTTTGCGCTCTTCCAAAAACTCAATGCTTTTAAGTTCTGGGAATAGCGCCTCGCCTTTTTTTCGATACATCTCATCTTCAATTGCAATCGCTGGATAGCTCACAACCTTCACGTCAGGAAACTTGTCGATCATTCTTTGAATTGGGTCATCTACATGCCAGTTAGTGCCGATACAGATAAATCCAGCGTGCTCAGAAAAGCGCGTAAAGAAGTCATCGGTAAACCAGTCCCAAGTTTTTTCGCGGACAGTTTCTGAATTCGCTGCCTCACGGCCTTTTATTGGATCGTCAATCAATCCGATATCAAGAGACTCACCGTTGATCGGTCCGCCAATAGTTGTGTTTCTAAAGTATCCACCTTGATAGATTTCAACTAGCTCCTGATTAACTTTGGGCTTTACCCCCTCAAAACCAGGTGGAACGGTGATAGTTGTTTTCGGAAACAAAGAAAGCCAGTCTTCATGCTGAAATGTCTTTTGCTGCTCCCTGTTGGCCCTCTCGCCGAGGCGATCAGAATATGAAGCGAAGATCAGCCTAAGCTTTGGATCGTTCGCGAGTAACCAGGCAATAGCATCGATAAGCTGCCATGATTTACCATGTTGCGGTGGGCTTTTGATAATTAACTTGGGCCTTTTTCCAGCTTTAAAGTCTGCATAAAACTGCTGAACGTGCTTTGCTACTTCTCGCTGCCACCAGCCCTCAAGAAATTTTTGAAAGCGCATTTTAGAGACACGCTTTCTAAACTCATAAAAATCAGCGAGTAACTTTTCAGAATCTTGTTTGACAAGCCTAAGGCGAGATCGTCGGTCTCGCTCTTCTAACAAAGATATAAGCTCAAGCTTCTGGGCCCTACTCAGCATTGCTGTCATCAGCCCCTACTTTAATTTCAGACAGCAAAGCCATGATTCTTTGATCGAGCTCTTTATCAGAGATATCTCCAGATATTTTACCGCTGTGCTTTACTTCGGACTTGTTGGTCCATCTGTCAGGATCACGATTGTTAAGCCAATGGATTTGAGCGTTAACATCTGGTGGATAATGCTTGGTGATTTCTTCTTTAACTGTGGTGAGTGACTGAGAATCAAAAAAGACTTTGGTCTCTGGGCAATCATACCCAACTGCACGCTGAAAAAGAGAAGCTTCTACGATTTCGTCAGCTATGGATCTTGACCTTAAAACAGCCTCTTTAAAGTCTCCGTACTTTGCCGTCCAGTTATAAAGAACGCGCTCAGAGATGCCGACAAAGAAGGCGACTTCAGTCATAGTCTTGCCCTCTTCGATAAGCTTTAAAATTCGTTCTTTCATGCGATCATCGAGAAGAGTCGGCTTCATAGGACCATGATTAGGCGCGGGTTTCGTAACCTCAAGGGAAACAAATTCTTACTTTTTCTGGAGTTATTTTCTCTTGAATTGATGAGTGAATTTTGATGTTATCAGCTTATGGGAATTGAACTTAAGAAAACAAAAGATTCGGCAAACAGGAAGAAAATCACGATCTCACTCAGTGAGGATGCGATTAAATTGTATCGTCAAGGGAAAGACAACGGATGGGATACGCCAGATTTGGCGGTAAGAGCAGTCGAAGAGGCGCTCAAGGCAAAGCAAGAAGATCTAAATAAAAAGGCGGGTTAATCACACCGCCTTTATTTTTAAAGCCTTTTCTATTCGTTCAAGTCGTTTATCAACCGTATGCTCGATTCCCTCTTTAAGTTTCATCTGCATAAGTGTCTGATAACCGATGCCAAGTTTCTCCGCCTCTTTTTTGTACTGACGAATAACATCAGCAGACACAAAGAAATTAACCCGAACTTTTACGTTTTCAGGCTTAAAGTCCTCTTCAGTGAGTAGGGCCTCTCGGACCCTTTTTTTAGTTGTTCGCATCTTCCCAAGCCTCCATTAATTCTTCCTTGTATTCTGCCACCGCTTTTTGAACCAACTTTAATTCTTTTGCGGTAAATCCTTTATGGTTAATCACCGCTTGATTCTCAATCAACACCTTCGCCTCAGCCCCTGGCCCAATTACATGGACATGAGGATGACCGTGGTCTTTGAAGTAAATCATGAATTTAAGTTTTCCAATCATCAAAATCGTTGGCATACACACAATATACACATATTTGATGCATTGTGCAAGGGATTTTTACTAAATATCTTGAAAATTCGAACAAACCTACATGGCTTTAATTGTCAAAAAATTCAACAGGCCATTCGCGCCAGCGACCGTCATCACACAGGGTCATTCTGTGATCCGCAAAGACCCATGGTGTATCCACTGTCCTACTTCCACCCCTAACAATAACGTGCTCGTATGCTTTTCCCGCCTGAATGTACCGACCGCAGCTTTTCTTTGCTATTAAAATGAATCTGTCCATAAAACCTCCATTAAACACTTTAAAAGGGCGAAAAGTTTTAAGCGAGTTTTTACTTATATAAATTAAATATAAATTAATATTTATCGAGTAGTGTCATAGAAAACCCCTCTCTCGAGGGGTGGTGAAATTAATCTCTGTCCATTTTGTGACTCTCGTGAAAATCCAAGACTACCGATTTAGAATTACGAACATTTTCGTCATCCTCTTCAACTCGATAGGTATCTTGCGTAACAAAACCCATGACAGGAATAAATGAACCGTCCCCATCGCCATAGTCAGTGTCAGTATCTAACAAAATCTCAATGTCACCGTGACTTGCTTGGATCGCCTGCAATTCTTCGATTGCTTTACTTACCTTCATAAAATCTCCTTTGTTGTTAAACTTCTTCGATAACCACGCCGAGTACCGCATACATCAGCGCCTTTTTTAATTTATAAACATCCGTCTTAAACCCTTTAACATCGCACACGACTCTTTGTCCTTCTGAATTGAAATACACAAAATCAGCAACGTAAGTGATCTCCCTGTTCGAGTCGACATAGCGAAGGTTCACGCCGTTGATCGGGAATTTGAAGCGCACTTGCATTTCAAGGCCGTGGATCTTGCCTTGGGATTGTAAGAGCTTGAGATACTCGTAATAGCGGGCTTCCTTGCGAGAATCGAAAGTCATATCTCCGATTTTGGTTTTCTTGTTTCTATACTTCGACCTCACGGCCATGGGGTCCACCTGGTCATTTTGCTTTCCACCCTTTTAGCTTTAAGTAATCAGGAGTGTATCCATAAGATAGTAGCATGGATCCAGTTCCAGCATTTCCACCTTGAGATAAGTCCTCTTTGAGAAATCGAATCCTGCCTTCAATAAAGAAAACGCTCGAAGCCTTTCTAAAATGCTCTTGCATTGTCTTTGTATCTGCTCGGTTAAAAACTAAAGCTGTTCCGTGTCCATGCACTGCGAGCTTATTTAGCCATGTTTTTGCATCAGAGTACGGCGGGTTAAGCCAAACCTTCCCATGCCATGGATGCTCTAGGCCATCCATCGGTAGTTGGTAAATTAATGATGCCGTCCTGTGTTTATGAAAACCACAAGGATCCAAATCGAAATCGCCACCCAATGCCTCGATAATCCAGAGCGGGGTTAGCCATGTGTCTGTCTTACTCGCTCCTTGTGGTATATCTGTTGCCGTAAAACTCACTTCCCCTCCCTTATAAATCCCTCAATCGCCTCAAGCCTGTTCTTTAGAATCCCAAACAACTCGCGGATCTTAGGAACACTCTCAATCTGAAAAGCTGTGAACTGATTTAGGAGGTCGCTGAGTAGTGCTGCCTCCTCGATTAATTGTTGTTCGGGGGTCATGATGATTTCTCAATCCTGGCTTTTGTTAGTTCGATATATTCTGGGTTCAGCTCGATACCAATATATTTGCGCGAATGTTTTAAAGCCGCCACGCCCGTAGTCCCAGCGCCATTAAATGGATCAAGAACTGTGTCGCCCTCTCTGCTACCAGCAAGAATACATGGCTCAATCAAATCGATTGGAAACGTGGCAAAGTGAGCGCCTTTAAATGGTTTTGGAGTTACGCTCCAAACTGAACGCTTATTCCTTTTATCAGCCGAACCATGTCCGAAATATTTAAAACTGTGTGGTGATTTTCCGGCTGGCATTCCGCGCTCTTTATTTCCAGACCACGGCCGCTTTGATCGCTCGATAGAAGAATCTTTTGCAGGCTCTTTTATCGCTTCGTTGTCGAAGTAATACTTTGAAGATTTAGAAAGAAGGAAAATATACTCGTGAGATTTTGTGCATCTATCTCGAACAGACTCAGGCATTGGGTTTGGTTTATGCCAGATGATGTCTTGTCTCAGATACCAGCCATCTAATTGAAGCGCGAAGGCTACTCGCCAAGGAATGCCAACTAGATTTTTGGGTTTTAATGACTTCAATTGCGATCTTCTAATAGATAAAGATCCCTCATTGCTTTTTTGCTTTTCGGTATATGTTGAATCTCCACCATTTCCAGTAGAGTATGTATCTCCAAGATTCAACCAAAGAGTTCCGTTATCTTTTAAAACTCGCCGAACGCCTCTAAACATCTCAACCATTTTTGTTACATATTCGTCAGGACTACTTTCTAATCCCAATTGACCAGCGACTCCATAGTCACGGAGCCCCCAATATGGCGGAGATGTCACACAAGTCTGCACGGAAGCTTCGGGTAGCTCCTTCATCACTTCCAAACAATCCCCAAGTCTTAGGTCGATCATACAGTCAACTCCTTAATCACTTGTCGTAATTGAGGCATGGTCATTGATAGCGCGCCGCCTGGATCATTCTTTCGCCATCTGCCAAGGCCAAGCTTTCCAGCCACTTCGTGATGACCCAAGATTGTTTCGTAACTCATGCGCTCTGTTGGATCATTTTTGATAAGCCAAACAAGAAACTCGATGAGGGTCTTTTCTTGAGCGTCAGTGTATTTATGATAATAACCAGTCGGGCATCCGTAGGTTTTCTCGGTGACGTAGCGAACTTGATCGGCAGTCAAATAAGTACCGAACCAAGTTTTAAACCGATTCTCACCGACCTTTTCAACTATTCCGGCGTTATTCATCTCAATGCCGATAGTTTCATCAGACACTGAGCCAGAAAATAGCTTAGAGAATTTCCAAGCTGACTCACCAGCGTGATAGCCCCACTCATTTAGCGGATTTGGTTGAACGATTTCGCCGGTGTCAGCGATGCAAAGGAAGTTGTACTTCTGCGCAGCCGCCGAAATTTCAGTTATTGCGCGCTCAAGACCGCCGCCTCTACCTGCTGTAAAATGCACGATAGCGCCGACAGGGTAACCTTCTTTAAGCCTGCCCTGCGCTTTCATCCGAGGACCCTGCACGGCATTTGGATACCAGAGCAGTCCTCTCATGGCTTTATTTGGATATATTGGATCTACTATCGGGCAGACTCCGCCCTCTTCGCATGATTTAACTTTTGAAACTGATTTTTCTAAGACAGTCTTTCGCTTAAATAGACCAGCGATTGCATTAAAGAATTTCTTAAACATATTCCCTCCGCAAAAGACTTTGCAGAAAGGGAAAGGGAAAATCTTTAAATATTTTCCAATTGTGGATAACTCGGAACCACTAGAGAGATTTGTCTAGTGGTGTGGATTACATACTAGGATCTTCTCTTAAAAATCCATTTAACAGAGCTGCCGTCATCAAATCTAGCCACAAACTCCCACCCATCCGAAAGCTTTGCGTTAAGATAATTCTCAATCGCTCCAATTGCGCTAATTGTTTTATTCTCGACTAAATAGTGTTTTTGATCACTCATACATCCTCCTCCCCTCTTTTCGGCATAAATCCGTCAGACTTTACTTGGACTTTCATCCCCCACCGCTTTGAACGCCTACAAGAGCCTTAGACAATTCTATAAGCTTATCCTGCTTCTCTTTAGGCAATACCCGGAAAGCATCAATCATCTCCCGGAAAGAAGTATCTGCCGGATTGAGGTATTCTTTGGTGAAGGCCAGTTCGGTTTTCAACCTCTCGATCTCTGCGCGATTCTCGATATTTTCATTGAACATACATGCGTAGTTTTGCTTCAGGTTCCTTACTTTGTCTAGAAGTGTAAAATGATCCTCAGCTTCGAGCTCTCTCCTCAACCTCTGGTTTTCTGATTGGAGTTTGTCGAAGTCGGATTTTGGAACAACTTGAAATAACCGACTCTGCCAATCTAATGGGCCTTGCCGAGGATGCTCCTTCATTAAATTTCCAACTGTGTATTCATATTCATCAAGCTCATCAGCCGTTAAAAGATCGGCCCACCAAACTTTCACTCCCCCGCTCTCACTCATTTGGCACCTCTCATTATTTCCACAATTGCTATTATCAAGAGAATTACTATAATTGTACCCATTCCCGCCCCTTATTATTCTCACTCATAAATCGTCCTCATCAACTGGCTCTATCTGATCGACAACGGTCCAATAACTCTCAAGCGGGTTATCGCCGCCACCCATTTCTATTTCTTCAATAGCTCTGTTAATGCCATTGACGTATGCTTCGGCGACTTCTTTGCTGTCCGTTTCAATGTAGTCAACAATGCCTTCGTTATCGTAGCCAAACTTGCCGTACCACTTTTTATTCTCGGTCATAGATCAGCCCTTATCTGGACGAATTTCCCAGTCGTCCGCTAAAATTTCATCTAATCGCAAGCTAACCCACGCACAGTGGTCTTTCATAAATCTTGCTGGATCCGCAGCATCATAGATGACCATGCAATCACCCGTACCGCCTCCGCTATTAAGTGGGTCAAACCCAAGTTTAATTAGAGCACTACAGCCGTCAGGCCGAGTGATTATACTGGCTCCAGCTTCCTCGAAAGGCATCGCCATCATCGCTCTTATAGCGTGTTGTAAAAGCATATTACCCCACCCAACACTTAATCTTAGTTAGCATTTTGATTCTCCTCATAATACAACCCCCAATTCGCGGAGTTTTGAGAGGGCATTATTAAAACACTGCTCCTCTGTATCTAAACCACAATTACAAGCCCCTTCATCTTCATCTTCATAATCATAAAGAGAATCACAGTAATCAAAATGACTAAGGTAGGTACTTACAAGAAGAGTTGAAATAGTGAAAAATTCTTCCACCTCCGGCATTTCGAGGATGAATTTCAATGTTCGGTCAACTGATAGATCGGCAACCTTGCGAAATTCATGTTGAACCCATGGGTCTTTGTGATTGTGATGATTTCGGTTCAGCTCTTTAAACTCTTCAACCCGCTTCTCAAGTTCTGTTTTCATATTCTCCCAATCTTTCTTTTTCATTCTCAAAGTGAACATATACAGCTTGAGGATGGGCTCTAAGCCAAAGTACATTTACCACTCTCTGAGTAAACAGCCACCTCGCCCCGTTGTCTTTAAGACCAAGTTCATCAACTCTTTTAACGATAAGATTCCAACATTCATGAATGGCTTGATCTACTTTTTCTTTGATGTCTTGGGAAGTGATCTCACTCTTAACTTTAGTTTCCATTAGAGCCCCAGTTCTTTGCAGATATCGTCGAAGGTTAATGATAGGTTTGAGTGAGCTGGCATAATCCTCTCGTCAGCTAAATGCTTATCCCAAACCTTAGCTAACTTCTCCCGAGTTATGGTGACTTCTTTTGGTTTGAGGGACCAATCGCTATCAGCGAAAACTATGTCCCTGGTAAATTCATCCCCTGTCTTAATTAGTCGAACAAAATAGCAGCGATTCCCAACAGATAAAATCTCACTCTGACGAGCACCAGTGAGTTTATCAACAACAACATCTCCCACCTTAAACTTCGGCGTTACTTTTTCACTTGGCATTTCTCACCTCAAGGTCATCCGCTCTTTTTAAGAGCCAGTTTGCAAACTTACGAGCTGTCTTGGCGTCCATTCCGTAATAAGGCCAATGAATCATGACGATGCTATTTCGATCATTCGGACCTTCAACCTCAAAGATCACTCCCTTGTTTTGGAAGTATTTTTTATTAGCCTGAGTTTTCATTTTAAATGGCGTTACTTTTTCTGGGGTCATTAGCGAATCCCCGACATCAAATAGTTTAAAGGAACTGCCACCGGCCAAATAACACTGACCTGTGCTGAATTACTTACGCACTCTGTTCTTGGAACGCTCGGGCTGTACCAACAGCCATTCGTAAAATACACTGTCGAACCTGCCCAGCCTGCCAAATAAATATATAAAATAGTTGTTAACATTTTATTTCTCCTCGATATTGAAATCCATATAGGGCCTCTTAAAAGTAGTGCCCAACTTTCCCTCTACTTTAGAGGACGCCAATTGCACTGGTTCCTCATCCCATAAATAGTTATCAGGGAAACTATAAATGATGGGCTCTTTGCCATGTTTGTTGACGTATCCCTTCCGCGCCTTTTGTAGCTGCGATATCAATTTTTTAAGTTCCATTCCCAGCCTCTTTCTTTTTCATTCTCCAACCTCTCAAGTCAGCGCACCGAGATGCGCTAATCAACTTTCTCGTAAGTCTTTTCAAAGATGTCTGGCTTGCATGGGTAGAACTCGCCATTTACGCCTTTGATGATCCAGTCATAAAGGCAAGCACAGTGATTTCCCTCAAGGGTTTGAATAAAGAAATTTTCCATTTCCTCAGAATCATCAAAATCAGCGACATTTAAAAATGGTTTTTTCCATGTGTTCGTCATTACGTTGATGCTAGATTGTCCAGTAAATTGAATCGCCTCAATCACCACTGGCTTTTTACGAAACTTCATCTCTTCCTTCTTTCCGGCTTCTCGCCTGCATTTTCTTTTTGGAAATTCAGTTTTAAGCGCCCTGGCTTTCTTTGTGATCAACATTCTTTCGACTGTGGATAACTCCGAGGCGCTCCAAATGATGCTCGATGAATTGCTTTTTTCTCGTGCGGTCATCGGTCGGAAGTTGTCTTTCAGCCCGGGCAAGTCGCAATTTGAGCTCAGAGTTTTCTTTCGTCAGCGCTTCGATCTTCAAAAGCAAGTTGGCATTTGTTGGCTTGTCATGGTTTGTCATAGTGACCTCGCTCTTTTTACAGCCATTGAAATGATTGATTCTTTTCTGAACTGCGCACTCTCTGTGAGGATCTTTTTGAGCCTAGCGCTGGTCTTAGCCCAGCGGTAAATCTGCCCTTCTGAGACGCCGCACATTCTGGTTGCCACAGCTCTGCTATGACCTTGAGCAAGATAGTGCTTAAAGAGTCCTGGGAGGAAATAAGGCATGGTTGTTGGGATGTTGTTGGCGTAGACTATTCGCCGCGCGACATTTAGGGTTTCGCCGGCTTTCACCAACTCAAAAACTTTTTGCTCTTGGAGTGGAACTGGGAGGCTAATCGTCATAACAAAATGTCTCCCTTGTCACTTAAAGCAGCGTTAAGAATGAACTCCATTTTTGTGGCCTGACTAGTAAAGTGGTCCTCGAGTTTGTCAGTACGTTTTTTGATAGCTATTTCTTCCGGTGACAGCGGTTTTTTAAAAATGATTTCTTCCATACTGGATCCTTCAATCTTCTTTTTTAGTAACCGAAAAAGTGCTCTTCCGTCCGGGGTGCTTGTTGCTGCTGGGTTTTTGGACATAAGGTATAAAAGGGCCGCTGCCGACTGGAGCGGAATATTCTGCCCATTCCGGATAAAGATCTCGAGTAAGTTGGTGAAAACCGTTGTCCCAGCTTTGCTGAGCGTCTCCGACTTCATAAGCGCGTTCATATTTACCTTGCTGTGAGTTGTAATAGGATTTTCCGATATATCTGGTTACTGAACCCTCAAAACGGTTCTTAACGATTCGGAAGTATGTTTCGATTTTATTGTTAATCATCGCGCCAGGACCGATTGTGACGGCCTTTGTGGCAATCTTATACAGATCACTGGATCCGTGGAATTCTTCCAATCCTGGGGCAAATGTGCGCGAATGGCGGTCACTTTTTCTCATGTGACTAACCAGGATAATCGGTTTGCCCATTTCTAATGCCAAGGTTCGGGCGGTTTTTGCGATATTTTTGACTGATTTGTTTTCGTTATCGTCGTCAAAATCCATGTAATGCACGTGATCAAGAATAATCAGATCAGTGTCGTCAGCGCATTCTGTGATTTTTAAGATCATGTCGTTGATATCGAACTTCTCGTTTTTATAAAACGTAAACAACCCATCAAATCGCTTGATGAACTCATTTGCGGCGACAGCCTCATAAGCAACGCAAGACTCGATGTAATCGCCAAGCATCCAATTTTGAAACGAAATAGAAATATTTGGCCTGTTAGGGTCCGCGAAGAATTCCCGGGCGAAGATCTGATATTTTATACGGCGCTCGATTTCTAAAAACTCAGCCTCAAGCGCAATGTAATGAACTTTCTTACCTTGCTCGACATTAGCCTTGGCAATATTGCAGCACGTTTGAGTCTTACCAGCTCCGGATCCAGCGCCAATCAGGATTAGGTCGTTTTTCAGAATCCCAACCATAGCGTCATCTAGGTAACTAATTCCAAACTTAAGCAATCGCTCGCGGCCATTTTGTCTGCGGTTTGCTTCATCGAATGATTTTTCAATTGAACGAATAAAACCCATAACTAGCCCGCCTTAATGCCCATGGCGTTTTGTTTTGCCAGAGCTTTTTGCGCCGCTTGTTCTTCAAACCTGATTGCCCGCTTAATCCAATTACGAACAAAGAGGCCATATTTTTTAACGGTCACGGTTTCATTGTTTTGGAGGTAATAAACAATTTCAGGGAATTCCCGATCTAGGATTTCTTTGTCGAAGTCATTAAGAAGGGACTTCATATTCTTTTCTCCAACCAAACTCAAAAGCTCTTCTGGTGTTTCAGGTTTTGGTGGAGTGTTAATTAATTCTTTCTTTCTTATATTCTTAGATTCTTTATAAGTGTCCACTCTCATGGGACTCTCATCGCCATGCTCACATCCAGCCTCACCTCCATCCTCATGGGACCACACTGCATCAACTGATTGATATTTATCGTAATTCAATACTTTTATAATCAACCCATTTCGCGATCCTTTAGGAGATTTCTCCACCAAAATAGACCCTCTTTTCTCAAGGTAGTTAATCCACTTTGTTACTGTTTTGCGGTCTACTTCGCCGTACTTAGCTAATTCTTTTACTGAGGTTAGCAATTCGCCTCGCCCCAAAGTCCTGGGGGTTCCTCGCCAGTTTATTTTTGATTCAGTCCAGTTAGCCCATCTGATTAAGGTCATCCAGAGGCCTAAAAGCATAAAGCTTCTACCAATATCTGAATCCAATACTTTTCGGTGCATTTTCACCCAGCCTTTTTCGAGCCTAGCCATTCTTCACCCCCAACTCAGCCAAAACCCTTTTATGGTGGTTAATGCGGTTAGCGATTCTAGCGGCTTCTTGAGGATCAGAACTGACCTTTAGATATTCCTCGCGGAGCTTTTGAAGCTCGACCTTTGTCTTTTGAATGAGTGCTTGTGTTGATGACATAATTCCCCCTCAGGAACGTGCTGAAAAATTGTGCTAATTGATTTTTGTTTATAAAATTGAGTTGGCATCACTGAGGCATCAGTTGATGCGCTTTGATGACTTATTAAGCAGCTTTTTGATTGAATATGATTGATATGATACGCCCAAGAATTGAGCAAATTGAGTGAAAAATAGGCATGAGAAAAACCGCCTAAATGACGATTTCCCTTGGTGATTTTAGATTTTATTTGATTTGATGAAAAGAGAGTTGGTGCCCCGGGCCGGACTTGAACCGGCACGCCCCTGTAAAGGAAGCTCAGGATTTTAAGTCCTGTGCGTCTACCAATTTCGCCACCGGGGCACGCGAAAGACAACTCAACCACTTCTTGCTATAAACGTCAAAAGTTTTCAAATATTGCGGATTTTTTAAGCAAATCCTGACCTCAGACGACCTTGGCTATCAACTTAAAATTCGCGCTGAAGGCCCTGTGTCTCCACGCAGAGCCTCGACACTAAAAGATGTATTCCATTAGTCCCCAGAGGCATGCATTGCACTCCCTTCGTGCAAAGTTCATTTTTAGCGCCATGGAGGTTATATGGCTTTAGATTTATTCTCCCACAAGGGGTTTTCCTTAGAAAAACAACTGATGAGCTGGAAAGAAATGGTTATGGAGCCCATCAGCAAGACCGATGATGATGCATTCACTCGGGTCCGCATCATCCTGATGAATGGAATTGAGCTTGAGTCGATTAAATTTTCGCACTCCTGCGCGCGAATGAACAAACCCCTGCAAAGGCCCCTGGCTATGCTGCGAAGAATCGATCAGCAACAGGCCACGACCATAAACTGGCTTCTAGGAGCTGATCATTCCCCTTTGGAAACCACTATTGCTTACGAGCAAGTTGCAATTGAAGTCACCGCGGCTGTGGCACAAACAGAACCAGATCCCTATCTGGCGCAAGTTTACCGTTACGGTCTCTTAGAAGACTTCGATCACATGTATCGCTATTCGGCGCTGATGGATCGCCTCGAGGGGAAAGACTCTAATAATATTTTGCAAAGCTATACCGATGTTATTGTGGGTCGACCAACGATGGAAGAACATCGCTCTCCAGAGGACGAACTTCGCAACCCTTATGATCGTAAAAAAGCCGCCCCTTTGACCAAAATGCATGCCCTTACCATAATGGCGGCGGAGCAACAGACCTGGAACTACTACATGAATATTGGACCCCTCTTTTCAGATCCTTTGGCTCGACAACTTTATGCAGAAATCGCGCACATTGAAGAACAGCACGTCACCCAATATGAATCCATCATAGATCCCGAAGAAACTTGGTTGGAAAAGCTACTGATGCATAAAGCGACAGAGGTCTATAACTACTATGGTTGCATGCAACAAGAAAGCAACCCCCGCATTAAAGCTCTTTGGGAAAAGTTCCTCGATTTTGAATTGGGGCAGTTTTCTACGGTTGCGAATCTTTTCAAAGAAACTGAACGAAGAGATCCCCAAGAAATTCTACCTGCCAGTTTGCCAGAACCTATTCACTTTAAAAGCCAACGTGAATTTGTTCGCCAAACTCTGCAAAACGAAATTAATTTACGAGCGAAGGGGCCCAATTTTGTTAGCTTAGAAGAAGAAAGCGAAGCTTCTAAAATTTATCGTCAACGCTTACATAAAGATGGCATCCCTTCAGAAATCGTCGCGCTGAACTATATCCATACGCCTGGCGGAGAACTGAACCTGCGAAAAAATATGCCTCAGAAACCTTCTCAAAATCTCTCTAAAGGAGCCCGACTATGAAAGAGACTTCAAGCTTAGGACTGAACAAAACAGGAATTAAAACGTCACCGCTTTTATCAAAACAAATGGTGACGGGAATGGAAGAGTTTCGAAAGATGCCACTTGATGAAAGCATCACTGCTAACGAATTCCGCCAGGCCTATATCAGCGAGTCTGGGGAAGCCGCAAAAGTACCAGCTCCTGCCACGGCAAAAGGCGCTATCAGCTCTGGAATGCAAATGCTAAAGGGTAATGACCCTCGGATACTTATAGATAAGCTCGGTGAACGCATTGCCTTCGAAAGAACTGGTGTTCGCCTCTATGATGCTTTGATCACAAAGTGCGAACTTCTCGATACGGAGGAGACAGTCAGTCGTCTTCGCACCTTTCGAGAGGAGGAAGCACATCACTTTGAAATCGTCCGCGACGTTATGGAAAAACTTGGGGGCGATTCGACTGCCATGACCCCGTGCGCGAACACGGCCGGCGTGGCTTCGATGGGCCTCTTGCAAGTCATTAGTGATCCACGCACGACGGTCGCACAATGCGTGCAAGCAATTCTTATTGCAGAGCTTGCAGATAACGATGCCTGGGACTTGTTGATTCAACTTGCTGACGAAGCAGGCCTCGCGGAACAAGTTAAACAATTTCAAATCGCAAAAGACAACGAAGACACGCACCTTGAATTTATGCGGGAGTGGCTCAAAGAACTGACTCTGAGAAAAGATACGGAGGCAGAGCAAGGTCGCCATTAAATTACTGTCCCCCAAAAAAGTTTCCCCAGCCAATTAGGGCCAATTTGACCCTTGCAACCCTTGGTACAATGGTTGCTGAAGGTAGAGCTGGGGAAACTTTTTCTTACTCAAGGGGACATTATGACTCTAAAAAACCACCTAATACTTGCACTAGCGACTTGCAGCCTTCTCTCTATGACGGCGGAGGCCTATGTGACTCCAGGACCCAGAATACCGGGACCGCGCGATCAATACGATCCTTACCCGCCTCCACCGGCCCCTGGAATTCCTGTACCTGATCATTCTTCGGGAGCTTACGGCAGAACAGAAAGCAAAACCGCGTACTTCTATCGACAAGTCATCAATGGGCGACTGAACCTTCGAGATCTTGCCGGTATCGGTTCCTATTATCATGGTTATAGTGTTGAGTCCGTAGAAGTTGAAATTCAAAGCGATTACAATACGCAGGTGTCCTTGCTTTTGGACGGTCGCTTAGACGCCAGTGCTTACTCACCTCAAGGTCGAATCCTCCTACGCCCTCAATACAGAGCTGTTATTGGTCAGGACTTAACGAACTTGCTTCTTGATATTCGAGGTCGTGCCCACATTCAAACAGTGACAGTTCACTTACGGCAGGAGAGCTATGGCGGACCCGGCTATCCGGGTCATACCATAGATGTCCCAGTCTACCTAAACCGCCATCTTTCGGGAGATGCTCGACTTGATGTTGGAATGCACCTCGATATGAACCGCTACCGTGGTTATCGCCTTCAGTCGATCGAAGTTCAAGCGAATGCATCCTATAATGTAGCGGTTATGGATCTCCAGATTAACGGATTCAAACAAGGTCAAACACTTCAAATTGATCGCTATGGAAGAATCCATACGATCCGCCCTCACAATGCCATCATCGGGCAAACTGCTTCGAGCATCGTCCTTGCGACTCGTGGCGATCTCGATGTCTACCAGGTGGTCTTTAAACTATCACCTCGATAAACCCTCCAAATGGGCTCTCTGCTTAAGAGGGAGTCCATTTCTCCTGCCTAAGATTGATTTTTCGCATCAAAATCACACTTTTGAATTTTAATTTCTACATTTCTGCGGTTAAATCTTCTTTACGAAATGGGGCCGTAGCTCAGCTGGGAGAGCGCAACGCTGGCAGTGTTGAGGTCGTCGGTTCGATCCCGATCGGCTCCACCATCCTTAACCTTTCAATTAGGTCAATGGACTACTCTCGCGTTTTTATGAGAAACTCGTAAAAAGCAGATGAACCGTATGGTCTCTGACATACTTTCGGTAATACTTGGGACACTGGAAAAATCCTACGATACAAGAAGCTATGAAATCAGGGAACCCGATCACTTCAGAAGAGCAATGCCGCTTCGAAAATAGATTATTTATGACAGCTAAAGTGATTTTGACCCTAACTTTAGTCATCTCCCTGTTTTCATTAGCCTCTGATGTTTTTTTATTGCTGTTTGCAGGCATCCTGTTCTCGATTTTCATATCAAGCTTAGCGAAAGGTTTATCGCGAATCACCTCGCTTCCCTATGGTTGGTCAGTGGCTATCACTTGCTTAATTCTGATATCCTTATTGGGAATCCTGGCAAGAACCTCGGCACCGGGAGTGGCCGAACAACTCGAAGAGTTGACGACGAAAATACCTCAGGCCTTGCATAAAATTAAATCGCAGATTCAAGATTACGCCTGGTCCGAAATTCTTTTTAAAGAAGCTAATCCCGACAAGCTTATGGAGTCCGGTGGGCAAGTTTTCAATAGAGTGACCGGAGCCGTCTCTGGTTTAGTTGGAAGCATTGCAAGCTTTGGCATCATACTCTTTATCGGTTTGTACGGAGCTGTCGAACCGAAAATCTATAAAAAAGGTTTTTTGCATCTTTTCCCCTTCGCTCGAAGAGCGCGCATTGCACAAGTAACCGAGGAGGTTGGCGTCACTCTGCAATGGTGGCTTATTGGTAAGTTCATCAGCATGGCCACCATCGGACTCTTTACCACACTTGGCCTTTGGATCATGGATATTCCGCTCGCACTGATCCTGGGACTTATCGCTGCTCTTTTAACTTTCATTCCCAACATCGGGCCCATACTCTCTGCCATTCCTGCGATCTTGTTAGGACTGGTCGAAAATGCCACGCTGGCGCTTCACATTACTCTGCTTTATGTCGCTATACAGGTTGTCGAGAGCTACATCATCACACCACTGATACAGCGAAAGACAGTCAGCCTGCCCCCCGGACTGACCTTAGGTGCACAGGTTTTCCTGGGCGTGATATTTGGAATATTAGGAGTGGCATTAGCAACTCCCCTGACTGCCGCAGCGCTCGTTATCACCAAGCGACTCTATTTAGAGGACACCTTAGGAGACATTATTAGCGAGACCCAGGAAAAGGAAGAAGTGAGACAGTCTTAACAACTCAAAAGAATCGTTTACCCGGTCGTCAACATTCCACTCGCGACACCTGTGACGGTCTCTCTTAATAAAGGAACATCGTTGTTCTTCAAAGCGATTAATTGCAGGACACTCAATGGATGTATTAGTGGAGATCGCAAGTGAATGCTATCCTGAAGCCAGGGACGGTACCAAAGCAGTTGGGACTCTCCGGAAATTTCGTGAAGAGCCTTTCGGCAAAGCGAAAACTCTTTACGAAATCTTTTTTCAGTTTCAGACTTCAGGTCGGAAGACAAACTTGAAGTCTGCAGATAAATCGAAAAAATATTTAGCTCCATCTTTGCCAAAGTAAATCCCAACAGACGAATGTAGGAAGCAAACAAGGAAGACCTTTTGAAAATCGACTGAAATACTTTTTTCTCTTGAGCGGACAAACTCGCCCAATAGGAACCTACCCCCCACCAAGTTGGAAACAGCGTTCGTGTTTGAGTCCAGCAGAGCACCCATGGAATAGCTCGAAGATTACGGATTTCAACAGCACCTTGCCTCTTGCTCGGTCTTGAACCTAACTTCAGATTCTTGAGAAATGTGTACGGCGTCGCCTGTTCAATAACCTCTAAAAAGGTCGGCTCCTGCAAAAGAGACTGATAATAAGCCCGAGTCGCCATGGCCATCCTTTTCAGATGACGAAGATCCCCAGGACGCTCTCCTTGAGTCTTTTTGTTATTTCGTGCCGCTCTTGCCGATTCGAATCGTTCAAGTTGCCTTTTCAGCACAGCTGCAGAAGAATAGGACCTGTAAATCATTTCACCCTGCACAGTCACCTTGGCAGTTGCCAATGCCGAAGCTGGCCACCATGCAGTTTGATCCTGAATAGATCCCCCACCTCGCTCAACACTTCCACCTGAACCATGGAAAAATATGGGCGTCAGTCCGTGCGAAGATATTTTTTTCTCAAGTCCTGCGACCGCACTTTGAATTAAAACTTTGGAAGCCAGTGACCCGCTTTCTTTTGCCGAATCTGAATAACCCAACATGATCTCGAAATGACCGGCCCATTGCTTTTTAATCATATTTTTTTGACTTGCCAGTGAAAAAAATCTTTCAACTATTTCACTGGCATTTTCCAATGAGTGAGCACTTTCGAAAAGTGGCACCACCGGCAGCCGAACGCCTTTCAGACACCTCTTCACTAGAGTGATACCCGCGGCGATGTCTCTTTCAGACTCAGCCTGACTCAGAACAAAACCACGGACATAAAATCGTGGGTTCCATCGGGGCGAAATTGTATTGAGGGCACACAACATTCGCACAATAGCTGGTCGATCCTTTTGATTCTTTACAGCTTCATGGACAAGGCTGCTGTCCTCACGAAGCTCCAAAGGAACAACTAAACCGGGAAATATCTGAAAAAAACTATTTATTCGCTTTAGCTTCGCAGACTCCGTTTTCAAAATCTGCTGATAGTCCTGCGACAATTTCACAACTGACTGCTTTAGCTCCTCCACTTTCTGATCGTCTCCAGCTTTGATCTTTCTCAGCGGCGGCAAAAGCTTTTCAAGACGAGCAGCCTGTTGCAGAAGCTTGCGCAATCTCCGACCTTCAATGGTTGAAGTTTTTGCCACCGGCTCGAGATCATCTATAAAAGAGACCACTCGTTGCCGAAACCATTTTAGAATGAATGCACGAGAAAGCTCCAGACTACCTAACATTGTCTTTTCATCAACTCCCGGGTGACCGTCTTTGTCTCCGCCGACCCAGGTGCGAATATAAAATGGCAACCCCTGGGCTTTCTTATTTAAGTACACTTCGATAATTTCATCTTGAAGGATCAAATTATAGATATACTCTGCCTCATCCTTAACCGACGGTTTTCTTTGTTTTGACATCGGCAGTCGCCAAACCAGCTTTAACAATAAGAATAACTCGGAACGATGGTCCTCGGAGGATTTCTTAAGCTGACTAATAAGTAAATCTTGAATACGTTTAAAATAAAAAACTATCTTTGGATTTCGCGACTCCGTTGGGTGAGCCGTCATTACGTGTATAATCCGCCCGTATGGAACCTTAGCATCTTCGAAATTCTCGGAGAACTCTAAACTCTTTGCTCGATATGCAAACTCGCAAGAATTAATCAGTTCCAACATAAGGGCAAAAGCGTGAGCAATCTCCCACTGCTCTTTGCGCGAGAGTTTCTCCAGATCTTTTCTAACTTTTTGCAGTCCAGCGACCTGCTGACACTCCCGTGATTTAACGAACTGCCGCAGCTTTTCGATTCTTTGAAAAGACTTTCGGCCCAATTCAGATCCAATAACACGGCCCAGTTCTGAGACGGACCAATCAACTAATGCAGTTAGTTCTTTAGGTAGGGATTGTTTCATTCCTTCCTTTTATCGCGACCTCGAGATCACGTCCAGCTTCGAAGAAGAAAGCTAGTCTTCCAGAACTGTTATGTAACACTAGCGTCCATAAAGAAGCAGATCAGAAAAATAACTAATTTCATTCTCTGTCAGACGGTCTTGTGCGTGGTCAACGAAAGTTCGAATCATTTTCTCTCGCGCGTAGGTCTTTGTAACGAAGGCAGAAAACTGGCTCGATCGGGACATCGCTCCCTCAGGAACTAATGCATTTATTAAATGGATCGCACCCGTAGGCGACAATCTTTCCAAGTGAGTCTCAAAGTACCTCAGCAAGTAAGCATTGTATTCTCCACCTCGCTGCGAGTTCCTGCTTTCGATAAAGCTGATTATCTCTGCCTCAGTCTTGAGAGATCCAAGAACACTCTCACAGCGCATTTGCGCAGAAGTCGCAGAAGCTATCAATAGTAATGACATCCCTAAAAGGATATTTCGATGGGACATGACACCTCCATAGTTGTCGAACTCTTGGACAGTACTTAAAATACGCGTCACTCTGCGCCCTGTGCGCAAAGTGAGCGCCACGTGACCGTAATCAGGTGGCTGTCATTAGAATTTATCTCAGGAATAGTGCCAAGTTCGGCAGAGAAACATTACAAATAGTAGATAAAAAATCCCTCTCCAGAACTCCTGAAGAGGGATTAAAGTTAAGAACAATGATCGAGCCGTGTCCTATTTTGCCAGACACTTTAGAAGCGCGGTTTTGTCGCTATAGAGCTCTACAACGTGTCCCATCGAATACCCTTTGGAAATACAATAGCGATTTCCGCAAGTGCTCATAAAACGCTCTCTAGAAAGAGCATCTTTAGGCATATTCGAGTCCACTGTGGGTGTACTTGTTTCTGTACATGCCGCCGCGATCTCGGTTTGTTGGACTTTTAAACTTGGCAAGCTTCCGGCAAAGTCACGATAACAATGCGCTGTCGTCACCACACTATTAAGCTCAACCATTCGTCCATCAGCGAAACCTTTGCTCACGCAGTACTTATAGCCGCATGTATACATGTAATGGATATTATAGTCTACTCCCGACAAACCAAGACTATTGATACCACAAATGTTTCTAACATTCGTTGGAGTGTCATCGATAATACTCATTGGAGTACCAATCTTTTCCACTTCTTTTTCGCAAGTTCCTACATAGGTTTGCGGTGTTTTTTCATAACGACATTCAAGAGTAGATCTTCCATCTTTCATGTCGATGATTCGCCCAGAATCCATCTTTTTTACCATTCGGCAATAACGATTTCCGCAGGTATTTTTGAAACGAAGAGTTGAATAGGCCTCTGTCGGCATATTCTTGGCCAAGGTTGGATTTGGCTCATCAATACAATTCTGAGCAATAGCGACATTGTCCACGTTTTCAAAAATTTGAATCATCGTATTTAGATATCTAGTTTTTTCGGCCATGTCAGTACATGGAACCTCACAGGATTTTTCTTGGAAACTTCCTGATAAATTTCCATTGGAACAAACTCGAGTTTCGTCCTCGCAAACCGGAGCCGAAGCTGCTTTATAGGCTAGGACACTTTGACCATGAGCAATCGTCTGTCCTTGGAACAAACAGGCCACTGGTGCTTCGACCGCACATGAGGCGAATGCGAAACTTCCGCCTAAAGTACCATCATTACAGATACGATCTTCAACGGCACAGCTTCCGCCAAATGGAACACTGGAAGCCGAATAAGCATTAACGGATTCCCCATGGGCCACTGTTCTTCCGTTAAACACACAAGCCTTAGGCGCTCCAACCGAGCAGCTTGTAAATTCGAAAGTACCACTTAAACTTCCATCCAAGCATTTACGTGATTCGCTGACACATTGTTTTCCGAAAGCCACACTTGAATTTAAGAAAGCAGTCACGCTGCTTCCGTGCGCCAAAGTTTTTCCATCAAACAAGCAAGCTTTTGGTTGCCCCACTTCACACGAAGCGTAGGAATAAGAACCTGATAGGCTTCCATTATCGCAAACACGGACCTCAGAAACGCAGCTGCCACCGAAGTCCACAGCGGAGTTTTGATAGGCATCTACTACAGCACCGTGAGCAATTGTTCGTCCATTAAAAATACAAGCTTTGGGAATATCGACATTACAGAATGAATAACTATGGGAACCAGAAAGTGCGCCACCTTGACAAATGCGGTTCTCTGAAACGCAATTCTCTCCGAAAGGCACTGTTGATGAAAGATAGCTGACTACGGAGTCACCCTCATTAAGTACCCTTCCGTCAAACTGACAGGTCAGCGGCACCGGCGGTGGTAGATTCGGCTCTACAGAAAGCGAAGCTTGTTCTGCGATCTCTTCAAATTGAACAGGTCCACCGCAGTTCTGATAGCCAAGCAACAGAACTCCAACGCCAATAATAATACGAACTGATCCCCATTTCATACGGTCCCCCAATATTGAACTATTTCAGTCTACAATGAGGAAACCTCCAAAATCACCTATCATTCGCATTCGAGTCAATTTAGTACAAGGGTGGATTTTAGTTGATCACTTTTTAAAAAAGGGATTTCGGATAAGTCTTGGAATGAGACAAAAATGATTAGTCTACCTTTTAGAAAAAGCAGATGAACCGAATATACTTATGAGGCTAAACATTTTAAAGATCGACCAAGTCATTTGGAAAATCTAAGCCAAGTCTTGCGGAAGTTCTTGCGATCCACCGGCCATGCCTTCCAGTGTACTTCGCAGGCAGTAGCGACGCTCAGGTTATCCAAGAGGACGTCCATATCGTCAAGACTCCAAAAGTCTTCATTGTGCGACTTCTTACTGTTGCCTTGGGCCATCTGAGAATTTAAAGATAGAACTACTCCACTCATCGGCGGAATCAAAAATCCCATACTGCTAAGGACACCTTGTAGTCTTGAAAGCACTGATTTACCACCCACCGAATGCATCAGGACACAAACCGCAGCTGGTTTCCCCATAATCTCCTCCCGCGCCTCAAGTTCTGTGGCATCCTCCAGAAACTTTTGCAGGGGACTTCCCCAAGAATCCCAGTAGGTTCCCGTCAAGAACAACAATCCATCTGCATCTTTAATTTTACGTAAAGCCGCGGGTCCGAATTTTGTTTTCGCCAGATGTAAAACTCCAAAAGAAATATCTTTTCGCCGTCGCTTAAGGAATCTTATGATGTCTGCACAATTTCCAGACTCACCTTTTGGGCTACCATTCAGAATAAGTATTTTCATAAATAAAAGAATAGGAGACCCATTCACTGAACTCAAAAGATTTTTCAGTCCTGGACGAACTGCAGAACGATCTTTAGAACTTCGGGATCGCGTAGCACACGTCGGTGCCCCAAACCCTTCGTTTCAAAGATTTCAATTTCTGGCCAATTCTGTTTTATCTCCAGAGCTGCCTTGAAGCGAACAGCCTTGTCATGCACATCATGAACGATCAAGGCGGGAATTCCCAACTCACGCCCCATAAGGCCCACGTTCAATTCAGAAGCCGAAACTCCGACCCTTTTTTCCAACTCTTGAAAAAATATTCGCTGTGCCTTTGGACTTATATTTATCATATTTAGAAAATTCTGTACCACGAGCTCGTAACGTGATGGACCCGCGATAAGCACAAGCTTTTCAACCTTCAACCCCCAACTTGAGGCAATGACCGCACAGCCTGCCCCCAAGGAATGAGCAATGACAGCTCTAAAAGGGCCGAGATCTTTTTGTGCGCGAAGTAAATAGCGCGCATACTCCCCAACATTAGTTCTTCCGCCAAACTTTTCCCCATGGGCCGGTCCATCTAAAGCGACCACTCGAAAGCCTTTTTCAACCAAAGGTCCAGCAAAAAAACCCATCTGGGTGCCACGTCCGCTCCACCCATGCAGCAGCACCACTAACGGCCCTTCAGAAGGGCCCCACTCATAAGCAGGTATACCGTCACCTATAAGGCTTTTTTTGGCAGACTCATACCAACTTTTTTCAGATTCGGGTCGTTCGTAGTAAACCGGAGTTTCAAAAATTTCCGCGGCCCACTCCGCTCCCCGTTTTGGAGCCACCCATGAAATCAGGCGGACGAATAGAAACCACAGCTTTTGTTTCAAGGTAAATCTCATAGTTGATCTCTAAGCATGCGTTGCTTTACTCGCTGTGCATACTTCCAAAAAAGATTATCTTCGCCCAGAATTTCGATAAGCTTCTTTTCCGCCACCAAAATATCGACTTCCTGAGACGACAACCACAGCTCTTCAAACAAGTTCTGTGTTGCCGCCATTCTTAGCGACGGGAAGCTCGAATCATCTTCTTCACCATAACCCACGAGAAAAAGACCATTCCAAAGTGGCTTCATGGCACGATTGAAGTGACTTTCCATAAGTTTGCCCTGCCAACCAAGATTCTCTTTAATAAGCTTTGTAGATTGAGGCGAATCGAGTAAGAAGCTATCAAGAGCTTCTTGTGAAGTTCGTGAAAGCGAAAGAAGACCTTTTGAAGTGCCTAGAAAGGCCAAGAGATTTATAAACACACTTTTGGAAAAAAACGTGGCTCGTCCTTGGTACCATTTAGAATAGACCACCTTATCACTTCTCGAAAGCTCCTCTCGCAGACGCCACAACTCGCCGACTCGGTCATCGCCATCAACATCCCACTCCCAGCGCATTTTAGTTCGCGGGTACAAGGTGGACCAGAGGCTTGCTGGTTCCTGACGATTTTGCAGGGGATAAACTAAAAGACAACCTCGCCTATTAATGGCGTCGATCATCTTGTTAAGTTTTGCAGAGGAGGATTTGGTCATGCAACCATTCTATTTCACGCAAACTTCTTGTAAAAGACCTTTCTGAATATTGCGTTTAAATAGTGCCGCGAGTTGACCATTGTGAAGTGTGCTCGAGGTCGCTTTGAGGTTATCAGAAATATTGGAGGCCATATATGCATGTTGATTCCAAACAGCTCTTGTTGGCATCCATGCTTTCGCATCTTTGGGGCTAAACACACGCAGCCCAGTAATTGATCGAGCTTGTTCTTTTTGTTCTGCCGTTTGATAAATTGAACCAATGTCGACCCACATATTGTTAGCGACAACCACGAGCTCCGCATAACCATCACCATTTACATCGGCAACGACAGGATACTCGCGAAGTGTTCCGCTGGGGTTAATCGTTGACCATATGACCTTCAGATTCGAAGAACCATCCATTTCATATATTCGAACATACTGCTCATCAGCATAAATAATCTCAGGCTTGCCATCTCCATTAAAATCGAAGGAAGTCAGACCGGTTGATAAAGATGAACAGTCCTGCGTAGTGCTACCAGCAATCTTTTCACCTTTATTATTGAAAATGGTCAGAGATTTTCCCGTGGCAACAGCTATTTCCATGGAGGATGGGTTGCCATCAAAATCTCCTATTGTAGCTTGGCCTCCGCCAACGGTTGTTTTGGATGGGCAAAGCAGTTCCGCATGTTCTGACAACTTATTTTCAGCCAGTTTATCGCCTTGCGCACTATAAATTGTTATATAGTCATTGCCCGTTACGATCACTTCAGATCCAGGGACGTTTGGTAAAATATCGGCCGTCGATGGAAACCCATTGCGAGCATACTTCCATAAAAACTGCCCATTCTTATCCATAACTCCACTGATACCTAAAATCTGCATTTCTTTCTGATGCAAATGTAAATTTGCCGGGAAAGCCATGCAATTTGCAGACACCTCTGCGAGTCTCTTACGAATAAATGGTTGTTTATCAGCGCCTTCATTGATGATCCAGCTTCCAGCTAAAATTTCGGTGCGCCCATCTTGATCCAAGTCGGCAGCACTAAAGCTCTCATAACAGCCCAACATAGCCGTCAACTGCACACCCGAGAAATCCAGATCCGCCTGCCAGCGAACGAATCCGTTTGAGTTTAAAGCCACGACTTTCTTGCCCTGATAATGAACGTAAATGATTTCCGCTTGACCATCATGATCAAGATCGACCAGCAATGGCGAAGTTGAAGCGAAAGGCGCCAATGTATCTGTGCTCACTGAAAACTTTTTTTTGCCAGTAGCACCGTCTATCACTCGCAAAACACCCTTTGAGGTGTATGCTGTGTCTTTGTAGGATACGAACGCAATTTCGGGAATACCGTCCCCATCTATATCGCCTACCGTCGGAGCGGCCATCACTTGCTTGAACTGGGGTTCAGTATCTTCTGCATGATTCCAAGAAAACCTTACTTCAGGCTTTACGGCCTGGGCAGTCATCATCTCACAAACTGGGGGAGCTTTTGGCGGGTCTTTTTGAGGGGGAGCCGAAGAAGCCGATTCATAAACTTCTGCGGGGTGGAAATTCACATTTGAACAGTTTTGAAAGGCAAAAGCAGAAAGACCTAAAACACCGAGTGCTGATAGAACATATTGATATTTCATCTTTCCCCCACTTCACCAGTATAAGCAAAGGCGGGGCCGCCTGAAAACGATTATATTTGCTTCCATAGTCTAAGGAATGAAACATTGATCAGAAAACCTTCGACAGTCGAGTATTCTCAGTTTGAGATCTGCCTCCAAAAGAGGGGCTTACTGTTCCATAAATTTATCCAGGATCACACTTAGCTCACCAGGACTAATAGCGAATGTCCCTTTGAGCTCCTGCGCAACCCTTCCAGTCAGCTTTGTTTTCGAAAGATCGACCCCTCTCTTACGTAAATCAGAGAGGGCCAACAAAGTCTGCTGTGCCGAAGGTTTATAGTGCCCGCTACTGCCGGTAAATTCCCGAAGATAACCCTGTCCGAAACTTGCCGTTCCGGCAAAGAAAACATCCTCTCCGGCCCCCAAGCTAGAATGATGAAAGCGTCCTCGCTCCTCAAAGGGTAGAACAAATATTCGATGGTTTTTGTCAATGACGATAAGGCTCGTTTCATGGCTCATCGCTTCTGGATCAAATACGGAGTCCACTTTCACACCTTCTCGGTTTACCAGTACTTTGCCATCAACAAACAACTCAAAGGCCCGCTTCTCTGACTCTTTAAAATACTGTACAAACCAAGGTTTTTTGGTCACCGGATCAACATAAAGACCTCGATCCTCACCACGATATTCAGATGCCATCGTCAGCAAGGGATAACCAGCCGACGACGTGAGAATAAAGACGCCGTCACATTGCATGGCCACGGCATTCAGCGGCGCCAACGCAAGAAGGGCCGCAAAAAGGCCAACACCTGTGAATTTTTTGATCGGTCTTAACAGTCTCATAAACAATAAATCGCTATTTCAGGTAGCGATCCTCTCAGTTGTATTTTTGGGGGCAAAGTTCGCGCCTTTTTACGGACTTTGCTCCAGTAATGCTAAGGTCCTGGCAACCCCACTTTGACATCCAAAGCGAACCCATCGAGCCTGGTAAATATGCTTGAAATGATCCTATCTCTTTTCCTAATGACCAAGTCCGCCCCGCCAAGTAACTACAACAATGTCCTTCTGACATTGCAAAGAATAGCAGAGACAAATCCTCATACGACTACATGGATTGATGTCGGTTTGTCGGACTCGGGACAAATGATTTCTGGTTTGAAAATTGGTGATGGTGAAATCGCAGATCTCATCGTCGCTACTCACCATGGTAACGAGTACGGTTCTACCGTAGTGGCTCTCGGAGCAGCCGAAGCTTTCGCCCAAAACCCAATTCCTGGGCACACTATCTATGTAATTCCGGTTCTAAATATTTCAGGCTACAACACTCGCAGCCGCAATGAACAAACCAGCCAAGGACGAATTGATCCCAACCGAGATTACCCAGGCCCCTGCATTCGCGGCACTCCTCATCGCTCCAAAGCCACCAAAGCGCTGGCTCAATTTCTGGAAAAAGCGCAGATCGTGAGTTCGGCTACTCTGCATACCCATTGGCCAGCAGTCCTTTACCCTTGGGGATTCTCGACCCAAGACACAAACACGGTCAATGATAACACTTTTATTAGCCTATCCAAATCAGCCGTCGTGGAAAGCGGATATCAGATTGGCAATTCAAAAGACATGCTCTATGCAGCTGATGGTGCCTTCGAAGACTACGCCTATTTACAACATGGAATCTGGTCACTTTTGTTCGAGATGGGCACGAGTCACTCACCCAGCGAAAGTCAGATGAAAAAGATGATTCAGGAAAATGTTCCGGGACTTCGCCGCTTCTTTGAGAACGCACCCAAAGAGCGCGCTCAAGATCATGCTTTTAACGGACGCTGCGACCGCAACGCCCGCCAAAGAGAGCGCCTAGAGTAGAGCCGTTTGTAACTTATCCGACCTTCTGGAATCCATTCACTATGGATTCCATTTCCCTGACAAGCACTCTTAACTCTTCAGACTGTTTCGTCAAATCCACGGAAGCTGCGGCGGATTCTTCGGACGAAGCTGCATTGTCCTGAGTCACCTTATCCAAATCATGGACAGCCTTTGTGATTTGCTCAATCCCCGTCGCCTGCTCTGCACTTGATATCGCAATGGAAGAATTTAATTCTGAAACCTTTTCTGACTCCTGTACAATAAGCTTTAAACTTTCGCCGCTCTGTAGAGCCTGACCATAACTTTCTTCAATTCGCTCCCGGCTTTCACTAATTAAATTCGAAATTTCTTTTGCCGAGGTCGCCGATTTCAACGCCAAAGTCCGAACAGCTTCAGCAACCACGGCAAAACCCTTACCTTGCTCTCCAGCCCGAGCGGCCTCCACTGACGCATTAAGCGCCAACAAGTTTGTTTGGAAAGCAATATCATCAATTACCACACTGATCTCTTCAACTTTTTTAGAGGAATCCGCGACATCCTTAACCGTTTCTATCAGCCGCATAATATTCGCCTCACCCTGCTTGGCAGCCAGCATCGCTTGCGCCGATAGATCTTTGGCTTGCCCTGAATTGTCAGTATTAATTTTCACTAAACTCGAGAGTTCTTCCAGGCTCGCCGAGGTCTCCTCAAGAGCCGCGGCCGCCTCCGTTGACGAGTGACTCAAATTATTAGAGGCCACGGAAACCTCAGTACCGGATTCCTCCAAATTCTGACTGGAGGCTCGAATCGATGAGACTGCGACACTTAAGCGCTTTAGTGAATTTCGCAAAGCCCACCATGCGAATAAAATACTTCCCAAAAGACCCACAATCCCAGTGATGGCAATGCCAATCACCGACTTCATCCCAGCAGACTTTGTAGTTTCTAAACTAGAGGTGATAGCAAAAACTCCATGAAGCTTGTTATCGCCCCAATTTTCCATTTTATAGCCCAGAATGTCTTTTCCATTCCCATAGGGACTCTGTGAAGGACTGCCATGGCAAAGAAGACACCCCTGTTTTTCAGCTAAACGCACCGGCCGATAAACAACTACGGAATCATCGGTCTTGCTTACAAGTTCTTTAAGCTTCTCATCCTGCGCAAACTGCTTAAAGATCTCCATCTCACTTAGCGAAGCAAGATTTTCTTTTCGACGGGGCTCTGGAGAAAATACTCTGAACTGGTAACCACTTTTCTCGGCTTGGATTTGTCCAACCTGAATTGACGCAAAGATAGGAACTCTCTTCAGCACACTTTCCGCGATTTCTGGACTCAGATCGCCATCAGGAAACCTTTTAACGATAAGATTGAAATAATCTTTCAATCCTCCTTGGGTAGCGACGTAGTCCCGCACACCTTCTAATTGATCGAGCACTGCTTGACTCTTTAGGATTAGATCTTGCTCACCCTGTTTGAATATTTCATGTCGAGCTATAACCGTCGCGGTCAATGATGCTATCGTTGCTGCAAGTGTTACGACACCAAATATCTTAGTCATCAACCGCATAAAAACCTCCTATGACGTTCAGACATACTAGATCTTACGTGACTGTAATGTTGCAAAAACATGATGGCGGACATGATTGGGTACGAAATAATGTGAATAAAGAAATGTCTCTGCCCGAATTTGATTCAAGCAGAGACATTAATATGAATGTGATATTTTTTCTTTATGGTCTCGGACAAATAAGCGATTTTTCCTCGGCAGTGATCTTATATTTTGCCAGCGGTGTGAAATCTTTGATTCTCTTTCTTAACGTCGTGAATCCGTCAGAATTCCCGTCTGTATTTTTCACCCAATAGGCGTCTGCCTGTGCATCCGTCCAGCCACAAAACTGCTTTAATGCAATTGCTGAAATCAATCCAGATGAATGCCATCCATTCCAGCAATGGGCGTAAACAGGTCCATTTAAATCTCCTTTGATACGTTTAAATACGAGATCAAGAATCTTTTCTTTCTCTCCAGCCGCTGCATACTGTTTGTATTGCAAGGACTGCGGTTGGTGTGCCGTGTTCGTACAATTTACACTTCTAGGTGCCGTCACAAAATTCTCAGAATACAAATAAACCGCTGCACCAAAATCTTCTCGGCAGAGATTATCCAATCCAACAGTTGCTAAGGGATTTACGTTGCTCCGAGCTGGCTGAAGATACTTATTATTCGCACCACCACGATACATCACACCATGCAAGACAACTCGCATGTTACGTGTTCCCCAGAGCTCCTCAAGACCTACACCTTTATTATCAGTGAGCTTGGTATTGAGGTCATTTAATTGATATCGGTTTTTGAACTTACTCACCTCTTGGTCCAGACGAAAACCAGAGACTTCTACCGGCTTTTCAGTTCCATCAGGAACCTGGTCATAGCCTTGTGAGCTTTCAATAGTGTTAGTGCCACCCCCACCCTGAGAACAACCAACCACAACTGTCAGGAGGGAAAGAATAAGTGTTTTTTGTAATGTAGGTTTTTTCATGCCCTAACGATGGCAAGATCTGTGTTATCACACAAGTCTGCTAGACCACTTTAGGCGCAAAAGCGAATTCATTCATAATCGTACTGGTCCTTTTGATCTATATTTCGACAATTTTCCAGAAAGAAACTGTTTGTTCCCTACTGATCATGCCAACGTCATCAGTAAATCGATTCAACAAGGATAGTGAGATGCTAACAAAAAATCTGAACCCAGTGCTCCTGCTGTTTTGCCTCTTCTTTACCAGTGCCTGCGCAGAAACCCTGTCGGCTGTGAACACGATTGGCGCCGTCAAAGACGAACTTACCGAAGATCAAGATCCTGAAAGTCGACCCAAACCCGATAAGCGGGACACAGTAAGAAAGGAAATCTCACTGCGTTCACCTCGTGGATTAACAGAAGCCTGTATCATTCCCAAAAAGTGGGAGCTGGGATCTTATTCGCTCAAAGATGTCGAGAAAGAAAACAGACTTTGCTCGTATGATTTCTACACCAATATAGGCGTCTGCCCGAAGTACAACTCTACGAACCCCGGAATTCTTTTAATAAATCCCACAGACAAATACTCCAAACAAGCTATTGATGCATCAAGCTGTGATGTCAAAAAGATGGGTTTGCCGACAGATGCGAAATTTAAACAGAGCATAAGTTGTTCGTATACTCCGGCGATTTTGGCCTACTATCAAGTCTCGCGAATATTAGGCGATATTGGTCAGGTCCCGGTATCGGTCTATCGCACGATGGATATTAGCATTCACAAGCAGCTTACAGATAAAGCTGTCAAACACCTTGCCGGGGGCACGACTCAAATCGCAAGAACCTGGTTGCAATTCGCGCAGGTTCACAGATCGCCCAGCCAACACCCTCAGCTTGTCGACCGCTCCCAAAACTTCATCTATGGCGCCCTGAGCGATAATGTGAAAGGTGAGGAGCAATATATCGAAGTCAGTGGAAGAGGTACCTACGAAACGAGATATGAACGATTCCTTTCACAACCTCCTTATAGAAGACTTCTGGATCCTCGCCCCATTTCCCAAATGCTTAACTCGGCTGATTTCGTCAAAGTGGCTCCCACCGTCGTTCAGATGAAAGATGTCTCCGAGATGATCTTACTTGATTTTATCTTGAATCAGCAGGATCGCATTGGAAATATCCACTATAAATATTACTGGTACTATCTTGACCCGCAAAATCCACAAAATATTCTTCGAAAAAAATCGAAAGCTGCACTGAAAAAAGACATCCTTGTCGTACCCGATGATGAAACGGCAGAGATGGCAGGCAAACAGGCAGTTCTATTAAAACAGATGATTCTAAGAGACAATGATTGTGGAGTGACAAAATCGAATATGATGCGAAAATATGGCGCTCTGGAGCGAGTTCGTCATTTCAGCCCTCAAACCTATCAAAAGTTCATAGAATTCGCCAAACAAGTTCAACAACCTGAGGGCGATAGCTATATGAAGAACGAACTCTTTTTTACTGACATGGACATCAAGAAGGTCAAAGACAATGTAGCGAGAGCCAAGCAAATCCTCGTGTCGAAATGTCGCAGTGGAGAGCTGAATTTTGATCTCGACCTCGCCATTTACACTCCAGGCGGCCGGTTGCCGCAAGTGGCCTGCGAGTAGATTCTATAGATACATCGGACCCGGGGTGACCACCTCGGGTATATGATGCAGGGTCGCCATCGAGTTGCCAAATTTAGAAAAGGAACCACCCATTAGATTGAATCGTTGAATAAGATCGACAAACCACAAAGGAATTTTCTTCTCACATTTCAGTTCCAGCACCACATTACATCCAGAGTTTCCGAAGGACTCAGGATGATCATAATGACAGAGCATTTTCTCTTCTGGTTTTAAGCACCAGTCCGAAATTTCCTGAAAGCGCAGGTCGCGATCGAACGTCACCCTGGCATAGTCGTCTATGTTCGAGATGTAAGCTTTGCGACGATACTGAGTCAAAATAACAGGTTCAACGTTATAGGTCATTTTCATAAATTGAAAATTCTCGAAGTTATCTAGGGAAGCAGCATCAAGTTCGGGAGGTGTCTCGCCGGAGATAAGATAACTGGCCCACTCTTCCGAGTTTATCTTCGCCCGCTTCTTTCTGACGAATTCTCTGAGTTTATATTTAATTTCGCAAAAATAAGGAGGTTTTGGGTTCTCACCGTAGGATCTGACTCGCATATTGAAACAAAATGCACTGCTCGCCTCTTTGAACCTCAACAAATAAAGATTCGGCGAATCCAGGTAAAGACTGTTAATAGTATAGAACTGATCCGGCGATATTTGCGAATAGTGGTCCATATCGCAATAGCCTTCTACATAGCGTGATATAGGCTCAACCAATTCCAAAGGGATCAAATACTTTAACTCGTACCTTTCCAAGGCAAGCGGTGAAATCGGTGTGCTCATAACAGAATAGCTTTCTTTCCCGCGGAAAGGTGGTTGATACCAGGTTTATCCATCAACACCTCTGTTTCCAGCAGGAAACTAAGATACAACAGTGTGATCTCTTGTTGCTGGGTAAGTAATTCTAACTTCTCTTGGCTGGCAGCGATCTTTCGATCGATATTAGCCAGGGGATCCGGTAAGTTGCGAGAAGCCACCAATCCGTTGCTTTCTACCATTATTTTATAAAGATCAATTTGATTTAAAATCTGGGTCTTAAGAGTATGAAGAGAATCCTTATATTCCTCAAACTCTTTCTGCTTAAGGGCTTTCTTCAATATAATTTCGTTTTGCTTTTGCTTAGCCAAATCTTCCGAACTTAAGAATGGTATTTGGAAGGTGGCTTGAACCTCATAGCGAGTTTCCGAGTCCGATTGACTCTGCGAGACTTCAAGTGCTTTGAACCACTGTTTTTCGCGACCTCTGACGATGGTAAATTCTTGTTCCAAAGTTGTTATCTCTTCACCCACTAGCTTTACGGATAAAGAATTTTCACTGACGACTGAACCCTTCACGGCCTCTTCAATTTCCTTCACACTTAACAAGTCAATTTGAGCAAAGTCCAAGTTCGTCTGATCCGGAAGCCAACGACCGATTTTCTTTTTCAAGAGATCGCGTTCTTGCTCCAGAATAGTTTGCTCTCTTTTTAGTTTGAACAACTCAGAGCGTGCGCTGACAAAGTTTTTTGATGTAGCACGGCCGGCCTTTAGAGCTAGACTCAAAGCTTTTAACTGATCTTCCGAAGTCTGTATTAAATCGGAAAGGATTTTCTGTTTGCGCTTGTTGATCTCGTAAATAAGCAGAGTGTTATACCGATCTCGCAAAGCCCAACCAAGAGCGCTGTCTTTCAAAATCTTTTGCGGCAAACCTTTTTCACGACCACTCTTCCATTCAGCATAGGATTTAAAGACGAACTTAAGGCCCACCTCAAGCTCATCTTCTTTATACGGTTTTGACTTATGACCCAAAATAGCTTCCACAGTTCGTACGGGACTAACCGAATCAGTCCCTTGAATCAGCTCATGGGACTGATAAGCACGATCACTCCAAGCTGTTTTCAGGACTTGCTCAGGAGTTACTTCAGCAGCTGTTGCTAATATTCCAAAAATCAACGTGGCGAAAACCGTCATTTCGCAACCTTTTGAACAATACGGTTATGAAATACGACGAACTGACTCTTTGTTTTCTGGTCGAACACTCCATACACTTTCTGGGTGTCTCCAAATCTGGCAAACCCTTCAAGACCTTTGGTCTTGAACTCTTGGACTAATTCAACTTTTCCTGAAGCCTCGTTGATCTTCCAAAGAGCACTGCAGTTATCGTGAATACAAGAGGATGCCACCCAAAGACCGGTAGCATCATACTTAAGCTCGGAAAGAGCCATTTCAGAATTTTTACCTGGCAAACTCATTGGAAAACGGTATGCCAGGGACACTGCTTCCGGAGCCAGAGTTTCTTTCTCAAAAAGTGTGCTAAAGTTTTTTACCTTCAAGATCGTACCTTGATTTCTTTCAAAGATAGGACCTTTCAGGGCCAGGTAAAGATCGTCTCCGCGTATATCGTGCCCTTCAATTTCAAAGGCTTTCTCGGGATCCTCGTGCTTAAACTTAGCAATTTTTTTCAGTTCCGCATCTGCGGATTTCTCAAGTGCAGGTAGCAAAATTTTAGCTAGGTTGATTTGTTTTACCAGTTTGAACTGCAAGCCATTTCGGCGGACTTTTGCAAATTGCTGACGAGCTTCTTTAATTTTTCCTTTTTTAGTAGGCGAAAGAGAGCTCATCAGATAGATATCTTGTCCCTTGGAGGAAATAGATTCAATATCGTCCATTTCCTTTAAACCTTCGATTTCATGCATTTGATCTTGAAGCTGACCACGTTCGTTCATCAGTAAAATTCTTGGGGCTTTCCCGGGGTAGTCGTCAGAAATCACAGCAAACTGATGCAAATCAGGCAAGTAAACCATTCCGGAAAGCTCTGGTATAAAGCCTTCACCAAAACTCATGGACACCACGACCTCTTGGGGCTCCCCGTTCAGCTTCATCGCCTCTTCTGGCTTTTCATCCGCCTGGGCCGTATCGAAAAGATTCCAGCCCCAAGTTTTCTGAACACTTACTTTTTCCCCCAAAAGAAACTCATTTTTTGCTGGAATCTCCACCACAACCTCTCGGCCATAAGCAACCAAGGTTCTTATCCGTAAAAGTCTTTCAGGAATAGGAACAATTCGGGAGCCGATATGGACTACCACGCCTCGAACACTTTTTCCTCCTTGTGAACTCACTTCAACTGCTTGGTTCAACTGCAAGTTTGAAATCAGATTCTCGTTGATGTAGCCATTCACGTATGTTGGATTTATCGGCATTAACGTGATCAAAGGAGCAAAGGCTGGCGCTTTTTCACCATTCTTAAAATTCACAGCACCGACGGCACCGTCCACTTCCGCCAGAACAAAGAGATTTTTCATACGGTGCTCAACAAGAGCAATCTCTCTTTCTGTTTCTTGAATATCCACCTGTAGCGGGTCCACATCAGCAGGCAAATCGCGACGATCTCGAGTTAATCGGCTGATCTGATTTCTAAGTTTGCTCTCTGCCTGCAAACGATGAAGATCCTTCTTTAGTTCCCTTAATCGGGCCGCCCACTCAGACTGCTTCAGTTCGACCAGAAGATCACCCTTCCTGACGATTTGCCCTGGCTGAACATGCACCTGCTTTATTTCGACCGCACTATCAAAGTTAACCTGATACTCCCGCGATTCGGCGACACCCAAAACCACTACCGATTCGGAGCCTAAAAAGAATCCCAAAGATAAAATGACCGTGACAGCGACAACCCATGCAAAAAGAAGAACCTTATTGTCGGGTCCTATCACATCGTGAAGAAAGCTCTTAAGAACCGCGCTCAGTTTACTCATGATTTACACCTCAATCACAGACTCTTGATTCATGAAGTTAAGACCACGCACTGACGGGCGGCTGCCAATTTGCTCCACAAGATCAGCCGATGTACTCTGTGCTTTCAAGCGAACCTGATAGGAGAAGTCCAATCGCTCACCTTGAGCCACTTCCCGGATTGTCGCCAGAGCGAAATGACGACATTGACCTGCCAAGATCGTTTCCACCTCACGCTGCTCCTCTGGGGAACGAGGCAAATTAAATCGCAAGAGACCATCAAACTGAGGACCTGAGGCAAAAGGCGAACCATGCAGAACTGTTAATGCCGCAACAAAGCAAGCCGTCCCGAGAATAGCAATGCCATAGGCATGAACTCCGGAAGCTAAGCCAATAGCCAGGGACGCAAAAATAAAGAACATATCCCTAGGATCCTTGACATTGGTTCTGAACCTTAGCAGTGAAAGCGCGCCAATCATTCCAATGCCTCGTGCGACATTATCGCCAATTGCCTGCATTGCGATCGCAATTACGATCGGCAAAAGCACCAGACCGTGCAAGAAATTAAGCGAATACGACAGCCCCCTGAACGTTTTCACGTAGACCAAAGCCAACAAGGTTCCCAGCACAAAGCTAAGCAAAAACGCGTAAATGGCTGAGATCCATGTAGGGTTGACGAAGGATGAATTAAGAACTGAAAAATCCAACATAAATTCCCCCTGGACTAAAGATGATTCATATTGATGAGGCTCGTTAGGGATAACAACGAATTTTAAAAAATAGCCTCCGTTCTGTGTTCGCCAACACGAAAAAGCCTTTTATGCGGCCTTCCAAAGGCCTTCCTATGAGGACTCTTTTGCACCTGCCAGCTTGACTCACACGGTCTTTCCCGATCTAAATAAAGAGTGAATTTTTTTAGTGAAAACCTAACGGCTTTTAAGAAAATAGCTCTGCCTTTGTTCTCCCTCGCAATATTGTCGAACAATGTGGATCAGTACCTTAACATGCAAGTCGAGTCCGCACTTCGTGACCCCACTGGCATACAAAAAAGCATTGTCCTCTATGGTTTTCTTTCCATTTTTTTCAATGTAGTTTTCCCCGTGCTCATGACGACCTTGGCGCTATACTCTTTGTTTTCCCTAAGAGCGCGGACCCTCCTTTTAGGAGAATTTTTCAACCGCCACCTCAACCATCTTTTTATTGAGACTTTGCGAGCCTGGGGTAAAACACTGCTCTGGTCGATTCTATTTATCATCCCAGGTATCTGGAAATATCTGCACTACAGCCTCGTGCCCTTTGTCGTAGTCGGTTCCCCGCTTTACCAGCACGGCCACGTGGATGCCCTTCAGGCCTCGACAGCGATTGTCCGTAAGCACCGCGTGCAGGTTTTTGGAATATTCATCTTATTCCACCTGCTTATTCCCATCATACTTTCAGCTCTGTTCGACGCCTATCGCTTAATCTGGAAAACTCCGATGGCAAGTCTTCTCTTGAGCTTGCTCGACACCTATTTGTTATTGATATCGACTCATCTTTTATTCAAAATTTTTACGAGTGAGGTAAAGCAAGATGAACCTAATGTTTAACTGGAAAGATATAAAAACCCGCGGCAAAGGTTTAACCTTTGATGATGTGCTCATCATGCCGGCGCGTTCTGATGTCCGCTCGCGAAGAGATCCCAAACTCACTAGCAAGCTGACCAAGAACATCAGCTTGGATACACCCATTATCAGTGCCAATATGGATACGATCACAGAGCATGACATGGCCTTTGCAATGAACCAACTTGGTGGCCTAGGCATCCTCCATCGCTTTATTTCTACTGAAGAACAAGCGTCGCAGGCCCGTCGCCTTAAAGAAGCAGGCGTAAGAAATATTTCAGCAAGTGTCGGCGTCGGCGATGATTTTAAGACCCGCGCACAGGCCCTGGTCGAGGCAGGAACAAATATCATCACCATCGACATTGCTCACGGTCATTCTGTACAGATGATCGAAACGATGAAGTGGCTTAAGGACAAGTTTCCCCATATTGATCTGATAGCAGGAAACCTTGCAACTCCGGATGCAGCTCGAGAGCTTATCGAGTCGGGTGCAGATGCTATCAAAGTTGGCATCGGACCAGGCTCCATGTGTACCACAAGAATCATCACAGGCTGCGGAGTTCCGCAAATGACCGCGATTGCACTTTGCGCAGAAGTGGCCGAAAGCTACGGAGTTCCTGTGATTGCTGACGGTGGAATCCGAACTTCAGGAGATATGGTTAAAGCATTCGCTTCGGGTGCAAGTGTCGTTATGCTTGGCAGTATGCTATCTGGCACGATCGAGACGCCAGGAGAAATCAAAAACGGAAAAAAACAATATCGCGGCATGGCTTCGAAATCCGCGCAAGAATCTTGGCGCGGCGGCGTACCAGAAGGCATGGCGCCTGAAGGTGAATCCACGCAAGTCACCGTAAAGGGGCATGTTAAAGATGTGATCCTTGAAGTCACTGGCGGCATCCGTAGCGGCATGAGTTACGTGAATGCAACCAGCATTGCTGAGATTAAAGACAAAGCCCTCTTTATCGAAATGTCCGCTAGTGGTATCTCTGAATCACGAGCACATGGAGTAAAGAACTAATATGTCACAAGCAGATGCGCGCCCTATTGGAGTCTTCGATTCAGGAATTGGTGGTTTAACCGTTCTTAAAGAGTTGGCTCTGCAATTTCCTCAAGAAAGTTTTATCTATCTTGGGGATACGGCGCGCCTGCCTTACGGAGCGAAATCCGCTTCCACTATCCGCAAGTACTGCGAACAGAACATCGAGTTCCTGCAAAGTCTGGATGTGAAAGCGATAGTTATTGCTTGCAATACTGCTTCGGCCCAAATGTTTGAACACGAATTCGAAGGGTTGCCCGTCTACAACGTGATTGAACCCGGAGCCAAAAGGGCGCTCAGCGTTTCTGAAAACCAAAGAATTGGAGTGCTGGGTACTCGCGCCACCATCAATAGTCAGGCCTATACAAAACAAATTAAATTACTCAGTCCGGCAGCTCAGGTTTTTGATCAAGCGTGCCCGCTTTTCGTGCCTCTGGCTGAGGAAGGTTGGGATGCAGATCCCATCACTAACTTGATTGTCTATCGCTATTTGAATCCTCTTCTTCAGAATCAAATTGATACGTTAATACTGGGCTGCACCCACTATCCGATTCTAAAGAACTCTATTTCTCGCGTGACTGGCAAGTCCGTCGAGCTTGTCGACTCTGGAGAAGCTATAGCCCAGTGGTTGAATCAGGACTTTCTAGCTGGACGAGTGAATCCTCGAGTCTCTGATCGCCCTCGTAAAATCTTGATAATGACTTCAGATTATTCAGCGCACTTCACCGACCTTGCTGTGCGCATTCTAAAACCAATCGTAGCTGATGAGTTCCGTGTCGTCGAAGTTCAGGTTCAAAAAGTTCACTAAATTAGATACAAACTTCCAAAGGCAGCTCTTGCAGATTATAGGTGCTGGCCATGGAATAACCATAGGCGCCCGAGTCAACTACAGCCAAAAAATCACCTTCTTCAACCATCGTCATTGAGCAATTCTTGGCGAAAAAATCAGAGGACTCACAAATCGGTCCTACGACATCACAGACAAGACCTCCGTGTTTTTTTACCAGCGGATAAATCAGGTGCTGTGCTTCATAGAGAGACGGACGTATTAGGTGGTTCATTCCAGTATCTATAATAAGAAATTTTTTTGCGCTGGTTTCCTTCAAATATTGCACCTGAGTCAGAAGCACACCGCAATGAGCAACCAACCAACGACCGGGCTCGGATTGGAGTTCACAATCAAGATCACTCAACGTCGTCAGCGTGATCTTGGCGTAGTCAGCTAATAACTCTTCTTCCAGATCTAGCTCGTGCCGATCGTAGAAAATTCCAAGCCCCCCACCGAAATCAAATCTCCGCAGACTTGGAAAATCCGCTTTCAACGAAAGATACACTTTTTTAAGGCGCAGAAGAGCTTCCTGATAACCCGCAAATTCCAACATTTGCGAACCTAAATGAAGACTGACACCTGTCAGCTCGAGACAGTCCTGGTGTTCCTTTAAGCAAGCTGTCAAAGCAGGAACCAGCGATAGCTCCATTCCGAACTTATTATCCTTAAGGCCCGTGGCAATGTAAGGATGAGTTTTAATATCGATATCTGGATTCAGCCTGAGAGCCACCGAAGCTCTCTTTTTCATATCTCGAGCAATGTGCGCTATGCGCTGCAGCTCCGGCAGACTTTCTACATTGATTTGAAAAATTCCCAATCTCAAGGCTTCTGTGATTTCATACCGAGTTTTACCCACGCCACTATAAACGATATCCTCAGGCATAAAACCACACTCTAAGGCTCTTTTAATTTCCCCAAGCGAGACCACATCAGCTCCCGCTCCCAGCTTTTTCAGTTTCTGCAAAATCTCGGGGTTGGAGTTCGCCTTCATCGCATAATAAATTTGCACGTCTTTCAGCGCCTGGGACATTTTCTCGTACCGCTGCGCCAAAAAATCTAAATCGTAGACGTAAATGGGCCGCATATAGTTTGCACACAATGGCAAAAGCTTTTTCTTAAAAGGCCCCATACAAAGTTCATTATTGATGTATTCCACAAAAACCTCGTGCTAGTATCATGGCCTAATAAGGAACCTTTGTCATGAAAACTTCTATTTTTACTTACACTTCGAAAGGCCTTCCGGTAGTGGCTTATGAGTTTCAAAACAATGGCCCCGAAGTACTTATTCTCGGTGGTGTTCACGGTGATGAAATTGAAGGCGTCATTGCTGCCCAAGAATTGCTCAAAAAATTCATGGAAAGCTTTCCGTACAAGCTCAACTTGACACTCGTTCCTCAGTTTAACCTTGAAGGTGTCATCTACAAAACTCGAGGAAATGGCAACGGCGTCGACCTCAACAGAAATCTTCCTACAAAGGACTGGTCACCGGTTGCAGCAACACCTCGCTATTACCCCGGACCAGCGGCTTGCAGCGAAAATGAAAACAAGGGCCTGCTGCAATATCTGGAGCGCGCAAAACCTGTTTTGATTTTATCTTTGCACTCTTGGCATCCGGTACTTAATGTTAACGGTGACTGCCTTAAAGTTGCCGAAGTGCTGGCTCAGCATACGGGTTATAAAATCGATGCAGAAATCGGCTATCCAACACCTGGCTGCTTGGGAACCTACACCGGACTCGAGCGCGATCTGCCGACATTGACTTATGAAATTGAACGGGGCCTTGAAGCTGAAAAAATTATTTCTATCCATGTTCCCGCCATCCTTGAATCCCTGAAGGTTTTAGAAAGCTAAGGAGTTTTTATGCAGAATGAAGTCAACCAAGTTTGGACCGATGTTCAAAATGGAAAAAGAATTGATGAGCTCAGCACTCACGAACTGAAGTATGTTCTAGAAACCATCGAAGGACTCGATGCCGGGAACCTCCGCGTTTGCGAAAAGGTTAACTCAGAGTGGAAAACCAACGAGTGGATTAAAAAAGCCATTTTGCTCTATTTCCGCATTCAAAAAATGGATGTCATGAGCGCCGGTGACTTCACCTACTACGACAAGATCCCCGTAAAACAATGGAGTGAAGAAGAAGGCGTTCGCGTCGTTCCCCATGCACTGGCACGTAAAGGCTCATTTATTGAGAAAGGCGCGATCCTGATGCCTTCTTACGTGAACATCGGAGCCTGGGTAGGTTCAGGGACGATGGTAGACACTTGGGCTACTGTTGGCTCTTGCGCGCAGATCGGTCGCAATGTGCATCTTTCCGGCGGAGTCGGAATCGGCGGCGTTCTTGAACCCGTTCAAGCCTCGCCTGTGATCATCGAAGACAATGCGTTTATTGGCAGCCGCTGTATCGTGGTCGAAGGAGCCCTCATCGAAGAAGGTGCCGTCCTTGGCGCCGGCGTGACTATCACCGCCAGCACGAAAATCATCGATGTCACCGGTCCCACGCCTGTCGAATACAAAGGCCGAGTCCCTGCCAACTGCGTTGTCATTCCAGGCACCCAAATGAAGGAGTTCGCGGCGGGGAACTATGGCGTCCCATGCGCCCTGATCATCGGCAAACGCAAACCGTCCACAGACCTAAAGACCTCGCTTACGGATGCTTTACGCGACTATTCAGTCAGCGTTTAAGATAGAACCGTCTTTAGTGGATGAGTCTGTGATAATTGAATAATATGAAAAAAGCCTTACTCTTGAGATAAGGCTTTTTCTTTAAAAGAGCAGAGGCCTAACGACAGTTACTTAGTCAATCATGTAAGGACCAAGCCAATCGAACAGGACTAATTTTTCATCCTTAAGGCATCGGATGGTTGCACATCCGCCGCTGTCCTTGCTGGAATATATGAACCGAACCACGCAATCAAACCACTGACTACGAGGACACCAAACACCAAACTCCACTCCACCAAAGCTGGGATGGAGGAATCGTAGTAAATCTGGGACGGTAAGAAATTAATCGGATTTGCCTGAATGTAAAGACTGATCGATGTGCCAATGATAACACCACTGAGCACACCAATAGATCCTAAGATAAAACCAATTTGGGTGAAGGTTCTAACAGTTTGGCTCGCAGAAAAACCTATGGTCCTTAAAATAGCTATATCTCTTCTTTTCTGAGATAACAAAAGGGCTAAGACCGTAAGAATCGAACTCGCAGCAATCAAACCTGCCAATGACAGAAATGTTCCAATCGACAGTTTCTCAAGTCGCAAAGCATGCAAAAGAGCGGAGTTGCGATCCATCCAAGTCTGAATAGTCACATCTCCGAACTTCAGTAAATCCTGGCGTGCTTCTTCAAGCTTCTCTTCGTCCGCGAGCCACACTTCGATGCCCTGATTCCTGAGGCCGTCATTTTCAAGGGATGCCAGTGTTTTGCCTCTCTGATAAAAGACGTACTGAGCATCAATGTCTGACAGACTGGTAGTGATAATTTTCTTTATTTTCACTCGTTCGAACTTGGGAGTTTCACCAGCCGGCAATAACAATCCCGAAGGCGAAGCTATCGTGATATAATCACCTTCAAAAACTCCCAGTGACAGCGAAAGATCCACACCCATCAATATCTCGCCCGACCCAGGAAGCTCCTGGGGATCCCAAAAGTAAGGCTCAGCACTCTTCGTCTGTGCCGAGGAATCCGCATTCATCCGCTGTAACTGCTCCATGAAATGCATCAGACTTTCCTGACTGACTCCTCGAGCAATGCCACCTCGGAACTGGCCATCCTGGCTACGAATAATAATATCTTGGTTTTCGTAAACATAAGCTTTGTTGTCAGGATTTTCTCGAACTCTTTGGAATACGGGATGGGCTTCTAAAAGCTTGATCGATGATGCCGCTGGAACTTGAATATAGAGATGAGGTTCCAAGCCAAGTATTCTCTTTTTGATGCTGGCATTCATACCATTCATCACAAAGAGCACGACTAAAAAAGCAGTCACGCTAATTGAAATACCAATCATGGATAGCAGCGCAATCCGTCGAACCAAGGCGCCAGCCCGTTTAGAGAAGATAAAATGACGAAAGAGATGTCCAACTAACATCCCTTTATAATAAGCACAGAAAAGTGGTATTCAAGTTTATTTGTTGTTTGCGGGCAAACGGCGCAAAGCATTCTCTTCGCGTTCGACTTCTTCAACATTGGATTTCATGAAAAAGCTTTTTTGCATTGCTTTCAAAACCACGGCGGTTTCATCTAAAACCTCTACTAAACGCCGAGTGGCGCCTGGCATATCCGTTTCCACCTCTGCCATGGCAGGACCGAGAGTTTTGGCCACCAAAGCCAAATTTTTCATCATCGACGACAAATCTCGAGCCAGCTCCGGACTTTCAGCATTTAACGCCGGTAAAATTTTGTTCATCTCTTCAGTCGTTACCGCTAAGTTACCAACGACTTTTTGCAAACTCTCGCCGTGTGTCGCCTGCTTCGTCAATTTCATCACTTCCAAGGACATGTTGTTCATATTCTTGACCAAAGGATCCAAGCGATCAAAAACGCGGACCATGCTTTCTGCGCGGCTTTTTTCAGCAAAAGCTTCCATTAGTAAGCCCACATTGGCTAAAATACCGCTCAGCCTGCTCAAGTATCCGTGCAGATTGCGCCCGCTCATCAAACTCATTAAATCAACGGCCTCCACGGACTTAACATACCCTTGTTCAGCCATCAAAGGCAGCTCATCGCTTCCGACAGAAACATCCAATACACGTTCCCCAATAATAAACGGACGTATCAGTTGGACTTTACTATCTTCCCTAATTCGCTCTTTGAATTTACCGAGAACGTAGAACTTCACAGCTATGTTATTGTCTCCTTGAAGTTCAACATCCTCCACCGCGCCCGCGCGAAGCCCAGCCATTTGCACGACCGTCCCCTGGCGAAGACCATCAGCATTTTCGAAAGTTGTATAAAAATACACCTTTGTGGAAAACCAGCCCTGTTTGATAGCAACACTCAACGCCGTCAATCCGACGCCCAAAAATGCGACTAAGACGAAGACACCAGCTACACGTTCGAATTTATTGAACTTCACTTTCATCATAAATGAACGACTCTTTTTTCCGGTGCCACCTCTTGAAAATAGAGCTGACCGCCATCAAGATGAACAATCTGATAATCAAATAGACTCATGAACTTATCATCGTAAGAAGTCATGAAAACGTGCTTAAGCGAACCCTCTTTTCGCAACTTATCAATATACTCAACAAAAGCATACACACTGTCCTGGCCCAGGCCGACACTGGAATCATCCAGCAAAAGAACCTGTGGTTTTAAAACCAGGGAGCGCATCAAGCAGGCTAGTTTCCGCACTCTTCCCGGAACGTGCGCAGGTCTTTCATTCGCATATTTAGCAATATCGAAATGTTTGATCATCTCGTTGACTCGCTCCGCTGCCTGATCTGCCGGTAAAATTTTATGATAGAGGATCGGGAGCATCAAATTTTCAAAGATAGTTTTATTGTTGATCAGTCCACCATAATCAAACGCGTAACCAATTTGCAGACGGTATGGAAGAAATTCTTCGAAAGTCATATCCATCACATTTTCGCCATTGATCAAAAATTTACCAGATTGAGGAAGCTGCAGACCTGCTAGGATCTGCAACAGGGAGCTCTTTCCCGCCCCCTCATCTGCCTTAACCCAAATGATCTGATTCATCGGAAATTCAAACTCCGCGTTCATAAGGACCGGGTCTTGCCCCTCATGAGTAAAAGAAGCACCTTCAAATTTGATCGATTCGATATTCATTAGACAACTCCCAAACTGCGCAGTTGGTTCAGATAAAATAGAGTAGAAACTATTAAATTAAAAATAACGACAAAGATGACACTGTTAACGACCGCCTGAGTGGTAACTTGGGGCACTTCATGCGGACTCTTTTTTACTGATAAACCCTGGTAACAAGAGACAACGAAAATAATCATTCCACTGAAGCTGTTTTTTAAAAGAAAGATCGCCATATCGTGTTTCGAGAATGAACGTATCAACGACTCAGCATAAAATACGAAGGGCATATCTTGAATTAAACGTGTCAGCAGAAACCCACCTACTAGCGCAATTAAATTAAAATAGAAAGCCAGACAGATCACACTGATGACACCGCCCAGAACTCTTGGGAAGACAATGTAACTAAGCGGATTGATGCCCATGCTTTCAAGGGCTTCGATCTCGCGATTGGCACGCATATTACCAATCTCCGAGGCAACAGCCGTTCCCGAACGTGCTATTACAACCAGGGCTACCAAGAGCGGGCCTGCTTCGCGCACGATCATCACAATCAAGAAATTCCCAATGATCTCGGTGCCGCCCACCAAACTTAAATTGGCTAAAGATTGCATGATCAGGACTCCGCCTGTTCCCAATGCCATAACGGTTATCAGCGGAAGCGCCTGCCAGCCCGTGAAATAAATTTGTGCGGAAATAACTGAAAAGATCTGACGAAGCCCCTGAGTCTGATCAAGAATCGTTGCGCGCAAAGAAAGATAGACCATCATGAGCACTCTAAACGTGTACTCAATGTTCTTTGTCACAGATCTTCCTAGCGTATCGATTTGCGCCAGCAATGATGACATATTCTTGGTCCTCTTCTTCTAAGGACCTATCGGTTTATTCTCAAATTTTTATGGCAGACCAACGGCTGGTTTTAGTAAGCCCAAAGAGAGTAAAATAATGACTTCATCGCCTCAAAAGAGGTTTCCCAGACTGACGGCCGGTAACTCCCCCCTACAATAGAGTGCTTTTGGATATAAATATTCTCCGGAAAGGTCGCGCGAAATGTCTGGTACGCGCGGTGCATATGCGTTCTAGATGTGATCAGTAAAATATCTCGACACTTAAGAGCTTCAACAATGGGCAAGCTCTGTTGGGCATTTCCAAAAGTGGTTTCTGAGCGGCGGTCCAAAACCACATCGTTTTCACTCAGGCCACTATGAAACGACCAAACCGGCATGATTTCACGGAGCCGAGCATTGGCGTACACGCCCGAAATAACCAGTTTTTTAACGTTCTGATTCGTCAGAAGATCAAACCCTTCACGCACTCGGCCAGCTCCACCCGTCAACACGACCGCGCAATCAGCCGAAGGCGTCTTGATCCAAGATTGAACCGGCTCATTTCGAACTTTGCTGTACTCATTTGCAAATCGGTATATAACTACTGAAACAAGTAACAACAAAGCCCAAAAAGATTTCGACTTAAGAAGTCGCTTAACGATGAGCAAGAACTTCGATCTCCACATTCACGCCTTTCGGTAACCCCGCAACCGCGACTGTTGAGCGAGCCGGCGGAGCCGCCGTGAAGGCCTTCGCATAAATTTCATTCACGGTAGCAAAGTCAGCCATATTCGTTAGGAAAATAGTCGTTTTTACTATGTTAGAAAAATTCATCCCAGAAGCCGCCAGAACCGCTTCGATATTTTTCATAACCATTTCTGTCTGAATCTTGATATCGCCAGTAAAAACCTCGTTGGTCTTAGGATCGATAGAAATCTGTCCTGAACAGAATAGGAAATCTCCCATTTGAACAGCCTGAGAATAAGGACCAACTGCCTTCGGAGCATTGTCTGTGTGAATAACTTTTTTCATGATTTTCTCCTCTTAGAAATAAAAGATAATACCGGCACTAAACGGACTATTGGCAATGGTTCGGAAACGAACATCATCGGCAGAGATTACACCGACTCCACCTTCAAAGGTGAACCCCAAAGAATCAAGACCTGTAAAAAAGAACTCAGCACCGAACAAAGCGTTCAACTCGAAGCCCGATTCTTTTTCTCCAGCCACTTCAAAGTTAACTATGCCAACAGATCCGCCCATATAAAAATTCATGTTGTCTTCTTTAAAAACTATACGGCGAACAGCTGCATTAAAAGAGAATCTCGACTGATCTTTTTCAGTATCGATGCCGAGACCGCCAGCCACAGCCAAGTCAGAGTATGGATAATAAACCGCGGCCAACTCCGGCAAACCCAAGGAAACATTTTGCTTCACACCGACGCCCAGTCGGTTCGCCAATTCCTTTGCTTCGGACATACTAGTGATTGCCAAGATACAACAAATTACTGCCAACTTCTTAAGCACAATGAACTCCCATTTTATTTCAATTGAGGAGTTCATTTAAATGCAAAACCAGCGACAGGGGCAACAGAGAAACGCTCTTGCCTAGAGTGTCATCGAATAGAACAAAAACTATTATGAAGAAAGACCAAGCTGTAAACGGCTTTCAACAGCAAACCTTCATAGAACGCTCATCTCGAACAGACCGATAACTACATAACTTAAAGTAGTGCTTTAGATACGCTCTCGAAAAACAGTGAAGGATAGGTCTCACGGTTGAGACCGTCAGCACGCATCAGCTTTTCGCGTAGCCTACTAAAACTAAACTCCGGCGCTTCAGCCTGATTGCGCGCTTGAAAATCAATCTGTTCAGCTAATCTTATGATAGCTGCCTCGACAGGAATTCCTTCTGCTATTGTTCCGTAGGGAAAACCGGTTCCATCGGCATGTTCGTGAACGGAGACAAGTACCTTCTGAATTTCATCCTGCAGAGAAATACCGCCAGAGCGCACTCGATTCAGCGAGGCCAGTGGATGATTTCGTAGTTCATCCAAATAAGAATCGCGCAACCCCTCAGCCCCTTTTTTCAAAAACTTATGGAATGCCTCGCGAGGAAGATCGTAAAGACTCAGATCCGTAAGGAGGGCCGCGATACCGACGCAAATGGGGTCACCCTTGCCGCTCTTGACACTAATAAGTGTCGCATAAACGGCAACCCACGGAGCTCTCCACTGTGCAAAGAACTCGTTGTCGCATGCTTCGCGAAAAACATCCCACAATTCGCCATCACGCTTCATAAGGTCGACCAACTCATAAAGCATATCTTTAAGTTTAATAAAGAGATCTTGAGTGATCCGTGGCGGAAGTCGCTTGTGATTAAAAAGAAGACTTTCCTGGAAAAGAAAAGCACTGTGACAAAATGAGAGAAAAAGCGCCCGGCTTCTCTTCCTTAAGCCAATTCCGGCCTGATCAAAAAAGGAGTTAATGTAACTGGAATATTGTGCAGACTCTGAAATATCAATCAGCAAATGATCACTTTCATCTGTGATTCTTTGAAATCGCTCATCCGTTAACACTGAATCGGCAAATATCACAGCTAAGTATTTTTGATTCAGAGGCAACTTAATGTAGACCGAAAATGGAATGGTCGTACCGGGAAACACTTCGTTTCGGGGAATATCTAAATACTGGGCCCTTGTTCGAAACAAACAGGCGTATTCAAACTTGGCAGTATGATAAAACTCCTCTTCAGAAAGCGGCACAATATGCAGATTTTGTAGCCCGGATAGGTCTCCTTTGACTGAGTCAAGGTTGAGGACCGCAACAACGCAAGATTTCGGAAACTTCGACAACAGTTCAGTCGCTCTGCGGCCGAAGTCTGCAACTTGCTCTTCAGGCCCCTGGCAGATCAGAGTCACCTGCGGTCTAACGACATTTGAATCAGAAAAGTAATCATCGAAATCTTCTTCCAAGAGCTGCGTAAACGAAAAAGAATACTGCGAAGCCGCCTCTTCCGCTCGTTGGATGACCTTGAAATCACCACAGAGAACAAGCAACTCCAGCTTTTGTCTAAATATTGAGTTCGTTCCCTTTGCCGACATAAGGAAATTCTAAAGTGAAAGCAACAACGTGCCAAACAAAAGTTTGCTGATTGACATTTTCTAGAGGCCGCCAAATCCTTAAGACAGATTCTTCGAGGAAAGGGATTCCCATGAAACATATCATTCTATTATTAGCAGCACTTTTTACGTGGAGCGCTCAAGCGGCTCTTTTGACTCCTGAAGGTTCCAGCGGCACTGTCGAAAAAATCGCACTTCCCGAATCTGCTGCCGCTACTCTGGGCGAAACTAGCATTAAATTGACTTCTATCGGAAGTGCCGTTCGCGCCAAAAAAGTCATGTTCGTGAACGTAAAAGTCTATGTAGGGCAGATTTTAGTAGGAGATAAGGACTCATTTGATAAGGCGAATCCACTTCAGTCTGTTAGCAACCAGAATGCTGCCGCTATTCAGTTACACTTTGTTCGCGATGTCGACGCTGAAAATGTACAAGCTTCATTTAAGGAAGCTCTGAAAGTGAACAAAGTAAACCTGGATTCGGAAGCTATGACTCAGTTTCTTACCGCTGTCAAAAAAGGTGGCGTCGCACAATCAGGAAAGACTCTGACGATCTTGGCAGTTAAAGGTCCCGAATCTCAAGAGACTATTTACTATGAAACAAATAGCGGCGCAGTCACAGAGGTTAAAGGCCCTGCAGGCTTCACCAAAGATATTTTTTCAATTTGGTTAGGAACACCTTCTGATGACGGTGTCGCCAAATTCAAATCAGACATCTTAAAAAAATAGAACAACGCCCTACCTACTATCGATTATTGGCGAGGGCACTTAAGAGGCTATAGCTATAGCCAAAAAACAAAACCCCAAACTCGCGACAAGATTTATCCTGTCCAAAATTTGGGGTTCAGCTCAAGTTTAAATTTTCGCAGAGTCTTAACCTGAATTGTGATCCAGAGTTGCCGCCACTCGATTCGGCACCGGAGCCACGGCCCCATGAGTTTCATCGAGCTCTACAACTCTTGCTAATTGCTCGTCAGATTTCTCTTGCTGGCCAGGTCCGCTGAAATTCAGCATAACGACACCCAGTACGATCAATCCCGTCGCTAAGACCTTTTGCAAAGGCAAAGGCTCACCAAAGATTACCAACCCAATGAGTGCCATAAGAGCTGTTCCCACACCCGCCCAGATTGCGTATACATTACTGACAGGCAGCGACTTGAGGGCTACCGTGAGACTTACAAAGCAGATTCCATGACACGCCACTGTGAGTATGGATGGAACCACCTTTGTAAATCCCTCGGAGTACTTCATTGCCACTGTACCAAAGACTTCTAATATAATTGCCGCCGCTAAATATGCGTAAGCCATAAGACACCATGTCGCAGGTCGACCCTTTCTATCGGTTATTCAGTTTTTTTTCATCCCGTGTCTCGAGTGATACCTCGAGAGATCTTTTTTTGAATCTTTCGAAAAAAAAGAACTTAAAAAGCGAACAGGAAGTGATTCCTGTATTTGATATAACTAGGATAGCACAGCTGTTCGGAAAAAGCTCTGGGAACTGGCCCATGTGAGATTATACAATGATTTCAAAAGCTTAAGACTGAAATTTGACGCAAAGAAAATAATAATTTTCCTCACGTAGTCGTCATTTATGCCTCAGTTTGATACAAATAGGGAACTCTTCGGTCTGCCGTCTGCAGACTCAATATGCATCAGGTCTGCGTGCCTTTAAGAAGTCGGCAGCGCCTGCAGAACAACAAAACGGATCAATGTTAGATAGCAGAGATCGCTACTCTTGAAACTAGCTCATTCAAAAAGGCATAAAAAAACCCGGATTACTTTCGTAACCCGGGTTCGAGTAAAAAAGAGCTGGCGCTGCGCTACTCTCCCACATTGTTGCCAATGCAATACCATCGCCGCAAGAGGACTTAACTTCTGAGTTCGGAATGGGATCAGGTGTGGCCCCTCTGCTATAAACACCAGCAAAGCGTTTAATAAAAACAAAGTTTGTGTCGTTCTCATAAGAGGATTTCTCCCTCTTATCTTTGCGAAAGATCCCTTAACGGCCCTTCGTAGAACATTCGTTTGAAAATCGAATGATTGATTTAATTGATTTTTAGCGTAGAGGTTAGCCCCAAGTCTTCATTCTCTGCTCATGATACAATTAAGTACCCAGAGAACTAGTCTCACCCTTATTACTAAGAGCTTATTTGAGACGAAATATTCATAAACCGAAGTTCAGAATAAAAAATTTAAAAAAGCCTCACGACCTATTAGTACGGATCAGCTGAATGTGTTGCCACACTTACACCTTCCGCCTATCAACCTCGTAGTCTCCAAGGGGTCTTTAGGGGGCCGAAGCCCCAGTGAAATCTAATCTCGCAGTTTGCTTCCCGCTTAGATGCTTTCAGC
>DFXZ01000014.1 GCA_002381805.1 Bdellovibrio sp. UBA4095
GATCGGTTTTGCGGCGGAAGGACCCATGGGAGACGATGATGTCCCGAGATTCAGACGAGGAGTTTTGGCGCTGACAATAAGGGCAGGATACAGACATAGTGCAAGGGACTTACGCAAGTCCCTTGCCAGCAACAATTTAAGGTTCCAGTTTTTGGTTGACTTGTAGCAGAGGATCCAAAGCTAAATCCACCACCACCGGAAAATGATCCGAAGGATTCTCCGCACGCAAGTCATAGGTCTCCGGCAGAGGTTTTTCTTGTCCACCGCGATCTCGATAACGATACACCCGAGCGGACTTAACTGACTCCACCAGCATCTCGTTTAAAAAGAAAGCATCCATTTCATGGGCTTGAACATGTCGCCCCCGCGGATGGAACGTATGAGTTGAACGGTCCAAGCTATTTCTTTCGGTAGGACTAACATCAAAGGCATCCACGAAATCAGTACGCAAAGGACGGAGCTCCGGGCCAGTGCCGACGTTGGTATTAAAATCCCCGGCTACAACTATCGGAGTATTATCACCAAAGCGTTGCTTATAAGCCTGAGTAATATAGGCAATCGCCTCGATTTGGGCTGTGCGCAGCTTTAAGGATTCGGGATCCCCAGGTCTATCTCTTTTGGATTTTCCGTGGTTACCAAATATGACCAATGAAGGACGACTCAGTTCTGTTTCGCGAATGATCAAAGCCGGCAAATCGCGAGAGAAAATAACTTCCTCAATATTCTTAACAGGATCAATCCATTTGAAATCTTTATGGCTTTGCAATTCAACCGATACGGCCAAGTCTTTCTTTACGAGAAACCCAACATTGATACCCCGGCCGTCATTGCCTTCCATCAAGAAGGTATCATAGCGTTCCTTCAGGAAATCGCGATTGAAAGTCTCTAGAGCGCTTTGACTTTGAACTTCTTGAACAACCAAAATATCTGGTCGCTGATCAAGAATAACTTCGGCAATGCCTTGGACTTTGTCCGGTGACTTTAATTGGACTTTGCTTCCACCAGCTTCAATATAGAAATTCTCGAGGTTATAAGTCATTAAACGCAATCGAGGAAGGTCACGTAAATAGCGAGTGACCCTGATTTGTGTAAATAGGTCAGAGCACTGGGCCGCGGAAGCGAAGCTCAGTTCAGCTGAAAATAACAATAGTATCAAAATGAGAATTGTTTTCACACGCTGAAACGCCCCCACTACCATCGATTGCTCCTTGCTGAGTTTGCATTGACTTAATTAGCAATGCCAATGCCACCTAAGATCAAATGGGGGGCCTAATGAGCCCCCTAGGCCCCCTCATAAGCCATACAAGTGACGTCATAGGGCAGCGAGACCGCTGAAACAACCAACCATAATGCTCGATTAATAGGCAATAAGAGCACGCTCATCTTTGACGCCTTGAACCCGAGCGATTTGATACTTTTTCTAAGTCGAGTTTTCCGTCGAGATATGATTGATTAGAGGCGTGAAAGTTATCTCTTTAGATGTCAGACAATTTGCTCTCCCCTGTCCTCGTCGTGGCAGCATTGAAAGTCACTCGGGATATGGAATGCCTCCTTTGAGTGGACAGGAAATTCACGTCGCTGTTCAACGTCGCAGACAAAAAGAGGTTGGAAGCTACATCCCTGAAAAAAGCATGAGCTGGGTCTTTCAAGCAGATCGCTATGAATTCAAGATCTCCGGTCGAGCTGACGGATTTACAGATGAACCGCTACAAATTGAGGAGATCAAAACTGCGTTTGATATCGATGAGTTGTGGCGAAAATTAAAAAATGACAAAGACCACCCCTACATCTGGCAGATTCGTAGTTACGGCTACTTTCACTACAAAGCCACGGGCAAAGTGCCATCTTTAAATATGCATTTGGTTTCGTCGCGCAATTTTAAATCGTTGGATCTGAAAATCGAACTTGATATTCCTCATTATGAGCTCTGGCTGGCGCTCCGCCTTGAAGAGCTTGTCGAAGAAACCAAACAGAAAGAAAAACTCTTTAATCATCGTCAAAAAATTGCCAAAGAACTTAGCTTTCCCTTTGCTCAGCCCCGCCCAGGTCAGAGAGAACTTATCGAAGTCATCGAGTCACAAGTCGCGAACGAAAGTCCTTTGTTGGTGCAAGCACCCACTGGGCTCGGGAAAACCATCGGCGTCCTTTATCCTAATCTTAAAGACTCTTTGGCTCGCGGCCAAAAAACTGTCTATGTCACTCCTAAAAACTCTCAGCATGTTGTCGCAGAGGAAGCAGTAGAAAAACTGCAAGATCAGGGATGCAAGATCCGCTCTCTTACGTTAACCGCAAAAAGTAAAATGTGTCTGAAAGCAGAGACTCTGTGTAACCCCGGATATTGTGAATACGCTAGGGACTATTACACCAAAGTCGCAGAACACCAGTTACTTGATAAAATTAATCGAAAACGAAAGCTGACTCACGAAAAGCTAGTGGAAATGGGACAAGAATATCAGGTCTGTCCTTTTGAACTTTCAGTTGAGGCCATTGAACGAGCCGATGTTGTTATTGGCGACTATAACTATGCTTTTTCTCCTCGCAGTCTTTTAAGTCGCCTTTCGGAGCCGCTCTTAGAGAGCGACGAGAAACCCAACATGGTCATTGATGAGGCACACAACCTTCCAAGCCGAGCGCAGGACTATTTTTCGCCATCACTGAGCGTCCAAGACTTGGAGTTGCTCGAAAAGGATTTCGTTCAGTTGCCACCGGCTATTTCCTTTCAGGCAAGTCCACTGCTTCGCAAAGCAAAGTCACTGATTCAAGACTATGGCAAAGATGGAGGTTCTCGGAAAATCGAGATCGCGATGGAGCCTTTTTTGGATCTAGAGCGCTCCATTCGCGCTCTGACGACGGAGTATCTGGAAAGCGACAGTGAAATTATCACTCGCGACCCCATGCTTCGGTTGATGAATATGTGGAGCGATTTTATTGCCGCATTGGAATACCGTGGCCCCGAGTTCTTCACGACATATCAAAATAGCCGATTCAGTGAAATGTTAAAAGTGACTTGTTGTGATGCTTCGGAACAGCTCAAGCAAGCTTATACTAAATTTAAAAATGTCGTCGCTTTTTCGGCGACGCTGAAACCCTTTACTTATTATCAGGAACTTTTGGGCTTTCCAAAAGATTGCAAGACTGTCGAGTTCCAATCACCCTTTAAAGTTGAGAACCGTCGTCTGCTTATTATCCCGCAAATTTCGACAAAGTATAGCGATCGTCATGTCAGTGCCGCGAAAGTCGCAGAGGTTCTTTCTCGCGTGACCCAGGTGAAGTCGGGAAATTACATGGCGCTTTTCCCCAGTTTTGAATTCTTAGCCCAAGTGGAAAAGCACCTGAACCTGCCCCATCTGCGAGTGCTCCGTCAAGAAAGGGATATGAAACAACTTGAGGTGCAGTTCTATCTGGAAGAAATGAAAGCCGCAAACGACCCTATTCTTTTGCTAGGTGTGCAAGGAGGCGTTTTTTCTGAAGGTGTCGACTTTCCCGGCAAGATGCTTATTGGAACATTTGTGATCGGCCCCGCACTGCCCAGCTTCGATTTCGAGCGCGAACAGATTCGACACTACTTTGATCAGCGCTACGGAAAAGAAAATGGTTTCAATTACACTTATGTCTATCCGGCAATGGCCAAAGCCATTCAGTCCGCTGGCAGAGTGATCCGCTCTGAAACCGATCAAGGGGTGATCATTCTAGTGGATTCACGCTTTTTGAATCCGACTTACGCTGAAGCTATGCCGGAAGGTTGGTTCGAAGAAAGCCCCCGGGAACTCGTCTCGCAAAAAATTATTGCAGATCTTGAACACTTTTGGCGAAGCTGCGAGACCGCAACATGCAACTAAAAGATTTACCGGTCTTCTTTTTTGATCTGCAAACCACGGGGGCGCGACCTGGAGCTGCGGATATTCTTGAGGTCGCATGGTCCTTGTCAAACTCGCAAGAAGTAAAAAGCTTTATCGCCAAGCAAGACGAAGACAAACCAGTCCCACGCCGGATCCTGAGCCTCACCGGCTTAAAAGTTGCCGATCTTGAACAAGCTCACCCCTTGGAAGATATATTTTCCAAACTCTACTCAGAAATAGCAGATCATTCGGCTGTGATTCATTTCGCACAGTTTGAAAAGCCTTTTCTAATGGCAGCTTTTGAAAAGCTACAACGCCCGGCATTTCCTATACTTTGTACTCACGAGATAGCAAAACGGTTGTTTCCAAACTTGCCTGCGCGTGGAATTAAAGGACTTGCAGGTTACTTTGGCCACCCATCGGGTGAATTCAAGCGCGGCGCCTGTCATGTTGAAGCCACTCAAGTTATCTGGAAAAATCTAATCCTGGAGCTCGAGAAGAAAGAGATTACCACCTATGACTCTTTACAGATCTGGTTGTCAGCAGAGACGCCCAAAAAGAGAACAAAATACGAATACCCTCTGCCCAAAGAAAAACGTCTGAGCTTACCAAAGGTGCCTGGTGTTTACAGATATCTATCGCAATGGGGTGAGATTCTCTATGTCGGAAAAGCAACTTCTTTGCACGATCGAGTGAACAGCTATTTCCGCGGGCAAAAAGGCCGAGATTCTTTTAAACTCGAGATGCTGACACAGGCATATGACTTGATAGTCACCCCTTGCAAGACCCCGCTGGAGTCTGCACTTTTAGAGACTGATGAAATTAAAAAGTACAATCCGCGCTACAATATCAGTTTAAAGGCTGGGGAAAGAAATTTGTACTTCTTTAGCCGTGATTTTCTTTCAATGAAAACCGAGCAGGACGAAAATCATCCGATCGGTCCATTCGGAAATGCTCTGATCTTTGATTCGATTCTTAAACTCAATGAGTCTTTACGCTCTGATTCAACCGAATTTAATCCAGAAATATTTTTTGAGCCCCTGGATGCATCTCTACTAAAAGAGGGATTTGAGTTGTTCTGTCAGCAACATCAAGTTTCTCTGGAGACATTTAAATCCGTGCGCTCGATCCTTGCATTGGGACTTCTTTTTGTAAAAAACAGCGACGATGAAACATTTGACGACAGTCTTGAGGGGGTAGAAACAGAAATGTCTGATGAACTCCCCCCTGAAGAGGTTGGATCTGCACCGTCAGATTCCGAAGTTTTGATAGAAAACGAAGCTTCAGAAGAAGTCATCGAATTGACGGCACAGGATATTGCAGAGAAATTCGAGCGACATTTTCAACGAGCAGGACTGGCCTACCTGCGAGCGCGAAAGCTGACTCGACTGATGAATGCCGACATCGATTACCAGATAAAGAACAAAGTTTTTTCTCTGCGCTTCAGGGACGGATATTTCATAGAGGAATCACCCATTGAGACTCCTAACAAGTTCATCCCTTGGCAGGGGCACTCCGTAAATACTTACGACCGAATGGCCGTACTACTTTCCGAACTTGATAAATTACACTCCCGCGGTGGTTTCTATCTGATCAAGCGCGCGAACTCGAGCGCACTTTGATGAGCCGTCTCGAAACAAGGATTCGCCCAATTGTCCTGGTTTGCAAAATGCACCACCCCGTGAAGATTCTCTGAGGCTTTCTGCGGAATTCCAGAATTTAGCAAACCGACTCGAGCTAATGGCAGGGCATGACCCCAACGAGTCAGGCGAACACCATGGATGTCTGCGGAACTCAAATTCATACTTTCTAGCACCGGTGCTACGTCTTGCAAATATCGAGATTTGTATTTGTCATGAGATCCAGGATTAAAAAGGAACTGTCGGGCTCCGTCGTAAGGAATACCGTGATAAAGCGTCAAAACGCTGTGATCGACTTTATCGTTTTGCGCCCACGTTCCATAGCATATATCAGTAAAACTGCGATGACCTTTACGGGCCGCTGTAGGAGACGGAGGCACCTTTCCTTCTAAGCAGTAAAGTTCATAGCTGGGGCTCTTAAAGCTTTTTTTGGTAAGAATATTTCCAACAAGATAGGCTCTGTAGGGAATTTCTCGAATTGCCTCGCTTTGATCCGCAGGCATTTGGGGCAACAAACGTCTTGCCACAAATTTTTGACAGGCCATCACGACTTTTTTGGCCCGTATTTTTTTAATGGCACCAAATGAATCTTCGTAAAGAACCAATGCCGAATCGCCGTCAACGGTCACGCGTAAAACGGTACATCCTGCACGCAAAGCTTGGGTCCCAGCGGCATCACGCACTCGCTGAGCCATGGCCTGAGCCACATAGGAGTTTCCGCCAGGGAACGCCATTAATTGGCCAGTCTCAGCACAAATAAACCCAAGATACTGGTAGGCAGATAGTTCATCTGTTGAGCCGCAGAACGAGCTCCAGCCATATAGCTGGAAGTATTCCTGCAAATGCGGATGAATTTCGCCAAACTCGCGAACCAGCCACTGCTCAAAGGTCAGATTATCCAAAGATTGAATTTCACTACCTGCAAAGGAAAAGTTCAGATCATTACCAATTTCATTAAGACGCTTAAATATTTTAGCGAACTGTTCCTGAGCTGCCGGATCCGTTGCTCCACTCCAAAAGGGAGTGGCAAATTTTTGATTGTAAAGCACAGTCGTATGATCTGAAGACTCTCTACGTGCCCGATCCCATATGCCAAGCCCAGTTAGCAACTGGCCTAAATGAGACTTTTGATCTGGCTCTACTAAATAGGCGGCACCAGTCGCATACATTGAATTTTTATAAAGCTCCCCTTTTGAATTGCCGCCAAGACGCAGATCCATTTCCAAGAGAGCAATCTTTTTATCGCGAAGATAATAAGCCGAACACAACCCCGCTATTCCGCCGCCAATTATCGCAACGTCGAGGTCTTCCGAAGGATTCGCGGGTTCTCCGCCTTTTTTTTCAATGTAGCCGTCAATATTCCAAAGCGCATCATGAGGACGATTAATGTCATCTCCATTAAAATCAAGGCTATTGTTTTCGGTGCTCCTTAAGCGAGCAATGGGCCAATCATCAACGATGTTATTTTGAACCCAAGAAGATCCTTGAGCTAAGCTTTTTCCGGAAAATGAAGATAGGGCCGCCACAGAAAACGTTGTCTTTAGGAAGTCTCGTCTTTGCATGGCGATTTTAATAGAATTATCTTGGAAAACAAACAAGGGGGGCTGTCAAAACTCATGTTAATGAAAAGGAATTGAGAGTCTACGGGCAAAGCTGAACGTCTTCGCCGCCTTGACACCCCAAGGCCTTCTTAATCTGCGGATTGGCGAGAAGAATACGGTTCATCCTGCGAGATGGCGAAAGATGATGAAGGCTCTCTTCACCTGTGGCCAAAAAACGCTGGATGTCCTCGGCAGACAGACACTTTTTAGCTGACTTTAAGCTATTGAGCAGATTTTGACGAATATTTCTGCATGAGGTCCCCCAAAAGACAGCTTGTGATGAAAAAGCATATTCACGAGCCTTGGAAGCCTCTTGGATTTTTTGCAGCTTCTCTGCCAGAACCTCTGAGGCGATCCAATCTGCAAATGATTCGCAGATATGACCTCGCCCCGTCAGTTGAGGGCACGCTTTGAATTCATCATACTGGGTCTGGATAGTTTTTTTTCGCTCCCTATTTTCCGCGACTATCGAATCCAAATCTTGCATACCCAGTTCTTTCGCCTCTTTTTTAAACTCTTGCAGCTCTTGATCAGCCTCGCGAATCAAAACTGCTTTACTAGGAATTGCTACTCCGGTTGACTTAGAACCCTGCAAGCAACTGATGACTTTACTGAAAGGATTCTTTTTCGACGCCACGGCAGGGAATTCCTTCTTTTGCGACCTTGTGAAGTCATCCATCCAATCCGGAAAAATGGCACCTTGTTTGGAAAAATCCATCGATAGATGACAAGGATCAAAGGCGTGAGAGAACTCATGTGCCAGGGTCCAAAACAGCGCTGCTTCCGGATAATTTAAAAATTGCGGACAAATGATGATTGAATGATCGCTAGCGCTGTACCAAGCATTTGGCGAATCACAACCTGCACTGGCCAGGTCTCGCAGCGAGCCCTTCATTTGGGGATAGGTCAGCTTCACGGATTGGGTTCTTGCAATCATATTGTCGATTTGCGAAGCGTTCGCTTTGGTTCTTATTTTTTTCAAGTAATCCATAAGATGCATGCGCGTCTCATCAAAAACCTTTCCGGCTCGATCTTGCGCTTTTTGCAAGGTGACTTGATGACGTGCAAGGGAAGCTTTTCCCCCCGCAGCTTCTTCATTGATAAACTTTTCTGGATATGCAAAGGGATCATCCACTCGTGCCTGAGGAAAAGGCTTCTGCCCACACTGCTCTGCTAATGCCGCAAGCTCAATCATCGCCGAATTCGGAATGCGAAAGCCATCTGCATCTTGATACAGATAGAAGTCCTGGGACTTTCGCGATAACTCCGAGCAGTAATTCTCAAAAACGCAAATAGAGGGTTGAGCCTCCTGGCAATCGGGGTCCTGAAGGCAAGCGCTGCTCTTCATAGCTGACTGAGCTTTAGAAAGCCTGTTCATCATGTGCTCAACTTGTGGCTGCAGCTCTTGAGCCTTTACTGGAAACAGCTGAAAGAAAAACGCACCCAAGGAAACTAAAAGAATATTTCTCATATTCGAAGTTTACAGATTTTTGTTTGCACGCTCGAGATAAATATGAGGTGAATTCTTGATACTTGCCTTTCGTCCGATGCCCTGGCTGCGAAGTCATCGTACAACCTTTAGACAGCAGCAGAATTTTTTTCTCAAACCTATTTGGAGTCCCAAGAATAACCTGTAGATATGCTAAAAATTGTCACATGCGAAATACATCACTTATTTTAGTCACTCTGGTTACTTTGTTTTCCGCAGTTCAGGCTCAGGCACAGTCCATCGAAGAGAGGACTTTCACTCGAGGCTATATGTTAGCGGTGGATACCAGAGATCATGCCGCTTGTGCCCAGGTTGATCGAAAACTGAAGCTCCTGGTCCCCGACATGGGAACCACTATGTGCGCTCCATTAAGGGATCACCCGATTTCAGTGGCTGTAGTCTCGATCCCGTCAAATGAGTGGGACTTCTTTACAGAACTAACCCTGGCTAAGGGAAACAAAGATATTCTCTCCAGAAGACCCCCGGGCTTTGCAAAAGTGGGAGCTTCAGGAGTGATGTTCTTCCTGCCCGCTTCGCGAGATCAAGACAACTTTTTACGTCTGACTTCAAAGAAATCTCGAATGCAGGTTTCTGTCGCCTATTTGCCTGATCTTCGTCTCTTGGAGAATGCTCCTGACAACCAGCTATCTCTTTCGTTTATTCTCGAAAATTTACCACACCACTTCTCGGATCGGATTGAACGAATCACCGCGAGAATGAAAAAACGCCTTCTCGCCAAAGGCAGTTCAACTGAAGCACAAGATCGCTCGCTCTTAGCGTTACTCAATCTGGTACTTTCAAGTCCGACTCCCCATGACGATGGGGATACCTCAAAGACTCCGGGATTTAAAATGAAGCTCTTCTTGCCTGCCGATGAATGTGGCACCGCCAGTATGTGCAACGCAAAAGAAGACGACAGAGGACTTTTTGGCGCAAATCTATTGACCGGACTTGGATTGATTTTAAGCTATCGTTTTTAGCAGAGGAACAAAATGGCTTATGAAATGCTTGTGGGTCTTGAAATTTCCGACCCTGCAATTTACTCGCAGTATCGCGAAGCGATGGCACCCATTCTTAAGAGATTCGGTGGAGGCTTTCGATATGACTTTACAATCGCGGAAGTATTAAAGAAAGAAACTGACAATCCCATCAATCGAGTCTTCACCATCTATTTTGCCGACCAGGCCAGTAGAGATTCTTTTTTCTCTGATCCCGACTACAAGAAGGCTAAAGAAAAGTTTTTTGAAAAGTCAGTGACGGCCACTACCATTCTCGCTGAATACCAAAGGCCGGATTAGTCTATAATCAATGCCATCACCAGGCCACACTTGATCTCATCCAGCACGGGACCTACCTGATGCATTATAAATGCTGATTTACGCTTGCTACTACTTCCGCCGGGGAAGTAACTCTGTATAAATAAGTTATCAAAAAATTAGAATTGGTGCGGTCGGAGAGATTCGAACTCCCGACCCCCTGGTTCGAAGCCAGGTGCTCTATCCAGCTGAACTACGACCGCACACCGAAAAAAGACCTAAGTAGACTATCAATGGAAGAGCCCGAAACGCAAGGACTTGTCCGTGGCGCAATCCAGAATTGTTCTTAATCTTTGATGATCAGATGATTCTTGAGCTCGTCTTGAGAGCCTGGCTGAATGGGAAAGTGCGTCTTAAGCAGGCCGCCGCACAGTTCGATGGCCTCAACGAAACCTTTGCCCCAGCTCCCCTTGTGCAAATGGGATCCCAACAGTGCCAGCACCTCATCCCAGGTCTCCTTAGGCAGAACCTTTGAAATGCCTTCGTCCGCCAAGATGACCGCCTTTTTTTCCATCACAGAAACGAAAAGCAAAATTCCTGTGGAGTTTTCCGTCCCATGAATGCGGTTTTTATAGAACTCCAGCTGGGCTCGTTGATGGACTTGATCGACCTCATCCCGCTCGGGCACAAAAATCTTTTGAATCCACTTAAAGCGCACCAGAAAATGCGAGATAGCATAGATCGCTATGACCAACACCGGCCAGATCCATACCCATGGCTGCACCCACAGCCAATCGCTCCAAGGCAATTCAAGAATTATCAATAGAAGAACCAGCAAGAGTGTCAAAGTTAAAGGAATGTGCCCGATCGTCGAAGACCTTCTGACGATCACTGGGACGATCTCTCCACAAGTTTCGGTCTCCACGCGAACGATAGTAGACTCGATATTTTTAATCTCTTCGGCAGACAAATACTTATGAATCCAAGACATAAAAACGAACTCCGTTCTACCAGTTACCAGAGGCGCCGCCGCCACTGAATCCACCGCCGCCGCCAGACCAGCCGCCGCCTCCGCCACCGCCGAAGCCGCCACCACCCATGCCACCGATTCCGCCGCCCCAACCGCCACCGCGGATGTAACGACCCCGTCCTCCGCCAAAGCGTCCAAGAACTGAAATTACGATGAGAAGAAAAATGATGACTCCCACTGGAATGTTTTTGCCGGACGAAGCTCCCTCTTGAATATTTCTTTCATCAGCGAACTCTTTATCCGCAAGAACCATGATCTCGTGGACTCCGACCACAATGCCGGTAGAGAATCTCTGAGCTCTAAAAAGTGGAATCACCTGATCGCTGATGATCTGTTTGGCGCGAATATCTGGTATGGCGCCTTCAAGTCCCTGCCCCACTTCAATGCGCATGGCTCTGTCTTTTGCAGAGATTAGAAAAAGTACGCCATTGTCCTTTGCTTTGTCTCCCAGCTTCCACTGATCAGTGATCTTTATAGAAGCTTGCTCGATCGGCTCGCCGCCTAACGAGTCAACAATCAGAACTTGAATTTGAGCCTTGCCCCGACGATTGAAATCATAAATCAGTTGCATCAGATCTTGACGATCCGATCGCGACAGATAGCCCACTTGATCCATGACCGGACCACGAAGCGCAGGGACTTTAAACTCTGCCTGCGCTGTTAATGCCATCAAAAGGGATCCCAAGAACAGGATAAGACGCAAATGAATCATGACCACCTATTTCTTACAAGTTCACTTCGGGAGCTTTTTCTGCCGTAGCTTTTTCTTCTGCTGTCATATCCCATTGAGGCATCTTTTCGAAATGGTACATCAAAGAATTTGTCCAGCTTGTTGGTGGCACCGTCACCAAATTGTTAAAATTCTGAATGGACTCAATGTAACGTTGTCGTGCCACAGTGATTCTATTTTCGGTTCCCTCTAATTGAGCTTGCAGATCGCGAAAGTTTCTATCTGCTTTAAGATCCGGGTATCTTTCAACCACGACCATCAAACGGCCCAGTGCTTGCGAAAGATTTCCTTGGGCCTGTTGGAACTTTGCCAACTCCTCTGCCGACACTTTTGATGGGTCAATGGTTGTCGCTGTCGCCTTTGCGCGGGCCTCCGTGACGGCCGTCAAGGTTTGCTGCTCGTGTTTCGCGTACCCCTTAACCACATTCACCAAGTTCGGGATCAAATCAGCCCGACGTTTGTACTGATTGTTTACTTCTGCCAAGGCAGCCTCGGTGCTATTTTTTGCTTGAGGAAGAGATTGGATTCCACATCCGACAAGAAATGGGAAAACAACAAGCACGGCTAGCATTAATTTTTTCATATTATAGATCCTCCCCTTTTCGGGTCTTAGTCCAGACTCTATTTGTAGCGAATCAGACAGTGACCCTCAACGAAAACCGACTTATACTCGTCGAATGACACGGACAATTAAGCTTCAGTACACTGAAATTGCCGGCTGCATCTTCGTAGACAAGATTGCAGGGCTTAACACCCATACTCCAGAGTATGGGCAAGTCGGTTGCGTGGAAGCTTATGAAAACGAGTTGAATCGAAAGCTCTATGTCGTGCATAGACTGGACAAAGCAACTTCCGGCGCGCTGGTCTTTGCAACTTCCCAAGAGCTTGCCGCTGAACTCGCGGAGCTTTTTGAACAGCGCAAAGTCGAGAAACGCTATTTGTTCTTAACTGATAAAAAAATTGCTCAGAAGGAATTCACCTATGAGTCCTTCATTAGCAAAGAGAAAAACGTTTTTATCAGCCAAAAAAGTTCTGAACCGAACTCCAAAACCTCTTTTCGCTGGCTAAAAACAGTGGGCAACTTTGACCTTTGGGAAGCGACACCGCACACCGGGAAGCCTCACCAAATTCGTTTGCATGCCGAAGCCAATGGAGTTGCTATCCTCGGCGACAGTGACCATGGCGGCTCACCGTTCATTCGCCTCTGCCTCCACTCACTGACCTTAGAGTTTAACCTTCGGGGACAACCCATTTCTTTCAGAACTGAGCGGCCACACTGGGCTATAGATACCCCCACCGATATCGAAGAGATGACCGTTGCCGAGGCCTTTCAGCGCCGTGAAAGATTGTTTTTAGCTAGCACTCTTCATCAAGAATCTCTGCGCATGAGTCACCGCGAGGTCGATTCTTACCGCATCGATCAGTACGGAGATTATCTCTGGGTCTACTGGTACAAAGACTCCGACCCCTATGTTCAAGATCTCTTGCGCTTTGAAAAGCTGTCAAAGAAGCACAACAAGAAGATCCTTATTCGTAAAATGCTCAATCGCGGTGAGGATCCGAACGCACAATACTTGTGGGCTATCGGCAGCACTCTCCCCCGCTGGACGGCTTACGAAAATAAAGTTAAGTATGAACTCCGCGCTGATACCGGATTAAGCCCTGGTTTGTTTTTGGATCAGCGAGAAAATCGACTTTGGGTTGCCGAGCATGCGCAAGATCGCCGTGTTTTAAACTTATTCTCTTACACCAGTGGATTTAGCGTTGTGTCTGCTCTGGCTGGTGCGCAAGAAGTCTGCACTGTTGATGTCTCTCAGAACTTTATTGAGTGGAGCAAAAGAAACTTCGAACTGAATGGTTTAAATCCAGAGGACGAAAAATACGAATTCTGGGTTCAGGATTGTCTGCTTTTCTTAAAAGGAACTTATCGACGGAAACGCAAGTTCAATCTGATCATTTGTGATCCTCCCTCTTTCGGCAGATCCAAGAGCGGCGTTTTTTCTATCAGCAAGAATTTTGACGAGCTGATGATTAATGCCATGTACTGCTTAGAGAAAAACGGACTGCTCCTTTTTTGCACGAACTACGAAAAATGGACTTCCGGGGATCTGCATTTACGCTTGGATAAACTGAAGAGAGAATTCTCTTTCAAAATTTTGCCCGCCCCATCCCAAGGACTCGACTTCGAACTCCCTGGCCAAGAACCCTTAATGAAGTCCATCGTCCTGCGCAAAAACTAACTGATTTAAAACACGCCGAATAGAATCATAAGTGTTGTGATTCATTTTGGACCTCCTTCCGAAAAATCAGAAAGAGCTCCATCCAAAAGACGACCCTGCGAAGGCAGTGGTCCTCTTTGCATTTTTAAAGCCACCTAGGCATCAAGCTTTGTAACGCTGCGACCACTGTTCACTTATCTGCTCGGGCACTGCTTTAACGGCGCAGCCACTGGCTCCAATACATTTCTTCACCGCGCGGATTGCTTTTGGCGTATTCGTAGAATTTTCGCAGAAAATCGACAAGGTCCTCTTGATAGGGAGTCTGCCAGTCCGCGGGCTTGTTCACCTGTAGTAAATCCACCTTCGAAAAGATCTTTTGCTGGCGCTGAATGATTTCATCGAAGGTCAGATACTGAGCGCTTAAGAGCATGTCGTAAAGAACCATGAATGTGGCTGGGCGAAGCTCCCCTTCCCTGCCATAAAAATGAACCCAGGTTCTCTCTGGGAGTTCTCGCAAGGCCTCGATAAACCGATCCACGTCAGCATCCGAAGGTCTAAGGTGCGGCGTCACTGTCAAGCGAACGTACTGGTGACCACTGCTGCGAACCATGCTCTCTGCTGTCTCGATGCCGCGAACTTTCACAGCACCCACTTCCGTACCGATCCGCATATCCCCTAACAGTCGACTTTCTTTGCGCAAGACTTCTTCTCGTCCTAAGCCTGCGTTGGCCCAACCTCGCTCAGCATGCCAGGTCACGGGCTCATTATTAATAAGCCCGTGGGATTCTTGACGCAAATCGAACACCGTCAGGGAAGCCTTTTCGTTTTTTGCCAGCCGGGCGACCGTCTTGATTGATTGCGGATTCAGTTGCGCGCTTCCTGACATTCGCAAGTCTTTATGAACGCGCATTTTCACAGGCTTACTGCCGGAATATTTTTTATCAAAGACAAGTTCTACAGGTTCAGTGGCGGTCGGTTGAGTCATCTCCCTCGGAGTTATGGGAGTCAAAACCACGTCATCACGTATTTGCTTTTCCACGCAGGATGCAAACAGAAACAATGAAGATCCAAAAAACAGGACGGCTTTTTTCATACCCAAAGCCTAAAACAAAAAGACTAGCTTTGCAAAGTTCCTCGAGAGAAAAGCTCTGCCAAATACTGGTAAGAAGAGTCTTGAGTCCGCATGTAATAGTGAGCACTCAGGATATCTCGTTCGACGTCTGTCAGCGAGGCATTCGACCCTTTGCGCTTAAGACGGTCTTGAGAAATATGATAAAGGCTGAGGGCTCCAGCCACAGATATATTAAAACTTTGCACAAAGCCACTCATGGGAATAATGATTCGTTCATCTGCTGCCGCAATCATTTCCGGGCTGACGCCTTCTTTTTCATTGCCAAGAACCAAGGCGCACTTGCCGGAAAAATCGAATTCATGAAGCGGTTTTGCTTTCGCATCCAGATGGGTGACAAAAATTTTATAGCCCTGTTCTTTCAAAGATTTCACACAGGCAGAAGTTTGTTTCCATTTTTGGACCTCTACCCATTTGTCTGCACCTTGGGTCACACGATTGGCTTCTTTAAATTTTTCCTGTGTTTCAATGACATGGAAATTTCCAAAGCCCAGACCTTCTGCCGTTCGCATCACCGCAGAGATATTGCCCCGATCGTAAATGCCTTCCAGCACAACAGCTGTCTCGAAGTTACGAGCCGCGACCACTCTTTGGATTTTTTCTCGTCGCTCAGGTGTTAACAATGGGCCGATTTTTTCCAGAACAATCTGGTAATGAACGTTCAAATTATCGTTGATCTGCAGCTCGGGCCCGTATGGAAACACTTTGACTCCAGTTTATTTGTACAAGGATTCGGGATTCTTTGCCAGATCTCGAGTAATGTTCTTTTGATGAGCTTCGATGGTGCCGCCACCGATCTCCAGCAATTTGGCATCTCGCCATAAGCGTTCAACCACGTATTCACCCACGTAACCATAGCCACCCAGAACTTGAATAGCTCGGTCGGCAACATTTTTTGCCATGGTGGTTGCAACAAGCTTTACACCATCCGAATCCAAACGATTGCCTTCTTTATTCAAATCCATACGGCGAGCCGTTTCATAGACATAAGCACGTGCAGCTTTGTATTCGGCATAGCTATCAGCGATATAACGTTGAATTTGCCCGAAATGATTTAATGACTTACCAAACGCTTCTCTTTCAGTTGCGTAGCGGTTCATGATTTCAATGGAACGTCGGGCAATACCGATACTCATTGCCGCTAAAGTCAGCCTTTCAATTTCAAGATTGCGCATCATGTGCAGCATTGAATCACCCTCGTGACCTATCAAAGCCGAGGCAGGAACTTCACAATCTTGAAAGACAAGCTCCGCAGTATTGGAACCTCTCATCCCCAGCTTGTCTTTGATCTTCTGACCAACGACGAAACCTTTGTGATCTTTTTCAACCAAGAAAGTCGAAACCATGGCACGGCCATTTTTTTCACCGGTCTTTGCATAAACCAAAACCAAATCGCAAGGGGTGTTATTTTCGTCGATGGTGCCGTTCGTAATCCACATCTTGCGGCCGTTCAAAATATATCCATCACCTTTTTTGACCGCTGTGGTTTGCATTCCCATCACGTCTGTACCAACCGCTGGCTCTGACATTGCCATGGAACCGATCCACTCGCCCGAACTTAACTTCGGCAGGACACGTGCGCGCTGTTCATCACTGCCGTTAACTGCGATGTTATTCACACACAGCATAGAGTGCGCTAGGTAAGCCAAACAAAAACCCGGATCTGAAGCCGAAAGTTCCTCATGAGCAATAGTGGCTGCTGTGGCATCCATTCCTGCTCCGCCAAATTGATCTGGAACGGTGATCCCCAAGAGACCCAGTTCGCCGACTTTTTTGAAAAGCTCCAGATTGAATTTCTCTTCACGGTCAAACTTATGAGCCTGCGGCTCTACCTCAGCTTGAGTGAAATCCTTAATCGTTTCACGCAACATTGCGTGTTCAGGCGTTGGATTATAAAGGTCGAATTCTTTCCAATCGAAAGACATATCAAAACTCCTTGGGAATAGAGCTGGGAATCTATTGAGCAATATCCTTCGCGGCAAGGTTTTGACCTCAATTTTGCATCGCGTCCACGCCGAATAACAGGTCCTCTCTGGCAGTTATAGACCGCGACCTAACAATGACGTAATTTAGCGGGATCAACAGGGAGTTTTACGAGTATGAAAGCTGCCATCCTTTGCGTCGGAACGGAACTCGTCGATGGGCAAATCACCAATCGCAATGCTGCATGGATTTCAGAGCGCCTTAAACAGAAAGGCCTGCAAACCCTCATGCATCTAGTGACTCCCGACGAACGCCCTTTGATTCGAGAATTTCTTGAATTAGCGGCAGCCAAAACCGAAGTGGTTTTTGTGACTGGAGGACTCGGTCCGACCTCTGATGACTTTACTCGTGAGGTTATTGCCGACTGGGCTGAAAGAAAACTCGTTTTTGATGATCGGTCCTGGAATCACATCAATGAGCGACTCACGTCACGAGGCTATACCGTTAAAGAAATCCAGCGCCAGCAATGTTATTTCCCGGAAGGCGCCAAAATACTTTTTAATTCAGAAGGGACTGCAAACGGCTTCCAAATGCAGGTTCGCGGAAAAGAAGTTTTCGCCTTACCCGGGCCGCCTCGTGAAATCGCAGCCATTTGGAACTCTGATGTTGCAAACTGGCTGGCCCAAGCTACACAAAACATCGACCCCTTCATCACCCGAAAATGGGACACTCTAGGAGTTGGCGAATCAGATGTCGCCGACATCACCGAAAAGGTTTTAAAAGATGTTCCAGTAGAAAAAGGCTATCGCGTCCACCTGCCATATGTAGAAGTAAAGCTTTCCTATCCAAAATCGAAAGAGAAAGATTTCCTGCCAGCCGTCGAGAAACTGACCGAGGCCCTGCAGTTCTGCCTCGTCGCTAGAGATAGTGCAGAACCCCCTGCACTTCTCGCCGAAGCCTTAGATGGTATCAAATCAATCAGCTTCGTCGATGAAGTGACCGGTGCCTTTTTGATGAGTCGACTGCAACCAGCACTGCGAAAGTTTATGTCGGAAGGCCGATGGAACTTCTCAACGGGAACTCATAGCGAAAATTCTGAAATCCAATGCAGTCTTGTCCGAGTTGGAGAGAACTCGTGCAAAGTCATCTTTGCAGCCGGAGGCCGCCAAGTCGTCGATCATTTGACGACTCCCTACAAAACGCAAAATATGAAAGAACGTCGCCAACAATATTTTGCAGAACTGGCGATTTTATTTTGGCTCCGACATCTTAAAAACTACTGAATCTCAGAAGTCCGATCAAACAGCTCTACTGATATTTGTAAAATTTTATAGGATCGGAAATGCAAAGACGACCCTGCCAAGACAACTTAACAACCCGCGAATCACTGCTCTACCTATATTCACTCAAAACAGCAGAAGGTGACGACCGCAAAGCCCTCACATCTTGTCCTGAAGGTTTCTGGTAGAAGCGCAAATCAAACTCCGGAAGAATCGCCAGTACATGATCAAAGATATCTGCCTGGACTGCTTCATATTTCTCCCAGCGAATGTCATTGGTAAATACATAAATTTCGATGGGCAATCCCTCAGCTCCAGGTGGCAATTGTCGCACCATAAAAGTCATATTTTTGTGAATACCTGGCAACGACCTTAGATACTCTTGCAAATATGCTCGGAAGGTCCCCACATTTGTCAGGCGACGTGTATTCATTGGAACGTCAGCCAATTCTTGATCCAGCGATTGATTGTGCTCCATCACATCTTGAAGCTTGTGCAAAAGATAGCTTTCCAGAACCTTGATTTTTGAAAACTGAACAATATCTTCGGGAGTCAGAAAACGAATGGATGCCACATCAATATTGACTGCCCGCTTAATACGACGTCCTCCGGACTCTTGCATTCCCCGCCAATTTTTAAAAGAATTTTCCAGAAACTTATGTGCGGGAATCACTGTTAATGTGCGATCCCAGTTTTGGACCTTCACGCTGTGCAGAGCGATTTCGATAACATCGCCATCGGCGTTGAACTGAGGCATTTCGATCCAGTCGCCTACACGGATAAGACCATTCATAGTCAGCTGCACACCAGCAACAAAAGACAAGATTGTATCTTTAAAGATAAGTAACAGAACAGCCGTCATCGCACCAAGGCCACTAAAAAAGATGAATGGCGACTTATCAAACAACACTGCCAACATCAAAATGAAGCCGATAAAATAAGCGACCATCTCTACACTTTGCAGAACTCCTTTGATGGGACGTGATTTCGCGACCTCTAGCTTGGAATAGGTCTCCTGAGTGATTGCGCTGATTCGCGACAATATTAGCAAAGCAGAAACGACCAGCCCCACCTGCAATGCACGCTGCAAAATTTCAATGAGCGACTCCGGGAAATTCGGAATCAGTTGCAGGGAATAATAACAGATGGTCAGGCATGGAATAAATGTCAGGATGAAGATAAAGCGACGATCCTTAAGAAAGGGGCTAATCCATGGATGAGTTATAACGAAATGTGATCCGGCAAAACGTTTGATGAAAAATCTAAAACTTCGGTCGGCAACCAACAATGTGATAGCTAAAATAACAAGGCCAAAAAGTGTTTGCACCCATGAAGAATCCCATACCGAGTTATTAAAATTCATCAAGTTCCTCCTTTGAAAGAATCAAGATCATATACGCCGAGCGACAGTTCTGTCCAGAAAACTAGCCCCTTTTTCACTCGAACGCAGCGTATATCATTGAGAATCTTTCTCTCTGTAAGACGTCTCATAAAAATCTGACCGGAGATGTCTCAGCTGTCATTCTTGTCAAGTGGATGCACAGACACTAAAAGTTCGTCAGTCAAAATTGATCACCGTGACTGACAGGTCCGCGGCACTGTCCTTGCTCCTTTGTCTCATAGGAAGTTAAACAAGATCTCTTTGTGAGACAGGGTGAAATATGAAACAGATTAACGTGAGACGACGCCTCATCGTAAATAAGGAAGTTCAGTTCGACATTCTAATGTATGTCGCTGTCCTTGCGACTGCTATCTTTTCCCTGCAAATGATTACTGGATATTTCTTCCTACATAAAATCGAAAAAATCGCGATTCTTGATTCAATGAGCATTCCAGAGTTTGTCTCGCACTATAAAGTCGTATTCCTTTTGGTGCAGTTTATACCCGTGGTACTCTGTCTGGCTCTTAGTTTGCATTTCTTCAATCGCCTAAGTTCACGCATCGTGGGTCCACTTTACAATATTCGCAAGACATTTCAGAGAATGGCCACGGATAAAAAGAAGATAGAAATCCGCTTACGTGAAAATGATTACTTTAAAGATGTCGTCGAGGAAATCAATTTGGCCCTTCGTGAGCAGAACTTGGTCGATCGATCCCTGAAGGAACAGTAAATTATTGCTGAAATTGTCGAACTCCTAAACGCGAGCGACTCCTTATCAAAAATATCATTCTGAAGTGCTGGAATTTCCCGTGAAACTTGCCATAATAGTCAGCGGAGGCATTTCATGCTCAAGCACTCTCTTCTCTTGGCAGCATTCTTTATTTTTGGTTTAAACATGAAGGCACACGCCGACAAGGCTTTAGGTATTGTGATTGGAGATCCTACCGGTCTCTCTGGACGAGTGCAGCTTGATGGCCAGCACTCTTTGGAGGGTGCACTTGCTTATTCGAGCGGGTATTATTCGGGCCTGCACCTCCATGCAACCTACCTTTGGGATAAAGCCCGACTTTTAAAAACGACTGAAGGTCCCATTTATGTTTTTTACGGTTTAGGTGGTCGAATCATAACTATAGACAAAGGAAAACATGATGGCGACGTCGCGCTCGGAGCACGAGCTCCCATTGGTTTACTCTACAATTTTAACAATCCCAATGTTGAGATTTTTGGTGAGATTTCAGCCGCACTAGACGTCGTGCCAAAAACGAATGTTGATTTAGATATTGGAATTGGTGCTCGCATCAGATTCTAAAAAAGGAGCCTTACGGCTCCTTTTTTATTACTTTACTTTGGTTTGATGTTCAGCCCTTTTAAAGCGTCTGCCAGGGAGCCAAAACCAGCATTGGTCGTCTGAGACTGAGCCTTCCAGCTATGGTCCTCATGTTCCTGAGGTAGCCCCAACGAGATCTTCTTTTCTTCAAAAAGAATTTGATCCACTTGAACCGTAACTTCGTCTCCGCGCTTTTTTGCCTCATACTGATTCGCTTCGACTGAATCACGCCATTTCGAGCGCGGAAGCAAGCCTGTAATACCCGGGCCAATATTGACGAACAAACCGTAAGTCTCTTTCTTTTCGACTTTACCTTGAACAATCGTTCCAACTGGGAACTTTTGCGGCACTGTCATCCAAGGGTTTCCTTCTCCGTCAGCCTGTTTCATCGACAAGGAGATCTTTAATTTGCCATCAAGCTCTTCTGTTTTTAACAGCTTCACGGAAACTTTCTGATTAAGGGAAACGACTTCATGAGGATCATTGACTCGCGACCACGATAACTCTGATACGTGAACCAAACCTTCGATCCCTGGCTCAAGCTCGACGAAGGCGCCGAACTTTTCAAGTCGAACTATTTTCCCTTCAAGCAATGCACCCGGTTGATGCTTCAGCATGAAGGTCCCTTCATTTTCTGCTCGTTGCATTTCCAAAAGGCGACGACGGGAAACGACGATATTACGACCTTTTTTATCAAACTGAGTAATTATAAACTCAAACTTTCGGTCTACGTACTCGGCGGCTTCTGTGACGAACTTCAGATCAATCTGGCTGATTGGGCAGAATGCTGTTTTGCCTTGAACATTCACGCGGAATCCACCGTTCACTACTTCTGTGACTCGGCCTTCAATGGGCAGTTCCATGTCAAAGGCGTCTTCCAAAGAATCGGTGCTAGCATTCATCGAGCCTTTTTTACCTAAACGGATTTCCCCGTTTTTAAAAGCCACAACCACACAATCAATGATGTCGCCGACTTTGTATTTAACCTCTTTGTTTTCATCCCACAAATCGCGAGTCGCGATCATCCCATCATTCGGCGTTCCCGTCGAAACGAAGGACTCTTCCTTACCGATAGAAAGTATTTCGCCTTTAACCTGATCGCCGACACTGAGCCGTTTTCCAATGTTCTGTTCTGACTGAGCAAATAGCTCTTCGAAACTAGCGAAATCTTTTTTGTTATCTATTTCATCACCGAAAATATCTTTTTTAGACATGTGGAGTCCTTTACTTAAGAGGAGGAAGAATACCTCAGCTCTGAAGCCGGCGCCACAGTGGTTTTTTCTAATGCACTGAGCTTAAGAGCAACCCACGGTGGTTCCACAATTAGGACAACGGTAACAGCCACTAGTAAGCACCGTGTCGCTTCCACATTCAGGGCATTTCATTGTAAAGTTAGGGACAAAGGCTGGCCCCACCGGCTTTTCCCTATCGGGTTCTGGGGCAGCTTCTTTTTTCTTCATATTTAGCGGCTGCCCTTGTTTACTGCCGTCACGGTAAATTGCTACCGCTTTTAACCCTAGCTTCCACGAAAGCGAGTAAATCTGCTCGATATCCTCTTCACTGGCAGTGGCTGGCAAATTAACGGTTTTTGAGATCGCTCCACTAAGAAAGGGTTGCACTGCTGCCATCATGTAGACATGACTTTGCGGCGACAGAGCTCGGTGCCCCGGAAGTGCCGTGGCACAATCAAAGACCGCTAAATCCTTGTCCCGCAGGAATGAGCAACCTTCGACGCTATTATGGTCTTCGATATGCTTCAAAATGTGAGTGATTTCCTCATCGGAATACTGCAGTGAGATGAGGGCGGGCTCCACAGCTTGGTTTATGATCTGGATCTCCCCACCCCCTGCTAACTTTTTGAATTTAAGCAAAGAAAAATCCGGTTCGATACCGGTGGTATCACAGTCCATCAATAAACCAATGGTTCCCGTAGGCGCAAGAACAGTGGCCTGAGCATTTCGGAAACCAAATTTCGCCCCATTGAAATTGACACTTTTCCAGAGATTCCGGACCGCTTTGTCGAGTCCGTTAGGCAATAGACCCCACTCCACTTTGCTAAGCGCTTTTTCATGCTGTTTCATTACTTTTAACATAGAGGACTTATTCTTAGAAAAGCCTGTAAAAGCACCCTTCGATCGAGCCATCTCAGCACTGGTCAAATAAGCCACTCCTGTCATCAGGGCCGTCAAAGCTGCAGCCCAGGCGCGACCTTCGGCACTGTCGTAGGGAATTCCCATTCTCATCAACAAACTGCCCAGATTTGCAAAGCCCAAGCCCAGAGGGCGATAGTCATGAGAGTTCTGAGCAATCTGCCGAGTGGGATAACTTGAGTAATCAATAAGAATTTCTTGCGCCACGAAAAGTGTTCGCGCCGTATGAATGAAAGATTCAAAATCAAAACTTCCATCATCCTCTAGGAATTTTACTAGATTGATGGAGGCCAGATTGCAAGCAGAGTCATCCAGAAACATATACTCCGAACAAGGATTGCTGGCATTGATCGACCCCGTCTGCGCACATGTATGCCAACGATTGATCGTATCGTGAAATTGAATACCAGGGTCTGCGCAAGACCAGGCTGCATGAGCAATTTTGTCCCAGACTTCAGCCGCTGGAATCTGCCGGATGGTTTTGCCATCCACTCTTGATTTCAACTTCCAAGCCTTGTTCGTCTCGACGGCTTTCATGAACTGGTCGCTGACTCGAACGGAGTTGTTCGCATTTTGCCCCGAGACCGTTTTATAAGCCTCGCCTTCAAAATCTGCCGTTAATCCCGCCGCAATCAAAGCATGAGCTTTTTTCTCTTCTTTCATCTTCCAGTCAATGAAGTCCAAAACCTCGGGATGATCGATATCGACCACCACCATTTTTGCCGCCCGACGAGTCGTACCTCCGGATTTAATGGCTCCAGCACCTTTATCAAGGACATCCAGAAAGGAGAGTAACCCCGAGCTATAGCCGCCAGAACTCGTTTGTTCATACTTACTGCGGAGCTTCGAGAAATTACTCCCTGTACCCGATCCATACTTGAAAAGTTTTGCTTCGGTTTTTGCCAGGTCGAAGATGCCCTCTATAGAGTCATCGACACTTTGAATAAAGCAAGCTGAGCACTGTGGTCTTACATAAGCATTGTGCGTCGGCTGGACCGATTTCTTTTTCTGATCCCAGGCAAAATGTTCGCTGGGAGAGGAGATTTGATAGGATTCCCACAACCCCGCATTAAACCAAACCGGGCTGTTAAAGGCCCCTCGTTGAGATAAAATGACATACTTCAGTTCGTTGCCAAAAATCTCTGCCTCTTTCTTGGTGGCGAAGTATCCGCCTTGCTTAAGGCTTTCCTTGGTAATGGCTTGAGTCACTCGGTCCACCATTTGACGTACTGAAGTTTCATGCCGAGTTTTAGGCACCCCAAGTTTGCGAAAGTATTTGTTTGCGGCAATATCAATCGCCAATTGCGACCATTCTTCCGGTGCCTCGACGTTCTTCATAGAAAAGAAGATCTCGCCCTTGCGGTTGCGGATTTCCGACGCGACCTTCTTCCACTTGAAGAGGGACTCAACTTTTTTATTTGGAGGCACAAAATAGTTGGGACTGTGCAATGCTTGTTTTTTCATATTTCTAGCATAAATTAAATTTTGTCTTTAGGCCAACAGAGACCTACTTCAGGCCGAACAATAACATTTCCCCTTGACCCTTTTATGGAGCCGCGATTATCTCATTTCTATGTCAACAACTTCCGCCACTCTCCCGCAGAGCCCGACAGCGATCTATCTTGATTACAATGCCACAACCCCAGTAGATCCTGAGGTGTTCGCAAAAATGGAACCCTACTTTAAAGAACAATTTGGCAATCCTGCAAGTGCTGGACATCAATGGGGCTGGACCGCAGGTCACGCTACAGATAAAGCCCGTATGCAAATCGCGCGACTGATTGGCGCCAAGCCCAGCGAAATCATCTTTACTGCGGGCGCCACTGAATCGAACAATTGGGTTATCTTCGGATTGATTTCCAAACTACGCGAAGAAAACCCCTTAGAACCCATTCATATACTCTCTAGCTGTGTTGAACACAATTCTATCATGCGGGCCTTAGAGGCCGCACGTAATCTGGGTGTTGAAGTCGATTTTCTACCAGTGAATCAGTACGGCCAAGTCGAAGTTTCTACTGTTAAAAACTCCATCAAACCACACACAAAACTCATGACATTTATCTGGGTGAATAACGAAATCGGCTCTTGTAACCCAATTGCAGAGATCGCCGCCCTCGCCAAAGAACATCAAATTTATTTACATACAGATGCTACACAGGCCGTCGGCAAAATCCCGGTCGATGTCATTGCAGAAGGTGTCGATTTGATGTCTTTTTCGGCTCATAAAATCTATGGTCCAAAAGGTGTTGGCGCACTTTACATCCGCAGCAAGGATCCCAAAGTTCAAATCAATCCGCTGATCTATGGTGGTGGCCATGAGCGAGGACTTCGCTCTGGGACGCTGAATGTCCCTGCTATTGTTGGCTTTGGGGCCGCGGCGGAAATCGCATCGCGGGTGCAAAGTGAAGAGTCAACTCGCCTGCTCGAACTTCGAATGTTTTTCTGGGAGCAGTTACAACAGATTGCCCCTGGCATTCGTTTGAATGGACATCCCAAGGATCGCGCACCCAACAACTTAAATGTCACTTTACCGAAAATAAGATCTGAGAATTTGCTGCCAAAGCTGCAAAAACTCGGTGTAAGCACAGGATCTGCTTGCAGCTCTGGAGCCGTCTCGGTCAGTCATGTCTTAAAAGGCCTGGGAATTTCTGAAGAAGATGCCCAGTGCACGCTGCGACTGAGCTTAGGACGCTGGACGACGCAAGAGGATCTGCAGATCGCTACGGAAATTCTGCGCAAGGCCCTGACTGAATCCTAGAGCCAAAGGCTGACTAACTATTTGCCCGGCTTATCATTAGGTCCCGGCTTGTCACTTAATAACATGGTATCGTTGACCGCTTTTGATTCGACATGCTTTTTAGTTCGGAAACCGCGAATTTTTTTAGTTTGGCTTTCGCTCTTCTCAACCTGTTCCGTCAGATCAACAACCACATCCCCAAAGCAGCGCACTTGGCAGCTGAGGCGTCTGCCATCTATGAAATAGCTTGTTCCAATTAAATTCAGCTCTGCTTTCGTAGGCGGTAACACGTTATTATCGCCCTCGGTGATCTTCACGCGGCACTCGGCACAGGAGGGGACCCCTTTGCAAATAGAACGAATTTCTAATTTATTCTCGGTCGCAATTTGTAAGAGCGTCTTCTCGGGACCACTCTCTACTTCAATATTTTGCGGGAGAAATTTTATTTTCATAACTTCCTTCAATGCCCAAGCTTACTTAACGACAATTTTTGCGAACTTCTTCTTGCCCGCTTTGATCACAAAACTCTGGCCCGACTTTAAAGTCATCTTAAGTTTAGGATCTGAAACTTTCTCTCCGTCAATTTGCACGCCCCCGCCTTGAATCAGGCGAGACCCCATGCTGTTGGACTCTGCCAAACCAGCGCGAACCATCAGAGCCGGCAAACCAATTTCTTCCGGTGCCGTTTCAAAAACCGGAACCTCATCTGGCAATCCCTTATCAACAAAGATTCTGTTAAATTCCTCTTCCGCAGCTTGGGCAGCTTCGGCAGAGTGAAAACGTTGAATCAGGAACTTCGCAAGATCCACCTTTACGGTGCGCGGATGCTTTCGTTTTTGTGCGACGTCTTCTTTTAACTGAGCCAGCCCCGTCGCATTTATATCGGTTAATAACTCATACCAACGATACATGAGATCGTCGGAAATTCGCATGGTCTTACCAAACATATCCTTTGGCGAATCCACCACCGATATATAGTTATCCATAGACTTTGACATCTTATGAACGCCATCAATACCTTCTAAAATCGGCATTGTCAGAACACACTGAGCTTCCTGCCCATAGGCAGATTGCATCACCCGACCAACCAATAAATTGAACTTTTGATCCGTCCCCCCCAGCTCGACATCCGCCTTAAGAGCGACAGAATCGTAACCTTGGGTCAGTGGATATAAAAACTCATGAATTGCAATCGGAGTCCCCGATTTATAACGCTTAGTAAAGTCCTCGCGCTCAAGCATCTGAGCCACGGTGTACTTTGCAGACATCTTTATGAAATCCGCAGGTGTCATCTTGTTGATCCAAGAGCTGTTATAAACAATCTCTGTCTTTTCGGGGTCCAAGATTTTAAAGATCTGTTTCGCGTAAGTACGGCCGTTTTCTTCAATCTCTTCGCGAGTCAACAAAGGACGGGTCGTGTTTTTCCCAGATGGATCCCCAATTTGTGCCGTGAAGTCACCAATGAGAAAATAGATTTTGTGTCCCAGGTCTTGAAATGTCTTAAGCTTATTTATCACAACGGTGTGACCAATGTGAATATCGGGACGAGTTGGATCCGCTCCAAATTTAACGATTAGCGGTTTATTCAGCTCATGACTGCGCTTAAGTTTCTTCAACATCTCTTCGTCGTTGATGAACTCTGCCACACCGAACTTAATACGCTCTAATTGTTCTTTCGGATCCAAAAAAGCCATAATGCCCTTCAACTATCTTGCGTGCTCTACGCTTCTGGTTTCACGAACCACAGTGACCTTAACCTGACCCGCTTGTGGAAGCTCGCGCTCGATCTTACGAGCCACATCACGAGACAACATCACAGCTTGATCATCTGTGACCTTGCTGCTTTCAACCATAACACGGACGTCTTTACCGGCTTGCAATGCCAACGTCTTCAAGACGCCATCAAAGCTGTTTCCGATACTCTCAAGATCTTCCAAGCGGTGAACGAAGGAATCAATTTGCGGACGACGAGCGCCGGGTCTTGAGCTCGACAGCGTATAAGCCGCATGAATGATCCAGGCCAAAACACTGTGAGGTTTTTCTTCTTCGTCATGAGCTCGGATCGCATGGCAGATTTCTTCGTGCTCTCCGTATTTTTTAGCCGCTTCTGCACCCACGAGGGCATAGCTACCTTCTGCAGTGTGATCAATTGCTTTTCCGATATTGTGCAGAAGACCCGCGCGGCGCGCCTGCTTCACATTCACACCCATTTCGCCTGCAAGTAAGCCAGCGATATGAGCTACTTCCAAAGCTTGGTTCAAAGCATTTTGACCTTGATATGAGCGGTATTTCAAGCCACCCAGGATTTTGATGAGTTCGGGATGCATATTAGGAATGCCCAACTCCATCACGTGGCGTTCGCCTTCTTCTTTGATAGATTTCATCAACTCATTACGTTGTTTTTCGACGACTTCCTCGATGCGTGCAGGATGGACACGACCGTCTTCCATAAGTTTTTCGATCGTTTTACGAGCCAGCTCACGGCGGACCGGATCGAAACCTGAAATAACCACAGCCTCCGGCGTATCGTCGACGATCAGATCCACTCCGCACAACGCTTCAAGGGTGCGGATATTACGACCTTCACGGCCAATAATCTTACCCTTCATTTCATCGTTCGGCAGAGCCAAAACACTGACTGTTCTTTCAGAAGTGTATTCTGAAGCGAAACGAGATAGTGCGACTGCCAAAATTCGTTTTGCTCTTTTTTCAGATTCTTTTTGAGTTTCTTCTTCAATCTGAGAAATTTTCTTTGCGGCCTCTTGCTTCGCTTCGTCTTCCAAAGCCGTCAGCAACTGTCGGCGCGCTTCTTCTTGAGTCATTGCGGCGACTGCTTCAAGCTTTTGCTTAAGTTCATCAATATGAACCTCGCCCTTTTTCTCGAGCTCTTTAATGCGGTTTTCTGAAATCGCAATCTTTTCTTCACGGTTTTTAAGTGAATTCAGATAGCGCTCGTTCTCTTCCATTTTAGCTTTGAACTGGTCATCGATTTCTTTCAGACGACGTTCCAACTGAGCTTCTTTGTTTTTTACTGTCGACTTTTGCTTGTGAATGTCGGCTTCCACATTTTTACGAGCTCGAGATTCGAAATCCTTCGCACGATTTTCTGAATCCTTCTTAAGCTTTGCAGCTTCTGATTTTGCGCGGTTGATGATTCTTTCAGCCTCAACCCGTGCCGATTTCTTTTTGTTTTCGTCCTGCATGCGCTTGATAAGGAAGACCACAACGCCCCCAAGGAACAAGCCGATAATTCCCGTAACAATAATTTCGATCACTTTCTACTCCTGCCACTTTTTGCAATCGATGGGACCTGACTCAGTGATAAGGAAATCCACCCTGACGTCATGATCTTCCATCGGAATGGGCGACTCCGCGACCTGATAGTCAAAGCAGATGCCAACCCGCAGTCCCCGGTAACGTTCAAGAGTTTTGTCATAAAACCCTTTTCCTCGTCCCAGACGATTGCCATTCTTATTAAAAACTAAACCTGGAATCAGCACGCCTTGAAGAGTCTCAAGGTGAACAGCGGGCGCAGTCTCTGCGGGTTCCCAAACGTCATATGACCCTTGGATAAACTCCTCAGTCCGGTGAAACTCCAGAGCTCCTTCGCGCATTCGCGGAAAGACCCATTGCACCTGAGGAATTCGAAAAACTTCCTCCACGTGCGCTTCATCCGGCAGAGCTCGATAAGCTCCCCACACTCCACTTTGCGTAGCCATAAAGTCACGCAATTGCTGATTCAAACTATTTTGGTTTTGAACGAGTCCACGGGCGAACTCTTGGACATTAAGAGATTTAAAGAAGGAACGACATTCCTTTTTTGAACTCCAATAATTCACCAGAGTGTCTCCAGGACAACTGGGAGTTAAGCCTTATTGCTCAAAGTCACCTAGTTGTTCAAAACCTTGGTGTTACCTTTGGAGTTTTCTAGATCCATTGACAGCCGAAGGGCTTTCTCTTCAAGCTTTTCAAGCTCGCGATGAGCTTTTCTTTTCAATAGAATAAGTTCTTCTGCAAGATTCATTGCCGTCAGAACGGCGGCATTTTGGAAAGAACCGTTTTTAGTGAGGGACATGGCTTGATTCATTTTGTTGTTCACAAAATCGACGAGTTCCTGAACTGTAGCATCGTCATGAGAGGTTTTTAATTTATAGGGGACACCCGCAATTAGAAAATTGAAGACTTTTTTATCAGATGTCACTTCACACCTCAGTAGCTGCCGAATCGAATTGCCTAAACCTTTTAAAACTCTAGAAAATTCCTAGTTAACACTGATTAAAGTATAGCTCTGCGATCACTCTATATTCAACAGTTTATTTCTTCGTGCAGGTGCATATAATACCGAGCTCGTCCCGTTTTTCACAAAGCACGGAGCGACGCCGAGGCTTATCGCTCAGTTCAATCTCCATGACTTCTTTGAAATTCCGGCGATACGTCGAGATGACTCCGTTAAGCTTCGTGTCAATATAGGAATACTCGTCGCTTTTGATACTCGCACCCAGCAAGAAGTTATTGATGACCTCTTGCTTGGGATTGGATGCCTGATTTTTAGTCAACTTCAGATCCGTGACGAGGCCCTTTTCATCGACCTTCTGAAGACTCAGCTGAGTGGACATTTTTTTGACCGCGCTAAAATGAGTGCGCAGAATCAGGTTCATCTTCTGCTGATCCGCATCAATATAGTGAATTTTGCGCTGACGCAGCTGAGACTGGGAAGTCACAAACTTTTCATCGATCAATTCTTTAAGGCGATTGAGGTCGACTTTGAACGAAAGACTCTCGTCCTTAAGCTCAGGAAAGCAGCGAATGAGGTTTTCATAAGAAACGGAAACGGGCTTGGCAGTTTGGGCCCAAAGCAGCTGGGGCCCCAATGATGCAAGTAATACGACTACAAATCTCAACATTTCGTGTCCGCTCGAAAAAGACTATTCATCTTCCCCAAGGCTAGACAACGGCGAATCAACATTCAATGAAATTCCCTGGATAGTCTCGTTTTCTTGGACGCCCGCCCGAGTTCCCACGGACTTGGCATTTTTAGATTCGGAAACAAAGCGGTAAGCACCAGGAAACACCGCTACGAAGTCCGATTCTGTCAAAGGAGTACTGACCAAGTAGCGCGGATGCTTTGCTGGAAACACGTCCCCAGGGTAAGTCACCCACATCTCTGTAAAAGTTCCGTCTGATCCGAAACTGAAAAGTTCGCGCAATTGACCTGGATCCTTAGCTTTGTTCCAACCTGCACAGAGACCTTTCGCGCTGAGTGAGCTCTTCGGATAAGAATCAATGCGATCACACGTTTCATAGGTAAATCTTTGAACGAAGTCTCGTTCCCAGCTGCCGGTTAAATACAGATCACCAAAGTTACTGTCGTTCAAACGGAAAAAATGGCGTTTCATATAGTACATCGTCAAAAAAACTTTTTGCTGTTCGATCGTCGCATTAAAATCTCGATAAACTCGAATTTTCTGACCACGGACTCCTGATGGAACTGAAAGCTTTTCGAGCTTTAATGTCGTCGTTTGACCGGCGGTCACCTTGACAATGGAGGGGTAAATGGAGTTTTCAAATCCCACCAAATAGTCCCCTGTCGGAACTGCGTGAGGCTTGTTCAAATCAAAGAAAACCGCAGCGTCGCAGACTCCCCGCTGGGAGGTGTCGCATCTGACTGCTTTTACTTTTTGAAATAGCTGAAAGCGTCCTGCTTCACCATAAACCTGCAACGACCCGGTTGCTTGAGCCAGCGCGGCCTGAGCGAATAAAGAAAGAATAAGAGTGAGTGACCATTTTTTCATATAATTCCCTTAGAACAATTCGCCATGAGTTTTTTTGTTCGCCAGAGCTTTAGCCAAACGCGTATCCTGACCATAAACATCATCTACAAATCGAATCGCTCCATTGTCAGCTTTCTCGACTGTCAAATAAAGAAAGTAAACTGGCATCGACTTCTTCAATGATACTTTCTTAGAAACCTCTACCGGCTTATCGGAACGACTTTGCGGCACAAAAGCCTGAATCTCACTCAGACTCCAGCCGGGTTGATCTCGAAGCAGATGCGCTGCCAACTCAAGGGGCTGCTCCAGGCGCACACAACCAGAGCTGATATGTCTGCGATTTTCTTTAAATAGAGAACGCTCGTTAGTGTCATGCATGTAGATAGCCCAGGGATTCTGTAGTGGGAACTTCACCACTCCCAACGCATTATCAGGGCCTGCTTTTTGGCGAATGTAATACTTAGCAAAGTTTGATGAATTAATGGTTTTCCAGTCGACTTCATAAGGGCTGACTTCTTTATGAGTGCTGGCATCGAAAAGGCTCATATTGTGAGCATCAAGATAGTTCACATTCGCTTTGATCATAGGAAGTTTATCTTTTAAAGCGATACTGGTCGGCACGGTCCAAAGAGGATTCAAATCAACATAAGTAATGGCATCTTTCATCGACGGTGTTCTTCGGAAGGATTGGCCTACGATAGTTTTGAAATTCATCGCCAGCTGTCCTTCTTCAAATAAGCGAAACTCTGCTGTCGCCAGGTTAACGAAAATATGACGAGGCTCCATTGCCTTTGGCAACCACCGAATCTTTTCGATTGTGGCTTCTACCTGAGCAATACGTTGACCGACATTATAATTCAAAGATCTTAGAACTTCAGAGCGAGCCCCTGCGATCACACCATCCACTGCCAATCCATTTTTCTCTTGATACAAGCGAAGCCCTGTATCGAAGTCCTCATCAAAAGTTTGATTGCCATTGTCGTTCACGGGGTAACCCAACATTTTTAAACGAGTGCGCAGCTGCGCAATCGCTGGATGGGTCACTCCCATCTTGATGGGTGTTCCCGGATAAGCAATCATCGGCCAGCCGCCTTGATCTTTAAGTTGACGAAGTCGTGCCAGCACTTCTAGCAAATCTTTATAGCGGCTGTGTTGAGGAGCGAACTGATCCAAAGCCGCACTTAAACCCGAGGCACCGGCATTCACCGCATTTACGAGTTCTTGGTATTCTTTAAAAATTCTCTTTTTGAACTTAATATCTTGATCGACAGCCTCTGGATCGAAACGTCCGTTTGAAAGATGATCAGCATAGCGAATCAAAGCTTCTGTTGCCGCCATTTCGAAAGTAATCCAATTTTTCTGATTGCTCTGAGCAGCTTTATACAAGTTCTCGACATCTACATCCCAATAGTCCCGTGGACTCAGGCCATGCCTCGCAACCGAAAGTAAAATCTGGCGTAAGCTGGTCGCCATGGCACTGGGACGACCATTACCATCGACCCACGCGGCTTGGTAACCACGCAGAGCATAGAAACTATTAAGCTTATCTGTATGTAAAATGAAGTTGCCCCAAGATGGCTTGATCAGAGGTAAAGTTGCATCCCGAGCGACATAGGCCTGAATAACGGACGCTTCACCATACCCCCAGGATAACCCCGGCGCCATAATTGCCAGTCCAAGACCCATTAGAACAGAATTTCTAAGCCATTTCTTGCACATATAGAGAACCTCTCGGGACTCATATGTTCAATTAAAATGCCATGGCTAAAAGGACTGTATCGATCTTGAGGTGTCACGTTTTTAGACAGAGCTGCCGTTTTTTAGCCTCTGCTGAAAATCACGGAGCCCCAGCGCTCGCTGGGCCCGAGGTTTCGGATACCTATGGAGCACTAATGAACGAAGAGAGACTCAACAAAGTCGTGAGAACTGAAACTGCGAAGATCTTGGATTCTTTCGCCGACGCCAATCAGCTTGATCGGTATCTGCAGTTCTTGCGCAAGCCCCACAGCGACACCACCTTTTGCTGTGCCGTCCATTTTTGTGAGGATGGCCCCGGTCAAACTAAGGGCTCCGTGAAACTCTTTGGCCTGCATCAATGCGTTTTGGCCTGAATTTGCATCAAGAACTATCAAGGTTTCGTGAGGCGCTTCAGGAATTACTTTGGACATAACCCTTTTCATCTTTTTGATTTCTTCCATCAGATTGGCCTGCGTGTGCAGACGTCCAGCCGTATCGACAATGACGATATCATAACCCTGAGCTTTTCCTTTTGAAACAGCATCGAAGGCGACCGCGCTTGGATCGGTAACTCCTTCAGGTGAAAAAATCTCCACTTGAGCTCGATCAGTCCAAACCTTTAACTGGCCGCCAGCTGCCGCACGGAATGTGTCTCCTGCAGCTACTAAAACTTTTTTACCTTGACCCGCCAGCTGCGCCGAAATCTTACCTATGGAGGTCGTTTTGCCCGCCCCATTCACGCCCACAATCATCAAAACAGTCGGCCCCTCATCGGCGAACTGGATTTTCGAAAGGATGCCTTCTCCAGGATGAGTCGAGTGAGATCCGGCAAAGATATTTTTGATTTCTTCTTTAAGAGCTTCTCGCACGGATTCATAATCAGCCTTTTCTTTGCGTGAGAGTTTCTCTTCGATGGCTGCCATCAACCTTTGCACGGTCGTGGGACCTAGGTCGCTCGTGTAAAGAATCTCTTCGATTTCCTCAAGAGGTTTACCAACCGCATCGGTCTTGAACAACCCACGGATTCTTCCGAAAAGATTCTCTTCGGTTTTACGAAGAGCTTCCTTCAAATCGACTTCCGTTGGTGCCGTTGGAACCGGGGCTACCGGAGGCGCCACTGGTGCCAGGGCCTCTTTCTCTTTAACGACTTCTTTGGCAACGACAGTTTCTTTTTCTTCTGCACGAACCTGAGGCGGCACTTCTTCTGGGGCTTTTGGAAGTGCTTTTTTCTGGCGACGAGATTTCGCCATGCTAAGAGCAATGACTCCTAAAACGAGCAAAAGCATTACGCCTATGAAAATAAGCAAGATATCCATTTGTTGAGCATGGCCGGGCGACATCATATTCCCTCCTAGGGTCACAACGCGTCATATTGCAGTTTGAATGGGATTCTTTTAGCCTACTTTAAGCTGCGAGACTAGTTGAATTGGCAGGAATCATTGCTGAGCCATCTTTTTACGCCGCATCTCTTCTTTATAGAAATTGCGTTCGAAACGTCGGTATGAATCTAATCGAACTTCAGAGCCTAAAATGCCTTGAATTCGTTTTAGTGTTTCTTTTTCGAAGGCTCGCATCTTATCTAGGCCGCTTTTGACAAAGTCAGGATGAATGTTGCCTTTTCGTTCTTCCAATTCTTTAACTAAGGCATTTGAAGCCGAAACCACCTGAATGGATTTATCCTCGTCGACGCGCCAGGTTTTTAATAAGTACTGAGCCGCCGCTTTGAAAAAACGCTCTTGAAACTGAGCATCGGTGTAATTCGCAGAGTAGTTACGAGTGTAAATAACAGCATCAGTATAGCTTTCTTTAAGCTCATCGGTCTGCGTAGGATTGAACTTACGCCGCTCCAGTTCTGCCTGTCTCTCTTTTGCACTCTCTGTAACCATCGTTTGCATTGGAGTCTGATCATCTCGCACTTTTTGAATCAAGACTTGCGCTCCAAAAAACAGCGCCATACCTGCGGCCACCCCAAACGAAAGCCACCGGGTTCTTTCCTGCTTCTTCTTTTTCACCAGGTCAATGGGTTTACCACTAGACACATTCGACTGCGCTAAGGTGGAAATCTTATTCTCCAGCGCCTCACCGATGCTCTTTTCGACAGGAGCCGCCAAAGCACGCCATTTTCCAGAGTCCAAGCTTTTGATCACTTCACGCTCTACTGAAGTGAAGATTTCCTTGATGAGACCATCTCTTTTGAGCATAAGTTCATCAACAACCTGTCGCTCCATTTTTTGAGTTCGGTTGGCCATCTCGAGGCGCAGCTCCTCGCCACGAGCCTCCAGCTTTTTAGCCGTCTCCTGCTGTTCCTGCTCAAGCTTTTCACGCAAACCGTTTTTGTGGGTTTCAAAATCCTTTTGAGCCAGCTCTTTCTGAGTCTTCAGGTCTTGCAGCTCTAGCGACATCTGCGCTTGCTTTTCTTGAAGACCTGCGAGTGTTTGCTCTTGCGTCTTCTTTTTTTCTTCGAACTCTTTGTCTTGCGCTTTCATGCGCTCTTCCAAACTTGCGAGCGCCTTTTGTTGACCTTCGAGCATCTGCCGAGCAGTTTCATTCAAAGATTTTAGATCGGTCTCTTCAGCTTGGACTTTTTCGAACTCGGCTTTCAAACTGATTAGTTTTCTTTCCTGTTCTGAAAGTTTATTTTCTGACACGCTCAGCGCCTGCTCTTGAAGCTCCGCTCTGCGAGCGAGGTCCAAGGCATCAGCTTCTGACTTACTACGCAGAGCCTCTGCCTCTTTTTCTGCTTTATCTTTAAGTTTGGCGGCATCTTCTTCAGCATTAAGAATAATCTTATCAGCTTCTTCTTTAACACTTTTACGTAGAGCCTCGACTTCGGCGGCAACTTTGGCGCGCAAAGTTTCGGCTTCAGTAGTTGCTTTTTTTAAAATTGCTTCGCTTTCTTCACGAATCGAGTCTCGCCCGCGTGCAACGGCTTCAGTCCGCATTTTTTCAGCTTCCGCTGTCGCATCTGCTAAAATCTTTTCGCTTTCTTTACGAGTTTTCTCGCGCAGATTTTGGACGTATGTCTCAACTTCAGTGCGCAGGCTGTCAGCCATGGTCCGAGCTTCGTGAATCAAGGTCTGCCCTTGCTTCTGGGTATCGGCTAATAGGGTATCCGATTCTTCCCTGGCCTGCGCCATACGACTTTGATAGAAATTCTCGGCTTCTTCTTGAGTGATCTTGGCTTTCTCGTAAATGCTCTGCACCTTTTTTTCGGCCTGAGCTTCACCTTCAAGAATAATTTTGGCAGCTTTCTTTTTTGCCTCGTGCAGGATTTTATCTGCTTTCACCACCGCGACTTTGACTTCGGGGTCGTTCGTATCGAGAGGTGCCGGCATGACTGGCGCGGTTGGCGTCGGAACTTGATAATTGGGCTCTGGTAACGACGTCGAAACGGCTGGCCCAAGAGTGTTATTAAAGTTCGGAGTCTCCACTGGCACTTTAGGTGCGGCAACAGCTATTTCTTCATTTGGAGCGGCGATTGTTAGAAAGTATTCGGATCTTCCCAGTTGAATGCGATCTGCAGCGGTAATGCTCGTGGGCTGCCCCGGCTCAAGGCGAATGTCATTGACGAATGTACCATTAGAAGAGTTTTTATCCTCAATCCAAATACGACCGTTGCGAAGTTGTACCGTGAGGTGAACTCGGCTGACCAATGTTTCATTTAAAGGGATGTCGCAATCCAAGGCACGGCCGATCGTGAACGACTTCTTGTCCACCTCTTTAATCAGGCTTTGATCTCCGTGCTGAATTGTTACTGTAACCACGACCTATTATGCTCCTCGCGAGACAGGAGTCTTGCTGATTTCCTTATTTAAGGAGTCTTCAGCAAGGGCTTCCACTGCATCACGATGCTCGTCAAATGGCTGCTCCTGGCTTGGGTACTCATTATTATCGGCGCGATACCACAATAAGTCGAGAGCACTCTCAAATCGATCTATCATCGAAACGTAAGATCGCTCTGGAGACATTATGACATTCGTAATATGAGACAATAACGAAAATATAATACCCGCAATTGAAGTACCCATCGCGAACGATATCTCGTGAAGAAAACGATCCATGATGTTTTTGGTGTTTTCCAAATCTTGGAGGTTCATAGTACCGAGTTCTTGCAATCCCCCCGCAATACCAATGAAGGTTCCCAAAATACCAGCCACCACGAACAGTCCCGGCATGATAGAGATAAGATCATTCAGCCCTGTCATCGGAAATATTCCAAAGACTTTATTAAAGCATGGATTGTGTTGGAACGTCGCTTTCGTGATATTCAAGAGCTTAGGGGTTTCTTTCGTCCACTTCAAAAATTTCAACTGTTTCAGAATGTCCTTCACCAACCAGGCGCAACCCTGACGGACCAAAAACACTCGATCGCTTAGCGCCATGACGGGATCTTGCTTGCGTCGCTTCATGCGGTCGCGCATTTCAAAAACCTCGTAATAAGTTCTTTCGAGATTTTTCTTTGCTAGTGCATAGAAAGAAACATTAGGCGTTGTTCCGGGAACCTCAGACTCGATAAAACGATTCACTCGTTTTTCGAATTCCTTCGCAAACCATTCGTGGCGACGAACAGTGTAATAGATCAAGGCTCTAAAGAATAGCGCTACGGCAAAGGCTGCTGCCATTGCATATGGCAGAACAATAATAAAATATTCCGCAAAAACCTTCGTTGTCACAACTCACCCCTTTTATTTCTTTTGATCCATACTAAAGCGAATAATCACACGCTGCGTTTTCCTACAGTCATTCTGTCGACAGAATTCTGCTGCAGTCGCAATGTTTCTATTCTGAACCTGCATCACTTCAAGGAAACTTCGCCCCGACACCTTCATCAAGGAAAGAAGATCTCTCTGATGCTCAAACTTCATATTTTGTTCGTCTAATATATAGTTAAATATGGAATTCGCACGTCGATAGCTCAGATCCATATTGTACTTCAAGGCCGCTTTATCTCTTGGGTTGTTACTAGTAGGATCCACAAAACGACCCTGATAAGTTGGAGAAGCAAAACCAATGATCTCTACAGACGAAATTTTATCAGAAACCTTGGGATTTCCAAAAAGTGACTTTGAATAGATAGGCATAGCTCTTTCCAGAACGCCCTTCATTTCCTTTTTCAGGCGATCTGAATCGCTATCAAAGTAAGCCTGACCGAAATCGAGGACGACGTCTCCCGTTTCACCGTCGATATCGGCCTTGATACCTGCCTTAGCAAAGCCTTTGCGGATTTCTCCGGCCACAGACTTTCTGGCTTCGATCTCTGCCTTAGCTTTCGCGAGTTCACCCTCTGTCACGTTCAGCTTTCCGCGCACTTTCGCAAGCCCCTGCTTAAGCGATCCCACTTCTCCTTGCGTCTGTTCCAGCTGACCTAATAGATTTTTCTTTTCGTTCTGTGTGGCACTTAATTTGCCATACAGATCCTTTCTCTCTCCTTCAGCGGCTTGCAACTGTCCTTGCAACTGCTGATTTTCGCCAAGCTTCGCGGCCAACTCTCCTCGCGTTTTTTCAAGTGCTCCTTGAGCTTCACCTAGCTGTGCACTTGCTTGCTGCAGCTGTTGCTCATACTGAGCATTGGTTTGTGCGAGTTGCTGAACTTTCTGTTCGCTATCAGCCTGCAACTGGGCCATTTGCTTTTGATAAAGATTCTTGGTGATTTTATTCTTCTTATAGGCTGACTGAAGTTCTTTGACTCTTTTTTGCAGAGCTAACTCGGTTTCCTGAATTCTCTGCTCGCCTTGTGCAATTAGCTGTTTTTTGGAATCAATATCTTTTTCTAAACTGGTGATTTGTGCTTCTCTGGTTTCGATTTCAACGTCTTGTTCTTTGATCAGGTCATCTCGGGTGATGATCTTGGCCTTTGCCATTTTGTTCGCGTTAAGCACGTTTCGCACCATTTGCTGGTATTTATTCAGTGCTTTTACTTTATTTTCGTTTTCCAGAGCTTCCGCAATCAGACGATCCTTTTCGGTCTTCGCATCTTCCTGTAGGAGTGTCAGCTTATCCATGAGTTCTTGATATTCCTGAACTTCACTCTTATCGGCTTGTTTTGCGAGATATTCATTTTTTACAGACTCGTACATTGCGAGTTGATGTTTTAATTCGTCAACCTGGATAGATAGTTTTTGATTTTCAATTTGCCCTCTAAGTGCATCGGTACCGGTGCGTAGGCTTGCCGTCACATAGAGCAAAAGAAAAATAGTGCTCAATCCCAAGAATAAATCTGAATAAGATGTCCAAAAGCTATCTTGCGAATGCTCTTTATTCTTCTGGTAATTAAATGCCATATCTGTCGTACCCCGTTTGGTAAATGATAGCAGGGTTCATTTTGCAGAGCTGTCTCAAAAACTAAATTCACTCTTATTGAACGAAAAAATAGGACAAAGTTCTAGCTCATCTATATATGATTCATTTTTTAGGGACAGTGTCCGAGCCATATTCGACCAACAGGACCTAAACCAAAGGCAGACTCATACTGGACTTAAATACTAAATGTTTATGGATCTCCGGCCGATACGGCAAGGACAGGAGATTCACTTGGAACGTCTACTTATCTCATCTCTGCTGCTGTTCTTTATATGTTCGCCCGCGAAAGCGAACGATAAAGTTAAGCCTCGCGTTGGACGAAGTTTGTTTTTTCAAACAGAGGGGCAGTCGCTTGATATCTCAGCGCCTCGGCTATCTTATGATTTAAAAAAATCAAAAGGGCAATCTGTCGACTTCGGAAACGGAATTGATTTTAATGACGATTCCTTGAAGGCTCAAATCGAAAGCAATAAGCTAGAACTTAATTGGGATGCCGCCCTTATCTCTTCGGGCGAACTCACCATCATAAATGAACTCGGGAAAGAAATCTGGAAACGTCAAATTTCCACCGTGGGAAGCTGGTCGTTTGACAGACTTCAGACTCCGGAAGCTCCACAGTGGAGTGATGGAGAGAAATTTAGATTTTGCCTTCGATCAGAGAAGAAGCGCGGTCATGTCAATCTATGTACTCCCACTTATGCCATTGAAATTAAAGACTCGACACTTATTTTAGGACGAAGTCGTTCCGATGCTAGCCCCCGCATCATTATACAAAACGAAGAAAGTCCTCTAAAAGGGTCTCACCTAGCCGCTGTGGGAATGCCAGTTCAGTTTTTGGCCACTTTGAAAAGTGGCGCCTCTTATGACTTCGTTTCTGCTCCTATTCAGCCTGCTTTAAAGGACCTAGTTCAGAGCGACGACAAGCTTTTACTAACGGGAGAACTCCCCGCCCCCCTGAATGGAGAAATCAAAATCATTCAAGGAGAGAAGTATAGCTCCACTGCTCGCTTTTTCGGCTTTGAAAAAACGGTGGCTGAACGTCCCGATCTATGGGAAGTCGTCATTCCGAAAAAGAATGCCCAAATCCTTCTGCCAGGGACCTCTGGAGGGCTCTTCCTTTATACTCTCGAGATCAAAGATGTTCCGTTGGTCACCGAGCGACTCTATCTTTCTGAAGGTCTTTCAGCGGGGACCTATCTTGCGAAAGATAAATTCATCCTAGCGAACGCCCAAGGTGAGACCTTCATCTGGGAGTTCGAAGTTCCGCAAAAAAACAGTATGAACAAAATCTCTTACGAAAATTCCTACTTAGATCTTTATCGCGGAAGCCCTCGCGAAGCCAGCCTTCGCTTTACCGGAGTTAGCGCGAGTGATTCGAATTTCATTATTTTAGGTGAAGCCCATTTTTCATGGTGGTTTAATGATCTTTTCGGTTGGCAGAACGAGTTGCTTTCCAGACAGCGCTGGGGAATCTCGCTAAACTACATGTCATCGTTGATGGACTTTACTGCTAACGACAACCAAAACTCGACAGAAAAATTAGGACTTTCGGCTTTACAGGCAGATCTACGTTATCGCCTCACGCCCGGCCTCTCCGGGCGGGACGCTACCTGGGGGCTTATCATGGCCTACGAATCTGTGGCCCTCGCATCGGATAACGTTCCGAAGCTTGGTATTGGAACCTTCTGGTCACGATCAATGCCGAACTCCGTTGACAAGTGGATCAGTAAGCTGCCTTTTATGGATGCGCCGAAATGGGTCAACTTTGAAGTTCTGACCTTTCCTGTGTCAACAGATAGCGATGTGACCCTAAAGGAAGAATACTCTCTTAACTTTCACGGAAAAGTGCTGTGGAGCCCCTCTGTCTATGGTGAAGCTGGATTCGGTTTAAGAAACTACCATTACGAATTTGGGTCCACCGGTTATGGGGCGAAGATCACAACCATCTATGGAAATGTTGGCTTAGGGGTTCACTTTTAGCGACGGTTTATCCGCGACTTCGTTTTTCCCATTCATAGGCGGTTCTGCAGATCAGATTTAGATCGGCTCTCTTCGGTTCCCAGTCAAAAGCCTTTCGCACCTTTGACGAGTCCGCCACAAGTTGAGCCGCATCACCTTCTCGGCGTTTTTGCTCCGTCACCTTAAAATCCACTCCGCTGACTATTTTGACCTGATCAATCACCTGACGTACTGAAAAACCGTGACCATAACCGCAGTTAAAAATTTCTGATCCATGCCCTTTTTCTAAATATCGAATTGCTAGGACATGAAGATCCGCCAAATCCTCGACATGAATATAATCGCGCACTCCGGTACCATCCGCAGTCGGATAGTCTGTCCCGAATATTCCCACCGACTCGCGCACTCCGCAAGCGGCCTCACTTGCAACCTTGATAAGGTGGGTAGCATTTTTTGTTCGCTGACCATTAGAGCCATCCAAAGCGGCACCAGCCACATTAAAATACCGAAGACAGACGGAGCGTAAACCGTGCGGTCCTTGGCAATCACGAAGAATCTGTTCACTCATAAGCTTTGAGGTTCCGTAGGGATTAAGGGGCCGAGTAATAGATTCTTCCGTAATCAAACCCTCAACATTCGCATCACCATAAACCGCCGCTGTGGATGAAAAGACGACTTTATCCACCTTATTGGCGATACACGCTCTTGCCAAACTCATAACTCCGGAGGTGTTATTTTCATAGTAATCCAGAGGTTTTGCTATGGACTCGGGCACAATCAGTTTCGCAGCGAAATGAACGACCGCCTCCGTTTTATGATCACTAATAACTTTTGACAGAAGCTCCTGATCACGGACATCGCCTTGAACGAACTGAGCATTCGCAGGAATGGCCTGACGAAATCCCGTCGTCAGGTTATCAAAAATTACGACCTCATAACCAGCCTGCAAAAATTTTTGAGCTGTATGAGAACCAATGTAACCAGCTCCACCCGTGATCAAAACTTTCATCTCTGCTTCCTTTTCGCTTGGGTCAATACATCTTATATTTTCTAAATCCCTTGAGATCAATAAAAGATCCGTTTAGAGACTGAACTCTGTCATCAACTTCGCAGCAATGGGATTGTCGATCTTTCTGTTCGCAGCCATAAGCCATATCTCCTCGTAAACGCCCTCGAGAGTACCTAAAACAACCAACTTCTTCTCCTTGATAAGGTCTTCGGCACCGGCTTCGACGATTGGAATCAATCCGACCCCTTCTTTGCCCAAGAGTTTTTGTAAGCTCGTATCCTGGGTTTCTGCAAGGGCATCAACTCGAATGCCTTTTACTGAAAAATAGTGTTCCAGGTCCCTTCGCAAGTAACTGTGCCGAGTTGGGAAAATAAAAGGTTGCCCCGTCATTGATTGAGGAAACCCCTTTCTAAGGTGTTTAAAGCGGGGTGCCGCACAGACCACGACTTCCAATTGCGCTAGGGATTTTGCATAAACCGTTTGCGTATCAACATTTGGAGGATAATTCGACAACAAAAGATCAATCTTATGTGCCGTCAGTTCGCGCAGAAGATCCCCGCTAGCTCCTTCCAAAACCGAAACTGTGCAGTTTCCCTTTTTGTAAGCCTGCAGCACGACCTCGAGGGTCAAAGACTTTGGCACACTGTCCAGCGCTCCTATCTGAACATGAACTCGATTATTATGAAGCCGATCATTCAGGGCTTCCACCATTTCTGAACCTAATCGAAATACTTGATCTGCATACTCATAGGCAATCTTGCCAGCCTCCGTCAAAATCAGCCTTTGCTTGCGCCTATCAAACAGTCTTTTCCCGAGGGACTCTTCAAGTTGCTTTAACTGAGTGCTCAACGTCGGCTGCCCCATCCCCAGCTTTTCAGCCGCCTTTGCAATGGTTCCCTCTTTGGCAATAACATAAAAGTAGTGAAGGTGATGGTAATTCAACCACTGCAATTGATTGGCAATTTTTACCGGCATTTTGACCTCATTGCTAAAAACAAAGAACTTATTAAAGATTATCTACTTTTTAAATGATTGCAATCCCACTATAGTGTCCCCCTTGGAGGTTCTTACTGTGGCAGATGTTTTGTTGTTTCCCTTTGCGGAGTACTGGTGGTTCTATGTCGGGTTTATCGTCTTTGTAATGGCCATGCTCGGACTTGATCTGGGAGTTTTTCATAAAGAATCCCACAAGGTCGGCTTCAAAGAAGCCACCATTTGGTCGCTGGTTTGGGTCAGCTTAGCCCTGCTCTTTAATGCCGGTCTTTATTACTACACTTCCATAAAATTTCCAGAAATGCCGGGAGTTGCAAAACAGGTAGGTCTGGAGTTCCTTACTGGTTATGTAATAGAAAAATCACTTTCGGTTGATAATATCTTTGTCTTCGTTGTGGTCTTTAGCTTTTTCTCAGTCCCTGCAAAATACCAACATCGAGTGCTTTTTTATGGCATTCTTGGAGCCCTGATTTTCAGAGCTATTTTTATCGCGCTTGGCTCCGTACTAATGCAGTATCAAGCCGTCGTTATAATTTTCGGTGTGTTTTTGCTGATCACTGGCGCTAAAATGATGTTCCAGTCCGACAAGGAAATGGATCCCTCGGGTAATTGGCTTATCAAGTTTTTAAGAAAACACTTAAGAGTTTCGGACCGTCTTCATGAGGACCGCTTTTTCATTCGCGAAAATGGCGCCCTGACTGCGACTCCTCTTTTTATTGCGTTGGTGTTTTTAGAATTCACCGATGTCATATTTGCCGTAGATTCTGTACCAGCGATTTTTGCGATTACCAAAGAGCCTTTAATTGTTTTCTCTTCCAATATTTTTGCAATCCTGGGACTACGGTCTCTATATTTCTTACTTGCAGGTGTCGTTGACAAGTTTCACTTGCTTAAATATGGCTTGGCAACGGTGCTCATCTTCGTCGGCCTCAAGATGGTATGGCTGAACAAAGTCTTTGATGGACACTTCCCGATTGGCTGGTCACTTGGGATCATATTCACTTTGATTGGTGGATCTATTGCAGCTTCTTTGCTCTTTCCCAAAAAGGACTCTGCGATAAAGCATCAAAATAAAGATTAAACTGTGCAAGATTAAGTCAGCGAAGTTGGCTAAATATAATATTCAGACTTATTATTTTTTGCGGGCTGGTGTTAAGGGGTCTCCCCACCAGTCCCTGGTCTTCGAATGTCAAAGCCAATAATTTCTCTGCAGCAAGTTCTGCCGACACTCCAGCTGACCAAGACCACCATTGACGGAACTGATCTTGATCTATCCGTTCATAATTTGCGTTCAGAGCGCTAAACAACCTTGCCGGGCGTAAGGAATATCCCAGGCCAAAGGATCCTTGATAGGAAATGACATCTCCGGAATTCTCTCGTTCGATGCCTCGTACAACTTTAAAGCCAGCGTTCCAATCAATTTTAGCCATTGCCTTGACTGCCAACGCACCTAGAGCAGCCCGATAATAGCCAAGTCCACTGATTTGATCTTCCGAAGTGGGATTATCAAAAGTAGAGCGGCCCGTTGGTAAATCCAAACCAGAATAAACAAAGAGCTTTGGTCGCCAGCGGCTGTAACTTAATTCCGGTAGCAATTCATAGGCTATGTTTAAAGATAAGTCCCCGATATTTTTCTCGGCTTGAGTTTGTTGTAATGGCAGCAAGAACCCCGCTTGCCACCGATCATTCAAGAGGAAAGAGCTGCTTAAAGTAAAAAGCTGGTAGTCGCGACCTTTTTCGGAACGATATCCGTAAGTATCGATATAATATTCTTCTTGGACTTGGGCCAATCCCATTCGCAGCGCCAGCTGCTCATCGCCGGTGATTAGAGGAATCCCCGCAGGGCCACCGCCACAACAGGGGGCAGCCCACAGAGACTCGATCAATAAAAAACTAAAGATGAAAAGTAAAACTTTGTTCATCAGAACCTTGCAACTGCAGACGCAGCTCCCACTCTCCAGGCATAATGAAATGGATAGTAGACAACAAAACAACACCTTCATCCAAATAATCTATGCGAATTGGAGAGGACCCGTGCCCCATTCCCGGCATCCATAGATAAGCTTGCAGACCCGAAGTGACTGAAACAATCTCTTTAGTTTTTATGTTCTTGAACAAGAGTAAAGCTTTGTTTTCAACCTTCGTACTGGGTCCCACCTTCCAAGACAGCTCTGCACATATTTCTTCAGTCAGCGCAAGACATGATTGCTGAGAGCGCTCGACGGAATCCATCGGTAGATTTTTTGCATCGGCACATCCAATAAATCCGAAGCTCATGACCATTAGGATGCAATTTTTCAATTTATTTCCAGACATCTTTGTTGTCTCCGTCCCTTGTAATCGCGCAGCCCAAAGCCCGCGCTTCTTTTTTCTCAATTTCTTTATTTTCTGATAAGGCCTGCAAAGCGTCTTTCAAGAAGAACTCTTTGGCTCGGTTTGCGTCGTTGCTTGAGGTAACTCCGCCGTGAAAAAGCACTTTCCCGTCGGGCGATAGCAGGTAGGCATGTGGTGTTTTTAACGCCTTCAAGTCATCAGCCCACTTGCCACCCACATCATGGAGCACGGGAAAGTTGATCCCCCGGTTAGTGAAGTAGGTAACTGAATCATCTTTACTTTCGTCACTATTGGAGTGAATTCCAATAAACTGAATCTGAGGATAGTTCTTTTGTAGCTCATTTAAATGCTCGACATGGCTGTTGGAACAGGGGCATTTTGCAGAAAGAAAAACCACGGCCCGGGCAGCCGTCGCACCTGCCACATCCACATTTTTTTGCGAGCGAAGATCCCAACCTTGAATCGGCCCGGTCTGAATGCTCGCAAAACATACTGAAAGAAAGAGAGTCCACAACATAGGGCTCTTGTATCAGGGTTGCCCTTACTTGGGAACGCAACAAAAAGAGGCACATAAAAAAAGGGAGCCTGCCCGGCTCCCTTTTTTGAGAATTCATGTCATGGATCAGTTTTCTAGCGAATATCCTGCAGAGAGACAGAAACCATGGTCGAAACACCACGTTCTTGCATCGTCACCCCGTAAAGTTTACCTGCCACTTCCATAGTGTGCTTATTATGCGTCACTACGATAATTTGCGAACGCTTCGCCATTTCACGAACCAAGTCGTTGAAACGGAAGACGTTGGCATCATCAAGAGGAGCATCAACCTCATCCAGTAGACACCAAGGAGAAGGCTTCACCAGGAAGATCGAGAATACGAGTGCCACCGCAGTCAGAGCTTTTTCACCACCTGACATCAAGCTGACGTTTTGCATCTTCTTTCCTGGAGGCTTTGCGATGATCTCGATACCCATCTCGCCTTTATCATTGTCTTCGATAAGCTCCAACTTCGCTTCACCACCGCCGAAAAGAACGGGGAACACGCGAGTAAAGCGATCATTAACCAAATCAAAAGTCTCTTTAAAGCGTTTCGAACAAATTCGGTTGATACGATCAATCACTTTACGAAGCTGTTCTTTAGCTTCCGTCAAATCTGCATGCTGCTTCGTCAAGAATTCATAACGCTGAGCTGTTTCTTCGTACTCTTCAATAGCCGATAGATTCACTTCACCAATTTTGGAAAGCTTCTCACGCAGATCTTTCAACTGAGCATCCGCTTCGACGAAGTCGCCATCACGATCAGCATATTTCTCGACAATATCTGGAAGATTCAGCATGTAACGTTCGCGCACCTGATCGATGAGGTATTGCTCCTTCATCTTGGCTTGCTCCAGCTTCAGCTGCGAATCATTCATTTTGTGCTGACGTTCGTTGCGAGCACGTTGAGAAGACATCGCTGCTTCTTCAATCTCTCTCGCGCTTTCACTCAGAACTTCGTACTCATCTTTACTGCGAGAAACCTGAAGTTTCAACGTTTCGACTTCATCCAAAAGACGTTCGAACTCGATTTTATTTTGCTCCAAAGTCAGCTGACTTTCAGTCATCTGAGAATTGTAACCTTGCGCCTCTTCGCTCATACGAGCCAACTGCCCATCAAGCTCTGCCAAAGACTTATTAACCATTTCTAACTGGCGCAGAACACCTTGGTATTCCTGAGTCTTAGACGCCGACTTCACCTGAAGTTCCGTCACGCTGGCTTGTAAGCCATCAAAGCCCAAACGAGTTGAGTTCAATTCGCTGTTCAGAGCTTCGACCTGCTCTTCCAGAAGGACTTTCTTTTCACGAGCTTCATGAAGAGCCACATTCAGTTCTTCTAACTTTTGCTCTTGAGCTTCAACTTGTTCGCCGATTTTCTTTACTTCGCGTTCTTGGCGCTCTACTGCGTGCTGGGCATTTGCCAACTCGTTTTCAGCTCTTTCCAAATCTTTGCGAAGTTCAGTGACTTTGATTTCTTGTTCGATTTTACGCTTTTGCGCGCCTTCGAAGTCATTCAGTACGTTTGCAAGCTGCTCTTCGGTTTTCTTAAGTGAAGCCTGGGCCAGCGCCAATTTTCCGGCATATTCGTCTTTCTTTTCAGAAAGCTCTTTAATTTCACGACGACGCTTCAAAACTCCAGAGTCCGCAGATTCCGAAGAACCCCCTGTCAAAACTCCGTCGGCAGTTAATGTGTCACCGTCAAGAGTCACGAACGTCCAACCTTCATAGCGAGGGCGCAAGGCCAAAGCTGTGCGAATGGAGTCAACGATTGCTACGCCATCCAATAGGTATGAAACCGTGTTTCTAAATTTATCCGCTGATTGAACGACATCTTTTAAGATTGCTTGAACGCCTTCTTCACCTTGTGGAGCTTGGGCGCGAGTGGCAGAATGGCTGCCTTCTTTCGCAGAAAGGAAGCTCGATCGACCGGACTTTTGCTCTTTTAAGTGAGAAACGGCATCCAACGCGATATCCGCATCGGAGGAAAGCAACATCTGCAAGCGCGATCCCAAAGCGGCTTCCATAGCTACTTCGTAGTCAGCAGGCACTTCCACCACTTCAGAAACCGGTTGAAAATGAGTCACAACAGAACCATCTGCCATCATTTCCTGAGTGCGCGTTTTCTGCCATAACATGACCTGTTTTACGCCCTCTTGGAAACCTTCGAAATTATTCTGAAGGTTTTCCAAACCATAGAGACGTGAAGCCACTTCATTGAGACTGTCTTTAAAGCTTTCAACTTCCGCGCGTTTTTCTGCGGCCGCATCAGAAAGGATTTTCTTGTTGGCTTCAAAAGAGTCCACGTCGTTGGCCAAATCCAACTGCATTTGACGTTCTTTATCAAGTTCGTTCAAAACCTTCTTACGACGGCCTTCGAACTCTACTTGCTTCTCGCGAAGCTCATTCAGCACCAACTGTTCGTTATCCTGACGCTCAGTCAGATCAGCGATCTGGGCATTCAAAGAGTTTACACGAGCATCCAAAGAAGACTCGGACTGCCCCACTGCAAACAACTCACGGCGCTTGGTCGTCAGCTCTTCGTCTACCTCAGAAATACGAGAATTTGAATTTTGGAAGATTTCGTTTTTCTCCGCGAACTGCGCAGCTAACGTTTCGGCCTCTTCCTTTAAAGTTGCGATTTGTGAATCAAGCTGAGCTTTATCACGGCTCAATAGCTCCTGCCGAGCTTGTTGCTCTTGCAGGATCGTACCGGTCATCTGCTCATTACGACGCGCCTGTTCGATTTCGAAACGGAGCTCTTGATTTTCCATTTCTTTTTTCTGAACGGCCGTTTGCTTAGAATAGTATTCTTCCTGCTGCGTTTCGACTTGCTTCTCTTTTTCAAGAATCTGCAATTTCAAAACTTCGAGCTGACTTTGCAAAGTGCTCAGGTTGCTTTCACCCTCAACTTCCATGCTTTGAGCTTCGTTGAAGATTGCCTGCGCTTCATCAGCCGCGCGCTTCAGCTCAATATATTGAGCTGATGACAACCAAAGATCCAAGTCTTCGATTTGATTTTTAATATTGCGATAGCGTTCCGCACGCTGCGCTTGTCTTTGCAAAGAATCGATCTGGCGTTTCAACTCGCCGATGATGTCCTGCAAACGAACCAAGTTCTGATCCGTCGACTGAAGCTTACGTTGAGATTCTTTTTTTCGAGCTTTAAACTTCGTAATACCAGCAGCTTCTTCGATCAGCATGCGGCGGTCTTCAGGTTTCGCAGTGATAATCTTACCGATCATCCCCTGAGCGATTATGGAGAAACCTTTAGAACCCGCACCAGTATCCATAAAGATCTCTTGAACGTCCTTAAGACGAGCAGGCTCTTTATTAATGAAGTACTCACCCTCACCGTTACGATGCAAGCGACGAGTCACCATGATTTCAGTGTGCTTGATATATTTAGCTGGGAATGGTCCGCCATCGTTTTCGAGGGTCAGAGAAACCTCGCACATACCCAACGGAGCGTAACCTTCAGCACCCGCAAAGATGACGTCAGTCATTTGCGAACCACGCAGGTCCTTGGCTGACATCTCACCCATGACCCACATCAAGGCATCAACGATATTTGACTTTCCACAACCATTTGGACCGACGATACCGGTAATACCTGCATCAAAATGGATAACTGTACGATCCTTAAATGACTTAAAACCAACGAGTTCAATCTTTTTAATTCTCAAGGTAATTCCCCTCTTGAGTAGTCCCCTCAACACAAGCCAAAGGTCTAGCTAGACCAAGGGCCATTCCACTCTGTCGAGGCTTACAAACTATGTCAATAGTAGGGTTCCAAAAGAGGGGTGATCGCTGAAAACTTAAGCAACCTCAGTCATAGATTTTTGCATCGCGTTTAACGCAGCCATATCTGAGCGGACATAGGAGCCAAGCAAGCTGGATTTATTCTTCCGACTAGCCCGTCAATACAGCAGTGACTTTCACTTCGACCCGCCCCCGGCCTTACAACTGTCTAACATTTTTCGCCCCTGCGAATTCGTATCGCAATTGTGTCTTATTTTGAGACACCGAGGGTCCGTAGTTTTGATTTGGTGTTTTCGGGAACTGGCACAAAGCTTGAGTAAGCCATATATGTGACCCAATTTTTACGAAGTGAGGAATTTATGAAACAGTCCATCTTTAAAATCTTTTGCCTGGTTGTTATGGCAGTCTCAATGGCCGCATGTAGCAAAGATAAGAGCAACAATACTTCTACCCAGTACATCCTACTGAGCAACGGTACTTGTTACGATAATATCTCCAAGCAGCAAGTCGCACAGACTCTATGTCATGGACATACTACTCAGTATCAGTGGATCAATGGACAATGTTTTGATAACAACCTCAGAACTTATGTTGCAGCAAATCTTTGTTCTGCAACGAACTCTGGCCAATACACTTACATGAATGGTCAGTGTTACGATAACTTCAGCAGAACCTATGTTCAACCGGCACTATGCTCAAATTCCGGTGGATCTTACGGAACACAAATTTGCTCTGGGATCTATATCTGGAATGGCCAACGAGTGCAATGTACTGGACAAGTCGGAACTCTGCAGGGTTGCAGCGGTTACACTCTGATCTCCGAAGCTACTGGCCAAACTGTGACTTGCCAATAGTTCCAAACTTTCAAACTCACTTCACTTCAAAAAAAAGCCGAGCTCATTCAGCTCGGCTTTTTTCATTACTAAACAAATGTTTCCTCCGCGAACACGAGCAAGCCCATCAAGCTTACCCTTTAAAGCGTCGATCTGAGAAAGACTTCACCTTATGAATGAAGCTTTTTCGTCAAAAGCGCTGCTCTCGCTGCTGCCAAGCGAGCAATAGGTACTCGGTAAGGCGAGCAAGAAACATAATCTAAACCCACCTTATGGAAGAACTCGATAGATTCCGGATCGCCACCGTGCTCTCCGCAAACCCCGACTTTAAGGTCAGGCTTCGCACGACGACCCAACTCTGTTCCCATCTTAACTAAAGCGCCCACACCAGCCTGATCGATCGACATGAACGGATCCTTTGGCAACAAACCATGAGACACGTAAGATCCCAAGAATCTTCCAGCATCGTCACGAGAAAGCCCCAAAGTCGTTTGGGTCAAATCGTTCGTACCGAAGCTAAAGAAATCCGCGTACTCTGCAATTGCGTCAGCTGTGATCGCCGCACGAGGGAGTTCAATCATTGTACCTACTGTGAATTCGAAGCGAACATTTTTTTCATTCTGAACTCTGTTCACTTCAGCAACGGCCTGGGTGCGCAAAATATCAAGCTCCTTGTCGGTTGCGACCAACGGAATCATGATTTCAGGAGCCAGCTTTTTGCCTTCACTGATCAATTGGCAAGTCGCTTCCGCAATGGCGCGTACTTGCATCTGATAGATCTCAGGATAAGTAATAGCCAACCGGCAACCACGATGACCCAACATAGGATTGAACTCGTGAAGTGATTTAACTTTATTACGAAGGCGCTCAGCATCGACGCCAAGTCTTTTCGCCAGCTCTTTGGTTTCTTCGTCTGAATGCGGAACGAATTCATGAAGTGGTGGATCCAAGAGGCGGATAGTCACTGGCAAACCGTCCATAATTTTGAAAAGATTATAGAAGTCTTCTCTTTGCATCGGCAGAAGCTTTACCAGTGCTTTTTCACGCTCGCTCTTGTTGTCAGCGATAATCATTTCGCGCACAGAATCGATACGGTCTGCACCAAAGAACATATGCTCAGTACGGCAAAGACCGATACCTTCTGCACCGAAGTTTCGAGCGGTTTGCGCATCTTTCGGAGTATCTGCATTCGTGCGCACTTTCAGTTTCCGAACATGATCGGCAATTTTCATGATGCGATCGAAAGAACCTTCTAATTTAGGCTCTATTGTTTTTACCTCACCCAAATACACTTCGCCAGTTGATCCATCCAAAGTGATAACATCACCCTTCTTCAGGACATAGCCCTTCACTTTCATGGTTTCGTTGCGATAGTCGACTTCAACATCTCCACAACCGGCGACACAACATTTTCCCATTCCGCGTGCAACCACGGCCGCATGTGAAGTCATACCCCCACGAGTTGTGAGGATCCCTTGAGCCGCGATCATTCCAGCAATATCTTCAGGCGAGGTCTCAACCCGCACCAGAATTACTTTCTTGCCTGCCTCTCTCCAATCCACAGCTTCTTCAGAGGTGAATACGATTTGCCCATTCACTCCGCCAGGCGAAGCCGGAAGCCCTTTGGCAAGCATAGTCTTTTGCGCTTGCGGATCCAAAGTAGGATGTAATAGCTGATCCAAAGAAGCTGGATCGATGCGAAGTACCGCCTCCTCTTCCGTGATCAGCTTTTCATCGATCATATCGCTGGCAATCTTAAGTGCGGCCGCAGCCGTTCTTTTGCCATTTCGAGTTTGCAACATCCAAAGAACACCACGCTCAATAGTGAACTCAATGTCCTGCATGTCTCGGTAATGCAATTCTAATTTCTTATAAATCTCTTCTAGCTGCGTATAAGCCTTGGGCATAGCTTCTTCAAGTGAGGTCAAACCCGAACCCTCTGCTGCCTTCTTCGTGATTGGCTGAGGTGTGCGAATGCCGGCGACCACGTCTTCACCTTGGGCGTTTATCAAAAATTCGCCATAGAATGCTTTTTCGCCAGTTGAAGGATTTCGAGTAAACGCTACGCCTGTCGCAGAATCGTCACCCATATTACCAAATACCATCGACTGAACATTCACTGCTGTCCCCCAGCTTGCCGGGATGCTATGAAGTTCGCGATAAGTAATAGCTCGCGGTGTGTTCCAAGAATGGAAAACCGCAGAGATGGCTCCCCACAATTGATCCCAAGGATCAGTTGGGAATGACTGGCCTGTCATCTGATGAACTAATTCTTTAAACTTTTTAACAAGCACCTTAAGGTCATCGACATTCAAGTCAGTATCAACTTTATAGTGCTTCTCTTCTTTTAGATCTTCGAGCGTGACTTCAAGCAATGAGGAGTTCATGCCCATCACGACGTCCGAGTACATCTGGATAAAGCGGCGATAGGAATCCCAGGCAAAGCGAGGATTGTTAGAGCTTTTCGCCAAGCCTTCAACAGTCTGATCATTCAGACCCAAGTTCAAAATAGTATCCATCATACCCGGCATAGAGGCACGAGCCCCCGAACGAACGGAAACTAAAAGCGGATTGCTCACATCGCCAAACTTTTTACCGATTCGGGTTTCAACTTTTTTCATGGCTTCCTGAACTGCGGGACGAACCCAGTCTGGCAATTTTCCACCAGCCTCATTGAAGTGAGTGCAGATCTCAGTAGAGATTGTGAATCCCGGAGGAACTGGCATACCTAGCGAAGTCATTTCCGCAAGGTTGGCACCTTTACCGCCAAGGATGTTTTTCATTCCGGCATTTCCTTCAGAATCTCCGGCCGCAAAAAAATAGACGAACTTTTGTGGAATCATAGTCTCTGTTTTCATTTTAGATTGTTCAGAATTTACGTTCTGGTGCATAAGTCTTCCTCCCCAGAATGGTAAAAGTTGAGTTTCTTTTAAGATATAAAACCTTGCTAAGTGCCTAGTATCAATGAAATTAATCGAGTCCTACATGTTGCATTATAGGTGCTGCCGGCAAAGGCTAAAGAAATTCAGTGTTTAGTTGTTGTAAGACATTTCAGAAATAAAAAAAAGGAGGGTCCGAATGGCCCTCCCTTGCGACTTAGTTAGAAGCTTTTAAGCTTTCCTGCCAGGTACGAGTTTAACTGAGACATAGGTATGCGTTCCTGCACCATTGTGTCACGATGGCGAACCGTCACGGCCTGATCATTAATGGTTTCGAAGTCCACCGTCACGCAGAATGGAGTTCCAATTTCATCCTGACGGCGGTAGCGCTTACCAATGGATGCTGTTTCGTCATAAGTAAGATCATAATCTTCTGCAAGCTCGTCACGCAATTTGCTTGCAATACTGCTAAGCTCTTCCTTCTTTGAAAGAGGTAAAATCGCCACTTTAAAAGGCGCAATGGCGGGATGCAGACCAAGAACGACACGTACGTCTTCTTTACCGCTTTCATCAGTTGTGATTTCTTCGCGATAGGCATCGCACAAGAAAGCTAAGAACAAGCGATCACAACCAACTGCGGTTTCGATCACATAAGGGATGTACTTTTCCTTAGTAGCTTCGTCAAAATACTCGAGGTTCTTACCCGAGAACTTGGCGTGCTGACTTAAATCAAAGTCAGATCGGTTGTGAACCCCTTCCAATTCGGAAAAGCCCATCGGAAATTTATACTCAACATCTGTGGCAGCTTTTGCATAATGCGCGAGCTTATCCGGCGGATGATCCGCAAAGCGCAGATTTTCTTTTTTCAAGCCGTATTTCAAATAAAAATTCCAGCGAATTTCTTTCCACTGGTTATAAAACTGATCGTCAGTCCCAGGCTTCACGAAATACTGCATTTCCATCTGTTCGAACTCCCGAGTTCGGAAGATAAAATTACCGGGCGTGATTTCGTTGCGGAAAGATTTCCCAATGGCTGCGATACCAAACGGCACCTTATAGCGTGAAGCTTGCTGACAGTTCTGAAAGTTCACAAAATGGCCCTGTGCAGTCTCCGGACGAAGATAGATAACACTTCCACCGTCTTCTACGGGGCCCATGTGAGTTTTGAACATCAAGTTGAAGTTGCGAGGCTCTGAAAGATTTTTACTGCCACAGTTCGGGCACTTACCTTCGTTCAAATACGAATCAGTATTATCCGCGCGAAAGCGGGTTTTACATTCTTTACAGTCAACAAGAGGATCACTGAATCCATCAATGTGGCCTGAAGCCTTCCACACCATAGGATGCATAAGGATGGCCGCATCTAGACCAACAATATCTGACCGACGAGTCATTGCATTCCACCAAGCTCGCTTCACATTCAACTTCATCAATGAACCGAGGGGGCCATAATCCCAACAGCTTCCCAGTCCGCCGTAAATTTCGCTGGATTGAAAAACAAATCCGCGCCGTTTGCTAAGGCTGACCAAGGTATTGAGATCTTCACAATGCTTAATTTTCATGCAAGGCTCCAGTTTAGGAAAATGCTAACGAAACATGGTTACACTTCGGTCTAGAAGCAGTCAAGAAATCAGGGTCTTACTTGATCTGATGGCCCAGCTTAGCGACTCTAAAGAAGAAGCTTACAGCAACTCACTGAGGGATTTTAATGCAACGCAAGACCCACATTCGAAACCTTCTGAGTCTTTTAGTTCCAATTATTTTTCTCGTTCCGCACGGACACAGCCAGTCGATTTCCAAATTTGTGACCCAGGAAGAAAAAATCCGCCAAGAAATGGTGACTATTTCAAGAGAGCTCGGTGTCACTTGCGTGGAATGCCACAATGTTCAGAATTTCCGAGACGATAAGAAAAAAACTTTTAAAGTCGCTCGTGAACACATGAAATTGACTCAAATGTTGAAGGAAAATGGCTTTAACGGAAAGAAAGGCCCCCTTGCGACATGTTATATGTGCCACCGGGGCAAACTCATGCCCGACTACAAAGAGCCAGCCACTGCTAAGGCGCACTAAAAACCCATAGTTGTGCAAACGGCCAAAGTCCCTAAATTTTCTTTTTAGATGCGTCCGTCTGGCAATGCCATTAGACTTTTTCATCACCTGGTGAAAGGAACATCATGAACTTAATTGATCTTTCCATCCGGAGACCCGTATTTGCTTGGGTCCTAATGTTTGCGCTGATCGTTTTCGGAGCCATTTCTATGAACCGAATGGGCATCAGTCAGCTGCCCGACATTGATTTCCCCGTACTGAGTATTTCTGTCGCTTTCGAAGGGGCTGCCCCCGAGGTCGTCGAAGCTGAAATCATTGATCCGATCGAAGAAGAACTTTTAAACATCGAAGGCATCAAAGAGATGCGATCCTCGGCCAGTCAGGGCTCTGGTCGAGTGACACTTGAGTTCAATATAGATCGAAATGTAGATGTCGCCTTGCAAGAGGTCCAGGCCGCCCTTAGCCAACTCAGACTCCCGCCCGGAATTGACCCCCCAGTCATTCGCAAGTCCAATCCGGAAGAAGATCCTATCATGTGGGTTTCGGTTTTTGGAGATGCCGAACTAAGGGATATGTTGAATTGGGCAGACACATACCTCCTTGACCAACTTCGTTTCCTGCCAGGAATCGGTGAAGTCAGCGTCGGGGGATTTTCGGAAAGAAATCTGCGCATCTGGGTCGACACAAAGGCACTCAACCATCACTACTTAACCATCACGGATGTCATTGATGCACTAAACACTCAGCACTTAGAAAGCGCTGCCGGCCAATTCGTTCAAGGCAAACGGGAGCTGCGAGTTCGGTGGCTCGGTGAAGCTGAGGATGTCAAAGAAGTCGAAAAAATTCAGATCCTTCGCCGCGGTGGCCAGCGAATTCATGACGCCCAGATTTTTATCCGCGATGTTGCGAAAGTTGAGGATGGTCTATCTGATGTCCGTCGCCTTGCCCGTGTTGACGGCAAACAAGCTGTCTCCATATCGGTCAAAAAACAAAGAGGCACTAATGAAGTCGACATCGCCAAGCGAGTTCATGCGAAACTGGCCGAAATTAAAGGCAGCTTTCCCAAAGGATTCCAATACCGAGTCAATGTAGACTTCACTCGTTCAACGGAAGCAACCGTAAACTTAACGGTCGAAAAACTTTGGACTGCAGCTATCATCACAATCCTAATCTGCTTTCTTTTCTTAGGAAGTTTACCTGCTGCTGTAAACATTCTTTTCTCGATTCCCACATCGATCGTGGGCACGTTTACCATTTTGTATTTTTCCGGTTTTACTCTGAACCTTTTCACCTTGTTGGCCCTGACACTTTCAATTTCAATTGTTGTCGATGATGCCATCATGTTGCTCGAAAACATTGTCCGCCACTACCGTATGGGCAAGAACTCAGCTAAAGCCGCATCAGATGGCTCTAAAGAGGTCTTGCCGGCGGCGATTGCCGCGACCCTCGCCGTCGTTGCCGTCTTCCTCCCTGTGGTCTTTATGGAAGGGATCGTCGGAAAATTCTTCTTCCAGTTTGGTGTCACCATGTGTGCGGCAGTTCTGCTCTCGCTCCTTGAGGCTGTCACGATTACTCCGATGCGAGCAGCGGCGTTTCTGAGTTCTGAGCCCAAAGTTTCAAAGTTGGAGCATTTTCTTGATCAACTATTCGAAGGCCTTGCGCACAGATATCAAAAGGTTCTGCGCAGCACTTTGAAATGGAAATGGACCGTTACGATTGTCTCTCTGATCTTTTTTGCGATCTCGATGGTCTTGATTACAAAGGTTCGCCAAGAGTTCGTTCCTGCACAAGATCAGGATTTGATTTTGACAAGCCTGCAAACGCCACCGGGCACTTCTCTTGAAGAAACGTCCCGCACGGTTGCTCTGGCCGAACAAATTCTTGCCAACAACAAATACGTCCAAGGCTACTTCGTATCGATCGGCGGAGGCGGCGGTGCCAGCAATGTCAACACCGCCTTTATGCCCGTCGCTCTTTATCCTCGGGCTGAGCGTGACAAAGGCCACACTGCGATTATGGCAGACCTGCGCGAAGAATTTAAAAAAATTCCTAAGCTTCGCGTGACCATGCGAGATATGTCAGCAAGGAATCTCTCCACAGGTCGCCAAAATCCGCTGGCAATTAATCTAAGGGGACCCGACCTTGATGTTTTGGAACAGAAAACCCAAGAACTGTGGAAACGCCTCGAAGAGGAAAAGCTAGCTGTCGATCTGGATACTGATTATAAAAAAGGTATTCCCGAACTGGTGATTACTCCAAATAGAAAAGCAATGTCCGAACGAGGAGTTTCGGTGGATGCGGTCGGAGCTATTCTATCTGCTGGTATTGGCGGCGTACGCCAGGGTCGTTACACCGCGGACGGCCGACGATATGACATCCGTTTCAAATTCAAAGACGAGCTGATCCGCTCGCCTGCCGACTTTAAGAAACTTTATGTCAGAAATTTAGTTGGCAATTTAATTCCGATGTCTCAGTTGGTCGACATTAATGAAGGAAAAGCCATCCAGAGTATCACCCGAGTTAATCGTCAGCGCGCGATCTCTTTATTTGGAAATATTGCCCCTGGACAATCCCAGGCTAAGGTTCTCGAAAGGGCCGCGCAGATTTCTCGCGAAATTTTACCTACGGGATATTCGTTCGCGCTTGAGGGAGCTTCTGCGGGCTTCTCGTCATCTTTTGCAAGTTTGACCTCAGCCCTACTTGTCGGCATCCTGGTTGCCTATTTAATTTTGGCTGTTCAGTTCAATTCGTTTATACACCCCATTTCGGTTCTGATCGCCCTTCCCTTCAGTGTGACGGGCGCCTTGGTAGCCCTTTGGATGTTTGATATATCACTCAATCTTTTCAGCTTCATAGGACTTATTGTGCTTATGGGTATTGCAAAGAAGAATTCGATTCTCTTGGTGGAGTTTACCAATCAGGTACGTCATCGGGGCACGACCTCTATTTTTGATGCCTTAACCGAAGCCTGCCCCGTTCGATTGCGCCCCATTCTAATGACCTCGGTGGCAACGGTGGCCGCTGCCGCTCCTCTGGTGGTCGGACATGGCATCGGGTCTGAAACGCGCGTTCCCATGGGTCTTTCGATCATTGGTGGAACAATCATCTCCACTCTGCTGACTCTTTTTGTTGTACCAGCGCTGTATCTAATACTTTCAAAACTTGAAAGTAAAAAGAAGGAGGTGGTGCTCTAATTCGGCACCTCCCTTGAACTTCTTCGTCTCATTTTGAGATTGTGTCCTTGTACGGCAACTCATTCCACCCAACCCAGCATGATCCTTGCTCTGAATTCAAGTCAGAGTGAGGAAATGCAATGATCCAATCTATAAAATATCTTTCAGTCATCTTTGGCATTTTGCTCGCCTGGACCGTTTTCTCGGTTTTAAGTCCGAACTCCCCGGTGCGACTTCCGCAAAGTCTGAACTCCAAGGTTGAAGGAGTCTATTCACTTGTGAACGGTACCGATGGTTGCCCACGGGCCATGGAATGGTCAGCAGAATGCGACGGCTTTGCTCTGACGGTGCTAGAGAACGGCAAAGAAAAAGAGCAACATCAGTTTTGCAAAATCAACAAGGGCCTGCAGCATCTGCAAGAAAAAACGTCTTTTGGATTCCGCAGAAGCATAATTAAGACTGAACGTAACGACAATATTTACTCAAAGCTGACGACGATCATCATGCAAGATTCTCAACATTCCATTCGCCTGCAACAAAGTGACACGGTTATATTTGACGGCTTACCGCGCTTTCTGTGGGAACACAGCCAGGAAAACAAAGGCCTTAGCTGCCTCTATGCAAAATAGCCTTGTAGGCAGTCTCTAGAAAATCGATCGAGCTCTTATCGCAACGGCTGATCGCGTTTTGATAGGCCTCGGTCACCAGATGAATGGGAGCTCCTGCTGGTAATCCCAAGACCTCATAAGCATCCCAACTGTGACCATTGTAATTAAACATGACATTTAATGATTTGGTACGTGGGGCTTGCTCGAATTCGTGTTTGACGAGGCCAGGCTCCTGCTTTTCTTTCTCTAGAAGAACAGGTCCACTATCCGGGGCCTTTAGGTCTAGCTGCGTCGGCCGGTGAGGTCCCCCTCGAGATAAGAGGTACCAGAAGAGAAAAGCTCCCGCCCCCACCAGATTCAATGTCAAAAAGTCTTGGCTATTCATCCGAGTTCTATTATTCGTTGTGTGGTTTAAATTATCAAGGAGTGAACCATATGGCAGCACCGAATCCATTCGAAAAGCAAACAGCGATTCCCGGAGTGAAACATATTATTGCCGTCAGCTCTGGCAAGGGGGGGGTGGGTAAAAGCACTGTCGCCACGAATCTAGCAATGGCTTTGGGACGCAAGAACAAAGTGGGCCTTCTTGACGCCGACATCTACGGTCCGAGCATCCCTCGTATGTTAGGGTCTCTTCAACAAAAGCCCCAGATCATCCCAGAAACGAATCAGCTCGAACCTGTCATCCGCTATGGAATCAAATTGATGAGCATTGGATTCCTTGTTGATGAAGGCGCCGCCGTTGTTTGGCGTGGGCCTATGCTTTTCAAAGCGATGGATCAGTTTCTTAGAGACGTGCATTGGGGCGAACTCGACTATCTAGTCATTGATCTCCCTCCAGGTACCGGCGACATTCAACTGACTCTTGCGCAGAAGGTTCCGGTATCGGGTGCGGTTCTTGTTTCGACTCCGCAAAACGTTTCCCTTATTGATGTAAAAAAAGCCTACGATATGTTCAAGCGAGTGAACACTCCTATCCTTGGCATTGTCGAAAACATGGCTTTCATGATCAATCCTGTGAATGGCGAAAAAATGCAGCTCTTTCCCAAGGGAGAGATCGATTCTTACTCGCAAAACAACGGAATCAAAAAACTGGGCGAAGTTCCTTTCAATCCTTCAGTAGGTCTTGCAAGTGAAGCCGGAATTCCTATCGTTGAAGCGAATCCAAAGGGCGCTGAAGCCGAAGAATTTATAAAGATCGCTGATCAAATTCGAGAAATTCTACCCGTCTAAACACTGGGAAGACCTCAAGTCTTCCCAGCCTGAAACACTTTTTGTCTTTAATTAAGAATCGAACTGCAGAAAGTTGCTTACCAAACTTTGGTCAAGATATCCTGATTTCGTTGAACCACAGGCTCGTAAGACTCGCATCAAGCGGGTGAAAGCTGAAGGGCCAGCGAAGGAGGATTGGATGAGAAGTCGTATTTTCGATCATCGCGATAAATCGCCAAAGTGAAGGGCTTGACACCAGGATTGCTACAAAGAGGTTTGGCGTTTCTGCCTCTCTAAAGAAATGAAACAGGTTGGATCTTGATGAATAACTCAAAGGAGGTTCCTAGGGTTATACTCGTTTGGATTTAGATCCTTCCTTTGCCTCAAGGCAAACCATCGGAAATGATGGGACGCAAAGCTAGAGGGGCTTCGTCGCAAGACATGCCAGCCAGCTGCCAAAGGTCATGAGTCACCTGAGGAATCAGAGGTGTGCAATATGGAAGGAACATATACATACACGGATTGGTTTCATTCCCCTTAGCTTGCGAGTTATCATTGATGATTTCTCGCAGGCACTTTTTCTGGGGCGAGAATTTTTCGAATAAAGAGTTCAAAGCTGTCAAATCAATGGACAGCTTTTTCTTTTTCAAACTGTACCTATTCTTTTTAACCATGGAATAGAAATCGCACTCCCCGCTTCCGGAGGAGTCCGATGGAAGCAACTGATGCTGCTCTTATTGAAAATCGACGAGAGATCAAAACTCGTAACAAAGCCTGGGCCCAGCGCTTCGCCGCGTTCCTGGCTGGCCGAAAAATTTCTCCCAACCAGATTTCTGTCATCAGTATGTTTTTCGCTGCATTAGCTCTAAGCGCTTTTGTGTGGGCTCGACAGGCGCAGCAGCCAGCCTTATTGCTGCTGGCGGTATTAGGAATTCAATTACGACTGCTTTGCAATCTTTTCGATGGAATGGTGGCTGTTGAGTTCAATAAAAAATCAGCCGTCGGAGAAATCTATAATGAGGTCCCTGATCGCATTTCTGACACACTTATTATCCTAGGTGCCGGTCTCTATTGTCAGAACCACGAGTTCGCCATTCACCTAGCTTGGGCCAATATCTTTCTTGCGACGATGACGGCTTATATTCGCGTCTTTGGGGCCGCTCTCGGAAAAGGTCATCGCTTTCTTGGTCCCATGGCAAAGCAGCATCGGATGTTCTTAATCTCGGCAGCTGCCCTCGCCGAATGGGTGATGCCCGGAGAGGCACTCTATATTGGTCTTTGGATCATGTTTGTTTTACTTATTGCCACAGTCGTCAGACGTTTGATTGTTCTTAGTCGCTCCCTTCAGGAGGTCCCATGAGTTTTGGTCTTTCGCAGGCTTTGATATCTATTTATTCATTGCTGACTGTTCTGACCTCTGTCTTTGCCCTGGTTCGATGGGTTCGGGGACCAGGTAAACTAATCACCGAGCTCATCCAGAGAACGTTATCCTGGTGGGCCATAGTAACAACCGCTTCTGTTTGTCTCTTCTTTAACGTAGAACTCGCCACGCTGAGCTTGATGGCATTATCATTTTTCGCATTTAACGAAATCGTCAGCAAATATGATTTGCAGCTTGAACATAAAAAACTTTTACGAAGTTGCTATTTTGCGATTCCCATTCAGTATACTTTAGCCTACTTCAATACCTATGATCTCTTTTTGACATTCCTGCCCGTCACGATGTTTGTTTTACTGAGTCTACGAGGTGTTGTTTCCGGGGCTTCAAATGAATTCAATAAGGCCATCGGAGCCGTTCACTGGTCATTGATGATGACCGTCTTCAGTTTTTCTCACATCGCCTTGCTATATTCTCACAACCTCTCGCTGCCAATGGGTGACCTTCGGTTTCACTTAGTCTTGTTCTTAATCGTGACAACTGAACTGAACGATGTCTTCCAATTCACCTGGGGAAAGCTATTCGGAAAAAGAAAAATCATTCCCCATATTTCTCCCAACAAGACCTTCGAGGGCCTGCTCGGCGGGATTCTTTCGACTATGGTTCTGGCATATTTCCTTAAAGACTTCATTCTTGTTGATGCTGGCAAAGCCCTCGTCCTGGGTTTCCTCATTTCCATCACCGGCTTTTTTGGCGATATTCTTTTCTCTGCCGTTAAACGAGATCTAAAAATTAAAGACCTTGGATCCTCACTCCCTGGTCATGGAGGCTTATTGGATCGTGTAGACTCCTTAGCTCTCACATCAATGGTGTTCTTCTATACACTTAAATTCTTTTAAAAAGGTCTGCAATAATGGCTCACTCACAAACACTACCAATCATTCTTAATCTCATTGCCGCCTTATTTGGCGCCCTTGGACAGTATTTTTATAAGCTGGGGGCAGAAAAAATGAAAGTTCTCCCCTTGTGGCAGAACTGGTCAATCGCCCTTGGAGTTGTCAGCTTTTGTTTTGTGATGGTGCTCTTCGTAGTTTCCTATCGACTTGGAGGAAAGATCTCTGTGGTCTTTCCTGTGTATGCGACGACATTTATTTGGGGCACGCTTTTGGAGATGGCCATCGACAAGCAGACCCTCTCTCTGCCCCAGTGGGTGGGAACATTCCTGGTGATTATTGGAATTTCGATGATTGCTGCTTTCTCCCGTCAAGTTGCCTAGCTTTACTTCGCCTGACTAAAATTGCTCGTTGTTAAACTTTTAGGCAGTCTAAGCCACCAGATTGACGTCGAACTTGGCTTAAAGTTTGCTCCTTGTTCGGCATGGTGAAAAAAGCCCTGCTTGTGGCAGCTCTCTCTATGAATATCCCCTTGGGACACGTTGCGTTCGCGCAGAGTGATTTATCACCATCTATATGCTCAACAGAGGTCGAACCAACACCCCAAGCTCTTGGTGAGCTCTATCAAAGTGCTTTCCTGAAGATCGCACAAAGACTTAGTCTTGAAAACGTTCGCACCCTCGAAGATTACGCTGCGACCTTGAGCTACCGCCTGAACGACGATGTCATCAGCAAATTTCAGAAGTCATTTGTTCGATTTGGCCACCCCAGCACTTTTGCAAGCTTCCTAAAGAATCTGCGAAATGCACAACATTGGGATACCGAAGTCAGATTTGACAACAGTGCCATAGCAATGACTGCTCTGCTAGGGCAGACACTTGGGGAGCTTGAGCTTACAGAATCAGAGCTCGCGACGCTGTGGCTAAGTCAAATTGATGAAAGCTCATTGCTTGAAGAGGGGCTTTCAGAAAAACTTGCAAAAATATCAGGAGCCTTTGGAGACAAACGTCCCCTTCTTGTTCAAGAATTTGCGCTTCTTTTGAAAAACCTGAACACAGCAAAGTGCTTGCCACAGGATCCCGGCTTTGCGAAAAAAATTTCCGATATTTTTTGGAAAGACCTCGAGAAGATTTCACACAAAAAAATGATAGTGCCTCCTCAGTTGCAGTTGCCAGATCAAAGATCGGTGAAAGGCACCACCATCAGGGCCATCTATAAAAAAGACGAACCGGCTTTCCCTTATAGAACCTATCGCTTGCAACGCGACAGAATTAACAAGCTATCGAACCTTGAAGTCATTCAGGCATTTCACAAGTATTTTGGCGATCAAGACTATGTTATCGTCGACAAAATAACCGGGGTCGCCCAGTATTTCAGTAAAGATGGGTATCTGTTGGAGCGATCACAAATCGAAACTTATTCTGGAGATGAAATCAACGCAGGTGGGGCTGGGATCTATTTCTATTCTAGCCAGAAGCGAGATCATCATTATTTGCAAGCGCTTAAAGATCACAATGTTCGCTTAGCGTTTAAGGGCCGAATCACGGTACCGCAAAATACGCTGGTGTATATTCTTCCGGAAACCCCGCTTCACAAGTTCCGTATTAAGAACCGTACGCTGATGTTCAGCTCTGCACAGGTTTATCGCCACAGAGTCGCCTTCAATCACGGGGGTCTCAACTCATCAGCAAGGCAATCCAAAATTTCGACATTTCTTGATGCGCCTCATGTTCAAGATTTCGTAGTGACTCTTCAGAATGAAAAATCAAAACTTATGTCTCTACTTGGTATCGACAATGACGACTACAATCTTCTTGCCGAATTTTCCTATGGTGTTTTAGCGCCTGAAACAGACTATGGAAACAGCCTCAAGTATAGGCTCAAGGAGCAAATACCCGTTCTCGTCGCTCTTCTAAAGGGCAACGGCCTGGATACTAGTGCTAACAGCCGGGGATTGACTCAGATCAAACGCATCCCGAAGGCAGTACTTGAAGCTTATGATATCGATAAAGATGAACTGAAGGACGCTCGCTATGCCGCTATCGTGACATTGGCTTTCAGCGCCGATATTCTGCGCGAACTCAGAAATATGAGCTACATGCACCCCGCTATTAGCGAGGAAAACATTCAAGATTACCTTTACTATCTCTACAACGGTAAACACTCGGAGATTCGCAAGAGCACGGCCACGCCAGAGATGAATATCTCAATCCGCCGAATCAAATCTGCCATCGCCCACCTGTTCATTGAGGAATAAAAAAAGAGCCCTTTAAGGGCTCTTTCGACTGAAACTATTCAGATTTTTTACTGATGCGCTTCTGCAGACGGAATTAAAATTCTTTCCCCAATGGCAATAGATGAAGGATTTCTAATATTATTCTTCACCTTTATATCACTCATGGAAACTTTATATCTTGCAGCTATAGCAGAAAGATTTTCTCCTCGGCGCACTACATGTACTTTTGCTCTGTTCGCTGCAGAATTATCTGAGGATGGCAATTTCAACTTCATGCCGACCTTCAAGACACGACCTCTGCGGATGTTATTTACTTTTTGCAAGGCAGACACGCTGGTTGAATACTTGCGAGCAATTGTATAGAGCGAATCACCCGATTGAACGATGTAATACCGTCCACTGGCACTTAGAACTGTCTTGTCTCCAGGGCTTCCAGAACGCTTTGCCACTGAAGAGTTGTTCGATACAGATCGACTTTTCAACGGTGTTCGATCTGGAACCTGAATTCTTTGACCAACTCGCAATGGCTTTCTACGCGGAATATCATTGAGATCTCTAAGATAAGCAACCGTTGTGCGGTATTTTCGAGCAATGGTGCTTAGGTTGTCACCGCGACGGATGCGATATGTCTGAGTGTCACCACTATCTGCTACGAATTGCACGCGGTTCACAGCACTCTCATTAGCTGCGATAAGCGCTTGCTCCGCTGTCCCCGGAGGAATACGCAGAACAAGATCTTTAGTCTTTAACGGTGCGATCTCTCCTTTGAACTTAGGATTCAATGCTTTGAAATCCTCATAGTTCAAGTTCATCTTGTCAGCCATTTGTCTTAGATTGACTGGCTTATCAACTGTTATGTGATCGAACTCAATGGGTGGAAGATAATCGATACCATCAAAACCATACTTTGCCGGATCCTTGGCAATCAGTTTAGCTGCGATGAACTTCGGAACGTAATTGATTGTCTCGCTTGGAAGTCGTCTTTTACGGGCGAGTTCCCAGAAATCTCTTGTGTAGTGATTCATCACTTCACGTTTTACGCGATTCTCTCCAACATTATAAGAAGCCATTGCCAGATACCAAGAACCAAAAACGCTGTAGAGACCTTTGAAATACTCTGCCGCAGCCTGAGTCGCAAACACCGGATCACGTCGTTCATCGATGAACGCATTCATCTCGAGACCATAACGCTTTCCTGTCCCACGAATAAACTGCCAGTAGCCTACAGCTGACGCATGAGAAGTTGCTTTGGAGCTAAAACCCGATTCAATCAATGCGATATAAAAAAGATCTTCAGGAAGACCGTTGTCTCGCAAAACTTTCTTCATCAATTTTTCATAACGAGTAGAGCGTGCTAGATAGCGCTCCATATGAGGGCGTCCACGTCCTTGAAAATAATTAATCCATTTTTCAACCAAAGGATTTACTTCAGTAGGGATTGATTCCAATTCTTGATCGACGACCTTAGGGCCTTCGGGATCGGACAATCGGAAAGATGCGATATCTTTTATTTCCGAGCCGTCGCCAGTTCCTGCCTTTTCCGTAGTGCCCACTTGTTTGTGAACACAACCTGACATAAAGGCCAGGACCAAACTTAATGTTAAAAGTCTCCGCATGAGTCCTCCGAGCTATTTCAGGCTACAAAACTCACGCGGGATTTTCAATAAAACAACACTGTCAAAGTGCGCTTTTGTTGTGCACGACTTGCCATAGGACTGGGCTCAGAGTATAGCTCTCTTCCTCAATCAGCCTATAAAGCAGCATATTTCTTAAGATTGCCTTCACATAAAAGCTCGTTTCTCCCCATGGCAGCTCATCAAACCAGATTTCATCCTCTGGAGCGCTGCTAGGATTCTCTAGAGCCTTCACCAGCTCAGGTCTGTGCTCGACCCAGCCCTTAAATCGATAGGGTCCTGCGTTATAGCCAGCCAATGCAAAAGGAATATTCCCTTTGAACTGGTCTAACATCTGGGCCACATAGAAAGATCCCATCGGAATATTTATCTCCGGCCTAAACATATCGTCAGGCAGTGTCACCGTCAGCCCGAGCTTTTTTGCTATTTCTGCGGCGGTCGGCGGGATCATCTGCATCAACCCCATGGCTTGCGAGCGAGATACGGCGCGAAGATTAAAGGCGCTTTCCTGACGAGTCAGACTTTTTAAAAGAACGGCATCCATTTTGTAGCGCTCTGCCTCGGAACGATACAGTCGCATGAAGATTGCCGGAAATGAGATCTTCAAAAATTGAGCTCGACGCAAATTCGCATCGCCGTCAAATGCCTGGTTAACTAAGGAAATGGCCAAGCGATATTGCTGACGTTCCGCCAGCTTTTCAGCAAGTTTGATCTTTGTCCCAGCATCCTTTATGTACGGAAACAATCCGCTTTCAATCTGAGCCTCTCCCACCCAACCCGCATCCGACAACTTTTTGAAACGCTTCCATGATCTTTTTTGCGATCCCGTCAGATAGATCTCACTTGAAAGCTGAGGAGCTTTATCCTCGTAAGTTGGCCAAGTCAGTTTGCCTTTTTGCGACTCCGCTCTTAAACGCAGACCGTAGTAAGAAAATGGATACTCGTTCGCAACAATTGCCGCTTCTGACTGCGAACGAACGGGATTGACCTTCTCTAAAGATCGGACTAACCAATATCGTGCCGACAGATCGTATTTTTCACGCTTCTGCTGCAGTAGCCGCTCCAGTAAAGCAGCCGAATTCGAAAAATTCTTCTTTCGAAAATGAATCAATGCTGACCGAAATGATGCCTCCGCGGCTTCATCAGAACCATTATGTTTTTCAATAAGTTCAGAGTAATTTTTTAGAGCTTTCTCGTAATCCCCCAAAAAGTGTGCACTCCGCGCGAGCAACCATAAAGCTAAAGTCGAGTTCGGAGAATTCGGGGCCTTTTCCAGTGAAGCTTCCGCTAACTGGGCCGCCGCCTCAAAATCAGAGCGTCGATGGCGACTTTCGGCCCAGGACAACAAGCGCGAGGCATCCGCCTTCGTCATTTCCTTGAGCGCCTTATCTTTTGCGGGCTTATCTTTTATAGCCGCATAAATATCGAGGGGCTTGTCCTTCAAACGATTCGCAGACTTGCTACCAGGATACTGATTCAACAAGGCAATAGTATCTTGCATTGCTGGAATATAGTCGTTGACCTTCAGCGCCTGAGAAATTCGTTCTTCAATAAGCATCTCTTCTGTAGGTGTCTCTGTTGGGCCTTCTGCCGGAGGCATTTCTACAGTAACTTTATTCTGAGCTTTCGCGATAAAAGTTAATTTACTTTTTATATAGGGAGAGTTCTTTTGATTCTCGGCGAGTTCATAGAGGAACTTGGCCTCACCATAACGATTTTTTTGTAAAGCCAAGTCACCCAGAAGTTGATAAACAAGGGCCTTCTGTTCTGCATTTAAGGGCAAATCTCTTTCCAGAATATTGTCCAAATCCGCAGCAGCCTTATAGTCTTTTCGTGAAACCTGTCCAGTCAGTTGTTGCAGCTTTAAGTTCAACCATTGAGGCCAAAGGCTTTCTGCCCAGGGACCATCGCCGAAAAGCTGAGCCTTCTCAATTCGCGCAAGAACCTGACGGACTTGACCATCACTCTTACTCTTCTTTTGGCCTTCTTCCAAACAATGCAACCAGGTTATAGCAACCCAGCCTTGGAGGTCTTTTTCGGCTGTGAAAACCTGCGGAGCCAATTTAAGACAGGCGCTCCACTTTAACTGCAATTCATGATCCTTTAGCTGAGCCAGTGGACTCAGCTTCTGGCCAGGCTTTTTCTCATACAGATTAACAACCTGACCACTGAGATCTTTATCTAAATTGATTTTTTGAACTTGCGCCAATGCACTTGTGCTTGCAAACAATAGCGCTGCTAAAACTCTTTTCTTCACTTAAGGCTCCTCATTCTCCCCGACCAAAACGTAAGGGCCTGAGTAAATTTCCGCAAACTCAGAATATTTCAGGTATACTGTGGACACACCTGTCGATTGCCTAAGGGCAACATCAATTCTCATATAGGGTTCTGTCAGCTGCAACTGAACTTTCATAGCATCTTCAGCGTCACAATAATATACCAACGCAGATTCGAGCACACGATCTCGACAATTGTCATAATGCAACCGAGTCATTTTGGAGTAAATCCAAGGGTAAGGCCATTGCTCTTTGGAACCTAGTTGAACAGGACTTTCCGAATCAGCTTTTTGCAAAACTGCCTCGTAAATTGCCTTGGCTTCATAGGTGGTATTCACATAAACATATGGATGATCCATTGCTATCGGAACTCTATAATTAGAATCGTATAGGCTCTTGATACCTACTAGAGCGGCTAATCCAGCAACGCCTGCCAAAGTTGCATTCTGCCACTTTTTCCAAGACTCCACTCGGGCAATCTGAAAGGCAATCACGAAATAAAATCCCCACACGAGAGAAAGTATGCACCATACCGTTTTGTAAGGTATCAGGGAGTAAATTAATAATTGAGATATTGCAAAAACACTGACAGCCCGGAGTTGAATATTTTTCGAACTCAAATTAAGTAAAGCAAGTGCGACCCCTACGAGAGCCAAAGGTTCAGCCTCCCAAAGCACCTTGATCCAATACAAAAACTCTTTGTTATGCCCTGTCTCACCGACTCCAGTTTGCAACCAAGGAAGAAATGCTTTTACGAAATCAACAAGCCCGACCAGATTATGCAGAAATCCTGTGAAAAGTTGCACAAAAAGAACAAGAAGAAACAAAAGTAGATAGGTTAGTTTGCGCGACCAGACCGAGGGAATCAAAGAAAGCGACCGGAAGTTCGCCCATCCCGCTGAAACGAATGCCAGTCCCCAACAAAAGAGAGTGATGGCAAAGGTTTCTTTCAGTGTCGCCATACCAAAAAGACCAAGGAGAGCGAGAGCCAGAGCCTTTCCGTCAGGTGTTTCCATCCAACGCAAAACTCCGAGAGCAAAGACTATCTGAAAAAATACGAAAGGAGATTCATGGATGCCCGACCTGGAGAAAAACACAAAGGCCGGGCTGATCAGAAGCAGGAGAGCCACCCACCTTTGCACCGCCAGCGACTTAATATAGCCCCTTGCAAAAATCGCAATGCTCGCAACACCAAACACCACGGGCAGGGTGCGCAGCGTGAATATTTCGCGTCCTCCCAAGAGCTCAAAAACTTTCAAAAGATAGAAATAAAGTGGGCCGTGATAATTTGTCGGATCATATTTATAGAATCCAGTCTCGGCCATTTTCATCACAAACCAGCCGTTTATGCCTTCGTCGAAGTGCACAGGTTTATTTGTAAGCAGAAGAAAGCGACTGATAATAGTCAATGCAAGGATGACACACCAAAATACTTTTGCTGGGATTTTCGTGACGTTGAAAGTTTTCATTGTTATTTATCGTAAAGATGGAATCTCAAGTGTCAACCCTGCAGTGCTCGCTTCTTATTTACCTGAACAAGGACTCCTCCCTTATTCAGGAGTTCTTTCAAAACTTAAGAAGCTTTTTTGCTAAGTTTCCTATGACTTATGAAGTCGTTTGTATCGTCGAGAACAAATCAGATGCCTGCATTAAAACGCTGACGGAAATTGCCGAAAAAGCCCCCGAAAAGGAAGATATTGTACTCATTGAGAACGACCGAACTCTTGGCAGAGCCAAAAGTCTTTTGCGTGGCCTCGATGAGGCTCGAGCGCCCTTTATCCTGCTGCTGAGTCCTGAGATGGCAACACCTTTTGGCGACATTTTCAAACTGATGCAGCACCTGATTACGGAAGAAGTTGATATTTGCTGGGGCGATCGCTACAAAAAGCTGAACAGCCCTTTCTCGAAAGCTCCACATGCGCGCCATCGCACCGAAGTCATATTCAATAAAATATTCAAAGAAAAGTATCATGATGGACTTGAAGACCCTCTCTGCGAATTCATAGCCATTAAGAAGTCCACCTGGGAAAAGATTAAACCATCTCTATATACGGAAAGACTTACTGGTTGGTATTTGGGGCCTTTGCTTTACAAAAAAACTAAAGACTTGAACCTTAGCATTATTGAATTGCCAGTCTATGATTCTGGCCTGACTTCACCGTCGTATCATCTTTGGAAGGAAAGATGGAATCTGTTGAAGCAGGGCTTTTTCCGATAGGCTATTTATATTCGATTTTTTCGATGGTCACGTATTCTTCACCCGCGGGCTTAATGAGCAAGACCTCATCTCCCACTTTTTTCCCCATTAGCGCCTTAGCTACCGGCGACTTCCAAGAGATACGACCCTTTTTGGCGTCGAACTCATCCTCACCTACGATCTGATAGACAAGCTCTTCCCCGTCTTCGTTAGAGAGAGTTACGGTAGCACTAAATAAAACGGTCACACTCGACATCGTTTTGGGGTCGACGACTTCAGCATCTTCGATTCGGTTTCTTAAAAAATGCACCCGTCTATCAATTTCGCGCATGCGACGTTTTCCATATTGATAGTCGGCATTTTCAGATCGATCGCCGTTACTCGCTGCCCAGGCTACAACCTCGACCAACTTCGGTCTTTCAACGTGAAAAAGCTCATGATACTCAGCTTTCAGCTTCGCAAGTCCTTCGGGCGTGATGTAGTTCTTTCCGTTACTCATATTCCAGACTCTAGACCAACTCGAAGACGAAATCCAGCCCAGAGTCCTGTCGCTCTGGACCTTAGGTGCCCTTTATAGTTTAGCCTTTTTAACCGAAAAATATTTCAGGAGGACTCTGATGAAAAAACAGTGGAAAAGATTATTGGTGGCAGCACTGATTTCATCATCAGTTTTTGCTGCAACCTGGTTTTGGTACGCATCCACTGATAGTCATGTGGTCCGTCACAACAATGAAAAACCTTTGGCCTATGTCGGCAAAGTGGTTGAGGACATTCAGAGGCGACCCGCTTCTCGTCTGCTTTGGCAACTCGTCAACAGTGGCGAGCCGCTCTATAACGGCGAAGCTATACGAACCAGTGAACATGGCGAAGTTAGAATTCAGTTTGTCGAATCAGATCGCTACCTAGATCTCGAGCCCGAGTCCCTGATCGTCATTAAAAAGTCTGAAGGCGAAATTGCCCTGGATCTTATGGAAGGAAGCCTCTTTGTCAATGCCAACACGGAAACGCAAGGGGCTGGCAGTCTTGGGCTCGTGTTAAACTCTGCACAAGGAAAAGTTGATTTGACTCAGGCGTCTGCCTCTCTGACCAAGGGACGCGACAACAAAGTTGACGTCCAAGTCCTTTCAGGAAAGGCGTCTATTAAATCCGAGGGCGGCGCCTCCAAGGACCTTACCAGCGCAACTTCGATTAAAATTATTTCTCCATCTTTGGCAAAGCCACTAGCTATGGATGCCGACTCACCTTCTCCTGTTCCGTTCGAATGGCAAGGGTTCCCGGCAAATACCCAAGTGTTTTTGTCAGTGGGTACAACTCGAAAGCAGATGAAAGAGTTTGCATCTGCTTCTTCCGAACAAAAGCAAATCAAAGCGGCTCTGCCTTTTGGACGGCACTATTGGAAATTAGTTGCCAAAAACAGTTCGGGCGAAATCGTCGCCGAAACTCCCATTTACAAAACCGAACTCATTGCGCGCTATGCTCCGACGGTAGTGTTTCCCACGGCAGATGCGGAAATTCCCGCAGCTCAGGAACCATTTGATCTTGAATTCAAATGGCAGAAAGGTGATGACACTCGGCAAATGAGCCTGGAGATCTGGAACGATTCCACACTTAAAAGCAAACTCTTGGTAAAAAGCTTCAAACACGAAGACAGCTTTACAGTTCCCCGCCTGAAGGCAGGCACCTATTATTGGCGCATGAGTTCTTACTACGTGGATTCAGATAAACCCATTTTAGGGGACGTTCAGAAATTTACGATCAAACCAGCAGAAAAGGTTCAACCTTTTGAACCGATTCTCGTGAAGTTTACAATGCCCGAAACACAATCGACACAGTACTTCGTTGAGAATCCACAACTGGGGCTTTCTTGGGCTGCCGACAAAGGTGACAATGTGGCCCTTTGGCGCGTTAAATTTCACAGCGAAGACGAAGATCCCGCTTTAGCTCAAGTTCTGGAAGTCACCGATACGAAAGTTTCCACTCCCGTCTCTAAGCCAGGGCGCTATATCGCATCCATCGAAGCTATAGACAACGAAGGCAAGATTCTCGGGACAACTCTTTCGAATCCGCTAACAGTTGCCCCCCTGCCGCTGCTATCGGCGCCAGACTTTGTCCCAGCTGAAGGACTGCTTCAAGCAAAAATGGATGGCCGTACTCAACTCGAGTGGACAGCTATTCCTGGGGCGAAAGAGTATCTTTTGGTCATTCGCAAAGAAGGCAAGGAACTAAAACGTAGCAAGTACCCCACAACTAACACGGCACTGAAAAATCTGCTTCCTGGGGAATACGAATTAGAGATTTTCGCAGTCGATACCCATGGAAGAGAGAGTTCTCCCAGCCCAAGTCGTAAACTATTAGTCCCTGACAAGTCCAATTTGCGAGCCCCCACTCTTAAGAAAATCAAGGTGAATTGATGAAAATAATTGCTCGCATGATCATTCTGACGATTCTAATGGGCTCGCAAGCAGCGCTTGCAGAGCCTTATCGTCGTCTGGTGAACTTCGAATGGGAGGCCATCGAGGGTGCGAGAAGTTATGAAATTCAACTCGAGCAAGCCAAAGAAAATGGCAAGACATTCACCTTTAAGGTCAAGGAAGCAGCCTGGAACGGAAAACTGACTCCGGGACTCTACATGATGAAATTGCGTTCTCGCGACTACCGCAATGTACCCGGCGAATGGAGCGAACCGAGTGAATTCAATGTGGGCTTAGAGTCGACTATTCTGAAGTCTCCAGCACCTAACAGCCAAGTGCAAAGCAAGGATGATGATTTAACTGAAATGGAATTTACTTGGTCAGCCGTTCAGGGAGCAAAAAATTATCAATTCGAACTGACTTCCTCAGATGGAAAAACCAAAATAGTTGAAGCGCTTTCTGAACCACACCACAAAGTAAAAATTCCCGTCGCTATGACTTACACTTGGAAGGTCTCTGCCGCGAATGAGGAAGGCGTGGTTAGCGAGGCCGCATCTTTAGGACAGTTCACTATGCTGGGGCAACCTTTAGAAAGCCCAAAAATTGACACGCCGGAAACTGAATTCGTCAGAGAACTTAAATGGAATCGTCCGGATAAGACGGCACAGTATGACATTTACATTTTGAAGTTCAACGAGACATCCAAAAAATGGGAAAAGTTCCAGGTCTACCAGAACTTTCAACAGGACATTTTACCCTTCGATGAAAACTGGCCAGGTGGTCAATACGAAGTCGCTGTTCGCAGTAAGGCGGAACTACGTCCTCAGTCCACTTTGGCACGGCAGAAATTCAAAGTCCGTCATGGCAATCGCTCCCCTGCTGCGGAATACACAGCCCTGGTCAGAAAGTCCATTGATCGCGTGACAGGGTGGTACGGTATCGCGAGCTATCTAGTGACAGAGCTCGCTTACAGTGGCAGAAACCCCGAGAAAAATTCCACTGTTGCTTACAAAGCTCTGGGTGGAACAGGCCGGGCCGGACTGGGATGGTTCGATGCAAAATCTCCCTGGGGATTTTTGGGAGTTATCGACATGAGTGGCTTCACCTTCAATGGTAAGACGCAAACATTCGCCTCAGCCGAAGCCAATGCAATCTATCGTACACAAGTTGGTGAGCGCGGAGAAGCCCGCTTTCAGTTTGGGCCCTACTACAAAGAATTGCCAGAGACAATTGGCGATCCGTTTACTGGAACATCCCAAGGATATACTATTAGCTCCGCAGGTCCGCATGCGGGCCTTGAATACTGGTATTCACTAACGCCTAAATTTGGAATTCAAGCGAATGCTCACTTATATATGTCTCTTTTAAAAATCAACACTCCGAATGGTCAAGACATGAGCCCGACACTGTCGACCCAGTTCGGTTTTCTTGGAAGCTATCGCTTCACCCCAACTTTTACCGGCCTTATCGGTTATGCCCTTCGTGAGGATCGTGTTTCGTACAATGCAGTCCCAAGTTCAAGCAATTTTGCTGTTGCTGGGGACGTCAACGAGTCAACTGTTGTCGGGAACTATTTAAACATTTTCGCTGAGTGGAGTTTCTAATGCGAATACCAATTTCAACCAAACTCATCACAGTGACAATACTCATTCTGGTCCTAGCAACTGGGACGATCACTTTGATATCTTCAAGTTACTTTGAAACGAAGTCGTCTGAACAAGTCGACATTGCAAATCTTGAGTCCGCAGCGGCTAAAGCCAAAGAGATTGAAAATATCATCTCCTCTTTTGTGGATAAAACCCGGGTAAGCGCCTCCCTCCTTATGAAAGGGACGATGTCGCAAACTGCAACCAAAGACGATTTCGATTTCAGCTTTACCAAAGACAAAAACTTCATAGCTTTGGAAGTTTTGAAGCTTGACGGTAACGCCGTCGAAACTGTCGTTCGCCGCGTGAAGGAAGACGCACTTAAACCCTATGCTTTAAACAGTTCGTACTTTACCAACCTTCGAGCTTGGCAAAAATTCCCTATCCGTTCAGTGGCTCAGGGGAATATAGAACTTAAAAATGCCACGTACCCAAAAGCTCCAGCTATGGTCACTATTGGCATTCCCTTAGTCAAAGATTCTACAGGTCGCATAACTCATATTGCATTGGCCGACGTCGCCCTTGCTCCATTGCAAAAGCCCTTTACAGATCCGTCAGAAAGAACTCAATACCTGACTGATCGCCAAGGCGAACTTATCGCACATAAAGACGAACACAAAGCCATGGCACGTTGGAATATGCAAAAAAATCCAATTGTTGCAAAGGCGATGACCCACAAGTCTCCTCAGTTTCAGACCAAATTTATTGATCCCGAAACTGAAAAGTCTTATTTCGGAGCAGCGATTAAGACATCATATGGTGTGAATGTAATTTCTCAAACCTCCGAGGAAATCATCCTGGAGGTTTCTCGGGAAGTGAAAAGACGAGCCATCTTCGTTGCGGGCTCTGCGATCTCCATGTCGATCTTCTTTATTTTTCTATTCTCTATGACCTTGACTTCACCTATTGAAAAACTGGCGGACCTCATCAATCTGGTTTCAAAAGGCAATTTCGATGTGAAGGCTCGTGCGAAGGTTCGCTCCAAGGATGAAGTTGGCGATTTGGCTGAGGCTTTCGATCACATGACCGAAGGCCTTAAAGAACGCGACAAAGTGAAAAGTCTGTTTTCAAAGTTCCATGGCTCGTCGGTCGCCGAGGATCTTATCAGTAAAGACATCGGTGTCGGTGGTCAGAATAAAGATGTCGTCGTCTTCTTCTCTGACATCCGAGGATTCACGGCCTTCTCTGAAAAACGATCTCCCGAAGAAGTCGTTGAAATGTTGAACGAATACTTCGGCGTTATGGTTCAAATCATCAACCGCAATGGCGGAGTCGTCGATAAATTTATCGGTGATGCGATCATGGCCGTCTGGGGTGCCCCCAAATCATCTGAACGAGACGCACACAATGCCGTTCGAGCTTGTTTAGAAATGCGCAAAGCTCTTGAAAGTCTGAATGAGGCTCGGATCGCACGCAATCAGCCTCCGATCAACATAGGTATGGGGCTGCATGCGGGCCAAGCGATCTCGGGGACCATTGGATCGGATGAGCGAATGGAATATACAGTCATTGGCAATACCGTAAATACAGCCTCTCGTATTGAGGCTTCTACCAAAGCCTTTGGCGCTGATCTTTTGATTTCCGATACCGTCTTCGAAAAAATCGGTGAAGATTTTAAAGTCGAACTTGCCGGTGCAGCAGAAGTAAAAGGTCGCTCTGAAGCTCTTAAGATGTTCAAGGTCCGAGGATATCGCGCCGATGACGGCACCATGGTCGACGTAAAAACAGCTTATTCCGACTATGAAGCAGAGGCCGCTGACAAAGTTAAAATCAAAGACGCTGCTTAGAAGCGAACGCTGAGCCCGTCTTTAAGAGCTTGGTTTTGTGCTTTAAAGGCCGGAATCAAGCCGATAACGGTACCCGCGGCCAAGGCGCCAAGAATATAGAACAACTCGGTCTGAGTCAGAGCTGATCCAGCCAAATACAAACCAAATTTACTTTCAATCCACGGCGCTAGCGCAGCCACAAGACCCAAGGACAAAATGACGCCGCCAACCACCCCTAAGAAAGTAAGTAGGGCCGATTCAAAAACAAGCAAGCCCAAAATGTGTTTGGATTGAGCACCAACGGCTCTAAGAATCGCCATCTCTCTTCGTCTCTCATTTAGAGTTGTCGTCAAGGCAATCAACATTGCCATGAATCCAACGATCAAAACCATTAATGAAATCAAACGAAGGATCCTCTCCGCATAGGAGAGCCCTTCCCAGAGCTCCGCTAATGCGACTCCCGGAATAATTGCTAAGAGGGGTTCTTTTGCAAATGCATTTATTTCACGCTGCAGTTTTAAAATATCAAGTCGCGAATGCGTTCCGACGAAGAAAGAAGTAATGGCATCAGGTTTAATATTTTCTTTCTTCAGATTTTCGCTGTGCTCTAAATGCAAAGCTTCCATCGCTTCCAATGAAATATACACAGCACGATCTAAAGGTGTCCCCGTCGCTGCCATTATTCCAGAGATTTGAAATGGCAAGTCATCATGATGTTGAAAACCTTCTTCCTTGGTAACACCGTGAGAGACAACGATATTTTGCCCCATTTTATACTGCAATTGCCGAGCGACCTCGGAACCAATAACCACATCAGTTAGCTCTTGAAAGGGGCGCCCAGCCGCGAAGCCGACCTTTTGATTCTTGCGAAAATGGTAGTACTTAAAAAAATCTTGGTTAGTACCCACCACGCGAAAACCTCGATGACCATCACCTAAAGAGTACGGAATGGTCCAAGCGATTGCAGGATGTTTTGCGATCTCCTGATAGGTCGAAAACGAGATGTTATGAGTCGCATTGCCGATATTAAACACGGTGTACAATACTAACTGCAAGGGCCCACTGCGTGCGCCGACAATCAAGTCAGTTTTACTAATTGTTTGGTTAAAACCGTCTTCAGCCGCTCGTTGGGCTCGCTCCACTGTTAGCAGAAGTCCGATACTTAAAGAAATCGAAAGGACCGTTAAACCTGTTGCGAGCATTCTATTTTTTAAAGACTTCAAAGCGAGCTTAAGAAAGATCATGATGTCGCCTTATTAATAGTATTCATGGAGAGAGAGCGCGAAAAAAGTTTTTCTATATTTCGATCGTGACTGACAAACACAACAGTCGTTTCATAAAGCTCTGCAAGTTCGAATAGCAATCTCAAAAACTTCTCACGGTGATCCGTATCCAGCGCTGAAGTTGGCTCATCACAAAGCAACAGTTGCGGTTTGCCCAGGAGTGCACGGGCTACTGCCACCCTCTGCTGCTGCCCCACACTGATCTGTGTGACGTTTTTATCCAGTAAATCTGAAATACCTAAATTTCCGCAAATTGCGCGGATAACCATATCCACATCCACTGTTCCCAACCTTTGTTTACGAACAGCGCTTAGCCGAATCGGCAGCTCGATGTTCTCGTAAACACTTAAATAAGGAATCAGATTGAAGCTCTGGAAGACATAGCCGACGTGTTCGGCTCTAAAAGCATCCCGTTGCGCCGGGGTCATTTTCGTCAGATCTTGCCCAAGAATTCGTAGGCACCCTGACTGTGGAGCCAGGACTCCCGATATAATCTCGAGTAAAGTAGTCTTCCCCGATCCACTTGGACCAAACAGAAAAAGTTCTTCGCCCGAGTCCACCGTAAATTCCGGAACAAAAAGAGTGGGCGTGGCTTGCCCCTCGTAAGTAAAATGCAGATCCCGAATTTCAATTAGCGGACTATTTAAGCTCAACAATTTCCCCGTTTTTAGTGGTTTCAATTGATTTCTGCACGTCGTCCGCGATCAGGTCAACTTTCACTTTCTTTAAACGCGGAAAGACTTTTCTAAAATTGAGCTCAATAGAAGATCCAGCCAAAGGATTTTCGCACTCAATGATAAATTCAGCTTCGACGTCGATGTGCTTACGTCCCTGAATGACCTCAGAGATTTCTTTTCTGATCTGGCAACGCGAGCTTTCATCAAGCACTACCATTTCTGACATTCGCTCATCCAACGATTTGAGCGCCTGGTCTTTTTTTCTTTTATCCGCCTTGGAACGTGCTTCGTGCTCGAAACCGAACAGGGCTTCGGCCGGCGCTCTGAATTCAATCTGTCCACGCTTTCCTTGAATGGCAATATTCACTTGCCCCTGCCCATGTACATGACTTTTGGGCTCACTAGCTGCCAAGGCGATGACAGAAAGCAAAAGAATCTTAAACATAAAGCCTCCTAACGGTACGGCTCAATCACCTCTCCGTTCAATTCGAACGAAGCTTCGCCATACATAGATTTTTTAGTTACCAAGTTCAGTGTGCCATAAACCCAGATAGGTCCCATCGCTGCGGCCGTCCCTTTGCGCATCTTCACATAAACCATTTGGTTCGGTGGCGGAGCCGGAGCATGAATACAAGCTTGCGGTGTCGGAACCAGAAGAAATTCAATCACCTCTCGTTGATCATCCTCCAACGGAACCATGAAGCCAGGAATCTTTACCGCTTGTCCTTCAAGAGCCTTCAACTCCGAAGTGGCCTTCCCGGTGATATAGTCCATCTCGCCTAGCAGCCGCCAATCAACCTCTACTCCATTGGTTAAGCTGCTTCCGGAAAACCTCTGGTACAAGGAGGCTCCCGCCACGATGGCTAAAATCAATACACCTACAATATACCATTTCCTCATCGCACCTGCCTACTTTTTATGCACACGGCCTGATTCCATTAAAGACTTAGCTTGGAAAAAACGCAATAGCTTTACGCACGCCCAATGCCTCTGTTATAAATGAATCCTTGCCAGAGAGAGGCCCTAGTCATGAGTGATAAACTTCAAAGAGTTCGCGGTACCAGAGATTTGCTTCCAGAAGACAATATTGTTTTCCGTTTTGTCGAACAATCAGCCTATGACACGGCCTTATTGTACGGTTTTGGAAAGATCGAGACGCCAATTTTTGAATTTTCTGACGTCTTTCATCGCACTTTGGGCGAAACATCCGACGTCGTAAACAAGGAAACTTACGACTTTACAGATCGTGGCGGCGAAAAGCTCACGCTTAGGCCAGAAGGTACGGCGGGAGTAGCTCGTGCTTTTATCTCTGAAGGGCTCTCTCAAAGCCTGCCATTAAAGTTTTATTACTCCGGACCTATGTTTCGATATGAGCGACCACAAAAAGGACGATATCGCCAATTTTATCAATTGGGCGCAGAATGTCTAGGTTATGACAGCCCCCTTGCAGATGCCGAGTGCATTGGTCTTGCTTGGGACTTGTTATGCAAGATTGGAATTTCTCAGGACTGCACACTTGAAATCAATACATTGGGTGACCCAGAAAGCCGTGCCGCTTATCGTGAGGCTTTGGTTCAGTATTTCACTGCGCACAAAGATTCCCTCTCTGCAGATAGTCAGATGCGCTTAGAAAAAAATCCCCTTCGTATCTTAGATTCTAAAGACGAAGGTGATAAAAAATTAAACGCCAATGCTCCCAAGCGGGATCAATACTTGAACGAGATCTCTCAAAAGTTTTTCAAACAAGTCCTTAAGGGAATCGAAAAACTGGGGATTCCCTACAAGATTAACGACCAGCTAGTGCGTGGTCTTGATTACTACTGCCATACTGTTTTTGAATTTACGACTTCTAAACTTGGAGCTCAGGGTACAGTCCTAGCCGGAGGGCGCTACGACGGACTCATTGAAACAATGGGTGGCCCGCGCACTCCCGCTGTTGGCTGGGCTGCAGGCATAGATCGCTTGGCCGATTTAACTCCGCGAGAGCTTGCTGATCGCAAAGACACCTTGATCGCCGTCATAGGAGCTGATGAGCTTGGTGAAGACGAAAGCATCCAAGTCGCGCATGAATTGCGCTCCCGTGGTCTGCGCACAGAAAACTTTTTATCGGGAAAGATGGGTAAGAAAATGCAAAAAGCCAATAAGCTTGGCGCAAGCTTCGCAGTCATCTTGGGCACTTCAGAAGTTGAAAACAAAACGGTGACGATTAAGAATTTTGCAACTGGCGAGCAAAATACCATCAGCAGAGATGCCCTGACGGAATTCAAATTCTAGAATTATCACAATCTATCTCGGGCTTATCGAGTCACGAGATAGATTTATGAGCTTACTTGCGATTTAGCTTAATACTTTGACCGCGTCCCCAACCAGGGATGCTCAACGAGCTTGCTCGACTCCATACAAACATCAGCACGATACCGACGACAAACATGGCAATACTAAGCCACTGCCCACGAGTCAAATCGAGGGCCTGGAAACCGATATGCGCATCAGGCATCCGGTAACGTTCATCAAGCACTCGCACAATAGCATAAAGCACAATGAACATCGCGGCGATGAAACCGGGTTTGCGTGGTTTCTTCCACAACAAAAACAAAATCAAAAATAAGAATAGGCCCTCGCCGAAGGCCGCAAAAAGTTGTGAAGGATACCGAGGCGTTAACATCGGGGCGATCGCTTGCTTTGCCTCAAGATTTCCCCCCTGGATAGACTCAACAATTTGATTTAGAATCGAATACACCTGATCCCGTGCAGATCCATCGAATCGAAACTTTTCAAGCAACCCCAACCATTGCTCACGATCTACACCGATCTTTTCTACCACTGGAGTCAACTCCGGCAGTCGTGCCGCCTCTTGCGCTGGCCAGCTGTAGATGTCCTGCGGGAATTTCACTGCCAGCGGATAATCGGCAGGACTAGGCCGCCCCACAAGCTCACCATTGATGAAGTTTGCAATACGTCCAAAGAAAACTCCGATCGGGCCAGCAACCGAAACCAGATCCAAAAGGTAAAGACCATTCACCGAATATTTTCGTGCATACAGCAAACAGGCGACAACAATTCCAATGATGCCCCCGTGGCTAGCCATGCCACCTTCGTTAACAGCCAAAACTCCCCAGTAGGGAAATTCTGATTTGAACTTTAGAAAAAGATCTGGGCCATAAAAAAGGACATAGCCCAATCGACCACCCACCAGTGTTCCGATGGCGCCATAAGTGATAAAGTCACCGACCATCTGCGGAGTCAGTCCGGATCTTTGTCTTTTTGCCAACCATTTGATCAATAAATAGGCACAAATAAAACCCATCATATAGGACAGGCCATACCAACGAACGCCAAAATCTCCGGAAATTCTAAATGCAAAGGGATCTAAATCATGAACCACAGAAGTATCCTTTTCTGAGACGTTTAAACTGTATCAACGTGGTAATCCTTAGACCTTACTCAATAAAACCTAGAAAATAAAGGGTATGTCTAGGATTTCATATTTACTTGTGTTCTGCATTATCACCAGCTTTAGTGTCCCCGCCCTGTCACAAACTGCCAGCCGCTGGAGCTCCGGTATCGATTTTACCAAGCGAGCCGCTCAAAGAGAAAAAACCCGCTGGTCTTTGACAGACTGGCTGGCCATGAAAGAGCGCAATCGCATGATGGACATGTGGCTGTCAATGAACTCTCCGTCACCATTCGAGTTCGCACTGGAAGGATCCTATAATTCTCTCAAAACTGAAGTCGTTGATAGCGGAACCAGTGAGTCCTTTAAGTCCTATAGTGGCGTATTCACGGCCCATGCACAATTTGTTGGCCTAAGTGCCGAATATGAAAACAATACCGAAGAGGGACTGAATGACCTTAGTGGGCTTTTCAACTTGCGAGTCCTCGGGAACTCTTTGCAAAACACTGCATTGACATTGCACTATGGATTGCGGACTCGCGAAATGAGCGGAGCCACGGCCACTCGACTATCGCAACAATTTGCCCAGGCCTCACTACAGATTTATATTACAAAGTATTTTGGACTTGATGGAAGATATCGTTACTTTCTTCCCATCACCAACGATCAACTCGGTGATGTTCAGGGAGATGTCTCCGAAGCGGGCCTGTTCATAGACTTTAAGGCCTTCAGAATATTCGGAGCCTGGTACAAGGAGAGCCAGAAAACAAAAATCCCTGCTGCGACGGATGACACAGTCACCGATCGCACAGGGATTAGGTCAGGACTAAAAATATTCTTTTAGTTCCGCTGACGATTAATCAAGCTTCTTCATCATGTTGTCGCCAGAAAGGAAGAAAGTCTCTGTCGCTTGCTCATGAGAGAACGCGTTTGTTACTTTCCAAGCCATATTCATTTGCATTCCAGCTACTGGCTCTTGTTTTGAACCTGTGTTGAATACAGAAGGAATCGCTGCATTTGCATCAAAATTGAAGCCCCATGCAACTGAAAGATTCGCAGGCATGATAGTCGCGTTCGTGATGTACTGACCAACGCCATCAGCTGATCCACCCGCAGTGAAAGTCACACGGTAAGAGAAATCAACAACAACAATGTCAAAACCATTTACATACTGAACGTTGTAAACCTTAGACTGAGGAATATTCCAACCAGAAAGATCAGACCAGCAAGTCAAACCTTTAGGAAGTGCGTTTGCAGTATCAAGATTTACGTTCACAACTGAACGACCTTCTTGAACAACCGCGAACATTTTTTTACCGATATTGATAACTTGATCAACAACCAACTCGATAACATCAAGAGGGTTAGCACTCAAAAGCTGATCGCCAGTGCGAAGGATTTTAAGAGGACGCTGAGTGCTGCAGTCTTCTGCAAGACCAGCTTGAGCCATAGGCTGCATAGTTGGATATTGATCAGTAACTTCAGTTACTACAACATCTTTAATTTGGAAATAAGCTTTATCCATTGCAAAAGCAGATGTAGCCAAACCTGTCGTTAAGGCGAAAGCGATAAGTGAACGAATCATGAGGACCCCCTTTATTATTGGCAGGGGTTCTATCAAGGCGAATACGAGCTTACAAATTAAAAACATGGCACCTTGGGCCATGGGCGGCGCGTTACTCGCATGTAAGCTCGCTAGTTTCTTCTCTACGATTATGCTTTCGAATAAGTCTCTCATTCATATGCTTACATTTTAGCGGTTGATTCTCTGCACCGAAGAGTCCTGCATATGGGCGTTTTCTGGAAAATCCTTTTTTATTTGTTGTCTGCGTCTGCGGTTTCTGGCTGCGGTAACTTAAAAGTCGGCATTCAGTCATCGCATGAAGATTTAAAAAAGAAAGATGTTTTCATCTCAATTCCGTCAATGAAGATAACGGAAGGCTCCAGTCTCTTGGTTATTCTAAACTCCTCGGAGTCCTTAGCCCCAGAGCAAGGCTCTCTCCAATGGACTTTGTCCGGGAACAGTCCAAACAATCATTTTGTTGCGACCACAGGCAATGCAACTCTTTCTGGCTATTCGGGCACATTTTTGGTTGCTTCGAAAGATGACCTTCTAATCAATGGCACGCGCAGCTTCACCTTAAGTTTGGAACTATCAGCATCCTCGAACTACACATTAAAAAATGCGCACTACACGGTGGAGATTGAAGATAACGACATCACAGCAGCTCCAACAATCACGGTGAATCCACTAAATTCAATATCGCTGGCAAATGTGGGGGCCTATTCGTTCAGCGGTGCTTGCTCAGAAAATTCACGACCCGTTAATATCAGTATTACTGACAGTCAGAGCACGGTCATCAATATCTCTCCAGCACCGGTTTGCAGCAACAACACTTGGACTCTGTCAGGCGCAGATTTATCAGCGCTCTCTGACGGAACTGCTGCGGTAGAAATTGTACACACAAATGAGATCGGAGCCACTGTTTCCACGAATCAAAACCTATACAAAGACGCTACGGCCCCCTCGGCTCCCTTAGGTCTTCAGCTGAAGTACTCGTCCCTCTTGCTCGACCATACGGGACCGATTATTCTTTCCAACGCTGGCACTGATGCGGGTATTGGCTTAGAAAAGAGTCAACTTCGCCTCGTTCATAGCGACGGCACCATCATCCGAGATTGGTTTGATAATGGAACTTTTCTGACCTATGCGGAGGACGACTGGTTCGGTTTCAAAAATGTCGCTCTCACTTCGAACGAGCAGTATAAAATTCAAGCTCGAAGTATCGATAAACTCGGAAACACAAGCACCATTTCAGAGCATCTCTTTACTGCTAAAATGTGTCCCAGCAACTACGTTGCGATTTACCCTCTCAGCTCACCTCCCTCAGGAAATTTCCCCGAATATCCTTACCCAAGTACATCATTTTGTGTCGCAAAATTTGAAATGAAAGCCGTGGACGGCAGCGGAAACCTCGTCAATGGAGGCAACGGCACCATCAGCTATAGTTCGACTTATATTCCTTCTTCTCGTTCGGATGGTGCTCCCTGGGTTCGCGTCAGTCGAAACTCGGCTTCTAATGAATGTCAGTCGATCGGTCAAAACCTCATCACGAACGGACAATGGCAGACTATTGCTCGCCATATTGCCAGTACGGACGCCAATTGGTCATTAGGTCAAAAATTCAACGGCACTCTGAACATCGGAAACTATTTGGGTTGGGGCACTAGCGCAGTCGCCGATGGACTAGCATTCAGTGCTTCGACCGCAAAAACTTTGGCAGCCTCTAGTTCCTCCATCGCTTTCTCTGACAACAATGATTATGCCGGAGTCACAGATCCATCCAATTTCGCATTGAAAAGGACCCACATCTTACCTTGGGGCGGCCCAAAACTTTGGGACCTCGGTGGAAACGCCATGGAAAGTGTTCGCGACATTGCCTACGCAAATGCTTGGGTGACTCAGGCCGCAACCACTCCAGTTTACAATTTGCCCTCTGATAAAATTGATTACTTCGGATTAAATGGTACGTTCACCAATTGTTTGGCACCGGATCAGGGCACCAATTTGTGTCATCTCGGACTTGTGCTTCTTCCTTCTGCATCCGACGCATGGAATTTGGCGATACATCGTGGATCACACTATGCAAATGGACATGACAATGGTCTTTTTAAAGTAGATGGGATGGATGGTACTACAGACACTTCCGTCACGACTGGTTTCCGGTGTGTCATCGACAATCCGTAGTCAATTTCTACCATTCTTTGGTTAAAGAGAGCAGAGGAAAAATCCAAGACTTAGAGTATGAAATATTCGACTCGCTTCCGCTAATGACAGATTTGTTATAGTTGGCAGCATAGTAGTTCAGCGAAGCACCCAAATGAAGACCATCCTTTACTTCTGGCATAAATCCAAGTTGCAACCAAAAGCTCGTCCCTCGCCACTCTTCACTACCGTTGCCAATGTCAGCTTGCGCCTTGCTGAGGATGTTATAAGCGAAGCTCGCGCTATACATCTCGTTCCGCCCAAACTGCCACTTCATATAGGGGCCAGTATCCATTGAAGAAATTTTGATTTCGGGAGTCCCTGTATCATTCTGAGAAAAACCGGAATAATTCCACCCGCCCCAAACTCTCTTCTTTAAAGAGAACAACACACCCAGGTTATAAAAATAGCGAGTCGAAGTCGAAGAACTGCCCGTTTTAAGATTTTCAGATATATAGGTTCCACCAAGCTCTACCAAGGTCCCGGCCCGAGCGTGAAATGAACCTAGAAATAGTACTAATAAAATCAAGACAGATTTCATAGGCAACTAATCGGATTATACCTTGCAGAGGAACAGTCTAGGAATCTTTCGTTCACTTTCCTTTTATAATTCTGACTCAACTTTTCGAGGACTATAAGCTTGGAAGTTGGCTTTCAAATAAAACCTATTTCCTTACAAGAGCTGCCGCAAAGAATCCGTCGAAACCATCTGTATCCGGGAAAACGTGGATTTGTTTTTTCAACGTCCACTTATCACCATGTTCGCTCAAAAATTTTTCAACTTGTTGATCATTTTCACTCGGCAACAGACTGCAAGTTGCGTAAACTAACTGACCGCCCTTTTTGACCATCGGTGAATACGAAGTCAAAATTTCATATTGCAGTTGCTGCAAGCGCGCAATTTCTTCAGAAGTTAGTTTCCATTTTGAATCGGGATTACGACGAAGAACTCCCATTCCTGAACAGGGAACGTCCAATAACACGCGATCTGCGCTGTCATGCATGCGTTTGATAACTTTGTTGGTGTCGATCACACGAGTTTCGATGACATCGACTCCGTCACGGCGAGCCCGGACTTTCAGTTCTTTCAATTTCCATTCGTGAATGTCCATGGAAATCACTTTGCCTTTATTCTTCATAAGGGCAGCGAGATGCAAGCTCTTGCCGCCAGCACCGGCGCAGGCATCAACGACGCGGTGGCCGGGCTCAACTTCGAGCAACGGCGCAACCATTTGCGAAGCAGCGTCTTGAACTTCAAACATACCTTTTTTGAAAGCCTGGGTGACGAACACATTTTTTCTCTCGGGCAAGCGCAAGGCGTCTGGCAATTCGGGAGATACTTTAACCACGGTGATGCCTTCGCTTTGTAACTGAGCAATAACGTCTTCAGGTGTGGCCTTCAAACGATTCACCCGCAAAAACACTTCAGCAGGTTTATTCAATGCGCGAACGATATCTTTCCAACGCTCGCCTAATTCAGACTGCCCGCGCTCGTGCATCCAATCTGGGATGGATTGGGCGATAGCGAAAGAACTGATGCTTTTTTCGTGCCGACGAATACTCTCAAGATTCAAGCCGCTCAGTTCTTCCCAATCTGGAAGCTCGTTCCCTAAGCGAAGCCAGTAGACTCCCCAAATTCTCCAAAAATTGTCTTGATCAGAAAGCTCATGAAGCAGCCGATACCAGCGCACGATTTCGTAAACGCTTTCGGCAAAAAACTTACGATCCCGAGCGCCCCACCTGCGTTGAGCTTTCAGATTTTTTTCGATCACCTTATCGGCGTATTGCCCATCAAGAAAAATGTTTTCCAGGGCAAAGACAACTTGTTCTACGAGATGTTTATGAATTTTCAAAATGTAAATACCAGGCCTGTAGCTAAAAATGTTCCGTTCATCTGTCCAGAAGACAGCAAATGAAGGTGGTTCTTTATCCCAGCCTCTACGAAGAATCCAGTGTTTTCAAAGACGTCTAAAAATCTTGCACCAGCAATCAACTGATAATCGAAAGAGACCGCGGATTTTCGATCCACCTGCTTAAGAAAAACTCCCAAACCTGCGCCTGCCCCAAAATAGAGGGGAAAGCGCGAAGTCGCATCCGGGAACATAATCACTGGCATAAAGCTAATTTTTGTCGGCTTTTCGCCAGATACTTTGTATTCATTGTAGTCGATGCGAATCGCCAGATCCATAGAGTTTAACCACTCACCAATTCGGTAAGTCACACCAAAGGTGTTTCCACCAACATTATCCTCTTTCGTAGTCCCCCACTCGTAGGAATCAGAGTCCATGTAGCGGCCGAAATGCAAAGCCAGGTAATGGTCAACTCCCCCCGCCTTAAATAAACTTTCTTGAGTCGGTGCGCGCTGCTGACCAAAATATTTTGCGGCAGCTTCTCTTCCGACGATGGGCTCCTGAGCAAGAGCATGTTGAGTATGGGCAAATAAGAGAGTCACAAGTCCTAATAACAACGTCTTCACAAGCACCTCGTTCGTTCCTATATCATAGCCATTTTTTTTCACTCTGCGTAAGCATCTGACGCGATCAGTTATTTAGTCTTGCAGACATTGACTCTCTAGCTCACGCTCCCTAATCTCCAGCTAGCTTTTTGAACGGGACTAAAGACTATGAAATGCCCCTTTTGCGGACATGCTGATGACAGAGTTTTAGATACCCGAGTGCAGAAGGATGGCAGCATCCGCCGCCGTCGTGAGTGCCTCGAGTGCAAGGCTCGCTTTTCGACAGTCGAGACAATCATGCTCGCCTTTCCGTTCATTATTAAAAAAGACGGACGTCGTGAACCCTTCAGCAAAGAGAAAATTCTAAAAGGTCTTCAGGCCGCTTGCCAAAAGCGTCCTGTCAGCCTTACCCAGATCGATGGCGTTGTTGAGCGTATCGCTTCTTGGGTCATCAATCGCGGCGAAAGTGAAATTTCATCTCGTCTTATCGGTAAGAAAGTCATGGCCGAGCTAAAGCAGCTCGACGATGTAGCTTACATACGTTTTGCCAGTGTCTACCGAACCTTCAAAGACGTTCAGGAGTTTGTTGAAACTCTTGAAGATGCCGAACTGCTTGATTTTGTAGATGCTAGTAATCCACAATTAAGCCTGACTGTGATGAATCCTCTTGAAAGCGAGAAGAGTCCTAACCATGAAATTGACAGCAAGACGCCAGGCCCGCGAAATCGCCCTCCAAATTCTTTTCCAAACTGAGTTCGCCCCTCAGATCAGTTCTCAGACATTTTTAGACGTCTTCGAGCAGAGTGTTGAAGCTGATGTGATCAGCTATGCGGATTTGCTGGTGAATGGAGTTCAATCCCATAGATCTGAAATTGATAGCAAAATTCAAGCTTCCAGTGCCCATTGGAAACTTGATCGCATGGCCACCATCGATCGCAACATCTTGCGAATCGCCGTGTATGAAATGAAATTTGCACAAGAGCCTATCAAAGAAAATATTGCCATCAATGAGGCCGTCGAGATCGCCAAGAAATATGGGACAACTGATTCCAGTTCATTCGTGAACGGACTTCTGGATCAAGTCAGCAAGGTGAACTAATGGCGTTAAGCGTCCTTTCTCAAGCGAGTGCATTCAATCCAGGCTCTGATCTGTGGGTCATGCCTGATCTTGAGAAATCGCCATGGACTGCGAAACTTGATTGGTATCTGAATTTTCAAATCTGCAAAGCATCCCGTCATCAGGTCAAAGAAACTCCGGCCCCGATCAATTCCATCGTGGAGGAAACCGGTCTGCCTTGTGAAGACATCTCGGCAGGAACTGATGGCACTTTGATGATCGCATCTGGTCGCCTGCTTCCGAACAAATGGGTCGTGGTTTTGCCATGGAGTGAAGACCTGGGCAAATGGACGCAAGAGATCCACAAAATCTGGGAAAACCTGAATGAGCCTACCCTGCGCGTCTTTCTTCCTCCCGGGCAGAGCGCAAGCAGCTTGCAGCTTGCCTGGCAGAAACATCAAAGCTCTGAAGAATTCACAGTCGTCCTTGATTAATCGACCTTTCCTGCCCACAATAGACATAACAACAGAAGAGGTCGGCATGGAAAAACTTTCTCAATCTTTCGTATCAAAAATAACTATGTTACGCAAAAGACTCGAATCGTTTTTGGACAACGATTTCGACAGCAATTCGGAAGAAACAGAACGATTACAACGTGACTTCGAGGTCTCCCGGGATATGGGTCTGATTCGCGGAATCTCGCAAGGACTGCCCGACGATCATGTGGATCGCGCCGTCGTGATCTTTTCGCGCTTAGCTTTGTTTTTTGATGCTGGCGTTCTTTTGGAAAACAATGACAGTCGCTGGAAAGCACAAGCTTTTTTTTCAAAAGGTATCACTCAGCTTTTCAATAACAGCCAAAAAGCCTACATCAGCATTCCGCAAACCAATATCCTTGAGGTTCTAAAAACCAGCTCTGCAAATATGCTTGAAAAGCTACACCTCCAGCATTTGGACCCGGAACAAAAAACGACGTGCCTGTTGGTTAAGGTCAGCCCTGACTACGCATTTTTATTTTTCTCGTCAATGCCCGACATTTGGTTAAAAGATCATATGGACAATATTCGTCGCGCTCTTGCCAATGGCATTGCTGACTAGGTCCTCAATGGGTGAAGATAGCAAAACCTACACCGTTTATATTCTGTCAGACAGTACGGGGGAAACAGCAGCGACGATGATTCGCGCTGCCCTAGTTCAATACTCCAACAAAGACATAAATATTATCCGGTGTAAAAATGTTCGGACTGAGACTCAAGCAGAAGCGGTCATCGAAGAGTGTTTCGACCGCAGAGGAATGTTAGCCTATACCGTGGCAAGTCCGCACTTACGCACAAAAATTCGCGAAATGGCCTCGAGCAAAGGTATCGCTTATCATGATCTCCTAGGTCCCTTGCTAAGCACTTTCGACTCCTTTTTTGGAGATCACTCCGAAGACACTGTCGGAGCCCTTCGCCACGTCGATGAACGTTACTTCAAACGGATCGAAGCCATCGAGTATACGGTCAAGCATGATGATGGGAAAACATTTGCCGAACTAGATAAAGCCGACATCGTTCTGGTTGGTATTTCCCGAACCAGTAAAACACCACTGTCGATCTTTCTAAGCCATAAGGGATGGAAGGTCGCGAATGTTCCATTAGTTCTCGACACCCCACTCCCCGAAGAGCTCTTCAAAATTGATCAGCGACGAATTGTGGGATTGATCATCGATATGGAATCTTTGCAAAGAATTCGCAAAAGCCGACTCGAAAAATTTGGTCAAGATCCAGGAGGTTCCTACGCCTCGATGAGCCACATTGCTCAAGAAATTGACTATGCAGAAAAGATTTTTAAGCAGAATCGTCGATGGCCCGTGTTTAATGTCACCGAAAGAGCCCTAGAGGAAACTGCATCTGAAATCGTGCGTATTATCGCTGCCAGACTGGGACTTCCGGACAGCGTGATTTTCTAAAGAGCTGCTGGATCGTACTCGATAACCTGGTTCCTGTTTTCATTTAACATATAGAGCTTATTGTTCGGCCCAAGTTCCAGAGACGAAGGGCTCAACTTTAAACCTAAAAGATCGGGACCAAGCGCAGTGTTGCTGCAAGAAGGCCCCGGCTGCATTGCACAGGTATAGAGTTTTCCATCACTGGAAATATAGTAAACTCTGTCGAGGTCAGGATCGGTCGAATTGACATAGGTGTAAACGAAAGCTCCGACATGGCGGGCAAGTCCTGGGATCAACGATCCCAATGTTGACTGAGCGGGATCTAAAGGATTGTTCACCACGCGAATTTTGTTATTCTCTGAATAATAGAGTTTTTTAGTCGCTCCACGCTCATCAATTTTTCCAATATTACAGCTTCCAGACCCATCAGAGTTTGAAATACAATAAATTCTTTGGCTGATTGCACATCCAGGAGTGCCACAGTCTGCGACTGGAGATCCTGGATAAGTGTTCTGAGCTATCATTGTTCCAATAATCTTTCGATAAACCCCGGCATTGTCTCTATACAGAATCACTGACGCGTGATTACTCGGACTTGCTCCCCAACCGTAACCACCAGCATCGAGACCTCCCATATAAAGGTTACCATCAGAATCCACACGCAGACCCGCTTTCATCTGTGATGGCTCGTATTGGGCGGAAGTTCCAGAATAGGGATCATCACCTAAAAACAATCGCGTTGAAATACGGTACTGACTCGCATCCAAATCAGTCGCCGTCAGCAGAAACTCGGCTTTATTAGCCGGATTGCTTGTGTCTAATCCCAAAAGATATCTAAACGAGTTCCAGTAAATTTTTCCCGTCGGGCCGATTTCGAAGAAATTGAAAAGATTGATCAAGCCCATAAAATTGTTAGAGGTTAAATTCGTTTCCGTACTCGGATGTCGAGCCACTCCGGATCCAAAAACCGTGCGCAGGTATGTTCTGGAAGTCCCATGCTCTACTCGAAGCAAGTAACTTGCTCCTCCATCGAGGAAGTGGACTCCGGATTGGAAAGCACCTTGAACCGACGGGACATAACGAATATTTCGGAGTCTGCTAAATCTTGCCGAGATTGGATCGCGGCCCACACCTGACATTCTATCTGTCCCGGCGATGGTCAAAAGAATGTCTTTAGAATAAAGCTTATCAACTACGCGCAACCGAAGGGCTGTTTCGCTTCCGTCGACAATGCCGAGACGAGAGTTGTAAGTGAATAGCGAAATCGGCTCAACACCGGCATCCTCCCTTTCGACGCCGTTTTCTCGACATGAAACAGACAAGCAAGATGATTCATTTTTTATATAAAGCTGGGTCGTCGGATTACTCTGTGTCACATCAAGATAATAAACACTATTGGAGATGCCATCTGCCGATGTGACTAGGTACAAGCGCTTTTCCGCTTGATTGAAGGTCAGGCTTTCGGCACTTGTAGAAAGAATTTTAAGCTGGTTGTTTTGAATGCGATAGATCGCCTGATTCTTGAAACGAACATAAAGTGCTTTATTTTCCTGATCATACGCGAGACCACTATGCTGTTCTCGAATACTGATGTTTTCAAGCGGAGTCAGGAGTGGATCACCTTCAACGATAGAGCTGCTCTTAACACAGTTTCCGGCAAATGGAACGACTGCGGTGGCTGCTTTCGTCGTAGGATCTTGCGTAATCTTTTGGATTTTTACAGAGTCCGTCGCATGTGTCCCGCTGGTACTTGTACAAGCGTTAATCAAGAAAATATCCTTGCTAGTATTATCAATAGCGAGCGCTCCATACAGCCAAATTGTCAACTGCTGTGGGTCGGCAGCGGAAAATCCGGTCGCAGACGTTCCTGCGTATATTTCGATGTTCTCCGTCGACGTGTTATATCGGTAAATCCGCGCTCCACTTGGCAACCCGCCCAAGATATAAATGTCATTGCCATCACCAACAATAGTTCTGGAAGTGAGAATTCTGGTGGAGGAAGTGACAATTCCAGGAATTCCGGCCTCAGTAGCGGCATCATATTTAAGTACGGTCTCCACTAGGCCCGTCTTTTGAGAAATTTTTAACAATCCGGTCTTATCAATAAAGTAAAGATCGCCTGACGGAGTCATATGAACGGCATTCAATAATGTCTTTGCTGATTGCAATTTCGCTGATAGCGCACTGCCACCATCTCCATTCGACTCATCTCCAGCGTAAATCTTCCACTTGCCACCGTTGATGTAATTTGAAAAACGAATCGATTTGTTTCCACTGGAATCTGTCGCTATCAACTTTAACCGAGCCGGACCGTTTGAAGTAAACGTGTAACCAGAGTATTCAAGCTCCCATTTTTTGGAACCTGCCGGCGGTGTACCTAAAGAAGATGCCGTCAGCTCCGCTGGCTTCGTAAAAGTAGTACCATCTAAAGTTAAATGGATTTCCAAGGGATTGGCCGGCAGCTCAAGTCCATCTTCGATCACAGCGCTAATTTTAACAAGGTCCCCAGCTTGGATTGTCTCCGTGTTAAAGTATGGGCTAGCGGGATTCGCATTTTTCAAGGTTACATTGTAAATATCCGGTGGACTATCGACGTCATTCAGAACTGTCGAGGTATTAACCCCTTCGACACCTTTTCCATCGTTCTCTACAATCTCCGACTTTTGGTTTAAATCATTCATAGCCCAAATGCAGAGCTTTTGCGTTCCTAGGTTCTTGATCTGATAGAGATATGAGCCACCGTCAACGTAATCATACCAAGTGGCTTGCTCGCTATAGGAATTCCAGGGAGAAGTATTGTCATAGACACACTTCGCCCCTTCAGGCACTTCGAGAACGCCGACTTGCTTGACCGGGCGTAACGTATCGATAACTGAAATTTCAAGTTTGACCAAAGAGTTTGAAAGATAAGTATCACCGTCGTTGACCTTCACGCTTTTGACTTGAGGGCGACTGATGACTGAACTATCGATACTGCAGCCCGAAAGAACAAGGACAAAAAATATGAGGCACATAAAATCAATAAATCTAATGATCTTAGACATGTGCCCCCTTTCCGTGTACGAACCTGCAACACAAGTATTCATCGGCTTAAACAGACCGAACCTTAACAGGTGTCTCGACTTAGGGCGGGCTCGGGACGGCGAAATCATGTGCCAATATGAGATTGGTTTTAGGCTTTTTCCTGTTGAAATAAGGTTTGGTAAAAAACCTCGATGAGACCTCGATTATCCGAGTTCTTCTTATAATAGAACATGAGATCCATCTGATAATTTAGATCCTTAACATAGACATGATTCAGTCGACCCGAACGCACCTGCTTGCGAATAGACTGTGCCGGAAGAAATCCCCACCCAAGTCCTGCTTCGATAACACGTTTTAATGTCGACACATTGGCAGACTCAAAAATAGCGGGAGCTTCTAATCCGTTTTCTTGAATTTTCAATCGCAGTGCTCGATTAAATCCGGGAAACTCGTCAGTGAAATTCACTAATGAAAATTCAGCAATCTGCTTCATGGAAATCTGCTGTGGCATTCTCTCTTCTTTATTTGAACCGACAAGCCACATCTCTTCCTTTTTCAAAAACTTCTGTTCACAGTTTTCAAGCTCGGCACCAAATTCGGTTTTAACCTCAGGCAAAATAATCACGTCGTAAAGAGATTTCTTGAAAGCCTTAATCAGTTCCTCGCCGTGCTCATAGTCAATTTTTAACATGAGATCTGGATTATGCCTCATCAGTCGACCAACAATGGGACTCATCAGATGAATGCCTATTGAGTTCAACGTTCCAATGCGCAGTTGACCCTTCATTTGATGGCCGATTGATTTAATCGCAATTTCTGCCTGTTGAGTGAGGTGAATAATTCTTTTTGAATATTCATATAGAACCTCACCTTGCGGTGTGGGTTTTACCGAACGAACACCTCTAACCAAAAGCTCGACTCCTAGATCTTCTTCTAGGTTACGAATCTGCTGACTGACCGCGGGTTGAGTCAGATAAAGCTTGTCCGCCGCAGCTGTCATGCTTCCTTCGCTAATGACAGTTACAAAAGTGGTCAGCTGATAAAGGTTCTTCATTAAGAAATCTCCTTTGCGCTTTGATTCGCACGGCAATTGTTATTATACTCAGGACATCAACCATGAGGTCAGCATGAAGTATAGTCTTTTAACTTTTCTCGCTTTTAGTCTACTCAGTTTTACCGGCCATGCAAAAGTCTTTCGCAATGCTTACATCGCGTTCGAAATGCCGGAAACCTGGAAGTGCAACCTTGAGCAGACGGAATGGGTTTGTCGAAGTGAACAAACCAAAGAGGCAAAAGAAGCCATCATTATTCTGACCGCTAAAGAAGTCGGACCTACTGATACATTTCCACTTTACGAGGCTCACCTCAATTCCCCGATCAATGTGAATCTCAAGGGCGGCGGTTCTGCGAGCTCTAAGATTGTTTACAAGTCTAAAAAGGTTCAGATCAACGATCAGCCATGGATTGATTCACTTCATCTTGGCTCGGAAGTGCCTAACTACTTCACACGCTACCTAGCGACGATTAAAGACAAAATAGCGATCCTGGTAACTTTTAGTGCCCATAAGCAGTACTACACCAAATACAGTCAGGATTTCTTTAAAGCAGTCATGAGCCTAAGAGTCATCGCCTCTAAAAATCTGTCTATGAGACCCGACCTTGGACCGATCCGGCCTGGAACCGAAACTCTTGGTGGTCCTATTGGCTCCGCAATGCCTGCAGATATGTACCAGGAAGAGATGAATCAATCCAAGGGTAGCAATAAGGGATTACTCCTGGGCGCAGCCCTCCTGTTGGCGGCTCTAGGGACCTTGATTTTCTTAAGAGCGAAAAAGAAAAAAAAGTAAACCTCGCCAAAAACATTTCTTAAAATGATGAGGAACACCCGAAAGTGTTCCTCATTTTTTTTGCTGCTACAGTAAATCATGGTCCTACTTGCAGTTCTATCTGGCCTGATTAATCTGTCTGCTCAGACAGTCTTTCTAAAAGTTGTCTCGATGACAGCGGGCGACCTTTACACGACTTACATTATAGTGGCACTGACTTTCATTCTTGGCTCAGGAGTGGGAGGTTTTTTCAGCAATTTGATTCGCCCCTGGCTCCACTGGGTAGAGGCCCTAACGGGTTGTTACACCCTATTCCTAGGCATTCTCCTTTCAGGGTCCTTTTACCATTATGACGTCCCTCTCTGGTTCGTTTCGGCGGGCCTTATCCTTCCAGCTTTAGCTCTTGGCACGCACCTTCCTCTTTATGGATACTACCTTCGCCGGATAAGATTTGGACTTCTCTATTTCCTTTACCATTTCGGAGCAGTTTTGGGACTTATGATGTTCGAATGGTACTTCATTAAGGCCGGCTCTGTTAAAGATGCCCTACTCTTTACCGGCGCGATCCAACTGACATTAGGAATGCTATTGCTTCGACAGAAGCATCTCGGAAACCTAAAGCTAGAACAGTCAGGAAAATTTCTGTCACCTCTTCAGTGGATCAAGCTCTTCCCCAAAAGCGCGTTTAGCGTGTTCTTCGCATCCACCCTAAGTTATTACGAAGTCTTTTGGGCACTGCGCACTCAGCTTTTAATAACAGACGCATTTCGAATGCACGCAACATTGATTTCTTGTGCAGTGTTTTTTTGGATGGCTCTCGCCGGAATACTTTCCAAGCGACTTCAGACATCTTCTGAAAAGGTATTCCTCGGGATGGGACTCAGCTTTGCGATCGTCTATTTGACCTTCCCTTTTTTATCGCTGAACTTTACGGGCCTCTTCAATGGCTCTATATGGAACTATTTCCAAATCTCGTTCGGCCTGGCTTTATTCCTAACTCTTCCGGTGTTCTGTTCAAGTCTCGTCTTTATTGTGGAGACTCGATCTATACAAAGCCGTTTACCGATCGATGTCGTCAGCGGCGGATTGAACCTATTTTCATGCCTCGGAAACGTCACAGGTTTTTTTATAGCTGGCACCCTAGCGGCCTATTTTTGGCAACCCCTCTATTTCCTTTTTGCAGTTGCGAGCTGTATTGGGATTTTTCTTTTTTGGCATCGCCCCAAGGGCTATCGCTTAATCCTGTATTCAGTGGCTTCCGCAACCATCCTTTTTGCTATGTCATACATTGACTTAACCAAAACACTTTTTTTAAATCACCTCTCGATTGAAGCTCGCGCGACAGAGAGAATTGAAAACATATTTCTTTCGTCAGACGCCTTTTCAACAATGGCGACTTTCGATCTGAAAACAGACGACGAAAAGGATAATGTGCAAAAGCTGTACATTGTTGACGGGCACTTATCACATAACTTGGATTCCAGTGCAGAATTCATTGTCGGCCTGACCCCTGCAATGTATTTTAACGGCCCACCTAAAAAGACTATGGTCATTGGACTTGGCAGCGGTCAAACTTCTTGGGCAGCAGCGGCCATTAGTGAACATACAGAATTGGTTGAGATCTCTCAGTCTGTGGTAAAAAATGTCAGACTTTTAAGAGACTATAACTTTGACCTTATGGAAAAAAAGAACGTCAACGTCTTGTTGCAAGATGCACTTTCCATTGTGAGAAACTGTCAACCCGAAAGCTATGACCTAATTATCAATACTTCAACTTACCCTTCGAATCATGGAGCAAGCAAACTTTACAGCGATGAAATGAGCGAGCTTTCTGAAAACTGCCTAGATAGAAACGGAATCTATGTCACCTATTTCGACGGATCAACGGTCAATGACCTTACAGATTTTTACGAGTTCGTTTATCCAATTATGCGGCACTTTCGCCACCTCGATATTTCAATCAAACCGTATCCCATTGTGATCGCCTACAATACACCTCGCAAATTGGAAGCGCTTTCTGCAAAGGACTTTATTGACCCAGCTGATTTTGAAATTTTTGACAAACGCTTTCCCAACACCTTTGCGACTAAATGCCGAACCTTCCTTCGGAACGTGCCTTTACCAGGTTACGAGCCCTTACTAAGCAGCATGGATCGTTCCTATCTTGAACGCAACTCTCTGCGACTATCAATTCAGTCCAAAAATATAAACCATGTCTCACGTACCTTCCCAGAGCTATACAACACACTCTCTAATACTCCACTTTATAGTTGTGAATAAGAGCCACATTCAAAACTAAATTCTAGTTTCACATTCTGGCGCTCTCTTGTCCTGCGCAATTTCGACCGATTAATAGATTAGCGTTTTTTGAAAACTGAATTGGAACTTTTATGATATCGGGACGTAACTTAAATTCAATGAAGGGCCTTCTAGCGCATAAAGAAGGATCCATCATGCTGACTGCTCTGGGAGTAGCGGCAGTGGTATCCATCATAATTTTTACATCAACAGTTTTTATCCAAACTCGCGTCAATCAGGTTTTTGCCTCCTCGGCTCGCATGGACAATCGAATAGTGCTGGATGGTCTACTAGCTTACACTGTAAATGGCATCAAACAGAGTTGGTGCTTTTCGAAAACCTGGGTACAGGATACGGCCTGCACCTTGAATCATTCCGGAAACTCTGTCCGTCTTTTACTTAGTGACGAGTCCCTTCTATACATCGCCGCTTCAACGGCTCCCCATCCCACGCCCGCGGTGAGTACCCGAATTAGTCAAATTCAACAGACTGTAAATCTTGCCGTTATCACCCCCAGCCATCCATTGCACAATATCGTCAGCGCTTTGAAAGATGAGTACAGCCAAGCAACCTTTTCGATCAACCGTGATGACTCCGCAATTGCCACCATGAAAGGTCGCGAAGTCCCGTTAAGAATAAGAATTAAGCTGTCAGCTAATCGCCAGGGACAAAAGGTTGTGAATGATCTCGAGCTGGAATCGAAAATCATAGTCTATCCACGAGAGCTTACTTATTTCGGTTTAATTTTACCGAACAATCTCTATCTGAATTTTGGAGGCACTTCATCTACGAATGGAAATAATCGTCTGGATTACGTAAATGCTTCTGCCACAGCCGGGCTGCGCTTTGAAAGTCCCGTATTTATCAACGGGAGTCTTCACTTACCAACCCGACAAGGACCCGCTATGAGTAATGTCACCTTCGTAGATAAGGTCGTCTTGGGAGAAGGCATGATATACCAGGATGGAAAGCTTTTTTCACCTGCGTCTGCGGGGGGGCCGACCCACATGTACAATCATGAGATGACTTCGTTCGCGGGCCTGCTGGGCGGCTACGAACTTGATCCGGAACGAGACCGCGGCCTCGACTATCTTTTTAATCTTTTACAACCAGTTAATCCCCCTATTGATTTCAATATTTGTAAAGATCGAGTGATGGCTTCCTTTGACCTTCGTGTCACCAAAGATTCTCAACTCTACTCTCGATTTAACAGTCAATCGGGCAACACCTTTAATCTCTCGCTTTCTCTGGGCAGCGTAGACAATTTTATTGAGCAGCTCTCCGATGTTAATGATGCAAAATTAATCGGGACAAATATTAAAGGAGTCACAAACGCGGGCGACTTCACCAGCTGGTCTGGAGGCGCTATTCTGCGAGCCAAATTGGTCTTTGATGGTTTAAAGGATCCAACGAATAGTGCCGTTAGAAACGAATTCTTTAATCAATTTAATCTCCCTCGCGAAGGCCAGCTGGTTTTATATCCTGTTGGTCAAGGAGCCGGAAATCCGAGTATCAAAATCACCTCTCAGCCATACTCGAAAAACGGTAACGTGCAGTTCAACCAAGTCGATCTTTCCGTAGAATTTATTAACGCCGAGAGATTAGATCTTGGTGCCTACACAAAAGGCGGAGTCTACAGACAACCTTCAGTCAAACTGATCATCGAGGGAATGGACTATGCCTACAACTACATGAAAAATCTGCGCGACAACAGCTCTGAACACAATGTCATGGGAAAATATAAGATTAATGGCTTCACGTTCTACAAAAGCGGAAGCACAAGTGTTGGCATATACCACGAAACACCTGGAACCTGGCATACCAATCCAATGTTAAGAACTGACACCAATTATCCTGTTTACAATGCTGCTCATGCCCCCCAAGACATCGACTACAGCGCCTTTGACGAGCTCTGTTTATCTGCACCGGACTCTTCTGAAAGCTACTATACATCTTTCCCTACCGCGGATTGGACAACTTCCTTCGTCACACAGTCACGACATGCGTGGAGCTTTAACCCTGATGCCCCAAGTATTAAGGGGTACAACTCGGGACAACTTATACTGGATGCCGGTAGCTCTCGCTATGTAGCTGGTTCCACCTATCCAACATTTATAATCGACTCTTTGGTAAACACCTGCATTATTGAAAGCAGTGCCAATTTTGTTACAGGATTCTTAACCTGTGAAAACCTAGTCATCAAAGCGCGTTCGACTCCCCTGCGTATCATTGGCACATTCATCGTAAGAACATTGACTATTGACCCATCTGCTTACAAGTCAGGAATTCGCTGGAGTTCGATTTACCATCCTCAGGCCACTTACGAACTGCAAGAAGCTCAGATACTGGGCAAGCTTAAGGACGACTCCGTTTATGATTGCGGCGACCCGGGCATACCACCACTCTGGATGCCAAATATTGGAATCACTTCTGCAGTTAAGCACTACCTCTGCAATCCGGTAAGCCTACGCTCGGCAGATCCCTTCAAATGGACAACGGTTGATCCGGATTGTGGCGTAGAGACAGGATCTCCGAAAGTTAAATGTAAGAAGGCTATGCGCAGATTTTTGGTCAAAGAAATTAGCCGAACGAAGGGCTTATGAAAAACAACAAAGGCTTCACATTGATCGAGGTTTCTGTGGCGGCCTTCTTAGGCGCAATGGTGGCGTATGCCGCTATTTCATACATCACATATCTATCAAACCTGAATAGCAGGATGACCCTGCGGAGGATTGCTTCCAATACGATCCATTCTTATGCAGAGAATATTCGATACAACCTTTCACTCTACCAGGTCAGCTTTAATAACAGTCCGGAGAAAGAAAATGAACTTTTAGCCTTGAATAATCTGCCCTTAGGTATTTCAGACAGCGTCGTCGTTCCCCGCTCGGAATGTGCAAAGGTTGGATGCCAGGCATATTTTGGATACATCATTATTCCTAGCGAGTTCGTAAGAAATCTTTATCAAGTGAAAATACGAGTCTGGAACGCCAGCGGCAAGGAGGGACAAGGATGGGATCAGACCTATTTCATCACAACTCGATAGTAAATCAGAAAGGCTTCACTCTAACGGAGATTTTGGTGGCAATCGGAATTGCTGGATTCATCGCTTTGGGAAATATGATATTTTTGAATGATTTTCTGCAGAGACTTAAAACTTATGAAAACAGTTCCGACGAAGAAACGGAAATTGCGCTGACAAACACAGCAACCACGAACATTCTAAAGAAGGCTCATCTCAGTTTAAATCGTATCCAACTGAAAGACGACAATGGCAAATCGTTCTTTGACTACTATCCCGATTTGCCAAGTACCGCCATTCAAAATGGAAGCCGGCTCTTTTCTTTAAACTCAAGTCACATTGGATCCAAGTACTTCTATCTATTAACCTCTGAGGAAAATGAACACGATTCTATTATCTTCGACCCGGTCCATGCCTATGCGGAAACAAGCACACCCTCAGATCTTTTGGCAGATGGGAAAATTATCTACCGAGGTATCAACTCCATTCCAGCAATTAGCGCCGAAGATGGTACAGCCGCTAAAGACAAGCTGATGGAGAAAATATTTGCAAAGCGCTGGGCCCCTGGCGAAGTGTTCGTATTGACTTGTCCAACCTATTTGCGCCCCGTAGTTAACAAATCTCTGGATCTTTTAACTCCGCCCCGCCCTGCCACATTCATTGGCAGAGTTTCTGGAGATGATCTAACTCAATTGCCAAGCTTCGGAACCCACATTAGTCTTGTTACCAGCCATCCCGTTACCAGTGTTACCTACAAAAATTTAGATCATTTTTTTAGAAGCCTCCCAACAATTGGCGGCGCAGCTCCGTTTGTGAAAGTTGAGCCCGCAAAACTGGTCCGCCTTGAGTTGCGCAAGAACTCATCTTACCAAAAAGAGTATGCCGATCTTACTATGTCCGTATGGAAAAATGGACAATTTGATGGCTCGGTGATCGTGGCCACAAAAGTTAAACAGGCGAACTTCAATCGTGCGACGGTCACCATGCCCATAATCAGCCTGGAGATCATCAAATGAAAAACTGTAATTTGCTAACTTTAATCGTGCTTTCTTTGTTGTCTTTTGAAGGAATCGCTCAAGTAATTAAAACACCCAAGACAACAGTAAGCATCTTGCCGGTGTCGGGTCCCAACATGAGTGACGTCGTCATCGACTCTAAACTGGCACTTACCAGAAGCAGCGGCATGAGTTTTCTAGATATTTATGTTTCTTGTTTCGGAACTAATTTACGTGGAGTATCCAATCCCGTCAGTCCCGACTCAACCATTCACGCTGCGATTGAATATCTGGCAGCAGACGGAACCTATAAGACATACAAAGTCAGCTTTCCGGCTATGGCGGTCGTCAAAAATCTGCGACTTAGCCAAAACCTTTCGGAACTGTCTGGAATTGTAAGCCCCGATGGAACAATGACCACGAAGTTTACGGCACGCCTTGAAGACGGACTGATTCGCGTAGCGATGACCAACACCAGAGCCATCGGCCTAGACGTACTAGCGTCTGGCACCGATTATGGTAAGCTTCAGCAAACAAACAACAAAGCCCAGCTCTTTCGAGCAGTCCGATTTAATCAAGAACTTCCTCCCAACGCGCAGACCGGCACTTACATGGGGGCTACTGGTCCACTAACAGCAAACATGCGCTGGTATCATGCCGAGAACGGAAAAAGCTCGGTATTGTATGCATCCTTCCCGGGTGAAACTGGCTTTTGCGGAGGCTATTTTTCACCTTTAGCAATAAGCTTTACAGACACTCTGCCAGAAGTTTCAAGTACTTCATACTTTCCTCTCTACCAAAGACAGTACCGTACAAAAAGTAAAGAGAAGATCTCTTGGCCAACTTTTGGTAAAGGTCTTTACTTTCTTGGTAACGATCGCAATTCCAACGGGAAAATTGATAACGGCGGCGAACTCTTTGGCGACATCAATGGCTATGACAACGGATTTCTGAATCTCGCTTTCTATGACGTCAATAGTGACGGGAAGATCGACGAAAAGGACCCCATTTTCTCGCAGCTTCTGTTTTGGCAAGATAAAAATCAGGATGGGATTTGCCAAACCAACGAAGTATACCGCCCCAGTGATTTTCGCATCCGATCTCTTTCGGTCTTTTACAAAAATGAAACTCGCAACCTTGCCAACCGTGCAAAGCTGCTGGGTCCCGGGAAGTTTATTTATAGAAGTAGCGATGGAACAGAAAATGTTGGAGTCATTTGGGATATTTTTTTATCAAGAGCGCCTTAATAGCTAAGGAGACTATATGCTTAAAACGAACGTAATTTATTCTATAGCATTTTTAATACTGATCCTTTTGATCGCCGACTCATCGTACACAGGTAACCGTTGGCATTTTCGCATGAAAAAAGAACGAGATGCCATCCAGGAAGCTCCGAAAACATCTAACTTTGCTGATGGTTATCAAGTTACCAGCGGTATCAAACAACCGATTGCCACTCCAAGCCTCACTTCTACGAGCTACGGAGAAGGATCATTGAACTGCAAAGAAGCTTCGGTGAAAATAAATCGATCTCTTGAGGGTGCTTCAACGGAATTCGCAGAAATTAATATTCCTGAACTGAAACACAATCAAACACGCACAGTTGCCTGCGCAAGCGTCAGTCCAAGCCTTACTAAAGATGGACAAACAGTGAACGCAGGAAATATTCAGTTTGGCTGCTACAATGGGCAACTAAGCATAGCAGGTTCGGATTGCCGAGCACCAGTCCCGCCGCCACAGAATGTCGAGGCTCCCCGTCCAACCAATGACTGTCCAGCAGGATATACAGCAAAATATTGCGGTAGCTGTTGCTCGGACGGGGCTACCAAAGGGCATTTTTCAAGTATGCCTGGTAAGAACTGCTTCACGCGGAAGCGCTACTATCATACCTGTCAGAACGGCCGGTTCTTTTTTACCGATACGAATACCTGCCTTAATAGTCTTCCGCGGACACGCTGTTAAGGCAGCCGTTCGATTTCAGGCTTATACTTGGCGAACTGCGGAATGATGGAAACATCACCATAGACGATGACCTTCAGTCTTTCGGGATTGACTACTTTTGCGAACGCAGAATTCGCTGATTTAAGATCAATTTTTTCAACGTTCTCATTGAACTTTGTCAGGTATTCAACTGGAATGCCGTAGAAGTCCAAAGCCAATAGATTATAAGCTAAACGGTCCGCCGTTTCGATGGCTCGAGGGAACTGACCAATAAGCTGATTTTTTCCAGCAGACAGTTCTTTTTTGTTAGCGCCTTCCTTGGTGTAGGCTGCTATAACTCTTAAAGTTTCCTCGAGGGCCTTGCCAGCAGTTTCATTTTTTGTGAACGTAGACACATCAAAGCTGCCAACGTCCTTCTTGGTATCAAAGAAAGAGTGAATGGAATAGGTCAGTCCTAAGTCATCACGAACTGCCTGATTTAAGCGACTTGCAAAGCTCCCCCCCAAAACCTCATTGCTGACTCGTAGAGGTAAATAGTCAGAATGGTTTCGCGGAATACCTAATTGCGCGATACGAATCTGAGTCTGCTGCAGCCCTTTTTTAACGACCAGTCGAACCTGCAGTGCCTGGGGTGCAACTGCAGAAGTGATCTTAACTGCTGGGACGGTTCTTTTCGTCCATACTGAAAAGACCTCTTTTACTTTGTTTTCAAAATTCTCATCGAAGTCCCCCACCACAGCTAATGAAGAATTGTTGGGCCTGAAGAAAGTTAAGTAGTGTTTGATGACGTCCTGCTTAGTGATGCGACGTAAACTGTCCAGGGTCCCGTGGATATCGCGGGCATACGGATGCTTACCATAAAGAAAGTCATCCATCTTGTGCGAAGCAAAGCTCGATGGGTCATCAATCTTTTTCTGCAAGACTGCTTGCATTTGTGATCGCATGCGAAGTATTTCTCTGTCATTAAACGCTGGGTTCATTACCACATCTGCAAAGAACGTCAGCAGATCCTGTGCCCCCGTATTCAATGAGTCCGAATAAATAGTCGTGACGTCATTTCCAGGATTGATATCCAACGACGTGCCCAGTTGCCCAAAGTCATCAGCAATCTGGGGAGCCGTCTTTTTTTGCGTGCCTTGCTCGAGCATGTAGGATGTCAGAGCATTTAAGCCGGCAACTCGCTCAGCTTCTTGCATGGAACCGGAACGAACCATTAAGGTAAGACTGACTCTGGGCAATGTCGTATCTCTAACGAAGACAACCTTCAGGCCATTGTCGTAGACCACCTCTTTGTAGGGCTGTAGAACAAAGCTTCCGTTACTTTTTGCGGTGTATCCCGCTGGAACTTCGACCTGCCTCTTAGAGGAACTCGAGCAAGCAATAAAAGTTGAACAAATCAGGGGAAGAGTAATAAAAGTCACTAACTTATTCATGAGCTATTCCTTTTTTGCTTTCGGTTCTAAAGTGATAATGGAACGCTGACCGGGTTGCGTGTATTTCGCAGCAACTCTCTGAACGTCATCCACAGTGACCGCCTGATATTTTTCCAGATCAGAGAACAAGCTCTCATAGCTTCCAGTCACAATCTCGTTAACGGCTAAAGCTCGAGCTTTCCCGTCCATTGTTTTTAGGCTGTCCACCTGATCTTTTAATAACTGAGTCTTAGCTTTTTCCAGTTCTTTATCTGTAACTTTTTGCGAACGGAGTTTATAGAGTTCATTGAAGAGGACACCTAATGTTCTTTCTTTCCCCAAGCCGGGCTTTAAGTTCACTCCAATTGCGAAAACTCCATGGTCTTTCATTGAATAGTTGTAGGCATAAGCAGATGTGGCTTCTTGCATATTGTAGACAAGCTTTCGATGAAGACGACTGGAGGTCCCGTTGCCAAGAATATTCGCAGCTAAATCAAGTGGATACATATCGGGATCTCCAATACGCGGCCCCTGGAAAGCAACAACATAGGATGAATTCTGAACATCTTTTCTTAACAGTGCTGATCTTCCCACTGTTTGGGGTTTCTCCATTGCATAGTCCCGCCGAGGCACCTCGCGGAAAGGCAATTTACCATAATAGTCTTCAATCATAGACTTAACTTTAGATGTTTTGAAATCACCGACGATGACTAAAACTGCATTATTTGGAACGTAGTAAGTGTTATAAAAATAGCGCAACTTATCGACATCATACTGAGCAATATCTGTCATATGCCCGATGACTGGCCACTTGTAAGGATGGACCTTGAAAAGCGTGCCCATCATCAATTCTCTAAGAAGCCCCATAGGGTTGTTGTCGACTCGCCAGCGACGTTCCTCAGCGACAACTTCCTTTTCGCTCTTTAGGTCAGCGGGGTTTAACAAAAGCGAACTCATCCGATCAACTTCCAGATCCATCACCAATTCAAGCTTTGAACTTGGCAAGTTTTCGTAAAATCCAGTGTAGTCGTTCGACGTAAAGGCATTGTTGGTAATACCATTTTCGTGAATGACTCGATCAAAAGCCTTACCATCATACTTCTTGGCACCTTTGAACATCATGTGTTCAAGCATGTGAGCCGCGCCAGTAACTCCAGGGTATTCATCCCGAGAACCTACACGATACCAGGTATGATAGCTGATCATCGGTACGGCATGATCTTCGTGCAACAATACCGTCAGGCCATTTTTTAACGTGAACTTTGTTACTGGTAGAGACAGCTTAACCGGAGCCTGTGGGGCCCAGCCTTTAATAGCACCGACCGGCTCTTTCTCTTCTCCTAATGTTTTTGGAGTTTGCATTGGCGGGGTCAGAGTCTGGCCAGTTGCTGACAGAGAAAAGCAAAGACCGACAATCAAGAGAAGTTTCTGTTTCATAGCTGCTTCTTTCTTTGGAATATCAATAAGCTTCAGTCTGAAACCTACCGCGATTGATTTCAACCACTCCAAAGAGATGCACGACTTAAGGCAGAGGAATTGGTACTAAAGACCTATTGAACAACAAAGTCGGAAAAGAACACGTCCTTGACCACGCCACTGGTCAGAATGCTATTAACCTCAAAAGCAATTTTATCTTTCAAAAACAGTTTACCTTGTATGCTTTCCAAATTTGCAAAGCTATTATCATTCAGAAGCTTAACTATACGGTCTCGCGCCTTGGCTCTATTTCCAGGCTCCATGATTTCTTCAAAACCATCTTTGCCTAACATTTGCAGATTCACTTCCAGACGAATGGTTCTTTTAGGCTCCCCGCCTAGGTTCACCGTAAACTTGTCCATAGTATAAATAAGTGGGGCCACATCCGCGTCACTGGCCATAGACGAAAGTTCTTCGGCCATCGCTTCTTCGGTAATCTTTGGATGTGACCATCCAATTGTCGAGGCATAAACCAGATAGGCGCCCACTCCAACAACTGACAAATTAATGACGGCAAAAACAAGCTGCAGAATTTTACCAACATTCTTAGGTTTACTTGGAGCTTTTTGCTCATTAGCTTCAGCCATGGATGACCCTCTTCATGTCAAAACTATCGGTGAATCGGGCCAAGGTCTTAACGCCACTGCATCGAAAAAACAAAACTATATCTATCAAGAAGCGTCTAAGATTTGGACAGCTCTAGACCATAACTTGACAAGTTCAAGTCTACTTAGCGCATAATAGATTTATGAGACGTTTTCTCGCGGGCTGCGCTATATCTTTTTTCGTTCTGCCATCTTTGGCAGATAGTACATCTTTAAAGTCATCTCAGATTGAGAACCACGAGTTGCTCCCAGCTCCACTTCTACAAATTTCAGAAACGGAAGCCTTTTCTCGCTATGTCCTTCTTGTCGACAAAGAAAAACGCAAGCTTTCAGTTTTTGAACGTAACGGTGAAAAGATCAAAAAGATCGAAGAATATCCTGCAGATATTGGCAAGAACGGTGGCAATAAAACAAAACGAGACGATCACAAAACTCCTGAAGGCATTTACTTCCTAGGGGAAAAGCTTACTCAGCCTGCCATCCCGTTCAGTCTCTATGGAGCACTTGCCTTCACTACTGACTACCCAAATATTTTTGACAAGCGAGAAAACAAAACAGGTTCAGGAATTTGGTTGCATGCGGTTCCAGACGAAACACCATTAACTCGGGGATCTCGCGGATGCGTCGTTGTTCGAAACGAAGTGATTAAGAAACTGGATGAATATGTAAAACTAGGAGAAACTCCTATTTTAATTTTCGACCAAGTTAATTACATCGCCAAGGAGGAGCACGAAAAACGCCGACAGGAGTTAAATTCCTTTATCGAAAACTGGCGTCTCTCGTGGGAAAAGCAAGACATTGACCAATATATGTCTTTCTATGATCCCGGCTTTAAAGCTCCGGGCGGCTATAACTTCCGCACCTGGAAGAACCATAAAAACAATCTGAAATCGAAATATGATTTTATCAAAGTTCACTTCTCACAGCCTTATATCGTTCAACATAACGACCAGCTTGTAGTTAAAGCTTTGCAGCGTTACGAATCGGACAAGCATGTCGACTATGGTGTTAAAACGATTTATGCCCTTAGAGAAGGAAGCTCATTCAAAATTATTCGTGAAGAATGGGCTCCATTTAGTGAAAAGGCCGTCGCGGCCGCAATTGCGCAGACAAACGATATTCGAACGCCTTCTCAATCCAAACAATAAAAAAAGCCTGCAGTACTATGCAGGCTTTCGTTTTTCAGCATCTTAACAAGCGCTGATCTTAGTGCGACTCTTCTGATGATGAAGAATTCTTTCCATCAATTGTGAAAGTTTCCGTGTTGCTAGCGAGATCTGGAAGCTGTTCTAGATACTTTTTTAAGTCCTCTGATGAAACTTCCCCAACTGACAGATTTCTTTCCGTCAAGCGCTTGTCCCATTTCAAATTTTTGTTCGCTTTAGCTAAAGACATTCGGCCCCCTTCAATTAAGACTTCGAAACAATATACCGACACACTCAAAAAGTCCAGACCCGAATCGGGTCGCCTCAATGCCAATATTTTGGTGGCTTTTCGTCTTTTTCATTATCCACAACCAGGCGAAGATTTCGCCCCGTTCGCTTGTTCTTCTTTTTCCAAGAGTTCCGATCGTTCCACTCTTTAATTTTGAGTGTGATATAACCAGCAACCAAACCACCCAGGTGGGCTAAATAGGCTACCTCGCCACCACTAGCGCTAGAAGACATCATTGAAGCAACTTGAACGGCCCCCATAATGGCCACGAAAACCTTGGTTTTCATCGGAAAAAGCATGAAGAAGTATATGACGCGTTCTCCAAAGATAATCCCTTGAGCTAAAAGCAAACCGAAAATTGCACCCGACGCCCCTACAACCGGAACGATAAGACCGGTTTGCGCGCCTGTAACTAGCGAGTAGGTCCACATTCCAAGGCAATAGAGTATGGCGGCACCAATCCCGGAAGCGAAATAATAGACCAGGAAAAACTTGGTTCCCCAGCGCTGCTCAAGCTCCGCTCCGAAAAACCACAGCATCAGCATATTAAACAGAATGTGGGTAATCTGCATCGAATGCAGAAACATGTAGGTCACTAATTGCCAAATCTGAAAATCAAAAAGCACTCGACCGGGAAACAATCCAAATAACCCCGTGAGTGGTAATCTCAAAAATCCCTCAAGGATCACTTGTCCTACAAACCAAATGGCAACATTGGCAATGAGCAGCCATTTCACTGCGGGAGTCATCGGAGCTGTGGCAAAACTAACACTTCTATTCATAACTTCTTAAAATACCCCATAAGTTTTTCGTAGGTCTGATCAAGGTTCTCCACCAGGACCTTTGTCTCGGCTATCAATGGGAAGAAATTCAGATCACCCGACCAGCGTGGAATAATGTGGTAATGCAGATGTTCCGGTATCCCAGCTCCGGCGACAGAACCGTGATTTAATCCCAAGTTGATTCCACCGGGTTCATAGATTTCGGTCAAAGCTTTCATGGTTTTCCGGACCGTCTCTTGCAAATCAACATACTCGGCATCACTTAGACTTAAAAGGTCTCCGCAATGCCTAAGCGGTAAAACCAATACATGCCCGGTATTATAAGGGAACTTATTTAGGATGACCATAGAGTGGTTCGACTTATAAACGCAGAGAGTGTCAAAAGAAGGTTCTTCCTTAGTTGCCCGACAAAAAACACAACCCTTTTCTTTAATCAGCTTACGAACATACTTTAATCTATCTGGTCTAAAGAGGACATCTCTTTCCAGGGGCCATATTTGCTCGCCAATTTTAATTAGGGACGTGGAGGCGACGGAAGATCTCTTTGTTCCGCTTCGTTTTTTTGAAGTTTTCTTTTGAGCCTTTTTTGCCATTTCGCCCAGTTCCTCCGCTATTCCCAAACACCAGGCATTAAATAAAGAGGTTGGTTCAAATATTCCGTGCGCATAAGGAATTTCAACGCTTCTTGAACTCCGGCAGACTTAATACCTTGTGTCTTTAAAAGGTCTGCATATTCCACAAGTGAGTTTACGTCATCATCACCATCGTCACCACCCAAGTCAAAAATACTCATCTTCTTTTTTGGAATCTCGAAGACTTCATAATCCTGTCCCAGCTGAGCTATTTCCGCTGCCATTTTAACGGCATCTTCATAATAACCCACTTGGTCGGCAAAACCCAACTTGACTGCGGAAGCTCCTGTGAAGACCCGGCCGTCAGCGTATTCCTTGACGATTTCCCCTGATAGGTTTCGCTCTTTCATAACTGTCTCTTTGAACTGTGAATACACTTCGTCGATCATAGATTGGAACAAAGCTTTCTCATCATCCCGCATAGGTCGATACTCGGCTCCTGAGTCTTTAAAGCGACCCGACGTGATTGAATAGCGAGAGATTTTCGCCCAATCATAAAGCTTTTCAAGATTCGCGAACTGCATGATCACTCCAATGGAGCCCACCAATGAACCCGGCGCCACAATAATTTTATCGCAAGCAACCGCAGAGTAATATGCACCGCTTGCCATTATTCCAGTCGATACACAAATGACAGGTTTTTTGAACTCTTCACGCACACGCTTAAGTTCCGCAAAAATTTCTTGTGACGGTCCGACCGCTCCCCCCGGAGAGTCAATAACCACAAGCAAAGCCTTAACTTTACGTTCTTCACGATACTTTTTGATATTCTTAAGAAACTTCTTGCCGTTGAGAATCGGACCGTTGAGGTCCAAATGCAGAATAGTGTTATTCGATGAGACTTTCTTTTCCGCTTCTCCGAAGAAACTGCCGCTCATCTTCAACAAGGCGCCAATTCCAAAAAAGACCAGCAAAACGATTACGGTTTTCTTTAAAAAACTGCCCTTCATATACTACTCCGGACTGCGTGTGGGTTAGGATGAACCCCTAGAATAAAAAAAGGGGAACCCTGTTAGGCTCCCCTTTTTCGACTCTACAGTCAACGCACCGAGCGTAGGTTGTTGGCTGCAACGCAGCCAAGCAAACTAGGCATCAATACTATTACTGAGGCTTGTCAGTCTTAACACCTTTCAAAGCTTCACCAAAGATGTCGCCGAAAGTAGACTTAGAAGTCGCAGTCGCTTTTTTCACATAGTCGTCAACGTCCGCTTTTGATTCGCGAAGCTTAACAAGCTTAGAAGAAAGACCGATCTTACGAGCATCTTTGTCGATAGAGATTACTTCTGCTTTAACAGACTCACCCGGCTTTACAAAGTCTTCAACAGTGTTGATTTTGTCTGTTGTTAACTCAGAAATGTGGATCAAGCCTTCGATATCAGACTCAAGCTCTACGAAAGCACCGAAGTCAGCTGTCTTCGTTACTTTAACGTCGTGCTGAGTACCGATAGCGTACTTAGCTTCAATGTTCGACCAAGGATCAGATTCAAGCTGCTTAATACCCAAAGAGAATCTTTCGTTCTCGATATCAACGCCCAAAACAACCGCGCGAACTTTTTGGCCTTTAGTGTACATTTCATTAGGATGATTTACGCGCTTAGTCCAAGAGAAGTCAGAGATGTGAACCAAACCGTCGATGCCTTCTTCGATGCCGATGAAGATACCGAAGTCAGTAACAGACTTCACTTCGCCTTCGATGATTGTACCAGGAGCATAAGACTCTTTCAGCTCAATCCAAGGATTTTGCTGAAGTTGCTTCATACCCAAGCTGATGCGGCGGTTTTCAGTGTCTACTTCAAGAACAACCACTTCAACTTCTTGGTCTACAGTCACAACTTGAGAAGGATGTTTTACACGCTTTGTCCAAGACATTTCAGAAACGTGGATCAAACCTTCAATGCCTTCGCCAAGCTCAATGAATGCACCGTATTCAGCCAAAGATACAACTTTGCCTTTAAGCTTAGTACCTGGAGGATAAGAAGCTTTAACAGATTCCCAAGGATCTGTAGAAAGTTGCTTCATGCCCAAAGATACCCGTTCTTTTTCCTTATCGTACTTAAGAACTTTTACTTGGATTTCGTCGCCAACATTCAACATTTCTGAAGGATGTTTTACGCGGCCCCAAGACATATCCGTGATGTGTAACAATCCGTCCATGCCACCAAGGTCGATGAATGCACCGTAGTCAGTGATGTTTTTAACAACACCCGTAACCACAGAACCTTCAGCCATAGTGTCCAGAGTTTGTGAGCGAAGACTGTCACGCTCTTCTTCAAGAAGCGCACGGCGAGAAAGAACAATGTTGCCACGCTTTTTGTTGAATTTGATAACTTTGAATTTGAACTTTTTGCCAAGGTAAACGTCCATGTTGCGAACAGGGCGTAGATCGATTTGTGATCCAGGCAAGAATGCTTTTACGCCGATATCAACGCTCAAGCCGCCTTTAACTTTAGCAACAACAGTACCTTCGATAACTTCTTCGTTCTCAGCTGCTTTAGAAATATCAGTCCATGCACGAAGCATGTCAGCTTTGTCTTTAGAAAGTACGATCATACCGTTTTCGTTTTCGATACGGTCGATAAGAACTTCTACTTTGTCTCCAGCTTTAACTTCACGAACACCGTCAACAATACGGAATTCATTAATAGCGATCAAACCTTCAGACTTGTAGTTGATGTCCACAAGAACATAGTCAGATTGAACTTCGACTACTGAACCTGTTACAACGTCGCCGACTTTGAAGTCTTGCTCTTTCATGGACGCTTCGAAAAGTTTATCGAAGTCGTTTTTTTCAGCTTTAGCACCGTAAATGCCAGGATTCGCTGGAACCTTTGCGTCTTCCGCATCCAAGAAAGCTAGAACTTTCTGTTTCTCAAGTTCGGCCTTGTTTAATTGTTTTGTCATATCGATTTTTTATAACCTCCCACGTAGTAAGACCTCTTGGATCCTACCCGTTAACCTTTCTTCGCCTTTGGCGAACCACTGGTTTAGCGAGCTAAGGGGTCGAAAGTCAAAGGTTTTACGCACCAAGACAGGCATTTCATGGTCTGGTTTTTAGAAGAAGGCCACGAGGAGGCGCATAGAATGCTCAGCTCGAATGTATAAGAGCTGAGCATGAATTTTATCAGATTATCTAAATTCTCTTCTGAACGTATTCGACCACACGGTCGACCACTTCATTCAGACTGAGCTCCGTAGAATCTAAAACCAATGCATCTGTAGGTATTGCCATTGGAGCCACCTTACGGGTGGAATCTTGATGATCGCGCTGCTTTTGAGCTTTAACCATATCACCCTGGTTAAGCCCCAGCTCAGCGGCACGACGAGCGGCTCGGTGTTCACTGGAAGCCGTCAGGTAAACCTTGGCCTGTGCCGTTGGAAAAACGACCGTGCCACAATCGCGCCCTTCGGCAACCAAGCCATCTGGCCCTTGACTGCAGTTCCTCTGAGCTTCCAAGAGGGCTTTGCGAACTTCTGGATAGTGACTGACTTTGCTTGCGTAATTCCCGACATCTTCGTGAGCGATTAGATCCGTCACGTCTTGATCTTTAAAAAAGACATGCGTGCGTTCGTCATCCATCTTCACACGCCACACAGGATTGTGAGTCAGCTCCGCCAACGCGGCGACATCATTCAAATCGATTTTTAGCTGAAGAGCTGCATAGGCCAGTCCCCGATAGAATGCTCCTGTCGAAACCCACTGCCAACCCAGCCGGCGAGCCAATTCTCGACTGACCGAGGATTTTCCTGAAGCTGCAGGTCCATCTATCGTCACTACCATTCCCATAATTCTCCCTAAGAACTTATCTACAGCAATCTGCTTTTATGCAGGCAAACTCACAAGCTCGGAACTTCTTTCAACACAGCTTCGAGAGCCTCAATAGCCGCAGTATTTTCGTGCTCAAGCCCGACACTCAATCTCAAATGAGTCTTAAAACCGTAGTTCAATAACGGTCTCATAATAATGCCACGACGGAGCAAAGCTTCGTTTACTTTGACAGCGTCACGAAGGGTGTCAAACATGACAAAATTACCCTGAGATGGAATGTAAGGCAGGCCTAATTCTTCTAACTTCTTGTAGAAGTAATCAAGCCCTTTCCAACAAATCTGCTGCGAACGCTCAATAAAATCGTCATCTTGCAGAGCTGCATTTGCGGCGACCTGAGCTAAATCGTTGACATTGAAGGGCTTGCGCACCCGGTTATAAACTTCAATGACTTCCTCGGGGCCGATCATGGCTCCGACGCGAAATCCAGCTAAGCCGTATATCTTGGAGAAAGTTCTTAAGACGATAAGATTCTTATATTTGCCCATATACGTCTGAGCCGAAACATAGTCTTTCGCTCTGACAAATTCGTTGTAGGCCTCGTCAAAAACGATCATGACATCGTCACGATTTCCGAGCTTTTCAAGAAAGCTTTCAACTTCTTTCTTATTTGCATAACTACCTGTTGGATTGTTCGGATTGGAAACGAACACAAGGCGAATATCTGTTTCAGGATGACTTAAGAAATAATTGGCAATTGCATCAAGGTCGAATCTGAAACCGGGAGCCATCGGAACCTTGTGCAAGGTCGCACGATTCGCACCCGAACTGACCTCATAGGCATTGAATGCGGCTTCGGATGTTAAGACACCTTGTTTGGGTTCACAAAAAATTCTGGTGAGCAGATCAATAACCTCGTCACTGCCATTGCCAATTGCCAATTGTTTTGTAGAAAATCCCCATTTTTTTGAAATCGTATTCAGCAATTCATAATGAGAAGGATCAGGATAAAGATGCTGATGATCAAGGGCTGCGCGAACCGCTGCTATCGCCTTGGGGCTGGGACCTAAAGGATTCTCGTTACTTGCCAGCTTATAAACCTTAGTGAGCCCATATTCGCGCTGAGTTTCCGAAATCGGCTTCCCAGGTCTGTAGGGAACCAGATTCAGAATTTCGGGAGAAATCTTCACTTTAGAATCCTTTTCATCGAGAATTAATTTTGCTATACCTAAACGCCAAGCTTTAACAATATTTACTGCTGAATGCAAATTCAATAGAGAGCGTTTATAATGCAAAACAGATTTCTGTTAGGTATCAGCGTGGGAGAATCCTTCGCTGAGTTTAGTTTACTCTCCGGCGACGAGCCCCTTGCGCACAAGCGAATCTTCTTAGCCCGAGAAAACCTGAAAAGCTCTTTGCAACAGTTTCTGGCAGAACATCACGATAAAGTCCCGCAAAAAGTTTTTATCAGCCTACGGTTCTCTGAGAAACTTCTGGATCAGCGCTTTAGCGGTGCAATAGCTCAAGTGACTACCGAGGGTTTCGAAAACTGGTTGAATCTGCGCCGCGAACCGAAGTTCTCTTTAAACAACAAAGATCTTTCTTTTGCTGTCAATGAACGAGTGCGTGCGGATGGCTCCGTCGAAAAGTCACTTGATATCGCAGAACTGGAAGCTATCGCTACCAAACTTCAACTTGTCCAATGCAAAAAGATTTGTCTTTATTTTCTGCACTCGAACACCAATCCACTGCATATCAATACGGCACGATCTTTTTTCCTCGAGAAAGGTTTTGAAGTCTTCACCCCGGAAAGAACAGACAATTCCGATGAAGTCAGTCGCTGGAACAAGAACAGTCTGAATGCTGCTATTTCAGGAGTTATCGAAGAATTACAAAAAGATCTTGCCGAAGCCCTGAACTCCATTCCTTCCGAAAATATCCACTACGTCAGTTCCGAAGGAAAGCTCTTCGAGCGAGATGCCAAAGACAATCCACTTTCAAGTCTGTTTTCGCTGTATACGGCCTTAGCACAGACTTATGCGACGAAAGATGCTTCTGACATTCTGTACCTGGGACTGGAAAGTTTTGTTCTGATTTCAGGGAACAAGTGGAACAAAATCTGGCAAAGCCCCTGGGGCGAGACAGAAGTCTCTCACCCTTGGGTGACGAAGCTTAAGCTGCAACCGACTTCGGGTCTGGATTTGAATGTCTTCGAAAGGGTCGACTTTCTGTCTCGCAATGAAGGTTGGGAACCCGGTCCGATGTTCTTGGGACGTGGGCAGAAGCTGACTTTGTTGGATTTATGGTCCGAGAACACTAAGCTGGCAAAGGTCCCAGGTCTTGAAGATCGGATTGCCGCTTCGGGAGTGCAGCGATTTAAGAATTCACTTCTGGCTCTTTCTAAAATCAGTCGCAATCACAACAATGATCAGAGCCATGTCATCAAGGATCTGCAAAGCTTAGCGATACAACGTATGGCATTACAGTCCCGATTGGATCGTCAGAATGAACGAATCGTGGTCACAGGCCCGTTGGCAGAAATTTTTGGCAATGCTTTTAAGAAAGATAAAAAAGCCAAAGTCGTGCCGCAAGCCTTTACGGATGCGACTGCGACCGCATTAATGGGACTTCGTCAGTTAAAGGATCAAAGATGAGCTATCAAATCGAACTGTTTCATTCGCTTCTCAATGATTTTTTAAATGGCGAGTCTGCACTGATGACTCTGGATGGAAATGTTCTCGCCGTGCGCGGCATTCAGCCAGCAACTTATGGAACACTGAACACCGCAGCCCTGACTGCCCAAAAATACTTGAACTTGCAAGAAGGTGATATTGCAATTTTGAATGACCCTTATAGTGGCGGCAGCACATTAAACGAAATGACTTTCGTTATGGCCATCTCTGAGGATCTTATTTGGGTTCTGCGCAAGAGCTTGGGAAAGTCAGTGAAGCTTGCCAACTCTGTTGAAGAGGAAGGATTGCGCATTCCACCAACCCCACTGTTGCAAAAAGGCCAAATGAACGAAGTGATCATGTCGGCAATGCAGGCTCATCCAGCATGTCCTCCGGGATTAGCGGAGTGGCTCAGAACACAATGTCAGTTTTTGCAAAGCGAAGCGAAAAAGTTAATCGAAGCGATCGAGTTTGCCGGCTTCGAAATTACTTCCGAACTCATCGACGACTATTTAAAACTCTGCCGCGATAGAGCCCGGCAGATTATTGCCGAGAAAGCCAGCGGCGAAACTCGTGCTGATATTGTTTTGGATAGCGGCGAACTTCTGCGTTTAAATATGGAAATTCATGAAGGCAAAGTTATTATGGATTTTAGCGGCACTTCAGCTGCCAAGACTGTTTGGCTGACCGAGTCTGCTACCTTTGGAGCCTGCTATTATGCCATCAGCAGCTTTTATGGTTTCGCGAATATTTCTAACTCTGGTTCTTTTTCGGCCGTACAGATCATTAAACCCACAAATTGCTGGCTGGTCGCCAAATATCCAGCACCCATCAGCAAGGGATTGGTCAGTGGCATCTCTGCACTTAAAAGTGCAATCGGCTTAGCATTGTCCCAGATTCACCGAAAGCATGAAAAATCCTTAAGCTGTCACTGCCCGCTCGAAATCGAACTGCAACATCAAGGTCATCAAATAGCTTTTTCGATCCCAGGAGGCGAAGGCGCGACTCAAGGGCATGATGGTCAGCACGCTCATATGAAGCATCTGTCCATAGAGCAACTTGAGCGCGAACTGCCAGTGAAGGTATTGCGAGTCGATTCCCGCCATTCTAATGGAGGCAATGGTAAATACACCGGAGGCAGAGGCTTGCTTCTGAAGCTGGAGGCCCTTGCCGAGACTCAGCTAACTTGGATGACCGATTTGACATTGCATCGTCCTCGACTGCCAAAAGATTGCTCTCACGGAGACCCTACAGAGATTATCCTGGAGCACTCTGATAGCAAAAGCACTCTGCCGGTTTTAGGCCAGCAAACTCTTGCTAAAGGCGACACCGTGGTCTTCTGCACGGGGTCCGGCGGGGGCTTTGGACGAGCTGAACAAAGCTAGAAATTTGGACCGCGCCGCCACAATGAAACTTTGTTAGAATAAAGCCATGAGAAATCTAATTCTTGTTCTTTCAGTACTGTTCGCTGGTTTTACTTTTGCCCACGCAAATCAGAAAAAGGAAACTAATATGAACCCGGTTAATCATGAAGTTGCCTATTTAGCTGGTGGATGCTTTTGGGGTATGGAAGACCTCCTGAAGAAAATTCCCGGTGTTCTCGAAACCGAAGTCGGCTATATGGGTGGAAAAATAAAGAATGCGACTTACAATATCGTCAAGACCGGCACAAGCAACCATGCGGAAACTGTGAAGATCGTCTTCGATCCCCAAAAAATAAACTATGGTGATCTTCTGCTTCACTTCTTTAAGATGCATGACCCGACAACTTTGAATCAACAGGGCAATGATGTTGGAACTCAGTATCGAAGTGCCATTTTCTACACAAGCCCTGAACAGAGAGACGAAGCAGAACGAATCAAAACTCGTGTCGACAGTTCCAAAGCTTGGAAGAGACCCGTTGTTACTCAGATTCTTGGGGCCGAAGAATTTTGGAAAGCAGAAGAGTACCATCAGGATTATCTAAAGAAAAATCCCGGTGGCTACACTTGCCACTTTGTTCGCCCTTTAACATTCTGATTTTCATAATCAAATTTCCAAGTTTTACATAAATTGAGCCGAGATTTGTTTATCCTCCGAGGGCGTGGATGCCTTTATATTAAATTTATTGCGACCTCAGTCTCTTAAAATCCCACCAGATTACAAGTCGGTAAGAGCCTCAATTCATTGATGCATCTTTCAGATCCGCAAAGTAATTCCTAACTTGTTACTGGGAGTGTCCATGTTTTTAGTACTTTTAAAGCTAATTGTTGCGATCTTTTCTATCTTTTCGATGTCGATTTCCGTTGATGCCTCTTCGCTTTCATCACCCCTTCTAATTAAATCTGATGCCCGCTGTCCTTATGTCTGTGACCTAAACAGTGATAAGCCAGGCTATATGGTTGAGATCATCCGAATGATTTTTACTAAGAAGGGTCAACCAATTGAGCTGCGCACGACCAACTGGGCGCGAGCCGTTAATGAGGTCAGGGCTAACAAAGCTGATGCCCTTTTGGGTGCTACCAAAGAAGACGCGCCCGAGCTTATCTTTCCCGATAGCCCGCTAGGACAAGCGCATCGGTATTTCTTTATTCACAAAAATGCAAACTGGAGTTATCGCGGAAGAGCGTCCCTGCAGAGCCGCAGAGTCGGAGTCGTGAATGGCCACACCTACGGTCAACCTATCAGCGAACTTATTCATAGTAAACATAAGTCCATAATTACCTTCTCTGGAAGCAACCCACTTCAACAAATATTGAAGATGATGGAAAGCGGTCGCCTGGATGCCTTTATTGAGGATCCCGTCATTTTAAAGCAGGCTCTCTCAAAACAAGAGATTGAGAGCTTTCTGAAATCGGATGGTACTAAAGGTATCAGCAGCTCGGCATTGAATATTGCCTTCAGCCCCAAGCACCCTCAAGCTGAACAGTTCGCTAAATGGATAAACCAAGGCGTTCAAGAGCTTCGTCAGAGTGGTCAACTGCAGGACATCTTAGATAAATACAATCTCGTCGATTGGGAATAACCTAAACTGTTGAGCCAGTCTGCTTTAAGAAGCTACAGACCGGTCGATCAGTTTATTTGAAGCCTGTTCTTAATGGGTTTCAAAAACTTTGGCGCCAATTTCTTCCAGAGATTTTCGTATTTTCTCGGCATGTTCCAGACTTGTTGTTTCGAGAACAAAGTCGATACGAGTTTCGCGAAGCGAGAGTCCCTTAGAGACCCTGTCGTGCCGAACTTCGAGGATATTCGCTTTCTCTGCGGCTATGACTTGAGTAAGACGACTGAGGTTTCCGGGAAGGTCATCGACGATTACAGAAAGCTCGCACAAGCGTCCTCGTAAGATTTGACCACGATCGATGATCTTACTGACAACGTTCAAATCAATATTGCCACCGCTGATGACGATGCAACATTTTTTTCCCAGATTAAGGCCCCTTTGCATTGCTGCTGCCATTGCCGCGGCCCCTGAACCTTCAGCCACGGTTTTCGCACGCTCCATCAGAAAAACGATCGCTTCGGCGATTTCGTCATCACTAACGGTAACGACTTCATCAACATACTTTGAAATAAAATTCTCATAGATAAGAGGCGATGGATTTTTGATGGCAATACCGTCAGCAATAGTGGCGGCCCTTTTTTGTACAGCCACCTGTTGTTTATTGTACAAACAAGCCATCCCAGGAGCGCGATCACTCTGCACGCCAATTATGCGCACTTTTGGATTGATCGACTTAATCGCCAATGCAACCCCACTGATCAGCCCACCTCCGCCGATGGGAACTATGACCGTATCCAGATCAGGAACCTTTTCAATTATTTCTAATCCAACCGTTCCTTGTCCCGCGATGATCTTTTCGTCTTGATAAGGATGTACGAAAGTATAGCCTTCGTTTTTCTCAAGCTCTTTAGCGTGCTCATAGGCTTCATCATAGATTTCGCCTTTAAGAACGACCTGAGCTCCATAGGCCCTCGTTGCGGCCGCTTTATTGATGGAAGCGTTTTCAGGCATCACAATAACTGATTTTACACCAGCTAACGTTGCTGACAATGCGACTCCCTGCGCATGATTACCAGCAGAGCTTGCAACCACTCCGCGTGCCTTTTCAATTGCCGTGAGGCTGGAGATTTTATTATAGGCACCACGAAATTTAAAGCTTCCCGTGCGCTGAGTGTTTTCAAATTTGAAGAAGATGTCGCTACCAAGCAATTTGCTGGCACTGATGGAATGGTTCATCTCGGTATGAGAAATAACCTTCTTCAATAATTCACGAGCCTGCTTAATATCGTCCAGCGTCACTTTCATACCAAGTCCTCAAATTTCTTTTATGCCCTACTTTCGTCTAAAATACTGCGGCAATCAAGCCGATTCCTGGCGGCGCTTTGGGCGTAGGTCCTGTTTTTTGAGCTCAGATTCTATCTTTCCTTATTTATTCCGAAAAGAGGTTTAGGAGCTTTATTGGTTTCACTTAAACGCTGGGCCCGCACGGCTACATCACTGATTTTCGTCACGACCACAGCATTTGCGAGTGGCCTCGATGATTTACGTCTTGAGCTTGATGGCAATATGCATGGGCGCTCTTCCGTTGATTTCACAAAAAAGGCTCGCAACGTCTCTTACGTTATTCCTAAGGGGACCCAAGGTACGGTTCTTGAAACACGGAAATTACGACAAACAGGTTCGTACGGAGTCAAAATCCGAATTACCAAACTCGGTGGTAAACCTGGGGCAACCAAGGCCAAGGTCAATGACGAAACTTGGGTTTATTTCTCTCAGAAAAATCCGTGGCTGAGTTTCGAAAATAAAGAAGGCCAGCCTGTTCAAGATCCCGAACTCGCATTGACGGCTATTGCTCGGCGCAAAGGACAGGGGCTGCCGCCAGAATCTGGGGTCGTTCCCGTTCCCGAACTCCCTAAATACCAAGAAGTTATTCAAGAGCAACTGCCTGACGTTGATCCAAACGAAAAACGTAGCGCTGATCGAAGTCAAACTGAAGCAGGCTTCTGTACGGATTGCACAGTGCCACCCCAGGTTGATCCCTCAGTTAAAAACTTGCAGGACATCAAAGTCGTCCAGCAAGCAATCCCCCCGGTGACTGATCCGAACAATCCGTGGTCACATGACAAAATGATCACGAAGTATTCGAGCAGTCAGGAAGTGGAATCTGCCATCAAATATGCGATGAGAAATAAAAGTCCTCGCTCGCGCAAATATTGCTATCGTTATGTCAAACGGGCCCTGTTGGGCGGTAAGATGATTCGCTCCTACCCACCTGGTGCCTATGCAAAACAGGGCGTTCGGGATTTAAAACGACAAGGAATGATCAATTTACTGGATGATCCAAAGTACAGAGCGCAAATTAAGTCTCCAGATGATGCCCCTAAAGGGGCTGTCATTGTCTATCATAACGACACCAATGAATATGGAGACATTCAGATTAAAACCGATTGGGGATCCAAAGGTGGTTACGTCAGTGACTTTTACGGAGAAAACTCGTTTTTAAATTCACCCAAGGCGAAGCGCTATGCACGCTTAGGAAAACCTTACAGAATGATCGGAATAATGGTGAAGCCATGAAATATTTTAAAATAGCTCAGTTCTTAGTCGGCTCTCTGATTGCATTTTCCGCCTCTTCCTCTTGGGCGGACTTTAAAACTGGCAAAGAGGCAATTCAAAAGTTAAAAAGCTATAACTCTGAAAGCATTAAACCGAAAGCCACGCGCAAAACAGATTCTGTCGCGCTAACCGAAGACGAAATTTTTGATCGCTTGGCGGATGCCGTTGAAGTAGCTCTTGTCGAAAAGAGCAATGTGCCCCTTCGCGAAGAAATATATCGAGTCGCCATTATGATGTTGAAGTACGATCCGACACAGTACGCTGGCGAACTGGTGCTTCCACTTTATCAACAGGACAAAAAGCTTTTCTTGGAAGAAACAAAAAAGCTTTCGACCGATGATCGAAAGCTCTTAATTGAAGCGGTCGAAAATGCCCACCGCGAAAAAAATGAAGGTCACGGTTAAACGGAAGCGATCTCACTGAATGACTTAGCTTCGAGAGACGCCCCGCCGACTAAAAAACCATCCACATGTTCAAGGCCGATAAGGCCTTTCGCATTATCTGGTTTGACACTTCCTCCATACAATATCGGCGCACCTTTAAATCCCATTTTCTCAAGGATCGAAAAGACATCTTTATGAGTTTCTGCGACTTGATCCGGTGAGGCCACCTTGCCTGTGCCAATTGCCCAAACTGGTTCATAAGCAATCACGAGCGGCTTGGCTTTATCGGCCTTCGCCAGTCCCAAATGAAGCTGTGTCTCCAGCACGCGGAAGGTGTGAAGAGCCTCTCGCTCGTCTAGGGTTTCACCAATACAAAGCATTGGGATGAGCCCCAAGCTCTGAATGTGCGCAACCTTTTCAGCAATAGCACTGTCATCTTCAAGAAAGAGTTTCCTTCGCTCACTGTGTCCCACCAAGATGTAGCTACCACCCAGTTCTTTAACGACTTGGGCGGAATTTTCCCCAGTAAAAGCACCTTGAGCTTGGAAATAGCAATTCTGAGCACCGAACTTAATAGAAGTTCCCTTTACAGATTCACTGGCCGCTTCCAAAGAAATAGCAGGAGGGAAAAATACGATCTCTCCTGTTGCTTTCGTCGCCACTTCTTTAAACCGTGAGAAAAACTCTCTGGTTTCAAGTGGAGATTTAAAAAGCTTCCAGTTAGCGGCAAAAATCTTTTTCATCACATTCCTATCTTTTAGATCTTAGAATTTCTAAACCAGGTAGTTTATCACCCTGCAAGTATTCTAGAGAGGCACCGCCTCCAGTTGAGATATGAGTCATCTTGTCTGCAAAACCCGAGGCTTCGGCCGCTGCAGCAGAGTCTCCACCACCGACGATTTTAGTGGCGTTGCTTTCTGCAATAACTTGCGCGACTCCGAAAGTGCCTTTAGCAAACACGGGATTCTCAAAAACTCCCATAGGTCCGTTCCAGAAAATTGTTCCAGCTTCTCGCAATGCCACCGAATAATTCTGAATAGTCTTGGGACCGATGTCTACTGCCAGCTCATCGTCGGGAATCGTCGCGTCTTTGGTGACATGTGCACTCTGCGTATCAGTGATACTCTTTGTAGCAAGGTGATCTACTGGCAACAGGATAGTCTTGTTACGAGCCTCAATACGCTCTATCATTTCTTTCGCGTATTTTAACTTATCATTTTCTACAAGAGACTTTCCAACAGCGTGCCCCTGAGCTTTCAGGAAGGTGTAGGCCATAGCTCCACCAATGATGAAGCCATCAACCACGTCCATCAGTCTTTCGATCACGGCAATTTTATCGGAAACTTTTGCTCCGCCCATCACCGCGATATAAGGACGCTTAGGATTCAACAAAAGCGAATCCAACATCGCAATCTCTTTTTCGATTAAGAAGCCGATCCCTTTATCCTTCATCACTGATGGCAATGCATGAATGGTCGCATGAGCGCGATGAGAAGCTCCGAAGGCATCGTTAATATAGATATCAGTATAGTTGGCAATCTTTTGGGCGAACTCGACAGAATCCTTTGTTTCGCCTTCTTCAAAGCGCACATTTTCCAAAAGAATAATCTGATTTTTCTTCAGACTCTGCAAGAGAGCTTTCGGAGCGTCGGAGTCAGGCTCTTCGACCAAAATCACTTCAGCATGAAGAAGATCTTGCAATCGTTTCGCAACAGGCTCCAACGAATATTGACGATCTTCTTTAGTTTTTGGACGCCCCAAGTGCGAAGCCAAAACAAGCTTCGCACCTTGCTCCATACAATACTGAATTGTGGGTAAAGAGGCACGGATACGATTTTCATCCGAAATGTGACCATTCTCCATAGGAACATTAAGATCCAAGCGAAGAAAAACGACTTTACCCTCTAGGGCGAAATCCCGAACCGTTTTGATCCCTTTAAGTCCTACAGCTGCCATTTTTTATAAACCCTTCTTAGCCATATGAAGTGCTACATCGACCATGCGATTAGAGAATCCAGTCTCGTTGTCATACCAAGAAAGAACTTTCACCATGCGCTTACCGATCACCATCGTTGAAGCTAAATCCACAATTGAGGAAAACTTGTTGCCATTAAAATCAACACTGACCAATTCGTTTTTCTCGACTGCCAAGACGCCCTTAAGCGAACCTTCGGAAGCCTTAATCAAAGCGCTATTGACCTCTTCGATAGTCACATCTTTTTTCGCAGTGAAGGTGAAATCCACCAAACTGACGTTAGGCGTAGGAACGCGCACAGAAATACCGTCAATTTTGCCTTGAAGCTCTGGAAGAACCAAGCCCACATTTTTTGCAGCACCTGTCGTCGTTGGAATCATGCTAACGGCAGCAGCGCGCGCGCGGCGAATGTCTTTATGAGCGGCATCCAAGATCTTTTGGTCATTTGTATAAGAGTGAATCGTCATCATTGTGCCATGCTCAACTCCGAATGTATCGTTCAGAACTTTTGCCAATGGAGCCAAGCAGTTTGTCGTACAAGAAGCATTGGAAATAACATGGTGCTTTGCTGGGTCATACGATTCATGGTTAATTCCGTAAACCATCGTGATATCGGCACCCTTTTCCGCAGGACCAGAAACTAGGACTCTTTTTGCGCCGGCTTCGATGTGTCCCATGAAATCTTCTTTATTCTTGAATGCACCTGTACACTCAAGGACAATATCCACTCCCCAATCTTTCCAAGGGATGTCTTTTGGATTGCGAGTTTTAGACATGTGAATGCCTTTGCCGTTCACAACCAACTGATTATCTTTTACGGCTACATCGCCTTCAAAAATACCATGTGCAGAATCGTACTTTAAAAGATGAGCATCACCTTCTACGCTATCCAATGAATTGATCGCAACGATGTCGAGCTTTTCAAAACCCGCACGAAAAAGAACACGACCGATACGGCCAAAACCATTAATACCAACACGCAATTTAGACATAAGTGAGCTCCTTTTTTAAACCCACCCAATATCGGCCTTAGAATGTGAAAAAGCCAGCCTAGACACTATTAGTCATTGGCTGGCTTTTTAACATCATTAGCTTTCCGACAACCTTTTAGAATCGAGTCACCGAGAGTGAGGGCTGACTTTCGTTGGACAAGACATTGACCAAAATGTCCGCTACCCCGCCCATAGATTCTACTCGAACGTCGATGACCTGAACCGTCCTTAGATGGCTAAGGTCCTCAGAGATGGCCGAGCCGCCCGCGTAAAGCCTCTGAGCCCCCGATAGACCATGCACCTGCTGGCGTTGGCCATTTGCCAAGTAAACCCAAGTTTCGTGGATACTGAGACCCGCATGGTGGGTGACCATCTGAATTTGACTCAGCGAGAGAGGTCTGTAGAGGCTGATTCGGAACCACTCTCCCCCTGTACGCCGGGTGACCTGACTGAGCTGGGCAGTCGACTGAAAACGACTGTGACCATAGGATGGCGGTGGAGGCGGTGTCGGCTGAGGTGGTTGGTATCGCGGCGGCGCATTTCTTGGCGGTGGATTGTTATGTCGGCCGCCCCGATCGTTGTCAAAACGAACTTCAGAAGTACGGGTTTCATACCAAGAGCCATCACGACGGGAACACGCTACGCCGCGAGTTTCTTCCGTGCTATGTCGAAGTCGGATAACACTATGGTATTCCCGGCAGTATTCTCCAGTACGATTGTTATATCCTTCACGAATAGTGGTAAAGCTTCCCGAGGCGCCCGAGCGAGAACCGTAGTCTCGACCACGCCAGTCTTCGCGCTGGCCGACTCTTCCACGTAACGCCCGTCGTTGAGCTTCATCAAAGGCGCGACGATCCGCTTCATCCATATCTCTGCCGACTTTTCCACCGATCATTGTTCCAGCAATTGCGCCAATAACAATGGCGGCCTTATTTCCGCTACCACCACCTATTTGGCTGCCGATAGCACCTCCAATGATACCACCAATGATATTGCCGATAGCCTGCTTGTCTGCTCGAGCCACGCTTGTACTTTGTACAATTGTCGCCGCAACAATCGTTCCGAGGATAAGCTTTTTATTCATGGATTCTCCTTTGATAGGGTCAAAACTTCCGTCGATCGGCTTATTTCCAAGATTCGTGCCGCCTCTGCCGGTGTCAAAAGAGCACTGATGACTGACACATTCCCAAAACTTAACTTTTAATTGTTTAGACTTCGCCTTAACACAGGGACTTTTAAGGAGTCCTCTATGAAAAAAATTATCATTGCTACCCTTTTTGCAAGTTTGGCCGTTGCCTGCGCACCACAACTCCCCGCCGAGCACGAGAGTTTTTCTGCTGACACATCCATAATCAACGGCACTCCAGTAAAGGAACGCAAAACCCGTGCAGCCCAATCCGTCGTGCTGATCGAAGCTCTCGATAGCCGCAATCGAATTATCGGTCTTTGTTCGGGAACTTTGATAAGCACTCATGCACTACTGACTGCGGCACATTGTCTTGATCGCGGCTTGATGCCATCTTTAAGGACTTTCAATTTGGTTTTCACAGAAGAGTACTCGCCAGGAAAAGCCTTGGTTCGTCGCGCGGGAACTCGATTTTTTCTGCACCCACGTTACAATTCGACCGGAACCCATGACCACGACATTGCGGTGGGGTTCTTTGCTGGAGAAATTCCTTCCAGATACTATTGGGTTCGCTTTGACTCGGATCAGCGGGCTGATTATTCCGGCAAAACTGTTTATGTTTATGGCTATGGTCGCACTCAGGACTGGAGAGAGAACGAACCTCCTTCTCTGGCCATTGGCCGTCTTCATCGCGGGGTGATGAAAATTGACAATAACTATTCACGCCAGGCAGACCGTTATCGCACAAGTTCAGAGTCGCGAAGCTATATTTGCAGTGGTGATTCTGGAGGTCCACAGTTCCATCACGAGCAAGGGGTATTAAAGATCATAGGGATTAACTCTGCGACCATAGTCACGCGAAAAGGCTCGAAGACATGCATCGGTCTTGCTCAAGCTACGAAAGTGGCTAATGCATCCGAATGGATCAAGAAAATTTTAAAGACCTACAGTCCCGCGATCACCAGATCCGCCACACAACAACCGGAGCGCTCGATTTGGTAACAAAAAAAGGGGCAGATCGTTAAGTCTACCACTGAATTTTCGGAAACATCTTAAGTGCATTTTGCCGAGTTTGCAGAGCCAGATCTTCTTCGCTGACACCCTTCAGGTCAGCGACAAGCTTTGCAGTATGCACAACATAAGCAGGAGTGTTCTTCTTTCCACGCATGGGAATGGGAGCTAAGAAAGGGGCGTCAGTTTCTACGTGCATACGATCCAGTGGGACCATCTTTACAACCTGGCGAAGACTGTCGGCATTTTTGAAGGTCACGACCCCACTAAAAGAAATATTGAATCCTAAATCAAGTGCTTCTTTAGCCAGCCATTCGGTGCCAGTAAAACAGTGGATCAAACCGGTTACTTGACCTTTAAATTCTTTCAGAATGTCTACGGTGTCGGCCTCGGCATCACGGGTGTGAATTTCAACCGGAAGACCAGTCCGCTGGGCAATTGCAAGCTGCTTTCGAAAAGCTTCTTGTTGCTCCTGCCGAGGAGACTGATCGTAATAATAGTCCAGACCAATTTCCCCGACCGCCACAACCACCGGATCTTGAGCATGTTCTTCAATAAATTTTCCCGCTTCGTCAGTATAGCTCTTACCGTCGTGAGGATGGACTCCCAGAGTGCAGTAAACATCAGGATAGTATTTTCGTGCGATATCGAGAACAATCGGATGATCTTCGGGCTCGGTCCCGATGGTGACTATTTTTCGGACGCCGGCTGCCTTTGCCTGAGCAATGGCGGTTTCGACCCCTTCTTCAAGCATATTTAAATGAGCGTGAACATCTATCCATTCCATAGACAACATCATAGCTCATTTATTCATTGAAAACCAGTTTCGTCTTATTGTTCTTTCAAGCTTAAATGAAACTCTTCCATAACCAACTGAGAGTCGCGATTGGAAGCAAAAGCCCTCTCGACTTGCAGAGCCTTCTGGGTCATCGTCAACAGGAAATCTCGACTGTTTTCCGCCAAGACTTTCAACAATGTCCCTTGATCCATATTTACAATCTGATCCTTGCAGCCTTCTTGAAAATAGACAGCATCCCTTAAGAAGCTTATCCAATAAGCCATCAATCTTTGGGCTTGAGATCGATCCTTAAACTCTGACCGCCAATTTTCATTTAAAACGAAATCTTGATCCTGCAAAAACAGACTCAATATTTCGACGGCCTTCTGGCGAATCTCCTGCTCGGGTCCTTCTTGCAACTGAGCTAGTTTGGAAAAACTACCGCCAGCAGACTTCAAAGCCCAAGCTGGTGCCTTGACTTTCTTAGCTAGGTCCTCGGCCTTTAAAGGCTTAAACTGAACAATGCGTGACCGCGAGCGGATAGTCGGCAAAAGTGCCGATGCACTCGGAGCCGTTAAAAAGAAAAATGTTCCTTCGGGCGGTTCTTCCAGTGTTTTTAAAAGCGCATTGGCCGCTTGAGGATTTAAGTTCTGTGCCTGATCAATAATAATGACTCGATGGGTGGTCAGACTCTTCAGACTAAGGAACTCGATGATCTCTCTGGCATGTTCAATTTTGATAGGTGCACCTTCGAGATCCACGACCTTAAGCCCTTCGTGCACTCTTTGCATCATTCGTAAACACGAGGAACACTGACCACAACCTTTTGTTGTCCGAGGGCATAACAGTGCTTGCGCAAATCCTAGTGCCGTCTGCTTTTTGCCGATTCCGTTTGGTCCGACAAAAAGAAAGGTCTGTCCGGGTTTTCCAGAATCAAAGGAATCTACAATCTTTTGAATGATTTCTTGGTGACCTAAAATGAAGTCAAGCAATCGCGCCACAATTCACCTATCTTTACAAAATTCCTTTTTCAACCAAAGCTTTCATCAGTTGAGTGAAAAGGACCTCGGGAGTTTCTCGGGCATCCAACACCAACCACCCCTGGGGAGCCTGCTGCGCCTGACGCAGAAAAGATTGCCGGACTTTTTCATGGAACGTGTCCGCTTCAGATTCAATTCGATCTTCGCTTTCTCCTGTTTTGGCTCCGCGCCCTTGACGTCGCTTTCGTGACTCCTCAACTGAGAGATCCAAAAGAACCGTCAAGTCCGGCTTCAAACCGCCAGTGGCAAAGTCATTTAAACTGATGACATCTTTTTCTGAAATCTCGCGTCCTCCGCCTTGGAAGGCTACGGAGCTTGCAGTAAATCGGTCACACAGGACCCAATGTCCTTGACCAAGCTGTGGTTTGATCACTTCTTCGACATGCTGAGCACGGCTTGCTTCATATAGCAAAAGCTCGGTGCGACCAAGCGGAGCTGGGCCGTCTTTTCTAAGAATCATATTGCGAATTTCATCACCGAGGGGAGTGCCACCGGGCTCGCGAGTTCGGCAACAGGATATTTGACGCCGTTGAAGCTCTTGTTCGAGTGCGGCCATCAATGAGCTTTTACCCGAACCATCAAGGCCTTCAAAAACTAAAAAACGCATGCCTTGCCTCCCCTTCCTTACGGAACTTTGTCAGACATAGAAGGGGCTAGGTCAACAAATCGCGCCCGCGATAAGGTGCGTTAAGGACGTATCAATTCAAAAACACCTGCTTACATGACTTGCCTCGTAATTGAGCAAATCCATGAGTCAACACAACCATTCGATCTTTGAGCGACTCAAAAACAGGTTTGAACAGAGTCTTGTATTCGCCAGTTTTAATTCTTATAAAACCCTTGATAGCTTTAGAAATCTCCACTCTAAAAGTGACAGTTTCTCTGTGCGAATTTGAGAACGTAAGTAGGTCCGCCATTGGAGGCGGAGGAAAGCCCAAACCGGAACTAAACCCAAAAGTAAACTGCTTGGCTCCATTCGTCGCAAATGCAGGAATAATGGGTGGATAGAAGCTCTGACCAAAACGATTGACGGCCTCTAGGCCACGCTCTCGGTTGGCCATGAAGATACCCGCCTTACCATTGATTCCGACCACAGCAACTGCAGCCAATGAGCTGACAAATCGTTCGGGAGCCACGAAGTTCTCTATGACGAAGGTTTTACTTTCTTTGTTGTAGGCGAAAATTAACCCCATCTCGAGCAATCCACCGCCACCGTTGTCACGAATTCCATGAAGCTTAATGATTCCGGCACTCACCACAAAGCCAAGCTCATTGGCACTTAAAACCAGAGGTGCTTGTGAGTGCAATCTGTAGTCAAGACTATTAAGAATGTTTTGAATAATCCCCCGTCGTCGCTCTTTGCTGCGATCAAAATGAAAGGCTTGTCCCTTCAAAACTGCTTTCATAAAGCGGAAGCTATCTCCTATAAGAAGTCCCGTTCCTATGGCCAACTGCGAGGCATGCAGAGCTTTGGCGGCTGCTTTTAAGAGATGCAGTCGCTTATTCTGAAACTGAATTTTTTCGTCCAAATTAAGGTCGTTGTATTCTTTCAAAGGATCGATGATTTCTACAGGTTCCACCTCGATACCCATTTTACGCAGCTCCACCCGTTCTTTTTCGGTAGCGAACGTAGATAAATCGTCATTGTTCTGCAGACCCAAGACCTGTCTCATCTGAGCAGCATCAGGCTTAAGAGGAATTCGATACACTGAGCCTTTGCCGAGCTTAATAATGTGATACTGATCTTTGCTTTGCTGAGACTCTGCAGTAACGACTTTTTCTTCAAACTCAAAGTCGACGCCGGCCATATACTCGGCTGCCGATGCCGTATTTGCAAAGATAACTAAAGCGGGTAAAACGATCCATTGAGCGAATTTCATGGTTCACAACCTCAGGTAAAAACCTTGAGCTGTTCTCTGCAACTTCAAATCCAGGCTTATAGCTATTTTAAGTATTCCTCACCTGTCTAGGGTTTCGACAGTGCTACTTTTTGCCAGTCGCTTATTGCCCTTGAACTGTCCAAGTCGTTCCAGACTTCTGAAACTTGTAAGTTTTAAGAGGCTGTTTTTCGACCTCGCCTTTTTGACCGGTCTGCTGAGCGATCAAGCTGATGGCTTCGCTAAAGTTGAACCGCCGGGTCTTTGCTGGGTCCACCTTGCCAGCGATGCTAAGCAAAGTGCGGCGCAATGGCAGCGAATAGGTTTCGACCACTACCACGGCAGTAGCCCTTGACTCGCCTTGAAGAGCCACCTCGGCCACCTCTACCGTTGATCGATCTTTGATAAATTCCTCGTACGAATCCCTTAGCCAATCCGACTGGGGCAGACCACTCTGCGCCTCTTCGCGGATTAATTCCTGAAAATGGTGTTCGCCCAATTGATGAGCTTGTTTCTTAATAGCCCCCTCCTGAGAGGTGCACGAAGCTAGGGCAAAGCATAAAGCAAGGCAGAGGATTTTTCTCATTCCTTATTGTTTATCGAGCCTTAGAGGATTGACAAGCAGTATTGGCTTAATGCGTTAACATGCCTTTTGACGACTTTGCGGTGGACGAAAGCAGGGTTTTATCCCTATATTCAGGGGGCTTGGGAGATATCTAAAAATGACTACTTTTGTTGGTATTGTGCATATTATCGTTGCTATCGTTTTAATCGTTCTTGTTTTGATTCAAGATTCGAAGAGCAATGGTGCTTTGGGCATGGGTGGATCCAGCGGTTCGAACAGTCTCTTGGGAGCAACCGGAGCACAATCTCTTGCTGGAAAAATGACTGTGTGGGTTTCCGTTATTTTTGCTATCACATGTTTGGCTCTTTCGATCATGACTTCATCAACTTCTAAATCAGTTGTTGATTCTCTTCCATTACCAACGGCTCCAGCAGCGGAAACAAGCCCTGCTACGGCTGCTCCAGCTGCTGCACCTACTGAAACTGCTCCTGCGGAAACCGCAACTCCAGCAAAGTAATTTTGCACTTCAAAAACTTCTTCGTTATAGTTTAATCCTCAGCACGAGATGCACAGACAGGATATGATATGGCGAAGAAGAATTTGGTAATTCCGATTTTAATAGGCCTCGGCCTCTTCAGCGTACTATTGTCACTTGTTATTGCTTCGCAAACCGAAACGCAAGCTCCCGATCAACGTCCTTTGGCGCGAATCAGTCTTAACTTGGGCAAGGTTTCAATTTTAAGAAAAAATCTTACACATAAAGAAAACCTGGTCCGCAAATCCAGTCTCTATTCCAATGATTCGGTTGAGACTTCTGCAGACGGAGATGCAACTGTCGACTTTGACTCTGCCTACCGGATCCGCATTCTTGAAAACTCCTTTATAACCATTGGCCAAGAAAATGATCGGACTGTGCTGATTATTAAAAGAGGTGATGTACAAGTCGAGAACTATGGACGCGAAGGAACTGTGTACATTTCCAAAGACGGGTCCCGGTGGACGGCGACTGACTATGAAATGAACTATAAACAGCAAGCTCCTGTTCTGAGTCTGCCAGAGCTCGCCCCTGCTGAGGAGATTCCTCTTGCTGCCACTGCCAAAATTGACGGTCTGACTCCTGAGTTTATTCAAGACACGCTTCGAACACAACGCTCGGCTTTTTTTAAATGCTACACTCAACTGCTCCAGCGGACTCCTGGAGTCGTCGGGCAGGCATCTCTTAGCTTTACGATAATGCCGACGGGTAAAGTCGCCAACGCTGAAATCACCTCTTCCAGTATCAATGATCCCAACTTTAAAAAATGCCTTGTAGAAGCGGTGAACAGAGTTGAATTTCGAGCCTTTCCTGGCGACCCGATTGCAACTGTCTTTCCAATGAAGTTTGAATAGTCGCGCTAGCGATAATCGTGAAGATAGTCGATACGATCAGGAATCCACGGCTCATGCAGGCCTTCCATTTCGTACACCCTGCCTTCCACCACTGATTTTTCCTTAAGAGGTGCCACGGTCGGCACATAGGACGGATAAAGCAAGCCCTTATCGATAAAGAAAGTCTTCATCTCCTCGAAAGCTGTCTGCCCAATTATTCCACGGCGAATGATCTCATCAAAGCTCTTCATCAACTCTTCAGGGGTGTAGTCGTAGTTGTAAATCATATCTTGAATGACGCTATAGAGACCTTCTAAACTCATGCGTCGATCTTGAAAAAGATCCAAGGCAACCTGAAAAGTACTGTACGTCGCTAAAGTTCGTCGGCCAAATTTGAGATAATAGTCAGGATCGGTATCGGTGGCTAAATTTATATATATTTTTTCGACGGGGTCATTTTCGGGAATGAAAGTTTGCAGTTCTAATATCGTATCGACCTGATCACCACTGACATTCAATTTTTCTAAGGTCATGCGAATATCATGGGGGCCCATACGACGCGAACAAATATCTGAGTACAAGTTATAGATGATAGCATCTGTTTCACTATCGTCTCCCCAACAAATCTGTCTTACATTTTCGGCCAAGCGCGTGCGCAATTGCAACAGCGCTTGAAGCTTATATCCAACCTGCTTTGTCAAACGCCAGAAACGTCCGGGGCGAAGATTTGCCAGGTTGTCTTTATAGAAACAACCGAACGGACGAATATTATCCAGCGAAAACTTTTCGGAGATGCGCTCTTCTAGTTGTGGCGGTGACGCCGTAATAAAATAGATGGGGAAATACATATAACCTTTTTGCTGCTTCCGGTAAGCCGAAAGGGACTGCAAAAGGGTGTTAGTTCCGGGAATGTTTTTCTTATTAAGGGCGCGTTCCAGAACCGTGGTCATCAAACCCGACAGCGAATCAATGGTCGTGTCCAGGTAAGTTTTATCCAAGTCCCAGATGAAGACCTCGTCATGACTTTTTTCCATCCCTTCAGATACGTATCTGAAGAAAACGACATCTCCATTCATTTCGCTGCGATCACGCCAATCTGCCATAGCTCATATTTACAATTTACAAGGCTGTTTGCAAGGCACTTCACCTAAAAACATAGCGCCGTACAGATCTTGGTTCCGGGGAAATTTAGAAACACCCGGTACTCTGCACGGGATCTGCCATTTGACGACAACGAATCTGAGCTTTAGAGCACTTCACTCGGAGGTGAAAGTGATTGTTATGTTGAGTATCCGGAATAAGACGTCGCAGTGTTTGGTAAACATCTCCGCCTTTTTGATCGGCACTGATTTCGCCCTTCTTGATGGCGAGGGCGCAGATCTCCTTTTTCAGGACACGGTGGATGAATATTCGATCGATCAGCTTTGTACTTACGAGATGTTTAAACATTTCCCATTGCTCTTCAGCCATCCAATCAGGATGAGGAGCGTTCTTATTAACTGCAGAGGCAAAGCGCCCTTGCAAGCCTTTCTTCTGAAAATAGAAAGCAACATCCGCATCCAAGCCATTTTGGTGGGATTTATGAGTTCCCAACTTGCCACCATTTTTGTAAGAAAGATCACCGACCGTCACCTGCATACCTGGGATACTCTTAACTGTGAACTGACCCATCAGCTTCAGAATATAGAATAGCTCATTACTTGCAAAATGAGTGTTGCGCTGCGGACGCATGACCTTCAGACCAGAGTTGGGATTTCCCGTCACATATTTCAAAAAGTCAGCGGCATTCTCAAGATGTCCTTCATTTACTTTTCCAATTGCCTGAACCGCACTTCCAGTAACTGGCTTTGCCGTCGGTTTTGGTGATGGCGCAGGAGAAGGCTTCGGCCCCTTCGAATCGTCCTTTGGAGTTTCTCTAGGAGCATCTTTTGGATTCTCTTTGGGCTGTTCCTTTGGCTCTTCAAGATCTTTATCCATAGGCTCATCACTTGGTGCAGAGCCAACTTCTTCCTCATCCTTAACAATTTGGCCTTTAGGAATATTCAAAATTTGTTCGATATCTTCTTCCACAGTTCCGACATAAAGCCCAGGCTCACCATCATCAACATCATCTTCCTCTTTGTGGTGATCGTCGCCTTGCGATGGCTGTGGCTGTTCTTGAGGTTGCTCTGGTTTCACCGGAACTTCTTCGTCTCTATCCACCTGATGTGATTCAAGCTGATGATGGTAAATTCGTCCTTCGTGCTGCAGATAAATATCGATAAATGAAGAGCTGCACGTGAGTTCTTTACCTAAGCAAGTGGCTTTTGCGGCAAGCTTCATATTTGCAGGGACCGCAGCCTGAGGATGCAATACGATAAAGCCTTCGTGATCTCGAAAGCCCTTAAGATCAATATCAATAAATAGTGTTCCACTTTCAGGGCGCGGTAGAAATTCGATCTGCCCTTTAAGAGTCATTTCCTTCGTTTCTTTGTTAAAGACGACATTCATTTCTCGAATGCTGGTCGAACCACGAATGATCGAATAGTTCTCGTATTTTACCTGAGTGGGTTGCGGAGGAGACCATGTCGTCGTGGCTTTCGATTGCACCTCTGTCTGGAACTGAGGTCCACAGCCAGAGATCGATATAGTAATAAGCGCCATTACGGCCAGCAAATGAATCTTCATCCCACGGACAGGATTGCAGAAATCGTGCTCCGCCAAAGAGCTTTAATTTCGATCTATGGGTTGGCGGCTGTCGAAGTTTTGGCTAGATATGACAACAATTGTTCCCGCAGTTCTCCCCTGCGGATTTCATAGAGATCTCCATGCCGCCCCCCTTCCACAATCCAAAGATCCTTCGGTGATACTGCTTCTTTGAACATGGCTGTCGTGTTTTCAAGCTCGACAGCGGGATCATCAGACCCATGAATAAACAAGATCGGAATGGGCGAAAGTCCGGCCAGGGGTTTCGGTGCATACTCATCACTAAGTGTCACATAGCTAAGAGGCTGAAGGGGCCAAGTCCACCAGCGGCGACTTAAAACATAACTTCCCATTTTTCGGTAGGAAGAAAAACTCCCCTCAACGACCAAGTTACGTATAGGAATAGAGTCCTTAACTTCCTCGACAGTTTTCATCGCAATGATGCCGCCTAAACTATGTCCGTACACGATCAGGGGACGAGCATCTTTTTTTTCATTCAGCCATTCTGCTGCCGCAATTCCGGCTTCTACGGTACTAGCGGGAGTAGGTTTACCCGTCGACAAACCATATCCAGGGTAATCTAGGATCAGATAGTTATAACCGTAAGAAGGTAGCCAGTAAAACATCAGAAAATGTGACGTCAAATTTTCCGCATTGCCATGAAAGAACAGCACTGTGCCCTTATCCACCTTCTCGGTTGTGGGAAAGTACCATGCATGGATCGTGTTGCCAGTCTTAGTCTTTAAAAAAACGTCTTCCGGATTCATCCGAATGTTCTTTGGTTCAAAGAGTTTTTCCTTCAGCGGAAAATAAAAAAACGATTGGCATCCCATAAGAAAACAACAAAATAAAAGACTAAAAAATTTTAAAAAAAGATTCATCCTTAGCGCCTGCCCACTATGTTCGAGCCCGTGCTTGCACAAAAGAATAAAAGAAAACAGCGTTAGGGTCCTTTGCGACTTTAGCCATCTCATCTTTCATTCCATCAACCACTTCAGTTGAAACATATTTCGCCTCTATAAGCTGATCACTCGCACTTAGCAAAAGCTCTGTCCAATATTCGATACAGTCTTTTCTGGCTTGAGGGGAACGATTATCCAGGAACCAAGTTTTGATTTCGGTTTGAATGTCGCGATAACCTAACTGCATCAACAGGTTTCCAAGCTTAGCTCCCACAAACGGATCGCCTTTCTGATCCAACTGATACTCGTTGAAAGCCATCCAATATTTCCAAACATTCGGGGAATAAGGATCTAAAAAAAATGAAGAGTTCATCACTTCAGTTGCATAGATAACCGAACCTGGCCGCAGAACCCTGCGCACTTCTGAAAGAATTCTGATCGGTTCTGGGACGTGTTCAAGAATCCAACAGAGATAAGCACCATCAAATGAATTCGCAGGGAACTCCATGTTTGATGCATCCATTTCTTTCAACTCGAAACGTCCTGAGGCAAAAGGGAGTTGAGCGAGCCGTTCACGTGCGGAGGCCAACTGACGAGTGCTGCGATCAATACCCGTTAAACGAAGATCTGGAAAACGACGCAAAATGATTTCGCTCTGGGCGCCAACTCCACAACCGACTTCTAATAGGTCACTCACTTCGGAAAGATTGATATTCTGATAAACAGTGAACTCACCAAATCGAGCCTGCTTTCTGAGTCGTTCTTGTTCGTGGGTTGAAAACCCATGGAGATAAGGAAAGTCGAGCGTTTTGGTCATCTGCCACTCCTTAGTAATATTTAAACAGCTGAAGAGAGGTTCGCTCAAGGAATCTCTCATTGCGGTACTGCAGGCGAATGCCCAGGTTCTTCGTGAAACTCCACTGAGATTCGATACCGGTTCTTAGATAATCTTGAACACCAACGTACGAATCCCGGCGGTAAAAAATGTGGGCCTGCATAAGCCAGAATGGATTCACCTCGAAATGCGCTTCCAAATAGGGACCAACTCCACCCCACAACTTGTCATGCGGCAGATGAGGGCCGTAATGAACTTCCCCCAGTAGCTGTGCACTAAAATCAAAATGACCTTTCTGCAGCGTCCAGCCAGAACCTAGGCGTACAATCCCTTCATGAGTCGGCTGAAAATTTTCATTACGTGTTCGCTCAACGCCCAATTTAAACCGCCAAGAATTTTCTGGTATTAAACGCGACCACGCCCCAGCAGATACGAGTTCAAATGCCGAAATGTTTTCGATCTCTAACTTTTTGCCCGAAGAAAAATCCATATCCAAAAAGGAGATCTGCGAAGCTTTTGGGTAACCCCAGGAAGGATCCAAGCGATCATGCAAAGCAAAGCGATGAGAGAACAAAATGGATGTTTCGTCATCACCAAGTTGTTTCAGTGCGCCGACCCCCCAACGACCCGAGGGATGGGCTAAATGTGGCTGTTCCTCTAGCTTGGGGATAATCACGACAGCTTCAGGAGCTACCGGATTCTCGCTGCGTTTTGCGAGAACTCTTAGTTTGAGCTGCTCTTCTCTGCCGGCCTCTTGAACTTGTTGTGAATATCTGAAATCAACGTAGTCAATAAAAGTATCCAAAATTCGCGCCTGTGAAACCGGATCCTTCGTTAAAAAATTCTGCGAATAGGTGATTTCATCCCGTGTGCGCAGCTGCTCTGCGAGGGCCTCTAGCTCTTCCCGCTCTTCAGCAGAAAGCAATCGCCACCGTTCCAAATAAACCTGACGAACTGACGGTCGAAAACTGTAAGACTTGATCAGTTCCGTCTTATTCCACAACACCCGAACAGTATCAGCCGGGATCACAAACTGATCTAGTTTATCCAAGATCTGAACTGAAGGATCTGCCGCCTCAAGGACTGAAAGCATATGATAGGAACAATTTTCCGTCAGATACCAGTAGTCGGTTGCCAAAGGACCAACTTCCCAGATGTGCGCAATCAGCATGTCTACAGAACTTTGCGGCAGGCTTAGCTCGTACTCCCAAAGGTCACGCGATTCCGCATTATTATATTCACGAACTTTGTAGTAATAAGGAATCGAGCGGAATTTACCGGGAAATAAGCCGAACAGACCTTTAAATCCATAAAGAAAAGCGTTGTTGGTATCGGTCTCTGCCGCGTAATTGATCCCATAATCAAGAAGCTCGTATCGCTTGCCATCTCTGAGCGAAGCCGCTTTATTGATTCGCAAGAATGTATGACCGAAAGCTGAAGATGGATTGTTCAGATAATAACTTGAGAAAACCAAGGAAACAGATTCGCCGCGAATCCCTTCAAAAAATGCCTTAAAACGAGGACAGTCAACATCAGGCCAAGACAACGCCATATCCTTGAGTTGATTTTTAAGCCAGCGATAGCGCGCAGGAAAGCGACACTGAGGATGATCGTTGACATCCATGCCAGCCACGGGAGCGAAAAAAGCTTGGATCGTTGCAAGGAGTTCTGCCTGAGGATTCTTTTTTCCGTCTTGAGACAAAAAGAAAAGAGGGCTGTCCATCTGACTTTGCCGAGATTGAAAGAAGTCTTTTTCAAAATGAAGTAGCTTGAGCCATTGTCGTTCTTGACTAAGCTGCCGAGTCTCCACTTCCCGCATGATCCCATTGATGGAATCGGTGGATGCAGGAGAGAAAAGAGGGATTAAAGTGAGAAGAATCAGAACGGCTCGAAAGTTCATACTGCAGATCTTTCTAGCCAGAAAACCTTTTCGATGCAAGTCTTTGCACCGCATCTGGCGAATTCATTATCCGACGGGAGAAAGCTGCCCCCTTAAAAGCAAAAATCCTTCTTCACAATGAAATATGAAGAAGGATTTTAGATATTTAATACTTAACAGGTCTAGACCTTAGGCGCCACAAATGTTGTTTTTAGAAACAACTTCGTGGATGTTAGCTTCGATAGCAGCAGGCTGCATATTTGTATCAACAAAGATCTTGTTGTAGTTTTTTTGCATAGTAGAACCCATTGCCTGAGAGTCACAACCCATAAGGTTTGCAAGTCCCGCTAGAGTTTCACCTTCACCACGAGCAGCATCGTTTGCCAAAGCAACTTTGTTCACTTCGATGAAAGCTGGAACTTCTTTACCAGATTTGAAGATTCCGTCTTGTTGGCAATTCAAAGTTCCAGTAGAGATACCGAAAGTCTGATTTCCTGAAGTTCCGTTAGTCGTTGCTGCAAGAATCTGATTCCCGTCAGAACCCATAACAATTGAACCTAATCCACATCCAGCAGAGCCATATCCTTGACCAGACATCTCCGCAAGAAGACCTTTTTTCTGAGCATGAGCTACACCTGAAACCAATAATGCTGCAATAACAAGCTGAGCGATTTTCACTGAAACCTCCATATATAGTTAAGTTCGCTATCGAAAATTGTGATGGGTCCGGCAAGCGCAGGCAATTAAAAAACGCATTGCAAGACGTTAGGATTCTAGTGTTTGGTCCGTCGTTCAGGAATCAAGCCTTTCCCAGTCGAAATCAGCGTCTTAAGCCAGCTTAAGAAAGAATCTTCTGGTCCAGGCAGGCGATCTTTCAATTGAGCCTGCTCACTGATCAATAAGTTATGTAACAATTGAGTTTGCTTACGAAGGCTTGCATGCGGAGAGAACTGAACTCCAAAGCCTAACTTATTCATTTGCCCGTGATGGATTACCGTCCCAGTTGTCTTTAATACAACATCTTTATGCTTCAGCTCAATCTCTACTGATGAACCATCTGCAGGAAGATTCTCGGAAATAATAAACAAACCCGTTTGGGAAAAATTGGCAGTCGTCCCCTTCCACTCATTTCCTTCTGACCTAAAGGTCACGGGTGCTTCCAGTTTAAAGCGTTGAGCAGTCTCCCACCAGCGCATGCGAGGATCAAAATAAATCGATCGTACGACCGGAATCATAAAGTAGCAAACGACCAAAAGATCTAGGATAGTCATCCCAGCAACAGTCAAATAAGCCAGTGAATTACCATAAGTCAGAGAAGCCTTGATGCTTAAAAGCAAGATGGCTGTCATCGTTGCAAGATAAAGTACGAAACTCCAACGGCGACAAACCAAAATAAGAATCCCAGCAAAAGCCGGCAGAACCAAGCTGGTTAGAAGCGTCTCAGGTGAAGCCTTCAACCACCATATATTAACGTAATTTGAGAAACTCATGTGGGACACATAAGCGCTTAAAATTTTATTTCCGATTGGTGCGAGAATATGAAGGACGGCAAGAATAATAAGAGGCCACGGTCTTCTTTTCATATTTAGATTATGAACTGACGTTTTGTTCCTGTAAAGAACCTTTAAAAGGACGTCCAATTAATGGTCGTCTTGGGAAAGTCGATCCAATCTTCGTTGGGTGGAAACCCCTCCGGTCGTGGCTCTGTTCCAACTTTATATTTAAGGAACGCCGTCAGTGCACAGATGAAGGACTCGAAGGCATGGTTGTTTTCGATCATAAGTTTTACATCCTGATCATAAACAAACGCGACATTGTGAGTTCCGAGTGCCTGCAGTATTTCCTTTCGACTTTGATCTCCCATGACTGAATGCCGGTGGAAACGAAGATGACTTTTCATAACATTTAGAGAACGTCCGATCCTCCAAATGGAAAGCTTCGGGAACACCTCAATACAAGGCATCTTGAGTCGGCGTTTAATGAACAATGCCCTGGCCAAAAGAGGAGCCATATTTGCACCCATCGCATGCTGCACAGTAAACGGCTCTTCCAGCTCTGTCGATAGGTACATCTCTACGCATCTTTGAGTGTAGGGAGTAAAAAGCTTTTTAGGCTTTTTCTTTTTGTTTTGCTTACGAGTGTATTCCCACATCCACTTGACGTGCGGTTGTGGGCAACCTTCAATCCCCGGGCAAGTACTTACACAATTCGTACAAAAAGGAAGATTCAAGGGCACATCGAAGGCGACAGATTCCACTTCCCCATGATACTGCTCTATAATCTCATGAATCTTAAAGTCAGCAGAATGGACCTCGTCACTTTTGATCTTTTCTACCAATCGAGAGAGAAAAACTTTTTTATGTTTCGGATAGTATTCTAAAACAGCGAGGCAAGCCTTGTCCGACTTGCCTCCACTAAGAGATAAACCGATAAATCGATGAACGGCTCCGGCATGCGACGAGAGCGCGTCACTTGCAGCTGGCTTTTTATTTACAGCGGCTCGACGGGTTTTGCGTCCATTACTTGAAAGCCGGCTTTTTCGCATGCGCTTGCCACTCCTCGCCTTTTGTCGGGTGGGCACCAAACTAGGACACAGCCACCGCCCCCCGCTCCACAAATTTTAACAGCCTCAGCTCCGTTCTGCAAAGAGACTTCGGCAAGGCGTGAAATCTCAGGACTCGAAAACTCTGGCGCCAATCGTACACGAGCCTCGAATTCTCGCTTGAACAAAGTGCCTAGTTGATCCCACTTCTGACCTTTCAGCACATGCTCCATTTCTTGAGCAATTCCTTTGAGATCATTCAAGGCCTGCAAAGTGGACTCATCTTTAGTGACGGCGTCCTTCATCACTTCAAAGTTATTGAGACCGGAGTGATGAGACTTTCCCGTATAGACCAACATGAATTTGTCACTGAGCCCGCTGTTTTGAATCGGCAAGGCTTCGTGGTGAATACCGTCATAGCTATACCTTAAGAAGTTCAGGCCACCGGCAACTGCTGGATAATAATCTTGAGTTCCCGTTGGCGTATTCAAAATTTCGGCTTCAATGTTATGTGCAACTTGAACCATGTGATGAATGTCTTTAAAAGGTTTCTGACAAAACTGCGAAAACGCCTTCATCAAGCTGATTGTTAAACTTGAACTGCCACCGAGTCCGCCGCCCACAGGGCTTTCAGAGGAGGTTTTTAAAGAAAAACCTTTTTCCGGCATCCAATACCGCAATTGAGCCTGAAGCAAGCTCACCTTAGGATCCTTATCAGCTAGAGCCTCTGCGAGATTTTGGTAGGACTTAGTCACTTTCATATCCACAGATTCTAACTGAATTCCGGGCCCGCTACCTTCCGTCAGTTCAACTGTTGTGTAGACGCTAATCGCGACATTGACTGTGGTTGCCCCTTGAATAAACAAATAGAGGGGCCACAAATCAAGCGTCCCCCCAGCCAAATCAACTCTTGTCGGTGATTGAACCAATATCTTCTGCATTATTGTTGGTCTTTCTTAGGATCATTATCTGCCGGCTTAGGCGGTTCTTCTTGAAGATTCTTCAGATCAAGTTTTATCAAATTATCGAGTGCTCCCGGAGCCAACTTCATTTGTCTCTTTGGCTCTGAGATTGTTGCAAAAATAGCAAAATCTTTTGCTTGGCCAACTTCGGCTTGCCAAGTCTTGTCCGACATTGTCAGTTCAAGATCAAAGAGTGACTTCAACTGCGGAGCTGTGGCACCCCCTTCGACAAACTCCGTCGCTTCCGCATCTGCAATTTTTTGCAAAAGTTCCCGAACTTTATTTTGATCAAGCTTTAGATCGGCTTTATCCGGAGCGATCCAGACACCTTCACGTCGGGCCAGATGCAGGCGACCCGACGAGTTTTTCAATCGAAGCTGATCGACACTGGCAATAGAATGCTTTAAGAATCGACGATCACGGTATTCAATCACCTCGCGCTGCAATTTGTTTTGCCAGATCGAGTTGACCAAAAGAAGTCGATTCTCTTTGTTTTTTCGTGCATAAGCATTTTCTTCAAAATTTCGTTTTTCAGAAATCTCGAATGTATCACTTGCGCCCGAGCTTGTGATAAACGAAACAGTTCCCATTGGTTTATCCAAACCGAACAGAGCCCAGTCGATCTCATCGCCTTCCTTCACGACGTCAATGATGCGCTCAGCGGCTGTATTCTTAATTAGGTCCTCGACGACACTGTTATCAGCGGGCTCTTGTAAAGGGTGTTCAAGATTCCATCCATCTACGGACCGTTGAAGTAGAATTCTTTTCGCGTTGTGATTTATGTCGACCTTGTCAACCTGCTGAAACTCGACCGTCATCAGTCGAGTTTCGCTCATTCTTTGCTCTTCAAGCTTCTGATCTCTTTTGAAATCGTAATAGGCATAGCCGGTAAACAGCAGCAAAGCAGCCACCAAGATTGATCTTCCCTTCACTTTCATACTAAGCATTTCTCCTTTTTAACCATAGTCCGATACTTGTTCCCAGCAGAAGCAAAGGAAAAGGAATGATAAATGCAAAAAGGAAAACTCCGAACTTGGTATCGGTCAAAACCATTTGGGTCGCCAGCGGCTCTTTGGGAGTGATGCTGATAAGATTTTCCTCTTTCGCAAGTGCCGCGATAGAATTCAGAACCAAATCACGATTCATATTTTGATAAAGCATTTGATTGGTCATAAAGTCCACGTCGCCGACCACTACCATCGCAAAATCTTTGGCATTCTGATCGCCGTCCCATTTCCCCGAAACTTCTGCAGCAATTGCAAAACTGCCCGCGGGTCCTTGGCCTTTGATTTGAATACTTTCGAAAGCCATTGCGTCTTCTGATGTTTTTACGAGCTCTTCTACTACAACACCTTCAGGCGCTTTTGCTTTTTCAAGAGACTGAGGGAAACGGAACAGAGTCGCCTCGCCAACGGCAAAGCTTTTCGTGATCTTATTCGCACCCGAGAACAGAGTTCCGACTGTCGGGCCCTGATTAATACCCTGACCCATGACCGTGTCGACAATATTAAAAATATAATTATTGCCCAGCTTCAGACCAGCCTTAGTGACCAACTTTTCAAGCCCCACCGAATTCTGTGACTCGAGGGCCAGCAATAAGCTTCCCCCTCTTTTGAGATAATTTTCAAGAGCCGTGATTTCGAACTCTTGGAAATCCTGGATGGGCCCGGCAATGACTACCACGGAAGCATCGTCTGGCACTTTCGCAGATTGCACTAGAGGAAGGGGCTTTACCGTATAACGATTGTTTTCCAACATCACTTTCAAAGAATTCAGACCCAATCCTTCTTTTGCCTCGGTCAACGATTTTTCGCCGTGGCCCACGGTAAAATAGATAGTCTTCACTTCTTCGCGAGTGACCTTCACCAAAGCACTGGTAAATTCTTGTTCGTCAATCTTCTCGATTCGATTGCGTCGTCCCTTGTAATCCAGAAAAACAACACCGCTACCTTTATCAACACCATAATCACTGGCCAGATCAGGTCTTTCGTTCACTTCGACAAAATCAAGACGAACTAGTTTGCTTTGGTCTTGGTATTTTTTGATCAGTTCTCTGAATAAACGGCGATTCTCTTCGTTTCCTTCAACACCTTTTTTATAGAAAAAAAGAACCTTCAACTCCGAGCTCAGGTCTTTCACAAGTTTGATGGACTGCTCTGACAAAGTATTAGCTTGAGCTACCGAAAAATCCCAAGTCTTGTAATGCTTCACTCCGAGGTAGTTCACCACAATTAAAAGAGCCAACATGAGTACGATCAAAACACCCATGCTCATTCCTTCTTTTGTCGTCTTCATCGTGAAAAATTCTTTAAAGAACTCACGATCCTTTATCAGGCCGACCAGAATAAATAAAACCGCCAAGCCCAACGCCACCCAACAAAATGGCACCCAATCACCCAATAGATAGCGAGTGATTGACATTGAAACCAACGAAATCCCTGCAAATAAGAAAGATATTTTACTCAACTTGCTCATGACTATCTCCAACGGGAAGATTCAACAACGCGCTCTGCAAGAAAACAGAAAAGCACGACAATACTTAGAAAGAAAACCAAACTGCTACTGCGGATCGTTCCCTCTACTAGACTTGAAAGATGAGAGCTTAGCGAAACATGCTCAAACACTTTTCGCAGTTTTTCCCCATCAACAACTTCTGCGCCAATTCCAATAAACCAAATAGAGACGTTTAAGATGACAGATGTCACATAGGCGACAATGCTATTATCAGTCAGTGACGATGAGAACAAATCCATCGCGGTATATACTCCACCGACCAGGAAGATACCCAGGAAAGCAACCATCAAAGGTCCCCAATTTAGAGAAGCCAAAGTCGCTGTCGCCAAAGGATATGCCAACGCCAACATCACGATCCCGGCGACCGCACCAAGAGCCGCAAAGTATTTTCCGAGTACGATCTGTACGGAAGTCACTGGTGATGTCAGAAGAAGATCAAACGTCCTTAGCTTTTTCTCCTCTGCAAAGAGCTTCATAGTTAAAGCGGGCACGACAAAAATTAACATCAAATTCAAATAAGAGAGTTGTCGCAAGAACACGCCATAGTGAATGTTCAGTTGATTCTGAGGAATTCCCTGCTGCATAACGTAGTTCAGCAGTAACTGGGCAAACAAATCCAGCTGAATGGGGTAAACCCAACTAAAAACCAAGCTGACCATAAAACAAATGATCCAAAAAGTAGGATTCAAATAGAATCCTTTTAGTTCTTTTTTAAAAATCGTTAGAGTGCTGCTCATGCCTCACCTCCTTGTTCCCCGTATGTCAGTTTGAGGAAGACATCTTCCAGATCAATCTTTGAAGGACTCAACTCAACCAAGCCATAACCTTTAGCAACAATGCTTGAAGAAATTGCATCAACAACTTCGTCTCCGCCCTGCAGATCAATTTCCCAATCTTTTGCAGAAGTGCCCGCTTTCACCGAGATCACTTGGTTGATTTCACTAAGAACGCTATGCAGATTTTCAGCATCCTTGCGTAGACGAATACGCAGGCGGCTTTTACCCTTATCCATCATTGCAAGATTATGAATGCTATCCTGTGCAACGATCTCTCCATGGTGAATGATGATAATCTTCTCGCAAGTCGCTTGAACCTCAGGAAGAATATGAGTGGACAGAATAATCGTATGCTGTCCTTTTAATTCTTTAATGAGGTCACGGATTTCTGCCACCTGCTTTGGATCCAGACCGACTGTAGGCTCATCCAAAATCAGAATTTCAGGATCAGACACGATGGCCTGAGCTATTCCCACACGTTGTTTGAATCCTTTGGATAGATGCCCGATCAGTCGCTTCTGAACATCGCCCAAATGGGTTTTATCGATGGCATTATCGACATACTTTTCAATCTTAGACTTTGGAACTTGCTTTAGAGCAGCGACGTACTGCAAATACTCCCGAACATACATATCAGAATAGACTGGGGGAGTTTCCGGCAAGTACCCGATATGCTTTTTCACCTCGATTGGATTCACAAACACATCGTAACCAGCGACCGAGGCTTCGCCAGAGCTGGGTGCCATGAACCCAGTGATTATTTTCATAGTCGTGGATTTACCTGCTCCATTTGGACCCAAAAATCCAACGACATCACCTTTTTCGATCGAAAAGTTCAAATTATGGATGGCCCGTCGAGGACCATAATGCTTCGTTAGGTTTTTGACTTGAATCATTGATTCTCCTCTAGTTGATGAGGAAAATTTTAGTCTGACTGGTGACTCAGTCAAGGTCCTTAGACATGACGCAAAGTAAAACTCAAAGTTCTTTCAGAATGATAGGTAACTCTCCCAAGCTTATCACCTTTGATGGGGCGTACGAATCGGCACTCAACGAATGCAACTGCTACTTTCTGCCCCAGCATGAGGCTTTTCGCTGAAAGTGACTCTTTAGCAACCCACTCGGCGACTTCCTGAATCTCCCTTTCACTGACCTCTTGATCTCTCTGTCGATGGATAATCGCGTGTGCGCCGGGGTAATCCTTTAAATGCAGCCAGTAGTCCCAGGCTTTCGCCTGACGAAGTAAAGCCATATTATCAGCTGCAGACTTACCACAGTAGGCAATGACCCCCGACTCGAGGACTCGCTTTCGCCCTCGAGCTTCGGCCTTATGCATAAGATCGACCAGAGCATTCTTCTGAACTTTCGCTTTATAAGTTGCACGCTCTAACTTGCGGATTTCTTCCGCCAAAGAAAGCGCTCGAGCGCGAGCTCCTTCTTTTTTCTGCAAAAGTTGTTTTGCCTTGGAAAATGAATGCTCAATATTCCAACTTAAACTCTGCTCTGGATTGACGAAGACCTTCAACTCCCCGGGTACTTCAAGATTCCCCAAAGTTTTGAGCGTCAAACCCACCTTAGACCACGTCTGATCTTCCGTGCTATCGATTTGTTTTTGAATTTCAGCGAGCGCCTTCTTCTTTTTTATCAGATCCTTTTGACGCTGTTTTTCCCACTGCGCGAGCGGATCCAGCGAATTTTTTTGAGGTGCGCTTTGCTCGCGCAACCACTCCTCCTGGACAACTTCGAGCGCCCTGGGCGGCGGCGGACTTTCAACAAGCGGCGGGGGCGACAATGGTAGTGGTTTATCCCACGAAATCTGTTTTCCACCTGCCCGAACAATCAGGTTCGCTTGCTTGGGAATAAGGCGAATCTCCAGTTCACAGGTTTCACCATTCCCCACCAACTCCAGGGTAACAACCCTGCCCCATTGCTCTTGCAATGTCATGTGCGAGAAACGTAAGTTCCTAGCTCGGGAATTTAGAAATAAGCTGACGGGTTTTCCTTTGGGACTTTTTCTAAATGGACATCGGTCTTTAAACAGTAAGAACATCGGACTTTGGGGAACGAGGTCCAGAATCAACCAAAAGTGACCTGCGCCATGGAAGCCCAAAGCCAATCCTCGATCGTTGGCCAGGACGTCTTGGAGCTGGGCCCCCGCAAGGCACGAGCTGAAAGTCGTAACAAAGTTCTGAAGTTCCTGCTGGGTAAGAGCTTTCATGGGCCCATACTGTCATTCTTTAGGCCAAATTTCCATCAGGATACTCAGATTCTTCGGTTTTTGACCGATAAATTTCCTGATGACAACAGAAACCTTACTCAAAATAGTCGAAACTCAGCTTCAAGAAACTTCGAACATGAAGGAGAAATCCTCGGATTTCATCCGCAAAGTCGTTCATCTTTATACATTAAGGCTCATTAAAGGTGGCACGACGATACCTGTGGATTTCATTCAGGATGTTTTAGAGGACATCGAGAACGATGCCATCGAAATTTTCCGCAAAAAAACCTATGGCTATCTTACCCTTGAAGAATACCGCCGACACAAATTTAAACAAAAGAATGACAACTAGGGGACTTGAGCAACGACGATAAGAGTTGTCGCAATCAGGTAGCAAGTAATAGCGAACAGAGATCTCATAGATGGCTCCTTTTTTTATTAGTGAGGCCATTCTAGAAAAAAAATTTTCTAACTTTAACTTTCAGTTCTGACATCTGTCTTCTTACAGATTAGACTTTTCAATTGTCGCAAAATAGAGCGGACCAAAGCCACAGCGATCCGGCAGATAAGCCACACCATACTCTGTCTTTTCTCCGCCTACCCCGACAGGTGACGGCAGCAGCCGAACTTTGTCTTTCTTTTTCTTAAGCAGCTTGCCGACAACACCATCATTTTCTATGGGACTAATGGAGCATGTCGAATAAACGATTCTGCCCCCAGGGCGAACCGCTAAGTAAGCTGCACTTAACAACGAGTATTGGCGAGTTGCCAAATGTTCGGTCCTTCGCACAGACCACTCATTTTGAGCAGTGGCATTTTCAAGAATATGTCGCTCCCCAGAGCAAGGTGCATCCAACAGAATTCTGTCGAAGCTATCGGGTTCTTTTAGTCCAAACTGCACGCCATCTTTACCCGTGACCCAAACTCGATCTCGAATATGTCGCGGGACATATTGTTGAATCACCTTCTTGAGTCTCTCCCGGCGCTCTGGAGACAGGTCATTACAAAAAATCTCACCTTGAGTGCGTAGCGCCTCTATCAATACTAAACTCTTACCACCAGGAGCCGCACACATGTCGAGCAAACGATCACCCTCTTGAACTTCAAGTGCTCTTGCGACCATGACACTGGCTGGATCCATAATGTAGATATCAAGAAGTTCATCTTGATTCCGATGAGGCTGCAAGGTCTCTTCAACTGGAATCCAGTAACAGTTCGGCAACTCCGGGTTAACCTTAAAGTTCTGCCACGGTCGACCCGCTTCTTCAATTGTCCATAAATTCTTCCGAGCAACCTGTTGCTCCCCTTTCAGAAGGGCTTGGTAAAGAGCTGGCCAGCGGTCTTTATAGATATTTTGAAAATACAAATAAAATGGATGCGTCTCGGAGATCATTTTTCAACAAGTCCTCTTTACGGGAATCTACAGACAAACTCGCAACCTTTATTAGGACCGCTATTCAGTGAGACAGTCCCGCCATGACTTTGCATGATATGTTTGACTATAGCAAGGCCAAGCCCAGTTCCACCAGCATCTCGAGTGCGCCCTTTATCAATTCGATAGAAACGTTCGAACAGACGATCGATATGCTCGGCGGGAATTCCCGGTCCGTCATCGATTACTCGCAAAACCACCGAACCATCGACATCATTACTCCATCGAATCTGAACCGTTTTTCCAGAAGGAATAAATTTGATGGCATTGGAAACCAGGTTGCGCAGAACCTGTTCCACTTTTCGAGCATCTGCCATGAAAGGTGGAATTTCACCAACGACTCGAATAGCGATAGACTTTTCCGCAGCCATCACCGCCAACTCAGATGCAATTTGTTCCGAAATCTGCAGTGGATTCACCATTTCCAAACGTAGCTCAGAGTGGGACTCCAAAGTACTTAAACTAAGAAGATCGTTTACCAGATCCATCAAACGGTCGACATTTCTTGAAACAATGTCGAGGAAGCGTCCCGCTTGATCGATCTGACCGCTTTTCAGATCCTCTTTTAAGGTATCGACGTAACCTTTAATCGAAGTCAACGGCGTGCGAAGCTCATGAGATGCATTTCCTACGAAATCAATTCGAATCTGTTCGGCTTTTTTGAGTTCAGTGATATCGTGGAACACACCGACCACACCATAAATTTCTCGAGTCTTACTGTTACGGACCGGACTGACGGAAACTACGAAAAATCGAGGTTGATTGTCCACACGGGTCTGCAGCTTGATCGTAAAACGATGACCACGCCCCTGTTCGATGGTTTTACCAAAGCCCTCTAACACGTCGGAAGACCGAATGGCATCCTTCAATCGTAGGTTGGGCAACTGAATTTGCTCAGGCCCCAAAAATTGGGCAGCAAACTGAGAATTAAAATAGAGAATCTTTTCATCAAGACCTACACTGATCAATCCCTCTGCCAAAGCGCTCACGAAGGCTTGGGATTCTTCCTGAGCCTGGAGAAACTGAGCCTTACGTCTCTTCATTTTTCGATGAATTCTATTTAAGGCGATATCAAGCTCTGACAGATCATTTGTTTCATCATCAAGCAGATCTTCACCTTCGGAGTCGACTAAACTTCCGTAGATTCTTTTATTCGAAATTCTAAGCGCTTTTAAAATGACTTTATGAATAGGTCGAGTCAGACGGTAAGAAGTAAAAGCTGCCACCAGAATACTAAAGATTGCAAAGTTAAGGAGAGCTTCATTGTAAACAAATGACGGAACTTGATACCGAAGGTCGATGACTACAAAAATCACCAAAAACAGGAGATTGAAAGCAATTAGCTGTGAGAAAAAAAACTTCCAATAGACTTGCCAGGGAAATCGGATAAATCGCTTCATGCGATATCTACTTTAACCCGATATCCTACTCCGCGGATAGTCTCAATTCGATCTCCCCACTCACCTAACTTCTTGCGTAAACCAAATATATGAGTGTCGATAGTTCGACCCACCACGTTGATTCCTTCGCCCTGGATATTTTCGATCAACTGCTCTCGAGTTAAAACGCACCCTTGGTTTTGCACCAAACTGCCGAGCAATTTAAATTCTGATGGAGTCAGATGCAAGACCTCACCTTTATGGGAAATCTCATAAGTCTTAAAATTCATGCGCAGTCCCGACAGTTGGACCTCCGCTTCATCGCCAGCAGTCCCTTGGGGTTTTTGCAGGCGACGAATCAAGGCTTTGACTCGGGCAACGAACACAGCCGGATTAAATGGTTTGGTGATATAGTCGTCAGCACCTCTTTCCAATCCCATTATAATATCTTGTGGTTCTGTTTTCGCTGTAACCATGAGAATGGCTGACTGATCGTGAAGTTTTTTAATCTCTCCGACAATGTCAACACCGCTAAGGCCCGGCAGCATCCAATCAAGAACGATAAGTTGGAAGCTGTTCTTATTCAGTTCAGTCATGGCATCTTCGGCAGAACCGCATTCAGTTACGCGGTAACCCTGTCGCAAAAGATGAAGAGCCATAAGCTCACGGATTTCTTGCTCATCTTCCACCACCAAAACCTGAACTAGATTCTCAGCCAAATTTTCCCCCATGCCTAATATCTTTTCCTGTGAATGCGAAAATCACATCTTCTGCAATATTTGTCGCATGATCACCTAAACGCTCTAAATTTCGTGCAATTAAAATCAGATCTAAACCGGCCTCGACATCATCAGACGCCGTTTTCATATGGGCCATCACATCCTGATAAACTTTGTTTTTCAGTCCATCGATCTCGTCGTCCATCTTTAAGATTTCACGTGCTTTTTCGACATCACCGCGCACGAAGCTGTCAAGGGAGCCCTTGACCATTCGACCAGCAATCTCCGACATTTTTTGAATATCATTAAGCTGTCGAATAGGGTTCCGGCCCAAATAGTCTCTGCCCGAATATGAAATATTAACCGCCTGGTCTCCCATGCGCTCCAGATCATTGTTGATCTTAATAATTGAAATGATCATACGCAGATCCCGCGCTACAGGCCCTTGTTTCGCGAGAAGGTTCATACAAGCCTGGTCGACCTTAATATGCTCCTCGTTGATTTTCTTTTCTATTTCATGAACTTCTTTAAACAAATTTAGATCGCGAGACAAAAGAGCCGCTGTAGCTTGAGCAAGAGATTTCTCTACGTGTCCACCCATAAGAAGAATCATTTTTTTCAAATCTTCCATTTGTGTGTCGATCGCTCTTTCCATGACATTTTTCCTTAGCGCTTGGCTTGGTTATAACGACTTAAAGTATAAAGACACCGCTTAACACGGCATCTCTCGAGTATCTAACAGAATCTTAACACTTTTCCGACCGACCACAAATAATTAGCGATCAGAATTGGACTTGGGCAGACAGTTGAACTCTTGAAAGGGCTCGCTTGCCCGGAGCAAAATCTTTCCCATACTGGGTATAATCATAGGAAAGAGCGGTTCGAACATCTGGCTGAACTTTATAGGCAAGCGCAACTAAAGCCGTTTGTAATTCCTTATTATTTTGCCCTTGAGCTGGATTCAAGTAATCGTATCGAATAAGAACTTCAGCTTTAGGACCAGTGGACTTAACAACAAAAAGACTGCCCGCCCACCCTCGGACCGCTTGCCCCGTTAAGTCTGTCACATCGACCCCTTCGGCCATTTCTAATGCCGTCAGGGCATCAGCGGGATCTCGGGCGCCCAAGTACTCGATACCGACCATCATTTGATCAGCACACTGATATGTTAAAAGTGCCTGGATTCGCTCTTTGAGCGCCAGATCAGATCCATACTGATCGTAGTGACCTCTTAAATAATTTAGCGAAAGCGTCCACTGCAAAGCTTTAAGTCGAAGCAACAGTGCTGCATCTTTGTGAGGACTATTCTCTTGCTCGGCTCGACCTGCGCCATTGGTTAAGGTTAATGCCCACTCTCCCCAATTCCTCGGAAGCTCAGACATAAAGGATGCGCCCAGGTCAGAAACGGAAAGATATTTCCATTTTTCGGTAATGGCCCAGCCTTGCGGTCCTATGAAACGATAAGAATAAGCTTCATATTGAGCTTCTTGCCAGGGCTGAGGCAAAAGGCCCACTCGCAGAACATGGAGGCTTTGAAATGGACTGATCAGATCCAGGTGTGCCTCTCTCACACCCATCGCGAATCTATCTGCAGAGGTCTCACTTTGCTCAGAACCTTCGATGCGAATATAAAAAGCATCACCAGCGATGAGGGGGAGATTCACATCGAGAAACAGCGAAGGAATCCTCACGGCGGAATTACCACGCTCCCCGGTCGGCAGATCCATAACTTCCAAAGCCATGTCGATCTCGCCACTAAATGCTGTATCTGCCAGGGTGCCAGCTTGCGCAGAGACAAAGCTGGAAAATAATAGAATCAAAAGGAATTTTTCCATGTTCTCTATGCTGCCATTTTAATATACTAATGCCAAGCAAGGAGAAGTTTAGCTTGTCACGTCGAGTTTGTGCGATCGATATAGGTTCCAATGCCATCCGGATGATGATTGCTGATGTCTCCCCCCAGCAGGAGCACTTCCATATCGTCAAAAAATATCGGGCCGCGGTTCGCCTGGGACATGATGCCTTTACGCTAAAGTCTTTCACCCCTCAGACAATAGAACTGGCACTCGAAGCCTTCCGGCGCTTTGCTAAAACCAATCGAGATCTGCAAGTAAAGGAAGTTCGTGCCGTAGCGACCAGCGCTTGCCGCGAATCACGTAATAGCCAAGTTTTGGTCGACAGAGTCTACACCGAGTCAGGGATTAAAATTGAGATCATTGACGGCCTTGAAGAAGGACGCCTGATCCACCAGGCTGTCCAACACGAACTTGAGCTTAAAAACAAAACCTCCATGCTCATAGATATAGGCGGAGGCAGCGTTGAAGTGACGTTCTCACAAGGAGATCAAATCCTTTCGAGCAAGTCTTTTCCGATGGGCACCGTTCGCGTCCTCGAGAATCTGCAAAAAAGAAACCTGACTGAAGCCCATATGAATATCCTTATTGGTGAATTCCTACCGGAGCTTACCAAGCATATTCATCGGACGACCGAGGAGACCGCCCCAGATTTTGCCGTTGGTACTGGCGGTAACATAGAATGCCTCGGGCAACTTAAAGAACAGCTCCTTAAAAGATCACCTTCGACCTTTCTGACTCTCGCGGAACTGTCCCAGATAATTGATATTCTTAAATCCACTCGACTCAAAGACCGCATTGAAAAGCTGCGCTTGCGACCCGATCGAGCCGACGTGATTATTCCAGCTTCAACCTTAGTGCAGACTATTATGCGTCAGGCCGAAACTGAGAAGATATTGATACCAAAAGTCGGGTTGCGGGATGGCTTGATATGGGCCATGGCCGCTACTATCTAAGGTCCGCCAGCATTCTGGGTGGAACAGAAAAAACAAGTTGGGAACTTCCAGGTTCAGTAGTTGCAAAATCTTCGATTTCCAGACAAAGCACTCCACTTTTCCGCAAGTCGATAAAACTGCCTTCTTCACCGGAAAGCAAATAGCTGGCGAGGTTACTGAGATGAGGCTCGTGGCCCACAATAGCAATTTTTTTATAAGAACGACCATGTACTCGTAGCCATTTCACGAACGCCTGGGGCGGACTTTGTGGAACCAACTCAGCCGCCTCAATGATTTCCAAATCGAAATATATTTGGGACAGAATCTCTGCCGTTTGTCGCGCGCGCACCAGGGGGCTCGAAATCAGAACATCGATGTCTTCGACAAAATCTCTAAGACGAATCGCTACCTTCTGCATGCGCTTTCGTCCCTTAAGAGTTAACGGACGAAAATGATCTTCCAGTCCCTTCTTTTTAAAATCTTCTCGCTCGACGGCAATGCCATGTCGGATAATATAAAGCTCCACTTTTTACGGCTCCTTTGTCGCTATACTTTCTTCGCTTGTCGCCTGTCGCAATTTCGTCAAATGGATCAGCTTTTGATGAATTCCAGGTTCCGCAGAAGTAAGCTTATGATAAGTTCCATCACTGTTCATTCTCCAAGCCTGACGCTCTTCGCTCGAACAAAGCTGCAGAATTTCCCAGCACTTTTCTTTAAGCGATCTATCAAGTAGCGGCACAACCGCTTCTACTCGCGCATGCAAGTTGCGGTACATCCAATCCGCCGAGCCAATAAAGAAATCTCCATCAATCGGATCATTCTGACCATTTTGGAAATAGAAAACCCGCGAATGTTCCAAAAATCTACCAATGATCGAAGTGACCCGAATATTTTCACTCATACCTTTGACACCTGGGCGAAGACAGCAGAACCCTCTTACGAACATCTCTATGCTGACTCCTGCCTGGGAAGCTTCATAAAGAGCTACGGCGATGTCGTTCTCTTCAAAATTATTAAATTTGGCGATGATTTTAGCGGGCCGACCAGCTTTAGCGTGCTGCGCTTCCCTATCGATCATTTCTTTAAAGCGTAGGAACATATTAACCGGCGCAATCAACATGTTCTGATAGTTATTTTTAAGAGAGCGTCCCGTCAAAAAATGAAAGAAGCCAACTATGTCATCGGTGATTTCATTCTTTGCCGTCAGGAGACCCAAATCGGTGTAGAATCGCGAGGTAGCGACGTTGTAGTTCCCGGTTCCTATATGTGCATAGCACTTCATTCCATCGGCTTCTTGACGCACTATAAGGGCGGTTTTTGCATGAGTCTTAAGACCAACAACTCCGTAGACAACATGAACTCCTGCGTTTTCAAGCTCAGTCGCCCAATAAATGTTTCGCTCTTCATCAAAACGCGCTTTAAGCTCAACCAAGCAGACGACTTGCTTACCTTGTTCTGCCGCTCGGATCAGGGAGCGAATAAAGGGACTATTATCCCCGGTACGATACAAGGTCATCTTAATTGCCAAAACCTTGGGGTCTTCACTTGCAACCCGAACAAACTTTTCAACTGACGAGGAAAAACTCTCAAAAGGATGGTGCAGTAAATGATCGGAGAGTTTAATCGCGTTAAAGATTCCGACTCCGTCCTCTGCTAAAGCCGATACCGCAACCGGTGTATGAGCTTCGAATTTAAGATGAGGAAAATCCAAATCCGAAATGGCCGTCAAATCCGTATAATCCAGAAGACTTGGCAATTCATAAATATCATCTTCGGTCAGATCTAATTCTTCCATCAAAAAATTAAGCATCCAGGGGTTCGGCTGAGGTCCGTGCTCCAGTCGGACCACTTCGGCAAATCGACGCTGACGCAACTCCTCTTCAATCGCCTCCAGGAGGTCCTCTGTGTCTTCTTGATCTTGAGCCGAATCGGCATTTCTTGTCAGTCGGAACGGCATGACTTCCAACACTTGCATTGATGGGAAAAGATCCGCTAAATTTTCTTGAATCACTTCCAGCAAGCTGATGAATCTTGAGGACTTGCCTTCTGGCTCTGTAGGGATCCATTGCGGAAGCACCTTGGGGATCTTGACTCGAGCAAAAAGTTTCTCTTCCATCTGTGGGTGACGTAATGTGACCGCCAAGGAAATCGAAAGATTCGAAATGAACGGAAATGGGTGACCGGGATCTACCGACAACGGTGTTAAAACCGGAAACACATTCCGATTGTAATATTCTTTGACCGTGGCTTTTTCCTGCGCACTAAGTTCTTTCCAAGTAAGTAAGAATATTCCTTCGCGTTCTAAAGATGGCTTGAGCACTTGTCTGTAGCAGGTGGCCTGATCTTGAAGCATGGGCAGAACAAATTTTCGAACTTCTTGAAGCTGCTGCAAAGGAGTTTTACCGTCGGCAGAACGGGACGAAATCCCATAAGCGAGGTGTCGCTTAAGACCCCCGACTCGTTTCATAAAAAATTCATCCAAGTTAGAACCAGAAATACTTAGAAATTTCACTCTCTCTAAGAGAGGGTTCTGCGGATCCTCCGCTTCAGACAGCACTCTGCGATTAAATGTCAGCCAACCGATCTCACGATTTGTAAAAAGATCTTCCGAAGACAACGGGTGATCAACAATCTTGGGCTTCTTGTTGGACTTTTTGGCAGAACGCTTTCCCGCTGATTTGGTGCTCGTCACTGAATCCTCCTGATTCTTGGTTCATTTCAGCATCAATTCTCAAAACATGGCAATCCCTTCCCATTTCAACAACCCGCAGAAGGATCAACTGACAATCTAATCTTGTCTTGACGTCTCGTAATGAGATTGCCTTTGTCATTTTTTACCTTAACTGCAGCTTTTCCCAGACCGATAAGATTCCTATGACAAGTCTCGCACGCTACCATGGAAGATCACCTCGCTACATTCTCAACACTGAGGACGAGAGCCTGGTACGCGTCGCCGGCCCCAAGCAAACTCCCTGGGAAGAAGGCACTGAAATACGCAATGTTTCCTTAACGGGCCTAGCATTCACTGCACCCGATGATCTTTGTCCGCTCTTGGGGGAAGTCGTAAAAATTCAATTCATTCCTCCTGGGTCACGGCAGATGGCGTGCTACGCAATTGTCACTCGCCTTGAAGAAATGAAAGGTGCACGCACTCTTGTCGGAGTTCATTTTTATAAATTGGAAATGGCTCAACGAATTGTCTTAGCTCAAGGACTTGCACGAAGATTTAAAGAAAACCAAGAACGCGGGGAGATCGATGGTCTGCTGAATAAGCCTGCTTCGACTTTGAATTTTTCAAACTTACCGCAGCTGGTGATGATGGTTCTTTTAGGACTAATCTGGTGTACGGGCCTTTGGCTCATCCTCCGCTTTTCATTCGAGGGCATTTTTAAATACCTCCAAAATCTGCCTTAACCTTGCGCCAAAATTTCTTTCAATCGTTTCGCTAAAAATTCCAAAAACTTCTTTACCTTCAGCGAAGTTTCCTTCTGGTCGGGTGTCACCAGGTGCACAGGAACTTCTGGACCTTGATACGACCTGTGGAGCTGAATTAAGCGACCCGAACGAACATGCTCTCGACAAAGGAATTCCGGCAGAAATGCCATTCCTTTTCCAAGCAAGGCCAGCTCCAACAACATCGCGGGATTATTTGATGTAAACATCGGATCAACTTTCAGTTCCAGCTTGCGCACTTCAGATCCCTTTACAAACTCGATCTTTTTTAACATCGTCATGGTCACAAAGGGCAAGTTCCCAAGTTCAGTAATATCATCATGATGGCGATACCGTTCCAGAAAGCCGGGAGTTGCGACAAAAATATTTCTGACAACCCCAACCTTGCGAACTTTCAATGAGCTATCTTTCAGATGACCAATTCTTATCCCCGCATCAATGGATTCTTTAACCAAATCGATATAAGACTGTGTCAAAATCAGTTCAAAACGAACCTGAGGGTAATGCTTCGTAAAATCATCCAAAACTGCTGGAAGCAACCTCATCCCCATATCATCAGAAGCGGTCAGTCGAATGAGACCAGAAATTTCAGAGCGCGCTTCACTGACTTCTGTTGCCAAGCTCTCAAGCCCTTCCACAAGGCCCTTAGCCCGCTCGTAATAGCTGCGTCCAACTTCAGTTAACTGAAACTGACGCGTAGTGCGAAAGATTAACTGCGCGCCCAGCTCCTTTTCGAGTGCGGCCAAGCGACGACTGATTCGAGACTTTGGCTGCCGCAAAACCGCTGCTGCCTTGGTAAAACTGCCCGCTTGCACGAGTTGCACAAATGACCGCACTTGGTTCAGATCCAATTGTTCCATATACGCAACAGTATATCTCAAATATGTCACCTTTCGCAATAATTAAAAGCAGTCGATACTGATGATGTTCAAATCACAAATGATACAAACTTAAGGAGAACCCATGAAGAAAATGATTCTAAGTACTTTCGTGACCTTGTTAAGCGCCAGCGCTTTCGCCAAATCCATTCCAGCTGGAAATTACGCCATCGATGCTGCTCACTCAAAAGTTGGCTTTGAAATTCCCCACTTGGTAATCTCGACGGTTGAAGGTCGTTTTTCTAAGTTCGATGGCAACATCAAAGTGGAAGAAAAACTGGAAAAATCAAAAGCCACTCTTAATGTCGATGTCGCTTCGATTAGCACCGAAAACAAGGATCGTGACGATCACTTAAAAAGTGGTGATTTCTTTGACGTCGCCAAATTTCCTAAAATGACATTCGTGTCCAAGAAGATTTCAGGGACTCCTGATGCATTGAAAATAACAGGAGCATTGACTCTTAAAGGCGTCACAAAAGACGTCACCCTCGATGCGAAATATCTTGGTGAAGTAAAAGATGCCTACGGTAATTTGAAAATTGCCTTCTCTGCCAAAGGCAAAATCAATCGTAAAGACTTCGGCTTAACATGGAACAGCGCTGTTGAAGCGGGACCTGTTGTTGGTGACGAAGTGACCCTTGTGCTAAACATCCAGGCTGGCAAACCCCTTGCCGCAAAGAAATAGACCCTCTCGAACTTCCGGCGAGCGTTTTAGCTTAACTAAAACGCTCGCACGACTATCCGAAATTGCAATTGTTCGGACCCCGATTTTTTTTAGTTTTGCGAGACAGAAATCTTGTAAAATATTCTCCGTTTTGATCTCAAAAAGCCGTCGTCAACCTATTGAAATCTAAAGAGTTGTTCGCCCCCCATAGCAGCTGAAGAAGAGTTGACAGCCCACTCCCATCGGACTATCTCTGACCCGTCGTCAATCGATCCTATTGGAGTCTTAAGCATGAAATCCCTCTTGTGTGTTTTAATTACCTTTTTCGCATTTTCTGGTCAGGCTGCACCTTCCTTAAAACAACAAGCGCAAGCAGAAACTCAGGTAAAAGGGAAGTCACAAACCAGCGCCACTGACGCGCAAGTTTCTGGGATGATCACACTTAAAGACCCCCGCCCCGAGATTATCACTCGCAGTTGGAAATACTTTGCAAGCCTTTCCGTTCAGACCTTCCAACCGCAAGGACTTATCGACCTTGAGAACGCCTCAAGTTATGATCTCGCTATCAATGATCAAACAATCATGCCGGGATTGGAACTCGGCGTTCTAAGTCCGCAGTTCTCAACCAAAAAAGTTCTTTGGCAGTTCGGCGTGCGCGGCAAGGCCTCCATGGCCTCGCAAAGTTCCGATGTTAATTTTAATTCTGGATACAGCGTCGATGACGCTCGTTTAAACACAACCCTACTCAGTGTCGGACCTACTTTTAGTTTTGCTTGGGAAAGACTGCCGTGGCTCGCATTAACTTTCTCTCCGCAGTGGGGCACCTTAAACTACACTCAAACCAGCGCAAATGACTTTGCCCACTTTTCTAAATATGCAGGGTACGAGTCTTTGAACTACGGTTTCGATTTTAAGATTAGTCAAAAATGGTCGCTGTTTACAGAATGGTCTCAGCGCAACCTAAATGATGACGGCAGCAAGATAGCACTTCAAAAAGACAACTTTGAATTAGGAACGAAAGTGACATGGTAAAATATTTACTCTTTCTACTGAGCACGACAACAATGAATAGCGGAGCTTGGGCACAAACTCCTAAGGAAATCACTTTATCACAAAAAACCGTCGCTGAACTGGTACTGAAGCAAGGTCTTAAGACGCAAGAAGTGAATCTTCGCTATCAACAGTTTCGCCTGGACCCTGTGCGCACCCTGTCGGCTTACGACTGGGTGGTTGATGCCTCCACAGGGTTCGAATATGACAAGACCGCAACCCTGCTTTCCGGCGGTTTAAATTCAAACGAAAACAAATATGAGAGATATCGAACGACGATTGCCCTTCGCAAGCCGTTTACATCTGGAACTCTGCTAGGAATCGAACTAAATCGTTTGTCGCAGAAAGCTGATTACGATCTCTCTGTGACCAATCCTCCGCCTTCCCAACAAACCTTGGACAATGTCGGTCTGACTCTTGAGCAAGCCATTCTAGGGAATTTTTTAGGTGTCGCCGACCGAGCTATTGTAAATGCTGCCGAACTCACTTTTAAAGCCAATGAAATCATGAGAGCGAACGAACTTGAAGAAGTTGTGCTCGAAGCCATCCGGCAATTTTGGAACACTTATGTTTCACAAGAAAACTTCCAAGAATCCGTGAACTCCAGAGACCGCTATCAAAAACTGGTCAATGCGGTCCGCAGAAAAACAGCATTGGGCTATCAAACTCCGGGAGACCTTCCGCAGGTTCAGGCGGAGTTTGAAACTCGCGAGCAAAATGTCAAAGTTGCTTCCTTCCAGTATCTCTCAAACTTAGAGAACCTTCTTACTCTTTTGAATCTTGAGCCCGGAACAGAGATCAAATTTGATGTTCCTAAACAAATTCCAGCCGTTCCAAAACTAGCGGAGAAAGAAATCGAAGAACTTCGCACTGTTCGATCGCAAAAATTAAAAGTTGAGTCTGCAAAAGAAAATCTAACGGCTTCCAAATCGTTAAGTTACCCAACCCTGAACCTCGTGGGCCAGATACAAAGCTCTGGTGCCGATGAAACAGCTGAGCGATCCTATTCAGAACTTACCAGCGGCACTCGCCCCAAATACTACGTGGGTGTTCGTTTTCAGTATAACTTTGGCTCGGACGTTCAGAACGAAACCATCATCAACAGAAAGCTGACGAAGGATCTTGAAGAAACCCGTCTGAATCGCCAGCTTCTCGAAGCGCAGGACTTGGAAACGCAAGCTCAGCGTAAAGTTCAAACTGCCTATGCCATTGCACTTAGCGCGGAAAAGCAACGCGAATTCCGTGACAAAGCCGTTCGCGAACTGAATCGTTCTTACAACCAAGGGCGAACCGATATTCAAGTTTTGATTAATGCTATGAATGCCTTCTTCGATTCAGAAGTGCAATACGTCAGAGCCGTTGGTGATTATTCCATCGCGCTGAATGAATGGGCGGCACTACGAGATGAACTCATTCCTGATGATAATAAAGTAACTAAATAAGAGGTCTTAGAATATGAAAACAATAAATTTATGGATTGCCTCAGCTGCACTTATTGGCCTGGTAGGTTGTTCATTCGATAAGGACACCTCGTCGAATAACCACCGACAAGTCAAAGAGCAGAGCCGCCTTAAAGCGATCTACGAACCTCTCGTGGGTCTTTACAAAGGCCAACTCACGACAGCTACTATCGTTAAAGAAATCGAACTTAGTTTCTTTATCGTGCCCAAAGAGTCTGGCAAAAACAGTGATGGCACTGCTGCTTACACTTTAGAACTAAAAGCCAGCTTCAAAGAAACAAACCCTGTTGGATCAACGATGGTGTTCCAAGCAAACTACATCCCCGAATCAGGCGCGTTGTTTTTGACAAATCCAACATTAAACAGCGAAGGCCCCGAGGGCGACAACTCTGATCCCGTGAACAGCATCATCGCGACTCTTGTTCCCACAAAGGACGAAGTGACTGGGCTGACATTCAAAGGCTCAGCAAGTTCCACGTCGGGCCCTATCGGAAATCTTGAGTTTCATTTGATTTCAACTCAGTCGGCTAAACCGAACGAAAAAAACGAACGAAATGAAAGATTGTACCGTCAATATCTTCAGGTCGCTGGAGACTACTCTGGCAGCCTGATGAATAGCACTGGGAAGAAAGACTATGATTTTGCAATCAGTTTAGAGATCTTCATTGATACCGCTCAAAACGACTTGCCAGTTCTAGTCGGAAGTTTCGCGCGAAAAGACGACACCTCAGGTTCTGCGACTTTAAATCTTGTCGGGCGAATGGACACATCTGTCGCACCTCCGCGCTTGATTCTAACTGGAACACCACGCTATCAAGGTGGAAGCAGCTATAAAGCCACCTTCGACGGCAAGTTCGACAATGGCCAATATGTCGGCCAAATGACATCTTCGGTAAACCTTTTCGAAGGAAGCTTCTCCCTTACAAGAAAAGCCAAAGACAGACAGTAAAGTTACGAAGCGAAGTATTGAATTCCGAAAGGGTCTCCACAGGGAGGCCCTTTTTTTGTCGGCTACTTCTTCCCTGCTAACAAAATCAAGACTCCGGAAACCATAACCGCGATGCCCAGCCAACTTATAAGATTGGGCCAAGCTTTCTGTGCGAGCGAATCCCAAAGAAGACTAATGATAAGTTGCGTACAGATGATAAGCGCAAAGGTGAGGTTCGCTCCCAAATGTTGAATAGCAAGCGGAGTCGACAGGATAATCACAAAGCCCAGAATTCCTGGAAGATATTGCCACCATTTCAGATCAGAAAAGTGAAGAGAAGATGTTTCTCCAAAACCGCTGAGCACGGAATACTTCATCAACAGCCAGAAACCAATCGCAATAACTAGGAGAATAAGCGAGTTCAACAGAAGAGCAGAAGCAATTCCAAGTTGATTTGCCGAAGTTTTGTTCAGCGTTCCCTGAATAACAATCGAAATACCTGCAAGTAATGGGAGCAAAAGTTTTAAAGTCATGTCTAGAAGCTACTTTAATAAATCTTGTATTGAAAGTGATTTTATGAGATCGCTTTTAAATGAACTCTTCCGAAATACGCAATGAAATCCATGTCTTTATTAATGGCGTCGAAACTCAGGTAAGTTCTGAGCAAGCCTTTTTACCTCTGGCACAATTTCTTCGATCAGAGGCAAATCTTCCGGGCACAAAAATCGTTTGCGCTGAAGGTGATTGCGGCGCGTGCACAGTTCTGGTTTCACGGTGGGCCATTGACGGATGGTCTGAATTTCAAACGCTGAACTCTTGCATCGCTCCAGTTTATCTTTTTGACCTCTGCTCGATCGTCACGGTCGAAGGACTTGCACAAGAAGACGAACTGAACGAAGTCCAAACTAAAATGCGGGAACACCACGGAGCTCAATGTGGCTATTGCACTCCAGGAATTGTCTGTGCGTTATCTGGTTTAGCGGAAAGTTGTGCCGGCAAAAACAAGGTTCTGACCGAGAAAAAGGTGCGTAATCATTTGACCGGAAATCTTTGTCGCTGCACGGGGTATGAACCCATCTTGAGTTCAGCACTCTCCATAGATCTGAAGAAATGGAACTCCCTTAAGACTCGATATCTTTCGACAATCAATTCTCAAAGACTTGAGATTCTCGCAAAGAATCCTATTGAAATTGTCGAACCGACCAAAGCGGCATTCGCTCCGACGAACCTACAAACTGCTTTGGATTTGAAAACCCAAACTCCGGAACTGAGAATCGTCGCTGGTGCAACAGATCTGGGAGTCCTACATAACAAAGCGAAGTTTTTCTTAGATCAGGTCCTCATATTAAACAAGATTCCTGAGCTTTCAAAAATAGAGCGCACGTCCCAAGGTCTTTGGGTGGGAGCGCAAGTATCGCTGACTCAGGTCGAAGACTTCTGCGAGAATAGCTATCCTGAACTGAGCCGCCTGCTGCGCATTTTTGCTTCGCCACAAATCAAAAACCAAGGGACGCTTTTAGGAAATATTCTGAATGGCTCTCCGATTGGCGACAGTCTTCCTGCGTTTTTGGTTTTGGAGGCCGAGCTTCATCTGGCTTCTGTTCGAGGCCAGCGCGTCGTTCCCCTGACGGCTTTCTACAAGGGCTACAAGTTCTTTGATATCCAACCAGATGAGATTGCCGTAGGCCTCATGGTGCCACCTCTGAAAGATGGTTTCTGTTCGAAGTTTTATAAAGTTTCTTTAAGAAAGGATTTGGATATTTCTGCTGTGACTTTTGCAGGATTGTTCAAAATTGAAAACTCCACCATTCAAGAAGCACGAATTGCCTTAGGTGGCGTGGGACCTACCGTCGTTCGACTGCCCGATTTAGAAAAAGACCTTGTGGGGTCTCAATTTTCAGAGTCTGTGTTCGCAAATGCCGGAGCAAAAGCTCGTTCTTTGATCAAGCCTATCTCTGACCTTCGTGCAACTGATCAGTATCGCCTCCAGGTGACAGAGAATCTTTTCCGAAAGTGCTTTGAGGAACTGAGTCAGGAGATTGCGCCATGTCTGTAGGAAAAAATACGCCTCATGATTCATCCCGCGGGCACGTTACAGGCACCAGCGTCTTTATAGATGATCGACCATTACAAAAAATGGAAGTTTTCGTTTTGCCTATCGGGGTCCCCTGTGCGGCCGGAAGATTGAAAAGCATCGATGCATCCGAAGCCCTCAAGCAGCCTGGGATTTTGGCGGCTTTCACCGCCAAAGATTTACCTCATAATCGATGGGGAACCATCGTTCAAGATCAGCCCATATTAGTTGATGATCAGGTCGGTTATTACGACGAACCGGCTGTTCTTTTGGTCGCTGACAACCAGGAAGCTTTCTTGCGTGCTCGATCGATGGTTAAGATAGAAGTTGAAAAACGCCCAGCAATTCTTTCCATTGACGAAGCTATCGCTCAGAACAATTTTATATACAAGGCCAATCCTTTCAAATGCGGTGATGCCGATAAGGCTATGGCAGAGGCGCCTCATAAACTTGCAGGCGTCTTCGAATGCGGCGGACAAGAGCATTTCTATATGGAATCGCAAGCTTGTATTGCCTACCCCCTAGAAGATGGACAGATCGAAATTCATGCGAGCTCTCAACATCCTACCGAAACTCAGCACGTAGTTGCTCACGCCTTGGGGTTAAGCCTGCACGAAGTCGTCTGCGTGGTTAAACGAATGGGCGGCGGTTTTGGTGGTAAGGAAAGCCAGGCAGCACCATTTGCCGCGATGGCCGCCTTAGTCGCACGCAAACTCAATCGCCCCGCTCGTCTTTGCCTGAGTAAAGATGACGACATGATGATGACGGGAAAACGTCATCCCTTCAAAAATTTCTATGAAGTGGGTTTCGATAATGAAGGCCGCATTCTCTCCCTTAAGGCAAAACTGTATTCAGATGGGGGCGCCTATGCAGATCTTTCGCATTCCATTTTAGATCGCGCTTTATTTCATATTGATGGAGCTTATTTTCTTCCGAACGCCCACATCGAGGGCTTTGCATGTCGTACGAATTTCCATTCGAACACAGCGTTTCGGGGATTTGGTGGCCCTCAAGGTACCATGACTATCGAGAGCATTATTGAAGACATTGCCAGCTATCTTAATAAGGACAACCTAACAATTCGTGAACTGAATTGTTATGGTAAAGATAAAAACAACGTTACTCACTACGGTCAGAAGCTCGACCACAATCCTTTGCCCGACCTTTTTTCTGATTTAAGAATAAAAGCCAACTACGAAACCCGACGCAAAGAGATCGACCTGTTCAACGCCACGACTCGAGGAAAAATTCGTGGTCTTTCTATGACAGCCACTAAATTCGGGATCGCATTTACAGCGCGTTTTCTGAATCAAGGAAATGCCTTGGTGAACGTGCACAAGGATGGGACTGTTCAAGTCTCAACAGGTGCCACTGAAATGGGTCAAGGTGTAAATACCAAAATTCAACAGATCGTAGCTCACGCTTTCGGAATTCCCGCAGCAATGGTCAAAGTCATGTCAACTTCGACCGAGAAGAACCACAATACTTCCCCGACAGCAGCTTCGAGCGGCTCCGACATTAATGGCGCCGCAGCTCTTAAGGCTGCCGATGGGATTAAACAACGGCTTTGTTGGCTGCTCCAGAATATCGTCGCGGGAACCCCAATGAACGATATTGCTGAATGTCCTCCCGTAAACACAAAGCTATTAGATTTTACAGATTTCGTTTTTGAGAAAGAAACAATTCGACATGTGCCTTCCGGAAAGATTGTTAGTTGGCCAGAACTTGTCCAGCAAGCTTATTTTAATCGGATGTCGCTAGGCGAATACGCCCATTTTAAAACAGAAGGACTTGGCTTCGACAAAGCTCGCAGCATAGGCACACCATTTAATTACTTCACGAATGGAGTCGCTTTAAGCGAAGTTCAGATCGATACCTGGACTGGAGAATACAAAGTTCTTCGTACAGACATTCTTATGGATTTGGGCCGACCTATAAATCCCGGCATCGATAAGGGTCAAGTAACTGGCGCATTTATCCAGGGCATGGGCTGGGTGACCTCTGAAAAGCTATTCTATAGCAAAGAAGGCCGTCTACTAAGTCATTCTCCCACGACATATAAGATTCCAAACGTACAGGATACTCCTCGCATTTTTAACGTGGAGTTTATTATGAATAATGAGAACCATCAGAACGTTCATCGTTCAAAGGCAGTGGGCGAACCTCCGTTCTTATTGGGCATTAGCGTTTGGACGGCCCTGAAAGATGCTCTTCGCTATAAGGCTCAAAGTCGCATTCCTAATCTTAAGTCACCGGCAACCCCTGAAGATGTCCTGATGGAGTTAACGAGCTATGAGTAAAATTAATTTCGAAAACTACCTTAGCGCCATGGAAGAACTGCATAAGCAGGAAAAGTCATTCGTGGTTATTACCTTGGTGAACCATAAAGGTTCGAGCCCTCAAGAAGTCGGAGCTCGCGCGATTGTAAGTCAATCTGGCTTAGAGTTCGGCACTGTTGGCGGAGGAAAGGTCGAAAACCGTGCCATTCAAGAGGCGCAAAAAATGATTCAAGAAGGCACTCCCTATTTGTTTTCCGACTGGAACCTACAAAAAGATATCGGCATGACTTGCGGCGGAGTCGTCAGTTTCTTTTTTGAACTCTTTGAATATGCTCACCCGTTTCAAATCGCTGTCTTCGGAGCTGGCCATATTGCTCAAGAGCTTGTGCCTCTGTTATTGAAGTTGGATTGCAAAGTACTCTGTGCTGATTCTCGTCAAGAGTGGCTCGACAAATTGCCTTCATCTCCACGACTTAAAAAAGTCTGCCAGGAGAATCTCGCAGCACTTGTTTCAGAGCTACCCGATAAGTCTTATATTGCATTGATGACTATGGGTCATGGCACTGACCTCCCTGTCCTTATCGAAGTGATGAAACAACGTGACCGCTTCAGCTATGTCGGCAACGTCGGCAGCGAGCAAAAAGCCAAACGCCTACGCAATGATCTTTTAGAAGCGGGAATCCCCCCAGAAAAGCTGACGCAATTTTACTGCCCGATTGGCGAAGACTTCGGCCACAACGCCCCGATCACCATCGCCTTCAGTATCATCGCTCAGATTTTAAAATTAAGAAAACCATCCCCAACCTAGAAAGTAAACTTCGAAGTCGGGTTGGTTGAATAGAATCAGTGCTACGAGCCTATCTAACCCAGCTAAGAACCGCCACCGATAGACTCGCCCCCGCTGAGATTGAGCTGTTTAAAAAATTGTTTCAAGGCAACAAGATCCATTGCGGTCAGCCGACCCACGGTTTATATAGGGACCATGAAAATCATTATTTGGGTTCTGATGAGTTTTTTTTCTGTCTGCGCCAGCGCTTACCCGGTCATCTTTGAGACGACACCATTTGTGGGCAGTGGCTTAATCCGTCCCAATGATACCCACAAACACACCATGATTCTGATGCTCCACGGAAGTGAAGGCGGCTCTCGCCGCTCACTGACTGGCGAAGCGAATCTTTTAGCTACCATGGGCTACGGTGTAATGACCTACTGTTATTTCGATTGCAACCATGCCCTCACTGGCCCCCGTCAAACATTGCAGAACGTAGAACTGACGCAAGTTCAGTCCGCAATCAGTTGGCTGCGCCAGAACCCTGCGGGTAATGGTAAAGTCGTGGTCTATGGATTTTCTCGTGGCGCCGAACTGACTATGATTTTGGGTAGCCTGGCTTTCACTCCGGAAACTTACCCGAGCGCCCTCATCGCCCACAGTCCCAGTGATGTGTATAACGGAGCTTACAACTGGGACTGGAACGAACCATCCTGCTGGATTTGCAAACTCGAAGACGGCTGTACCGAAAAATCAAAAGAGACTGACTATCGCTGGAATCCCAGCTGTAATCCCGAAAATGATTTTAACAAAATTGATTTCACCAAAAGCGCATGGCTATTAAACGGCGTGAATATCCCAAGTAAAACACCGATCGCAATTGAAAAATACGCCGGACCAATTATGATCACTGTTGGCTCCAAAGATACCGTCTGGCCAGTTGAGCAGACCCAGCGTCTAGAAGCAAAACTAAAAAAACGCGGCCGCTCTCCAGAAGTGACCTACTTCCCCGATGCGGACCACGGCTTTTACGGCGTAGATGAAATGAAACGCCGCGATCTAGTGCTAGACTTCTTAAAACGAGTCCCTTAATCGGGCAGATTAAAAATCCAGAGCAATGCCCTCCTGCCCGCACTCACCATTCCTATGTGGACAAGGCGGTATTGTCGAACTAGGCTAAGCTAATTCAAACGAGGTATAGTTATGAGAATATTTTTCGTGATTTTATTTTTATGTTCTAGCACCGCTATGGCTCAAACGAAATACTATCAATGTGAAGTTTTGAAAAACGGAAACTCATCATTTGATGATATAGTTGAATTTTCTCTGGTTGAGCCATTGTTTAAAAGAATCAAAACGCTTCATAATGAAGATGGCTCGACTACTTCTAAAGTAGAAGAGTTCATTACTGATTCATATATATCAACTTTTAAAATTTCTCGCCCAATTCCTAGATCCTGCACAACCACTTTGAGAGACAATGAGAAAGAGTTTTATTTTGCAGTCGGTTGCTTCAACGTATTTGCTGAGTTGTCTTTTGACTTAAAAACACAGCAAGGATCTTATTATGAAAGCTTTAAGCCGCAAAATGTTAGTCGAACTATTCCATTCGTAAATTGCACTCGAAAGCCTGATCAGTAATCACTAGAAACCTAACCAAAAAATTTTTAAAAACGCGCTGGATTTAATAAAAGCAGCGCATTTTCTTTTTAGGCTTTTTTAACGTACTCAGATTTTAAGTTCATGGCTCCGAAGCCGTCGATCTTACAAGCGATATCATGCCCGTCGCCCGCGTCACTTAAGCGAATATTTTTAACTTTTGTTCCGCCTTTGACTACAGATGAAGAACCTTTGATTTTGAGGTCTTTAATGACGATCACGGTATCGCCATCTTGAAGAATGTTGCCGTTGGCATCTTTGATTACGCCTTCAGCACTTTCGCTCGCTTCAGGAGCCTCAGCGGCTGAAGTAGCTAAAGCACTCCATTCGTGGGCACACTCAGGACAAACCCACAGGTTGCCATCTTGATAAACATACTCTGAACTGCATTGGGGGCATTTTGGATTACTCATGGAATAGTTGAATCACATTGGGACCGATTTGACCATCAAATTCAAACCCGCATCTGGTCGCTCTGATCGTCACGTCTCATTTTCAGTCAAAGTCTAATTAAGAACCTATTTACCAGAATTTAAAGAACTTTGTTGAGTGTTTTAACACGTGAAAAACTCGTCAACTGTTTTAAATTTAATGAACAATAAGAAGGGCTCTGACGAGGTCCAATTATTGCAAAAATTTTAATCAGAGAACAAGGCTTAAGCCAACAAGGGGTTCAAAAGTGAGACACATCCAGCATAAGAACGATTGGTTTTATGAATTCCGCCCACAGCTGATAGCACTCTTCGGCCTGGCGGGACTCTTAAACTTTGGAAGTTCTTCCAACATCATCTATGTCGGCCAAGCCTGCGGATTGGTGCTTTTAGCAAGCGCCTACAAGATTCACTCTTGGCGCCAAGCCTATCGAAAAAATCTTCTATAGAGCACCCTGACTTTTCTTTTCAAGCTCTGCCCAGCGAGCATAAAGCTTTTCAAGCTGAGCTTGAATGTTACTGATCTGAGAGTAAAGCTCCTGGATCTTTTCCGCCTGACTGACAACCTCGGGCTTACCCGATTCGGCTTGAAGTGTGCTTAACTTCTCCTCAAGCTCCAGAATGATGCCTTCCATATTTTCCAGCTCATACTTTTCTTTAAACGAAAGTTTTACCGGCTTATTGCTAGCCTTTAAATCTTTCTTTTCCTTTTTCAATGCTTGCGCTTCCAGCTCTTTTTGCTCTTCAAACCACTCTTCCCATTGCAGATAACCAGCGAAATTCTCGATACTGACTTCACCGTCAGGCTTGCGATGAAAGGCCATGATTTGTGAAGCCACCTGATCCATAAAGTAGCGATCGTGGGTCACCAAAATCACCGCGCCATTGAATTCTTTCAACGAATCCTCGAGCACTGTTAGTGTTGCAACATCCAGATCATTCGTCGGTTCATCCAGAATCAACACTTGTGCAGGATTCAGCATCAGCTGAGCAATTCTCAAACGACTTTGCTCCCCGCCTGAAAGCTTTTCGACTGGCAAGTCCATCTGTTGGCGATTGAATAAAAAACGTTCAAGGTAGCTTCGCGCAAAGACATACTGGCCCTGATAGTGAACATAGTCTCCGTCGGGACAGATATTTTTCAGCAAGGATTCCTTCGGTCTTAAAGTTTCACGATTCTGCTCAAAGTAAGAAACTTTCAAGTGCTCTGCCTGAACGACACGCCCAGAATCCGGAGCTTCTTGACCCAAAAGAATCCGGATCAAGGTGGACTTTCCCGAGCCATTATCTCCCAGCAGGGCCAAACGCGTTTTCGGATTCACCAAATAGCTGAGGTCTTTAAAAAGTACTTTTCCATCATAAGCCTTCGAAATACTGTCAACTTCTATAAGCTTCTGCGGATTACGTTCATTTTCTTTAAACTCGATTTTAACTTTTCGTGCATCGTTTTTCTGCGATAGCTGTTCGACATCTTCTTTGAGATCCCCAGCTCTTTCAATTCGAGCTTTCTGCTTGGTCAGCCGTGCTTTGGCGCCCCGGCGCAACCATTCGGTTTCTCTGCGCAACGTATTCTTAAGAACAACTTCTCGTTGCTCTTGCGCCTGAAGCAATTGCTCTTTTGCCTCGATATACTCAAGGTAGCCACCGTTAACGGAGAGAAGATAGTTAGGATTTTTCGGATCAAGGTCGAAAATCTTATTGGTCACCCTTTGTAAAAATAAACGATCGTGAGTGATGATCAAGGTTGCAAATGAAGCTTTGGCTAAAAACTCCTCCAGCCATTTAATACTGCTCACGTCGAGATGATTTGTCGGCTCATCAAGAAGCAATAGCTCAGGACTTAGCACGAGTTCTCGCGCCAAAGCCACTCGCTTACGCCAGCCACCAGATAAATCTTTTACAAGGAAGTCTTCTCCGAACTGAGTCAGCTCCATGCGCGCCATCCACTCGTAGGCCAAGCCCAAGGACTCCCCTTCGTCATCGCACTTGCTTAGAATGGCTTGCAGAATCGTTTCCGAATCCTTGAATAATGGAGACTGATCCAACAATCCCATACGCAAACCTTTTTTGGCGGTCACTTCCCCTTTGTCGGCCTCTGCTTGCCCGGCAAGAATTTTAAGCAGAGTGGACTTACCCGCTCCGTTAGGACCAACCAAACCGACGCGCTCCCCTTCTTCAATGCCCAAGCTGACATTCTGAAAGAGCACTTTACCGGCAAAAGATTTTTCAAGCTTATGAGTGTTTATTAATAACATGCAGGTAAATTAAGCCTTAAAGGCGGCTGAGTAAAGCTGCCTTTTCTATCGAGCTGCCAATTGACGATGGCGCTCTTCCAGCATCTGCAAATAGGTTTTGCGCGGCACATACTTCCCGCCCAGGCTGGCGACCACAGGGGTTACCATTTGGACGTCGATCCAATCATGACCTCGATCTCGCAAATAATCGATTAAATACCAAAGGGCGAGTTTAGAAGCGTTAGGCACTTTGAAAAACATGCTCTCTCCGCTAAAAACCCCTTCGATAAGTACGCCATAAATACCGCCAACCATGACTTGCTCAATGCGCGCTTCGACCGAAAGACAAAAGCCTGCCTTAAAAAACTCCCGATAGGCCCGTTTCATGGCCGGAGTAATCCACGTGCCCTCTTGCCCTGGGCGAGGTTGCTTCGAGCACTCTTCAATAACTTGCTCGAAATCCGTATTCACGGTGAAATCAATTTCAGGATGGGTACGCCGAAACCGCGCCAGGCTCTCGGGCACTCTAAAATCCTTAAAATCTATGATCCCTCTTTGCTCGGGGGAAAACCAAAGCATCGGCATACCCGTCTGAGGCCACGGAAAAATACCCTTAGAATAGGCGGCATAGAGGGTGCCGACATCAACTTTTCCGCCAACGGCCAGGACACCTTCTGCCAAGGTATCATTCGGATCCGGGAAATCGACAGAAGAGCGCCACTTCATGAAAGTATCTCCCCCCGGCTTTGGCAGATATCGCAGATACCGCAAGGCTCCTCATGGGAATGACCAAAATACTGATAAATTCTGTTCATGCGGCATTCTTGTTCCTGGGTAGCCCAGCGAACCATTTCCAATAGCTTTAAATTCTGAGTTTTCAAAATGGTCGCCCCATCCTCTGCCGCGAACTGTTCATCCGTCGGCGTGTGCACACAACGGTAAGGGAATGGGTCCTCGGATTTTTCTAAGCAACCCCATCGCTCCAAAATACTGACCGCGGCTTCAGAGCGAAAGTCTCTGCGATTTCTGAAATTCATTTGCTCTCTTAGAAAGTCAAACCCGTCTTGATCCACCTGAGAACGCTTGTCTTCGATCAGCTGATAAACCTTGCGTATAAAGTCAGGTTCCGGATGGGACCACTTCAAAAATTCCATTTGGATACTGACATCTTCCTGATCGTATAAAAGGTGGCAATAAGATTTCTCGCCGTCACGACCCGCGCGACCGACCTCTTGGAAATAGGACTCAAGAGAACTCGGTGTCTCCACATGAACTAGCAGACGAACATTGCTTTTATCGATACCCAATCCAAAAGCGGGAGTAGCGATCATCACTGGAGTCTCTTCGGTACTAAATCGTCGCAGATTTCTTTTGCGATCTTGAGGCGAGAGATCACCATGATAGACGAGGTGCTCGATCCCCAGCTGCCTTAAAGCCGAAGAAACCTTCTTAAGAGTTTGAATAAGAGAACAATAAACAATCGCGGCTCCGCCCGAAGTTTGATGACGGAGGCCAATAATATTACGGATCTTTTCGTCAATTCCATAAACATCATGCACCTGCAAAGCCAGGTTCGGTCTTTCAATTCCAGCTGAAATAGTCTCTGCCGTCGGAATACTCAGCTTATTAAGAATATCCTTTTGAACCTCGGGAGTTGCCGTTGCCGTGAGCGCCATGGTGGGCGGATTTCCCAAGAGTGCGCGGAACTCTCCCACTCTAGAATAATCAGGCCGGAAATCATGCCCCCACTGGGAAATACAGTGAGCCTCGTCGACAGCAAGAAGCTGAATCCGACGGTTTTTAATGGCTGCAACAAACTCCGGCTTACGAAATCGCTCGGGAGTCACATAAATAAGTTGATAGTCACCCCGTGCAATTCGCTCCTGCCGGGATTCTCTCTCTTCTCGGCTTATTGTCGAGCTTAAAAAAGTAGCAGAAATTTTGAGCTCTTGGGCTTTCTGAACCTGGTCCTGCATCAGGGCTATGAGCGGGCTGATCACCAGCACCAGCCCGTCTCGGACTTTTGCTGGAAACTGAAAACAGAGACTTTTCCCCATCCCCGTTGGCATTAATGCCAACACATCTTGGTTGGCCCAGACTCGGCTAAGGACGGCCTCCTGCTCCCCTCGAAAAGAAGCGAAAGGGAAGTTCGCATTTAGTAGCTTTTTTAAATCGCTCATTAATACCTATCTTTACGCCGAGAGAACTGAAGATCAAGCCAACCCAGCAGCACCCTTCTGAGTCTCGCATTTTACGATTTTTGTGGCGCTGCGTCGGCCACTTGCTCTAGAATCTTCTTTTTGCACTTGAAAGTAATTGATGATACTTCGAATACTTTCGTAAAAGTAACAATAAAACTAGTGACATTCGTCGCTAATGATAAATTAACGAAGGGTATGAATATGTCCAAAAAATGGAATATTGATATGGTCAGAAATATCGGTATCTCGGCTCACATCGATTCGGGAAAAACTACGACTTCTGAGCGTATTTTGTTCTATGGAGGAAGAATTCACGCGATCCACGAAGTTCGTGGAAAAGACGGCGTGGGCGCGACAATGGACTCCATGGATCTTGAGAGAGAAAAAGGTATCACCATCCAATCTGCTGCGACTCAGGTACAGTGGAAAGATTATACTATTAACTTAATCGATACTCCGGGACACGTGGATTTCACAGTGGAAGTGGAACGCTCTCTTCGCGTTCTTGACGGTGCGATCCTTCTTCTTTGCGGTGTGGCTGGTGTTCAGTCTCAGTCAATTACAGTTGACCGTCAGATGAAGCGTTACAGCGTTCCTCGTTTAGCTTTCGTCAATAAGTTGGACCGTCAAGGTGCCAACCCATACCGTGTTACTGATGCATTGATCGAAAAATTGCGTTTGAATGCAGTGATGATCCAGATTCCAATTGGTTTGGAAGATCAGCACCGTGGTCACGTTGACCTTGTTGATATGAAAGCTTACATCAACGAAGGCGACTCTGGAGAGATCGTAAAAGTTGAAGACATCCCAGCAGACCTTGTTGAACAAGCGAAAAAATACCGCCAGATCATGATCGGCAAATTAGCTGATATCGATCCAACAATTGAAGAAAAGTTCTTGATGGAAGAAGATCCAACAACTGAAGAGTTGCGTGCAGCTCTTCGTAAAGGAACTATCGCTCTTCAGATCGTTCCCGTTCTTTGTGGTTCTGCCTTCAAAAATAAAGGCGTTCAGCGTTTGATGGATGCAGTCACTTACTACCTTCCTTCTCCAGCAGAAAAAAGAGAACAAGCTCTTGATCTTGCGAAAAATGAAGAAAAATTTGACCTTTTCCCAGACAACAACAAACCAACTGTCGCTCTTGCGTTTAAATTGCAAGAGACTCCATTTGGTCAGTTGACTTACATGCGTATTTACCAAGGTAAGTTGGCGAAAGGTGCTTTCATCATCAACCAAACCAACAAGAAATCGGTTAAGATTCCTCGCTTGGTTCGTATGCACTCTGATAAGATGGAAGATATCGACACAGCTTACGCTGGTGACATCGTGGCTCTTTTCGGTATCGATTGCGCCTCTGGTGACACATTCTGTGACGAGGGCATCACGGCGTCTATGCAATCTATGCACGTTCCTGATGCGGTTATCAGCTTGGCAGTTGCTCCTAAGGACAAGACTGCAGCGAATAACTTCTCTAAGGCGTTGCAAAAGTTCCGTAAAGAAGATCCAACGTTCCGCGTTCACCGTGACGAAGAATCCAATGAAACGATCATCTCAGGAATGGGTGAGCTTCACTTGGAGATCTATGTCGAGCGTATGAAGCGTGAATTTAATTGTGACGTGATCGTGGGTGCTCCTCAGGTGGCATACCGTGAAACTATCGCTCAGGAAGCTGCTTATGATTACACTCATAAAAAGCAAACGGGTGGTTCCGGTCAGTACGCTAAAATCGTTGGTAAAATCGTTCCACTTCCTCCACAAGAAGATGGCTCTGTATTCAAATTTGATAACAAAGTTGTCGGTGGTCGTATTCCTAAGGAATTCATTCCAGCGGTTGAAGAGGGCTTCAAAGAGCAAACGACTAAAGGTCCACTCATTGGTTTCCCAATTGTTGGCGTAGAAGTTGTTCTTGAAGACGGCGCATACCATGATGTCGATTCATCTTACATGGCCTTCAAAATTGCGGCGATGGCGGCTCTTCGTGAAATCTATGGAAATGCGAAACCAACAGTTCTTGAGCCGATCATGAAGCTTGAGACCGTTGTTCCTGATGAATATCAAGGCTCTGCAGTTGGTCAAATCAATCAACGCCGCGGAACTATTGTTGGAACAACTGCTTTCGACGGTAACTGTGTGATCGAAGCAGAAGTACCACTGACAGAAATGTTCGGTTACTCAACTGATCTTCGTTCTGGAACTAAAGGTAAAGGTGAGTTCTCTATGGAATTCGCGAAGTACGCTCCAGTACCTCGTAACATCCAGGAAGAACTAGCTAAGAAATACCAAGCTAAGAGAGCAGCTGAGCAGAAGTAATTCTGCTCACTCTGGAAACTCCGGCAGGTTTCGACCTGCTGGAAATTCTTAAGGTTAATTCTACGAATTTAGAAATAAAAAAACCCAGTATCACTACTGGGTTTTTTTGTTTTTTGGATGGATTACATCCGACCTAATTATCGATCTAATTAATAAGAAAGATGATTGCAGTACTCTGCAGACTCAGACGACACAACTTTGTTGGTCTTCTTATCAACTACGATAACACTTTCAGTTGTACACACTTCAGTAGGGCTTACGGCCTTGTGAGTGACTGTCGTGTAGACCACAACTTCACCGCGGTCTTCAATCTTCGTACTAGTGACAGGCTCTGAGCCGCCAGCAACTCTGAAGATCTCACCGATCATTCCGCCGCCAGTGCCGTCGCTTCCGCCGTAACCACCGCCATCAAAAAATCCGCCGCCAGTTGCGCCATCACGGCCATTACCTTCATAAGTTTCCTGACGAGGATCTACTTCATCACCGCCGCCAGTGCGCTCATCACGGTCAGCAGGAGGTGGTTCAGACTTCTTACCTTTTTTCGCAAGAAGATCATCAGAGGCATTTGCCACCATTGAGAAAGAAACCAAAACTGCCAAAAGTACGGATTTCATGAGTCACCCCTTTAATAGTTAATGGGCTTGTCTACCATGGAAGGCTCAGGAGCCAAAGAGCGAAGTCCTTGCATTAAAGACTTTTCACGGTGACGCGTCATGGCCCTGTAACGGGGGCAATTTCAGTTAAAAAAGTCGTCAGTGCCTGCCACGATCTCCGAGCAGCCTTTTCGTTATAAGCGACGCCCATTGAAGGGTCTGCACCAGCATTTTCCTGCGTAAACCCATGAACTGCCTGGGAATAAGAGATGAACTGATAGTCGACCCCTGCATCATTCATTTCTTTCATAAACGCCTGTATTTCCTCAGTTTTTATTGTCGGATCCGCAGCACCGTGCAGGATCAAAACGGGAGCTTTGATATTTTTTGCATCCTGAGGCGTTGGTGACGAAAGCCCCCCGTGGAAAGAAACCACGCCAATTAAAGGCGCACCGGACCGAGCAAGTTCAAGCGCCCCCGTGCCCCCAAAACAAAAGCCCAGAACGATCATTTGCTTTTTATCTGCCTTTTTGTCCTTTTGGATAAAGCTATGAGCAGCCTTGGCTCGCTGACGGAAAAGCTTTCTGTTCCCGCGATAGGTCTCAGCATATTGCGCAGCTTCGGTCCTATCTTGAGGGCGCTTCCCTTTGCCATAGATATCCACAGCAAAGGCCAGGTATCCCTGCTCTGCCAATTTCCGAGCATACTGTTTTTCATGATCTGTAATTCCCATCCACTGATGGACAATTAGAATCGTTGGCCGCGGCCCCTTGACTGTGTCGTCATAGGCAACAAACCCTTCCAAAGTCTCTTTGCCGTCCTTATACTCCACAACTTCAGTTTGAACAGCGGCGTATGCGAATTGACATGTCAAAAGAACGAGCCAGCCCATCAGTCCTGTTTTAAACATAAGCTCTCCTTTACATATTATGAGCCAGCTTAGAAAACGACTCTACTTTGGTCAAAAAAGATCCTTATTAAACGCCAGAGTACATTATTTCAGCCTAGCCTCGACTCGCCATATCAGCATCAGGCGGGCTGCGTTGTAGACAGCAGCCCCAAAACTTGTGATAGAATAAACCTAATATGGACAGTTATAGGCCTTGGCCCATTCAAAACTCACTTAATCTCCCCTTCGTTCAACGTATTTTCAATCACCGCTGCTTATGACAATTATTATCATACTCTTCGTTGTCACCATCGGGGTCTCATTCCTTTGCTCAATCCTTGAAGCGACACTGCTAAGTTCCACTTCGGCTTACATTGGCGTTCTAATTAAAGAAGGCAAAAAAAGCGCGAAGCTTTTAGAACACCTTAAAGAAAATATAGATCGTCCCATCTCTGCCATTTTGACGCTGAACACGCTTTCCCACACCCTGGGTTCGGCGGCTATTGCCTATCATGTTCAGGTCAACTTTGGCGAAACGATCGTAACCGTAGCCTCGTTTGTTTTGACTTTTGCCATCCTTATTTTTTCTGAGATCATTCCAAAATCGATCGGTGCCGCCCATTGGAAAGCACTGATTCCTTTTTCCGCTTATACAATACAGTTTATGATTCTAATTCTGTATCCGCTGGTCATTATGTCAGAGTGGATGGGTCGTCTGTTCGCACGAACTTCTGAAGATCCCGAAGTCAGCCGCGAAGAAATTTTGATGAGTGCAGAGATTGGTGCCGAAGAGGGAACCTTAAAAGGTAAGGAATCTCACATTATTAAAAACCTTTTAATGCTCGATAAGATCTACGTTTCAGACATCATGACGCCACGATCGGTTTTCTTTGCTTTGGATAAAGAGCTTTCGGTGGAAGAAGTCTTTGCGAAATACAAACCTTTGCGATTCTCGCGCATTCCTGTTTATTCTGGGAGTCTTGACAACATCATAGGAATGACATTCCGTTATAAGATTCACGAAGCACTTTCGAATGACCAGCACTCCCAAAAGGTCGGAGAAATGGTTACACCCATTTCCAGCATTCCCGAACGCATGACGGTCTCTCAGGTGCTCGATTTTTTCATCAAGGAAAAAGAACATATCGCTTTGGCTGTCGATGAATACGGCATCGTCGCGGGACTTGTCTCCCTGGAAGATGCTGTAGAAACTCTTTTGGGGGTTGAGATCGTCGACGAACTAGACAGCGTTGAAGACATGCGTAAGTTTGCATTAGAGCAATGGCAGCTTCGTAAACAGAAGTTCCGCCGCAGCTAAGAGGTGACGATGACTCGACAAGAACTTGCAAAAAAGATTTATGAAGTGGCTCACTTGACCGGGGAATTCAAACTTCGCTCTGGACAGATCTCCCATGAATATTTTGATAAGTATCGTTTCGAGGCTCGTCCCGAGTTACTTCGCGAAATCGCAAAACAGATGGCACCGTTAATTCCTGCTGGAACTGAAGTTCTGGCGGGCCTTGAAATGGGTGGAATTCCTATTGCAACAGCACTTTCGCTGGAAACAGGACTACCCTGTGCCTTTATTCGCAAAGAAGCGAAAGACTATGGCACTTGCCTTTTCGCTGAAGGAACCGACGTCAAAGATAAAAATGTCTGTGTGATTGAAGACGTGGTTACGACTGGCGGACAGGTCGTCATCTCGACCAAAGACCTGCGCTCTATCGGGGCCAAGATAAGTCATGTTCTGTGCGTGATACACCGAGGCCCTACTTTCCCAGAGCCCAAACTGACTGAAATAGGCCTGACCTTAAGTCCACTCTTTAAAAAATCTGATTTTTAGCCGATAGGTCTACTGGAATAAAGACCCAGGAGATCGGCATGTTAAAAGTTTCTTCAGTTATAAGTACTATGCTATTGATAGGTTCCATAGCCGGAGCTGGTTATGACGAGTTCGACTGCCGCTCGAGCAAAGCGTTTGAGAACACTTATATGCAGTGTATTTCTTGTGGCTCTCAAAAATACTTTGCCGACAAAGCCGGAGGCCGCGAAGTCGTGCCCTCAGAAAAATGGCTCAGCTTGCTTGGCACAATGACAGTGCAAAACCTTAAACTCGATGCCAGTGGTAAGAATAAAATTTCTGCCAATTTCGAAGCACGCGAGAACTTTCAAAAAACTGTTATTTCAATGATGAAAGATTATGGCTTCTGCCAAAAGTATATCAGCAAACAACGGGCGAAAAGCATCAAGGATCACCGTGATTCTGATATCGCCTCGGAGGACTGGCGACCTTACATTTATGGAGCTATAACAGGCAATACCAATATGTCTTATAAGGAGCTCGATAAAGTCGGCAAATACTATGGCTTTAGTGGTTCAATGTTCGGGCGCAGTGCGAGCGAAAACATGAACTACGTGATGATCAACAGTCCCGAGCCCCTGCGCAGCTCTAATCCGGGTCCTAAGGACTCAGACTTTGCAGAGAAATATCCGCTTTATACAACTCAGCCTCCTTCAGAACGAAGACCAGCTTTTGTGAAACGTTTGAAGGAAGCTCTTGGCCGAGGCGGCAGCAAAGGTCTTGTTGAATCAGGCGACAAAGACAATGGCTTAACCGAATGTCTTGCGGAAATCGAGCGCATGCATGATGGAAAAGGTGATCCGTTATTGAACTCTTTTCTGAAGTCCCCCGCCGAGTCGAACAAATTCTGCAGCACAATGGCCAATGCCTGTGATATCTCCGCTGACTTTTGTGGGAATCCACCAACATCAAACTCTAAACCAAATTATAAACCGGCCACTCCAGGCAATCGTTTATTACCGCCTCCACCACCATCAAGTGGAGTAAGATAAAAAAAAAGGAGCTCTGCTCCTTTTTTTATTTTTCGCCAACAATGTAGGCGATCCAGCTCTGACAAGCTTCACCGTGATCAACACGCGTGAAGTTTCCATCGCCGGAACCATCTTTGGCAGTACCTTCCCAATACACATGGACCTTCTTAAATCCAACCTCGGTCATAATGTCACGTATTTCTGGAATGGACCAAATCCTCCAGTCATAGGAAAAGACCTGCTCGATTTTTTTGCCGCCCACTCTAAAATGAATATGAAATAGTGCCTCATTTGTTACTGGGTCAAAATTTGTCTGATCCCAATAATAGGTGAAGCTCTCGTGACGGATAGTATCCTCAATCGCATCATAGCATTGACTGCCGCCAAAAATATCCACCAAGAACATCCCGTCTTTGTTTAACGACTTAAAGACGTTAGCGAAATACTTTTTCATCAGATCTCGCTGTTTGAAGCAGAAATAGGAAAAATTCATTGCCGCTACGATGTCCGCTTTAGGTAAGTTGGGACTCAGAACATTGCCTTCGATCAGCGTCATTCTCTTTTGCTGATCCGGAGACGTTTTTGTCAAATAATTTGCTCGGCCGTAGGCCATTGGCTCCGGATCAAGATCGATACCGATAGCTTCGTGACGAGGGTTCAGCTTAATCCACTCGGTTGACAGTGCAAAAGTACCACAAAAATCTTCACGAAAGGTTTTTGCCGGTTTGCCTTTTAGCTCTTTAAAAGTTTCACTAATAAAGACCACATCATTTTCAGCGGACTGAACCGCTTTGCGGTAAAGTTCGTACTTATCGAAGAGTCTTTTACCACTCTTCTTATTCACTCTGCGCAAAACTTTTTTTCGATGGGCTTGGGATTTTGTCATTAAGGCACTTCCGCGACAACTTCTCGAATCGCAGTTTCAATATCATGAAGCTGCGGCACAGAGTTCTTTTCAAGATTAGGATGCAAACCGATACCAGGAAGGTTCTTCCCCGCAAGAACACGAGGACGAGCCATCAACTGATAAAACAGCTCTTGAGTTGCTCGATATGCCAAGTGTTCCCCAAAGTTTGTCACTTCAGTGTCTTCATTCACAAAAAGCACTCGACCTGTTTTTTCGATAGAGGACTTAATCATTTCCCAGTCATAGGGATAAATGGAACGAAGGTCGATCACTTCCACAGATATTCCCTCTTCGCGCAACTTATCTGCTGCCTCATCGCACAGGTGAACCATACGGCTGTAGGTAACTACAGTGATCTGATCACCCGAACGGGTGATCTTGCCTTTACCGATCGGTACAATATACTCTTCCAGATCAGGCCAACGAGGCTTCCATCCAGCAGAGTTCTGCACGGGTTTATCAATCATGGCTTTGAGTTCTTTTTCATCTGCCGGTTCACCAGGGATTAATTCATCACCCTTATGGCGCATCAACGCCTTAGACTTCAAATAAAGAACGGGATTGGGATCTTGAATCGCCGCCAACATCAAACCGTATGCATCCAATGGGTTTGACGGCATAACGATCTTCCAGCCGGGCAAACGTGAAGCCCAAGCATCGAAAGAGTGAGAATGATAAACTGATCCAAAGATTCCCGCTCCTACCGGAGTCATCACGACCATCGGTAACGGCACTTGCCCATTCGTACACCACAAGGTGTTGCCGGCGATCTTCAGCAAGTCGATCGTATTAAAGATGTAGTCCGCGAACTGAATCTCTGCCACACAACGATCGCCAGTCATTGCAATGCCCATGGCAACGCCGATAATACCACGTTCATCCAGTGGAGAGTTCCACGCTGTCTTAAGTCCTTGAGTGGCCGTAAACACTCCACCAAGCGGAGCGCCAACGTCTTGACCAAAAATATCCTTCACTCCAAGATTTTCTTCACCGTAGTGAAGGGCCATTCTGATGGCCTGAGCTATACTAGCCATTAGAACTTCCTCCAGTCTGCATTTTCGTTGTTAGCATAAACGTGATCCCAAACGGACTCTGGAGACGGCGCCGGTTCATGTCGCACGTTCTCTTGAGCCGCCACTCCTTCAGCCTCATATGTTTCCCAAATCTTTTTTGCAGCTTTGTCGGAAAGGATTCCCGCAGAAATCAGCCGCTTTTCAAAATTCAATACGCAATCGAATAATTCCGGTTTGCGATTGGCTCCGTCTGCCGAAGAGTGACCATAGAGACGACTCACTTTAACCTCGACAAATGAGGGCTTACCCGTCTTGCGGATGTATTCCATCTCTTCTTTAAAAGCGAGATAGCTTTCGACAGGATCGTTTCCGTTGATAACACGTGAGCGAATGTTGAATGCACGAGCACGGTCTGCAATTTCGCTCTCTCCGTGTTGTCCTTCAAAGGGTGTTGAAATTCCGTAACCATTGTTTTGCACAGTTAACAACACGGGAAGTTCCTGGCCTTTACGAGAAGCCCAGATCAAAGCTGTTGCGAAATCTCCCTCTGCTGTTCCCGCATCACCACCAGTGACAATGGAAATGCTTTTGTGTCCCGCACGCTTTTGCGCATGTGCCGTTCCGCAAGCAATGGGATACTGAACTTCGATCGGTGAGGTCACAGGAGCCACATTCCATTTTGGAAAGCAATAATGATTCGCAAAATTTCGTCCGCCTGTTGAGGTGTCCGTCGCGCGGTTCATAATCAGACGAATAGAATCGACCATAGGCATGCCCATGGCCACCAAAGTTGGAGTACAGCGATAATGCAAATGCAACCAGTCGTGTTCCAACCCTTGCCCTTTATTCACTAGCATTCCCAGTGGAACGCCCATCGCTTCCTCTCCGGGGCCGCCGATCCAGAAATAAGCTTCACCGGCTTTATAAATTTTAATTAGACGCTCTTCAAGGACACGGGATTTCACCATGAGATCGTGTATGCGCAACAACAAGTCTTCAGAAAGACCTCCGAAGTGATCCCTTTTTTGCGCGACCTTCTTTTTAACAGGTTTTTTCGCTGCTTTCGCTGGGGACGTCGCCTTTTTCACAGACGATTTCTTCCCCTGTTTCACAGTGGTCTTTTTAGACATTTTGAGGCCTCCATTAACGCAACTATCTAAGCGAAAAGAGAAGCTTTTGTCACGCCAAATAGCCCTCAGTTACGGCTCCGAGGACCATTTTAACAGCCTCTTCGGGTCCAAATTCCCCTGTCATTCATCTGAAAGGACTTTAAACCTCATAATTTAAGTTTTTCCTCGAAATTATCTTGGTTTGAGATGGATTGGCTCTTGCAATTTCAGCCATGAAAATCGGTTTAAACATTCAGAAGGAAGGTAAATTTATGTTGATTTATGAACAACTCAAAAAGGACCATCAACTAATCAAAAAGCTCCTGAATCAATTGGTCGCGCTCAACGATGATGACCAGGAACAACGCAATCGCTTGGTCGCACAGATCAGTGACGAGTTAATCCCCCACGCTCGAGCAGAAGAGAGCGTCCTCTATAATTCCCTACGGATGTTAGATATGGCAAAGGACATGGCCATGCATGGCTACAAAGAGCATATGGAAGCAGAAGGATACTTAAGAGCTCTGCAGGCCCAGAGCAAACTCGTCGGGGACTGGAAAAAGACAGCAATAAAACTGAAAGAATCCCTGGAACACCACATAGAGGAAGAAGAAGGCAAGATCTTCAGTATGTCTCGTCAATTGTTCACTCAGCAAGAAGCCGAGATGATGTGTGAAGCCTTCATGGAGTTGAAACCGAAGTCTCGTGACCAGGGTATGATGAAAAACACGATGGACCTAGTAGCCAATCTTATGCCACCCCGGTTTACTTCCTCTTTGAGAACCCCACCACCAAACTAAGTGGCGGACTCTACGGATTTAACAACTATTAAGGAGGAAACCATGTTCACGCAATTTTCAAAGATGACTTTGATGTCGTTCGTCTTCGCCTTCGGCGGATATCATGTAACAGCTTCTGCACAGGCCGTTGCTCCTAGCGATGGTGAGATCGTAGAAATCCTAAAGACAGCTAATGATTCAGAGATCGACGCGGCTAAATTAGCCAAGAAGAGAGCTGAAAATCCCGAAGTAAAAGACTATGCACAGATGATGCTCGACCAACATGAAATGACCAACAAACAATCCAAAAAGATTTCGAAAGAAGAAAACATCAAAAAGAAATCCAATGATATGGCCAAGGCTCTTAAAGACGAATCCAAAACGAAAATCTCCGATCTAAAAAAGAAAAAAGGCACAGAGTTTGATCGTAGCTATATGGAGCAGCAGGTAACAATGCATCAGCAGCTTCTGAACGAACTCGATCAGACATTAATTCCGTCTGCTCAAAACATCGGCCTTAAGACCTTTCTGCAATCCACTCGTGACCATATTCAAGAGCATTTGACAAAGGCACAGTCTATTCAGGCCAACCTCGGCGGAAGCTCCACGACGACAACTGAATAATATCTCTTTCCAGAGTAGGGTTTTTACAACCCTACTCTCTTTGTGAGGGAGCGATTATGCTTGTGAAAGCAATTTTCATTTCACTCTTAATTATCTCGGAATCCAGTTATGCTCAGACAGACGCTGCAGCTCCGGCACAACAGGCACCTTCCGCGCCGACACAACAGCAAGCTCCCGCTGCCAATCAAACAGCTCCAGCACAAACCCAACAAGCTCCACCCGCCGAGATGCCAGCTCAGGATGGAGGAACCGAAGCCACTACAATACAACAAGTTCCGATGACCATTCCCGTTCCCATTCCGATTCCTCAAAGCGCACCCGCTCCCGCACCAGCCCAGCCTCAAGCAGTCAATCCTGGCGGCCAGATGTACACCCCGAACCTTCCCTCGCCGAATGTCATAGACACTAACGAGAATGCACCACCGCCATCAGCGACAATCACCATCCCAAGAAATGCCCCAATGCCCGAACTGAGCGCCAGCGAAAAACAAGCCCAAGCAATGAGAGCCCGAGACGACCGCCTCAGAGAACTTATTCGCACCAAAATCTACCGAGACAACGCCAGCTTCGCCAAAACAGTCACCATCAACGTAACAGGAGGCAAAGTCCTCTTGCAGGGCCAAGTCCTGAACAACCAAGACAAACTGTTTATCGAACGAACTGCCAAAAAAGAAGCCGGCGACACCAACGTCACCAATCAACTCATCACCATCTCAGAATAGTAGCAACTCTAACTTTCCAAAAGGCTGACAAAACCAAGTCAGACAAGCTTCGAGATTTGGTTGGAGTTTTATAGAAACTAAGGCGCAAGGGGCCTTTGGCGGCGCACGATGCGCGCACCCGCCGCAGGCGGGCGCCAACGAAGCAGGATGCTGTGCCACTGAAGCTTTAGTTCCTATAAAACTCCAACCAAATCTCGAACCGTAGGCAGGTAAAAAAAAAGCCCGGAAGAACCGGGCTCCAACAACTTACTTTTGCCTAAGGGCACACTTCCAAAACAACTACTTAGCGTTCGCTTGCTTAGGAACTCCTAGGGTTTTTCCTTCTTCAAGCTGAATAAGATCCAAAAGAACATTCTCTGCTTCCACAATCTCCGGCCGCTTCAAATACTCTTCGTTTTTCTTAGCTTTGCTAGCTGTTTTTTTAGCTTTATCTTTTTTATCTTTTTCGTTCTTATCCTTAAGAATCTCGCTAACTCGGATCAGCTTGCCACGAGATTTTGTCTTATTTAATTCATCCAGGATCTTTTTAAATTCATCGTTCTTAGCGACTCGGTCAGTGGAGCGCTCACGCAAAACTCGAATCCAGTCCGGCTTAATTTCTTGCCAAGCACCAGGGCCTTCCTTAACCATAGCCTCCGCCGACACAAAATCATCAATTGTTTTTGGCGGCAATGAATAGTCCATATACTTTTCGCCAATTTCATCAGTGCTGAATGGACCCGGCAAAACAAGGTCTGCATCGACACCGCGATGCTGAGTTGATTTACCACCAGGAACAAAGAACATTCCGACTGTGACTTTGATTGCGCCCAGGTTGTTAGGAATCGGAAGAACTGACTGAACACTGCCTTTACCATAAGTATGATCACCGCCGACAACGACAGCCCGCTTATAGTCCTGAAGTGTACCCGCTACGATTTCTGAAGCAGAGGCAGAGATTCGGCTGGTCAATACAACAAGAGGACCCGCCCAATCAACTGCAGGATCTGTATCTCTTAATGCTGACTCAGCACGGCCTTCGTTTTTAGACGACTGTTTTACAACATTGCCTGTTTTAAAGAAAAGACCGGCAATTTTCACAGCATCTTCCAGAGATCCACCACCGTTATTGGAAAGATCCAACACTAAACCATCGGCCTTCTGAGCCCGGGCTTTTTTAATCAGTTTCTTCATATCCGCAGCCGACGAACGTCCGCCACGACGAGAATCCGCATAAAACGAAGGGAAGTTGATGATTCCCAGTTTCTTCTTCACACCGTTTACTTTTTTATCCACGAAAGTGATGGAAGCCGCTTCATCTTCTAAATTCACTTTTTCCCGAGTAAGAGACACGTCAAAGCGCTTCTTGCCTTCACCAGCTTTACGAAGGATTGTCAGACGTACCTTGGTTCCCTTGTTACCGCGGATTTTTTTAACGACGTCTTTCAAATCCATATCGATCACATTTTCCATAGAGCCTTTTTCTTGGCCTACAGCAATAATCTTATCTTGTGGTTCGATCTGACCAGACTTGGCAGCAGCTCCGCCAGGAACTAACTGTTCGACGACTGTAAAACCATCTTGCGAAGACAGCGTCGCCCCAATTCCTTCAAGAGAAAGACGCATCTGAATCTCAAAATCTTCCAGTACATCTCGCGAAAAGAAGCTGGAGTGTGGATCTAAAGCGCGAGCAAAAGAGTCCAAATATCCGGCATACAGATCGTCCTGCTTGATATCCTGTGTACGTTTGACTGATCTTTCGTAATTTTTGATGACGTTCTTTTTCGCCTCGTCAACTTTCATGTCGGTGGCAAGGTAGTTACCAATCTGGAACTGAATATATTTTTTCAAATACTCATTAGCTTCAGCCGTATCTTTGGGCCAAGCTTTTTTATCCGGATCAAAGACAAACTCTGTCGTCTCATCAAACTTAAAATCTTTTCCTAAGAAAGACTTGGCAAACTCTGCTCGTTCTTTCACGCGCTCAAGAACCAAGGTTTGCGAAGCTTCCAAGAAGCCACAATCACGATTTTTGGTTTTCTCAAAAACCTTGCCCATCGTAGCTTTGATTTTGTTCGCATCAGCTTCAGTGAGATAGATTTTTGAAGGGTCTAGCCTCTTCAAGTATTGCTCAATCACTCTGTTCTGAAGATCAGTGTCGCGGCTTGAATATTTCACGTGATTAGCCAAGAAGCCCTGCTCAATCACGGTTAAATAACGACATTCCAAACCTTCTTTAAGCTGTGCTGAGGCGACTGATGAAATTACGAGCGAACCCGCAATAACTAAACCCCTCACACCATTCTTAAGTGACCTCATCCTGATCCCTTCCCTGGCTCCCCCATATGGAGCAGACTATTCCAATAGAGTATCAAAAATATTATGGAGAGCATTCATTTTATGATGAGCGGGGTAAATTAGGACGGCGTGATCAGAAAGCTATGACTTTCGTCGGTCCTCTTCAAAAAAGGAGAGTTGAGAAAGGGAATCAGCTTTGTCAGAGCGCAAACCTGAATGTTTGACTTCATGCTTAACGAAGCTTCCGTGCTCAGTGGCGATCATAAAGAACGACATCTCGGGAAATCTCGCCTTAAGTCGAGACATTTCTTCCAAAATGAGCTGGATATTTTTAGGGTCATCGTCGGACATACCGAATCGATGATGGGGGTTGTAGCCATAAAGTTCGATTGCTTTTTCCACGCTCGCGCGAATGGCTCTCTGTTTCAGCTCGGCCGTCCCTTGCTGGAACTGCTCATCACCTAAAGCAGCTCTTGTTTCTTTATGGCTAACAGGATAAACACTCAGATAATTCGGCTCGATGGGCAAGACCTTGTTATGAACAAAAACCCGTATACCGTCTTTCAAGGTTTCCGGATGATGCCCTCGCGCGGTGATCACGGAAAGAGGACGCTGATTAAAAGCGGCGTGATAGAAGCACTCCCAAGAAGGCCCCTTCCATTGAAAATCGGGATAACCTAAAGCTTCGGCAACGTCTTGAACAAATACTTGTTTTTTGCCTGCCAGCTTCTCAAGCTCATCGACATGATGATCACGAAAGTTTCTAAAGGTACCCGAAATATCGCAGTAATCGATCAGGTAGTCCGCATACGGTCCTGTTTGACCAATAGCGTGTTGATACTGGGCGAAGTCGCCGCTTGAAATCATAACCTCAGAGCGGTCTTTTTTGTGAAAAAGAATCAAAGGTGTCGTCAGGAAGGCGATATTGTCGTCAAAATCGAAGAAATAAAAACTACGCCCCCCGAGATGGAAATTTCGATCTCGTTCCGGAGCTCTGTTGATACCTAATTCAAGCTGTCCCTTGAGGAAGCTCTTACTCATACATCACCTTGTTTAATAGCTATTCAGTATGACGACCCGAGGGAAAAGTACCAAAAAAAGCCCTCTCGGGAAAGAGGGCTGTACAAATTACTTTTTTGCTTTGCGAGTGATCACTTTTTTAACACCCAAAACCTCAGCTTTTTCCTTTGCGGATGAGGCTTTTTTTAAGGTCTTTTTAGGGGTGGCTTTGTCAGATGACGGCTTGGCTTCTTTCGTCGCTTTTGCAGCCTTGCCTTTCGCCTTTTTAGCACCTTTTGCCGGAGCCTTCTCATTGATCAGCGTCACGGCTTGTTCCAATGTCACAGTCTCAGGAGTCGTTCCCTCTGGCAAAGAGACATTTACTTTACCTGACTTGATATATGGACCGTAAGGACCATTAAAGACCTGGATCGCCTCGGCGGAGTCAGGATGTACTCCTAAATCTTTCAGCGGCGCCGCCTTGCCTCGACCCTTTTTCGGTTGGCTCAGCATTTCCATTGCTCGTTCAAACGTAATAGTGACTACGCTCTCTGTTTTCGGGATAGATCGGTAATCACCTTCATGAACAACAAATGGACCAAAGCGACCTAAACCCGCTTTGACGTCTTTACCAGTACCGGGATGCTTTCCCAGAGTCTTCGGCAATGACAGAAGATCCAAAGCCATCTGTAAATCAACTTGCTCTGGCTGAGTGCCCGGAGGCAAGGACGCTCGTTTCGGTTTATCATCATCTGGTGTTACATCGCCCAACTGAACATAAGGGCCGTACCGTCCCGTCAGAACATAAACAGGAAGATCTGTTTTAGGATCTTTACCCAGAGCATCTGCTCCGTTGATTTTTTGATCAATCAGCTTTTCGGCAATCTCGGGAGTAATATCAGCTGGTGATTCATTGTCAGGAACCGAAGCACTGACGTCTTCTCCATCGCGCTTTGTTGTCACATAAGCGCCATAGCGACCAACATGGAATTTGTACTTATCCATGCCTTCGATTGAAATGGTTCGTGCCTCATCTGGATCAATCTTTTCCTCTTGAGCATCAACTTTTGCGCGAAGTCCTTTTGGACCCTTATAGATCGAAGCCAGATACTTTTCCCAATCCAAATCACCTTCGGCGATATTATCCAGACTCTGTTCCATTTCAGAGGTAAAACCCAGGTCCACAAATTCGGGAAGGTGTCCCTTAAGAAGTTTTGAAACAATCATAGCCGTAAACGTCGGAATTAAAGCTGTTCCATTCTTCCGCACATATCCACGATCAATGATAGTTCCAATAACTGATGCATACGTTGAAGGGCGACCAATACCTTCTTTTTCCATCGTTTGAACCAAACTCGCCTCGGTAAATCGTGCCGGCGGTTTTGTCTCATGCGAAGTCGGATCTAATTTTGCACAGGCAACAGCATCCTGAGCCTTCAACGATGGCAAACGAACCTCGCGCTCTGCCAAATCTGCTTCAGGATCATCACTGCCTTCAACATAGGCCCGCAAGAAACCGGGGAATTCAATTGTCATTCCCGATGCCCCAAACAAAGCATCGCCCACTTGAATTTTTGCGCTGACTTGCTTCTGACGAGCATCGACCATTTGTGAAGCGATGGTCCGCTTCCAGATCAGATCATAAAGTCGGAATTGCTGCCCGGTAAGTCCGGTCTCGTCAGGATCCATGAACTGATTTCCAGCTGGGCGAATCGCTTCATGGGCTTCCTGCGCCCCTTTCACTTTTTTCGCTGCATAATTACGCGGCTGCGGTGTTAAATACTCTTTTCCATATTTACTTTGGATACAGTCGCGAGATGCATTGATGGCTTCATTAGATAAGAAGGTCGAATCCGTACGCATGTAGGTAATAAAACCTTGTTCGTACAGCTTTTGTGCGACCTGCATTGTTTCTCTGGAACTTAGGCCGAGTTTGCGGTTGGCTTCTTGCTGCAAAGTAGAAGTAATAAATGGAGGCGCTGGCTTACGGAACGTCGGCTTTTCGTCAACCTCGGTGACCTGCCACTTGCCTGCTTTTAAATCTTGAGAAAGCTTGCGAGCGATAGATTCGTCAAGAACAAGAACATCTTTCCCAGCGGTCAGCTGTCCCGTCAATCCGTCAAAGTCTTTACCAGTCGCGATTCTTTGGTTTTTAAATTGTTGCAGACGGGATTCAAACTGAACTCCATCTTTGGAAAGTTCGGCTAGAACTCCCCAGTAAGCAGACTTTTTAAAGCGAATACGGTCCAGTTCTTTTTCGACAATTAAGCGAACAGCAACTGACTGAACTCGTCCTGCAGAAAGACCATAGGCCACCTTCTTCCACAACAATGGAGAAATCGTGTAACCGACCAAGCGGTCTAAAATACGCCGAGCTTCTTGCGCTCGGACCAAGTTCAAATCAATTTCACGAGTGTCCTTCAAAGCTTTTTGAATCGCATCTTTGGTGATCTCATGAAAGACCATGCGCTTTGTCGGCACTTTAGGCTTAAGGACTTCTAAAAGATGCCAACTGATCGACTCCCCTTCGCGGTCTTCATCGGTCGCGAGATAGAGCTCTGAGGCATCGACAAGCTTATCTTTTAGATTTTTAACGACTTTAGTCTTATCTTTAGGAATGCAATAAAGAGGTTCAAAGTTCTTATCAACATTCACACCCAACTGGGCCCACTTTTCTTTTTTTACCTTTTCCGGAATGTCCTTTGCGGACTTAGGCAAATCACGAATGTGGCCCATGCATGATTCAACGACGTAATCCTTGCCGAGAAACTTACGAATTGTTTTAGCTTTCGTCGGCGACTCGACCACGACAAGCTTGATTCCACTCTCTGATGCATCACTTTTTTTGGCCATCTTGGTCCTCTGCTAAGTTCATGGTCTCGCCATGACCCCTATATAATAGAGAAAACATCTCCGTGAAGCCAACAAGAAGCAAGTCCGTTTTTTGACAACTCGTATAAACTTAGACCTTCGCTCGAAGCTCCGCTATGATCATTTTTATGAAAAAACTTGCGGCTTTCTCTGATTCCCTGAACTTTCTGCTAACCGATATCGACGACACATTGACGGATGAAGGCCTTCTAGGAGCCGAAGCCTACTCTGCTCTTTGGCAGCTTCATGAAAAAGGAATCCATGTCATTCCGGTGACCGGTCGCCCTGCCGGCTGGTGCGAAATGATCGCAAGAGTTTGGCCCGTTAGTGGAATTGTTGGCGAAAATGGTGGGTTTTACTTTCGCTATCACAACAAAAAAATGCATCGCCATTTTTTTTACGACGAAACTACGCAGAAACAGAATCGCTTAAAACTTCAGCATCTCGAAAAGGAAATTTTAGCAAAGGTCCCCGGCTGCGAATTGGCAAGCGATCAGTTCTGCCGCTTGATGGATCTTGCAATTGATTTCTGCGAAGACGTGCCTGCCCTGCCAAGATCAGAAGTTCAGAAAATTGTCCAGATTTTCGAAAGCCATGGAGCCCAAGCAAAGGTCAGCTCCATACATGTTAACGGTTGGTTTGGATCTTACGATAAATTGACGATGTCTTTGCGATTCTTGGAAAAAGAGTTTTCGCTTTCCGCGGAAGACGCAAAAAAAGTTTGCGCCTTTAGCGGGGATTCGCCGAACGATGAACCCATGTTTGGTTTTTTCCCGCATAGCTTTGCGGTCGCAAACATTCAGAAATTTGCAGACCAGATTCAGAACAAGCCCACCTATGTAAGCCAACAAGAAGGTGGCCTGGGATTCACAGAAATTGCCCAGGCCTTACTTCGCACCAGGAAATAATCCTATGCTCCGGCGAACGATAGCTGACTGACTAAAACATCTGGGCAGATGTACGAACTGCCCGGCTTGTTGTATTCATTGCCTAGTTCTTCAATCTTCATCAGTAAGTCCAGAACGTTTCCGCTCATAACAAACTGATCCACGGGGCCAACCTTCTGGCCGTTTTCATAAAGAAAACCTTCTGCCGGCATTGAAAAGTCACCAGTAGATTCTTTAAAGCCCGCATGAAGACCACCCGCAAATTTGGTTAGATGAACCACTTGCTTATGACTGGCCAACAATTCAGGTAAACTCTTGGTGCCTTTTTGCACAATCAAATTGGTCGGAGCAATATCCATCGTAGATGAGGGTCCCCGTGCCGCATGGCTCGTGTGTGGCAAATTCATCTTTTGTGCATACTCAAGATTAGTTAAAAAACTCTTTAGAACACCATTTTCGAAAAGCACTGTTTTTTGCGAAGGCGCTCCTTCTGCATCAAACGGTCGTACGCTGGCTCCACGCAACTCGAATGGATCATCATGAAGGACAAACTTTTCGCTAGCTATTTTCTGATCCTTTTTCCCCTGCAACAAAGAGATCTTTTCGTGAACACTTTTTGCCGACAGGTAACCGCTGATCATCGTCAAAACCATGGGAAACTGATCTTTATCTATGACGACTGCATAATTTCCAGTTTTCAATTTCTGCGCGCCTAATCTAGAAACGACTTTCGCAATTCCTTTTCGAGCAATTTCTTCAACATTAATCTCACTAAAACTTCGTACAAAAAAACCTTCTCCATCCATTTTCGAGCTCTCGCCTTCTTTTGCAAGGGGGTAGGTATAGCCCGAATAATAGCTCTGCTTGAATTCACGATCCAAACCTTCAGAGTTCAAAATTCTTCTGTAGCTGATTGTCTCATCAAAACCAGAGTACGGAACCGATTGGATGCGTGAGTCCTCAAAACACTTCTCTTCTAACAACCGTGCCACTTTCATCTTTTCTTCGATAGAAATATTTTCGGGTCTGAACAAATTCATTTCCGATGTCTGTGAATTCGGTTTTACTAGGGGAATCTCCGCCGTATGCTCTGACTGCACTGTTTTGGCATTCAGCAGAGCTTCTTTGTATGTCCTAAGCAATGATTCTAAAGACAAATTTTCAGTATAAGCATAGCCCTGATTGGGACCTACGACGACTCTAAAACCTGCCATCTGGCTCTGCGTAGATTCAAAAGAATCGAGCTTCTTTTTCTGAAACCCAAGACTCAAGTTTTCCCCACCCGAAATAAGCATCTCTACCTTGGCGCCATCTTGTTGAGCGGCTTTCATGATTTCCGAGAAATTCTGCTTTATAGTGTCCATTATTTTGCTCTCCCGCCGACCATTAAACTTGAAACTAAAAGTTGCGGCTGGCCAACGGCTGCCGGGATGCTTCCACTGACAGAGCCACACATTCCACGCGCCAACTTCAAATCATTAGATACTTTCGTAATCTTTCCCAGAGTGTCGATTCCGCGACCAATCAAGCAGGCGCCTTTCACCATTTCTTCGATTCGGCCATTGCGAATGATATACCCTTCAGAAACCTGGAAGTTGTAATCACCAGTCCCCGGATTTACCGAGCCACCGCCCATCTTTTTCGCGTAGAGTCCATTGTCCACATCTCTGATCATGTCTTCGAAAGAATCATTTCCCGCTGCGATATAGGTATTGCGCATGCGTGATGCCGGCGCAAATTTATAAGACTGCCTGCGACCACTTCCAGTAATATCATACCCCGTCTGGCGCGAGCCCATCTCATCTACGATATATGACTTTAAAACACCTTTATCGATCAAAGTGGTTTTCTTTGTTCTATTTCCTTCGTCGTCGAGTGTGAGGGAGCCCCAACCGTTGGTCATCGTACCGTCATCGATCGCAGTGACACATTCGTTGGCAATTTTCTGCCCCAGCTTTCCGCAAAATACCGATGCTTCTTTTGCCACACTCGTCGTCTCTAGTCCGTGTCCACAAGCTTCATGAAAGATCACTCCGCCAAAACCATTATCAATCACAACTGGCATTTCACCAGCAGGAGCAAATGCGGCTTTCGTCAAACCTACAGCACTGTCTACAGTGTTGTAGGCCATTTCTTTCAAATTTAACTGATCGTAAATTTCAGAAGTCCCCATGTGTCCGGCATCTTCACTGCTGCTCTCTTTAGTGCCGTTATCTTCAACATAGGTCGTAACTCTTAAACGCGAATAAGCGCGCTCATCATATGCCATCACCCCTTTAGAGTTGGCAATTTGAACTCGCTGGAACTTTTCATTAAGACCGGATTCCACTTGAGTTACCAAAGAACTTCGCTCTCTTGCGTACTGGTCTAAAGAGTTCAGCCATTGGAATTTTTTCTGGCGGTCCATCTCCCATGGTTTTTCACCAAAGGTATGAATAGAGTCAAAAGGCACTTGAGTTAGCGGCATCGATTTTTTCGCCGAGCCCTCGCCGCGCGATTTCGCCGCATTCAGAGCCGCCTTCACGAGACCCTCTTCACTAAGATCGTTGGTCGTCACATAAACAACTTCATGACCAAAGAACAACCGAATCCCAGCACCATAAAGTGTACCTACGATGGCTTCGTTGGGCTTGGTTCCTAAAATGGAGAGCATGCTCGAATAGGTTTCTTCGACAAAGATGTCGGCAAAATCCGCACCAGTGGAAAGTCCGGCATCCAGGGCTTTAGAAAGAATGTGAGGCTGTACAATCATAGAGGCTCCTTTAAAGAACTCAGGTTACTCTATGACTTGCAGCGGACCCAGACAAAAACGAGGAGATTCACAATTCGGGCTCTAAGTATTGCAGGACGATTCCTGCAAATTCAAAAGGCAAAAAAAAACCGAGCTCGTGAAGCTCGGTTTTTTGCTTAAACCACTATCTGCGGTTTTTAGCTTTATTCATGCGCTTCTTTTTAAGAAGTCTTTTCATTCTGTGGCGGATGCCTTTTTTTGATTTTGCTTTAGCCATAAGATTCTCCTTTATTTCTTTCCAGTGTTAAGAAGTGCCGCGAATGGGTTGTTGAACGGTGTCCCCGCAGGTTTTTGCTGAGGACGTTGGTCACGGTGACCGCCGCCCTGGGGAGGTCTATTGCCACCTGGACGACCACCACCCATCGGCTTACCGCCACCACCACTCGCTCTTTGTTGATCAGGGCGTCTCTCGCGCGGAGCGGACGCCTCTGCCGTATCGTCCATTCTCATCGTTAATGAGATTTGATTTTTCACGGTATCAACTTTCAAAACTTTTACGGTCACATGGTCACCAGGGTTCACAACCTTACGAGGATCGTCCACAAACTTGTGAGACAATGCAGAAATATGAACTAGACCGTCTTGATGAACACCAATGTCCACGAAAGCACCAAAGTTGGTAACATTGGTCACGATTCCAGGACAAATCATTCCCTCTTTCAAGTCTTTCACTTCAAAGATGTCTTCGCGGAACTGGAACACCTTGAACGGATCACGCGGATCTCGACCTGGCTTTTCAAGTTCTTTGACGATGTCATCAAAGGTGAACTCACCGACCAATTGGGCCCATTTTGTTCTTTGCGCCACCAATTTCTTTGCACCTTCGCCAATGATCTCGCCTAACGAAACACCCATATCCTTAGCCATATCGGTAACGGCTTGATAACGCTCTGGATGAATTCCCGTGGAATCCAAGACGTGCTTGCCTGCAGGAATTCTTAAGAATCCAGCAGCCTGCTCAAATACTTTTGCAGAGAATTTTGGAACTTTCAAAAGCTCGGAGCGATCTGTGAAAAGAGTCTTTTTACGAAACTCCACAATGCTTTTCGCCAAAGCCGGTCCGATTCCAGAAACATGTGCCAGCAAGTTAGCAGACGCCGTGTTGACGTCGACACCGACCGCATTCACACACGACTCAACCACTGCTTCCAAAGACTTTTTCAGCTGAGGCTGGTTAACGTCGTGCTGATATTGGCCCACGCCGATGGACTTTGGATCAATCTTCACAAGTTCTGCCAAAGGATCCTGCAAACGACGAGCGATGGAAATTGCACCCTTTACTGTCACATCCAAATCCGGGAACTCTTGACGAGCAACATCAGAAGCAGAGTAAACGGATGCCCCAGATTCGTTGACCATAACAACAGGAATGTTCTTCCCAAGGTCTTTTAGAACTTTGCGCAGGAATGCTTCTGTTTCCCGGCCTGCAGTTCCGTTACCCACCGCAATCGCATCGATTTGAATTTGCTTCAACACCTCTCCAAGAAGCGCTTTCGCTTTTCTGTCAGCATCGTCGCCCAAAGTGTAAAGAACGGTGTGAGAAATGAAATTTCCACCTTTGTCGATCAGAGCCACTTTACAGCCGGTGCGAAGACCTGGGTCAACCCCAAGCACACAGCGTGGTCCAAACGGAGAACCCAATAGCAATTTACGAACGTTTTCAGCGAAAACTTTGATGGCATCTTCGTCCGCTTTTTCTTTAAGCACACGGTGAATTTCGTTCACAACTGAAGGTAGAACGTAAACGTTCAAGGCCAAACGAGCACTCTGCTTTAAGTAGTCGCCAATATTATTGTCAGGAGTTGAAGTGGCGAATTTCTCGTAAGACTTTAACAGCTCTTCATCGTCAGCTTTAATATCGACAGAAAGCTCTTCTTCCTGCCAACCTCGGCGCATTGCCAAGTAACGATGATTGTTTTTGGAATCTTGAAGATTCTTAACAGGCTCTTCAAATTCTTTATACATCTCGTATTTAGAGTTCGGTTTGTAACCCTTTGCAGCCTTCGCAATCACGCGACCCTTTTCCATATAATTTTTGGAAACCATCGCGCGCAGTTCCGCATCATTGGCGATCTTTTCCACCAAGATGTCCTGTGCACCTTTAAGGGCTTCTTCATATGTAACAATCTTAGCCGTTGGATTAAGAAAGTTTTTAGCCTTCATCTCCATGGTGACATCTTCAGGCGCCAATCCGTGACCAACATCCCAAATCCATTGCGCTAAGGGCTCTAAGCCCGCTTCTCTTGCAATAGTTGCTTTGGTTTTCTTTTTCTTTTTGAATGGCTTGTAGATTTCCTCGAGCTCGCCAAGGTCCCAAGACAATTCAATTCGCTTTTGAATCTCTGAGGTCAAATTGCCTTGCTCACCGATTTCTTTCACCAAGAACGCTTTTCTTTTTACGATCTCGTTAAAAGTTTCGTGACCATCGATAACCGCACGGATTTGCACTTCGTCCAGATTGCCCGTTTTTTCTTTACGATAACGAGCAATAAAAGGAACGGTCGCGCCTTCGGCAGCCAACTCAATGACTGCTTGTGCAGATTTCATTGAAACTGTTGGAATAATACGAGCCAAATAACTCTGCAGAGCCTGATCCATAGAACCTCTAGATTTAATTGGAAGAGAGTTGGAAGTTTAAATCAATTTATTTATGACGGAACATGATCAGGCCATGAGTTGGATCATAAGGTGACACCCCTACGCTCACTCGGTCACCCACAACCACCCGAATATTAAACCGTCTCATTTTTCCGCAAAGTTTTGCGTTGATGACCGCTTGATTTTCGAGTTCGACCTTGTAAATGCCCCCCGCGAGAGCATCCACCACTTTACCGTCAATTTGTACTAAATCGTCTTTTGCCATAAAGATAAATTTTTAGGTTAGTTTGCAGCGCCTTGCAATAAAATTCTGTCTTACGACAGCTTCCTATTGCTAATCAGCATGCGTTTGCCATCTTCAAAAAGGACTTCTAAACGATCGTACTCATTTGACAGAATATAACCCCAGCCGAAGATCTTGTGCTGGATTGGCGACTTGGCTTCGAACTGTCCAGAAATACTGTAACTAGGAGCTTTTACAGATCGATATTTCTCTTGCAGCTCATGCCACTTAATCTGATCATCGCTCAAGTTCGTCTTATCAAGCTTAAGTTTCTTCTCTTTTTTAGGAGCCTCAACAGCTGCTTTTTCTTGTGGCTCTGCTTTTTTCGGAACGACTTTCGGAGCCGCGACTTTTGCAGCAGGCTTTACTGCAGAAGCAGGCTTTACTGCAGAAGCAGGCTTAGCCGACTTTTTGGGTTCCAGATTTTTCGCAGCTTTTGCCGCAGGCTTTGCAACTTTCTCCGCAGGTTTTTTTGCGGCCTTCACAGCTTTTGGAGCTGGCTTCGCCGCTTTAGCTGGTTTCACTGCCTTAGCCGCTTTTTTAACAGGCTTTGCAGCTTTCGTAGCAGGTTTTTTCGCTGCACGCGCTTCCTTTTTTGCAGGCTTCTTTGCCATCCCAATTCCTCTCGTCAATAAGTGAGAAAAGATCGAAAGTATTTTATTTAGCACACTTATACTATCACTCAGTGCCTTGACATCAAAAAAATAATAGGAAAGTGTTAGCGCGAGGCATCACTTATGATTACAGCTGAAGTTATTAAAGATCTTAATTCGTCAGACCTCCATTTTGCAACCGGCCCGCTTACTTCCGTGGCAAGCAAAGTTCTCCCACCGGAAGAGTGTGATCACGAATGTTTGGTCTTCGTATCGAAACCCGAACAACTCGAAAAAGCACTCGCGGTGAAGGCACCGATTGTTATCGCACTTAAAAGCCTTGCTCTTCCCGAGTCCCCAAATACCGCCTTCTTCCAAACGGGATCTGTTCAACTTGCCATGTCAGCAGTTCTTCCGCTGTTTGATGGAAAAATGAACCGTTTTAATCAGGAGAGCAAAATACATCCGACTGCATCAGTGCATCCGACAGCTCATCTTGGCAAAAACGTCGGTATCGGTCCTTTTGCCGTGATCGGCGAACAAGTTCGAATCGGCGATGGTGCAACTATTGGAGCGCACACTGTCATTGAATCCTATGCTGTCATTGGCGATCATACTCTTTTGCATCCGCAGGTATTTATTGGATCACATTGTGAAGTGGGCTCCAACTGCGAGATTCACCCACACACTACAATTGGTTCGGACGGCTTTTCTTTTGTGCGCCGAAAAGATGGCATCCAGCTCAAAATTCCGCAGATTGGCCGGGTCGTCATCGGAAACAACGTTGAACTTGGAGCGAACTGCGCAGTTGACCGAGCCGCCCTTACCGAGACGCGAATAGGTCACGGCACTAAAATGGATAATCATTGCCATATTGGACATAACGTTCATATCGGCGAAAACTGCATCATGGCGGCAGGCTTCAAAGTGGCCGGTTCTTCGAAAATTGGAAAGAACTGTATGTTCGGGGGCGATGCGGCAGTCTCAGACCACATTATCGTCGTTGATAACTGCGTCTTTGCTGGCCGCGCCGCGGTTACGTTTGATATTCTTCAGCCTGGTCAATACGGTGGATATCCGCTAGAACCATTACGCGACTCGCTCAAAACCCTGGCGAATAAAACTCATATCACTCGTATGAGGAAGGATTTGGCTCGCGTTTTGAAACAACTTGGTTTGAAGGAAGATTAAAGGAGAAATCATGTCCTATCAGTTCTATAAAATTTTGCATCTTTTGGGTCTTATGCTTCTGTTCTTTGGCTTTGGTGGTCTTCTAATTTCTGCATATGCAAGAGTTGAGCTTAAGAAAGCAGCTCGCATCATGGGGTTTGTTACTCATGGCGTGGGATTGCTCTTTATCTTAGTGAGTGGCTTCGGTATGGCAGCTCGCTTGGGGTTCATGGCTGGGCTTCCTTCATGGATTCATGCAAAGATTGGCATTTGGCTGGTTCTTGGTATTGCAATCTCTCTTGTAAAACGTAAAGGATATATCGGATGGCCGGTAGCAATCCTACTTTTGGGCTTGGGCACTTCCGCTGCCTACATAGCAATCAACAAACCGTTCTAAATTCAGACATTAAACTTTTATTTTAGAAGACCTTGAGCCACTCAAGGTCTTTTTTTTATTTTCTAATTCAGCTTCTGCACTTTTCGGTAATAAGAACTTTCCCAATTCAGTTAAACCAACCTCATCCAAATGCAGACAGCCAGCTCAGCAGATTCTCGTTCATCGAAAACGAAAGCTTCTCTGATCTATGGGGGCGCTTAGCCTCGCTCTTATAAGACAGCCATGACCTCGTCCGTAGTCTGCCTCTACCTTGTGGGCCAGCGAAGGATTGCGGTAAAATACAAGTATGTCGAAGTCCTTAAACAAAGTCCTCCAAGAGGCCAGGAAATGCAGACTCTGCGAAAAACATTTGCCCTTAGGGCCTCGCCCCATCGTCACTGGTCACAAAAATTCAAAAATAATGATCATTGGTCAGGCCCCAGGAACAAAGGTTCACGACAGTGGACAATCTTGGAACGATCGCAGCGGTGATCACCTTAGAGAGTGGCTGCAAATGGATCGCGACGTGTTTTACAATCAGAAATTAATCAGCATCATGCCGATGGGTTTTTGCTATCCTGGCAAAGCTCAACAGGGCGACAAACCACCTCGGCGAGAATGTGCACCGCTGTGGCACTCGAAGATCCGCGAAGCTTTACCAAATATTCAGCTAACTTTATTGGTAGGCGCCTATGCCCAAAAGTATTATTTGAAGGAACGCTGCAAAAGTACCATGGCGGAAACCGTACAAAACTGGAAAGACTATCTACCAGAGTTTTTCCCCCTGCCGCACCCTTCATGGCGCAGTCGCGGTTGGATTCAAAATAACCCCTGGTTCGAAACCGAACTTTTGCCGGACTTAAAAAAAATCGTCGACAAGATCCTTGCCGACGATGAATAAACGAATGACTCGTCCTTATTTAAATACTCACTAGCTAAATTAGAACATGCTGTATTTAAGGAAACGGCATTCGATGTTTCCGTTAAATACGAAATGCTTGCGCGTTGATTTCAATTTTAAATCAGCGATCAGCTCCTTGTTTCCCGAGAGAACCCAAGCATCCCAACCTTTGAATCTATGCTTCAAAGTAAAACTAAGATCACGATAAACATCTCGCAAATTATCTTCATCCCCGATACGCGCTCCGTAAGGAGGGTTTACGATAATAAGACCTTTTTCAGCCGGTGGCTCCACCGTGGCAACCGCCTCTTTGCGGAATTCGATTACGTGATCAACACCTGCACGAGCTGCATTTTCTTTGGCGTTCGATAGAACCTTGCGATCGATATCAAATCCATAAAGTTTAAATTCAAGATCCTCTTTTTCTGAATCCATGGCTTCCTGAACAAGTTTTTCCCAAACTTCCTTGTCGTAGGACAACCAATTCATAAAGCCAAATCTTTTGCGATTTAACCCGGGCGCAATATGAAGTGCCATCATCGCACCTTCGATAAGGAACGTTCCAGATCCGCACATGAAATCCACGAGTGGTGAATTCCCATCCCACTCCGTCAAGCTGATCAATCCTGCAGCTAAGTTCTCCTTAAGTGGAGCTTCGCCGACCTCCTTGCGATATCCTCGTTTAAAAAGACTGTCACCTGAAGTATCGATCGCTACGTTAAACTGATTTTTCACCGCTCTGACATGAATTCGCAAAGCTGGGTTTTCATTGTCGACATCAGGACGTACTCCGAATTTTTCGCGGAACTGATCAACGATGGCATCTTTGATTTTCATCGCGACGAAACGCTGATCGCGCATCATCCCATCTTTAACAGTGGCATCAATTGCGATCGATTGGTTCGGTTTGATATATTTGGTAAAATCGTGACGAAGAATCTGGTTATAGAGTTCTTCAGGCTGGTAAGCCGTGAAATCCAAAATTGGCTTTAAGATTCGGCTGGCTAAGCGAGAATGGAGATTGGCTCTGTAGCAGCCTTCCCAATTACTTTCGAAGAAAACTCCACCAACGGCTTTGTCGGTGACACTAAATCCAAGTTTTTTAAGTTCAACTTCAAGGGGTTCGACGAGGCCACGGGCTGTGGAAGCGAAAAATTCAGGCATGGGGCTGGGTCCTTTCTATTGGTTAGAAGACCCAATCCCAAGCGCTGGATCTTCCTTATGTTTCTCGATATTGAGGGCCCCCGCCACCTTCCGGCGCGGTCCACTCGATATTTTCGAATGGGCACTTAATATCACAAGTTTGGCAATGAATACAGTTCGTATAATTAACGTGTAAGTCCTTCTTACCCTCTGTCAATAAAGATGGCACCATCTCGTAAACATTAGCCGGGCAGAAATGATTACACGGTGATTTATAGTTCGGCTCACATACCGTGCGGCAGATATCCGTGTCTTTTACGATCAAATGGTTCGGAGAGTCCTCGTCATGCATCGTACCTGTTAAGTAAACACTGGATAGCTTATCAAAGAACAGCTCCCCATCCGGTTTCGGTAACTGCCCCAATTGCTCCTCGAGCCCATCCGGTCCCCAAACATCCACCACAGACTCTGTGACCTGCGCGTCGATGTGTTCGATAGGCATAGGATCCTGCAATCCCCGGCCTCCAGTGATCTCCTGAAGCCCCAACAATGGCATGCTAGCGAAGACGCCCTTGCTCAGCGCTTGATGGAAGTTGCGAACACGGTAAAGTTCGCTTTTGACATAGCCATCATGAATGCGGGTCTCGTAGGCTTTCGTGACAGTCTCGGAGAACTCTGCTCCTTGAACCAAGCCTTCTAAAATCGTATCAGCAGCCTGCATTCCTGACTTCATGGCCAAGTGAATGCCTTTCAGCTTCTGCACATCGACCATGCTCGCTGTATCACCACAAACCATCCAACCATGGCCATACAGCTTCGGCATCGAATACCAACCGCCAGCGGGAAGGGTCTTGCCACCATAGGCGACGACTTTTCCACCTTTAACCATGCTTTGAATGAACGGATGAGTTTTAAGTTTTTGCAGCTCGCGGTGTGGATCCAATAATGGATCTTCGCTATCCAAGTAAGCCACAAGACCCAAAATGATTTTGTCTCCAGGAATCGTGTACAGAAAAGTTCCACCAATGGATTTTGAAAGTGGGAATCCAAGAGTGTGGATCACTTGACCAGGTTCGACCGTTCCCGCAGGCATTTGAATAATTTCTTTAACGCCTTCTTCAAAGACTTCTTTGTTTTTGCCATCACGCAGGTTCAGTTTTTTCGCAACTTGTTTGAACAAAGAGCCGCGTGTGCCTTCGGCAAAAATTGTAACTTTGGATTTCAATATCAACCCGGGCTCAAAATTCGGCTTAGGATTGCCATTCTTATCACGGCCTTTGTCGCCAGTGCGCACCCCAACGATTTTGTCACCTTCGTAAAGGGCTTCGACCGCAGCAAAACCCGGGAAAATGTTGATGCCTTTTTCTTCGCACTTGCTGGCTAACCAGCGATTGAACTTACTTAGTGAAAGGATGTAGTTTCCCTCATTGTGAAAAGGCGGCGGAGTGATCGGAAGTTTAAAGGAAAAATCCGATCCCAAATAGTAAACCGCATCTTTAGTCACTTCCGAATCAATCGGGCAACCATCTTCCTTATAGTTTGGAACCAACTCTCGCAGAGCCTTTGGGTTCAAAACCGCACCGGAAAAACTATGGGCTCCAACTTCAGAAGCTTTTTCCAAAACAACAATCATTTGTTCGGGAATAGGTTGCCCTTGTTTCGTGCCTGCGGCGATGTCATCGTTGTGCTTCTGAATTTGGTTTTGCAAATGCAAAGCACAAGATAAGCCTGCGGCACCACCGCCGACGATCAGAACGTCGACATCCATAGTTTCTCGTGTAACACCTTCTGGAAGATGATCATAAACTGCCATTTCAATTTCTCCGATACCGATTTATTCTTCTGATTCGTCTTTAATTTCTGCTTGAGGAGCCAACTTACGTGGCGGCGTTGCGACTTGATTTTGGACCTTGAGGTCCTCCTCGTCACGTCCACCAGGATAAATGCGCTTACGCACTTTTACTGCCGTCTCTGCTTCAGCTTTTTCATCATATTCTCTGCTTTGTGCATAACCTGTCGAACTCAACGAGCCCAACAAAAGAACAACGAACAAAAGACTTCGAATCATAAGCCCCCCGACCCAGAATAAAGCTAAGCAATGCGCGTATTTAACGGCTTCAGTGTAATCTTGTCATGGGAATTGTGCAAAGCTTTTGCAGAGCTAGCCAACCGGCAGTCGCCGATGAAACTTCATCGGAATTTGCTGGCGAACACTTTCAAGGCGCTTCTTTGCCAGTTTTGAAATGATCACACCCGGAGTGCGCTTACCAGAAGTATCCATTTGCTCCACAACGTCGCCCCAAGGATCGATAATGAGGCTGTGACCATGTGTTTCGCGAACCCCACCCTTACTTCCTTGATGAGTCCCGGCCTGGGCACTGGCCAAAACATAAGCTTGGTTCTCAATTGCGCGTGCGCGAAGCAAGATTTCCCAATGAGCTTCTCCGGTGGTTGTCAGAAAAGCTGCGGGCAAAAGGATCAGGTCGACATCTTTACGTGCGTAGTGCGAAAACAACTCGGCAAATCGCACATCATAACAGATCGCTTCACCGACTTTCCACCCATCTATCTCCAAAATATTGGGGGACTGGCCATGTCGAAACACATCGGATTCACGAAAAGGATTTTGATTCTCAAGTTGAATATCGAAAAGATGCAATTTCTGATATGTCGGCTGAACTTCACCTTCGGGAGTGACTAAGACCGAAGAGTTGTAAAGGTGGCCTTCGATATAAAGTGGAACCGAACCTAGATGGAGATAGGTTTTATAATGCTGCGCCAGCTCAGAAAGCCGACTAAACGCGGGATGGGACAAAGTAAAACCAGGAATTTTTTCACCTTCAACCAAACGCAGGTAAAGGCAATTTTCAGGAAAACAGACAAAGCGAGGTTGAGAGTTCTGAAAGGCCTTCTCCATCAAGGCTTCCATCTGCATCAGATTCGCATCGACATCATCAATGGAAGTCATTTGCACAGCTGCAACAATAAGCTCTGAACTCATAAGACCTGCCCCCAGAGTTACTGCTCGGTCGGAGCAAGATTAGAAGATCGGGCTTCCTTTACTTCGCGGCAATTCCATTTTGCCTCTTCTAAATTTTTTCTGACACCAGAAAGAAACTCTTCGCAAGAGCCCGGGTTTTGACCCGACCCGATCAATTGATCGACGCCCTGCTTGTTGTAAATGGTTCGGCATTTCTGATCCTGACCAAACTCAACACGAAGAGTACGCACGACTTTATTATTTTTGCAGAGAACGAGAGAGTTACCGATGTCGGCAAGAGAGAGGGACGAAAAAAAAAGCACCGACATCATAGCTGACACGAGTGCTTTTATTTTTAATGCTTTGGAAATTTTATTTTGTAACAAGCTGCTTCTCCTTGAAATCTTGGAGTTTCGAAATTGAGGCCGGGAAAGAACCCCGACCACAAAACAATTTTACGCAGCTATCGAACAAGACTTAAATAAAGAGATGCCTATAGGACCAAAATTAGACTTTGTCTTAGGCATCTTTTGCCCAATTAGGCAGACTTTGATTTCGCCGCTTTTTTAGAAGTTTTCTTCTCTTTAGTAGCAGCCTCAACCAACTTCACGTTTGAGTAGTCGATGAAGCCTTCTTTTTTCAAGAGACCTTCTTTTTTATCGTAGTGAGTTTGTACTTTCACACCTTGAACCATGATCTTCATGTTCGCAGCGTCAACAGCCAAAACCGAGCCTTTTTTGCCTTTATCTGATCCAGTAGTAACCTGTACAGTAGCGCCTTTTTTAATTTTCAATTTCATGACGGCAAGCCTTTATTATTTATTGCTGATTTTCTTTTTAATTCTTAGTTTCACAGCCAAAGCTCTTTTAGAGAGTTTTGCATCTTCCTGATTAAGGATGAAGTTGTCGAAACCACCAACGTGTTCCATATCGCGGATAGCGCTTGTCGCTACATGCAATCTGACCATTTGATTCAAATAACGGCTAAATATGCGTTTTTTCTGAACATTTGGCTGAACAATCTTCTTTGTTTTAATGTTGGAGTGGCTCACCAAGTTCTTAACTACAGGGCCTTTTCCAGTTACTTCACATTTGCTCATATCTAAGCTCCTCTAACTCTATGTGCAGGCTTCAAGTCTAGACCAGCACCGACATAGGCGCCGCAAACAAGAAACAACCATATAAAGTAAAAAGACACTTGATGGCAACTGTTTTTTCTCGTATACACATTAACTCCCTAATCAAAAGGAAATCGAAAGAGGTTACAATGAAAAAAACAACTCGTAGCAAATACCGTCAGGAATTCTCAGGCGATCACGTTTTCGACTATAAAGATCCAGCATCTTTGACTCGTTTTATCGGTGACGGTGGCAAAATCACTCCTTCTAGAATCTCTAAGCTCAGCGTAGCTCAACAGAAGCGCGTTGCTGCTGCTGTTAAGAAGTCTCGTAACCTAGCATTGTTGCCTTCTGGTTCAGATGCTTACGATACTTTCCACAGAGCTGAAGCTATTTCTCCAGTTCCTTTCGAGATCTAGTTTAAAGCGATCCGTTAAGAGATTTCCTTGATGGGATAATTAAAAAGCCGGTTTTTAACCGGCTTTTTTCGTTTTCCAGAGCTTGAACCAATAAATCGCCGTTATCGCCATCATGATCATGTAACTTTTACTGGACCACTGGTGCAGCAAAGGCCCGCGAATCCCCAGAAAAGACAAATCCTCAAAGGGAACTCCCCAATTAAAGATCCGCAGCCCTAAAATAGGCAGCGCAAAGACCGTCCAGAACTGCATAACCGCGACAAACCAATAAAGAGATTCAAATCCGGCGCGGCGATACTCTACCGTCATCATCCCGGCGGGCAATAACACGAATAAAGTTCCCGCGCAGGTGGCGGCGATCTGTCGATCCGGAATAAACTTAAAAAGAGCCATCACACAGAGGATGACCACGAATTCTGCCAGTAAATATGCCAAAAAAATATTTCGTCTCATATCCAAGAAGCTAGACCAAGGATCCAGACAACTCAAGTCCCGCAGCAGCTCAGATCGCAATGAGTGGACTTTCAGCCGAAATTCGATCGGCGATCCGTTTGCAATGATGTCCGGCGAACTTCAAACAAAGGACACGATATGAATAAAAATAAAAGCTCTTTAGTGAAACTGCAGGCGCAACTAAAACACTTTGGCCTGAACCCTTGTGAATGGAATCTGCGCCGAGTGCAATCACTCAGCTTTTTGGTGCAACACAAGCTCGACAAGAAGTTTGCCTTCTATGGTCGCTTGGATATTTCGAGCACTCAGCCCCAGTGGAAATCCTTGGAGCTGTTGTCACTTTAGAAGGATTCGCAGCGCAGGGAAAATAAGCTGCGGTTCCAGATCTCTTGCTCGGACATGACCATGGTTGCTTTCTTCGGCTCGATCACGGATTGCGATGGGTCCGAAGGAATCACCGGCTCTTCGCCAGGCAGCTTAGCATTGATCAGCAGACGAAGTGCATTCCAAGCTTCCTCCCCATTGGCGCGAATATAGATCCCGCGAATTCGGCAAAAGGCCGACAGCTCTGCCTCCTGCATCCAACCGAAACGCTCAAGACCCGGTTCTGGAGGCTTAATTCCCCACGCCAGTCGAACCATCAGCTCGATCCCATCATTCAAAGCCGCCCTGACTTCGGGTATGTTGTACAACTGCCCCGTGCACTTGGAAGAAGCTTTACCAACCTCGCCCGCAATATTCTTTAAGGTCGTAAAATACTCGTAACAGGACCCAGCACTGTTTCCAAGTTGGCAGGCTTGCTTCGAGCGCTGAATCGAAGGAGGAATCTTATGTTTCTGGACCTCTGTCGCAAAGAGCTCTCCCTTGAGAGTCTCTTTCAAAGTTTCCGCCTGGGTGTCACAGACCGTATGAGGAGGGTCCACCAGCATAAACACGATGATGGCGACAATGATCGCTAAAATAGCAAGAACGGGTTTTGGCAGAGAATTGATGAAATTTTCCATTGAAAAAAGAATAGCTTATATTATGCGTTAGCATCTAGTGGTTTGACAAACCACCCACAAATTATTTAATGTCCTTCTTCTGTCGGGGAGTAGCGCAGTCTGGTAGCGCATCTGNNATCTGGTTTGGGACCAGAGGGTCGCAGGTTCGAATCCTGTCTCCCCGACCATTATATGTATTATGCGAACCCTGGGACGACAAGTCCCGGGGTTTTTGTTTTTTAGGCCCATCACGGAATCGACCCGTCGCTTCAATTAAATTCGCAACCTCTTCCTGTTTCTTTAACTCAAGCGACCGATTTACTTTTCCATCCATGCCCTCATTCAATCGGTACACAATTTCAATTCCATCAGCTCTAGCTACAAACCGACTAACGGCTCTTCTTAAAAGAATTTTTCTTTTTGAAGATGATGCTTTTGCCCACCCCTTCTTAAACTCGTTAAGACGATCCATCAAAGCTTCACTTTGAAACTCAATTTCCTCAGCTTCAAGAGACTTTGACTGTAGGTCCTCAAGATAGTCCTTTAATGTTTTCTTTTCTTGCGCCAGCCTATTTAAATCGTCGGCCACCATTTGCAAAGCCTCTTGATTTAACTGCCCACGAAATTGAATTTGATATGCACGGCTAATTCTTTGTTCGACTTCTGCAATTGTCTCTTCAACTCGCTTGATCTCTTTGCCAAGATTCCCGCTGCCACTAACTGCTGATTTTTTAATTTTCGCCGACAGCTCTTTAAAATATCCAGCCTGCGACAACCCTTGAGCAATATGTTGGGTAATAAGTGCCTCCAACTCATCAGCCTTGTATCTTTGAATTGCACATGTTGAGACCTGGCCAGTAAGGCTATGGATATAGTATCGATACTTTGCAGTTTTCCCGTGAGCAGTCTGACCCATCAATGGACGGCCACACTCTGAGCACGTGAGCATACCCGACAATAAGAATACTCGGCGCTCAGCACCTGATCTTCGGTGTCGATAGAAGTTAGCCGTCTCTTTCAACATTACCTGCGCTCGATCAAAAGTTTCTCGGTCAACAATTGCTGACCAACTCGCCTTAACCTGCCTGTACTTTTGCCATGACTTCAAATCACTTTGGTCAGCAGACTTGTTTCCTCGATTTACTTCTCTCATTCCAATGTAAGCAGCATGACTCAAAAGATTTCCTAAGCTTTCAGGAGTCCAACGACTACCGCTATTAGTAAAAATCTTTACAGAGTGAAGGAACTTAATCGTTTCGCCACGAGACCCATACTCCAGAAACTTTTCAAAGATGGTTTTTACTTTCTCCGCAGCATCAGGATCAGGCTCAAGAACTCCAGATTTTTCAGACGAATGTTTAAATCCCAAAATGGCCTGTCCACCATTAACAAATCCACGCATTGCTCGAGCATGACAATTCAGAGCCACGCGCTCTGCCGTTTGTTCACGCTCAAACTGAGCAAGATTGATCATATTAAAGATCATCATCTTACCAGCGGGAGTACTAGTATCGAATTGTTCTTTCATTGACAGGAATTTAGATTTATTTGATTCAAGAAAAGAAAGTAAATTACTAAAATCCTGAATGTTACGTGATAGCCGAGAAAGGTCGGTTACAAGGATTAAATTAACTTTTCCCTTACGCAAGTCTGAAAGCATTTTCTGGTAAGCTGGACGTTTAGTATCTTTTGCGGAATAGCCGTCATCGACATAATAGTCGACGATACTACCCCAAGTTCCGTCAAAGTTCTTTGCTTTCACAAACTCTTTGATTCTATATTTTTGATTATCTAAAGAACCTTCCACTACTTCAGCTTGTTCTTCTGTTGATACACGAACATACGCAGCAATTTTAAGCGACATACAGCATATCCTCTCTTTCTTTTTTTAATCGTCCTCGCCTATGTGCAAGGACTATCATTTCAGAAATCAGAGTTTGGACTTCTTGAGACCTTTTATCGTTGTCCGGCCTCTCATCCTTTTCGTAAGTAGCCACAATCAAACTTCCATGAGGCCCTACTCTAGGGTCTCCTGCTCGTTTCCGTCTACTCACCAGAATCCTTTTTGATCTTTCCCATCTGCTTTAGCAAAAGATCAATTAGCTTCTGTGATTCCTTCTTTGGCAGGGATGCCAGCACTTCCATCACAGCACTCATCAAGTTACTTGGCCTACGTCCTCCAGCTTCGTATCTGCTGATCACAGTTTTATCTGCAACTCCAAGAACAAGTGCCGTATCCTCTTGAGTTAAGTCCAACCCCAAACGAATTTCTCTAAATCTCTTTGGACTCACGCTGCTTCCCCACTTTCTTCATGTTGACCATTGGTCAACTTGCTAGTCAAGCCCCTTTTGGACTTCTTCATTCCACCAGGACTTATGTTGGCCTGTCCCATCAACACCGATTTCAACTCATCCGGAACCGATCCACTCAGTTTTGCTCTTTTTAAAATAGCTTCTAACAAAGCAATTTCATTGAAAAACGCCGAACGAATTTGTTGAATGTCCGTATCTGTAACTGTCTCAACAAATCGTGTTAAAATCCAGCTCGCCACATCTTGTCTATTTACGCGACCCGCGTCGAAATCATCATTCACTCGATTTACAATCTGACTTACCGCCTCTTCCGCAAGCTTGGTTACAGTAATCTTAGCGACCACTTCTTCTTTATTCTCAATCATTGAACCTCCCTTTTTAAAATCCGGATGCGCGCCTTGCCGCATCCATCATAAGCAGATAAGAAATCTTAAGAGGTAGGTTGCGACCGTCTTTCCGCTCGACAGCATTCTTATCGCCTGTTCTCAAAGCTATTACTATTCCAACTATCTTCTTCAACCTGCCTCTTATGATTTCTTTATTTTGTTTTTTGTATCCATGCCTAATTTATCTTTCTCTTATTATCTACTTACTTCTTCCGCCCACCTCCATCCCCCGTTTCGTGACCACTTCCTCTCGTAGAGGGGGAGTGGTCACGAACCGAAGGAGGGGGATGGAGGTGGGCGGTTCCCCGAGCTTTCTTCTTTGCTTTCCCGTATTTACTCGAATTCGGTGCCGTCCTCTTGGCGTTGAAATCACGCGGAAGCTTTCCGCGCTTTTTCCGCAAATTCCTTCTGATTCAACTCAAGAGTTTCAAAAAACCTTTTTAATGTCGTTTCCTTTCCAGCAATTCTGAACTCACTTCCTAAACGCTGGCCATTGAATTCATCGATGTCAAAAAAAGCAATCTCTCGTCCAATCGATGTACTCGAAGAACTGATAAGTTCATTTAAAATGACGGCTTCAATCTTTTTATCAGCCGCCGCGAAGATCAACAGATCTATCTTAGCTGTCTGAGAGTAAGCTCGACGCATGGTCTTGTAGCGTCCCGTAGATTTGCGCGTTCTCTCTACTTCAAGAGCACAACGAATGTATGCATCGCCCCCGCGAACATCGAAAACAAGATCAGGCAACTTACTCACAATACCGCTTCCTAGTGTTTTGATGGCCAACGATCTATCAGCCTTAAGCTCTCCCTCTGACCATCCACGAAGCAAAGAATTGCTCCTGCACATTTCCAAATAGAACCGCATCACGATCTCGTCGTGCGAAAGGTAAGTCATTGAAGTCGATGAAATCGCATCTTGACCCGCTAATTTCTTTCCAACGGGACTTAACGATAAGTGCTCAGGAACGCCACTGCCCCAACCGTATGAGCTGAAAATCTTGGAATTACATAACTCACTCCAATATTCATAACGGGCAGACTTTCCAGACGGACAGAAGAACTCCCAGAATATATCTCTAGAAATAAAACCAAACTTCTTAACTAACTCCAAAGATTCCTTCAGGGGAACCTTATCTTTCAATGGATGCCCCTTCATTCACGGACGGATACAAAGCAAAATGGCCCAACTCAAGTGCTCCGTCTTTATAAGCTGTCTCTATCCATTTATAGCTCCAAACCATTTCTGAACTCTTAAACGAAATCGATTTTGGCAAATCTAAATCAGATCCTAAAATGACTTGCCTAATTCGGACCTTGCATCGTTTCTGCGGATCAAGAACGGAACTAAATCCATCATTACCATTTTCACAAATAGGCTTCGATACACAGCCCGCTAACAATGAACCCATCAAAATAATAGACTTCATAAATTCCTCCCTCATGCCGCACCTCTAATAAACTTCCCTTTTTCACCGACTTTGATCTCTAAGTATCCAGGTGGCGACTTAGGAATTGGCGGCAATGGAACAGCCTTTAGATCCGGTTGCATTTGAAATTTTAATCTCGCCGAAAGGCTCCCATCGTTGAATGGAACTACAATTACAGCGTCCCCCGTTCCCAACTCCTTTTTGAAAACATTTGGATGAAATACAAACTCTTCAACATCCCTTACTGAGCCTTCACCTGTTCGTTCACGTCCAAAAGTACCCCGCGTCTGACGCTCAGTCATTTTTACCCCCTCTCGAGTCCCAATCAGTCTGGCAAAATATTCGGCGGTTTCAGGTTCATTAGTTCTCATAAAAACTTTCAAGTTGGAGTTGGTTTGGATCGTATTTTTGATTTCCTCACCCAAAGCACCAAGATCTCCCTGTGCTTGATGTGCGAATGTAACTCCGACGTTTGCACTTCTGGATTTATTCAACAAGCTAACAAAACTCGGAATCAGGTACTCGGTGAAGTCATCGAGATATACTCCAAAGAAGGGAAAACTTTTGTCTTCTTCCAAGTGTCTTGACGACACTGAACTTTGAATACATTGCAAAATAAGTTTTGCGGTCGCCTTTCCTAGCGTCGGTGTTTTTAGAACCGGAAGTTGAAAGTAAACGATAAGGCCCTCTTTCATCACCTGCTCTATGTCAATCTGTGGAGTTTCCGAATTGAATAAGATCGCGGTTTCACCAGAAGTAAAATGACCGAGTTGGTTGACTAGACCACTCGTACGTTTTTCTCGATCCTCTTTCGATAGTGATATAAATCGCGTCAACCACTCATTAAGAACTCGATCACTCACCTTGCTAGCCAGACTCTCCATAGCTGCCGGATCAGTGATGGCTTGAATGAGCTTTGTGAATGTCGGAGTGACTCCAGCATTTTCAAATACGTAAAGAGTCTGCTTCAAAACTTCAAACTGAAGATTTTTGTAGTACTCATCTTCGAAAGTAAATGCCGCAAAGATTCGCTCAGCAACCTCATCAGGCGCCCCACCCTTTAATGGATTGATACTCGAACTCACTTCAGGACTTACGAGTGAAAGCATTCTAAAGTCTTTTGAGCGTTTATGTTTCACAGCATAAGCATAGAGTTTGTCTAGTAACCCACGATCAGCCTTTCCATCGATCAGAATCAATCCCCTTCCATTTTTGATATCATCGATTGCCCAGGGAAGGATAACTGACTCTGTCTTACCTGCATTGGTGGTACCAACAACTTGGGCATGCATTCTTCTGGCCGCTAACGGAATGTATACGGTTTTATCTTCCGGTGACTTACCCAAAGTAAGACTATCTTTTGTTGAAGCTCGATAGAGCCTCGATGCAAATTCTTTCGCTTTGACGTTAACTGCAAATCTCTTTTGCATTTGCCATACAAATACTCCGGCACTAACACCTGCAAAAATCGAAAAGATGTATTTGTGACGAATAACTAAACTTACAATCAGCGGAGCCATGTTATGAGTTGCTAGAAGAAACAATAAGACGATTAACACCATAAGCCCGTACTCTTCGTTGTGCTTATTCATGATTATCCTTTGTTTGTAAATCCAACGATTCAAACAGCTGGGCATCGCATTCGGTATTGGGCTGAATTTCAATCCACTCTCTTTCAGCTTTTAGCTTTTCTCCATACGATTGCGCATTCGCCTTCGCAGTTTCTGAAACTGCCGTTAATACGCCATTGGTGATTCCCCCCTGAGATCTACCAAAAATATCTGTTTGAACACTCCCTGCAGCAAGCCCTCCAATAAATGAAGTTAAAACATGACCAGCAGTATTTTTGGTACCATCCGAATACACGCGTCCGAGAACTCCGCTCTGCCCGTCAAGTCCCAGAGCTCTTGCGTTGATTGGCTTCATCTGACCGTTCGTCAATGACATCTGCTTAAACATGACTGTAGCTCTATCGGCACCTTTCATGAACGACGCCTCCCCATAAAACTTCGTTCCTGAATTTAGTCTTAATCCAGAATCAGTTTCACTATCCAATATCAACTCGGCAAGAACTGGTACAGAGTCCTGAGAGACAATAACTTTATCCAGAATTCGAAGTCTTAAACGGACCCCAGCGTGGAGTTGTGTCTTTGAATTTCCGCCAGAGTGAACCATCATTGAAGTATCATAGTTAATTGATTGCTCGTTCCCACTGGAACCAGATCTATAAACTTCTCGTTTCGGAGCAGCCCAAAGTTGATTGAATGAGCCTTTTTTACTTTCCTTGCTATCGCCACCATCAACAACATCCTGCTTCTCTGGCTCAATTTTTTCAGAGAATTGAATCGGAACCTCATCTGGCAACAAGAGAACTGTCGCAACGAAAACCACCACTACCGCAACACTAAACCATTTCAATGAAGAGATATTCAACTCCGCCTTCGAACTATAGCCAGATCTGCTGACAAAAATATTCTTTGCCTGCTGAATCCATTCTCTTATTTCCATAGAGCCTCCCGTAGAAGATCGACTCTTAATGCTTTACTATTGTTTCGATATTCAAATGCTAAAGGCTTTTTATCTAGATCGCTTTTTCGAATTGAAATTCCCAGTTGTGCGATCTGTCCCTTCTTAAGTTCAACTTTCGAAAGGAATATGCTGTTAATCACTTTTGAATCAGAACCTTCTAAAAGCCAGAAATCACTAGCTTGCAACCTCAGTGTTTTCTTTGCGATCACATTAAGGTCGACCAATAGAAAATCATCAGGAGTCGTAGCAATACGATTCACTTTTAATGAAATCTCAGCATTCGAGACAGCCCTATTTACAGAAACCCATCTCGGCCCAGTTCCTAAATCGGACTTCTTAATATAAACAATGTAATAGGCAGCTTGTTGAGGAACGACATTCAGGACGATGCTAAAACGCCTGTCCTTAGTGAATAGGTAAAGATTTGTTCTCGCACCGCTGCGTAAAGGCTTAATCGTAACTGCCTTGTCGACATATTCAATTCGGTACGCGGACTGATCTCCGATGATGGCCGACTGAATGGAGTCCGGAACTTGGATGATAGTCGCAATTCCCAGAGCAGACTTTACTTCAACAATTTCATCGTTTTTAGGCATCACAGTTTTAATGTTCGCGAAGGAAACACTAACCAGCATCAAAGTGGCCAGATGGATCATGAGCGCCAGTCTCAACGTAAATCTCCTTCTGTCTCTTTGCGGATATAAATTCCCCAAGGGTTAACAGCGGTTCTTTTACCTGTAGCGAAATCTAATACGACTTTGAGTTTTGTAGCTGCCGATAGCGAATCAAATTCCGTGATTCTATCGGCAACGACCACTACCTTCTTTTCCCTTAAGTCGACTTTGATAGAAGCGCTCGGGTAGACCCGCTGCGTGACCTTCTTGTCTTTTACAAATCTTTGAACGTCCACCATCGACTTTTGAAAAGACGGGACCAAAGAATCTTCAATGAATGCCTCAGACAGCTTCAACTGCGAGTTAATATTTTCGGGATTCCATCTATAACGATAAGAAATATACTCTTCAACAGCTCGAGCAATCTGCGCATCAGTGACCTTCAACTCAATCTTAGCAACTTCACCAGTTGCATCAATTGCAATCACTTGTGGTCCCCTTTTAATCAAGTACGCGACCAGAATTAAAAGCAGAAAAGAGATTATGATTAGAGCTGCTGAAAGGGTTTTCATATTGAAGTTTTCTGCCGCAAAGTCTTGAACAACCTTTGGATATTTCTTTAAAACAAGTGTTTTGGTTTCTATAAATACCTCCTTATCTAAATTTTGATGAAACGTACTTAACACTATTATTGAGTACGTCCCTTGATGTCGTGCTGACCTTGATAGCCTTAGTAGGCAAAGTCAAAATCGCAGCCGCAGCTGCTGTGCCCATAGTTGAAGACACACTCTGCAATCCTTCGCCAACAATGGATTTAACTAACATCGGCGTACACAAGAGACCGATCGCAATCACAAAATTCAGGATAGTTAACGTGATATATGATCCTTCAGTCTTGTAGATGTTTCCGATTGATAGAGAAGCCAGCATAGCCGATTGAATGGCCCAAATGATTTTCCAAGAAGCGACTTCAATTAATCCACGATATAATCCCTTCGTAATTCCTGCCGTTGCCGGGAATTGATAGAAAAGAATAAGAATCGGCGATAGAACCGAAAGCATCACCCAGAAAAAATAATACAAAGCAATCGTTAAGTACCGCGCCACATAAAGAATCACATAGCTAGCGAAGCTCAATGCAGCGATAAACAAGTCATTAAACTTCAACAGCAGAACATTCTCCGCCCCCGCATAGCTGCGAGACTTTTCCTCTGCCATTTTCAGAACTGCATCTAATCCACTCATTGAATCAATCTTGTTCGCTAGTCCGTCGCAAATATCTAAAATCCAACCAGATACTTCCGGAAATGATATAAGCAACAAGCTTGCAACCAGTGCTCTTCTCAGAATGTCTACGTAGTTCGGAGCTTCTCCCTTAAAAAAGCTGATACAGACCGAAAGCACAATTGCAACCGGAAGCGCCAGATAAAATACCTTAGCCAACATCATATGTAGGTTTTGAACCATCGGCCCTAGTACTTCAAGATTAGCTATCACTTGTTACCCCCTTTTAGACGGGGTAGATTTGTATCGGAAGGCAAAGATTTAAGTCCGTCCGAGAGTTCTCTGTAGTTTTCTTGAAATTCTCTTGTTTGAACTTTCTCTTTCCTATTCTGCATAGCCATATTCTGCGCCAAAAGCTTTAACATCTGACTTTGGGTTCGAAGTAGTTGCGTCGTAACACCGATTAAAACACCCAAAGCTTGATTCTGAAGCTTGCCTGCACCTTGAGGACTTACAACCTGAGAGTGGTAGAGAATTCGCTCCCGTTCCCGATCCACTTCATCTGCGTAGTCATACAGATTTCTATTCATCGAGATTACCTCTGCGACGCTTTGATCTTGTGAAGACATCAAATCTTGATCCATTCCCTTAGGAACAGTGCCATAGACATCCTGAATTGCTCGAAGAACTGCATCTGCATTGTTCAAATCCCCATATACGCCGGGATTAAACTTCGGATTGATGATGCGAATCACATCTAGTCCCGCACGTACGCCAGAATTTAGATCACGCATCAAATTTAAAGAATCCTGCCCATTCTCTAAGATTGCTTTAAGCTGAACTACGGTTTGAATGCTCTGAACAAGGATTTGTGTCAGTACGGCGACATCACCACCAAACAAGTCAGCCCTAGCATTTAATGGAGCTACACCTACAATGATGGAGAAGGCTATAGCTAAAAGCCTTCTCTTCATGCGGCATCCTTTAGCTTAAGTGCCTCAACTCCAAAAGGCGCTGCCTCAGCTGCTGCAATAATGGCATCTCGCAATGACATCTCTTTGTCTTGAAATTGCTTTAGGTAGGCATTATCAGCGGCATCACTTGTCGAAATCCAATACTCCACAGGTGAGGGCATAATCCTCAATACTTGCCTTGCATCACCCTTCATCAAGAAGACCTCGCTGTATTGTCCCTTCTTACGCTCGAGTCCTTCAATCAACTTCACTTCTTGAGAATTTAGCCTCAATGTTTCACGCAACACCTTCGTATCACCTTGTTGTTGCAATATCAGCTTTGTAGCTGTGTTGTTCAGAATTGCAGAGCCAATATCGCTCTGAACAATTTCTTCTACACCTTGAGTGATAAATGTGATTCCTGACCCAGTTTTACGAAGAGTGCGCGCTGCGTACTCCATAAACGTGCTTGCCGCCTTACTTTGTAGAAGCGACCACGCTTCATCCAGCAATACTCGTTTTGGAACAGCCTTATTCTTTTCGACCTGCTCCAGAATAAAACCTGTCAAAATCAATGTAACTACAGACTGTAAGTCTGGATATTGCGAAAGACCTTTTAGATCAAATGCAACAACCGGACTATCAGCATCAATTTGCCCCTGTCGATCGATAAGCTTTCCATAAGCTGTATCCCCGATCCACGGATACAGGAGTTTTGCAACTCGCTTCAAGGAATCATCTTTAGATTTCTCGCAGTATTTAGCAAAATCAGAAATCTGAGGCGATCTACCCGGAGATTTAATTCTCACTTCCTCAAAAACATTTGCTAATCCCTTTTCAATGAGAACTCGATCAAAGCGATTTAACTTCTCTCCCTCATCAACAATCATCTGCTCAATGATATTCACAAGCGACTTAATTCTCTCACCAGAGATAAGCTGAGACGGATCTTGAAGCTGAAATGGATTTAAAGCATAGCTCTGACTTAAATTGATTTCAAAGTACTGCCCTTCCATCAACTCAGTCAGCTTTCTGTAACTGCCACCAACATCAATGATAAAGAGTTTCACTCCGCGGCCTAGCTGCTGAAGCATAAAGAAGTTATTGGTAAAGCTCTTTCCAGTTCCACTTGAGCCTGTGACCAACGAGTTATAATTAGTGAGCGCAGAGTCATATGGATCAAGGCAATATAAAGAATTTGATCTTGTATGAGTCACAACCATTGGTCTTAAATCTCCGATATCACTTCCATATAGCGGAAGAAAATCAGCCAGATTGTTTGACTTCATCTTTTTACCACGCACTAAAGACATAGGACTGCCGAGAAGTTCCTGACTAAAGATCTTCCATGCACCTACCGTTTCTTGAATAGCTTCAGCTCCACTTAGTTTTCTGAACCGAGACATCACTTCCTTAGAATGAAGGTTGAGTTTCCTTTTTCCTTCACTCGAGTTGTCTTCGCGAAGAATAACTAAGATCTCGGCCACAAAAACTCTTTGGCCGGTATCAATTATTTCACGAATTAGATCCGTTGTTTGAGCCAACCTTGACTCACCCTCCAGGTCACTTACACGTCCATTGTTATTACTAGTTAATGAATGTGCCATTCGCCTTTTCTGTTCTAGGGACTTCATCTCAGAAACTTGATCTGGAATATTGAAAGAAACGAGCAACTCGTATTTGAAACGAAACCCATTGAACAGGCTCATCATTCCGGCAAAAGTGAATTCCGGAAGAGTTTTTAATGAAATGACTCTCGTTAGTGTTCGATCAAGAACAAAGTCTTCTTGCTCTAGAATCAAATCACCAAATACTAATTGGCTTCTTGGAGACTCATTCTCGAGTGAATCCAAACGCGCTTTAATGCTTGGTGGAGAGGCTTCTCTCGATCGCTTGGGATTAAGATGCTTATAAATAAGTTCAATCACTTCATCTTGCTTTAAAACTTTAGTAGCAAAGCCCGATGAAGCTAAAAGAGATCGGGCGTTCTCTATTGCCTGAAACAAGGACTGAAGTGCCGCAGAGAAATCATTGCCATAGGTTACAGAAAACTTCTGTGTCTTTTTCAATGACAATGATGATGGCTTTTCTGGGCCTTCCGTTTTCAGAAAGAAATAGACCTTTGGTCGATACACAGCTTCAGCCATGATTTGCTGATGCAGTCCTGCAACTCGTTCTCTATCCAACTCAGCTAAAAAGGGATTTGAAGAGTTGAAAATATCTGCGTGACCTTCCAACACTTTTCCAAACTCAGACTCCACCTTAACGCAAAACTGAGCCGTCACTTTTTCTGGCAAAGAATTAACGAATGTCCTGAGCATAGAAGTAATTTGATTAACTCCATTCGCATCAACACATTCTATATCACGCGGAACAATCTCAATACCCGACGAAATACTTCCATCCCACAACAAGCAGTACGGACTTGGACCATCGGCAAATTCCCAATATGGTAGTGCCTCGCAAAGTGCAGAACTATTCACTAATACCTCCCGTAAATTTTTGATATGAACTATCAGACGTGTTGGCAGATCGAACTGCAGGTGAAATTAAATGTTCCAAGTAGTGCTGAATGTATCCATCTGGCTTTCCTCGTTTAAAAAAGAACAGCAGGCCTCCAAGTACTAAACTAGTTCCGAAAACCATGGGTATCTTCATCCAAGTGCTGCCAAATATCAGATTTTGGACGGATAGATTTAAGAGCAGGATTAAGACATCAGAAAGTTCAAAGCCCATGATCTTGCTTTTTGTTTCAAGCGTACGAGGCACGCTCGACGTCAGAAGTCCTTGATCGTTACTCATTCTTACCTGACCGTCTGCGAAATCATGTCCGCTATAGACTGCGCCCCAAAACCAATGGCAGTTCCGATGATTGCATAAATAATGTGCCTCTTAGCGTTTTCATGGCCAGTTATAAAGGACAGTCCCGCAACAGCAATTCCGATCACAGACAGAACTGGGAGAATGACCCTAGTAAGCTTATTCTGAATTCCCATTAGAGAACTCTCTACGCTGGCCTGTGCAATGAACGGCACAGCTACTAATACGAATACAAACACGCCCATCATGATTAATGACCCATGTAGAGGAGACGTCTTATCCCGCAGCATAGAAATCCTCAGCCTGTTTCTCGTCCGGAAAGAGGCAAAGAAACACATCTTCACTAAGCAATTGGAATTTCACCTTGATATGAAGGCCAACAAAGTCGCCGCGACCGATTTTCTGCCAAGAGTTTTTCTTCTCATTATTTGGAGATTGAAATTCTTCAAGAGAAAGTAATGTGTAGTTGTTCGACTTTTCGTGCTCGGGGGTAAGAAAATATTGTTGGTACGGGAACATCCAAAGTTTTAAACGGAATGTCTTTGAGCCAGGCTTGAGATAAGCAACTCCGACTTGTTCATACTCGACTAGTTCATCATCAGTCCCCATCGTCCCCCTGCACAGTGCAAACTTATCCATTTTCTTAAGCGGGATCACATTATCATTTTCGTTCATAAATTTACCTCCTTCTGGTTGTTAAGCAGCAATTCGATATTCAAAATCTTCATTATCTTCTCCAAGCTCATTCGCAGGATAAAAATTTCCCCATCCACAAGTTGAACAAGAAATGAAACCATCTTGAAAATCGGTAGCACTTTTACATTTGGGACAATCTTCCAGTTCATCAATTTCATCGGTCCCGTTGTAGTGGCTCCGCTCAAAGCTTTTGCTCCAAAGAGGCTCTCTAAGCTTCTTGCGTTTTGTTTTACGCTCGCGGCGATCTTTAAGAGTTCTCGACACTACTGAATCCTTTTAAAGCCGACGTATTTACGTTCGACTTTTTTGCAATCTGTTCTGTTAGACTCTAGGTATTCCCACTCCTCGATAGTCATGGGTGCTTGTGTGAACATTGATTTCCAAATTCGGGCAAAATTTAAAAATTTCTTCCCTGAGGATATCCCGCGATGTTTTTCCTGATTTGATGTTGTTTGATTCATGTGACCTCCTTTTGTTACTTTGAATGAAAGCCATAAGGCGTTCTGGAGATCGGTATGTGCAAAGCTGTGCCATGAAAATGCTGACTAACTTAAATAACGGTTAATATTTGGATTTTTTAAAATGAAGTTGCTGACGCTTTGAAACAAAGTTTCAAGAAAATTGAACGCAGAAAAATTAACTCGGCGAAATTTCGCATGGTTAAATCTTTCAAATAATTTGCTCTCATTTCAAAAAAACTGAATTGAAGCTTTTTACATTAACTATTCAGTTTTTTTGAATATCTCGGTGCTTTTCAAAACCACCGAATCATCAAATACTTAGATAAGTCGTTCAAATTCTAGGCATGTAGAATTTCAAAAATTTTGAAGTAATTTTTACACTATCGTCTAATCTGACACTAAAAAAATCCGTCAGTAGGCCCACAGTCGAACTCAATACTATCCCGAATTGGCCCTTGTTTTGCTTTAAGTGGAAATTAAGTTTCCAACAAAGGATAATAGGCAGTGAATCTTGCGGCAGAAATCTTCGACAAAACAAGATCATTGGAATTGCAAAGCAAAGTCCCTCGCCTACTGCTATTTGAGAAAATAGGTAGACCGTCCGGCTATTCGCTTCCCGGATTTTCCGCAGTTAGCGCAACAATTCAAGTTAACAATATGAAGTCCACAGGATTTGGCGAAGGTTCCTACGAGATTGCTATGAGTAAAGCTATCTCTGAAGCGCATGAGCGCCTTGTTCTGAAGCTTTATGCGAACAAATCTGGTGGACCAGAATCTTCTAATGGCTGGGCATGCCACATTAGCCCCGACAAGGCTGTAGAGTCAGCAATATTTGAGCTCATTGAACGTGACGTAGCACTATCAAATTGGGAATCTAACGGCCCGTTCTACGAGATACCTTTCGAGCTTTATCCGTATCAAATACAAGTATGGTGCGATTCGAAACCATCAAGTCTCGAGTTTGGTAAACTGCGAATTCTTCTCAGCCAAAATAAAAATGGAGCTTGTATATCTTCACTCCTTTTTAACGATCGTGGCAATTTCGTTGTTGGCCATGCTTCGGGTATGGATCTTCAGGCAGCTATGCTTTCTTCTATTTGTGAAGCTATGAGAGCAGCACATGCAGCCCTTAGACTCGAAAACTATAAGGAGGTTTTAGCGTTGCACAATACGCAAGCGCTGGCACCAGCATCCCCTGGCGCTCATTCCCTTGCTTATGCATACAACCACACAGTTCCTGAGTCCTTGAGATTTGTGACCGCCCCAAAAGAAACAATATTAGAGGCGTGGCAGGCTCACCTAACGAATTTCGTTTCGCATACTCGCAAAGAGTTATTCATCCAAATATTTGAAATAGGTAATTTATTTGTAGCCAGAGTTAAATCAAACCGATTCAGGCCCATTCACTGGGGAACAAAGCTAACCCCTGAAGACGCAATTAATAGAAACCCGCATTTCGTAGGATAGGAAAAATATGAAGAAAACCTTAATCAAATCTACTTTGTTCTCTTTGGCGTCACTACTTACTATCAACGCCCAAAGTGCTGAATTAAAGCATGAGCTGACTCTATTAGAAGAACTGCCGACAGAACAACGTTCAATTGTTCACCAAGCAGTAATCGAATTCTTAAAGAATCATCCCGAGCTAGCAGATAGTGTTAAAATTATCGCTGTCGACAAGAATGGAAATGTATATGTACTTGATGAAAACAAAATCACTTTGTCTGTTCTTGGCGAACCTAGTTGCGTTTCAATGTAATCAATCTTTTGGCGAAGAAAAAATGGCTCACGAAATGAAGAGTGTAAATACCTACATGGCGATTCCAGAGAAGATCGATCCAGCCCATATTATTTCGATGGCTGATCTGGAAATCTCTGTTGCACTTGCTTCAACTCTAGTTTCTTTTGATCAACAACGACAGGTTACGGCTTCTCTAGCGCAAAAGTGGTCCATTCTCCCCCCGCGTAAAATACAATTTCAGTTGCGTGATAACTTAACGTGGTCAGACAGTACTCCAATCACAGCCATGGACTTCAAAGTTTCTTTGGAGCGTGCTAAACGAGACTATCCGAACGATCTCAAAGCTTTATTCGACGTAGTAAAAGCAATTAAAGCTATCGACACAAAAATTCTAGAAATTGAAACAAAATCGGACGTTGAAAAAAGTGGGATTCTTCTCAAGCTCACAGAACCGATGTATGGACTGTTGGCTATTTCAGATGGGAAAGTAGTTTCGTCTAAAACTTCAGGTCCATACTTCATTAGATCAGTTAGTAAGACCGAGATGACTCTCGAGGCGAATACCAATTGGTTTAAATATAGAACTGATATGCCGCAGATTGTGAATGCACGAGCATTACCAATTGGAGTCGACATTGCACAACGATTTCAAAGTGACAACTGGGTGAATTTAATTTCGACAAGTTCTCTTTTAAAGAAGAATATAAAAGAAGAATTGGAATCTTCGGGAGTTAAGTTCTGGCAACGTTCGATGGACAAAGTTTTCTCGCTATATCCAAGCGCTCGCTTCCTTGAAAACGGTGGATCTGATATAATCAAATACATTGGCTCTCAAATCCAAACTAATGAGCTCGTGAAGGGTTTAACAGGCCTACAAAGAGCTGATCAATTTTTTCCACGGGGTTACGAGTTGTGGTCGAGCTCTCCACCACAACCAGATAAAGATGTTAAGTTGCGCACTCCACGCAAGATCGACGTCCTAATTCCTGAGACGGGCTACGCGACTCTGATTAAAGAGAATATCCAACGAGCCTTTGAGAATATTCAAGGAATTAAGGCTACTGTAAATACAGTTAAACTTTCCGATTTAAATGAGAGCATGAAAAAGGGTGACTACGATATTCTTGCAACAGGTCTCGCTGTTGCTGATCCTAATTTTGAAGGAGCTATGTCTTTCTTTTTTGAGAGATCCCCGGCCTTCATTACTTCTAGTCGTGCACCATATAACTTCAGTGCACAGGTCAAGACTGCTCGCGAGCTTCCAACGAGTAAAGACCGTGCGAATGCAATGCGTGCAATCGTGATTAAGGCACAAGAATCTGGCCATGTGCTACCGCTTTTTCACTTTTCAAGCATGGCTATGTCTAAAGGAGGCGTGGACCTTTCGCAAATCCCAAATTCTGATGAAACAGTTCTATTTTGGAAAGTACGAATGAAATGAGTTCCGTCTCTCTTTTATCTCTTACCAGGAAAAACTCTCTCAAATGGACTGGAGTAGTTGCAATCTTGACTGTTCTATTTTGTTCAAGCTTGATTGTTTTTCTATTCTTAAAAGACTCAGAGAGAGAAATCCTTGTCACAGGCAAAACAGCCATTGCATCTTTCAGAACCGACATCTTAGGTGGAAACATCCGAAGTGTGGAGCTCCAGTTAAATAGTGATCTTAAAAAGGCAGAACAAGACCTATTCGTTTTTCTAGATCAGGATAAGCGTCCATGGATTTCGAATCCAAATCTCACTTATTCCGGTAGTTGCTCAAAGCCCGGCATAATCTGTCGAGACCTAGGCTCCGGTAGGCTCATCATAGATATACCGATATACTTCGACTCAGACGGACACAGTCTGTGGGGATTTCTGCACTTAGAAAAAGTTCCAAATATTCATTGGGAAATAATTTTGACCGTTTCTCTCACTTTTCTCTTTGGAATGCTTGGTTTAGCATTACTTCTACATACTCGCTTTATGCACTCGATTAGTATTGTTAGCTCGACAATGCTAAGTTGGTCAGAGCAGCTCCAGAAGAATCCGAAAGACTCTCAACGCTTCGACTCTGTCCCGTTTGAAGAACTGGCCCCCATCGCTTACTCCCTACGTGGGTTAAATAAAGAAATCTCCAACTTAGAGGATTCGGCACAAAAGCGTGGTTCACTCAATACCCTTCGTTCAATTGGACATGATATTTTGAATCCAGTGTCGAGAATGAAAAGGATTTTTGGGGTACTCAAAACTCAATCGAACACCAATGATGAGCCATTAATAAATAGCCTGGAATCAAACCTAAAAAGATTGTCCGGATATGCTGAGCAAATTAAGTCACTCTACAAACGAGAGTCTGGAGAATTAGATCAAAATCCACTTACAACCGATCTTTCATTAGAAGTTAAAAGTCTGACTAATGACCTTATCGACGATAGCGATGCTATACAAAAGAATATCAAATTCGAACTTCTGCTAACGGAGCAATGTCTTGTCAGCGCACCTTCTTCAATTTTGAGTCGGATTGCTGAAAATATTATTGTTAATAGCATCCACGCTTCACCAAATAATTCAACAGTTCGTGTCACAACCGCTAGGGAAAATGGTTCAGTGACCTTAAAGGTAACTGATAGCGGTTCTGGGATCTCGGAGAGTATACGAGACAAGATTTTCGATGCGAATTTTACGACAAAAACAAATAAAGGTACCGGCTTAGGACTCTTCGTTGTCAAACAACTGTGCGAAGAGATTGGAGGAACAATAAGTTGTTTCTCTGCTACAGGAAATGGCACCACGTTCGAAATTTCATTCCCACAAGCAGGAATACAGTCATGAAATATAAAATTCTCTTGGTTGATGATGATACTGAAAATATTTTTGCGAATCGAGCGCTTCTTCAAAGCGCTGGCTACGAAGTATCTACAGTGAGTAGTGGAGATGAGGCCATCAAAGCGGTAAAAAGAGCCAAAAAGGATTTTGCCTTAATACTGATGGATTACCACATGCCTAACATGCATGGTACGGAGGCCATACGCCAAATTAAATCATTCAGACCTGAGCAACAGATTCTGACTTTTTCAATGGACGATACAGCATCAGTCGTCAGAGAAAACTTCTTAAGCGGAGGCTCTGATTTTTTGGACAAGAACGCTGATAATGAGACGCTCTTAAATTCAGTTGCAAATTACTGCGCCAAATACGAAAGCTTGTTCCGAAAGGTTACTCAAGATGAAATAGAGATTTGCGAACAAACTCAATTCATTCGTCAGACTGGGATGATTGGTCGCTCTAATATGCTGCACTCCCTATGCAAAGACATTCGCAAAGTCGCTCCGACAACCGCAACAATAATGATCCTGGGAGAAAGTGGAACCGGTAAAGAGCTTGTAGCTCGTGCTTTGCATGAATATAGCGGACGTCCCAAAGATAGATTTGTAGCCATCAACATTGCAGCAGAATCGCAAACATTATTAGACTCTTCTTTGTTCGGCCATAAAAAGGGCGCCTTTACTGGTGCAATCGATAATCAGATTGGCAAGTTTGAGCAAGCGAATAACGGCACTCTATTTTTAGATGAGATCGGAGATATGCCGCTCGATCTCCAAGTAAAACTCCTACGCGTTTTACAAGAAAAGCAGATTGTACCAGTCGGATCAAATATTCCAAAGTCAGTTAACGTCCGAATAGTAGCTGCAACCCATAAAGACCTGAAGAAGATGGTCGAAGAAGGAAAATTCAGAGAAGATCTGTATTATCGCCTTATGAATATCACTTTAAACACCGCTCCCTTAAGACAGAGAACGGAGGACATAGAGCTTTTAGTGGCGCACTTCTCTGCTAAAGTTTGTGAAGAGAATAACATCAAACGGTCCTTTCATAGAGCTTGCCTTGAAGTATTTAGATCTTACGGTTGGCCCGGAAATGTCCGCCAGTTGAGGTCTGTAGTTGAGAAACACCTTTTATGTGCTGAAAGTGAGTGTGTGAGAAAAGAAGACCTCGATCCTGCACTTTTCCAAGTCCTCAAATCCGCACCCGTCACAATGAAAGAGCTGGATTCTCAACTTGAAGAGATAAAAAAGAATCACGTCCGCGAGATTCTAAGAAGTACTCCAAAAAAAGCGGAAGCAGCCCGTAAGTTAGATATTGAACAAAATCTTCTATCTTACTTTCTGAACAAATGGGGATTGTAGGCAAAAGGATCGTTGCTTATAAACTTCTACAAATAATCTCTTTTTAAGTAAAAATTCTGAAGCAACCGATTCATGTCCGGCCGCTAAAAATACCGAATAATCATTGCTGATTTCAGTTTGCCTATTTTTCATCAATTTACCTATTGAGCAGTAATAGCGTCACTGCAATCTTTACTAGGTAATGACTACCTCTTTTGTGACAGCCTCCTAAAGTAATCTGGAGGCTCGTTTTATTTTTTTTCTGTCGTATGGTGCATGTATCTCTCTGCAATCACATAGAGTACTGGCAAAACCAACAATGTCAGAATTGTCGCTGAAAACAATCCTCCGATGACAACGCTTGCCAATGGCCGCTGAACTTCAGCGCCGACACCAGTAGATAGCATCATCGGAATAAAACCAAATATAGCTACCAAGGCCGTCATCAAAACAGGACGGATTCGTAGTGAAGTTCCTCTGCGAACGAGTTCTAGCCCTCTCAGACCTTGTCGTTGCAAATCATTAAAACAATTCACAAGAACCACACCATTCAAGACAGATATACCTGAAAGCGCAATGAAGCCAATTCCAGCGGAAATACTGAAGGGCAATCCGTTAAGCTTAAGCCCCAGAACTCCGCCGACCAACGCTAAAGGAACTCCGACAAAAACCAAAATAGTTTGCATCACATTCCCAAACGCCCAATAGACCATCGCCAAAACTAAAAGCAATGCGATAGGCGCGAATATCATCAACCTAGCTCGTGCCTCTTGAAGATTCTGGAAGTTTCCACCCCACTCTAAATAATAACCCGGTGGAATTTTCATTTCCTTGCTCACAATCGCTTGCGCGTTCTTAACAAAGGTTTCCGTATCTACACCACGAGGATTAATCATTACGGCAGCCCTTCGCTTTGACTGTTCACGATTGATCACTCCATAAGTTTCATCAAACTGTATCTTAGCTACTTGCCGAAGCGGAATTGTAGATCGCTCCCCAATCTGAACCGGAAGGTCTTTCAATTTCAACAAATCAGACCGATCGTCTTCATTAAGTCGAACAAGAATTGGAAACTTTCTTACCCCATCAAATAAGTATCCAGCTTCTTCACCGCCAAGGGCGATCTGCACTGTCTCTAATACTTCGCGCTTTGGCACACCAAGATTTGCAAGAAGACTAGTATCGGGGCTGACTTTAAGAATTGGTGATGTGCCTTGCATTTCTGCTTCCACATCGCCGGCCCCTGGAACTTTCCGAATAACTTCAGCAAGTTTTTGGGTCAGCTCCGTCAAAACTTCCATGTCATCGCCAAATACTTTAACTGAGATATCGGCCCTTGTTCCCTCTAGCATTTCATTAAAACGCATTTGAATAGGCTGACTGACCAGAACGCGCTGACCTGGAATTTCCTCTTCTAAACGCTCGACAATGTGCTGAGTGACCTCAGACCAAGTTTTAGGAGAGCCTTTCTCCTTCGGCCAAACAGATCGATCTTTAAACATAACAAAGGTATCGGACAAATTCACACCCATCGGGTCAGTAGCAACTTCACCTGTGCCAATACGACTAAAGACAGATTCGATTTGAGGAAACTCCTCAATTATTTTCTGAGACTTCATTTGAAGATCGATGGATTTATCAAGTCCAATATTTACAGGTCTAACAAACTGAAGCGTTCTTGAGGCTTCGTCCATTTGTGGAACAAATTCTCCTCCAAGAGTCGCAAAAAGTATCCCACCTAAAAGAATCGAAACTACACCAACACCGATAGTAATCATTCTTTGCTTCAAGAAAAAATCCAAGATCGGGCGATAAAGACGTTCAGCCTGTCTCATAAGCCAAGGATCTTTCTCTTTAGCACTTCCACCAAGCCACAGACTCGCTAATGCTGGGACAGTCGAGAATGATAGAATAAGTGCTGAAAATACAGCGATAGCAAATGTCGCGGCCATTGGCTTAAACATCTTACCTTCGATTCCAGCTAGAGCGAGAACTGGAAGGAACACAACGACAACAATCAATTCGCCGAAGCCAGCTGCGGTACGAATCTCTACAGTAGCTTCGTACACCGTCGATTGCACTTCTTCCTTGGTCAAACTTCTCTTTCTCTCTTTAACCGCATCGTGAATTTTTCGAACACTATGATCAAGTACGATTACAGCACCATCCACAATGATACCGAAATCTAACGCTCCTAAGCTTAGAAGGTTGCCGGAAATACCGAAATACTTCATCGCAATGAAAGTTATCAGTAGTGATAGTGGAATAACAAATGCAGTGATTACGGCTGCTCTAATGTTACCGAGTAGAAGTAATAATACAATTATCACCAAACTTGCGCCAAAGAGAAGATTATGCTCAATCGTTCCTAGTGTCTTGTTTACTAGCTCTGAGCGATCATAAAGTACTCTAATTTGCATTCCTTCAGGCAAACCCTTTTTAATGTCTTCTAATCGCTCTGCTACACGAATGGAAACGTCGCGACTATTCTCGCCCATAAGCATGAGCACCGTGCCTACAACAGCTTCATTAGCACCGATGATCGCCGCACCTGTTCGAAGCTCTGAAGCTAAAGTTACCTTTGCAACGTCTTTAACAAGAATAGTTCTAATGGCATCTAAATTCTTAACTGGAGTATTTTCGATCTCTTCAGCGTCGGTAAACAGTCCATTCCCTTGAACTAAAAACTGTTCACTTGTTTGTTGAATGTATCCACCACCCACATTTTGATTAGTGGCATTTAAAGCTTCAACGATTTCGTGAAAACTAATTCCATATCGCGCAAGTTTCGCAGGATCTGGTTGGACATGATATTGCTTTTCAAATCCACCGATGGTGTTAACTTCAGCTACGCCAGGCACCGTTAAAAGTCTTGGTTTGACGTACCATTCTTGAAGGGATCTTTCTTCCATCAACTGCGCTAGTCGCTTCTCACCTTTTTCAGGAGTTTTAGACTCAATTGAGTAAAAGAAAACCTCTCCGAGGCCCGTGCTGATCGGCCCTAACTTAGGATGAACGCCTTTTGGAAGTTCATTTGAAAGTCCCTGCAAGCGTTCGGAAACCATTTGTCGTGAACGGTATATGTCTGCACCTTCATTAAACACAACAGTTACCACTGATAACCCGAAACGACTTAATGAACGAACTTGTCGTACACCTGCGATACCCGCCATGGAGTTTTCAACTGGAAAAGTAATATTTCTTTCGACTTCTTCCGCAGAAAGTCCGCCCACAGTTGAAAAGACTTGGACCTGAGTATCAGTGATGTCAGGAACTGCGTCGATTGACATATGATTGAAGCTGTACCACCCCAAACCTGCAAGCAAAGCAGTCACAAAAAGTACAACACCTCGGTTATATACTGAGAAATGAATAATTCGGTTTATCATAAATTAATCCGCGCAAGCGTCAGCTTCAGGGCCAAAGACATCAAGATCAATAACTCGAATTAATCCTGAGTTCTTAATTACTATGTGATCTCCAGGCAAAATATCTTTCGAAGTAAAGCTAGCAGACGATCCACGAATGACGGGCTCCACCTCGACCATCTTAAACCAACCTGCTCTTTCTCTGTAAACGGCCGAAAAGTCTTGAAAATGAACCAAGGAAGCAGCGGGAACTACAAGAGTCGACTTACCCTCAACCGACTGAAACTTAAGCTCTAAATTTTTGAGCGCTTTCTCTGAAAGTCTTAGACCCTCTTTTTCAGACGCCTCAACGACCGCTTTTCCTGGTCCTACGCGGCCCTTCTTTCCTTCCTCTGCTTCCTCAGCAAAGCCTTTATGTGCAAAGAGTAATAAAGCAATCAGGATTAAATGTTTCATGGTAATTCCTTTGGAAATGAACCCTTTAAATTCTCGACCGTTAGCCATGTGACCATCGCTTGAACCTCGTTGCGATGGACCTCTTCAACTAATTCAAAGGTAGAACGATACATTTCAATAAGTGATGCTGGTGTAATGAGGGATCGATCAAACAGTCGTTCGCTCTCTTTTATAGATCGAACTATCTCAGAAACAGACTCGGTTTCAGCAAGGATTTTAGTAACTGCTGCATACTGCTTTTGAAGGCTCTTGAATTGATTTGCCTGCTGACGTTGAGTTACCTCGTACATTGCTTGCGCTGAATTCAATCGCGCTTTGGCAAGATCCTTACCAGCTCCATTCAAATTCCATAGCGGAATAGTTATACCAGCTTTTATCCCCCACGAGTTTTCACTTCGCTCAGGGTCTTGCTCGACACTTGGTCCAAGGCGAAAATCTGGCCAACTTTCACTTTGCTCTGCTTTAAGTTCAGCCTTCGCAACTTCCAGCTCAGCAAATGATGACTTAAGAGTTGTCGTTTCGAAGTTCGAAGCCTCAACATCCAAGGATGGCCATTTTTTGAAAGACTCAACTATAATATGATCACTAGCTGAAAGTGGTCTTCCAATAGCTGCTTCAATAAACGCAGTTGTTTTCTGAAGTTCATTCTCGATATTTGTCTCTCTAAATCGCAAAGTCTTTTCAAATGTCGCAAACAAACGAAGCGTGGTTTTTTGTTCAGGCGAAAGCGCTGGCCTTGCCTTAAGCTTTCTATTCACTCGTTCAAGAAGCGAAAGACTGCTTTTCACAAAATCAGCCTCTAGCTTAAGCTGCCGAAACCGCATCAACGATTCTAGCGCAGCATTAGACGATTCTATGCGAGTCTCTAAATCTTTAGCTGAAATCAGAGAGCTTTCGGCGCGGGCGCGATCTATGCGAGCTCCTCTTTTCCCCCCAATTTCAAAAGGCTGGAGAAGACTCACTTCGAATTTTTTTTCACCGGTAAACTCGACACCTGCATCGAGTTCGGGATTTGGAATTTGCTTAGCTTTTGCAGAGATCGCCTGCATCTCTTCATCTCTGAATCGCAGAGCTTGCATGTTCGGATTTTGTTCCAATATGCATTGGTATGCCTCAAAACCCGTTTTTATAGGTTCGGGACATGCAGCATGACTACGTAAAGCCAAAAAGGAAATTAAAAGTATAGCCGATTTTTTCATACGGTTGCCTTACGTGAAGACCGACGCGCTTGACGTTCGAAGTCAGATTCATCTTTAGTACAAGGCTGATTACAACGTTTGGCGATCTCAAGCTTAAATCGTTTTAAGTCTTCTGAAAAAGTATCATCTAAATCAGGGATATCTGCGATGAGTCTATAGAAAGGCTTCACAGCCTTCTCAGAGCTTAAACGTTGATAAACCCAGCGTCCTTCCTTGCGCGCACTTAGCAGTCCAGCATTTCTTAGAACTTTAAGGTGCCTTGAAACATTACATTCAGGCTCTTGCAAGCTATCCGTTAGATCACATAGGCAGGCCTCTTCTTTAGGAAGAGAAACGAGTATGCGAAGGATTCGTAATCTAGTCTTATCAGCGATTGCTTGGAGCAGCGCCGTAGGTTCAATATTTATTGAGTGCATACTTGCATAATGATGCAAGTATGCTAGAAAGTCAAGAAGCGAAACCGAATTGAAAACCAAAAAAAAGGAGTCTCATTTTGAAAACTGCACTTTCCCTATTATCCCTAACTCTTCTCATTTCACTTTCATCTAACGCGCAAGACGCTGACGTCGTGGCTGCATGCAAAAAAGACTGCCCAAAAGCTACAACAAATGAGGATGCTCACAAATGCGCAGAAAAAAAAGGCCGCCTCAATAAAGAGTTTAGAAAATCTCATTGCTGGGAAATAAATGAGAAATATGAAGCAGCTCAAGCTAAAGAAAAAGGCGAGCACGCAGAAACTCACTAGGAGAGTTGAATTGAAACAGACAGTCTTTGATATTCCTCAGATGGATTGCCCATCTGAGGAAAAAATCATTCGCATGGCCCTTGAAGGCAACGAAGCTATTACAGCTTTATCTTTCGACCTGAAGTCTCGTCGGCTCACGGTCGCCCATAACGGTGAATCCGACAGCCTGCTGGGAGTTTTGGAACCACTGGGGCTTGGAGCAAAAATCTCAAGCACCAAAGAACTTTCAGAAATGGAAGAGGCTTTACTCTCCCCTAAAGATATTGATGAGGCTTCAATAGCTGCGGAATCGAAGGTCTTGCGCCAGCTTCTGGCAATCAACGGAACAATGTTCTTTGTCGAACTCGCGCTGGGACTCTATGCGCAATCGACTGGCCTGATCGCAGACTCTCTCGATATGTTTGCTGATTCTGCAGTGTATGGCATCAGTCTCTATGCTGTAGGAAAAACCCTCCTAATGAAGAAAAGAGCTGCACGGTTAAGTGGATACCTTCAAATCATTTTATCATTCGGTGCACTGTTTGAGATTCTACGGAGATTTGTTTTTGGTAGTGAGCCCGAAGAGTTTTTTATGATGGGTGTTGCCGCTGTTGCATTAGTGGCAAATACGTTTTGTCTATGGTTACTTTCAAAACATCGCGACGGCGAAGTGCACATGAAAGCTAGCTGGATCTTTTCTACGAATGATGTCGTTGCAAATGCAGGTGTTATCGCAGCAGGTGCTCTAGTTTGGCTATTCCATTCCAATTGGCCTGATTTGATTGTGGGACTTTTCATCGCAATCATCGTCCTTAGGGGTGGACTTCGAATTCTTGGAATGTCGAAAGCCACTTAGGCCAGGCTCAATTCGAGCACTGCCTATGCGGCTTCTAGTTTCAAACAGAAAATTTTATCCTCTAAAAGGCTCCGGCGTTATAAATGGAGCAGGGGACAAAACACCATCTTTAATTTGAAAGGTTATATATCCACCTTGTGGATCGTTTGCACCACACCAACTGTAGGCTAACTTTTCAGCTTCGGCGATTACCGAACGCGATTTTTCAAACATCTTCGGATTCGACCCTCGAATGAGAATCGTTAAGGTCACACGGGATTCAGGAATTAAAATTCGGTATTCGTACCTTATCGGCCTATCGAAACTCTGAAATACTTTAGATTTAACAAAGGTCTTCAGAACCTTTCCAGTTTCACCAGTGAAAAGTTCTTTGAGAATTTCTTTAACCATATGAGATGTATAAAGCTTAGCTAAAAAAACTGCTGACCCAAATAAAAGCTCTGTTGGGCCACCATGCGCAGTAAATTTGGTAGTCGACTGCGATCTACCGTGGTTATTAGATTTCGCAAAAACACTGGTGTCAGAGCTCTTAACTAGATCAGATTTCTCTAATTTTCCCATGTAGCTTTTTAAAACAGCTTCCCCCCAATGGGATGGACCATGAACCGCATAACCACCATAATGCACATCAGTGGACTTAGCAGATTTTCGTTTTTGCGTTTCGTTACCTTTGCGTTTTGAAACCTTCTTGTTTGCTACGGTGTTTTTCTTTGCTATCTTTTTTTGGGTCTTCTTTTTCATTGGAACTCCAACTAAGAAATGGAATTGATGAGAATTTAAAATCGAACGAATCACTTAAGCAATTTGCTGTTATTCACCCATAAAAGCGAAACTCCAAAGTTTAGATTTTCAAAAAATCTAGCACTCTCAAGAATCGTTTCGTCTTCTAACCAAGGCTTTACCTTAAACCAGTCAGAGGCAGAAACTGACATCATTCCATCGGGCGTCTTTCCCAGGGTCGCATCGAATGCGAAAGTAGCCTCTGAGATTGGCCCTTTATCGACCCAAAAGCTATTCTCCTCAAAAGACTTAGATCTAAAATGATGAGTCACAACACTTTTATTAAAGTAAACAGCTGCCACCGCTTCCGGTGATAGCTCAATGAATCTTTTGATCGAAGCACTTAATGACATCTGGAAAGTCTCGGCGATCTCATGGATCGCACTCCAGGAGGGCTTCTGCTTTCTAATCATGGGTAAGGCAAAGTCATGGGGAATCAAAAATTCGATTGAAAATTCGTTTGCTTCTACCTCAAGTTGTTTTTGAGCTTCGCTAGCAAACCAATCTTGCATGTCTTTTGTACTGCATAGAAAGTTATTCTGCTTACCTTTGTGAAGTAAAAAGTGCCCAAGCTCATGTCCCACTGAAAATCTAGTTCTCGCTGGATACTTTATGTTCTGCTGAACTGTAATTACAGCTTGCTCATCATCCATCGATATTCGAGCCTCGGCACCGTCTAAATCCTCATACTGCACAAACGCTCCAAGGGCCCAACAAATGTCATCTAAATACATTAAGTCAGACGGCGTGTTTATACCCAAATCTGTGATCGTCTTTCTTGCGATGGCGCGCGAGACATTCAAGCAAAGCTCCTTTATTTCTTTTTGGAGTTTTTCAGTAGCTCTAAAACTTTTTGATCACCCAAAATAGCTTGAATGTCTTTTTCTGAAAGATCTTCGGGCTTAATATTTCGAAACTGAGTTTGAAGGTTGAATTTCGCAGCGCCGCCCAATCCTCCTTTTAGAATTTCTTCCAAAAGTTTCTTTTTATCACCATATTGAGCAACGATGTCTGCAACTTGGCTCTTGAGATCATCCGCAAATTTCGCACGCTCAACCTTCGCCGTTACTTTCCAGCTTTGCTGCTCAAGGTGCTTAGCTTCTTTCAAAAGGTTATGTAGTTTCATCTGAAGATTAGCCATATCCGCAGGGGATGATTCAAGCTCACCATCAATACTTGCATCAACTAGGTTTAAGAATTTATCTAATTTCGAATTAGTCATTTTCCCCTCCCCAGAAGTTTTTCATTTGCTCGCCATATCTTTTTTAATGTTTTGTTTACTTCTTTTACTTCAATTCCCAAATACTGCGCAACCTGTTTGGGACCAAGTGGCCCCTCGTCTTGAGACAATCGTTCAAAGGCATCCAACACATTCAAAACATCCTGCTCAGTCTTAAAATGTATCTTAAGAACATCCATCTTTTGCTTGAGTAGGTCATTGTCACTTCCGCCAGGCTCCGCTGCTGTGCTCAGATTCTTCTCAAGTTTCGCATCAAACTCTTTGTGATCTAAGTTTTTGAAGTATTCCGCCGTTTTATGTTCTTCGCTCGTCACAAGATTCGACAGCTCACTATCTATCGCGTCCTTCAAATGATCTAGCAAGTCAGGGTTGGCGGTAGGGTTCCAAATACGCCCCACTTCACCAGCAGACTTAATACCCTCTAGCGTCTTGTGGACCGAATCATAGAAAATATCAGTCGGCAGCTTTCCCTTCGGTAAGCCTTGAGCCGTCTTCCACTTGAGCCGACGCACCTTTTTCTCCACATAGGCGACCCCTTCAAGGGCAATTCTGTTCCAATCCGCAGAATTGAACGCCTTTAACAGTTCTATGTCCAAGAGCCCTTACCCTTTCATCTATTACTGCTGACGAAAAAAAAAAATTGCCACTTTTGGCAAAATGAGACGTTTGGTCAGCAGGCCCATATTAGAGGCCGGTTTTGTTACTTAACAGGTTAAGGAAGACCGCCAAAACACACAAGATATTATTTATAAAAGCCTAGGAGGCAAAATGAGTACTAAAGCGCCCAGAACATTTATTAGTTTCGATTATGACAACAATCACGGACATAAGGTCCTGTTTGCTGGTCAAGCGAAGAACAGCAAAACACCTTTCGAGATCGCGGATTGGTCGTCGAAAAGCGAACTTCCACAAGCAACTTGGGAAGCACAAATCTCCAACAAAATCTCTCAATGCGACATTATGATCGTACTGGTAGGAAAGTCTGCTGGCTCCGCCATCGGCGTTCACAAAGAAATCGCCATGGCACAAAAGCACGGCATCCCTTATTTCGGCGTTTACGTTGACGGCGCCGGAACTAGCTCAACTCTTCCAAAAGGACTCGTTCCTGGACGAGTAACAACTTGGGAGTGGGGCAATATCGCATCTGCCATCGCGCAAGTAGTGAAAGAGGGAAAGTAGAATGTCTAAACGTGCACTAGTAATCGGAATCAATGACTACGCAAAGATTAAGCCCCTAAGAGGCTGCGTAAACGACGCCCACAATATTGGGAGTCTAATTTCAAAGAACGCTGACAACAGCCGAAATTTCGACACAAAAATGCTGACTTCCGAAAACGGGAATCAAGTCACAAAGAAGGATATCAAAGCAGCCGTCACAACCCTTCTGACGAAACCCGCGGATATGGCATTTCTGTATTTCTCGGGCCATGGTACCGCCACTAACCTTGGCGGATACCTTTGTGCGTATGATACCGAAGCCTACGACGAAGGATTCTCCATGCAGGAACTTCTAGCACTAATCAACCAAGCACCAATTAAAGAAATTGTGGTGATCTTGGATTGTTGCCAAAGCGGCGCACTTGGTGAAGTGCCCTCTCTAGGTCAGACAGGTATTTCGTTTATCAAAGAAGGTACATCAATTTTAACTGCCAGCAGAAGTGACGAAAGTGCCATGGAAGTTAATGGTGCTGGCATCTTCACGTCGCTTATCTGCGATGCTCTCTCTGGTAGTGCTGCTGATCTGTTGGGCGTAGTTACTCCGGCAGGGGTTTACTCCCATGTTGAACAAAGCTTTTCAGCTTGGGACCAAAGACCCTTGTTTAAATCATATGTTTCCCGCTCAACCTGCTTAAGAATGGCGACACCAAAAGTTGATTTGAAGCTTTTGCGAGACATTCCGATTCTATTTGCAGACGCAGATCGCAATCACAATATGGACCCGTCTTATGAGCATTCACATCGCGCAGCGAAGACTGAAAACATCGAAAAATTTAAAGGTTTAAAGAAGCTTCAAACTGCTGGCTTGATTCACGTTAATCGAAAAGGCGATCCAGACCTTTATTATGCAGCACTTGAAAATGCGTCATGCAAACTCTCACCGCTGGGGCGCTTCTATTGGCACTTAGCTTCGGCTGGAAAGCTTTAAAAGGAACTTGTTATGATTTTTATTTCACATCGAAAAGCAGATGAACGTGAAGCTATTGGCGTTGCCAATTACCTGAAATCAAAAGGTATTGAATGTTGGGTCGATGTTCTCGATCCAGCGACTAAAAATAAGGCAACTGACATCACTAAACATATCATTTCGACCTTGAACAGATGCACACACGTAATTGTACTCTTCTCGATAAACACGGATGGCTCCATGTGGGTTCCATTCGAGCTTGGCGCCGCATACAAAGCAGAAAAAGGTATCGGCACGTACCTCCTACAAAATGTACGTACGCCGGAGTATTTGGATGCTTTTCCACGCATGAGAACATCGTATGATCTTGATCAGTACGCAGAGGAATATAAAAAGGATCAACAACTTTCCAAATCCAGCCTTAATCGCGGGATGGTGTTTAATGAAAGTAATAATGCCGATTCATTTATATCTCGCATGAAAACACGCCTACGTCAGTAAAGTACGCCCAAGAGATCCTGCTTAACGGTAGGATCTCTATCCGGTTCTTTAGTATTTAAGAAACTTTGGACTTCCCCACGTTTCAGACCTTGATTCATAAATTAGCTTCGCTTGAGCATTCAAAATAGCGGTGTGGATATCATCCACATGGCTTCCAACCGCCCACATTGATACAATTGCAAATGACCATAGAATTAAGTTTGTTAAATTCATAACTTCTCTCCCTTGATGATGATTTTTTTGGATTCAAAACGTGCGACGATCTTTTTGACCGCCTTGTTGTGCCACTCTTTTGCCTTTCGAGGCTTGATCTTCTTTCCATTCAAATAGCGAGTGATGTCATTGGCGTTCATGCCTGACTTCCATTGTCGGTGGATTTTCAATAGCGCGTCGTATTCGATTGGGTTCATTACTAGCTCACCCTGGAAGTAACAGTAGCCGAACGGTGGAGGCGCCTTGGTCTTCCGGATACGCCATTGAGCCACCTGCTCTGGGGTCGGATCAGACGGGCGAAGTTCCAAGCCAGCCTTCAATAGGATGTCACGCACTCTAGTTTTTGAAATATTCAGCTCTTTAGCGACATCTCTTAAAGTCAGTCCCTTTTCATAAAGCTCGACACATTCCCGCGAATTATCTGCCTTAATTTGAAAATTTACTTCAATGAAATCGCTAACTTGGAAAGGTTCGCATAATAGCGGCGTCGGGCGACCAATTTTAAGCCTTAAGAGGTGATCGCGCAGCGATTAGCTCTTAAGGCTTTTTTCGTTTGAGAGACAGGATTTGAGTCTGTCGATCAAAACTGGGTCGCAGGTTCGCTCACCTTAGCAGGATGCTAACGTGAGGGTGCCGAAGGCAGGGCGAAGCCCCGAGGGCCACGACGGCCCGAGCCCCATCAAGCTCCGCAAAACAAAAATCCAAGTAAAAAGAAAACGGCGAGTTGCAAGCGAAGCGAGCAACAAGCCAGAAAAAAAAGCGACTCGCGAAGCGAGGAGCCAGACCACAAATACCAAGACATTAAAGTCATGCCCCGTTTAGCCATTGAATCGCCAAAGCCCGATCTACATCTCATCCAATAGCTTTGTTCATTAAAAGCATATCCATAGTTCCAACAATTCACATACGTAAGCATTCCGACGAAACATGGCCTAATTTCTTAATAGATTCCTCAGCACAGATGTCTTGACGTCGATTTGTTATCCGACTGCAGTCACTGGATACGTGTCCCATCTTTTCCAATGAAGCGATGGCGCAACGGCCCCCCTCACTAAGTCGCAAACATTCACTAGTGACATGACCCATCTTTTCAATTGATCGAGCTGCACACATATCTTGAGCGGAGTTTTGAATGCGAGTGCACTCGCTCGTGACGTGACTCATCTTTTCTAGGGAAGCGATGGCACAACGGCCACCCTCGTTAAGTCTCAAACAGGCATTAGTGACATGACCTAACTTTTCAATAGATCGAGCTGCGCACATATCCTGAGCATCGTTTTGAATGCGAGAGCAATCGCTAGTGACATGACCCAACCTTCTTAAAGAGGCTGAAGCGCAGCTACTTCCGGCGACGTCTTCCTCAGCATGGCATGAATAGCGTTTGCCTTCGCGAATGATTTCAAATGAGTCAGCATATGAAAACTGAGTTGCCAATAACGTAAAAACAATAACAAGACTTTTCATACACTTCTCTTTTCTTCTGGTGTTAAAAGAACTCCACTCACCCACCAAAGCAAAGAAAGTGCCAGATATATTGACACCGATATTTCAAAAGCAGGTGGAGAAAAAATTCGTCTCAATTCTATGCACCTCAAAATTAATATTGATATGTGCAGATAAATGCACATATGATATCTTCATGTCCAATCAAAAGAAAAAGCAACAAGCGCTTAAGGATTTAGTGCAAGTCTTCGACTCACACTTCTTCAAAGCTCTAGCTGAACCCGTTCGGGTCGAAATCTTAAAGTTTCTTCTTATCAACGGCAAATCCGATGTGGCTACAGTTGCACTCGACATTAAAAAAGACCGTTCTGTCCTATCCAGGCATCTTCACTATTTGGCTGAAGCAGGTCTTCTAAAGCACGAAAAGATTTCGCGGAACTCTTACTTTGAGATCGACGCCGATGGCTTCCGAACTAAAGTTTACGCCCTCTTCCAAAAGGTTGATCGAGCTATTACGGACTGCTGCCCTTAAAAAAATTTACTCTTAAATGTGCACACAAATGCACATTTAAAAAGGAGATCAATATGAATGATGTACTCATGATAGCAAGCTCCTGGACGCTAATCCTGTTCCTCGGTCTTTCTATATTTGATGGAATTTATTACCATTTGTGGCTTTTTCGACTACAAGAGCGCGAGGACTCAAAATTCGAACATGCCACTCATACGTTGCGCGCGGTACTATTCATTCCAACCTTAATTCTTATTTTCTTGATTGGCATGAGCGGAGTGGCCTTGTGGGTGGCAATTCTAGTTCTATTATTCGATTTAGTTACCGAAATCCTCGATGTGCTCAATGAAAGAAAGAGCCGAGAAACACTGGGAGGACTTCCCTCGGGTGAATATCTTATTCATATCCTGCTAACTACTTTAAGAGTCGCTGCTCTGACCCTGGCATTTGCGGCCCTACCTCGGGAAGCATGGCTTTTAAATACAAACGTGGAAATCATCTTACCTTCTATCTCCAAGCTCATCGCAATGCAGGCTCTGCCAGGCGCAATTCTTATGGCAGGACTTCATATTTATTTAATCTATGATCCTCTCTTTATTTCGAAAACTGAGGCTTTTATCAAGGGCAAATGCTGCCTGAGGGATTGATGGTAAACTAAGAAGTGGCTCCCGTCTGTTGAAGAAAAATTTCTCCATTCAATCAAACAAGCACAGCGCGATTCAGCTTCTGCCGATGAATCGCAGCAATATCTCCCATTTCGAAAGACTGACTTAGTCGCACCTCGGAATGCCAAAAGCTGTGCAGCAATCCAACTTCGTCTGGTCCTAAACCTTTAACTCAATAAACCAATATAACAAAGGGACCTATCGTCTCATTTCGAGAACATGTGAATTTATTTTCTATCTTCCTCCAATATAAGCGACAATAGGAGTAGGAACCTAAGGGGAACATCATGTTGAAGGCATTGTTCTTTATCTCTCTCATTTTTATAGTCTCAAGTTGCGGTTCGACAACACCATTTGAAGTGGATCAAGCGCAAATCGCTCAAGAAGCGGATGCCGACTCTTCCGGAAATCCAGCATCTTCCGAACCTACACCTACTCCATCACCGACTCCGACTCCAACTCCGACTCCGACGCCCGTTCAAAGCCGAGCCTTTGAAGGTGTACGCCCTTATGGACCTAAAGCTCCGTGGAATATTCCTGTCAAAAATCTGCCGATCCATCCAGAAAGTTCTAAATATGCCAAGCTTATTATGAACGAACCCGGCCAGCAATTTGAAGCCAGCTTTAGAAAGTACACTTACCCGGTATATAACGCAGCTGAAGCCACCGATATTTACTCCGTCGTAGATACAAACCGCTGGGGAAATCTTGGAGGAAAAACAATTCCTTTCAATCCTAGTTGGAAACAAAATGCCGGAACCGATGCTCAGATGATCATCCTTGATCCCGCAACTGGAAGAGAGTGGAACTTGTGGGAAGTCGAGATCGATAATAACGCAAAGAAAGTCTACATTGGTAACGGGAATCTTTGTCCCGGTGACTACGTGACCAATAACTGGGACAATCCGGCCACCAAGTGCACAGGCTCCAGAGGCGTTGGAATCAATTACCTCGCCATGCTTGTACGTCCTTGGGAGATTAAACAAGGAAAGATCGAACACGCTTTATCTATGCCGATCCCTGGAACATCTGGAAGCTTCTACGTGGCACCGGCCACGAAGTTAGAGCATCCAGGAAAAACAGGTTCTATCCCTGAGGGAATGCGCTTTGCTCTGAATGTGACAGAGAAACAGATAGATGACTATGTGGCGACTTTGAAAACTACGGCGGAAGTTAAACGGGCGGTGAAGATCATCCTCGTGGCCATGAAAGACTACGGTTGGTTTATTACTGATACCTCTGGCGCTCCAACGCTGCAATTCGAAGCGCCTGAGTCCGCTCGAGCCAAGTGGAATGCTCTAGGCATATTCGAAGATCAGACTCATCCAAGGTTTTCGCTGGGAGGTTTTATCACCGCTGATAAGATCATCACCATCGTACCGAGCGATCAATACCCAGCTAGTCCATAAGATCCTCAATCGGCACTTAAACACCGCTAAGAATTTGGCCATCATAAAAAAAGCACCACAGAGTGCTTTTTTTTCTTTCAGCCTCATGAGGCCCAGCGGAGAGGCGCCAACGGCTGAGGAGCAAACTGTTCTAAGACGAAAAATAGAAAACGCTCTAATGTAGGTTGAAGAGTATTTTCATCAGCTCAACCAAAGTATTTCGATACAATAAATCAGGGCGTCAAAACTTTGTACGCCTCTGGAAAGCTGGCCGTTGAAAACCCATCCGTCATCGCATAAATTATGGCAACGGCAACGAAGGCACCAAATATGACAATCGAAATAGACTGCGCAGCCACTCCGACCCCAAGCACAGCGCGATTCATCTTCTGCCGATGAATCGCGGCAATATGTCCGAAGAAGAAGAAGACGGACATTAGGTAGTAGGGAATAAAAAACAAACGATAGCCTTCAGTATTCAAACCCGCCATGGCAAAGTAAGCATTCGTATCAAGCTTTAACCAATATCGACCAAACATAACGGCACTGACATGAACCACCAAAAAAAATAGCAGATAAGCCCCAGAGACAATTTGTAAGAGAACCCATTTGTCCTGAACTCCACCTCTCTTCGCCAAAGCCAACCGCAATCCGCTGATCACTTGAATGACTAGCACAAGTATTAGCAAGGCTTCCACCACGGCGTTACGATAAACTTTTCGCAATATCTCCATTGTCGAGATATGGTTTTCAACACCACTTAAACCAACTAAATGATTTCCCAGATGCGCAAAAACAAAGAGGGCAAGAACTGCCCCCGCGAAATAATGAAAAGACTTCAACATATATCCTCAGCCAAACAAGGTTGTGTCCACTCTATCTATCAACACGGTCACAGTAAAGAGAGAACGACACACTCGACCATCTGGCTATTTACTGTTTACGAGGACGCTAAACCCACCGGTAGAGAATCTTTTCATCGAAAACAGTTCTTCCATCTCTTCGTTCATGGCCTCGAATTCTTTGTGGACTTTCTTATTGACCTGAACTGCATGAGCTTTTGATTTGTAAACGATAAAAGCAAAGATCACCGTCTCGTCTTTTTTAAGCTTACAAAGCTTCGAGAACGGGATTCCATAAGGGATATCGAGTTTGTCGCCGACGCACTCGTAGTATTCCAACGCCCCGTGCTTCATCCATGTCTTCAATCCAAGAGTCGCCATCTTTTTATATTTCTTCATATTCTTTTTTGGAATAGGAATTAGAAATCCGTCCACATAACGTGCCATTACAAACCCTCCTCTGTTTCCCTTAGTGAACCATGGAAAGAATTGTTTTTGGTATCAAAAAATGATGGGCAGCCAACGATCAGTTCGCCTGAAGCAAATTGATATGGGTGTCATCTGCCCAGTTATCCAAAAAGGGAGCGCCTTTGGGCGTGTTATTGCCATAAGGGTTACGAATGTCTTTGGACCACTTGGGTAAAGCAATTCCGAGATCGTCCACCTTGAACGCTTCATAGTCGAATTTTTCATGGGAGGCGTCTGCGGGATATCGCACCGATTTGCTCGCATGGGGTTGAGGTCGGTATTTACTGGTGGCGTCGCCATTCGGTTTCACCCTGACCATTCCCCCATCGGGATGCGTGTAAGCATCCATGATTATTTCCTGACCTTGAGAATCCAGCACGGGCTTTTTGGTCACCGGATCATGGACAACAGAGCGATGCTTTGTAAAACCACGACGGGCCAGCTCCCGATCCAACTGTTTTGCATTAAAGCCATCGATTCTTAAATTCTTAACTGAATCGCCATAGGTTAGGCCCTGCCGTATTTTTTTACCTGAGCTAAAGTCATTCAAGGCAGACTTAACATTCGGAGTGATCTTTTCGGACCAAATATCATCAGGGTGAGATTTCAGCCAGGCAGTAAACTGCTCATGACTCAGAGATGGATCGGGCTGCCCGGCAAAGCGACGAGAGGCTTTCATAGCGTCAGCAACCTTGTCTCCCGATTTCAGAAATTTAGAAAAACGCTGAAGCAGCGTCGCCGTCTGATAGCCCGGGGCAAGGACAGCAACTAGGACTTCGACTCCGACTCCAGCAACAAAAGAACAGATTAAGTGGGCTTTTTCTTCCACAGGTAGCGAGTCAAAATTCCGAATGACTTTTCTAGCTTCACTCTGAAAGTCAGACATCAAGCGCGTCAAGTTGTCGACAGAGCTCGAAACGGAATTCCAGAAATCAGCAGGATCACGCAGGAGTTCTACAAATGACTTTACACCGTCGGTGACTGCCCCGCGACTCCCTTCGAATGTTCCCCGCACACAAGGCAAAACTGACTGGAGCAACTCAGAGTCCGACATTTTCTTGATTCTCGAAGTAATACTTCCGATCTCATCATTGGTTTTTTCAATCACGGAATGATTTTGAGCAGCACAAATTCCTTCAGCTGCGATCGCTGAAGGAATCAGGATCGTGAAAAATCTTTTAAGCAAAGGAGAGTAAAATGCACGAAACCTTGGTGTCTTTTCCAAAGTCGCAATAAAACTTTGCACATCAGATTTTTTAAATCCTCTAAAAAACAATGCCTCCACGCGCTTATCATTAATTCGAATATGGTAAAGATAGCCTTTTTCATGCCTAAGAAGTTTGGCAATGGCACTTTTATCAGAAATTTCAATTCCTGATTTAAAGTAGATTTGACGGTTTTCTGAGCTATCGATCCAAAGATGGTCGATCCCAAGAGAGGAGGCGTGGTCGTCTGTCGATAAGGCCAGCGACACAAACTGACCACCTGACCAATTCCTGAGTACACTGGCGACATGCGGAAAAGCCGTGATCGCTAAACTGGGAGATGCTCGATAAGAAAATCCAGAAATCTCATTATGATTTGATTGAGCTGCCGCAATTCCGACCGAAAGTGAGATCAGAATCAGCACTAATATCTTAAAAAATTTGAGCATTCATCAATTATACATAGATAGATAAGATTACCAATAAAACGAGGGTGCTTGTCGCAAGATAAGACACCTTCGGTTGGCAGAAAATGTCCTAATGGTGCAAGAATTTTCTAGTTATACGACCCAACCAAAAGGAGGATTATCTTACGACCGTAAACTACGGCTTAAGTTTAACTAAATGCTCTGTTGCTTTTGCGACGTCTTCAAGAGATCCGAAGAATTGCAGTTTTTCCTGGAGGGTGTGACCGAAATTACAGTGGGTCACGTGATGAGGACATTCATCTAAGTATGCTTGTAGAATGGCCACATTGTTTTGCCCAAATCGGCCAATCAGCCACGCAGTTTTATTGCGTGCCTCCCATGGCTTATCCTGTTGCAGACACTTTTGGAACTCTAGTAGTAAGACTAATAGTTCTTTTGGAGCTTTGCTGATTGTTGAGGACCACTTCTCGAGTTTTTCAGTAAGAGCTTCGAGAGCGGATCGAGACACTTTTTGATATATTAAATGCCAGCCAACTTCAAAAAGAGTAATGCAGTCTCTTCCTTGAAGTACATTAGCAGCGGCGTTGTTGGACCACCTGAGGCCTCCTTCAGATAGGATATGTTCGATGCCCAGACGACATGTCGAATAAGCAATTTGAACAGATTCAACAGCCCGAAGAGAGCGGTCATTCATTGAGCAACCCGCGATGAGAGTATTTCCCAAAAATGCAAGCTCGCTAAGTCGTGACTGATAAATAGTTGGATACTCTTGCTGAAGCTGAAGCATCAGGTCTGAAAACTCCATGTCGGGCGTTGGTGTCTGCGGTTGCTTGCTATCGATCAGAATATTCTGTGGATTTGGGGTCTCTGGTTTAAAAACTTCATCGAGCAAATTAAGGATGGACTGGGAAAGAACCTCGGGTATTTCAAGTGTTTCGAAAGAATCTTTCTGATCACTTTTATACTGCCTTAGGTAGCTTCGATAGATGGGGTTGTTTTCACCTGTATAGTTCTCTATCGACGATCTTGTACGTGCGAGATTTAGAAATGATAGAGCGTCGGACCGCGATACGTAACCTATTTCAGTTCGTCGACTGTTTCGCGCATCAAGGGCATCTTCCCTGGCGGTGCTTTGACGTTCAATGCTTGAAATATCCATTTCGGTCGAATGATCCAATGTATAGAGGACGCACCTGTCTAAAATGCTACAGAAGTGAGAGTGATCAATACCACTCCAGGCTATAAGTATGTCAGAAAGAGCCGTCGATGATTGAGATTTTTTAAAAACAATCACATAGCGATCAATATCTACATATTCTGAACGTTTAAGGTGGGCTTCGATCGAGAATCCAAACGAATCCTCATTCAGACTGGCAACAGACGAGAGTTCTTCTGTATCAAACACTTGAAGGGTTTCGCTAAGAGCGGTTGTTAGTAAGTCATCGTCTAAGGCCATTAGCTTCTCAGCTGCGCTTTTATCTCCAAGCTCAGAGAGTACTTCGATCCAAGTAAGGAAACGCTCAGAACTGAAGCCTTCCTCAACTCCTCCCATTTGAAGAGCCCACATGTCAGAATCAACAATTGCCTGAAATTGCTCTGTCGTTGTCAGTGCTATAATGGGTCCGGCATCTTCCAAACCGACGTGTTCGACCAGCTTTGTAATGACTCCTAAAGGTAAACTTTTAACTTGAGTTGCCAGCGTCGTATTTTTAAGAATAATTTCCATTGCTTTAGTCTTCATGATTTACCCCTTCCAAAAAGAGCCTTCAGTCCGGTCAGATGGTAAGTACGTAGAAGTATAAGTCGTCGTTGTGTTTCAGTAGGTGATTCTGAATCTCGTAAAATGTTTGTAATTGTAGTGATAAAGCTCGAGTAGATCTCTCTTACTAAATAAGCCACATCGGGTGTTCGCTCAAAGGTTGGATCTGTAGAGCGTGCATATTTCAGTGCTTGCTCGGTCATAAGGTTGATAGCTTCTTCTCGAAAGGGTTCAAAAGAGGTGCCATCAGCTCGGGTAAGAAGGATAAGAAGTCGGTCTTTTTCAAGAGAACTTATTGAGAGGAGATCTTCAATAGCTTTCCAATAGTTCCTCAGTGAGGGATTGTCGTTTGTTATCTTTGAGTGCCCAAAGGTGAGACGGGTCGCTTTATTTAACTTTGCTCGGAAAGATGAAGCGAACTCTTTAGGTAGGACAGCCTCGAAAAGCTCGTCTTTGCTTTTGAAGTAATGATAGAGATTGCCTGTTGAGATTTCGGCTTTTTGTGCGATTTTTGCAATAGAGGTCTGCTTATAACCCACTTCGCGAAACAAGAAAGTAGCTGCCTCGAGGATTTTGTTCGTTATCTCTTCTTTTTTGACCTGCATGTGCCCCCTTCAATAATGAATATATCATTCATTATTGAAAAAGGAAAGCGACTTGTGGGTCATTAATAAATTAACGGCTAATTCATGTCGTCTGTATTCGATTTAAAACTGAGTCTGAATCCCAGCACCCAGGCTTTTCTCGGTCAGCATTAGACCTGCTGCCCATGTCCAAGTCGGAGAGTACATAAGACTGATCTCGTACTCACTGTCGCGCTCGCCTTTCCAGTCTGGACGCCAGGTGAATTCAGCATCGGTAAAGACAGATTTGGTCCATTGAAAGCGCTTCTCCACATCAAATCGAAATTTGCCTTCGTGATTTATCGACACTGCGGTTTCGACGAGCATTGGTAAAATATAGCCAACACCGGCGGCTCCATATCCTTTTTCGTGATAAAGAGTCCCACCTGCAAAAAGATTGAACCATCGTGAAAACCAACGTCGATAATTGAGATCCCCTTCCGTTTCCCACTCCTCACTGAAATCGAAATTCTTGCCTTCGATATCAGAAGATTCGATTCGCAGCTCGAGTTCATCCCAAGTTCTCATAAGTTTGAATTGCGCTTGCGCGTGATTGCTGGCGGCTTCGAGCAAGGAATAAGTATAAAAGTGATTTGCGAGGTGAGGATCCAAGCGATCATTCCTCTGCATCTCAGGAGTCAGCTTAAAGTCCTTGTAGCGAACGACCCGCGCCATACCCGTTTTCAGATGATAGAGATTATGACAGTGAAGCATCCATTGACCCGGCTCATTCGCATAAAATTCGATTGTCCTTGTCCGGTGAGGAGGAACATCCACAGTGTGCTTTAAGGGAGAATAATCTCCATTATCGTTCAACACTCGAAAGAAGTGACCATGCAGATGCATCGGATGATGCATCATTGTCTCGTTCTCGAATATGAAACGAACGACCTCACCTTCTTTAATCATTAAAAGGCGATCCTCATAAATTGCTTTTCCGTTAAGATGCCAAATGTAGCGCTCCATGTCGCCGCTGAGTAAGAGTTTGATTTCATGCACTTTGGCGCCCGGTGGAAGTGTCGTTGGTTCGATAGCTTTGAGAGAATCAACTTCTAACAGACTAATAATGGAAGCTTTGGCCTCTAGACTTTGTGAGGAGGAGTTTTGCATAAGAGCCGCTCCTGATTGATCAGACCAATCAACCGGGCCTGATTTTTGTCGGCCCTGTGGCTCTGATTCGCTCTTCTTTCCGGGAGATTGACCTGACATCATGTGATGACCCTCATGGCCTTCGTGCGCAGATTGACTCATTGGCATCTCTGCATTGGGAGCACCATGACTTTCATGACCTGCATCGCCCATCGCTTCGTGATCCATCGATGCGTAAGCATTGGGGAAAGGCTTTTCCGGAGCTTTGATTTTCTCTCCCATGCCAATCCATGTGGAAGCATGTCCCGTAACATCTTGCGTAGTCGCACGAAGTTCGTAGTTTTTATGCTCTGGTACAGTGAAGAGGACGTCATACGTTTCCGCCATACCCATCAGGATTTCTTTGGCTTGGATCGGCTGAATGTTAATACCGTCGGCGGAGATTACCGTCATCGGCAGACCTGCCAGAGAAATATAAAAATAGCTTGAAGCCCCTGCATTAATAATACGAAGTCTGATTTTCTCCCCTGGATGTGCCTCAATAAGTTGTGAGTCACGTCGGCCATTAATTAAAAAAGCATCATACCCGACGTCAGACAGATCCATTCCACCCATTCGTGTCCATTCATTCGAAAGATGACTTTTCAGTCCACCAGCTTGAATGGCTCCCAGATAGGAGCGAATGGAGTTTTTCTTGTAAAGATAGTAGTCTCCGTCTTTTCTAAGATTTCGTAAAATCTGATCGGCGTTCTCATCTGACCAATCACTGATCACGATTACTGCTTCTTTATCATAGTCCAAGTTCTTTTCCTTAGGATGAATGATAAAGGCCCCGTAGACACCTTTTTGCTCCTGAACACCGGTATGGGAATGGTACCAAAAGGTTCCATTCTGCCTGATTTTAAATTTAAAAAGCCGCGAAGTTCCGGGATGAATTGGCGGCGTATTGACATAAGGGACGCCGTCTTCACTTGGGGGAAGAAGGATTCCGTGCCAATGAATCGAAACTTCTTGATTGGGAACTTCATTCTTTACCAGAATTTCAGCCTCGTCACCCTCAGTAAATTCCAGTGTTGGAGCCGGAATTCCTCCGTTCACAGTCAGCGCGAAATCAACCGTCTTCTTGCCAGACAAATTGACGGACTCATTTTTGATGACTAATTCATAGTGAACCGTTTTAGCCAAACCGTGACCAGCAACCAACATTAGAATCAGCGTACACAACAAGATTTTGGACATAACTATTCCTTATCTGTTGTACCGTACCGCCTTCCAATGTTGGAAGGTCAAGATCCAGAAATTGAGATTGCGTCAATACAAAACAAGAAATTTTGGAGACTCTTTACAAGACACACTTACCAAAAACTATATTGACCTTCCCACTATTGGAAGGAGCAAGATGAACGAAAACAGTTCGTAGTAAGTCGAAATAAGGGGTACATCCATGAAGCAGGACCGCGGCCATAATCATCATCACCACCATATGTCTCATGAGGCAACAGACGCTAAGGGATCACAAAAAGTCTCTTCCGCAAAGAATAGCGACCAGATTTACACATGTCCCATGCATCCCCAAGTCAGACAGCAGGGCCCTGGAAATTGTCCAATTTGTGGCATGGCTCTAGAGCCAGAGGAAGTTTCTGCAGCTCCGGAAGAGAATTCTGAACTGATTGATTTTCAAAGACGCCTTAAAGTAGGTACGATTCTAAGTTTGCCTCTTTTGCTGCTTGCAATGTCAGATCTCATCCCAGGGCAACCGGTGCAACACGCAATGCCGTGGTGGCTGTACTCGGGCACTCAACTGTTTCTTGCCAGTCCCGTCGTTTTGTGGGCCGGGATGCCCTTCTTTGAGCGCGGTTGGAAGTCGATCAAAACGCGCAACCTGAACATGTTCACACTGATTGCTATTGGAACAGGCATTGCGTACCTGTATAGCGTCTTTGCCACATTCTTTCCCCACGTCTTTCCAAAAGATATGCTCGGTCATGGCGGAGTTGTCCCTTTGTATTTCGAAGCCGCTGCAATCATCATTACACTTGTTCTGCTGGGACAAGTTTTAGAACTTCGAGCGCGGAGTCAAACCGGGAATGCCATTCGAGCTCTCCTAGGTTTAGCTCCCAAAACAGCTCGCAAAATCGATAACAGTGGCAACGAACTGGACATTCCGATCGAGCATGTTCAGGTGGGGGACCGTCTTCGAGTTCGTCCTGGAGAAAAAATTCCGGTTGATGGTGACGTGAGCGAAGGCCGCAGTTCTGTCGACGAAAGCATGATCACTGGCGAACCGATCGCTGTGGAAAAGAATATTGGCAGTAAAGTCACAGGCGCGACCATCAATGGTTCAGGAAGCTTCGTAATGGTTGCAACCAGAGTCGGCAAGGACACTCTGCTTTCACAGATTGTAAAAATGGTTTCTCAAGCACAAAGAAGTCGCGCCCCCATTCAGAAGTTGGCCGACACCGTATCTTCTTACTTCGTTCCCGCAGTGGTATTGGTCGCGATTTTGACGGCCATTGTCTGGGGGCTCTTCGGACCGGAACCGGCCATAACCTATGCCCTCGTTAACAGTGTGGCGGTCCTTATCATTGCCTGTCCTTGTGCTTTGGGTTTAGCCACACCGATGTCCATCATGGTTGGTACTGGAAAAGGAGCGACTCAAGGAATCCTTATTAAAAATGCAGAATCCCTAGAAACACTTGAAAAAATCACAACACTTATCGTTGATAAGACGGGAACCTTAACAGAGGGAAAACCAAAGCTCGCAGAAGCAAGAGTCCTCGAAGGTATTCGAGAGAACGATTTGGTCTCTTACGCAGCCTCGCTAGAAAAATCCAGCGAGCACCCCCTTGCGGAAGCCATCATGGAAGGCGCAAAGGACAGAGGACTAAAGCTTTTCAAAGTCACTGATTTCGAATCACTGACAGGACGAGGCCTCAAAGGTCAGGTCAATGGACGGAAAGTATTAATCGGAAATAAAAGACTTCTTGAAGAACAAAAAGTGGATGCTTCAGAATTAAAACCCCTTGCAGCAGATCTGCAAAAGACCGGTCACGGAGCCATGCTTGTTTCGATCGATGGATTACCTGCCGGCGTCCTTGCGGTGAAAGATCCAATCAAGAAAACTACAAAAGAAGCCATCGCTTATTTTCACTCAAAAGGTGTAAAAGTTATTATGCTTACGGGTGACAATCGCCTAACTGCCCAAGCAGTGGCCCAGGAGATCGGTATCGATCATTTTGAAGCCGAGGTTTTGCCCGATCAAAAGAACCAGCACGTCCGCGATATTCAAGAGCAAGGTGAGACCGTCGCCATGGCTGGCGATGGAATCAACGACGCCCCTGCCCTGGCCCAGGCCAATGTTGGCATCGCAATGGGAACCGGAACTGATGTTGCTATTGAAAGTGCCGGAGTCACCTTGGTAAAAGGAGACCTCCTTGGAATCGTCAAGGCGCATCGTCTAAGCCAAGAGACAATGAAAAATATCCGCCAAAATCTGTTTTTTGCTTTTGTGTACAACACCGCAGGAGTCCCCATAGCGGCGGGATTGCTTTATCCGTTTTTTGGAATTTTATTAAGTCCCATGTTAGCCAGTCTGGCCATGAGCCTTAGTTCAGTCTCGGTCATAGCAAATGCTTTGAGGCTGAGAAATGCACGTCTCTAAATTTATTTTAGGGTTATATTTTAGGGAAGGCTCCGAGCGCACCGAAACCCGTGCTGGGGCCCAGTGTGGGTAGGATCGTAATCAAAGTCCACCGTAAATACTCCGGTATCACCTCCATTGTTTGAACTACCTCCTCGATACATCGCCTGCCCGCCGACATCGGCGTTATTTAACCAAGCTCTCCCCATCCCACAATAAGAATTATTGTAAGGCTGAAAGCAGCGCAGGTCTTGGCCACCAACAAGAATAAAACTAAAAATGCTTGAAAGATCGAGAGAGACCACCGGCCAATAGGCTGACAAATATATTCCTTCGGAAAACTCAGAGCTCGTTATTTCCCACACGTTGCCGGCAAAATCCCAAATAACTTCGCCCGTACTTAAGGTATGAGTTCTTTTGTGAGCAGCCCATGATGTTCCACAGGCTGTGCCTGCCCCAAAGCACTGCTCGAGTTCATCTGGGATTTCATAAACACCAGATCCTGTAGAGACACCCGTATTCAGACGAAGCCGCTGACCTTCGTTGGAAATGGACCAATTCACATCCTGTTTTGCAATATTCAGTGCAGCCACGTTCCATTCGCCACTTGTCGGAAGTCGACCCCCAGAGGCTGCGCAGGCCGCATCCGCAGTTGCCCTATCAACATAGGTCCATGGCTCCACTAACGCTTGAGAGACCGCGAGACCTCCGACATCTTTCATTTCGAACTTTGCCAAACAAAAAGAATCGGTTCTTTGGCTGGTATCGCCGGGGATCAAAACGTAGTTCTCTGGACAAAGTTTTGCAGTTGAGATGTGCCAAGCAGAGGAGCTTTGCGTGTCAGAATTGCTACCAACGGTAAGAACCATTTTATGAGTTCCCGCAGATCCAACCGTGTAACCGACTGTATAATCTGACCCTTCTTCTAATACGACGGAATTCTGAGCAGCCTCGACATCACACGGCTGTTTGCACACCTTTGCCCCACCAGACACGGAAAACGGCGTGCCCAAGCCCACACCGACCGCTTTAAATTGCCTAGTAACCAAACCCGTTGTCGCCGCATTTTCCAAAGGCATCACGAAAATGGGAGCGGGCTTAGCTTTAAAGGAAACAGAAGTCGCAGATGAAGTATTTCCCAGATTATCAACGGATCGCAGATCCATACGGTAATCCGCTCCCTCAATCATAGAGAAGCCAGACTGATAGACCAGATTTAAGTCAGAATTGGCCTGTAAGCCAGAAAGAACGAACGAATCTTTTTTCCCCACGTTTAACCAGGGAACAACGACACCTGTACCGATCTTTTCGATGCGCAATTCATAATGGCTGGTTCCACTTTGTGTCGCATTTTGAATTTCAGAATCATTTTTTAGAAACAATCGAGGAGTTTGATTAAGATCCCCAATTGCACTGTCAAGCAGACCAGCCAATACTGGCGCTGCGCCCGGAGTCGTATCTTTAATAATAGAAATGGTCACACAAGAAGAGGCCCTCTCGAAGACATCAAAAAACTGGAAACTATACACATAAACACCGCTTGGCACCGGAAGACTCTGCGAGTGAGCAGATGCAATTGTCTGCTTCAACGATCCGTCGCCACAACTTCCAGCGGCATTGACTTCGTAAAACGCCAGCGAATCATCATCGGCACTTAGCAGAAACTCTAAAGTTGAGCTCGCTGTATAAAACCTGCCTTCATTAGAATAATCAGCCAACGGAACTACTTGCGCATCAGTGGGAGCAACAGAATCCAGTGTCGCCACTGCAGATATACACGAAGACATTTTTGTTCCAGTAAGATCACGGAACTGAACACCGACTTCCTTGGTGCCATCTCCAGCAGAAAAATTCCAATTTTTACTTGCTGCCAAGGGCTCCCAGCTTCCGACCGATGTCGAACACGATCTATCGCTAAAAAAGCGCATTTCAGACGTGCCAGTCGCCGCAATGGTAAGCTGAATATTTGGCGAAGGTATAAAATCAACTCCATTCAAGTCAATAGCTTCAAACAGACTTAAAGAACCCGTTGGACCACCGGATTCTTTTTTAAGACGGAGGCTTACACATGATGACGTGTTCCCTAACCGATCAATAAAGCTTACTGAGACTGAGCTATTTACATCCAATCCAGTATCCCAGTTGGCCTCATGCTCTGAATAGGGCTTGTAGCTTCCGCCCTGGCAATCTGCATTATTGGATATCTTCATCTCGCTTAGGAGTGGGTCCGTGGCATTCAGAGATAAGCTGACCAATTGATCATATATTTCTACCGGGTCCGCCAGGGGCAAGCCTGTAACTAGTAAACTGCTTGCGGATACTGCTGGCCCAGCGCTGTCAAGCTGGACCTCATTACTGCTGATACAACTGGTTTCATTTCCTAATGCATCTCGAAACTTGGCGTATAGCCTGAGAGACTGATCGTGCTGCAGACTTGAAGCGAACGAAGCCGATGGCGCCAGCTCTTGCCACAGTCCATCGCCGCAGAGATGGTCTGCACTGATCTTTATCTCAATCGGAAGAGAATCCGCAGCTGTTGCATTAAAAATAATAATTCCACTACGCACATATTCGACGCCCATCCAAAAGGTGTCCGAAGCAATAGAAATTGTCTCCATCGACGGAGCCAAATTATCTTTTACGTATCGAATCTTATGACAATTTGTCTCACTACCGTCAGCTTTCTGAGCTTTTAAATAGACCGTCTGAACTCCCAAATCGCTTCCATTCAGCGCATATTGCACTTTTTCATGATAGCTTTGCCAGGATCCTATTGCACAATTTTCATCTGTAGAAAAAAGCACCTGTGACACTGTTTTATCCAGAAATTCAAATTCGATAGCATCATCTTTGGTGTAATGAACGTCCTGATAGCTGACGGTATTGAGCAGCCGAAGGGAAGAGTCTAAGGTTGGATCATCGTCTCTGGAAGACAGTTTGATTTGAAACTGACAACCTGCCAGAACTAGTGAAAGCAAAAATAGCAGCATAGAACGTTCCATACGATCCCTTATTTTTCGAATTCCATAAGAGTTGCTGAAATTGCATAGCTAGAGTTCTGATCCCCAGGCCCAACACGATTGGATAAAGTAACCTGAGCAGAGTTACAACCAACTGAGCTGATGCCTATCATGAGAATCACTAAAAAAGTACGCACCGATCCTCCGTAGTAGCACTTTCTACTTCGGCATAAACTTAGGACGGCACAAGAGTGGACAATGAAAAAACAGCTACTACGAGATATGCTCAGAAAGCTATCTTACCAAAGGATGAATCAAATCAAAAACTGAGTGTTACTTGCTTAGCAGGTAAGATTATTTAGTGGTCTCAGAACAGTCGACCACTAAATACAAAGAAACTTTAAACTCTATTTTAAAATATAAGCGCCCCAACTGACAATACCGGCATTAAACTCCACTCCATTGCTGGCTTGAACTTCCTTCTGAGCAGTTACAAATATCTCGGAGACAGAAGCATCAGAAAGTAGAACGTCATTCAATCTGATGACCGCGCGTCCGCTATGCCAGAAATTCTTAAGTTCAATTGTCACAGGCTCAGTGCCCGGAGAAACCACCACAGCCTTGAAATTATAGAAATGCTCTGTGATTTCAATGCCATCTTCGTTGAATGACTTGCGAACGCGAGGCTGAATATCATCAACCATTCTTGAACCGATGCAAACTTTCGCTTGGATCACAATCTGATCACCCTCCAGTGTTATACTCATCAGCTTATTTTGGCCTCGCGAAAGCTCAGATGAACAAGTAGCCACATAACCATCCAAGGCTTTTTTCAAAGTGGGTTCCGCCTGAGTTGCGATAGGCGATAAGAAATTAATTGCTAAAAGAAGCACTGAGCAGATTGAGTATTTCATAGTTTCTTTCCTAGATAGAGAATGGTTTGACCATACTTATACCTCGGAAATCATAAGCCTTAAAGAGGGCTGAAGTTTTTCCAAAAAACAAGAGCAACAGAAGGTTCAAAGGTGTATTTCACTTAAGATGGCCGTTCCCTTGAGTGGAACGACCTCATACAATCAAGCAACTAAAGAATATCCCGACGGTCTTTCACAAGAGAGCCGTCTTTGGCACTGACCTGGTACTCCATGTCCTTGCCATTCTCTAGGCCCTCGAACTCATAGACCCAACCGTTCGTGAAGGACTTCTTGTAAGACCAGTCTCCAGCCGCTGTCTTTCCGGACTTTTTCAAAGACTCAATGGCTTCGGCCAAGGATATCATTCCATTTCCCGGAACGAAAGCATCGCCGACTGCTGCGGCATCACCAGAGGCTTCATCTACCGAACCGTCGCGATTGAACTCGACTTCCACGATAGTATTCTTGGGAGTCATTACTTCGTATTCGTCCCCATCCTTCTTTACTACTTTCGATTCAGGAACAAGCTTTGTTAAGCTTTCCTTCATTTGCGCTTCAGAAACTTTTTTTGCATAGGCTGGCAAAGAGAATCCTATTGCGGCCGTTGTTAAAAAAACCAATAAACGCATCTTTTCCTCCTTGTTATAAAGCTAAAACCCACAACGTTTGATAAAGTTCGCACCGTCAGAATAGTCCAAAGATTAGAAAATGAAATCCAGCGCACTCTTGAATTGTCGCGATACATGGCAACCGACCTTAACCATGTGAACAACCAATTAGTCTCTTTTCAAGTTCCACCATAAGATAAAACTCATTTTTAAGGAGGTCGCCCGTGAAAAAATCCAGCTCATCCAAGGCTGATCGCTCTAACGGCTCGGAACAGACAAAATCAGGAGTTAAATCATCGGAAACATCTTCAAATGTGAAAACTGGAAATGTCGAGCAAGAACAAAAGATGAAACGAACAGATGCTTCCTGGAAAAAATAAAAGAAGTCTTTTTCCGCACGATCGATCGAATATGCTGATGCAACAACAAGTGGCGTTGAACCTCACTGCAAAACTGATAGGACATTTCAATAACTCATAAGGAGATTTTATGTTTGGAAAACTTTCTGTATTTATTGCAACCTTACTTACCTCGCTAGTGGCATGGGGAAGCCAAGCCTATCTTGGTCATTCCTATGAAGTTCACAGCGTCAGCTTCTCAAATGATGGCCGCTATTTAGCTTCTGGCTCTGGCGACAGATCCGTATTTGTTTGGGATTTACAGAGTCATGATCCCGTCTTCGTCATCGAAGATCATAAAAGAACCGTCTATGCAGTCGCATTTTCAAAGGTCAATCCTAACATTCTCGCGACCAGCTCAAGCGATGGCGAGCTTGCAATCTGGGACATCTCGCTCAAAACCAAAGTGCATACCTTGGCAAAAGGAGATGTCACCGGAAATGGAATCCTATCGATGGACTTTTCCCCTAAAAACAACAACCTCGTTGTCGGACTCATGGGCGGCGAAATTGAGATTTGGGACGTAGACTCCGCTCAAGTCATCGCACGCACGAAAGCGCACCACGTAGGTGGATTTGCTCTCTCTGTAAAATACTCTCCAGAAGGAAAGTTCATTTATTCAACTGGCGGGGCCGATGGAGTCGTAAATAAATACCGATCAGCGGATGGTTCCATCGAACGAGTTTTTCAAGATCCTGACTCAAGTGCGCCTATTTGGGATATCGCTATCAAAAGAAATGGTGATGGTTTTTTCACCGTCAATTCACTTGGGGAACTGATCGCCTGGGACGAAAATTCGGAGACACCAGAACGTCGGTATAAAATTCATGACTATCTAGCCCAGTCCATAGAACTTTCTAAAGATGAGAGTCGCCTCTTTGTGGGTGTCGATGCGTTTAATAGCGAAGAGGGGAACAATATTAAGATTATTGACCCTGCCAATGGAAATGTGACAGCAGAAATTCCCGCCCACAAGAACCGTATTCGCGGGATGGATCTATCACCGGATGGGTCCAAGCTAGCCACAGGGAGTTGGGACTTTTCCGTCAAAATCTGGGACCTTTCCCTGTAGGTACACCACCGCAAGGGTGGAAGTCGAAACATAATCGATTGCTATAGAACCGACCAATAACCTGATTTATTACATCCGCCCAAAAAGGCAGTAAAGATTTGGTTAAAAAACGACGACATACTTCTCAATCGAGAGGTATGTCGTGAAAAGCCTTAGCATTGGTCTGCGTTTTGTTTTAGCTATAGCCGTTTTCAGTTTTCCAATCATCGTACTCATGTTCTACATGTGGAGAGTAAATCAAGACGTACTTGATTTTACTATCCTAGAAGTTAAAGGCGCCGAATACCTTATAGCGGGTGCCAATATCAAAGAATCCACTTACACCACTCATTTCAAAGCCTATTCGAACAATCCCCCTTCCCATGATGATTGGGTAGCTTTGAAAAACGAATGGCAAAGCTATTTGGATAAACTTAAGAGCGTTCCCTTTAACAAAACTGAAACTCAGAAACTGATAGACACTTATCTTGACAGCAGTTTAGCTGAAAAACGCGACGGTCTACTTTTCGCTAAGACCGTTAAGGATCTCGGTCAGATTCGTAGCGCAATAGCAGACAGTCACAACATCATGTTAGATCCAGACAGTGATTCCTACTATACAATGGATCTACTTACTCTGTGGTTGCCACAACTCCACGAAATTCAAGCAGAGCTATTTTATCTATCGAACACAGCAGCTCCCGAGGTGTCGTCTGATACCAAGCTAGAAAAAATGAGGGCTCTCCATCCATTGTTCGCTGAAGCTATCAGAAAAACTTCAGCAAATCTTGAGAAAATAAAGCAGTTCGATTCCGCATACTATGGTGAGTCTGCCTCCTTTAATCAAAATTTACAAAAATACACCGAGCTCGTTCAAGATCAGTTAAATCTTTTAAGTCCATACCTGGTGGGATCGAAAGAAATCTTTACGGACGACAGCCAATTCAAAAAGGATCTCAGAACAGCCTTTGCGAAAAATAGCGAACTGATAATGGGGCTTCAAAAAGAATTTAAGTATTTCGTAGAAAATAGATATAAAAACCTCAAATACAACATGTACACAAAACTTGGCTTTGCCTTTGGCTCGCTCCTGCTTGCTATCTTGATTGCGGCATACCTAGGTAGAACAATTTCTCAAACTATCAAAACCTTCAACGGCGCAGTTAAAAATCTCAATGAAGAATCGCAACAGGCCCTCTCAATTGGTGAGGTCCTTATCAAAGCATCAAAAAAAGTTTCGGAATCCTCTAGCGAACAAGCCGCGGCCATAGAAGAAACCAGTGCGAGTCTTGAGGAACTCTCTTCCATGGTTAAGAACAATGCCGAGAGCTCCAAGCAAGCTCAAGAAGCCGCACAGCAAGCCCGAGTGCAAACTCAAGGATGCTATACAGAAATGCAAACCTTGATCAGCCAGATGAGTGAAATTTCGGCGAGTTCAAAAAAAGTCGAAGAAATTATGTTGATTATCGACGACATCGCTTTCCAAACAAACCTTTTAGCCCTCAATGCCTCTGTGGAGGCGGCTCGTGCTGGAGAGCATGGGAAAGGCTTCGCCGTCGTGGCAGATGCCGTGAGATCTCTAGCCCAAAAAAGTGCAGCATCCGCGAAAGAAATCTCCGTATTAATCAAAACATCTCTTGAGCAAATCGCAAATGGTCGAAGCAGCGCTGATCGCACTGGTGACTCAATGACTGAGATTTTAAGTTCGATCGAGAAGGTCAGTACGTTGAACACTGAAATTGCTCAGGCCAGCCAGGAACAATCTGCAGGGATCACCCAGATTTCCCAAGCCATCAGTGACCTTGAACGAACAACCATGGAAAATAGCGGTGTGGCCTCTCAAGCCTCAGAGTATTCGCAGAAGTCACTTGAGCAAGCAGAAGGACTTATGCGAGTCGTTAACGTCCTGGAGTCAGAGTTACTTGGTCAACGCAAAATTCAAACACAAGATTCCGGCACTTCAAACCTCATGAATTTTGACGAAGCCATTCAAGCACATCTTAAGTGGAAAGTTCGTCTAAAGAATTTCGTCAATGGCGTGGGCAACGAAGAGCTGCGAAGCGATCATGTCTGCAAGGATAATAACTGCGCCTTAGGAAAATGGATTTACGGTCCCGGCACCTCGCACAGCGCTCTGAATGCTTATCAACTGCTCAAAAAGGAACACGCGGCTTTCCACCAAGCCGCCGGAGAAGTCGTCCGATCTGTGGAGCAAGGAAATGAGCCCAAGGCGAAAAAGCTCCTTTCAGACGGCTCGGAGTTCGACACAAGAACCCGAGCTACGATAGAAGCAATTCACCAACTCCAAAACGAAGTGAGCTAAACTAGCAAGTCAGTCCGTTGCCACTGTCGGTGCAGCTTTGGCCTTCTTCGAATTGCGAGTTTACTTCCACTGCGCTTGGCAAGGTCGGGGTTGCCGAGCAGATTACTTTTGGTATCAGCTGAATACCCTGTCTCATTTTAATTTCACTTTGATAACCCACCGAGTGGGCCAATTCGACTCCCGTGGGTGAGATAAGGCTTATGGTCGGAACGGCACGTACATTGAACTGCTGGGCAATAGCCCTATTCTCTGGATAATCGACATTGATTCGCACGACTTCAAAGTCGTTCGAATTACATTCCTTTTCTATATTCGGCATGTAAGTTTCCATAGCACGACAAACCGGGCAGGAATCTGAATGAAAGAATAAAAGCTTGTGAGCCCCTAGGTTTTTGTCATTTAGATGAGTTTGTGTTCCCTGACTTGTCTTAAAACTCAACTCCTGAGAAGACTTTTCGTCCACGAAAATTGAGGGGATATGACTTTGGGTCAGAATATAGAAACCAAAAACGATCAGCCCATAACCCGTTGCCTCTTCGATCTTTGGCAAATACTTTCGCAGACTTTTAAGTCTTGCCGAAACGAACTCCCCACCAAATGCTAGAGCAATAAATGGGAAAACAACGCCAAGTCCAAAGCTTAACATTAAAACCGAGCTCTGAAGCAAAGAGCGGTTTTCCGTGGCGACATAGGCAAGGACGCCTCCAAGGATGGGTCCCACGCAAGGAGTCCAAGCCAATCCAAAGGTGGCTCCAAAGATGAACCCATGAACCGACTTAGGAAAGTATTTTTCAAACGCAGGCAAATAGGCAGAGCGGGTCATCCACGATGACAATTTGTTTTCACTCTTAAACAAAATCCCGGCCATTTTTAATCCATAAAGCAAAACTATGATTCCCGAAGCCACCAAAAGGTAAGATGTGGCCCCCCCAAGAAAGTCCGTCACAAAAGGTAGACTCAGTCCCATAAGAGTAAACGTCATCAAAAAGCCCAGAGAGAACAGCAGAGTCGCCCGAATACGAGAAAAGCGAGATTCAGAATCAGCCATCATATAGTTCGCCGCAATGACGGGAACCATAGGCAAAACACATGGTGAGATAAAGGTCAAAAGCCCGGCACCAAAAGTGCCCAATATACCTAATTCCAAACTATGCCTCCTTTGATGAGCCTAAAGTCGAAAGTTGGTGAGCCATCTCGCGTAAACGATATGCCTCATAACCTCGCTTCCGAAGTTGTACGACGACGTCATTGGCTAAAATACAATATCGCCCTCGACAGAAGGCAAAAACGGGTTTTTTCTTAGAGAGCAGCTTCAAACCTTTCGTCACCTCATCGCGTGGAAAATGGATTGCATGAGGCGCCGTGTTGGTTTCGAACTCATCTAGGTCTCGCACATCTATCAGTGTTGCCTCGCCTTTCCTTACAGCTTTAACCACGTCTTGAAGAGATAATTTCGATTGCAGCTCGGGCGGACAAAATTCTGATTCCGCACTTTGCAAATCAGGAGACAGGATAGCTCCAATTTTTTGCAAATCTAAAAATACGTCGATCACATTTTTATTGGTCAATGAGTAAGTCCGAGAAACTCCAGATCGAGAGACTCGAACCAGACCTGCTTTTTTTAGCTTTTGAAGGTGTTGAGAAGTGTTGGCTACGGACTCGCCAATTCGAGCGCTCAGATCTTCAACGGCAGAGGATCTATTACTAAGAACTTGAATAATTCTTAGTCGCGCGGGGGCACCCAGTGCCGATGCGATATCACTTAAACTCGAATAAACTTTTTCTTTAGTGGCATTCAATGAATCTTTCATTATTCAAGTATTTACTTGAATAATTGAATGTGCAAGCTTTTTGCGTGAGGACTGATCTAAAGGCAGTGGTAACAACTGAGAATTGATCCTATTCAGAAAGGCAATGCCTGAGAATTCAATAGCCTACCTGCGATAATGAGGTTCATCTTGACCTCGCCCCAGTCGTCAGACATTTTGTTTGAATGTCATTTCGGCGCACGCTTTTTGTCGTATTTGGGGTCGCTTTACTAATGTTCTGGTATCACAGAAAAAATACCAGCGATTCCCTGCCTGTGGACGAACCGGCTCCTTCTACAACAGTCATGCCTGCGCCTACTCGTATGCCTGTTGCGAATCCACCATCGACACCAAAAGAAGCTGACGCTCCAGTACCTGCTAGTGAAAATGAACGTGTCGTGCGTGAGCTAAATGGGCTTAGCGCATGCGTTGGATTCACTAGTGTGAAGTTTAATTCCAACGACCTGCAGTCCGATCATTTTAAGACTAAATTGCAAGATGCTTTCGGTCCGATTCAAAGTTCTTCTGAAGATTGGAGCCGTCGCAGTATTAAAACACCTCATGGCGAAGAGCGGTCACTTAAAATCGAGGTAACTGCTGGTGATGACGGCATCGTCCATCGCAATTTGACCTATTACGGCTCGCTCGATGAAACCGAAGAAAGCATTATACACGTAAGCGAAGAACTACGCCAAAACCCATCTGAAACTCTTATTGCAAGTCTGACCAGTGACGGCGAGATCGTCATGCACGAGAAATTTTTGACTCTGTATTTTGCAACAGGCGAACACACTACTCTTTTAGAAAGAAATGGTCAAATTGCTGACTTTAAATACGAACTGAACGGAAAAAGCTTCCAGTGCAGAAACATGGACCGGCAACAAGGTGGCTGTTCCTGCCAACCCTAGCGTCTAGGTTTATAAATAGATATAATATTTGGCTCACTGAGCAGTATCAACTCACCTTCTGGCCCCCTCGTGATACCTTCGTACTGCTCTGGAAAACGAGGCAAGTCCAACATATGAATGATCTTTCCTGCGGAACTGACTTCCATGATTCGCGATGACTCGTGGCTGACCACCAACAGGTTCATCGAATTCGGGTCGAGGTAGCAGCCCGAAAGATCACTCAACCGGTGTTTCATCACAGCGTCCGTATTAAATGGCTCTCTTACTCCAAACAAAGCTGGATTAGTAAAGTCACCTTTGCTCGCAGGTCGAGTGAATCGATACACTTTTTTGGGTTTCATTTCCTGAACCGCATAGAAAAAATTATTGCCGTAGCAGATACCTTCGATCCCGTTGTTTTTCTTTGAAGCTTTCGGCAATTGGAGCATTTGCACGGATGACAAAGCTGAATCTAAATCTACTCTTGTCTGGCCAGGAGCCAACCTGAAGATAAAGACCTGATTGGACTCATTAGCTATAGCGAACTCTTGATTCCCCAAATATACAATATCTTCGGTGTCATCGTCAGCAAGGTTCAGCATCTGAATTTTTCGCAACAACTTTGAAAACGAAATGTCGTACTCAAAAATGAATCCCGTATTATTCTGAATTACAAAATACGTTTTGGTGTCTGGGCTAAAAGTGACACCAGAGGCGTTGTAACGAACCTCACTTAACACGATGTTTGTGCTCGGAGCATCAAACTGCTCCAATACCGAGGCATGACTCCTTTGTGCTTGAGCAAAGAACAAAAGACCTAGAGTGAAAATACTGATGAATTGCTTCAAGTTGTCTCCTTTGATGGTGAACTCAACTGAATGAATGCAGATATCAGACCACTCTGCCGCGGTGTCATTGCGACACTACTCTGCTTGGCACCGACCTTGCTTTTATATCTTTTGCGACCAAAAACCACAACAGGAGAAAACCAATGAAAATGACTTTAAGATCCATCGTGTTCACACTGCTTTTCGCAAGTTCTTTCGCACAAGCCAGCGAAATTGATCGTGGCTATCCAGGATATGGCGGACCTGGATATGATCGCGGACCTGGATATGGCAGTCCCGGATATGGCCCCGGTCGACCAGGACGACCTGGTTATGGCGGTGGCGTTGATTGGGTGTTAATCGATGAAGTTCATTTTCGTGATGGAAAAACGGCGGTAGCTATTCAACGATGCAAACAGAATCGCGTTCAAGACTATCGATGCAATCGTAATGACTATTCCTGCTCCCCTTGCTCTGAGGTCGCGCACTCTGATCACTCGAGCTACTTTGTGTACCAGCTTCAAAACAGACGTACGGAACGACGCTTTATCCAATCCTTCCACTTCCGCGACAAGAAAACTGCTGTAGCCCGCCAAAAATGTGTCTCCTACCGCAATAGCATGCGCCAGTGTCAGGACACTCGTAACTTCGAATGTACTCCGTGTACCGTCGAGGACCACACTGACCATTCACAGTTTGATCTTTATAGCATCAGATAGACCGATACTAAAAACAAAGCCCACGAATCCGTGGGCTTTAACTTTTTAAAATTAGAATGGCACTGATTCGAGCCTCCTCACTACAGAATGTTCACTAGACTCCCCATCGTGAATCTATGATAATCTTTCTTCGAGAGGTGATGATGAAATCGCTATTAACCTTGTTTGTTTTTTCCAGTTTTTACTTACATGCCCACGCATTTTTAAACCCGCCGCAGGTGATCTCTTTAGTGCCTCCGGGAGCGCACGAAGTGCTTGAGCGAGAAAATCAGCTTGCCAGCCTCTGCCCTCCTGAGCGAACTCAAAATCTGGCGGAGTGCCGAACCGAAAAAATGAAGCCAGTCACTTGGGAGCTGAACTTATATAAGGATGCTCGGCATGACTCAGCTAAGATCGGAATCATTCAGATTACAGCGGTCCCTGGCAAAGGTCTGCAAGCTAAATACTCGATGAATGACCAGAAATGGATGCCTCTTGAAAGCGACAGCAAACAAACAGACTGGGGTTATTCATCGTATTTTGAATTCACATTGAACGATGTTCGCAAAGACTGGATGCAGCTACCGAAGAGACCCTTTTACGTGCCCGTATGGATCAATCTGAAAAAAGACTGGCCACTAAAAAACAAAGATGAAGTCTTACCGACTCCCTCACAGCTAGAAACCGAAACCGTCTATACAATAGCACCCCTGGGAAACATTGTAATCCTGAAGTTCACCGGAAAAAGCATTGTCTACCGAAAAGAGAACAAGAACGACATGCTCTGCGGAGAAGAGCCTCAGCCCGTCCCCGCGCAAGATCTTAAGGAATTTACTCGGTCCGCAGAAATCCTGTACGACTCTGACGGCCACCTTAAAGCCTGGGCAGCCTATCCAAGAGGTTGTTAATTAAAATGAAGAACCCGGAAGCTTAAGAAATTCAATTTCTTCTTGGGTCGAAGTCCGTCCCAAAATTTTGTTCCTGTGAGGATACCGACCAAACCGATCGATAATTTCCTTATGCATAAGCTCGAATTTTAGGTTTTCTTCCAGACCTTCTTGAGAAAATAATTTAACAGCTTCGACATGAATTGCTGGATTTTCGCTGTGCATATAAGGCATATAAACGAAGGCGCTCTGAATGGTCGACAATTTTTGATCATCACCCACACGTACACATTCTCTCGCCAGATGCAAGGCCAACTCGTCAGCAGAAAAAGACTGAGGAGTCTCCCGAAACATATTTCTGGAAAACTGATCGAGCACAATAATCTCTGCTAGACGACCTTCAGGGTAAGACCGCCAGCTGGCGCTTAATCCAGCTAGTACATCACGATAGACTAATGCGAACCGACGCTTAAGATGAGCATCGAACTGTTCATCTTTCTTAAACCAATAGCTAGGATCGATTTCTTCGAACCAGAAATCAAGGACGGTTCGCCAATCCACTTACTTGCCACCACCGATGCTGTACTTTTCGAAATTCTTTTTATTCTCGAAATAGACAACAGTGCCATCCTCGCGTGCTGCTATGACTGCTTTTGCTTTATCCACAGGCTTTTTACTGACCGGATCAATAGCACTGCGAGAAGTAGCATCTTGCGATAAAGTTTGCTTACAGTTTTCACAACAACCGTAATAAGTCTTTCCAGAATGCTGAACAGGAATTTGATCGCGAGGAAAAACCATGTTGGTTACCATACAAACTTTTTGGTTCGGTACGATCTCTAGTTTTTCAGCAAGCGCCTGACTTGCGGAAGCCAGCATAACAAAAAGAGCAGCGACCGCAATCTTTAGAGCTTTTTTCATAAACTCCTCCTTAACTTGCTCGTACAATAGCTCGTCTATTGCCATGTTTCAATAAACTCAGCGCGCCATTCACAGAATGCTGAGCCAAATCACGCCAGAGGTCGCAACCCCCGGGGTTCTCTGAGCTGCAACGGATGACTGCGCTTCAATGCGATATTTCTTGGTCAAAAGTAAAGTTCAAAATATTTTTCGCAATACCTCCCTCCAGTTATGCTTGGTCACAGTAGATTAAATCCATTTAATAAAGCTAATCTAGTTCCACATTGCTGAACATTGCCGAACCGAAAATTTAGCAAGGAGATGGAATGAAATTGAACACTTTAGCTTTTACAGTTCTTTTGGCACTAGGACTCACACAAGCAGGCTGTGGCCAAGGTCAAGGGGGCGGAGCCGGCGAAGAAACTTCTCAGGAATTCGCGCAAAATCCAGCCAACCCAGATAGCAATAATGCTGTGGATTCAGATAGCGAAGATATTGCCGACCACATCCACAACGACGGAACTGTCGGCGAAGAAATCCAAGGGCTTGGTTGCGTTAAGCCTTCGACCAGCCAGAAATCCAGTGTGAACTTGGGTTTCACAAAGAAGGATGCTTTCCTTCAGCAATGTGCTCAGGCGACGAACGGATCATTCTGGTGTGATCAGATCGTGCGCCCGAATCCACGAAGTGCTTCGACTTTTAGATGTACCTATGGAACATCACAGCCTCACAACCTTATTCATCCAGATGAAAGAACCTGGAAGTACCCTATCGAAGCCGTCAAGATACTGCAGGACTTAACTTCGAAAGGTATTAAAGTGAGCCAAATCTACAATTGGTGGAGACCAGAGCCATACAATAAAAATGTGGGTGGGGCTGCCGGCCGCCATCCTCACGGAACCTCGGTCGACGTTCGCTTTGCCAGCAATAGTGAGGCAGACCGCGCCTTCAGAGAACTTTGTAAAATGCGCGCAAAGAAGCGTCTTCGAGCAATAGGCCATTACGGCAGCTCATCACTTCATATTGGTGTCGGCGATAAGACGGCGAACACTTGGGGTAAACGCTGCGGTTAAGTGACATACTCTCGAGAACGCAAATTTTAAAGCAGGAGATCGAATCTCCTGCTTTCTTAACAGATCGTTTATACCAATCAAATCCTACTTCAAATAGATCGAAAGATTCTCGATTCGAGTTCGCACCTTGTGGATCGTCTCGTCTCGGCACAGAAGATCGCCATGACACATGAAATTTTCGGACGGTCCAAGGACTTGGAGCGTGCCCTCGGCGTAACCCGTCTTAAAATCGATACTATCTACCGTAAAATAGTTAAAGGCCAAGTCCCCGACAGAATAGACCTTCGAATCCCCAGCTTTTTGAAACGTACTAAACGCCTTAAGACGACCAGTTTCTCCGGGACGATCAAACAATCCTCGCAGAGCCAAATGATAAGCTTCTTGATAGCTCATAGCCCCGCTGATTTGATTCACCAGTTTCGCTATTTTTGGAGTTCTTTGCATTTTTTGAATAAGCTCGTCTAGCATTCTCGCCCTAGCGGCGGAGGTTCTCTCTGCCTTAAGTCTTTCGGCTTCCGCCTGGAGCCACTGAGAGCCCTCTTTTATCTTTATCGCAAAACGATCTGTCACCACCGGCGTAAAGTAGGCATGGTAAGCGAAATCGCGACTGGAGGCGATTCCCAGTAAGTGCCATTGTCCGTTTTTTTGGCGGCATAATAGGGGGCCGCCAGAATCGCCGACTTCGGAAAGTCCCCCGCCCGCCTTCAGGCCATACATGCGAATCGCTCCAAGCTCATCCCAATAATCTAGGGTCGACTTTTCAATTTCCCAGCCAATTTGGGGCGTAGGCTGTCCAACTCTCGAAATCATCGAAAATTTCGAAAAACCGAAAAATGCGCATTGCTCGACCTGATCCAAGTTGCCGAAAGTCATTAGCGGAACTGCTTGTGCAGGAACAGGATTGGTTAGCTTGATCACAGCAAGATCATTTTTTAAATAACTAGTATTACCGACCGACCAGCGTGCCGAATATTCTGGATGAATCTGAATGGAGGCCGGATCAACTTTGGACGCTTGCGGACCACAGCTGATTGCCCGAGGCAGCCCTTCTGAAACGCAATGAGCCGCCGTGAGTATTGTCTTTTGATCAACGAGAACTCCAGAACAGATTTCGGTATAGCGATCACTGTCACTGCCAAAATCCAGCAGGCACAACTGGCCGAATGCTTGATCCTGCACAATCGCGCGACCAAGGCCCGCATTGGCTTCAATTGAAGAAAACAAAAGAAATACAAAGAGGATCTTCATCATTTTCGCATTCTAATGCAGGTCTCCCGCCATAGGGACGAAGTCTCCTTCTAATATAAAGAATTCTTAAGTGACCAAGATTTTGACATCTTAGATTGACGACTCGGGCAAACCAGGAGGTAAGGATTGGCGTTTTAGGAGCTTAAAAATTTGTTCATCGGTGACTTCGGAAAAGTCAGAGAAAAATTCGCTCACTGAACCGAATTCCTCGGGCTCAGCTAGAACAACGAGTTCATCAACCCTCTTACGGATTTGGTCGGCTGTGGATCTCGCAACAACTCCTGCAGCTAAGATGATTTTAGCTGGCTTCTGAGCCATAACATCATGTATGGCTCCTAATGCTGTTGCTCCTGTAGCAATGCCATCATCGACCACAATGACAGTTCGATCTTTGCAATTTAACTCAGGTAAATTGAATTGTTCTTTTCGCTTCCGGAGTATTTGAATCTGGCGCTTGGCCTCTTCGTGAATGTAGCTGTCTGGAATTTCATACACCATAGCAAGCGGTAGCTTCAGAATATGTCCACTTAAACCCACCGCACCGACGGCAAGTTCCTTAAAAAATGGTGCGGGAATTTTACGAATAAGAATGGCATTGAGCTCTCCATTTAATCCGTTGGCAATGATCTGAGCCATAGGCATTGCCCCCCGAGGGATTCCCAACACCAAAGGACACTGGCCTTTAAATTTACTTAGCTTTTTAAGTAATTGATTTGCAGCCTCAGTCCGGTCTTTAAGACGGAATCGTGTACTCATAAGGACCTGCCTTCCTTCAACTTAACTTTAGCTTACCACGAGAGACGGAGCCAATCTCTACTCGGTGACCTTGCTTAAGCACAGAATAAAATCAGATGGAAAAAGCAGCTTAACGGACTAACCTTGAGAGAGGATACCGGAATGTATATGTGTCCCCTTTTTCCAAGAGGTTGCCTATGAACGGTCCCGAGCATTTGTCTGAAGAGCTTGTTAAGCGCCGAAAAACCAATATCTATGGTCTTGATGAGCTTTTGGGTGAGGGATTAGTCGAGAACAATCTCTATCTTATCGAAGGACCATCTGGATCCGGGAAAACTATTCTTGCTAATCAAATTGCATTTGAGTATGCGCGCCAAGGCCACACTGTTCTGTATATCACTTTAATGTCTGAATCCCATGGTAAGCTCTTGCGCCAGGTTCGAGAGTTCACATTCTTCGATCCAGAACTGCTACTGAGCAGGCTCCAATTTATTAGTGGATACAGAGCACTTATTGAAGATGGTCTTGAAGGACTGCAAAATCTTATCCTCGAGCTCGTGGAAAAGCATGCACCCAAACTTTTGATCATTGACGGCTTTAGTACCTACCGTATGACTTCTTGCACTCCGTTGGAAGTTTCCAGATTTATCCACAACTTGAATATATTTTGCTCGACAGCGGAGTCTACGGCGATGCTCTTGAATGCGGAAAAACAACCCGAAGACAATCCAGAGCAGGTCCTTGTAGACAGTATAATCGAAATGCAAATGGTGCCGATGGGCCTAAAGACGGTTCGTCAAATCGAAATCCACAAACTCCGCGGTTCAAAGCACCTTATGGGTCGGCACTTTTTTGAAATTTCTGATGACGGAATTAAAATATATCCTCGGGCCGAAGCGAGATGGAGTGGGACATCATATAAGACTCATGCTCCAGAATTGCGAAAGTCACTGGGCATCCCGACCATAGATCGTGTTTTAAATGGCGGACTTCCTGCCTTTTCGGTAACAGTTATAAAGGGCGACTCAGGTACCGGGAAAACGACACTTGGAACTCAGTTTTTAACGACAGGAGTGAAACAGAATGAAACGGGTCTTTATTTCGGTTTTTATGAACGACCTGAAGCTCTAACGGCCAGAATGGAAATGATCGGAATCCCGTTAGGTCAGCATGTACGTGAAGGCAGGATTAAACTGATCTGGAATGCACCAACAGAGCTGATTGTCGATAAACTAGCAGACGGACTCATTACCGAAGTCATTAATACGGGAGCAACACGGGTTTTTATTGATGGCATCGATGGACTCGTTGAGTCCGCATTTCATCGCTCCCGAATCCAAACTTTCCTGGCAGCTATATCTCTGAAACTTCGATCACTAGGCGTGACCTGTCTGTACTCGGAAGAGATTCCACTTTATAGTAATAATCTTAGATCTGAGGTCACTGAACTTTCTGCAGTCGTCGATAATGTAATTGTCTGCAGATATAGCGATGGCGGAAGAACGATATCGGTTGTAAAGGTTCGCGAAAGCGATTTTGATCCAACAACTCGCCCTTTCCATATCTCATCAAAGGGCATAGTCATTGACTCTATCGTCTACCGTGACCGTCATCAATCAACCGCAAGCATTGATCATCGGAGGCCGAATGGCACACCAAGCATCTAAGCTTATTCTTGTGGTTGAGGACGAACCCGATTTACAGAGGCTGCTCAAGTTGTTCCTTGAACGCTCTGGCTATGCCGTCACAACGGCCGACAATGGCCTTATCGCTTTGGAAAAGTTAAGTCATACAGTTCCCGACTTGGTAATAACCGACATAATGATGCCCGAAATGAATGGAATCGAACTGATAAGAGAAATGAAGAAGAATGATGATTGGGCGAACATTCCGGTAGTCGTGACCTCAGCTATGATTGCAGAACCAGAAATAACCGTCCTGTCAGACAAATATTTAAATAAACCAGTAGCGATCTCCACACTGAGGCGAACGCTCAGCACGATGCTTTCATAGTCGATTATGCGCAGGAAGGCTGGATCTTCGTAAAAACGATCAGCCTTCTTCTATCCGCACACTATCTCATCACAAGACTGCTGGTTCTTCAATCAGCTGAAACTCTCTAAGGTACCGGTCAAAACATCGAGCCCCCGCATTTAATCGCATCAATGCGCCTTCCGCGATGCTGGGAATCAGGTTGGGCTTGTCAGTCACTAAAGGCAGAATGACTTCTCGGTTCCAATCCTGCGAATGTTTTATGTCGATTGCAGCATGAAGAGAATAATAATGCTGACCTTCAGGACTGATTCCCAATCTCTTCAGACCCTCCTGAACTTTTTTAGCTCTTCCAGGAGCGGTCAGTTCCACAGCACCAAGAGCCCCAATCGAATGATAAGCATATCGGCGGTTGACTGCCAAACCAATCAGTACGTTCGCAAGAGCCAAGGCCTCGGGAATGTAGGACTCTAGTGAGTCGGGCTGAATTTCAAAAGCTTCCGCAACCCTGTCCAGCATGGGTCCATGCATGCCGGCCTCTTTACCACGACCCATTTCATCCCAATAGTTTCGCGCCATCTCCAATTTGGGTTGGGAAGAAAATTTAATTTGTGTCATAGCAGTTAAATCATCGAATCCAGCTTCTCCAGCAACCTCCTGACGCACAAACCATTTCATCTGTTCGTGATTAGCAGTGCTCTGCAGCCACTCAAATAGTGGGGAATCTTGCCCAGGTCCCGTGGACTTTAGGGACTCGAACCACTCCATAAACTCCTTCCCATTTCGTGGCGCCTCCTTTGCCCTTGAAAGTATCTTGCTCCGTTCCGTTTCAAGGACGCATCCTTCAAGCACTAGCATTGTATGATTTTGCGCGACATCTTGTCTCCAGCTAGGAGTGGGACATTGAGGACTGAGTCGCGATTTATTGAACTGCGCCAATGTCATATGACTTTGCCAAAGTTGATCCTCCGTCAGAATGTCCTCAGAACAAATAACATCGAAATTTTGCATAAATCACCTCTCACTGCCTTAGAAATGTGCATCAGTCATGCCACAGATAAGTTGGCTTGGTTCCTGCTTTACCAGAAAGTATGTGGAAAATAAAAAAGCCAAAAACTAAATTTATTTATAGTGCGATCAGTTGTGTAAATAGACATCTGCCGAATGATCCGAGTTCGAAATTTCAGATTGCTTGGGAAATAAATCCGCATATGAAAAAAGGAGCGGCTTCATTTTCTGTTGCAGCCCAAGAACATCAAAGATTTATCACGGCATTAAAATTCACAGGAGCTGATCTTCATGAAGTACCCTTCGTTAGAGGAGCCTATGATTCCGTTTTTATGAAGGATAGCGCAATAGTTAAGGCGGATGTTACCCAGGTGAGGGCGTTCTTAGCAACCTTTCGAACTAACGAACGAGCCACCGAGACGCAAACTCGTGCGCGCGCTCTCGAGAAATTGGGGGTGACGATCCAAGGGCAAGCGACGACATACTTTGAGGGAGGTGACTTCGTCGATGCCAACCAAGACTTTTCATTTTTAGGATATGGGTTCAGAACCGACAAGGATGTTAGTTCCGAACTCTCTACGTTTATGGATAAAGAAGTCATTCCTCTAGAAATCGTCGATCCGCATTTTTACCATCTCGACACAGCACTAAACACCATTACCGCAGACGACAACTGTTACGTGTTCGCCTATCGCCATGCGTTCTCCGAAAACTCATGGAAGCTGCTGCAAAGTCTTCCCTCCATAAACTTAATCGAAGTTTCAAGAAAAGAGGCCATGCTGTTCGGGTTGAACTGGGTTGAGTCAGACAACACCATCATCTTAGGAAGTTTCGTGCCCGAGATCATGGATCATTTACGAATGCTGGGTAAGAGTATTGTCCATACTCCGTTAAGTCAGTTTCAGTTGGCCGGAGGCAGTGCTGCGTGCTTGGTCGCGCAAGTCCATGAAGTTCCCGAGTTCGCTCGACTTTACCAGAATGTTGAAGCCCAACGTAAAGTACCTGCTTATCAACGGTCCTTAAACTAAGGACCGTCGTACTTGATTTGCACGGAGTTCAACTGACAAGACTGTGTGAAATCGCCACCAGAGTTCGTACTGAAGAACGCTTTAAACTTAAAGCTTCCTGGTCCAAGCTCCTCAAGATGGCCTTCGACTGCAGAGAGTGGATTCGACTGCGCCACACCGCCTGTCGTTGCTACCCATGTGGTCCCATTGTGATATTTCCAGGTGACGCCATTATCAGTAGAAACCTGATACTGGGTACACGCATTGGTCACATCTGACTTAGTCATTTCAGCAACAGCACTAGAAATGGTGACAGCAGTATTGTTGATAATTGAAGGATTGCCGGCGTAATATCGATCCTCAGGACCTACCACTACGCTTTTTAGTTTAGGCATACACGGTTGAGGGACTCCAGTGACTTCGCACAGATTTTTGTCATCGTCAGACTCCATAAAGACCCGATACTGAAAGTACCTTTTATTAGCAACAAAAGGAGGTGTCGCAGTGAAATTATCGAAACTCAGCGCTAAAGAACCAGGTCGAACTGAACCGCTGACGCTCCCGTTTAGGACTGAGCTATAATTATAAAGCTCCGAGAAATAGCTGGTACTATTTTGGCTTGGCCCAAGCCAGGGTTCGGTCACCTCATTGCATGGATCGTTCGCACATGATCGTACTTGATAGCGAATTCGGTTTGCACCTCTTAGGTAGAGATTTAGGACTTCATCCTGGGTCAACACTCTTGTCCAAAGGGCAAACTCATCAATGGCTCCGTCGATGTATCCCGTTGGATTTGTCATACAACCCAACCTTAAAGCAGCTTCAGTGTTAAAGTCGGTTCGAATCGCCTGCACCCCAGAGTTTGCAAGCTTCCCATCCACATAGATATTTGCAGTACCGGTTGCTTTGTTCACTGTGACCGCATAATGGTGCCAGCTTCCAACGGATCCCAAACCCGTTGGAGTCTTGGCAGTAAGTTCTACGGTTCCGTTTCCAGTCTGGAAGGAAATAGCTCCATCGCCCGTCCCCCAAGTATTAATATAGAATTTAAACCCCGAACTGGTTCCCGCTTGGGTGGTATTCGAAATAAGCGTGTGGGCAGTGGTTGAACTGTTTCCCACATTTGCCCAACCCGAAAAAGTAAACGTGTTGCCCAGGTTGACACTTGCCGTACTTAAACACTGAGTAGAAGCTCTGGAAAGACGAATGCCAGTACGGAACATGGCCTCATCGCCAAGAGTTGGCGAGCCTGATGCCGTTGCTGTCAGTCCCGTGCTTGTGCTATCGCCAAAGCTTGTACCCGTGGTTTCATCAAAATGCCATACAGATAAGATATTGCTCATTAGATTTGCAGCTACCTCTGGGTAATCAGTTACGGACTCTCCTGAAACTGACAACGGCTTTAATGCAGGAATAGCAGTCACGGGAGAAATCGAAGTCCACGGTGCGCTTGTTCCCATATCAACCAAAGGTGATGTGTAGGTACCTGAAAAACGATTTTTCTGAGCGTTATAGATCGTTTTGATTTCTTCGTTGGTTAAGGCGACATTCCAAGCAGCTGTCTCATCTATCAGACCTTTGAAAAAGGCACTCCCAGCAGAGTAAGCTCCGATATAGGCATCATTTGCTCCTGGAGTAATTGCAGAAGTGCTGGTGTTGGATGTGGTGGCTCGCAGCTCTCCATCAACATAGAATCGATATTGAAGACTGACGACATCACGGACAATGGCGACTTGGTGCCATCGTCCCGCGGTCAGTGCCGGTCTACTTGCTGCCGCTGGTAAATCGAAAGCCCCACTTACTGAGTCACTCGCTTTAAGTGTCAGATCGGAACGAACCGCAAGAATCCAATAAGCGGCACCCTGCTGACTGAAAACCCGCATATCTCCCGCTGCAGGCTCGCGAATATTTATCCAAGCAAAACGGGTAAAGCCGGTCCACTCCAAGCCACCTGAATTCAGAACCCTGACGCGAGTCAATCCATCAAAGTCCGCAGAATGAGATCCCACTTTGGCATTAGGCGAAAAAGTGGCTGTGCCCGAGGCTAACGACCCATTGAAATTAGGGGTCACTCCACCACTGGTATAGTTGGAGGAATTGTTCCAGTTATTCTCCATCCTAAAATAAAGAACAAGGTTTGCCGCCCGGCTTGGAAGGATATCCAAGAGACTGGTTTCGTTTGCTGCCGAGCTATCGAGAGTCAAATAGTCACCGCTAATGACAGTTCCATCATGAGTCCCTGACGACATCGATGAGGCGGAATAGCTTCCGACTTTTTTTAAGCTCGGCGCACTGCCCAGAGTAAAATCAATATATCGTGAATCGAACGTAAAGTTGGTCGGATCTAAAATTCCAGAAGCAAAGTTCCAAAGATGTACTTTTGCGTCGTCATTGTTAATAGTTCCCACAGCGGTCAAATCAGACCCTGTAGCGGAATACCCACTTCCACCCGAAAGCGTTAGAGTGAATACCTCATCAGATTCGAAATCAGTATCACCAAAAACTGGTACGTTTACAGTCCCGGAAGTCGCACCTGCAGTAATCGTTAAAACACCCGATGTCGCCGTGTAGTCGCTTCCAGCCGTCGCCGCTGTTCCCGAGACGGCTCCATCTGAGGTCGCGTAATTTACAACGATATCAACACCAGACACAGCAGTCGTCACTGTGAACGTAAGATTTGCACTGCCGCTTTGACCTTCTGTGCGATTCACGTCACTGATTGCTAAAGTGGGAGCATCATCATCATTCACAATAGTTCCAGATGCACTCAGCGTCGATCCAGATACTGAGTATCCACTTCCTCCCGCTAATGAGACAGAGAAAGCCTCATCATTCTCGTACAAAGTATCTCCAGTAATCGGCACAGAGATTGTTGCGGTTGTACCTGCGATGGGAATTGTCCCGACGCCAGAAGTACTTGAAAAATCAGTCCCAGCGACTGCACTACCGTCAGAAGTTGAATAATTAAACGAAATGGGAGTTTCTGCAGGCCGAGAGGATGTAACGGTAAAGACCGCCGCCTGAGTGCCTCCCACATTTCCTTCAGCAATAGACACGTTGGCAATACTCAGAGTCGGCGGAGAGCTAAGATCCAAGATATTTAACGTGATATTAAGTTCGTTCGCAAAAACCAAAGATGAACCAGACACGGAAAGAATAAAACTCTGCAAACCGTCATTCACCGGATCCACAAGAGTATTAATTTGAAGCATCTTTGACTGATCACCTTTGCTAAACGAGATGGAACCAGATGTGGTCGCAAATTTTGCAGCTGGTCCGTTGACGGACCAACTAAGGGTGGCATCCTCTTTAATGGGTTTGTCTAAAAGAAGTAATACTCCAACGACGCTCCCTTCATTCACAGTCAACGACAGGTCACCGCTGGTAATTGTCGAGCGATCTAAAGTATCATTGACCCAACCTTCAAGCTTTCCACCGGTATCGGTGCAACCGACCAAAAAAGCTATCATGAATGCCGAGAATGCAATTTTAAATATCGCCACTAGAACTCCCATCTTAGTCGCAGATTCAGGTTCGACTGAATAAGGGTCTGCTTTCCGTTTTGCGCGGGGCTAGACGAAGATTCCGTAAATTGATATCTGTACGAGAGATATTGAACACTCCAAAATCCACCCAAAGATAAATTTTTATTCAGACTGTACGATGCACCAACTTCCCCATCCAAAATGACGGAGCTTTTAACATCGAACTTGCTGCCGGCAACAGAAGTTGCCATAAATGGATACTGATAGCGGATTAGACTGTCGATATAGATCTGACTCCCCAATCTCCGCCGGTACTGTAGACCTGCACTTAAAGTCGAAATGCTATTTTCAAAAAGAGAAATTTCAGAAGCACTTTGAGGATAGAGAAAAGGAATTTCTTGATGCTGTAGTCCAGCTTTAAGAATCCATTCTGAATCCGCACTTAAATAGTTAGTTTTGTAATTGGCCTCTACGCTGAGTGTTTTCCAAGTATACTCTTCTTTGGAAACTGTAAGGCTGGGCGAACTTAGTACCTTCCCAGGCATACTCTGATAACTTAATTCAAAACCGAAGACCTTACTTAACCAGGCACCAAGTTCGAGCAACATGAAAGGTGCAGAAAATTTTCCCACGTTGAGCTCCGAGGCACCGGGGACATCCTGGGTCAGAGAAGAAAAGCTGACCCCAGTTCCAAGCGATAACCACACTGATCGATAAGTCTCTTCTGAATTTCCTTCCACGCCATGGCTAGATTCGTTCACCACCCTATCAATAGGCGGATGCGGTTCTTCACCGGAGCTCGGCACTTCTGGTACCGAAAGTTCAGCAGTGGAATTTGGAGCTTCTAGTTGTGGCTCATTAATCTTAGCGTCCGGAGTAATCGATGATTCATTTTTTGGAAATTCATCTTTTGGCGATTCAGCGGCACTTTTTCGTTCGGCGACTATTCGAGGGCTTGATTTAGGTGACTCTAAGTCATTTGGAATAATCTCTTCAACTTCCGACTTCGTGACGATTTCTGTTGGCGAAACTTCACTCTGAACTACTTCTGGGATCTCATCTTGAAAGGAATCTTCAAAAGCAGTAGCGCTCGACTTTTCTAACGAGGAGCTATCCTGGTAAAACCAGTATCCACCGGCAGTTGCCAGCACCACTGCTAAACAAAATAGTATTGACCATTTCTTTACAGGTTTCACAAGCTACGTGCCCTTTATATCACTTTTCGGCATAAATATTGGGTATCTCCAATGATTTACTGTTAATTATCGAACAAATTAGAAGGATAATCATGATTAAATACACAACCCCTTCAAATCCTCGACAAGAACCGAGGTCGACAATTGTCCAAAAATAAAATCTCATTTAGACGATTTAAGCCAATCGAACTCGACCGTCGTCTTGAATTGGGACACTCGTCCGTATGCAATTCTGCACGAATGCGATGGCAACGGTTGAATCCCGCAACCGCCAATGCTGTGCTCTCTATTAAGGGGGCAGATGGACCACTCAGGGCATGAAAGCACTTTGACCGCAACGACTGTCACAGATGGAGGCTCGGCGAGTTCCATAGCTGGGTTTTTCTCGGAAGAGTTCTTTATGCCTCACGGTCACTGCTTTCTATGGAAGCCCTGGCTCTTATGGACCCATGTAATCAGTGACTTCCTGATCGGTCTGGCCTACCTGGCGATTTCGATCAGCCTATATTTCATAATTCGCAGAGTTCAGATTCAGTTTTCAGCAGTTGTCTTGGCCTTTGGTACTTTTATCGGCGCCTGCGGTATCACCCATTTTATGGGCATCTGGAACATGTGGTACGCTGACTACTGGGCAAGCGGCTTTGTCAAATTCATAACTGCTATCGCTTCCGTTGCCACCAGCATCTGGCTTTTAAAGCTGCGACCGCAGATTTTCAGAGTCGCAGAAGCTTCCCATCTGGCAGAACAGCGTCGCCTGGATCTCGAGGCCCTTACTCAGGACTTAGAATCTCGAGTTGAACAACGCACGCGAGATCTTGCGGAAAGCCGTTGGCGAGCCCAAGCAGAAGAAGAAAAGCTGCGCATAATTACCGACTCCATTCCCGCTCTCGTGGCCAGTCTAGACGCTAACGGCAGATATCAGATGGCGAACAAAGCCTATTTAAACTGGATCAAAAAAGATTTCGAATCAATTGTTGGCAAACACCTGCAGGAAGGAATTGGAGAGTCTGCATATCGCAAAGTTGCACCCTATCTTGAAAAAGCTCGAAAGGGTGAAGCTGTAAACTTTGAAATAAGACAGACATACCCATCCGGCCTTCGTTATGTGAGCATCAACTACATTCCCACCCGGAATGAAGTCCATGAGGTCGATCGCATTATTGTGATCATCAATGACCAGACTGAAATGAAAGAAGCATTTAAGGCCATCGAGGAAGCAAAAATAAAAGCGGAAGAAGCCAATCAAGCTAAGTCTGCATTCCTCGCAAATATGAGTCATGAGATTCGCACTCCCCTTGGCGCAATGATAGGATTCGCGCAAATACTTATAGAAGACAAGCCAAGTTTATCGCAAGAGTACAACAGCCTCTTAACGATTAAAAGAAATGGCGAACAGCTATTTCGTATAATCAACGAAATTCTGGATATTTCAAAAATTGAAGCGAACAAGCTTGAAGTCGAAAAATTAGTGTTCGATCCGAAAGAGGTCATTGACGATGCCTTGGCCCTGCTTGATTTCAAAGCCAAAGAAAAAGGACTTAAATTCATTTCGCGAACGATAGGGTCGCTTCCGAGAACCATCACCTCGGATCCCACCCGCATTCGTCAAATTCTGATCAATATCATCGGCAATGCGATCAAATTCACTGATAGTGGTGAAATCGAGACCTCATTTCAAATCATCCAGCCAGAGCCTCGCGCCACGCACGAAAAGCAAAACGCTCTTTTATGTGTCAAAGTTCGCGACACTGGACCAGGGATTCCAGAAACTAAAAGAGCTTTTTTGTTTAAACCGTTCTCTCAAGCAGATCATTCTATGACTCGGAAATTTGGCGGAACGGGACTGGGTCTTTATCTTTCCCGAAGACTCGCCCAAGCTTTGGGCGGAGATGTCAAACTCGATGAGAACCATTATGGTCCCGGATCAATATTCACAATACTGATAGATACCGGTGCAGACATAGAAGCCATTTTCAAAGATCAAAATCGAACACCAGCATTAGTTCATCAAAACACGGGCACCAAAAAATACGAGAAGCTTGATGGAGTTCGAGTTGTCACGGTTGACGATTCTCAAGACAATCTGGAACTGGTCTTTCGCTTTCTCAGCCTCGCAGGTGCCGATGTTCAGGTGTTTGATTCTGCAGAACGTGCCATTCCGATAATTCTTGACCAACATTTTGATGTCGTTTTAATGGATCTCATGATGCCTGACCTAGACGGATATCAAGCGCTAATAAGACTTAGAAACTCTGGGTACACCGGGACCATCATCGCCTTGACGGCTCACGCAATGCGCGGTGAGCGAGAACGCTGTCTTAAAATGGGATTTGACGATTTTTTAGTCAAACCCATCAATCGCTTAGACCTTACGAGAGTCGTGAAAGCCTATGCAAGTGACAATAGAGACGATAAAAAAGAAAATTTAGATGAATTATAAACTGACATTTTGACTTGCCCTGAATCTGCCTCTGGCTTTACTCTTATTCTCAACATGATTAAAAAAATACTTCTACTGACAGCACTTCTTAGTTTGGGCCTGGTTTCCGCTTTCTTCATATCGCCAACGTTTTCTGCTAAAAATAATAGCAACGTCGAGCTTGCTTCAGAATCTCCCCAAGTCACTGTTCCTGTTGAGCTTCCCTTAGAGCAACGTTATCCCTATGTCGTGCCTCCTAAAACTTCACTTTCCCAAGTGCTAAGAAGTCTCGATATCAGTGCTCAAGAGATTCATTCTATTGTTCAAGCCGCTATGCCCCACCGGAACCTTGCGCGAATTGTTCCCGGGACTCGCTTTCAGCTATTCTATAGCGAGCAAGATCCATCCGAATTCCGCGGCATCAAGTTTCGTTTCACACCTCAGGAAATTATTCATGTGCAAAGAGTCGACGGCACTTGGCATGCCGAGAAAATTATAAAACCAGTCACCACGAAAGTAGTGACTTTCAAGGGTGTGGTTAAAAGCAGCCTTTGGGAATCTGCCGCCGAAGCCAAGATGAATCCAACCTTGATTTCAGAGCTTGCCGAAATTTTTGCTTGGCAGGTAGACTTCGCGCGCGAAGTTCAAGTGAACGACCGCTGGCGCCTTTCGGTAGAGCAAGAATTTATTGGAAACGAAGCGATCGGTTGGGGCTCGATTCTTTCTGCAGAGTATATTAATTCTGGAGTCGCCTACACAGCAGTTCTTTTTAGAAAAGGCGATGAAGATCTTGGCTACTTTGCACCAGATGGTTCCAGCCTCAAGAAAATGTTTCTTAAAAGTCCGATCCAATATGGACGAATTTCTTCTAAATTTCAGAAACGACGATTTCATCCCGTTCTAAAAACCGCCCGACCTCATCTGGGCGTTGACTATGCCGCCCCTACTGGCACACCCATTCGTGCGGTCGGCGATGGTCGAGTGACCTTAGCAGGCTGGAGCGGAGGTGGCGGCAACGTCATTAAAATTCGCCATAATTCTACTTATGAAACTGCTTACAAGCACCTGAGTCGCTTCGCAAAAGGTATTAAATCAGGAACTAAAGTAGTCCAAGGTCAAACCATTGGCTATGTCGGCTCCACCGGACTTTCTACCGGTCCTCATTTACACTTTGAGTTTTTTGTTGCTGGCAGATACACCGATCCGCTCTCTCAAAAGTTTCCGCAGGCGGCCGCCGTACCATCGATCCACCTAGCTGATTTTTCAGCTAGCAAGGCATCGTTTTTAAGCCAACTACCCGAATGGGATTTTAATTAAGCGGACGAAAGTATATTTCGCTTAGAAACAGAATGCAGGGCGCTTTGCCTGATAATTATATAAAAACAGTAGACGCGAACTCTTAATAGAATTGGTCTCTGAACTTACAAACAATCCAGGTTTTTTGTTAGCAGCATCTTGCAAAGTCAGGTCAATTTCTAAGCGAACGGCATTCACGCAAGATATAAGATTTGTTCCCACGATCGAAGAGAGAAATTCATTCACTTCAGTTTTAGCCTTCGGAGCCGCATACTGAACTTTAAAATCAGAGATCTGATATTTACCCACGGGATTTTTGAGCAAGACTTCTATCTTATTTCCGGAAGACTGATCGATCTCAATCAGGGAACCGTCTTGCTTTGCACGACAGATGATGGAGGTTCTGGTCGCAAAAACCTCGGAACCTGGAATAAAGCCCACCGCTTTCTTTTGACCAGTGCCCCCGTTTAACATTTCTGGCATCTCTAATTCAACTGCTGCGAACGTGAACTTCTTATTAAGTCCATCCAAACCTTTTTTAGGCTGATCATCGTAAGGATCTTTCGGATGATCTTTAAAGATCTTATGCTTTTTTATCTTGTATCTTCTAACGCTTGCGATTTCCGCGTCAGCAATGACAATCTCCATAGGAGCCCGCTTATTTGTAAAAAGCGAAGTATCGTCTTCTGTCGTGACTCTAAGCTCGCTGGCGCTATTGCTAATCCCCACATGCTGAGACTCATTCCAAGGACGTAAAACCCTTGCTGACGGCATCGTGTGATCAAACGAAGTAAAGCGCAGAATCGATTGTTCTGGATTACAGACGCTTGGTGCTTTGCTTGGATGAACGTCGGTAATTCCGTAAAAAAGCGAATCACCCTGACTCAGAAGATCTTCCACTGGATCTAGACGAGTTGTATTCCGGATAATGCGATTCAGATCCTCCTTAAGCATTTGGCTTTCTGCAATGGTATCCGACCACTCCTGGAAGCTTGCGTTCTGCTGAAGGAATCCATACACCAGTGCCGTAGCGCTGGATACTATGATGACCGCCAGTCCCATAGCCATGATTAATTCAGTAATAGTGTAGCCTTTTTGGAATTTCATCAGTTCCTTTTGAAAATGGATAACGCCGTCTCGTCTATTACTGCACTTCCACCAGAAACTCGACTAAGAGCGATCAAATTGAACTGGCGAAGAGAATCGATATATTTAGGAAGCTTCAATCCATCCGTCGGAGTAAAAACAATGTCAATTTTATCCGATCCCAAAACTTCCCAGATAATCACGATATTGCCTTCAGAAGGACTCGACTTAGCACAGCCGCTTTGAGGTTTAGGCAACTTGACTTCAGAGACCATTTTCTTATCGCGGCTATAGATTCTGGTAACACAGCTATTCTTACCTGGTAAGTCCGAAAGCTTATTGCCCTTAATTTCTAAAACATTTTGCAAAAGGATTTCTTTCTCGATCTGCGACTGATTAGATTCAGATTTTGATTTTTGAAATGCCATATAAAGCGACAAGTAGCTGGTGACACTTAAAACAAAAAGCCCCAAAGAAAGCATCACTTCGATAAATGTTAGACCTTTGCTATTTAATTTCATCATCGGTGCGACTCAATCATTGGTAAATCGAGGCCCGTAAAGCCTCCAAGATTCTTAAAATTGTCATCAGCAGCTCTAAACACGAAAGTATATCCTCCATCGTTAAGAGACGGACTCAAAGCTGCCAGTTCCGTTTTATGTGGCGGAGCCAGATACCGAACATTGTCTGCGATACAAGGAGTGTCCGCTGGACGATGTTGAAAACTGTAGGCGCTATCATATTGAAAGCCATGATCACTCAGATCGAAAAGTCCGGCAATATCGGGGGAGTATCTATTCGTGATCCTTTTATAACCTGCCGCCACAAGATCCGCTTTCGTAGGATGACCCGTGAAATTGAAATTCATATGCACCCGCCCTCCCGTGTAATCTACGATGGCGGTTTTTTGCGCAAGTGGCGTCGACATCTGCAGCTTGAAGACCCGAGGCATGTAGTAGTCGGCGAACTCATTGCTGCCGCCATAAAAACGCGAAGTCAAAGGCGGCAAAGGAGCATTGGGACTTGCAATAAGTGGAGAACTCGCAGCAGGAACATAACTTCTGTCCGACACCGCCACACCAGGAATCGGAGCCAACGGGTGTCCCAAGCGGGTCATCATGCATTGGTTACCAATTCGGTTGTGACCGGTTCCATCGGGGCCACTCCAAAGTCCTTGAAGCGTAAAAGGCTTGCTGGCGTTGACATCTATAGAAGTGATAAGGTTCAAATTTTTCAATCGGTAAGTTCTGAAACCGTATCGGTAAGCATCGCTCTCCCATCGATGATAGTCAGTGATGTTATGTCTCTGTGCCTTAATTTTACCGCCAGATACCGGATATATCGCGTCTAGAAGATCGGGACTCATTGGCTTATAAAAGGGACTGATCAGATGTACCGTTTCGGGCGTTAAAAACGTCATGCCGATTGGTTGAACTGCATCTGCATCATCAGTATTAAAACCAACGGTGCGCGCCCGTGCAGGATCCACATCCATTGGGGAAGTTAAGTCGCTCTGATGACCTTGCAAAGTTAGAAGTTTCTCACTGACTACCCATAAGGAAATGGCAGCGCGCACTTCCGGATCCACCACATCAGGGAAAAAACCCTTCGCATCGTTTTGGGTAATTGTGGTCGGTTGTTTCAGATAGACGATTCGGCGCAGACTTCTTTTGCGATAGTCTTCATTTTTATACAGACCTGGAGAAAAATTTTTGATCGGCAAACTGTCCAAATTAACTTTCGAAATTTTTAAACAATTTTTTGATCCGGTCATCGAATATGACGACATAAACTTCAAATCCCAAACCGGACAGTCATCGTAGGGATCCGTAGGTGTGTCGACGACAGCGCCACAAAGCTTTGCATCCTCCTCGAGTGATTCCAATTGATCCCAACCTATTTCAGGAACTGGGACCTCGACGGCATCAGAGGTAAAAAGAACACCGTTCAAATTTGCATCTTCTTTCCATTTGGCAAAGCCCCTGGGAAAATGCTCGCTATTTGAACAATGTTTATTATAGCGATCTTTCATCAAACAGGTGAAATTCGCAGTTTTAAGATTATGATTTCCGCTGCCCCACAAATATCGGATGATGGTGTATCTATCAGTGTCATTGAAATAAGTTCCGTTATCAGTAGCAGAATGCGCTAGCAAAGGAGGCTGCACACCTCCAAAAAGTGCAATCGGATAGACATTCGCAGCAACTTGAGGACGTGTCACTAGAGCCAAAGAAGGATCCTCAACAGTTTGACGAAGGTTTTCGGCCAAGACAGGATCACTCAGAACCACCAAATTTCCAGCTCCAAATTGCCCCCAAAATGGACCATTGGCTTCTTTATAGGGAGAAAGCAGTGTCATAAGCTGGGCTGAATTCGGCACTTCGGGCGGTCCCGGTGGGTTCGATGGGTCCTCCGGATCGCTTAACTGGTTTGGTCGATAAGAGATACCTTTCTTAAACTGCAGGCGATCTCCTTGCAATATCATTCCGTGCTCATCAGGGAAGTTCTCGGGATAACCGTTCCAGTTGGTTGGTTGAGAGGGGCTGCGCGCATTGATAGAACCCTGCACTTCCAACGGACCATTAGAATAGATCTTTCGTGATTTTCCAATAAGTGCCGAGGGACTGCGCACATCTCCGGACTGACTGATCGTCAACGCAGTTTCGCCCCCTGAATACAAAAGGTATTCAGAGACATCAGCGACACGTACCTGTTTTTTAAAGCGCGATTTAAAGGTTTTATATTGTCCTGAAGCCACCAGTTCGAAGTTCCGCGTTTCAAGATTATACTTAACATCAACTTTCCAAGACGGTCCCGTGGAGCTTTCTGAGGTCACAGAAAAAGTTTCTGACTTCAAACAATCTTTATCAGGAGGTGGCTCCCAAAGTCGACGCTCCAACGCTGACTCAATAATCGCGAAAGATGAACTCGTAACTTCATCTAAAAGAAGTCGATCAATTTCACGCATTCGAATAGAGGTGTTTCTATTGATAAGATCTAAAGACGTGTAGAGCAAAATGGAAAAAACGACTGACAATATCAGCGTAATTAGAATAACAGATTGTCCTGACCGGTTTTTGAGTATCCGCATGTAGAGTTTAATTTTAAGCTCAGCAGTACTCAACGGCTAGCTGTTTTGCGCAATGACTCAAAACTAGACCTTTGGAGATAGATCCGCACCACTCTCTCCCGAAGGAACTAATTCCGCGGCAAGAGCCATCACTTCGTCCTCCACCAGTGTTTCTTTCTTTAATAGCAGCTTGGCTCCTTTCTCAAGTATGGATTTATTAGTCACCAATATATTCTTTGCGACAAGCTCCGCACCCTCTACCAATTGCTTTATTTCCTGATCGATTATTTTTGCGCTCTCTTCACTGCGCTCTCGCTGCAGACTCGCAGGACCGGCTCTCTCTAAAAAAACATTCTGAGGTTGTTCAAAAACGACGTTGCCAAGTTTCGCGCTCATTCCGTACTTAGTAACAAGTGCTTCCGCAATATTTGTTACCTTCACAAGGTCATCCGCCGCCCCGGTGGAAATTTCTCCAAATATAACACTTTCGGCCACCCGACCTCCCAGGAGCACCGACATTTTGTTCACTAGTTCTTGTCGAGTCATAAGATAGCGATCTTCGGTTGGACGCTGCAATGTATACCCCAAAGCCCCAATTCCTCGAGGAATGATCGATATCTTCTGCACCTTATCCACACCGGGCAATGCACAGCCCACCAACGCATGACCCATTTCATGATACGCTACGATTTCTCTTTCTCGCACATTCATCAAACGACTCTTTTTTTCAAGCCCCGCTACTATTCTCTCGACGGCGCTTAGAAAATCCTCGTCGGCCACCACATCAGATTTACGTCGAGTTGCCGCCAGTGCCGCCTCATTGACCAGATTCGCCAGATCAGCTCCCGTAAAACCAGGAGTCAAACCTGCGATGTGCTCAATATTGACGGACTTCTGAAATTTCACTTTACGCAAGTGTACTTTCAAAATTTGTTCTCGGCCCGTTTTATCGGGACGATCTACAAGAACCTGCCTGTCAAATCGACCGGCCCGAAGCAGTGCGGGATCCAAAACTTCAGGGCGGTTCGTTGCAGCAAGAAGAACCACACCCGTTGTCGTATCAAATCCGTCGAGTTCAGAAAGCAACTGATTTAGAGTCTGTTCTTTTTCATCGTGCCCCCCCTGAAACATCCCAGGAGCTCGGGCCTTACCCAGCGCATCGAGTTCATCAATAAAAATGATACAAGGAGCCTGCTTTCTTGCCTGTTCAAAAAGATCCCTTACCCGCGAAGCTCCGACACCTACAAATAGTTCTACAAATTCTGACCCATTAATCGAGAAAAACGGAACGCGAGCCTCACCCGCGACAGCTTTGGCAAGAAGTGTCTTCCCCGTACCTGGAGGACCCACCAGCAAAATACCTTTGGGCATTCTTGCACCCAACGCCTCGTACTCCGCTGGATTTTTTAAAAAGTTCACGACCTCAAGAAGTTCTTCTTTTGCCTCATCGACGCCAGCTACGTCGTCAAAGGTCGTCTTTATATTTGCCTCTACGTAAAGCTTGGCTTTACTCTTTCCAACTGACATCAAGCCGGGCATACCTCCTCCAGCCTTCTCCGCCATTTTTCGCATAATAAAGAGCCATATCCCGATAAAGAGTAAGACAGGCAAAACCCAAGATAAAATATCACGCAAAAATGTATTTTCAATTTGTTGGGAGTAAGTCACATCAGCTTCGGCAAGATCGGTCGCAAGTTCAGGCTCTACTCTAGTAGTTATAAAAATCTTTTTTTTATCTTCGCGAGCTTGCTTGAATTCGCCGCGAATGAACTGCTCGCTTATGTTCAGATTATCGACTGCCTTGTTTTTCAGAAGTTCTTCAAACTCACTGTAAGGAATTGTTGCAACCTGTGTTGATTGAAACCACATCCCTTGAATATAGAAAACAGCTAACATAAAAGCGAGGAACCAAAAAACGTTGAACCGTCCTTTACCCATAGCATCCCTCGCAAGTCTGACTACAAGAAAAAATCATAGTTATCTCCTAGATAGAGAATTTAACTATGCGCCTGATTAAGGATGCTTTAAATAGATATTCGCTTTTTTGACGATTGCCACATGCACTTGGCAAACTTATCTAGTTTGCCAAGCAGATTATCATTTGATCAGCTTAGCCAAATCTTTAGGGTCTTTGTTGGCGCCGATTTGCTGGCCAAGGATGACGCCCTCTGAATCCAGAACAGTAATTATAAACGAGTGATCATAGTCGCCACCCTCAATTTCTTTATACTTGATCCCCAGCAGATTTGCGATCTCTCGTGGACTCTTATCTGATTCCGCTGTGAACAAAGTCCAATCAGAATCAAGCTTACGCTTCTTTTTGTATTCGGAAATGACTTTGGGAGTATCCTTTTTCGGATCAAAACTGACCAGAACAAATCGCGCCTTCTTTTTCTTAGCATCCAGTTCTTTTTCTATCTGCTGCATTTTCGCAATAATCATAGGGCAAGCATAGGCGCAAGTCGTATAAGCCATAGAAATAACCACGGGCATTCCCTTGAGCGACTCGAGAGTCACTTTCTTTCCGTCTTCATCGAGAAGTGGTGCCTGAAGATTATAGATAGACTCATCACTCAACTTCGATTGCTGAGCGCTCTTACTCACATTACTGGCAGAGTGATTATGATGCTCTCCATGACCGCTATGCTGTGCCATGGATTGGGATGTTAAAAAAAAGCACACTATCACCGGAATTTTACTTAAAAACCTCATCTTGACTCCTTATCTTGGACACAACGAAAACCTAAATTTCGAACCGTATATTTGGCTTGTAAACTGCTGCGAAATGCAAAGCGCATGAAAGCGGCGTAGTCAGAAGGGTCGGCCGCATTTGCGGCTCCGCCGCCGCAGAATAAATTACGATCCAAAGCCACATCAGAGCGTGATTCTCCTGTGACCATAGACGAGTTGAAATCCTCGACCCACTCCCAGATTACTCCATGGAGATCATAGATTCCCAACGTATTCGGTGATCTTTTCATAACCAGTGGTAAGGGCCACTCGGTATTAGCTCCATACCATTCCAAAATGACGGTTTTCATATCACTTTTATCTTTAAACGGAAATTGCGCGGCATACTCCCACTCATCAATCGTGGCAAGTCGCTTGCCCACGCTTTCGCAAAATGCTCGCGCTGCATACCAACTCACTTGAACTACTGGTGACTGAGACTTTGCCAGAGGTCCAAAGTTAAGGTCACTTTGCCAGTACTCAAGATAGTTTTTGTCGGTGAATATTTTTTTGACTCGACTTTTACGCCACTCGGGATTCTCTCGCACGAACTTCAGGTATTCGGCATTTGTCACGGGATGCTGATCCATCATGAACGCCTGGACCTTGCGCGGCTCCTTATCCAAAAGAGCCGGCATCTGAAAGGACCCTTTGGGCACCGGAATCACCTTCTGGGCCCAAGCGGAGGTCACAAAAAGCATCCCGATCGCCAACATCAACATTTTCAACTGGATTCCGAGATGCTTCATAATTATTTCACTTTTCCGGATGCCCTGACGGACTTAACTTCCGCTGGCGTCACATTAGTTTTTTTGTTACCCCATGATGCATAGACATAACTTAGGACATTTGCCACTTCTTCGTCTGAAAGAACTTGTGCAGGCATGACACTATTATAATCTTTGCCATTCACTTTAATGGGTCCTTCAAGACCATGGATAACTGCCGAGATCGTTTTCTTTTTATCATTTAAATAGTCTGACTTTGCCAATGGCGGGAATGCTCCGGCCAGTCCATTTCCGTCAGCCTGGTGACATGCAAAACAAGAAGTCTCATATATTCTTTTACCTCGGGCTATACGCTCTTCGATATTTTTAGCCGGAATGACTTGTGGAGCGGGTTCACCCATATCTTGAATGACACCACCCTCAGGAAGATAGATTCTGTCATCGGTTTTACCAGAGTAGACTTTTTTGTCCTCTTCTCCGGCAACTTGCAGCATACCCAAAGCCCCTTTGTTGAAGGCTCTAAAGATCGAGTGATCGACCAGAATATATGTTCCAGTTGTATCCAACTTGAAATCGACTATTGCTGAACCACCGGCTGGAACTAAGGTCGTTTGGACATTTTCATTTACCAGTTTCCCGCCCTCGATATAAACCTTATCGAATATTTCGCCAATGACGTGGAAAGACGAAATTAAATTTGGTCCTCCGTTACCGACGAAAAGTCGAACTTTGTCTCCCACTTTGGCTTTAAGTGCTTTATCACCTACGAGTGCACCGACACTTCCGTTGAATACGACGTAGTCTGCTTTTTCTTCAACGGCTTTAACCATATCGAAAGGCTGTAAGCCAGGGGCTCCATACTTTCCTTTCGTGTAGAACTCACTCTGCATGATGTAGAACTCACGATCGACTCGGGGCAATCCTGCTTTCGGTTCCACAAGGATCAAGCCGTACATACCATTTGCTACGTGCATTCCCACAGGAGCTACGGCGCAGTGGTAAACGTAAAGTCCCGGATTAAGGGCTTTAAAGCTAAATGTTGAACTGTGACCTGGAGCTGTAAAAGAACCTTCAGCACCTCCGCCAGGCCCCGTGACAGCATGTAGATCGATATTATGGGGTAATTTACTTGAAGGATGGTTGTGTAAATGGAACTCCACCATATCGCCTTCACGAACTCGAATGAATTTTCCCGGAACTTTTCCGCCAAACGTCCAGAAAGTATAGTCAACACCATCAGCAAGACGCATTTTTACTTCTTTGGTCTCTAGATTCACGATGACTTTTGTCGCATGTTTTCGCTTGATGGGAGGTGGAACCTCGGGAGCATCAGTGAGGACAGCTTGTTCTTCCCCTTTGATCTTGTCAGCATATGCAGGTGCCGCTAACATGCACGTCAAAATAATGGTAAAAGCCTTCTTGAATTCCATTCAGTGATCTCCTTGTTTACTATGAATCAATATGATTTATAGCTAACCGAGGAATATCAAGAATATATTAGAGATCAGCCTGCCATTCTAGCCGTTAAATGAAATTGAGGACATTTACTGATGAAGATCAGCCTTGGGTGTGTTGAATCACGCTACTTAGCACGCTCGTATTGACGAGGCCACTGAATCTCCACACCTAAATTGCTAGCAGCTTGTAGAGGCCAGTAAGGCTGACGCAAAAATTCTCTTCCCAGCAGAATAAGATCGGCCTGATGTTCTGCGAGGATTTGCTCGGCTTCTTCTGCCTTAGTAATTAAACCCACCGCAGCTGTCGGCAATCCCGACTGAGCACGAACTTCCTTAGCAAATGGAACTTGATATTGAGGCGTCAAGGAGATCTTTTGATAAGGAACATTTCCGCCCGAAGAACAATCAAAAAGATCCACGCCATGAGATTTTGCGACTTTAGCAAATTCAACACATTCGCTTAAATCCCAACCACCTTCTGCCCAATCAGTTGCAGACACTCTGATAAATAACGGGACACTCTCCGGAATATTCCGTCTAACTTCATCAATAACCAACAACGGAAAACGCATTCGGTTCTCTAGACTTCCTCCGTACTCGTCTGTTCTTTTGTTAGACAGTGGAGATAGAAACTCATGCAAAAGATAACCGTGAGCCATGTGAAGTTCAATCACTTCAAAACCTGCATTGATAGATCTCTTAGCTGCTAAAGCAAAGGCATTGGCAGTTTCTAAAATTTCTTGTTGAGTCATTGCTTTGGGAATTGCCGTCATTTCGGAATAGGCTAAAGCACTGGGACCGACCACCATCCATCCACCATCCTCCGGAGACAAGGGCTTGCTTCCTTCCCAAGAAACCGAATGTGATGCTTTTCTCCCTGCATGTGCCAACTGTATTCCCGCCACACTTCCTTGACTCTTAATGAACTCAGTGATGGGTTTAAAGGCGTTCACTTGGTCTTGATTCCAAATTCCCAAACAACCAGGACTGATTCTTCCTTCGGGTAAAACACCCGTCGCTTCAACTATGACAAGCCCTGCTCCACCAACAGCACGAGATCCAAGATGGACCATGTGCCAACTATTAGGAAGACCTTCCTCTGCCGAATACATGCACATCGGAGAAACCGCAATACGATTTCTAAGCTTAACATCTCTAAAATCGACCGAGGAAAACAACTTAGACTTCATAAAGACCTCGCAATTATATTGTGATGCTTTGTCCAAGCTTTGCAATTTCTGTTTCAATTCCAGCTTCCGCCTGAATTTTTGATCGCAGAGCTTCTGCCGCCGAAATCTCACCGTGAACTAATAGAACTCTCTGAGGTACTCTCTCTGCACTTTTTAACCAGGTCACCAGATCATTGCGATCTGCGTGCGCAGAAAACGAATCGGACGCAACCACTTTACAGTTGATTGGATGCATCCGACCATGAATCTTAAGCTCTCGAGCACCTTCCAACAAGCTAGCTCCCCTGGTGCCCGCACTCTGAAATCCTGCCAACAAAAGAATATTTCTGGGATCGCCACCAAAGGATTTTACGTGATGAAGTATCCGTCCTCCAGTTAACATTCCACTGGCCGCTACCACGATCATGGGTCTCGACAGAGTTTCATTTAAATTCTTGGAATCCTCTGCCGTTTTCACGGAGTGTACTTCTGATAGAACTTCCGCAAATTGTCCGGATCCAAGGCGATGAAAGTCATGAAACTTTTCATAGAGCGCGGATGCCTCGTCTCCCATAGGTGAATTTGCAAAAATCGGAACTTGACCAGGAATCTCTTCACTTCGTTTAAGTTCAACTATCTCATGCAAAAGATTCTGCATTCTTCCAACGGAGAAACTAGGTATCAAAAGGACTCCCCGAGACTTACAAACTTCGAGGATACACTCTTTAAGAAAGTCTTTGGACGAAACTAACGAATGATCCCGATCGCCATACGTGCTTTCCATGATAATGACATCTGCAGCTGGTGGTGCCTCTGGAGGAAACATCAAGGGATCGTTGTAACGTCCAAGATCGCCGGAGAAATAAACTTTCTTAGTACTGCTTGAAACCAAAGCGGAAGCCGCCCCCAAAATGTGTCCGCTGCCGTACAAGGTAAAAGCGAGATCACCAACCTTTCGCTCTTGATGCAGCGAAATCGCCTTCATCAAAGGCAACACATTTTCCGCTTCCTTCACTGTGTAGAGTGCCAATGCTGGATGATGCTTTGAAAAACCTTTTCGATTTGCGTACTCAGCATCTTCTTCTTGAATTTTCGCTGAATCGAGAAGAATGATTTTAGCGAGTTCTAACGTTGGTTCTGTACAATAGATAGGACCCTTAAATCCTTGTTTCACCAGGATCGGTAATGCTCCGCAGTGATCAAGGTGCGCATGAGTCAGAATAACTGCATCAATCTTTGCGGCATCAAATCCAAGACTCTCCCAATTCATAAGCCGCAGTCTTTTTAGGCCTTGGAACATACCGCAATCGACTAGGATCCTTGTTTCATTTTCCTGAACAAGAAATTTAGACCCCGTAACTGTCTCTGCACCACCGAAAAACTCAATGTTCACTGTCTCTCCGATCTCAATTTTTGCCGTTCTATTGTCGCCAATTAAGACACTCCGAACAAGACCAAAAAAAGACATTCGGGAACGCTGAACGTCAATCTTTGTAATATTGCCATAGACTTAGACAGTCTCCCTGCTCCAAAGCGCTTAAAATGCGCCCTGAGGGGCCAATCCTCTAGCACCGGTCTTGCTGAGCTATAAGGTATGAAAAGCACAGAAAACTTGAACCTACCAGAAAACACTCTCCCGAAACGACACATTCGAGGAGTCATTGCCACAGTAACACTGTTAACTGTAGCAATAGGCTTTTTTAACTCGGCAAGCTTTCCTCTTGTTGTTGAGCAAGTGAATAAAATCACTGAAATGTCGAAATTTATCCTTGAGGGCGAAGTTTATACTGCAGATCCTCAAATTGTTTACCATCGTGAGCAAGTTTTAAATGACTACCAAGACCGTATCTCCGACGAGTTTTCTATACCGGAACAATTACGTGATCGGGTGGGATTCTGGTTTGATATTTATACGCGCTACACATCAAATGAAAAGGTGATCCATCACACGCAGTTTCCTTGGCTCATATTCAAAGTCGTCGATGTCACAGATATCGTTAACGGAGATATGCCGAGACATCGTTGGTTAAGAAACGTTAAAGCTCAGAAACACGTTGATGCAGAAGTACAAAATATTCGGCAAGCACTTAAAGAACTGGCTGCCGGCGTCGCCGTGAATCCACAAAACGAGCATCACGTCCTAGTTGAACAAACTCTACAGGGACTACCTGGTCAGCTACGCAGCAAAGCAAAAAATGCGTTAAAAAATGTTCGAATCCAAACTGGTCAAAAGAATTTCTTCCATGAAGGTTTGGAAGTCAGTCCACTCTATATGAGCGGTATGGAAGAGATCTTTGAAAAACATGGTTTACCAACTGAATTGACCCGTATTCCTTTTGTTGAGAGCAGCTTTAACAAACATGCGACCAGTAAAGTCGGCGCAACAGGAGTATGGCAATTCATGAGTTATACCGGAAAGAACTTTATGATCGTTAACGATTATATTGATGAAAGACGGTCCCCGCTTAAGGCAACTGAAGGTGCCGCTCGATTGTTAAAAGAAAATCACATGATCTTAAAACGTCAATGGCCATTGGCTATCACGGCATGGAATCATGGTCCTACTGGCGTTCGCAAAGCAATGAAAGCTGCAAAATCCAATGATATCTCCAAAATCGTTGGCTCCTACCAGTCCAAGACTTTTGATTTTGCTTCTTCGAACTTCTACAGTGAATTTCTGGCTGCTCTGTATGCTGAAAAATATCATGAGCAAATCTTTAAGGATCTTAATTACGAAAGAACGTTAGACCTGCATACTGTAAAGCTGGCGCGCTCGATCCACACCAAAGAAGTCTATCGAAAGAGTGGCCTTAGTAAGGAGGACTTCTCCTTCTTTAATCCAGATATCAAAAAGGCGCTCGAGAAGAACATTAAACTGCCTCGAGGCTTCACGCTGGTGGTTACGACCAGTGCCCGAGATGAGCTTAAACCTCTTTTACAAAAAGAAGCTCCATCCCAACGAAAAATCAAACTTAGTCAAAACTTATAAAAAAACGCGGCTGGTGGCCGCGTTTTTCTTTAAAACTTAATCACTACAATCAATTAGTTCAAAGTGTCCAGATCACCTGGCTCTAAAGTTGGAAAGTCCTGGCCATCTACAATGGGAGTGTAATCCCAACCATCGCCTTCTTGGTCATTTTCATCAGGAACAGTCACTAACTCTTCGCCGTCACCTTCGCCTCCAGAATCCTGTTCGGAGTCTTCCGTATCATCATTCCCATCGGGCTGCTCAACAATGACCGCCTTTGTGACTGACTTAAGTTTCAATACAGGTTTAAGAAGGCAGTCTCCATTCCCTTTTATTACGACCGACTTCAATGCATCGAAATCCACGAGGACATTATATTCATGACCAGCTTCGAAAGCGATCTTGTTAGTTAAAATGATCTTTACGCCAGTCCGCTGAGCACTTGGCGTCTGTAAAGCACAGATACTCTCATCTGATTTAACGGCATAGTGTCCGTCCTGTTTCAGAATGAGACGTATTTGTTGAATTTTAATACCCTCTGGTGCCACCACTTCTTGTAAAGGCAGGATCACCCCATTCTGCAGCTTTAGTAGGTCCACAGGGCCCAATCCTTTCGCTAGGATTAGTCTGCCAGCCTTGTTGGCTCCCGATACTAAAACCTCAAGGTGATCTATGTCTACGATGACGGACTTCAAAGACTCATTTGGAGCGTCAGTCAAATTAAACTTCACCAACGATTGTTTCTGAAGATTTAAATCAGAGACGATCGAGTTTGCCCCTGACCCCGTCTGCTCTGAACAAGCTGACACCGCTAATAAAATCACTAAAAGACCCGCTTTATTTATAAAACTTTTCACTACAACCCTCCTGGTAGTTCTTACTTGCTCTATGCTAGATCAAGAATTAAATCCCTGATGAAAAAAATGAAGCAAGAGCTCACTCTGAGAAAAGTGATCAAGTAATCGACATTTTCCCTAAGATTTCTGAATATACTTTTTTCGAATTATCCAGATTTCACGAAGAACTCTGAAGATCTCTCTGCCAATTCTAATTTTGGAACCGGGAACATCTTCCCATCTTCTTAGTGGATACTCGACGATGTTAGATTGATCCAGGCGTAAAAGAATTTCGATGTCGAATATCCATCGACTTATAAATCTATCTTTAAAAGCCGAAACCACAGCATCTCGGCTAAATAGCTTGGCGCCACACTGAGTATCGTAAGCCTCGACATTTAAGGCATGATGCACAAGAGTCGCAAATCCCCTTCCTAAGTAATGTCGCAATGGAGATCTTTTAATTCTGGCACCAAGCCGATAAACACGACTGCCCCAAACGGCAAGACAATCGGGGTAGGCATCTTTAAAACTCAGAAAGTTCTTAACCTCTTCTAAAGGAGTTGATAGATCGGCATCCCACAATCCCGCCCATTTGACATCTTGCCACCACGAAAGTTTTTGCAACTCGTTCATTCCGAATCGAGTCGCTTCACCTTTTCCCAGGTTTTTTGGCGCCTTTAATACTTTACAAAAAGGATTGGAACCAAAATGACTTTGTAAAATTTCATAAGTATTGTCGCGAGAACCATCATCAACAAAAATGAAACGCAATCCGGAATGGACGGCGTCCTTAAACGCAGCGATATCAAGTCTAGTCGCTTCATTGAAGCACGGAACTATCAGCACAACCATTGGCCGCCTCGATCAATTTTCATCAACTAGTTAAAGCCCTTTTTCCAGCTCACAGTGAGATCACTACTTCGAGTGCCTGCAATCGGCTTCCCTTGGGATTTGAACTCCGCCTTGGTATTAAATTCGCGAGTAATCGCCTGCGCTTCCACCTCGGTTCGCGGCACCCGCGCCCCCATAGAGCTAAGCTTTTCAATTGGCACCCATACGGACTTTTCCCAAATACAGTAACCCTTCGCCTGCCAAGGAGTGGATTCCCTGCAATCTGGAGAAAGACTATTAAATATTTCAAACGTCACCTTTGCAGAGCTTTGCTTCGGGAAAAACTCCCATTTTTGAATTACATGGGCCTGCCCAAATCCCAGAGAAGGTGCCCCCCAAGACCACTTCAGAGAACCAGAGGTTTTGTAGTCTTCAATGAACTCTGGACTGTTCTTAAGAACAAATGTTCTTAAGATTGTGGCTGCTGCTTGATCTCCGTAAGACGCATTAAATGCGCAGTGATTACCATATCGCAGATTTAGGACACCTGATGTATCAGACTTTTCATAGTAATCATCGTACTCAAACACTTCCGCATTAATTGAATTATTAACGACAGAGTCATCTTTTGAAGCCCACACAAGGAGTGGCGTCTTAACTCGATTTTTAAGGTTCCAAAAGTTATTACTTTTAAAGAAAGATGAAGTGGTGCTAGCAACTCCTCTTCTTTGCAACGATGTGGAAACGATTTCGCCAATAAAGTTTGGCATACCAAGACGATCTGGAAGATTCTCTTCCACCAAAAGATCGGGAACATCTTTAACGTAGTGACGGGCTTCTCTAAAATGATTTTTGGATGTTCTTGCGAACACTCGTCCAACCACCTGACTTCCATAGAGTTTCTTCAACGTCGGCTGCAGGCTAATCACAGGGCAAATAGCGGTTACAGAGTTGAATATTCTTCTGCCGTCGAGGCCCACGTATTCATCATTATAACCGGCACCAATCACAGCAGCATTGCCGCCCAGACTAATTCCCATCATGTGAATACTCGAAATTCGGTCTCTAAACTGCCACTTATTACGTAACCAACTTCCTACCTCAAGATTTTCATATCCTTCACTCCAGCCCCCCATGCTGACTCGGCTGTTCGCATAGATATAGTCCATTCCAGTTTGGCTCGAAAGAAAGACCACGTTAAAAGGACTTTGATCGAAAAGATGCATCATATAGTTCATCAAAGAGCTTGTCTGCCCAGCAGAGCAAAACACACCACAACGAACGACCACCAAGGGGCGAGGTCGAGAGTCTGCCTTAATCGCAAAAATTGCCGGAACTTTGGTGCCGTCCTTTAAAGTAATTGAATCTTTACGGATTTGGGGATGACTTAGGAAATAATACTTTTTTTGAGTGAAAGCCAGAAGTGAAAGTAGACCCTTGGAGTTATTCTCTGTCAGCTCGCCCTGGCAACGGACAAAGTAGTCTCTCGCAAGCTTCGCAAATTGGGAGGTGGTCATTTTTTTCGAAAGGAGACCTTCCTCAAAACGTCTTGGGTCGCATTGGGGATGAATTGCTTTTGCGCTGAGTCCATCGGGAACTTCTTTAGTAAGAAAACCCTGAGTAGAGAGCGATTCATTTTTAATCTCTACAGCAATTTCTTTAAGTAAGTCCAAGTCGAAAGCTTTCGCATTCAGCGATACGACTAACGGGACCAACATCATGTAAGTTCGTGCTTTTCTCAACCACATTCTAAACCTCACGTGCTATCAATGGGCTTATCGGGCACGCCTTTTAGCGGGTTTAGAAAAAATGAAGCTTGTCTAAAGACTCGACGAATTCTAAAAAACTCGGGTCTTTAGTGATGGGGACTGCGACTTTTGTTGTGGAGTTTAGATTCCGGAGAAAAATTCAATCCATCCAGTTTCTTGCTAGACCTTAGTCAAAAAAAAGAGGCAGGAACCCTGCCTCTTTTTTCAAATAAAAATATTTTAAGTAACTATGCAATTCTCTTAATCTGGGCCAGACGATCTTTTAGTACAGTATTTTCGTGCTTAAGAGCGTTCACTTCTGAAGTCAACTGGTTCACCTTACGTTTAAAAAAGTCCACTTCTTGTTGATAAGCAGCACTCATATCTTTGTCGCCACCAGCACTCGCTCCGATGCTCGACTTAGCATCGTCGGTATGAAAATCAAGTTCTACCGGAGCTGATTGAAACGCCGTCGTACTTAAAATTTCCTCGATGTTTTCCGGAACGATAAGTTCTGGATCAATTTTATCAAGTTTCAATATCCCTTGAGCAATAAACCCTCGAACTTCAGACAATATTTTCGAGATACAAGTACTTTTTTCTGCCGGAGTCGGATTTGATTCCGCCATCAGATCAGTGATTTTTCTTTTGGAGATCGGTGGCAAAGTCGCTAATAGCTGTTCGATCTGCTCCGCAGGATTTCCATGTAGAGCATTCGCTAGAGTTAGTGGCGGAACGCGAGAAAAAATCTCTACTAAGAATTGGCCATCCCATGAATAGACCTTTTCGATAGTCAGAATTCTTTTACGTAGTGCATCTTCCCACACGGGGCTTTCGCCAGCGATTAGTCCTAAAAATTGTTCGCGTTTTGTAAGCGGAGAAGTCTCCAACAATTGCAAAAGTTGCGCGAACCCACCCTTTTTTTTATATCTGTCTAACATACCCATGGATAAGGTATCGGAAACGGGAAGCCCGACTAAAGAATTCACCGTATAAATAATTTTTGCGTACACATCATCTGCAGAAGGTAGGAAGAATCGCAAAATACTGTTTCAATATAGAACACCCTAAACAAAGTTCTTGTTCATTAAGTGCGGCGGATGGCCTCTGAAATAAAAAAAGCTGCAGGTTTCCCTGCAGCCTTTAGTGGTTTTTTGATTTTACGCGGTCAGATATTTTCGCACTTATAACTTAAGCTAACGCTTGTGCCGACCGCGAGGTTCTGTTCGAATTTAAGCACCTTACCCTGTAAAGTATAATTCACTGGCGTGCCTGATACCGTAACTACAAGATCAAATGGGTTCGCGCAATTTAGCATGATATCTTTAATCTGATCCGTAATTTTGGATCGGATCTGACCAAGCTGACTCGTATAATCGCTTGAACAAATATCAGCGGCCTTTCCCCAGCCTGCATTTGTGATTTCAAGATACTTATGACCAATACTTCCGTTAACCAGGCCCTGAGTGGGAGAGTAATTATCTAGAGTTTGGCTGTTCTGCTGAGCCAAACAAGTCGAATCCTTTACGACAATCGCGTGAACACTCAAAGAGTTGAACTTCTCTACACCAAGTTCGCTCTTAACATTTTGAATTAGGTATCCGGGTTGGTCTCTCTGATCCAGTACGTAGCCATGGCCGTTGTACAAGCCACTGCGTTCATCTTCATCACTCAAGAAGATAATTGCCAAGTGAGCATCATTTCGAATGAAGTTCATTGGATTATTCTCAACAACTAAATTTGCTGCATAAATTCCGCGTTCGTCACCAGACGGACAGTTTTTCTCATACTCTGCAGAATACTGAGCCGAGTTTATTGAACTTATAGAGCCGTTATTTTGACGAATCCAGTTAGCAATAAACTTCTCACAAGACAGTGTTTCAGGTCTTTGGATTGTACTATTAAATAGCGACATTCGATCGCCATGTTGTTTAGTTAGAAAGTAAGTTCCCTCTTTGTAAGGAATAAGCTTCCCACCTCGGCCAGCCGTCACATCTGTCGTGGTCATTGCAATTCTATAGTCAACTAATCGGGTATCAAGATCCGAAATGAAGTTGGTAAAACGTGGAGCCAATCGAGCCTGCTCAAAAGACATCGAAGCCGAGTTGTCATTGACAATAAGAATGTCCACTTTTCCTGCGCCCACCGTTGCCGAGTAATTGAAAGCAAACTTGCCATTTTCAACCACACAGCTGCCTGAAAGGTCATTACACTTACTTTCATCCAATGAGAACTTCACGGGAGAGCACCCGACATAAAGTCCCACTAAAAATGATAATGCTGCGAATTTCATAAGTGTATTCATAGACACCTCTTCTCAGCATCTTTACTTCCAAGCCTAGTGCCACTTTCTTGAGAATTGCCTAAATAACTGATTTTACGCCCTAAATTCAGAGTCTTCAGAGGAGGGTAGCAAATGCAAAGTTGTCGATATCTTAGACAAGGGCCTTTTTTTGACGGCGTTTCTACTGCAAAATCAACTATTTAGAGTTTCCAGAGGGCCTAGCCTGAAGGAGCGATTTTAGGCTCTTTTTGAAAAGCTATTGATGGGTCAGTGTGATCTGCCAATAATAAGACTGGAGAATGCGACATCATGGTTTACAAGCTTCTTGGAATACTTATTATCTGTGCCGCCGGAACATTAGGTTATTTGATTGTCGATGAGTCAGCTCTTGAGAAATTAAATACATCCTTGAAAAATTCATCCTGCATTCAGCTCACACCCGCTCAGCAGTTTACAAACCTAATCAAGGACGACTTTGAGAGGCTCGCGCAAAAAAAGCAATTACCTGCTGAGTGGAACTCCATTGCTACGATCGAGATTCGCATGAATTCCCAATTAGCAAAAGCCCTCCTCGGCAACCGACTGCCAGAATTAAAGAGAGTTAAAGAAGGCACTCACTATCTTGAACTTGAGTTTATGGATTTGCCTGACGACGAAAATCCCGGAGTGATCATCCAAGCGAGCCTCTTCGATATTAAATCCAACAACAAAATCTTCGAAATCGGCCGCACCTACACGATGAACGAACTGAACAAGGTACCGAGCAAAAAATAATCGACTAAATCCATCAGTTGCCCGTCCAAATGAACAAATAGGAGAGGCACTTACCCGCGTAAAAGAATCTTGAATAGTCTTTAGAAGGATTTCGGGCATAAAAAAACCCGGATTACTTTCGTAACCCGGGTTCGAGTAAAAAAGAGCTGGCGCTGCGCTACTCTCCCACATTGTTGCCAATGCAATACCATCGCCGCAAGAGGACTTAACTTCTGAGTTCGGAATGGGATCAG
>DFXZ01000004.1:0-1076543 GCA_002381805.1 Bdellovibrio sp. UBA4095
CTAGCTATTCAGTTTTCAAAGAGCGCAAATTTCTTTACTTATTTGCTTCGTGCTTCCGAAGCGCGAGGTACATATCTTATACGATTTTGTGACCCCGTCAACTAACATCTTTGTTTTTTCTTTTTTTTATTTTTTATCGTTGAAACGATTTCAAAAGTAAAAAAACTGGTGGAGGCAACAGGGATCGAACCTGCGACCTTCTGAATGCAAATCAGATGCTCTCCCAGCTGAGCTATGCCCCCGAAACAAAGTGGAGCTGTTTTCTCTCACCTGAATAAAAAAGGCAATAGCTTTTTTTCGAAAATTTAATTCCCCCAAGAAGTTGCCCAATAAATAAACGAGGCCAGGGCCTCGTTTATTTCTAAAATCACGTTAAGTTTTGGTAATTACAGTAGTTTAGGCGCTTGCCTTAAGTTTTGACGCTAGAAGTCTGTTTAACCACTTTCTTTCAAACTCGAGATCGAATCCGACCTTTTCTCCGCCTGTTACTATGGCCTGATAAACCTTTTTTAGTATTTCTACTTCATGATCAAGACCGTTATCTGCACCCAAGGACTCTTCTATCGCTTCAAAAACGCTGCCTAGGTCGGGAGTTGTTACAACTTTCGGAATTCTGGTCATATCCAGACCTAGAGTTTCCATCGGCTTGAAGCCAACGAGTGTTTCCGTCAGAAGAACCTTGGTTCCATTTTTAAAGTTCACTTGGATGAAAGCCTTGCCTTCAGAATCCGCTCTATGAAGAACTTCTGAGACATCTTGAGTGTTGAAAGAGAACACTTTTCCGTCGAGGTCCTGAAGCACTTGTACTCGCCCCGACTCGTTCAGCTTGGCGCGAAGACCTTTCGATGCATCGACGAAATTCAAGATGTTATCAAGTTCTGTATGTGTCGACTTAGATTTGCTGCTCAAAATACCCTCCCCTAATAAAGGGCCTTTCTGTTACATTAGGTATCGACAATCCGGGGAAGGACTTAACGAGAAATAATAAAAACACGAGAAACAGGTCTTTGTGTTGTCGCAAAACGAGCTGTGACTCAGAATTTTGTTTCATGCCGAGTCGGTTCACATTGCAACTTGCTTCCGACGTTCCGATTTGAGATACAGAAACGAAAGAGGAATTCATGATCATCACACGCTGGCAAGCACCTATTGTCCCAAGTAAAGAACAAGTTCACATGATTTTAGAAGCTGAAGGTCTTGAGCCCATGGATGAATACTATGAGCCGCAGGTTAAAGTGCATGAGCATCGTCATCCATTTGCAGAAGTTCGCGTGATCATCTCTGGCGAGATGCTATTTAATATATCAGGCAACCAGTTTGTATTAAGACCCGGCGACAGATTGGAAATTCCAGCAAACACTCGCCACTCCCACACTGCCCAGGGAAACAGCCCCTGCGCTTGCGTTTGCGCACAAAGAGCCATCTAAAGAGTTTAACTTGGCCTGAGCAAGGGACTGATGGCCTTACTTCTTTTTCATCCAAGCTAAATATTCACGAATCGTTTTTTCGAAACCTCTTGAGGTCGGTTCATACAGCTCGGGCTGCCCTACCTCTTCAGGAAGATAGCTTTGCTCCACCCAACCTGTGGGATAACTGTGGGGATATTTATAATCTCGGCCATATCCCAGGTCTTTTGCCAAAGCCGTTTTTGCTGATCTTAAATGTAAAGGGACCGGCAGGGTGCGAGTCCGTTCGACAAGTTCTTTCGCCTTATTTAAAGCCATATACGACGCATTTGATTTAGGACAAGACGCCAAATAAGTCGTCACTTGCGCAAGCGTGATTCCTCCCTCGGGAAGACCGATGGCTTCGACAGCTTGCAAACCAGATATTGCAACTGATAGAGCACGGGGATCTGCATTTCCAATGTCTTCCGAGGCCAAAATAATCAAACGTCTCGCGATAAACACGGGATCTTCGCCCCCGTCCAGCATGCGCGCTAGGTAATAAACTGCGGCATCAGGATCGCTCCCGCGAACACTTTTGATAAAAGCCGAGATCGTGTCGTAGTGCATCTCTGAATTTTTGTCGTAGCCGATCGGATTCTGCTGAAGGAGCTCACGCATGTTGTTCACATCCAAAGCCGACTCTTCTGCTGATTGATCTTGGGTGAAAGAATACAAAATTTCCAGGCTATTGATCAACCTGCGGGCGTCTCCGTCCGAGTATTCAAGAAGATTATCGATCGCATCTTTCGTTAGGATCTGTGACAGTTCTTTCCCATAATGAGCTTCGGCGCGAAGGATGATTTTACTGAGATCTTCTGTCGAAAGCCTTTCGAAAACCACGACTCGGCACCGACTAAGGAGGGCGCGATTCAGCTCGTAACTGGGGTTTTCAGTCGTCGCTCCGATCAATACGAGATCGCCCTTTTCTACAAAAGGTAAAAGAACGTCTTGTTGAGCTTTGTTAAACCGATGAATCTCGTCGACAAAAAGCACCGTTTTTTGCTGGAACTGGAGCCTTCGGTCCCGCCCCTGTTCACCGTTTTCACGCAGAACTTTTGCTCCCGAATCCACGGCGTTCAGATTTACGAAGTGCGCCTTGAAGTGCTGAGAAAGGGCCAAAGCAAATGTCGTCTTGCCGGTTCCAGGAGGTCCCCATATTATCAAGCTTGGAAGGTAACCCTTTCGCAGCATTTGACCCAGCTTTGAATTCCTGCCCAAAGTTTTTTCCTGGCCAATAATTTCATCAAGATTCTTTGGTCTAAGAACCTCAGAAAGTGGAGCTGTTGAATTAGAAAAGGCAGAAGACGAGAAAAGATCCATGGCCCTGTCATAAACCATCTCCGGGATCTTTTCACTAGGTATCTCTGTTAAAAACCTTGAATACTGATTACAGTGGAGATTCTTACAGGAGTTTCATTAACGGTATCGGTGTATTCCGCACCCATAACCTCCAGAACGCCAGAGGCGGAGAAACCGGCCGCCTGTCGCTTGATCCCACCACATCGAATTGCACAGTCAGTCGAAAAAGATGGCGCGCCACCGGCAGGAATAACAGCGTCCTTTGTTGGCGTGGTCCACCAAGAAGTATTGAGCGCCGCCAGCTCATCTCCTCCAAAAACACACTCATAGTTTTCGGTGCCCAAAGGAATTGTGATACGAATAAAAGTCACGCGGAAATTCTTAGATGTATCTTTCCGAGTAAAAGTCAAACTTGGCAAAGTAAAGTAATCAGGCTCGATATCTCGCGAAGGACTATCTGAAGATTTATCCGCGAGACAGCTTGTCGCGTTCCCAGGAATAAGGGGGCGCGGAGAAGAGATTGTTGTCACGGTGATATTGCTATCTTCCTTAGCACATGATGAAAGAGTCATGATCGCAAGTAGAGACAATACAAGAATTTTCATGACTCCTCCTCTTAAAACGTTTTGATAACAGTGCCTGAATCCGTTTGTCCCAAAATACGCGGCGTTAGGAAAATTAGCAATTCGGATTTTGATTCACTTGATCGCGTGGTCTCAAATAGCGCTCCCAAGAGAGGAATATCGCGAACCCATGGAACTCCGTCTTTTCCTTTTTGCGCATCACTCTGATAGATACCACCAATGACTGCCGTTTCACCATTTTTCACCAAGACTCGCGTATTTGCTTCCCGGCTATTGACCGCAAACTCGCCCTGCGACTGAGTCTCACCTGCGAACTGTCTGTTCACCTTGATACCCATTATAACAGAACCGTCCGCAGTCACCTGAGGAGTCACCTCAAGTTGCATGGTTAATGGCTTAAATTGGAACGTTTCCTGGACGACTCCATTCGTAATCGTGATCTGACGAACGGGGACCTCCGTGGTTTGATTAATATCTGCTTTTTCGTTTGATAGAGCCACGATTCTTGGAGACGAAATGACCTTTACCTGACCTTCACGCTCGGAGAGCGCCAAAGATGCAGAAAGATTTCCGAAAATATCGAGAGTTCCCATTGTGACACCAAAATTCAGAAGACCACCGACTCCGGCACCCTGATTGATGTTAAAGCTGGGGGTCATATTGACCGGGCCCCGCGCACCATTACCAATCCTCATCGGCACGCCTGTAGCACCCCAACTAATTCCGGCATTCCGCGTGAAGCTTTCGGTCGCTTCGACTATCTTGCCTTCTATGAGCACTTGCGGTGGTTGTGTATCGAGACTTGAAATTAACTTGGCCACCCGATTAAGGTTTTCTTCGATATCCGTCACCACCAGAGCATTTGTACGGGTGTCACCAACGACTTTACCGCGCTCGCCTAAGAAGTCTTTGATTTTCTTTTCGAGCTCATCCACTTTGGCATAACTGATTGGGAACATGCGGACCGTAAGAGGTTCGACGTTTTTGCGTGAAGCCGCAAGTTTGGTCGCATCGTCTTCCTCTGCTCGCAAATCCTGAAGAGGCGCGATCCGCAGAACGTTGCCTTGACGAGTATAGCCCAACTTTTTGGTTCTCATGATCACAACCAAAGCTTGATCCCAAGGAACTTGGCGAAGCTTAAGACTAATGGGACCCTTCACTTCTTCGGCGATGACCATATTCACGCCGCTCTCTTCAGTAATGAAGTTCAGCGCATCCCGCACATCCATGTTGTTCGTTTCGATCGATATTTTCTTACCATAGAATCGAGTGTTTCCCGCCAAGAACTCTGTCAAGTTTTGGCTTGGTAAGATCTGACCTGCTGCCTGAGAACTACCAACTTCCGCACCAGAATCAAAAGATGGTTCCGCTTGAGGAGCTTGCGCAATTTCACCGCCAGGCACACCTGAGGCTACAATGAGGAGGCTGTTGCCTTCCATTTGCACAGCCGGCTCTGTAACACCGTCTCGCAACTGAATCACAAATCGGGCCGTTTTAGAACCAGGGTTTTGATAAGCATCGACTGCGCCAACACTACCCTTAATATCTTTCGTATTCAGTGATCGCTTAAGGTGAGCGGGCAAATGCGCATTCTCCACCTCGATAATATACTGGTTCAGATCGGGGTTAGAACGAGTCGTATAGTTCAACGGCTGATCCGCATTGATCACAATAGTTCCGCCGTTTTCATTAGCACGAAAATTCAGCGCCGTAATGTTTGCTGCTGGAGCTGAAGGCGTGCTTGCAATCTCTTGTGCTGGCGCTGCTGGTGGAAGCACCTCAGGTTGAGGGATGTCTAACTCCGGAGCCGGAATATCAGCATCCGCTATAGAGTCTTCGGCAAATGGATCTTCAGTAGGAGGAGCTGCGGGCTCTTGGTTACCAGCTAGAGACTCATCAACTTCAGGCATTGGAATGTCCGCCTGACCTTCGTTAGCCTGATTGAACTCGTCCTCTAATGCAACGTCACCATTGGCTTGATTCAGTTCCTGTTCAAGAGCCAAGTCTTGATCACCTTCGCCCGCAAAAGGGTCGTCTTCCATTGATTGATTCTGGGCGGTTTGCGCGGGCTCTTCATCTTCGGCGAAGTCGGCAAATTCGTCTTGTACGTCTTCAGTTGCCGCAAGACCTTCGTCTTCAGCAAAGTCAGAGCCTGCTGATTGCTCAGCGACGTCAGCGTCCGCAGCGTCCGCAGCTTCCTCATCACCCAAGTCATCGACGCCGTAATCATCAGCAAGTACGTCTGAATTTGATATGTCATCCAGAGAAAGATCATCCTCCATCGGGCGTGTCGTGCACGAGATGAGTGAGGCTATGGTAGCACTTAGGATTAATGTTCTAATGAATCCGTTCATTAGTTCCTCCTTCAGGAAAACTTACTTTTTTAACTCCAGGACGCGAGACTCTTTCGTTGGGTTGCCTTCTTGATAGATGGTTTCCACAACAACGATCTCACCCTCGCGAATAGCCGCTACGAATCCTTCATTACGGCCAATTTTTGAGTTTTTAACAATTGTAAAGAGCCCGCCATCTGGATCTCGAACCATGGCGCGAGGCGAACGCACATCCCAAAGGATGCCGACTACTTGCAACCGTTCCAAGTCCCATCTTTGAAGAGGCTCTAATTCCTCAATAGGGCGTGTGACATCCGGAGCCGCAATTCGAATCGTACGGAACGGCGTAAATGGATCACGCTTGCCAGTGGGGTCATAAGCAAAGTCCACATCTTGCACGAAGGATGTCCCAGCTTGCGGATACGGTGGAGTGTCTTGCCCTTGAGGCTGCTCCTGGGGTGGTTGCGGCGGAGGCGGAGGCACAGGTTGTCCCTGCTCCGGTTGTGCCGGCACAGTCTGCGCTTGTCCAGGTCGAGGCACAGGGGGCGCATCTGGCACTTGCGTCGACTGCACTTCTTGTAAGAACTCTGCGGGTAGCTCTCCGCTGCCAGGCGCTTCTTGAGAGTGTGCTGGAGTCATAAATTTCATACTCATAAAAAACGCCAGCCACAGACCAACCGATGCCACAAGAATGTAAGAAACAATCCATCTTACCGACTTCATTGTGGGGTCCCCGCCTCTTCTTTGGGCTTTTCCGGTGCTAACTTATAACCAACCACGATTCCGTCAAACTTCAACTTTTTTACGTTGGGTCCGCCCTGAGAGATCACAATATTGCGAACTCGGGCCATTCGCTCCGCCGCCGAAACGACGTAAGTAAACTGGGCCAACTCGGCATAACTTCCTTCGAGCGATACTTCCACTGGAACTTCTTCAACCACAGCCTTCACGATGTTTTCTGCTGGTTTTTTAGCTTTTACGCTTACGCCAGCGGCACGGGCAAAATCATCAATAGCTTTGTTGATGTCGATCGAAAACAAAGCTGCAGGTAACCGCCTTGAAATCTCCTGGTATTTCTGACTTAGCAATCCCACTTTTTCCTGCATCTCTTGAACCTGCTTCAAAGTGGCATCAGTGTCCTTTTTTTTGACTTCTTCCTCTTGCAATTGCTGTGTCACTGAAGCTATTTGCGCATCAATTGCCGAGCCGTCATTATAAACCATGTACCAGTATAGGAAGGCTGTGATACCGGCTATGATGAAGACCTTGGACATCGTATAGGATGATAAGGTTTCGAAAAACTTATTCATCGGGTCTCTCCAATAAACAGCTGATTTCAAACCTCTTCAGAACTACACCATCCTCGGTCACTTCATTTGAGCTCACCAAGTTCACATCCATAAGGAAAACACTTTTTGTCAAAGCTTCGAGGAAGGTCGATACTTCGAAATCACTCATCGCCATACCCTGAATATTGACGCGATCGGGATTGATCTCCAGTCGACTTAACCAGGCTTTTTCAGGGATTACATTCTGGAGAAGATCCAACACACGTATTTCACGTTGCCGATCCTTGGCAATCTTCTCCAACGCAGAAATTCGAGACTCGATCAGAGCCTCATCTTCTTTAAACTTCTTGATCTCCGCCACAGAGTCCGCTTGTTTTGCATTGTAGGCCTGAAGCTCTGCAAGCACCTGACTCTTGGACTGAAGCTCGTTCATTTTTCCGGGAATGTTTTGATTCTCGTAAAGGAATAAAGCTAAAGGCCCTAGCATAATTATAAGAATCCGCTTCATCGCGTTTTTACGAGTATCGCTCTCGTCAACAAACTCGACGCCCAAGCCTGATCCACCTAGCGGCATACTAGAAACTTTTGAAGTGGCTAGATTAATTTTAATCATGTGCCATCCCCTAGTTCCCTTAGCGCCAATCCGGTGACCACACCAGCAAAGGTACTGATTTGCTCCAGATATTCCGGAGAAAACTTTTTAGGATTCGCTTTAATTTTAATAAATGGATTAAACGGCTGCATCTTGATGCCCGTAACCCGAGAGACCGTTTCCACCAAGCCCGACGTGGCTGAGCTTCCACCCGTATAGAAAAAGCGGCTAAGCATTAAGCCATTTGTCGTCGCGCTGAGGAAATCCAAACTGCTACGAATCTCTTCCGTCACGGCCTCATTGGTGGCACTGATAATACTGTGGACCTCATCGGGAACTTCACGTCGAGAGATGGCGCTTAACTTTAAGGCTTCAGCTTCTGCAACGGTAACACCCATGGCCTTATGGATCTCATTTGTATAATTCGATCCGCCTACAGGAATATCACGACAGAAGATTACTTCACCATTTTGCACAACCACGAAATTTGTAATTGCGGCACCGAAGTTTAAAAGCCCAATCGCTTCACCAGATACTTTTCCGTAATTCAGTTCAAACGAGTTAGCGAGCGCAAAACCGCTGACGTCTAAAACCCCGCAGTTTAGTCCGGCAATTTCAATCACCTGAGTATACTGAGTTACGAGCTCATTCTGCGCAGCAATCAGAAGAATATCCATGGTGTCCGGGCTTGCGCTGGTTGCGAGGATATGATGAGCCAAACTGATGTTGTTGATATCAAAGGGAATGTACTGTTCCGCTTCAAAGCGAATCTGCTCTTTAATCAGTTTTTTGTCCATACGCGGGATGGTGATCTTCTTAACGATCACGGCAGTTCCCCACATTGCGGTCGACACAGATTTTCGCTTTGATTTTACTTCACTAATTAAGGACTGGATAGCCATCCCAACAGAAGCGATGTCGATAATCTCGCCACCAGAAACTGAATTCGGCGGGGTCGGAGCAAAACCAAAAGAAAGCAGCTGAGCTCCTTTGCCGTTGAAATCCATTTCAGCTAGCTTTATAGAACTCGTACCGATGTCGAGTCCTATAACTTTCTTTGATTTAAAAAACATTCTTCTGATGCTTCCCCATGATGCACTTTAAAGACCTACGTCAGTAGACACAGGTCCTAAATAATAAAATTATTTATGAAGGGGGAGCGCATGTCAATTGAGGGTCCAGCGAGGGCTAGCTTATTCCCGGCATAAAAAGGTCGAGGTACCACAGAGCGATGGCTTCTCCTCCGAATAAATAAATGATCGCCCCCAGCGCAAGGTAAGGACCAAAGGGAATAACCGACTTAAGTCCGGCATTTTGTTTTCTCGCCATAATCAGGCCGATAATGCTTCCAGTGATAGCAGAAGTCATAATAACAAAAGGAATCGCCTTCCAACCGAGCAAAGCTCCAATCCAGGCAAGCAGCTTGATATCTCCTCCGCCCATGCCTTCTTGTTTCGTCAAAAGGTAGTAGACGTAAGCCATACCCCATAAGAAACCGCCTCCCATAAGAACGCCAAAGAGCGAATCCAAAAATTCCCGCTGTGGATTCAAGGCGGCGCCGACCAAACCGATGACAATTCCAGAGAGGGTGAATTCATCCGGCAAGATCATATGATCTAGGTCAATAAATGTGCAGACAACCAATCCAAAAATAAAAATGAGATATTCGAGCAATGTCCAAGACATGCCTATGTAATAATAGGCCAAAGCGAACAGGACTCCTGTGAGCAATTCCACAAAAGGATAACGAAAGGAGTACTTTGCTCCGCAACTGCGACACTTTCCACGCAGGATAAACCAACTGATCACTGGAATATTGTCATACCATTTGATTTGCTTCTTGCAGGAGTAACAATAACTGCGAGGAGAAACAATACTCTCCCCTTTCGGGAGGCGATAGATGATGACATTGCCAAAGCTGCCCAAAATGGCGCCGAGCCAGAAAAAAATGAATATGAATGCAGGCTCTAGGCTATACAATGTCTTTTCTCCTGAATAAGAAAGTTGTTAAAAGAATCACCAACAAAGTCCATCCCGTAGCGTGACCCAACATCCAAAGCACATTCCCTGCTGGAATACCATTCTCTAGAAAATAGGCCGATTTCCAATTCATGCGATAGAAATTAGGTGATATCCAGTGGAGCACCTTAACAATTAAAACAAAAGACTCTTCTTGGCTTTTTTGTGCGAAAAACTGGAGATCTCCGAGCCAATGACCTAAAAGGAAAAACATGAACCCTGCCCCAAGAGCCAAAACCGGTCGCACTATAAGACTAAAGCAAATGGCCAAACCCAGCAGCACCGCCCCCTCAAACCATAGGCTAAGGCAAATTTCAGCGAAGGAAAGTAAGTACTGAGGTTGCTCAAATAGACCTAGAAGAAAAATTAGGACTATGGCGAGCGAGACCACCAGAATGGTATTCAAAGCCAACACCCCTAAAATCTTGCCAAAAATAAACTGCGCTCGAGAAACCGGACGGGACAAGATAAGCAGACAGGTTTGCTTTTCAATTTCCTTGGCCAACATGTAAGAACCCGTGAACAGCGAAATTCCCAGGAGTGCCACCTGAATGGCAAGAAAACCAAAGTCAGCCAAAATTTTTCGTTGCTCGGCCAAGGATAAGGCACCCAGCAGAAAACTCAGCCCCAGAAGTCCTAGAGCAATCAGCACAACGACCATAAATACTTTTTCGCGCAACATCTCACGCAACGTCGTTCTTGCAAGAGCCAATACTTTAAACATGTCTCTCCTCACGAACTTTAAGAACCTGAAATGCTTTTTCGAGACTTTGAAACTCTGCCATAAAGGCACTTAGTCCGCCGTCGTAGAGAATCTGACCTCGATTGATAACGATAAGGTGAGAGCAAAGCTCTTCCATATCCTGCAATAGATGACTACTAAAGAACAAGCTGACGCCTCTTTTTTGTTCTTCTCGCAAAATGTCCTTCACCATGGCTCGGCCATCCGGATCAAGACCTGACATCGGCTCGTCTAATATAAGAAGATCAGGCTTGGTAAGAATCGCCTGAGCAATCCCCACTCTCTGCAACATTCCCTTTGAATAGGTCCGAAGACGGCGATCTTTGGCCTCTAAAAGATCGACTTTCCTTAGGGCTTCCAAAGCTCTTTCATGAAAATCCTTGGTGCTGCCGCCGTAACAAAGATTCCAGTGGAGTCTTAGGAACTCCATTCCCGATAGAAATTCGTAAAGATAAGGACGCTCAGGAAGATAGCCGATACGCGTTTTAATTGGACTACTCAGAGGCTTCCCGAAAAAGAGAATCTCCCCACTATCCGGACGAATAAAATCAAAGACACATTTGATAGTTGTAGTTTTTCCGGAGCCATTGCTGCCCACGAAACCCGAGGTCTCCCCTTCGGGCAATGAGAATGTGACATCTCTAAGAACATGACGGTCTTTCTCGAAAAGGCCGCCTTTGAATGTTTTATTCAGATTCTTAACTGTGAGAACTGACATCCTTATTTACGGCTGAAGCTCGATTTTAAGAGCCTTCACCATCTCCTTTACAGGATCATACTGTTTAGAGGTGGCTGGCATCAAGTCTCGAGATCCCAAAATTTCGGAATAGGTTTCTTTATCTCGAGTTTTTTCCAAAGTTTCTATCAGCGCGAACATCAGATTGTGCGTTACCTTGGGATATTTATCGTAAAAGTCCTGACGAACACAAAATGGATCGTTTGGGATTGGATTGCTCATCCAAATGATTTCATACTTAGCATTTTTCTTGGTGCCAAACTTTACCCAGGCCCCCTGCCGGCCCTTTTCGTCATCGCTAAACACAGCTGCCGCATCTACTTTCTTCGCCTCAAGAAACTGAATCGAAGCTTGATGATTTCCAGTCATAGCAATTTCTTTAAAATCTTTGTCCTCAAGTCCTGCTTTACGCAGAGCCACCTGAGGATACAAATATCCAGAGGAGGATTTCTCATCAACGAAGGCAATTTTTTTACCTTTAAGATCCTTAAGTTTTTTAATACCTGAATTCTTTGGCGTGATGATAGCTGAGTAATAGTAAGGCTCGTTCCAAACTTTTTTTAGAAGAACTTTTGCTTGAGCTTGTTCTGCAGCGAAAACATAAGTGAGTGACGAAAAAAAAGCATAGTCGACTTTTTTAGCTTTCATCGCTTCGACCAAGCCGACATAATTCTTAGAAACATATATATTGACCGGAATATTCAGTTGCGACTGCAGTTCTTTTGCCAGCTCAACAGCTTGCTCTCTTAAATTTTCCGGATTACCTCCCGGAATCACACCAATTGTGATTTGATCCGGTGTCGGCTCCGTGTTCGCACCCTTATCTGCCACAGCGGTCGCTGTTGAAACAACAAGCATCAATACAAGAAAAAAACGTGTCAAAATGCCTCCATCCCTTTCAGGGCTTCGACTGATGATGACTCATTTTTGATGTTTTTCAAAGCTAGAACGAACGCAACTGCTGCATCACTCTCGGTGACACAGGGGATATTGTAGTCTGTGCAAGCTCGACGAATGTCGAAGCTCGCCTCGATAGCTCTTTTCCCGGAAGTCGTGTTAATGACAAATGCCACCTCTCCAGACCGAATCTTATCCACACAATGAGGACGACCCTCATCCACTTTCTTAAGCGAAAGACAATTCACTCCGTTTTGGTCGAAAAAGTTAGCCGTTCCCGTTGTTGCCGAAATGCCATATCCCATTCGTTGCAATTCTTTAACTAACGGCAAGAGAACTTCCTTATCCTTATCTCTTAAAGAGAAAAAGGCCTGACCGTAGCGAGGCAACCTTATATTGCTTGAAAGAAACGCCTTTGCTAGAGCTTCTGAGTAGTCTTTGCCACGCCCCATACTTTCACCAGTGGATTTCATTTCAGGGCCTAGGATAGAATCTGCTTCTGGGAATTTTTTAAAAGGGAAAACCACACCTTTAACAGACACCTGCTCAGCGTTTCTCCATTGCAGATTTTCCAGTTTAAGGTCTTTTTTCTTTTTACCCAACATCGCAGCGACACCCAAGTCCACCAATGGGATACCCGTCGCCTTAGCCACAAAGGGCACTGATCGGGAGCTTCGAGGATTGGCTTCAAGCATGTAAACGATATCGTCCTTAACCGCCAACTGCAAATTCAGGTGACCGATAACGCCGATTCTATTTGCAAGCTTCTGACTGAGTTCTTCAATTCTTTGGCAGGTATCTGCCTTAAGTCGCTGAGGCGGTAGCACACCCATGGAATCACCCGAATGCACACCAGCTGCTTCGATGTGTTCGACGACCCCACCCACCACAGTCCAATCATCTCCACGAATCAAATCAACATCGACTTCGAGGGCTCCGGCCAAAAACTGATCCATCAGACATGGTTTCTCTGGAGAAATGTAGTCTGCATGTCTTTGGTAGTACGACAAAAGCTCTTCGCGATTTTCGACCACTTCCATTCTTCTGCCACCTAAAACATAGCTGGGTCGACAAATCATGGGATACTCCACTTCCTTTTCAAAGCGAAGAGCATCCTCGAGCGATCCCGCCATTCCCGATTTTGGTATAACAAAGTCCAGCTCGCGGCAGATTTTCGAAAAAAGGCCACGGTCTTCTGCAAGGTCAATTGTTTCCAGAGAAGAACCCAAAAGGCGGAAACCCGCTTTGACCAAATCGGGTGCAATACCAATAGGAGTCTGACCACCCAGTTGCGCAACAAACCCCTGCGGTTTTATGAAACGCATGATTTCGATCAAACTTTCTGACGTCAGAGGTTCGAAAAATAAAACATCAGATGTGTCGTAGTCGGTAGATACCGTTTCGGGATTCGAGTTCACCATGACGACTGGTGAACCGCTCTTTTGAAAGGCTTTTACTCCACGAACACAGCTATAGTCGAACTCAATCCCTTGGCCAATTCTATTGGGACCGCTGCCAATTATGACAACAGGATCCTTAATTTCGACAGGCGATGACTGGGTTGGCCAATAAGATGAATAGAAATAAGGCGTGGACGATTCAAACTCTCCTGCACAAGTATCAACTTGCTGATACTTCGGGAAAATTCCATAAGACTGTCTGAGCTTTGCAATTTCAGCTTCTGTCTGATCAACAAGCTTTGCTAATCTTGCGTCGGTAAAGCCTTTTCTTTTTGCAGAGATTAATAGATCGGAATTTTCCTTACGGAACTCCTTACGGAAATGCTCTTCAAATTTTATGATGCCTTCAATTTGCTCCAGAAAGAATGGATTAATAGCGGTCAGCTCCTCAAGTTCTTCGACAGTTTTTCCCTCTCGAAAAGCCTGGAAAAGATGATAGATACGCTGACTGTTGGGGTAGGCAACCTTACTGGTTTCGAGTTCGACTTCCCCAATAGCCTCTGCATCTTTTTCGAGGCTGGCCATAGCTTTCATCAAAGATTCCTGCAAAGTTCGCCCAATGCCCATAACCTCACCGACACTTTTCATCTGCGTGGTCAGCATGTCTTTTGAACCGGGGAATTTTTCAAATGCGAAGCGTGGGATTTTGGTAACGACATAATCAAGCGCAGGTTCATAACAGGATGGTGTCACCTTGGTGATATCATTCTGCAACTCATCCAGGCTGTAGCCAATCGCTAGCAACGCTGCAATCTTAGCAATGGGGAAACCCGTCGCTTTGCTGGCTAAAGCTGATGAACGACTGACTCGTGGATTCATTTCGATGACGACGCGCTCTTTCGTTGTCGGATGAACTGCAAACTGGATATTGGCGCCGCCCGTTTGGATACCAACTTCGTTGATGATCTTACAAGCTTCATCGCGCATTTCTTGATACTCGCGATCACTTAAAGTCTGCTGAGGTGCCACCGTAATACTGTCTCCGGTATGAACTCCGCACGGATCTAGGTTCTCGATGCTGCAGACAACTACGAAAGTTCCCTTATGGTCGCGCATCACCTCAAGTTCGTATTCTTTCCAACCTAATATGCTTTCTTCTACAAGTACTTCAGAAGTGGGACTTTCATGCAATGCCTGAACAAGCATCTTTTTATAGTCCTCAGGAGCGTAGGCAATACCACCTCCACCACCACCTAATGTGTAGTTCGGTCGGAGAATCATCGGGTAACCAAGATCATCCGCGACCTGAAGTCCGTGTTCAAAGGTTCTGACCATGTGACTTTTCGGATAACGTGCGCCGATTTTATCTAGAATGGTCCGGAATATTTCGCGATCCTCTCCGGCTTTAATTACTTGGGGATTTGCTCCCAACAGCTGTACTTTATGTTTTTGCAAAACACCTTTGCTGTGTAGCTCAAGAGCAAGATTTAATGCCGTCTGTCCCCCCAGCGTTGGAATAACTGCATCGGGCTTTTCTTTCTCGATGATCTTTTCAAGGTAGTCTACTTTGAGGGGTTCTACATATACCCGAGTCGCAATCTCGGGGTCTGTCATGATCGTGGCCGGATTGGAGTTCACCAAAATGACTTCCAATCCTTCTTTCATAAGAGCCTTACAAGCCTGAGTGCCAGAGTAATCAAACTCGCAAGCTTGGCCAATTACGATAGGTCCAGATCCAATAATCAAAACCTTCTTAATGCTGGACGTTCTCGGCACCCGCTCCTCCTATTTTTTATTAAATACCCAGTTTCCCATCGTTAGAGTAAATCATCTCTGGGCTGACATGCTTATATTGCTCAAATTTGTAGCGCATTTTTATAAGTCTTAACATCAAGACATCTGGATCCAGATCGGGATCTTTACGATGCTTTTTGACTTCTTTTAGAATGAATTCCTTAGCGCTCTCTGGATGAAAACAAAAACCCCGTGTAAAGACATAGGAGTCACCCTGAGGAATCAAACGGGCTTCAAAAATCTCGTCCGGTTCAAAACCAAAAACATACGGGGATTGCTTGACGACAAGCTTTTTATTGGCGAGCAGATCCTTAATATAAATGTCACCGTTCTTTTCTTTGATAAACTCAAAAAGAGAGTGTCGATGCTTTCGAAGCACTTCAAGTGCCTGCAATTCTTCTTCAGAAAAACGCAGTTCACGAACAAGCAAACAAACTTCTAGCGGCGTCTGGCCATATCCTTGCAATTCGCGGGTGAAAAAATACCAGTCATAAAACTGCGCCATTCGGCTTTCATAATGTTCGGAATTTTCGTCCAAACTGCCAGCATTATGGAAGAACTCTTTTTTTGCTCCTGCGAGTTCCTCTTTGAAAGTCTCGCTGACAAAATGGTTCAATATTTTTTCAATTAACTTCTCGTATTCGTTCATATCATCCGCTCGATAAAGTAACTAAACAGCTCCTGAGCCTCGTGTGGCCCTGGACAGCTTTCAGGGTGATATTGTATTCCCAAACACTTCTTTTTTTCACTATAAAAACCTGCCACAGTGCCATCATTTAGATTCACGTGGGTGACAGATACTTCTGGCGGTAAACTGCTCTCTTCGACAGCATATCCATGATTTTGGCTAGTTACATAGATTTTATTAAGCAAGCTGTCTTTAATGGGATGATTACTTCCGCGATGACCAAACTTAAGCTTGTAGGTTTTGCCACCCAAAGCTAGACCCAAAATTTGATTCCCCATGCAAATTCCGAAGATCGGTTTAATCCCGAGAAGTTCCTTCACCGTTCCGATTGCCACTTTTACAGATGCCGGATCGCCAGGCCCATTCGTCAACATGATGCCATCAGGATTGTAATCCAGAATTTCTTGTGGCGAACTTCTGCTGTTAAATATTTTTATTTCAGAACTGCGCGATCTGAGTTCTCTCAAAATATTCTCTTTGCTGCCGAAATCAACAACGGCAATTTTTGGTCCGACCAGGTTTTCTCCTGGGACGGGCTCTTGAGTTGGTCGCGAAACAAAATAGACCCAATCAGAATCAATCTGTTTTTTCTTTTCAATTAAAACCTGCGCCTTTTTTCCCGCTTCGTCGGCGGTCTCAGCCTGAACGAGTGCGCCCCACGGCGTCCCCTGCTGGCGCAGTCTTAGGACAAGGGCGCGGGTATCCAGCTCTGAAACCAACGGAATCTTGTGCTCCGCAAGGCGATTTCTCCAAGCTTGATCTCTTTTGGAATTTTGAACTTCGAGGCAGACAAATCCTTCGATCCAAATTTGCCGACTCTCCCAAATGCTATCTTCAGTTCCGTAATTCCCTTGCATTGGCGCTGTCATCACCACGATTTGCGAAAAGTAAGATGGATCCGTAGCGATTTCCTCATAACCCGAGTGCGATGTGTTAAATACAACTTCCCCCGCACGATCCTCTCCGCCATTCCAGCACCCTTGATAGATCTCACCTGTTTCGAGTACTAAAAAACCTTTCATGCCTGATCCTCCATAAGGGCTCTGCGGATGAGTGCCTGTCGAATAAAGACTCCATTTGAAACTTGCTGCAGAACTCGGCATCTTCCGTCATTTAAAACGTCCTCATCCATTTCGGTTCCGTGATTGATCGGACCAGGATGAAGAATAAGGGCCTTACTTGATAAATCAGCTAAACTTTTTGCGGTGAAGCCGAATTGCTCAGAGTAATTATCCAGAGCTGATTCGGACTGATGCCGTTCTGTTTGCACTCGTAAGGCCATAGCTACTGTGCACCACTTAAGGCCTTCTGATAAAGTCCCGAAAACGCGACCTTGAAACTGGGCCGGGATGAAGCTGGCGGGACCACAAAACGCGACCTCATAGTTAAGCATTCGAGCAAGCTCAAGATGAGAAGCCGCAACCCTAGAGTGGACGACATCCCCAACAATAAGTACTTTCTGTTTCTCGCAAGTTCCCAAACTCTGCCTAATGGTATAGGCATCCAGCAGTGCTTGCGTAGGATGACCTCGCTTGCCCCAACCCGCATTGATAATCGGGCTCTTCACTTTGTTGGCAAGCAATTGTAGATCGAGATTGTCACCACAGCGAATGACCAAAACAGACGGATCCATAGCATTGACGTTCAGTACAGTGTCTACAAGGGATTCACCTTTTTCTATACTAGTCCCGCTTTTTCCATCAAAACGAAGTGGGTAGCTTCCCAGCCTTACACAAGCTGTCTCAAAACTCATCCGTGTTCGCGTGCTCGATTCAAAAAAAAGAAGCGCGACGGTTTGGCCGGTAAAGGGAACAGTCGTCCTTTTATCCTGTGCTATCTTGTCAGCCACTGCAAATAGCTGATCAATAGAGGATTTTTCGAAAGTTTTTAAATCAAGAAGTGAGTGCTTGAACCTAGATGACATCTAGAACCTGAGCCTAGAAGCCGCAGCGGACCTTGTCAATGAATGGGCAAAAAAACTCTGTCCCAACGCACTGAAGGGTAACGCTGCCCACCCCATTTTCGTTGCCAATCCAGCGACAGCCAAATTAACACCACTTGACCCTTCACCTGGGCCATTGGGACTGTTCCCCAATAGCGCGAATCGTCACTTGCATCTCGATTATCGCCAAGAAGAAAAATCTCCTCTGGAGGAACAACAAAAGGTCCAAAATCCTCGGCTCCCCTTTTTTGGAAGATAACCTTGCGGGAGTGCCCCTGAGTCCGCTCTTCGAAAATATCGAAGAGTTCAGCATTTGGATTGTCTTTGGGCTGATCTACAACCTTTTCATATTCTGCTGGAATTTCGTTAATTACTAATCGCCCTTTTATGAGCTGCACTCGATCGCCAGGCAGACCCACAACCCTTTTGACATAGGTAACCTGAGGCTGCTGAGGATAGTTAAAAATAACCAAATCTCCGTGCTCTGGCAGAGAATAATTCAATACTCCTGAGCGAAAGGGAACCTGCACACCATAGGCAATACGAGAAGCGAAAATAAAATCACCTGGTTTTAGCGTCGGCTGCATGGAGCCAGTGGGCACTTTATAGGCAGTTACCAAATAGGACCGGACGATGAGCGCTAGGCTGATTGCTAAAGCTAATATAAGAATGTAATCGCGCCACCGGTTCATGAAAATATCTTAAGACCAATGCTAAATAGAAGAAAGGACAAAGTTACTGCAAAGTCTTGAAGAATCTGTTCCAGCGCAGTTGAGAAGGATCACACACGAACGTCATCGTTGGCAAAGTACCCTCACAAGAGAGCCATATCAGCCACGCCCGACCCACCACAAAATGCCCAGCGACCGGCCCCCAAAAGCGCGAGTCACTAGACTGATCACGATTATCCCCCATGAAGAAAAAATGTCCCTCGGGAATTTTAAAAACCTGAGGCTCGCCATGGGCCTCGGAATAAAGAAAGCGGACGACATAAGAAATGCGACCATTGTTCTCTGTGAAGTAGGAAAATTCCTTTTCATTGGCAGAGCTTTCAAAAGGAGTGTGTTCGAAGTTTCGCCCGTTGATCTCCACGCGTCCGTTGAGAACTGTAACTTCTTCTCCAGGCAAGCCAATCAGCCTCTTAACGTAATGAATATCAGGATTCTCGGGATACTTAAAAACGACAATATCGCCTCGCTGTGGCTGTTTCCATTGGGCCAACCACCGATCTACAAAAGGAACTCTTAAACCATAGGAAGATTTATTAACAAGAATATGGTCATTAATAAGGAGGTTAGGCACCATACTTCCGGAGGGAATCACGAACGGTTCGATGAAAGCCCATCGAAAGCCCATGACGAGAAGAATAGGAATCAAGAAAGAAAGGATTGCTTGATTCCAGGTGCCTTTGAGATTTCGCGTTTCTTCTTTACCGCCCATTAAACACTAATTAACGGGATGAAAGAATCGGCCCCAGCGAATTGTCATCGGGTTGCACAGGAATGGCAATGCTGGGACGGTTTCTTCACAACTTAGCCAAACAAACATTGCCCGACCTAGAATGTTTTCCTTAGGCAAGAAGCCCCAGATGCGGCCATCCGAAGAGTTCATACGATTGTCACCCATTACAAAAAGGTGGCCTTCAGGGACGGTCACTGGTCCGAAAGTTTCAAAAATATCACCTTTGCGGAGTAAGATCGAATGGTCTTTGCCCATCAGATCTTCTGTAAAACCGACATAATTTTCTTTGCTATCGTTAATGTTACCATCTCTTTGGAAGTCTCGATCCCTTAACCAAGCGAACTCGTCCATGTCTGTCGGAACTTTCTTTTCCATCGGTTTGTCATTGATGAAAAGAGTGCCGTTTTCATAATAGATTTTGTCGCCAGCTTCCCCAACAATCCGCTTGATAAAGAAGGTGCTCATATCTTTGGGGTATTTAAATACAATCACTTCGCCGCGCTTGGGCTCACTAAACTTGACCAGCCATTTTTCGCTGAAAGGAACGCGCAGCCCGTAAGTCAATTTATTCACAAAGATGTGATCATGAATCAAAAGTGATGGAAGCATCGAGCCTGACGGAATGACATAAGCTTCGATAAAGCCCCAACGAATGAAAAGCGCAATGAAAACCGCCAAAAAGAGAGAGCCCCATCCTTCTGTCCAGAAGTACTTGGTTCGCCAGTTCCAGCCATTTTTGTTTTCACTCATGTTGCCTCCATGTAGCCGAGCCTAAGACTAATCCTCTACCTTTAAGATCGCTAAGAACGCTTCCTGAGGGACATCCACAGATCCAATCTGCTTCATGCGTTTTTTACCCTCTTTTTGGCGTTCTAATAGTTTTCTCTTACGAGAAATATCACCACCATAACACTTCGCGGTCACGTCTTTTCTCAAAGCTCCGAGCGTTTCGCGTGCGACAATCTTCGAACCTATAGCTGCCTGAATAGCAACTTGGTACTGCTGGCGCGGAATAAGCTCTTTCATCTTTTCAGTTAAAGCACGACCTCTGGTGATGGCTTTCGATTTATGAATAATTAAAGAAAGTGCATCGATGGGCTCTCCATTGATCAGAATGTCCATCTTAACAAGGTCCGCCTCTTCAAATCCGATGAATTCGTACTCCAGGGATGCGTATCCCTTAGAAATTGACTTGAGACGGTCATAGAAATCCATCACCATTTCATTCATAGGAAGCTTGTACTCGATGATAACCTTTTTTTCGGTGACATAGTCCATACGCTGTTGCATGCCGCGCTTGTCTTCACAAAGCTTTAAGATACCACCGATATAATCGGTCGGCGTATGGATTACGACTTTTACGTAAGGCTCCTCGAACTTGGCAATCGCTGTCTCGACTGGCATGTGCGATGGGTTCTCGAGCATAATTTCGGTGCCGTCAGTCTTTGTAATTCGATACACCACCGTTGGCGCCGTGGTGATTAGATCCAGGTTGAATTCTCGCTCTAAACGCTCCTGGACGATTTCCATATGGAGAAGTCCCAAGAAGCCACAGCGATAACCGAATCCTAACGCAGCTGATTTTTCGACCTCGAAAGTCAGAGAGGAATCATTCAGACAAAGCTTGTCCAGAGCATCCCGAAGGTTTTCATACTCCGACGCCACGATAGGAAAGATACCAGCAAAAACCATCGGCTTGATTTTTTGGAAACCCGGCAATGGAGCAGTTGCAGGGTGCTTAGTGGATGTGACTGTATCACCCACTTTTACGTCACGGATATCCTTGATACCGCAGATGATAAATCCCACTTCACCGGCCTCAAGAGTATCTTGAGCTACCGGAAATGGAGTGTACTTACCCATTCGCAAAACTTCATAATCGCGATCGGTAGCCATGAACTTAATTTTATCACCTTTTCGAATCACACCGTCCATCATTCGTACTAGGACAACGACCCCCTGATAAGCATCAAACCAAGAGTCAAAAATCAGCCCTCTTGGTGTTAATGTCCGATCTGCCTTTGGTGGAGGTACTTTTTCAACGATTGATTCCAAAATTTCGACGATGCCGATTTTTTCTTTGGCTGACGCGTGAATAATCCCGGTGCAATCCAAACCGATAGAGTCTTCGATCTGCTTGGTGACTCCTTCTGGATCCGCAGAGGGAAGATCAATCTTGTTGAGAACTGGAATGATTTCTAGATTATTTTCCAAAGCCAAATAAACATTGGCCAAGGTTTGAGCTTCAACTCCCTGAGCCGCATCGACCACGAGAATAGCTCCCTCGCACGCAGCCAAGGAACGAGACACTTCGTAAGAAAAATCCACGTGTCCCGGAGTATCGATCAGATTGATTTGGTAAGTATTGCCATCTTTTGATTTAAAGTTCAGACATACAGTCTGCGCTTTAATAGTGATCCCACGCTCTCTTTCCAGCTCCATATTATCCAAGAACTGGTTTTTCTTCTCGCGATCGCTCAATGCGCCTGTTGCATTCAACAGTCCGTCAGCCAAGGTCGATTTGCCATGGTCAATGTGCGCGATAATGGAAAAGTTACGAATGAATTTTGGATCCATATTGAGCTAACCCCCAAGGATTATCACTTATTTACCGGTTCAACTCTACGAAAGTTTCACCGGTAGAGATTAGGCAAGATTTTTAACAGCGTCTTTAAGAGCTTCGACTTTATTGAGTTTTTCCCAAGAGAAGCTTTCTTCGGTACGGCCAAAGTGACCATACGCAGCTGTCGGGCTGTAAATGGGTTTTAATAGATCAAGTTCCCGAGTTATTCGCGCGGGTCTTAAGTCAAACACCTGACGAACAGCTTTTTCTAGAACCTCAGGACCCACTTGGCTAGTACCAAAGTCATTGACCGAAATGCTGACAGGTTCAGCAACTCCGATCGCATAGGCAACTTGAAGAAGGCAGCGATTCGCCAACCCCGCCGCAACGATGTTCTTAGCGATATGGCGCGCCGCATATGCTGCGGAGCGGTCAACTTTGGAAGGATCTTTCCCCGAAAATGCTCCACCACCGTGGGCTCCATGTCCACCATAAGTGTCTACGATTATTTTTCGGCCTGTCAATCCAGCATCACCCATAGGGCCACCCAATACAAAGCGCCCGGTTGGATTGATGAAGAACTTCGTCTTAGAATCCAGCCACTCCGCTGGGATTGATTTTTTAATCAGTTCCTCGGTAATAAACTCTTTGATGGTGGAGCTATTCACAGACTCCGAATGTTGGGTCGAAACGACAACAGCATCAATTCTGCGAGCGACGCCGTTTTCATACTGAACAGTGACTTGAGATTTTGCATCTGGACGTAGCCAGTCGACCTTATTCGCTTTGCGTAAAGCGGCCAGATCTTTCACCAACTTATGTGACATCGCTATACTAAGTGGCATCATTTCAGGAGTCTCATTGACCGCATATCCAAACATCAGGCCCTGATCTCCAGCTCCCTGGTCATCGGAAAGCGTCTCTTTTACACCGACAGCGATATCTGGAGACTGCTGTCCCACTGCCACCATAACTCCGCAAGTTTTGTAGTCGAAACCTTTTTCAGAGTCGTCATAACCAATGCGTTTGATGACGTCGCGAGCAATTTCCGAGAAGTTAATTTTTGCAGACGTCGTTATTTCACCGGCAATTGCTACCAAACCAGTTGTTAACATCGTCTCGCAAGCGACACGTCCCTTGGGGTCTTGAGCTAAGATAGCATCCAAGATACCGTCAGAGATTTGGTCCGCCATTTTATCAGGATGCCCCTCAGAAACCGATTCACTGGTAAACAGGTAGTTTTTCACGTTTTGATTCCTCATAAGGAAAACAGGTTATAGGCCGCGCCGTCTATGTAAACGAAGGGCCCAAACTACCAAAAGGCTCTGGAGGGGTCAAGAAAAGAGGCGGTTGAACACCGCCTCAGAAGGAATTGAACTGTAGAATAAGACTCTTTTAAGCGGCCTTTTTAAAGCGCATGGCAGCCTCGACCCGGCCCCCTTTGGTCAACTCAGGTTTTTTGTGATTCTTAAGCTGCTTTGAGATCTTCAAAAACTGCTTTTCCAATTTTTCCGCAACCGAATCAACCACTGAATAGACATCGGCCCCAGACCCGGTGGCCTTAAAATACTTATGAGGCGTATTCACTGATATTTCCACGCAGAAGTTATTTTTCTGTTTGCTGTAGGAAACACTGCCGTAACCATCTTTAAGCAAAAATCGCCCGACCTCCCCCATTCGCTCTTCGGTATACGAAACCAGCGATTCGGAATGATCAAGGTGCCTAAAAGTATAGTTGAGTTTCATTTAAATCTCCTTTGCCCCTTTCAAGGCTTTGGTTGCGGTTACTGCTTTCTTATCGGCCCGGCTAGACCAAAGCTGAGCCCTTTTTTCAAGACTCCGTGGTTTTTATTTTCGGTTAGTTGATTTTGAAGAAAACTCTAGAAAAATTTGCCTAGTCGCAAAGCACATGATCAAAAAGTAGCCAGACCAGCCTTCTCAAAAAGAGACTGGAGAGGATTTATTATTAAATAACGTTTATTTTATCAGAAATACTTTTTACGTTGAGATGACGGCAGAATCTTAAGTACATCACGATATTTTGCAACCGTTCTTCGTGCGATCTGAATTCCATCCGTCTTTAAAAGATCCACGATCTTCTGATCGGACAGAGGATTCTTAGGATCTTCCTTAGCGACCAAATCCTTGATCTTCACTTTGACAGACTCACTTGCAAGAGAGTCTCCCCCATCAGAAGAACTGATGCCGGAGTTAAAGAAGTATTTCAACTCGTAGATCCCTTGAGGAGTATGCACGTACTTTGCCGTAGTCACTCGGCTGACCGTGGACTCATGCATTCCTATATCATTCGCGATATCGCGCAGAACCATCGGCTTCAAATATTCAGAGCCTTTTTCGAAGAAGTCCTTTTGATGCTTTACGATCGATTCCGCAACTTTGTAAATCGTTCTCTGCCTCTGATGAATTGACTTAATCAACCAAACTGCAGAGCGTAGCTTTTCTTGGATATAGTCCTGAGTTTTATCTCCTGACTTTCCACCCTTTAGAACATTTTTATAAAAGTTCGATATTTTTAGTCGTGGAAGACCATCTTCGTTCAAGGAAACAACATAGTCGTCTCCAACTTTATACACATAAACATCAGGAGTGACATAGTGCGTGTCTGCAGTGGCATAGGCGCGACCTGGCTTGGGATCCATTGCATAGATGATCTTGCACAGCTCGATAATGTCTTCAACTTCCCGGCCCATGGCTTTGGCGATGGCTTCGTAATTTTTCTTTTCAAGTTCTTTTAAGTGATTATTGATCAAATGAACCAGATCGTGAGTGTCTTCTTCCAAATGCTTAGCTTGAATTAGCAGACATTCTTTCAAATCACGCGCACCCACTCCGGGCGGGTCGAATTCATGAATGAGGGAAAGGGTGTCCTCGAGTAGGTCTAGTTCGAGGCCCTCTTCTTCAGCAATTTGATCCATTGGAATTTTCAACCAACCATCATCGTCGATCGCACCGATAAGAGCATCAGCTGCTCTTTCTTCTTCTTCCGAGAATCCGTTCATTTTAACTTGCCAGTAAAGGTGATCCGCTAAGGTTTCCGAAGCCGTGATCACGTTCTCATAGTTCATGATCTCTTCGGAGCCCGCCATTCCAGACTGTGGCGGTTTTTGATTGGCTTCAATATAGGCTTCCCATTCGAACTCGTCTTGCTTTTGCGGATCTTGAGCATTGGGGTCGGCAGCTTCTGCGCCTTCCACCTGCTCCGCAACCTCTTTAGTGCGCTGCAAGTCCTCTTCTTTAAGAGTTTCGGCTTCTTCTAAAATGGGATTTTCTTCGAGTTCTGCACGAACGGCCGACTCTAACTCCATACGCGACATTTGCAAAAGCTTAATCGCCTGTTGCAATTGCGGAGTTATCACCAGAGACTGGCTCAGGTTCATCGTCTGTCGAAGAGCCATGAATTTCCTTTCGTTACGTGCAAATATTTACAATCTAAAGTTTTCACCCAGATAAAACTTACGAGCTAATTCTGAGTTTACGATTTGATCCGCGCTTCCGCTCACCTGGATCTTACCGTCCTTCAGTATATAAGCATAATCGCAAATACCTAAAGTCTCACGCACGTTGTGATCCGTTATGAGAACTCCTATACCTTTGGCCTTAAGATCGCGGATGATATTTTGAATGTCGCCGACCGCGATTGGGTCAATACCCGCAAAGGGTTCATCCAACAGTAAAAATTTGGGTGATCCGGCTAGAGCCCGCGCGATTTCCACACGTCGCCTTTCACCACCAGAGAGCGCATAACCATAGTTATCGCGAATATGACCCACGTGAAAATCGGCAATGAGCTGCTCTAACTTTTCAGAACGTTGTGCGCCTGAATAGCCGTGAGCCTCTAAAGCCACAGTAATGTTTTCTGCTACCGTGAGTTTGCGAAAAATGCTGGGTTCTTGCGCCAGGTAACTTAATCCGACTCTTGCGCGACGATACATAGGTTCGGAGGTGATGTTCTCTTCGTCGATATTGATACTACCCGCATCTGGCTGAACCAGCCCCACGACCATATAGAATGAAGTGGTCTTGCCGGCCCCATTAGGCCCCAAAAGACCGACGACCTGGCCTGACTCGACAGAAAAAGACACGCTGTCAACGACCTTTCGTTTTTTAAAAGCCTTTGAAATGTCTTTCACCGTGAGCATACTCATTCTTCTAAATTCTCCACTTTAGCTCGTACTTTCTCAACTTTAACCTTTTTTCCACCGTCGAGAAAGATGATTTCATCACCAGTGAGTTCATCATTATTCTGGATCACTCGTGGTCGACCTTTAAAAATATAGCGATCCGCCAGCAGATCCAAGTTTACGGATTCCGAGGTAGCAAATTTATCTGCGTCACTGACCTTAACTCCGCCCGAAAGGCTGACTGAACTCAAAATATCAGCACCAGACGAGTACAAAAACGAAGCTTCAGGCCCTTCGAGCTTCATGCTGTCATAATCCATTTTTACCGCACCCTTGAATTTAGCGACGCGACTTTTGCCACTGAACTCGGCACCGTCAGCAAATATACGAAAGCTCTTGCCCTGCTCCATTGGTTTTTCAGCCCGGACTTTATCCTGAATCAGCATTCGAGAGTCCTCAACAAAAACCTTCATCCTTTGTCCGGTAAGAAAAAGTCCTGCACCCGTTTCGTCCTTGGGACCCCGCATGGTCACTTGTGCTGGGCTGTTGATTTGTCGGGTGACTGAAGAATAACGAATCGAATCTGTGTTAAAAACATAACCATTTACGGATTTTGTAATTACATTACCCATAACACTTAAATCTTTGGATTTCGAGTCGATTGTTCCCAAGTCACCGGTCACTGTGAACTCAACTTTTTCATTATTATAAAAAAGGACTCGAACCTTCTGAAGCTTCCAAGTTCCCGCACCTTGGTTGCCTTCCGCTGCTTGCGCAAAAAGCTCCCAGTCGCGATTCCCCTGTTTGCTCTCTACTAGATGCACGCCCTGCATTTTTTGTTCTGCCAAACTGGAAGCAGGAACCAAACCTTGTTCGGCCCTCCGCTTATCTTCTTCTTTTTGCTTTTCGATACGGGCCCGAACATCTGCTTCATCTTCATGCTCAAGCTTTGCAGGGAATATAATCAGAACCTCGACAAACAATAGGACGAGTACAGTAACAAAAATGAGGTTCTTAAATTTAGCCATATTAAAATAGGTGCAGAAGGTTAGAAATGATCCGCACCTTGTAGACTCTAATCAATTATTGACTCGAAGTCGACTCTTGAGGAAGTTTAGTCACCGCGAAATTGATTTCGCTAGCACCAGCTTCTGTCACGGTGTACAGCACCTTTTTGACAGTAAGGAAATCAACACCTTTGTCTGCCTGAATGGTCACCTTACTCCAGGCATTTTCGTCAGTTGGAGCCTCGCCTCGGGTTGTTTCAACCACGCCTCGGATCTGGTTCTGCAGCTTGCTTTCATGCTCAATCTTTGATTTAGCAAGAGCCTGCTGCAATTGATCCCTTAAACCATCGATGGACCAATCTTCCTGCCCCTTCACATCGTCGAAAGTCGCGACCACGTCTTTGTCGAGAAGGATTTCTTTATTCGAAATCGTCACGACGTGAGCCGGCTTCAGCTCTCGAACACTCGAAGCTTTAGGCAGCACAACCTCTTTAGGGATGTAGAGGATTTCTCCGGTTGCATTGTAGTTTTGCAGAAGGAATATAACCAGAACCGTAAACATGTCGACCATCGCAGTCAACGATAGCAAGGCTGTGACATCACGCTTGCCTTTGCGCTTGCTCAAAATGTTATGGTATCTGTGTCTTTCTCCAGGTCTAAAAATGGCCATTAGTTTGGCCCTCCAGTCGCCACAGAAATCGCGGAGAATCCTGTCGACAGTAAGTTGTCCATTGCTTTGATCAATTGCTCGTAAGGCATGGTATCTGCCATCGCCACAATCGCATCCACTTTCTCGGGATAGAGCTGCTTAACTCGCTGTAACTGCGCAATCAAACCGGCGTCATCATATTGCTGATTCACGACGGGAAGACTGATCACTTGCTTGCCAACAGTTAAAATGTAGCCAGCCTCTTTCACATCCACCTTCAAAACCACATCGGCGTTGGGCGGAGGAGTCGGAGCCGGCTGCGTATCAGATTTTTTCCCGTACAGCGAACTACCAATTTGAATCATTGAGACTTGTGTCCACACGGCTGTAATCAACAGGAAAGTAATAAGAACGCTCATCAAATCGATGACGGGAACTAAGTTAAGTTCGACGTTCCTGGTTCTTCCGTTGCCGCCGCCACTCTCGATGTGCGCCATGTTTAGACCTCAGCCTTAATCTTTAATTTTATCTCTGTTTGCAACAACTAGGTTTAAAAGACTCATGCTAGTCTCGATAACCTCATTTTCAGTTTTCTGAATACGATGCTGGAACAAACCGTAAGCAACGATACAAACGATCGCAACTCCCAGACCAAAAGCAGTACAGTTCAAGGCATGCGAGATACCTTTTGAAAGCTCAAGAGCTTTCGTCGCAGGATCTGCCGCTGCCACCGCTCGGAATGAACCGATCATACCAATGATCGTTCCCAGAAGACCGGCAAGAACGCCGATGTTTCCGAAAACAGCTAGGAAAGACACCCAGCCTTCAACTTTTGGCATTTCTCGCATCACTGCGGCATCCATCGCGACTTGCACTTCTTCATCGGGACGCTTATTCATCGCCTGAACCAAACCAGCTTTCACTGTGTTGGTAAGTGGAGCTGGACGGGCATCACAATAACTGATTGCTTGGCGAATATCTCCCGCCACAACCATACGGAAAATCTGATCAGTGAATTCTTTTTTATCCACGACCAGGTTTTTCATTTTCATCATTCTTTCTACGATAACTATCAATGCCAGGATCGCAATCACGGCAATGACGTACATCACGAATCCACCCTCTGCAAAGGCACGCTGGATAACATTCATATTGTCGACCGTTACCACTGCAGTTGCTGCTGTATCTACTGTTGGCTCCACGAGAAAATCCTCCCTAAAAAATTAACTTAATTTGATTGATTCAATACGAACGGGTACGCCTGCACCACAGCTGTTAAGCCAGGTGGAGGTTCTGGGAACGTCCAACTTGCAAGTCGTCGGCGAATACACTCTTCCACCGCTGGATTCCCCAACGATGAACTTTTCACCTTCACATTGCGAGCCTGACCTTTTTCAATAATATCCCAGCCTAAAATTACTTTACCCTCAAGACGTCGGCCCTTCTCTAACGTATTCAGAGCTCGTTCGTAGCAACTCTTTACTTCGTTGAGCTTGGAACGAATGACCCGGCGAATAGCTTCCTTATCAATTGTTCCATCGAACGATTCCTCGAAGCCACCACCAACGTCAATTTGAACAGATGACTTTGAACCCAGGCCATCGGCTGCTCCATAAGCAGATTGACCGGAGCCTCGACCTCTAGTTCCAACTCCAGCGATACCTTGAGTCGCGGTACCTTTACCGCCAGCACCTGAATCTTTAAAGCGTGAACCTAAATCATCGCCCGCGCGATTCTCTGCAAAACCTGAAGTACCAGTGGCCTTATCCGCCATTCCCAATACTTCACCGGCCCCTGAATAAGCCTTGTCGATGTTTGCACGATTTCCACCGCCGCCAAAGGCACTAAACAATCCGACTTTGGAAAGATCTTTGTTTGCAGACTTGGCATTTGCTCCAGCAGTTTCCCCAGTCTTCACAGCTCCACCCTGACGGGTCGAAGTGAACTTTTTGGTTCTGTCCTTTGCATTAGGCTTTGGTGCGACCTCGTTGGCACGACCCGCTACCTGAGCCGGTACTGCTTTTTTAACCACAGGTCCTTTTTTCTGTGCCTCTTTGGTGGCGTCAGCCACGTTCACCTTTTGTGGTTGTGGCTTCACCGCCGGAGTCGGCGTCGGAGAAGGAGCCGGTGGTGGAGTTGGTGGGACCTGCGCAACAGGAGGTGGCTCAATTGGTTTAGGAGGAGGAGGCGGATTTTTGAAAATAATCTGCGCAATCCTTTGAACCTCTTCCTGCTTATTCTGCTCCCATTCCTTCGGGGTAGTTGCAGAAATATACAATGCCAATAGACCCACAATAATCATCGCCATCGCAACGCCGGTGAGCTCTGAACTCGATAACATGAGTGAAGGTAACATCGGCACTAATGGCGCTTGAGGCACATAACGAATGTATAAAGTGATATTATCACCAGGCAATGCCAAGCACACCATTTCATTCTGATCTAAACGAATAGGCTGGCCTGCGGTCTGAGGAGTGATCTTTCCAGAGGCAGATACGATCTCAACGCGCATTCCTGCCGTCGTATTTACTTTCAAGCCACCTGACATTTCCAAAATCGGATAACCTTTGGGAATAAGTCCGTCAGGCAGTGCAATTTGACGATCCTCGCCAGCATTCACCCTCACCGGCTTGGATCCTCGGAAATGGTACGTGGTCAGAATTCTTTCTTTCCACGCCACGAGAACTTCGACCAGGGGTCCCTTACCAGGCTTCAAATAAGTCTTGAGATCTTGAACTTCACTTGTAGGAGCAAAGGTTTTTGTCTTTCTATCTTTTCTGAAAGAAGCCTTCCCTTTTTTAATCTCTGGCTTAACGGGAACAGCAACTATCTGCGGCTTCTCGTCTATCTTAGGCGCTACCTCAGGAATTGCAGCCATCGCTGCTGGCGGAGGCTCTTTTGCTGGAGGTGGTTCAATGATAGTTAGGGGCTCTGCTACGACCTCTTCTTTTCTAACAACTGCAGCAGGTGGCATCGGCGACGCCTCAACTGGTTTAGCAGAAGGAATCGCTGCAGGAGTTTGCGGAGATGCGGTTGGCGCTGCTCCCGGCTTTACTTGAGGCTTAGGAACACCAACGAAGAAATTAATTTTGAAAGGTCCCAACTGGATCTCATCACCCGAAGAAAGCAATTCATCAAGGATGGCCTGGCCATTTTTAAACGTTCCCTGCTGCGACCCAAGGTCACAGATATAATATCCATTGTCTCTGAGTTCGATCAAACAATGGATGGGAGAAATTTCTTCGGCATCGAGATCCAAATGCACTTCCGCATTATGCCCAATGACGATCTGGTCTTGATCAAATTGTTTGACCCCGACAAGCTGATTGTCTCTAAAAATTCGGAATATTAAAGGCGATCTCAATTAGCACCCCGGACCCGTTGGATATCTTCTGTTGTACGTCTCATCTCGGGTAAAAAGTTTTCTCTTAATTTAATCAGTCTCTTATAGTTAAAATTCTTCTTTTGAAAAAGATAGAATAACTCTGGCTTCTGCGTCGAGCCTTCAACAAGTTCATCTTCGAAGTTCAAGACTGCTTTTCTCTCTGAAGTATTTTTTGGCGTCGAACTATCTTGCGCATGGCTATACTGAACGGCACAGATAATCGTCACTAAGATTGATGCAGTTTTAATTATTCGCAACATGAACTCCAACCCTTCGCTCTATTTTAAACCAGCTTTGGCACGATTTTCCAAACCAATAATTTGATTCCGCGTATCTGCAGGTCCACCTACAAACTTTAGTCTGCTTATGACTTCTAAACCTTCTTTAAATTTTCCCATATGATCAACGAGAAGAATAGCGTAATTGTAAAGAGCTTCCTTACTACTCGCATTTTCTTTGAGAACTGTTTTGTAAAGGTCTTCGGCGCGATCAAATTTTCTATGAGCAGCGAGAGCTACCGCATAGTTATTAAGAACTCGAATATCCCGAACCCCTTTTCGATAGGCCGTCTCCAGGACAACTTGGGCTTTACTATAGTCTTTCTCGGCAACATAAATTGCTCCCAAATTAGAAGCGGCAACCGGCTCGTTATTATCGATACTTAGGGCTCTTCTAAACGCAGTGAGAGCTTCTTTTTGTTCACCCAGGGCCAAATGAACTATACCTAAGTTAGAGTGTAGCTCTGCCATCTTTCCATTTGAGGCAATGGCCTTGACCAAAAGATACCGTGAAAGTTGAAATCGGCTTCTTTTGTAGTGATACATAGCAAGAGCATTAAGTGCCTTCGGATCATTTGGTGACTGAGTTAAAATTTGTGTCGCCGCTTGATAGATACGCTCATCACTTTGAAGCTTAATTGCTTCGTTAAGGGCAGAATACTGACTTGGGGTAGGTGGAGCAGCCGGCGGAGGTGGCGGTTCTTCTCGCTCGGCTTTGGCAACTGGTTCAGGCTCTAGCTCCAGCTCTGGAGCATCGGCAAAAGTCGCATCACTTGTCACATCCTGGACGTTATTTTGCAGAGGCTGTGAACTACAACCGAGCATAAAAAGGAAGATTACTAGTAAGCTTATATTTTTCATTATTGACCTATCCAATTCACGAGTCGGATATCCATACCAACCTCACCGCCATCATAATAAGTCTTAGGATCTAACTTGTTCATAAAGCTGTAAGCCGTTTTATAGCCGTCATTATAGACTTCCAACTCCCAACCACGCTCGACCGCAAGTTTAAAGCTATCCTTCGCCTTGCTCATAAATGGTTCGGCAAATTTCTCTACGCCCTCTTTGTACTGTTTCGTTTCTTCCGCATTTAGACCCGGTGGAAGTGGCGCCGTGATGATGGCCTGGCCCATGTTTTCATTTGCCTGACCGAGAATGCTAAGAGAACTCACAATCTCTTCGGCACTATCAAATTTGATAACCTCTACCAGCTCTCCGCTGAGCTTATTTAGCAGATTGATTTTACGATCTGCCGCAGCTTTTTGCTTATTAGGATCTGCTGGGAAGCGAATCGCACGCATTTCGTTAAACGTCGCCATAGCGTCTTGAAACTTTAATTTCGCCGCATAAGAGGCACCAGGTCCCCGCTTGTCCGGAGCAAGCTTCCGCTGAATAGCGAGTGTCCGTTGCCGCCACTCTTTAGCTTTCGTCACGGAATTTTGTTGAGCATAGAGCTCACTGACCCAGTAGGCACTCTCGACCACTTTTTCGGGCACACTGCCACCTTTTTCAACATATTCAGTGTAGCGAGCTATGGCCGCTCCTCTTTGTCCAGCTTTGCGATGAATCTGAGCAATACTGTATACAGCTTCAATGTTGTCCGAATGTTTTTTATTAGACTTAATAAAGTCCTCATATGCTCGGATAGCCTCTTGAGTCTTTCCGAGAGCCTCATAAAGAACAGCTGCGTTGAAGATCAGATTAGGAGCCAAGGGATCTTTCGGGTCATCCTGGGCAGACTGTCGGTACAACCTAGCTGCCTCTTCAAATTGCGCAGAGTCCTGGTATCTCTTTGCTAGCAACCTACGAGTACGAACCTTAAATTTGTCTGCATCTTTGTTTTTTGAAGAAAGAATAGCCTGATAAGCCTGAATAGAAGGCGCATTCATACCAGCTCTTTCGTAATTTACCCCGGCGTTGAACAAGGCCGTCATGGCCAACGGAGAAGTAGGATTCTGCTTTACGAACGCATCAAACACCTGGGCACTTTCACCATACTTCTTTTGAACTTCCAGGTCTTGACCTCGCTTAAACGACGCATTTTCAAGAACCCTGCGGATGTCACCACCAGCCTTGGAAGACGCGATGGCTGGAACTGCCATCAATTCCGCTCCGACTCTCTCTAAACCAGCGTAATCTTTTCGGATATTATAAATATCCAACAAGAGATTGGCCGAGTACTCGGCGTATTTGGTATTGGGATACTGCTGGACAACCTGCCGAAAATATTTTGTCGCTTCATCGAACTGATTGCTTTGATAGTAAAGACGACCAATACGGAACTTAATCTCAACAGTCTTATCAGACGTTGGGAATTTTTCTGTATACCACTGACCCGCCTTAATAAATCTGTCCACCTTGGGATCCAAAGGCAGAGGATCCACAGAGTTACCCACTCGTTTCTGCATTTCTGCGTCCGAAGGAACTCCCTTTTCAACAGACAGAAGTAAGTTCTGTGCCGATTTAATATAGAACTTACTCTTAGGAGCATTATCCGCAACCCACTTGTACTGGGTAGCCGCTTCTTCATATCGATTCATATCGTAAAGAAGTTCACCGTAGTAAAAATGCATATCTGGTGCAGCCGCAGAGTCTGGAAACTCTGCAAGATACAGCTGATAACCTTCGTCCGCCTGACCTTGAGAGAAAGGTGCCCGTGAGTTTTGCGCAGTCTGATGTTGTTGAAGAACGTAGTTTCTTAAAGTCGTTTCGCGAAGCTTATAAGAATTCTCTATGAGCTCTTTGTTCCCCTTGTTTGCTGCATACCACGGACTTCGCGTGTCGAAATTTTTAATCCAGTTGTAAAGCTCTGCCTTGAACAAAGAATTATTCTTTGCATGGTAGTAATTCTGAACAATTTGATATTGATAGTCGAAAGCCTTTGCGGATGTCGGATTCTGGGCAATTAGAAGCTTAAAGACTTCTCTTGAAGCGTCCTTGTTCCCACGGTCAGAGTACTGATAGGCTAGCTTTTCTAAATAAGGTCCCGCCTCATTTCCAACTAGACTTCTAAAATAAGATGCCGCCTTTTCAGGCTCTCCCGCTTCGGCATAGAATATAACTAGGTCGCGCAGGGCTTCACCTTCGAGTCTGTTGCGATTGATAGTTTTTTTGCCAGCAAGCTGGTCTCCCGTTTCAGTTTTTCCAATTTTGATGATGTACTCAAGATAGTTCATTGCCTGCTTAGTTTTACCTAAACGGAATAGACACCAACCGCCTTTATAAAGAGCGAAAGTATTTAATCGATGCTTTCGTTCTTTAATCAAGAAAGAGTACTGTTTGTAGGCATCAGACCACTTTTCATTCTCAAAATAGAATTCACCCAAGGCAAAGTGAGCTTCACCGACGAAAGGTGACTTCGGGAAAGCCCGAGTCAGCTTTTCGTAATATTCCGCCCCTCTTTTGACATCACCGAGCTCAAAATAGTTGTAGCCCAAGAAGAACAACGCCTGACTCATCTTTGGGTCTTTAGGGAAGTCACGTTGGAACCATTCATAAAGCTGAATAGCTTTTCGATTATAATCTTTGGCTTCCGCAGTGTTAAGCTTGGGCTTTACCTTGGTCTTTCCGGACTGGAAGGCTTTAAGTCGAGCATCGTACTGGTCCTGCATGCGTGCATCCACCAGCCCTGCTTTTTCAACATAGAGTTCCGCAAGACGCAACCACAACTCGCCTCGGTTGGGGCTTGATCTAAATCTCTGTGTTAACTTGTAAAGTTCACGAATTTGTTGATCCAACACTTTTTCGTATTGAGCTTTGCCGCCATTTTCCTGGCGCATAATATCGGATGAACGTGGAGGCTTAACAGCATCCAGATTGTATGACTGAACCGGTGGTCTACGGAAACCCAGGTTCGTCGTGGGCAGCGAAGTGTCTGTTTTGGACATCTGCAGTCGACCTGAAGCTGGTCCTTGAGCAGTCTGAGACAACAGCTCACCCACAGTCTTTCTTTTGACCGTCCGGTTTGATTTCTTCTGACCGAATGCCAATGACCCTGCGAGGAGGGTCATGGCAAGACTCGAAATAATGAGGTGGCGGCTTTTCAATCTCATAGTTTACTCACAACTTTGTTTTCCAAGATAATGGTAATTGCCAACTTCATCCAACCAGTACTCCCCTTGGAATGGGTAGTACTCGTAACCATTTTGGATATAGAACTTACGATCCACTTTATCATCAATCTGTGCGTCGATATCTTTACCAGCGATCTCTTGTTTAATGCTCTCTTTTCGACCGTTGATCATTTCATAACGAATGAACCCAGCTTGTTCGTAAAGATCTCTTAGCTCCACCCGCATATTAAGAAGGTGAGCTTTCACCATTTCTCCAACCGAGAGCTTGGTATTCTTCACGCGATTAGCCAAAATCTTCAAGGCATAGCGACCTAAAGGTGAACTTCGCAAAGTCATGCTCGCTTCAACTTTTTGTTTTTCCTGATTCAGCTTTTTCAGGTACTGCATAGAACGCTTTACGTTCCCTTGCTCAAGAACGTTCCTTAGAACAATATATGGCAGATGAAGATTAGCGGACTTGTCTGTCGTTTTAATGAGCTGCGCTTTTTCAATCTCGTCGTAATAAGCCGTTCCATTATGGGTTGCCTTCAAAAAGGAACCAATTTTAGAGCGCACCGGTCCATAGGTTTTCTCAAACAGGCCTAAGACCTTTTCCATCTCGTCATATTTACAAATGTAGAGATAAACAATAGCTCGTAAAAGTAAACTCTCCGGCATATAAAAGTCTTCATAATATGCCGAATGGAGAGTCTGAAAATTACTGAGTGCCGAACGGAACCGCGCCGCACGCAACATCGCCCAGCTTTGTTCGAAAATTGCATCGTGCCACATCAAAGTATCGCGAGGCACCTGAGCATAAGCCTCTATAGAACCTTCCCAGTCCTTTTTCTGATACAGTGCTCGTGCTAAGCCGACCTGGGCCGCAACTTTGTTTGTGTCAGTTACAGGAGCTCTACGACGCCCCTCCAACATTGTTTGAAATGTGCCAACGGCAAGGGTGGTTTGATTGGCTTCTAACTCTGCAAGTCCCTTGTTATAAAGTGCTTGAAAATAGTAGCTGCTATTTGGTCCAACCCGGCTAAAAAGTTCAGAAGCCTGGGCAAAATCATTTTTCCTAAGGAAAATTTCACCTAGACGGAAATTCAACATATCTCGCAGATTCGCTGGAAATTCGCTCACCACAACTCTTGAGATTGCATAGTTCAGAATTGTATCGTCTCCAAGACTGTCCGCCACAATCGATAGCTTTTCGATTGCTAGTCGGGAGTATTTTGGATGCTTCATTCTAATCACATCCACGAATTGGAATGCTGCCGTTTGATAAAGTTTCATACCAACTAGCATATTCCCGAGAACATACTTAATTTGAGCTCGCTGAGCGCTCAGTTCTGGTCGTCGACTTAAAGAGAACAAAGCATTTGCCGCGTTTTCAAATTGACCACCCTGAGCTAACCGCAAAGCATTGTTAAGCTGACGCTTGGCCGCCGACTGTGGAGTCGCCGCAGTTCTTTTTGCAGGGGCAACCCTGCGCTGAGCTGTACCTGTGGCCTTTGGTCGCTGCACTCTTCTTGTGTTCGTCGAGTTCTGTGCATCCCCAGAGAAAGGCGCGATTACGCAAATTGCAATCAGGAATAATAGTAGTTTCTTCATCTGTAGCTTGCCTCCGGGAAGAACCAGCTCATACCGACGGTGAGGAACAGGTTATTAAAGGTGCTTGTTGATTTATCAATTCCAGTGGCATTGAAGAAGTTCCAGCTGAAATCCCATCGGAATGCATAGGCCTTGCTGATGGCAAAAATCTGACCTGCAGCCAAGTGCAGTGTCGCCGCATTTTCTCCGGATTGTGTCGCAGTTGTTCCCAGACCACCCGAGAAGTACAAATCAAACGGCACAATCTTTTGGTTGAACCAGGTCATCTTGCCGTAAATAGGAACAAACATTAGATCTAAACCTACATATGACTTTGAATAAACCAAGTTTTCTGTCGTCACATTAAGCTCACTTCTTAGGTCATCGGTCCCTTGTCGATTAGATGTCGTTAGACCGAAATAGTTTAGCTCCACACCCCAGGTCTCTGAGAAAAAGTAGCTCGCCTTTGCAACTCCACCAAATGTCAGAAAGAACGGATCGTTCGTTACAGTCGTCAGACCACCAAAGAGCTGAAATCGTCCTGTTTTTGGAAGGTATCTTTTCTGAATGACAGAGATTTCTGAAAACGGTGCCAGAGTTCCCAATCCAGAAAAACCTGAAATCGCCGCATCTTTAGCAGTCTGCTCCTGAAATGCCCGAGGAGCCGGAGCTGGCGGTGCCGCTTTTTCCAGCTCCATTTCGATAATGTTTAACTCTTCCGTGTCAGCATTCTGAGCAGATGCAAAGACCGGCGCCAAAAGCGCTATCACCAGTAAGAACGATCTCGTGTTTCTTAACTTCATCTCTCGGCCCCTTAGAATAGATACGACAAACCAAACTCAAGATTGGTAGTCAGGGTTAAACGATCTTGGAAACGATTGTGCTCTGGAACTGGATCTGGCGAAGGTGACGGAGGTACTCTGAGTGCATTCTTCAGGAATGGAACTGGTGCTTCGTTCGCATAAAGTCGCAAATCAAAGCGCAGTGCCCAGTTTTTATCAAAATAGAACTTTTGCCCGATACCAAATGCCACAGCTGGGTATGTTTTATGAACATACTTAATCACCCCGCCGGCCACACTTCCGAAGAGCATGGTGTTGAAGACCAGGGACTTCGATAAGCTCATCTTTCCGTAAAAAGCTTTTACGTTATAATCGACCATACCTGACATCTCTGGAGCCGGCGCCCGCTTGAAATCTAAATTAAATTGCTGATTCAATTGTTCCGCATAGGTTGATAGCCCCGAAAAGTTTTTGGCGAAACGAAAACCCCAGGCATTATCTTCGTTAGTATTATAGTAAATCGAAACTCCGAACTTACTTACGTTCGCAATAGGCTCTGTCATCGAATAGGCGTAAAAAACGTCCGCTTCAACTTTTCCCTCGGTAACTATATTTCTATTTTTGACACTGACGGGACGATCAAAAATCGGAAGGACTGATTCTTGAGCTAATTCCTCCGTAGGGAGCTCAACAATTTCGGCAGCTACAGCTGTTTGAGAAACGACCGCAGTTAAAAAAACCATTATGGCTCTTAGACTCTTACTTAGCATGAATTACCCACCTGAGGCTAAAGCCCCATATTTATATATGTAATCACAAACTTCTCTGACAGCGCCGCAGCCACCAGGTCTGCGAGTCACGTAACTTGCCACTTCTAACACTTCGTCAACCGCTTCTGGAACCGTCGCACCGAAGGCAACTGACTCCAAGAGTGGGATGTCGAAAATATCATCGCCAACATAAGCCATTTCGTCGGGCTTCAAGCCGGATTCATCCTGCAGTTTCAGGAAGGCAGGCTCTTTCACCAATGCTCCTTCGTAGAGATAATGAATACCCAAGGATTTTACACGAGCCCGAATATCTTCAGCTTTGCTGCCGGTGATGACGGCCACTTTATATCCGGCTTCAATCAAACGCTTGATACCCACCCCATCTCTTACAGAATAGAAACGTCGCCACTCGGTTCCATCAAACCACATGCGAGTGTCAGTTAAGACACCGTCAACGTCGAGAACCAACATCTTGATTTTTTTGAGTTTTGAAATTTCTAGTCCCACTAAGTCATTGTGGGAAATAATACATACGCGGGCAAGCGTGCCACCTTGATACAGGACTTAAGACGGTCCCATCTATTCGTCCGTTAATAATTATGTTTCCAAGAGAGCTCTTCCCTAGACTCGACCTTGATGATTTTCGAAGCCGAAAATGCACGGACGTAACTTTCAAGCTAGTTTAGGATCAGAATTTCTTGATTTAAATTTTTGAAGTCTTCCCACGGATCTTTTTTTCGTCTCTTGAGATGCTCAAGTGCTTCATTCAAGGAAAAGCAGTCTGCGCTGGAATACTTCCTAAGATCATTCCACTCCACTGGCATTGCGACAGCACTCTGAGCCCTGGCTCGCAATGAATAAGCCACCACTGCTGTAGCTCCCCGACCGTTTCTTAAATAGTCGACAAAGATCTTTCCGATTCGGGCCTTCTTGGAGACTTTTAACAGATATTTATCCGGTTGGCGACGGACCATCTCTCTACCAAGAGTTCTTGAAAATTCTTTGATCTGATCCCAGCTATATATCGGAGCAATAGGAATATGTATATGGCATCCTTTGCCTCCGGAAAGCTTCACGAAGCTTTTCAACCCCAAGGCATCCAAAATTTCTTTTAGTTCATAACAAGCTTGTACGACCTGTTTCCAGAAAACTTTGGGGCCGGGATCAAAATCCATAACAATTTGATCAGGATTATCAACTTTGTCGCGACGACATCCCCAGGCGTGAAGCTCAAACGCACTCATCTGCGACAAGGATAGCAACCCTTCGGATGAGTCGACAGTAAAGTATTTTTTTGTGCCGCTTTTTTCTCGGATAGAAACTGGCTGGAGTCCTTCGGGAATTTTACCTGTTATTGTCTTCTGAAAAAAACAATCTTTTGCCGTACCATCTGGGCAACGAACTAAAGCCAGAGGACGATTAGCAATATGTGGCAGCATGAATCCCGCTATGGCTTGATAATACTTTGCGACCTCTAGCTTGGTTATTTTCTCTTTTTTATAAAGTACTTTTTCAGGATGAGTAATCGGTAGGCTTTTGGGAACCTCTTGGATCTTAGCTTTTAAATGAGTCAATTCCCCGGGTCCTCTTTGGGCCTCTTCAACTGAAATCTCTGTAGGGGTTTTATCCTCGCGGAGACCATGGAATACCGGAGCTCTCAAAATACCTTCCTTTGTCCAATTCGCAAAGGTTACCTCGGCGGCAAGAAATGGCTTAACCCAGTGCAGTCCCCGTTCTTTCGGAGCATTCAGCTGGAAGGGGTTCTTCTTAACCTCAAGTTTCGTCAGACTTTTTTTCAACTCACTAAGTGATTTTTCAGAAAACCCAGTCCCAACTCTTCCGACATAACGAAGTTTGTGCTTATCAAATACTCCCAATAAAAGCGCACCAAAGCCAGTTCGACCGCCTTTACCTGAAGTATACCCGCCTATCACAAACTCCTGCTGCTGGTGACACTTACTCTTGACCCAAGATTCAGATCTTTTTGAAACATAGGGGCGATCCAAGCGCTTGGAGACAATTCCCTCGAGGTCAAAGTCACAGGAAGTTTTAAAGAACTCTTTTGCATGCCCGACCACGTGATCGCTGTACCGAATATGAGTCTTTTCAAAGCCTTTTAATATTTTTTTAAGTAACTTCTTTCGCTCAAGAAGAGAACGATTGCGAAGATCCACACCATTTAAAAAGAGCAGATCAAAAACATAGTAAACAATTCGATCCGAGTCTTGTTCTTTCAAAGAGTTTTGCAAATTCTGAAAATGACTTCTTCCCTGATCATCCAGCCATACGATTTCACCATCTAAAATGGCGTTAGTGACCGACAAATTTTTCAACTCTTCTGCGACTACCGGATATTTATCGGTCCAATTTAATCCAGAGCGAGTCAGCAATTTAATCTTTTTACTTTCAAGATGGGCTTGAGTGCGATAGCCATCAAACTTTACTTCATGAATCCATTGATCCGATGCAGGAGGCTCTTTCACCAATTGAGCCAGTTGGGGGCCAATAAATCCTGGCAATTTTTTCACTTTTTTTTTACATGACGAAGGGGAACGGCATCATCTCCGATAACTTCAGCTTGATCGCCCCGGATAGCAAACCCGTCAGTTCTTTTTATAAGCAGCCACTGATTTTTTCCACTAACGACACGGGTTCTTATTAAAGTCCAACGACCTTGTAAACGCTTTCCTTTTAAGTTGAATTCAAGATGACCTTTCTTCAGCCCAGCACGTATATCCACAGTAGGCTCCCATACACCGGTATCCCAGATGTAAACTTCGCCGCCGCCATATTCGCCTTCGGGAATCGTACCTTCGAATTTCCCATAGCTTAATGGATGATCTTCAACTTCAACCGCAAGTCTTTTAGTTTTTGAATCCATGGAGGGACCCTTCGGAACTGCCCAACTTTTCAATACTCCGTCTACTTCCAGGCGGAAGTCCCAATGCAGATGGGAGGCATGATGCTCTTGCACGACAAACATCAGCGACTTGGATTTCGCCTTGGTCACAGCTTTCTTTTTTCGGTTTTTGGGTGCAGATTTAGGTTCTGGAGTCTTTTTGAAATCTCGCTTCTTAACATATTCTTTTAACGGCATAGCGAACTCCCTTAATGATGAACTCTGCGTTTTGTCCCTGTGGACTTACTCGATTTACTCTTCTGAGTAGCCGCAATGCTTTTTTGAAGCAAAGGTAGAAGATCAACAACGTTCGTTGCTGCGCGCTCACGAACTTCTCCGCTGGGTTCTTTAACGGCGTAGCCTTTGCCTTTTTTAACTTTTAAATCAATCAACTTCATCAGGTCTTCATAGTAAGTGTCTTTGTACTTATTGGGACTCCACTTAGAGGTCATCCCTTTGATGAGATCTTCTGCCATCTTGAGTTCTCTTTGTGAAAATTTGACGTCCGTTTTAATATCTTCCAAGTAGTCGACTTCAGAAACGTCTTTTACCTGGTGAGCAAAGCGCAAAATTTCCAAGACTAAGTAGTCTCCACGAGGCATGACCATCGCCAGATGTTGCTTTACGCGAATGACGATCTTCGCGATAGCAACCTTTTTTGTTCTTTCCAGAGCTTCGCGCAAAAGCATATATCCCTTTTCAGCTCCCTTCTGGGGAACCAGATAATACGGCTTTTCGAAAAGCAATGTGTCTATTTCTTCGAGCAGTACGAAGTCCTCGATATCAATCGTCTTGGCAGCCTTAACGTTCGCTTTCTCGAAGTCTTCAGGCTCCATGATAACGTACTGTCCGCTTTCATATTCGAAGCCTTTGACGATGCGATCATAGGGAACTTCTTTGCCGGTGTTGGCGCTGATTTTTTGATACTTAATGCGGGACATATCTTTCCCATCAAGCATGGAAAAGTGAATGTCTTTATCCTGTTGAGCTGTATGGAGAGTGACGGGAATATTCAAAAGACCAAAACTGATCGAACCCTTCCAGATATTGGCTGCCATAACACCTCCCTTTCCAAATTTAGGGAGGTCAGGTATTTAAGACAAAAGAAAGGGTCGGTTCTTGGCAAAACTCAAAGCAGACTGTGTCAGCTAGCGAACCTTAGCACGCAAAAGGTCCTGAATATGCAAGATTCCAACAGGCTTTTTCGGATAAGCAGATTCTTTGTCCAAAACAAAAACCATCTGAATCTGAAACTGCTCCATGACGAACAAAGCTTTTTCGGCCAATTCGTTCGCATCGATTGTTCTGGGGTTTGTTGTCATAAGATCTTGTGCTTTCCCCGTCAAAGGATCACTGCTTTTTTCCAAGCGTCGGCGAATGTCTCCGTCTGTAATGACGCCGACCAGATCACCATTCTCGTTTACAATACCGGCAGCACCGCGCACATCTTTATGGGTCATGATTGAAAAAACTTCTTTGATTGGTGAATGCAGGCCCACCGTTGGTAAAGCTTCTCCACCATGCATAACGTCTCGAACGCGAGTTAAAAGACGGTAGCCCAGCTTACCGCCTGGGTGAAATTCCGCAAAGTCAGAAGAGCTGAATCCTTTTTCTGCCATCACTGCCATAGCCACGGCGTCTCCCATGGCCAGAGTTGCGGTACTGCTCGCTGTAGGTGCAAGGCCCAGCGGACATGCTTCCTCTGAAACTGCGACATTCAGACTTAATTGTGCCGCCTGCGCCAAAGAAGAACTTAGGTTACCAGTAATTGCGACTAACGGAATTCCTTTTCGCGCAACAAACTTCAATATACCGGCGAACTCTGGAGACTCCCCCCCATAGCTAAGCGCAATAACAACATCATCATTTTCAACCAGTCCCAAGTCACCGTGGGAACTTTCAGCAGGGTGAAGAAATACTGCGGGAGTACCCGTTGACGAGAACGTGCTCGCCAACTTGCGAGCGATCTGACCTGACTTTCCCATGCCGGTAACGACTAGCTTCCCCGTGCAGTTTTTGATCAGTTCAACGACCTTTTCAAAATCAGAACCAATTCGCTCTTTCAGGGCCAGAATCGCTTGAGATTCCACATCTAGAACCTTCAATCCTTGTTCGACTACTTTTGACATCTTATTCCTCTACTTCTTCTTTAGGCCCGCTTTGATAAACTGAGTGAACAAGGGATGCGGAGCCAATGGCTTTGACTTAAACTCGGGATGAAACTGAACCCCGATAAACCAAGGATGATCAGGCAGCTCAACGATCTCTACAAGATCACGCTCTTTACAGACACCTGATGCGACCATACCGTTTTTTTCAAAAAGTGCTTTATACTTATTATTAAACTCAAATCGGTGACGATGACGTTCCATGATATTTGTAGCTTTATATACTTGCTGAGCCTTTGACCCAGAAGACAAGGAACATGAAAAAGCACCAAGTCTCATCGTGCCACCTTTATTCACGACTGCGCGTTGCTCAACCATCGAGTCTATAACGAAATTACCGCTGCGCTTAGCTTCGCCATGAAACTCTCTGCTTGTCGCATCTTTGATTCCGCAAACATTTCGTGCGAACTCAATCGCAGCCAGCTGCATTCCGAAACAGATTCCAAAGAACGGCATACGCTTTTCTCGAGCGTACTTAATCGCCGTGATCTTGCCCTCTACGCCGCGAGTTCCGAATCCTCCGGGTACCATAATGCCGTCCAATTTTCCTAAAAGTTGATGGACCGTTTTTTCGGTGACTTTTTCAGAGTCGACATAACTGATTTCAACTCGAGAATTGTTCGCTATACCACCATGAACAAGGGCTTCATGTAAAGATTTGTAGGCCTCTTTCAAGTCCACATACTTCCCGACGACCCCGATATTCACGGTATGTGCGGGCTCACTCAGAACCTTCACAAGTTTCTGCCACCCCTTCAGATCCGGTTTGCCATAGGAAAGCCCCAGGCGCTGAACTATCAGTTCATCCAGCTTTTCGCGATTCAGAGCAAGAGGTACTTCGTAAATGAAGCGACTGTCTTGCGCAGCAATAACATTTTCAGCCTTTACGGAACAGAAGAGCCCAATTTTGGCTTTCAGGTTTTCATCAATTACTTTTTCGCTTCGACAAACAAGGAAATCTGGTTGTAAGCCGATTTCTCTTAGTTCCTTTACGGAGTGCTGAGTTGGTTTCGACTTGAGTTCGCCGGCAGCGGCAATATAGGGGACATAAGTCACATGAACTAAAACGGAATTGTCGTAGCCGACATCATTCCGCATCTGTCTGATAGCTTCCAGGAACGGTTGACCTTCGATGTCCCCGACAGTTCCGCCGATCTCCACCAAAATAATTTCGCTACCTTGAGCTGCTTCATAAATTCGGGCTTTGATTTCGTCAGTAATATGCGGAATAACCTGAACGGTCCCCCCCAAATAGTCACCCTTTCGCTCTCTGGTCAAAACCGTGTCATAGATTTGACCCGTCGATACTGAGTTTGCTCGGTTCATTAATGCTGAAGTGAAACGTTCATAATGGCCCAAATCCAGGTCAGTTTCAGCACCGTCTTCAGTGACATAGACTTCTCCATGCTGAAAGGGCGACATCGTTCCTGGATCGACGTTCAAATAAGGATCAAATTTCATGATCGTAACACGATGGCCGCGAGCTTCTAACAGCGCTCCTAAGCTTGCAGCCGTGAGACCTTTACCTATAGAGGAAACGACTCCCCCTGTGACGAAAATAAATTTTTGCTTCAGAGTTTTTTTAGTCGATTTCGCTGTGGAAACTCTGCTTTTCGTTTTCTTACGTTGAGCCATTTACTTCCCTTTACTCAAGAGTTTTTCTAGCTTGTCCAAATCCTCGGGGGTGTCTACGCCCGGGTTGGCTTCGTTAACTTTTATGACTTTAATTTTCGCACCCAAATAGAGTGCCCTTAGTTGCTCAAGACTTTCAGCTTTTTCAATTTCGGCAGGAGGAGCCGCACAAAACTGACCCAAGAACCTTTTTGAGTAGGCATACATACCAATGTGCTTCAGACATCCTGGTCGACTTTCCAAACCCGTGCCGTTCACACGAGAATAAGGAATCGCATACCTACTGAAGTAAAGAGCCTCATCATTATGGTTCATGACTACCTTCACCGCATGAGGCGAAAGCAGATCTTCAGCAGAAATTGGATGCGCTAAAGTCGCCATATCCATACCCGGCTCGTCCAAAAAAACCTGAGCCAAGCGATCTATAAGTTCTCCCGTAATCAAAGGTTCGTCACCTTGAATGTTAACGACGACATCACATTCCCTATTTCTGATAGCTGCGTAGATTCGGTCGCTCCCCGAGGGAAGATCGCTGTCCGTCATCACGACTGCAACTCCTAGATCCTCGGCAACCTTTTTGATACGCACGTCATCCGTCGCCACGATCACTTCGCTCAGCAACTTGGACTTTCGGGCGCCTTCGACCGTCCACTGGATCAGCGGACGCCCCTGCAAAAGCACTAGCGGTTTGCCAGGGAACCGCGTTGAGCCGAAACGCGCTGGAATCACGCCGACTATTTTCATTGCTTAATCCAATTTTCGAAAATGTATTCTTCGATTTCAACTTGGCCCGTTTTTTTCAGTGCCGATGCCGCAAATACAGCGCTCAAGCCGGATTGCTTTTTCATCTTGGAAACAGCCTGAAGCATTTGGCTGCGCGAAAGTTTATCAGCCTTCGTCAAAACAACTGCCAATGGAAACCCCTGGCGATCTGAAAAGCTCTTAAGAAGTTCTTCATCTGCGGTCCATGATCGCCGAATATCCATCACCAAAATCAGGCCACGAAGAGCTTCCCGGGTGGTTAAATAGGTTTCGATCATTTTATGCCAGTCCTGCATTTCATCTCCCGAACGAGCTGCGAAGCCATATCCAGGCATATCGACAAGAACGTAAGAGTCTTCCATATTGAAGAAGTTCAAAAGACGAGTTTTCCCTGGCGTCGAACTGACCTTAGCAACCTTTCCTTTAGCAAGAGCATTGATAAATGAGGACTTCCCCGCGTTGGATCTGCCGGCTATTGCGACCTCACCCATACGATGTTGAGGATAGTCTTTTGCAAGCACAGCACTTTTGATGAACTCGATAGTTTTTGGCATAGCATAGGCTATCAAAGCTTCGGTCATTTCTCAATTCTCAGAACAGGGTCCTGAGGCTGATAATTAGGTGAGTCGAAAACCCTTAGCTCCCTTTTAAACAGGAATCCACCTCGGCCAACCTCTTGAATAGGAATTCCGGCGAACTCCGCACATAAATAGCGGACCCAACCCTAGGAGAGCCTATGAATCAAGTATTTTTAAAGTTTTTGGACGAAAACGCGAGAACCCTTCCCGTTGGGGACTTCATGACCCTCGGAAAAGACACTCAATGTCAGGTTATCTTAACAGGCGATAATGTCTCGGATCGCCACGCAAGAATCGAAAAAAAGGATTCGGGGTATCTTATTCGGGACCTCCGCTCCCAAACGGGCACCTTCGTCAACGATGCACGAGTCATCGAAGCCTATCTCCAGGAAGGAGACTATATCAGAATCGGCAACCTCGAGATCCTCTTCACTTCGCAGGCTAAAACAGCCCAGGCATTTCCACTTACAAGTCGCAACGAAGTTTGGAATGAAGAGCTTCAGAACTTAGGGAATGTCGCAAAAAGTGAATTTCCGGTTCTCATTCTGGGCCCATCGGGAACAGGAAAAGATGTGATCGCCCAAGCTCTTCATGAATGCAGCCATCGCTCTTCGGGTATTTTCGTCAGCGTCAATTGCAGCGCCCTCAGCGAAACACTGATCGAAAGTGAGCTTTTCGGGCACATCAAAGGCAGCTTCACCGGCGCCATTTCAGATCGTAAAGGAGCTTTTGAATCAGCTCGGGGTGGAACGCTCTTTCTTGATGAGATTGGCGACCTAAGCTACGGTCTGCAGGCAAAGCTGCTTCGTGCTCTCGAGAATAACGAAATCAGACCCGTCGGAGCAGATCGCAACATCAAAACGGACGTCCGAATTATTGCGGCCACTCATCAGAATCTTGCCCAAAAAATTCGCGAAGGTGCTTTCCGTGCCGATCTCTATTTCCGTCTTAATGTTGTGTCCATAACACCTCCCGCTCTCACTTTAAGAATGGAAGATTTTGATGGGTTGCTGTACGGCTTCGCCAAAAAACTTCGAGTGAGGTTTTCCTTCAGCGCAATCCAGCAGCTGAAAAAACATCCTTGGCCAGGGAATATCCGTGAACTAAAGAATCTGGTAAGCCGGGCGGCCGCTCTTTACCCGCAACAATCTATTGAAGAATCTCATATCGAAAAGCTTTTGGATCGGACCCTGCTGGAGAATTCCGCCGATCTTCCTACGAATGACATTCCCGTTATTAAAGAAATCGAGAGACAAATGATTATAAAGCGTCTGTCTGCGAACCACGGCAACCAACGTCGGACAGCCCAAGACCTCGGGATGCCGAAGAGCACTCTTCATGATCGACTGAAGTACTACAGTATCGACGTCGCTAACTTTAAGGTTTGATGATCGCAGTTTTTATAAAAACTCTGCGTACTTTCCCACGCGTTAGAACCTTGTTTACTTCGCGTTGCAACCGTTCACAAAGAAGTCTCTTTCCCGCCCCTGAGGATAGTTCATCGAAATTCATGTCTTCGATCGTCCTTAGGAACAAGTCTTCCATCTCTGGTGAGCGGTCTTTGATTTCAATCACAACTTCAGAGGCCGCGCTTTCTACGTAAAATTCAAAGGCTCCCATGGGATTAGGCCCCGAAGTCTCTGATGGTCGAAGATTCGCAATCATCTTCTTCATCAGAACCACATTCTGAGCTGCCCTTGTCGAGTCATAGAAATAATCGAGATCCTTTTTGGGGTCATACTGGTAGGTCGCGGTAGCCCAACTACCCATACTGCGAACAAAGAGTTCCTCTCTTGGAAAAAACTCCCCGCGACTTAGCTTCAGCAGAAACACTCCAGAAAGTCCAGTGACCGCCAATAACCCCAAAACGGCCAGTTTTTTAGGCCATGAAAAACTCTGAAAGGAAGAAACCAACGAAAACAAATTGGATTTAACAGATTTAATCAGCCCCTTAAGGGCACTGATTGTAATGGGAACTGCGTTCTGCTGAAAGTTTCTGAATTCGGCCTTCCACTTGATCCACGTCAAGCGAAGGTGCGTACGCTTCATCTTGAGTTGGTATGAGACTTTTGGCAGAAAAGGCAGAATCCGTCCCGCGATCCTTTTTAAGCCCTTAGCCTCCTGCCAAATCTTCAGTTCGTCTTCGAGAGCATATTTCAGCTCAGATCCTTCGTCATAAATTTCGACGGCTTCACCATCTGGACCGATTTCATTCAGAGAGTTGGCAAACTCGGGATCTTCCTCGGCTAAAATGGAATCTAAGGATTCTAAAGATAAAAGCTCTTCACCCTCTGCCGCAGCCTCGGGAGAATTTTCGTTATCCTCTACCTTAGTTGGAATGTCCTTTTCCGCCAATTTCTTTCCCCCCGACCATTGTAAGAAAAGAATCAAATACGTCGCAAGACAATTTATTAACTAGAGCCCATCGGCTAGCATAAGATTAGGAGAATTTCCGATGAAAGTACTTCATTTTCTGATACTTGGCTCTTTAGGTCTGGGCGGCTGCGCGAATTTTCAACGAACCCACCAAAGTGGTTACGGAGATTCAGGGGATTCGCGAGCAAGCTATTCATCTGGTGGCGTCGACTCTACAACCCGCCAGACTGCCTATGAAATGGGTAAAGATCCATCGTCCCTTACCGATCGCGACTATCGAGAGATTCGTTCACGACAAAAAGTGCGAGATTTGGAGAGAACTCTTCGCTCGCGCAAAGAGCGCGAACAGTACTCGAAAGTCTTGCCGTGGCTGGGCGGAGATGATGAAAAGATCGAATTTCTTTCGATCCCTTCCATTGAAGGACGACAGCAATGGATCAACCGCAAGAATATTTGGTCCCGCTCACAAGCTCCTCAGCTTGAAATGAAAAGTCTTATCGAATCTCAAGACATCGCTGTGGGCATGCCCCAAGACTATGTTCGCAAATCCTGGGGTGAGCCCGTCAGCGTTGAGGTCTCGGGAAATCCTATCTACAAAAATGAGCGCTGGAAGTACCAAAGAATGGTGTCGGGCTCTGAAGGATATCGAAAAGAAATCCGTTTCGTCTATTTTGAAGGCGGACGCGTTGTAGGCTGGGAAACTGAGTAAGGCTAGTGTGCCTCGTCCCAGTTCGCACCAATTGCGAAGTTAACTTTTAACGGAACTCTTAGTTGAGCCACATTCTCCAAAATGGAGACCAACTGAACTGAGTGTTCTTTCAAACTCTCTTCGCGACCCTCGAAAATCAATTCGTCATGCACTTGCAGAATCATCTTTAATGGAACTTTCTGGTGAACTTCAATCATGGCCTTTTTAACCAGATCACTTGCTGTCCCTTGAATTGGAGCATTAATAGCAGCTCTTTCTCCGAACTTTTTCAAAGCCATGTTTTTCGACTTCAGTTCGTCGATGTATCGACGGCGACCGAATAGAGTTTCAACATAGCCTTTTTCATGAGCCGTCTTAATTGTGTCATCGATATAGTTGCGAACATTTTTAAATCTTGTGAAGTAGCGATCGATGATGTCTTTCGCCTCTGTCCGCGAGATCCCTAGGTTTTCGGCTAATCCAAATGCACCTTGTCCATAAGCGATTCCAAAGTTGACGGCCTTGGCGGATCTTCTCAAGTCTGAGGTGACTTCGGCCAACGGCACGCCGAAAATTTCGGCAGCTGTGGCGGCGTGAATATCGAGGTCTTCGGCAAATGCTCGGCACAAGTTCGGATCTTCAGAGATATGCGCTAAAATCCGTAGTTCAATCTGCGAATAGTCCGCCGAAAGAAGTTTCATCCCTGGCGCCGCAACAAAAGCCTGTCGAACCTGCTGTCCTCTTTTCGTCTTGATGGGAATGTTCTGCAGATTCGGTTGAGTGCTCGACAGTCGACCCGTGGTTGTCAGAGCTTGATTAAAACTGGTATGAATTCGCTCATCTTTTGATGCGATCATCTGTGGCAGAGCATCGACGTATGTGGACTTCAACTTAGCAAGTTCTCGCCATTGAAGGATCAGCTTGGCAATCGGATGATCTAACCCCAACAACACATCTTCATCGGTTGAGTAACCAGTCTTGGTCTTCTTTCCTACGGGAAGACCCAGCTTTTCAAAAAGAATAACGCCAATTTGCTTGGGGCTGCCGACATTGAAGCTTTCTCCGGCCTCGGCATGAATCGCTTTTTCAAGAGAAGCCAACTCCTGTTGAAGATCGGCACTTTGTTGGCCCAAAAGATCTCTATCGATCCGCACACCATTTTTTTCCATAGTAAACAGGACTGGCGCCAACGGCAGTTCGATTTCCTGATAAATCTTCTCACTGCCCTGATCTTTTAACTGCCCCTGCAATGTCGCACAAAAATTTCGGTGGGCATTCAACAACATTGTGGGAGAGCTTAACTCTGGCAAACTGTCCGCCATGTACTTAGTGTAGACTTTTTTAAAATCCGACGTATCACCAGCTTTCAACGAATAGGCCGCCAGCTGTGAGTCCCAATAAGGGAGCGGTGTTTTAGCGCCAATTTTGTGCCAGAGGCTTTTTAAATCAAAACCCATCCAACGGATTTGAAAAGTATCGGTCAGGCGTCCGAGGTTCTCATGATCTGTCACATTGATCACTTCAGATTCAGTTCCTACGAACACACCACGATTGTCACTGAACCCCCAAAGAGTTTGCCTCGCGGAAAGCTTTTCGGCCAACTCTCTCGTAGATAGTGAGAGTTCCCTAAACTCCTTATCATCTTTGGCAATGACCAACGTCGGAGTCACTTCTTCAGTCATAGGGACGGAAGTTATAACGGTCGCATTATTGGTCTCTGTCGTGGACCCCAGCAAACTTTTCTCTAGGGCTTTAAAGTTTAGTTCGTGCAGAAGAGCTCGAATTTCATCCGTCTTAAAGCTTTGCAGCTTATACGTTGAAATATCTTTAGAAATAGGAACATCCAAAGCGATTGTCACGAGCTTCTTCGAAAGAAAGCATAAGTCTCTTGCAACCGTGAGCTTCTCTCGCACACCTTTTGGTTCGACCTTATCAAGGTTCTCGTAGATCTCTTCGATGTGCTTGTATTGCTGCAAAAGCTTGATTGCGCCTTTTTCGCCGATCCCTTTAACTCCAGGCACATTGTCGGATGCATCCCCTACGATCGCCAGAAAATCTATGAATTGATCCGGCCGAATTCCCCATTTTTCAAAAACACCCGCGGCGTCGTAGCGAACGCCCTTCATCGTGTCATAGAGATAGACATGGTCCTCTATCAACTGACCGAAATCCTTATCCCCACTGACTATGATAACTTCCATTCCATGTTGACGGCCGAATTTGGTCAGAGCTCCGATGAGGTCATCAGCTTCATAGCTAGGAACTTCTAAGGAGGGAATTCCCAAAAGTTCCGCAAATTTTTTGATATATGGAATCTGCACAGCCAAGTCATCAGGCATTTCGGTCCGATGGGCTTTATATTCCTGGTAGAGATCTTTCCGGAATGAGGCTTCTTTGCGATCGTAGCAAAACACCATGTACTCGGGTTTTTCTTCTTTCAAGAGCTTGATGATCATTGAAAGAAACCCGTAAATGGCATTCACCGGTAGTCCGGCGGGAGAAGTCAGCGAACGAATAGCATAGAATGCTCTAAAGAACATGGAACTGACATCGATGAGGTAAATTTTCTTCATGAACCCTCCCAGGAAACGCATATGTTTACCATTGAGGGTCCAAGATTGTCGACGAGTTTACTCGATTTGGTCCTTTAGATTAGAAAATGGAATCTGCTCGAGAAAGTTTTTGCTGAGTTCGACTTCTGCACGGGGAATATTTTGAACCTCATCACAGCAAACTTCTGCTTGTCGAAAAATGATCTCCAACTTGCCTTTGACATGCCCATCTACAAGTGTGCTGCCCTGTTCCCATTCGTTGATTTCAGTCGATGAACATTGGAGCCGTCGAGCAAGGTCAGCCTGAGTCCAACCCAAACGGAGTCTCAAAGAACGAATGGATATCTGATTCCATTCTAAGCCATTATCACCTGGCATAATTAACCTCTAAATTCATATCACCATGAGCGGCGATTAGAGTAAGTATTCTAGTGCTTTTATTCTAGCGAAGCATCGGTTTATGCGGTGAATAATAGCAACTTCCCTGGACTATTGTTCAGGGAAAACGAAGACCAAATCATGCTCCCCGGCAAGATCAAGCCTGTCTCGCGCTTGACGCTCGATAAATGCTGGGTCTTTGGCTTGTTTCAGCTGTCCGCTAAGAGAGGCAATCGTGTGTTTGGTTTCTTCGATTTCGAAAGTGATACGTGAAAAGTCGCGATGTAATCCCCAAAGGCGGAAAACATTTCCGTTAAGAACTATGGAGATAATAAAAATGGCGATGCAAACCATCGCCACTTTTGTTGGTTGATTTAAAAAACGTCGTAAACCGTGAGCAAACTGAACATAGGACATATAAAAATGTTATCCGTTGAGTTTGCTCTGAGGTAGTCCAGAACTGGGCTCTAGCGGAAAGCCGCTTTATCCCAGTAAAGGCCCATACCACCTAAATCTTCTTCGATGCGAAGAAGTTGATTGTACTTCGCGGTACGCTCACCACGACACAAACTGCCAGTTTTTATCTGATGACAATTCAAAGCGACAGACAAATCAGCGATCGTAACATCTTCAGTTTCACCAGAACGGTGAGACATAATGGTACGGTACTTGTTTCTTTGTGCCAAATTTACTGCTTCGAAAGTTTCAGTCAACGTTCCAATTTGGTTTACTTTTACAAGCAATGCATTGCCTGCTTTCTTCTCAAGACCCATACGCAAACGCTTTGGATTGGTTACAAAAAGATCGTCACCGATCAACTGCATTGTGGAACCCATAGCTGCGGTCGCTTTCACCCAAGCATCCCAGTCATCTTCTGCAAAGCCATCTTCAATTGATACCAGTGGATATTTCTCTGCCCAAGATTGGTAAACTCCTAGAAGTTCCTCGCCAGAGATCTGGCCGCCTTGCCAGTCATACTTTCCGTTTTTGTACATCTCAGTAGACGCGACATCCAAAGCCAAGAACACGTTCTGACCCGGGTCGTATCCGGCATCAACAATAGCATTCATCAAAAGATCAAGAGCCTCTTGGTTAGAACCAAGTTTCGGCGCGAATCCACCTTCATCACCAACAGCTGTCGAAAGACCTTTTTTACCCAGAATCTTTTTAAGTGTATGGAAAATCTCTGCCCCTGCACGAAGAGATTCAGCATAAGAATTATTCACGGTTGGAACAATCATAAACTCTTGAATATCAAGACCGTTGTTAGCGTGAGCTCCACCGTTTAAAACGTTCATGAGTGGTACTGGCAAACGAGATGCCTGTGAACCACCAACATAACGATACAAAGGAAGGTTGCAGTCTGCTGCCGCCGCCTTAGCAACTGCCAAAGAAACTCCCAGGATCGCATTAGCGCCCAAGTTGGTTTTATTCTCAGTTCCATCGATTTCGCGAAGGACCTTGTCGATATAAACCTGCTCAGTGACCTGCAAGCCCATAATTTCGGGAGCAATTTTTTCGCGAACGTTATCAACAGCCTTGAAAACACCTTTACCAAGATAGCGGTTTTTATCACCATCGCGAAGCTCGCAAGCTTCATGAGCGCCGGTAGATGCACCTGATGGAACAGCTGCGCGTCCCATGTTTCCGTCAGCAGTAGTGACTTCAACTTCAATCGTAGGATTACCACGACTATCAAGAATTTCTCGGGATACTAGGCCGACTATTTCAGACATGATGACTTCCTTCCTTATCAGAGTTTCTATTTAAACCTTTTTTAACCAAATCCATACTTTCAGAAACCGTTCGAGGATACTGGGCCTTTACAAATTCCCAGTCCACTCGCCTCATTGCTTCCTTCACAGCCGAGGTCATTTTGCCTTGAGCTGCCAACATTGTAATCAGCTGTTGCGCTCGCACCATATAATCGTGCAAACGCGCCAGGTTCTGGCTTAATACGTAGCCAGGAGATTCACTATCAAAACTTAAATGCGATAACGACCCGGCATGAGGCAATAATGTCGGTGAAATTGCAGGTTTCTTCGCCTCTGCGTCTTCAACAAGAGAGATTTTCAATCTTTGTTTTTCATAATCCCGAATCTTTTCTTCAAGATCACTTACATACTTTTGCAAGTCTTCGCGCTCGCGCTGAGTTTTCTGGAGATCATCAATCAAACTCTGAAACAGTGCGGGGCTAACCTGATGACCGACGCTCTCGCTGATCATTGAGCTTTGCTGACTTGACCAATTCAAAGTAATTGTAATGCCTTCCCAATCACAAATAGCGGGAGGTTGACCCACGTAAACCGGCAAAGATTCGAAGGCGGCTTTCAAGTAAGTCGTAACCAACGGATATTGTTCCGCCGGAAGCGGCAGATCAAAAGAGATGCTGTTTTCATCTCGCCTAAGATTCTCGATCGGTGGCTTGGGAGAAATGAAGTAAGAAAGAAATTGCTCTGGTTGATTAAAAATTTCTTGAGGTCTCGGCATCATTCGCAAAACGCTGTCGAGCACACCCCAAGCGTGAAGCTCAGGACCTTCTGCTCCAGCTCGCTTTAAGATATTCCCATCGCCTTTCAGCGGAATTCGCGAGACAACCTCCATGAAGTTCTCCATATCAGGAGCGCTAATCCAGTAAGAGGAATCACGTAACAATTCCACAGACAGTGATGTCTGTTCGTAAAGCGGAGTCAGGTCTTCGCCCTGATCCTCTAAAATCGTTAATACTGCATTGGAGATCTTACAACTAAAGTGCACGCCCAAGGTGATAGCTTAAATCCCCCCTCTTATAAACCCTTAAAAAGGTTCTCGATTCTTTTTTTTGGCGAGCGTCCTGCGGCTGACTTGATGCGCCGCAAGCTGAAAGAGGCCTCAGTAAACTTCTAGGCTGCTTTTTGGAACTTGGCTTTTGGGAATGGTAGATTGTTGTCGACAATTTCATCCATAAAGGACGGTATATGGCCGGTGGGCTCGAGACGCCCCTCCAAAGTCCCGTCAGGGCGACGAGTCAGCCGCGACATTTCAAAAATGGGGACAACATTGTATGAACCATCATCACTGAATCCACGCACTTCGCTTATTGCAGCGATGCGGCGAGATCCATCCGAAAAACGGGAAACTTGGACGATGATCTCGATGGCGGAAACAACCTGAGAACGCAATGCCTTCTCGCTGATCTTCGCATCTCCACCCTGAGCGAGGGCTTCGAGTCGAACAATGGCGTCTTCAGGAGTGTTCGCATGAACAGTTCCCATACAGCCCTTGTGACCAGTGTTCATCGCATTCAAAAGTTCCATAGCTTCACTGGAGCGAACCTCCCCCACAATAATTCTGTCGGGTCGTAACCGAAGTGCACTTTTCAAAAGGTCTTTAATTGAAACTTCACCTTTTCCCAAGGCATCCGGCTGGCGGGTTTCAAACATCACAACATGCTCATAGTCCACTTGCAACTCGGACGAATCCTCGATGACCATTACACGCTGTCCTTTAGGAATGCGTGTGCATAAAAGCGAAAGCAGCGTCGTTTTCCCAGATCCAGTCCCACCACTGACGATGATGTTTTTTCCAAGAAACATGCAAATATCCAAGAACCGTGCCCCATCTTCAGTGATGGCGCCGAACTTTATGTAGTCTGCAAAGCTGATTTTGTTATTCGTGAATTTACGAATGGAAAGAGTCGTTCCTTTGCGCGACATGGGAGGAATGACTGCGGCGATACGCGACCCATCTGGCAGTCGAGCATCCAACCGTGGCGACTCGTCGTCAATTCTTCGTCCCACGCTCTGAGCAATACTGTTCACAGCGGCCCTGAGGTCATCTTCAGACGGAAAAGATTCGGCAACTCTTTCGAGCTTGCCTTTTCTTTCTACGAAAATTTCTTTATGTCCGTTGATAAGAATCTCTGAAACGCCCTTGTCGTCAAGATACTTCAAAACAGGACCGAGATTCTGCTGGATGGTCTGTTTGAAAACATCTGATGGCTCTGACATGGGCATGCTCTCCAATTAGTATTCTGAAGCTGGCTTACGGCCCTGATCGACATCAGAGTAGATGATAAACTTGCCCTGCACTGCGGTTTCTGGGCACTGATACGAAAAAATACCATCCATTTTAGGCGTCACCTGGAAAGTTTTTTGCTCACCAAAGATTGTATTGTGATGCTCTGAAAAAGCGTCCAGCACAAAGCTGACGTTCTTTTCCTTACCATTCACATTCACTACATGAATACGATAATTATTGCCTTTCTTAAGGCGCACAGTGTCCGGGACAAAGCCTTTATCTGTATTCATAATAACGATATCCTGCGTTGGCTCCACAGCAGTGAATACGCTACTTAGGATCTCTTCGGATTGCTCTTGCTGAACACTGGCTGGCAATCGATCCATATTTTGCACTCGCTTAAAGTCAACCTGCCTTCGGGAGAAGTCGACTTCAAACGCCGAGGCGCTCTGAACCAGAATCGACAAGAAAAGAATTTTAGTGCAGTTCTTTGCGATCTTGGAATTCACAAAACTCACGAGCCACCTCCATTGCGATATAGTTCACTGAGCGGGTATCCATAAGATGGAGTCTCTGGACAAGAAGATCTTTGTTTCCTTTGCAAGAGTTGATGGTTTGAAAAGCATCACTCAAGATTTGCGGATTGGACATCATCTCTTTTGTGACTTCGTTCCAGTCCAACTTTAAAACCGGATCAATTGCACCAACTGTATAGAGCGCATCGAACACTGTTTGCAAATCGCCTTGAAGAAACATCGAATCCTCCTAATTGACTTGGGCGTCCAGCCCTTCTCTAAACTTCTATCGGCAGGAGTTTGTAAGAACTTGAGTCAATTTGAGGCGATTTTTAGATAGATGAGGAGTTGTTTTGATAACGACCGCCCGAATCTATGCGCAGAAGCAGGCTGGTCGTTGGTCGAGACAGGTCTATTCGGAATCTTTGTTTTCTGTCGAACTTTCGGGCGCCGCCTGCTGGGCCTCTGCAAGAATCTTTCGCGCAATTTCCGATGGCGACACTGTCGACTTCATGGTGCGCAGACGTCTTTCGTTAGCAGCCCTTTCAGGAACTTTGATTTTAGCGTCGCGAATACGCTCTGCTATTTGACGTTCAAAACCTTGATTCTTCAGGTAGGGCTTGAGTTCCGACAGTAGATTCTCCAAGAAAATGACGTAAGTCGATTGGACAACCGGTTTAAAGGCATTCGGATTTTTAAGAGCATTGATTGCTTCATCTGTTAACTGACTGATCGTCTTTTCCCAATAGTCCAGTTCATCAAGGCTTGCGCGGAGGGGAGCGATCACTTTATCGATCATATCGTCATCGTTAGGCCGAGAAAAGACGGCCTGCAAGGCCTCTTTAAGCGGCACGTGCTTGCCACTGGCAGACTGCTTCGACTCCTTCACTTTACTCTCTACGATCTGGTTCATTTCATCCAGGTCCTTCGTTGTCAGTTGAGAGTAGTTAAATAACAAACCAGCCTGGGCTTGCAGTGAAAATACAATGAGTGCACTTGTCAGGATAAATTTTGCGTTTTTCATGCTTTGAGTCTAAGACGCTCTGATCACAGGGCAAGTCAAAAAATGGGAAGATACCTTCCATAGTATTGCAAAGCGCATCAACTAGACATTAGACAGGCGGTTTTTCCTTCCATCTGTCCGGGTATTGATGTCAGAATAGACGGGTTCTAGAAAATAGAAATTTCCATCATGGAGGAACAATTGAAAGCACTTAGATTATTTGGTTTAACCGCACTGGCACTCACTCTTGTGAACTGTGCTCCGTCTGCAAAACAACTTAAAGAAGCTGTCGAAAAAGATCCAAGCATCGTTTTTGCGGCCATCGAAAAGGACCCAGAACAATTTATCGAAGTAGTTAACAAAGCTGCTCAAAATGCACAGAGAAAAGCTCAAGAAAACGCTATGGAAGAAGAAACTAAAAAGCGTGATCAAGAGTTTGCTGCTCCTCTAAAGCCTGAGATCGAAGAAGGTCGCGTTATCTTTGGCCCTAAAGACGCAAAAATCACCATCGTAGAATACTCTGATTTTGAGTGCCCATACTGCGCAAAAGGTCATGTGACTTTGGAAGAAGTTAAAAAGGCCTACCCTAAAGACGTTCGCGTTGTATTCAAGCACCTTCCTTTGGATTTCCATCCTTTGGCGATGCCAGCAGCAAGATACTTTGAAGCTATCGGCATGCAAGACCATGCTAAAGCGGAAAAGTTCTATAACATGATCTTTGAAAATCAGGGTGAGCTTCGTACTAAAAAAGAAGGTTACCTTAAAGAAGCTGCTAAAAAAGTAGGCGCTGACATGAAGAAGCTTGAAAAAGACTTGAACAGCGAAGTTATCACTAAGCGTATCGAAGCAGATATGGAAGAGGCTCGTAAGTTCAACTTCTCGGGCACTCCAGGATTCCTTATTAATGGAGTTTCTTTGCGCGGAGCTTATCCGTTCTCTGAGTTCAAAACTATTATCGATCGCCATCTAAACGCTGGAAAATAGTCCAGACTGCTGATTCGAGATAAACAAAAACCCACAGTTCACAAAAACTGTGGGTTTTTTATTTTGAAATGTAAATTAGTTTTGCCCGAAGAGCCCAGATTAGCATAAAGTGAACTCATCAACTTTACACGAGGAGCATCTGTGAGTGCACACGCAAAATCTTTGATCCTAAAAGCTCAGGATGACCTTGATCTCGCCAAACAACGCCTAGAGGACTCTAAGCAGCACGAGCTCGTCGGCTACAACTTAGCCCAAGCTTGCGAAAAATATCTGAAAGCTCTCTGCGAGATTAAAGGTTTGGACTATCCACATGATGAAGAAGGCCACGACCTCGACGCTCTTATGCAAATCCTTGAAGAGAACAATTTCTCTGCGATCTCATCGCACGCTGATGTGATTGAACTCACTCCGTACAATATGGTCAACGCTCATATACCAGCTGACGAGAGGTTGGATCTGGGCGAATATGTTCAGTTCGTTGAAGACCTCAAAAAGCTTGTTGGAGAACAGCTTCGCGACGTTTAGTCCTTACTTGGCCGCATAAATAAGACTTCCGCCCTTAATCAAATTGATAACCTTTTGGGTGTTCGCAGTGGAAACAGCTGGACACCCCCAGCTTCGACCTTGAATGACAGAAGTATCCTGAACATAGCTGGCCCCATGGACAACAATGGCTCGGTCTCGCGCTTTAGAGTTCGTGCTTGAAAGTCCGTCCAAGCGAAGCGAAAAGCCATTGGCGCCATTGTACGTTTCTGCTGTTCGAAAGAACCCCAGTGAAGTGGCATTCGATCCCGAGATATTGCTAAATTTTTCAGCATACCCATCATGATTGCTGTCTGAGCCTTTTCCGTGCGCAACGTGTATGTTCCAAACCGCTCCGGTCTGCATATTAATAAAGTACCAACGCTTTTGGGTCGATTTTTGACTGTAGTCGATAACAGAAAGGACGTTTTTATTTTTAAGTGTCGCCTTGTTTTTATGAAAATAGATCAACGCCTCTTCAAGATGACGATCAGGAACTATTCTCTTCGGATCGACATAAGCATACTCCTTCAGGATCTCGTCGCGCTCACTAACAAGTGTGGGCTCTTCTTCCGAAACCACGGGCGGCACAGCCGGCACTGTTGGCTCTATCTCACTCCCCAAATCGACCTGCCCCCCATCCACTGCAGCGGGCTCATTATTTGGATCATCAGGCAAAGCTGGCAGAGAATTGCCGCAAGAAATAAGTCCTGCTGAGCTGATGACAAGAATAATTGTCTTTAAGAGTGAATTCCTCATGATCAAACCTCCGTGGATCTGGTGAGCCCATCGGTTGTTTGATTTCTGAACTTAAAAAAAATGGTTTTTGCTTGAGGGGTCGACAGGAATTCGCTGAAAAGCGACGGAGAACTAGACGAACCTCTTGATCGATAACAAGACCAGAGTCAGGCATTCATCGCAGTGTAGTTTTTGATATGGAGCTATTATTAATTCCCGGGATAGACAAGTCTACTTCTGAGCTTTTTTCTGAGACGTGCCTCTTATATTTTTAGATCGCTTCTTGGGGGCGATCTTTTTCGCATTCTTCTCTGCCATGCTTTCAAGCGAACTTAAACCTCTATAAATAGGACCGGTAGGCGAAGGCAAGGGCTCCAAAGCCATTTTATACTGAGCCTTTCGAATCGGCTTAAAGCTAAACCTCTTGCGTTGGTATCCGGCCTTATCGACTTCGATTTGGTAAACCTTGTTCTTACTCATCTTCATTGTGAAAGGAGAAACAAAGTCAACCGGCTGACCATCGATAGAAACGCGAGCATTGGGAGGTTCCGAAAAAAAAGTGACCTCGACATTTGATGAAGCAAACAATCTTCCAAACTTGGCAACAATGCCGACACCAAAGTAAGTGATCACTCCAGCGCTTAAAACCATCATCGCTAGATTTCGCCAGGACAAGTCATGGTTGACACTTCTGACAACCCTTCTCATCGGCAATGGTTTCCGTGGACGGACCGGAATCGAGGTGTAGGTCGTTACTGGCTTTTTTAGGTGAGTATTTAGCGGGACTGTGGGCCGCTCGATAATTTTCTGAGTCAGTACGGTTTTTTCAGCTAAGATAGGCTTCTGTGCAGGCGCCTGCCCTGGTGGCTTTGCCGCAAACTCTTGCAGCGACTTTCCATACTTGTCCGCAAACAGATCTTTTAAGTATACGGCGCAATCAATATGCGAATACATCGGGAATTCTCTATTAAGAAACAATTGGATGTCTCTTGCGAGGTCCTGAGCACTGGCATACCGACTATTTCTGTCGTGATGTAAAAGCTTTTCAAGAAAAGGCGCCATGACCTTAAGGCCTTCGGTCTCGTCAAAATTTAAACTCTGCAGGCGATACTCTCGAACCTGCTTTCGAACTTCATCGACTGTTTTACCCGCAAAGAATCGACGGTTAGCAAGCAACTCCCAGAAAATAATTCCTAGTGAAAACAAGTCAGTTCGCTGATCAATGTCCTCATTACGAACCTGCTCGGGACTCATGTAAACGACCTTACCCTTGACCATTCCGTGCCGAGTATGACTGCGCACAGCTGTCGCTTTGGCAATTCCGAAGTCGATCACCTTCACGTCACCTTCAAAGTTCAGCATGATATTTTGCGGGCTGATGTCTCGATGAATCAACTTCAAGATATCACCCGTATTTGGATCGGCGGCATTGTATGCATAATCCAAAGCCGTCGCCACTTTCGTGATAATATACAATGCCATTGGCAACGGAATAAACTGATTATGATCACGAAGGAACGACAACAACTCACGCAAGGAAATTCCGTTAATGTACTCCATGACCAGATAGGCTTGGTTATTCACCATACCGAAATCGTACACTTGCACAATATTTTGATGGTTCAAACAGCTGCCAACACGGATTTCATCCAAGAACATTTGGCACAGATCCGGACTGTCTAGGTAATCCGGTAAGGTGCGCTTTAAGGCCACTAACTTTCCCTCTGGAGTCAGCGATGACCACGAACGCGCCAAGAAGACTTCTGCCATTCCCCCGACCGCTACGAGCTTTAAAATTTCATAGTTATTCACCGACGTTGGTTTCACATTAAAACAAACGGAAGTATTGAATCAAAACTGAATACCAGTTGTGTTTCTTACTGCGAGGTAATCTTCGGATTGTCTCGCTTTGAAACGCTTCAGGACCAAGGTCGCCGACTGTTCAAGTGGAACAGACTAAATTTTGTTCAGAGCTTCCTCGAGATCTCCAATGATGTCTCTGGAATTCTCTAAGCCTATACTTAAGCGAATCGCTCTCGGGTCGATCCCACTTTCGCCGCGTTTGTCATCTGGAATCGCCGAGTGGGTCATAAAACCCGGGACCTCTATTAATGTTTTTACAAGCCCTAAACTGACGGCCAAGGTGATCGAATATGAATTCTTAGCGATATCATCAACGAACTTTTGGCACTTCTTCATATTCCCTTTTAGTTGGAATGAAATCATTGTTCCGGGAGAAAAATCCCCCTCGGGAGACACAAGATATTTTTTCGCGAGTTTGAATTGAGAATGTGACTTCAGGCCCGGATAGGTCACTGACTCAATCTTGGGATGCTTTTCCAAAAACTGTGCGACTTTTAAAGCCGTGCTTTGTTGTTGCTCGAAACGCACGGCTTGCGTGGAAATTCCGTACACCAGAATGTGCCATGCTGAATAAGGATGAATAATCGCGCCAAAATCTTTTCGAGCCATTCTTAACAGGCCCTCAAAAGCTTTCGGAGCAATCACAGCGCCGCCCATCTCGGTGCCAAAGCCAGAGATATTTTTAGTCAAACTTTGAATGACAAAATCGACCCCCCATTCGATCGGCCGAAGCGCCCATGGTGTCGGAAAGGTATTATCGACGACAGTGTAGGTCTTACGATCTGCTCCGCGTTTTTTATTCGCCTGCTTGACGAGGCCCGTGATCTTTTCAAGATCGGCAATTTCCAGAATTGGATTCGAGACAGACTCAAAGTAAACCACTCGTGTTGCTGGGTCCGCCAGATGATCTTCCAAAACTTTAAAGTCGTTGATATCTATCATATGATTTTCGATATCCAGACGAGGCAGCCAATTTTTCAAAAGACTGTAGGTACATCCGTACAATGTTTTATGGGCGACGACTTTGTCACCAGCTTTTAACAGAGTCATCAGGGTGGAAGAAATGGCTCCCATGCCGCTTCCAAAAGTAATGGCACACTCGCCCTTTTCCAGCAACGCCAGCTGGTCCTCCAGCATTTTTGTCGTCGGCTCTTCCAAACGATCGTAAATCCAAATCGGCTTTTCTGTGGGTGCACCAAAGGTACTAAAACCTTCCGCTCCTCGTCCCAAGGATTCCAAGCGAAATGTCGTCGAGGCAGTCATCGGCGGAATCAAATGATGAGAAAACTCCCATGACTTCGAAAGAAATTCTCCATGAATAGCCTGGGTGCGTGGTGATTTCGTCGACTTCACTTTTGATTTAGCCATATCCTTGCCTCACTTTATACTTGGACAAAATAGAGCACAAATTCTACCGCAAGGAAAGAAAAGTCCCACCCATTACAGAGGATTAAATACCGAGTTGCGTAAACCGAGAGCGCCTACAGATCGACTAAAGCAGCACGGGCAATCGGCGATCGGTTAGCTCCACGCCTTCAGGATGAAGATCCACAACGATTGGAGAAATTATCAGACCTTTTAAATGAGCTTCTCTAAGCAGGCGGCCATATTCTGGATCGATATGATCTGCAGGACTAAAAACTGAACAGTCATTTCTCTGAACAGTAAATATGATTTCCGCCGTATGTCCTTGATCGATCAAAGACATGAGTTCCCGGAGATGCTTCTGTCCCCGTTCGGTCACTGCATCGGGAAATTGCGCAGCGACCCCGTCCGCCAGCGTGACATTCTTGACCTCGATATAATGTGCTTTCGTCAGATCCTTTTTGAACAAAGCGAAATCAAGCCGTGTTTCCTTTGAAATCTTATATTCGGCCTTCACCTCGTCAAAGTGTGACCACAAATTTCCTTCTGGTTTATCGGCGACAATTTTATTTAACTTTTCCCGTACGATGGCATTGGGTGTGGCAGTGTTCACTCCGACCCAGGCGCCCGCATTCGATTGAATCATTTCTAACGTAAAGCGCAGCTTTCGTTCCGGATTGTCGCTTGCGGAAAAAAGGCAGCTTTGCCCCGGCTCATAGGCACTTTTTAAGCTGCCCGTATTTGGACAGTGCGCGATCACCACCTCATCGTTCCATTGAATATCGGCGAAGAAACGCTTGTACCGCTTCAACAGCTTACCCTCATTGAGCTTTTGAGAAAATTTCATGGTGACTCCTTCTAAATTCGCGACTTCCCTCGCAACATAGACCTGGGCTTGGAATTTTGTCGATGCCTTTCGACAGGAACTTATAATGCGATTCACCACAAAGCCGCAACAGACAGAGGCCCCTGGCAGGCCTCCATAATTTTACTTAGTGCGCGCCGCGTAATTCGGTGCAATTACTCTAGCGTCCTACTAGAAAGAACTGTTCAAAAAGTATCTACAGATAAGCAAAACAGGAAAGGAACTTTCTCAACATGGCAACTGACGTAAAACTGCCCGAACTGGGTGAAGGTGTCACAGAAGGCGAAATGGTTAAATGGTTGGTAAAACCAGGTGACTCCGTCAAAGCAGATCAACCCATTGCAGAAGTTCTCACTGATAAGGCAACTGTTGAAGTTCCATCTCCAATTGCTGGAACCGTAAAAGATCTAAAATTTAAAGCTGGTGACGTCGTAAAAGTGGGTTCAACTATGATCACTCTTGAAGCCGGCTCTTCTGCAGCAAAAGCCCCAGCGGCAACGAAACCTGCGGCGAGCACGCAAGCGGCCTCAACTTCAGCTCCTGCAGCATCAACCTCTACAGCTGTTCAAGATGTTAAACTTCCCGAATTGGGCGAGGGTGTGACAGAGGGTGAACTTGTTAAGTGGTTGGTCAAATCTGGAGACTCTGTAAAAGCCGATCAACCTATTGCAGAAGTTCTCACTGACAAAGCAACTGTAGAAGTTCCATCCCCAGTTGCCGGCACCGTCAAAGATCTAAAGTTCAAAGCGGGCGATGTCGTTAAAGTGGGCTCGACGATGATCACACTTACTGGAGCTGGATCTGCTAAGCCATCGACTTCCGAAAAGACGGCACCAGCAGGTGCTCAGCGTGAAGTTCCAGCCTCTGCGCACGCAAATTTCGCGGCTGCCTCAACTGGCAATGGAGCAGGCGCATCCGTTGCTTCTGGTATCTTCCCTCCAGTTGCCGATTCTAAAATTCTTGCAACTCCGGCGACTCGTCGTTTGGCTCGTGAGATGAATGTTGATATCAACTCTCTCTCTGGCTCTGGTCTTGCCGGTCGAGTCACCCGCGAAGACGTCATGTCTGCCAAAGGTGGAGCAGGTGCACCTGCTCCTTCTGCGAAAGCCCTCAGCGCACCGGGAATGTCAATTCCTCGTCCGTCTTACCAAGGCCCCGCTGGTGCTGCGGAAGAGCGCGTTCCTCTTATTGGAATTCGTAAAAAGATCGCCGAGAATATGCAGAAATCCAAACACATCATTCCGCACTTCACTATTATGGATGAAGCCAAGGTTGATGAAATGGTGACCTTGCGTGAATCACTCAAAGAATTCGCAGAAAAACAAGGAACTAAAATCACTTATTTGCCGATCATTATGAAAGCAATGATTGCAACTATTCGTGAGTTTCCAATGTTTAACGCTTCTATTGATGATGCTGCTGGGGAACTCGTTTACAAGAAATACTTCAATCTTGGTTTTGCGGCGGACACTCCAAATGGACTTGTTGTTCCTGTGATTAAAAATGCTGACCAAAAAAATATTCTGGAAATCTCTAAAGAGATATTGGATCTTTCCAAGCGAGCACGTGATGGCAAGCTGAAGCCCGACGAAATGAAAGGCGCGACGATCACCATCACTAATATCGGCTCCATTGGTGGCACTTATGCAACTCCAGTCATCAATCATCCTGAAGTCGCTATTTTGGGAATGTACAAGATCGATGAAAAGCCGGTTATTAAAAATGGTCAGCTAGCGGCTATTAAAGTTATGAACTTTACCGTAACAGCAGACCATCGCTTGATTGACGGAGCTGTTGCAGCTCGTTTCTTGAAGGCATTCATCGAACGCATCGAGAACCCTGGCAAACTATTGGTTGAACTTATCTAAATATCCCTGTGGCTAGTTCCCCCGACGGAACTAGCCTGTGTTCGGAGAAATAATTTTATGCAAAATTTTGATGTTGTTGTTATTGGCGCAGGTCCTGGCGGTTATGTTGCAGCTATTCGTGCCGCACAATTGGGATTCAAAACTGCAGTTGTTGAAAAAGAATACTTAGGTGGTGTGTGCCTTAACGTAGGTTGCATTCCTTCAAAAGCGATGATCACGGCAACTCACCTTCTTCATAAAGCTCAGCATAGCTTTGCTGACATGGGGTTGAATATCAAGGGTGGCATTGACGTTGATATGAAGAAACTTGTCAGCTGGAAACAGTCTGTCTGCGACAAAATGGCAGGCGGTGTCGGTCAACTGCTTAAAGGAAACAGCGTGACCATTCTAAAGGGATCTGCTGACTTTAAGAGCCCAAAAGAGATCACGGTAAAATCCTCAACAGGCACAGAGACCGTTCAGGCAAAATATTTTGTTGTCGCAACAGGGTCACGCCCGATCGAAATCCCCGGTTTCAAGTTTGACGAGAAAGACATCATGTCTTCAACAGGTGCATTGGCTTTGGATGAAATCCCCAAACGTGTCGTCGTCATTGGCGGCGGATACATTGGGTTGGAAATTTCCTCTTACCTTCGCAAATTAGGAACTGAAGTGACTGTTATCGAAGCGCAATCCGCTCTTCTTGCCGGGGTCGTCGATCCAGAGTGTGCCCAGGTCGTGACTCGCAAACTGAACAAAGCCGGCGTTAAAGTTCTTTACGGAGCAAAAGCCAAGGGCCAGAAAAAGGTAAAAGATGGCTATGAAGTGACCGCTGAAATTAATGGCAAGGATGAAGTCATTAAGTGTGACAAAATTCTAGTGACGGTGGGTCGTCGTCCCAATGGTGACCAAGCCAACCTGAAAGCCGCAGGCATCCAAGTCGATGAACGTGGTTTTATTAAGGTGGATGCTCAGCGCCGAACCAATGTGCCACATATCTTCGCTATCGGAGATATTGCAGGCCAACCTATGCTTGCGCATAAAGCGTCTCACGAAGGCGTGCTGGTTGCTGAAGTTATCAAAGGATACAACCGTGTTTATGATGCGAAACAAGTACCTGCGGTGGTCTTTACCGATCCAGAAATCGCAGCTGCCGGCATGACGGAAGCAGAAGCCAAAGCAAAAGGCTTTAACGATTTGAAAATTGCAAAGTTCCCATTTGCAGCCAACGGACGTGCCGTTAGCATGATGGAAACCGAAGGCTTTGTAAAAATGATTGCTGATGCGAAAACCCATGTTCTGTTGGGCGTACACATCGTCGGCCCAGAAGCTTCGAATCTGATTTCTGAAGCCTCTCTGGCAATCGAGATGGGTGCACGCATCGAAGACTTGGCTTTGACCATCCATCCTCACCCAACTTTGGGAGAGACTATGATGGAGTGCGCCGAGGCCACTCTTGGACACGCAATCCACATTATTCAAAAGCCACTGAAATAGTCTTTTAGCCGTAACGACCCGCGCGATACGGCGTTCCTTTCTTGCTGCCTCCGTTTTGTTATCCTTCAAAATGGAGGCCTCATGAAAAAAAGTTTTCTCGTACTACTCATTCTTTCTTTTTCTATTAGTTGCCAAACCACAAAGGTTTCCCCCTCTCACAAGATCATCAAAACGGCCGAAGAGCGTTCGGATTTTCAAACTGCAGAAGCCACTGGTCAAAAGTTCGCCATTGCCACCCAAGGCAAGTTCGCCAGTTTAGCGGCTCAAGAAATGTTTCGACTTGGCGGAAATATCATTGATGCAACCATTGCTGCCTCTTTCACAATTTCTGTAGAGCGACCTCAGTCGACAGGAATCGGCGGCGGCGGATTTATGCTGTTTTATGATGCTAAAACGGGGGAAACTCACGCCATTGATTTTCGCGAACGAGCCCCGCTTAAGGCTCGAACTGACATGTATGTCAAAAATGGCAAGGTCCATGAATCCGCTTCCAAAGATGGCTATTTAGCAGTTGCCGTTCCGGGCATGGTCGCGGGTTTCATTGAAGTTCATCAAAAGTTCGGCAGACTCCCTTTGAAAACGGTTCTTACACCTGCTATCAAATTGGCTGAAAATGGTTTTGCCATTTATCCTGAATATCACCAAGCCCTCACTTACAAAGCAAGCACCCTAAGACAGGACCCTGCTGCGGCAGCGATATTTCTGAATGATCAGGGGCAAGTCCCACCATTGGGAACGATGGTCATTCAAAAAGACCTCGCTCAAACCTTAAAGCTTATTGCGAACAAGGGAGCCGAGGAGTTTTACAACGGCTCTATCGCCAAAGCACTGATCCGTAGCTTTAGAAACAACGGTGGACTGATAACTCAAAAGGATTTTGACACCTACAAGGTTCACTGGCGAAAGCCTATAGAGGCGACATACAAGGACTATAAAGTCGTTTCAATGCCCCCACCCAGCTCGGGAGGAGTGCATGTTATCCAGTTTTTAAAATTCTTGGAAGATGACAATTTAGTTAAGCATGGCCCCTTGTCTGCACAATCCATTCATTTAGCAGCATCTGCTTTACAATCTTCCTTCGCCGACAGGGCCCGCTACTTGGGGGATCCAGACTTCGTGCAGGTTCCCACTCATGAATTGATCGCAGAAGGTTATGTCAAAAAAAGACGCCTCGAAATCAAAAATGACAAAGCCAGAACAGCTTCCGATGTTCAAGCCGGCAACCCTTTGCCTTTGGAGTCTACCGAAACCACTCACCTTTCAATTATGGATGCCGATGGCAACGCCGTTAGCACGACCCAAACAATTAACGGATGGTTTGGGGCGAGCGTTGTCGCCCCCGGCACGGGCATCGTCTTAAATAATGAGATGGACGATTTTGCCGCAAAGATCGGCGAATCCAATTTATTCGGGGCGATTGGTGGCAAACCCAACTTAATCGCACCGAAAAAAACTCCGCTAAGCAGTATGTCCCCCACACTGGTCTTTAAGGACAACCAAGCGATTCTGAGTGTCGGCGCGCCAGGTGGCACTCGAATTATCAGCTGTGTCGCGCAGACTGTCTTAAACTATATCGAGTTCAGATTGCCGCTGTATGATTCGGTAGCATTGGTCCGGTACCATCATCAGTGGCAGCCAGATATTCTATTTATCGACAAACCCGGCCCTAGCCCCCAAGCACTGGCAGCTTTGAAAGAGATGGGCTACAAAACCGAAATCGCCCCTATCCCCTGCAAAGTCATGGCCGTCGCCAGAGAAAAAAATATCCTAAGAGGTGTTTCCGACCCTCGCGATATAGGAACAGGACTGGCAGAATAAAAAAAGGCTTTAGGTTTCCCTAAAGCCTTTTCCTACGAACTTCGCAAAGATCTATTTCACACAAGAGTGATAGATCTCGTAATTACCCGCTGGCAACATCTCGTCGAATACGAGATTCAGACCTTCCAGACGACGAGTCCCATTATAGACTTGGCCATCTTTAAGTACGAGGACTGAACGAGTCGCATCGACAACTGGAGCACAAGTTAGCGTCACTGACTTTAGGGTCTTGCGAACACCTTCAGCGATACCTTGAACCTGAGCTGCATAGTCACTAGCACACACATCACCGATCACTCCACCGGTCAGATTCGAAATCTGAGCATAACGCTGACCATATGTTGCACCATGCGTGCTCTTACAAGCTTTATCATCAGGACGAGTGATGATTGAGTGGAAAGAGAATGACTTTTGTCCGTTAAATGCGGTTTGAATATACGTCAACAGATTCTGAGGATCATTTCTGTGATTGTTAGCTGACTCGTCTTCATCAGATATTACAATGACAGCCAACTGTGCATCTGATCGAATGAAGTTAGCATTAACACCGGGCTTTGAGTTCATTGAGCGCTCAATAGAACGATAGGCTGCGTTGATACCTTGCTCAGCTCCACTGCCCGTCTCTGATCTCTGAAGAGTACGACTAAGAGTGTTTCGTGCATCTTCATGATTCATAGCAGAGTTTAAGATGTACTGACCTTGTTTGCCATACAGCGGAACAAGGATTCCATCGCCGCCAGTTGCAGTGGAACGAGGGTCCGTCGTAGTCACCGCAATTTGCCAATCCAAGCCTTGAACGACATCCAAAAAGTTGCGAACTCGAGAAGCCATGCTCTTCTGCTCGTATTCCATTGAACCTGAGTTATCGATGACAAAGAGAATGTCTACTTTGTTGTATTGATTAACTTGAACTCTGTGAACAAGTTGTTTGTAAAGTGATGACACTGTGAAAGTGATGCTCTTTTCGGAAGCGTGGTTCAACTTATCCGTTGCTGAAACTTTTAGGGTGTACTGGCCAGCCGCCAATTTTGGGAACACAACCTTGTTCTCTCCAGCAAGACAAGCTTTGTTCACTCCGGCAACATTACAAACCACGTCTTTTACACCAGCGCCCACATCCGAGACCGAAAAAATAATCTCGACGTCAGTACCTTCTTCAACTGTGGTTGAAGGATATTTAGCGAAAACGATTTCAGGTCCAATCTGGTCGATGTAGATTTCTTTCTTATAACACTGACTTGTACGACCATCATGATCGCGATACTGAACTCCCATGACGACCTTTTGGTTCTTCTTTAGTGTGGTATATCCTTGGGCATCAGCGTAAGCTTCCCACTGACCGCCAACACAAGATTCACTTTCCGAAATTTTTGTATGAGAAGCAAAGAAGGGTGGGTAGAAATCAAGCTGAAGCGTCGTTGATGCTGTAAGCTTGTCGCCCTTGTTAATAGTGAAGCCATCCAACAAGGTTGGATCTGTTGACACGACGTCATCATCATCGGGATCTACGGATCCAGTATCACCAGTTCCTGGATCTTCTGTCGCTGGCGGATTCACCGAGAAATCAGAATTGTTATTCAGGTCCGCACTGACTTCAGTAGCGCCATTATTGTCGAGGCATCCCGCCATCATCAAACTTACAAGTGTCATGCTGATGATTTTATAAGTTTTCATAAAACTCCCTCTTGAGTGCAATTTTTCTACCTCCTCATCGTCTCCTTTTTCGGGGAGCTTTTTCAAACGAATCTCATTATGAAATTTTTCTGTTTAGAGAGTTTACGGAAGCAGCAAGATTGCTGTTCAAAGAATTGTCAGTTTATCTAACATTGCGGAAACTGGTAGTTTTTGAGGCGCTACAACGAGCGAAGGCGCGAAGCCGCTGCACGAAGCGCGGCAGGTCGAAATGATGCCGGAGGCTGTGCCGGCTGGAGAAACTCTGTTGAAAATTCCAGACTCCAACCAACCTTCGCTCTACCGGCAGCCAATAGAAGATTTACTTTTGACGAGCGATGAAATGATCGACCGACCATCTTCCTGCGCCGTGGATAACAAAGAACAAAGAAGCAAAAAGATAAAGCAAAGCCATCTCTTTGTTTTGGAAGGGATCCGCCGCGTGCACAATGAAGAATGCCGTCGCCATCGTGACCATAACGAAAGCAGCTGCAGGACGAGTCAACAATCCTATCGCCAACAAAATTCCACCGGCGAACTCTGCCAAGGCAGCAGCCCAAGCAAAAAAGACTGGCATCGGAAAGCCCATTGCCTCTACTCCACCAATAAGCTGCTCAGGCGGCGGCATTTTTCCTAAACCATGAGAAAATGCCATAGTGAGTCCGATGAAGACGCGAAGAAGCGCCAATGAAAAGTCGTCAAGTTTTGTATTTTCATTTTTTGCTGCAATAATTTTGCGAAACATGCTGTTCATTGCTGATTCCTTTTAATGTTATTTTTGATTTTTACTTTAGAATGGGAGCTGACGCTCGGAACTTCTTAAGCAAGGGCAGGATTAACCCTTTCCCTTTGTGTCCAGAATCGACACAAGCTTCAAAGAAATCTACGAGCTCCTGGGTTGAGTTGTTCGACAGATCCCCATCGACAAAGGCCATTTCCCAACCATCGAACAAACGTTCATCGCTTGTAGTTTCCAATAAAACTTTGAGTGAAGAGTTTCGCTCATCCATTATGATAGTGCCCAAGATTTTTTTGACCGCAGCTTCCGAACCTTCGAGCAGCTGAACAAAATAATCATCTCGCAATATCAAAAGGCCTGTGATTCCATCGCGAGCATTATTTTTTTTCGAGGCGGTCAAAATATTTTGAATATCTGAATAACTCAGATTTTGATTCGCCTTACTAATATAGATGAGATGAAAAACTGAAGACATAATACCTATGAGTCAGTTGTGGTCATCATAATCACAGCTTCACCCTTAACCACCAAGTCTCCGTTGGCTTTCGTGGCATTGGTTTCAACTGTAGCGATACCTTTTTCTTTTCTCAGTCCTGTGATTTTAATCGTGATGGTCACATGATCATCAATGAACACAGGATTTACAAATTTCAAACTCTGCCCTAAATAAATGCCGCCTCGGCCAATCCCGTCGACAAGGGCTCTGGAAATCAGAGCCCCAACGATCATGCCGTGAGCGATACGACGCTTGAATCGAGTGCCTTTTGCATACTCATCATCAAGATGAATAGGATTATAGTCTCCAGAAAGCTCAGCAAACTGACGGACCATTTTATCCGTTATTTGCACTGTTATCGAAGCTGTAAATCCTACGTCAATTGCCGTCTCTGTTGTCATGAATCTCTCCTACAAAATATTCGCAGCTAATTCAGCCAGCTCTGAACGCTCACCCTTGGTTAAGGTCACATGAGCAGCTATCGGATGACCTTTAAATCGTTCCACCGCATATGTTAATCCGCTGTTCGCTGAATCTACGTATGGGTTGTCGATCTGATAAACGTCCCCGGTCAGAATGACTTTTGTTCCTCGTCCTGCGCGTGTAACGATCGTCTTGATCTCATGCGGAGTCAAGTTTTGAGCTTCGTCGACAATCAGGTATTGCTTGGGAATGCTGCGACCGCGAATATAGGTCAACGGTTCAATATTCAACATACCTTGATTGATCAACTCCTGAGCGCGACCTGCTGCTTTTTTGTCCGCACCCATCAAGAACTCCACGTTATCAAAGATCGGTTGCATCCAAGGGTTCAGTTTCTGTTCGATATCACCAGGAAGATAGCCTATATCTCTGCCCATAGGAAAAATCGGTCTTGAGACGAGCAATCTCTGGAACTGCCCCTGATCCAGGGTTTTATGAAGACCAGCGGCAATGGCCAAAAGTGTTTTCCCAGTACCGGCCTTACCCACCAAAGACACGAAAAGAACTTCATCATTCAACAGGCAATCCATTGCGAAGGCCTGTTCGACATTTCGGGCATGTATTCCCCAAATAGAATCCGCAGCTTGCATCAATGGAACGATCGCTTTGTCTGCAAAGCTATAACGTCCTATCGCTGAATGATTCGGATTGGTCGAATCCTTCATAATGACATATTGATTCGCCAACAATTTGAGGTCTGTCACAAATCTTTTTTCTTTGTAGAAAGAATCGATTTGTTCCGGAGTCACCATAATCTCCTGGTAACCTTCGTAAAGATCATCTTGATTCGAATCAGACGTTTCATAGTCCTTCGCATAAATGCCGTAAACATCTGCCTTAATACGAAGATTGATATCCTTTGTGATCAACTCAACCTTATAACGAGGGTGCTGCTTCTGTAAGGCCAAAGCAGTGTTTAAGATCCGGTTGTCAGCTTTTTGATGATCCAGTTCCGTCGGCATCCCGGAGAGCATCAAGTCTGTGTTAATATAGACCACCGTTTCAGAGTTATCGATCTGAACACCGCTGTTAAGAGAGCCTTTCGCACGAAGTACATCTACGAAACGACTGAACTGACGAGCATTTCGCCCGTTTTCACCCTGGTCACGTTTAAATCTATCGACTTCTTCAATAACGGAAATGGGGATGTGGACATCAGCTTCACCGAAGCGCAGGATAGCCTGAGCATCGAAGAGGATGACGTTCGTATCTACAACAATTTTTCTGCGCTTGGATTTGCTCAATGGACAACCCTCCGTAGTTATTAAGTCCATAGCGAATGAAGCTTTTTAGCTGCAGTCTCGCTACAGCTAAATTGCACCAAATCGCAGGACCAAAGTCTACGGAAAAGGATTGCAGAATAAGAATTTAAGAGATGTGTGAAACGAGCACGTCGCCAGAATCCGTTTTCAGACTTGCACTGACATTTTCGATGAACTTTACGAAATGATGAAGTGCAACATCGTTCATCGTGCCTTTGACAAAGTTAGCACCATGACGAACAACGCCTTCGTCTTCGATAGCTCGGCAGTTCGAAACATGAATGGTAAATGGGAAATAGGTTGTATGATTCAGATACACTCTCATGGCGACTTCCTCGCCTTGATTGAATCCACCTTCTTCAAGATCTAAATCAAACGCCAAACCGTTTTCAGATACATCATATAAAACAGCTTTCAAGAGGCCCTTTTCAGGTAGAACCACATAAGCACCCACAAATTCGGACAGAATCGTTCTTTTTACCTCACGGCGATCACGGCTCAACATTTCCTGGCGGGCATGTGTAATATCATGAACCTCAGCACTATTAACTGTTTTGCCATTTTCCAAAGGATTCTGCACTTTTAGGCGTGACGTGATATCCAGAACTTTCCCCATTGATCCCCCTGTTTACTTAATTCTTATCGGAAGAATGTGTTTCAACTTTAGCCGTCTTGCACTAAAGTCCTGAGTGTCTTAGAATGAGCCACCATGGCCGTTTTTTTTCGAATTCTCTTTGTTAGCGCCACCATTCATTTCCTGCTTATGCTGGGAGTGGTGCTATTGGCGGAACGAATTGAAAAAGCCGCACTAATGGAAGAGTCGATCGAGATTGCTCTGGTCGAACCCCAAATTTCTGAAGAGCCCCAAAGGCAAATCGTCAGGCAGGCCGTCGTTCCTGAAGATCAACTTGTTCCTCAAGAAGACGAAACCATGGCTCGATTCCTTTCAGAGAAGAAACAACGAGTCCGTGCAGAGCAAAGAGCTGCGCAAACGGGCATGACTGAAAATCGCCAACAAACTGCTCAGCGAAATAATCAACAATCACCCACGCAGCAGCCAGCACGCAGACCAGCACCACCAGCTGATGATGGATTCCGTGACGTCGATATCTCTAAAGAACTCGCCGAGATGAACCGCCTTAACCAAGGACAGTCGCAGGTGGGCGAATCCCTGCCAAACGACGTCAGGATCGGTTCATTCACTGCTCTGAACACTGATCAATATCTGTACTATTCATTTTATGCTCGCATCGAAGAACAAATCCGATATCGCTGGGAAAACCGCGTGATGGCGGCGATTCAGCGATTCGATAATATTACGATGATGAATACTGGCAATCGCAACTGGGTGACTCAAGTGGAGTTTTTGTTAGACCGTGAGGGATTTTTAAAGTCGGCTTTGGTCATGAAAGAATCTGGAGTCAAAATTTTCGATATGGCAGCAATCAATGCCTTTCGGGAAGCGCGGGTGTTCCCAAATCCCCCACCAGAAATGGTCAAAGAGGACGGCTTTATTCATATCAAGTATTCCTTTTCGGTGAACTTCCGCCCTCCGACACTTAGCTCTTCGGAATAAATCTTAAAGACGCTGAATTAATACAGTAACGCTTGTAGGTCGGCGCTGGACCATCATCAAATAGATGTCCAAGGTGAGAATTTGATTTAGCGGAGCGCACCTCTATTCTAACCATTCCGTGACTACGATCCTCGATCTCGACCACGACTTCCGGATGGATCGGCTTCGTAAAGCTGGGCCAACCCGTGCCGGAATCGAACTTGTCTTCGCTAGAAAAAAGGGGTTCTCCTGAAACGGCATCAACATAAATCCCGGGTTCATGATGGTCCCAAAAGGCGTTCGCAAAAGGACGTTCCGTCCCGTTTTTAACAATGATTTCATATTGCTCAGGAGTTAGAAGTTCTTTCAACTCGGCTTCGTCCTGCGGAAGTCCACATTTTAAATTTTTTTCATTCATAGAGACATCGTGCCAGGTCCTGCAGCTTTAGTCCAGACTGGTTCAGATTTCATGTTACTCATCAATGAGGCTTGGTAGAATAAACATATGAAAAAGCAATTTTCTTTGATGATCTTGGCCCTAGCTTTGTCAGCCGCAGCTCCCGCACTCGCCTTGCAAACGGAACTTGGCATGTCCTACGGACAGAAGAAAACAACTTTCGACAAAGATAACGATTTTGATTCAGAATCAATCACAGCCTCTATGTCCCTGTACTTTTTGGAAAGACTCGCATTGGAGCTGAGCTATACAGATGCCACGGGAATTCGCCGGGAAAAAGCGACCGCTTCGGATCCCCGTCGATTGACCACCCAAAAATCGCAAGTGATCGGTGCCGACCTTATCTTGGTTTTCGCAGATCGCAAGGCGCTCTTCCAACCATACATTAAAGGTGGTGGAGCCCAGATCATGCGCAGCCAAGAAATTCAGATTGAAGGTCAAAACACGTTTACCATTAAGCCTGAAACAGCCACTGTTCCAAGCTATGGCGTCGGATTAAAAATTCAAATGACACAAGCCTTCGGTATCAAGCTAAGCTATGACGTCTGGAAGACTCCTATCGGAGACGGCCTGCAAACAGATGACACCTCCTTGCGTGCAGGCGTAACCTGGATTCTGTGAAGACCATTACTGTAAAAACATTTTTGCTGACTTTGACGGTGCTACTGACCACGGGTTGCCAGATGGGTTACCTGGTCAAGTCAGGCTACAATCAAATGAAACTGCTAGGCAGCCGCACGCCACTTGACGAAGCTTTGCAAAGTTCGCAACTAACTGAGGAAGAGAAACGAAAACTTCGTCTTGCCCAGGAAGCACGACACTTTGCCGAAAGTGTTCTGCATCTGACGCCCACAAAGAATTACACGTCTTACGTTCAGCTTGACCGTCCCTACGTCACCTATGTGGTCAGCGCAGCTCCGCGCTGGGAGCTAAAGCACCACGAATGGTCCTACCCCCTTGTTGGAAAGATGCCCTATAAAGGTTATTTCAACGAAGCCGATGCAAAAACTGAAGAACAAGAACTGCAAAAAGAGGAGCTCGACACTTACCTTCGCGGAGTTTCCGCCTATAGCACTCTAGGATGGTTCAAAGATCCGATTCTGAGCTCGATGTTACGCTACGATGACTACGACCTTGTGAATACAATTATCCATGAGACTGTTCATGCGACCCTCTACATAAAACATGCAGCGGATTTCAATGAACAACTGGCGACTTTCATGGGACACAAAGGTGCCGAAAAGTTCTATGAAAAAAAAGAAGGTGCCAATTCAGTAACTCTTAAAGCAGTTCAGTTAGAAAACGCAGATGCAAAGATCTTTTCAGAATTCATTTCTCAAGAAATTAAATCCTTAGAGAAATGGTACCAAGAACTCGCTGAAAACAGCCGAAATGAAGATGCCCGTCAAACTCGCATCAATCAAATTCAACAAAAGTTTAAAGCGGAAATCCTTCCTAAACTGAAGACCGATGTCTATAAAACCTTCCCAAACATCGCACTGAACAATGCCCGGCTCCTCGTCTATAAGACTTATATGCAAGACCTCTCAGATTTTGAAGCCCTCTACAAAAAAGTGGATGAAGACTTTAAAAAATTCATCGAAAAATGCAAATCACTCGAATCCTCGAAAAACCCCAGCGAAGACCTCAAAAACCTTAGATAATCTAGAACCACGCTTCAAACTGATAGCCAAATGAAGTCCCGGCATTTTTGTCAATAAAGGTGGGAGCTCCGCCCCCGACTGAAGCTTTGTTGGCGTCGTTCCACAGCGAGTGACTGATGAAGACTCTCATCACCGGACGTCCCCAGATGCTCTTGCTCATGGAGATTTGTGGAGCAAAAGTCGCTCTGATTAACTGACGTTCACCGACCGCTACTCCGGCAACTTGCTCGGACTCATCTTTGATTCGTGAATATCCTGTTTCGAATACTAATTGGATACGATCACTCAAATAATAGAGCGGCCTGATGCCAAACGCCTGCCACTCTTTACGATTGTTTGTCGTCGTACCGAGATCAGACAACTCAGCCGCTGCGGCAATCATAAGCGCCCAGTTGTCGGTAACATCTCTGTGCCAATCCTCTACGATCCTCCATGTATGAGCGCGGTTTTGACTGTCGTCATTTTCTAGCAACGTACTGTTGGCATAAATGTTTAGATCCTTCATCGCGCCTTTTCCATAGAGCACAGTAAAGTTATTACTTCCGCCCCACAGGGCACCATTTAAACGTGCCGCTAAAGAATAACCATTCGTAGCCTGATATGTCTCAGTCGCAGTTTTGCTCGCTGGCGCCCAAGCATAGACACCCCAAATGTTTAAGAACTGACCTGGCCCCACAGAATACTGTTTGAAACGAAAATCAAGAGCTTGAAGAGTCGGACGACCCACAGAAGTTTCAACAGGTATCGCATCATTAGGATCGTTGTCCTCTTTCGCCTGTATAAGATGAGCGACCGAAAAAAGTCCCGAGCCAAAAGGAATGTCCTCGATTCCACCACCTACTCCGCTCATGTCCGCGTAGTAGTACCAATCAAATAAATGGAGATCGACGTCACGATAAAATCTTTTACCAATCCAGGGCTTTCCCGGGATTCCCTCGATGCCACCTGCTGTCACAAAGGCTTCAATCTGATTGAAATCACGATTTGACTCGGGCTCCCATTGACGCGTTCCTTTCGAGGATGCCTGCAGTCGAACCTGCGTCCGAAAAAAGAAAGGATCTGTTTCCGTAGGTTTTTGATGATTGAAAATGAATATAAGCTCTGAATAGAAGGCGCATTCATTTCCTAACCTCAAGAAATTACCCGGAATTCCTTGATTATTGAAACACTCTTGCTTGCCTCCTTCGAGGTTCAGTCCCGTGCCTCCTCGGAGATAGCCCGAGAAATCTGCTTCGAGAGCAAAGGATGACGCGCTCGACAACATTACTAAAAATAAAAGCATTACAGATTTCATCGTTCCACCTCTTGAAAAACCAGAGTCTTACCCATAAAGTCTGCGCCTGACCAGGATTTATGCAGAGAGGCTCATATTTAGTAGCATCAATACTGAGGGGAAATTTTGAAGACTGACGACACAAGTATCCGCATCCGTTTTGCATCACTCACTCTTTTTGTTTTATTCATGTTTGCCCATGGCCTGGCGCAAGCAGTCTCTGCTAGAGCGCAGTGGCGCAATTCATCAGAACTCATCATCAATCTAGCGCAAGGTCTTCGCGTCACTTCAGATATGCGCTTTTTTATTAGTGATGGCGCTATGCCATTCCGTCAAAGCCAAAGTTTCATTGAACTTCCATTGATATCTTCGGGTTCTCACCATGCTCTTGTCAGCACAGCACATATCAATCATCAAGTCATAGATACGCTGATTCGCGGCCCTCTCAAAGCGGTCGTCACAAATGGCCGTGGCGAAACTCTGGACTCGATGACTATTCAATACTCCGGACTTCTGGATCATCTCTATTATTATGGAGGAAATGATTTAGGCCCGGTTGCCCATGACCATGATTTTTCTTTGAAATTGTGGGCGCCCACTGCCCGACAGGTACGTCTTTTTATATACTCGTCACCGAATGGAAATCCCCAGGATCCACAAGCGATTCTGCCGATGAATCGTGAACATGGAGTCTGGCAAGCCGTCCTGCCTCGCTCTTATGAAAACTCCTTTTATCTTTATGAGGTTGAAGTATTCCAACCGCTTACGGGACAAATGGAAATCTCTTTAGCGACTGATCCTTATAGCCGCAGCTTGGCGATGAACTCTGCAAAATCGCAAATTGTTGATATTGAATCAGACAACCTAAAGCCTTCTGGTTGGAATCAGGTATCCAAACCTGCTCTAAACTCTCTAGTAGACTCTGTTATCTACGAGCTGCATATTCGTGATTTCAGCAGTATCGATGCAACCGTTCCTTTTTACGAACGTGGCACTTATTCGGCTTTCACTCATGATAACTCATTAGGCATGCGGCATTTGAGATCATTGGCACAAGCTGGTCTGACACACGTTCACCTTCTGCCCTTCAATGATTTTGGCTCAGTAAACGAGAACAAGTCCCTCTGGCAGAACTATCACGGACGAAGCTCCTACTTGGAAGAACCACAAAGTATTATTGGTCAGATCCGCGGGGAAGACCCCTTTAATTGGGGCTATGATCCCGTTCATTATTTCACTCCAGACGGCAGCTATGCCTCAAACCCCGACGGCGGAGTACGCATCAAAGAAGTTCGACAAATGATCCAAGCGCTTAACAAAGCGGGTCTTCGAGTCGTTCAAGATGTCGTTTTCAATCATACTTATAATCATGGCTTAGAAAAGTTTTCGGTCTTTGATCGCATTGTTCCTCTTTATTATTACCGTGTGAACGAAGAGGGCATGGCGCACAAAAGCTCGTGCTGTGCCGATACCGCTAGTGAACACCGTATGATGGAAAAACTTATCGTAGACAGTGTTATTTACTGGGCGAAAACTTATAAACTAGATGGGTTCCGCTTCGACCTCATGTCTTTCCATAGCAAGCAAACTATGACTCAAGTCAGAGATTCATTGCGTTCACTGACTTTAGATAAAGACGGCGTCGATGGCGCCAAGCTGATCCTTTATGGTGAAGGTTGGGAATTTGGGTCGTTCTACGATCGCAATGCCGATCAGGCAGCGACAGCTGTGAACTCCTACGGCCTGGATATAGGTTTCTTTAATGATCGCATCCGTGATGCTATTCGGGGCGGAACGACCAGCAGCTCCGAGAAGTCTGATCAAGGTTTCGTGACGGGTCTGTACTTCGACTTCAATCGAGAACCTGCCAACCGCAACACTCCGACCCACCTCGAAGATCAAAAAATGAAACTTCTGCACTTGGGCGATGTCATCAAAGTCGGACTTTCAGGAAATCTTAGAGACTATCGCTTCCGTGAACATCTAGGTTCGACAATCACTGGCGGTCAGCTTCGCTTCCGGGGCTCTCAGGTAGGAACTTCTGCTACTCCAAACGAAACTATTAACTATGTTTCTGCGCATGATGGGTACACTCTATGGGATGCTATTCAGGCCAAAGCTCCCTTCTTTAATCCCGATAGAAACCCTGCCATGGCCTCCATCGCTGAAAAACAAAGAATGCATCACCTGGCCTTGGCGCTACCACTTTTAGGTCAAGGCATTCCTTTTATTGAGTCCGGTCTTGAAATACTTCGCTCTAAAAATGGCGACCAAGATAGCTATGACTCTGGCGATTTTTTCAATGCTCTCGACTTTTCTCTAAGAGATAATGGTTGGGGACGTGGCCTACCTCCAGCTTGGAAGAACTATTACGATTGGTCATTCTGGCAACCGCGTTTAACGGACCCTGCTATGGCGGCGTCCTCAGAGCACATCACCAAGACCAAAGAGTATTTCAAAGCGCTGCTACGACTTCGCAAGAGCAGCTCGTTGTTCCGCCTGCAATCATCACGGGAAGTCAGTGAAAAATTGCACTTCATTGACGTCAACGAGCCGGGTTTGATCGCGATGCTTCTGTCCGACAATAGCGAAACACTCCTCGTTCTTTTTAATGCCTCCAAAGACTCACGAACATTCACTCATTCAATCTTTGCAGACTCTTGGGATCTTCATCCAATGTTGGATCACAATGTCGACCAGGCCCTTGCGGATGTCTCGATTTCCAAGTCTTATGTTTCAATCCCCGGACGCAGCACTGTGGTCCTTAAAAAAATGAATAAAGTCGCTCGTCCATGAATTTGTTTAAACTGCTCTTCTTAGTTTTAGTAATTAGCGTTCCCGCCCAGGCCAAAGACATACGCATTCAACTTTGGCACCAGATGATCTATGGTCATCGTCCGGTCCTTGATAAAGCTCTTAGAGAATTCGAGAAAGAAAATCCTGGGATCTTTGTCCGAAGTACTTATCGGGAAACAGAAGAGCTGCGCTCCGCCTTTCAGTCTGCCGCTATGGGCGGCGGCGGACCCGAGTTAATCTATGGCCCTAGTGACCAGATCGGTCCTTTCGCGACGATGGGAATTATTCAACCACTGGAAGAGCTCGTTCCCGCTGGTTACATTGAAGGTTTCGATCCCTTGGCAGTACCCGAATTCAACGATCACCACTACATGATCGGAGACAGTGTCGGTAATCACTTGATGCTGATCTATAATAAAAAACTCATCTCGCAGCCGCCGAAGACAACGGATGAGCTGATCGAGATTGGTAAAAAACAGACCGTGGACCTTAATGGCGACGGCAAGATCGATCGCTTTGGTTTGGTCTTTAACTACACCGAGCCGTTTTTCTTCAGTCCATTTATTATGGGCTTTGGTGACTATTTCCTGACCGCCTCCAATCAGCCACTTTTGAATACACCTGGAGTGACCGGCACTTTCCAATTTATTTTGGATTTGCGAGATAAACACAGAATCATCCCCAAGGAATGTGATTACGAAACTGCAGAAGCCCTCTTTAAGGGTGGCCAAGCAGCGATGATCATTAACGGAGATTGGTCGTGGGGTGATTATAAGCAAGCTAAAATCGATTTTGGTATTGCCAGGATCCCCATGATTTCATCAACTGGAAAATGGCCTGGTCCCCTTGTTGGCACTAAGGGCTACTCTCTGAACGTCAACATGCAGAGTCCCAAGCATCAGCAAGCTGCCATTAAACTCCTGCAGCATCTGACCTCTGAAAAGACTCAGTTGATGTTTGCTGAAGCCGTCGGCACTTTGCCTTCAAATTTGAATGCGCGAAATGCAGATGTCGTAAAAGAGAATGCCCTTCTTAAGGATTCAGCGCATATCATGGAAGTGGCCTATCCAATGCCTGTGATTCCCGAAGTCCGCGCAATTTGGGATAGCCTTCGTACTCAATACCAAAGACTCCTTGCTAACTCTCAAACTCCTGCCCAAGCAGCATTGCTTTCTCAACAACAAGCGGAAGTTCAAATCAGAGATATGAACGAAGTGATCGAGGCTGGTACCGAAGGTCGTCTGTTGCAGATTATCTTTGCGGCTTTGCTCCTGGGAGCACTATGGATGTCTCGTTCATCTGTCGTCGGTTTCTTCAAAGGATTTAAGGGACCTCAGAGATATGCCTATTATCTGATGTTCCCTGCATTCCTTGCGATCTTCCTCGTCATCATTTATCCATTCTTTTATAATATTGCGATATCGTTTTCGAACTTCAGCCTGAAGACATTCCAAGATTGGTCCATCGTCGGTTTTCAACACTACCGAGCGGTCTTGGCCGATCCCAAATTTTACAGTCTGTTCTTCAAAACCATCGTTTGGACGGGCGTGAATATCACCTTCCACGTGGCATTTGGCGTTTTGCTTGCGGTTCTGATCAATCAAGTTTTACCTGGCAAGGCCCTGTGGCGAACATTACTTATCATCCCATGGGCTGTGCCTCAGTACATCACGGCCTTAACTTGGCGAGGTCTGTTCAACCAAGAGTACGGACCGATCAATGTGTTTCTGCAGGAGTTCCTCCACCTTTCTCCGGTACAATGGCTCAGCCAGCCTTTCACAGCATTCACTGCCTGTATTATCACGAATGTTTGGTTGGGCTTTCCCTTCATGATGATTGTCGCTTTAGGTGGCTTACAGTCGATTCCACATTCGCTCTATGAGGCTGCTCAGATTGATGGTGCAACATCTTGGCAACGCTTCCGACATATAACTTGGCCGCTTTTACAACCAGTGATGACGCCAGCTGCACTTCTTGGATCTATTTGGACGTTCAACAATCTCAATGTCATCTGGCTTGTCAGTAACGGCGGAGAACCCGGCGATCAAACTCATATTTTAGTCAGTTACGTTTATAAAGCGGCCTTTAACTTGTATCGCTATGGATATGCTGCTGCGCTATCGATGCTTATCTTTTTCATCCTCGTCATTTGGGGTGTTATATCTCTTCGTGGCCAATATAAAAAGGAGATGGATCTATGATGAAAAAAGCCCTCTCAGGTGCGATCATACTTCTGTTCTCGCTCTTCTCGGTCTATCCCATCCTTTATGTCGTTTCTGTTTCTTTGCGCGGAGACAATGCGTTCCAGTCGCGCTCACTTGAAATCTTCACTTCATCCTCAACGATATCGAATTTTGTTAAGCTCTTTATTGAAACTGACTTTTTGATTTGGATGCGCAATTCGCTTTTAATCAGTGCTGTGACTACTTTGATGGGCCTGACATTAGCTGCGACAAGTGCTTACGCACTCTCACGCTATCGGTTCCGCGGCAGAAACTTTATGTTGTTCGCTCTTTTAGCGACCCAGATGTTCCCCGCAACTATGTTATTGCTGCCATTTTATATTATTCTCTCGCACCTTAAGTTGATCGATAGCTTCTGGGGACTTTTCATCATTTATTCCTCGACAGCTTTACCTTTCTGCGTGTGGCAAATGAAAGCGTATTACGACACCATTCCACGCGAACTGGAAGAGGCCGCGCTTTTGGATGGCTGCTCTGTTTGGCAGATCTTCTATCGTATCATTCTTCCAATATCGTCTCCGGCCCTGGTCATCACGGCATTGTTCAGCTTTATGACCAGTTGGAGTGAGTACGTCATTGCCGCCGTTGTTCTGCAGGATCCTGAACTGTACACCTTGCCGTTGGGTCTAAAATCATTCCAGGCAAGTCTGGGAACTCAGTGGGGCCTCTATGCTGCCGGTGCACTGATAGTGAGCATTCCAGTTTTGATTTTATTTATTGGTATATCTCGATACTTGGTATCTGGACTGACCATGGGAAGCGTAAAGGGATAAGTTATGGCATCTATTGAAATCTCTAAAGTAACAAAACAATTCGGATCGCTTCAAATTCTTAAAGGAATTGATCTGCAAATTCAGTCTGGAGAGTTCTTGGTTTTAGTCGGACCTTCCGGCTGCGGAAAATCAACTCTGCTGCGAACTTTAGCAGGCCTGGAAAAATCAGACGAAGGCGAACTTAAAATAGACGGCAAAGTCATTAACGACGTTGAACCGCAATCTCGCAGCATCTCTATGGTCTTTCAAAACTATGCGCTTTATCCGCACATGGATGTTTTTAGTAACATCGCCTTTGGACTCAAGCTCTTGAATAAACCAAAGCATGAAATTGAACATCGAGTGAACGGCATTGCCAATCTTTTGCAGATCTCCCACTTGCTTGATCGCAAGCCAAAAGAACTATCTGGCGGACAAAGACAGCGAGTCGCCTTGGGGAGAGCACTTGCTCGACAAAATCCCGTGGTTCTTTTCGATGAGCCTCTGTCCAATCTTGATGCACATCTTCGCAGTCAAATGCGTGTGGAAATTAAGCGACTTCATCAAAACATGAAGAGCACCATGATCTATGTCACTCATGATCAAATGGAGGCGACGACCATGGGGGACCGAATTGCTGTGATGAAGGAAGGGGTCATTGAACAGCTTGGTACGCCTACCGAAATCTATCATTCCCCTAAGAATGTCTTCATTGCCCGCTTTATTGGGTCTCCAGAAATGAACTTCCTCGAAGGTCCGATTGTGAAAAAAGTTCCTTGGCCCGAGGCACAAAAGCCCGATCAGCTCCTAGGGGTGCGGCCCGAAGCATTAAAAGTCAGTCGAGGTCCTTTGGGTCCCCAAGAAGTTGAAATCGGCCAGATGCAAATAGAGCTGTCTGAGAACCTCGGGGGACAACAAATGTTACACGGCATAATCGAGAATCAAAGCGTGCGCCTTTTAGCGGACAGTTTGGATAAATTTTCCATCTCCGAACAAGTCCCGCTGAAGATAGACCTGACAAAGGTACACATTTTTGATAAAAAATCGGGCCTGAACCAACGCCTTTAGGAGAGGACCGCATGTTCAACAAAACGATAGCTCAGACTCTCTTATGTCTCCTTGCCTTTTTGAATGTGACTCCAGCCTTTGCTGCTGGTGATTCTCGAACAGTATTTGTTCAGCTTTTTGAGTGGCCCTGGAAAGACGTTGCTAAAGAATGCGAAATCTACCTGGGCCCGGCCGGCTTTTCAGCTGTTCAAGTCTCCCCTCCCCATGAACACTTAGTTTGGCAAAACACCCCATGGTGGGAACGCTATCAAGTGATCAGTTACAAACTGGAATCTCGCGGTGGAAATGAAGCTGAATTCATCGATATGGTCCAAAGATGTAAAAATGCTGGCGTTGACGTTTATGCCGATGTGATTATCAACCATATGGCCGGCGTGAGCGAAGGCCGTGGCTATGCTGGTACACCTTTTAAGCATTACGAATACCCCGGGCTCTATTCATACAATGACTTCCACCACTGCGGACGCAACGGCAATGACGACATTGTAAACTGGAACGATCTTTTTGAAGTGCGCTTCTGTGAACTCTTAGATTTAGCTGATCTCGCGACAGAATCAAAACATGTGCAGTCATCACTCGGGGCGTATATGAATCGCCTTCTGGATATTGGCGTTGCCGGCTTCAGATTAGATGCGGCAAAACACGTACCTGCCGAAGACATTCGCGGCATTCTGTCACACGTGAAGCGTCCCGTTTATATTTATCAAGAAGTTATCACTAGCGCCTACGAGCCGGTAAAATACGATGAGTATTTTGGCACCGGAGATGTGACTGCCTATAACTACCCTTATTATTTAGGCAACGCTTTCAAGAATGGAAATCCGCACCAACTTACTCAAGTTTCTGCAGGGCAACCGCCAAGTGATCTTGCTGTCGTGTTCGTGACAAACCATGATCTCGAGCGATCTCCAGATCTTTCCTCTTTGCTGACTTATAATAACGAACAGCATCTTTATCGCTTGGCTCAGATCTTCATGCTAACTTGGCCGTTTGGATATCCCCAAGTTTATTCAGGTTTTACTTTCAGCGACTACAATCAGGGACCACCCGTAGACAAAAATCTTAAAGCACTGCCGGTCCTTCGGGATGATAACTCGTGTGTAGAGCCCTTTACCTGTGAACATCGTCTGCCAGAAGTGGCTGCGTTGGTTTATTTTAGAAATAAAACCAACACGAATTTCTACGTCAGAAACTGGTGGACGAACGGTTCCAATCAGATTTCCTTCAGTCGTGGCAATATGGGGTTTGTTGCGATCAACTACTCTGGCGATACAATGATTCAAAACTTTAAAACCCATCTTCCTCAAGGGACCTATTGCAACCTTACAGGGGCAGAGTTCGACGTTTCCAATAAAACCTGTCAGACAGGAATCAAGGTAGACCGATCGGGTTATGTTCACGTCGAAATTCAGCCGTTCTCGTCAATTGTCCTTCTAAAAAATGTTCTCGCAGGAAAGAAATAAGATCACATGGCGAAAAAGTCTTACACAATAGGTTTTGATCTGGGTGGCACCAAACTCGCGGCCGCCCTGCTCGATCAAGATGGGGTTATGCTTGATTTCATCAAAGTTCCTGTACACATGAATCAAGAGAAGTCTGCAGTCGCCACTCAAAAAAGAGTCATCCAGTTGATGGCAGACATCGCAAAGGACTTCAAAAATCGTTTCCCAAAAGAAACCAAACCTTCGGTCTTTAAAGGCGTTGGTTTGGCCAGTGCGGGACCTTTGAATGCCGAAGAAGGCAAACTGATCAATCCCGTCAACTATCCAGGATGGAAGATCGTACCGATTCGCGCGCTTGTCGAAAAAGAGATCAATAAGCAAGCCTTCAAAACGAAAGTATACTTCCAGCACGATGCCACAGCTGCTGCCCTTGCCGAAGGCTGGGTTGGCGGAGCTCAGAAGATGTCGTCCTTTGCCGTGGTGTCGATTGGTACTGGCATTGGCACTGGCATAATCTTCAATGGTTATCCCGCTCAAAGCCAAGGAATGGGATCCGAATACGGACACATGGTGATAGACTATAAAAAGTTACAAAGTCATCCAGATCAGCTTCACCATTGCACTGTGGAAGGTCTTTCATCTGGGACGGGTCTTTTACGACGGGCAAAAGAACTTGGCTTTAAAGGCAACTCTGTCGAAGAGTTGATCGAGCTTGGCGATAGCAAATACGATGTTCTGTTTGCAGACATGGCGCATGCCCTTGCTTGTCTTTGTTACAACCTTTCAATCGGTTATAATCTCGAAGAGATCTTCCTGAGTGGCGGTCTCATCAAAATCAAGAATCTTTATCTTAGGGAATTGAAGAACCACTATAAAAAAATGGTTCGTCAGATGAATCCTGCATTTGAATGCACTATCGAGATTGCTAAGACAAAGAATCAGGCCGGAGTCTTGGGCGCTGGATATTTGCCTCACCTTTACCAACGTAAATAGTTCGTCGTGGCGCGAGGTTGGTTGTTTATTTTTCTTCGATGAGCTTTGGGGGCGGCAAAGGTTTTTTAGGGATGGGGTTGGTCTGACCCTCTGGCTGGGAGAGTAAGGCTTTAATTCTGTTGGTCAGGTTTTGTTTTTCTTTGAGGTATTGAACCATTCTGGTGGGGCCTAGCAGTGGTTTTAATTTGTCGTATTCAGTTTCACTAAGGTGATTATAGGACTTCAAGAGATCACGGTATTTTTTGAGGTGTTGTTCCTTCTTTTTGTCTGGGAGTTCTGCTGACATTTGTTCGACGGCTGCTTGTAAGTCTTGATTCAGAGTTTGCTTTTTTTTGTTGAGATCCTTTAGAAGAGCGGTGAATTGCTGTTCTTCTGAAGCAGTCAGCTTTAATTCATCGCTCATCTTCCAGATGAAAAACTCTTCCACTTTATTGCGCTTTTCTGCCGCAAAAAGTGTTGGAGATTGTATAAACATGAGAACTAAAAAAAGAAAAGAAATCCAGTTCACTACCATCACCCACTTTGGGTGCTAGCGTATGCTTTCACCCATGACTTGCTTTAATTTTGCTACAGATAAATTTTCAAATGATTCGCCAGCAAGGTCTATTAAAAAGTCGGATTCTGATTGAGTGCTGATTAAAGTCTGGGATAGGTCTTCGGGCGAAAGTAAGGCCTCCTGGACAATTCTTTCGTGGCCATCGCTGTAAAGCCCGACTCTTTGCAAGGAGTGGTTTACTTTTGACACTTGGGTCATCAAGACCGAACTCAAGAGAAAGAGAGACAGGATACCCCCAGTGGGATAAAGCCACCCTCGCCAATGGGAACGAAGAAGATTTCGAGGAGTCATTAAGACTGGAGCTGGGGCCATAACTGTCTTATCAACTTCCATCATTATTTTCGCATGAAGACGATCGAAATAGGCATCGTCTAGCCGCAGTTCTAAATCATCCCGCATTTTCAGCTCTTGCTTTACCTTATCAAGGTGCTTGAGTTCATCCATCGTACTATCCTTCTGCTTCAGCAAATTTATGACTGACTTCCTTAAAGAAGCCACCCACTTCCTCTGTCCAGTTTTTGAGTTCAGATTGCTTCTCGAAAGTTTCTCTCAACTTCATCAGGGCATGGCGGTAGTTTGCCTTCGCAGTATCATAAGGGCATTCCATGATCTCTGCGATCTCGTTGAAGCTCAGGTCTTCGTAAACTCTTAGGACCAAGGCTGTTCTTTGTTTAAAAGGTAACTTATCTACTTCAGTTTGGAGAAGATCTGCCACTGCGGTGTGGACCAAGGACACTTCAGCTTCCGCATTCACTGCAAGCTGAACATTATCTATATCGACTGTGTCCCTTTTACTTTCACGCAACTTGTTTCGTGCAGTATTCACTGCGATTTGAAACAACCAGCTTTTAAAAGAGGCACGGCCTTCGAAAGAGTTCAGTTTCTCGTAAGCTTTTATGAAAGCTTCTTGAGCAACGTCCTCCGCGGTGTCCATGTCTTTTACAAATCTCAAACTCAACCGTAGTATTCCTCTTTGATGCCGCTTCACGAGTTCGGAAAAAGCTCGTCTGTCTCCAGATTTAACTTTTTCAACCAGTTCCAGATCCGTAAATATAAGATCTTTCTCCATCTCTATGACTCGTTTCTGTCTAAGTTCGGTTAACATTTTGAATTTATTTCTTAGCAGAGCCATATTGCCCCCTCAGCCCCCGGTAAATTCGCCCCCAAACCCGCGAAGCCTCATGACTACACTTCTGCAATGATAGTGCCGAAAATCAAGAGTCAAAATGGCCCTAAATATATGAAATTATTTACGAATTGCGGTTTTGATTATACTAGCCATAAGTAAAACTTATGGCCATAGGCAGGGTTCTCTGATTCGATCCAGATGAAGGAACTAGTGGACGGCGCTAAAGGCCTCTATATATGGCGCTGGCAGACGCAAACGCAGTTCGGGATTATTCTCCAGATCTCGCGCCACATCCTTACGGAACATTCCAAATATTGTCGGCAACTCTTTCAGCATTTTTTCTAAGTCTCGCTTTCGGTGCAAAAGTCGCTCATAAAAAGGAATACCGGAATAGAACGCTTTGATAAATTCGTTCTGTTTCATACCCTGATATTTTGCGGAAAGCTTTTCCGAAAGAGGTACACCTTTATAAAAGGGCACGTAGAGTGTCGCCGTATAAATATCTTGAGGAAGTTCTCCGGTACTCCAAGCTATCAGAACCTCCTTGACGGACTCTTTAATTGCTTGCTCTGGAATCTCGCGAACGGGGTCATTTGGATAGCTATTTAGATGCAAGTGGGAGTCGCCACGAGTGTACCATCGATCTCCCGCAGAGTTTTGCACCAATAGGCCCTCTTCTTTTTGGGTTTTTAAACTGATGCTTTCGCGATCATGCAAGAGCATCGTCAGCAAATCCCCCCGCTTACCTTTGACCAATCCAGACAGTCGCGCTTCAGCCCAACGTGCTACTTGAGCGCGTGGCACCCTTATATGACCAGATGCAAATGCATCCGATAGATAATGGTCGGCATAGGCATTATAGATTAAAGCCTGCCGTAAAAAATAGCGACTGTTGGTAGGGTCCGTTTTTCGCGTCAGAAAGGAATCTCGTGCCTTTTGCAAAGCCAGTCCATGGTACTTAACGTATGCCAACATATTGTTCCAACCAAAATGAGCATAGTTCTTGGATACCACTTCAAGATACCCAGGCATTCCAATGATGCCTTCGAAAGTACACCCAGGATATTCTTCCGAACCAGTTTGCTCCTGCTCGTTATGAAAGTGCATTTGCTTGTGAGCGCACTTAATTACCTTTTTAATTCCTTCGCGGCGATCGTTATACAGATCAATTGGTTTTAAATAGTAATCTGCCGAGGTTATCAATTCACCATAACTGAAGGAGACTTTTCCATCTCGTCGTGGGATATTTTTAGCTGCCGGGCACTCTTTGCCAAAACCCAGCTCTGCGCAGGCTTCCGCGGCACCATGTAGGCCCAACTCAAGATGTTCGCCTTCTGACCATTTGATGTTCTGATCTGCAGCGAATGCTCCCGTTGAAAAAAACAAAATAAAAATGAAGTTGAGCATGACATCTCCACGAAGAGGTTAATCCTGTGGAAAAAATCGGCATTTCATAGGAATACTAAACAAAAAGGCTAAGAAGCTGGTTCTTAGCCCATTAGAGATAGACTATGGTCGCAAGCTCACACCTGCCTATGGGGCTAAAGTGAGCTTATTGCGACCTGTTTGTTTGGAATGATAAAGAGCCTTATCTGCTCTCTCATAGATCTGAGTCCACTCAGTCTCACTCGCTTTGCGAGTAGCAACGCCGATGGAGACGGTGACGGCAATTTTCTTCCCATCGAAGACAAACTCGTGAGACTCAATGGTCTGACGAATGCGTTCGCCGACTTCCACGGCCGTCTTTTCTGGGGACCCCGACAGAAGCAGGACGAACTCTTCACCACCGTACCGGGCGAAAAAGTCGTTGGCACGAATCAATTTGGTAATTACCACGCGGCAGAGCTCTTTTAACACATAGTCCCCGCCTGGATGTCCGTAAGTATCATTGATCTTTTTGAAGTGATCGATATCAAATGTCACTAGGCTGAGGGGCTCACTCAAAACCTCTGCTCTCTTGATTGCTTCAGGACCTTTTTCAATCAATGCCCCTTTAGAATGCGCACCAGTCAGAGCATCCTTTTGAGCTCTTTCGTACATAGCGGCATTCGTCATCGATTCGATATTGCCCTTTTCGAGAAATTTAAAAATAACATTTCCGGTTTTGATCTGGTCGTTATTCTTAAGAAGGCAAGAGGCTAGAGGCGGAACAACCTGACCATTTACGATGGTTTTATTCGTCGACCCTAAATCAATGATCGAAATCTCTGCATTATTCACTGCGAACTTTGCATGGGAACGACTCAGACTCTTGTCATCAATGTAAACTTGGCTTTCGACAGAACGGCCGATAACAATATCATTAGCCGTGATAGGGTATTGCTTTCCGACGTACCCTGGTGGTCCGATCAGCACTACGATCGCTGGCGGGACGTCATCAGCTTCTTTAAGTCGCCCACGAAATGTATCGCTGGCGACTATGCTCGTTTTTTCTAAACTCTCGTTGGAAGTATCTTCATCATTATGAGCCATAGGAAAAATTATAGATCTTACGGCTCATGAATGACAATCAGGCTTTCTTCAATTTCTGTTTCGCTAGTCTCTTGCCTAGCTCAACACCAGGTTGGTTAAAAGCATCAATTTGAATGTACTCACCGATACCAGCAACCACCAGCTGCCAGAACATAAATAAGAAGCCCAATGTTTGCTCGTCTAGGGCTTTAGTCTTGAATGTCATCGTGGAAACACCACTTTGATTAAGCGCTTCCTGAGTTGCCAAGGCCTCAGCACGGAGCAACTCACCCATGGTGCGTCCTTCAAGATCTTGAGTCTCTTTAAACTGAGCTTTGCGGATCACCTGAGATCCCGCTTCCGATTCATCAACTCGCAAGAACATAACGAATTTATCTTTGGTTCCTTCCATGACTTGCTGGAGAATTGAATGCTGATCTGAAGCACCGATCGCCCACATCGGAGTACTGACTCGCGGAGCAGGTTGACCTGCGCGGGTCGTCGGCTTCGCCAAAGACTCAGCCCAAAGTTGCTGATACCAAGATCCAAAGTTCTTAAGTCGAGAATTGTACGGCCACAACAGTGAAATCCATTCGTTTCTCTCGAAACTTTGCATCAGATGCGCCATCGTCTGAGTCACCAATGCGGTGTCCTTCAGAGCCCAGAGCGCGCCCACCCGGAAACGCTCGAGATCCAGCCCCAGGAAAGCGGCAGGCATCATCCCAACAGGCGTCAACACAGAGAAGCGTCCGCCAACATCCAAAGGGATTTCACAAACTGGTAAATCATTTTTCTTCGCCCAGTCTGTCAATGAATTCTGCTTCGTTTCGGAAATCACCAAGCTATGCTTTGCAAGATTCAAATCTTCAGCCGAATAAATTTGATCGATAAGTTCTAAAGCGCAAAGTGACTCAATGGTCGTGCCACTCTTGGAAATAAATGCCCAGCCCACTTCTTTTAGATCACCCAGCTCTTCAATAAGCGCCTCAAAAGCAAGAGCATCGACGTTATCAACGAAGTACATATTTTTTGCCAGAAAAACCTCTGACAAGACTCGAGTGCCAAGAGAACTTCCTCCAAGGCCCACAATCACCAATTTTTTAAAACGATTGGCAAAATCACTGCCGACCTTGTAAGAGCTCTGCCAAAGTCCCACGCGCTCTGGCAGCTGAGGGAATCCAATTTCTTTTCTTTCAAAAAATAACTTCAGGGATTCCTGACATTTTTGCAAAACTACCGGATCAATCTTATGACTGGCGTGGGATATTTCTAACATGGTCTCTCTCTCTCAAAATGTTTTAAGAGATTGCGACGTCTTCCTCAATTCGATGATACCCTCTCCACTCCTTCAAGCGGCCACGGGGTCGTGCTCCGTCCTCGGGGTACTCAATCAACACATAGGTCAACTTCGTAATCTTTCCGAGAGACACAATATCCAAAGAAGTGATCTCAGTCCATGTTCCAGTGTTAAAATATTCTTTGTTCTGCGACCACTGACGGTACTGATACACATGGGTGTGTCCAAAGATGACAGTATGCACCCGATCGTCGTTAAGAATTTTACGCGCTGACTCACTTAAATCAGGAAAAATGGCACTTTCAAGAATGACCTGAACAATTCGCTTAATAGGCCAGTTGCGTCGTGGGTCTGGAATAAACGCACTCCGTATAAAATACTTAATTGCCATCCAGATTCCGCGCAAAATTGTCATTGTTTCGTTTAAAAAGGCCCAGCGAACCATTTTTCCGAACGGACGGATTTTATCGACATGAGGATAGGTTTGTTTGATCTTTAGCACGACTTCCAGAAAGAAATGAGACCCAAAGGGCAGGTTCAAAATCGGCTCCACAAGATTCTTTTTTAGAAAGAATTTTTTAGGATCCATTCTGTTTGCTGCTTCATGCATATGGCCATGCTCGATATGAACGCCATCAAAGAAATACACAATATTTTTATATCGAATGGGTGCACCTACAACTTGATTGAAATAGGCACGGCATGCCGGCCATAACATTCCCTGGTCGTGATTACCTACGATATAGGTTATAGAATTTCCTGGTTTGGCAGCGAACTCGGCCATGGCTTTAAAAACATTTTCATGGCCTTTCACGACATCCCTTAGGATATCCAATGTAACCGATTCTGTAATAACCGATAAAAAGTGACCTTTATAATCACACTGCAAAAAGTTAAAAAAATCGCCGTTAATGATCAGCTCGACCTCATAGTCGCGATAAATACCTGTGGAATAGTAGTGAATAAACTCCACGAGCTTTTCACCAAAATAGAATTCCTCAAGTGAATTGATTCCACCTTGTTCGAGCAAACGCCCTTTGCCTAAGTGAAGATCACTTACGACGACTTTTATCTTTTTGATAGGTGCAGGCTTAACCGGAGCGGCTACTTCACTGCTATCAACAGAGGTGGATTCCATTAACTACTCAGCTTTCTTCAGTGGGACGAGGCTTCCTTCTTTGGCCTCTAGGTTTGTCAGAGCCAAACGCAATGCACGCTCGGTTCGTTTAACCTGATCCTGGTTGGCCTCGATAGTCTTGTTAAGCTCAAGACATTTCTTACGATAATTATCGAGTTCCTGAGAGAGCTGATCAATCTTTCTTTTCTGTTCGAGGATATACTCATCTTTAGACCGAACCAGAGCATTCTTTTCGGCTCTTACGAGCTCAAGTCGATTTTCCAGTTCGCGTTCGCGCACTCGAATTTTCTTAAAATCAGATTTAAGTCGAGTTTCCAGTTCTTCAACTTTATTACGAGCTTTTGCAACTTCGGTTTCCTTATATTGAAGATTCCCCTTCAATATCAATAACTCACTTTGAGCGGATTCGCGGATTTCGGCTTTTTCTTTTTCAAGAGCAGAAATGCGAATTGCAAATTCATCTGTGCGAGTGCGAATTATTTCTCCCGCTGATGCCAATTCTTCATTTTCTGCACGAAGCATTTCCACTTCTTTTTCAAGCTCCAAAATTCTTTGCTGAGCAATTTTGAAGTTCTCAGCCTGGGCCAAACTAGCATCCACCGAAGTCATGACATTGGAAGCTCCGCCTCTGGAACCACGGAAATGGCCGACACTGACTTTCACATCCACATCAGATTTTTTCCGAGCTCCTAGTCGAGCATTCGCAAAACCTTCCACTGCAATAGTTCGATCCGCATCGGTGCTAGTCCCCTGCCCAATCGTCGAAAGAACATTTAGATCCTGTTGAATGGAAACTGTTTTGTCTTCGGTATCGGGCGCGCTAAACACAGGTTTTGTCGAATCATCGACAGAGCCTTCGCTCTGATCATCGCTTTCAGGCTCCTCTGGCGTGGACGGCACCGCTGCCATCAAATCATCAGGGGACTGATAACCTCCGCCGGCAGATGGTCCTTGATAACCCTCGTTCTCTGCAGATGGAAATCCCATAAAATTTTCTGAAGCCGGCATGTCTTCAAAGCCAGCAGGCATTTCAAAATCGCTTTCACGAATAGCTTCATCCATGTCCCCGTCTCCCTCGAGTTCACTCGAGTAATCTGAATTGGGGTCATGATAACTGCCATATTGATGAAACTGATCTCCGTCCTCGGAAGAAGGCTGAACGCCGCCAACGTCTTTTTCGAGATGGTCCCACATGTTGGATGCAGCCGCACTGGCTTTATCAGAGCTAGAATCAGGATCGGCTTCGCCAAAAGAATTCGACGAGTCTGAATGAATACCCTTTAGGTCATCCATTAAGGACTCGATCAAGTTATCAGCTGCGGAGGCGTTCTTTTTCTTTTTGCTCATGGCTATAGTGAATATCGGTACTTTTCCCCCACGTCTTAAGGAAAGTAAACCTAAGCCCGGACACATCAGGATGATGGTCGGGGCTTTTCTCTTTTTGAGACACCGGGGTATTCGCTAGAGCGTGATGACTTTTTTGTATTCGCTGAGGCGCTGCTCGAGATGTCCAAGGGTGACTTGGCTAAGTGATTTAACTGAAAAGTCTTGGATCGTGTGGCTGGCCATAATCGAACCCATGATGCAAGCTTGCTTCAAATGCGACAAGGTCGGCTCCATTTTCTGAGAAGCCAAATAGCCGAAAAAGCCACCCGCAAATGTATCGCCAGCACCTGTCGGGTCTACGACCGTTGGGATTGGCATTGCCGGAAGGATGAAATAGCCCTCTTCTTTGGTGTACATCGCGAAGCCATATTCACCTCGCTTAATGACGATAGCACGAGGGCCCATTGCTGTGATAAGTGGAGCCGCCGCTATGGCATTCTGCGCTCCAGTAAGCATTTTGGCTTCACCTTCGTTAATGAGTACAAGATCCACTTTTTGGATCACTTCCAAAAGCTTGTCTTTTTTAATAGAAATCCAGAAGTTCATTGTATCCATGCCAACAAACTTCGGAGACTTCACCTGCTCAAGAACCTGCAACTGCAGCTCAGGAGCAATATTAGCCAAGAAAACAAAGGAAGAATCTTTAAAGTGCTCGGGCAACTGTGGATTAAAATGTTCAAAAACATTGAGCTCGGTTTTTAATGTTTTCGCTTCGTTTAAGTCTCCCTCATAAGAGCCTTCCCAATGGAAGGTCTTTCCGGGAACTTTGCTAAGTCCAGCCAAGTCGACTCCGCGAGTGTTCAGAAGCTCATAGTCAGCCTGATCGTAATCCTCGCCCACCACACCGACGACTCGAACTTTAGAGAAAAGAGAGGCGGCTAACGAGAAATAGTTTGCAGACCCACCCAATGCGCGATCCACTTTTCCTGAGGGCGTTGCTATTGAATCATATGCAAGACTGCCAACGACTAAAATTTCTGACATGACTTAAAATTCCTTTACTGCGGCTGAGTTTCTGGTTGTGTATTTAACATTTCGCGTTTGTGCTTGGGTAAACCTGCTAACTTAGAGTTCGAAATATCCATTGCCTCTGGCTTATTGGGAATCGCACTGGTCAACTGGCCACAGGCTGCGTATATATCTCGTCCCATCGAGCGTCTTAGCAAAACATGAGCGCCGAGTCTCATCAACTCTTTATGGAACGCTTCAACCGCTTCATCAGAAGGACGCTCATACCCTGAACCAGGGTGCTCATTAAATGGGATGATGTTGATCTTACAAGGCACATCTTTTACCAGCTTTACCAATTGACGAGCATGTTCGATCTGATCGGTCACGCCTTTAAGCAAGACGTATTCGAAAGTCACCTTGTCTTTCGTGATACGGCAATACTCCTTGCAGGCATTCAAAAGCATGGTGGTGTTCCATTTTTTATTGATAGGCATAACCTGGCTTCGGATCTCGTCGGTCGGGCCATTTAGACTAACCGCGAGTCGAACTTTAGCTTCCGCTACACGCCACATTTCTGGGACTATTCCCGAAGTCGACACCGTGATTTTTTTCCGAGACAGATTAATACCCCATGGCGAATGGACCACATCAATTGTTTTAAAGACAGCTTCTGGATTATCCAAAGGCTCGCCCATCCCCATGAAAACGATATTCGTCAAGCGCTGTCCGTCGGTCAAACGATCATGCACCTGCATGAACTGACCTACGATCTCTTCAGTGCGTAATCGACGCTTTAATTTTTGTTTGCCGGTAAAGCAGAACTTACAACCGATATTACAGCCTACTTCAGAAGAAATACACAAAGTCAGCCGTCCTTCTGAAGGAATCACCACAGCCTCGACACTTTGATTGTTGCCCATATCAAAAAGCAACTTCTGGGTTCCATCGACTGACTTCAGGTGAGTCAAAACTTTCGGTAGCTCGAAAGATAGAAGACTTGGCAGGCTAGATCTGAACTCTTTAGAGAGATTCGTCATAAGCTCGGGATCTGTCACTCGTTGCTCGTAAACCCATTTGAAAATTTGCTGAGCACGGAACTGCTCTTTGCCTTTACCCTTTAAATAGACCTTCAGATCTTCAAGAGTCAGGGAATAAAAATTAACAGGTTTGTTTTCAAGAGGTTTGACGACATCGTCATCAGCATAATCGACGGGAGCTGTGCTGATGCTATCAGCATTAGATTGGTTCAGTTCCATGTTGGATCTCCTTCGGCTTGTTACAGCCTGGCTTATTACAGCTAGGACCTTGCCGGTCCATTTGGTTTAAGGATGAGCAGGGGTTCTAACATAGGCGGACTGAAAATCCTAGAAAAATTGGGCAACAAAGGCCTCTAGGGACCCAACAAAAGCGACTTGAGTTGGCTTCGGGAACTTCCTACAAAAGGCCTGTCGTTTTTTTGAACAGAGCACTTAAAAAATAGCGCTTTCTATCATAAAAGAAGTCTTCTATTGAAAGTGACGTCCCCGCGACGAGATCCTGAATGTCGGATTCATTGTATTTAAAAGAATACTCGGTATGAACGGGTTCTCCCTTAGAAAACCGAATGGTGGCATTAAGCTTTTTTAGGTGGACGACTTGATCACGGGCCGAAATCAAATAGCTTTCCATAGCCCCTATCTGAGCATTGTATTGTTCAAAATGTCGGAATCCCGATAGATCAAAATCCGCGCCCAGTTCTTTGTTAAAACGTTCCAGCAAGTTTAGATTGAACTGAGCCGTCAGTCCCTTACGATCATTATAAGCCGCATGCAAAACATTCTGATCTTTTTTAAGATCAAAGCCAACCAGTGCAAAGTCGCCTGGCTGAAGCTGCTCGCTTAAGTTTTTAAAAAAAGTCCGGGCCTGTTCAGGCTCGAAATTTCCAATCGATGAACCAAAGAATGCGACGAGCTTATGTTGGCGACTTAAATTGGGTAGGTTGCCAAGAGCCCAAGAAAAATCAGCTTCGTGACTTTGAATGCTGACCGAGGGACATTCTTTACTGATCCTCTCTACGGTTTCGTTTAAAGCCTTGGGAGAAATTTCGATAACGACATACTCGGCTTTCTTTCCAGTCCGCAGAATAGATTGAAGTAGCAGAACCGCCTTACTGCCATCGCCGCTACCGAGATCAACCAATGCGACGCTGTCGTAAGGGATTCGACCTGAGATGAGTGAGCCGTGGGTCAAAAGAATCTCTTTTTCACATGAGGTAAGATAATATTCTTCCTGCTCGGTAATCTGATTGAAAAGCTCGCTACCCACTTCGTCATAGAAAAATTTAGATGAAATGTTTTTAACGGATGACTTTAATCCTCGTAAAACTTCATTTGCCTCTTCAGTTCTCATCGAGATCCTCCGCAAGACGAATACCAGTAAAAGCCCAGCGCTTATCTGGAGAAAAAAAGTTTCGATAGGTTGATCGGGAATGCCCTTGGGGTGTCCATAGGCTGCTTCCCCGAAGCACCAATTGATTCACCATAAACTTAGAATTGTATTCACCGAGTGGCCCCGACTTCCATTTATGTCCCGGATAGGCAACATAGGGGCTGCTGGTCCATTGCCACAATACGTAATGCATTTGCTTTAGGTCCGGATGCCTTTGCTTATCCGCAAACTCCCATTCAAACTCCGTCGGAAGCCTCTTGCCAGAAAACCGCGCAAAGGCTGCTGCTTCATAAAAACTGACGTGTCGAACAGGTTCTTCAAGATCAAGGGGCTGCAAGCCTCGCAAATCATATTCGAACCACTGTCCGCCCCGTTGAATCCAGTACATGGGCTGGCTTATCTTTTCAGACCGTAACCAATCCCAGGCATCAGAAAACCAGAATTCGGAATGATCATATCCTCCGCTTTCCATGAAGTGCAAATACTCGCCGTTGGTAACAAGTGTATTCCGCAAGCGAAAAGGCCGAATGTAAAAGCGATGTCTAGGACCTTCGTTGTCATAGGCAAATCCTTGCCCATCATGACCGATGTCCACCAGATGAGGAGCAAAAGCAATAAACCTTGGCTTCACACGAGTGCTAATTCCAGAATGCGAAGGATACAAATAAGCAGAGGGAGTATATTGATTAAAGAGGATGTTTTTAATGTCCATATAAAGCAGTTCTTGGTGTTGCTGCTCGTGCTGACAACCTAAAACCAAAATACTTTTCTCTTCCTCGCTAGCACCCCGAGAAAAAAATTTCAGAATTGCAGAATCCACATGGTCGCGAAACATGATGACTTCTCGAAGCAAAGGGCGAGAAAGCTGCCCCCGTTCTGCCTGAAGCCAGTGCTGACCAAGACTTTTATAGTATGAATTAAAAACTCTGTGAAAATCTGTGGAAAAGAATTTGTAGTCGGCATTTCGCGACAATAGAAGTTGCTCAAAGAACCAGGTCGTATGACCAAGATGCCACTTGGGAGGAGAAACCTCCTCCCGTGACTGCACACAATAGTCCTCTAAAGACAAGGGAGCCGTAATTGAAACAGTTTGTCGGCGGGTCTGTACAAAAGTTTCAATTACGCTCATACCTGCTCCGAGAAGGTTATTCGTACGTTACAAAAATCACTGCTTTCGAGGTCTTATCGCTAGTCAGCTCACCTTCAGAGGAAGCCACGCCAGCTCTCTCGAATAAAGTTTTGGTTTCGTAGTCATCTGTGCGCAAGATTTCGCTGACTCGGTACGGTCGCTTCGCCATATTAAATGTATCTACGTCACCTCTGTTATTCAGATCCTTTTCTAGGAATTCTTCGATGCTACTTGCCCTTTTATCGGCCAACTCGATATCTTGTTTGGAGGCCTTTTGCTGGGAAGACGGGTAGCTTCTGTCCGACCACGCTAATACTTTGATTTCATCGATCTCTCGCCCCTGAGCGGTAATATCGTTTGAAAACTGGCGCAACTTTTCTCGGCTTGACTGAGTAAGTGTGTCCTTACCAGGTTCAAAGGCGATCTCCGTGAAGCTTTCTCCTCCAGCCATTGCAGTTGCTCGAGAGGTCTTATCCATAGAATCTTTCGAGCTCTTATCTGTGTGTTGGCAACCCAATCCAATCGCTAGAAAGAGTGAGGTGATCAAGACAAAGAACTGCGGTCCTCGATTGTTTTTATTGTTCATAAAAGTTCCTTTCTTTTGGTTTGCGATTGCCTCCATGTTCGCGAAGAGCTCGACAGAAACTCAACGATCTTTCGACTTCACTGTCATAAATCAGCCACTGCCTCGCAGAATATTTGCTTTTTAAAAAAGAACCCGCTTTGCCTGTTGGCCATGCCCGGCAATGGCGTTAGCGTGCTTGTCATAGAGGAGAATTATATGACCACGCCCTCGCATCAGGATATTCAGGCGAGATCTTCAAAAAGATCGCAACCGGGAGATTTTAATCCCAGTGCCAATGAAAATGAAATTTCGTGGCACTCTGAGGAAGTAGGTGACGGTGGTTTTGGAGAAGGCCCCTTGGGCCCTCACTATTTTAAATCAGCTTCTCGAAGTCATAACGAAATCATAGGTGACTATAGTGGAAAAGGACCAAAAAACTACAAACGATCTGATCAAAGAATCTATGAAGATATCTGCGAACTTCTGAATCAGGCAACCGAGGTGGACGCTCGAGATATCGAGGTTTTGGTCCATCGTGGCGAGGTCACCCTGAAGGGAACCGTGCCGAATCATCGCATGAAGCTTCTGGCGGAAAAATGTATCGAAGACTGCCCGGGAATTCAGGAGACAATAAATCAGATAAGGGTTCAGTCAGAAAAAGATAACAACGCTTAACGAGGCAGCAAAGGAAAAGAAAAGAAATAAGACCAAACAATAACAAAAAGGAGAGATTATGAAATTTTTAATATTCCTATCCGCAATTCTAATGGGTGCTTCTGCATTCGCACAAGTAACGCCTTCAACTCAAGAGACCTCAACTACCACTGAAGGGCGAGTGGCAGATGAACAGCCCACCAATCAGAAAGACTCTGACATAATCAGAAATGTTCGCAGAGAGCTCATGAAAGATGACACCCTTTCCGTCACCGCTCAAAACATTCAAATCACTTCAAAACAAGGCCAGGTCCTTCTAAAGGGAAATGTGAAAACTCCTGCTGAAAAGGAAAGAGTCGAGCAAGTTGCTGGAAACGTGTACGGAGTCACGAACGTCGAGAATCAGGTCACTGTAACCAAATAACATGAACCCACTTTCTAGGAGGAAGTATGGATAAAAGAAAAGCTGTATTCGGTATTTTTCATGATCGTGTAGCCTGCGAAAACTGCATTGATACTCTGAAGAGAGACGGTTTCCGCAATTCCGACGTTTCTGTCCTGATGGCAGACAAAGGAGATACACAGAGCTTCGCACATCATAAAGAAACCAAGGCGCCGGAAGGTGCTGTGGTGGGCGGCGGGACTGGAGCTGTCCTTGGTGGAGCCCTGGGCTGGCTGGTAGGTGCTGGTTTGATCGCGACGGTTCCTGCCCTTGGTCCACTCATCGCGGCAGGTCCCATCATGAGCACCCTTGCCGGAATTGGTGTCGGTGGAGCCGTTGGTGGACTTAGCGGTGCCCTGGTTGGTATTGGTATTCCAGAGTACGAAGCGAAACGCTATGCCGGTTACGTAAAAGATGGCGGCATTTTACTTTCTGTCCATGCCGACGACAAGGACTGGGCCGAGAAAGCAGAACGAGTCTTAGAAGCCGCAGGAGCAGACGACATTTCTAAAAGCTCTGAGGTTTCGTCTAAAGGATCAGATCGCGACTACAGAGGCACGATCTCACCTTCATAGAACTCTCATAAAAAAAGCTCCGTCCCTGAAAAGGACGGAGCTTTTTTTGTCATCCTGACGGGCAATTTCAGGTCCGCCAATGGCTGAGCAATCTAGTGGACGGTCTTAATATATTCTATCAATTCCGGAATTTCACAAGGGACGCAACCCACTTTGCCTACCACAACACCCGCCGCATAGTTGGCGAGCATGCATGAATGGACTAAGGACAGGCCAGAGACAAGTCCCAATGAAAGTGCAGCGATCACGGTATCACCGGCGCCCGTCACGTCGAACACTTTTCTTGCGTAGGTAGGGACTTCAGTAATCTCATCATCCGAAAATATCGTCATTCCATCTTTACCTCGGGTCACGACAACTTCTTTTGCTCCGGTGATCTTTTGCAATGCCCGACCCACTTCAACCACTTTGTTGGGATTCTCGCGAAGCTCATCAAAATCCATTCCGGCTAACGTAAGAGCTTCATCATAATTCGGCTTTATCAAATCGACGCCTTTGTAAAAAGGTCCCGAACTGGTTTTGTGTGGATCAACGAGAACGCGTTTTTTGTGCTGCTTACAAATCAGCACAACTTTTTCGATGACGTTTCTGGAAACCACACCCTTGGCATAGTCTTCGATCACAACACAGTCTGCTTGAACGACGGACTCTTCGACTTTACGAATAAGCGCCGCCTCTGTCTCCTCTGAAAGATGTCTCTTAAGCTCGTAATCGACTCGAACCAAATGATGATGTTTGGCCATAACACGAGTCTTACGAGTGGTCGGGCGAGTATTATCGGTTACCAAATATTCAGAATTCACATTATTCTTTGCGCATAGATCGCGAAGCAGGTTTGCTCCTGTATCGTTACCGACCACCGAAACCAGAATCGCTTCGCCCCCTAGGCTTACGACATTTTGAGCAACGTTGGCAGCCATACCTAAGCGCACATCTTCTTCTTCCACTTCGAGCACAGGGACCGGAGCTTCAGGGCTGATTCTGCGAACTTGGCCTAAAACATACTCATCGACGCAAATATCGCCAATGATCATGATTTTTTTACCCTTTAGAGCCGGAATCTGATCAATCAGAATCTGTTTCTCTTGGGGGCCTACCGCAACTTTCACAGGTGTTGTCATTTTTTCATCTCCAAGGCTTTCTTTTAACCGAACCTCATAAAGCTGTCACCCTCTAAGAGCTTGCCCTTGGCCGATCCACTGTCTTTATGGTAAAAGCCTCGAGCATGTTTAAGTCAAAACGCCCCCAGCAAAGGCCTCATCAGGGCCCAGTAAAAGCAAAAGCCCCGCAGCGGAGCTTTCGCAATCTTATCTATCTGGAAAACTATATCTCAGCTCGGGAAAAAGACGAAATTTTTGACTTTTTAGGGACGCTCTATCCCATTTGGGAAATGCGTTATTCAAAGCACAATCCGCCTCCAGAAAATCAGAAGCAAAGACCTCTCTTGCGTCCGGTTTACTGGTTAGGCAACTGGCAATTTGCTTGCTTGAATTACTATCATCCCCCTAAAGGAATTTATGATCGTTGCGTGACAGCGGAAAGATATCCGCCCGTGATCACACATCTTGTGCAAAAAATCGAAACTTTAATTAAAGAGACTTTTGATCCACGGGATCTTCCACGAGGCTGGAATTTAAACACCTGCTTGATCAATTACTATGGCGACCAGATCCATGAAGACGACAAACGACTAGACTGTGCCAGAGTAGGAGAACACAAGGACTTTGAACCCGGCCCGGTGGCGTCGATTTCCTTTGGCGAAAAAGCCTTGTTTCAGTTTGTCTCGAGCAAGGGCACTGAAAGCAAGTCTCAAGTGGTGCTGCAGCAGTGGCTCGAGGATCGTTCTCTTCAGGTTTTTGGCGGCGACAAGTTTAAAAAACAACTTTTCCACCGAGTCCAACGTGTTGATCGAAAATCAGGAATTCGATACCAACTTAATGAGATCGAAAACTTTGAAACACGGAGGATCAACTTTACTTTTCGCTTTGTTCCTGATGAGCATATTGTGCCTTATTTTAAATTAAAGCAGACAGCTCAAGAAGACGTTCGCGAGTATATGGAAAAGCTGGCCTCTCATTCAAATTTTTTCGCTCAACAGCTTATTTCGCCACCAGCCAAGAAGTCCGAAGGGTGATTTTCCGGCCATCGTTTACGATCTTCATCCTGAGGTTATGATTCAGCCAACGAACCAACATTTCTTGTTCCGACACCGTCAGCTCTTCATTAAAAAATCGGAAGTCAAATTCTGACAAGGGCAGACTCAAAGCCATTTCTTTTTCCTGTTTTGACTGATTCTGCAAAGTCAGATCAAGCTTCACAAAACTTGCTTTTTTCTGAGGTGGCTGAACTTTGAAACTAATTTTTAGGCCATCCTTGGAAAACTCTGTACCACCCTCTTCGGTGATATCCATGTCCAACACCCGCTCGGCCATCTTAAAACTGGGCGCATGGGACAATATGTAGGACTGAAACAACGTGGCCAGCATTTTCCAATCATACGAAATCGGCAAGGTGCAGTGGTGCCCCTGGGGCAGCTCAACAACTCGGATATTTTTGCTTGCAACTTTTAGCTCTTTATTTAGAAGTCTTTGCGAATTTAAATTGTAAGGAACTGCCGGGTCTTGTTCCGTCGCGATGATTAATACCGGCTCTTGCACGTCTTGATAAAATCCCCAGAAATCATTCAACTTCCAAAACTCAGGACCATCCTTCATCCCCGGCGGCAACTTGACGGAGGAAATATAACTTAATCCCCCTTGATAGCGTCGCGCAATCTCTGCTATCGCCGTACTTAGGAATTCAAAACTTCCAAAGTTAACTAAACCTGGAATCTTGCTATAAAGACCTTTCAAACGTTCTTGGCTCCACAAATCCACGACTGCCGACTTAACTCCTGACTGTGTCAGATTGACCATTGTATTACTTAAATCAACGACGGGACAGAGAGCCATGAAACTGCGAATCAAGGGCTGCCGGATGGAGTTGTGTTTGTTCAAAAGGGACGAAAACAGCACTCCATGACCGCCCAAACTGATTCCAAAGACATGGATACTATCAATAATCTGAGAAAGTGGTTCTGAGGATTGAGTTAACAATTGTGCGATCAACAGATTTTGAATGCCCTCATCATAGCCTCCGAATGCGAATCGCGTATTGTTCGCAACGAAGTCGGAGCTCGACATATTTTCCAGGATTAGCACGTTAAATGGAGACTGTTCAAACAGCATCATCATCCAAGCGCGCTCAGGCTTAAAGTCTTCTACGCTGGAAAATATCCCGGTACGGATAATCACAAGGGGACGTCTTTTAAAATCCCCCTTCAGCGCAAGCATTCCTTTTAATTTGATGTTTCCAGGCAGGTTAATAATCGCTCGGCGCATGAAGGGATGAAAAGGTGCCTGATACTTCATAGACATCATTTGCACGATATTCGACAAGTAGCCGTTGTCTCCGGTCTCAACTTCGTTTCGGCAGTCTTGGAAGTACTTAGAGATCAGGCCGCCTTGTAAATTTGCAGAAACACGGACGCGAGGATCGTGCATTCTTTTGTGCCATGTCTCAGGATCACAAGCCTCCGTCATCGCCCGACCTTCACCCGTCGGAGTCCAGCTTAAAATATTGGAAAAGATAAAATTCAGAGGTTCTGGATAACGGCCCGGGGCGTTAGCAACGAGTGGGGAGTCATCCGTTGGAAACCAAATTCTTGAACTTTGAAACTGCTCGATAAATTCTCGCTGCAGATTTTTGGCAGGAGACGTGACAGCCCAAAAAAGAAGGATCAAGATGATGTGAACTCGAACAAGCATGGACCTATTGTGGGCAAAAAGAACCACTGAGTCATCACCTTTTTCCTGGATGACTTTGAGTAATTGCTCCACTAAGCTGTCGTGCGTACATGCCACCGATGTGGTATCTAAGGAGATAAGATCATGGAAAAAAATCCCTATGACGGGCCTCTCTTCGCCAACGCTATTCAAACTCTTGAAGAAGCCGGAAAACTTATTAATTGCGATCCGAATGTTCTTGAGCGCTTGAAGCGTCCTCGTCGTAGCATCATGGTTTCCGTGCCAGTAAGAATGGACGACTATAGCGTCAAAGTTTTTACCGGCTATCGTGTTCAGTACTCTCCCACTTTAGGCCCCTATAAAGGTGGTATTCGTTTTCACCAAAATGTCGACCTGTCCGAGGTTGTCGGCCTTGCAGCTCTGATGACATTCAAAAACTCCGTTCTGGGTCTGCCACTAGGTGGAGCTAAGGGTGGTATCACGGTTGACCCTTCAAAGCTTTCTCGCACAGAAAAGCAAAACCTTACACGTCGTTACGCTTCTGAGATCGGTCCGTTTATAGGCCCAACTCAGGATATTCCCGCTCCAGATGTGGGCACTGATGCTCAAACGATGGCTTGGATTATGGACACTTACTCCCAAGAAAACGGAGGGTTTGCTCAGCCTGGCGTGGTCACTGGTAAACCTGTAGAAATCGGCGGTTCATTAGGTCGTAACCATGCAACAGGTCTTGGCGTGGTATATGTTGCAGAGAAAGCCTTCGCCGTAAATCAGATGAACATGCAAGGCGCCTCAATTGCTATCCAAGGTTTCGGTAACGTCGGATCATTTGCGGCTAAATTCGCTCATGAGCGTGGCGCGAAAATTATCGCTGTCAGTGATGTATCTGGTGGTATCTTCAACGGTGACGGACTGGATATTCCTGAATTAATGGAATACGTGAAGACTCATAAATTCCTGAAGGGCTATCCGAAGTCTCAACCTATTTCCAACGAAGAATTGCTTGAGCTGCCTTGTGATGCTCTTTTCCCTTGCGCACTCGAAGGGCAGATCGGCACTCACAATGCGGAAAAGATTCAGGCAAAAATAATTGTCGAAGGCGCGAATGGTCCCGTGACTAATGCGGCAACGAAAATTTTATCCAAGCGTGGAATCTTCGTTGCTCCGGATGTCGTGGCAAACGGCGGCGGCGTGATCGTAAGTTATTTTGAATGGGTGCAAGACATTATGTCGTTCTTCTGGGACGAAGATGAAATCAACAATCGTCTGAAACGCATTATCACTCAAGCATTCGATAAATCTTATGCTCTTTCAAAAGAAAAAGACGTCGACATGAGATCTGCAGCAATGGCTGCGGCTGTTTTACGTCTTGAAAAAGCCATGCTTCTTAGAGGCCTGTACCCTCGTTAAAATGAAGCCATGGTTATTTCTTCCTCCAAAGTGGGCTCACGATTTGAGCTCACTAGGACTTCCACTCTACTCTTTTATTCACGGCCGAAAAACGCCGCAATGGAATGGCTTTACTTGGCGTAATCTGAACTTTCAGAACCCGCTGGGAATTGCTGGCGGTGTTGATAAAAATGCGACTCATCTTAAAGATTGGTGGCGCTTGGGCTGCGGCTTCGTGGAAGTCGGAACGGTCACACCTTATCCACAGAATCCCAACCCTGGAAAAATAGTTGATCGTGATTTAAAGCTCCAAGCCATGTGGAACCGCATGGGCTTTCCCAGCGATGGCGCTGAAGAAACCTTCTATAATCTTTCCTATTTTGCGCCGGATTTTCGAACTCCAGTGTTTGTAAATATTGGCAAGAACCGTCATGTGCCGAACTCTACTGCCGTCCAAGACTATCTTTTTTTAGTGGATCGATTTCGTCCCTTAGCCGATGCTTTTGTTGTGAATATCAGCAGCCCGAATACGAAAGGTCTGCGTGAACTTGCCAACAAAGAAAATTTGCTTTCGCTTCTGGGGCCTATCGTAGACCGGGTTTCACATTTCGAACCGACACCTGTGCTAGTCAAGCTCAGTCCAGATATGGGCGAAGAGGCTCTTGCAGAGGCCGTAACTCACTGTCAGGAAATCGGAGTCGACGGTTTTGTTCTGACAAACACGACAACCTTCAGACCACCAGGATGCCACTTTCCCGAGGAAGGCGGCCTCTCCGGCGCCCCTCTGAAGGATCTATCGCGGCGCGCCCTGGAGCTGGCTGTTCAAACCTTAGGCAAAAAACGCGAAGGTTTGCTTCTTGTCAGTGCCGGAGGGGTTCTAACTCCGGAAGATGTTTTTGAAAGATTGCAAATGGGCGCAGATCTTGTTCAAATTTACTCTGCACTTGTCTTTCATGGACCCAGTTTTTTCCATGATGTTGCTAGAAGGTATAATGACAGAGGATAGCGAAACTGCAGTTAAGCAAAGGAAGCCCAAGATCCGTAAGGGTCATTGGATTCCTGTCGTCGCTGGTTTCCTCCGTAAAGATGGTAAAATCCTGGTTGGACAGCGGCCCGAGAACAACTCTCTGCCCGGTCAATGGGAATTCCCCGGCGGTAAAATCGAAAATGGCGAGACTCCCGAAGAAGCTCTTGCGCGCGAACTTAACGAAGAGCTCGGCATCGAAGCTGAAGTAGGCGAACTTAAACTTGCTTGTACACACTCTTACGGGGATGTAGGGATTCTCATATTATTTTATGAAATCCTGTACTGGAAAGGTCAGCCTCGAGCAAAACACCACATGATGTTAGAGTGGATCCATCCTGAAGAACTCAAACACCGCAATATTCCCGAGGCCAACCGAAAAATTCTTCATCGAATCTACAAGGCGTTAGGTCTGGAATGGCGAAAATAATACTGGTCAGTAAACAGGTCACTGCAACTTCGTGGCAGTTGGCTCAAGCACTCAAAGCACAGCAACATGAAGTCATCTTGCTGACAAGCTATGGCGAGTTTGCTCCCGATACGACCGGCATTCAGTTCATGGCTTATTTCAGAAACTGGGGCCTGTTAGAAGGTTTGCGGATTATTCCAGGGCTCTTTGGTTTGCATCCTCAGATTCTACATCTCGTCTTAGAAGACGATCGGATGAATCCGGCACAGATGATTCTTTCAACCTTTGCAAAGTCGCATCCGATTTGCATTCTGACGACATCTCTTCTGAATATCAAATATGGATTGAAACGCCGAAACCCGGTTCGCTACCTTATCGAAGAAAGTGACATCATCACGTGTCCTACGGTCGAAACTTTGGGACAGATTCGCGGACTGAATGTGCGCTCACCTCGGCAGGGGCGAGGAATTCTGCCACCCGTTTTGGACTTAAAGGCATCTATTGATGAAGAAGATCTCATGGACGCTTGCGATGGTAAGCTTCTTGATGTTTTTTGCGAACAACCTTTTGTAATCGTCCCGTTCCGCGAGCCCAAATTTGACTCCCACGGCGAAAGCTTTATTCGGATTCGCACTTTAGCCTTGAAGTATCGAGTCCTTTTGCTGGGCTCTTATTCCCATTGGACGGTCCGAGAAAGAAAAAAGTTCACAGCCTGGATGGAAGAGTACGGCTGCGGCGACAAGTGGATGGTCACTGGCCTAATTCCTTCCAATCTAATTCGCTCACTTTTGGAAAAAAGTTCGGCCTTTGTTTTGGCAGGACAATCTCTGACTCCTGTTGAAATGACCGAATATTATATTCGCGCTATCCAAACCCAAGCCGTACTGGTCCTCGACTCCAAGCAAACCAGTATTCACTCTGATCTTTGGAAAAACAATGTGAACTGCTGGGTTTTAAATCATCACCAAATTCAGCGCGACCTAATTAAGCTCGTTAACAGACCGAACTTGGACCTTCCCGAAGTTCTTTCAGAACAAATCACCGTAGAACGTCACTTGATTGATTCGTCTCTAAATGAACTCAATCGACTGTACAACAGAGCCTTAAGTCACATAAGATAAGTTCATGATTAGAAAAGAGCCTCTGCCAGATACCTTAAACATCTGTCTGACATCTCATCGGTTCCCCATTTTGAGTCGTGCCACCGATCATGGCTTCCTGTGGCCCATTGCCAAAGGTCTGGCCCGAGAGGGGCATAAGGTCACGGTGATTGCGGCTAACTCTCCGATGAAGAAACCAGAAGTTGTCAGAGATGGCGTGACCGCTTATTTCTTGAACGAAGGTCCTAAAAACCAGTCTCACATGAACTTTCAGCAGGCCGCCTATTTAAAGTTTATGGCTCTGCACAAGCAAGAGCCTTTTCACATCGTTCACAGTATTGATAAGTCGGGATATCGAATTGGCCAGAAAAAAGACAAACTAAAAGTGGCGATTGCCTATGACGTCGAAGCAACTCAGATGTCTCAGCTTTTTGCTATCCTAGCTATGAAGCAGGACACCCTGGGAAGCATGCTGACCACCGCACTTGCGACAGCTTATAAATTCCTAACAACATATTATGGCGGAGATCGCCGGTTGCTTTCGAAAGCCGATGGCATCTTTGTCACCAATCCTCAGCAGAAAATTATTCTCGAAAGATATTACCTCTATCCGGACTATCACACCTACACTGTTCCCTACGGTATTGAGCTGGGAAATTTGACGCCAAAAGAAAAATCACTTGAGCTGCGTAAGCGCCTGGGGCTTCCTGAAAACTCCCATGTCGCAGTTACAATTACAGACATGACCGATGTCCAAGAGGTCATGCCTCTTCTGAAGGCTTTTGAAAAAGTCGCAATCAAAAAACCTAGCAGCTATCTGATTTTGGTGGGCAACGGTCCAAAATTTAAAGACATAGAATTTCAAGTTTTGAATTTAGCACTGGGCAATCGCGTAATCATGACCGGCGCTGTCCCGTCTACCGAAATTGAAGATTATATCGTTCTGGGGGATGTTTTTGTTAACATGGGCTCGCGAAGTACGGGCTTCGAACCATCTACCCTCGAAGCCATGGCTCAGAAAAAAGTTGTCCTGGGTTCTGAAGTTTCTCCCATCGCCAATATCATCGAAGATGGCCGTGATGGCTTTCTCCTTCGCCCTGCCGATGTCGACTCGATGAGCAATTTGTTGGTGGAGATATTTTCGGGAACTATGCCAGCTGACGAGATTGGCGAACGAGCTCGCCAGAAGGTATTAGACCTGTTTGATACCCAGAAAATGGTCCAAACTGTCCTCGCAGCCTATCGAAAAATCCTGCTCAACACTGGTTTGTATAAGAAGCATTGAGTTAAATGCCTGAATTTTGGTGTCACAGCACTCTGATCCTGTATAATTAGGAGTGTTATCAATAGTTTAAGTATATTCAGTGATTGCATACGACTTAAACTTAGAGCTGAAGGAACTTGAAATGACGAAAGCGGATTTGATCAATTTAATCTCTGAAAAAGCCGGCATCACACGAGTGAAAGCTGAGACTGTCGTCAATACTATTTTTGACTCTATGGTAGAGGCTTTAATGCGTGATGATCGCATTGAAATTCGTGGTTTCGGTTCGTTCGTTAATCGTCAATACGGTGCTTACAAAGGACGCAATCCTCGCACGGGTGAAATCATTAACGTGGACGAGAAAAAACTGCCGTTTTTCAAAGTCGGCAAAGAGCTTAAAGAAGACATCAATAATCGCCCAGAAAACAAGGGCTAAGATAATCAAGGAGCCGCCCGGCTCCTTTTTTTATTTCAGGGGAAAAATCTTTAATTCTCTGATATCTGCGATTCCAAAGAGACACATAAAAAGGCGCTCGACTCCCAAGGCTATTCCGCCAGACGGAGGCATCCCCGCGTCCAGACAATCAAAAAACTCCTGATCCAGTCCAATCTCTTCTTTTTGCATTCTGGTTTTTTTATCTAGATCTTCTATCGAACGCAGTCGCTGAATTTCCGGATGATTTAGTTCGTGAAAGGCATTGGCTAACTCATAACCTTGCCAATAAACTTCAAAGCGATCTCCCCAGCCATCCTTCGTCAATCGCGCCAAGGCCGCTTGATAGGGAGGATATTTTTCGACAAAAATTAAATCCTGACTCTCCAGACGACTTTCGATTTTCTCCATAAAAATTAAAAAGAAAAGATCATCTATGGACTCTGCACTATGAACATCCACCTGCAGTCGCGCTGCCAGTGCATTTAGCTCCTCGGCCGTTGTTAGTGGAGTTAAATCGAAGTCGCAATACTTTTTAAATAAGTCGGCCACCGAATAGCTTAGAACCTGCCTTGGAGCAGTCAGCGAAAACCTATGAGCTAAAAAACTTACTAGGTTAACCACATCGTCTTTTATTTCGGAAAGGTTGCTGTAAGCACGATACCACTCGAGCATCATGAATTCAGGCTGATGCCTTTGAGTTATTTCACCATTGCGAAAGCAGTTTGCCAGCTCAAAAATCTTGTCAGCCCCCAAGGCCAGGGCTTTCTTAAGATGAAGTTCAGGACTGGTCGGCAGGAAGAGCTTTCTTTTTCTAGAGCCTATTTGCAGCTCTGTACTAAACACATCCAAAGTCGGCTCGGTCCCAGGGCAAGGAACTAGTACCGGCGTGCGAACTTCTAAAAACTCTCGCTCCTTAAAAAAATCACGAATGAAGCCGAGATAAAGATTCCATTTTTTCAGTAACGCCGGAGAAAAAGATCGGTTCGGAAGGGATTTGAGCTGTGGCGCCAACAGAATGATCTCAGATTGTGAAACCACGGCCACTAAATCACCTTCTTGTAAAAACTCAGCATTTTCCGGCATCTGAGCAAAAACACAGGTTTGAATATTCTGATTTCTTAAGAGCTTGATTTCGTCTTGGTCTGGTGATTTTCGAATCTCAATAATCCTTCCCGCTGCTTGATAAACAGCGGGCATGGCGGGATAGGCCTTCCAAATCTGAGTGAGGTATTCTTGTCGAGTCAAAGCTCGGCCACTTTAACGGCAAACTCCTTGTTCGCGCAAGCTTTCGAGCTGTTTTAGGATGGCATCCATACTATTTGCTCCAAAAAGAACATCTTCGCCCACATAAATTCGATGTTTCATCCAATAGCCTCCATAAATTCCTTCGCTCGCCAAAGCGCAGGTGGACGCTGCAGCCTCTGCTGAAACTTGAGCAGTTCCTACGAATATAAGAGCCAATAAGGTGATCCAACGAATTCTCATAAACTTACTCCTTACTGGACTGGTTCTTTATGGCACCAGTCGCTTCTTGCTAAATGAGTAAAGCAAAGGTCCTGCCAGATCGATCTGTCACCACTTGCAAGGACCTAAAGAGTATAATCACCAGTTCAGGGTTGTTTTTTACTTCTGCTTCTATTATTGGAAGTGCTGAGAAATATTAATGAAAGGGCTAAAATGCTGGATCTACACAAAACCCTTAACTCATTAAAAGACCAAGCTGAATGGGTTGGTTTGCGACGAGTCAAAGAAACGACGACCTACCGAACATTCCGTGATGAAAAACCAGATCGAAACTCCATCAGTTCAGATGATGGCCTTATGATCGAAGTTTTATGTAACGGACACTTTGGCTATGCAGGAACCAGTGACCTGACCTCTTCAGGTGTACAACGAGCTTTCAAAAAGGCTCTCTTGATGGCCAAAACGGCTAGCCCTTTTGCAGCTGCAAGTTTTACGACAGAACATCGCCCCCCGCAGCAAGGTCGTTTTGAATCGCCGGCTTTGCAAAGCTTAGATACGCTCTCTGTCCGCGAAGTATCAGATATACTCTGCGAAGCAACGAAGGCCATGAACCTATCTCATAAAATGATTAGTCGCTCGGCCACGGCGATGATCATCGATACGGAATTCACATCGGTCAGCTCTTCAGGTGCTGATATTTTCCAAAAGTTCTCGATAGTTAATACAGACCTTTCTGGCACAGCAATGGAAAGTGGTGAAACACAAACCCGTTCCGAAAATGGTGGCCTCGCTCGTTGCTTTCAAATCGGCGCAGAAGTTTTTAATCGAAACGAGATATTAGATCGCTCTCGCAAAATTGCAGAAGAAGCCTTAGAGCTACTAACAGCAGAAAACTGCCCTGACGAAACGATGGATCTTTTATTGGCTCCGGATCAGATGAATTTGCAAGTACACGAGTCTGTCGGCCATCCCCTCGAGTACGATCGCATTCTTGGTGACGAAAGAAACTTCGCTGGTTGGAGTTTTGTCGAACCAAAAGATTTCGGTCAACTGCGCTACGGCTCTCCACTTATGACCATCACCTTTGATCCGACAATTCCCGAGTCAGTCGCTTCCTATGCCTTTGATGATTCTGGTTGCAAGGCAACTAAAGAGTTTTTGATTAAGGACGGCATCCTGCTTCGCGGCTTAGGAGGACTTGAATCACAGTCCCGCCTGAATCTTCCCGGAGTAGCCAACTTCCGTTCGTCATCCTGGAACCGGGCCCCTATTGATCGAATGGCAAATATAAATCTCGAGCCGGGTAGTTCTCGCCTTGAGGACATGATCGCCTCTGTCGATCGCGGTGTCTTCATGATGTCGAACAAATCATGGTCGATAGATGATTATCGCAACAAGTTTCAGTTCGGATGCGAATATGCAAAGCTGATCGAGAATGGAAAGATAACCAAGACTCTTAAAAATCCAAACTATCGTGGCACTACGATAAAGTTCTGGAACAACCTTAAAGCAGTCAGTCAGAATCGTGAAACTTTCGGAACACCTTATTGTGGCAAAGGCGAGCCAAGTCAGGTCATTCGCGTGGGACACACGACACCCTATTGTCTTTTTCAGAATATTGAAGTCTTCGGCGCCTAAGCGCTGAAAGGAATTTGCATGAATTTTATCGAAACAATGAAGCATACATTTCACACTGTTGCGGATCACATTTTGAACCAACTGACTGATGGCGAAGATGCCACTTTAAATCTGTATGCAGAAGAGTCACTTTTTGTTCGTTTCAATAACAATAAGGTTCGCCAGAATACTGACGTGGAGCAGAGATCACTTTCTCTGGTTTTACAAAAAGCAGGAAAAACCGCTACCGTTGTATTTAACCTCACAGGGGATTCGCAAGAGGATCGTCACCGTGCTGATGAATGGTTGAGCTTGGCACGAAAAGAAGTTGAAGAGCTTCCTCTGGACCCTTTTCAAGTCCCGATACAAAATAATGGCACCAGCGATTTCACCGTAAAAGGCTCCCTTTTAAGTCCCGAGGATGTGATCCAGGCTATTACTGAACCGGCACAAGGGGCAGATCTCGCCGGCTTATACACTGCTGGACCGATTATTTCTGCAACGAGAAACTCAAAGGGCCAAAGTCACTGGTTCGCTACAGAGAATTTCTTTATGGATTACTCTTTGTACAATGGCCAGAAAGCCGTCAAAGGAGTGTATGCCGGGACGGAATGGAACCAGGATGATTTCGCTGTCAACCTGGCCCAAAGCAAAAACCAATTGGCACTCATGGATCGACCCAAAAAAGTCATTGCTCCTGGCAGTTACCGGGCTTACCTGGCTCCGGCCGCTGTTGCAGAGATGGCAATGATGTTTAGCTGGGGTGCTCTTAGCTATAACAATTACAAACAAGGCGGATCTGCCCTCCAAAAGCTTGCTGACGGAGATACCACTCTGTCACCTCATCTTTCCCTTCGTGAAAACTTCTCTTTAGGACTGACTCACAGATTCAACAGCTTAGGTGAGCTATCTGCTGAACAAATTGACCTAATAAAAAATGGTCAGTTGGTAACATTCCTGATCAACAGTCGCTCTGCAAAAGAATACGGCATTGCTGGCAACGGCGCAGAGTCGAGCGAAGGTCCTCGGTCACTCGAGATCATGCCAGGAACACTTCGCAAAGAGAACATTCTGCGCGAACTCGGCACAGGCCTTTACCTGTCGAATCTGCATTATCTTAACTGGTCAGATCGCTTAAACGCCCGAATCACCGGAATGACTCGTTATGCGTGTTTTTGGGTTGAAAACGGAGAGATCGTCGCCCCAATTGCTGACCTTCGCTTTGATGAAAGTCTTTATGACTGTTTGGGTGCCAACCTTCTTGCCGTCACAGATTTTCAGGAAGTCGAACCACAGGTTTCAACCTATGAAAGCCGAGTTCTGGGCGGCAGCCGTTTACCCGGTTTTTTAATCAAAGATTTTAAATTTACGCTTTAGAACGTTAAGGAGTTGCAATGATTAAGTATATCGTCCACACAATGGTTCAGCATAATGTGTACTCTGAGTACGTGGAATGGCTCCAATCTGAACACGTCGCTGAGGTCTTAGCATGTCCAGGTTTTGTCTCTGCCGAAGTCTGTCTACGCAAGGGTGGAGCTCTTGAAGCCTCCAGCCGCGAAATAAAAGTGATCTACACCCTGAAAGACGAAGACCACTTGAAGAAATATCTTACTGAGTCGGCGATGAAGCTTCGCGAAAAGGCCATCGAAAAGTTTCCTGGACAATTTTCATCCCAAAGAGAAGTTTGGCTGGAAACCATTACTTTTGTGTCAAAATAGGGTTTGAGGGCTTTTATTCAAGTCTGCAACAGTGTATGTTGAGGACCTGACAAAGGAGACGTTTGTGGCAACAGCAGCATTCCAAAAAATCATGCAAAATCTTTCAGGTAACAAGAATATCCAGGCCTTGCTTGAGAACTTCCAAAAACTGACAGACGAAGTTAAAAAAATTGAATCGACACTAAAAGGTCGCTTTGATCAGGAAAAAGAAGAAAAGATCGAACTAGCTTGGAAGAAATACCAAGAGATCGTTAAGGCTCTAAGTTTTTCAGAGGAAAAGCTTGAGAAAGAAGTTAACAACACGATCAGCAAAATTAAAAAGTCAGCGGATGATTTGGAAAAGAACATCCACAGCTACAAGAAGAAGGCCTTGGCGCAAAAAGATGCTTTAGAGAAAGCACTTTTTAAGTCTCAACAGAGATCTAAAAACTCCAAAAAAGCCACTTCAAAAAAGTCAGCGGCGACTTCTAAGAAGAAAGTAGCTAAGACACCTGCTACTAAAAAGAAAGCAACGAAGAAAGTTGCAGCTCGTAAGACGACTACTAAAAAGCGTCGCGCTTAATTTTCGAAATTACCACAGACCTTTAAAAGCGAACGAACTCTCGTTCGCTTTTTTTTATTCCGCAATCCCATTTTCTTCCTCTGAAATTTGAAAATTGAATCCTCTAGAAAAGTCAGGGCTGCCATTAAATAAGTATCTCCCACTTACTTCCAATTGGAAGTGATACAAAGATCGAAACAAAGACATTAGCGCGGAAACTCACTGCTATACCAACCAATTGCAGACAAAAACTTTGACGGATCAATTCGGGACAGGCGAGTTCTCATTATGAGAATAGCCATTCATTCTGTGAGGTTATCCAGGGCAGGTGTTTGGCCTGATTTTCGCTTCATTCTATTTCAGGAGCCACAACAGGAGGCCTGAATATGAAAAACTGGATGACATCTTTTTTCTTGCTAGGTGCGCTGGCTCTAAATGTTTCTATTCACAACTCCTCGGAGCCACGATTCGATTCAGCTGACTTTGCCACTAAGGCGCCACCCGCAGAGCCCAGCGAATCCACTGATGCGGACGCAAAAGCTGAAAAAAAAGAAGAGATCGAAACAATCAAAGATCAGCTCCCCACAGCGGATGGCTTAATGCCCGTCACCTATCACAAAATTAGCGAAAATAAGACCATGGCCGTTGTTCCGCAAATGACTGAAAGCGGTGTCTGCGACAACTGCGACACTAAACAATACACACTCTCCATCAGTCTTGAGAAAAACAAGGACAATCTGGACGCCTTGAAGGTCGCACTCTTACAGTCCATGGCTCAAACGAAAGAAAAATCCTATCAAAACGAACGAGAAGACCGCGACAATACTAAGCTAAAGAAGAAAAACAGATCTTTGAAAAAAGAGTCCACTTACTTTGCAGATCTTTCTGACGAATGCGCAATTTCCGAAAGTCCATTCCGTTGTGCTGTCGATGGAATGATTGAAGCAATACAGGACGGCAAAGCTTCAGAAGCCCAGATCACCAAGTTCTATTCAATGTATGTCGGTAAAAAGTTGGGAATGGAAATCGTAAATACTCAAAGTGCGGAAGCTTCGCGCTTGGCTTATCAGTACTATCAAGAAATCCAAGAAGCTTTAGACGATCAACCTGGATTTAAAGTCTTAAGAGTGCAGCTTGCAAAAACAGCTAAGGAATCAATTGGTCACTATGCTGACGAAGTTCAACAAAGTTATAACCGATTTAGCGAACTGAACGCCGTCAACCCGGTGGCGGCCCAGCCGTTTATGCAACAGTACATTCAGGGCCTACAAGCTCTGCCGCAACTTAAACAAAACCTTTACGATTTCCAAAAGGAAAGACTGCTTTTGGCTTATCACAACAACTTCATTACCTCGTTTGATTTCAATAACATCCTCAATACCAACTTCATGAACCCTGCTCAGCAGATCATTTCAACAGTGTCGTCACCTTCCCAGACGTTCCAGTACCAAACACTTAATTTCAATGGAACGCCGCTAGCAAACACGACGGTGAATCCCTACCTAACAACGCTTCCAGCGAATTCGGTGATCCCTCAATTAACACCTTCTTTGACACAATAATGACCTGACTTTGCAGGCCTCTTTTGATAAATTTAGGACACATGAGATTTCTGAAATTTCTTCTTAAATTCACCGGAGCTTTTGTTTTGGCAATGGGGCTTAGCCTCTTTGCTATAACAACAATGTTCACCTACTGGGGTGTTGAGGTTCTGATGAGATCCTCAAGCCCGCCTGGCGAAGTTCCGCTGCCTATTACAGTGGCTTCGCTCAACTCCCCGTTAAGCTTTTTTGACAGACTTCCTTTGGGCTCGTTAAACTACAACCTGCAGGAAGCTGGCCGCCTCATAAGTAACGGTCTCAAGGAACTTCAAGAGTTTGACCGGCTCCAGGCCGAAATCCAGTCTCGTATATCTACTAATAGCGCAATCAAACCAAATATCTGCTCTGTGGTCTGTAACTCTTCATTTATTGATTCCGTCCGCTTAAAAGACGAAAAAGTGTCTTACTTGGGGCAATACTTCAAATCGGAGAAAATTGCGCTCCAAGATCCGCTCTTTCAATTGCGCATTCAGGAGCTCCAGGCAATCTCCCAGTTTTTGCCAGCAGACATCAGGAATCTTACCCAAGATATCGCGCAAACCCCTCAGGATGCCAGTTTCTGGAGGAAGCTGGGGTTTGCCATAAGATTAGAAGCCCTCACCCTGAAAGACCTGCCCCAGATTCAGAACAAAATCAGCCAGCTCAAAAGTGAACTGAATAAGTCTCGGCAGTACCGCGGCCTGGTTTCAAGCTGCCATAGAGGGCTTAAGGCCCCTTCGCGAATTAAAAAGGAATGCGAAGCCAATTTCGCCTCGCATTAGCGACTCCTTCTCTCTGACAGGCCTTTCCTTACCTCAGGCGCATGTGCTAGTCTTCAGGCGCTTATAGAGGTGTCTATGAAAATCCAAGATCTTTCGACAAAAAACGAATTTATTTCCCGCCATATCGGACCCAACAATTCTGACATTCAAGAAATGCTCAAGACCTTAGGGATGACCTCCCTCGATGATCTTGCCGACAAAGTAATCCCAAAGCAAATCCGCACTCAGCATGATTTTGCCGGGACCGGTTCAGGGATTTCTGAAAGCGGTCTTTTAAACCAGTTGCGCTCTATGGTGAGCAAAAACAAAGTTTACAAGAGCTATTTGGGAATGGGATTTCATGACACTCTCACCCCCACTGTGATCCAAAGAAATATTTTTGAAAACCCAGTGTGGTACACGGCTTATACTCCCTACCAGGCAGAGATTTCGCAAGGACGACTTGAAGCTCTTCTTAACTTCCAAACGATGATCATGGATTTGACGGGAACACAGATTTCAAACTCTTCCCTTTTGGATGAAGGCACAGCCGCGGCTGAGGCGATGTTCATGGCATCAGCTCTTTGTAAAAACAATGCCACAGCGTTTGTCGTTTCTCCGCAAATGCACCCTCATGTCCTTGAAGTTCTTTCGACTCGTGCGGAACCTCTAGGCTTTGAAATGATCGTGACCGATCCTGCTACTTACAACTTCTCTAAACCAGTGTTTGGTGTCTTCTTCCAATATCCAAACACAGAAGGTCTGATCGAAGATTACTCAAGCCTTGCAAAAAAGTATCATGACCATGGTGCGCTTGTTACTGCCTCGGTAGATCTCTTAGCGATGACCTTGCTAACTCCTCCAGGAGAATGGGGCGCAGATATCGTTGTGGGTAACACTCAACGTTTCGGTGTGCCACTGGGCTATGGTGGACCTCATGCTGCTTTCTTGGCAGCTAAAGATGCACATAAGCGTTTAATGCCAGGTCGTATTGTCGGTGTCAGTGTAGACTCGCAAGGCAAGCCGGCATTACGTTTGGCTTTGCAGACTCGTGAGCAACACATCCGCCGTGAAAAAGCGACTTCAAATATTTGCACCGCGCAGGTTTTATTGGCCAACATGGCTTCTATGTACGCTGTTTATCACGGCCCACAAGGCTTAAAGAAAATTGCTCAACGTATCCAGCGTATGACAGCTGTCTTGGCTGAAGGCCTGAAAAAGATGGGCTACCTGGTTTCTTCAGGTCCTTACTTCGACACCATCACAGTCACGACAGATAAAGCTGCAGAAATTTTGGCTCAAGCAGAAAAAATGGGAATGAATTTTCGGCTTATTAACGACGGAAAACTTGGAATATCCCTCAATGAAGTGACGGAAATGACTGATGTCGCTGAAATCTGGTCCGCCTTTAACCTAGGTCAACCAGCTAAAGTTGATTGGCTTTCAATCGATGCGGCCCTCGAAGTGAAATTGCCAGCAAACTTCGCGCGCAAATCACCTTACATGACAGCAGCGGTGTTTAACTCTCATCATAGCGAAACAGAGTTGCTACGTTATATTCATCATTTGCAAAACAAAGACCTGACGTTGACCCATTCAATGATTCCGTTGGGTTCTTGTACGATGAAGCTTAATGCCACTACAGAACTTGTTCCCGTTTCTTGGCCTGAAATCAGCAAGCTTCATCCTTTTGTACCGGTAAAACAAGCGCAAGGTTTGATCGAAATGATCAAGGATCTTGAAAACAAGCTTTGTGATATCACTGGATTTGCGGGCGTCAGCCTGCAACCCAATGCGGGCTCGCAAGGAGAATACGCAGGCTTATTGGTTATTCGCAAATATCATCAGTCTCGCAATCAAGGACATCGTCAGATCTGCTTGATCCCGTCTTCGGCACATGGAACCAACCCAGCTTCTGCTGTCATGGCAGGAATGACTGTCGTTGTTGTGAACTGTGACGACCAAGGCAACGTGGATATTGCTGATCTTAAGGTAAAGGCAGAAAAACACAGAGATCAACTGGCAGCGTTAATGATTACCTACCCTTCTACTCACGGTGTGTTTGAAGAAGGCATCATTGAAATTTGTGACATTGTTCATGCTAACGGCGGACAAGTTTACATGGACGGAGCCAACATGAATGCCTTGGTGGGCGTCTGCCGCCCCGGCAAACTTGGAGCTGACGTTTCTCACATGAACTTGCACAAAACATTTGCCATTCCACATGGCGGCGGTGGGCCCGGCGTCGGCCCCATTGGCGTCGCGGAGCATCTTGTCCCGTTCTTGCCAAAACATTCATTAATTTCCGAAGCTGGACCATCTACAGGTATCAGCGCGACAACTTCTGCACCTTGGGGATCGGCAAGTATACTGCCGATATCTTGGGCGTACATCACAATGATGGGTGCTGAGGGGCTTAAACAGGCAACTCTGGTCAGTATCTTAAGTGCAAACTACATCGCCAAGAAACTCGAAACTCACTATCCAATCCTTTACAAAGGCAAAAATGGGCTGGTGGCTCACGAGTGCATTATCGATCTTCGCGATATGAAGAAAGAGTCAGGCGTCGATGTAACCGATGCGGCGAAACGTTTGATCGATTACGGTTTCCACGCTCCAACAATGAGTTGGCCTGTCGCTGGTACTTTGATGATTGAACCGACTGAATCTGAACCAAAGAAAGAGTTGGATCGTTTCATTGATTCTATGATCGGAATTCGCCAAGAAATAGCTGCCATAGCCAGTGGAAAAATGGACAAAGAGAACAACGCTCTTAAGAACTCTCCACACACGGCACAGATGATGATGAAACCAGAATGGAATCATCCGTATTCTCGTGAGGAAGCGGTCTATCCTTTGGAATGGCTACGCAGTAATAAATTCTGGCCTGTTGTGAGCCGAGTCGATAATGCTTATGGCGATCGCAACCTGATCTGCTCTTGCGCATCTATTGAAGAGTACCGCTAACCATCTCATGAAGAAGAAAGTTCTTTTGATTCGACTCGATAAAATCGGCGACTTGATTTCCACGCTCTGTGTGGATCAAGTCGACTTTTTACAGGACTGCGATGTCCGTTGGGTCATAGCTCAAGGACTTTCTTTCGTTCCCGAAAACTCCAGTCCTCGCCGCACTTATCTGGAACTCTCAAAAACGGACGTTTCAACTTCATTGGCAATACTGAGAAAATTTCTTAAGGAATTTAAGCCTGATGTGGTTGTCAGCTTCCAAGCTCCTTGGTGGGTGAACTATGCCCTTTGGCGCGAAGGAATTGAAACCCGCGTCGGAGTCCAATCCCAATGGCACAGCTTTCTGTTTTTAAATCGAGGTCTTCGTCAAAAACGCAGCCAAGCGGTTCAACATGAAGCTGATTATAATTTAGAATTGCTCGAATATGCCTTCTCACGTCCTGCTGCTCGTACTCAAATCTCTCGAGCACCGGTTTTAAAACTCGAAGCGCCCGTTATTGCTGGGCTGCTTGAACAATATCATCTCAGTCCTCAGCAATATGCTGTTGTTCACCCGGGAATGGCAGGCTCTGCTTTGAATTGGCCTGTCGGAAACTACATTCGACTTATTGAAGCCCTTGTTCAGTCAACCCCCGTTGTGCTCACAGGGACACCGGCCGATGAACCGTGGCTTAAAGAGATTAAAGAAAAGTTCAAAGATCATCCCAAGGTCAAGTGCCTGCAAAACAAACTCAACACTTCAGAGCTCTTGTGGGTTTTGAAAAATGCACGTGTCGTGATCGTTCCTAGCACAGGGGTCGCTCACCTTGCGGCATCCTTGGGAACTCCCGTATTCGGTATTTACTCTCATGTTCGCGTGCAAAAGCCTCTGCGCTGGGCCGCTCGGGGATCTCGGGTGCATATATTTGAGGCCCCGACCCGAAACGAATCCGGTGGTTCTTGCGATGGCGAACGTTGTGAAGAATTTCACTGTATGGAAAAAATCCGCGTAGAAGATTTGCTCCAGCAGTTTTCTGCATTAGACTAAGCTATGCAAAAAACCTTCTCGTTCCCTGCTGCCTTTGAAAAGTCCATTTCCGATGCTCTCTGCAGTTACAAGCTCACCTTGCAAGACTCGCAGGCCTTAGCTAAATGTGTGCAGACGCTTTCTGATTTTTTTATTGCTAAACCAGATGCTCCCACTCCGTGGCATGAGCGCTGGGCCCAAATCGCCTATCTTTGTTATTATCTTCCTGTGAACTCAGCTCGCCTGAGCGGACTGATTCACGAGGCCGATGCGAGACAGTTTTTTCAAGACCTTGAGCACGTGATTGATTTTGGCGCGGGCCTTGCCACTGCTTCTATGACCTTGCATGAGCGCCATCCACTGGCTTTTCAGTTGATTGAACGCGCAGCTGAACCTCAACAGCTTATTGAAAAATACTTTCCACAATTTAAAGCTCAAGAATGGCTTCGCACCTTTAGTGCTTCGCGCCTTAGCAAAGATAAGAAAACTTTGGCTTTATTCTCGTATTCCCTGACCGAGCTGTCTGATTTGCCTGACTGGGCTTATCAATGTGAAGCGCTGATGCTGGTGGAACCCGCAACTCAGCAGGATGGGCGTAAACTTTTGCAACTTCGCCAAAAACTGATCGACAGTGGATTTCATATTTGGGCACCATGCACGCATGAAGGGCCTTGTCCATTGCTGACCCAATCAAAAACGGATTGGTGTCATGATCGTATCCACTTTACGTCTCCACAATGGTTCCTGAACATGGAAACCCATCTGCCAATGAAAAATAGAACTTTAACTGCAAGCTATGTTTTGGCACGTAAAACAGCTCCGGCGGCACTTAAGGCGGCTCGGACCGTTGGCGATCGGCTGCGAGAAAAAGGCAAAGACCGACAAATGATCTGTCGTGGACCTGAACGAGAATTTTTAGCATGGATGCATAAGACTGGAATTCAGCAAGAGATCCCACGCGGGGTGCTGATAGAACTCCCTGATGAACTTCAGAAAGTTTCGAATGAGCTGCGTCTGGCTCAAGAAATCAAACTGCTTTAGATAAAAAAAAACGAGTGCCCCCTACTGACACTCGCTCTTACCACCTCAGATTCGTGACTTATTTTATTCCTGTGATGTGAACCCAGAAACTGGGAACATCGAAATGGAAATCTGATAAGTCTTTCCTTCAGCAACACCAGCATCAAGGAATTGAGCTAGTTCTCTGCGAAAAGCTTTAATCTTTTCTTTGGCTTCAGGAAGACGATTTTCATCCACTGTGATAGTGATCGTCGACTGTTCGCGCTCTTCTGTCGGCATCTTTTCAAGAAGACGCTCTAGTTTGCGCTTCATCTTTTTTTCGCGGCTGATTTCTCCAAATTTTTGAAGCTCATCGCTGGAAAGATTCAGTCGTTCGCCAAACATCCGGATCGTTCTAAGTGTCACAGTTCGCTTTCCATTAAGAATCTTCGACAAGAACGACGAGTCGACTTCTAAATGGCGAGCAAATGCGCGCAAAGAATATCGTGGGTAGTTTTGGCTACGGCGAGCCAATTCATCTTCAAGATACTGTCTAAAATCTGAGTTTTTATTTACGTTTTGCATGTGACACTAATAAGAGCAGCAAAGTAAACAATCAATATTTTGTTGGCGCCTTACAGACATTTAATGGAAGGATGCACATTGCGTCAACAGCATGATTTGTCACAGTAATTCCATTTGTTTCAAATGGTTATCAACCCTCGAAGTCTTACTACTGCAAGTCAATTGCACTGTTAATGAAGTGCTTGCAATACTTCCTCTAAAAATTTTATAAGTACTCCCCCATTTTTGCCGGCGCACACCCATTTGAGGACTCCGCGGCGATCTGAGGTGATTATTAGTGCGCAATCCCGAGGGGAATCTCGATTGACTGAATGTCTTTGGGAAAGGAAACTGCCTGCGACAATGAACCCCAACTAGGACAAATGAATGAAACGCACTCCTTTAGCTGAAACACACCAAAAACTCGGCGGCCGAATGGTCGATTTTGCTGGATGGTATATGCCCGTTCAGTATGTTGGAGTTCGTGAAGAGCACAACAATGTCAGAAATAACGTCGGTCTATTCGATGTCTCGCACATGGGTGAAATCAGGGTTAAGGGTCCCCAGGCGCTTAAAACTTTAGAGTGGCTGACGACCAACGACGTTTCTAAAATGAACGATGGTGAAGCCCAATACTCTCTTCTGCCAAATGATGATGGCGGACTTGTTGATGATATCATCGTCTATTGCATGAAGAAAAATGAAGACTACTTGGTGTGTGTAAATGCCTCCAATAAAGACAAAGACTTCGCTTGGATGACAAACAATAACTCAGGAGCTGACATCACTGATGAAAGCGACTCCTGGGGTCAGATAGCCGTCCAAGGCCCGAAAGCATTAGAGCTTTGTGATCGCGTTTTTTCTTTTAAGGTCAGCGATATGAAGCCATTTACCCATCAGTCCGGCACGTTTAAAAATCACAAAATTATTGTGGCGACGACGGGTTATACGGGCGAAAAAGGCTGCGAGGTCTTTATTGAGGCCGCTGGTACCGAGGAACTCTGGAACACTCTTCTAGAAAAAGGCCAAGACCTGTCGGTGATGCCGATTGGCTTAGGTGCTCGCGACACTCTTCGCACTGAAATGAAGTACTCACTGTACGGTCATGAAATTGATGATCATACCAATCCCTATGAGGCCGGCTTGGGCTGGGTTATCAAGCCTGCAAAGAAAGATTTTATTTCCAAGCCATTGATTCTGGCTAAAAAAGAGGCCGGCTTAGCCCGGCAACTTGTTGGTTTCAAAATGCTGGAGAAGGGCATCCCTCGTCAGGGTTACAACCTGTTTTCTTTTGACAACAAAGAAATCGGCAGGGTAACAAGTGGGACACACTCTCCGAGCCTCGATGAACCAATTGGAATTGCTTTTATTGCAACTGAATATGCAAAAGAAGGCACTGAATTTCACTTAGATATTCGCGGTCGAAAAGTAAAAGCGGTGGTTTGTAAAACACCGTTTGTTTCAAAATAAGGAGCCGAAAATGGCGTTTCATATTCCTGAAGACTATTACTACACAAAAGAACATGAGTGGGCTCAAGTTGACGAGAACATCGTTACCATCGGCATCACTGAATTCGCTCAGGACTCTTTGGGTGAAGTTGTTTACGTTGAGCTTCCAGAAGAAGGCCAAAAGCTGACTCAAGGTCAAACCTTCGGAGTTATTGAGTCCGTAAAAGCGGTGAGCGATCTTTTCGCTCCTGTTTCTGGCACAGTGATCGAGGTGAATTCAAGTTTAGGTGATGACCCTTCTGTTTTAAATGACGACCCCGTAAATAACGGCTGGTTGATCCGTATTGAAATGGACAGCGAAAAAGAACTGGCAAGCCTAATGAGAGCCCCAGAATACAAGAAGTTGATCTCTGAACAGTAGAAAATAGGGACGCGCAGCTAAAAATCGTTGGGTTTTTCTAACAATTTTCTTGCAAACCGCGTCCTAGATAAGCTATCAATTGATTTCCTTAAAAAAGGTGCTGCCCCGCTGGTGAAATTGGCAGACACGCTAGACTTAGGATCTAGTGCGCAAGCGTGGGGGTTCAAGTCCCTCGCGGGGCACCAAATCTAAAAAAGCTGACTGAAAAGTCGGCTTTTTTTATGTCCAAATTTGCTTAGCTCTTGCTTAAATCGATAAGCAGACTCTGCAACTCCACGCAGCCGTTTTTTTCCAACGAGTGGTTGTGCAAAGCTTCGGCAAGCCACGGAGTTCGGTCGTTGAGTTTGTTTGCAATCCAGGCGGCGGGTGTCCAATACTTTTTTAAAGCGAATTTCAAATCAGGCACGTAAAGACTGGCACCGTCCCACTTGCTTCGAGTATAGATGTCTCCGATAAAAAATAGATCGAGGATCAGCAGAGCGGGATAAGCCCACCAAAGACCTAACCCACGAATGACATTTCTCCATTCACCCGGCGCCATGATATCTCTAGGGCGTTTCTTTTTCTCGACTGGGTTCATATTGTTCTGATGGAAGAAAACTCTTTTGGCCATCTGACGGAGCCATCTTTTAATCGGATCCTTTTTTCCCAGAACGGCGAATCCCAAGATCAACCGCGAAGCTTGATCACGGGAAAAATTAGAAGGATCCCCGGCCCAGTCTTCGTAATGTTCAGCAGGGTGCCGAACAAAAAATCCCGGCTCGACTTCCAGATAACGAAGAACATGTTCGCAGATATGCTCGGCTTGGAGTGTGTTTCCTGTCAAAGCTTCAATTGCCATCGCAAGCCCAGTCCTGTGTGCACTGTCGCCGTTGCCACCATCAGCCTGAACATATAAACCAAGCTTATCAATCATCCACACCACCTGCGCTCGACCGTGATGAAAACAAAGAGGCCACCTCAAAGGGCGGCCTCTTATTAATATTCTAAAACAAATAAACCTATTTTGAATAGTAAATCGGAGTCAAAACCATCATGCGAAGACTACTAGGATTCACCCTTACATACTTGAGGCTGTAATCATATTCGTCTGCCTTCATTTCCTGAATCGCGAACACGAGAGGCAAGCGACCTTCAACGACTGCGTTATAAGCTTCCTCAAGATGCTCAGGTCGAATGACTTTTTTCAGAATATCCTCTTTCAGGTTAAGGACTCGGACTTCGTCTGAATAACCTAGCATATTCGATTCAAGTTCCTGCTTTGCATTTTCGTCAGTCATATTCTTGCTGATTTCTTGAAAGCGGTCGGCGCGCTTATAAAACTCACCCATATCTTGGGTCAGAGCAATAATCAGAGAGGCTCTAAAGTCCACCCCAGCCACTTCTTGAAGGGAAACTTCGCCCTTCGTACTTACAAAGCCTGTATTCAATGATGCCGACAATGGGATTCCACGCAGACCTTTAAATGAGATTCTCAACATTGCATCACTAGCGGGTCCCACCGCTTCCATTTTAATTTTCTCGGTTTCGCTTTCGGCGAGTAATCCAAAAATTCGTGCATGCGCGTTGATGGAAACCATTGATGCCACTAAAACACCAAAAATTGCTATTTTTTTCCTTAGCATGAAAACTCCTTCAGTTCGGTTTATTACTCAGGGCATTGTTCTGCCAGAAAGCTGCCAAGCTATACTCAATAAAAAAGCATTGGAGCAAAGACGACCGTCTAAGACATTTGATTAGGCCCAAATTTGTCACTTCAGGGAGGTCAACTTCAGCGTTACTGGAACACCCAGACCATCACAAAATACATTGTTTTTGCCGGACATTTTTAGACTCAAAAGTGACAGAATAAGATATTCCATCAAACAAGGAGGCAAACTTATGAATATCAGTAATTGGTTCGAAATTCCTGTAAACGATATTGGACGGGCGACAAAGTTCTATGAACAATCTCTGGGAGTGAAGCTTGAAAAAATGGAATCCGAAGATTCTAAAATGGCGATGTTCCCTATGGAAGAGAACAAACCGGGCGCCGCAGGATCGCTTGTTCAGGCCAAGCACTGCAAGCCTTCACAGGATGGGACCCTTGTCTATTTAAGCGTCGATAGCATTGAGAACACGATAAAAAATATTGAAAAGGCCGGCGGGAAAACCCTGCAAGGTAAAAAAAGCATCGGTCAGTACGGATACATTTCTATTTTCCAAGATAGCGAAGGCAACCGCGTGGCACTGCATTCTGAGCACTGATTTATATCGGGGACTTCGCGTCCCCGTCTATCACGTATAACTTAGACACCTCATAGAGATTGCGCCCAAATCAAAGCCTTCATAGTCAAACTTCAGTATATCGCTCGGTGACGACGCGCCGACCACATATAGTAACGGCAAGTAGTGATCTGCCGTTGGGACGCTTAACCGCCCCTCTTCTGATTTTGCATAGCCACTTTTAAGAAATTCAAGATCGCGCCTCATCAGGTGGCGTTTCACATTTTCGTCGAACTCAATTGCCCAATCGAAACCTTTATCTTTTTTATTCCAGTCCACTTGTCGTAAGTTGTGAACGATATTACCGCTGCCTAAAATAAGCACCCCTTGTTCACGCAGCACTTGCAATGAGTGAGCTATCTCGAGGTGAACTTGCGCCGCCGCCTGTATATCCAAACTTAATTGCACGACCGGGATGTCTGCAGCCGGGAAAAGCCTCCTCAGAACGGCCCAGGTTCCATGATCCAGCCCCCAAGAAGACTCATCAAGCGTCACAGGTGTCTCAACAAGACCCTGAACGGTTTCTGCCAAACCTGGCGCGCCAGGAGCCGGATAGTTCACACTGAACAGTTCTTGAGGAAAGCCATAAAAGTCATGAATAGTACGCGGCTTATCCATATGCGTGACCCAAGTACCTTCGGTCATCCAATGAGCCGAAATACACAGGATTGCCCTGGGACGTGGTAAATTACTGCCCAGCTGTTCAAGCTGACGGGTAAAAGAATTATTTTCAATCGCGTTCATGGGACTACCGTGCCCCACAAATAAGCTTGGCATTTTAGGACCTGCATATTTTTCTTGGCCCATGAAATCCAGAATGCCTGTGCCAGATTTCATTTCTTTTGGAACTGTCTTTGTCATGAGGGCCTCCTTTAGTTCCTAGGTTAAGAACTCTCGCTATCAACAATCATTATGCCCCGTAAACAATTATCCTACCAGAGGTCACAATTGCATAACACTGTTCTAACAATGAAACAATGCTGCTCTCCACTTGCTGGGGCAGGTGCCGTCAATAACGAAAAAGAGACTTCAAGTGCTTATCGTGGTAATGTCCGCGGCATGAAACTCCATAATAACTCTGCTCATATCGCTACCTTTCAAGAGATGAACCTTCCCGATGCCCTGCTAACGGCGCTCGAAAAGATGAACATCCAAAAACCCACTCCCGTGCAAAGTCAGGCAATTCCTGCCAGTCTCGACAGCTCTGATGTGATCGCTATTGCCCAAACTGGGAGTGGTAAAACTCTGGCCTTTGCGCTTTCACTATTGACGACTTTACAGAATAAACCGAAAGCCCGAGCGCTAGTTCTCGTGCCCAGTCGGGAAATGGCTCAGCAGATCTATAAAGTCTTTTTGGAGCTCTGTGCAGAAATGCCCGTATCAGTCTGTTTGGCCATTGGAGGCACAACAGGCTCCAAGCAGGCAAATCAACTTAAAAAAAACCCACGGTTGATCATCGCCACACCCGGCAGAATGAATGATCATCTCCTCACGAATAAACTATTGCTGCAAAATGTAGAAGTCGTCGTTTTGGACGAAGCCGATCGCATGCTCGACATGGGATTTGCCCCTCAATTACGAGCCATTCAGGATACGATGCGGGGTCAGCGACAGACGATGATGTTTGCTGCCAGCTTTGCGGAAAACGTGAAAGAAATTGCCAAGATCTTTATGAAACCGGATGTGACTTTAGTCAGAACCGACAAAGCCGAGGCACCGGTCGGCACACTTGAACAAAAAGTAATATTTATTGATCGCTCTCTAAAAAACGACCGCTTGTTAGATGAACTCAATGCGACCAAAGGTGGCGTTATCGTCTTTACTGGAAATCAAGAAAGCTGCGAGTTTATTGGTCGCTATCTGAAAGAGTATGGTTTCAAAACGGACCTTATTCATGGGGCGCTTTCTCAAGGACATCGCAATCGAGTCATTCGCGAGTTTCGCGAAGAGAAAATCCGAATCGTTGTTGCCACCGATCTCTTAGCTCGTGGTCTTGACGTACCCCATGTAGATCATGTGATCAATTTTGATCTTCCTTTTCAATCTGAAGACTTCCTGCATAGAATTGGAAGAACGGCCCGAGCAGGACGGGACGGTCAGGCCATTACTTTCATTACTCCCTCTGACTTCCGTATGTATCGACGGATTAAAAGCTACCTTGAAGGTGCTCAGGAGATAAAGATCAATCCAAATTTTGCTTTTATTGATCGATCTAAAAATGGCGATCACGCTAAATCCACCTTTAGTTCGAAGCGATCACCAGATAAATCCAAAAGATCACCTGACTTTAAAAAAACTTCCGCTCCTAAAAAGTATTCCGACTCTGGCAAAGTTGGGAAAAAAGCGACAGAGTTCGATAAGCCTGCGAAGAGCTACGTAAAGTCAGCCAAAAGTGCAAAAAAGATCAATCCGCTGGCTGGCAAAAGTTATGCATCGAAAAAAGGTGGCCTCAGTAAGAAACGCTAACTTAGAGACGCTCGAGATCCATTTTCGCAATATACTTTCTGCGGAAAGCGAAAATATTCTCGACGTCTTTTCGGATGAACTGAGAGCCCGCCAACCACCCGATAAAACCTAATGGCAGTCGATAGCGAACGCAGTCGACCATTAAGGTCCCGCCACAAAAAGCACGAAACTCGTGAGTGTGGTGCCATTTACGATAAGGGCCTTTTAGCTGGTTATCCACAAACTTATACGGCGGATTCCACTCATCAATCTCTGTTCTCCAGTTCGCTGGCACACCGTGAATTTTAAGGCGATAGTCCAATAATGTACCTTGCCCAATTGCCGGCGTAGACATGTTCACTAAAGAAAAATTCAAAGTCGGTGGAGTAATTGCTTCAAGATTTTGGGCCTCTTTAAAAAACATAAAGAGTTTATCTGGCGGAGCCGGAACAAACTGTTCCGCGTAAAACTCCTCCTCTCCCTTCTTAAAGGGCTCACAGACATCACTAAGAGCCTGAATTAAAAACTCAAACTCAAACTTGAAGCCAAGCTCTTGGACTCGTGTGGCACTTAAGCGATTAGAAGCCATCAATGAATCAGCTAGCTCACCAAATAGAAGCTTCAAGGCGAGTGCTGGTACATTTGGTCCCAACCATTTGCCGAGTGCCTTCGCAAACTCTCTGGAGAAATCCTTGTTGCGCACTGGCTGCGGAGCAGAACCATTTAAAGCTCCGCTGACCTGGGGATTTTCAAGAGCAAAAATGAACAAATTCACAATGTCATGAAGGTGGATCCAACTCATCCACTGCTGGCCAGAGCCAAGAGCTCCGCCCACTCCTGCACGAAAAGGTAGAAGCATTTGATCTAAAGCTCCACCGTGTCGAGCCAACACTATTGAAGTACGAATGCAAACTCGCCGACCCGGCGCTTTTGCGGCTTCTTCTTCCCATTCTTTACAGACTTGAGCCAGAAAATCAGAACCGGCCGGAGCCGATTCCGATGCAATTTTTTCTCCGGTGTCGCCATAAAAGCCCATTGCGGAGCCCGAGACAAAACAACGAAGATTTTTTGGCAAGCTCGCCACTAGATTTCTAGTTCCAACGATACGGGACTCATGGATCTTCTTTTTTTTGGTCTCCGTCCAACGCTCGCCCGCAATTGTTTCACCCATAAGATTGATAACAGCCTCTATCGAGTCCATACGAGGATCGAGAATGCGGCCCTTGCCGAGATCTGCTACAATGACCTGGCATGGAAAAGGAAGGTTCTCTAACGCCTTCGATTTGCTTCGACTCACGACAAATAGCTCATGACCTTTTTCCGCAAGTATTTTGCCGATTTCTCGACCGATTAAGCCGGTGGCACCAGTAATCAGAATGCGCATGAATATCTCCTTCGCCTGTTGCTCCTGAAAAGGATGCCAAGCTTCTGATGATTTCACAAGCTCCCTATTCAATACCTAGCTTCTGAAGATGTCCTTTGTAGGCGGCCCAGTATTCACTTATAAACTTTTTGGTCGACTCGTCGGTCAGTTGCCCTTGATCTGAAAAGGCCTTACTCCCATTAAAGTAAAATTCCGGCTGACCCATCACATCGATATTCAAATAAGCACACACCTGACGGAGGTGATGTTGAGCACCGAAAGTTCCTATATTCCCGACAGACGCCCCCATAACTCCCCCCGGTTTTCCATTCCAAAGGTTTTGGCCATACGGACGGGAGCCCCAATCAATGGCATTCTTCAGGACACCGGGAATAGATCTATTGTATTCGGGAGTTATGAAAAGCACCGCGTTCGCTTCCTTGATCTGGTTTTTCCAGTTGCGGACAACTTCGGGTGGGTCGTTTTCAATATCTTGACTGAAAAAAGGGAGTTTAGAAAGATCCGTTGAAACCAGCTCAAAGTCTTTTGGCGCAAGCTCTTTGACCGCTTTAAAGAGCTTCTGATTCAAGGAGTCTTTACTGATACCGCCCACGACCGTTAAAATCTTTTTTGTACCCACGTGACCCTCCTATGAAAGCACACTTAGTCTAAGATAAAAAATCCGGCTAAAACTAAATTGTAAATCTCCTTGCCAGAGCAAATCGGATAAATCTCCATTTGGTGCGACAATACAAAAAAATTAAGATGAGAAATTCGGCCATCCTTGATCTAATTTTGTTGTCGCCGCTCCGAGGAGGCTCACTATGGCAAATCACATCGTATTCTTAGCCCTAACACTGATGTGGTCGCCATTAGCTATCGCTGAATCTGGCTTTCTCCAAAAAGTGCTGATAAATTCACCAGAGAATATCAATGACAAACGGAACGAGTTTCCGAATCGCTTGCTTCATCGATTGATCGAAGTCACCGAAGGCAAGTACGGCAAAATCGAAATGGAATTTTCTAAATACAAGATGAGTCGAGTTCGGTCTTATGATGAGCTTAGGAAAGGCGATAAATTACACATCATGACCGAAATCTCTCGGCCAGACCTTGACCATAAGGTGATTCGAATTGATGTGCCTCTTCGTAAAGATCTTGAAAGCTATCGCCTTTTTCTGATTCACAAAGACAACCTGCCGCTCTTTGCCGAGATAAAAACCTTAGAAGATCTAAAGAAAATTACCATGGGTGTCGGCTCGCAATGGACGTCGCGAAAAATTATGGCAGATCACGGCTTTAAACTTGTGACGTCAAATAATTACGAAGGGCTTTTCGAAATGCTAGCAAAAAAACGATTTCAGGCATTTCCCCGAGGAGTAGATGAGATATGGGATGAACTCGAGGTTCGCCGAAAAAAATATCCCAACCTTGTGATCGCCCCTTCGCTGGCCCTGAAGATTCCCCTGTCCGCATATATCTTTGTCAGTCCACGTTATCCCCAGCTAGCTCAAAGAATCGAGGAAGGACTGCGAATACTCACTGCTACTGGTGAATTTGACCGACTCTATGCGGAAGCTTATGGTAATAATATTCGGCGCGCAGAACTCGACAAACGTAAAACATTTATCCTTGAGAAAGGTCCACAACAATGAAACTTCGAACGCTTATCTTATCCGGTCTTATCCTAGCTACGACCTCATGTGCCGCAAAGAAAACAAAAACCATCAGCGATATACCGGAAATCAATACTGAAAAAATCCAAATGGCTGCATTCCCCTTTTCCGGGAACACTGAAATCCAGCTGACTCTTTTGGATGAGAGAGCCCCCCAATTTAAAAAAAATAGCAGTGCTGTTCTTGAGGAGCTCGAAAGGGCTGTTAGCGATCTGCTGAACAAACAAGGCCTAAGACTGCAAAAAAATGCCGGCAACAAGCTTACTCTGTCTGTCAGTGACCATCAATCCGGTCGCTATCAGGAGGGCTGCGTAAACCTTGCTGCAACTTTTGAAGTTCAGAAAAAAGGTAAAGTCAGTTCCAAATCCAACGCCTGCATGGAGTACACTCATGTCTTAGGTCGACTGCGCAGCGATATCAATAGCGCCTACGAAATGGCTTTAGAGTCGTTATTCAAAGAGATGCGAATAGGTCTAGAAACACTCTATCAATAATTTCTCGAATTGAGACAATCTGGTCCTGTTAAATAATCAAACTCAGACTTTAGATAGATTTGCCGAAGAGACCCCTATGAGGTCTCTTTTCTTTTTGTTGATCTTCTTATTATCCAGTTCAGCTTCTCTCGCCGACGAGAGCGAACTCCATTTGTTTACAAAATCCCTCGATAGCACCCTAAAAAAAATAAATCGGTCCGAGTGCTTACGTTGTCTTCCACAATCCCAATTTGGCGACATTCAGATTTCAGAATATGACGGGCAGAAAGTAAGTGTCGTCAGCGAAAAGCAAATTCAAAAAATATTCGCTGAGCTAAAAAAGAACAAAGACATTCCCTACGGCTTTACTGTCGCCGGATGTGACGAAAAATCTCACGAAATATCGCGCTTGCTTCTTTTACAGGGAATTACGCCGCTAAAGGGTTTTTTAAAAGTCGCAGACCCGCGATCCGATCTAATGAAGGTCGCTCATCCATCCAAACCAGGCAAATTCGTCGAATTCTATTATCACGTTGCTCCAGTGATTCTTGTCCATAAAAATGGGAAGAATATACCGTATTCAATTGACCCCACCTATGAACAAAGGGCTGTTCCGACTTTAGAGTGGCAGTCCCGTTTTACGAAATTGAATGCCAAAGCCAGACTTAAACTTGAGTACAGATCTGCTGATTCATATGGCGAACAAGGTCGGAAAATTGACTTTGCTGATCCAGAAATAAACCGATCCAATCTTGAAGCTTTGAAAGAGTTTAAACGCTACAGCGAACTCCCAAATGGCGAGGACGAGTGGTTAAACATGCGCCAGATGCAAGAGTGGAAAATGAATTCAGCTGACTAGTTCAACCGGATCCCGCTGTCATCGATTGTAACGATTCGTTTTTTGTAGAGCCCACCCAGAGCCATCTTAAACTTCTTTTTACTCACTCCGAATAGCTGGTAAATTGTATCTGCGGCTGTTTTATCGTTGATTTCAAGATGGCCACCGCGAGCTTTCAGTAAAGCAAGAATTTTTTCGCCGATATCATCGGAACCCTTATGCCCAAATTTTTGTAAAGAAAGATCGATTTTGCCATCGGGGCGAACACTCTTAATATATCCCTTTGTGCGTTGACCGATCTCTAGACTGGTGAATACTTCGTTGGAGTATAACATTCCCCAATGGCGACCATTAACTAGGGCCTTGAACCCGAGGTCGGTTCGAGCCGCAACTATAAGATCTACTTCCTGCTCTGCTTCGTAATTCCCAGGAGTTTTATCGATATAGCGATCAAGTCTCATTGAACCACAGATACGGTCGCTTTTATCCAAGTACAGAAAAACCAAGGCATATTGACCTATGCGAAGCTCTCTTGTTTGTTCGCTAAATGGTAGAAGTAAATCCTTTGGCAATCCCCAATCTAAAAAAGCGCCCACTTTCTCAAGAGCTTTAACTCGAAGGTTGGCAAATTCACCAAGCTGGGCAAATGGAATTTCGGTTGTGGCAACCAGACGATCTTCGGAGTCACGATAGATGAAAACTTCAAGCTCGTCACCGACCTCACAGTTTTCGGGCGCAGAACGATGAGGCAGGAGAATCTCACCGTCTTCCTCCCCATCTAAAAACACACCGAATTCAACTTTTTTAACAACTTTTAATTTATTGAACCGACCGATTTCAATCATGAGCTGGTTATAAGTTAAATCCTAAAGAATTGCCAGTCCCATTCTACCGCTCAACGATATGCTGATTTTTCATCTCTTTTTTGGCTTTTACTTTACCCATGTGATAGCCACTCAACTCTCCTTCTTTAACAGGAGGTCCTCGCAACCCTTCTTTTTCTGGGGTGTGTATCTGCGCGGTTCCTCTGCTCTGATCCTTGAACATCGAACGCTCGGAAAATGCATCGGCCACACCCGGCATTAGAAACTCCATGATTGCGTGCAACTTTGAAGGACTGCCTACATAGACGTCACGCTGGGGTTTTACCGCACATTTCAAAATTGCTTCTGCTGCATAGTCAGGATGATAAGTCGGATCCGGCAGTGAAGGTTCGCCTTCCTTAAGACGATTGACTGCGTGCTGAGGAAACGGCGTATCTATCGCAGTTGGCCTGATCAAAGCGACGCCAATGGGAATCCTATCGTGCTCAAGCTCCATACGCAAAGCATCGGTATAAGCTTTCACGGCATGTTTGGTTGCGGAATAAATACCTTGCAAAGGCGCTGCTCGCAAAGACACCTCGCTACCGACATTGATAAGCATACCGCCTTGATCTTTCATTGCGGCAACAGCGACGTGACAACCGTGGCGAACTCCCCAGAAATTTGTTTCAAAGAGATCACGCTCTTCATCTTCAGGTATAGATAAAAGTGGCCCATAAATCGAACCACCAGCATTGTTAATCCAGGTATCGATCGTTCCAAAAGTTCGCTCTGCTTCGAAGCGAAGATTCTCTAGTTCAGAGAGCTTTCGCACATCGGCTTTAACCGCCAAGACTTTGCAACCTTCCGATCGCAGCTTGCCAGCAATTTCGTGCAGGTCAGACTCATTTCTTGAACTTAAAACAACTCTTGCCCCACGCTTTGCCGCCATCTCGGCCGTGGCAAGACCTATACCGCTCGATGCGCCGGTAATGACAATAGTTTGTTCCTGCAGGGGTTTTGTTCTGATTTCAACTTTTGCCATAAATGCACCTCACCTTAAATTGGTATAACTCACCAAGATTGCTTAGGTTGGCTCACCGTCTGTGCTGCCGGGTTCATCGCCGCCTCGTGAAGATCGCCGCGGGTATAAAAAGGCATCAAGAGCAGCAAAACGAGCACTGCAAGTACCCATTTACTGACATGAAATTGATGAGAATAAGCTCGGCTTGATCTCATAACCGCCTCCCCGTATTAGTCATGCGTCTCTATTATACTCCCCGCACCGGGGCTTAGATTTTGTATTTTGTCGGCAGGCAGAACATTACCATTTCAAACATATGCGATTTGGCTTGACGGGCTAGATGGATGGCGAGTTTTTAATCACTCGAATCTCCTTTTTTCTATCTATCGGCAGCCAACTAGGCTACAAAGAGTGCTCAATATTTAAGTCTCTCTTGAGTGTAAGGGCATAGTGCCATTTCCTCGTTAGCGGCTCCCAGTGCCTTAGGAGGTAAAAATGGGTAAAAAGATCTATGTTGGAAATCTATCTTATCAAGTTGGTGATCAAGATTTGGCTGAAGTTTTCGGTCAATTCGGTACCGTTGAATCAGCTCGCATCGTAACTGATCGCGATTCTGGTCGTAGCAAAGGTTTCGCCTTTGTTGAAATGGCTACTGATGAAGAAGCTGCTACTGCAATTGAAAAATTGAACGGTAACACTTTTGAAGGTCGCGCAATGAACGTTTCTGAAGCTAAGCCAATGGCTCCTCGCGAAAATCGCGGCGGTGGTTTCGGTGGTGGCAACAGAAACAACTCTCGTGGCGGCGGCTTCGGTGGTGGACGTCCTCGTTACTAAATCTCACACAGAAAGGCACAACCATGGCTAAAGATGATTTAGTGACCGTGGAAGGAAGAGTGGCCGATCTGTCAGGAGGAGGGACTTACCATATCCTCCTGGAAAACGGTGCTAATATTAAAGCCCGTTTATGTGGGAAGATGAAGAAGTTCAAAATTAAAGTTGTGGTTGGAGACAAAGTCTCTGTAGGAGTTTCTCCTTACGACCCAACTCATGGTTTGATCACTCATCGTCACAAGTTCTAGTTTTTCTAGATTTATCCAAAATCCAAAAGGATCTGCTGCAAAGCGGATCCTTTTTTTTTGCCAAGATCCTTTCCCAAAATGCCGAGGTTTTAAGAACCAGGAACCTTGTGTTACAATTGCATTGGAGCGAAAGGAAACCCGTTTTGAAAGAGCTCTTACATCACATCATTCAGACGGAATCACCCCCGCGCAGCTTGGCAGGTCAGTTGCATGACTATGCATGCGTAACAGTGCTTCTGCGCGGTCTTGAGACGAGTGATCTGGAGATAGGCTTCATCCAAAGAGCGATCAATCCACGCGACCGCTGGTCAGGCCATATCGCTTTTCCTGGCGGGCGCCGAGAGGATTCAGACCCTGATGATTTCCATACAGCGATACGAGAAGCCAATGAGGAAATCGGCATCACATTGCAACCCGCTGATCTAGTCGGTCGCTTGGACGATATCCAAGCACAAAAGCATGGCATCCTCTTAGATTTTTTTATTCGACCTTTTGTGTTTTATGTCGAGTCGGAGTTCCCATTAAGCCTGAATAAAGATGAGGTCGCTGATTTTTTCTGGGTCCCATTAAAAGATTTGATTCATCCGGATAAACAAACTTTTTTTGAAGCCCTCAGAGAAGAAGTCCCTGTCAAACTTCCAGCCATTCATGTCGATCGTGATCCGCCCCTATGGGGACTGACTTATTTAATAGTTCAGAACCTATTAAAACATCTTAAAGGCATCTCGCTTTAAGACTCTGTCCAAGTTTTTTCCACTGATTTAGACGACTCATATTTATTTTAAAAAGTTGGGAATTTTCTGACGTAAAGGTCTCAACTATCCAAAGGTCCAGCCGATAAGTTTTATACCTTAACGAAAGGAGCCTGAAAATGGCTAAAGTAGTACGTCACGAACAGATCTTAACGGTTGAGCTTCGTGAATTGACTCTCCGGGCGGGTGTCGGACCACCCTAGCGTACTTTCTAAATTTTTGTTGAAGTAAAAAAAACCAGAACGATGAGGCGTTCTGGTTTTTATTTTTTGTGCTTATAGAAGCGAGAAGACTGTCGCGACACTTAGAGTGGTCGTATCCCAGCGAGGATTGTCGGGATAAAAATTCAAATAAGGCGCAAAGTAAATATCTCGAGTAAAGCCAATTCCCATTCCTACACGCTGGCCAATCTTTTTATTTCTAAGAATACCTTCCGAAGCTTCAGATCGCGGATTCCAATAGTTCATCGCTAAAGAACTATAAATATTCACCTTGTCACTGAAGTTGTATTTTACCTGCGGATAAAACCCAAGGTGGTAGCGGGTTGATTTTCGATCCTTGGGTTGATAGTCACGCTCAAAAAAGAACAAATCCAAACCAGTATCTAAACCAACAGCCCAACCTGAGGCCCCAAAGTTGTGCACCATTGAATGGTCATACTTTGCGCTGCCATATTGACCAACTGAGCGATAGTTTGGAACTGTTGTAACAGCATATCCAAAACTGTGGCGCATTTGAACTCCGCCCATGCGATCATTCAAATCATAGCTGATAAATGGATTTTTAACATCTAGGCGTTCAGTGCCATGAAACGGCGTCAGAGCCGTAATTCCGGTCCCCACACTTACAGCACTTTGACTATCAAGGCGATAACGTCCACTGATGGATCCACCTAGTGAAGTTTCAAAAACTCCGACTGTGCCATCAGGATTGGGCTGAGTCCGGGCTCCAAGATCTCCCACTGGAGGACCTGCATAAGAAAGAGCAAACTTAAGCGAATACTTCGATCGTGATCCAGAATCTGCTCTTAGTTTTGTATCTGTGATTTCTTTATCATCTTCGAACTTTTTGTTCTGAATAAGCTTTTTAAGCTTCAATGTAGACTCTTGTTTTGGAGCGGCTTCCATAGTTGTGGTCGAGGTCTGAGCTTGGGCCGTAGTGACAAAAATGCCGAGTGCAAAAATAAGAACACACTTCTTCATGGATCCCCCTGGATGGCCAAGGTTGTAGTCCATTGGGAGCCAAAACTGAAGCTTCTATTTTATGAGGCCGGTATTTTTTTCACGAATTTTTGATAAAGTCTCAGGTAGCATTTCGACAACATCTGAAGCCATCATCGACAGCAAGTCCTTACCCTGGGCCTTCCACCGATTTGCAGTGGCTCCATGAATGTAAGCTCCCAGCAGAGCCGCCTTCACAGGGCTTAGCTTTTGAGCCCTAAGGGCGGTGATCATTCCCGCAAGGACGTCACCCGTCCCCGATTTTGCGAGTGCTTCATTGCCGCTTGCAATTTGAAAGAGAGATTTGTGTGTCCTCACAAGAGTGCCAGCACCTTTCAGCAGCACGACACATCGGAAAAGCTCGTAGGCACGCTCGGCAGCGCCCTGTCGATCCTTGTCTATCTCGGCAGCTGTGCTGTCCAGGCACCTTGCAAGTTCTCCGGCATGAGGCGTAGCAATCCAACTAGGTAATAACGGAAACAAGTTCTTTTGAGCACAAACCGTCAGCGCATCAGCATCCACTACCACGTTCTGAACATTTCGGTCCTTTAGCTCTTGAAGGATCTCTGCTGTAAAGTCGTTAACCCCGAATCCCGGGCCAATCAAGACAGCGTCAAACTGTAGAGTCCTCCAGTCCGTCGATGCTAGATCGCAAAATAGAAAATCAGGCTGATCCCAAGGCGACACCGATATATTTTTTTGCGCCAGCATGAGGTAACCACTGCCCATACGTAATGCTGCCCTTCCCGCTAAGATCCCGGCACCAGGATACTGTTGACTTCCGGCGAACAGAAGACAACGACCGCGTCGAGCTTTATTGTCGGTGATCGATAAAGGAGGCATTAACTTGGCGGCGCCCCGCCTCTTCAATATTTTCATCACTCAAGTTTAGCTATGAATCGGAACGCAGGTAAAGACCACGTTGCCGATACACAGCGCTAAGGATGACACATCGCCATAATCCTAGTCGATCAGATGAATAGATGAAAGCCTGCCCCTATCAAAAGGAGTTAATATGAAAAGCCTCATCATTCTTTCGTTACTTATAGGATTCTCAGCGCATGCCCATGACGTAAAGCTTGGAAATGTGATCGCTGTCGAGAGAGAAATTACAAACATTTACGAAACTTGTTTGCAACACGTAAATACTGACACTTCTAAGCCAGCTCGAATGTTCCTCTGCTCTTATCGCTTTACCAAGACCAACGAAATTGGAATGACCAAGGGACGAGCTTTTGTTTTGAAGAACGACCAATGTGACGTCCATGCTGAAGTGATGAATGGTTCTTTGCTTGTATCCTTTGCAACATCACGACCGACTTCGAACTATGAAATTTCTAAGGAGTGCTTAGCAACTGCCATTCGGAACAGTCCACCAGTGAAGAGTTTGATTTACGCGGTGGAGTAATTGTCAGGATTGTGTTTTTTCTCAGTGAGGACTGAGTCATAAGCATTGCCTGATACCCAGTAGGTCCATAAAATATGGGGTCGCTTACAGCACTTTTCCGGAGGACCCCCCGATGCCTAAACTCTATTTCACCAATCTGCCTCAAGAAAGCCAACTCGAGGGCAGATTCGCAGGTATAGATAGCCTGACACTTCATACACATATCCTTCTGCGCAAGGTGAGTGCTGAACTTGAATCCAACCTTGATAGCTACTTTACTCAGTATGGCTTGTCGAGTGGACGTTACACACTACTGATACTCTTAAGTCAGGCGGAAGACGGCAAAGGCATGATGCCTTCAGAAATAGCCGCAGCTGTTGGAGTCACTCAAGCAACCATCTCGGGACTGATTAACAGTCTGGAGAAAGCTCAGTTGGTTACCCGAGCTAGTCATGAGAGAGATGGAAGATCATTCGTTATCCAGTTAACTCCACTGGGCAAAGAAACTGTCGACAGAATTACGCCTCATTATTTTACAAGACTTAACGAATTCTGGTCGCAATTCGCAGATCATGAAAAGAAGGCCTTGGCTAACATGTTCACGAAAATGGTGAATGCAGTTGGCAAGCTCGGAGAACCTCTTTAATAGGACTCCATTTAAGGTTCACCTCAGATTTCCGATAACGAAGAGGTCAACTAACAAAATGGAGTCTCAATATGAGTCAATACGATGTACCAAGTCTTTATAACTTTCTGTTACATACGCCGGAAGCTGGTCTTAGAAAAATGCTTGTTGATAATAAACCCTTCTCTGAGCCGCACTTTAACCTGATGCTTAAAATCGTTCGCGCCTGCAGCGAGCAACAGTTCACCGAACACTTCGAAAAACAGGATTTCCCAAAAGTAAAGCTGGGCCCTGCCGACATTAAAATCAAAGAGAAATTCTGGACTGACGCGATAGCAACCTGGAACAATAGAGGATTGCTCACGCCGGCAGTAGCAACGAAAGCTGCTTAGTTCGTAGTTCTGTGCTGACTGCTTATCTCGCCACTGAAAAATTCCTTCCAGAGCTTCTTGCGGAGTTAAAGAACGTAAAATCCGTTCATGGAAATCTGGTGTTAACTGATGGGCCCTTACAGAGTTCTGTATGGGCTCAGAATATTTGGCTCGATTGCCAAATCAGTCAGTTTGAATCCATCAGCCAAGCTGCCAAACAGTTAAAAGATCATGGCAAGCTTTGGTGTCTTTACTCGTTCGATCACCATCGCCGAGCTCAACTCATCCAAGAAAACCTGCCGCGCTTGAAAGATCGAACTCTTGATTTTTTGGGACCATTGCCGTCTGTCCCACTAGGTGCATGGACTCTTCTTGAAAAAAATTCGTTGCTCTATTCAAGCCAAACCAACTCACTCTTTCCCTTAGGTGAAATTCACTTTAATGAAGACAAAGTAACGCCTCCATCTCGCGCTTATTTAAAGCTTTGGGAGCTTTTCACAGTTTACGGAGTGAAGCCTCGTGCGGGCGAACGTGTTGTGGACTTTGGCAGTTGCCCTGGAGGCTGGACTTGGGTGCTTCAACAGATGGGCTGCCACGTCGTCAGCATTGACCGAGCTGACTTAGCTCCGCAAATCGCTGCATTGCCTCGGATCGATTTCATGAAAACAAATGCATTCACCGTAAAGCCTCAGGATATTGGGGACATCGACTGGTTCTTTTCAGACATCATATGCTATCCCGACAAGCTGCTCGAGTTGGTCGAGATGTGGCAAGGTTCTGGCCTATGCAAAAACTTTGTTTGTACTATAAAATTTCAAGGAAAGACTGACTTTGAAACCCTTAAAAAGTTTCAGGAAATTCCTGGATCTCGGGTGCAGCATCTCTATCACAATAAGCATGAGGTCACGGTATGGATAAGGAAATCTTCACTTTAATCAACCGCGAAGATCAACGAATTCAACTATGGAAAGACCTTGCCCAAGCTCATGGCGAAATCCTTGCCAAGGGAAAAGAAGATGCCGTTTGCAAATTGAAAGTGACTCTGCACAATTTGAAAAATAACTCTCTTGTGTGTCGCCCTAGCTCAAAAGATAAACTTAAGGATTTAGAGAACTATCTTGGCTACTTTTTCCTGGGTGGCGAGAAGTATTACTTTCAGTCCGCAGCTGAAATTAAAGATGACAACGTCATTGTTCCGCTTCCCGCCGAGATTTATCACTTACAGCGCAGGCAGAATTACCGTGTTCGCATCCCTCAAGGCTATAAAGGATTTTACAATATAGTCGCTGTGAATGAACAGCCTCAGAACATACAGGGCCAGCTTGTCGATATCAGCAGCCAAGGTTGCCGAGTCATCTATCAACTGAAAAATCCACTTATGAAGATTTCTGACAAAGTCATCGGCACCCTATTAATTGGCGATCGAGCTCCCATCGAAATTCAAGGTCTGGTCCGACATATCAAAGTGAACGACGGCAATAAAGTCATTCAGACGTTTGGAATTGAATTTTCGCCTCTGGAGCCCATTTTGGAAAGCAAGCTCTTTGCAATTTCAATGGAAATTCACAAAGAACTTTTCAGAGTGAAATACGCTTAATTCCCAAGCCGTGTTGGTTCTTTACTTTTGATTGTCGAGTATTCCTCTTCAAGCTTTTCCTGAAGCTGCTTTTCTTTTTCAGCCGCCTGTTTCTTTTGATCACTCAGGGCTTTCTTAGATTCGTCGTATCTTTTGGAATAGTCTCGGTGAAGCTGATTAAATTCATCTGTGCGCGATTTCACATAATCATTAAAATTCTTACGCTTGTCCTGTATGTCAGCCTCGAAAGCGTCTCTTTTCTCTTTTTGAGCAGAATAAAAGTCCTTACGACGGCTCTCTAGATCAGCGAAAAAATCACGGCGTTCGTCGCCGGTCGCTTTTCTTCGACCAAAGCTTTTCCGCGCTTCGGCTTGCTCCTTCGTAAACTCATCTCGTTCCTTTTTCTGTGTCCGAGTGAAGTCCTGACGGGCTTTAGTCATATCCTTATTAAATTGAGTGCGCTTCTTACTTAGAATCGAATTAAAACGACTGCGGACCTCAGCTGGACGTTTGGACAGGTCCATCATCATCTGATCCATGAAAGCCTTTTCGTCATTTTCAGCCTGACGCGCTGAAGGTATCTCCTTGCGTAATGCCTTAAGAGCATCACGATCGGCCTTAAGACTGTACTTTTCATCAACAAGGGCAGGTTCATTATCCGATCCTTCTTGCGCCCAGGCCTGAGGAGCCACAACAAGTATGAGGCCGGCCGTCGAAAGGTCGAGTAGCATGGGTAAAAGTTGAGTTCTTCTTTTGTTCAATCTCATCTGGCCCCCTCTTCATGTCTACTTTTGAGAATAATTGGACTCTTACGAAAACACAACCAACCGATAAGTGGATCATGCTTTATGGAAGAAGAATTATTAGTCATCAAAGAAGCTTGGCAGGGCAAGGGCCCAAACGCTTTATTATAAACAAAGCATTTCAGTACAAGTACTGCTGGTACATGATTACAGCTGTCGCTGGCGGAGCATTTCTTTTCTTCCTTCCTTCATATTACTTCATCTCTCAGAATTACGAGCTTATTAAAGGCCTTGCTTATGATGTCAACCCACGCTTGATTGAGCACCTTGAGCGTGAAGTTACCTGGCTCACTGTTTTCCTAGTCACAAGTTTTTCCTTGATCGTCGGAGTGACATCACTTCTGAGTTTGCGGATGACGAAAAACCTTCTTTCTCCTTTGGTAGAAATCGAAAAACACATGCATCAATTAATGTTGGGGCAGTGGCACATTCCAGATTACCAGCCACCCGAGGATGATGACTTTCGTGACCTTGCACTGACATATGACTATTTCTACAGAGCGCTAAAGGCCAACACGGAATCGGAACTGCGACTTTTGGAAAAGTTCACCATAGATCCGCAGAACCGCGAAGCCTATGCCGCATGGACGAACCTGCTGGCAGAAAAAAGAGCACGCTTAGGAATTAAAGAAGAGATTATTTTTAGCGAGAACGTCGTAGACTTGAACGAATTTGATCAGAAACGTCGCGCTTCTTAATCGCCTCTCGCTTATCATGGGTCTTTTTACCCTTCACCAATGCGATCTCAAGTTTCGCACGGCCGTCTTTAAAATAGATTTTTAATGGAACGCAGGAATAGCCTTTTTCTCGAAGGGCTCCGAAGATTTCCTCTAGCTCTTTACGATTCAGCAGAAGCTTTCGCAATCTTTCCGGCGCGTGATTGTTGTAACTTGAAGCCTTATATTCGGCGATGTGAGCATTCTGTAAAAAGGCTTCATCTCCGCGAAATGAAATATACGAATCCTTAAGTTGAACATCCTTGTTGCGCAAGGATTTGACTTCGCTACCCATCAACATCAACCCGGCTTCGTAGGTTTCTACGATCGTATAGTCAAATCGGGCTTTCTTGTTTTCCTGAATAATGAGGATGCTCATGGCTCAAATCCAAATCTCTTATATAAAGTCACAAACTGTTGAGGACTTAGCTCCTCGGCTCGCGCAGTAGCTGGGAAACCCAGCTCCGTCAGCCATTCGATGAATTGGTCTTCAGTTAGCTTCTTTTGACTTAAAAGACCAGATATATTTTTTTTAAGCAGTTTTCTTCTCTGGGCAAAGGCCATTTTAACAAATCTTAAAAAGGCTTTGCGATTTGTCACTTCGCCTTCCAGCCTGGTAAAGGACAAAACGCGACTTGCTACTTTTGGCGGGGGATCAAAATCCCGTGGCCCAGCTTCTGTCACCACTTCTGTTTTCCAAAATGTTTGCGCGATTACACTCAACAGTCCGTAATGCTCACTTCGTGCGGGCGCCCGAATTCTCTGAGCAACTTCCTTTTGAAACATCAAGATCATGTGCTCGACTCCAGGATTATCCAAGGAGCGATCGATAACTATGCTGGAAGAGATCTGATAAGGAAGATTACTGACGAATACAATCTTATTCCCTTTGTAAAACTGCTCCCAGTTCAAGCGAAGAGCATCGTCCTCCAAGACATTCATGCCTTTTTCGCGCCAATAGTTGGCGATCACATGATCAAGTTCAACAAGTTGCAAAGGCACATTCATCTGCGCTAAAAAATAGGTCAAAGCACCGGGACCAGGACCCACCTCAATCAAAGCCTCGGGTTGAAAATCTTTAACTTTTTGGATAATCCGATCGATAACAACATCGCTAACCAAAAAATTCTGGCCCAGTGATTTTTTTGCCAGAATTCCTAACTCTTGAAGGGTTACTAAAAGACGATCACGTGACTGACTCATCGGAAGTCCGTTGCCAATGTCTGTGGCGAAGGCCCTAGCTCTAAACCGGAGGCCTCACCTCGCGCCATGCGAAGAGCTCCCACATAACCAATCATTGCAGCATTATCTGTACAATAGCGCAGTGGTGGAATGACCAAACGAAGACCTTTTTTTTGCGCCCACTCTTCGGCGCGCGCTCGCAAGCGTGAATTAGCGCTAACCCCGCCGGTAAGAATGACTCTTTTAGCTCGATAAATTTTTGCGGCCCGTGCCAGTTTAATCAGGAGAACATCAACAATGGCCTCTTGAAAGGAAGCACAAAGATCTGGCAATCTTTCCTGCACCATTTCGGGACCCAACTGTTCTATCATTCTTTGACCTGCTGATTTCAAACCTGAAAAACTCATATCGAAAGATTCATCGTGAATCATGCTTCGCGGAAATTCGAAAGCTGTCGGGTCGCCGTTTTTAGCCTGTTGATCAACTCTGACTCCTCCTGGAAAACCAAGACCAGCCATTTTTGCAAACTTATCAAAACACTCGCCGGCAGCATCATCCTTAGTCGCTCCAAGAACCTTGTACTCGCCAAGTCCCGTAATGTGATAAATGCTGGTGTGTCCACCGCTGATTGCTAGGCCCACATAAGGATAATCAAAATCTTCTGGCGGAGAGTACTGCGCATCTTTTAAAAAGGGTGCGAGTAAATGACCTTCCAGGTGGTTGACTCCGAGAAAGGGAATCTTTTTGGACTGAGATAAGGACTTTGCAGTCACCAGTCCCACAATAAGGGCTCCAATTAAGCCCGGTCGATTGGTCACAGCAATTCCGTGGATATCAGACCAGTTCATTCCGGCTTTTTTGAAAGCTTCCTCGATTAGTGGAATTAACGCTGCCGAGTGATTACGAGCCGCAATTTCAGGAACTATTCCACCATAAAGCTCATGCTCCCAATCTTGGGAGGCAGATACCACTGAGTGAACCCATCCGCTGCGATCTACAATCGCCACGGAGGTATCATCACAGCTGGTTTCAATCGATAAAACTCGCTCTATCACGATTATTTTTTCAGACTTTTTAAGCGGATTTTAGCTCGACGAGCTTCATCAGATTTAGAAAATTTATTAATTACTTCGTCGTAGAAGGTCCTCGCTTCATCCTTCATGCCCAGCTCTTGGAAAGACACGCCGATTTTATAGGTCGCATCTGCAAACTTGGAACCTTTGGGATTCTCGTCACGATATTTCTGAAAATTTAAAATAGACTGCTTCCACTCTTTATTGTCGAAATATTCTTGAGCAACCTCATAAGGATTCTTTTTAGCCTGCTTAGCTCTTTCCGCAGCAACGGCAGCCACATTGGCACGCTCTTGGCGAAGAGCATTAAGGTCATTGGTCACTTGGAAAAGTTGCGATTCCATTTTGGTCAGTGCTTCTTGTAAAAGCATCACTCGCTGACTAAGCTCAGCGTTCTTTTGCTGATTCGCGCGTAGAACCTCGTCCATACCTGCACGACCTTGACCAAATTGATTTTCTACGACATCCACGCGTCCATTAAGACTCCGCATTTGGTCTTCAAGGTCAGCGAATCGGTTGGCAACATCTGCGTTAGACCTCTGCAAGGTCGTCACCTGCTGGGCCATCACCTGTCGTTGTTCAGAGGTTTTCACTTCATTTCTAGTTTTTAGACAGCCGGTCAAAAACAAGCTGGCCGCAGCAATATAGACAACGGATTTCATAAAATCTCTCCGGTTTTTTGACGAATCAAGCGGGCGGAATTTTCGGCACGTTCTGCAGCTAACCGCGCTCTGATAAATTGTTCTTTGGCTTTTGCATAATCACGGTCTTCAAAATAGATCCGGCCTTTTCGATAAGCTTCTTCAGCTTGATGCCAGTACCCAGGGGAATGACGGGCGGCTTGAACAGCTCGAGCCGCATCCATGGCGGCTCGTGCAATAGAGTAGTCTTCTATAGGGGCGGGAACTGTCTGACATCCGACGATCACCGTGAAAATAGATATTCCGATGAAGAGTCTCAGTAGGTTCACACCGCGCCTTTCTTAGAATTACTGAGCGGGAACGAAGTTCGCACGACGATTTTTCGCCCATGCTGATTCAGTATCACCCATCTCGAGTGGTTTTTCTTTTCCGTAGCTGATTGTGTTCAAACGCTCAGCTGGGATACCCAAGCTTACCATATAAGTCTTAACAGCGTTAGCACGTCTTTCACCCAAAGCTACGTTGTACTCGATAGTACCACGAGAATCAGTGTGACCTTCAATTTGAACTCTCACATTTGGATTTGACTTCATCCATTCAACATTCGAAGCGATATCTGACTTAGCTTGTGCATCTAGGGTCGCCTTATCGTAACCAAAGTGTACAGTCGTAAGACCAGCGATCTTTCCAGAATCAGATCCCATTGGATCAAAATTCAATGGTGTAGAATCGATAGCTGCTGAATCTGCGGTAGGCAATGAGTCAACCGACTGATCAGACTGAGTTTTCTTCTTTGCACAACCTACAACGAGGGCGCAAGCGACAAGACCAAGAGCTAAATTGCGAAGCATAGATGTCCTCCTATGACGTTTCATTAAATATAATCAGTTAAAAACTTTAATTTATAGCAGCTCATTGTCAAACCTTAGATTTCCTATTTGATGTTGCGTTGCTGTAAGGCTAAGACAAAACATGCGCAGAAATTTATCATTTCCTTTTATAGTTTTCACACTCATTTTCCTCTTTGTCTCAGTTAGTAACGCTCAGCTAGAGGTTCCTCCAGATTTAAAATGGAAAACTTTAAGAACGCCTCATTTTGAAGTTATCTTTAATGCCGAGCGGCAGGACTTAGGTCGACTCTATGCCGAGAAACTCGAACTCGCCTACGAAAAGCTTCAACCCTACTTTACAAAAAAACCTGAAGTTACAGTCGTTATCATTAACGACAAAACAGATATCACCAATGGCTACGCCACTCGGATTCCCTATCCTCATATCATGGCCTATCCAGTGCTACCTGGTCCTGAGGAAAGCTTAGCTGATATCGGCGACTGGGCGTACGAGCTTTTGGTTCACGAATACACCCATATTCTTACTTTCGAACCCGCTGGTGGGGTCATGCAGCCGTTACGGAGTATATTCGGCACAATCATCTCTCCCAACCTCCTGTTGCCATCATGGTGGAAAGAGGGCGTGGCTGTCGAAATGGAATCACGCCTGAGTCACCATGGAAGACTTCGCAGTATCTATCAGGATGCGACCTTGCGAGCTATGGTCGAATCACAAACTCTGCATCAATTTGATCTTGCAGAAGTGAACGAGATGATTCCCACCTGGCCAGAAGGAATGAGACCATATCTTTTCGGCTCAATTATGTGGAACCAGATGGCCCAAGAACACGGTGTAAGCATCGTCGACGATCTACATGATCGACACGGCAGAAGAGTTCCCTACTTCATTGAGCAACCCGCCCAGGATCTACTTAAAAAATCTTACGTAGATCAGTACAACCTCGCGCTTCACGATCTTAACGAGAGAGTGCAAGCTCAAATAGAAAAACTGAAAGAAATCCCCCCGACTCCCCACGTGCTCCCGAAAAACAATTTTCATTCAGTAAGCGCTCCGGCGATATCTCCCGATGGAAAACATCTGGCCCTGATAACCGAGGACTACAGCGCCTCACGCTCCATTAAATTGATTACTCGCGAAAACATCCAAGACAGTTTCCTCGATGCGAAAATGACGGACACCGTAGAAAGATTTAATGAAGCCTTCGAGCCCGCCGCCCAACAGGACGGACCGCTGACCGGAACCATCCAAAGAGTCTCTTGGTTTCCTGATTCGGAAAGAATTATTTATGACAAGCTCGCTTACGTAAATCGTATCGAGCGATACTCTGACCTGCATATCTATAATTTAACCAGCAAGAAAACAAAAGCTCTGACGGAAGGGCTTAGAGCGCGCGAGCCCTCAGTATCCCCAAATAGCGAGAGAGTTGTCTTTATCAAGCTGGAAGGCGGTAGAACGTCACTCGCAACACTCAATATGGCAGCGCCTAAGGAAACAGTCGACGTCCTTTTGGCGCCGCCTCTGCAAGAGCGGATCTCTTATCCTTTTTTCTGGGATGATAAGACGATCATTTTTTCTTGGCGAAAAGCCGATGGCAGAGAACATCTCTACCGCCTTAATATAGAGGAAAAAAATCCCCAGCAAATTTTGGCTGAATACCCAAGTGCGCGTTTTGCCAAAAAGGTCCCCCAAGGCCTGCTCTTCACTTCAAGCAAAAATGGCACACACAACCTTTATGTCGCAGATTCGAACTTGAACATTGCTAAACCTGTTAGCCACACCCTGACAGCGTTTTTCGCTGCCGATCTCGACACTGTTCGCAATGATATTTTCGCGACAATGATGACGGCGCAAGGTCATCGGGTCGTGACGATGTTCCCTCAAGATTGGCAAAAAACGCCGGACCGCCTTCCAGAAATAAAATCACTGTATGCTGAGCGTTTCGCAAACTCACCTACTGCCGAAGAAGTATCGAAGGCGAATTCCCTTGCCGCCGAGGCAGAACTCACTGACTACCAAGCCGCAGGTTACTTGTGGCCGCAGTACTGGATTCCTTTTATCTCAGGTTCCTCCAGTGAAACTGGAATTGTTATCTCGGCGCAGACGTCTGGATTTGATCCGCTTAAAAAACACACCTACAGTCTTTTAGCCTCTTGGGATACCGCTTTGAATCAAGGTAGCATTCAAGGTTCTTACCTAAACCAAGTCACCCACTTGCCGATGATGCTGACTGGTTATAAGCAGAGTTCTTATCTTGGCGATATTTCCAACGACATCACGGACTATGGAGTGATCGCGGCGGGACTCCCCAACGTTTTTGCGCTTTCACGCTATGCGAGTCTTCAATTGGGCTGGCGTTATTTAGAACGAAGCACAGACACCACCTCGGTTAAACGGACTGGGCCTACTGCTTATTTTGGATATGCCAATTACTCTCAAGCAGGTGCCCAGATTTCGCCAGAATCAGGCTTAGGCTTTTATCTTGGTGCCACTCACTTCATTCAACAAAATGATTACCTCAGTCACTCGCAGTACCTTGCTGGAGGAGAAATTTATTTCTCGAGATTTCTGCCTCAACATAACAGCATTATGTTGCGTTTAAATGGACTTCATACTCCTGAAAAAATCCCTTCGCTTTATGGAGCGGCGACCGAGTCACTGGTGTTCGTTCCCGATAGCCCAGCACCCCAGTACATTTTTCGCGGATACAAACGAGGGCAAATCTATGGCCGAAACCTTGCGACTTTAAACGCCGAATACAGATTTCCTATCAAAAATATTTACGCGGGATCGGGAACTGACCCACTTTTTTTACGACGCCTGTCGGGTGCGTTTGTCGTCGATGGTGCTGCGGCTGACGGAGTCCTGCTTTTGGAAGAATCCAGCCCTGGCTATCAAATGATAAGAATGAATCATCAGTTCTGGAGCGCCGGAGTCGAAGCAAAATTGGAAACAACCCTTGGTTACTTGTTCCCCGTAAACATAGTCATCGGCTACTACGCCCCGCTAAACTCCCCAGATGGCAATTCAGGAATGATCAATACAACCCTGCAAATACCGGGATTTTAAAGGCTTCTTTGGCGCTCTTGGCTCAGAGCGCCAAACCTCTCGATCTTGACAAAGGCCGATGCCATCGAAATTATTGAAGTTATCGACAACTAGCGGCGATGGATTCGCTCACGCTGTCATGACGGAGGGGCTATGGAAAAGATCAGCTGGATTAAAGAACTTGTGAAAGCTGAACAACAGATGGAAGAGTCTGGACTCGTTGACATGAGTTTTGGCTTTGATGCGGATAAGATCCTCGTTCACGAAACGATTCAGTTCCTTCTGGCTCTGAAAACCGAATTTGTCGACTCATCTACTTCGTTCAATGAATTAAAACCTTCCGCCATCGGTCGAATCAAGATCTACGGTATCGCTAAGACCCATGCGGATTTCATGTTGTTCCGAAATGGCTTCAAGATGATCTTCTCTTTGAAAGCTCCCGGCCAAATCAGCATTCGTTTTAACTTTATCGGTACGAACTACATTCCAGCTCAAGGTACACAAGAAGTCGCTCAAAGTGCTTCGAACATTATGGACGAGCACATTGTCGAAGCCAAATGGGGCGCGTTCGGCGAGCTTATTTGGACTTATCAGAACCTTCCGGTGAAATTGGAATATATGGTTCGTCACTATCTTACTCTCTTTATCAAAGAGAGTTCTAAGTAGTTCTTCGTTCGGTTTCTTTGTCGCGCGAGGGTTGGTTGGAGAAAGGTTTTGGCCTTAAAGCTCCAGCCGACACAGCGTCGTGCTTCGCTGGGGCCCGCCGCGCTTTGCGCGCCGGGTTCGCGCCATCCAGGCGCCCCCAGAGGTCGGCTTCCGCTTTAAGGCCAAAACCTTCCTCCAACCAACTCGGCTTCGAAATTTATCGAGGATTAATTAAAACATTGATTCGGGAATAATCGGTAAGATTGAGTTCCTTTGCGCGCTTAAGACCAGGCTGGATATAAATGCCAACTACTAATCACTTCAAGCAAAAAAATCTTCAAGGAAGAAAGCGCGTGAAGCTCGGAGCCGGCTTGGGTTTGCAGGGGGCTTTATTTAACTAAAGCGTAAGACGACCTCTGACGGCGCCCGGATGGCGCGAACCGCGCCGCAGGCGCGGTGTCAGCGAAGCACGACGCTGTGTCAGCTGAAGCTTTAGTTAAATAAAGCCCCCTGCAAACCCAACCCGCAAGCTCCGACGAAACCAGTTAAAGCTAGCGAAGGTCCCGCGACATATCGATACGACGGAATTCCACCGGCCGAATCACATTGTCCATTTTTTTATCTTGGATTTTTTCTTCTCTCAAAGTCTCAGGCTTTTCCGATTTAACTCGAACTTCTGCCTCGGGCTTAGGACTTAAAAAATTCTGTGCGATATTTTGAGTCATATTAAAAAGAGCGGATACATTCTGAGTCGTCTGAATCGCGGCCTCTTCTTTTTCCTTAGCTTCTTGGCAAGCGGCCTTAAAAGCGTCGCCCAATTTCTTAAGCGCTTCTTGATCGGATTGAGGAACCTCGAATGTATTGCTGAAGTCTTCCAGAGGATGGTGAATTTCAGTTTCGATTTCCGGCTCTGCTCCTGCCTCAAGCGAGTCCTCTTGCACCCATTCTGGAAGGCTTTCCTCACAGAACATCAGCTGATCACGATTTACTTTGGCAATGAACTCGACTTCTCCACGGGAAAGAGAAACTTGCTGGCAGATTTCGTCGACGCTTAAACCTTGGTGGGCTAAGCGTGCAGCTTTGACATACTTAATAGTGTTCTGACGCTCAAGAATTTCGGTATGAGGAATTCTGTCCTGAAAGATCTTTGCAACTTCCAGACTCTTTTGCATACTTTGATCGATCTTAGAAATCTGTTTTTCCGAAGCCTGGATTTTGACTTGAATGTCCTTTACTTTTTGCTCAAGCAAGGCCGTCAGTTGTTTTACCTGAGTTTCGGTTCGATCAGATAAGTCCTCTAATACCGCAATTTTACTTTGCAGAAGTTGCAAACCTTTACTTAAACGAGGATCATCTTTAGGAGGGCGATTCATGCGAATCCACAGACCTACGACGCCTGACAAAAGAATGAGATTTATCAATATCTGAAGTAAGAACCAAAAACTCACACGCGCCTCCTCGGCCTACCTTAGATCAGTTTAGACCGCCAATGGCTCTGCCCACAATAAGACAAAGGTCTGAATTCTGAAACCAGCCTCGACCTTCAAAATCTTTTGTCTGTTTACTGGGCATGTTATTCTGCATGAAAGAGTGGGGTGTGGAATATGTTAAAAGGGATAACGGAGAGAGCCAGAGGATGGGCCTCTTTACTTTTTGTTTTATCGATTTCGGCCTGTGGCCCTGTCAAATTTTCCGGTCTTTCTTCGAAGGATGTTGAGCCTGTAAACACTCCCCCACCAACCACCAGCCCCACCCCAACTGATCCAAGCACTCTTCGTGATGTGAACTACCGCAGTGTCGTGGCATCCAAAGACAATAAGCTTGATATCGTGCTGATCGTTGACGACTCAAATTCTATGTTGGCTGATAACCAAAAACTTGCGTCGCGACTTTCCGGATTCGTCAGTAAACTTCAAGCATCAAACATCGATTGGCAGATGTGTGCGACTGTGACTCGCGCTCTTCCAGTCAGCGCCAACGCAACTGCTTGGGGTGCATCGATTTATTGGCAGAACAGCTCCACTGCTTCAACAGCGTTAGGGATGGTTCTGCGCAAGGGACAATCCAATCTAGCAAATATATTTACTCATACTATTAATTATATAAACGCCGGCTGGGTAGGCTCTGATGACGAAAGAGCTATCAAAGCGGCCTATCACCATGTTTACAATGGCGATTATCGCTATTCTCCGAACAATGGATGTTATCGACCTGATTCTGCAATTGCCTATATCATCATTTCAGATGAAGACGAGCGCAGTGTTGGTGGGGATGCTTCGCAAAAATACTATGCGAACGAGCTTAAACCACTGGAAAACGAAGACAAGCCACAAGTATTCGTCGACTATGTTAAATCGACTTTTGGTGCTGATCGAAGATTTACTGTCAACTCGATCATCGTCCAGCCAGGAGACTCTGCCTGTAAAGCCAGCCAGGACAAGGGCTCTGCGATTAGCCATTATGGGTTTAAATATGCCGAGCTTTCCCAACTTACAGCGGGTGGAATCGGAAGTATTTGTGATGCGGATTATTCAACCAATCTGAACTTATTCGTAGATCGCATTAATGACTCGCTCAGCTCTGTACCGCTTGAATGCCAGCCAGTTGGTAATGTTAATGTCACCATTACCCCGAGTGCAGGGACCGTGACGACGAGAATTGAAGGTATGAATTTGATGTTTGATACGCCGGTGCCAGCAGGTCGCACCATAGACATTAAGTACCAGTGTGCGGAATCAAGATCTCCGAGCTCGGAGTCGCCAGCAACCGAAATGTCATTCTTCGCAAAGATCGTTCTGTTCTTTAAGAATTTATTCTAGATAAAGAAGGGCTCTCTAGTTGGAGCCCATCGCTATGATCCAGTCTCTAATAACATCAATTTTATCCTGAGACATTGGTTGACCGAGCGGCATTGAGCCAGTGTCTGCTCGGATGGACTGATACAAACTTGAAGCATTGATATTTCCTGGAACGATGTATCCCTCGCGGATCATATGGTTCAGATCATTTAAACCATAAATTCCTGCGATACCACTGTTGTGGCCGTGACAGCCAGCACAGTTCACTTCCAAAATTTCTAATGCATTGGCCTGAAGATTCGGATCGATGATCGAGTCATCGAAAGCTCCGCCTACTGAACTGAGATCTGGATCGATGCCGACCAGACTCATAGGATAACCACAACCCACCACTAGCACACTTGTAAGAATCCACAAAAGATGTTTTGCCATAAACATCTATAACAGCAAGATGTGGGCCACCAACATTTTCCATTTCAGCAAGAGCGTGTTCGAGCAGATCTGTTGATGCTTTTTACGTCGTCAAAAATCTATGCAGAAATCAGAAGATTTATTTTAGATGTTTATTCCCTATCTGATACATCCAGGCAGAAAACCTTTTCATTCTGAAACATCTTACTCGGAGCTAGACCAACTCCGAGACAAATTTTTTCATTCGTTCGACAGCTTTTGCCATGGATTCTTCCGAAACTGCAAAACTTAAACGCATATATCCCTCAGTTCCACACTCGATTCCTGGAACGGTAGCTACAAAATAGTGGTCCAGCAGAATGTCGCAAAAGTCCTTGGAAGATTTCACGAGCTTGCCCTGGAAGGACTTTCCCAAACATGCTTTAATATCCACCCAGAAATAAAATGCTCCGTCTGGCCGAAAGACCTTAAATCCAGGCACTCCGCTAAGAGCTTTGGTTCCAGATTCTCTGCGAAGAGTCAGTGTCTTAACGACTTCTGCAATATCTGGCTCGCACTTTCTTAAGGCAACCTCAACCGCATACTGAGAAATACTTGATGCAGACCCTGTGGCCTGACTCTGATAATCCGACATCGCCTGAATAAGTTTTTCAGGTCCTGCTGCCCAGCCGATGCGCCATCCAGTCATTGAATACGCCTTAGAGCCGCCATTTACCACGACTGTTCGATCCTTCAAATCAGGAGCAGCTTCCAAGATGTGAGGTGCAACCTTAGACCCATCAAGGACCAGGCGATTGTACATATCGTCAGAGATAACCACGATCTGAGGATGCTTCCGCAGAACCCCAGCCAACGCTTTAAGCTCATCTAATGAATACTGCAATCCTGTTGGATTGCTTGGAGAACAAAATAAAAATCCACGAGTCTTTGCCGTAATAGCAGCTTCAAGCTTTGCTGGAGTAATTTTAAAGTGCTCTGCTTCGGTGCAATCTATAATTTTTGGCACCCCATCAGCAAGTTCCACCATACTGGGATAACTGACCCAGTACGGAGCACCAATGATGACCTCATCACCCGGCGAACAAATCATTTGCAAAGCGGCGAATACGATAAACTTCGCGCCGGATGCAACCGTAATTTCTTTCGGCTTATATTCCTGGTTCAGTTCAAATTTGATTTTCTCTATGATAGCTTTCCGTAACTCGATCGTGCCAGCGGCGGCTGTGTACTTTGTGATGCCTTTTTCGATCGCCTCTATTCCAGCTCGAGAAGGAGCTGGAAATGTCGCCCAGTCAGGTTCTCCGACCGTGAGTGATATGACGTCGTGTCCTTGAGCGGAAAGCTCTTTAGCTTTTGCTACAAGAAATAAAGTGGGAGAAGTCTTTAACGTCTTAGCTCTTTTGGATAACTCCATGGTGTCTCCTCCTACTTTTTTTGGATTTTTTTATTCATTGCCTCGATCACGCAGTCGGGGACCAGGCCTTTTAAGGCACCACCATTTATGGCGACTTCTTTTACACCCCGTGAAGAAATATAATAATACTCGGGGCTGGCAAAGACCAGGAGTGTTTCAAACTCAGGTGCGAGTTTTCTATTCATATTTGCCATCGTCAGCTCATATTCAAAATCAACTACGGCACGAAGGCCCCTAACAATAACCTGAGCGTTAACCGTTTTCATATAGTCCACGGTCAACCCACCAAAAATATCCACCTTCACGGTTTTTAGATGCGAAAGAGACTGTTCAATAAGTTGCTTTCTTTCTTCTGCGGTGAACATTGATTGCTTCTGGGCGGATTGTGCAACCAAAACGATGACCTGGTCATAAAGAGATGCAATGCGATTGATGATATCCACATGCCCCATTGTAATGGGATCGAAGCTCCCTGGATAAACCGCAATTTTAATCATCAACATCCTCTTTTTCTAAAGCGTTTTCATGACAGAAGAGACTCAGGATTTTGTCACCAAATTCTTTTTTGCTATAGCGAACTAAAGATCCATAACGATCTTCCATTCGTTCCTTCCGCTCGGATTCTATCGCTAAAACTGTGTGCTCGGCAAAGGCTTGGCTTAAACTCGCCGCCTCCATAACTGCATGTGCCATTTTCTCTGTAAAAGGAGGATCCGCGAAAATAATATCGAAAGGCTCATCACGATAGCTCTTCAGAAAAGCTAACACATCCATATTTATAATTTTATAGGCATCAACCGGCACTCGCAGCTTTTCTAAATTCTGACGAGTAATGACAAGTGATTTTGGATTCTTTTCAACAAAGGTACAAAATACCGCGTCTCGAGACAAGGCTTCGATTCCCAGATTGCCCGTGCCACAAAATAGATCGGCGACCTTCGCGTCCTCCATTTGAAACTGAAGTTTATTGAACAACGTTTCCTTAACTCGGTCTGTTGTTGGTCGAATGTGATCGGCTTTAAAGGCGACCAACTGATGTCCTCGATATTTTCCGGCTATGATTCTCATCGAAACAGTCCCTCGGCCATGCTAATAATTGCAAAAATATCTTCGAAGGGTTTCGGAACGAACAAGTCTGCACCCATTTGCTGAGCCGTTTCCATATTGTGATCGCCCGCAAATGCGGACATCAGAATCACCTTGCTTGTGGGATGAGGACCTACTTCCTTAAGAACCTCTGGTCCTGTCAGCCCTGGCATCAAAACATCTAAAAAAACCAAATCTGGTGGAGTCGCCTTCCAGGCTTTGAGCCCCTCGTTACCGTCTGCGGCCTCGATCACTTCGTGGCCGTTGGCCTTAAGAGCGCGGCTCAGAGATCTTCGAACTAAAACTTCATCGTCAACAACCAGAACCTTCACTTCATTCCTTACTGTGGACTCTTCTGAGGAAGCACGATCGTGAAACAAGTTCCATGAGGTTTCACGTTATGAAACTGGATTGTGCCCCCAAATTTCTCGATAATGGACTTAGACATACTTAACCCAAGACCAGTGCCATGTCCCTCTTTTTTTGTGGTAAAAAAGGGTTCGAACAGTCGATTCTTAATCTCATCAGATATACCCGGGCCCGTATCTTCAATTTCGATAATTACCTTCTGATCTGCAACTCGGCTTGCCACGCGCAATCTTCCGGGATCTTTCATCGCCTGGCAGGCATTGTTAATTAGATTAAATACCACCTGTTGTAAAAGATGAGGTTCCACAAATATATTGCTTTCGGCAGCGGCTAAATCCACCTCAGTCCTATGTATTCGCAGCGCCGACTTCAACATTGGCAAAGTCCTCTCGATGATCTCGTCGGCGGTTACCAATTGGGATGGTTGATCCTCCCCTTTAGAAAAATCGAGCAAATTCTTAATGATCCTTTGAGATCTTGCCGTCGCTTTTTCAATTTCCATAAGATCAGCGTGCAAATTGGAATCAGGAGGAGCTTCTTGTAAAAGAACCTGAGCCAGAGATCGAAGACCAGTCAATGGATTGTTAAGCTCGTGAGCTATATTTCCAGCAAGCATTCCGATAGCGCCCATCTTTTCATTTTGCAGCATTCTTAGATAGAGCTCTCTTGACTGGGTGATATCCACATACTGATTCACAACATTGGTGGGCCGGCTGCCGCCATCCAAGAGTACGGGATAACTGTGCACTTGATAAACCCTGCCATTAACTTGGATTTCACCCGTCTGGGAATGTCCCTCTGCCAAGGCTTCAGGAACTGGACAGCCAACGCATTTTTCCGTCCTACCGGCGAAACTTTCATAACACTTATGCTGCAGAAAACGATCAGAGAATTTTCTATTAGCCCTGACAATCTGAAACTCAAGGTCGACAATGGCTATCGGGTCGCGCATTCCATCGAAGGTTTTCTCCCAGCGATACGAAAAACTTGAGAGCTGGTTTTCCAAAAGCACTCGATCCAGAGCCATACTTAGAAGCCGCATCCTATCGTTCATAAACTCCACAAAAGGGATCGTCTCTTTTTCTGAAAGTGAGTTTTCTACACACAGTATAGCTTCACCATTATCGCTTAAAAGATGGTTGGTTAAGCGCAGTTCAATTGGAACCACATAGGCTTTGATAAAAGGCCTGCCAAAATGGTTAGCAAGGTAGCGCATAAGTTCCGGGCTGGGAATCTGCGGCGTCTTCGGAAAAGGAAAAGTCGTCAAGGATTCAGTTTGTGTGAAGTTTCCAGATTGAAAGCTAAGGAAAAAAGTTTTCTCTCCGCCCAAGCGATAGGCCAAAATAGGATCACCCAGCTTATGGAACTTTCTCAGCTCCTTTCGCAAGATACCAAGAATTTCCTCAAAGGAAGACTGGGACGCCAGCTCTTTTATAAAGCGAATAAGGTATCTCTCACGACTCAGTTTTTCGGCCTCTTCGCGGTGGGACATTTCGATGTATTGCGTTCGCTCTTCCACCATTTCCTCAAGAGAGTGCGTCAGAGCTTCTAACTGCTTATTTTGATGAGATGATTCTCGCAATAGAAGCGAGCGCGATAAAAACATCGAATGCCGCTGCAAGGAGTCCTCTAGCTGTGCCCAGAGCTCTCTTTCCGAAAGCGGCCAGCGCACGAATCGATAAACCTGCGCCCTATTAATTCCAGCCTGAACATCTTCTTCCTTTAACTCTTCAGCCATGAAAATTCGGGGTGCCATAGGTTGAATCTGTCGCGCCTGAACAAGAAACTTAAGCGCTTCATCATTGCTCTCTTGCTGGACTAAGATCGAGGAAAATTTCTGCGTCGTTAAAAGAGGCAGAGCCTCCGAACATGAGGCTCTGTGAATAATCTGAACTTCTCGTTTCTGGAACGGAAAGAACTGCGGAAGTCTAATTGGCGACGCGTTTCCGATCCACAAGATCGGATCCAGGTTTGCTGGAATGGATATCAATCCCTGAGTGTTCGCCATGAATTACCTTCTCCAAGATCTGCAAGTGACCGCGCCACATTTGCAGAACATTGTTAAGATCATACTCCAGGACGTCTGCTAAAAGAACAAAATCCTTGTTTTCAAGAGCGGTTAAAGCTTCAAGAACAGTTTTCTTACTCTCCTGTTCCGCCTTCAACCAGTCCACTGGACACGTCACGAGAAACTGATCACCCAATATTTCCTTCAGAGAGCTGACGCTATCAATGAGGAATTCACAGTTCTGGACCAAATCGTGGATGGGCTTCAGCAGACCACTGAAGCCTTGGGATCTCATACGTTTAGCAAGCTTTTCTGTATTTTCCATCAGCTCAGGCAAGGCTTCGACCCAAGAGTGAAGTACCGAACTAAGAAGATCATTGCTGTTTTCAGTCAGATACTCCAAGGTATCAACTTCTTGCAGCGACACGGCTCCGAACTTCTCCTCTTCCGATTCCGAAATATCCAGACCATTGACTATGTACTGACACACGACCTGATTAGTCGATCGCAGATCATTTTCAATGTCCTGAAATACCTTTTGCAACGAGGTTTCCTGCTGGTAGAAATCCCTTAATTCTTGACCCGATACCTTATAGCGCTCCATGCCCAACCTCCTCGTCGTTAAAATCTTCCTGAGGAATGTAAACATGAAGGTGACGTCCTAGACGCTCATGAACACTCAAAGTTGCTTTGCAAACTTCCTCGACAGAACCTGGACCAATACGGACTTTCTCCGCTTGATACCATCTTACTAGAGGACTCAGTTCCGGTACCAACCGGCTAATACTTTCGATAACTTCTTCAGCCCTTTCCAGGAAAGGAGCAATGGCGGCCACACCGTTCTTGTTAACAAGGGCCAGCTGTTCCATTGCGAAATTATTGATTTCGTTCAATTTCATAGCGCCCTGAACAATTTCCATGCGTTCTGCCATAGGAGGAGCTGCCCCCAAATAAAGAGCCTGGACCAACCGCCACTGAAAGCTGGCGCCGGTAGACTCTTCAATTTCATAACTAGAAAGCCCACCAGATCGAGCCACTAGTCCACTCGGCAGATGCCCTTGTAGAAGGCTATGAACTTGTTGTGCCAAAAGAGAAGCCTGAATATTTTCTTCGTGATCTGCTCGATGAATAAAAGCAAGTGAGGCTTTGGGGCCCGTCTCCCAAAAATTCACATTTCCCAAACTGATGTTAAATGTCGGCGTATCCGTAAGCGAGGCAATGTGGATTGGCGCGCTGTCGCAACCAATAAGTAGCTCGGCATTTCTAATCACATCAAATAGATCAGGAACCTTTGTTAAGCCAACCAAATTTACGATTGAATTCGCGGGAAGGTTGCGTTCGATCTCGGCAGCAATGTTCTTTTCACCTTCTGCTCCGATCAGGACGAAACTGAAATCCGCTCTTAATGTCCTTAGCTTTAAAAGAAAGGCGGTCCATTTTTCTGCAGAAAGTGCTTTATGCCGCTCACTGGCACCGATGTGAATTGCGAGATAGTTACTCGGCAGAGTGTTTGATGAAGCAACCACTTCGGCGTCACTCCAATCTTCTGGAACAAATTCAACGTCGATCATCGAAGCGAATAAATCGGAGACGTGGACTCGGTTTGGCTTACCAATCCCAACTTGAGCATAAAAGTAGGCACTAAGCTCGTCACCAAAACACAGAGAACCATCTTCATATCTAGTATATCCATTGATGCGAGTCGCAGTCGTACTTAAGGCGTGAGTAAGATAACTGGAAAACGGCGAAAATGTGAAATTCACGATCCAATCGAATTTTTGTGCCGCTAACGAGTCCACAAAATAATCCAATTTCTGTAATGACAAATCTGTATCCGGTTGACCTTGGATTAATGGGGAGAGAATTTCAGAAGATGGCAAGACCCAATGCTTATCGACTACAGACAGTCCCTGCACAGCAGCCTCGAAACGAGGTCTCGTCAGAAAATGCAGCTCTGCCGAAGGATGCAGCCTTTTAATTGCTCGCATCACCGGCCAAGTCATGTAGATATCGCCTAACCTAGCGAGTTGCAGAACTAGTATCTTCATTTTTTACCTGCTCCTTCACCAACTCGCTTAAAAGTTTTATTCTTTCGGTTTCTTTGCTATATGGCTGCGTCTTCGTAATCTCGAGGTACGCTTTGTCCAGCTTCTTCAAAGCCTCGATCAGATAGGTGTCCAATTCCTTTTGCATAGTAGCCTCCGTCCTTGGAGTGAATATCATTTTTTTGCAGTACTAAATTTCTAATTCTTAAAAGATCTCGCGACTGCTTCAATGCCATGTTTAATCTGTCCCAAACCTCAACCGGCTGAACAAATCGCACAAGAAGGGCTTCAAAAACTGTTTGGAAGTAGCCAACACGATCAATTTTTTTTCTGACCACTTCCTGAGCCAATCCGATAAAGCTGGCTAAGTCAGACGAACTTAAACTTTTTCGACCCAAGAAACTTTCTCTTGAAGGCAGCTCCGTTTCAAACTGGGCTTGCAGGCGGTTAAAATAGTTAGTCTCTTCCTTCCACGCTTTAGCCTCGGTAGTTTGAAAATCGGATGCGTTAAAAGTCATCCCCTCCATTGAGTTCGTCCCATTCAGGTAGAGTTCCCAAACTTTTTTATCAAGCATCAACGAGATATTTTTGTTTGGAGCCTGGCCACTGAGTGCATTCCAAACTTGGACAAATACGTCCTCAACCGTTAGACTTTCGGCACAAAGATGACTTTTCTGCGGGCAGGCCACAGAGTGAACACACGGTGCGCAAGGAACTTTCGTCTGAATCTGATAGGCTCCCGACGAATAAGCACCTGTTTTCGCGGCATCACTACTTCCCAGGACAAGCTCCACTAAGGGCGTTCCTACTTGAGCCGCCAAATGCTTAATGCTTGTGTCGCCAGTTACCAGAAGCGCAGCAGATTTCAGATGCTCCATAGCTTGGTTCAGGTCACATGATAAAATATCTTCCGTCGCAAACGCAGACACGAGCAAATCTCTCTCAAATGGCGCAGCAAGAATTTTAACCTTATAGTCTACCAAGTTTCTTTCGATTTCCTCTTTCAGCATTTTAAAAGAACTTAGACTCCAGTTTTTTTTGGGGTCACTCGTCAAACATTGAAATAGAACTGTCTTTGATTTTTTCTTTAAAACCTCTGTCTGACTCTGCAGCGGCAGTCCGAAGGCATGAGAAAGAATCTCTATATAATGGAACACAGAAGTATTATTGGAAGAGAACCGCTCATTGAAGTACTTTAGCCATGGACTATCCAGTCCTTGAAACCGCTTCTCCTTGAAATAAAGGCCTCGTGTGTCTTCAATGTTGAGCGCCCCCAAAAGATAAGCACTTAACTTATTGTGAGTGACATTATAAGCAACATCGAAGTTTTGCGCATTCAACTGTTGAACTAGCTGATCCAATTTTCGATAAGACCAGAGAATATTAAATTGCGCCTCACCAATGCCCTTCTGAAGAGCCTCTCGTTCAAAGTAGTGATATTGATCCACCAAATCGCCAAGTATCTCTTCGACTGAAGCAAATTGGCGATTAAGCAAAAGATGAACGGATGCTTGCGGATACTTCGTCCGAAGTCCCCGCAGAAGTGGCACCTGCTGAATTATATCTCCCAATCTAAGCAGGGAGACGACAAGTATTTTCATTTATTTCACCAGTTCACCAAGTGTGCGAAACACATTTTTTTCGTTTTCAGTGGCATGTGAGGATTCAATAGCTGGCAACACGTCTTTAATAGAAAGCATGTTCTTATTCTGCATATAAATTGCCTTGATATTAATCCCAAAATCCTCAAAGTGACTTTTTACAGATTCGACACTTCTTCCTGTCAAATGCGCAAACGCATTTGTAAAAACCGTGGAATTCTCTCCCCAGCACTCCTGAAACGAAAGCACAAAGCATCTCTGATTCAAAACTTCCTGATAGAGTTCCGTTTTAAACAAATCTTCGGCATTCTGAAAGATAACAACTTCGACTCTTTCTGAAAGTTCCGAAAACTGAGAGCGAAAAACTGGAAGCAATCCCGGTCGATTATCCACTACCGTGATCTTCAATTGAGGATCCAGGTCTGCCAGCGCAGCCACGTGGAATCCTGCACCCAAACCAACAATAACTACATGTTGCGTCGGCATGGCTCCAAGTGAGTAGGACCACTTCAAAGCTTCTGCCTGAGGGTTGCTAAAATTTGCCAAAGCCCGGCCCGCTTCAAAAGCTACTAAAGAAGATTCGTGATTTTCTGAAAATGTAATCATAGACACCTTAAGCCGCCCTTTGTGACCGTAAAATTTTCTTTTTTAACTGACGAACTTCATTGTGATCTGGATTCCAAAGAAGAACTCTCTCCATCTCCAAAAGGGCCTTGTCGAGATGGCCGATGGAACAAAATAGATTGATCAACACCAGAGACATGTCTTCGTCTTGCTCTACGGATGCAAGATACTGCTGAAGATACTCAATTGCTTTTTCGACTTTAGAGTCACGCAGTCCCCAGTTCGCAGCAAGATGCACTGCTGTGCGATTCGTCGGATTGATATCAAGCGCCGATTCGATATTGGCCCAAGCAAGCTCAATGTCGCCGAATTCATTGTGAACCATTGCCAAGCCGACCCAGGCCTTATCATTCGTTGGATTCACATCAACCGCCTTGCGGAAGCAGTACAGAGATTTGTCATAGTCGCTTCTCTGCACTTCGAGTGTTCCATAATTGACGAGCAGGACATCGGACTGCGAGTTTACAGTGTAGGCCTTATTATAGAACTCTTCAGCTCCATCAAAGTCTCCCTGCCTTACAAAAATATTTCCCATGTTCTTATACAACTCGAAAAGAGCTGAATTTTCTTCTGTGATCACAGAAAGAGCTTCGTAATAGGACTCGAGAGCTTCTTGATCACGACCCAGCTTGTAGAGAGTCGTACCGTAGTGATAGAGATTTTCAAACCCGTAGTCGACTGCAACCAGAGCCTTACGGGCGATCAAAGATTCGTTCAGTCGCGACTGCTTCTCAAGGCAATGAGCAATTAGACTTAAAACTTCCGGATTTTTTGAATCTTTGTTGCTAGCCTGTCTAAGCAGATTCATCGCTAGGCCATATTCGTCGTGTTTAACTAAGACGTTGGCATGCTTAAGATAGTGGCTGATTTGCGGATCTACTTGAGGGAATGCAAGATTGACTTCCGATCCGGCTTCTTTTTCAAAGTCCTGAATTGCTTGCTCAGTGTTGAAATAGACTTGGCCGAATTCTTTTTGTGTCGATTCCTGCTCCGTGTTTGAAGCATTTATGTCTCTGGACCTTTGTTCGATCTGAATTTCTAACATCTCACTTTGTCTCCTACCGAAAATTCTGAGGAGCAACACAGATGCCAAAGCTCATTAAAGGTTTAATTGAACCTGAGGCAAGTTGAACAGTTGAGTTTGACTGTTTCACTCAACTTGCCGTCAGATTTTTGTCAGGAACTTTTTGCCTAGACCTCTTCGTCAATGCGTTGCTGGAAAGTATTTACCTTGTAGCCACCAACTGCTTTACGAGCTCTTCGTGTTTCTTGGAGTTCCTTAATGATCGAATTTTTTGCAGCTTCGATGCATGCCAGGACCTGGATGTCCTGCTCAATAATTCGAGTCACATATTCATCTTTTATTCTTAAAGACTCTTTAATTTGCTGGCGCCCCTCTTCGGAATGAACTCCATTCACATCCATCGCCGCCTGAGCTTTGTCTAGCTCACTGTCGACATATTTAAGAACTGCGAGTATCTTCTCTCGAGTTTGATAGAAGTTCTCCAGGTTGTCGAACTGCCCTTGGGCAAAGTTCACCAGTTCTCCCTCATTAAGAGAATAAAACTTTTCGAGGTAATGATTCTTTTCGTTAAGCAAGGTGATAATTCTTGTCATGTGCCCCTCCTGGACTAACCAGCTTTTTTATCTTCTTGGTTTTGATTTTCGACTTTAATCTTCTCGACGGCCTGAACCCATCCATCATAGAGCGTCTGCAAAAGCTTCAAGTTGGACTGTAGCGGCTCTGGGTTCCCTGAGATATTGGCCTTGGTGTATTGATCCATCATGAACATATAAAGTTGTTCAAGCTGGTTCGCAACTTCGCCACCCACCTTGTGATCCAAAGTGTTGTTAAGCTCCATAATAATATCAAAGGCCCGACCAATATTCATTCCTCGGTCAGCAATTTTCTTTTCTTCGATCGCCTTAATTGCAAGTTTAGTAAACTTGATGGCGCCCTCATAAAGCATCAACAAGATTTTCTCCCTGCTCGCACTTTGGACCGATGTGGTCTTGTACTTCTGATACGCATTCTTATTCATATTCTTCCCCTCTTAACTAAAAAGTTCCTCTCTAAGTTCCTTGTGGAGTCATCGCTGCCACACGTGCCTGCTGGGCCTGTAAACTCGACATCTTGGATTCAAGATCGGCGAACTTTCGGCGTAGGCTTTCTTCTTTTCTCTCTAACTGTCGCTCTTTGGTTTCAATTCGAGTGTTCGCTTGATTGATTTTATCTTGGAGTCCTTTTTTACGACTGGAGATGACTCCAAACTGCCCATTCATAAGATTTCCAACCTCACGTTTAAGTGAAGTCACAAAGCCCGTCGCAAAGCCATCGCCGCGGAAAAAGGCAGCGACTCCTGCGGGATTGGAATTAAGCACCTTATTAAACTTATCCTGATTAAAATCCAACGTACCGTTTCTGTTGAATTCAATCCCCAGCTCACCAATTCTTTTAACAGGACTTTGCACGCCCATTTGCGGATTCAAAACAATACTGCGCAAACGATTTTCAATCGTTCGCAGCATTCCATCCCCGCCAAGAGGCCCCAATGCCGGTTTACCTGCTTTATTGGCGCCAATTTTATTCTGCTTTTGAATGAAGTCTAAGGCGCCGTTGTAAGCATCCACAAAAGACTTGATCTTACCGCTGATGACTTCGACGTTCTCTTTAACAGTCATCCTAATTTCTCGTCCTGGTGCCGCGGACTTAAAATCCAAAGCTACACCTGGAATCAAGTCCGAGGATTTATTGTCGGGAAGTTCAATTTCAAATCCATCCACCTTGACTCGAGCATTTTTAGCGGCCCGAGACTGCTCAAAGTACATATCCTCGTCACCATCAAGAAGATAAATTTTCGGAAAGCTGACTTGATTGTCTTTCCCTGTCGACAAACCAGATACTAAAAGTCGAAACGGATTCTCCCCGTCTTTACGATCCTCAAGAACCTGAGCTTTCATGCCCAAACCGGCTGCATTAATTTGCTTAGCAACTCCCTCGAGTGTGGAATTGGTGCCATTAATATAAACTTCTTTCTCGCCCTCCGGGGTATCGAACTTAATGTAACCCACACCTATCTGAGTTTCATTTTTATCAGGAAAACCATTCGAGATAGCACCTGGCTTTTGTGCCAATTGCACAACCTCAATGGAATAGTCACCAGGAATCGCTGTTTGAGGATCTACGAGGCCATCGATCACATTCGGATCGCCACTCGTAAATTTCTTATCTATAAAACCGCCATTGGATGTCAGCTCGTTCAGATTTTTGGTGATTTCAGATACTTTAGCTTCAAGATCTTGTACAAGTTTTAAGCGATCTTCCGTTTTTCCTTTGTTCGCTTCCATCTGTTGCACAGGAATTCGTTCAGCTTCCATAAGCTGCTCGACAATGTTTGGTGGTAAGCCAGAGGCCATGCCTGTGATACGTATTCCTGCCATAAAATCATTGTCTCAAAACGATTCGGCGACTGTGAGTCAAATAAATGTCTTGCGAAAGGGCCAGGGAGAGCGGTTTTCAGGCTCAGCTGTGATTAAATGAACAGAAATTTTGACAGTTTATAAATTCGCTGGACGTCCATCTAGGAAGCAAATGCTGATGGATATAAAAATCTATGCTGATCGCTTCAAAAGCTGTCCTCTTGGAGAGGCGTCAGTCGGCAAATCCCACATTTCTAGCTCGGGAATACGTCGAATGGTATTACCCAGGTTATCTCTTACAATTATAAATTTTCCTTCGGCTTCGTACTCTAAATCAACAGTCCACTTGTGTTCTTTTAAAGACGGAAGATTTCTCAGATGCTCCATCGCTTTTTCGAGCTGTTCCTCTGACATCGGCTGACGCTGTTCTTGCTGGTTTTCACCATACTGCCTCTGACCGTTGGCATCTCGATCATGCGTTTCATCCATTTTCAATGCATTCTCAGTTCGATCCATCGCTCGAATTTCAGTAGAAGGCAAAATGTTGGAAATGAAGCCTTTGATATTCATAGAGATCTTATCGGGTTTTAACGAGTTAAACTTAAACAACCCAAAAGACCAGCCAAAGCGAGCTCGAAAGTACAAAAAAAAAGACACTCATTCATGAGTGCCAAAACGGAATTTAAGTATCTAATGCGCAGTCTGAGTTGAGGTACTTAGGGGAGGTAGGGACTGGGAGAGCTTTGAAGCGAGTTCCGCAGCGACCAAAATCTTCTGCGACCACTTCAACCCATCCAAGAAACCCAAAACCCCCTATGCCAAAAAGTACTGATGTCTCGCGAGGACTGTCCGAGCGAAAAAACTCTCCCAGTCCCTACCTCCCCTAAGTACCCCAAGGAAGAACTTCTTCCTTGGGTAGGTTGGTACCGGAGAAGCGGAGGAGCTTCTCCAGGCATTTATCTAAAATTAACCAATCAATTTCATTGCCGCGTTCGGCATTGCGTTCGCTTGAGCAAGGACACTCGTGTTCGCAGCCAAGAGTACTTGGTTACGAGTTGACTCTGCCGATGCCGCAGCCACGTCAGTATCACGAATTCGTGAGTTCGCAGCAGAGATATTCTCGTGTTGCACGCCCAAGTTATCGACTGTCGACTGTAAGCGATTCTGAAGGGCTCCGAGATTCGCTCGGTAACCATTCACCTGCGATTGCGCGGTATCGACAGCTGCCAAGGCTTCTTGTGCGCCCTCTTTCGAGCTAAAATCAAAGCCCGCAATTCCCAAGGCATCAATTGTAGAGTCTGTTTCACCTGCGTTGAACGAGATTCGATCCGCCTCAGAATCGTTACCAATACCGACCTGGAAGTCGAATTTATCTCCTGAACCGTCAAGCAGTTTTGTAGTTCCAAATTTAGTTGTCTGAGTAATACGCTGAGCTTCCGCTTTAAGCTGTTGGACCTCTTTATCCAAGAATCCACGCTCTGTATCACCGACTGTATCTGAAGAGGCTTGAACACCTAACTCTCTCATACGAGTCAGAATGTTTGAGATCTCACTCAATCCACCCTCTGCAGTTTGCACCATTGAGATACCATCGTTGGCATTTCTGCCCGCTTGGCTCAATGATCTGATTTGCGATTTCAAGTTTTCACTGATCGCTAATCCCGCAGCATCATCTGCTGCTTTGTTGATACGTGATCCTGAAGACAATTGCTCCATGGATTTACCGATTTGACGCTGAGAATTAACCATTGTTCTCTGTGCGTTGATAGCGGATACGTTTGTCGAAATTCTCATTCCCATTTGGGACCTCCATTTGCGGTCGCCTTATACCTACTTAGGCTGACCAATTGAACATGTTGGTGACTTCACTTTCGTCTGGGCTCTCTACAAGCGATTCTCATCAGGCAGTCACTCCTTTTGAGTTTCTTGAGAGCTTTCGACTTGGTGTCGTCGTTGCTTCTGGCATACCTTTCGGCGAGGTCCGGAGAGGCTTTAGTCGCGTCCAGCAGAACTAGACCTCAGTCCTGGAATTTCCAGACCAAAGTCTTGAATACAGGCCTATGAACTAGCGATTTTGCGGGACTAAAGTCGAGTGCGGCGAAAGGCGAGCAGACCAATCGCAAGTTTCTGATGGATGAGTAATGATGACTTGGATCTTAGAGAAGGGACGAAAGAGAATTCATCTTGGACGGATCATCAAGATTCTTTTCTCAAGACTGGAGAGTGCGGGATTAAGGTTCATCTAAAGCTAGGCTTCCATAAAATCCCCGGGGCTTGTGGCCCCGGGGTGGGCCTAAGAGATGAGGAGTAATGTGGGCGACCCCTCGTCTCGGAAGAAGCTATTATCCCAAACACACTTCTTCCGAAATCCGTCAAAACTGAGTGGTTGATTTAAAAATTTAATTTTACACAAGCTTCAATGCCACTGCTGGCAACTGGTTCGCCTGAGCAAGAACTGACACAGCTGTCTGCTGCAAGATATTTGCAGATGCCATCTCCGCCGTTTCTTTTGCGACGTCGGTATCCCGAATTCGCGAGTTCGCGGCTGATAGATTTTCGTATGATACATCAAGATTACTTACTGTAGATTCCATTCGTGATTGCATAGCCCCGAAGTTCGCGCGTAGAGCTCCAACTTTGGCCATCGCTTCATCGACAGATTCTAAGGTGTCCCGGGCATCTCCCTTGTCTGACACGGAAATCCCGCTAATTCCGAGCGATGACGTTGTCGCGTCTGCATCAAAATCGAAAGCAATAATATTTTCTTCACCGCCATAAGGTCCGACGTGAAACTCTAACTGTCCTCCGCTTCCATCCAGAAGCTTGGTGTTACCGAAGGTTGTGGTTTTGGCGATACGATCCGCTTCTTGGAGAAGCTGCTGGGCTTCGTTATTTAGAAAGCCTCGCTCGACATCGCTGACGGTGTCTGATGCCGCTTGAACTCCAAGCTCTCTCAGTCGAACTAAGATATTGGAAACTTCATTGAGTCCGCCTTCACCTACCTGAGAGAAGGATATCGCGTTATTCGCATTGTTTCGTGCGGCGGAAATACCTCTTAATTGACCTCTGAAGTTCTCTGAGATCGCCAAACCGGCGGCATCGTCGGCGGCGTTAACGATACGAGATCCTGAAGCAAGTGCGGATGCTGCATGCTCTGCTCGTTTTTGTTGAGTTGATAAAACTCGTTGTGCTGCGATTGACGCAACGTTGGTAGCAATTCTTAAGCCCATAGCTAACCCCCTTAGGATTTTTATGATCCTGCCCGCTGACTCTATGGGAATTGAGATATGAACCTAGGTCGCACCACTTACCTTCAGAACATTCCGAAATTCCATCAACGTGCATCGATCGTTTTTAAAAACTCTTTCTTTTAATTTCTAAGCTTGGGTTGGTAGGTTCCTCGGGGTTAAGGTGACTGTCTCAACCTTCGAGGAACTCTGCCTTTTGGGATTCTCTTCTTTGGAGGAGGTCTCAATTAGCTCATACCAACATGTTCAGGAAACTCTTCGGACCAAGGTCTGGGAAACTTTAGGGCTAAGGTCTAGTTTTTGGAAAGCTAGAGCCCCTAGTATTTGATTTTATTGAATTTTAAGAATCAAAAATTTTTCGACTTTGGTCCAGTACGGGCTCGACCAAGGGCTTGAAAACGAGTGTTTTTCAATGGTTATGTTACGGAAATTGGACTTTTAAAGACCGGCCTGGTGAACGGATTCCTTAAGGCCAGGATATCCCCGCTTCGTTCGGACTTTCTGGGCTTCCTCTTCTGAAAGTTTATAGTATTCAAAGCGATTTTTGGGGTCGCCAAAACCCAACTTGGCCAAAGTATTTTTACTATTGAGGTGGTTTAGGAAACCCGTGAAGAAATCAAAGCGCGAGGCCCCTAAAATCTTGCCCCCAGAATCGCGCACGATCACATAGCCATCGTGAATCTCGCCATTGGGGAGCGCAGCACCTTCAAGACGAGGAACAAAAAAGACATCGCCCATTTTGTGGATACTCAAGTCAGCAGCAATGGAGAAAAAAGGATCCAAGCAGTATCCCTTGGCTCCGTACCCATAGGGACATTTGTTCAAATCGACCTCAACAAACAACGGCACTCCGTTTTTTGTTGAATGATAGTTGTAAGAATTCAGTTTATCTTGCTCATAGACGAAACAAGAACCCTGCATAAGGCAGTGCCAGTAGTCTTGTTGGCACAAAGTGGTCAAAGTTTTCCCGGAAGTTGAAAGCAGATCTTTAAGGTCAGATGAAGCACATTTCGTTTTATCAGCGTGGACCGTTGGTTTGTAGTAGATCGTAGGGATCAAACCCTTTTCATTATTTGATGAGGAGCATGACACGAGAGTGCTCAAAAACAAAACTAAGAGTAAAAAGGAAAGTAGTGACTTTTGCATGAGCCTCCCTTCTAGCTGATCCACGTCGTTAGGTATAGCAGATTTTGCATGGGTTCGCCGAAAGGGGCCGGAAAAAAACAAGGCCCCAGAAATGCTTACTTGGCTGTCTAAACTTTAGTGAGAGCGCCGCAGATATTTAACCATATAGTCGTCCACGATCCTCTGAAAATTCACTTTCTTCAGACCACGACTCAAAGTTTCGGCCTTTTCTTTGTTAAATTCGTTAAATGCCAGATGAAGAGATTCATTCTGGATGATTCGTGAGTTCACGGAGACTCGACCTGCTAGGCCCCTTTGGGTCATGTATATTACATAGCGAGCATTATTAACATCCATCACGGCACCATCTAATTTTTCCAACGCCACTTTTAGAAAATTGGTTTCATCGTTCAAAACCACACTGGCGATGATGTCGCCTTTTTTGACAAGCGACAAAAGCTCTTCGTTGTATCCATAGTCCTGGGTCATTCCGATTTTTTTGCCTTTAAGGTCTGAAAGCTTCTGCCACTTTAGAGGCTTATTGATCGGCTCGATAAACCCAATAGGAGAATGAAAGAGAGCTTCTGAGGGCACGAGGCCTGGCTTAATGTCCCCAGGCCAGGCTGGGAAAAGCCCAACAACATTTTTATTCTCGCGGCTTTTTTTCATAGCCTGAGTCCAAGAATAAAAAACGAATTCGGCAGTGACCCCTACCGACTTAAGCGTCTGTTTCAGGGCCTTGATGGCAGCACCATTTTCTGGACAGCGCGAGCAGGTAAATGGTGGCCATTCAAGGGTATTGATCACCCAATGTTCTGCCTTGGCGGGGACCATTCCCACGAAAAAAACTGAAAATACAAAAAGTGTTATTGCCTTCACCATAACTCCAAACGACCGGATTTAACCCAACAACTCAACAACTCGTTGCCCATGCACAACGCCTAAGATATCACTAAACAAGAGGAACATGACATTACGTTTAAGAATTTTTTTATTTAACCTAATCTCCGTATTTCTTGCAACCTTTGTCGTTGCACTGATCGGATTGAAGATTGTTGAATCAACAGTCGTTGACAGTACATACGAACGGCTTAGCCAAGTCCGCATCAGCAAGACCAACGCCATTGAAAATTATTTTCGTGATCTGCAGACTGCCATCAACCTTATAACTACTCACGAAAATACGGATGATTTGCTTTTTTCCTCGAAGCATGATGCCTATCCGGAATTCCGTCGCCTTCTCGATAACTACGTTCTCGACTTTAACATCTATGATATGGCACTTATTAATAATAAGGCCGAAGTCGTATACACGACCCGTAAGGATATTGAAGACGGGATTTCGATCAAAAAAGAACCGCTTTTACAGAGTAAGCTGAAAGATCTCTTTGCCTGGGCTATGAAAGCCCAAGAGGGAGCCGCCATCTTCCTCGACTTTGACCGAGACTTTATCCACAGCAACGCAGCCACCGGTTTTATCGCCTCTCCGATCTTCCGAAACAATCGACCTATTGGCGCCGTCGTATTGAAAGTATCGATCTCTGAAATCGATCGAATCACAAGCGACAATTTTGCCTGGGCCACTCATGGCATGGGCCAAACTGGCGAAACACTTGTTTATGGCGAAGACTGGAGCTTGCGCAACACCGGTCGATTCCGAATAGACGGAAACCAAAGGCAGGCTGGCCCACTCGAAGCTGAAGTTCTCTCTTCCAATCGGGGTGACGAAGACATCCGCAAAGTCGAAAGCCTCAGCGAAGTCCGCGAGCTGGGTACTGACTATCGCGGTAAAAGAGTTATTCGCTCCATTGGTAAAGTCTACCTTCCCAATGGCGAGCTCTGGTATATCCAAACAAAAATCGACGAAAGCGAAGCATTCGCCGTTTTGGATCGAATCGCCATTGCCTCGAGTGCCGCAGCCGTTCTGATTTTCATACTCTTCTTTTTTGCAACTTTTGCAGCGACTGGCAAAGTCGTAGAGCCGATTCAGCTATTAACAGATCGCCTTGAGAAACTCGGCACAAGAAATCTTACACAAAAAATCAATTACCATTCTAATGATGAAATCGGAATGCTCGTCAGCAAGTACAATCAACTCGCCGATCGACTGCAGACCACAACTGTATCGAAAGAATTCCTGGACAGCGTAATTCAGTCCATCAAGGCTTTTCTATTTATCGTAAAGGTCACTCATCACGAGGATTGGCGGAAAAGTACTTACAGTATATCTCAAGCCAACGAATCTGCTCTTAAGTTGTTGGGATTGAACGCTTCCGAAACCTCTAGTGTCGATCTTAAATCATTCATTAGAGCTCAAGACGAGTTCAATAATTATACTTGGCTGTTGCAAACTCGGCACAGTATTCAAGCAGAAATCTTGACCCCTGAAGGTGTGCAAGTCCCCGTCTTGATGAACTGGGCAGCCCTGCCGAATCAAACGAGTAAAGATCTGACCTTCGTGTTTGTTTGTACAGATATAACCGATAGAATTGCTGCCGAAAAGGCCCTTATTGAGGCACGAGAACAAGCTGTCAAAGCCTCACAGGCCAAATCCGAATTCCTTGCTCGTATGAGCCATGAGATCCGCACTCCGCTAAATTCTATTATTGGAATCACAGACATCCTGGCCGACTCTGATCTTAAACCCGATCAATCACAGCTGGTCAATGTCTGCGCCAACGCGGGGGAAAATCTGCTTTCCCTGATCAATGACATCCTCGACATCTCCAAAATTGAAGCCCGAGAGGTCAGTCTTGAAAAGATCGCTTTTGATATCGAAGCGACCACGGTCAATATTTGCGACATTTTGAAACAAAAAGCTGCGGAGAAGAATCTTAAATTCAATCTGAACATAAAGATTAAAGACGGCTCTTCTCCGTTTGTGATTGGTGATCCCACTCGTTTAAGACAGATACTCTTCAATCTGATTGGCAATGCCGTCAAGTTTACGCAAACGGGTGAAATCACTGTGTCTGTCGATTTTTCCGGTCCCGATAAAAGATTTCTTCGATTCACGATCGAGGATACTGGAACGGGTATTCCTTTTGATAAACAACATCTGCTATTTCAAAGTTTCGTTCAAGCAGACAGCTCTATCACCAGGAAGTACGGCGGCAGTGGACTGGGTTTAACAATTTCGAAAAACTTGGTTGAACTTATGGGTGGCCGAATTTGGTTTACCAGCCAGGAAGGTGTCGGTAGCACATTCAGCTTCACGATACCCTATATGCCAACAGATAAGGCTGAAGTTCTACAAAAAAGTGCGTCGGAGCTAATGGGAACGGAGCCTCTTCTTTCAAGAAACTCCCGCATTCTTATCGTGGATGATACCGAAGACAATCGCTTCCTTTTGCTGACCTATTTAAAAAAATATCCTTTTGATATCGTTCAAGCAGAAAATGGACAAGAGGCTTATAACAAAATCACCACCGAAAAGTTCGACTTGATTCTGATGGATATTCAAATGCCTGTCCTTGATGGCTATGCAGCCACCAAGAAGATTCGCGAATGGGAACGAGAGCACAACAGAAAACCCGTTCCTATCATTGCGGTGAGTGCAAATGCGATGTCCGAAGATGTGCAAAAATCACTTGATGTCGGTTGCACCGAGCACCTTACCAAGCCCATCAAAAAAACAGCTCTTCTGGAAATGATCCAGCGCCACACAAGCTAGTCCATTCGGCACTGCTCAAGATCGAACCAATCGAAAACAGAGTGCCAAACAAAGTGACAGTTCAATTTGCGTGGCTAATTAGCTAAGGCTCGCTTTTTCCTCAACGATTCTACCGCTTTTGATGATGCTGATCTTGTCTGCTAAAACTTCGACGTCTCTTGGGTCATGGGTTACCAGCAGGGTGGGTATCTTTCTTTCGTCGATAAGATGAGCTACGAGTTGACGACTATCTTCTCTTAGCTCCTGATCCAAGGCAGAAAAGGGTTCATCTAAGAGTAATAGCCGGGGTTCACCCATAAGAGCACGGGCTATTGCGACCCTTTGCTTTTCTCCGCCCGAAAGAACTGAAGCTGGCCTTCTTAAAAAGGCTTTCATTCTGAGGTCGGAGGAAAGCTGTTCCAAATGTTTCCGAGCTCTTTGCGGCTCAATCTTTCTAGCCCGAGCGGCAAAGAGAATATTCTGCTCGGCAGTCATATGAGGGAATAAATCGAGAGTTTGAAAGACAACGCCCAATCGACGATCGGGTGATTTCAACTTCCCAAGATCCTCGCCTTGAAAGGTCCACCTCATCCCAGGACAATCTTCCAAGCCCAACAGGATTCTAAAGACAGAGGTTTTCCCGGCACCGGATGGCCCCCAAAGGACCGTAACCCCTTTATCTAAGATCTCCCATTGGGGTATATCCAGCGCGAAGTCACCATAGTTACGGACTAAATTTTCGACGTAGGACACGACTGCCTCCAACAAAAAATGCAAAGCACAGCCCCGCAACAACAACGATCAAGCTGCTCATTAAGATAGCGTGATTCAAACGATAGCCTGACATAAGAGTTTCTGTCATCATTCCCAAACTTAAATCGCGATGAGCCAGAATTCTAGAAACTGCATAATCACCACAGGCCCAAACTGCCGCAAGACCAGATAAAAATCCTGCCCGCGTCGTCACTTGTGGAAAGATGATCTCCGTAAAAATCTGCCAGGAGGAAGCTCCCATTGAATAAGAGATCTGGGCCTGTGACCGCAAAGCCTGTAGTTCCGTCGACCACCCCATTCGGTAGAGACTGCTCAAACTTAGCAAAGTTATGGCCAGCGGGATCTTAATGAATGGAATTACTCCTTCGTTGGGGCCGACAATTAAAACACTAAAGCAAGCCAATGCTGTCGAGGGTGCTACATATCCAGTCAGAAATCTCTCGAACCAACTTTTTGGTGAGCAATAGGCAATTAAAAGAAGTCCCAAATAACAGCATATCCCAACACTCAAACCCAGAACCACCGTTCCCAATGTGGCCTGCCACAAATCATCTGTAAAAATTGTCCAGGCAATAGGCTGGGTTAATCCTCGATACAATCCTTGCGCATAACTTAGAGCAATGGCTCCCATCACTGCGATGATTAATACAGCGCCACTGGAATTCTTAATCAGACTAAGATTCGTGATTTTCTGTAAAGCAGGCACAGGGCCTCGGAATGCCACAAAGGAGATCAGGAAAATAAATACAGACTGTAGAAGAGCTAATACGACAGCGGCACCCCAATCGCCGCTCATACGAATTTTTTCGTAGATAAGGACCTCTACTGTCGTCCCATGAATACCTCCGACAATCAGAGGCACGGAAAAACTTCCGAAACAGATGACGAACACGAAAAGAAAAATATGCAAAAAATCTTTCCTAAGAACTGGCAAAAACACCTGGGTCATAAATTGCCAACGCCCGGCACCTTCGACATAGGCTAGTTCGGTCACTCCGCCCAGCCGAACTTCTATTGTCTCTGTCATTAAAACAGCGACCAAACCGAAATTCATGACAATGTGAACAAGAGATATACCCGTCAACCCCATCGGAAAAGGGTTCAGGAAATTAAGAGCAGCTAGCAATATAAACAGTGGCGGTAGAAAGTTAGGAAATAAGCACATCACCTTTAAAAACCGGCGACGGCCCCCGCTATCGGAACCTGAAAGCAGGGCCAGACTGGCCCATACTCCTAGAACGAGTGAACCAAGAGCTGATAAGAATGCCTGGGAGAAACTATTTCTAAATGCCCAGAGCAGTTCCTCTATATCTGGAGATTCAGATATCCGAAACTGAGTTAACAAAAAAATGAATGGGAATAGAAAAAAAAGAACCAGGCCGATACGAAGCAGAGATCGAAGGTTCAATTGATGTCACCTCTGCGGAGCTCAGTCCATTTCTTTAGCAAGCGATCCACTTCTGCAGAGGAGGGAATTTCCACTTGATCCATTGGCTGAACTTCTTCCATGAGAGCGGCAAACTCAGTATTTTCTGCCACACCTTTCATCACGGGGAACATATAGTTCTTTTCCATAATGATTTTTTGCCCTTGCGGTGACAACATGAGGTTAACGAATTTTTCAGCAAGGTCACAGTTTCTACAAAACTCTGGAATTCCCATAAACTCAAATTGAACAGCCAAAGGTTCTTTAAACTTAAGACTGATATAGTCGTCATTCTTTTCTTCAAATTTGTGATAAAGCGGGGACGTACTATATGAGTAAACCAGCTTAGCCTGTTTGTTCGTAAACAACCCGTAAGCTGCGGACCAAGTAGGGGCAAAACTATGCACCTGGCTCATCATTTTTTTGATAAACTCAAACCCCTCTTGTTCGCCTTTCGAGCGCACCACCCAGTTCAAAAACTGCATACCCGGTGAACTTGTTCGAGGATCCTCTAAAGCGATCTTGCGAGTCCACTCGGACTCTAACAAGTCATCCAAACTCTCTGGCAGTTTTGCAGATTCATTTTTTCTGGCTACGAACGTTAATGTTCCCCAGTCATACGGAACGAAATAGCTGTTTACCAAGGCCGGCTTGACACTTTCATATACATTCAGTTCGCCAAGACTTAGCTTTCGCCAACTTTGCTCGGAGGTGGCCTTGGCCAGATCGAACTGATCCAAGCCAATCAACAAATCAGCTCCCAAGCTCTCGCCTTCGATTTTCAGACGTTGCAACAATATTCCAGAATCACTGCCCTCGATAAACTCGACTTTGCAGTTACAGCTCTTTTCGAATTCATTTTTTAGAAGAGGCCCCGCTCCCCACTTTCCGGTGAAAGAGGCGTAACCGAAGACTCTTAGGGTAGGAACTCCCGATCCCGATTGGGAATCACTTCGATTTAATACTGCCAGAAACAGTCCAAAAAAAATCACTGCGAGAAATAATACAAAGTGCCGCATAGCCTACCACCAAATTCCGCGACGACGTTTGAAAAAATAATAATCAAAGCCGAGACATCTTCCAGCTCCGACCCAACCCAAGATAAGATGAATGGCGATAAAAGTTTTGTACAAGTCCTCTGACTGTGGACCCGAGATAAACAGCATCAGCACACACAAAATAATGCCCATAAGAGCAATAGGACGGACCACATAGCCGGCGATATAGGAGATCGCCACAGCAAACTCCAAACCCAGAATAATAAAAGCGACAGTTTGCCAGTTCGGTATCATCTGACTGCTTGCGAATACTTTAAACCAGTTCGGAGCTAAGCTCGCAGGCAGCCACTCTGCCATTTGATCTGCCAAACGCGGACGAGTTAAGAAATCACCTCGATACTTTATTAGCGCTTGCTGCAAATAAAAATAACCCAAGAAAATTCTTAGAAAAGAAATCGGTAAAAGATGGCCTACGTATTTAACGCTCTCAAAAAATGCAACCAACATGATCGTTATTGTGAACTAGACACCCTTCTTCGGGCAAGTCTCCTCAAGAAAGCAATGACTGCATGCAGGTTTTCTCGCCTTACAGATAGCTCGACCATGGGTGATAAGGTAGTGCGGAAGTACGATCCAATACTTTTCAGGGACCAATTCACAGAGCTTTTGTTCAATAAGTACTGGGTTTTGTGTGACTACCCATCCCAAGCGAAACGACAGGCGGGCCACGTGTGTATCGACAACAACGCCACTCGGTATGCCGAAGGCATTGCCTAAGACAACATTAGCCGTCTTACGCCCTACACCAGCTAGCTGGACCAAAGACTCGAGGTCCTGCGGCACTTGGCCGCCATGATCCTTAACGAGAAGCTCAGCACAGGACTTCAGATTTTTTGCCTTGTTTTTATAAAAGTTGATCGAAGAGAGAAGCTTTTCCAGCTTTAGAACATCGGCTTTTGCCATGGACTTAGCATCCGGGTACACCTTGAACAATTCTGGAGTCACCAAATTAACTCGATCATCTGTGCACTGAGCTGACAGGATCGTTGCGACAAGTAATTCGAAAGGATTTTTATGAATCAGTGCGCAGTGTGCGTCTGGGTAATAATGTGAAAGCAACTGGACCGATGAAAGAATGGATTTTGCCTTGGCTTGGGCTCGAACGCCTTGTTTAGCCTTCGCCATCGTCGCCGATGGCTTCAACTGGACACCCTTCCATCGCCTCTTTACAAAGAGCCACTTCTTCCGGAGTTTCCGGCTGCTTAGAAACGAAGGCATGTCCGTCTTCTTCGTGCATGGAAAAATTCTGAGGGGCCGTTAGAACACAAGCATCACATGCGATGCAGGACTGATCTACGAATACCTTGCCTGGCTTATTTTCGTTCCATTTTTGAGATTTATCGGCCATGGGGTCTCCTAACGGGGGTCTGAGCCGCCCTAATATAAAACTTTTGACCTCGAAGTCAAACTTACATCCCGACTTGGGTCGCATTTTTCATAGCTCCCTCTTCTCAGTACTGGGGTCGCTACTCCGTTTAAGGATAGAATAGAAAGGATCGTAAAAGGAGGGTTCATGGAAGGACCTCGCTCGCCCCGAGAAACCGAGCTTCCCCAGGTTTTGAAATTTCTTGATCAAAAGCTTAGAAATGAGGCTTCTTGGTCTATTGCAGCAGAATACCCCACGGCTTTCGCGCCTAACAACTTGCATAATATGCGTATTATAGCAGATGAGGGTGGCGTCCTTTCGCACGCCGTTCTAAAGCCGCTGATTGTAAAATCTCCTCATGTCATTTTTAAGGTGGGCGCGATTGGCTCAGTTGTTACTGATGACGAACATCGCGGGCAAGGTCTGAGCACACAAATTCTGGAGGACTGCCTCAAAACCGCTCAAAGCCAATCCTGTGATATTGCTATCCTCTGGACAGACCTGTTCGACTTCTATCGCCGCATGGGCTTCGAACTAGCTGGCAGCGAGATCAGTTTCGTAATTGAAGAAAATTTTGATATCACACCTACAAATCTTAGATTTTCTACCGATTCTAAGGTTTCCCCTGACGCAATTTATCGTCTCTATGCTACACACTCGGTCAACTCCGTTCGCACGATCGAGGAAACTCGAAAGTTCCTAAGCATTCCCCAAACCAAGGTGTACACGGCTTGGGAACCGAATGGTCAACTCGCTGCTTATGCCATTGAGGGCAAGGGCGTTGACCTTGGCGGGTATATTCATGAGTGGGGTGGTTCCGTTCCAAAGCTAATGGCTTTGCTAAGCTTCATTCGGGCACATAAAAATCAACCATTCACCATCATCTGCCCACGCCATTCGCAGAATCTTATTCGTGAACTGCAAAGAAAGCCTGTCACAATGAACCAAGGCTTTCTGGGTATGATAAAGATGGTCCAGTTCGATCAACTAGCAGGAAAAATCAAGCGGGCTTTCCGTGCTGAAGGAATCCCTGACTTCGTCTTGGAAAAACATCCAGAACATTTCGTCTTTGGAATCGGTCAAGAGCTATTCACGATCAATAAAGAAAGCGACATGGTACGCCTCCTTTTCGGGCCCGTAGATTATCATGCGTTGGGCATATTTAAATCTGAAACGATTCAAAAAGTTGAGCGGGTTCTTCCCCTCAATTTATGGATCTGGGGATGGGATTCAATATGATAAATAAAATAAGTCTTAGCTTAGCGGCTTTGACTTTAGTTTCTTGTATTAAAGCGGAAGAACTCAATCAGTCAGAAACCCTGGTGGACTCGGCATCAGTGTTCCAAGCCGTTGGCGAAGCCTGGGGACCGGTAGATCCCGATACGATTAAAAAGAATGACTTCCTCTACGAAGAAACGATTTTTAAAGTTGAAAGCCAGTCCTTCATTGCGCAACAAGAAGGTGTGACGGTTTTGGATTCAGAAGACTTTCTTGTCGACAACGATCCACAAAAACCAGCACGCAAATTGACTTTCGCAGTTCAGAGAGTCACGTATAAAAACCAAGACGATACAGGTTCAGCATCGACTGTTCAGGATGACCGTAGCTTTCTGCTGCCGACCAGCCAGGAAACCAAAGCTTCCACTAAAGTAGCTTCGCTTGAAAAAGCAATCAGAGCTTCACTCTTTCCAATAGAGGGCCTAAAAGCACGCTCTGAAATCAAACCATATAGTGAAGGTCTGGAGCTGGGCTACGAACGGATGTTTTTGTTAGCGCAGTCGTGCATGAAGCCCGATCAGCTGAAAGAATATTGCCAAAAAGAACTCGGCGCAGACAGCTGCGATATTCAGTGCACAAACTTAAAAATTGCTGACGAGGTCAGACCGGCACCCGCGGCAATGCAAACCTTGGAAAATTGCGGTGGCCTGCCGAACTGCCAGATGCGCGTAAAAACGATCGCATTCAACTGGATTTTTATTCTTAAAAAAGGAAATATCGAAGAACGCCAGAAAGTAAATTACAACGTCGCAATCAGTCCTGATCTGCCCTTCTTTGCTCGCCTCGTGGACAACTGCGCGCGCGGCTTGGGTTCCGTTCCTGGATCTACTCAGAAGTTCCTTGTGACGAGTTGCACCCACTTGGGAAAATTTAAACCAGGCAGCAATTAAGCCTTCATTGCCTGACCTAAAAACCTCCTGTAGAGTCGACTCATCAGGAGGTTTTTCATGAAGAAAATTGCGGTCGTTCTATCGGGCTCTGGCTATCTCGATGGTTCCGAAATCACCGAATCAGTAAGTCTGCTTATCGCCTTAAATATTGCTGGAGCCTCTGTGAGCTGCTTTGCTCCTGATATTGAAGTTCCCGCAGTGAACCATGTCACACAGCAAGCCGAGCCAACAAACCGAAATGTTCTACACGAGGCCGGCAGAATCGCTCGAGGAAAAGTCGAAAGCCTCAGTCACCTTAAGGTCAGCGATTACGATGCTATTGCCTTCCCGGGAGGCTTCGGTGCCGCAAAGAATCTCTGCAATTGGGCGGAAAAAGGATCTCAATGCGAAGTTCACTCAGAGGTCCGCCGTGTGGTCGAAGAATTTCATGCGGCAAGTAAGCCCATCGGAGCGATTTGTATCGCGCCCGTGTTGTTGGCCAAAGTGTTAGGACACAAAAATATCACCATCACCATCGGTCAAGATGCCGCAACTGCCGCTGAAATCAAAAAGACCGGAGCGCAACATGAAGATTGTCCTGTCGATGACTATATTAGTGACAGAGAATCAAAAATTGTGACCAGCCCGGCATATATGTATGACGAAGCTAAACCTAACGAAGTCTTCCAAGGTATCTTTGGATTGGCTCATGAACTTGTGGAATGGGCGTGATTTTATGAAAAGTGTAATCGCATTGATTTTCGGCGGCAAATCAGCAGAGCATGAGGTTTCTCTTCGCTCGGCTAAGAATATTGCAGATGCTTTAGATAAGGACCAGTACACACCAATTCTTGTGGGAATCAGTAAAGAAGGCAGCTGGTATTCGTTCCCAAACGAATCTGTTTTCACCCAACACAGCAAGATTACAGATGCAAACCTACCAGCGGATGCTGAACCGGTTGCAATCGTATCGCTGAACGGGAAACCCGTGATCTATTCTCTGAAAAAACAAACCTCGACACCTATCGACTGTGCCTTCCCGATCCTGCATGGACCTTTAGGAGAAGACGGCACCGTTCAAGGCCTGCTAAAAATGGCACAAGTCCCTTTCGTCGGCTGCGGAGTTTGGTCTTCGGCTGCTGGAATGGACAAAGAAGTTATGAAACGACTTCTTGCCCATGCGTCGATACCTAGCGCGAAGTACATTCTGTTGACTCCATTTAATAACGTCTCTTACCGGGAGCTGACCGAAGCTTTGGGCAGCCCGTTCTTTATTAAACCCGCCAATGCCGGCTCATCAGTGGGTGTGCATAAGATAAAAAACGAGACAGACTACCAGGTGAAATTGAAAGATGCCTTCCTGTTCGACCGTAAAGTCTTGGCTGAAGAGTTTATTGAAGGTCGCGAAATCGAGTGCTCTGTCATGGGTCACAACCATGATCCTCGCGCCTCCTTGCCGGCAGAAATTATTCCTCAACACGAGTTTTACTCTTACGAAGCCAAATATGTAGATGACAACGGGGCGCGACTGCAGATTCCAGCGGAACTTCCATCTGAAATAGTCCAGAAGATCCAAGACCTGGCTAAAAAAACTTATCATACAATGGGTTGTGACGGCCTGACTCGAGTCGATTTTTTCCTTAAGAAAAATAATGAGCTCTTCATTAACGAAATAAATACGATACCGGGCTTTACCAAAATTTCTATGTATCCAAAAATGTGGGAAGCAACCGGCATTCCTTATCGAAACTTGATCTCCCAACTTATCACTTTTGCTTTCGAAAAATTCGAGAGTGAGCAAGAACTTAAGACCAGTTACCTTGACTAGGCTCCCAGCCTTGAGTCTGTGAACAGCTTTTGCAAAGGCAGAGAAATGCTTCAGGAAGAAGCGCTGCCTTTGCAGAACGTTCTAACTCAAGGAAGAGATCATGGATTACCGTGAAATCAGCTATTTTGAAAAAGCCGACTCAAAAAAACATATTGAGTTCATAAATTCCCAAAACAATTGCATACTTTGCGGCTCCATTCTGGAGATGAAATACCACACACTCGAATGTTTGGATGAGATCAGAGAAGAAGCCTATTGCCCGCATTGCTCTGTCAAAACTCGGACGAAAACCCATACCATGAACTAAGTGGCCGTCAAACACATGACGACCTCTTGTCATCCCCTTGACGGCATGACCTCTCTTGCCGTCATATTTCCAACATCTAAGCCGCCAATATAAAAAGTTAGTATAAGTTCTGATTTCGATATCGCATCAGATGGCCTGCCAACATCTCTGACCGAAGAACCTCATCAGCAACTCCCAGTTCAATGGCCTTTTGTGGAGCATAAGGAAACTGAGCCTCTTCTGGATTCTGAACGACGGTGACTCCACCTTTTTTTTGAACTTCCATCAAACCATCAACGCCATCCGAACCGAACCCGCCCAGCAAGACAGAATAGACACCCTTCGAGTAGCTTTGTGCGGCCGACGCGAAAAGGACATTGCTAGAGGGCAGCTGAGAACTCACCGGAGCTTCTTCAACCAATTTCAAAATGGGCCCCTGAGCCGTTGGCTGAATTTTCCCATGCACTCCTGCTGGGATAAAATAAACATATCCCATCCTTAAAAAGTCACCGTCTTTACCGACCATCAAACTGGCCTTTGATTGCGTCTTCAACTTCGCAAGATAGGCTGTTAAAAACCCCGCCACAGTACTACACGCCACTACGACCGGAGGCGTATCGGCCGCCAGACCGGTCACAAAACTCTCTAACGAGTTAGCACAGCCCGAGTTGCCACCCACCACCACGATCTTAAGCTCTGCCGCTTTCTTGCGAGGCGCAGATGAAAGGGTTGTACTTTTTGAAATGTCTGAAGGCGTTTCTTTTATTTTCTTAAGCACGTTAACTGAAGCCGCTGCTCTAACCTTTTCCACTAACATTCCCGCCAGATTCTTAAGAATCGCCGGGTCATATTGTGATGGCTTATGAACGAACTCCACAGCACCTAGCTCCAACGATTTAAGAGCAGCAGTTCCATTGCTTTCCAATGAAGATACCATCACCACAGGAATGGGCAAATGCTTCATAATTTTCTCCAAAAACATCACCCCCGACATTTTTGGCATCTCGATATCCAGAGTAATCACATCGGGCTTTTTCTGAATAATCATTTCTCGAGCCTGGTAAGCATCCGCGGCAACTCCTACAACTTCCAAACCACTTTTCGAAAAAATATTCGAGAAAAGTGTTCGAACAGTAGCAGAGTCATCCACGATGAGCACTTTCACGGACTTAGCGGCAAGCAAGGGTTTGAATCCTGACACATCAACTGGTTGCTTTTCTGCGTTGTCTTGACTGGAGTGATGAATCACCTCAAAAGTAGCTGTGTTGTACTTCAGAGTTCTAGCGGATTCTCCTGCAACATTTTTTTCTAGAATAGGAATTCCCGCCGCTTGGAGTAATTGCTCGGCAAGATCAATATTCCTCTTTCCGATCGTGATTCCCAAGTGGGATAAGCTAATCACATTGCCCCCACCATATATTTTTGCCTGCAATTTGTTGCGATTGGCACCCAGACGAACACACTCGTCGATTAACATCGGAATTGCGTTGGCCCCATAACGAGCACTTGTTTCTTCTGGAGTTCCTTCAGGCAGAAGGTAGTGGTTCAATCCACCGATTTTAGTTGTGGGATCGTGAATCGCCACCGCTACGCAAGAACCCAGCAAGGTTGAAATCACCGTTTCTTCTTTAAAAGCTGCAAACTTTCCGGGGAACAAGTAATGGGTATTCATTAGGCCACCAGTTTTTCTAGATCAAGAACCATTATATTTCGATTTTCCCAGTGAAAGAAACCTTTGCTCAAGCTTGAAAACGAAGGGTTCTTACTGTCGCCTCCAAGCTGCATATCTTTGTTTGTCATTCGCAGAAGATCATCTGTTTCGGTCACCTGAAGCGCAAAAAGCACCGAGTCCACATGACAGACTATAAAGTAATAGGATTTACCACCCAGATCGGCAAAACCATACTCCTGAAGGTCAATAACCGGAATGGCCTCCCCACGGAATGCAATTAGACCAGCTATTCCCTTTCTGCGTTCGGGAAGTGCAAAGGTTGGCAATGACGGTGTGATTTCAATCACGTTCAGCAAAGGTAAAGCAAAGTCCTGGAATCCGCTACGACAATGTAAATAGCTGATCTCTTCGGATTCGAAGACTGCTCCGGTAAACTTTGCCGCAAGCTCCGGACTATCTATTTTGGTCTCGAGCAAAGACTGTGCATACGCTCGCAAATTCTTCAAGTGATCGATAAGGATATCTTTATCTTCGTGAAGGCCTTTCGCTCGCTCCGTCAACCAATCCGAAAGACAAATGTATTCGTTGGTCTTGGCATCTACTGCCCAAGAGGTAAACTGCTCCGCCGTCTCGCTGGCTATATTCTTCCAAGTCTGATTATCTATTAAATCAATAAATTTTCCAGTTTCAGTAACCAATGAATTCAGAAAGTAAGCTTTTAGTTCCGCTGTGAAATCGTCCCCAAAAAAATCGCTCATGCTGCCTCCGCCATTTCATCTGCCGACGGAAGCGTTAAAAGATCCATAAGCTTAGTGGGATTGATCACATAGGTAATCTTCTCATCCGCCAGTATAGAAACACCCTTGAAACCCTTTATGTCGCCGACAAGAGAGCCAAATGGTTTTACCACCATATCTATCTGAGCTTGAACGCGATCAACCAGCAAAGCCAGCGTGCGATCGCCGTCCTTAAGAAAGATAGCAGAACACTTTGCGAGATCTAATTCCTTATCTACCATGCCGGTAAGAAGTTCCGGATAACTGAACAGAGGCACAGTTCGCTCCTGGTGTTGGCAGAATCTGATGTGATTTACGTAAGTCAACTGAAGCTCATGACAAGTAGTTATATGATTGATTGCCGCCAGCGGCACCGCGAATTGCATATCTTTCCAAACACCCAACAGACCCGTTTCTACCATTAAATGCTGGGGAATCGGTACGATCAGAGAAAATTTTGATCCCTGACCGGATTGACTAGAGATGTGAATCTGTCCTTTGTATTTATCTACAATATTTTTTACGACGTCCATCCCGACACCCCGACCCGAAATCGTGGTGATTTTGTCTTTAGTCGAAAAGCCCGGAGCAAAAATCAGATTAAAAATTTCATTTTCGCTAAGTTCGACGGACTCATCACTTACCAACCCACTTGCTTTCGCTCTTTGTAATATCCGCTCTTTATCGAGCCCTTTGCCGTCATCCGAGAATGTCAGATGTACACAACCTTGGTGCTCCATTATTTCGAGAGTCAGTTGTCCTTGCGGTGCTTTACCCTGAACTGCTCGCTCGAAAGGATCTTCTACTCCGTGATCCACAGAGTTTCGCACAAGGTGAACAAGAACCTCGTAAAGATCTTTGGCCATTACTTTGTCGATAAATAGGTCCATCCCCAAAGAATTCAGCTGAACACTCTTATCAAGTTCGGTGGAGACCTGCCTGACCAACAGTTGCAATCCATGAAAACTCTCACCAATGCGTTCTTTGCGAACTTCCTGAATTTTATTCTGCAATTGTTCTGTTATTTTTGTAAGCTTTCCTGCGAAGTCTGATTGGCGTTTCTCATAGACTTGAGGCTGCACTTTGAAATCGACGGTCTGGTTCATCATCTGAAGATAGTTCTTAAGAACCAGAAGCTCGCCAGATAAGCGAGTCATTTCATTCAGCTGCTCCATTGAAAGCCACACACCATCGTTCTCGCTCGCGGAATCTTCGGCAGCCACTAGGGTTGCGGGCTGTAGCTTTGGGGTCTGCGATGTGTTACTAAATTTAAACTGCCCATAAGAAGAGATGACTTCGATTGCTTCACTTAAATCCTCGGGGTAAAGCTCGCGCTTTTCTCGCAAACTTTGCGCAAGACGCTTTAGCAAATCTGAACTTTTCAGAAAAAGCTCAATGCAGTTTTGATCGATCGCTTTCTTTTCTTGCTTGATTCTGCCAAGGAGGGCCTCAAATTCATGAGCCAAGGAGCCAAAAAGTTGCCCTCCCGGAACAGCTCCAACACTGCCCTTAAGAGTATGAACCTTACGGAATAATAAATTTATTTTGTCAGTGGAGTCCGGATTTTTTTCCAGCGATAGAATGATCTCGTCCAGTCCTTCCAAGACTTCACGAGATTCCTGAAAGAATACACGGGAGACCTCTTCGATTTGTTCAAAATCGATCATCACTTCATCGAAAGGAAGCTCAGATTCCTGATTTTTTTTATCCGACATTTATAAAGTTCCCGTTCACTACCGTGTTTTAGATTCATCGGTATTTTCATGGGAATTAGTAAGCTCTGATGTAATTATTTAGGTCACAAAATGAATGCTCAAAAAAGGAAAGACGGCCTTTAAGGCCGTCTTTTTTTACAAGATTCTTACGAATCCTCGGCGAAGGTCCTGCGGCTAAGAAGCCGTCACCCCCGCCTTGGTTATGTCACTACGTTTAACCATAAGCACCACCTCCTTACCAGCCCCAATAGAAGCTTTACCTTATGATACAGAGTTGGTAGCGCAGATGCCAGTAGCAAGCAGTCCAGTTTTTCAACTTTTTGCCAGTGACATATTTTAAGACTTTTTGCTTTCCTCGAGGTGCTTTTCAGCCAAAGCACTTAGTCTGACTCCCACCTCTGCCAATTGGTCGCGATTCACTTCACTAGGAGCATCGGCCATTAGATCAGTGGCTTTCGCAGTCTTCGGGAATGCGATCACTTCTCGGATTGCATCCGTCTCACAAAGCAACATCACCAAACGATCCATTCCCCAGGCGATTCCACCATGCGGAGGTGTTCCGTATCGAAGCGCCTCCAGGAAAAAGCCAAACTTCGCTTGGGTTTCTTCTTCGCTCATGCCGAGCACACGGAACATAGCTTGCTGAATTTCGTTTCTGTAAATTCGAATACTACCACCAGCCATTTCATAGCCGTTACAGACAAGGTCATATGCCTTTGCCAACATCTGACCATAAGCACCTTCATTATTCGAAACCAGGTCATCAAAAGAATCGTCTTTCGGTGAAGTGAATGGATGATGGCGGGCAACCCATCGCTTCTCATCAGGAGAATACTCAAGCAACGGAAAGTCCACCACCCAAAGGAAGCGATCCTTAGAAGTATCAATGAGCTTAAGCTCTTTGCCAAGGTGTAGGCGCAACGTAGACAGAGCCGCACAGGCCGTGTCGAAATCGTCCGCGACGATCAGGGCACAGTCGCCTTTTTGCGCACCCACCGCCTGGAACATCTCCGACAATTTTTCCGGAGTAAAAAATTTGGAAACTGGTGAGGCAAAACTGCCGTCAGCCTCGGACTTGATCCAAACCAAACCCTTAGCGCCGGCTCTTTTTGCTAAATCGGTCAATTTGTCCAATTGTCCCCGAGAAAAGTTTCCACCCTGCGGAATAGCAATCCCACGGACGATCCCACTGCGGGCTATCACATCGTCGAAAACCTTGAAGCCCGATCCTGTAACCACATTCTTCAAATCTTTGATTTCAAGTCCAAAGCGAGTATCTGGCTTGTCGATCCCGTAGCGATCCATCGCTTCCTGGTAGGTCATGCGAGGAATTGCTCCAACGTCGACGCCTTTGATCTCTTTCCAGATCAGGCGAAGAAGTTTTTCATTTATCGCCATGATGTCCTCTTGATCAATAAAAGACATCTCTAAGTCGATCTGGGAAAATTCAGGTTGTCGATCTGCGCGCAAATCTTCATCACGGAAACAGCGGGCGATCTGGAAATAGCGATCATAACCAGAAATCATCAGCAACTGCTTCAGCGTCTGTGGAGACTGTGGAAGTGCGTAAAACGTGCCTGGATTCACACGTGAAGGCACGAGATAGTCACGTGCACCTTCCGGAGTGGATTTGTAAAGAATCGGTGTTTCAACTTCTAAGAAATTATTGTCGGATAAAAACTGACGAACCAGTTGCGCAACTTTATGTCGAACCTTCAAATGATGAGTCAACCGTGGTGAGCGGAGATCAAGATAACGGTATTTCAACCTGAGCATTTCATTCACGTTATCATCATTTACTTGGAAAGGAGGCACTGCTGATTCATTCAGTATCTCGCATCGGGTCGCCTCGATCTCAATTTCACCCGTTGCCAGCTTTTGATTCTTCATCCCTTCAGGACGAGCCCGAACGATGCCTTCTACCGCAAGGACAAATTCAGAACGAAGATGTTTAGAGGCTCCTGTTTCAGCTTTGTTCGGATCAAGCACAACCTGAACAACTCCTTCACGGTCTCTGAGATCGATAAACACCAAGCTGCCGTGATCGCGGCGCACGTCGACCCAACCCATAATGACGACCTTTTGGCCTACAGAAGAAAGACCTAAGTTTCCGCAATAGTTTGTTCGTTTAAGCTCTTTAACAAATTTCATATTGTACCTTTGACTGAAGAGGTGGTCCCCAGTTTTACACGTTGTCCCTTTACAGTCAAAAAACATGTTCCTGAGTTCAAGAAAAAGGGTCTTAATTGCCCAGTTCGGCGCCTGATATCTTTTAACATTTGCAAAGAAAAACGGTATGCTTTTGTTTGGATGTGAGACGAACAAAACCATCAACATGAGGTTCAATATGCCCAAGTTCACAATCGATCATAAAAGCTCGTTCAACCAGGAAGAAGCCTACCAGAAAATTAAAGAGTTTTTAGCTAATGACCAAGACATTCGACGCTTTGATCCAAAACTGCAGTGCGCCTTTGACGATGGTGCGAAGAGCGCAAATATGAAGGGCTCCCAATTTAAAGCCGATATGGCCGTAGCGGCCGAAGGCAGTGGGAGTAAGGTCAGCGTCACAGTTGATCTTCCATTGATGCTGACGCCATTCAAAGGTAAAGTACAAGACACCCTGCAAAGGAAATTGGCAAAATACCTAGGCTAGTTCTGATATATGGCAAAAACTAAGACGAAGTCTTCTTCTGTCTCTGAAAAGAAAGTAAAAAAGGAAGTGACCAGCCGCAAAGGCCGGCCACGCTCTGCCACGCCCCCAGGTAAAAAGAAAAACAAATTGGTAGACAGCAAGAATGTGGTCGCCGAAATCGTCGAAGACCATGACGAGCGCGAATTCGCGCCTGCAGAGCTTGGCAAGGTCCATGCCCTGCCTATCGAGGACGACCTAGAAGACGAAATTGCCGAGCCCGCGAAGGCTCTGGCTGTTGCGCAACCAACCAAAGCACTTACGACCACTGACCCGCTTGCGCTCTACTTAAACGAAATACGGAATTATAAAGTCCTTTCAAAAGAAGAAGAGATGGCTCTGGCGAAAAAGTACTTTGAATCGAAAGATCCCGAAACAGCTCAACAGCTTGTCAAAGCCAACCTTCGTTTCGTCGTCAAGGTTGCAGCTGAATACTCCAAATTCGGCGCTAAAATGATCGATCTGATACAAGAGGGCAATATCGGACTTATGCATGCCGTAAGGGAATTCAATCCCTATAAAGGTGCCAGACTGATCACCTATGCGGTCTGGTGGATCAGAGGCTATATTCAAGAGTTTCTAATGCGACAGTATTCTATGGTGCGCATTGGAACAACTCAAAATCAGCGCAAGCTCTTCTATCAACTTCAAAAAGAAAAGCAGGCCTTGGATGCAATGGGGATTGAACCCAACGCCGCACTTATTAGCAGCCGACTGGGAATTCCTGAAGATGAAGTCAGAGACATGGCTATGCGCATGTCAGGTCGCGATGTGAGCCTGGACAAACCACTCGATGATGAATCAGGGGTTTCACTGAAAGACCTACAAAGAGGACGAGCTGAACAGTCGCTGGACGATGTGCTTGCTAAGGAACAAGAAATCGAATTGCTAAAAAGAAAAATTCAAGAAATTCGCCCTGAACTTTCCGACCGCGAAAAAATTATTCTGGACGAAAGAATTCTTAACGATGACCCGCTGACACTGCAGGAAATCGGCGAAAAGTATGGAATTACTAGAGAAGCTGTTCGCCAGATGGAAGCACGTCTTCTTAAAAAAATTAAAACCAAGATGGAAACCTTCGAATAACAATTCTTGTCCTCGAAAGCATGAACAATTCTTAATTCTCGTTCGATTGACGTGTCTTCAGATTCTTTCTAGAAATTTTCATACAACTAAATGGAGGTTTCATGAAAGCGATACTCTTTGCTGTTCTAGCTGTTTCTTCTTTCTCTGCAAGCGCCCATGCTCTGCAAAGTCACTATGGCCACCTTTCGAGCAATGGATTCAAGTATACCTGCTCTCTTGCGAATCACTCAGAGCACACTCTTGATATGAAGTATGTTTCCTTCACCGTAGAAGATATAAGTGGATCAAACCACCCATATGATCTTGATGAACGTATCGATCAGTATGTTCGCCCCGGTGAAACCGTCAGCTCTACAATGCATATTGCAAAACCAGTCATTGTTCGCTATTGCAAGTTCTTAGCACGCTAAGAGCCAAACAAAAAAACCCAGGATATCAAATCCTGGGTTTCAATCTCTTAAACTAAGTCTTTTACTAAGCGATTTCCAATTCACCGGCACCAATGGTGCTAGTTAATTTAGCTCGCAATCTAGTCACAGCCTGTGCATGCAGCTGAGACACTCGCGATTCTGTAACTCTTAAAACCTGACCAATTTCTTTCAGGTTCAAGTCTTCATAATAGTATAAAGAAAGGACCAACCGTTGCCGCTCCGGAAGCTCTTCGATCGCGTGAGCCACAACTTCTTTGATGTTCTTGACGTTAAGTTGATTGAAAGGACTGTTCGTTCGTGAGCCCTCAAGAATATCCATAATGGACTTCTTATCCGTACTGCTAAAGCTTGTCGCCTGATCAATAGGAAGCAGACTTACTGGGCGAACCTGGTTCACAAGATCATGGAACTCATCTATAGAAACATTAAGAGCTTTTGCAACTTCTTCATCAGTCGGTGAGCGTCCCAAATCAGCTTCTAACTGGACCATTGTCTTATCTAAAAGCTTAGCTTTATCGCGAATCGAACGTGGCACCCAATCCTGGGCACGCAGTTCATCCAAAATAGCTCCTCTGATACGGAACTCAGCATATGTTTTGAATTTGTTGTCACGAGTTGAATCGTACTTCTCGATGGCATCCATTAAGCCGATAACACCGGCAGAAATAAGATCATCTAACTCGATATTAGAGGGCAGGCGAACCGCAATTTTCTGCGCAATGAACTTAATCAGCGGGGCATATTCCCGAATAAGATCATCTTTTTGATTCGCAGCAACCTTACGTGGTTCTTCCTTGTACTTCTTCAACAGCGCCGCATTTTTCCCCATATTTTTCCCTCTTAAGACAATGTTAACAAACTGGTCGTAGTGCTGAAAGTCCAAATCTACTAGGCAAATCCAACGACCTGATCCCAAAACATCTGCATCCCTCCGGTGGTCTCGATTTGTCTTGAGGATTTTTCAATCTGATTGCAAATTTGACGAATGGCCTGACTGGATTCGGCTCCAGCATCATGTCTCAAAACGAGACGTTGCATCTGGTTGACTTTTCTAAGAACCGGGTCATTGGGAATCGATCCCCAATAATCCAACCCCAGATTGAGAAAGCGATTCACGACATCATTGAAGCGCCCATAGATACCTAAACCTTCTTGCTCGTCGCGAACTTGATTGCAGATTATAGAAAACTTATTCACGCGGTACTGCTTATTCAGCACTTTCATTAACGCATAGGCATCTGTGAAACTTGAGGGATCAGGCGTCAGGACCACCGATACAGTTTGCGCCGCCGAATTTAAAAACAGAACATTTTCGGCAATACCTGGTGCCGTATCAATCAAGAGGTAATCGAAGCCCATCGGCAGAGTGCTGATGGCCTCCATCATGGCTCTTCTTTCAAAATGATTTAAGTGATTGAATTCTACGACTCCACTGCCGCCGGGAATCAGAAAAACATCCTTGGCAACCTCTTTCAAAATATCGGTCATTTCTTTTCGCCCAGAAATAATGTCATGAATATTTCCTTCGGTTTTTACGCCGAAAAAGATATCCACATTAGCCATACCAAGATCACCATCCAAAATGAGGACCTTTTTTCCTTTTTGCGAAAGAGCCAAGGCAAGGTTTGCAACGATCGTCGTCTTACCCACGCCGCCTTTACCAGAAGTGATACTAATAGTGCGCGTTCGATAGAGATCGAATGAATTTACCATTCTCATATAGCCTCGAGGTCCTGATTTTTTAACTGGGTGATTTTAAAAATTAGATCTAGTAGTCGTTCTTTAGTCGCAAACTCGAAGTCTTCCGGAACTCTTGGACCTATTCCAAACGAGTGCAATGGAACATCAAACCGCTTCATAAAGTTATAAATAGTTCCGTGCTGAGAAGACTCATCCAGACCGGTAAAGATCACATCCTTATATCCGATCACAGAATATCTTCCACCCAAATCGGTCACGTCGGAATCCTTTGAATTCGCAGAGAGCACCAAATGAATGACTGGATTCAATGCCTGAGAGGGTAACAAGCTCTTTAGCATTTGCACTTCATTTTGATTCTTCAAACTCATTCCCGTACAATCCACCAAAACACAATCTACGTTCGCCATGTAACGCACCAGATTCGTCCAGTCGTTCTGAGAGCGAATTACCGAGAATGGAACATTAAGAATCTGAGCATAAATCTTCATCTGATCAGCAGAGCCAACCTTAAAGGTGTCCGTTGTGAATAGCGCGATTTTCTTACCTTCACGAATCACCATCTGACTGGCCATTTTGATCAACGAAGAGGTCTTTCCGCTGCCCGCGGGTCCTACGAAACAGTGAATCTTACCGGCAGTGGGATGAGATGCAATTTTTGTTTCATCCAACACATGACGGGCCACCCAGGCTTCAATCAAAGATCGATTCTTAAGCTTTAACGCCGGCAAACTTTCCTGAGCCTTCGTCAATATCTTTGCAGCAATCTCTGGGGAAATACCCGCTTTCGTCAGTTTTTCATAAATAAAGCTAAGGTCATAGGGCAAACCGTAATCTGCGCCAGGGTGTGTTCCTGCAAAGCTCTGTGGGATTTGCTGAAACTGAGAAATCACCTGTCTTAATCCCGCAATTTCGCTCTTTAGAGCTACGATTTCAGGACTCTCTGCCGCTACGACTGCCGGGACTGCAACTACTGGAGCAGCTTTTGGAGGGGAGTAGGCAGCCGCCGCCGCTTTCTTAGTCGCCGCTCTTGAAAACAACTCATCTTGCTCCTGAAAAGCATGCAAAGCTCTTTGCGCTGCCGCGCGAACCCGCTCCTCTGAAAGATGTTGTTGCCGAGCTAACTCTTGTTCGTCATCAATTTCAATATAACGCCGCTGAGTGATCTTCGGCGCCTGTGTTTTCTGCACATGACTTTCGACCATTCTTGAAATCAACTCTTTCTGTTGGCGCGCTGGACTTTTCAGAAACCTTTCGCGATCCTGCTCTCTTAGACGAGACTCAGTAAAGCGTTTCTTCTGTAAAGTTTCTTCAGAAACTGCAGCGGTGATTTCGACGCTTCCCTCGCCGACCAGGCCAAAGCTTTTATTGTTGTCACGAGCGGAAAGAATGATGGCATCAGGACCCATCTGACTCTTGACCATCTCGAGAGCCTCTTTCATTGTACGTGCTTCAAACTTTTTAACCTGCATAGTTCATCTCCACCAGTGCCACAGATTTTACATCCGCATCCGAAGTCAGTTCATTATGGGAAAGAACAACGAGCTGCGGGATGAATCGAGAAATCAATTTATATAAATGTCGACGCGAAGTCGGACTGGTCAGCAAAATGGGCTGACTAGCCACCTCGGGATGCCCTTCCACCGTTCGGGCAATTTCGTTAATCAAGCGATGAGCCGTATTCGGATCCATCACCAACTGCACACCCTGCTCGGTTTGCAAGAGTGAGTTTGCAATCATTTCTTCGATATGGGGATGCAAAGTCATCACTGGGATGCTGCCAATTTCAGTCGTGTACTTGGCAGTAATTCCCCGAGCTAAAGCCCGACGAACCTGCTCAGTCAGAATCTCCACATCTTTAGTTCTTGGTGCTTCATCTGCAAGAGTTTCAAAAATAGTTAAGAGGTCGCGAATGGATACTTGTTCCTTAAGAAGATTCTGCAACACTCGCACCACCGATCCCAGTGGAAGAAGATCTGGGATTAACTCTTCTATGACTTTAGGATGTGACTTCTTGAAGTTTTCAATTAATGTTGCGGCTTCTTGACGTCCTAACAATTCATGTGCATGAGTACGCACAATCTCTGTCAGATGAGTCGCCATAACCGTAGGAAGATCCACCACGGTGTATCCAGCAATTTCGGCATCTTCTTTTCTTGCGGGAGAAACCCACATAGCATCCAAACCGAAGGCTGGCTCCTTCGTCGGAATACCTTCAATACGTTCAGTGACATTGCCCGGATCCATGGCAAGCAAGGATTCAGGACGAAGCACTCCTCCACCCACTCTATTCCCTTTGATCATCACGCGATACTCACCAGGTGCCAGTTGTAAGTTGTCGCGAATATGAATACTTGGAACGACAATCCCCAGATCCAAAGCAAACTGTTTACGAATGCTCACAATGCGCTCAAGTAGGTCACCACTGTGGTCGGATTCCACAATACTGATAAGTCCGTAGCCCACTTCTAGCTCCACCATATCTAAAGGCAACATAGTTTCGATATTTTCTTTCTTTGGAACATTGGCCGCAGCCTCGATCTTCTTTTGCTCTTCATTAACAACTTCTTTTTTATATCTTTTGATCATCCACGAGATTCCACACAACAGGGCTCCCATGACCATAAAAGGTAAAGTCGGCAATCCTGGAACCGCCCCTAGTAACATCAACACACCACCAGTAATCATAACCGCTCGTGGGTTTACGAAAAGTTGACTAGTGACTTCCTGACCCATATCTTGATCAGAGTTTGAGGTTCGAGTAACGATTGTACCGGCAGCTGTAGAGATGATAAGAGCCGGGATCTGAGACAGCAATCCATCACCAATGGTCAACATCGTGTAATATTGTGCGGCTGTTCCAATATCCAAACCTTTTTGAATCACCCCAATCGCCAGGCCTCCTAAAATATTGATGATTGTAATAATGATTCCGGCAATGGCATCACCACGAACGAACTTAGAAGCACCGTCCATCGCGCCATAGAAATCTGCTTCTTGCTCAATCTGCTTTCGACGCTTACGAGCTTCTACTTCAGTAATATGCCCAGAGTTCAGCTCGGCATCGATGGACATCTGCTTACCAGGCATCGCATCCAAAGTGAATCGAGCTGCAACTTCGGCCACTCGCCCTGAACCCTTGGTGATAACGATAAAGTTAATCACGATCAGAATGATGAACATCACAAAACCGATTACATAATTTCCACCGACGACGAAATTGGCAAACGATGCAATCACGTCTCCAGCGGCTTTTTCACCCTCATGCCCGTGCGTTAAGATCAAACGGGTCGTAGCCACGTTCAATGACAGACGGAACAAGGTCGTCATCAATAACAAGGATGGAAATGAAGTGAAATCGAGCGCTCTTTCTGTGTAAATACTGACCAAAAGGATCAGGACACTAATTGCCAACGAGAATGTCAAAGTGACATCAAGCATGGCCGCTGGAAGCGGAACAATCATAACGGCTAAGATTGCCAACAATCCAAAGGCAATGAAAAGATCCGTATTCTTTGTGTATTTCTCAAATCTTTTAAACAACTGAAATACTTGTTCCATTATCTTTTCTTCCTACGCAAACGATAAACATAAGAAAGAACTTCCGCGACGGCGACGAAGAGCTCTCTTGGAATAACTTGACCAATTTTTAAAGTTTTAAAGATGGTTCGAGCAAGCGGCTTGTTTTCTACTATCGGAATGTTGTTTTCGCGAGCGATCTCTTTTATCTTTTCTGCCACGTGATCGGCACCCATAGCGACTAACTGGGGCGCCGGTAAGTTATCCGTGTACTTAAGCACCACTGCAATATGAGTGGGATTGGTGATAACCACATCTGCACCAGGAATGTCTGACATCATTCTCTTCGTAGCCATCTCTCGCTGAATACGACGAATGCGTGATTTGATCATGGGATCACCCTCACGCTGCTTGTGCTCCTCTTTGACCTCTTGCTTAGTCATCATCATTTTCTGCTCTAGATCCCAACGCTGGTAGAAGTAGTCCGCTAAGGCAATGATCAACATCACGGAGCCAACCCCCCCAAGCAGCTTTACGACAATGGCGCCCAGGTAGCGAATAATCTCTTCCATTGAGAACGAGAGCATGTAGGGAATTTGGCCAACTTCGCCGCGCAAAAGGAAGTACAGAACTATTCCCACAGCGCCCATCTTTAGAACAGACTTAATCGCTTCTACAACGGCACGCAGACTAAAGACTCTTTTAAATCCTTCAACGGGATTAAGCTTTTCGAATTTTGGCGAGATCGCGTCTTCAACCTGCAAGAAGCCAATCTGCAAAATTGAAGAAGCTGCCCCAAGGATACCGGCTATTCCCAGAACCGGTGCCATTAGAATCATGGCCTTCACACCGCAAAAGCGCAGAGCTTCCGTAAAGTTTCCTTCACGAATCGTAACGACCAGCTGTTGACCAAATGAATACTGGAAAATCTCGAAAAAATTCTGAAAGAAGAAACGACCCAGGGCATACACGCCACCGGCAGCGGCTAATAGGAATATAGCCGAACCCAGTTCCTTGGTATGCGCAACGTTACCCTTTTTGCGGAAGTCTTCCCTTCGCGCATCCGTTGCTTGTTCTGTTTTTTCGCCGTTCTCGTCAGCCGCCATCCAGTTCCTTCCTAGAACTCAAAAGCTTCGCTTATAAGGCTTTCATCACTTCAAACAATTTATTTGCTGTGATTTCGACCAACCCATTCATTTCCATCACTAATAATGGCAAACACAAAAATACCACGCTCATACCTATCATAATCGTTACTGGCATACTCGTAACCAGAACGTTGATTTGCGGCACGGCTCTTCCTAAAATACCCATCCCTAAGTTCACCACTAAAATGGCCACCATGACGGGGGCACACATTTTAATAGCCAATATCATTGCCGTCTGGCCGAAAACGGCCATCTCCGCAAAAGGCCCAACATTCAGGGCCAGCGAGCTGACGGGCACCAAGTCATAGCTTTGGACAATGGCCGAAATCAGCATATGATGACCATTGATTGCAAAAAACACCAACGTAGCGATGGTCGAGTAAAACTGTTCAATGGTACTTCCATTGCTTCCCATCATCGGATTAAAGAGCTGGGAGGCGCTCAAACCGACACTCATTGAAACCAAGTCCCCAGTCATTGTGACAACAAAGAAAAAGATCCTGGTTAAAAATCCCAGCGAGAGGCCGACAATCAGCTCCCTAACAGCTAAGCTCACAATATCATTAGAGATAGTAAGATAGTCCACCTTGCCCACTTGAACTAGGGGGAACAAGATCATCGTTAAGATAATAGAAAGAAGTACTTTGACGGACGTCGAAATTGTCGGAGAGCCCAGGACCGCTGAAGACACAATATAAGCTATCATGCGCAGAAGAATCAGCGCAAAAAGCAAGATTTGAGCTTCGGTCAATGAACTCCAGTTCAACACTAGTTACTCCCTCACCATAACTGAAATATTCTCGAACAGATTCACAGTATAAGAACTTAAAACATCCATCATCCAAGGCCCTGCTAGCAGGAAAACTACTGCTACGATTATCATCTTTGGAATAAACGTCAGGGTCGCTTCATTGATTTGAGTCAATGCTTGAAATACACTCACAGCCAAACCCACCACTAACGTGCTCAACAACAATGGCATCGCTAATAGCGCTGTGGTGCGAAGTGCATCTTGTCCCAAAACGATCACAAGTTCTTCAGTCATATCCTACCTCACCCAAAACTCTTGACCATCGAGCCCACCAAAAGACCCCAGCCATCCACAAGAACAAAAAGCATAATTTTAAAAGGCAAGGAGATCACGACCGGCGGAAGCATCATCATACCCATCGCCATCAAGACACTCGAGGCGACGATATCGATCACTAAGAAGGGCAAGAAAATAATGAAACCAATTTGAAAGGCCGTTTTCAATTCTGAAACTATAAAGGAGGGAACCAAAACCATCGTTGGTACGTCCGCTCGAGTTTTAGGTTTTTCAACTTTTGCAAGTTTAATGAACAAAGCCAGATCGGCGTCACGAGTTTGGCTGAACATGAATTTTCTTAATGGAGCCAGGGTCCGCTCAATGGCGACTTCTTGAGAAATCGTTCCCGCCATATAAGGCTGAATGCCTTTCGTATTCATTTCATTAAATGCCGGCTGCATCACAAAGAATGTCAGGAATAAAGCCAAGCCCACTAAAAGCTGGTTAGGAGGCATCTGTTGAACACCCAAAGCCTGTCTTAGGAAAGACAGCACGATGATGATACGAGTAAATCCCGTCATCATAATTAAAATAGCAGGTGCCAAGGTTAAAACTGTCAGAACAAGTATCAATTTAATAGCACTGACAACATCTGTAGGGTTATCCGTCGTCTTAAATCCCAGATTTACCTGAGGTAATGTCACCTGCGCATAAGCAGTCGCCCCCAAGAATAAGACCATCGGGATCAACAAAAAGCTCCATCGGAACCAATTCGTTTTTTTCACTGGATGGACCTCATTCCTTTGAGTCTTTTCGAAACGATGTCTTTAATTCCACTTATTGCAAACTCTTCATCGGCATCAAGGTCTTTAGTGGCTTTTCTAACGGGTTCCGTCACCTCATCATTCGATGAGCTCGCCAACCCACCCAATACTTTGTTGAATGTTTGAGGAGCCTCTTCGGGCACTTCATCATCCAATAAAGATAAGGATTTGATCATGGAAATATTATGATCAGTTACACCAATAAGGATCGACTCGCCCGCTACTCGCACGATCGCCAGGCTCTTTTTAGGACCCAGATAGTGCTGCTGTAGAACTTTTATTTGAGTTTGATTCTGCTTCGCCTGAGGAATGGAGTACTTTTTCAAAAAGAAGTAAGCTCCTCCGCCCACCAAGCCTAAGATAGATAGTGTGAAAAGGATACGGAACACTCCACTTTCTTCTGTAGAGGCCTTCTTTGCTTTCTCCAGGTTAAGCGGAATATTCGACTCATCAAGCGCCTTCGTTTTCTCTACATTTGCGACTACGGACGAACCCTCGGTCTCTTTTAAAGAATCCACAACCTCTTCTGCTGCTTGAGCATTCAGAGAAACCACAAAAAATAGAGACAGCAATAAGCGCATCATAAATCCTCTTCTTAACGAAGTTGTTCTACACGTTCAGCTGGTGAAATAATATCAGTCAGTCGCACACCGAACTTCTCATTGACGACGACAGCCTCGCCGCGCGCAATTAACTTGTCGTTTACATAAACTTCCATCGGCTCACCCGCGAGCTTATTCAGCTCGATGACCGAACCTTGTGTCAGATTCAAGAGCTCACTGACCGGCATCTTAGTTCTGCCCAATTCCACAGAAACTTTAAGTGGAATATCCAGGATCAGATTTAAATTGCGATCCTTATGAGAAGAGTCCTCGCTCGCAGCGCTTTTTTTTGCTGGAGCTTCCGTAGCCATACCAGAGGCTTCTGCTACAAGCTGATCTGCCAAGTTATCTAAAGTATCGTCTCCCATTTTTCACCTATCCCTTTTGCACCGGTCTAGTCACTTGGACAGCGACGGTTCCGTGATGTATTCCGTAATAACCTTTAAACTTTTTAACACCTTCAACGTTCACGTCGAACTCTCCGGATGCATCCTGATCCAAAGGAATGACGTCACCTTCCTTTAGGGTCATCAAATCCCGTAATTTGATTTCTGTTTCCCCAAGGTTCACCTTAATTTCCATATCCGTTTCCAAAAGCTGCTCTTGGATGATGGAAGTCCATAATTTTTTGTCAGTTTGATCCGATTCGACCTGGAATCCCGTAGAAAGCTTTTGTTTGATTGGTTCGATAGTCGCATATGGAATAACGATGGAAATGGTCCCAGTTGCATTTTCCAACTCGACGTCAAAGGTAGAGGCAATTACGACGTCAGTCGGCGGCACAATACCTACGAACTGTGGATTGACTTCCGTACGCACAAAAGAACAGCCAATCTTTTCGATTGAAGCCCAAGCCGCCTCTAGATCATTGATCGCAAGACCCACAACTTTTTGCACAATGGAAAGCTCAATCGGCGTAAAGTCCTTACCATCAATCTTGGTGTAAGGACGATCTGCACCACCAAAAAAGCTATCTACCAAAGCGTAAGCCAACTTACTTTCGATCACAAAAAGAGCCGATCCACGCAAATTTACGAAACGAAGAACGCTCATACAAGTTGGCATTGGCAATGTATTGATAAATTCACCGAACTTCAGGAACTCAGTCGAAGTTAAAGTAATAGAGGCAATTTTACGAAGTGCCGAAGATAATGAAACTCGAAAAGCTCGCATGAACTTTTCGTAGATAACTTCCAACTGCGGAAGGCGACCTCGAATAATGCGGTCCTGACTGGTCAAGTCGTAAGTGTCGATCTTACGCTCATCCACCTTGCCTACGCCGCCAGACTTATTGTCTGAACCACCTGACGATGAATCCGATGTCCCCACATCCCCATCGGAGACTGCGGCTAGTAGAGCATCGACTTCACTTTGTGATAGAACCTGATTCATAGTCCTGCCTTAGTTATAAATAAATTCAGTGAAGAACACGTTCGAAATCTTTCCTTGAACGAGGAAAGAGTTAATAGTGTCTTTTATCTCATTGCGAAGACTGTCTTTTCCTTCACGAGAGGAGACCTCTTCATAGGTTTTGCTTGAAAGTATGATAATGATGATGTCGCGAATCTGAGCTTTACGCTTTTCGATTTCCTCAAGAACATGATTACCCGTAACTTCGATCTCCATGTTCACTTTGGCGACTTTACGTCCCTTAGATCCTGCAAGGTTTACGATAAATGTTTCAAGAGGTACGACTTTGCCAAGAAGTTCTTTTTGTTCAGTAGCTTCAGCATCTTGCGCTTCGGCTTCACCCTTAATGACGTGTTCGATTTTTGGTTGTGCTGCTTCCTTTTGGCGACCTTGATACAGCATGAAACCAACACCAGCTACAACGAGCATGTTAATCACCGCTAAGGCTACTAAGAGTATGGGCTTTTGTCCTGATCCCGAGCTTGGTGCTACTGACGGCTCCGCCGCCGCTGCTTTTTCTTCAGCCACTTCATCCTCCATGATGAAAAACCACATAGATGGTCTCGGAGGAATGAGAAGCAACACAGATGCCAACAAGCCATCAGTCGAGGTCCAGTCGGCATTGCTCACCACATTTGATTACAGGCAAAATTTGCCTCTAGGAAAATGTTTCCGCAGTAATGTTTCCATGACAGCAGTCAAACTTTTGGCAGACGGATTTTGACTATTCCATCATTTCGAGGGGACGATTAGCAGGGTCTAGGTTCTGCAATAGTTCAATAAGCCGCAGATTTTCACCTAATGCAGATGTCTGTCCTGGACTTCGCAGTTCTTCACGAGCTGCTAAGGTGATCGCTTGCTCAACACGTGCCAGAAGCGCCTGACGACCTTCTTTATCCAAATTCTGCATCATTCTACCTAAATAGCTCCTTACCAAGGATAACCTAGTATGAGCATCATTTGTTTTCTCAATACTGCGAAGATCGTGTTGTTTAGAAAAGTCTCTTAGCTCGACACCCAGTGATTTTTCTTCGGACAGATGTGCAAAATGGAGAGCTTGAAACATCGCACCCGACTCCGCAAAGTAGAGGACTGTCAAAGTATCGGCGTAGAGCTCGCTATATGCCGGTAAAGTTTTATAAAACAAGCTATACGCTTCAGACATTGCCAGCTGCTGACCTCGCTGGCGAACGCCCCTGCCAGAAATCTTTTTTTTCGTATTTTCAACGACTATGGAAGACAATGACTCTAGATCTGCGAACAGCGTCGCAAACTCTTGAGCAAATTCACGTTTCCAAAGCTCTTTAAGAACGGCATGTCCGTATTCATGAACGACTACTTTTTCAAGTTGATCACTGGAAGCAGGGAATGTGTTACCGGCACGATCAGTAAAAAACATGAATTGAGGGATGCGTATGACCGAGCCATTATCAAAACTGGCATTCCCGGCCTTGTCCCCTATAATCAAAGAAATGTCAGGCTGCCGAGGCGAAAATAGGGCCGCTTTCTGAAGGGTCTTTGCCAAAATTTCAGCCAGGTGACAATTTACCTGAGCCGTAAAAAGGACATCCTTCACCGGCCCATCACCCTCTATGCGACATTCCTGGGCTGCCTGCCCCCCTGAACTCCAAATAAGGGCCAAACCAACGATAAATAGTGATTTTTTAAACATATTCCCACTTTCGACAAAAACCGACCCTTTCACCCTCTGCAGGAACGGTTCCCATTGCCTGAATGCGAGAAATAAAAGCTTCTTTACGACAGAATTTCCTTATTGATGCCGCCGTGACATCAAAGTTCACTTCCGATCGGAAGTAACGCGAATATCGAAGTCATCAACAAAGGGAATTCTCTTATCCTTTGAGTTGATCTTTTAAGTTTTGATAAAGAGCCAAAGCTTCCGCAATAATCTTTTGGGCCTCGGCTTTGTCGAAGAAACCTTCAACTTTGACTTCTTTGCCTTCCAGGTTTTTGTAAATTTCGAAAAAATTGCGGATCTCTTTAAGGATGTGCGGGGCCAGATCGTTAATGCTTTGTACGTGAGCCATTTCGGGGTCATCGGCATGCACAGAGATAACTTTGTCGTCAGATTCTCCCTGATCAACCATCCTCATGTAACCGATCGGTCGTGCACGCATAATTGAAATTGGAAAAACTTCTGCCTGTCCCAGTACCAAAATATCGAGAGGGTCTTTATCACCACAATAGCTCTGCGGAATAAACCCATAGTTGGCAGGATAGTGCACAGAACTGTAAAGAACGCGATCCACTTTGAGCAGTCCTGACTTCTTATCCATCTCAAACTTGGTTTTCGAAAACTTAGGAATCTCAATGATTGCGTTGATAATTTCTGGAGCAGACTCACCAATTTCAATATCATGCCAGGGATTCACACACTCTCCTTCACGTAAGTTCAAATTTTCGCTGCCGGCGGAACCGCCAAGACATTTTTGCAGCTGCACTCAAGTATTAAAAAACAAATCAACTCACTAAAATGAACAAATTCACTAACAAGGGAGATCTCATCTTGAACATAAAATCTATCTTCTGTTCTATTGCGTTTGCTGGTCAAGATATGGCAACAAGTTTTTTTGGATCGCGGAAACGAGTTGTGCATTGCCGGCCACGATCGAATTCTTGTAAGGCGTGTAAGGCTCTCCGCGATAGGTCTGCACGACTCCGCCTGCCTCTTCGACTAATAGAATTCCAGCAGCAGCATCCCAAGGTTGAATGTTTCTTTCCCAATAGCCATCAAAAACACCGCGAGCTACTTGAGTCAAATCATAGGCTGCAGCACCCGGTCTGCGCACTCCCCGACTTTCGCGCACGATTTTATCGAAGATCCTTAACTGCTCTGCAATGACATGTTCATGTTCGGAGACGAATCCCGTGGCCAGCAGGGCATCTTTCAGTTCAGTGGTTTTGCTGACACGCAATGGGCGACCGTTTACAAAAGCGCCCTGGCCGCGAATTGCGGTGTACGTCTCGTTTAGCATGGGAACATCGATCACTGCGAGTTGCATTTGACCATTAACTTCTAAGCCTAAACTTATACAAAAAATCGGAAAGCGATGGACATAATTGGTCGTTCCATCAAGAGGGTCTACAATCCATCGACCTTGCGCACCTGCTGGCTGCTGGACCTTTGCCCCGGAGGTATAAGCGGACTCTTCACCAAGAAACTCGATATCGGGAAAATTTTTCTTAAGATGCTCTGCGATGACTCTTTCTGATTCTTTATCGGCTTCACTGACTAAACCCGCCTGAAACTTTTCCTCCACGTGCTCTAAGTTACCGAAATAATTAAGAAGCACCTCTCGGCCCAAGCTCACAGCTTTGATGGCTTGACCTAAGACTTGGCGCCAATCCCTTGATTTCACGCTGTTTTCCACGACTTCTCCTTTTGTCTAGGACTTCCTGATGATTGACCAGTTCCGCCGGATAAAGCTAACATGAATACAAGGCCAAAGGAAGGGCCCGAAACTTAAGCATTAAGCGAGTTTAAAAGTATGAGGATAGAAAAAATGGGTACTAAGACGGATGCCGGTGTGAAGTTAGCGATTGTGTTTTTTATTTCATTGCTTTCGTTTTCAATCGGAACCTTTGTCGGCAAGAAGTACAGTGACAATCAACATACCCTGGCATCATTAGAACCCTCAAAAAATGCGGGTCAAGTCGAGCGTCAAGTCGCTTCCACGTCTGCTCCCTCTGTAGAGCCCAAAACTGGCGTTATGACGGACGAAGAAATTGCTAAACTTGCTGAGGAGTTCGTAACTGATGAAACGACCCCGAGCACTACAAGTGCTGACCTACCTGGCCGCGATCTGAAAAACGAAGAAGTGGCCCAGGAAAATCCAGCTCCAGCAAATTCTGCCGTGGCGACTCCGAAGGATGAACCATCATCTGCTGCAAAAAATCTTTCAGCCGGCAAAGCTCCGACTCAAACTCCAGAAAAAGCAAAAGCTCTTGTAAAAGAAAATCGCCTGCCATCTTCACTTCCTAAAGATGTCGCGCAATACACAGTCGGAAAGTTCACCGTACAGGTTGCTTCATATACTGACGAAGCTGAAGCGCAAAAACTTGCTTCTAGCCTAAAAAGCACGGGTTACAGCGCTTTTTACGTTCCTGCAAACGTAAAAGGAAAAACTTATTATCGTGTTAGCATCGGACAATTTGCTTCTAGCAAAGAAGCTCAATCCTACCGTTCAGACCTGATTGGCAAAGGTAAAGTCACCTCTGCCATCGTTCAGAAAATTTCGGAGTAAAAATATTCAAATAATTTGAGCCCGAAAAGGAGAGCATGAGCTCTCCTTTTTTTTACCTAAAATCGATAGAAGATACCTGTCCGCACCATCAGACTAAATGTCGGGTTAGGATCAAAGTCAGTAGAGAAAAGACTTCTACCTTCGATCCCAACCAAAATCTTATATTGCTCACCAAAAACGAGGTCTCCACCAAGAGTAAGACCCGCAACTCTTTGCAGACCTGATTTATCAGTTCGCGTGTCTCCCAGCAATGTGGTCTTCACTTCTCTGTCATAGGTGCCGGCGCCGATCCCGCCAAATATCGAAAGCTTTGTGTGATCTATATTGACCCCGCGGAAGTGCCAGCGACCCCAGGCCAACCATTCTTTTTGCTTTAGCTCCAAAGATGACGAACCATTGCCAGACTTTTCTGATGACTGTGCGAATTCCAAAACAGCGCTAAAAATTTCGGCGTATCTAATTGCGAGGCCCCAGTTGTAGATCGTCTGACTTTCAATTTCCTGATCGACTCCCCTTTGAAATCGAAGTTCCGGACTAAGCAACATTCCGACACTGATTTGCGCTCGTCGTGGCAGATTACTATCTTGGGCGCGAGCCTCGTGGGTATAACCTAAAAGGCCTAACAGAAAGCAAAAGAGGAAAATAATGAATACCAACCTATTTTTCATCGGAGTTTGAATCCTCAAAAGATAATTCCCATGATGTCGCTTGCATACATTTGTACGGTTGTTTGCCATCGAACTCTTCAGAATTATTAAGAACTGAAGCGATAAAATTACACTCGGCCTCTAGTAAATTTGACGTTTGCTGTGCAAACAGAACCACGAAGTCAATAGGCCTGAAGTACTTGTCAGAAGACGACAGAAGCAGCTTCTCTTTCAGCTGAGGTAAAAGCGAAACAATCTGCTTTGCCACGTCTTTGCGCGCTTGAGTTGCAGAAACCTCTCGTTCTCTAATTCTAATTTCAGTAAAGCCTTTAAGAAAGCGAGAGATCTGCGTTCCTAATGAATATGCAGGTCCCTTCAAATAGGACTTCATATAGTCAGGCTCACCGTATCTCATGAAACTTTCGATCCGATTTGTCATTTTTTTCTGCGATGGCAAGTTTGGATAAATATCCCCAGCCCGCAGGTTCAGAGAACGTTCACCTTTTTCAATTGGAATCGACATCGCAATAAAATCCGGATCGCCGCTATAGACCCAGCCCCAAAAATCAGCGAGACCTTCATTCAAGCCGCTGGTCAGAGTTTCCAGGTGATATTTATGAACCACTTCAGGATTCGTTAAGACCCTCTTTCCAAAGAACGACTTTGTTAGGGCCTTCTCTGAAATTTCAAGCTCGTCATCATTTAAAACAATGTCTTCTCGTTCGTGAACTGAAGATCGATCAATGACTTCTTCAAGACTCCCTTTGATCACCAGCTTATAAAAAAGTGAGTGGAAATGTTCGTGAGCTAAAATTCCGCCATTGATAGAAATCGGCAGATGATCCCACGTATAGGGAACAAACAACATTGAGTCCGTTTTTCCATCATAAAAAGCATTGTTTTTTACTCCGCCCTTCATGCGAACTGCAATCCCAATATCTCGAGGCCAAGTATTGACTCCGCCCGCTCCCAACTCTTCATCAAGTTCCGCAAACTTTTGCATATGGGCATAGAGCACGACCATCTGCTGAGTAAGATCATCAACGGGAACATATTCATTCTGAGAGTTCTTAATAAATCGACCCTTAGGAGAATGTCCTTGGAGTTTTCCATCGACAACTTTTGGACCAAAAACAAATCGTGCAAACTGACCTGAAAGAGTTTTTAGATCGTACAATCCGCGCAGCTCTATCGTTTGTAGAGAATACTCACCTTGAGAAGTCAGCCAAGGTGAAACCACTCGAGTCGATCCGCTTTGCTCGGTAGATTCAAACTGAGGTCCGCAGGCCGGAAGAATGCCCAGGACTAAGATTGCTGCTATGAACCGGGAAAAAACGTACTTCACAAAATCCTCTCTAAGCACTATAAAAACTGGAACCCTCGCAAGCTTATGACTTCACGCGTTAGTGTTGTAAGGTAAATAAGCCAAAAACTCAATGAAAACTTAGAGATAGGCAAACTTTGTCAGTCTCACCAAAGGTTCGACAGTTGTTTTTAAGAGGCCTCGCTGGAAGGGTGTTGCCATGGATGTACTTGATTTCGTTACTAAAAACCTGAACCCGCCACAGCGCGAGGCCATTGAAACGCTTGAGGGGCCCTTGCTAATTCTTGCCGGTGCGGGCTCGGGAAAAACTCGTGTGCTTACGCACCGTATGGCAAATATTATCGGCCAAGGCATTGCCGCCCCCGACGAAATCCTCTGTGTGACCTTTACAAATAAAGCCGCAAAAGAGATGGAACATAGGATTTACAAGCTCTTAGCAGAGCTCGGAGTCGCCATCCATTCACAACTATGGATCAATACTTTTCATAGTTTCTGTGTCCGAGTGCTTCGCCAGCACATCACCCTATTGGACTATAAACCGTTCTTTGGAATTTACGATTCTTCTGATCAGCTAAGCCAAATTAAGAAAGTCATGACGGCGTTGAACATCAACGACAAAATGTATCCTGCTAAGGGTTTCCAAGGGCGTATCAGCAATGCAAAAATGCTGGGCTTAACTCCCGATGCACTCGAAAAAAATTCCCGTCGTCTGATGGATGCTAAGACTGTCGAAGTTTACAAAGCTTACGAAGAAGCGATGAAAAAAGCGAACAGCTTGGACTTTGATGATCTTCTAATGAAGACCTACGATCTCTTCAGAATGTATCCAGATATTCTCAAGATGTATCAGGAAAAATTTCGCTTCATTATGGTGGATGAGTATCAAGACACCAATCACATTCAATATCTTTTGGTGCAAATGCTGGCGCAGGCTCATCGCAACCTTTGTGTCGTCGGTGATGAAGATCAGTCCATCTATAGCTGGCGCGGAGCAGACATTAAGAACATTCTCGACTTTGAGAAAGATTTTCGCGAAGCCAAGGTGGTAAAGCTGGAAGAGAATTATCGTTCCTCTGGCAACATCGTTGCCGCTGCCACAGCTGTAATTAAAAACAACTCTCAACGTAAAGACAAAACTCTCTTCACTTCGAATGAAAACGGCGACCCGATTCATGTTCGTGAAGAAAGAAATGAATATGATGAAGCCAAATTCGTCGCTAAAACGATTCAAACAATGATCAACGAAGGCGAAGGCACCTACAACGACTACGCAATCTTCTACAGAACGAATGCACAATCACGAGTTCTAGAAGAACAACTTCGTACGACTTCTATCCCGTATCGACTGGTCGGCGGTGTGCGCTTCTATGAACGCATGGAAGTGAAAGATATGCTTTCGTACATGAAGCTAGCCATCAATCCAGCTGATGACATCGCGCTGAAACGGATCATTAACGTCCCGGCTCGCGGGATTGGCAAGACGACGATTGAAAAAATCGAAGAGTTTTCCTTACAGAAAAACCTCAGTATGTTCGAAGGTGCCAAAAAAGCTATTGAGGAGCGAATCTTCAATGCTGGGACCACCAGTAAGATCCGTCGTTTTCTCGATTTAATGGGCGAGTTGCAAGAGCACGCTCTTAGCTTCAAGATTGTCGACTTCTATCACATCGTCTTAGATCGCACAGAGTATCTACTCGCTTTGAAAAAAGAAGACACTCCAGAAGCACAAGCGCGAATCGAAAACTTGGAAGAACTCGACAATGCAATTGCCCAATTTGCTAAAGAGCGAGGCGAAGAAGCAACTCTGACCAGCTTCCTCGAGGAGATGGCCCTGGTAAGTGATGTCGATTCACTGAACCAAGAGCAAAACTCGGTCACTATGATGACGTTACACATCTCCAAAGGATTGGAATACCCCTATGTCTTCGTCGTCGGGATGGAAGAAAACTTATTTCCCAGCGGTCGCAGTGCCGAAAGCGAGGGAGAAGAAAGCATGGAAGAAGAACGACGTCTCGCTTACGTCGGAATGACTCGTGCTCGTCAGAAGCTTTGGCTGACCTACACCAAGATGCGCCGTGTCTGGGGGCAAGAACAGTTCAATCCGCCATCAAGATTTATTCGGGAAATTCCCAACGAGCTTGTCGACTTCAAAACAGGAGCCGAAGCTCCTCGCTTTGTGTCACGTTATGGCGCTCGTGATTATGACGAATCGGCCTCTACAGCCTGGGGAGCCGTGCCTTCCGATCGCAACCGAGCTAGAGCTGCAAGTAGTGATTTTGATACCCAAGATTTCCCCGACTATGAAAGCGGAGACGCCCGCGGTGGAGCTCTTTCAAAAGGGATGCGCGTTCGTCATCCAACATTTGGTGTCGGTACAGTTTACGCCACTGAAGGAACTGGAGACATGTTTAAAGTCAGTGTTATGTTTACGGATAACACAGTTAAAAAGTTCGTTGTGAAGTACGCTCGACTGGAACGAGTTTAATTTTTATTGACTCCTTTTTTTATGAATCACAATATTGGTGTGCTAACTAAAACTGAAGGAGTTTAACAATGTTCAAGTACATGATGACCGTTGCCGTTTTGGCATTGGCTCTAACAACGACAGCTCACGCAACAAGCAAAGCACCAGGAACAAGAACTGCCCAGTCCTCATGGAATTCTCGTTCGTATGCCACGTCTTCCTCAAGCTATAGCTTTGGCTATACCAACGAAATTACAACAATGGCCTCTATGGGCTCATTTACCTCCGGCAAGCCCTGCGAAGACTGCAGAAGCGGTTCTGTTCTTGACGTGGGACTGGGCTATCTTCGTGCGTGGAAAGACAATATCCAGTTCGGTGGAGAAGGTCGTTTCCAACAGTATTCAGAAGAAGTCTCTCCGGTAGGGAAAAGCGCAAGTCGTATCGATTTATTGGGTGTGGCTGTTTACAATCTTGAATCTGACTTTAAAAATTCGATCTTTGTTAAAGGTGGTCTAGGAATTTTTGGCGTTGTGAATAACCAAGGTGACGGCTTTGAGAACAAATTCGGCTTCTTCGTGGGAGCGGGTAAGCGTTTCAACTGGCTTTCTAGTATTGCTTATTCACCCGAGCTTCGTTTAGTTAAGCGTGGCGATATCGACATTGCGATCGAAATAGCCCTCTTGAATTTTTCCATTTACTGGAACTAAGCAGTTTAGAAAAATGCTAAATGAAAAGGGACTGACAAGGTCCCTTTTTTTTATTTCCGCTCTTGTCCTGTCTTTGATAGCCTTAAGGCATGAAAACACTTAAGAACGTTTTACTTATCCTGACTCTGCTCTTTCCCCTTATGGGCAACACCCAACCTCATGGCATGAGTCTGGTGAAGCCTTTTGAAATTAAAGAGGACGACGTCACCTTTTCTTACAGTTCCAGCGATGGTACGATCCAACTAAAATGTGCACACGTTTTTGACGAACCCGATGCTCATGATTGGGATGTTTGGTGCGGTAAAGGTACGAATATGCTACGCATGTTCCGAATCCATTTTTTAGCTAGGAAATACAAAAGTCAGACAACAGATCGTAGCGCCTATGAAATTCTTTACTGGGTGAACGATCGAGATCAGCACTTCAGCAAAGCATATAGCTCTGCCAGCTCCTGGGTGCACTTCAAGAATGACACACATTTAGATTTGATGTCTTTTAGTGTGGGTGTGGAAAACGATTACGCCTACTTGACTGTTGAATTCAAGCCTCAGCCTTAAAGCCATCAGCCCGTCAGAGCTTTATTTGCCCGCTTAAGTCTTTGCGCGAGCGTCTTCACTAGAGCTCGTGCCCAAGATGGTCTTGAGAAGATCACGTTGTCTAAAGCGTTCAGAGGTATCTCTATCAAGTCGACATCGGTCACAGCTTCCACAGTCGCCGATCGTGGTTCATGCATAAAATGCCCCATTTCACCTACGAACTCGCCTGATTTTATTTCTCCCAAGGTAATGCGCTCTCCCGATTCAGATTCCGAGTAAGCACGCAGCTGACCATTTTTTACTATATAGGCTAACTGTGGACTTTCGCCTTCCTGAAACAAAACGTCACCGGCACTTAAATGCCGTAGTGTATATTGAGAGGGACCTTCTTCTTTTTTCGGGGCGACAATTCTGGAAAGACATTCAACCAAAGCACCCTCTCGCTCGGGCTCCGTAAGGAACTGCACACGTCCGCTAGCGGTCTCGTTAGGAAACAGATCATGATCAGCCACATAAGACATAATGATGATTGAAATGTTGTCGTTGTTTTTTTCTTTCAGAACTTTGCTGACCACCTCTAAACCCGAGCCTTTGGGTAGGTACTCGTCGATCAACATGATTTTGGGTAAAACATTATCGATTTTGTATTTCGTATCGAACCAATCAGCAGCATGAAAAACCGAGCAATTCGACAAATGTCGATTCAAAATCTCTGTATAGCGCGTGATGCGTGTTTTATCACCACTCACCACGAGGCAGGTATTTTTGTCGTCACCCCGAGCCATAAACACTCCGATGTTGATGCGAAATACGCAAGCAAGACTCTCACCTTTCATTATCACTTGGGAAAGCCAGACTCACAAGATAGTGACAACCTGTGCGCTCTGAACGGACCAAACTGAAACAGTTACGTCTGTTTACCTTTTTTGAGTTGTTCCCATTCGAGATCGTAGGGATAGGCTTCAGGTTTGCGAATGCTCTCGGCCGGAGGGCTCACATACTCAGCTTCAACTCCATCCCACCCGACATAGCGACGAACGGGACCGTCTTGAGAGACTTGAAAATTGGGCACCAAATAAGTTTTGCCCCCTCCAGATGGAATATCGAGCGACAAATTCGGCATAGCTAAGCCTGACAGATGCCCCCAAAGCTCCTTCTGAATTTCCAACGAATCCTCCACCGATGTGCGCAAATGATCGGTCCCTAAGGATGGGTCGCATTGAAACATGTAATAAGGTTTGACCCGAAGATAAACCAGACGCCGATTCAGAGCTTGAATCAGGGCAGGATGATTGTTGATACCATTTAACAATACCATTTGATTCATCACGGGAATCCCGCTGTCGACAAACTTCTCGATTGCTGTCACCGCTTCTGCCGTAAGTTCACCGGGATGATTAAAATGCGACATCAGATAGACCGGCTTGTGTTTACGTAAAATTTTAACAAGATCTTCAGTCACTCGCATGGGACAGACCACTGGCATTCTGCTGCCGATACGGATGATTTCGATATGCTCAATACTACGCAAATCTGCAAGCACACGCTCTAGATGTGAGTCACCTAGAGTTAAGGGATCTCCGCCAGAAAGTATAACCTCGCGAATTCCCGGATGACTGCGAATGTACTGCAGGGCTTGAGTGTACTCATCTGCCTTTATGAATGCTTGCTCCTGTCCCGTAAAATGCTTTCTTGTACAAAAACGGCAGTAGACACTACAAATGTCCGTCACCAAGAAAAGCACGCGGTCAGAATAACGATGAATGATTCGAGGGCTCGGATTATTTACTCGCTCCCCAAGGGGATCCAACATCTGCTGAGACCCCTCGCTGAGCTCTTTTTGATGTGGCATTAAGATTTGACGAATAGATTGAGTAGCATCCCGACCTGCAAGAGCCGCATAATAAGGAGTCGTGCGGATATTAAAGAGCTCTTTGCCGCCCTCAAAGGCAATTCGTTCGGCTTCAGTGAGCTGAAAAACCGTTTCGAAATCCTTTTGATTTTTCAGAGCATGACGAAGCTGCCAAGTCCAATTGTTCCAATCGGCGATTGCGACGTCTTCGGGCTTTTGCACAGAGGGAAATTCAAACTTCATTAAAACTGTTTATGAAGTAAAAGACTCCAATTAGCAAGAATCACCATCAAAAGTGACCAAAATGGTCGATCCGTGGCAGTTCTAAGAGTTAGCATCAAAAATGACCTAAGCGATTGATACGAATAGACATTTTTGCAATCTCAAAGTGGGACACCAAAAGTTTGACGAACCACTAGCTAGAAAAAACCACCATCTCAACATGAGAACCCTTAACTATTTTAGGCACTTACATTGGGACAACCCATCTTCTCCAGTATTGGCGCGACTCTGGCTCTATATATTTAGTGAATAGAAGGGATCGGATGTTCCCTTATTAATGGAGGACTTATGAAAGCATTCACTTACTCGCAAAAAAAATGGGTACTAGCTTCGGCACTCCTTGCCGTACTGGGACTTAATGTTTCTGGACATATTAACGGTACGATGTACACAGCAGACTTCTCTTCTGAAGATGTTGTGAAGTCGAAAATTCCTACTGCCGATGGATTAGTGCCGGTTAAATATATCAAAGTCAGTGATAAGAAAATCATAGGTCTTTATTATGCAGACACTGAAGGACGGATTTGCGAAAGCGAGTCATGCAGCCCTCGCGAAGTTACTCTCCAAGGTGATCTTAAAAAAATCGAAGATATCGATAAACTTAACACGGCCCTATTAAAGGCCGTCGCCGCAGAACTTCCAGTTCCAAGAGCTCCCCATGCCCAAGAAGACTCGGAAGTGGTGGAATCAGCATTCGTTGATCGTGACTCTTTACCTACCGAAGAGGACAAGAGAGCCGAAAGTCTTGAAAAAAAGCTGGCAGCATTGGTTAAACGTTGCGATCGTGACAAAGAACGCGCGGAAAGACTGGAGTGTTATTCATCTGAGCTTACTCGCTTCATGGCTGACGCTGCAAAAAAAGATGTGCCTGCAAAAATAGTAAAGGCAGTTCAAAAAATCACTCAAGCGAAGGTTCTGGGTTTAGTTAAATCAGAGATCCATAAATCCCGTGAGGCTCGCGTCCTTGAGATGAAAGCTCGCAATGGTGACTGGGAAGCATCGCAAACTATAATGATGGATCCGTATGCGAATCAAGAAGCCAAAGCGGCTCAAGAGAATGCTATGATCTCTCTTTCAGCTTTGATCGAGTCAGTTCCTAAATCTTTCGAACCTGTCAGAAGTCTGGCAATGGCTGCTCAGGGTGCCTTGATTCGTGACGAAGCAGTAGAAATTCAAGCACAAAGCCGCATGGCAGATCAGTATAAAAATTCGAACCTGACGCTATCGACACAGATGAAATTTGAAAATCTGGCAAGAACGGAAGACCTAAGAACTCTGCAACAGTCTCTTAGAGTCATGAACAACCAGGCTTTAAGTAATGCGGTTTATGCTGATGAGCTTTCACCGAAACAAAAGAACCAGTATCTAACTCATTTCCAGAATACGACTTTGCCAATCGTTGAAGGAATCATCATGAATCCGACGACCTTCCAAATTCCTGCGGGCGATGGCACCGTCATCACACCAGCACCTGGTGGCGATGGTTCGTCACCGGATCTTTCAGGAAGAATCAACAATTCTTATAGAGGTCCTGGAATTCCAGTGACGAATCCACAGGTACCAAACGCAGCTGCACCACAAACCTTAAATGGTAGAGTGCGCGGTCCCTAAATTCACGATCCCAAGACTAGTTCATTTCCTCCACGGGGCCAGGATGGTCCCGTTTTTATTTTTTAGCGCATCCAGATTTTTACAACGGCAGGCTCGCCAGGAGTCAAAGACCTCAGATAAAGACGAACAGAATCAATTCGAGAAAGAGCAAAGTTGTCCACGCGGGACTCTCCCCAAAGATATTCACCCTCCAGGGCCATCAAGGGTCGGGAGTTCGAATCTATTCCCAAAGCGTCGACTCGCCAAATTTGCACACCAGAACTCATTGCCTGAATGCGAATTTCACTAAAAGGCTGCTGGCGTGAATTGGAGTAAGCTCGACGATAGGTGATTTCATCCGCTAAGGTATTCACCTCGGCAACCTGAACCCATTGCTGACTCGCGAATGATGATAGGGAAAAGAGAAAGGTCATCAAAAACGTACCTAATAACGTCTGCATATATTCCTCCCGTCAGAAGAACCTACCCAAACGCCATGGCCAAATAAAGACTTTCAATAGACCCCTTACAGAAAACAAATGTGCCTTGAAATCTCTGCATTTAGGCAAAAAAAATCCCGGAGGACTTGCGTCCTCCGGGCCCTGCTCACCACCAAACAAGATGTTCTTATTAAGTCATCAAGTTGTCGTACAAGTTGCAATCTAGCTGAAATCAAAAGCTGATGGCGGCTTTACTTGCTAAACCAAATGTGAAATCGTTTCCGAAGTTATCAGCCCCATTTTTCCAAGCTCCGCCAGGGAAAAGAAGACCGACTTGATTCACCCACTGAATTCTTTCAGTTGGTTTGTAAATCACTTCGATATCCCATTCTAGGCCCAGGTCTTTTGCGGAATCAACAGAGTTTTGCACTTCGTTTAATAATTGTGCATACACCAAAGTGTTTCGAATGCTCAGTCGATCACTCCATGCGTAGTTCACGGTAGGCGCGATGTACATCGCATTGCTCACAGATTCATCATCTGCAGACTCACCGACAGAAAGAGTTGAATCCTTGTGAACGTTTGTATTGAAGAAGTCTGCCTGACCTAAGCGGTGATTGAACATCAACATCGCCACATTATAATTGCGATCGAATGCGTAAGCACCAAAGTCTGTGTTGTCGGAATCTCCAGCGGCCATACCTAACTTCATGCTGTAATCCCACTTAGACTCTGGACGAACCAGATACAGCTCGGCAGCCATTCCATAACCGTTCACAGCTACGCTATCTCCAGTGCTTGTTTCAACACCTACATTGCCGGATTGGAAACCCGCTTCAAATTTGAAACCAAATGAATCAAATCCACGTCCTAAAACAAAATTAGTTCGCTGTATGTCCAAGGCTCCCGTTGAAGTCGCACCAGCCCCACCGTAGGCATTAATCTGCCCCGTGGTATAATCTAATGCAGAGTTTGCACCTTTCACTTGCTCTTGGAAAATTCCGATCAAAGATTTCGCCTCTTCGTTTTCATACTGAAGTTGCGCACCCATTGCAGATATTGTACCGCCCTGACCAAATCCCGAGGCATTGAACCGACTCAGAACCGGCATGAAGAACCAGTCGCCAACAACAATTTTATAGGCAAGCATATCACGAGTGTCATACCAGTGATCGAAAGCGCCTTTTCCCGCATTATAAGTCATTCCCAAACCGAATTCGAATGGTGCGCGACCCACGAGTAGTGCACCATACTCTTGGTTCATAGTCAGATACAATTGACTTGTTCGTACGTTGACCGAACCTTGGTTCCCAGCATTGGCAGCGCCAACATTAGCGTTGCTTCCCCAGATCTGACCCAACTGTGAATGTTGGTAAGGATGAGCAATCCCGCTGCCATTATCAAAGTTCAAAACGTCAAAACGTGAAATGATGTTCACACCATCGGCCGCGATAATCTTAGGACTTAGATAAAGATAATTCAGTCCATAAGCTTTGCGATCTTTAGGTTCACCAAGGGTCGGACGATCAATCTCGGTCCATTCAATACGGTAGCCACCGCTCCAGTCCAAAGTCATGGCCTGCGCTGAAGCAGACATCAAAACAAGGGAAAGGCCCAGAGTTTTTAGAAGATTCATTTTAGACATTTCATCTTTCCTTTATTTTGAAACCACACCCATCACTTCAACTTCGCGAAGGATGATAAGGTCTTCATTTTGAATGGTGATTCTTGATCCCGAGTATTCATTGAAAATAATTTTGTCGCCGACCTGAACGTCCATTGGACGAACTTGGCCTTTTTTATTCATATGCCCGCGCCCAACAGCCACGACGTAGCCCTGTAAATTGCCGGAAACATCTGAGACGGTATCTGGAATATAAAGACCGCCCGGAGTCATCTTTTCAACGGCATCGGGTTGAATGATAATTCTGTCATCAAGCGGAGTTACAAAATCGCTGAGGTCCAGTTTCTTATTTGGGGCCGCTTTAAGCACAGGAGCGCTGTAAGCGGAGCCTAAAGAACCGGATTTTGGCGACTTCGCCTTGGGCGAAACCGCTTTCTGATTCGTCGACTTTTTGGAAACAGGCTTAGCCGCAGACTTCTTAGCCGAGCTTGCCTTCTTTACAGGCTTACTCGTCTTTTTCAAATTCTTTTTCGGCGCCTTAGCCGTCGCCTTTTTCACAGCAGTCTTCTTTGCAGCGGCCTTCTTGACTGCGCCTTTGCTTTTACTGACTGTTTTTTTGACGATTTTTTTTGCTTTTGGAGAACCGACCTTTTTACCGGTCTTGCTTACTTTGGCTTTTTTAACAGAAGCTTTCTTCTTAGCCACAAACCTAATCCTTTCGCGCAAATATCTTCTTCGATGATTCAAGAAGTGAATTTGCTTCAGACAGAGTTTCGTACTACTCTCTATGTATGTTGCGACCAAGATTAAAGACTATTTTAAAAGCTTTTACAATCCTTCTGACGCTTGTAATCATCTGTGGGCTTGGCATCGGCGCCTACTCTTATTTTGCACTCGAAAAAGAGCTGACTCAGAAACTGGAATCTAAAAAATTCTTAGTGCCCACGGAGTACTATGCGGCACCTCCGACTTATCACACCCTCAGTGTGGTCAAGTTAAGCGATATCGAAAAGCAGCTCTTGAATCAAAATTATCGCCGACGGTCCTACGATCAACGCCTTTTACCTGGCGACTATTTTGTCGCTAATCGCGAAGAATGCAGCGCCCGATTGCAGGTTGGCCTCAACGAACTTCAAGAAGGATGCATCGGCTGGGTCACTCAAGATGTTCCCAGCGAACTTTCCGAGCGCCAAATTCAAGTCATCGTTGTGCAGTCTGACAATATAATTTCACAAATTTTTAAAGGCTCCCCTTTTTTAGAAGTTCCTGAAGCTTCGAGTGAAGCTCCGCTACTTGCTCAATATATCGGCAACGAGCCTTTGATGCAAAGAACCGTCAGCCTAGGTGAAGTACCTCCCATGTGCTTGAACGCCATCATGGCCATCGAAGATGCTCAGTTTTTGGAGCACGGAGGTGTCAGCATCAAAGGGATCCTTCGCGCGGTTCTCAAGAATGTGACTGCCGGAAGATCAGCACAAGGCGGAAGTACAATCACCCAACAACTCGTTAAAAACTACTTTCTTACCAGCGAAAAAACTCTAAAAAGAAAATTTAACGAGTTCGTCATGTCGATTCTTCTGGAAAGTCGCTTTTCCAAGGATCAGATCTTAGAAACATATCTGAATATCATCTACATGGGTCAAAATGGTGTCTTTCAGGTACGTGGATACGGAGCTGCTTCGCGATACTATTTCAACGAAACCATCAGCGAACTAAATCTTAGTCAGTGCTCGCTGCTTGCAGCTATCGTGAACAGTCCCGGCATGTTCAATCCCTTTAAAAAACCGGTGAATGCCGAACGCCGCCGTCATCTTGTCCTACAAAAAATGAAAGAGCTGGGATACATCACCGAGTCACAGGCGAATGTGGCTGATCAAGAGCCGCTCCCCTCCTCTCCGCGCACCCTCGCTTCGGAAACGGCCCCTTATTACCTTGATGCTGTTCGCAAGCAGATGGCTGCAATGGCTATGTCACCCGAGGGCCTTAAGATTTACACGGGTTTGGACTTAGAAGCGCAAGAGACTGCTCAAGAAGCCCTGAGAAGTCATCTTGATGATCTTGAAAAAAATCACAAACAGGTCAAGGTTCTTAAAGGCAAAGGCAATCACCTTGAGGGCAGTCTCTTATCTGCCAACAATAAATCTGGCGTGGTTAGCGTTGTGGTTGGTGGACGAAACTTCCGTATGACTCAGTTCAATCGAGCCATCGATGGACACCGTCAAATTGGTTCTATAATGAAGCCCTTCGTTTACCTGACGGCTTTGTTGAACGAAACCAAAGAAGGTCAGCCCTATACGCCGATTACTTTAATCAATGACGAAAAATTTGTATGGCGCTGGGAAAATCAGAGCTGGTCACCTGTCAACTATGGCAAAACCTACTTCGGTCAGATCCCGATGTTTTACGCACTTAAGAACTCATTGAACTCGGCGACTGCAGCGCTGGGACTGCAGGTTGGCCTAGGCAATATTGCCGACGTCACACATCTTATGGGAGTTCAGTCTGAATTAAAATCTCTACCGGCCATGACTTTGGGGGCCTTTGAAATGTATCCCCGTGAAGTCTTACAAAGTTACATGACTCTGGCGAATATGGGACACCGAACAGAAATATCATTTATTCGCAGAGTGACGGACACTGAAGGAAGCGAAATATATTCCCACATGCCGACTCCTCGTGCGACAGTTGACCCGATGGCCGTCGCCAGCCTTGTCGGAATGATGAAGCAAACTGTCCTCTCGGGAACCGCGCGCTCCATCACTTTGAATGGCTTTCTTAATCCTTCTGCTGGAAAAACAGGCACAACAAGTGATAATCGAGATGCCTGGTTTGCAGGATTCACTCCCTACATCACGACTGTGGTGTGGGTGGGCTATGATAACAATACACCTCATCACCTGACGGGATCGAACGGTGCTGTTCCGATATGGACTCGCTTCATGAAAAAAGTCGGCATTCGTTTTCCAGCCAATGACTTTAGCTGGCCCGAGGGAACTGAAAAAATTGAATTAGACGAAGAAAATTTAAGAGCTCTCGGGGCCATTAGAGACGAAAGAGATCCCACGACTGTCGAGCTTATTTTTGACTCGCAAAAGAAGCCTTCGTTTTAATTAAACTCGTTTTAAAGTTTAATTTCTAGGCCTTCGTAGGCGAAGTCCCAGCTGACAGCCGGAAGGGTTTGATTGCGATCGGCAGCGAAGCGCTGGCGGGATTCATAGTATTCACGAGTTTGACGTTTTAGTTCTTGAACCTGTTCAATGCGGGCCCCCGGATCATGGTGGGCAAAAAGCACCTGGCCGATTTCTTCTCGAAGAGCAATGTCCAATCCCACTTGCGCAGCACTGTGACCCCAGTTGGCTTTTTCTGCCAACTCCGGAAGCGTATACTGAGCATCGAAATACATCAGATCCACCCCTTGGTACAAAGGAAGGTCATCACCTAATTCTAAGGCTGTGACTCGAGTCCCCTCCGTGTCCACGCAATGCGCGTAAGTCTTGCCTTGAGATTGAATTTTGTAACCCCAACAAGGATCCGGATGATCTAAGAGGTAAGGAGTGACCGTGAAGTCCTCAATTTTAACAGGCTTTCGAGGCTCTAAAACATGAAAATAGACCCGAGCTTTCAGCTCCTCGAAAGGAACTGGAAAATACGGACGACGGAAAATTCCCCGAATTAACTGCTCAAGATCAGATTGGACACCGTAATAGTGCACCTCACTGCCCGGAATAAAGTGCGGTACAAAAAAGGGAAGGCCAATGACATGATCCCAGTGAAAGTGAGTCATCAAGATATGAAATGGCCCCTTTGTCCGTCCCGTCGTGCCACTCATCAGTGATTCGCTCAGATTTCTGATGCCGCTTCCACCATCAATTATTAGCTGGCAACGGGCTGTATGAACCTCAACACAAGTCGTAGCCGCGCCGTAACCGCCCAACAACGGAATCTCTGCCTTTTGAATGAATTTGCTAACCTGAGAAATGTCGGAATAACCACTCGAGAAAAAATTCCGCAGAATTCCTTCTATATGATTTGTCCAATCCGTCGGTGCTGGGGACGATGGCAAAGAGCCGCGGACTCCCCAAAATTTAATATTGAGCGACATACTCGAATCAGGATGAGGCTTTTACAAACAAGAATCAATTATATTACCTTGGTTTGCGTACCAAGGTAGAGCCGACGTTTTCTATAGCTTTGCGCCATCAAAAAGTCCCTTCTGAGGTTTCACTTGAATTTGCCTGGGAATTGATCAAGCATTTGCTGATACTAGCCTTTGGTTTGTAGGGCTAAGCAAATGGTGCGGTCAGGAAGGACCGTCACTTTGACTATCTATTTAAAGGAGAGCCAATGAAGCTCAGAAAAGGTGCTCTGGCATTAGCTGCAGCAATCGGATTCATAACTTTATCACCCGCTGCGCAGGCCGGGTGGGATGATTTAAAACCCATCAATGTCTGGGAAAAAATCAAAAAGGAAATTGCGAAACAAGAAATAGGCGCTGGCGTCACTTTAGTGAATGCCGAAATTCTAGATGGTATCTCGACCTCTCTTCGTTATCGTATTGAATCCGAACCTTCTTATGTCGATGGGTTTTATACTCGCTTTGATCGCTATCAAATGCGCATTAAAATTGATCCATCTGATTATATCGAAGAACTTGACGGTCCACTGGGATTACGACTTGAAAAGAACTCCGAGATTATTTTTGCTCGGCAGTTTAAAAATCAAAAAGAATCTCTTCTTTCAAAACCTTATACAATGAGACACCTACCGCTTACTGCGGAAAAAGCAGTTGCGCGCTTGGTTCCTGGGGACTTCGTAGCATTCCAAGGTCGAATGTCTTTCGTGCTCAGCTTAGGGCATGATGCATTGGCGGGGGATTTCAATTTAGGCGCCTCAACTCATGCCTATGTCTCTGGCGAGTTTATGGTTCATCTTTTCAGAATGCCCGACAATAAAATGCGCGTGAAGCTTATCGGTGTTCGTGGCAAAGGTGTCGGCGCCAATGCCGGAGCTGACCTTTCTGACGATCTAGAAATTTTGGGTATCAGCATATTCGATAATAAAATCGAAAGATGGTTAAATCTGACTCCGATGGATTTGCGCACTAATATGGGCAAACACAATGTGATCATGTTGGACTATGTCTTCGACCTGAACAATGCGCAGGCTGCGCAAGCTTACGACTCGATGATGCTGCATAAAGTTCAGCTAAAAGATATCAAGATTTCTAATCCAAATGCGACCCGTGCTGACCTCACTCGTGAAGTTTTGACGAACCTTGTGGATGTCGAAGAAATCGCACTTGAAGATGCGCATTTAGCTCCAGAGCTTCGACGTATTGATCGCTTATTTAAGGGATCTACCGAAGGCGTCACTCGCGACAATCGTATCAAGTTCGGCTTTAATCTTTGGAAATTCGAATCAGAACGCGCTTACGGCCAGAATAAGGTTTTGAGCTATGACAAGAACGATGCACCTCATAAGTTTATTTTAGACACCTTCACTCGCTACCAAAAGACTCGCATTTTATTCGGCCTTTATGGCGAAGAAAATTTGATGAGCACAAATGTCTTGTTCTCTGCTACAGACGACTGGACACCACACAGGTTCATCACTACGACTGTGACTCATGAAATGAAAATGAAAGACTTTTCCAAGAAAGACTTCCGAGAAATCCAAAGAATGGTGCGCGATACTTTGGGACAAGAAGGCTACCGTCAAATTGACTGGAAAAAGTGGGATTTCTCTAAGAACCCGGTGAACGCTTATTTCAAACAAGAAGTATTCTTCAACCCCCACGCACTTATCAACTTGATGAAACTGGGTCGTGGTTCTATTGCTAAAGCTTTCGAGAACTACATAAGCAAAAAAGGACCTTCACGAGCCTTACCTACTTATGGCGCTCAAGTTTACCATTTGAATATGGATCCAAAATTCTTGGACTTCACTCCGGACTCTCACGAGATCGCCAAAAATCTTGTTGTGATTATGAGCCCCTACAAGACGGTTCAAGAGCGATTCGACGCCTTCATGGAACTTCAGAAGATTTCAATTTGGAGAGAAAGAGGAGCTGGATTCCTCATGTCCTTCATTCCTCTGGAAGAGAGATCACGACTTTTAAAGTACACCATGACTTTGACAGCAAAAGATTCTCCAATAGTGGACTACTCGTATGGTCAGTTCTCTGAAGAGAAGCTTTATCGCTCACTGATGTACATCCAGAACATCATTAATGATCGAGGTTTCGATCTTCGTTTTTACGAGAACCACTCTCGCGCCGGCGATCAGCTCTCGATGCAAACGATCAACTAGAAAACAAAACATCTGATATTCCCGAGCCCGTAAGAATTCTTACGGGCTTTTTTTTGCCCGTGAAAAGCTTTTGTAGAGCTATCGATCCTTTAGCCATGCATGAAATAGTTTCCATTTGACCCCACTCGAAACTCTGACCGGGCGCAAATAGCACCTCCGAACTCAATGTAACTATCTGAAATTACGACGAAATTTACATCCGCACTGCATTAAATTTATGGAATACTCCTTGCAGTCTCCTGAATCTGATGGAATTTCGACACTATAAAGACATCATTGCGCTGAAGCTTGAAAACCGGGCACCCCTGGCTTTTCATGCACGCAATTTAGAAGTCGCCGAAATTTCAGAGCAGCTTTGGTCGGCAATGAAGGAGACCTCTTCACTTCTGCCGGAACTCGAAGAACTTAAAGGTTGGGAGGCCCAGGAAAATCCTGATGCAAAACCGGCAACCCGATCCACAGGCATTCGAAGTCTAACCATCAACGTGACTCAGATCTGTAATCTGAAGTGTACCTACTGTGCTGCAGGTGGTGACGGAACCTATGGCGCCGCTCAAACGAAAATCTCTGTCGAAAAAACACTTCCCCAACTTAAATTTTTTCTGGAGAGGATTCCGCAAGGTGAAACTTTCCATGTAAGCTTCTTGGGTGGCGAACCTCTTTTGTATCCAGAAGGTATTCAAGCTATTGGGTCTTATGTTCTATCTGAGACCTCACTGCGAAACATCTCTGCTCGCTTCTCCATAGTAACGAACGGCACCCTTATAAATGAAAAAACTTTGGGTGTGCTTAAAAATATCAAGGCCGATGTCACTGTCAGCCTGGATGGTCCTGCAGAAATTAATGACCAGGTTCGTCCCATGAAAAATGGAAAAGGCAGCACAGAACAGGTTGTTCAAGGTCTAAGAGAATTGATCGCGGCAAAGAACGAACTCGGTTCTATCACTCTGCACGGAGTCTTTAGTCGCAGCAACCTTGAAGTCCTAGCTGCATATCGCTTCTTTAGGAGCTTTGAAGTCGACAAATTTGAGTTCACTTATTCTGTTGAAGAAAAGGATCAAAATTCTAACTTAGAGTTTGTAAGCCAAATGAACTTGATCGCCGAAGAGGCTTATCAAAGAGGCGGCGAAAAAGAACTGCGCAGGATTGCGCTGTTCGATCAGTACTTTAGAGCTCTAGATACCCAGCAGAGAACCGAAAACTATTGTGGCGCAGGAAAGTCCTTCCTGGTAATAGATGCTCGCAATAATATTTTCACTTGCCCTTGGGATGTCGGAATCAAAGAGGAGCAGGTTGGCTCAGGAACGCATTTAGACAATGCAAAAATGAATGCCTATGAAAAACCCCTCATTGAGCAAAACAATTGCCAGAATTGCTGGGCTCGATTCCTGTGCGGAGGGGGCTGTATGTTCATACATAAGAAAGCCACGGGGAACAAGCACGTGAAAGATGATCAGTTTTGCAATCGCACTCGATCATTAATCGCAACGACTTTATTTTATTATACACAATGCAGGACTGCCTGCTAAAGGAACGTTATGGGAAAAAAAACCACACACATAAAAAAAATCAAACCGCAGAAGCCCGCTGATACGAAAGGTCCCGGCAATGGGACTGGTGAAGGCTGTATTCCAATAAGATAAGAACCCGACTCGAAAGGTCCAATGGCTCTCCCTCCGTCGCTAACAGATAAATCCGCTTCTTCCAAAGGAAGTGAGTTCAGATCCCTTGCACTGCGAATTGCCGTCGCACTTGGCATCTCTCTCGTCATTACTCAGATCAATCTTGAGTATCCGGAGTCTTATCTCTACGACCTCAGATACAGAACCAAGCCATTCTCACCCAAGCCAGAAAATATTGAGCTCGTGTATATCACTCCCGAAACAGTGCAAAAGCTGACCGGCCTACCGAGCGCAGATATGCAGACGCTGGTTGCGAGAAAGCTAAGGGACTCTGGTGCCACCGCCGTCGTTTATGACTTCGACCTTTTAGAAACGCCCGGCTCGACCGATTCTAAAAATAAATGGGAAGAGGCTGTTGTATCAAATGCCCATTTTTATGTCGCCGGTCGCACCACTCCGTTGCGAGGTGACGAAAAACAACTCTCGCTGCCAGAGCCCTTAGAGCGAATAAATTTTACTCCCGCGCCTAAAACCTCCGACCTCGTCAACTTTGCGAAAGATGGGGTCACACGCAGAATGCTTTTAACTTATCAGCAGCGCCCGATGTTGCCCCTGATATTGGCAAGCATCTATAATCCCGAGATCAACAATTTAGAGAATATTCGTGGCACCTTCAGTTTCTATGAGACCGATCAAGCCTACATTGACTTCCTCCCTGCCAGGAGTTTTCCCTCTGTAAGCTTTGAAGATCTTCTACAAGATGATTTTGCAATGGGGCGCTATAAAAACAAGGTTGTTTTTATAGGCACTGATTTGGGCCAGAGTGAAGGCGAATATATACTGACGCCCTTTAGTCGTGAAGTGACGGCGATGACTCGCATTGAAATGCAGGCCAATATTCTAAATACGCTCATCAAAAACTCTGCACCTATTCGGGCCGAGCGTAGCGTGGGTTGGATTTTAATTGTCCTGGCTTCATTGTTAACCAGTCATGTCGTTTTGACCATGAAGCCAGCGCAGGGCCTTCTGATGTTGGGGGCGGCAATTGGCGGATTCACACTATTTAGTGCCATGACTTTTTGGCTGGCCGGCTACTGGGTGCCCATGGCAGCGCCACTCCTAACGGCTGTACTCTGTTACTATATTTTTATCCCCTACCGTCTGATAGTGGAGAATCGCAGAAGCTGGGAATACTACCAAAAAAACATGCTTTTAAGTCAGGTGGAAGAACTTAAAACCAACTTTATTTCCATGATGTCTCATGATTTGAAAACGCCAATTGCTCGGATCCAGGGTATGACCGATGTGATCCTGTCAGAAAAGAATCCCCTTTCGACTCAACAGCGAGAGGCTGTGGATACGATCAAACATTCCGCAGATGACCTCCTGAAGTTTATTACTTCCATACTGAACTATGGCCGAATCGAAAGCCAAGGTGTTCAGCTGAACCTTAAGAGCAAGGACATCAACAACCTTTTGGTCGATGTCATCCGTAAACATGAGTTTTTAGCAAAGGTAAAGCGCATTCAAATCGTCACGGAACTTGAGCCGATCTTCCCAGTTCCAGTGGATTCAGATTTAATGAAGCAGGTCCTTTCTAACTTGATAGAGAATGCGATTAAGTACAGCCCAGAGGATACGAAAATACTAGTCTCGAGCGAAGAAAGAGAAGGCCGAGTCGTCATTCAAGTAGCCGATCAGGGACCGGGCATTCCCGCAGATGAGCTGCCAAACATCTTCATGAAGTTTTTCCGCTCGAAGAACGCAAAAAGCTCTCCCATTAAGGGTTCTGGGTTGGGTCTTTATTTAGCAAAATATTTTACTGAACTACATCAGGGACAGGTTTTTGTAGAATCTTCCCATGGCAATGGATCTACTTTTACGGTAGAACTGCCTATTGATCAAAGGGGGCCAAATGCTTAAAGTACTCGTTGTTGATGATGACCAGGGTCTTAGACTTTCAGTTAAATCCGCGTTGGCGGTTACAGAAAGATTTTCTGTCGACGAAGCCTTTGATGGAATCAACGCCCTTGAAAAAATCAAGGCCGGGACAACAAAATACGACGTCGTCATTCTTGACGTAGATATGCCCCGCCTGAACGGTTTGCAAACTCTGCGACAAATCAAAGAGTTTGATCCAGGAATCATCGTCATCGTCATGACAGCTCATGCCACCCTCAATGATGCTGTCTTGGCTGTAAAGGACGGTGCTTTCAATTATCTTTCAAAACCCGTCAGCAGCGATGACCTTCTTGCTCTTATCGATAAAGCCGTCAATGCCCATGCTTTGATTTCGAACATCGCAGCTTCGGCGCCGGTAATGGTTGAAGCTGGTAAAAAGATTATTGGCCATACATCGCAGATGCAAAAAGTGTTTAACATTATTCATCGCTTGGCAAAAGTAGACACTCCCGTCCTCATTCGGGGAGCATCAGGCACAGGCAAAGAACTCGTTGCCAAGGCTATACATTATAATTCTGCTCGCAAAGACGAAAAGTTTGTTGCCATCAACTGCTCTGCCATTCCCGAAAATCTATTTGAATCAGAACTGTTTGGCCACGAGAAGGGTTCTTTTACCGGTGCTGATCAACGAAAGATCGGGAAATTCCAGTTTGCTGAAGGCGGAACCCTTTTCCTGGATGAAGTCGGTGATATGCCACAACTTATGCAAGTTAAGATCTTGCGCGTTCTTCAAGAAAAGCTTTTCACCCCAGTTGGCTCGAATCGCGAGTTCCCTGCTAACGTAAGAATTATTGCTGCCACCAACCGCCCCTTAGAAGAGATGATCAAAGCTGGCTCCTTCCGCGAAGACCTGTTCTATCGTCTGAATGTCGTTCCCATATTCTTACCGGCTCTTGCAGAGCGCAAAGAAGATATGGATCACATGGTGAACATCTTCATTAAGAAATTCAATCAAGCCCACGGGAAGCGCATCAATGGAATTACTGCGGACGCCGTGGCCGTTCTAAAGAAGCACACTTGGCCTGGAAACATCCGTGAACTTGAAAACGTCATTGAGCACAGTTTCGTTTTGGAGAACTCCAATCTTATCACTCTTGCTTCTCTGCCAGAATCTCTTCTGATTGCAACAGGCACAAGCTTGGTTGAAGCTCCGTCACCTCAGGAGACCGCAGTGAACCTGGTTTCGGCCGGGCTCGCAAATGCCGCCGACGCTCACATTCATATGGAAGTTGCTGAAGAGGAAAACGACGAAGCTGATCTTGATGTCAGTGGACTTAATATCGACGCTCACAGTTTGGACTTCAATGCCCAGAAAGAAGCCTTCGAAAAAGAGTTTATTATAAAAGCGCTTAAGACTTTCAAAGGTCGAATCAATCAAACAGCTCTGCACGCGAACATTCCAAAGAAGACCTTGCTCCGCAAGATTGAAAAGTATGGCATCAACGCCAGGGATTACTGCTAGTTCCGAGCAGCCTCGTCAGGGGCTGCTCGCGCCACCATTTTAGGAAATCAAGAAAACTCTTCGAGTTTTTTTATTATTCTGCATTGCCTCTAGTTTCAAAACTCCACTTCATCCCCGATATCTAGATGTGCTCAAACATTGAGCATTAAATGTCGGCTTTTTAGCCGGAGTCTACATTGACTCAATGTAATGAACTCTGTAATTTCGAATCCCTCACTGGAGTCCTGATGACCATGAACCCGTTGCCACCACAAGCTTACACTAAAGATACCCTGCTGAAGGCGTATCAGTGGCTCATGAATCAGAATCCGTCTATCAAGGAAATGGCAACGACTCCAGACATCTTGGTCAGCCTTTTTTTGAAAGCCAACCGAGATGGCGAAAGCGTTCTCGAAAGACCCAGTATTAAGAATTTTAAAAGTGAACTAAAGAGCCTGGCCGGAATGATGGGAGAGCTTGACCGCCCTTCAATCATTGGAACTCCGCCGGCAATGACTGCTGCGGCCACTGTCATGGAACCCACTACAGTAGAGCCCGTTATGCCCTCGAACGCGTCTATTAACAAAACGACCAACTCGGCAACTGCGAATCAGACTCAAGTCTCTCAGGTTTCCTATACTGAAAAAACGGTGACCGCGACCTCTCGCCCTATGGACTTCATGAGTCTTTTAGATGGTGTAACCAGAACCATGATTCACGAAGTCAAAGAAGAGCTGAATTTAAGTTCGGATCTTGAAGCTCTCCGTATGTTAGTCAAAGTCGGCCACAGTCGCTGCAAAGGCCTGCTCAGCTAGGCTTTATCTCTTCGAAATCATTTAAATTCCTTGGCAAATTAGGCTATACTAGCGCTTCTTTGTTTTCCTCAAAAAAAGGATTTTTGCATGACTGCAACCCCTGACTATAAATCTACCATTCGCCTGCCTCAGACGGCCTTCCCTATGAAAGGGGATTTGCCTATCAAGGAACCTAAGATTATTCAGAATTGGGAAGAGCAGAACATCTACCAAAAAGTTTTGTCTAAGAATGCTGGCAAAACCAAGTTCATTCTTCCAGATGGCCCTCCTTATGCGAATGGCTCGATCCATCTGGGTCATGCATTAAACAAGACACTGAAAGATATCATTCTTAAATATAAAAATATGAGAGGCTACTGTGCTCCATTCATTCCCGGATGGGACTGTCACGGTCTGCCAATCGAACACAAGGTTCTTAAAGATCTGGCCGCCAAAAAATTGCAGAAAAATGATCAAGAAGTTTTGCAGCTGTGCCGAGAGGAAGCTGGTAAATGGATTAACGTTCAACGTGATGAATTCCGTCGCTTGGGCGTTCTTGCGGACTGGGAAAATCCTTATTTTACAATGCAGCCCGAGTACGAGGCAGAAGAAGTTCGTGAGTTCGCAAGAGCTTATGCAAAAGGTTTGATTTATCGCGGAGTCAAACCTGTTTACTGGAACTGGGTTCTTAAGACAGCTTTGGCCGACGCCGAAGTTGAATACCACAATCACAAAAGCCCATCGATTTACGTCAAATTCCCCATCACAGATGCAGAAACATTGAAAAAGCTTGGCAATCCCTCTAAGCCAACTTCATTTGTAATTTGGACAACCACTCCGTGGACAATTCCTGCAAACACAGGCATTTGCTTACATCCAGATTTCGAGTATTCGGTCTTTGATGCGGGTTCGGAAAATTTCGTCTTTGCCAAAGGTTTAAAAGAAGCTTTCGAAAAAGACACCGAACTGACTTTGAAAGACGGTCCTGTCTTTAAAGGCGAAGACCTTGAATGGGCAAAAGCTCGTCACCCTTGGATTGATCGTGACTCGATTGTTGTGTTGGGTCTTCACGTCAGCTTGGATGCTGGTACGGGCGCCGTGCACACAGCTCCTGGACATGGTGCCGATGACTTTAAGGTCGGCTTGAAATACAAACTTCCAATCATTAATCCCGTCGATGACTCTGGTCTTTACACTGATGAAGTTCCAGAATTTAAGGGCATGAATATTTTTAAAGCCAATCCCTTGATCGTCGAAAAGATGAAGGCCAGTGGTCACCTTTTAGCGCATAAAGAAATTGAACACAGTTATCCTCATTGCTGGCGCTCAAAAGCTCCGCTTATTTTCCGCACGACTCCGCAATGGTTTATCGGGCTTGATTTGGAATCCAGTCAGGTTCGGGCAAAAACCCTTAAAGCTGTCGACTCAATTAAGTTTGTTCCACAGTGGGGCGAGGCTCGCTTCCGCGCGATGATGGAAAACCGCCCAGACTGGTGCATCAGCCGACAGAGACTTTGGGGAGTACCAATTCCCGTGTTCACTTGTAATGCTACAGGAGAAGTTCTTGCTGATTACGATGTCATGATGAAGGTTGCCGATGTGATTGAAGCCGAAGGCGGCGTAAATGCATTCACGGCCAATGATCCTACAAAGTTCATCACAACCGCAGCCGTTGAAAAAGCCCGAACTGCTTTGAACAACCCAAAATTTGGAACGGAAGGATTCAGCCACGGCCGTGATATTCTTGACGTGTGGTTCGACTCTGGCGTTTGTCACGCGGCTGTGCAAAAGAAGCGCAACAACATGGGTTTTCCTGCAGATCTCTATTTGGAAGGCAGTGACCAACATCGAGGTTGGTTCAATACTTCGCTCCTCTCTTCTATGTGCACGAATGGAGAATCTCCGTTTAAAGCTTTGCTAACCCATGGTTTCGTTGTTGATTCCCAAGGACGCAAAATGAGTAAATCTTTGGGCAATTCTGTTGAACCCCAAGAAGTGTCGAACAAGAGTGGCGCCGAGATCATCCGTCTTTGGGCCGCCTATGAAGACTACGGCAAAGATGTTTCATGTGGCAAAACCGAACTTGATCGGGTGACTGAAACTTATCGTCGAATTCGTAACTCGATGAGATATCTTTTAGGCGCAACCAATGATTTCGATCCCGCTAAGGATCTCGTCCCCTATGAAAAACTGACTTCGATCGATAAGTGGGCCTTACACGAATTGGCTGATCTGAACAAGAAAGTCACCGAAGCATACGACAACTACGAGTTCTACAAGATCTACCATGCACTCAATGTCTTTTTCACAGTTGATCTTTCAGCCACGTACATGGATGTGATGAAAGACCGACTTTACACTTGGAAAGCTGATGGAATTGCTCGTCGCGGAACTCAGACAGTGCTGTATTATATGGCTGACTATTTGATCCGCATGATGGCTCCTATCCTTAGCTTCCTTTCAGAAGAAAGCTACTCCTATATGAAGGGCGATAAAAAGGAATCCGTTTTCTTGTTGGATTATCCAATCGCTCCAAGTCAGTGGTTTAATCCAGAAATTGCAGCTGAATACGAAGACTACCTAAAGGTGCGCAGCGATGTGCAAAAAGTCCTGGAAGGTCTTCGCGCCGAGAAAGTGATTGGCTCCAGCCTGGAGGCACAAGTGACGATCTCAGCCGAAAATGAGCTGTTTAAACGTTTGGATAAGTTTGTTGATCTGCGCGAACTTCTGATCGTCTCTGAAGTCGCTGTCAAAAATGGACCTTATAAAATCGAAGCAACGAAAGCACCAGGCGAGAAGTGTGTACGCTGTTGGGTTTACTCGACTGAAATCAGCCACGACACTCAACACCCTGGAATTTGCCCTAAATGTATTGAGGCTCTTACATGAAAAGAAAATATATCTGGCTTCTGGTCATCACTGGTTTTCTAGTCGCTCTTGATCAGCTTATAAAAGTTTACGTGCATACTCACTTTCACCTGGGTGAATCCGTAATTGTGATTCCAAACTTCTTTAATCTGACCTACGTAAGGAATTTCGGGGCTGCTTTTGGATTTTTGGCCGAAAGCCACCCTTCGTTCAGAGAACTGTTCTTTCTTTCCATGCCTCCGATCGCATTGCTGATCATTTTAGGTATTTTGCGTGGAGTGAAAGACTCTGACACCAAACAAATCATCGCACTCTCAAGTATTTTTGGCGGGGCCATCGGCAACTATATTGACCGTATCCGTTTCCGCTATGTGATCGATTTCTTGGATTTTCATCTTTACAACCGTTGGAGCTGGCCGGCGTTCAACGTCGCAGATATGGCCATTGTGGGCGGCGTCGGGCTGTTGCTTTTACTGATGTTTCTGGAAAACAAAGAACATAAAAAGAATAAATTGAAAGAAGAAGGCGCTGGATAAGCGCCTTCTTTATTTTCGCGGAATATGTTTGCGCAATTTGCGCTGCAAACTCTGACGATGAAGACCCAGCTTTTTAGCCGCTTGAGTGATATTGCCCTCGGACGTTTGCAGGACGTAATCTATGTATTCTCGTTCCATGCGTGCCAACGAAATTTCCTCTTCAGGTAAAGTTTTAAGATCTGCCTCATCAGCAAACGCCTTTAAGATCATGTCCGCAGTGACTGGCTTGGTGATAAAATTGTAAGCACCAAGCTGCATGGATTTAACCGCCGAGGCCACACTTCCAAACCCACTCATCATGACGACCCGTACATGGGGATATCTTTTCTTAAGTGCGACAAGAAATTCAAAACCATTCTCTGAACCCACGCGTAAATCCAAGAGCGCAAACTCTGGCTCTTGAATCTCTTGAACCGAAGGCAATTGGGCGAATGACTCCACCGTGACTCCACGTTCCTGCAACTCGTCCGTCAATACTTCACGTAAACTCTTATCGTCTTCAACCAATAGAAGCTTTTTACCGACTAAGTTCATTCACTCACCTCCAGCGGTATGTCCAATCTCACAACGGCTCCGGGACCATGAGGATTATTGAAGAGATTAAACTCTCCGCCCACTGATTGCACCATCATCTGTGCTGAATACACCCCTAGACCGTTTCCTTGCACTTTGCTGGTCACAAAGGGCTCACCTATTCTGGACAGAATTTCTTCAGAGATGCCAGGCCCTTGGTCAATTATTTCAATTCGCACCAGGCGATCGCCTCCCATGAGACGAACTTGGATAACACCTTCCGTCGCTGAAGCTTCTAGTGCATTATCAAGCATATCAAAAATCGTCTGCGAAAAAGACAATATGTGCAAACGACACATATACGGTGTAGAATCCCATGCTTTGTCGACAGCACACCCATTTTCTTTTTCCCAAACTTTAACCAGATCTGACAAAAGCTGTGTGATATTTATTCTTTGAGGTTCTCCCTCCGAAGAACGCGAGAATACTGAGGCCATGTGCTGAAAAATCGAAATGCACTCGTCCAGAGACTCTTGAGCTTTCGAGAACTCTTCTTTAGGGCTGACTTCGTTTGAAGGTAGCTTTCGAAGTCCTCGGTCCATGCGCAGCTTCAGAGTATTTAAAGGCGTCGCCAATTGGTGACTAAAGCCCGCGGTCAGGGCCCCGAGCGATTTCAAACGATCCGCCTGATGTTGGCGATTCTGCAATTGTCGAATTCGCTCTTCTTGCTTCTCGACCAATCCAGAGAAAAGTTGACTGACAAACCACGAACTGAAAAGCAAGCTCCACTGAGACAGAAACTCTAGATACATTTCCGCGCGATCACCGGGAAAAACAAACAAAGCCTTGCGATAGGCTTCGATCTGCAAAATCGACAGTGTCGACACCAGCAAAATAGCAAATACGAAGGCCATCTTTTGCCGAAGAAGCAATCCACCTAAAAAACCATGGATACAGAACACAAAAATAAACGGATTATTGGCGGAACCAATACTGAATAGAAGTCCCGCAGCAGCCAACAAGTCGACGCAAAGGTGCACCAAAAGAGCGCGCGAAGTAGGCTTGGGCTTCGAAAAATTCTGAGACAGAATGTTGAAACCTACCAAAAGACCAATGACGGCAAAAAAATAGCTCAGATCGTGATTTTGGATAGCCCCTAATCTGAGAAGCGGAATTATGCCCAACAAAAGAATAAAGATAGCGATCCAACGAAATCGAATCAAACCTTGAACTTGATTGGCGGGATCGGGCCAAATAATTCGGCGAAATGAAAAAGTCATGGTCACCTCATACCGGAGGTCGCCCTCAGCGGCAACAGATCTGTCTATGTGCAACAAAGAGCTGCCTTTACAAATGCAAATTACTTGCATTAAAGATTTGCCCGAGCTAAAGCTAATTTATGGAGGAAACATGATCCGAGTTCTATTCGTTCTATTGATGGCAACCTATTCTACAGCCACCTATGCGCAAAGCTTAGTGCAAAACATGCAAGTCACCGCTGCTTTGGATGCCTTGGCGCCTTTAAATTTCGAACATTCTCAAGACAACAAGGCCCATCTTCGCAGCGCAGAGCTGATGCTTTACGGCCCTCTTGATCCAACTTTTGACATGCTTTTGAACTTTGCAGCTCACTCTGAAGAGGGCGAGATGAAACCTGAAGTTCATGAGGCCTACCTTAGTTCGAGTAAACTGATTCCTTCTTCCCGCTTTAAGCTGGGAAAATTCTTTTTAGGGGTCGGTCGTCTTAACCAGTTTCATACACACGATTGGCCATTTATTTCTGCACCTCGCGTTCAGGCGGAGTTTCTAGCTGAAGAGGCCGTCATCGACACGGGTGGAGAATTTTCTTTCTTGTTGCCACTTGATTCTTATTGGGATGTCACCGTGGGTATTACGAACGGGTATACATTCGGCAGTCACCTGCACGAGCACGAAGAAGAGGAAAGTGAACACGAGCATGAAAATGAAGAATCCCGTCGTCCTCATGTGCCGACCCATTACCTGCGAGTCGTGAACTTCCAAGACTTCGGAAACTCGCGCGGCCTCCAATGGGGTTTAAATTATCTGGGGCGTACAAGCGGCCTCGGACAACAAACTCAGCTCTACGGCTTGGACGTTGTTTATAAACGCACCAGTGGTAAAACTGTCGACTTTCTTTTCCAGTCCGAACTGTGGTATCGCCACCTCTCTGCTCCTGCAGAAGATCTTGACCAGGAAGCGGGAGCTTATGCTTTTGCACAATGGGCACTAAGCGAACAATTCTATGCCGGCGTTCGCCTCGACCTGTTCAAAAGCTTTAGTCTGAACTTTGAGGGCACCACTGAACGACAGGACAATTTGAATTACGCGATTGTTCCGACAGTGACTTTCAAGAACAGCGAATTCACATATTTCAGAGCTGCCTATGTACTTGATACACAAAAGCTACAACGGCAATCTGATCAGGTGGAGCAAACTCTGCAATTGCAATTTGTTGCATTGCTTGGAGCTCATCCGGCACATTCTTTCTAAGAGGTTTTCTATGAAACTAAGGTTAGGCGCGCTTATTCTTTTGGTCAGCGTGGATGCCCTCGCAAAAATAAATGTCGTGACGACGTTACCAGATATTGCCGAAGTCGTCCGGGCTATTGGCGGTGATCACGTCACCGTTCAAAGCCTTCTAAGTGGGAGCGAAGATCCGCACTATGCAGAAGCGCGACCTGATTTTATCTTGAAAGTGAACAAAGCGGACGTAGTGTGCTCAATGGGCTTAGACCTTGAAATTGGGTGGCTACCGAAAGTTCTGAGCAAATCAGGAAATGCCAGAGTCCAGCCTGGCGGCAAAGGTTATTGTGAACTGGGCAGATCTGTCGAGACCTTGAATAAACCCACAGGTCGCATCGATCGATCCTTGGGTGACGTGCATGCCCATGGCAACCCTCACTTTAATTTGTCCCCTCGCAAACTTGGAGAGTCAGGTGGTGAGGTTTTGAAGGTCCTTTCCAGTTTGGATCCTGCAAACAAGTCGGAATTTGAAGCCAACTATTCCAAATTCGATAAGACGATGAATGAGTTAGAAGCTCAGCTAAAAAGCCAGCTTGGGAAAATGACCGTGATGGAGTACCACCAGGAATTTACGTACTTCTTTAATGCCTACGGCTTAAACTCTGTCGGCAGTCTAGAAGAAAAGCCCGGAGTTCCGCCCTCTGCAGCTCGAATTGCAAAAATGGCCCAGATCGCGAAAAAGAATAAGGTCAGCGTTCTTTATGCCACGGCCGCGACCCCTCACAAGATCCGAGAACGGTTCGAAGAACTCTCTGGCGTGAAAGTGAAAACTCTGCCGTCCTATGTGCAGAGCCATCAAGATCCAAAGACTATTGAAGCTCTACAAAAGTTATTGGTAGAATCACTTCAGTGAACACCTTGATTGAAGTCGAAAATTTAAGAGCTTTTAGTCGCGACAATGTCCCACTGACACCCGTTGTGAGTTTTGACCTGGCAGAGGGCGAGGTCCTATTCCTGCGCGGAGAAAATGGCGCTGGAAAAAGCACTTTGTTAAAGACTCTACTAGGTCTTCACAAAAAGTACGAAGGTAGTTTTAAGCTTCATATTCCATCAACGCAGATTCAGTACCTTCCTCAATTGGGCAATTTGCACTTTCACATACCACTTTCCTTGGAAGACATGTGTTCTGGCCCCTTAGATTCACCGTTACTGCAAGGACTTGATTTGAAAAAGCCGTGGAATACTGCCAGTGGAGGCGAACGTCAGCGCATCCTCTTAGCTTCGGTCTTGGCAAAGAAGCCCCGCTTGATCATTCTCGACGAGCCTTTCAATCACATAGACAAGGAGGCCAGCGAGCTTTTGGAAAAGCGACTGAGTGAATATTTCCATGACCATCCGCAAAGCTCTCTGATCGTTGTTTCCCATCGGCCTCTGGTGAAAGTCTGGTCCACGGTGCGCTTTCTGGAGATCAAATGACCGACTTTTTCAGCCTCCTACAGATTTACAAATGGTCCATCCCAGCGTGCATCGCCATGTCTTCTGCATTAGCATTGATCGGGTCGCAATGGACGGCTCGAGAACGCAGTGCTCAAATCTTTGTTTTGGGTCAAGGGTCTTCATTGGGCGTAGTCATGGGCCTCGCGATCAATATTTTGCTCGGGACCGATTTCCATCATTGGAGCCTTGGCCTGGGCCTTCTATCTGGCTGGGGCACTCTCTTTCTTTCGGACTATCTAATAGGACGCCGCTCTCAGCAAAACCATATTTTCTTAACTTTGTTCATTCTCTTTTTGGCATTAACCTACCTATTGACCGCTATAACTCCGTCTTTGGAGACTCACATGGCATCTACCTATTTTGGAGATGTCGCAGTTATGAGTGATTTCGCCGCCCGCACCAGCCTGGTATTGGGAATTTTATTTGTTGCCGGAGCCCTGAAGTATTGGCGTCAGCTTTCTTTGACTTCATTCCAACTGGTTAACCACAGCTGGATTCACTCCCACGCACAAAACAGAATTTTCGACTTAACAACGATTTTACTGACGACACTTTCCATACAAAGCATGGGCTATCTATTTACGATCGGTTCGCTTTTTATCTCGACAAGCTTTGCCGCTCAACGAAGTACGGATCTGAAAAACTATACGCGAAAGCTTCTTTTGATTTCAAGTCTGGGCAGTCTCATAGGATTTCTGGTTTCTCTGATTTCGACGAATCTACCCACAGTCCCCTGCTTGCTACTGGGACAGATATTCATGGGACTGATTCTGTTTAGAATGAATTCTAAATAAAGAAATAGTGAAATGAGGGCTGAGCAACTTTCTTTTGGCCGTCGACATTAAAAAGGCAGATGACTTCTGTGCGCACGCCTTTCTTAACATTAAAAATCGTCAGGTCTGAATTTTCGATAATTTGGTGCAAACCTCGACCAGCTCCACCCTTTGCACCATTAAGACTGCCAGCGGCTCCGTTATAACAAGTTAAAAGGTAGTCGACGATCACACTTCGATCTAAAGCTCCGAAGGGATCTTTAACAGACACAGCTAAAAGCACACCATCGCAAGCATAACTTAGCTGCGATTGCTGATGAGTTTCTAATTTTACTTCTTCCTTGCGCGAAACATGGTTGAATACTGATCTTCCCTCGCTATCAACCGGAGCATCGTAGATCGCATTCATCAACATCTCTTCTGCAACCGTGTTCACCCGATCCAAGATGGACGAACGAATGCCCACCTTTTTAAAGTAAGCACACATTTCTTCGCGAAGGTCTTCTCTTTGTCCACTGTGCGTAACCAGGCGACTTTTTACGTCCACACCCCAGCTAAGATATTTTTCAACACCGAAAAAGTCTTTGCCCAGAAGTTTCCCCAGAGCCTGCAGAATATAGCGAATAGTGGTGTTTCGGTCTTCCGTGTCTCGCGAAATGATGTTCTCAACGAAACGATGATTGCGAAGAATTTCCAAATTCCCTTGCACATCCTGCCCGGTAAGCAAAATGGGATACTGAACTTTATTTTGCTGCCGAACTTCGTTCAGGAAATCCACACAGTTCTCTTCACACAAAACGATGTCATAGGTCTCGGTTTTTATAAATTCTTGAGCTTCTTCTATGGTGCCCGCAATATCCAATTGCACGCTCGTCCCACCCAGCGCCATTCGCACAGGCATTTGCTGCTTTTTATCGGGCTCTACTAAAAGAACCTTCCCGCCACCACCCGCTTGCAGTGCGTTTTGCGCCTCATACAATTCGCGGTTAAGGATTTCAAAAAGGCGTGCTTTTTCATTGGTCTTGGTCAGCCGGTCCGTCAGAATTTGACAATAGATATTATAAAGAAGGGCTTCGAACCGATCTTTATCCTTGGGGTGGACGTGGGCAAAGTCCTCAGAGTTTAAAACAAAAAACACGCAGTCGGTCACTGCCCGAACTGCAGTCGAAACTGGTTTTTTGGTTATAACGCTCATCTCGCCAAAGACTTCACCTGGCGTATCTAAAGAAATGATAACTTCGCTCATTAAACTGACTTCGGCCTTGCCTGATTTGAGAAAAAAAAGCGAAGTGTTCTTGGATCCTTCTTGCAGGACATACTCGCCAGCATTAACTGACTGGATTGTGATCATCGCCGAAGCTTGCAAAATCAGATCATCCCGAAACGATCGGAAAAACGTATAACTCTTAATTTCTTTCGCAATTTCAGCAGGATGCAGTCTCATAGAATCCTTATTATGTCGTCAGAAAATACCTCTTGGCCAGAATCGTCTTGAATATTCTCTACAATGAAAGAAAATTAAGTCTATCGTCGGTATGTGGAGGTTTTTCTGTATCCCTTGGTTCCCCTGTCTTCTTCAGTCTCGATACCCAGCTATTATTTGGTTATCAGTCTCACGGTGACTCTTGCCCTTATCTGGGTCGTTCATCGAGCGAAGCGCTTCCGCTTTCCTATTCGCACCACTTTGGACCTGAGTCTAATCATCATGGTCAGTGGCTTTCTAGGAGCCCGCATCTTTCATATTCTATATGAGAACTTTGACTATTATCGCGAAGATTTTGTCAGAGTGTTTTATTTTTGGAATGGGGGCTTCGTTTTTTATGGTGGTGCCCTCTTGGCGGCCACTCTTTGCACTGTCTATCTTTTAGTCTATCACTCCTCAGAAATTGAAGCTTACTTCGACCTTTTTGCTCCGGTCCTAGCTTTTACCTATATGTTAGGTCGATTTGGATGCTTCCTTGCTGGCTGCTGCTATGGTGCCTACTGCGAAGTGCCTTGGGCCATCAGCAACCGCCATCCAACTCAGCTCTATGCTTTACTTTGGGAGCTAGGTACATTGATCGTCTTATTGGCTCTGGAGAAAACAAAGCCCTGGGAACGAAAGTCGAAGTACTTAAGAAAACCGGGCAGTGTCTTTTACTCGTGGATCATTCTGCATGGCCTTGGACGATTCATCATGGAAGGTTTCCGCGATGACTTCCGCGGCCCCAGCTTGGGTCTATCGATTTCTTCATGGATCAGTTTGGGATTGGTCGCCTTTGGAGTCTGGATGCTCTTGCAAAGACCCGTGACTCGCAGAAGTCCCCGCTAGACGTCTCATTATGAGACATTAAAATTCTCCCAACATAACTATATAAATAGATAAACACCCTCATGGGCCATCACTTAAAGCTCTATGTGACGCAAATTGGCCGCAACTTGAAAACTCTATACAGCCTATTTTTACTGGCTACCCCTTTTATTCAACTTGAATCCTAAGCCCTTCTGGCATGACTCATGTATTGCACTAAGAGTGTAGAGATTTATTTTGAAAAGAGGTTCTTATGAAAAAACTCTTAATCGCCTTTATTGCTGTCTTTGCCGCATTGGTATTAAATGCCTGCGGAAAAGATAACAAGAATAGCAATCAAGTTGTTCCGGGTTCTTGCCCCGTAGGCTATACATGGAATGGCAGCCAGTGTATCGACCAATACGGCGCTGGTGTCGACATGACCACTGCACGGTTTGGGATTACAAACTGTACGACTTATCCTTGTGGCAATGTTGCTGAATTCAGAATTACCAACATGAGTGTATATGCTGACTTCCTTGAAAAAGGTATGGGTGTATGCAGTGTTGATAGAACTTCAGGAAACCAGGATTGCAAAAACTGGTGGCCGGGAAAGTTTGAAATTTCATTAACGGCGACGAACTGGAATAATCCTGGACAGTATTGCTACAACTCGACAGGGTTGACAATTTCTCCGACCATGAAGTTATACACACGTGCTGCTTATGTTCCGCGTAGCATGTACTTTGACTACGGTGCTGGATTCTTTAATACGATGTATCCAAGAAATAACGGCGGCGTTTTCGATGCAACAGCTTCCGTGATCAACGACTGTAAGGGTTTCGAGGTTCGCCAGAATTTCAATAGATGGCTTTTACAAGTTATTGTACGCCAAGGAAAGTTGACTGACTCTTCTATCAACTTTGAATTAGCTTGGGGCAGCAGAGATACACCGAACCAAGCAGGAACTGTGTTCGCAACGGGAACTATGTACCGCTACTAAGCTCCGCGTCTTGCCTCCCAGAGCCAATTCCGCCATGCTCCTGAAGCATGGAATCTGAAAATAAACGCCAGGTCAAATGCCCACAATGTGGGCGTTTGACATTTTACTCTCTCGAAAATCCTTTTCGCCCCTTTTGTTCCGAACGATGTCGGCTGATTGATCTTGGTGAGTGGGCCAGTGAAAGCTACCGCATTCCCGTCAAGGGCTCTTCAAGCGATTCTTTAAGTTCAGATGATTTTCCCAACCCCGATGATGAGGAGCCTGAAGAATAGCCCGGCTTTTCGGCACATTATTGCCGATCGGAAAGGTACTTTGAAATCCTTTGTCAGAGAGCCATTCACATTTTTGATTGACGAACATCCGTTTTTGCATTTTCATGATGCTGTCAACGGATGACGAAGAGTTATCAGCAAGATTTAATTTACAACGAAAGACACACAAAAGTGTCATAAGAGGAGTTACCATGAACAAAGCACAACTCATCGAGAAGATCGCTTCTGAAACTAAAGTTTCTAAAGCTCAAGCTGAAGCAATCCTTGATTGCACAGTTGAGAACATCAAAAAAGCCGTTAAAAAAGGTGACGATGTAAAACTCGTTGGCTTCGGCACTTTCACAAAAGCGAAGCGTAAAGCTCGCACTGGTCGCAATCCACAAACTGGCAAAGCGATCAAAATCCCAGCAGCATGGGCTCCAAAGTTCCGCGCTGGTGCTGATTTCAAAGCTTTGGTAAAGTAATTTAATTACTAACCAGCTTCGAAAAGGCGTTCCCTTGTGGAGCGCCTTTTTTTTTGGCACTTCCCCCCTATTGGCTATTCTGAACTTTCTTTTTATCTGGCCAAGTAGTAGTCTCTCCACATGGCTCAATTTACTCAAAAAATTAAAAAAATTGGTGTCTTCACAAGTGGTGGCGATGCTCCGGGAATGAATGCGGCAATTCGAGCAGTAGTTCGAGTTGCTATCGCTAAAAATCTTGAAGTCGTCGGGATTCTGAACGGATACGTCGGAATGATCGATAACAAAATGCAAGAGCTTCATCTGCGAGACATGGCAAATATTATTCAGCGAGGCGGAACTGTTTTAAAGACAGGTCGCTCGGCCGAGTTTCTAAAACCTGAGGGACGTGCCAAAGCTGTTGAGAATATTCGAGCGGCCGGCATCGATGCCTTGGTTTGCATTGGTGGAGACGGGTCATTCCGCGGAGCCCACATGCTATGGGAAGAACACAAGATCCCAACTGTTGGTGTACCTGGCACAATTGATAATGATATTTTTGGAAGCGATAAAACAATCGGCTTCGATACGGCCGTGAATACGGCACTTGATGCCATCGATAAAATCCGTGACACCGCCGCATCTCACGATCGTCTTTTTATTGTTGAAGTCATGGGAAGAAATTCTGGATTCATCGCATCTTACGTTGGACTCGCCGGTGGAGCCGAAGAGATTTTTACTCCGGAAGGCAATACCTCGGTAGAAAAAGCTCTGGATCATATTCGCAACTCCATTTCGCGAGGAAAAACTAGTAGCATCATCGTTACGGCTGAAGGGCAAAAGCCCGGACGTGCCTACGACCTTGCAGATGCTCTTCGTAAGAAATCGGGTATGGACGCAAAGGTCTGCATCCTTGGTCATTTACAACGAGGGGGCTCTCCTACAGCGAACGATCGCATTCTTGCAAGTCGCATGGGAGCAGCTGCGGTCGATGCACTTCTTAAGGGATATTGTGATGTGATGATCGGAACGGAAGGCGAACAACTTGTTCAAGTTCCTTTGGATGTTGTCACAAAGAGTGAAAAGAAATCCCAACTTGATTTGATCTCTCTCGCCAATATACTCGCGACTTAGTCGACTTTTATCTTGACCTCGAAGCTAGATGCTTGAATTCTATGAAGAATCTTGCATCTTGCAAGTGGGTGTTCAACCACTTACAAAGAGGTCTTTTATGAAGCGTCTTCTTCCTATCTTATGCGTGCTTTTCTTTTTAGGAGCGTGCACTAAAAATACAAATGAAATTGTCATCGGGGAATACGACTCGCTCACTGGAAGTGATGCAACTTTCGGACTCAGCTCCAACAAAGGCGTTCGCATGGCCTTCGACGAAATCAATGACGCTGGCGGAATTAAAGGCAAAAAAATCTCTCTTATCACTCTCGACGACCAAGGTAAGAATGAAGAAGCTGCTTCTGCCACCACTCGCCTTATTACGCACAATAAAGTAATTGCCATCATCGGCGGTGTCGCTAGTGGCAGATCCAAGGCTGCCGCACCTATTGCTCAAGCTCATAAAGTTCCCTTTGTCTCCCCCTCATCTACCAATCCTGATGTCACCAAAGCTGGAGACTATATTTTCCGTGTCTGCTTTATCGATCCCTTCCAAGGTTTGGTTATGGCTAAGTTTGCACGCGAGAATCTGAACCTTAAAAAAGTTGCGATCTTAAGGGATGTCAAAAACGACTATAGTGTCGGCCTTTCCAATGTTTTCAAAAGAGAGTTCGCAGATCGTGGTGGTCAAATCGTCGCTGACCTTAGTTATCAAGCGGGCGATATCGATTTCAAAGCTCAACTGACAGAAATTCGCTCAAAGTCCCCGGATGGAATCTATATTCCTGGATATTACACTGAGGTGGGCTTGATCGCACAGCAAGCACGTCAGCTAGGCATCAAAGCTCCATTGATGGGCGGTGATGGCTGGGATAGCGACAAACTTTCCGAAATCGGAAAGCAAGCAATCGATGGCAACTACTATTCCAATCACTACACCACTGAGTCTGCAGACCCCGCAGTCACTGAGTTCATCAAAAAATTTAAAGCGAAATACAATGAAACTCCAGATGCTCTGGCGGCCCTTGGTTACGATGCCGCTCGAATTCTTGCGCAGGCTATCGAGCGCGCTCCCGATCTTTCAGGGAAAGCCATTCGTGATGAGCTTGCAAAGACTAAAGACTTTCCTGGCGTCACTGGAAAGATCACTCTGAATGAAAATCGCGATGCCGTGAAAAGCGCCGTGATCATTCAGGTCGAAGGCAAAAATCGTAAATTCATAACTACTATAAATCCGTAAAGAGAGATCATGCACGATTTCGTACAGCACATCATTAATGGTATCAGCCTAGGCTCTATCTACGCACTGATTGCCCTGGGATACACGATGGTCTACGGAATTTTAAAGATGATCAACTTCGCGCATTCCGATGTTTATATGATCGGAGCGTTTGCCGCCTATTATGTCGCTCGCTGGCTCGGGATCGAGGCCCAACCGGGAATAGCCTCTTTATTAATGCTGATTCTTGTATCGATGTTGGCTTGCGGTTTCTTGGGATTTCTTATCGAACGCTTCGCTTATCGCCCTCTTCGCAAAGCTCCGAAACTCAATATTCTTATCACTGCGATCGGGGTCAGTCTGTTTTTGCAGTATTCTGGTCAAGTCGTCTTTGGTGCTGATCCAAAAGTTTTTCCCGAAGTCATGACCGATTATGTCTTACTCACTTTTGGCCCCGTAGAACTTCGTTCATTCGATTTAACGGTTCTTGGCGTCAGCCTGGTTGCCATGCTCTGTTTAGAGTTTCTTATCAAGAAAACCAAGGTCGGTAGAGCCATGCGAGCTGTCAGCAGCAATGCCTTGGTAGCCAGCATGCTCGGAGTGAACACGGACAAAATAATTGCTTTTACTTTTGTGGTGGGTTCCTCGTTAGCAGGCGTGGGAAGCGTTTTGGTAGGAATGAAGTATCCAAAGATCGACCCTCTCATGGGAATGATGATTGGCCTAAAGGCCTTTGTTGCAGCCGTTCTGGGAGGAATTGGAAATATTGGGGGAGCGGTTCTTGGGGCCCTTATCATGGGCCTCTCTGAAGAGATGGTCGTAGCCTACCTTTCGAGTACCTATCGTGATGCTTTTGCTTTCGGTATTCTTATCGTCATCCTTATTTTCAAACCGGCCGGTCTGCTTGGTAAATATTCTGTGGAGAAAGTGTGATGGGCTTTTTGAAACGACCTTTTCTGGCCTTTCTCGCTCTGGCAGCCTTAGGCCTTATCGTCAACTTTGGCTTTAATGCCTACATTCAACTTATCGTTCTATTCATTCTAGTTAATTGCCTTCTTTCCATGAGTTTGAATCTAGTGAATGGTTATACAGGTCAGTTCTCGCTAGGCCATGCAGGCTTCATGGCGATTGGCGCTTATTTTACAGCTTTTACCTCTAGCAAAATTCATTTTTTGCCGGACTCGCTACAATTGCTTGAATTTTTTGTTTTCATTTTTGGCGCGGGACTGGCAGCAGCTCTGGCGGGCTTTATTGTCGGTCTTCCTTCGTTACGCCTTAAAGGTGACTATCTTGCGATCGTCACCCTGGGCTTTGGTGAAATCATCCGCGTCGCATTGCTGAATATGGATTTTCTTGGCGGACCTCGAGGTTATTCAGGAATTCCTTCGTTCGGACCGTTTATGGTCTCATTTCTTTTTGCCAGTGTTTGGATTTTGATCTGCTTTTTCACTATTTGGAGAATCGTACATTCTTCACACGGCAGAGGATTCCTCAGTGTGCGCGAAGATGAGATTGCCGCAGAAGCAATGGGCATTAACACGACTGAAATGAAGGTTAAAGCCTTTGTTCTTTCCAGTTTTTTCGCTGGGGTGGCTGGTGGTCTATTTGCACACTTCACTGCCTTCATCAGTCCTTCCTCTTTCACGTTCCTGCAAAGTGTAAATGCCGTGATCATGGTTGTCCTTGGTGGAATGGGATCTATGACTGGGGCGATTGTAGCAGCAGTTCTGATCACCGCTTTGCCTGAACTCTTGCGACCTCTTCAAGACCTGACTGGAATTGATCTGCGCATGGTCATTTATTCTTTGGCTCTGATTCTAATGATGATTCTTCGCCCGCAAGGCCTTTTCGGAGGTTACGAGCTTACAGATCTTTGGAGGAAATATGTCCGCCGTTCTGCTTGAAGCTCGTAATATCACAATGCAGTTTGGTGGCTTAAAGGCGGTCGATTCACTTCAGTTTCAAGTGAAAAAAGGGCAGCTCGCCGGCTTGATAGGTCCCAATGGTGCCGGAAAAACCACGGTGTTCAATATGCTCACGGGAGTATATCAACCGACTCATGGTGAAGTTTTTTTGGATGGCCAGTCACTTTCAGGTTTACGGCCTTATGAAATATCGCATCTAGGTATCACGCGAACATTTCAGAATATTCGTCTATTCAAAGGTCTCAATGTTCTTGAGAACGTCTTAATTGCCGCACATCAACATGTACAGTACGGGCTTTTGGATACTTTGCTTCAGACCAAACGATTTAAAAGTTCTGAACAAAGTTTAAGATCCAAGGTGATAGATCTGCTGCACATATTTAATCTTGAAAAAAAGGCACTAGAACCCGCGAGCTCACTTCCCTATGGTGAACAAAGAAAACTGGAAATCGTGCGGGCCCTCGCTACTGATCCAAAAATAATCCTTCTTGATGAACCTGCAGCAGGCATGAACCATTCCGAAACTCATCAATTGATGGAAACTATTGCTAAAATCAGAAGTCAGTTCAATCTAACAGTTTTGCTGATTGAACATGACATGAAGTTGGTGATGGGTATTTGCGAAAATATTGCCGTCCTTGATCACGGTGTAAAAATCGAAGAAGGCGCCCCTTCTGTCATTCAAAACTCTGCAAAGGTTATTGAGGCTTATTTGGGCGTGGAGGACGAAGCATGAGTTCACCGCTCTTAACTGTCGATCGACTTGAGGTCTTTTACGGGGCTATACATGCCCTGAAGGGAATCAGCTTTCAGGTACAAGCTGGAGAAATCGTTTCTTTAATTGGCGCCAACGGTGCGGGAAAAACGACGACTCTTCGAGCGATATCAGGACTGGCTCCCTCCAAAGGTGTCATCACTTTTGATAGTCAGAATTTGGCAACTCACAAATCTTTTCAACGGGTCTCTTTGGGCATCGCCCAATCGCCCGAAGGACGAGGCATCTTCCCTGAAATGAGCGTTCTGGAGAATCTCGAGATGGGTGCCTATTCCCGAAAAGACAAATCGGGAATAAAAAAGGATCTTGAGCTTTGCTTTGAACTTTTCCCTCGATTGAAAGAACGAATGGCGCAGATAGCGGGAACTCTTTCCGGGGGAGAACAGCAAATGGTCGCGATCAGTCGCGCGATCATGTGCAAACCAAAACTATTGCTACTTGACGAGCCCTCGCTTGGACTGGCACCTCTGATCGTCGCTCAAATTTTTGAAATTCTGAAAAAACTGAACCAAGAGGGCATGACGGTTTTACTAGTCGAGCAAAATGCTCGGATGGCTCTGAAGATTTCCCACAGAGCCTATGTCCTTGAAACCGGAAAAATCGTTTTAGAAGATTCAGCAGCCAATCTTCTTAATAATGATGAAGTTCGCAAATCCTATCTTGGAGTTTAAAACCTGCCAAAAGCCGGTCTAAGACATTTTCTCGAGGATTACTTCGAATTCAGTTCCCCGTCCATCTTTCACCGGGCTTTTCAAAGAAACTTTACCATCGTGCGCCTCGACGACGGCCTTCACAAAAGTAAGACCAAGCCCCATTCCATATTCAGAACGACTCTTGTCACTTCGATAAAGCTTCTGCCAGATCATCGCATGCTCATCTGCAGAAATACCCGGCCCCGAATCGATCACTTTGATAATAACTCTTTCAGTTTGATTGATCGTTTGAATGATGACTTCCCCGCCAGACGGCGTGTACTTGTGAGCATTATCCAAAAGGTTTGCAATAACCCGACTGATTAATTTGCCATCTATCAAGGCCCAGTCGTTCTCATCAAGTATTTGCGTCACCTTGATATTCTTTTCTTCGAAGGCCATCTCATAGAGGCTCATAATTTCTCGGATAATATCACTAAGGTAGGTCTTCTGAAGTTTTAGGCGCTTACTTCGATTTTCAGCCTCGGTGATATCTGTCAAAACCTGCAGGAAATTTAAAATCTTATCCGAATTCTCATAACAGCTTTGCAGAGCTTCTCGATAGGTTTCGATATCTCCAGCTCCTGTCAAAGCAAGTTCTGCCCGACCTCTTAAGCGTGTTACCGGGGTGCGAATATCATGCGCCAAGTGATCAAAAGCTTCTTTTAACGAATTGACGAGCCCCTCAATCTTGTCGAGCATTTTATTAAAGAGCATCTTAAGTTCTTCAAGCTCATCGTCGCTGCCGCCCACTGGCACTCGAGTCGAAAGGCTACCGCTTTCGATCTTTTTCATCGAAGTGATGAGCTCACGCACTGGAGATAATGTATTGTTGGAGAGGAACAAGCCTCCCAAAAAACCGATCAGCGCAACTGGCAATAAAAGCCACCAGAATATTTTCTGCAGCTTTCGCAACTGGACGCTCAGCCCTTCCATGCTTTTAGCAACTATTAAACGATTACCATCCTTTAAAGTCTTACCCAAAATCATTACGACTTCATGACCATTTAATTCAGACATGACAAAACTAAGCTTCTCGTCTTCACGGTTGGCTATTTCCTTCAGGAGCGCATTCATATCGACCTGAAAATTAGGAAATGGCTCGTGCACAAAGAGTGATTTGTTGTCGGGCGCAAGGATAGTGACAAGAAGCGCGGCATCGCGATCGTAGTTCGGTACATACATGAAGTACTCACGAAACGCGTCGAGGCCTCGAGATTCCAAACGATTGCTGTATTCTCCAATTTTCGTCTCAAGAATGATATTTTCTTGATTCTGCAGAGCCTGGCTAATTTGAAAATATACGATACTGAAAATAATGGTCGAACTTAGAATCAATACCAAGGTGAACGCAAGCGTCAGCTTGGTACTGATTCTGAAAAGCGTCGGTTTAAGACGACTTAAGAACATAACCCACACCTCTGACCGTATAAATCAGTCGAGTTGGGAAATCTTTCTCTAACTTGTTTCTCAAACGGCATACCAATACGTCTACCACATTGGTTTGAGGATCAAAATCATAATTCCATACTTCTTTTAAAATTGTTTGCTTACCGATGATCTTATTCGGATTACTCATGAATAGATCCAACAGAACAAACTCACGCTCCTGCAAATCGAGCTTTCTACCTGCCCGCACAACCTCTCGGTTTAGACGATTCAGTTTCAAATCCTGAAACACCAGAGAAGTCACTTCAGAAGCTTTTTGCGCGCGCTTAAGCAAATTCTTTACACGGATTTGAAGTTCCGCCATTGCGAATGGTTTCGTCAGATAGTCGTCGCCACCCATGCTTAATCCCTTAAGACGGTCATCAAGCTCGCGCAAGGCACTCAAAATAAGGATGGGCGTATTCACTTCTTTCTCACGAAGAGATTTAGCGAATGTATAGCCATCCATTTCAGGAAGCATTAGGTCCAATACGATGATGTCGTAATGATTGGTTAAAGCTCTTTCGTAAGCGCGACGTCCGTTGGATTCAACTTCGACGTCACCCTCCAGCTCACCAAGACCCTGTTTTACAATTGTTGCGATTTCGTTATCATCTTCAACTACCAAGCATCTCATTGAGAGTCCCTCTGTTACCGTGTTGTTTTTGTGAGACCCGTTATACCAGATTTGTCCATAAACAAAAGGTTCAATAAGCGTATCCCCGCGTAAACAGGCTTTTATTGCAGACTTTTAATTCTAAACGCGAGTGGTATTGCAAGAATAAAATCTAAGAGGCCCTAAACTTTCTTGCCAAGAAAAAAATGCAGGCTTCCGGGGTCAGGAAGCCTGCGACATGGGTTCTTTTTTAGGTATTAATTACCATTATCTCTTCAATTGAATCACTTCATTTAGAAGCTCATCTGTCGTTGTAATGGTCTTGGCGTTGGCTTGGAAACCACGCTGATTCTGGATCATGTTCACGAACTCGGTAGCTAAATCGACCGTTGAACGCTCAAGAGACTTGGCGAACAACTTACCACGACCGGCAGCTCCGGGAGCTCCCAATGAAGCGGCGCCTGAATCTCTCGATTCTTTAAGACGATTGTTACCGACTTTGAAAAGAGCTTCTGGATTCTCGAACTTAGCCAACGCGATCTGTGCAAGATCGGCAGCCTGACCGTTAGAGTAAACTGCGGTAAGGATACCATCATCGTTGAATGAAAGACCTGTAATAGTCCCTGCAGCCGCACCATCTTGATTCCAAGAGATAAGGTCTGAGTTCTTACCGTACTGCTTAGTTCCATCCAAACCTTTGCCGCCATCTTTAATAGCGTCACCAAAGTTGATTTTAACCTGCTGGTTCTGCAGAGCTCCACCTTTAAAGTTGAAGTTCATGTCAGTCGTTTCTTGGCTTTCAAGCTTGCCGTCTACAGTAAAGCTTAATTTACCTTTAACAACTTCTGACATCGAGCCTTCATCACCACCAGTAATTTCTTTTCCATCTACCAGACCGCGGAATTCCCATTGACGATCCGCTGTCTTGTTAAAGAAGAAGCTGACCAAATGTTTGTTACCTTGTGAGTCAAACATTTCCAAGCCAGTAGAATAGTGAGAAGTGGAGTACGGATCTTTTGGATCGAACTTTTTAGTCGGCTCCATTCGAGAATCCAAGTTAAGATCCATCTTTAATTCCTCAGTCGCCTTCGCTGGAATCAAAGCGCGAGGGAATTTAATATCTGTCATTTTGTTAACGATATTACCTTTTTCGTCGACCGAGAAACCTTGAACTTTTTGGTTATCATTTGTTACGAGGTAACCTTCACGGTCGAAATGGAAAGAACCATCACGAGTGAAAGACTCGCCATCAGAACCTTTAACTTTGAAGTAGCCATCGCCAGAGATAGCTAAGTCAGTGACTTTTTCAGTCGCATCGATATTACCTTGAGTCAGAATTGGGTTGACGGCACCGATCTTAACACCGCGTCCGATCTGGTTTCCGCCCAGGATACCTTTCAGATTTTTAGAGATGATGTCTTGGAATTCTGCGCGGCTTGCTTTAAAGCCCGTGGTGTTCGCATTGGCGATATTGTCACCGATAACACCCAAAGCCTCGCCCTGAGCCGTCATACCAGACACACCAGTATAAAGAGATGAAAGAATACCCATTTGACCTCCATGTCGTTGGCGTCTTCATTCGGAATCCGCCGTTGGAGGGCCTCCTCTACGAGGACCAGCCCTAATATTTAATTTTTAAAACCTAAAACAAAACTTACAAAACAACTGTTGAGTCTATGTTCGTGAATACATTTTCTTTCAATGCATTCTTATCCATGACCGTTACAACCGTGTTGTTCTTTACGCTCACAATCAGTGCGGAGTCATTCATCAAAACTAATGAATCCTTCGAACCTTTTGCAGCCGCTCTCGAAACCGCATCGGAGATTTTTGAGATGTCTTCTGGTGAATAACTAATTCCCCGAGTTCTCATTCTCTCAATCGCGTGATTCGAAAACTTCACTCCTTCAGCCGCTCGATTAAGAGCTTGGGAACCCACTTGCCCCATGTTCTGCGGCGTCGTGCCACCAACATTCGTCAGCGTTTCCTGAAAGGAGGGCCCATTCCCCAGATTCGGCTGTCTTACCTTCACTGGTTGCTGTGGGCGAAGTTGATCTAGAGTTTGTATCTTCTTTAAATCCACCATTACTTCGCAGTCTCCTTCGCTATTCTTTCCATCATGTCACGGCTTAAACCCACCGACTTCATGATATTAGATTTTGCCCCAGGAGCTGGAGAAGTAGAAGTGTTTTGTAACTCTACATTTCCTTCTTTTTCAGTTTGTCCTGTGGCCGCATCCTTTTTCAAGTCTAGGTTTGTAACATCATTTACATTCTGGTCGTTGCTCATAAGACGAGGGTCTGTGATCTTGCGCACATCCGCGAATCGAAGTGACTGATTCCCGACGTGCAAGACCGGCCCATCGCCTGAATAACTCACCCCTGTGATCATTCCATCGAAGTCCGTTTTAATAGCAACTTTCTTTCCATCCGCAGTTTTCGCTTCTGCAAAGAATTGGTATTCACCAGGAGGCGCCTTCATACCTTTTTCATCTTCTCCATTCCAAGTGAGTTTATTGTCACCCTTCTTTAGAGACTTCAGCTCATAGGTACGCACCACTGTGCCCTCAGCATCACGAACTTTAATGCTGACTTCACTCGCTTCCATTGGAAGGTTGAACTTGAAGTCATGCATTTTATCATTCACACCGCGCACTACTTTCGATGAATCCCCTGAAACGGCTTTGCCAATCAGGTTCAACGCTTGGAAGTTTTCAGAAGGCTTCTGACCATTCTTCATTTCATCCAAGGTACGATTCATATTTTGCATCTGCTCGAGTGAAGAGAAGTTCGCAAGCTGCGCTGCCATCTCATGACTCTTCATGGGATTTGTCGGATCTTGATTCTTCATTTGCGTCAGCATTAATTTAAAAAAAGCATCTTTGTCCAGACTGGGATTACCAGTTGCACGAACCTTCTTTGAAGGGTCTGTCCAATTGGCGTCGACGATTTTATTCAAAACCTCACCGACGTTTTCCCCGCCTAATTTAGCCTGATCTTGAGCACTAATATTTGAAGCCCCTACGTTCTCGGGTTTTGCTTGAGTGGCGCCAAAAGCATTCACTCCTAATTTCGTACTCATCACTGCCATGTTCTGCTCCCTTTAAGTATTAGACCTATGCAACTAAATTAAGTCCGCTGCCCTTGCCTTCACTTGCGCGCGAAGGTGCTTTGCTGGCCACTTCGATCGGCTGTAAAGGATCTCTGCGCTTCTGTCCGTATCCTTTAAGATGAGACATCTCCGCAAAAGACTCGCGTCGCCCCTGGTTTCCAAAGTTCTCGTTGAACTGATTCCAGAACTGTCGCGTTTGGTCTCTTTGGTTCTGTCCATTCATATTGGACTGGTTGTTCGCCGCGGTGTCCGTCGATGTCGCATTCACAACGTCCACCTTTACATTTTCCACCGACAGTTTGTGAGCAGCAAGACTGGTTTTCAGTTCAGCTAGACTAGACTCTATCGTCTTCTTCGCATCCTGAGTTTCCGCAGCCATTTGCAAATTCACTTTACCGTCTTGGACCATGACCTTCAGGTGAACTTTACCCATGCCTTCTGGAGTCATCTCAACTTTAACTTCGCCGCCACCCTTCTTTATCAGGTATTGAGCTTGGTTCATCAGTTGTTGCACAGAAGCCTGGTTCTCTCCTGAATTCGACGCGTTCGCAGCAAGCCCCGGAGCTCCCGTCACGGCATTTAGATTCATACTTTCTGCCTTGATAGGATTTCCCTGTAGCACAGACTCAAATCCCCCCATCGCCTTAAACTCGTTCGCTTTCGCTAAAAGCTTTTCTTGGGCAAGATCTTTTTCGCCACCTTGCTGAGCTCCCTGTTGCATATTCTCATTCGAGTTCTGCATAAAAGAGTCCGTAGGCATTTGCTCTGCTAGTAAATTGCCAGAAGTCGCTTCCTGTGCGTTCAGCATAGATACTTTCCCTGCCGCATCAGGAACGATCTCCTTCGGTGCTTGTAAAGCCTGGCTGAACTCCTTAAGAAGTCCTGCAGACTCATGCAAATTTTCCTGAGGAGCCTGCCCTTGTGCCGCCTGTGCCATTTCTGCCTTTTTAGCTGCCAATGCCGCAAGAAGGGCCGGCGAAGCAGTTTCTTTCATCTGCCCTTTCAAATGAGGTGGCAGTTCCGGAAACTTGTCTGCAAATTTATCAACAGTTCGCAAAGGAAGTTCTGCATCAGCACCAAGAGATTCCGTAGCCAGCTCTTTACCCAACATTCTATCCGGCAATGATTCTTCCATTGGAGACATCATTTCCGGTGACGCTTGAGATTGGGAATTCATCCAGAACTTTTTATTCAGCTGATCTACAGATGCACCCATAACATTTTGCTTGTCTTGAGCGGCCTCAAAACGCAACTGCATGTTATGAATACCTGCGCCACCGCCAGCTTGAAAGGCTGGCGCCTTTACCTCAGGAGGAAGCCGCTGCAATTGAGTTAGCAAAGATGCATACATCGCTTGAGCCTTCTGCTCTTGCGATTCATCCAAGCCAAGCTCTGCAATCACTGCTTCTGCCGTAGCTTCAGGGCTTTTTAAAAGTTCGGAATCGTCCAGCTGGGCCATCGCCTCCACGAGTCGCGTGGGGGATATTTCGAATTCACTCTCGAATGAGTCCATGAACTCCTGAATTGCCTTCTGTCGAACCGTCGCCTTCTCTTCTATCTTCCCTTCGGTTTTCGCAACCTTTGGCTCTGCTTTCCCGTCATTCTGAGGCTTTTCTTTTCCTTGCCTCATTTCCTTGGGCGGAGACTCTGTGGTTTCTTGTCGAGGCTTGGCAGATATTCTCTGATCCAACTCCTTTTCAAACCCAGATTCCGAGTCAGGGCTCTTGAAGTTCTTATCCAGCTTTCGATCTGGTAAAGACTTCAAGTCGGTCGCTCCCACCATTGGGGGGCCGACTATATTTTGTAACAAACTTTCCCTCCATCCTTCGCGCTTGCTGCGCTTCGGCCTGGCTTTCGCCCGCCGGGTTAAAGTTGTTCTTTCTTCGAAGCCGTCGCCTATTCTGAAGCTGGCGTTCTTCGTTTGTAGCCTGCAAACATCTCTGACAAAGTCTGAGCTTTTTCTGCTGGCAACAGATTCATGATATCAGCAGCACTCTTCTTTTTCATACGGCCAAGTATTTCAATAGCCAAATCCTCGTCCATCGTCTCAAAGACTTTGGCCGCTTGCGGGGCTTTCATATTGGAATACATCTGTACTAAAGTATCTACCTTCTGGTCGTCAGCCTTGACCCTTTGTTCAAGCATCTGCGAAATTTTAGTACGCATTTCTTCTAAGTCTTTAAGTCGTTTATCCAATTCAATCTTTTGAGTTTGCAGCTCTGATTCGAGTCGATTCAACTCTTCTTCTCTAGCATCGAGTTCCTTCTTTCGATCATTCAACTTTTTTAAATGATCGACTTCCACGGAACTCATAGCAGGTGTCGCCGGCTTTTTTTCTTCGACCTTAGCAGCAGGCTTTGGTACCGCAGCAGGAGGGGCACTTTGCGCCATGGCGCTGCCATAAACCTGAATTTCCACTCTCTTAATAAAGTCTTCGACGGCTTCGTAGTTTTGAAATCCAAAGATACAGACGACGAAACCCACAAAAGAAACACCAATCATTTTCCAAGGAACTTGGGCTTTTTTACGCTTGCGAATAGGTGCCATTTTCATTCGGCGACGAAGTTCTGCCTCAACGCTTTCGCTTTCCAGGTTCAGCTTTAGTTGTGTAGCAGGTGTTGGCTTCTTGCGAGGCTTGGTTCCGCTTTGCTGATCCGCAATCTGACGAGCATTTTTAAAAAACTGATCATATCCGTTTTTCATTTATTAGGATTCCTCTACAGCTTTAAAGCGCAGGATGTTTTGTTCATCCATTTCTTTTTGTTCACGGGCTTGTCTGTCTTGCTTATAGTCTTCGAACTTTTTTTCCCGCATCTTTTCCATAATTTTATATTCCAGAGCCGCTTGTCGCAAAACCTCTCTTTTTTCCTCGACCAATTTCTCGGCCGCCTCTACGTTCTGGCGTTGGCGCTGAATACGAATGTCTTGCCCTTTAAGAAACTCGTGAATTTGCGACAGAGCTGGACCTTGGGTCCCACCTTGAGAGGTCAACGAACCAATGCTCTGATGAGCTGTGGACTTTGCGTTGATCATCTTTTCCAGCAATGCAACCTGTTCGTTATACTGAGTGACGACGTCTTGGAAGGCTTTCTGAGCCAGGTCTTCGACAACTTTACGATGCTCAAGAACTTTCTGAAGGGAGAATTTAAATTTCATTTTCAATCATCCTGATTGATGCCCCTAGGGGCCTCTTTAAGCATTCAACAGAATACCTTGTAGTTGACGGACCGTCTTCGTGAAGTCCGTAGGATCATCAATGTTCTGACGAAGAAAGTTATTCACCTCATCGATGACCTTAACGGCCTTATCGATCTTTGGATTGCTTCCAGGCTTATAAGCCCCAATATTTATAAGATCTTCTGCGTCTTTATATATTGCCAGCGTCTCTTTAAGCTTTTGCGCCAACTTAACGTGCTCTGCAGAAACAACGGCTCTCATCACCCGACTTGCACTCTGCATTACATCAATAGCGGGAAAGTGTCCTTTATGCGCCAACGCTCGTGAAAGTACGATGTGACCGTCGACAATGGATCGAACAGAGTCCCCAATCGGGTCATTCATGTCGTCTCCTTCAACCAGCGTCGTATAGAATCCAGTGATACTGCCTTCCCCTTCGAAGGAGCCCGCTCTTTCGAGAAGTTTCGGAAGAGTCGCGAATACACTAGGAGTATAGCCCTTCTGAGAAGGTGGCTCTCCGGTACTGAGCCCAATCTCTCTCTGGGCCATAGCAAAACGAGTAACAGAATCCATCATTAGCAAAACATTTTTCCCTTGCGCACTAAAGTACTCTGCAATGGCGGTCGCGACATAGGCGCCTCTCATCCTTAATAGGGGACTTTGATCACTAGTAACGCAAACAACGACCGAGCGTTTCATGCCTTCAGGGCCTAAATCATGCTCAATAAACTCTCGAACTTCCCGTCCCCGCTCGCCAATCATAGCAATTACATTCACATCGGCATTCGTATAGCGAGCCATCATTCCCAAGAGAACAGACTTGCCCACCCCAGAACCTGCCATAATTGCGACACGCTGGCCTTGTCCAGCGGTTAATGCCCCATTGATAGCTCGAACGCCAAGGTCAATCGGAGTTCTAATTGGCTTTCTATCTAAAGGATTGCGAACTTCACTATAAAGTGGAACTTCTCGGAAGTTTTCGATTTCACCCTTATCATCCAAAGGGCGACCTAAGCCATCTACCACGCGACCTAAGAGTTCTTCGCCGGCGCGAACTGTGGCAATCTGTCGAGCCAAGACAATTTTGGAACCTAAGGCGACTCCTCTCATATCACTAAGAGCCATCATCAATACATGCTTGTCTTTAAAACCGACTACTTCGGCCAGAAAATAACGTTCAGTTCCACTGGGATTAATTTGCACAATACTACCGACGCTTGCGCCCGGAAGATAACCCTTGATCAACATCCCCTTCACTTCGGTGACTTTACCACTATCCTTGGTTAAGTGAATGGTGTTTATAACGTCGGAGTATTTTTCCAGATCCAGTAGTTCACTCATCAGCCCGCGATCCGATCTTTTACTTTTGGAACGATTTCGGAAATGACACTCCATAACTGGGCGACACGTTGTTCGATTCGGGCATCGACTTCACCGTAGTTGGTCTCTACGATACAACCACCATCCACAACTTCTTCGTTCGGCTCGAATTTCATTTTTTTAAGGAATTCAAATTCACGACCAGTTTCTTTCTTAAGCTCTTCCAAGAAAGCAAACTGTCCCGGTGACACATGCACCGTAATATCTTCTTCATCTTGAGCCAAGGCGACAGCATCACGAAGTATGCCTACGATAGCTTCATTGTCATTTTCTAGTTCTTTTTTCGCAAGACGTGAAGCCATCTGGAACATGAGCTTAACCAAATGTGCTTCGTTAAAAGAGGACATATCTTTTTTCATGTCTTTTAAGGTTCCCAGCAGCTGATCAAGGGTCTCCATTCGCTCAACTATCTGCGCCGAAACCTCTCGAAAAGCTTTCGTTCGTCCTTCTTCAAGTCCTAATGCGTAGGCTTCTTTGTAAGCATTCTCCTGAACCTCTTTAAGTTTTTCAAGAGCCGCGGCTTCGACCTTTTCTTCTTCATTATTTTGTTCAACGATATCCACACCTGTCTGCATTCGGACAGCATCGTTCATGCGAAAATCAGAACCTTTTTTCTTTTCAGCAATATAATTAAGAGCCTGTTCGGGAGTACCTAAATCAAAGCGTACTGGTACGAATTCCAGTACAGTATTTTCGGCCATCTCTTTTGTAAGAACGGCCCCCGCCACACGACTTCTTGGGTTAGCACTAGACCATTGCATCTTCTGAACCGCCTCTTGCTATCAGGATCTTTCCTTCAGCTTCCAATCGACGAGCTACGTTCACGATCTCCTGCTGAGCTCCCTCAACGTCAGACAAACGTGAAGGTCCCATATTCGAAAGATCTTCTCGCAACATTTCCGCGGCACGGGCAGAAATGTTTTTGAAAATCTTCGAACGGATATCTTCGCTGGCCGTCTTGAGTGCCAAAAGAAGTTTATCATTCGCCACTTCCTTAAGAAGCGCTTGAATACCACGATCATCGATTTTGACGATGTCATCAAAGACGAACATCAGCTTGCGAATCTCTTCTGCCAAAAGTGGATCTTTTTCTTCCAAACGTGACATGATCGCAGTTTCAGTATTCTTATCCATAACGTTAAGCATTTCCGCAACAGGTTGAACTCCGCCCAAGGCAGCCTGCTCAACAGTCGCCGTGTTCGACAACTGATTTTTTAGAACTCGGTCAATTTCTGCAATCAATTCTGGATCCACATGCTCCAGATTGGCCATACGCAAAACAACCTCGGCCTGAAGTGCTTCAGGAAGACGCTTTAAAACTTCACCTTTTTTCTCCGGCTCCAAATGAGCCAAGATGACAGCTACTGTTTGAGGATGTTCATTCACCAAAAAAGTTGCCAAAGATTTCGCATCTACCATCTCTAAAGATTCCAAAGATCTGGAGCCGCCAGAGGTAATATTAAGACCTCCAAGAATTCCCCGAGCTCTTTCTTCACCGAGGGCGTCGACGATTGTATCTTTCGCAGAAATGCTTTCGGAGAAAATGTAGTCTTCAGTTTCTGAAATCATTTCATAGAATTCTTCAAGAACTCTTTTGGTCACATGCACGGGAACGACACGCAACTTACTCATCTGATTGATAAGCTTACGAATATCCGCATCGTCCATATGGCGCAGTAGAACTTTGACAGCATCTCGACCTAAATAGTTTATAAGAATGGCAGCCTTATCAAAACCTTTTAGATTTTCATATTCAATATTTTCAGCTTTATGAAGTTTCATTAGCCATCCTTCCTAACCAGCCACATACCAAATGCATTCGCGGCTTTCTCTTCATCACGACCCATGGTCGCCATGATTCGATCTTTTAGTAGCTCACTTTCGGCTTTTTCAGGGTCAATAGATTCTTGCAGCACCGGTAGAGCTGTTGACATACCAGGAAGCGTGTTATCAACAGATTGCAATTCCTCGAGTTCTTCAATTGTACGTGGCAACATTTCCTCCACTGAATCTTGGAAACTATCTGTAATCCACTGCATGAACGGACGAACAACGATAAAGAAGAATAAGGCTAAGCTGAAGCCCAAAAGGGCCCACTTAAAGAGGGCATGAACCAACTTCTTACGCTCTAACGTCGTTAGGATCTTTTCAGCTTCAGAGAAATCTTCAGGGTGAAACTGGATATTTTCGATCTTAACGCTATCACCACGATCTGCCTTATAGCCGATCGCACTTTTTATTAAATCTTCATACTTTTTAAGTTCTTCTGGAGATCGTGGGCGCCATTCCGCCGTCGTTGTCCCGTCTTCTTGTTTTACGGGCGACATCACGCCATCAACCACAACGGCTACACTTACTCGCTCCAAATTTCCAGCGGCTTCGCGAATATTTCGAACGGTTTTTGGCACGTCATAGTTTGTCGTCTTAATTTCTTTTTTAACATCTTGTCTAAAGCCCACCATTCCTGCGTCTTCAGCACCAGGTAGGTTTGCTCGAGCACCCGGAACACCTGCCGGATTTGTTCTGGAGCCATCTAAAGACTCTTCTTCGGATTGCTGAGAACGAATGGCTGTTCTATCTGGATCTACGGATTCTTCAACCGACGAGATAACTCGGTGATTTAAGGTTGCATCAACCTTAGCGACCACTTTTGCATGGCCAACCACTTTAGTCAGTATATCTTCAATTCTATTTTCAAGATCATTTTCAATTTTGGCTTTAAGATCCAACAACTCATTTGAGCCGCCCGAAACCCCATCGCTTTGACGAGTCAGTACTTTTCCACGATCATCTAAAACCGTGACACGATCTGGATCCATATTCTCGACAGCATTTGCAACTAGGTAGCGAATTCCACGCACTTGTTCTGGAGCCAGCTCTTTACCTTGTCTCAGCTCTACCACAACAGAAGCGGAAGCTTGCCCACCTTCTTCCAGGAATGTTTTTTTATTCGGCAACGCCAAGATCACTTTAGATTGCTTAACGGCTGTTAAGGTATTGATAGCTCTCATCAACTCACCCTGAAGGGCGCGCTGATAGTTGATCTTTTGGGCATAGGAGTTCATACCGAAGTCTTGCTTATCAAATACTTCAAGTCCGATAGAACCCATTTTTGGAGAACCAATTTCAGCCATCAAAGTCATCTGCGTTGAATGCAGAAGCTCTTTAGGAATCGCAACAGTTTTACCTTCATCACGGAGCTGGAAGGGAATGTTTTTCTCATTCAACTTAGCCACGATAGATGAAACTTGCTCCGAAGGGATGTTTGTTAAAAGGGGTGCATAGTCTTTACCCGATGCCATGTACAGCATCGTGCTTAATGCAAAAAGAGCAATGATCGTAACTGCGATAACTGAAAGTCTTTTAGTTGGTCCTAAATTCTTAAAGAACTCTCTAAACTGGACAACTAAACCACCAAAAATTTTATCCAAAGAAATCCTCCAGCCTTAGAGCTATACCTGCATCTTCATAACTTCTTGGTACGCATCAATGATCTTGTTGCGGACCTGCACCATGACTTTCAAAGCGATATCCGCTTTTTCTGCCGCTATCATCACTTCAGCAACATTGTCAGTCTTTCCAGTCGCCAAATTCTGCATCGCCTTGTCTGAAGACTTTTGCATTTCATTGACGCTGTTCACTGCATCTTTCAGGGTGTCGGAAAAGCTCTTACCAGCATCAGAAGTAGAACCTGTAGCTGACGGAGTCTCAATGCTTAACGACTTGGAATCACGGACGATTCCGGTGTCGAGAAACCTATTCGCATTTGATACAGTAAAACCCTCCATGGATTCACCTGCTCCTTATAAAAAGTGTAATATAAACAAACTCAAAAAGTCCTAAAAATCTGTCCAGGTCCAGTCAGCTTAGCGCCCAATCTCAAGGGCAGACAAAGCCATATCCTTGGATGCCTGCAGTGCCGAAACGTTCGCTTCGTAAGAGCGAGACGCCTGTATCATATTGGTCATCTCCTCCATAAGATTAATATTCGGATAAGCGACGTATCCATCGGGATTCGCATCTGGATGATCCGGCTCATACTTAAGCAATGGCGCTTTTCTATCTGAAATAATATCCGTCACCTGGACCCGCTGAAAGCTTCCCGCTGGATCAGAAGAAGTAATGATTTCGCCGAAGTTCTTAGCGTCGGGCATCGACTCAAAGACAACATCTTTACGGCGATAAGGCCCGCCTTCAGGAGTTTGTGTGGTATTGATATTGGCGATATTGCTGGCAATAGTATTCATGCGCATTCTTTGCGCCGCCATACCACTACTACTGACTCTCATGCCGGTTAAAAAATCAGCCATGACTATCTACCTTCCGTGGCTGCATACTTCAGCGCCGCCATTTTCTTATTTATCAACTGTAGTGCTGCTTTGTAGAGAACCGCATTCTCTGATAGAGCTGACATCTCTTTTTCAATATCCACAGTATTGCCATCGTTATTCACAACACCATTCGGATCCTCGTAAATATCAGGACGAGCCTTATTTACGGCAATTCCACCCACAGCAAAGTGCTCTGGGTTGCTGGTACTTAAAGAATTCATTCCATCAAGATCGAGGGCTCTTTGCAAAGCGCCTTCAAAGTCCATTTTTTTTGCGTGATAGCCTGGAGTTTCTGCATTCGCGATATTGGATGAAGTCACATTGTGACGTAGCTGCCTCATCGCCAAAGAGGTGGCAAGGGCATTGGTTGTTTTATCGAACAAATCACTCATAAAACACCTTCTTCATCTTTAAATTCGTTTTTGTATTCATTCAGCTTATTACGTAATGTTCTTATACTAATCCCTAACAACTGCGCTGCCCGAGTCCTGTTCTGAGCGGTCAACTCTAAGGTCTGTATAATTAGACGCTTCTCCACCTCTGAAAGGGACATTCCGGGGGCGAAATTCAGTGCGACATCTTCAGAAATCGTTTCAAACTGGATGTCGTCGGGCCCGATCAGTGTAGATTTTGCAAGAACCACTGCCCGCTCAAGAACATTCTCAAGCTCTCGAATGTTTCCGGGCCAGTTCCAGCTATTTAGACGAGAAAATGCCTCGGCTGTCAGACGAAGACCAGACTTGCCATGCATAATCTGGGATACTTCAAGAATAAAATTCACGATATTATGAAAATCGGCTGGGCGACTTTCCAAGCGGGGAATTTCCAGGTGGACCACGGCAAGTTTGTAAAACAGATCCTGTCTAAACTGTTCCTGGCGAACCTGATTTCTCAAGTCTCTGCGACTCGTACTGATGAAGCGAGGTCGAGATCCATCGGGTCGCTCCACCAATTTCATAAGCTCCGTTTGCACAGCGGCAGAAGCACAATCCAAATCCTCTATCAGAAGTGTCCCACCATTAACTCCGGCAATATTAAAGTCGCCGACATTCTTACAATCCAATATTTGCAATCGGCTTGAGCGAGCTTTGGAAAAGATAAATCGCGCCAGACTTGTCTTGCCGACTCCGGCCTCACCCACCAAAAGCAAACTCGCCTGAGTCGGTGCCAACTGCAGACCCAGTTGTTTAACCTCTTGCATTTTTTTGTCTTCGATTTTCATCGCATCAAAGTCGAAATAAGACATTCAGTCTCCTAGTTACTTTCCTGGTTCTCGGACATGGCGGGAATTCTTTTTATGTACTTTTTGTAGCCATCTCTCCAGTCAGCGTTTTTGAGCTGTTCCTGTGCCAGATTTTTCCAAAATTCACTTTTTTCTCCCGAGAATTTTCCCCAAACTTCTGAGGCCTTTTGAACCTCTCCCCGATCAAAATAAATTTGCCCCAACTTGTAACGAATAGAGGATAGAGGGCGAGAATCCTCGTATCTTTCCAACAGCTTTGAATACGCATTGATAGCTTGTTCAGTTTCTTTGTTCTTCAATTGGATATCGCCGACTTTTTCCAGGGCCTTCGCATGCGCAACTGAAGACACCTTTCCCGAATCGGTCGCTAACTTGTCCACTCGGTCCAACGCCAGCAATGCATCTTCAGCCTTATTCATTTTTAACTGCAGCTCCGCAAGCTTAAGATAAGGGTTGGCAACCAGATCAGGCTGACCTTTCCAAGTTCTTAGCAGTTCACCAAGATAGCGAATGGCGGATTCAATATCCCCTCTTTTTTCCAAAAGATCGACCGCGATGTCGACTCTTTCGATCTGCTCCGTTTCAGAAAGAGTTTCCGGATTCTTGATCATTTTTAAATGCTCATATGCCTGATTATAGTTTTGCTCCTTAGAAAAAATAGCGGCTAAGCGAAGGTTCAACTCCTGATCGCTAGGAATCCCTTCTTTAACTAAAATTTCTTTCTCCGTCGCCGTACCCCGAATAGCATAGATTTTGTTCAGGACAGCTTTGTAGTAGGTTTCAGCTTCGGCAGGCACTCCAGCCATTTCAAAAGCTCTTCCCAAATTATACTGAGTATCCAAACGTGGAGAGTTCTTCAGCCAATTGTCAGAATACTGACTATGGGTTTTAAGAGCCTCGATGAAGTTTGCCTCATCTACTTCTTTTTGAATCTTCGAGTTTATATTTTCAACGATTCTGGTTTTCAAAAGGTTTGTATCCACCGACGTCGGATTTTCTTTGTAATAGGCAGACAAAAGATCGACGGCCTTTTGAAACTCTTTTCGATTGGTGTAACCATCTGCCACCATGACAGTCGCAAACTGCTCCATGTTGGGAAGCTCCACCTTTTTCGCCAATGACATAATTTCCTTAACGGCGTTTGTAACTTCTTTTGGTTTCATGGCGCTCATACGCGCACTTAATAGTCGCAATCTGGCGATGACTGCACTTGGACTTTCCCCATGACGAAAATAGGTCTCAAGATAAGCACCAATCACCCGAGACTTATCCACGCCAAAAATATCCAAGAGCTCTCCCATCCGAGTCATGGCATAAGCCGAATGATCACTAGATGGAAATTTTTTTACATAATCAGTAAAGACCGACAGACTTTGCGGGTACTTCTTCATCCAGAACAAAGACTCCGCCTGGTTAAAGAATGCGTTCGGATAATAGTTCTGCCCTTCTGGGAAAGTCTTCAAAGCTCTCTGATATTCCTCTACAGATCTTGCATAATTCTTTGCCTTAGACCAGACATCGCCTTTGCGATAGGCCGCTTCGGCTTGAATGTCTCTATTCTTTGATTTTTTCTCAACTTCTTCCAAGGATTGAGTGGCATCTTCCCACTTATTCATAAGTGTGTATGCCAACCCCATACCAAGGCGAGCCAGATCTTTGGAAAGAGAATTCTCTAAACCAAAATTCTTATTATCAATGTGTTCATTTAGCAGCCGTAGAGCATTGATAGGATCTCTTTTTTCTAAAGCTAGGTATCCTATCTTCAGCGACGTTCTTTCGGCCAGTAGTGACTTTGGGTATTTCGCAATAGCCTGTTTGTACTTTTGAATCGCCTCATCATAGAAGTGTGCTTTTTTCTCTTCCTGCCAAAGAGCCAGATTCACATCTGCAGTCATGAAGTCGATCATTTCGTTATACTCGGACTCTGGATACTTTTGCTGAAACCATTCACTAGTTTTCAAAAATACGGAATATCTTTTTTTCTCGAACAGGGTCAGTAAAAGTCGCGCTTGCTTGTTTTCCTCACTCTGCTTAGGTGTGATTTGATAGATTGTCGGAGACACTTTCAGTTTCTCCCAATAGCTAATTGGCGAAACCAACATTGGGAAGGGCGTGTAATAGTTGTCAGCAGCCTTAATGATCGCCTCTTCTTTGATCTCATAATCTTTGACTGCAAAACGCTCATAGTTGGGATCGCCGCCGTCGAAAATTGCAGATTGAAGGTTTCCTGAAGATGTATTTGCCGCCACTGGACCCTGGTCGGCAATCGTCAAAACGTCAGTCGTCGCCGGCTTTCGATTCTTTTCAGCTTTCGCTGTTTTATTTTTACCAGCTACTTTCGCTGACTTAGTGATAACCTTCTCTTGCTGAGTTTCCTTTTTTGCAGGAAGACTTTTGCTGGCAACATTCGCTTTTTTGGACGCCATTGAGGGATTTACATAAAAGTCCATAATCAACCGCGAAGGCTGGTCTGTCAGATAGTCGAAGGTCTCGATGTTCTCGCCAGACAGAGTAAACTGAACGATACTTTTTCCGTCTGGACCATTACGATCCACTGTGACTTTAGGAACGAATTCACTGCTGAAGCTCTGAAGAGATTGAATCGTGGTTTCATCTAAAGCCGGCACAGTCATCTCGACTAAAGTTTGGCCTTGCTTCTCCACTCGCTTGACGTCGTAGTCCCAGTTTTGCTGCCCAGTCAGTTCAAGATGAACAGTGTCGCCTTGAAAATTGATTTCTCCAGCCACCTTTTTTGCTTCGGCAACTACAAAACTTAATGTCAGGCATCCTGCCACGAAAATATTCCGCAAAGTGTTCACTCCTTGAACCCTCTTTTCCCTTTCCATTGCCATTGCACATACGATGCCAGCTATTAGAAGGACTCGTTGGCAAATTAGTTCAAACTGGGCAAAAAGTTTCATAGGATTATTGTCAGTGCCGCCAAACTGATGACATGGATTAAGGTCCTGATTACCGCTCCTGGCCCTGAATATTGAAGCGACTTTTTCCGATAGAAAGGTGTTATGAAAAACATCTTTGTTATATGCATCACGAGTTTCATCCTTGCTGGCTGCGTTTCCGTCAATCTTCCTGGAAGCCAGTCTCAGCGAGCCACTAATGTCGAGTTTCGCGCTCCGCCCAGCCCTTTCCAGGATCTGAGCGTCAGCGGTACCGACAAGGCATGGGTCAGCAAGCAAACTGGAAACACTATTTCCTTCACCTCGGACTGCAACAATCCAAACGACCCCAACCTGCAGCAAATGCAAATGGACTCCTTAAACGCAATTTCCGATATGGAAATTCTCGCGACAGAAGAACTCGAGTTCAATGGACGTTCCGCCAGACAGTCGACAGCTCAAGGAACTCTTGATGGGGTTCCCGTAAAAATGTCGCTTTTGGTTTTTAAGAAAAATAACTGCAACTTCACTCTAAGCTATGGCGGTGTCGCCAAAAAATTTCCCAACGAGCTTACACATTTTAATGACTTTAAAAGTCAGTTTCGGGCGCCCTAGATGGAAAACATCAACGCACCGATTACCCGCTTTATGCTAGACATCTTTAACTTCCTTGGTGGAGTCGGACTTCTGACCCGTCAGGTTGTTAAAGAGCTCTTTCGCGGCAAATTCTATGGGAAGCTTTTGATCGAGCAAGTCTTTCAAATCGGCACAAGATCTCTTCCGCTGATTGTTGTTACTGCTGTTAGCATCGGCATGGTCATGTCTCTGCAATTCGGATTGGGACTAGAGAAATTTGGCGGAAAGCTCTATGTTCCAAAATTACTTGCTGTTACCATATTGCGCGAAATCGGACCTGTCTTTACAAGTCTGATGTTGGCAGCCAGAGTCGGCGCAGGAATTGCCAGTGAAATCGGAAGTATGGTGGTCACCCAACAAATCGACGCCATCAGAGCTCTAGGAACCTCGCCCATCAAAACTATCGTCATCCCGCGAGTCCTGGCATGCCTTATTGCTCTTCCTCTTTTGGTTTCGATCGCAAATATCGTAGGAAACGCCGGCGGCTTAATGATCGGAGCCACCGAATTAAATCTAGACCCTAGTTTCTATTTATTAAAGGTCCTTTCTACTTCCACTCTTTCAGACTATCTTTCCGGATTCTTTAAAACCTTTTTCTTCGCAATGTTTATCTCGGTTCCGTCTTGCTACTTTGGTTTAACGGTGAAGAACGGAACAAAAGAAGTGGGCATTGCTACGACAAAGGCAGTGGTCGTTGCTTCTATTTTGATTCTTATCGGTGACTTCTTTTTATCGAAGCTATTTTGGATTGTGGAGAGAAGCGTATGATGGCAACCCGAAGAGGCGTCATAGAGGTCATCGACTTCCACAAATCCTTTGATAAGAAGACGATTCATTCGGGGGTCAACTTTTATGTGCGCAAAGGTGAATGTCTAGGTCTCATCGGTGGCTCAGGAACCGGAAAAAGTGTTCTACTGCGCAGTCTCGTTGGATTGGAGAAACCCGATCAAGGGCAAATCTTAATTGATGGTAAAGATATCGTGCCTATGAGGGAAGCCGAGCTGGTGGAGATTCGCAAAAAAGTTGCTTACGCATTTCAGGGTGGAGCTCTATTTGATTCCATGACAGTCCACGACAACTTGGCTTATCCATTGCGTGAACACTCCAAGTTAAGCACTTCAGAAATTGATAAACAGATTCAAGAACAGCTTGAGGAGTTCGGGCTGCTTGGCACGGATAAGCTCTACCCAGCAAGTTTATCCGGGGGAATGCAAAAGCGCGTGGGACTTGCTCGTGCTATCATGATGCGACCCGAAGTGGTTCTTCTGGATGAACCTACAGCCGGTCTCGATCCTTACAATACAAAACGCATACAAGAGTCGATTCTTTCGTTAAAGTCTCGTGGAGTCACCTCGATACTGGTCACTCACGATATGCCGACTGTCTATGCCGTCTGTGATAAAGTAGCTCTGCTTTATGAAGGCCGCATTGGCGAACAGTTTACAATTGAACAACTTCGACAAGAACCTCCCGGAATCATGAGCCAGTTTATCAACGGAGAAAGTGCCTAATGGAATCTCAAAGCGGAACTCAGTTAAAAGTGGGAATCTTTTTAGCTATCGGAATAGTTTTAACCCTGGGCTCTATCTTTTTTCTCGGGGCCGATAAAGCGCTCTTTACCAGCTATGTCCGGGTTCATGCCTATTTCGACCAAGTTCAAGGTTTGGCAATCGGCTCAATAGTTTCGCTTTCAGGTGTGAATGTAGGGAACGTCGAAGACATTACCTTCCTTACGGAAAGAAATGCACTTGATGTACGGATGAAAATTGACGAAAAGTATCTGACAAAAATTCGTGAAGGCTCGGAAGTTGAAATTCGCACTCAAGGCGCCCTCGGGGACAAGTTCATTTATGTCATCCCCGGTGATCATCGCAATCCACCAATCAAAGAAGGCACAGTACTCGAGGTGGCAAAAGCTTCTGATATTTTGGGAATACTTTCCGAACGTGGAAATGAAACCGCTCGTATTTTTGATATTATTAAGGAACTCCACACCATCACCGCGACGATAAATGCCAACAATAGACTTGGCAAGATCATGAGTGATCTCGAAGTCGCCAGCAAGAATTTCTCCAGAACAACTGTTGAAACTGAAAAATTCGCAGTCGCTCTAAAGGGCGCTGAAACCGGAGAAAAATTCCGTAAGTCCATCGACAAACTTGATTCCATCGTCACAAAAATCGATAGTGGCCAAGGCACGTTAGGCGCGCTTATCAACGACCCAACTCTGCACCAGCAACTTAAGACCATGTTGGGCGGAGCCTCTAGAAAAAACAACGTAAAGACACTTCTCCGCACATCTATAGAACAAGAAGAAAAATAGGCTTCTCTAAGGGGCACGCCTTCTTACCCTGGAATAGGGTCAGAACAATGAACTGGAAGCCGAGTTGGCTGGAGGTTCGAGGACACTTTAGTCCTCTTCTTCTGGGGCAATTTTTTGAATCATCTCTCTGAAGCCATCTTGATCCGCCTGCGGCACCTCATGACGGTCCAAGGTGAACTTGATGTGTCTTACAAAATTATTTTCAAACTTCTGATTGATCGTTTGTCTCATATGATCTCGCATAAAGATCATCTGCTGCATCCACGTAGAGTTGCGAACCCAAACGTAGAGAGTTCCTCGTTGAAACCCCACGGGCTCGGCATTTTTTGCAATGGTCGGCCCTACGACTTCTTCCCATTTAGCCCATAATTTCCAACGCATGAATTGCTCTGACAATGGTGACTTGCCATTTTCAAAAAGACTCTGTAGTACTTCGGAACCAACGGACAATTTGCCCTTGGGTTTGTTATTACGATTCATCTAGAAAAGGTCTATCATAACGATGCAAAATTTCACTCAAAATAACACGATTACAGTCGTTGGCGCAGGGCTCGCAGGCTCAGAATGCGCTCTACAGCTCGCTGACCGAGGTTATAAGGTCGTTCTCTTTGAAATGCGTGATAAGACCATGACGCCTGCTCACAAAACTTCAAAATTCGCAGAGCTTGTCTGTTCCAACTCCTTTGGCAGCATGGGAGAGCACTCCGCTCCCGGACAACTCAAATGGGAGGCACAAAAGCTGAACTCCTATATCCTCGCAAATGCCTACAAAGCTCAGGTTCCCGCAGGGCAGGCGCTTGGCATGGATCGAGAGGTCTTTTCTGAGTTGATGACCCAAACCGTAAAGGATCATCCGCGAATTGAGGTTCGGAATGATGTCGTAACATCATTGGATGATATTCCTCGCCCCGCTGTGATTGCGACGGGCCCTCTGACTCACGATGCTCTGGCAGAAAGTATGCGTAAACACTTTGGAGATGAGTTTTTATATTTCTTCGATGCGATCGCTCCCATCATAGAAGCGGAATCTATTAATACTGAAATTGCTTGGAAAGCCGATCGTTATGACAAGGGCACTGGGGACTACTACAACTGCCCTATGAACAAAGAAGAATACAATCGTTTCATTGAAGAAATTCAAAAGGCTCGCAAGATTGAACCAAAAGATTTCGAGACCACAGATTTTTTTGAAGGTTGTATGCCTATCGAAGTCATGGTCGATCGTGGTCCGCAGACACTGCGTTTTGGCCCTATGAAACCCATTGGCCTAGACGACCCCCGCACTGGTCGCTATCCGTGGGCCGTAGTTCAGCTTCGTCAAGATAACAAAGAAGCAACAGCCTATAACATGGTGGGATTCCAAACTCGTATGGCCTATGGAGAACAAGTACGGGTCTTTAGAATGATTCCGGGACTAGAAAATGCAGAATTCTTAAAGTTGGGTAGCATTCACAGAAATCTTTTTATCAACTCTCCAAAACGTCTAAATAAAGACCTCTCTAGTAAAAATGACCCCTGGCTTTTCTTTGCAGGCCAGATCACGGGTGTCGAAGGCTATTTTGAATCGACTTGCACGGGATTGCTTGTTGCTCGCTTCTTGGATCAAAAACTTCGTGATCAGAATTTTAATCCACCGCCACGGGAATCCGCAATGGGTTCACTACTTGAAGCCATCACCGATGAAACTCGGGCCGACCACTTCCAGCCGACCAACATCAATTTTGGATTGCTGCCGCCGTTAGCCGTGAAAGAACGGGACAAAGAGAAACGCAAGCAACAGCAAATTGCACTTGCTCGAAGCGGTTTCGAACAATGGCTCTAACGATCTGACTCTGGTTTGTTTTTATCGGGAGAATAGTAGTCTCGATTCAGATCTCTTGAGTCACTGTCTTTATTGAGCTCGCGGCCAGGTCGGCTGCGATCATCCTTATCGGTTTTTTCGAGAGCTTTGTCCCACGTTTGAAAACCCTGACGATCTTCGTCGTATGACATGTCCGAAAAGCTCAGTCCGCTAGATTTCTTTTTGTCAAAAGACGGACTCTTACTTTCACTGTTTTTTGTTTTTCGATCAGACATAACACCTCCCTGCTAAAGGAGGTGCAAAGGCGAGACCCTTTTATCGCAATCTAAGGGACTGCTCGGCGGTTCTGCTTAGAACAAAAGTCCCTTTCGGGAACCTAAACTGTTCCGAAATTCCACATTTTATTACTGATGACGAACGCAGCGAACTTCGACTAAACGATGATTATTGAACGGACTTACTGTCAAATTCGCTTCTTGGCCCTGTGATACATCAGTGATCACATAAGTAGTTGCTTCATTATGGACAACAGTCAAATTGATCACAGCATGTCCATTTGAAAAGCTTACGAAGCCTTTAACTGAACCCGACGGACTCTTGATGAATTGAGTGTTTTCTTCAGGCAATTCGACTGTCTTTGTAAGGTAAGAACCAGCCACAGCTTCCCCAATTGTACACTTCAAAGTTGCTGCGTAGGCAGAAGCTGACACCAACATCGTCGCCACTACGACAAAGATATTTTTAAACATGAGTATCTCCTTTAAGAATTAAATCACTTAGTGGTTTAGATCGAATTTGCCTTCCTGCCCAGTAGTGTTTTAATCTTCCAGAAATTTTTACAGACCACCTGTCACTCTACATTTTGAAATGGCCGCGTTATAATAACGAGCACACTCCGCTTTCCTAACGCCGTACTGTAAGCATCGATCAGTACTGAATTTTTTTCTAAACTGGTGACGAAAATAGGGAAAAACTCACCTTTCTCTGCAAAAATCGTCTCTAAAAGCTTGCCGGGGCACCGCATCCTCATATACCACAGCCCATCGATATGGCGACACTTGTAAGGTTTCAACAGAAATTCGGCCGCGCGCTCCTCGCTGGAGCTTTAGGGTTCACGACCATTGCTATGAATGGTTGTGATGCGATCTATTGGGATGAACAAGCAAGTTTGGCTCAGGTTCAAAAGAAAAATGAAATCGTCGTCCTAACAACAAAAAGCCCGCTTATATATAGTAAATCGAAAAAGGGAGATGCCTTCGGTATCGACTTTGATTTACTCGATGCTTTCGCCCGCTCTTATAATATCAAACTGAAGTTCATAACCCTGCCTGACGAAGAATCTGTGCTAAGAGCGCTTTCGAACGGTGAAGGCGATATCGCCGCGGCCAGATTAAGAACCCCCGCCCGTAGCAATGGTTTTCTAATTGGGCCTGCTTATGAAGAAACTTATCTAAGTCTCTACTGCAATAGAAAATACCGCATTCAAAATATTCAAGATCTGAATAAGCGTAAGGTACTGATCCTTGCCAAGGACAACTATCAAGGACTTTCCCAACGGTTGGTTCAGCTTTCACCAAATGTCGAAGTCCAGGTTGTCGAGAACATCAAGGCCCAAGATCTACTTTCGCAGATCCAAGATAACCGTGCAGCCTGTGCCATAGCCGAAAACTTTGCCGGCGACTTCTACAGTCGATATCATAATAGAATCGAAAAAATCACCGGTTTGACAGAGCCGCACTCTCTAAGCTGGGTGCTCACTCCAGACAATCAAGATCTGCTGAACCTGATGCAGGCATGGTTTCAAAAAGCTTCTCGCAACGACGAAATCATGAGAGTTCTGGACCGTTATCGAGCCTACTTGGCTCAGCTCGATCAACAAGATATCGCTCGTTTTTTTAAAATGATGCGCTCGACATTGCCAGCTTTCCGCAAGGACTTTAAGAAGGCTGCCCAGGCTCACAGATTGCCGTGGCAGTTGGTCGCATCCGTTGCCTACCAGGAGTCGCACTGGAATCCCGACGCTGTCAGTTTTACCGGTGTTCGCGGAGTCATGCAGTTGACTCTAGATACTGCGGCATTCGTAGGAATCGAAGATCGAACGGACCCACAGCAGAGCATCTGGGGAGGCTCCAAATACCTGCGCTACCTTTTAAATAAAATGCCCTCTGATTTGAACTCTAAAGACCGCTTGGCATTAGCTCTCGCCGCTTACAATATTGGTTACGCCCACCTACGTGATGCTCAAAAACTGGCAGAGGAAATGGGTCGCAACCCGCACTCGTGGCGCCACTTACGAGAGATATTACCTCTGCTTGCGAACCCTGACTATGCACCAAAACTGAAGTACGGCCCAGCACGGGGTTACGAGACCGTAGACTTCGTTGAACGGGTAAAATCTTTTTATAATTTGATGAATGTCGCAAGCTAAAGGCTTCAAGAAATCTTGAAGCCTTTTTTTATTCGACCGTTACGGACTTGGCGAGATTACGAGGTTGATCAACGTCGTATCCTAAATTGCTGGCCAAATGATAGGCCATTAGCTGCAAGGGTATCACTGACAAAACGGTGTTTGTTGTCCAGTGGGCTTTCGGAATCGCCAAATAGAATTCACTGATCTCGCGAAGCTTTTCATTGTCACCGGTCCCGATAGAAATGATTTTCCCACCGCGCGCTCGAGCTTCTTCCAAATTGCTGATTGTTTTCTCGTACAAGTGATCAGTGGGTGCCACCATTACGATTGCCATACGCTCGTCAATCAGAGCCAACGGTCCATGCTTCATCTCGCCAGCCGCATAACCTTCAGCGTGCATGTATGCCAGCTCTTTCAATTTAAGAGCTCCTTCCATGGCGATAGGAAAACTTGTCCCTCGGCCCATGTAGAGGAAACCACGATAAAGCTTGAGTTTACCTGCCGCTTCTTCGAAGTACTTGTCATAAGCCAAAACACCTTCCATTTGGCTAGGCAATGCCAAGAGAGAGGTGACGAGTTCTTTCTCTATCTTTTCGACCATGGCACCGCGTACTCTTGCTATAGCGATTGCTAAGCAGTTTAGGACCGCCAGGGTGCTTGTGAATGCTTTCGTAGAGGCAACACCAATTTCCGGCCCAGAGTTCATGTAGAGATGCCCATGGGCTTCTCGGTCAATAGTGGAGTTGCGCACGTTACAGATGCTTAGAGTGGTTGCGCCCATTTCTTTGGCCATGCGAACCGCCGCCAAAGTGTCTGCAGTTTCACCACTTTGAGAAATCGTGATCACCAGGGTGTTTTTGGGAACAACTGGATTACGATAACGGAACTCACTGGCGATATCGACTTCAACTGGAACTTTTGCCAGTTGCTCGATCACATAGCGGCCCACCATTCCAGCGTAGAAACTTGTCCCGCAGGCTATGATAAATACGCGCTCGATTCTTTTGAAAACATCCTGCGTATCTTTCCAATCAGAATTCCGATCAAGCTCTTCGAGTTGCTGAACGGAAGCACCGCCAAATCCCAGATTCTTTAGTTGGACGGTAAAATTCTCTGGCTTCACATGTGGTTCAATAGCCGCTGCCACAGCCCGCGGTTGCTCATAAATTTCCTTAAGCATGTAATGAGCGTAACCTTGCTTCTCGACCATTTCAGGATCCCAGTTTAGCTCCACAACTTTTTTAGTTATCGGAAAGCCATTGGCAGAAAAGAAGTCAACTTTATCGCCTTTAATGGAAGCGATCTCACGATCATCAAGATAGACAAACTTTTTAGTATACTGGATCAGGGCCTGAACGTCGCTCGCGACAAAAACTTCTTTCTGCCCTAATCCCACGACAAGAGGCGGTCCGTCTTTAAACGCGACAAGACGATCTGGCTCTTGCTCCCACATAACAAGAATTGAAAAAGCTCCTCGTAATTTACCTAGCACTCTTTCGACCGCCTGAAAAAGGTCATTCGTAATTTCGACCTCATAGGCTATCAGATGAGCCACCAATTCACTGTCCGTATCAGAACTGATATCTGCGCCCCTCTGCAAAAGCTCCTCGCGAATATCTAGGTAGTTCTCAATAATTCCATTATGAACCAGGTTGATTCCTCGAACCTGATGGGGATGCGCATTTCTTTCTGAAGGCGCACCGTGCGTCGCCCAACGGGTATGTCCGATACCGATGTTGCCATCAAAGTTTTCAGCTTTAAGTTTATCTTCCAAAGCCTTCAGCTTTCCTTCAGCTCTTACTCGCTTGGTTTTTCCAGCATCCAGGATAGCAACCCCCGCGCTGTCATATCCGCGGTATTCCAATTTTTTAAGTCCACTTACAATGATGTCTTTAGGGCTTTGAGGTCCCAAATATCCAACGATACCGCACATAATTTCACCTATTCTTGAGAGCTTTCTGAAGAGCCCTTTGGAGTATAATTTTCTTTAATAAACTGTTTTCCGCGAGCCACGGCCAGAGCCTTGGCAGGCACATCTTTTGTGATGGTCGAACCTGAGCCAATAAGCGCGTCATCGCCGATCACGATAGGGGCGACAAACTGGGTATCACTCCCAACGAACACTCGGTCACCAATTTTCGTCTTATATTTCTTTTTATCAGCCGCATAGTTGCAAGTTATAGTTCCGCAACCAATATTAACTTCCTCGCCAATCTCCGCATCACCTAAATAAGTTAAGTGACCAGCTTTGGACTTCTTTCCGAACTTCACCTTCTTCATTTCCACAAAGTTACCCACATGAGCTTCTTCGAAGATTTCTGTTTCCGGGCGCAGACGAGCATAAGGACCTACAGTAACTTTATTGTGCAGCTTGGTACTTTCCAAATAGCTGCCGCCGCGAACTTGAACACTGTCACCAATTTGGGAATCAGAAATAAACGCATTCGACTCGATAACTGAAAAGGATCCAATTTTGCTGCGCCCCCGAATGAACACATTTGGGTAAATCACTGTTCCCGGCCCGATTTCGACAGATTCTTCGATATAAGCGGTGCGCGGGTCGATCATCAAGACGCCTTCTTCCATCAAGCGAAGAGCTTTGCGTTTAAACAACATTTTAGTCGCTCTTGCGAGCTCGGCCTGAGTGTTAACTCCCACTGCCACCTTTTCCGAGGCTTTGATTGCTTGAACCTTGCACTGATCCTGGATGCAGAGGGAAATCAAATCTGTGATGTAAAATTCTTTCTTTGCGTTGTTGTCCTGAATTTTTGGCAGATACTCAGCAAGTACAGAAGATTTGGCGATATAAATGCCCGTGTTGATTTCACGAATTCTAAGTGCATCTGCGGAAGCATCTTTGGCCTCTACGATAGCCATCAGGTCACCTTTATGACGAATGATGCGACCGAAATCTCCTGGGTTCTTTACTTCGGCAGTCACAACGGCGAGATCACAACGTTCATCCCGAAAAATTCTGACGAAATCTTTAATGTCAGAAGCTTCAATTAACGGATGATCTCCATTCATAATAATAACAAGACCTTCGATTGTTTCCGGTTTTGCGCAGCGAACTGCGTGGGCGGTGCCAAGCTGCTCTTCTTGAGGATAGGTCGCAACTCCCATGGGCTCTACGACTTGCCGGACCAAGGCTTGGCCATGACCAACAACGACTCGAATCTCTGCCGCCCCTGCTTGTTTAGAAGCCTGAATCACCTTTTCAATCATTGGTCTTCCCGCTACTGGATGAAGAACTTTAGGAAGCGGCGATTTCATGCGCGTGCCTTTGCCGGCTGCGAGAGCTATAACAGTCAGTTTATCGGAATTATTTTCTGGCATGGAGTATTCCTTATAAAAGCTTTTCTTCTCTGAAAAAAACAGGCTTAATTATCTCATGCAAGGAAAAATAATTCACCAAACTTCTTGGGCAAAGACCGCATCGGAGACGCCGATCGCTCTGTATAAAAAATCACACAGTTTGAGTGAATCTGCGGAGCGCCCTGTTTTGTTTATTGGCGGCGTCCATGGTGACGAGCCCGAAGGAGTCATCCTTGCCAACGAACTGCTGCTCTGGCTGCAGGAAAATGAAATAATACAAACCGAAAGAATTCGGCCCTGGCTTCTTATCCCCTGTATAAATCCCGACGGTTACTCGCGTGCTCAGAGGTGTAATGGGCAAGGAGTCGATCTCAACCGAAATTTCCCCAGCAGAGACTGGAGTCCTGAGTGTAAGGCACCACGCTATTATCCAGGCCCTTCGCCGGGAAGCGAGCTGGAAGTTCAGGCTTTGACAAAACTCATTGAGGACGAAAAGCCACAACTCATAGTACACTTTCATTCATGGGAGCCATGCGTTGTTTACACAGGCGCCCCTGGAAAAGAAGCCGCTGAGCTTATCGCCGAAGGAACGGGTTACCCGGCCCGTGAAGACATAGGTTACCCGACACCTGGGAGTTTGGGACAGTACGGATGGTTGGAACATCAAGTTCCTGTCATTTGTGTCGAAGCTCAAGAGCATAGCGAACTTTCAACCGTCTGGCCCCGTTTCGCCGCAGGGTTGAAGGCCTTCCTCATGAGGAGATAGCAGGATGGGAAAATATAAATCTCTCGCGTTCGATTTGGACGACACCTTGCTGGACACTTCCAGTCTTCTGGTTCCTCTCGCCTCACAACGTGCCTGTGAAGCAATGATTGCGGCCGGTCTTAAATGCAATCTTGAAGAATGCATGAAGGCCCGCCAGGAAATGGCTTCTCATCTGTCGCACACTGAAATCTTCACGCAAATTGTCGAGCGCTTCGGGTCTCCGCAAAAAGGCAAAGCTATTCATGATGCCTTAGAAAGCTTCTACAACCCTGAAGTGCCCTCGGTTTTGCCTCTGATGCCTGGCGCCACTGAAAACCTGCTGAATTTGAAATCGAAATACAATTTGTATTTAGTGACTGCGGGTTCGCTGGCTTCACAAATTGAAAAAATCAAAGCTCTGCAAATAGAGAAGTTCTTTAAAAAAATATATATTCTGAATGGCTTCATTGGTGAAAAAAAGGAGCTCGCTTTCCGTGATATTCTTATGAACGAATCGCACGATCCCGAAAGCCTTTTAAGCATTGGCAACAGACTTTCCAGTGAAATTCGAGATGGGAAGCGCATTGGAGCCGATACTTGTTATTTTGCTCACGGTGAACACGTCGGAGAAAAACCCGTGCACCCTGAAGACAACCCAGACTTCACAGTGCTTCACCATAAGGACCTGATCCCGACATGCGGTCTTTGAAAGCCAGCTTTCTTTTAATTGGTCCTTGGGAATCCCGCCTGCAAGAGCTCGGTGCGCACATTGCCTCTGATCTGCAGCAAGCTTTTCACTGGGTCCAGGACTCCGCCTATGACGTCGTTGCGCTCTCGATCACCATCATTCTTGGTAAGAAGTTTCAGGACTTCTATGACGGCATTAAAGAAATATCTCCAGCCACTCAATTTATTGCGGTCGTCCCACCTGGCTTTTCTCCGAATCAACTAGCTCGATTGCATGAGGATTATTCCTTTATCAGAATTATCACAAGCTATACCGACAAAGACCTCGAAAGCCATCTTTTCTCTGCCTTAGAGGACGCCAACCAACGCAAGCAAGATGAAAACCTGGCCTTGCTGATCCGCGAGCAGACTGCACAGTTAAAACGCTTGCAGATCGAACTGGAAGAACGTGTGCAAAAGAGGACCCGCTTTCTCACAGAGGCGCGAAGAAAACTTTTCTTTACGAATTCCCGTATCGAAGGGTTTAAGAAAGCCCTGCTCGCTGTCCACCAAGCAAGTTCCGTCGGAGAAATCGAACAACTGCTGAACGATTCTTTAGCGGCTACGGTTCAAACTTCCTGGATTCGGCTTTTTTTTCACCCGCAGGACGAACTCTTTGCCAAGCAAGTGCAAAATCAATTGAACTTTACTCAGTTGCAAGTTCCTCTTTTTCGGCAGCATGAAAAAGTTGGATCCATTTTTTTCTTAAGAGCACCCGAACATCCCTTTAGTAAAGAAGAAAGCAATTTCCTGAATCGCGTGGCTGAAGCCGTCGCCCTTGCTTTGGACAGAATTCAGAAATTAAAAGAGTCGGAAGATCTGAAAGAGCAATGGGAGGCGACCTTCAACTCAATGTCAGATCCGGTGGTTATGATCGACACCAATTACGATATCATTCAATCGAACCGCGCGCTGCCCTCCTCTTCAAATGAAGGCGAAAAAGACACTCACTCCCGCAAGTGCTATAAAGTTCTATATAATCGCGACGAGCCTTGCCCAGGCTGCCAGCGGGGATCTAACTTCCGAGTTCAGTCCAAAGACCTCGTACCCCGAACGTTCGAAGTCTATAGCCAAAGCCTCTCCCTGGATTCGGAGAAGCCACTGGTTTTTGTAAACCTCTATCACGACATCACCCATCAGTTGAAAATGGAAAAGCAAATTTTAGAGTCAGCAAAAATGGCTGAACTGGGAACCATTGGTTCCTCGATAGCACATGAGCTGAATAACCCACTTGGGGGAATCCTTTCATTCACTCAATTGATCAAGATGGACATGGATCCTCAACACCCTCTTTATCCAGACATCGTCGAGATGGAAGAAGGCGTTCAACGCTGCAAAGAGATCGTGCAAAATCTTTTAGGTTTCACACGGAATCCAAATGCCGATCAGGTGGGTGAATTAAGTCTTAAAGAAGTTTGCCAAAGAGCTCTGAAAATCGTTGAACTTCAAACGAAGTCCAAAGGCATTCGTGTGCAACTGCATTTCCCGGCCGAAGAGATTTTCATGTTAGGTCATCTGAATCTTTTGGCCCAAGCTTTGAAGAATCTGCTGCAAAATTCAATAGACCATCTAAGCGACAGAAGCCGCCATGAGAAAGGTTTCCGAGGAAGTCTCGACATCGAGCTTTCGACTCAGGTCGAGTCTGCTTATGTTTTCATCAAGGACAATGGAACCTTGGAAAAAAACCCAAGTCTTCCCATAGGCTTAGGCGTCTCAGTGGCATCTCAGATTCTGCGTGATCACGAGGCCGAGCTCGAATTCTCGACCACAGAAGCGGGTGAAAACCTGGCAAAAATTTCCTTCTCTCGTCTAGTTTTACGGTCCTGAAACACTTGTTGGGCGCGGATTTTTTGACAGTCCCGTCAAAAACAAACTATCCTGATCGAAGAACGAACCCACCATGGAAGGAAGGTTCATGCGCAGCCAACGAGTTCTTATATTAGATGATGAATCATCACTACGTACCGCACTTTTCAGAGTTCTTGATCGAAAAGGCCTTAATGTCATCACAGCCAATAAAATCGAAGAAGCCAAAGTTTTGTGTCAGGGGGACACCCCGATTGATTTAGCAATCGTTGATCTGAATTTACCAGATGGTGATGGCATCGAATTTATGAGCCACCTGAAGGCGATCAATCCCGCGTGCGAAGTAATTATTCTGACAGGCCACGCAACAATTGAATCTGCGATTCGCGCCACCCAGAAAGGTGCCTTCCATTTTGTCACCAAGCCTTTTAATCTCGAAGAGCTTATGAGCCTTATCGAAAAAGCTCTGACTCATAAAAAACTTCAGCAAGAGAATCAGCAGCTTCGCTCTGAATTAAATAAAAAATATAAATTTGATCAAATCGTTGGTAACAGTGAGCAGATCCAGAATGTTTTGCGTCTGGTGGAGCGAGTCGCTGATTCAGATTCAACTGTCCTAGTCCATGGGGAATCAGGTACGGGTAAAGAGTTGATTGCTCGAGCAATTCACTACAACTCACCCCGTAGCACAGGTCCTTTTATTCCCATCAATTGCGGTGCCATTCCGGCAGAACTCTTAGAGAGTGAACTTTTTGGTCATATTAAAGGTGCCTTCACCGGTGCAATTGCCAATCGCGTGGGCCGTTTTGAATTGGCTGATGGCGGAACTTTGTTCCTAGACGAGATCGGTGATCTTGATCCCTCGCTCCAAGTAAAACTGTTGCGTGCTCTTCAGGAAAGAAAGTTTGAACCGGTTGGCTCGACAAAAACTGTTAGCGTCAATGTTCGAGTAATTGCGGCTACAAACGTCAACCTGGAAGAGGCTGTCGACAATGGCCGGTTCCGGGAAGATCTTTTCTATCGCTTGAATGTAATTCCAATAACTGTTCCTCCATTGCGCGAAAGAAGATCCGACATTCCACTTTTACTTACGCATTTTATTGATATTTTCAATCGCTCAAAAAATCGGGGTCTGACCGGTATCAACGCAGAGGCCTTAGAAAGTCTGGTCAACTACGCTTGGCCCGGAAACATTCGAGAGTTGGAAAACCTTGTTGAACGCTTGACCATCCTTAAAGGGCAGGGTCAAGTTGACTTGTCGGATTTGCCAGTGAAGTACAAATCAACAAAAGTTGCTTCCACAGATATCGGCGCCTTGGATATTCCTGAAAATGGAATGGATTTCAACTCGGCCGTCGATGCCTATGAAAATGCTCTTATCCTGAAGGCACTTGAGAAAACTGGCTGGAATCGCAACCAAGCGGCCAGCTTGTTAAGACTGAACCGCACAACTTTGGTAGAAAAGATCAAAAAGAAAGGTCTGATTCCACCTAACGAAATGCCAAACGCTTAGGCCTCTATTTTAAAAGAAGGCCGGAGAACCTATTTGCTAAACAAATGGAGCATTTCGAACAAGGCATCCAGGCCTGCGAGGGCTGTGATATCTGAAGGATCGAAAGCCGGGCAGATTTCCACGACATCACCGCCCACCAGATTTGGAATCTTGAGCGCGCGGAAGATTCGCTGAACTTCGTAAGTCGTCAAACCACCGGGAACAGGTGTTCCTGTACCTGGCGCAAACGAGGGATCGAGATTGTCGATATCGTAACTAATATACGTAGGCGTGTCGTCAAAAGCCGGCAAAGTTTTTACGAACTCATTGATGGGCAAATTTCTAACATCATCCACTGTAATGACGCGAATTCCGTGTTTGTTAATAAAATCCAAATCATCGCCGCCAGCTAAAGGACCTCGGATACCGACTTGAATCATTTTCTTTGGATCAACCAGTCCCTCTTCGACCGCGTGACGAGCGAACGCTCCGTGATGGAACTCACAGCCCCAGGCAGCCGGATAAGTATCTAAGTGGGCATCGAAGTGAATGAACGCTAGCGGTCTTCCATACTTTTTACGAAGAGCACGCAACACCGGCAAGGTCGTAGAGTGATCTCCGCCAACAGCCAAAAATCTTTTATCGCGCTGAAGAATTTCCCCAACGAACTTTTCGATTCTCTCATAGGTTTGTTTTTGATCGATCGGCACCGTCGGACAATCGCCGATATCCGCGACCTTTAGTTTTTCGAAGAAATTTTCTTGTCGAGTCATATGGAAGCCGCGACCTAAACTAGAAACCTCGCGCACCTTAGCCGGTGCGAATCGCGCGCCGGGACGATAAGAAACGCCCCCGTCATACGGAATTCCAAAAATGCCAACATCATAGTCTGCGTCAACAGCAACATAAGGCAATCTGAAGAAAGTTTTAATAGCGGAAAAACGAGGAAATTCACGGCCACTGAGAGGTTTGTATTCCATTATTGACTCCTTAAATATCAGAAGACTACATTAGCGCGGATGAAAGAAAATTACGACCTCAAACTCGATCACAAACTTCTTACGCAATGGTACAAAAAAAACTGCAGAGATCTGCCTTGGCGAAAGAGCAAAGATCCGTACCGCATTTGGCTGTCAGAAGTTATGTTGCAACAAACAACTGTTGTCGCTGTTATTCCATATTTCGAAAAGTTTTTGACAAAGTTTCCCACTGTACATGATCTGGCGAACGCCAACGAACAGGATGTCCTCGAAGCTTGGGCGGGTCTTGGCTATTACTCTCGCGCACGCAATCTTCATAAGGCAGCGAAAGCTTTGGCCGAAGGATTTCCCCAATCTGCAACCGAGCTTCTGCAGCTCCCCGGCTTTGGTCCTTACACCTCTCGCGCTGTGGCGAGTATCGCCTTTGGAGAAAAAGTCGGTGTTTTGGATGGCAACGTTATTCGCGTACTGTCGCGAAAATACGGATTATCTTTAGAGTGGTGGAACAGCAAAGAAAGAGACCAACTACAAAAAATTTCAGATTCACTGGCTCTTTTTGGACAGGCAGACATGAGTAATCAAGGCTTAATGGAGCTTGGGGCCACGATCTGCACTCCTCAGAAAGTCGCATGCATTCTTTGCCCATGGTCTGTTAGCTGTGTGGCTCGCGAGACCGGCACAGTCGGCGAACTTCCCTTAAAAAAACCTCGACGAGAAAGCGAAGTCTGGGTCTGGAAACCTATGGTGACTATTAAGGATAATAAAGTGGCCCTATTGAAAAATGATTATGCCCCTTTCCTTAAAGGACAAATGATTTTTCCCGGTGAAATTTCTCGAGAAAAAAGCAAGCCCAAGGCCTATGATACTAAACACAACATCACACATCATGATATCTTTATTCAAATCACACGCAAAAAAGCTCTCGCGCAAAAAAATTTGCAGTGGGTGCCGTTGAAGGATCTGAAAAAAATAAATCCTTCTTCATTGCTCCAAAAAGTTATTCACAAGGTAGAGGTTGAATGAGAACTTTCCTGCTTTTGATGGCACTGCTAGCTTTTGTCTGCAGTTGCAGTCACAAGAGTGTCACAGAGAACTGGATTACGCCCGATTATCTGTTGGCTAAAGATGTTAAGCAGGCAACTTTTCTTGGCGATAATGACGATCCGACTTTTTCTCCTGATGGTTCCCGTCTTTTATACTCCAGCAAAGGCCGTCTCAGTCACAAAGGTGCTCAGATTTATGAGCTTGATCTAAAAAAAAGTAAAGAACGCCGAATCACCTTTTCTGATGGCGATGCCTTTCATCCCACCTACTTAAGCCAAGATGAAATTGTTTACTCTTCAACAACCGACGAGATAAAAGAAAGTCCTCTGCGAAACAAAACATTCGACAAAGAGTTCCCGCCCTCCGAACTCTACACCAGTGATCGTTTTGGTGCCCATATTCTGCGACTGACTCACCAGCCGGGATACGATGGGGAACCTCACTATGCCTCTTCCGGAAAGTCCAAGCATCTTATTTTCACGTCAAAGAGAGGCGGGCTGACAGGAATCTTCCAATTAGACTTTCAAAAGCTACCCGTCAGTTTCGTCTCGGTCGCAAAAGGCAAAGAGAAAAGATATCCCGCAGTTTCTCCAGATTCGTCCCAAGTTTTTTGGGTCGAGAAAGACTTGAAGACATCGGAGCAGAAGCTGGTCTCCTTAAAAATGAAGGGAAGGATTCCCGTCACGCTCAAAGAAAAAGAGGGACTGTATCGCGACCTTATCGTAGCTCCTCGGCCACCCCTTCGACTCTTTTACAGCATTCTCCGCACGGGTGAAAAAAACTATCAGCTGGAAGTTCTAAATCTTGAAAAGCAATGCACGCAGGTCATCTTTAAGGGACAAGATTCCCTGATGTCGCCGTCACTCTCTGATGCACAACCAGAACAGCTGGCTTTCACCAGACAGTTCCAAGATAAAAAGCAAATCTATGTGGTCCAGCTACCCTCAGATTTAGGGCCTTGCCTGGAAAGCGCCACTAAAGTACCCTAAACAAGTGAAAATACTTTTTTCGCTTATTCTTTTTGCTGGCTCCTTATCTTACGCAGCTCCTTACCCTGCAACCAGCACCTCTGCGCTCACTACTCCAGAGAAGGGTCTCTACTTTTTGCATAAAGGTTTTATCCTTCGCACGGCTGGAACCGATTGGGTGCCTTCGAGCAAGGCCGAGGAATCCTTGTTAGATACAGTTCGCTTTACATCGAAAAATCCCGACAACGAAGGATCCTTGAGCGTTCGAACTGATAAGATCAATGCCAAGACCAGCTTGGAACTCTATATTCGCAGATGGATGCGTGATTATCCGAACTATGGTTTTGAGGTCGTTTCCGCCAAGAAATTTCAGCTGAACAAAAGTCCTGCCTTGGTCGTAGATATGCTTTCCAGGACTAAGAATAAGCAGATTCGTCAGGTCGTAGTAAAAAACAACGACCGTGTTACTGTGATGACCTGCATGGATAACAAAAGTACGTTCGGCGAATCTCTGAAATCTTGTAATCAAATAATGAATACCTTCAGCTGGATTGAGGAAGTTCAACCAGCTGGCAAGAATTAACTGCGGCTGTTTTTAAACAGCTCGGCTCTGCTTTCACAACAATCACCCTTCATTCCAAAGTAAACTGCAGATGTGTTAAGGAGGTTTTTATGAAACTCTCTTTTGCTGCCGTCGCAGCTTTTACTTTTTTTCTTGCTCAGCCTGCCCTAGCCGGATTCTACATCGAGCCAGGAGTGTTTTATGAAAAAGGCGAAAGTGAAATCAATTGGCCTGTGCCATTTGCGCAAAGTTCTACCGGTGACACTGAAGGGTACGGGGGAAGCTTAAAAGTAGGCTATCACAATCAAGAAAAGTTCTTTATGGGCTTGGAAGGTATTTACTCACAACCTCAATTCAAAAACTCAGTCAATCACTATGAAGCTGATGCCTCTTCGAGTCTTTTTGGTGTTGTCCTAGGCACTCAGATGACCCCGATCGGTCTGCGAATCTGGGGCGGATATATTTTCGAAGGTACGCTCGATCCCGAAGCGGATAATGAAGTCGATATAAAGTTTGATGGCGCCCGTGGACCCAAATTCGGTCTGGGACTTAAGATCTACTCAATCAGCGTGAACGTTGAGTATATGGACATCGAGTACCGAGATACTCTCTTGGAAAATGCCGGGGCTATCGGAGAGCTCTTTGAAAGCAAATTCAAAAACAAAACCACTTTAATTAGCGTCAGCATGCCGCTGACACTTTAGCCCTGATTTTTGCGAAGCCACTCAGCCATCGGCAACGCAAAATAGGTAAAAATAATATCAGCACCGGCGCGGCGAATGGAGTACAGCGTCTCTACCATTGCGCGAGTTTCATCGATAATTCCGGCTTTGGCGCCGGCTTTGATCAGACCATATTCGCCGCTGACATTGTAGGCGGCTACTGGCAGATGAGTGTGCGCTTTCACCTTAGCAATCACGTCCAGATAGCTAAGGGCGGGCTTAACCATTACCATATCCGCACCTTCAGCTACGTCCAATTCAATCTCTCTTAAGGCTTCGCGCGAATTCCGAAAATCCATCTGATAGGTTTTTTTATCTCCAAACTTGGGAGCGGAATCCAACGCCTCTCTGAACGGACCGTAAAAACTAGAGGCATACTTTACGGAGTAGGAGAGAATACCCGTATCAATGAAGCCCGCCTGGTCAAGGCTTTGCCGAATGGCCCCCACTCTCCCATCCATCATGTCGGACGGAGACACAATATCCGCACCGGCCTGTGCGTGAACCAAGGCCATTTTCGCAAGGATCTCTACCGTTTCATCATTTAGAATTTTTCCGTCCTTAACAAGTCCATCGTGTCCATCGGAAGAATAGGGATCCAAGGCAATATCAGTAATCAGAGTCACTTCCGGAAACTTCTTCCGAATCATTTGCAGAGTCTGAGGAATTAAACCTTGGGGATTCAGCGCTTCTTCGGCCGAAGAGCTTTTTTTGTTTTCAGGCAAAGCAGGGAAGATGTCGAAGGTTTTAACACCTAAATCAACGGCCCGGGAAATTTCTTCAAGAATCAAATCGGGACTGTAGCGGAAAATACCAGGCATGCTTTGAATTGCCTGCTTTTGAGACGCCCCCTCGCATAAAAACAAGGGAAGAACGAGCTGAGAGACCTTCAAATCTGTTTCTGCTATCATTTGCCGCACAGCTTCAGTCTTGCGGTTTCTTCTCGGCCTTTGAGCGAGTCTCATATGCCCTCCGATATGACATTTCAATGACACTTTACTGAAAGTTTAATGATAAACCTTAGTCATGTTGGAAGATATACTTCTCGTTCATAGAAAATCCAATAGAAACTTTTCGAGCGTCTTATCTCAGGTCGCAGTGTGGAAGACGTGTCTTCGTCAGATCCTTTTCAGCTCTGAAGTGGACTTCCATTCTCTCCAAGATCACATTGAAAAAGGCGATCAAGTCCTGCGCGGCGAGAAAGCGCTCAGCCTGCTTCTGGAAATTCTCTGCGGACTCCACTCCCCTATCGTCGGAGAGACGGAGGTCTTCGGGCAATTTAAAAATTTTGTGCAGAATCAGAAGAGCGAAAGCAACCCTTTGTTTGCAGACCATCAAAAATGGTTAAATTTTATCCTGGCCGAGGTGAAACGCACCCGTGCTGAACATCTCGTGAATATAGGATCTCAAAGCTACGGAAGTTTGCTTCGTCGCTACACCAAGGATCTAAATTCGATCTCTCTTTGTGGCTCGGGACAACTTGCCCAAGAGATTCTTCCTTGGTTGGCCCATAAACAGTTCACGCAAATGATCTGCCGCGACCCATCTAAGCTTCAAGCCTTTAAAGAAAAGTACAACAACTTAACATTAAACACCTACAGCGAAGCCTATGTCCATGGTCACGCTCTGATTATCGCTGCTCCGATTCCAGATTCACGAATACTTGAATTGATGTGCAGACAAGACACTCGCCCGACTGCTGTCTTTGACCTCCGTGGTGAAGAAAATAGACTTGGAGAACTTCTGCAAGTGCATTTTCCTCATGTGTCACTGATGAGCTTGCAGAAATTTTTTGCAGAAATCGAAGAGACGAAAAAAGAAACTCAGACAAAAATTCAGGCAATCAAACAGGCCCTTCTTGAAAAGGCCATTGCCTACACAGACAGGACAGAACTTCGCCCCCTTGGTTGGGACGATTTATGCGCTTAAAGATTTCCGCTCGCAAAAGTGATCTTGCACGCCTTCAAGCCTACATGGTCGGGGAAGCGCTTCAAAACGCAAATCCCGGACTTCAAATAGAGTTCCGTTTTAAAGAGTCTCTTGGCGATAAAAACCTAACGGATCCTTTATGGCAAATTCCCGAAAAAGGAGTTTTCACCGAGGACTTCTACGGTGAACTTATCCGCGGCGAAACTGATATGGTTGTTCACTCTTGGAAGGATCTGCCCACAGAAGGAAAAAGCGACACGCGAATTGTCGCGACATTGCCGCGTGCGGATCAGCGTGACCTTTTGCTGGTCAAAAAGGATCACCTCTCTCATATTAGGTCCTCAGGTCGCCTCAGGCTATACAGCTCCTCGCCCCGCAGAGAATACAATCTTAAAGACTTCCTATTACGGCATTTGCCGTGCCCGCTGAACTCCGTCACCTTTGAAAGTGTTCGCGGTAATATACCAACTCGGATTCGCAAACTGATCGAAGCTAAAGAGGTCGACGGGTTGATCGTCGCAAAGGCTGCCCTGGATCGTTTGCTCGCTGCAACTCATGATGAATTCAAGGATGTTCAGCATCAGCTGCGCTCCGCCCTCAGTCAGCTGGAGTGGATGGTTTTGCCTCTATCGGTAAATCCAAATGCGGCAGCACAAGGGGCTCTAGCTATTGAAATTGCGCAGAACCGCCACGACCTCCTTCCCCTCCTTGAAAAAATCAATCATATCCCAACCTTTCACTGTGCAGAAAAGGAACGGCAGGTTCTGGCGGGCTTTGGTGGTGGCTGTCACCAGAAAATCGGTGTCGCCGTTTTAGCGCGACCATTTGGCGAAGTGACTTTTCTGAGGGGGCTTACAAATAGTGGACAAGTCCTTTTAAAACAAATGCTCAAAGGAGTTTCCGCCGTTCCGCAGTTTGCTGAAAACCAGCTTTGGTCTGCTGAAACTCAAGCCAGCAGAACTTCTCTACCTTACGAAATCCCAGTCCAGACCAATGCCTTCTTTATCGCTCGCGCTGAAGCTTGTCCCGAGGACTTAAAGCCTGAAGGCATAATCTGGACTGCCGGAGTCAAAACCTGGGAAAAGCTCACTCAAAAAGGACTTTGGGTTCACGGATGCTCTGATAGCTTAGGCGAACAAGAAGAGTTCGCCCTGGATATACTTGCGGGAACTAGCTTAAATTGGGTCAAGCTGACCCATGATAAAGGCGCCTTGGGCGATCGGATGCAGACAGTTGCAACTTATACCCTGAACTCAAGCTCATCCGCAGAGCCCGCTCAAGAGAAAGAATTCTTCTTCTGGAACAGTGGTAGCCAATTCTTGCAAATGGTTTCGCAATTTCCCCAATTATTAAATAAATTCCATGCCTGTGGCCCCGGAAACACTTATAAGATTATCAGCAAGTATCTTAAGGAAAGAGACGCTTTCGATAGCTCTCGTATTTTCACTTTCCTAGATCAAGAAGACTGGAGAAAACAATGTCTCAAATAACATCAGAGGAACTATTTCAACGCGCACTTAAGGTCACTCCCGGTGGTGTGCATTCGCCTGTGAGATCTTTCAAAGGTCTTGATCGTTCGCCAGTTTTTTTCAAGAAGGCCGAAGGTGCTTTTCTCACTTCGGTCGAAGACAAAAGGTACATTGATTTTTGCCAAAGTTTTGGCCCGTTGATTTTGGGTCACCTTGATCCCGAAGTGAAAGAAGAAGTTCATGCAATGATTGAAACCGCATGGACTTTCGGAGCCACAGAAATTTACTCGCTTGAGCTTGCGGAGTGGATCACTCAAACGCTGCCGTTTATGGAGAAAGTTCGCTTTGTCTCTTCAGGAACTGAGGCGGTCATGAGCGCTCTCAGAGTCGCGCGAGCCTCCACTGGCAGAAACAAGGTTTTGAAATTTGAAGGATGCTATCACGGTCACGTCGACAATTTATTAGTGCAAGCTGGCAGCGGCCTGGCCGGAACGGCCGCTTCTTCCAGCGCGGGAATTCCCGCTGATGTTGCAGCCCAAACAGTTGTCACTCCGCTGGATGATGAAGTCCTCCTGGAACAAGTTTTTCAACTACATGGGAAAGATCTTGCAGCAGTCATTATCGAGCCTCTTCCTGCCAACTATGGACTGCTTATTCAACGCCAAGAATTTTTGAAGAAAGTGGCTGATCTCTGTAAAAAAAATGGCAGCCTCTTGATTTTCGATGAAGTTATTTCTGGTTTCCGAGTCGGACTGGGCGGAATGGTTGCGCAGACAGGCATCACACCTGATCTTGTCACCTATGGCAAGATCATTGGTGGTGGTTTCCCTGTGGGTTGTTATGGCGGCAAAGCCGAACACATGAACCGCGTCGCCCCCAGCGGCGACGTCTATCAAGCAGGCACCCTCAGCGCCAACCCCGTCGGCATGCGCGCGGGTCTAACAACCCTCAAGAAAATGCAAAGGCTTGATGGCTGGAAGATTCTTGAGCAAAGAACACAAAAGTTCACTCAAGCACTTCAGCAAGGTTTTGACAAAAAAGGGTTGGGCTTTCAGGTTCAACAGCATTCGTCCTTATTTTGGATCCATGGCAAGGTAGATACTCCGATTCGCGCGATTTCTCAGCTGCCAAAAGATCAAAGCAGCACTTTCAAAAAGGTCTTCTTGAGTGCGCTCGATAAAGGCGTTTATTTGGCTCCCAATGCCTATGAAGTAGGCTTTGTATCTTTAGCACACACCGATGAAATCTTGAGCCAGGCCGCCCAGATCATCATCGAATCTGCGGAGTCGTAATGCTGAACAAGTTCTTCAAAGGTCATATGAAAACATTCCTAGCCATTATTTGGTTTGTTTTCACTTTCTCCTTAGTCGCTTGGTGGTGGATTTTCTTTCTGTTAAAAATCGAAAGCTCCTCCCCTACGCACCGAATGTTTGTCTGGGAAGGATCGATACTACTCGGCACGATTCTCATAGGTGGTGCCGCTCTGGTCATATTTTCCTATCGAGATCAAAAAAGACACCAGCGCCTGCGTTTCTTCTTTTCAACATTTAGTCATGATATCAAGACATCTATCGCTCGACTGCGATTGCAAGCCGAGGTTTTAGAAGAGGATCAGCAAAGCAACAATCCAGTGCTAAAGCGCCTGGTCGAAGACATCCGCCGCTTGGATCTACAGCTCGAAAACTCGCTTTTCTTAGCGACCTTGGAAGATAGCACAGCGCTTTTGCAAGAAAAAGTATCCCTAAGTCAGCTTTTGTCAACTCTGAGGAACGACTTTCCAGAGCTGTCGCTCGAGTTAGAAAGAGACGCTTTGATCCAGGGGGATCGACGGGCCTTGATAAGTATATTTCGCAACCTTTTGCAAAACTCCGTTCTACACGGAAAGGCCACTGAAGTGAAAATCGCTGTAAAAAGCCTATCCCCAAATTCACTAGAGCTGATCATTGCTGATAATGGACAAGGCTTTAAAGGCTTTCTTCCCAAGCTTGGATCTGAGATTTTGATTTCACAAGACTCCAGAGGAAATGGTATTGGTCTTTTAATTAGTAAACGTTTACTGAACAGAATGGGTGGCAACCTTTCTTTCGAGTCGAAAGAAAACGAAGGCTTTAAAAGTCATCTCAATATTGGAGGGACTTTGGCGTGAGAAAAATTTTACTCGTTGAAGATGACACCTCCTTAGGTGAAACGCTTACTGGTCGCCTCCAAAAGGAGTACCTAGTTCACTGGGCTAAGACCAGTTCCGAAGCTTTACAGTACTTTAAAAATTCCGCCGATTACGATCTGCTATTGTTGGATGTGGGACTGCCTGATGGAAGTGGTTTCGATTTGGCTGAAAAGATCCGCAAACAATCACCATCAACATTGTTTCTATTTTTAACTGCTCAAGCAGATGCAGAGTCACGACTGCGTGGATTTGAACTGGGAGCAGAGGAATTTATACCAAAACCTTTTCACTTGAAGGAGCTTCTCCTGCGTGTAAAACACGTGTTGGATGCCCACGCTCCTCCTCGCGAGTTAGAGCTAAACGGCATCACAGTGAATTTCACGACGATGTCTTTAAAAAAGTCTACGGGACAAATTGAATACCCTCCGATTACGGACATGAAGATCCTACAGCTTTTAATTGATAAATCCCCCAGAATTTTAAGCCGCGATGAGATCATGAATGAAATCTGGGGCATTGATAAGAATCCCAGCCATCGCACTATCGATAATATTATTGTACGCCTACGTCATCTACTAGGAAGTGATGGAGAGAAATACATTCGCTCTGTCCGAGGAGTTGGCTATCAGTGGGCTAATGAGGAGACCTAATGAATACACTCTATAAAAACGCGCTCAACAGAACACCTCAAGCAGTACCCCCTATCTGGTTCATGCGCCAGGCAGGACGCTATCACAAACATTATCAAGGTCTGCGATCGCAACATTCCTTTATGGATCTTTGCAAGAAGCCGGAGCTCGCAGCGCAGGTCGCATTAGGGCCAGTACAAGACTTTGATTTTGATGTCTCTATTCTATTTAGCGATATCCTATTTCCTCTTGAGGCTTTGGGTATGGGCTTAGAGTACACTGATCACGGTCCTCGTCTGGGCTTTCAACTTACTTCAGATAATATCTCTCAGCTTGGACCTGTCGATAAGGCGATCAAGTTTATGAGCTTTCAGAAAGAAGCTGTTCAAGCCACTCGCGCTGTTCTGCCAGCAAACAAAAGTCTGATCGGGTTTATTGGGGGACCATGGACACTTTTCGTTTATGCAGTTGAAGGGTCCCATGCCGGATCTTTAATCCAATCCAAAAAGATGATTCCATCTTTTTCGTTATTCCTCGAGAAAATGTACCCACTACTTAAAGAAAATATCCGACTGCAACTTGAGGGAGGTGTTGAAACCGTTATGATCTTCGACACTGCAGCTGGTGAGGTTTCTCCAAGGTTTTTCCAAGATTGGATTCAGCCTGTTCTTGCTAATTTGGCACAAGAATTCCCAGGCAAGATCGGCTACTACTCGAAAGGCACTCAGCCAGTCTTTTTCAATGCCGAGTTCAAGAGCTTACCTTGGGCAGGACAGGGTTTTGATCACCGCTGTCAGCTTACTACTTGCTTCGATATTCAGAATAAAGGTTTCGTTCAAGGCAACTTCGACCAAAGTTTGCTGTTTATGGAAAAGAGCGACTTTAAAAAAGAACTTCTGAAATATCTGGCCCCATTTAAAGATCTCAGTCTTGAAAAACGTGCGGGTTGGGTCAGTGGACTGGGTCACGGCGTCCTGCCCAAAACTCCAGAGTCGAATGTGCGACTCTTCGTCGATACCGTTCGCGAGGTGATGTTATGATAAAAGATCTCTTAGCCAAGTATGATGTTCCCGCTCCTCGATACACGTCATATCCCACCGTTCCTTATTGGGAAACCAACCCAACTACAGATCAATGGATCGATCATCTCCGCACGACGTTAAAAGAAACTGCAGGCGGCTGGTCAATGTATATTCACGTTCCGTTTTGTGAATCCCTTTGCACATTCTGTGGCTGCAATAACATCATTACCAAAGATCACAAACGCGAAAGTCCCTATATTGAAAACGTCCTCAAAGAATGGGAACTCTATTTAGATAAAGTTCCCGAACTTTTAGAGAAACCGTTAAAGCATATTCATTTAGGTGGCGGAACTCCGACGTTCCTTTCGGCACAAGCTCTTGTTGAAATGCTTAGTCCCATTTTGAGTAAACTAAAAATCGATCCCGCTGATTTCGAGGGCTCCATAGAGGTGGATCCCCGTCGAACCAATGCCCAGCAACTAAAGGCCGTCCGTGAGCTTGGATTCAATCGAGTCAGCATGGGAGTGCAGGACTTCAATCCGGAAGTACAACGACTGGTTAATCGCATTCAGCCCCTCGAAATCACCGAAAAGCTGACTCAAGAAGCACGTGATATGGGTTACACCTCTGTTAACTTCGATTTGATTTATGGACTTGCCAAGCAAACTCCTGAGTCCATCAGGGATACTGCCGAAGCAACCGTACGCCTGCGCCCCGATCGAATCGCGCTCTATAGCTTTGCACTTGTTCCGTGGATTAAGCCTCAACAAAGACTTTTCAAAGACGAAGATTTGCCAAAGGCAGCTGAAAAAAGAGAACTTTACGAAATCGCTCGGGACATACTGCTAAATGCTGGATACCTCGAGGTCGGCATGGACCATTTCGCGCTCCCTGAAGACAGTCTTTGCGTGGCAATGAAGGAACATCGCTTGCACAGAAACTTTATGGGCTACACCGACCAGCGGACTGACGTTCTTTTGGGTCTGGGAGTTTCGGCTATTTCTGAAACTCCATTTAGCTTTCATCAGAATGAAAAAGTTCTGCCGCTTTACGAAACGGCGCTGAGAGAAAGTCGTCTGCCCAGTCTGCGCGGTCACGTGCTTAGCCAAGAGGATCAAGTTCGCAGAGAGCAAATTCTGAAACTCATGACTGACTTTGAAGTTTCATTTATAGACGAAAATCAAGAAGAGGCAGCTAAAGAATTTCTTGCGGAAATGCTGAACGATTCCTTGGTAGAGATTAAAGACCACAAACTCTTAGTAAACGAGTCCGGGCGCCCTTTCTTAAGGAATGCCTGTGTGTTCTTTGATGAACGTCTGAAAAACAAACAACCACAAACTAAAATTTTCTCTCAGTCGATATGAAAAAAGTGACCGTCATCGGGGCTGGCTTTGCCGGCCTCACTGTGGCTTTAAGATTGGCTCAACAGGGCTTTGAAGTCGAAATTTATGAAAGCTCTTCGCGATGCGGAGGATTGCTTGGAACAGATCAAACTCCCTATGGTATCGCCGAGCGCGCAGCAAATGCAATGATCCGTACCCGCAAGGCTGAACAACTTTTTGAGGAACTGAATCTGACCGCCAGCCATGTGCTTGAATCGTCAAAAAGGCGGTTCATTTTTAGAGATGTGCCTACACAGTGGCCTCTGACGTTGCTAGAAACTTTTCAGTTTGTGATCAGGTTGGGATCGAAGCTTATCAGAGGAAAGAAGACTTTACGGCCTTCCAAACAAGAGACTCTTGAAAATTGGGGAAAGAAGAACCTGGGACAGGCTGCGACTCGCTTTTTATTGGGCCCAGCCATGCAGGGAATCTACGCCAATGATCTTTCGGGCCTCAGTTCTTTCCTCATTTTGAATCCTCTGTTTTCTCCACGCAAAGAGAAGTATCGCGGACTATTAACCGGACCTGGCGGAATGCAAGATCTCATCAATCACCTGGAAACGAAGATTCGAAGTTTGGGCGTAAAAATACATCTCAACTCATCCGTCCAGTTGGACGATTTGCAAGGACCAGTGGTCATTGCCACGTCAGCAGCGGCAGCAAGCCGGCTGACTCAAGTAAAATTCCCAGAACTCTCGTCGATACTGGCTTCCATACGCATGACTTCACTGATCAGCGTGACTTTGTTTTTTGAGAAGGCGCAGTCTGCTTATAAAGGCTTTGGTTGCCTGATTCCGCGAGGATTTGACCTAAAAACTTTCGGTATTCTTATGAACTCTTTCATCTTTAAAGACCGTGACAAAACGTACAATGAAACGTGGATTCTAGGTGGCATCCAACAGGAAGAACTCATTCAGCTGAGTGATTCCGAGCTGCTGAAACTGCTGGCTCAGGAAAGATATGCGATTCTTAAGCAAAAAGACAGTTTGCTCGATTTCAAAATCAACCGCTGGAAGAATGCGCTACCTTATTATGATTTAACTTTAGAGAAGGCACAAAAAGATTTAAACTCCATAGAAACGCCTGATCTTTTTCTTCATGGGAACTACTTGTCGGGCATTGGGCTGAGCAAAATATTGGACCGAAGTGATCTCATCGCTCAGCAGATCGGAAGCAAGTATGGCTAAAGCCGGAATTTTACTTCTTAATATTGGCACTCCACGCTCCTTTGAAGTGCACGACGTAAAAAAATATCTTCGCACTTTTCTAATGGACAGGGACATCATTGATCTGCCTTGGATATCACGATGGCCCCTTGTGAATCTTATCATCGTGCCTCAGAGGGGGGCCTACTCTGCCAGCAACTACAAGAAAATCTGGATGAAAGAGGGTTCGCCCCTTTTGGTCTATACGGATCGTTTTGCTGATCAGCTGCAGAACAAATTAGGCTCCCAGTATCTTGTCAGAATTGGAATGCGCTACAGCGCCCCCACCATTGAGAGTGCTTTAAGAGATTTTTACAGAGCAAAAGTTGAGACTATTATTGTAGCACCAATGTATCCTCAGTATGCCGAAGCCACCACAGGTTCATCGCTGCGCGAAGTGAATCGACTGATGGGGCGCCTTGGAATCGACATCCCCACTGTTGTCGTACCCCCATTCTATGACAAGAAAGAGTTTCTCAAAGCACAAGGCCAATGCATGAAGGATGTTACCCAAGAGAAAGCTATTGAACACATCGTGTTTTCTTTTCATGGCCTGCCAGAGGCCCAAATAAAAAAAGTCCCTGGTTGCCTGTCTTCTCCTGATTGCTGTGCTCAGGTAAATGCTTGCGAAAAACCCTGTTACCGAGCTCAAAGCCTTGCAACTGCCGAAAAACTAGCAAAAGAGATCGGTCTTGCAAAAGACTCTTGGTCGGTAGGTTTTCAGTCTCGTCTAGGGCGCGCGGAATGGCTGAAGCCATCTACTGATCAAGTGCTGGAGGACCTGGCTCGCAAAGGAATTAAAAAGGTAGCGATAGCTTGCCCCTCGTTTGTCGCTGACTGTATAGAAACGCTTGAAGAAATCGGCATGGGCGGAAAACAGCTCTTTTTGCGAGAAGGTGGAACAGAATTTTTCATGATCCCTTGTGTGAATGACCATCCACTTTGGGTCGACGGATTCTCAGAAATGATCAAGAAAAACCAACCGGGAAAGAGCGCCGTAAACGATCTTTCCCAGTAGTTTTTAAAATCTGCCCGACTCGCTTGATGACTTTTTAATAGCGAACGATTTCAAAAGTTGCCTTGCAACCATGATTGACCCAGATACGATCACTCATGATTCCATAGCTTCGCCCATAAACACATGATTCCCACGAGTGCTGCTGAATGAGGCGGACACTGCGATTTCCATAGCCGATGTAACACTGGTAGTAATTGTTCGGGCCGTAAGAATCACAACGGTAGTACTCAATTCTGCCATAATCTGGTGGCGGCGGCGGATAGCCTGGGTGAGGCTGGGGGTAACCAGGATGCGGAGCCGGAGGGCGAGGACGCGGAGACGGCCGAGGTGGTTCAGGACGACGAGGTGGCCCTGGATAAGGCCCTGGACGACCGGGACGAGGACCGGGTCTGACATAGCTCAGCTCTGATTGGAACTCTAACTCTTCGTTGTACTGCGCTTCTTCGGTCTCTGCGTAAGCAGGCTGCATAAACCCGCAAACAGCAAGTGCGACAAGAATAATTTTTCTCATTGTTTCCCCCAATGGTTCAGTGTCGTTTTGACTCTATAAAAATGCGATCTCTACAATATGCATGAAGCATACCGCGCACGATAGGTGTCAAAGTGACTATCTAAAACCTTCCATCGCAGACGCCCGGCGTCGCGGCTAGAACCTGTTTTGGTTTGCTAGAGAAATAGTTCTTCATATCAAGATCTAAATGAAGTCTTCCCGATTTGCAGTGAGAATACAAAATCCGATACAGGCTAAGGAGATTGGTCTTAAATGTTTCGTATTCCCCATTTGTAAAGCGCAACTCATTGATGAAGTAGTCTGACATCTTAACAATCATTTGCGGATCCTCTAGAACCCATCGATACAATTTCACAATCCCTTTGTAAACGCTTGGACTGAAGTGCCTAACAATAAGATCGGATTCAAGATAAGGCTCAGTTTGATTCCTCCAGTTTGCATATTGCGAAGGATCGCGATGAATATTTGCGATCAGCTGATACTTTTTGACCATATTCAAATCGAAACCTCCGTCATTGTCCTTAAGCAACATGACCTTAAGGGGAACTCCGCTGTTTTTTACCGTCTCAACAATTTCCTTGTCATGAGAAGACAACTCCGCCGAATTCATCTTCAGAAGATTTTTAAACTTCTTGTCCGAGATACTTTTAAGCTGGCCCTTACTGTCCTTGTAGAAGTGGTGTTTGTAATAGTGAATATTTCCAATTCGATCGGATTGATCAAAAAGAAAATCTAGCACCAGCATTGCTGAAACGTCCTGCATACCTTGTAACATCTGCCCGACACTTTTTAGATCACGGCCACCCAAGATCTGATCGATGGGCCGACTATCTTTCAACGCTAAATAGAAAACGCTGCTCTTGCGAAAGCGATCCACTCGCAATTTTTCACTTTTTGTTCCAGAGGCTTCAGTATAATTCGATTCCCCACCTGGGTTCGCAGCTAGCACGCCATAAACTTGGGTTCTATCCGATATTAGTTGCCGTGGGGCCCAATAATTAAGGTTGATCGGAGCGACTCGGCTATTTTCCGCCGTCGCATAGTAGCTCGAGGGCACGATCCCTAGTCCTCTATTTGATGATGTGTACTGAGCCGGCACCCTTTGCTGAGGCCCATGCTTCGCTGTCACGAGCAATGAAATTTGCGCAGCGTAATAGCGATCCAAATAGGGATTCTTCAAAGTCTTAGCTAAGTACCGTCCTGCTAACGAGTGATCGAGGACGGTATCGACATCTACAGTTCTTACCACCACTGGCGGAACCAATACTGATTCAAAAAAATTCGCGAGGTGATAGTAGCCCAAGGTGCTACCGGTAGACACCCCAGAAGAATTGAATTTAAATTTTGCTTCCTTATTCGGATGCCCGCTAGACGCTTTCAGACGAACTTTGCCGCCTTTGCTTAACGGGCAAATGGTTTTCTGGAACTGTGCCAAAGACATATCGGCTGGTTTTTTATAGAGCTCAATCGCTATTGAAGTGTTGTGAACCTTAGGGCAATTGTAGAGAACTTTATTTTTGGCCTGACTACTGCCAGTACTATAAAGATTGTAGCCACACAGCTTAACTTCATCTTTTAAAGACGAATAGGTGGTCTCTGGAAAGCGCTCAGTGACCATACATTTTTCGGTATTCGTTTTACCGGGAACTTCGATTTCGAACGTCGCCGGGGCAACAAGTTCAGGCTGAGCGCCTTGTGGACTTTCCACGTCCACCACGGGCAAGTTTGCTCTTAACTTAACCTGGGAATCCTCTGCACATCCCAGCTGAATGAAGCAGAATACTCCCCAAATGATTCCGTATGATAAACTCCCTCGGCTCGATCCCTTGAGCATATATAGCCTCCTAGTTATTCAAAGAAGCTATTCTTTTTTTCCCGCATCACCCAAGTTATATCGACGTAAGGTTACATCCTCTCGTATTTAACATTATTTTTTGAATCCAATGTCAGAGATTTTGGGAGTGAGCTGAACTTTTGTTCAACGCCCGCCGAATTCAAGTACCGAATGGAAATCTTATTGGCCTCGTTGACTTGGATATCGACATAACCATGTGGTGTCTTTGTACTAGTCCCCACCAAATAGCGCTGTGATCCACCTGCACAGGGAAGCGAAACAACCATCAGCTTTTTGCCGTCAGGATAAACATAGTGGCCCGGAAAGAATCCATGAGAATGGGCAAAAAGCACCAGGTCAACTCGATGATTAAGCAAGATGGCTTCGAGCGTGAATGATCCGTTGATTCGTCGCTCTGACTTTAAAACACCGTTCTCGTAAATAGTTGAACTATTAGCAGAAGTACTGACGATAGAATAAAGTGGAATGTGTCCATAAACTATCCGGGCCCTTGCGGACTGAGCACGAGCCGATGAAAGTTGCTCTTTCAGCCAGTTCAGTTGAGCTGTTCTATCGCTCAATTTGCTATAGTTAGCATTATCCAATGAAACAAAAAACACTCCATCCTTAATAAACGAATAATAGAATGGAAAGTTTCGGTCATTAACATACTCGACTTGTGCCTTATAAGTATTCCAGAACTCCTGATAAAGTTCACGTTCATGACTGTAATAGGCATCGTGATTACCCGGTGACGGCAGAAAAGGTATTTTTGCAGCTTCAATGGGTGCTACGACTTTCTTGTCGAAAGCTTTCCACATCTTGACATAAGTACTTTCGGAAAGGGATCTACTTTCACCGTTTATATAATCGCCTAAGCCCAAAATCGCAGAGGGCTTCTGACTTGTCATTTGATTCACAATGGCTTGTGTATGGCTGCTATAAGTTCCGTCGGTGCTGACATTCATATCCGCGAACGCGTTGAAGCGGACCTTGAGAGCGCCTGCTGGAGACTGACTTCCCCCACTGTCTATTCCAGGAGCTTTCGAAAGGTCCTCGCCAGAGCTTGAATTCTCAGAGACGTTTTTGGAACCAGAGCCGCCTTGCAAACATCCGGCTATAGAAAATGGTAAAAGTGATAGGCCTAAAATTACGATATGGTTCTTAATGTTAGTTGTCATAGACTTACAGTAGCGTAATGACCCACAGAAGGTAACGGTCCTAGACGCACTTTTCTGGATAAGGAATTTAACTCAGAAATATTCAGAATTTTTTGAACTTAGATTCGACACTTTTGACCACTTCATCAGCTTGCCAAGCATTTAGTCTTGTATACCTCGCGCACCCCGGATATCGAGGCTTTGAATGATGTGCATGGTCTGTTAAAAAATTAGACAGTTTACAGTTTTTCAAGTTGATCTCAGGCGCCTCTGAAGAGTCGGACCAATGATTGCATTCTTTAAACATGACAAATAGCAATCCCCTGGATAAATGCTCCAGCCAAGATTATAAAGCCCTGGGAGGTCCCGCAACCATGAGTAAAAGTATGATGTCTTCAACGCTGGCAAAACGAATTCTATATTTCTCAATCGGGACGCTGGTTGCGAGCTCTCTTGCACACGCGAAATTCTACGTGAACTCCATTTGTCATATGAAAACCAATGACAAACAAAGGGTCATCTCGGGTGATGACAATAAGTCTAAAAAATATCCCCTAGCCTCTCTGTCAAAGATCGCAACGACCTTATGGGCGATTGAAAAGCTGGGTGTCGACTACCGTCACACAACTAAAATACATATTACCGAAATTGCCCAAGGATCCTATGACGTGCACATCGAAGGCAGTCGCGATCCCTTCTTTGGACAACGCATGGGATATTTCCTGATTTCTGAACTGAATAAATTAAAGATCAACAAAATCGAAAGGCTGACGTTTGACGAAAATTTTCTTTTAAAGTGGGCGGTCGAATCCCCAGTAGTTGCCGGAGGCACAACAGCAAACTTTGAAACAATTGAACAACAAGTTCGATACATTAAAAAAAGTCTTGAAGTTGATTTCGCTTCGCCCATAAGCATGACTGCGTATAAACGGCTTCGCAATCTGACACCCGTCAAGATGACACCCAATCCTTCAATGGACGTTCGCCACATAGACTTTATATCGAGGAGCTCTTATCAAAGAAGTGGCAACACGAGAACTTTTGTTCTTCGCTCGGCTCCTCTTGTAACAGTACTCAAAAAGATGAACAACCAATCCAATAACTATATTGCCGATCATCTTTACTGGAATATGGGCGGAACTGAAGCCTTCACTCAATTCATTCAAAAAAAGCTCTCCTTTACCAGCCAGGATCTTGTTTTCTACAACGGCTCCGGGAACAATGATGGCTCTTCGCAAGCACCAATATACAACATGGGCAGTTGCGAATCGGTCATCAAAACTATCTATGCCTTGGATAGAGAATTGGTTCAAAGAGGCAAAACACTGGAAGATGTCATCGCCGTATCTGGCGTAGATCAAGATTCTACGGTAAAGAACTTTCCTCTTGAAGGCTCTATGACCGCCAAAACCGGAACTGTGAATAAGGCAAAGACTCTAGCAGGAACTATTGCTACGACAGAGGGCGAATTGATTTTTGCTATTTTGCTTCACACTGATGGACCGTCTGACTGGGGTTCTGCACACAACTCAATCTTAAGAAGAGTTCAGCAAATCGCACAAGACCTGGGTGGGGCTATCCGCATGGGTTACAAAGAAATCAGAACTCTTCCATTTGATGAGATGTCACAGCTTGTAGAGGAATCGTCGCTTTTAAATAAGGCACCCTAAATGAGTAAGTTTAATTTCATCCTTGTTATCAGCCTTTCCCTTTGCGGCAACTTAGGTTCGGCTTTTGCAAGCAAGGATTCAGTAGTTACCCAAGTCGTTCCCGAAGGGACCTTTCAACTTGCAGAGAAAGGTTCTTTAAAAGAATTTAAAAAGAAAACTCAGAATGTCGATCTTAACTCTCAGGATGAAGAGAAAATGACCTTCCTTATGAAGGCTGCATTGGGTGGAAACCTTGAGGTTGCGCGGTATCTTATTGATCGCAAGGTAGATCTGGAGCTGCAGAATAGAGTGGGTGATACGGCCCTTGCTGTGGCTGTTGGTAATATGCAGTTTGAAGTTGCCGAACTTCTGATCCAATCGGGAGCCAACGTCGACATACCTATCTCAGGAGAAAGTGAAGAGACTCTTCTTATGAGAGTCTCTGTCGACAGTCTGAAGCTGGCTGAACTCGTTATTAAAAAAGACCGTTCATTGGTTAACAAAAGAAGTATTCAAAGTGAAACCCCACTTATGGCAGCCGCTCGCTATGGCTCCCCTCAAAGTATTCAGCTTTTACTAAAAGCCGGCGCAGATCCAACGCTACGAAATAAAAAAGGGCAGACAGCAAAAGACCTTGCTCGAGAATCCAAAAACAAAAAAGCTCTCGAAATTTTAGAAAAGAGAAAATAAAAAAGCCTCCTGAAAAGGAGGCTTTTTTGGCTTAAGAGAACAGTCTCTTAATAAATCCGGTGATCTTTTGCCCGATGGACTTCTGAGCAACGGGTGCCGAAGGACGCTTAGCATGTTGATGTCTTTTCGGGCCTGCTTTTCTTGGATGCTCCATCTTCCGTTCAGGACGCTTGTGCTCAGTGCGCGCCACCTCAGTCTTTTTAACTGGACGGGCTCCAGTGGCTTGCTTTTGATCTCGAGGTCCTTTGAAGTCACGGCGATCTCCACCACGTTCAGGGCGATCTCTGCGCGGACCACGATCATTACGGTCACCGCGATCACCACGGTCACGGTCTCGGCGACCACCTCCGCCGACTCCTCCAGCACTTCTTTCCGGACGGTCTCCCCTTTCACGAGGTCTTCGAGCTCTATCCAAAGACTTTGGATAGTGCCCGTCGAATTGCGATGGAAAGGATTTGAATTCCTGAACAAGCTGGTCGTTTTCAAGATAACCAACGTCAATCTTGTGCTTCAAGTAGTCCTCGATACGAGCTAGAGACTCAATGTCTTTTTCTCCTACGAGAGAGAAGGCTTGGCCAGTGGTTCCCGCACGGCCAGTACGGCCTATTCTGTGGACATAAGATTCGCTGTCCATTGGAAGCTCATAATTGATAACCAGATCAACGCCTTTAATATCAAGACCTCGCGCTGCTACATCGGTAGCCACAAGAATATTCATATTGTTTTCGGCCTTAAACTGTTCGATGACTCGATTACGCTGAGCCTGAGTTAGCAGGCTGGAAATCGCCATCGCTGGGATGCCATTGTCCACGAGGAACTTTGCAACTCTTTCCACGTTCATCTTAAAGTTTGTAAAAATGATCGCTTGCTTAGGGTTGTGGACTTTTATGAGTGACAACAAATGCTGTGGCTTTTCGTTGTTCCCCACGTGAAAAATCTGATCTTTAACGTTCTCGGCTTTTGCTTGATCACGGCTGATATTGATCTCAACAGGTTCAGAGCCAAACTGATAGGCTGTGTTTAAAACATCGAAGTTTAGCGTAGCACTGAAAACTAAGAACTGACGCTCGCGAGGCACCCTTTGCAAGATGTATTTCATGTCGTCCTTGAAACCCATATCGAACATTCGATCTGCTTCATCAAAAACGATGGCCCGAACCTGCTTCAGATCGACCAAATGCTCTTTATACAAATCAATCAGTCGGCCAGGCGTCGCAACAATAAATTCAACGCTGTTTTTTAGAGCTTCTTTTTGTTTGTCATAACCAGTGCCGCCGTAAATGGCAAAACCGCGAAGACCAGAATCGATACCCAGCTTTACAATATTATCCTGAACCTGTTCGGCCAACTCCCGGGTGGGCACTAAGATCAGGATGAAATTCTGTGGTCTCCAGTCTTTAAAAGCTCTCTTTTCGATCAGGCTTTTTTGCTCTTCACTCACTTCACCTTGATTAGGGCGAGCTCTCAAAATTCGCTCCATGAGCGGGATCACAAAGGCGGCTGTTTTTCCGGTGCCTGTTTGAGCGAGGCCTGCGACATCTTTTCCCTCAAGGATGACAGGCATTGCCTGCTCTTGAATTGGGGTGCACTCCTCAAAACCTAATTTTTCGATAGAGGCTGCTATACTAGGATCTAAATTCAAATCTGAAAATTTCAACTTTCACTACTCCGGTTTCAATCGCCTCAAACTACTGACCATGAGGCTAAATGTCAAAGCAGGTGCTTAAAAACCACCCACAAACAATTTCAATTCATTTATAAAGCCTTCAGGCTGATCTGAATGGACCCAATGTCCCGCATTGGCTATTTCGACGCCCTTAATCAAAGGATTTGCCTGCAAAGTCTTCTCGAACACCTCGCGTGTCAACTCATTTGAGCGAGCCCCCCTGATCCACAAAGTGGGCATTTTGAGGTCAGCCACCTCTTGCCACCGATCCTTGTCGCTGCCATAGCGAACCGAATCAATGATCGCCTTTTTTAAAAAGCGCCAGTCCACAGTCCCGTCTGTCCTGTCTTCCATATTGGAATAGAAATAGTTAGCAATGACTTCGATATTTTCTCGGGTCTTGGCGGTTTTTACAAAGTCTTCAAAAAAGTAGCGGCGAGCTTCACTTCTACTGGCAAACGGCGTGGGAACCAAGTTCAACAAATACTCATAGTATTCATGTCCATTAGGGCGCGCCTCCGGGCCAATATCCTCCACCACCAGATGACTGACCCTCTCGGGGAATCTAGCCGCAAAGTTGAGCACATTGCGCCCCCCCATCGAGTGTCCGACCAGAACGATCTTCTGCCAATCCAATTCATCGAGAAGAATTTTCAAATCATCGGCATAGTCAGCAGGAGAATATGCCGTTTCTGGCTTAAAGGAGCGCCCATGCCCTCGCTGATCATAAGAAAAACATCTCTCGGTTTCTTCCAGACCAGAGATAATTCTGCGCCAGTTCTGCCCATAGCCCATGAGTCCGTGCAAGAAAACCCACTTTCTTCCAGTCTCCGGCCCGTAAAAACGATGATTGAAATGATCCAAGTACGCCATGAGTTCTGTATACTCCTGGCGAGTTCTAACGTCATGTTTTATCTGGGCAGGCTCTTCTTAGGTCTTTCAATTATTTCAAAGGCTTAAGCTTTCCAGTCCAGCCTCTATGTTTTTACTAATCAGGTTTGAATTTTAATGCGAAGGGATGTAGATTCAGCATCAATGATGTCCGCAACAAAGCCCCAGCTCCATGATGACTGGATCGATTCATATGCACTTCGTATAGTCCGTAACTTACAGGATTCGGGTTTCGAAACTTACCTCGTTGGGGGTTGTGTCCGCGATCTCTTGGTAGGAATACATCCCAAGGATTTTGACATTGCGACCAGTGCGTTACCCAATCAGATCCGCAAAAAAATTCCTAATGCTTATGTCATCGGTCGTCGCTTTAAACTCGTGCTCGTAAAAAGAGGTGAGCTTCAGTTTGAAGTCGCCACGTTCCGTCGCAGCATGAGTGAAGAGGAACTCGCCAACTTGGGCGACGATGCCATTGAGGGAGATAACTATTTCGGCACCTCGGAAGAAGACTCCAAACGCCGCGACTTTACCGTCAATGCTCTGTTTTACGATCCCGGCAATAATAAAATCATTGATCATGTTGGTGGACTTCAGGATATTGAAAACCGCGTCTTAAGAATGATTGGCGATCCCAAAGAACGATTTATCGAGGACCCAATTCGTATTCTTAGGGCCATTCGCCTTTCCCATAAACTGCATTTTTCAATCGAGTCGAGCATGCGTCATGCCATCTCAGAGTGCAGTTCCGAAATCAAAAAATCGGTCCTTCCGCGCCGAAGAGAAGAATGGCTCAAGTTTTTGCGACTGAAAGAACCACATCTTGCGTTTATGGAGCTCTTTGACCTGCATATTCTTGACCAAGTGATGCCGGGACTTCATGCGGTTTTCATGGATGCTCATAAAATGGAAATCTTTGAGGTGCATCTTTCGCGTATCAACGCCGTCGGTATAGATAAAAGCAATCCCGTCGAATTGTTCTCGGGCTTCATGATGGCATTTATGAAGGCTCAGTATGGTGAAGACCCTTGGAATCACGAAGAACTATTCAATGATTCCCGACTCGCTTACTTTATGAGAGAAGAGCTCGGCATGTTTAAGCTGGAATGTTCCGTTTTCTTTAAGGCTCTACATCTTATGCAAAGCCTGACTCGAATCGAAAATTATCTCCGTAAGGGTGAGCGCAGGCAGATGGCGTTTGTCACGAATGACACTTTTCCACTGACATTGAAGCTTGCCATGATGGATTTTAGCGTTTCAGCTTCCGATTTCCATTTCTGGACTCAGCAAATAGAAAAGTTCAGTGGCAGAAGACCTGCCCCTGTACACTAAGCGGCGTTACGAACTTCCAACTGATGTAAGAGATCTGATGCTATCTTATCCAGCGGCAGAATTTTATCTGCAGCCCCCAATGCCACGGCGGCGGCGGGCATTCCATAGACGACGCAAGTTTCTTCATTTTGCACGACAGTGTATGCTCCAGCATTTTTCATCTCAAGCAAACCTTCAGCACCGTCTTTACCCATCCCGGTCAGGACGACACCTAAAGCGTTTTTACCCACGTACTTTGCAACCGACTTCATAAGATAGTCTGCGGCTGGACGCACGCTGTGCAGGGCTGGTCCTTGATGAGTTTTTACCGAGTAAAAAGCACCACTTCGAACTATTTCCATGTGATAGTTACCAGGAGCTATCAACACACGGCCAGGTAAAACCTGGTCTCCATCTTGCGCTTCTTTGACTTCGAAAGGGAACATCGCGTTTAAGTTATCGGCAAATGACTTCGTAAATCCTGAAGGCATGTGCTGCACCACCAAAGTTCCCGGAATATCAGCAGGCATACCACTTAAGAAGACCTTTAATGCTTCAGTGCCGCCAGTTGAAGACGCCACAGCAATAAGCTGATGGGTCGTTCTAGCCAGAGAAGTGGAGGGGGCCCTCGATGCCGTACCAACCGTCGTTAACTTTTTGACAGGATTAATTCTGGCTTTGGCAACAGCCCGCACCTTTTCCAGAATAGACTGCGATAAACTTTCTAAACTTTGCGATACGTCAATTGAAGGCTTTTCCATAATTTCGATGGCGCCCGCCTCAAGAGCTCGCAAGTATGTTTCTGATCCGGTTTTTGCAAGACTTGAAAAAATAATGGTGCGGGTCGGAAAGTGCTGCATCACCTTTTCGAGGAAACTGATCCCATCCATTCGTGGCATTTCCACATCCAAAGTCATGACATCTGGCTTCAGAGCCACAAGTTTATCTCTGGCAATGTAAGGATCCGCCGCTGTTCCGACCACTTCCATATCAGGAGCGGAAGAAAATATTTTTTCTAAAAGTTTTCGGATCACTGCGGAGTCGTCAACTATAAGAATGCGTGTTTTTGCAGACATTGTTATGACCTTTGGTAAATAGCGCGTGAAAGAGGTTTAAGTCCTGAGTGCTTCACATTTCCTGATTCGGAATGCCCTAATATTAGATAGCCACCCGGAGCCAAGCAGCTAGCCAAATTATCGATCACTCTTTTTGTAGTCGGGTCATCAAAGTAGATCAGAACGTTTCGGCAAAAGATAACATGAAACTTGTGTTGAAAACTATATTGCGGATTCATCAAATTAAAAGGCGCAAATCGAATCATATTGTTCAATCCGTCACGTGCACGCCAAGCTTCGTTTTCCTTAACTTTGACTTTTTCAAAGTACTTTTGCCTCTGAGCTGGAGGCAAGCCCTGCATTTCTCGCTCCTCGTAGACACCTACCGAGGCCTTTTTAAGAACCTGAAGATCAATGTCAGTCGCAAGCATTTTAACTTTCGATGTTTGATTTTCAGGAAGAGCTTCCATCACCGTCATCGCAATGGTGTAAGGCTCTTGACCAGTACTGGCAGCGGCACACCAAATGCGTAGCTCTGGTCCAAACTTACGACTCAACTCAGGCAATGCCTGCTTTAAAAAATCAAAATGATTACTTTCGCGATAGAACGACGTCATATTCGTCGTTAACGCAGAGATGAACTCAGAAACTATTCGCGGTTCGCCTTTCTCTAGAAGAGACCAATAAGCTTCGTAGGTCTTCAAGGAATGTCGGCGCAAAAGCTTTACGATACGATTGCGAATAAGTGCATGATTCTTGGGTGTCGGCGGCAAATCTACGCCGGCCAGTTCGTACATGCGCTTGGAGAAGTTATCGAACATTTTATCAGTGAGCGGAATTTCTTCGAAATCCATTAAAGCACCAAAGTTCTCGGTTTTCTTTAGCGCACTCATGCGGCAGCCTCACGTCCATTGGCAACATTTTCCACCAGGGCGGTCGGATCCAGGATTAGAACTGTTCGACCATCGCCAAGTATCGCAGCCCCAGCCACTTCAGGGATATTCTGACCCGTGTGAATAGATTTAACGACAACTTGAGCTTGACCTAAAACATCGTCTACAGGGAAGGCCATGGTCCCGGCCATGGATTCAATGACCACCAACATCGTTTCTTCCCTGCGAGCACTCAAAGAGTTTTCGCGTCTTTTTTCCAACTGTTCGTCTTTCTTAAGGAAGGACCAATTGATCATACCTAAGGTCTTTGCCACATCAATGACCGGCAAGAGCTGGCCTCGAATGCTTGCCACTTTTCCTGCTCCAGAGATTTGGGTGTAATCCTGAGGCTGCACTCTTACAATCTCTCGTATTGAGTGTATTGGCAGAATATATCGAGCACCATCCAAGGCAATAATGATTCCATCAGTAATGGCCGTGCTTAGTGGAATAGTTAGGCGGAAGGTTGATCCTTGCCCCGCTTTTGAATAGATATTGATCTTTCCATTAATTTTATCCAGATTCGATTTTACAACATCAAGTCCCACACCCCGACCGGAAAGGTCCGAAATTTTATCTGCCGTCGAAAATCCTGGCTGGAAGATATACTGAAAAACTTGCTCATCGGGAATGGAAGCTGGATCGACTCCTTCGGGCACAAATCCACGATCGATCGCTTTGCTCAAAACCTTTTCACGATTAATACCACCACCATCATCGGTGATATCAATGATGACATTTCCCCCGGACTGCTTTGCAGATACAACAACTTTCGCCGTCGCAGGTTTGCCACGCTCAAGTCGAACTTCTTTCTTTTCTACACCATGATCCATAGAATTTCTGACCAGGTGGACCAAAGGATCTCCAAGCAACTCGAAAACTGTTCTTTCAACTTCGGTTTCTTCACCGATCAGCTGCAGATCCACAGGTTTATCCAGACTTAACGAAACGTCTCTCACAATTCGCTGAATTTTGATGAACATCGATTTAAGCGGAGTCATTCGAATGCTCAATGTTTTATCATAGAGTTCTTTAACTGCCTTATCGAGTTGATCCACAATAGCTTCAAGACGTAGATTCTGACCGCTGCGAACAGTTTCATCGTGAACAAGTTGGTTCTTAAGAACCACCAATTCACCGACAGCATCAAGAACCGAATCCACTCGGCCGGTGTCCACTTTGATAGTGCTTGTCAGCTTTGCTGGTTTTCCACTGCCACCACCGGATCCCTGTGACTCTGAAGCCTTGTCCGCACTTACGGAAGCCGCAGGGGCTGCGACTGGTGAAGGTACAATTTTAAGGGGCTTTTCTTCTACTGCTTGTACTGGTGGAGCAACCGCGATAACAGGTTTTGCGGCTACAGCTTCTTTTTCAGCGGCTTCTTTTGCCGCGAATTCCGCCTGATCTTCTGGTGATAGCTGCGCTAATAATTCAGCAAGTAGTTCGTGATTTGTCACGTCTTCTGCCGGAGCCGCAATTGCGGCTTCTGCTTGAGTAGACTCAGATGGCACTGCAAAAAAATCTTCAGGAACTGCTTCTTTGACATCTTCTTCAGTCACCGACTGCACAACAGGCGCGGCGGTTGCTGGTTTGCCTGAAAGCTGTTCTTTCAGCTGCACCAATTTAGTGACCAATTCAGCCGTATCCCAAGAGGCTTTATCACCCTGTTGAAGGGCTGCGACTCGATTTTTAAGCTCGTCGCCAGAAATCAAGAGCAAGGAGATAACTTCCGAATTGACCAATTCAGGTTTAGATCGCAATAAGTCCAATAGGTCTTCCATCACATGTGCAAATTTGGAGAGATCGGTCAGCCCTACAGCAGCGGCTCCGCCTTTTACAGAATGTGCAACACGGAATATATCTTTCAGATCGTTTACCGGGTTGTCGCTATTCTCCAAACGCATCATGTATTCTTCATATTGTTCCAACATGAAAGCGGACTCATTCAGAAAGTCCATTTGCAATTCTTCAAAAAAATCGTTGTCACCGCTCATGTATGCTCCAGATCTTGTAGATGCTCGATCTAGGTTATCGGTATCCCAGAATTTTTTCTATCCAAGCTCTTGGTCCAGAATGAGACGATCGCGAGCCTCTCTCTTGTTTCCTAAACCGCCGAGATTACATGAGTTTATTATTATTTCGTTTTCACCGCTTTTTACTCAAGTCCAAGGTCCTTTCTATCGAAAAGAAGGGGGACGAGTCTTTACTTAAGTTAACTAAGAAAAGTTGAAAGGTAACATCTTCCATGAGCGAAACTAAAGCAAAACCCGGCCAGTACCTGACCTTCCAGTTAATGTCAGAACAATATGGAGTTGCTATTGAAACGGTTCGTGAAATTAATCAATTTGGTGAAATCACACCCGTTCCCCGCACACCCGAATACGTTAAAGGTGTGATGAATCTTCGTGGCAAAATTATTCCGGTTGTAAATCTACGAATTAAATTCGGAATGGATGCCCAAGATTCTACTCGCGACACCTGCATCATTGTCATCGACACCGAAATCGGACAAGTCGGTATGATTGTGGATTCCGTAAAAGAAGTGGTTGATTTGGAAGAAAATCAAATTGAACCTTCTCCCGTTCTTGGCAATGAGAACACAATGTCATTTGTAAGAGGGATGGGCAAAGTCGACAACAAGGTGGTTATCTTGGTGGATATCGTCTCTGCATTCTCTCAAGAACAAATGGGCCAAATGGCCCACTTTGCAAAACCTGCTGAACAAAAAGCAGCTTAATCTAGTAACTCATAGATGCTTCGACAATCGCCGAAGCATCTATTTTATGTTTCTTATAAAGCTCAAGTGCGGTGTAAGAACTCTGACCGAACTCTCCTCTGACAGCCAAGCTTTTCACCTTAAACTCTACGTTTGCCAACAAAAGTGCATGACAGAGCATTTGGCCAAATCCGCCCACCAGCTGATGATCTTCGACAGTGATCAAGCGACCTTGAGATTTATCGAGTGCCCCCTTGAAGGTATTGACGTCGATACGATTGACCATGGCGCTATTGATGACGATCGCTCCGACACCTTTGGTTTCAAGGTTGCGAGCGGCTTCGAGTGCCTGCGGCACCAATGAACCGGTTGTAGCAATCGTCACGGACTTTGCTTTGCCAGCTGTGGTGTCCACCAGAACCTGTGCTTTATGAAGGTCGTACTTAACCCCTTGAACATAGCTCTTAGGGAAATTTTCACGGCCCAAGAAAAAGACAGCGCTGTTTGGAACTTTGCCCGTCTTCCAAGAATTCGCGAAGTTTTCTATCGTGCTAAAAAGAAGTGCGTCAGCCTCTTCACTGCAAGACAAGCTAAACACGTCGACGTGCGGAATCGAAGACACCATCGCCATATAACTTAAAGCTTGGTGAGAAGCACCATCAGCAGCATCTTGGAATCCCGTATGAGAGAAAACAGCGATGATAGGCGCCTCGGAAAGTGCTCCCATCGTCAAAGGCAAAGCACCTTTGGTGACACCGAACTGCGCGAATGTATCTACGACCGGAATATATCCTAATTTAGAAAGGCCCACTGCCGTCGAAACCATATTACTTTCGGCGACACCCACATCGACTGAATCCAACGGAAATTCTTTTCTGAAACCTGCCACACCTGTGGAGCCCGGAAGGTCTGATGTGACACTGATAACAGGAAGACCTGCCTTGCGAGCCCGAATCATAGCAGATGAGATTCCAGTCTGAATTTTCTCGCCAGTATCTTTCACTGCTTTCGCCTTAATTTCGGCTTCTAAGGAAACTAATTCATTAATCCAATCATTGAAAACTTCTGGATAAGCCTCGCCACCGTAGATTTCAGACAAGAAAGCGGGAAGCTCCGTCGGACTCTTCAGAGGGAAACCATGACCACCGCTGTTAGACTCGACTGTTTTCTTTGTGCCGATGCCCTTAATAGTTTTTGCGTGAATAGCGACTGGAACTTTTGGATTTGCCTGAGCCTTGTGAACTGCTGTTTCAATCACCTCGTAACATTTCTGCAGGTTATTGCCCTCTGCCAAAGTGATCACATCCCAACCCAAAGTCTTTAAAGACTCGAACGTGGGTGTCATCGAGAAGGATTCATTATCGATACGTCCCGTCAGCTTCGTATTATTATCACTGATGATGAGAACAAAAGGACCCATGCTTCCGCTTTTTGCCATACCCGGAATTGCTGCAAAGGATTCTTTAGCTTCCCCTTCCATACAAGCACCATCAGAGATGGCAGTAATTGTCACTCGACGGCGCTCTGAAAGTCCTTCACCCAATGCCAAGCCCTGAGTTTGCGGCAGCGCAGATGCCAACGGACCGTTCGACAACAACACACCTTCTGGAAAACAATGGACCTCACCGTGTCCGGTCAGTCCACTTTCAATCGAGCGGAATTTTTTCAGGCTGTTTAATGACAGACCAGCCATTTGATAGTTGGCCTTTAAAGCATACAAGCCGTTTTCACAGTGACCAGCATCATTCACGACGTGGAACAGCTCATACCACGGTTTATTTTGGCTTGCTGCTGTCGTAAAAACATGTGCATGGACTGCTGACATTAGTTCGGCAAAAGCCGCCGGACCGCCATAATGGGAAGCTGCGCCCCCAAGGACTGCATTCATGTCCATAAGTGAAACGAGAGCTCGAGTAGCACGTGGATCAGCAACAGGAATACTTTTGCCGTCTTTAGATTTCACAAAGCTTTTAAATTGAGGTTCTTGAGTTGGATTGCCAGCGAGTTTTGTTTTGATTTGGATTGGTTCTGTCATAGGATTAGGTTCTACTATCGTTAACCAAGAGGGTAAAGTCATAATTATGAAAACACTTTTTTCCCATGACCTGCGAAACATTCATAAGGTTGACCTCCATCGCCACCTTGACTGCTCAGTGCGTTGGAGCACTCTTATGGAGTTAGCCCCACAGGTAGGCATAACTCTCGCCCCAACATCTGCAAAGCGCAAAGAGCAGTTTCTAATAACCAGTCCAATGAAGGACCTAGCTTCGGTATTAAATAAGTTCTTCAACGCTCAGAAGGTTCTGGCGAGTTCGGAAATCTTGACCCGCCTTGCCTACGAGGCCTGTGAAGATGCTTTCAATGACGGGGTCCGCTTAGTTGAATTTCGTTATGCCCCCACATTCATTACCGATGGTCATCCTAATTTGGATTTTGACAAAATTCACCAGGCCTTCGTCACAGGCGTTCGTCTGGCGCAAAAAAAATTCCCCATCGCTGCCGGATTTATTTGTATTATTCAAAGGATCAGATCTTACGAAATCGCTGCAGAAGTGGTCGATTTTGCTATTGCTCACAAAGATAGTTTCTTGGGACTAGATCTAGCTGATAACGAAGAAGGTTTTGATCCCAAAGTCTTTGCTCCGCTATTCCAAAAAGCTAAGAATGCTGGATTGCACATTACGGTTCATTCCGGCGAAACTCCTAATGATGCCGCCGCTGGGTGGGTCAAAGATTCGGTCGAAATCTTAGGAGCCGAACGCATCGGTCACGGAATTCAAATAATACGCAATCCCCAGGTCTTAAAATTTGTTGCGGACAGAAAGATCCCTCTTGAAGTCTGCCCAATCAGTAACTATCTGACCCAAGCCTTTAAAACCTACGAAGAGCATCCCATCAGAAAACTGATGCAGGCGGGGGTAGCAATCACCGTTAATTCAGATGACCCAGGAATCTTCGGCACGGTCCTTTCAGATGACTATGAAGTTCTACATCGTGTGCACTCTTTTACTGAGGATGAATTTCGCGCAGTCAATCAAACGGCATTCAAAGCCAGCTTCATCCCTGAAAAAGACAAGCAAGCGTTTTACGGAGACTTTTTTTAATGTCCGCTTCCAAAGTAAACTTCGATTTCGCACAAGAGATTCTACAGATGATCGCCGTCGACGAGGCTGTTCGCGAAGCCCTGGCCGTTACGGGAGAGCTCTTCCAAGGGTATAACCCACAGATGGAAAAATTCCATGTCAAACATGCAGAACGCCTTAAGTCTCTCATAGAAAAACATGGCTTTCCGACGATTGAAATGGTGGGGGAAGAAGCTTGCTCTGCGGCTTTGCGATTGATTCTTCACGCCATCAGTCAGCCTGAATTTATGAAGGCGCAGGAGGCTCTCCTAGTCGAACTCGTAAAGCAGAACCAAGTTCCCAAAAGATACGTGGCAGTCCTGGTCGATCGCATTCGCTTTTACGAGGGACGTAAACAGATCTATGGCACGAATGCCGACTGGGACGAAAATGGAGTCCTGCGTGTCACACCTATCGAAGACGAAACGCAAGTCAATGAACGTCGTCGGGAAATGGATCTGGATCCCTTAGAGTCTCTTGTCATCAGCCCAATTACTGGAGACTATCATCCTCCTGATCCAAAGAAAAGACAGACTGATTTTGTCGAGTGGACATATCGAGTTGGCTGGAGAGAAAAATAAACATCACCTTGGAGAGTACAATGAAAGACTTTTTTCCTGAAATCGAACCCTACAATCACGGCATGCTTAAAGTTTCCGATTTGCACACCCTTTATTGGGAAGAATGCGGCAATCCCCAAGGGCAACCCGTCGTTTTTCTTCATGGTGGCCCAGGAGGCGGGGTAGCTCCTGATCATCGCCGTTTCTTTGATCCGAAAGTGTACAGAATTATTCTCTTTGATCAGAGAGGATCTGGGAAATCGACCCCTTGCGCAGAACTGCGTGAAAACACAACTTGGAATCTGGTACAAGACATCGAAACCATTCGCGAGATGCTAAACATTCAAAAATGGGTTGTCTTTGGCGGCAGCTGGGGCTCCACTCTTGCTCTGACTTATGCGATCACTCATCCCAATAAGGTGAAAGCTCTGGTACTGAGGGGAATCTTCCTATGCCGTCCTTCCGAGATCAAATGGTTCTACCAAGAGGGTGCCTCCCAAATATTTCCGGACTATTGGGATGAATATTTAAAAGTCATTCCTAATGAAGAAGCTCATGATCTTGTTAGCGCTTACTACAAAAGGCTGACTCATCAGGATCCGTCCGTTCGCTTGGAGGCCGCCAAAGCGTGGAGTAAATGGGAGGCCGCGACCTCTCGTCTCTTTATCGATCCTGCTGCCGTCGAGGACTTTGATGATCCCGAATATGCTTTAAGTTTTGCACGTATCGAATGCCACTATTTTACAAACAATGCGTTCTTCGAAACAAACAATTGGATTTTGGAAAATGTTGATAAGATTCGGCACATCCCCGCCAGCATAGTTCAAGGACGATATGATGTCGTCTGCCCGGCTCGTTCTGCGTGGGATCTTCATAAGGCTTGGCCCGAGGCTCACTTCGAGTTTGTTCAAGATGCAGGCCACGCGGCAGCTGAACCAGGAACGCGTTCGGCACTTATTCAAGCTACAGAGAGGTATAAAAATCTGTAATTATTTCGCAACTGTCCCCTAATTTGTCATTCAAGTTGATAAGCGGTCCTAAATTAGGTTTAAGGGTTTCAGATAACGACCAAATAAGTTCGATATCGATAATCCGGGGGGATTAGTGAAACTTGAAAAGCTACTAATTGTGGGGATAGTTTCAACTTTAACAATGGTATCTTGTGGCCCGCGTTTCAAAGGCCTAAAGGGCAAAAGAGACTTCAGCCCTTCTTTTTCAAAAGACTCTCGCTTCAGTGGCATTATTGGCGGAAGCGAGGTCGACAGTAGCGACCCGATCAAACAAAGCGTGGTTGCTATTTACGACACCGTTCTTGGCAAACTCTGCACTGGAACATTGCTTGAAAACAACATTGTCTTAACTGCTGCTCATTGCGTGGGACCCAACCCCGAAATGATGCTGATCCTTTTCGATACTAAAATATCTCAGCAAAGCATATCTCGCCAAGTTGACAAGTCTGCCGTGTCTCCCTATTGGAAAATGCAAGCAGACGCCACTCACAACACAGGCGACATTGCTCTTTTGCATTTCATGGGCGACCTTCCCGCAGGATATAGACCGGCTCAGCTACTTGGCGACAGCTCCGTTCTTGTCGACGGAATGGAAGCGCTCATAGCCGGATTTGGCGCGACCAACGGATTTACGGGGGAGGGCCCCGGTGTTCTTCGCAAAACCCTAGCAACTGTAGCTAACGCCCACTTCAGCGCAACCGAGATCACTATTGATCAGAGAACAGGGGCTGGGGCTTGCCATGGAGATTCTGGCGGTCCCGCTTACGTCAAAATCGAACAGCAGTATTATCTTTGGGGAGTTACCAGTCGCGGTGTCGGTGCCATCGATAACGACTGCACCTCGTTTTCTGCTTATACAGCCGTCACAGCTCACTCTACCTGGATAAGACGCATGTCTAAAAAACTTTCTCGCTCTCTTGTAGACACAGACGCCCTTTTGAATTTTTAGAATATACGACAATAATTTTTTTCAAAGACAGTCATAGAGATAGAAAACCCGATCACCTTTTGTTAAATGGAAAATCGAATGAATATGACGAGACACTTTTTCAGCATGATCTTTCTGCTAAGCATGGGCTGTGCCCCTGCTGAACATTTCGTGAGTCTCGAGAATTCTGACGCCATAGTGGGCGGCGAAATCACCACTCTAAAATCGCCGGTCGCTAAATACGTTGTCCTTGTTATCGACGATGATAGCGGTTCTTACTGCACGGGTACTCTTATCAGAGCGAATGTCGTTCTGACCGCTGCACACTGCCTAGGCAAACGTGGTGATGGCTTAACTTTAGCTTTTGGCAGAAATCCGATGAGTGGAAACTATATCGCTCGTCGTAGCGCAGCTGTGGTCGTTCATCCCGACTACAAAAAAGCAAATTCGCAGGACCCTCACGATCTCGCGTTGATCCTAATTGATGGATCGGCTCCCCACAGTTTCGCTCCAGCTAAAATTCCTGACAGTTCGTTTCCTATGCAGAAAAACTTAGGTTTTACGGCAATTGGTTACGGCCGCATTAGCGGCAAAAGCCCTCAGGGCATTGGCGTCTTGCGCGACACTCAGCTTAAGGTCTCTCACCTGACTCAGAGTCAAAAACAGTTTTACGTGAATCAAGAAAATGGAAAAGGAATTTGCAACGGAGACTCTGGCGGACCAGCTTTGATGAGATATAAAGGTGCGGACTACATTGTCGGCGTCGCATCTGCGATTTACTGGACAATACCCTCTAGTGTTCGCGCTGACCAACGTGCCGATTACATCAGCAAAAAAGACACCTGTGCCGAGAAATCCATTTATATTAATTTGAAATCACATCAAACTTGGCTGTCACAAGCCCTGCTGCAACTGTTGAATTAACTGAACAATAGAACGACTTAGGTGTCGGGGATTTTCAAACAGAATTCGGTGCGAAGCTGATTCGACGACTATTTTGTTAAGATTTGAAATCTGCCCCTTCAGGGCCTCAGCTTGCTCCATGAATTTTTCATCCTTGGCACCCACAAGCCAAAGGACCTTATCGATGTGGGCGGAAATCAAAGGTCGCATATTCCTTTGTTGCGCCAACGACCATTGAGTCAAAGCCAAGCTTAGAGATTCACGGGAATAGTCTTTTTCGATTCTGACGGGCTCGTTTTCACCCCCACCAAAAACCGGCTGATTATTCCAGTTCCGTATGACCATATCCCAAGGTTTGGTCAAAAACTCGTCAGCCCAGTAGGTGTCAGTTATCCAGCGAGCTCGACGGACCTCAGAAGCAGGATCAAGTCCAGAAAAAGAATCATCGAATCCTGGGTTGGTCGATAAAACCATAATTTTATGCCACAGGTTGGGGTTTTCTTCGAGGGCATGAAGAGCCAACCTTCCACCTAAAGAGTAGCCGATGATAACATTACGATCGCCAGGTCTCGTGTTTTTTTCGACAAGAGATGTGAAGTTCTTAGACCAGTTTGCAAACGAGATTTGAGGCCCCAGTAAGGGGTCTTTGAAGTAGTCCGGCGTGAAGTAACGTATTTTTTCATTCATTGGCAAGAGCGCTCGAACTGATGTCCAATCAGAAGGCCGCCCCAAGAAACCATGAATGAAAAAAATATTTATTCTTGCCACAGACTCTCAAACTCCTTTTGAAATTTTTGAGTTTGGTCCCAATCCGGACAGATCTCAATAATCTGAAGATCTTCAAGCGAAGGCCGCTCTGGGATCTCATGCCATTTTTGATAGGACCAATTCCACATTTTGGCCCAAGACTCGAAAGAGATGTGGTGTCGGTTAATAAAGATGTCCTTGCCGAACATCTGAGAAAAAATCTGACCTCCACCATTATTAATAACGACAATACGAAGCTTTTGATTTTCCAACTGTGGTGTGATCCATAGACCCGCAAGATCGTACATGGCGGTTAGATCCCCAACAATACACCAGTTCTCTGAACCCGCCTGAGCCCAACCCAAGAATGTCGATATTTGTCCATCGATTCCGTTTGCTCCGCGACTCGCAGCCACTCGTCCTGGCGGAAATCCATGATCGGCCGACGTGTCCCACTCACGAATGGGCAGCGAGTTCCCCAGATAAACGGAAGCCCCGCCAAGTTTTTTGGAAAGATAATATATTAATCCTTGCTCAGAAGTTGGATAACGCTCCAGCACCTCGCGCAAAGTTTGCGCGCGACTGCCGTCCTCGATATTCACTTTTATATTCTCTCGATGTGGATAAGAAAACTCAACTTGGCTAAGCAAATCCAACGAATGACAATGCTGAGCAGGGCGACTTAAACCGGTGAAGTGATTGAAGCTGACAGAGAAAACCGGAAGTTCTTTGTACTGACCCTCGAGATCACGCCAAAAACGTGTGGTGGGAATACCGCCAATACGCAAGATCGAATCGCAGTCTCCCGCGCGAATGATCTTATGGATAATTTTTTCTCCCGATAGCAATTCAACGTCTTGCAATTCAGGGTGACCGCGCAAGCCCGATATACCCTCGGCATAAACCGGAGCTTTGTACTGTTTAAGAAACTCCAACACCGTCAGATGAGCCTTCTGAGGAAGAATTCCTAAAATGACTAACGGCTTGTGCGTATTAAGAAAGTCCTCCATTTCACGCAAAGTTCCCAGAGGCAGTTGCCCTGGAAGCCGCGTTCGCATTGAGTGTCCCGGAATAGTAATTTCTGGCACGGGCCCATCAATTAGAGGCTCCTCGAAGCAAACATTCACGTGAATGGGTTTTTTCCATGACAACGATTTGAATGAAAGGTGTGAGTTCTCTGCCGTTAGATCAAGAGCGACTTCATTGTAGTATGAAAAAATGCCCACTTGCTCGATAGTCTGAGGCGCTCCACTTCCGCGATAACTTTGCGGACGGTCGGCCGTGATCATGATAAGCGGCAGTGACGAATAGGTCCCCTCGACGGCCGCCGGCAAAAGCTCTGCGACGGCAGTGCCCGAAGTTGTAATGATGGCCACGGGCTTCCGACTGCTAGCGATTCGCCCCAGAGCAAAGAAAGCCGCCGAGCGCTCCTCGAAGAACGAATACACCTTCAGTTTGTTTTTATAATCATCAAGTATATGAACCAATGGACTGTTGCGAGCTCCAGCACACAATACAAAATCCCGGACACCCGTGTTCACGAGTTCCTGTATGATTTTTCCGGCAAGCTCCATGTTCGTCATACTTCTAGCCCCAGTATCTTTTTTACGGCGAGACGTTTTTGGAAAACTTCTCGCCATTCTCTGTCTAACTCACTGGCTGCCACAATCCCACAACCAGAGCCAATCATCGCAAGTTGATCATTCCACTGCAAATTACGAATGCCGACAAGGCACACAGCCTCCTGAGCACTAAGAAAGGCAAATGGAGCGCCAAATCGACCTCGTTGAGCTTGCCCCGGCAACTGAGCCATCCATTGATATCCGGCAGCTCTCGGTGCGACGCCCAATGCAGGAGTTGGATGCAGAGCTTCTATAAGGGCCCCAAAATCAGGGTTCGTCACTCCAGAGACTTCAATTTCGGTTTTTAAATGGCAAAGAGTGGGAAGCTCCAAAACGGTCGGACCCGATGCCTGAACCTTACCCCACCCGCTTAGCACATTTTTGATGTCTTCAACTACCAACTGATGCTCGAACAACTCTTTGGCATCCTCTAGAAGGGAAGGCCTATCGTGATCTTCCGACTTTGGACAGGTCCCGGCAAGGGCCATAGTTCGCAAGACCTCGCCATCAAAATCAAAAAGAATCTCAGGAGTCGCTCCGAGAACCCCCTCTAATCCTTGCCAGAAGCCATAAACATAAAGATTCTCGGGAGCATTCAACAAGCGCAACAAAAGTTGAGCTCGATCAGAAGCCGAGACTTTTTGCTTAGAACGCGCAAAAACTACAGGAACTGCCTTTTGAATTTCGTTTCTTTCGATACGGCCGTGAATCTGCCCTATCGCTAAGGCGAAATCCTGTTTTTCTGGTTCGCACCACGAAGCTTTCTTCAAGGGAGGGTCCACACGATCCTGCGTTTTCAGATATTCCCTACACGCTTGTGACAATGCCTCTGTCGAGAGCTCATAGACCGCTTTTCCCTCGAGAAAGGCTGCCTCTGGGAGATTGTAAAACTCGGGGCAGTAGACACGGATGTCAGTATTATTTATATTTTGCGCCTCTGTGAAAGGGCCTTCAATCACAATCCATAGCCCGTTACGACGTAATAAGGCTCCACACTCCAAAAAGTTTGTAATGCCTAAGTGCGTTATGCTATTCTGCCGTTCCACAAAGGGCCCCTCTTTTTCCGACGTAACGGTTGCGAAAAGATTTTTTAAGGTGAACAACAAAGTTCGTATTATGGAAACTCAAACTATGCAAACAAGTCCCACAACCCAAATAGTCAATGTCGGCGGGATTGAAGTCGGGGGACCTCACTTTACAGTGATCGCCGGTCCATGTTCTATCGAAAGCTACGAACAATTTATGGAAACGGCTCAGGCAGTTCAAGCGGCTGGCGCGAATTTGCTTCGTGGTGGGATCTGGAAAATGAGAACTTCCGCAAAGGCCTTTCAAGGACTGGGTTCGTCTTCTTTTGATTTTATTAAAGTTGTTTGCAAAGAAACGAACATGAGTCTGGTATCTGAAATTACAGATGCACGCCAAATGGAACAGGTTCACGACGTCGTTGAATGTTACCAAGTGGGCTCTCGCAATATGCACAATTACGCTCTATTGAAAGAGCTTGGCATGCAAAAAAAACCAGTCATGCTTAAACGTGGTTTTGCAGCTCTTATCGAAGAATGGGTTAAAGCAGCTGAATACATCACCAATGGTGGCAATCCCAACGTCATTCTTTGTGAACGCGGCATCCGCACTTTTGAAACGGCTACTCGAAACACTCTGGATTTAAATGCAGTCGTTTATGCAAAAAAGAATACGGATCTTCCGGTCATAGTGGACCCTTCCCATGCTGTCGGAATTCGCGCACTTGTTCCTGATCTTGCCTATGCGGCGGCCGCAGCAGGTGCTGACGGCATCATCGTCGAAGTTCACCCTCGACCCGCAGAAGCTCTCTCTGATGGAATGCAAGCACTGACTGTGAATGATTTCCAGGTGATGATGAAAAAGCTAAATCGAATTCTAGATGCGATTGACAGACCTCTTCACAAGGCAGCCGTTCATGCAAACTAAGCACTCTCCAAATCCTGAAATCATTCGTTCCATGTTTTCAAAAGTGGCGGCAAATTATGACAAAGGGAACTCCGTTCTTTCTTTGGGAATTCACCACCTCTGGCGTAAAAAACTTGTGAAGTACAGCGGCGCAAAAATGGGTGATGCCGTTTTAGATTGTGCGACAGGAACAGGCGATCTTGCTATCGCCTTTAAAAAAGCGGTCGGACCTGGAAAAGTCATCGGTACCGACTTCTGTGCCGAAATGCTCGTCCCTGCACCTGCGAAAGCTCAAGAACGTGGCCTAGACATTCAGTTTGAGCAAGCCGATGTGACTCAACTTCAATACACAGACAAGTCCTTCGATATCTGCAGCATTTCTTTTGGCATCCGCAATGTCGGCAATCCCTTGAAGGCCCTACAAGAAATGGCTCGAGTCACAAAACCCGGTGGTAAAGTCATGGTTTTGGAATTTGGCCAAGTCACGATTCCCGTCTTTGGACCGCTATACAATTTTTATTCTCAGAATGTTCTGCCAAAAATTGGTGGCCTAGTGACAGGGCAAAAGGAAGCTTACGAGTATTTGCAAAAGTCCTCTGCAGCGTTCCCTTGCCGAAATGAGTTCATCAATTTGATGCATGAAAGCGGCAGCTTTTCCCATTGTGAATACATCAGCCTGACTGGCGGAATCGCCTATATTTACAAAGGTATCGTTAAGTAGTCAGCCTTCGGTGCTGTCCTCTTTCGTTGAGGCCTGAGGTTCTGGTGGAACTGGATCTGGAATATAGCGCCGTGTAGGACACCCTATTGTCGAAACTGCTATCACCGTGATGATAAGAAAATAGGCTATTTGGTTCATAACCTATTTTCTCTCTTGAAAACCTAATTACCAGATGTATTTAGACAATTAATAATGCCAAGGAAACTTGGTGAAATCTTTTGGCCGCTTTTCTACAAATGAGTCTCTACCCTCTGCAGCTTCTTCTGTTCCATACGCCAAACGTGTCGCTTCACCCGCAAAGAGCTGCTGTCCGACGAGGCCGTCATCGACCAAGTTGAAACCAAATTTCAGCATTCGCATCGCTGTAGGGCTCTTCGAATTCATTTCCTGGGCCCACTCAAGAGCGACTTTCTCCAAATCTTTGTGAGGCACGACTGAATTCACCATGCCCATGTCGAATGCTTCCTGAGCAGAATAGTTCCTTCCTAAAAAGAAGATCTCTCGAGCACGCTTTTGACCGACCATTTTCGCCAAATAAGCAGATCCATAACCACTATCAAAACTCGCTACATCCGGATCGGTTTGCTTGAAGATGGCGTGCTCTTGACTTGCTATCGTTAAGTCACACACGACATGCAACGAGTGTCCGCCACCAACTGCCCAACCTGGAACCACGGCCATAACAACTTTTGGCATGAAGCGAATTAAACGTTGAACCTCAAGTATGTGTAAACGACCCAATCGGGCCAAATCCATTTTTCCTGCTGCAGCTTTCTCTTCGTATTTGTAGCCATCTTTGCCTCGAATACGCTGATCTCCTCCGGAGCAGAAAGCCCAGCCGCCATCTTTTGGCGAAGGCCCATTGCCAGTGATCAGCACGACGCCGACATCCGCAGAAATGCGGGCGTGTTCTAGAGCCGTATAGAGCTCATCCACTGTTTGGGGGCGGAATGCATTTCTTACTTCAGGACGATTGAAAGCAATTCGGACTGTGCCCTGATGTTTTGCGCGATGATAAGTAATATCTTTGAAATCAAAACCTGGAACTTCAGTCCACCATTCGGGATTAAATATATCAGAAACCATAAATTTTTCCTTATATGCGATCTGTTCTATTCCATAAGTAATGATCTGCCAACACCAACCATGTCATTGCTTCCAAAACAGGAATGGCCCGAGTGATAATACATGGATCGTGCCGACCCTTTTTCGCAATATCCAATATCGAGCTTGTCGGTTTGAATGAAGCTTTTAGCAATATATTTTCACCTGTGGAAATCCCACCTCGGATGCCACCATATACATTTTGATCACCAGAGTGAAAGTCTGTTCCTTGGCTCATCGTTGCGGCAAAACCAGAACCTAATTCGAATCCGTTTGTCGCGCCCACACTCATGAAGGCCTGAGCGAGATCCGATTTTAATTTATGGAATACTGGCTGCCCCAATGAAAGAGGTGGAGAGCTAATCAAAATTTCTGCAATGCCGCCATAGCTCTCTCCTTGGTCTTGAGCCAGCTTAAGAGCCTTTTCAACTTCCGCGGCACTTGCCGATGGGAAGCGAGCAGGAAAGGAGTCAATATCTTTAGACTGAACATCGGCCCGCTCTGCATCCGTCAACCGAAAGGGACCCACTTGCGAAGCATAGCCTATGACACGAGTGTCCGGCAGAACTTGCTGAAGCATCATCTGCGCTACAGCTCCCGCCATCACCCTTGCAACGGTTTCACGTCCCGACGAGCGTCCACCACCTCTATGATCGCGATGACCAAACTTTGTTAACCACACATCATCAGCATGTCCTGGGCGCGGAGAAGACTTAATTTCTTTATAATCGTCGGATCTTGCGTCTTGGTTTCTGACCATAATAGCAATCGGTGTTCCCAAGGTGATACCTTCGAAAACTCCACTAAGCACCTCTGCCGCATCTGATTCCTGACGATTCGATACGACCTGACTTTGATGACCCGGCTTGCGCCGATCCAATCGATTCTGCAAAAGATCTGTATCAAAACGTACTCCCGCAGGGCAGCCATCAATAATGACCCCCAGGGCAGCACCATGGCTTTCTCCAAACGAAGTCATAACGAAACGCGAACCAAAAGAATTTGCACTCATGATTTCTCCTCACAGTGGCGCCAGAAGAGCCGTTGCCTTTGCGCTTGAGCCACAAACATCCTTAAGCCAGATTCGTAATTAGCGCCACAGGCCTGCGCATATTCTCGACCCATCGAATCTTCTTTATAGTTAAGATCAAAAACCATAGAGGGTTGCCAAGATTGAGGTGGCATCATTGTTTGAGGCGCTCGTGGTGCCGCCCAAATCAAAATCTTTGGGCTCAGCCCAGCGACATCACAACCCTCGCGAGCCTGCCCCGTTCTTGCCGAGAACAGACTAGCATGCGGAAGCAATTTCTTAATCATTTCCAGAGTTCCTCCGCCTCCCCAGACAAAAATTTCCTTCTGTAGGGGAGCAATCATGCCTACGCCATCTATTAGCTCTGCAAAGCCATCTTCATCTGTTGAAGTACCCTGCCAAATATTATTCTTTTCATCAAAATAAAGAGTATTAACTGCGTTAAGAGTGGAATGCTTTGTTAATTCAGCAGCCGCCTTTTTATGAGGGGCCGTGACCGCCGCATATCGCAATCCTAGATCTTGCAAGAATGGAATTGCTTGGCCCCACTCTTCTCTGCCGATTTCAATGGCAACGACAGGCATATTCTTTTTAAAGAAATAGTCCGAATGCTCAAGCGGAGTAAAACTATGATAGACCGGCGAACCCAGAACCGCCGCAAATGTTTGCGAAGGGCCCGTTGCCATCAACCACGACCACAAGCTGGGCTGATCGGCACTTGTTCCGTGACTCTCTCGCCAGAAATTAAGGACCTGCTTTCCTTTTTGGATAAGACGGTACCATGACCAGCGACCTGATGGTGAGCACGGTAAAAAGCTTCTCCGATTCGACTCGGCCAGTTGCCACTGATGCCCAGCCGCCAGCTCGTGGAAGCCCTCAACAAGAGGGGCGTATTTCAAATGAGAAGCAAGATGACCGAACTTTGCGAGTTCTTCAAATCGATCTCGGTCATGCAGAGAAATTATCAACTTCTCTTTGCCGAGGGCCGCGGATATCTCGGAGGGATCCCCTAACTCGAGCGGCCAATCGACCCAGGCTACTCGCGACAGAAGAGACTTTCCTTCTTCGGCTTCTAACAGCCAGGGACTCTCTAGTTTTTTTCGACATGACAAAAGCAAAGTTTCGCCAGGCAGATCTGCGACGATCATTTGTAATTGCTCTGGCGTTAGCAAATCATCGCGCAGCTCAAAAAAGTCTACGCCACGATTTGCGAAGCGCTCTTTAAAAAGTTTCCATCTTTTTTCAGACAACAGAACTTCAGGCAATATCGTGATCGCGCCACCAATTTTATCCAATTGATGAGCTAGAATGGATTTCTCCACCGCCATGGCCCGATGATGATTATCAAAAATACCTTCTGGCATGAGATAAATCTCGTCTGCTCTCTCTTCAAAATGAGTTTCTCGAGTAATTGCTCTTTTGGAATATTCATCTAGTGGTGAGACTTCGGCATTTAATCGCGGCCTATCTAAAAAAATACGTCCATCCAGATCGGTCGTCCTTTTTAACCAAACCACCCGCACCGATTCAGGTATTGACGAAACGTCAAAACCAGCACCAACGACGATATACATTTCCTGATGGGCCTTCTGTAAAGACTCTAGGAATAGCTGACGTTCCATTTCGCGGAAATAGGGCTCCCCATGCTCAAGGAAGAGTTCTCTTAACTTTTTTCCGGCTTTGTTTTCAATCTCTACATCAAGATCGACAAACTCTATTTCCCTGCCCGCCAGATAAAGCTGCAGGCGTTTCATCAACTCACTTTTACCTGTTCCGCGGTGACCAACGACAGCCGTAATCACGGTTGGATCCCCACTATGCTCCAAAACTCTGGAAAACTTTTATTGATTGCATGAGTATCCTCAATTTCTATCTGGTGTCCCTTGAGTTTCATAAGTACCGCCGCCATCACCATTCGATGATCATGATCCGGGTTAAACTTTACAGCCTGCTTCATCACTTGCTGAGATTGCCCCTCGATGATCATCCCATCCGGCAGAGCCTGATGTTTGACCCCCAGGCGCTGAAAGAGATCTGATACTTTCTGAATACGATCAGACTCTTTAGCCGCCAAGTGAGGTGCGCCATAGAGGCGAGAGGTGCCATTCGCCCAACTGCAAAGAACAGCCAAAACTGGAAACAGATCCGGCGACTGCGCGAGATCCCATTCAACTGCCCGCATATCAAGAGCTGGCATAACCTCTAAGATTGTTCCTTCCAAGCGAAATGGAATCTTCATCGTCTCAAATATTTTCAAGAAGACTTTATCTGGTTGATCAGTATCCTTGGGAAAGTTTGTGATGGCCACGGGACCATGAAGCGCCCCGATTGAAGCCACCGTAAAAGCAGAGCTAATATCTGCGTCGACATTATAAGTTTGATTCCGGAGTCGTTGACCTTTTGGGACAACGAAGATGCCATTTTTTTCAAAAATTTCTAAACCTAAAAATTTCAACATTTCTATGGTCAGAACGAAATAGCTTTCTGAAATTCTAGAGCCCACCAGCTCGAACTCGAGGTCAAAATCCAGACCCCAACAATTTAGAACCAGTGCGGAAGCATACTGACTAGACTCAGAGGTATCGACTCTAATGGTGGTCACGGGCTTTTTCCAGCCGGTGCTATTTAAATGAAGTGCTTCGTCTTTAAGTTCAACCTCAACCCCTAACTGCGCCAAGAGGTCACACAGACCGATCTGTGGACGCTCAAACAATCGTCGGGTTCCGGTGAGGACATGCAACCCCTTCATTCTGGAAGCCCGCAAAGCAAGAAAGCGCAATGTCGTGCCACCTTCTCCGCAGTTCAGCTGACTTGAGCCAGAAAGGCGGCTAAGACTTTCACGCATAAATCGAACATCATCACATTCAGAATGCCCACGAAGATGCAAATTTGGAAAATAGCTTTGAACAATTAGGGCACGATTAAAAACTGACTTGGAGCCGGGAATTTCGCCCCGGAAGAACCAGTCAGTCATTCCATTCCTCTTCTTTCTGACGACAGATCTCTATGAGTAAATCATCAACAGTGACTTCCACAATAGTTGCTTTGCCCGGATTCTTCAGGAATACAAAACGCAGCTTGTGAGAGCTGGTTTTTTTCTTATCGCTTAATAGCAGGTTCTGCATATTTTTAAGAAACTGCGCATTCGAAAAAAGGAGCTGGTCCCGGGAGGGAGATAACAGGTAAGCCATCACCGGATATGTCATAAGGGCATCATAGTCTTTACGGGTCATCAGTTTTAAATGGACACCGTAACGTAAAGAAAAATCCAAACCATAATTGATAGCTATGCCGTGAGGCAGTTCATGATACACCTCGAGGGCATGACCGACCGTATGCCCCAAATTTAGAAGGTGCCTGTGTCCCGTCTTCTCGAGTGGATCTTTATTTACAATCTTATATTTTTCTTGAATCGCCGACCGCAGGTATTTCCAGAGCAGGTCAGGGGTGACATTCTTTTCTTTGCTGAAACTCTTCCAAAAAGATCCCCCTGCAAGAAGTGCTATTTTTAGAAGTTCACCAAATCCTTCGAATGACCGAGCTGACGGCTGAGAGAGCAAAAGAGATTTCACCAGGAAGATGTTATCCGCAGGATAAAAAGTGCCGATTTGATTTTTTGCAGAGCCAACATTGAGAGCCGTCTTTCCACCGTGAGCAGAGTCAATCGCTGCCAGCCACGTACTTGGGATCTGGATCAGCCTTACACCTCTTTTGAGAACGCTCGCAACGAATCCTCCAAAGTCTCCCACGCTCCCCCCCCCAACAACCACGACGGTTAAATTTCGGGATGAGCTTTTACGGCAGAGCGCGACAATTTTATGAATGTGCAACGGAAACTCGTCCACAGATTTTAGTTTCTCACCTGCTGCGACAGGGTATCGCAAAGGGAACGACTTCAGCCAACTTTTGAATTCTGTGGAATATTTCACTAACGATTCATCATAGACCAGCAGAATTTCACTTCCCAGTAAGGAAGGCTTTGGCAGTCGAGCAGTAAAGACCAACGAACTTTTTCTCATTAGTCTTGGAATTCTTCTTTGGCTTTTTTATATGAATCCGAAAGGGAATCCCATGCTCGATTCACACCTGTTTTCATTTCAGTCCATGCTTTGCCGCTGCTCTTTTTCAACTTGCCTAGGTCTTTGCTAAGAGCATCCTGCTTTTTTTCCAAAACGGCGATTTGTTCTCGCAAGCTTTTCTCGGTTTTTTCTGATTTCTCAGAAGCCGTTTTTTTGAGCTTCTTAATTTCCTCGTCCAGTTCTTTCATCTTCAGCTCCATGTCTTTTTGGAACTGTCTTCTTTGTTCATCAGAATAATCCGCCGCTGCGTTATAGGCCTCAGAGGTTTTCTGCTTCACTTCTTCTTTGGAGATGGCCATTGCCCAGGTACCCGCAAGAACTAGAATAATTGCGAACGTGAATTTCATTGTGCACTCCTATGGTGGAGTTCAGTTTATAACTTAGGGCTGTTTAACTTCAAGGTTATTGGAGGTCTTTAAAAGGAATGACGCTGTTAAGATAAGGACCAGTCGATTTCCTGGATACCTTTAGATCTTAGGTAGTCATTGACCTGTGAAAAAGGTCTTGTTCCAAAAAAGCCTCTGTAAGCGGAGAGCGGTGATGGGTGTGGCGACTCCAACACAAAATGCTTGTTGCGATCGACAAATGAAGCTTTTTTCTGTGCGTAAGAACCCCACAATACGAAGACCAGATTTTCTTTCTCTTCATTTAGCAGATGAATAATCTTGTCTGTGAACTCTTCCCAACCAAGGCCTTCATGCGAAGCAGCCTGGCTTTCTCTCACAGTGAGGACAGCATTTAACAACAACACTCCCTGCTCTGCCCATTTTACTAATGAGCCTGAATTTGGCGTTGCTATTCCGAGATCACTACTAAGCTCCTTAAAGATATTGCGCAAAGACGGAGGAAAGGGAACCCCCTCTTGAACCGAGAAACAAAGCCCATGAGCCTGTCCCGCCCCGTGATAGGGATCTTGACCTACAATAACGACCTTTACCTTTTCGAAGGGGGCCAAGTTCAACGCTGCAAAAGTGTCCTGAAGTGGTGGAAATACAGTCTGGCCTTTTTGATATTCCGATTTCAAAAAGTCTTGCAAACTCCGCATTCGCTCCGATTGCAGTTCTTGTTGAAGGCGCTGCTTCCAAGATGAGTGTAGCTCTATTTCCACCAATTTGTTTTCCATCTCAATCTGACACATGCTTTTAGTCCAGTTCAGGGATTCTAATTCAAACGTATTGGATATCAAAATTATTTTTCGTGCCTGCCCTTCTTGACCAGACAAATTTAAGTCCCATTGTTACAATATATATAGAGGAAAAGGAGGCCAGCCATGTCGACCCTTCTAAACCCCACAATCGAACTTATCGAGAAAAACCCAGAGGTTAAGTCTTATATTTACCAGCAGATCGCTGAATTTGAAGGCTTTGTTACTCCACAAACGATCGTAACCGTGATGGCTCGAGACCCACGGAAACTTGCGCTTCAGTATGAAACAGAAGGCAAAGAGTTTAAAAAGTCTGAGCTGAAGAAACTTTATCGGATTGCCATTGTCCTGACCGAGGACGATACAAGTGTTGAAGCTGAAGGTGTCAGCCAGAATATTTATCAGGCCATCAAGAACGCTAAAGACAACTTGATGAAAAAGCTTGTTGATATTCAAGACTCCGTCATCAGTCAACAAGACCGACTTGTCGAAATCAACCAAGCTTTACAAAATCCCACGATACATTAAACCAAAAGCCCTCTTGATTCACGAGAGGGCTTTATTAGTGCTCGTCCTGAGCAACAGGCAGAAAGCCGGTCGGGCTTGATGCTGTCTCTTTGGTTTTTTTGCCAGCTTCCAAGTTTACTAAAGTTCCGATGATATCTTGCAGCTTCTCGAAAGGCTCTAAGTTAGGTGGCAAGTCCTCACGAAGCTCCATTGTGAGGACTGGAGTCTTGCGTTCGAACCACATAAAACGACCTAAGCTTCCTGGGTAATTCCCCAAAGAACGCCATGGCAAATAATCGAATTTAGGTGGTCTTACTTTTGGTCCATCAAAATCCAGAACTTTCAAGGGAGTGTGTACCGAGACTATAAAGTCTGGTTGGAACTCTTGCATATGATTCACAGTACACTTCGTTTCTGGCTCGCTACCGCCCTCATTTCCTGGAAACCGCCGCGGATTTGAGTTGGTCTTTTTCTTCCACGTGCTCAGCGCAGATTCATTCCAATCTTTTGTTGGAAAATTTCGATTGATATCGATCTTATTAGCATTGGTTCTTGTCTTATATTTCACGCCGTCAGGATTCACCACTGGCACAACTCTCCACGAGTTTCGCGGATCGATTCCTTCGAGTCTCTCCATCCAATAGCGACCGATGGTTCCCGCATGAGTTTCATCGCCGTGAATTAAACTGAACACCAGAATTTTCTTAGCATGGGGCGACTGAGACAATTTATCGTAGTGATATATAGGACGACCTTCTGCACTTACGCACTCAGACCGCATTTGAACTTTTTCACAGGCCTTCTTAAGCAGCTCATCATTCCAAACGCCAGGAAATTTCTTAAGATCGTTCACGCAACTCTCAAACAAACTTGTTTGCGACGCTGCGATCTCCGTGACTGCGGAAGGATTCGTTTTAATGACCTCAATAGACTCTGCCCCCAAAGCCGGAATCGCCACGAGCGAGAAAAGAGGAATCAGTCTTCTAATATGCTTTAAATTCTTCACTACTTTATTATTCCCTAAATCTGCTCAGTCTCTCAAGGTGAGAAAGTGGCTTTTTTCTGCCCCAAACCGAGAATCCTTACAATTTGACTAAAGTCCGGTGACTTTTCGTCCGTATAAACTCTGTGCCCTTTTAGCACGGGCGGAGGAAAGTATGGTCAATAAAGGTGGTTTTAGTTTTGTCGCAATGTTGGTAATTAATCCCATTGTGATCCTGTTTTATCAAAACTGTTCTATGACGCCTGTGAGCCATGCCAAGAACACTCATCCGCCAGCACAGATTACACGTCAAGTTGCTTCCGAAGGGAAGACTGTGACCCTCGATACTGACAAAAAGGCCTGCCAGGGAAAGACTGAAGCCTGCACCTCTAAGGAGTGAGCTTCGCCGCTAGGCATTTAAAAATAATATCTGGACCTCCATTTTTATCTTTGACTTACATATTATTTACACTGTAAGTTCCTATGTAAGTTATGACAAAGAAATCGCCCCTCCCACCACTGACGCCGAAAGAAAAATCCGTTCTCGAGTTTATCGAGAGTCACCTTTTGGAGTCAGGCATTTCCCCGTCATATCAGGAAATTAAAGATCACTTCGGTTTAGCGTCGTTCAATTCTGTTCAGAATTATCTGAAGCAGCTTTTGAACAAAGGCTATATAGCCAATCCGCAGAATCAGAAGCGAGCTATTCAGGTGCTCCACTCTGCCTCAGCAGTGCAAGAGCAGCTGCTTTCTAAAGTCTCGACGGCGACAGGATCTCCTCGCTCACAGCTCCTCCAGGCACGTGATGAGATCCTGTCTCTTCCCCTACTAGGAAAAGTAGCCGCGGGACAGCCCATTGAAGCCATTAAGCATGATGAATATGTCGACGTCCCACCTTCCATGGTTCGCAATCCTGCAAAGTCTTTTGCTTTGAAAGTGCAAGGCGACTCCATGATAGACGATGGTATCTTTGATGAAGACATTATACTGATTCAAAAACAGAACTCCGCCAATAATGGCGACATAGTGGTTGCGACTGTTGAGAATGAAGCCACTGTTAAGCGGTTCTATTTAAGAGCAAAGCCAGAGGCCTCTTCTTCTGAAAAATGGGTCGAACTTCGCCCATCTAACTCGACAATGAAATCAATGTGGTTCGATCCGAACCTAGTTGAGATCCGTGGTATCGTCGTCGGTCTTATTCGTAAATTCTAAAAATAAAAGGGACCTACTGATGTAGATCCCCTTTCCCCTCGAGATATGTCTATTTGAATTTTTGGAACTAGCCGCGAGCGTATCGCTTATTCATAGATTCACGGATTTCCGCACCTTCGATGCTCAATCGTGTCCATGGAATTGCACGCAGACGTTCCGGTTCGATCTCTTCGTCAGTTTCTTCGCAATAGCCAAAAGAACCATTTTCAATTCGAGCCAGAGCGCTTTCAATTTCCATCAGCTGTGAACGAAGCCTTTCATGCATGCTTAAAAATTCCTGCTCCGCTAAAACGCGAACGGTCTGATCACCCTCGTCTCCGCCTTTTTCCTCATTCTGATCCAGATTCGATCGAGCCTCTTTCACTCTATTGAGGATGTCTTGCTTCGATTGTAAAAGTCTTTGTCTGCATTCACTGACAAGCTTTTCAGAGATAGCCATGTTGCCCCCTCGTTCCTTCCCAAGCGTAAGTGCCAATTTGGAACTGACCTATTAACTTCCACGCATGTAATTTTTGCAAGTAAAAAATCTTACATTAACTTAAAATTAACCAAGGCTACGAAAATCCTGACGAATAACTGAATTGCGGCCAGAATTGAGTCAAATGGCAGTCTTTCCTTAAGAATTCGGCGTCATTTTCTTAAAAAATCTGGCATCCAACACAGTGCTCAGGACTCACGTGCGCGACGCATTATATTTTAAGCTTTTACTCAAAAAAGGGAACTAAAAGAGGCTTTAGATCAGAATTTCATCTCTTTTTGGATCAAAAAAAGGCGGCCTACTCGATTCGGCCGCCCTTCAGAGGCACGACCACCCTCCCCCGAGAAGTGGTCGATAGATTCATTTTTAATTACTTTATTTAAGGCAGCTGGCCACTCGAGCTAACAAGTCCTGAGTCGACTGGTTCAGCTTTTGGCTGGCCTGGAGTGCGCGAACGCCACGCTTACGAAAAGCCTTGGCAGACTGATTCATTTCGGCAGAAATAGCTAGCGAAGTGCCCTCTCCGGATTCAAAGACTTGGCCGGAAAACTCTTCAAGAGTCGACGAGAACGTCTCATGATTGCTGACTAGACTCTGTGTGATGCTCTGCTGAGCCTGCTGCATAGCTCTCAGTTCATGCTTAAGATCAGAACAAGATGTGGCTAAGGCCCCATGAGAAAACAAGACAACAGCAAGAGAAATAAGAAATTTCATTAATACCTCGTAGAAACGTTCTGCGAGCTATTAAGCAAGGTCTTTGCCACCCCAGATCACTTTAAACAGTACCAGAGATGACTTTTTTTGCTCTTACTTGAGAAATTTTTCAAACTCGTTCTTGGTTTCGCCAGTGGTATAAGGCAAAAGCAATCGAGCCACGTGCTGTTTGCCGCGCTCAATGCTCTTTTTGCCGGCCAACTTATCTGATGCCGATTCAAAAAACTGAAGGAAAGTTGTCGACATTGCCAGAAGGGACTCAGCAACATAGGTCATCTCATCCACATCATCAATTTTGATCATTCTGCCGTCTTTGACCCATTGGCGATAAAGAATCACTAGAAGCTTCAACATTTTTTGAATGTGGGCCTTCCATTTCTTTGCCAGCTTGGGATCTTTCCGGCGAAGCGCGTACATCTCGCGGTGAAAGAAGCGATAACGCCAATACAGTTCAAAGTTCTCGCTAACGAAACTCAGTGGCGTCGCTTTCTTTAAACGACGTGGACGCCAAACCTCATAAGTCTCTTTGGCCATCGCCTCAAAGAGCTCAACTAGGATTTCTTCTTTATTATCATAGTAAAAATAGAGGTTACCTGGACTTATTTTCATGGCTTTTGAGATGTGGTTCGTGGTCACGGCCATGACGCCATTACGGTTGAAGAGATCTATCGAGGTAAGAAGGATGCGGTCTTTCGTCTTCATTCCCTTAAGTCTTTAGTCCATCTCCTGAAGGGAGTCACGCGGATTAGCCCTAAAAGCCACGCTGGACGCGATTTTCCGATGTCTCAACCCGAGATTGGCCTTGTAAGCCCTAAAATTGTGGTGCTACCATTAAATGATGTCGCGATTAACAAAATCTAAGCTATTAAAAGTATTCGTATTTTTCGGCGCATGCCTTTTCAGTCTCTATGCCTTGATGGGTTTCACAACGACTTCTCAAGACGGTATTGCTGCGAAAAATGATCAAAAAGTTCTCACCCAAATTGAAAGACGCTCTTACTTGGCGAATGCGTTGAGTGAAAAATTCCGCGCAAATCAGTTTCCACAAAAAGTGGGGCTGCAATGGGATGGCAACGAGCGTTCCGTCAATTTGAATTACACGTTAAACGAAAGCTTGCAAAAAGAAGCCGAAAAACTCTTGAAGTCTTATAAGCCTGATTATGGTGCTATCGTCCTTATGGATGCTAAGACCGGTGAGGTTTTGGTTATGGCGAGTTTTCAGCGCGATGATCCGTTGGCCCCTAATCTGAACTTACAAGCGACGTTCCCTGCTGCTTCGATTTTCAAAGTCGTCACTGCCACTGCGGCAGTGGATAAAGCTGGTGTCGACCCTGATCACAAAATTCGCTACAACGGTGGGGCCTATACACTCTATAAGAAAAACGTACTTTCTGATCACGTCAATCGTTGGACAAACGTGGTCACTCTTCGAGACGCCTTTGCACGCTCTATTAATACTGCCTTTGGACGACTGAGCATCGAGAACCTGGATCCCTCTGATCTGCATGAATACGCTCAGCGCTTTATGTTCAATCAAGAAATCCCTGCAGACTTCCCGATCGACATGGGCGTCGCATACATTCCACCATCTGCGGGTTACCAATTGGCAGAGGCTGCATCAGGGTTCAATCGTACCAATCGCATGAGCCCCGTTCAAGGTGCGATGATCGCTGCTTCCGTAGCAAATGACGGCAAAATCGTGATTCCATATTTAATCAACTCCATTACGGATGAAAATGGAGAAAGCCTTTACGAAGGTTACACGCTTGCGCGCGGCCAAGTTATGAGCAGCGAATCTGCAGGCAAAGTCAGAGAGCTCATGGAAAGAACCGTCATTGCAGGAACTTCTCGTCGCTCCTTCCGGCCAATTATTCAAGATCGCAAATTCCGCGAGATTGAAATGGGAGGTAAAACGGGACATCTGACTGGCGACAACCCCGCGGGCCGCGTCGACTGGTTTGTAGGTTATGCTTTGGATGGTGACCAGCGGATAGCTGTCGCAGCCATGACTATCAATAAAAAGTTTTGGACGGTCAAATCTGCACATCTAGGTCAGACAATGTTCCGAAAGTACTTCGGACCTGTCATTGCAAACAAAGAACCTATGGTGACTTCCGCCCAACACTAGGCAGGTCCAAACGGACTTGCGAGAGTTTATTCTTTATCTGTTTTTTTCACTTCATGACTGATCTCAAGAGGTTTTACGTCAAGGACCTCTGCATCTTTAACTTCACGCTCTTGTTGTTCACGAAACTCTTCTTGGAAGCCCGATCCATCACTTCGGAACTCATAGTAGCGAAAACCACTCGAGGAGTTCGCTCCGCCTTTACTAAATCCAAAGCCACTAAAGGCTTTTGAACTCCCTTGGGCAATTTTTTTGGCCATGAACGCCTTAAATCGCCAAATAGCCATGTGCCTAAGGCCCGGCAACAACAAGATAACAGCGATAAGCCGAGTCGAGAAACTTGGTATCAACAAGAGTAGGCCAGAAAGAAAAATGGCCCCTGAATGCAGTATTTTGTTTGCCGGTAATTGCCCACGCATCAACGTGCTCTGCATAGTCATCATCGCCATACGCCCGACAGTGCTGACAATGATAAGACCCAGGAATGAAGGCAGCAAATAGGCCCCCAGAGTATTTAGAAATCCCCAGTGTTTAATTGCCATCACGAAAATAAAAATCTCGGCAATCAGCAGAGGAAATGGAATTAAAAACATAACACTCCCATCAAAGGTTTAAAGTGGCGACCACTGGGCAGTGATCAGAGCCCTCGACTTTGTCGAGAATATCAGCTGAAGCGAGATATTTCTCAAGGCCTTTCGAAACACAGATATGATCGATTCTCCAGCCACGATTTGACATACGCGCCAGTTCTTTATAAGACCACCAAGAATAACGCTTTGCCTCAGTGGGCTTGAAATACCGGAAGGTATCAATGAACCCTAGCTCCAAGAATGAATCAAACCACACACGCTCTTCAGGAAAAAATCCGCTCTCTTTTGACAAGCGAATCGGATCATGAACATCAATGTCTTCATGAGCGACATTGTAATCACCCACCACAATAATTTCGCGACCAGATTTTAACTTTTCTTTTAAATGAATGTTAAGATCCTGTAGAAATTTTTGTTTGAAAGCATGACGCTCTTCCCCTGAACCACCATTGGGAAAATAGATATTATACAGATCGAAAGCGCCATGGTCCGTTATTACGACTCGGCCCTCGGAGTCGTATTCAGGAATGCCAAGTCCAATCGTAATATCACGAGGCCCCTGATGCACAAAGGTCGCAACCCCAGAGTATCCCTTGCGAACTGCAGAAGACCAATAAGAAAGCTCATAGTTTAATGACCGAACTTCAGGCTCCACTTGATCTATGTGCGCTTTGGTTTCCTGCACACAAAAGATATCGGGCTTTTCTTGATCAAGAAAATCAATCAAACCTTTCTTATAACAGGCGCGAATTCCATTCAGATTCCAAGAGATGATTTTCACAGTTTCTCCTTGAGTTTCCTACTTATCGAAGGCATCAATTAATACCAGATACAAGGAGTGAGGTCCAATGCTAATGATCAATCAATCAGCCCCGCAATTTACCGCACAAGCCGTTTATGATGCTGGTGAAGTTAAGGAAGTTTCTCTTAGCGACTTTAAAGGTCAATGGGTGGTTTTATTCTTCTATCCGCTCGACTTCACATTCGTTTGCCCTACAGAACTGACACAGTTTCGAGAGCATCTGAATGATTTTCGATCGTGCGAGGCCACGGTCCTAGGATGCAGTGTAGACTCCGTCCACTCTCACAAACGCTGGATGCGAGACGACTTGGGCAATCTAAACTATCCGCTTGTTTCAGACCTTACGAAGCGAATTGCAAAAGACTATGGCGTTCTGATTGAAGATCGCGGGATCGCGACACGAGCAACCTTTATTATCGATCCAGAACAAAAGATTCAGTATGTTGGCATTCACAACACTTCAGTGGGGCGCGACGCGAAAGAAATCTTGCGTGTCCTACAAGGATGCCAATCAGGCGAGCTTTGTCAGGCAGGCTGGAAAAAAGGCGATGCATTCCTTCAGCCACTGAAGTAGGAGTTTATGAAAGAGAGATATATTGAGCAGCTTATGAAGTCTTATCCCGCACTCTCGCGAGAGGTGCTTCAGGATATTATTTCTGAAAACTTGATATCACCTTTCATTCCGGACCTTCCCCAGGAAATTATCACTGAAGCTCAGGCCATTATCACGGCTCTGTATGAAATGCGCGAAATGCCGACCTACAGAGCACACTATGAAGGCCTTATTGCAGGCCACGGCCTTAAAGACCCCGGCAATAAATCAATTATGATGAGCTACGATTTTCATGTTACCCATGACAATCACCTGAAGCTGCTCGAGGTAAACACAAATGCCAGCTTCCTAGCTCTGGGTTATGAGCTTTATAAATTACAGAAACAGTCGTTACCAGTGGCAGACTTCACTCTCGATGATGTTCGAAAGTGCATCCAGGAAGAGTTGCGCTTGCAAAACAAAAACTTCGAGGGTCCATTAAAGGTCGCGATCACCGATGATCACCCTTCCGAGCAACGTCTTTATATCGAGTTCTTGGTCTATCAGGAGCTTTTTAAAAGCTGGGGCTGGGATTCCCGCATCCTGGACTTCCGCCAGCTTTTCGAAGGATTTAACCCAGCGTTCATCTACAATCGGCACACCGATTTCTTTTTGACAGAGCCGGACAGTGCCCTTCTGCGGCTGAAGTACTTGAATCGCGATGTTTGCCTTTCGCCAAATCCCTACGAGTATCTGCTTTTAGCCGATAAGCAACGCATGGTGGATTGGCATGCGACTGGCTTCCTTGATGCTCTGGGCGTGGAGCCAAGCCGTAAGGAACTTATTTTGCAATCTGTACCACAAAGTGCAGATCTTAACCCCAGCAATGCAGAATTGCTTTGGGCTGAACGAAAGAAATACTTCTTTAAACCTAAGAATGCTTTCGGCTCGAAGTACTCCTATCGAGGGGCCTCAATGAGTCGCAAAGCTTTTGATGGCATGATCGATCAGAACATGATCGCCCAGGAATTTGTTCCGGCTCCTGAACTGACTTTTCAGACGCCTGAAGGTCCTCAAAATTTCAAATATGATCTGCGTTGTTTCGCCTATCAGGGACGCTTGCAGCTGATTGTGGCGCGCCTTTATCAGGGGCAAGTCACCAATCTTAGAACTCCTTACGGCGGCTTCTCGCCGATCAAGTTCGTCTAGTTCCAGCTCACCTTCGTCCAGGTAAACTTATAATTTTTTAGTCTTAATGTTAAAGTACAGGTCTGTGTCTGCCGATAATGAATTGTGTCTCATTTTTCTACAAGGAGCGTGGAATAATTATGACCGTGAAATACAGCGGGGCCAAGAAGCTTCGGCAACTGACCAACTATTCATCATTCGAACAACTTAATGGAATTCATCCGTGGATGGATGCTGTTCAAGAAGGTTTCGTCGCCTATCGCGTGCGCGAACTTCGAACAGGTAAGGTTGCCTACTTCAACTTTGTCCTTGCCAAAGAAATGGGTCTTATTTCTCCCGATCATCCTCATCAACTGAATGAGGACCTTGAGCAAAAACTTATCGAGACCTTCTCTCTGCAAATTATTAACGAATACGACGAACTTTCCAACCGCCGAATTGATCCAGAAACCATTCGACCTCATAAGTACATGGCCACACGCTATCTGCAACTTCAACATGCAAATCGCCAAGGCAAAACCTCCGGCGATGGTCGTGGCATTTGGAATGGAACTGTTTATCACCGCGGCACAACTTGGGATGTTTCCAGTCGCGGCACTGGTGTGACCTGCCTTGCGCCAGGGGCAGTCGAAGCACAGCGCCCGCTAAAGACGGGTGACACAGCTTTCGGATACGGATGTGGCCTAGCTGAAATCGATGAACTCTTAGGAGCTTCTATCCTCGCCGAAGTTATGCATTTACAAGGGATCAACACAGAGCGAGTTCTTTGCATTATCGATCTTGGTAAGGGTTATGGCATCGGTATTCGTGCCGGACAGAATTTGATTCGTCCAGCTCACCTCTTTCTTTACCTGAAGCAGGAAAATTATGCTCAGCTTAAGGCCGCTACGGATTATCTTATCGAGCGCCAAGTGTCCAACAAACGTTGGAACATTCAGTCGCGTGGCACAAGTCGCTTCGAAGAACTTCTGAATTACGTCAGCAAATCCTTTGCCGAGTTTACCGCACAACTGGATATCGACTATATCTTCGCTTGGCTAGACTGGGACGGAGACAACGTCCTTGCTGACGCTGGAATTATCGACTACGGAAGCGTCCGGCAATTCGGTCTTCGCCATGATAAATATCGTTACGATGATGTCGAAAGATTCTCGACAAATCTAAATGAACAAAAGCAAAAGGCCCGGTTGATCGTTCAGGTATTTGCCCAGATGGTGGACTACCTAAAAACCAAAAAGAAAAAGCCACTTCGCCATTTTGCACATCACCCTGCCATCGAAACCTTTAATCGCGAGTTCGAGCGCAAACGCTCTGAGCGTCTGCTCTACCGTATGGGCTTTAATGAAAACCAACGTGTGAATATTTTAGCGAATCCTCGCCTGTTCGAAAAATTCGACAAGGAGTTTTCGTATTTTGAACGCGCCAAAGTTAGCGGCAGCACCGAAAAAGTTGCAGACGGAATAAACCACCCGGCACTTTATAACATGCGCTTCATTATGAAGGACTATCCCAGATTCCTGCACGACAATGAGCAACCTTTTGAAAAGCGATTCATGCGCGAGGATCTGTTCTCTAAAAAGATTTTATCGGGATTTGCAAAAACCCGAGACGCCCGCATGGGTGAAAAGCAGCGACGTCATATCGAGAATTTTCAGAAACTCTATAAGGAACTTCTCGTTGAGGCTGCTGGTAAACAAAAGCCGGAAGCAATCCTAAGAGGGATTTGCGAAAGGGCCGAGAAGCTTAATACTGAAAAACGAATCACTGGAAATGCCCTGATAGAAATGGTCGAAGAGATCATCACTGAAAAGAAAAAAGGGTTGGCGATGGACCAGATCCAAAAAATCATTGATCGACTGGTTTTCGAGCATAATGGATTTCCTGAAGTTCAATCAGGCCGTTTCTATCGTGACCGCGTAAGCACTCCTGCTGTTAAGATGGATCTCTATGCTAAGCTGCTCAGCTTGGTCGAAGAGAACAAAGAATCTATCTAAAAGAGCGACCAAAGCTGTCCTAAAAAGTTTTGGTCTTATCTTGCATTCCGGGGGAATCAACCTCCCCTTCCGGCTCTAACGGGTTGATAGGTAAAGCCACCGCAGGCGCACAATCCTGTCCCCTTACGACCTCTCCGTTAATGGTTCGAGCAACTCCTTCATAAGGCCTTAGAGTTCTGTTATAGCAAGGTAACGTACTGGTACGCGATGTGCTAAGTGATTCTGCAGGGCTAATAAATTCGGGCTCGGAACGACCCATCTGAGCGCTGGAATTGCTCAAGCCCAAAAAGAATATTAATACGGGAATTATGAAAATCTTCATAGCACCCCCACAGAGAAATTATATCACCTCAAGAGGGGATCTACTGATGCTAATTCTTGGCTAGGCTAGATATTTTTTCGCGGACCCAGCGGCGAATAAGAGGATATTCTTCTTCTAATAGAGAGTGATCCTTATTCATTTCCACCCATTCCACCTTGAGGCCGGCATCCTTAAGCTTGTTCACGCCGTATTTCGTCTCTTCCAAAGGAAGCACATCGTCTTCATAGCCGTGAGTAAAGAGCCAAGGTGTGTTTTTTGCCTGAACAGACAGATTATTACGCCAACGAGGATAGAAGTTAAAATAACCGCTTATGCCGACAATTCCACCTAACTTTTTAGGATAGTTCAGGCCGACATCGGCACTGATAAGGCACCCTTGAGAAAATCCGAAGAGAAAGATCTTCTCACTGTCCCAACCTTGATTTTCCAAGTCGTTTAAAAGATCGAAAAGTTTTTCTCGAATCTTTAAAACACCATTACTTTGAAAAGGTGGCTCCCCGTACCAGGTATAGCCATCCATGAACTTTCTTGGGGCATTCAGCAGCAAGTAGTTCATCTCTGGAATATTTAGCTCCTCATTAAAAGAATAAAAAGGGCGTATGCTGTCCCCACGACCATGCAAAACAATCATCAAACAATCCGATTTCTTTTTGGCTGGTATAAATTTATAACGAAACAGATTTGTGGAAATCATAGGCGCACTCCTGCAATCGCTTGTGAACAGAAAAGGACCTGGCGAGCTTTCTTAAGTTGCATGTCTTCGAATGGCAATGGTTCTTCAGTTTCTAAACAATCTTTTGCACCAGCAAATTTCCCCAAACTGCGAACCTTTTTCGCTGGAGCTCGCAGTGGATTCATAAATTGATCGGCCTCACGGCCCATGCTGATGTTATCAAAGTGAACTTTTATATCCGGCTCTAAACCAGTCATTTGCGGCGAATGCCCTGACGGTAAATAGTAAAAACCCTTTGTTTCAAAGATCGCAATTTTATTGTTCTGTGCCCACAGCTCGCCCTCTTGGAAGGAGCCTTTTCCGAATGTTCTCTCGCCGACCATAACCGCGCGACCAAGATCACGCAGGGCTCCCGCCACGATTTCCGATGCACTGGCGGAAGCTCCATTTACAAGAACCGCCATTGGCTTATCGAAAACTTTTTCTTCTCCACCGAAATAGGTTTCCGCTTTTTTTGCTGCATCCAAATATCTGACTTCAAAAATCTTTTCATCAGGACCGACGAAAAGGCTCGTTATACAGGCCGCCTCTTCCATTTGGCCCCCCGGATTGTCTCTTAGGTCCAAAAGAAGGCCACGGACTCCGGCATTGTTGACGATAGCAAGAGACTCTTTCATTTTGTCGCAAGAGCCTTTTGCGAATTTATTAATTGCAATCACCGCAACAGGCTTTATTCCCTCAATGACACGCGTAGAGACAGTGGCCACGGTGGATTCTGTTCTGGTCAATGATACTTCTTGCTCTTGACCATTACGTTCTAAAAGCAACTCAACAGAGGCGCCCATGTCGCCTTTAAGCAATTCTGAAACTCGGCCCTGCATCAGTCCGTTTAACTTCAATCCGTCGACAGCCAGCAGAATATCTCCTCGCTTAAGACCAGCGGCCGCCGCAGGACTTCCTTCCGTCACCTTACGAATGACATAGCGGCCAGAGGATCGACCAAGAGAGAAACCCAAGGAAGCGGACCGATTGTCTGCCTTGGACACCACCTCTTTGAACATATCTAAAGGCATAAAGTAAGTGTGAGGATCTCGAAAAACGGAGATAAAGCCATTCAGTCCCAAGCCCACCATCATTGGTAACTGCGAAGACGGTATGTACTTGTTCATCAACTCATCCCAAGTCTTCTCGAATGAGATTTTTGACCAAACTGGTGATTGAGCTGCATAAAATTGCTGCCAAGGTTCTAGCTGTTTTTTCTCTGAGCTCAGGTCTGCCGTAGAGGCATGGCTGACGTCCCGCAAAGAACCATCAAATCCCAGGGTAAGATTAAAGCGATTTGCGACGGTGAGCACAGCATTAGCACACGCTAAGAAATATCTTTCAGAACTTAGACATGTCTGGTCCTGCAAAAGGTCGTCTAGAGGGCCGGTGCTAAGACTCGTGTCGGCCCAATATTGCTCCACGGACTTAACCTTGGAAGTCTCATAGTGGCGAACGGCGGAAAGCGAACTCCCCAATGCCAGAACGAATAATGAGATTATGAAAAATCGAGGTGAACGTACCACTGCAGGGCCTCCAACAGTGACCTTCCTGAGCAACTGTTATGCCTGCTCAGATGGCTTCTATTGCGTTATGGCAGTGATTTCATGAAGAAAATGCATATTTGAACAGAGCTTCATCAACGCCTCTTTCAGGCTTATTTCTTGAGTAACTTGGGGGTCTGTAATAAGTTCAAAAACATGATTATAGTGACAGGTGCTAACGGCTTTATTGGAAGTGTCATGGTGTGGGAACTCAATGAAAAGGAGTTTACCGATGTCGTGGCGGTGGATTCGATCTCTTTACAAGAGCGAAACCTTTTAACGAAACGGCAATACAACCGTTTTCTGGAGAAGGACCAGCTTTGGCCGTTTTTGGATTCTGATGAAGCCATCCAAAAAGTGACCTGGGTGATCCATATGGGAGCTTGTTCATCAACCACAGAGACCAACAAAGACTTTTTGTGGGAAAACAACACTTACTACACTCAACGAATTTTTGAGTGGTGCACGAAGCACAATAAGTCCCTGATCTACGCTTCGAGTGCCGCCACCTACGGATCTGGAGAACTCGGTTTCGACGATACGACTGATCCTGAAAGGCTGCGCCCTCTGAATCTCTATGGCGAGTCCAAGGTTGCCTTTGATCGTTGGGCCCTTAAACAAACTCAAACTCCTCCGCATTGGTACGGCCTTAAGTTCTTTAATGTATTCGGGCCTAACGAGTATCACAAGGGCCCCATGTCTAGTGTGGCATTCAAAGCATTTCACCAAATTCAAGAAAAGGGATCGCTGGGTCTATTTAAGTCCGCAAATCCCGAATACAAAGATGGCGAATTCATGCGTGACTTCGTCTACGTGAAGGATGTTACTGGCTGGATGGCCGAGCTGATGGATAAAAAACCCAAAAATGGTGTTTATAACATGGGCTTTGGAAAACCTCGAACTTGGCTAGATCTTGCGTCTGCCGTATTTAAAGCCTTGGGTAAAAAAACGGAAATTAACTGGCTGGAGATGCCAGAAAATATTCGCGGCCAATATCAGTATTTTACCGAAGCTAAAACAGATAAGTGGTTGGCTGCAGGTATGAGTCCGGCTAAATGGCCTCTGGAAAAAGCTGTGGAAGACTACGTTAAAAACTATCTTTCTAAGGAAGATCCTTCCCTTTAAAGGAAGACAAATATGAAAACTGACTTTCTGCCTCCGCATCTTAGAAAGTACATCGTAGAACAGCATTATGAAAAGTACACCCCGATTGATCAGGCTGTGTGGCGCTATATCCTTCGCCAATTGCGCTCTTATTTGTCTAAGCACGCCCACGAGTGCTACCTAGAAGGCCTACGAAAAACAGGTATAAATGTCGATCGCATCCCACGCATTGAAGAGATCAGTCAAAAGCTGCAAGATTTTGGTTGGAGAGCCCTGCCCGTCAGTGGATTTATTCCTCCCGCAGCCTTTATGGAATTGCAATCCCTGGGAGTGCTACCGATTGCTTCGGATATGAGAACATTGCAACATCTGCTTTACACGCCTGCTCCCGACATCGTTCACGAGGCTGCGGGACATGCACCCATACTTATTCATCCAGAATTTTCTAACTATCTTCGCCAATATGCGCAGGTCGCAAAAAAGGCCATCCTAACCAAAGAAGACATCGATCTCTATGAAGCTATTCGCGAGCTGTCGGATTTGAAAGAGAATCCAAACTCCACAGAGCAAGAAATTCAAACAGCGGAAGCCCGTCTTGAACACATCAGTAAGAACATTACGCTTATTTCCGAGGCTTCTGAACTTTCTCGCATGAACTGGTGGACCGCGGAGTATGGGTTGATTGGCGATATTAACAGTCCCAAGATATTTGGAGCCGGCCTTCTTTCCAGTGTCGGCGAAGCCAAGTGGTGCCTAAGCCCGAAGGTTAAAAAAATTCCACTTAGTGTTGATTGCATCAAAGTCGGATATGATATCACCGAGCCACAACCGCAACTCTTTGTGACACCTGATTTCGAAACTCTCAGTGTCGTGCTTGAAGAAATGGCCGCTCAAATGGCTTTCCGAGTAGGCGGGTTAAAAGGTTTAAACAAAGCTTTAGAGGCTCGCTCAGTGAATACGGCAGAGCTGAATTCTGGCATTCAGATTTCAGGACAAATTGTCGAGGTGATCAAAGATAATAATGAAGTGCCCGTCTATCTTAGACTGCAGGGGCCTTCTCAACTTTGCTATCAAGACCTTGAACTGCCAGGTCACGACAAGCGCTATCACGAACACGGCTTTGGCACGCCTCTTGGTGAACTCAAGAAGTTTCCGGGACGTTGCCCCTCTAGCCTTAACGAATCCGAGTGGTCCCAGTTGTCTGCTGAACCTGGGATGTTAACAACACTTGAGTATAACTCTGGGGTTATTGTGAGGGGTGTCGTGCAGGAGCGGACTCTACGCGATGACAAGACCATCATTTTAACTTTGAACGAAGCCAAAGCGGAATACCAAGGCCGCATTCTCTTTGAACCTTCTTGGGGAACCTACGACATTGCGATTGGGACCACCGTCAGTTCCGTTTTTGGCGGGCCGGCGGATCGGGAAGCTTTCGGAGAAACCGACGACTTTATCGCAAAGCGAGTCGTTGTACCAAAATACTCTGAAAAGCAGATTCAGCTGCATCTGCTATATGGAAATGTCCGACGGATGCGAGACGATCGTTTGGATGGAAATTTGCTTGAGGAAAAGCTCGCGCCCCTTTTGGCGGATCTCGAAATGAATTTCCCAGAAGACTGGCTGCTAAGACTAGAGGCTCTAGAACTTCTTAAAGTTCGCGCCCCCCAATCGACCCTGCTTAGAGAAATTGAAGCACAACTTCAGTCCATCCAAAAAAAGGACGCCGCAACCCACGATATGATCCAAGATGGGCTGGCATTAGTGGGAGAGCTCTAAATGAAAAGGCCTTTTGACGTTCGTGTGGTGCTGGTTCGCTCCTTATATGAAAGAAATATTGGAGCCACAAGCAGAGCCATGAGCAACATGGGAATGGACAAGCTCATCCTAATCGCACCCCAATGTGAACTCACCTATGAGGCGCAAAAGGCAGCAGCGACTGGACAGAATGGATTGCAAAATCGAGTCACTTATTCTGACTGGAATGAATTTCTTAAAGAAGAACCAGAGAGCATTAAAATATGTTTCACAGCAAGAGATGGCAAAGGCCGCCAGGTTCGAGACATTGATGAAGTTTTGACCGACATTAAAAACCACGCTCCCCAGTTTCAACACCAGAGTGATCTGCCTTACACGGTTCATCTGGTTTTTGGCCCGGAAGACTGGGGCCTCTCTGCCGAGGACCTCGAGCATGCAAATTTCTGTGCGTGCCTTCCCACCTTTGGAGAGAACTGGAGCCTGAATTTGGCTCAAGCGACGTTGCTTGCGATGTTTTCTCTGCGCAAAGCCTGGGGCGGCAATCGAACAAGACTCGATGGAGGAAAGGCCCGAAGGGCTCCTCAGGGACTGGATGGGATCAACCCCGATCAGACTTTAAGAACCTGGCTTGAAGAGATGGGTTTCGATATCACTCGACAGCGTAAAATCAACGTCTACACCGTACTAAGGCGCATGCTTTTACAGAACACTCCCACCAAGAAAGAACTAGTAATACTCGAAACCGTCCTACAGCAGAGCATTCGCAAACTACGAGAGTGGAAAGAACTTCAGAAAAATAAAAACTCGGACTAATCCCAGCGCAAAATAGATGGCTGGGTTAGATAGAGGCTGTCTGCTGCTGAAGAGTGTCTTCTTTTTGCCGGATAGCCCTTAGGCGGCGATCCACTTTGCCCAGTGCATTTGCCACGCTCTGGCCTAAATCATTCAGCTCATGAATGCGCTTCAAAATTTCACTATCTTCGGTGCCCAATAAACGCAAACTTTCAAGCTTTGCCGTATTCAAATCGATTTCTTTGTTAATCGATTCCAATTTCTGGTTAAGCTTTTTCCGATCATCCGTCAAAGCACGCATTAACTCCCGAACTTCGTTAAGTCCCAGCAGTTCTAGCTTTCCAGCTTCAAATGAATCAGAAATTTTGGATTTTCCATCAGATGGTTGGTCTTCCTTCTGGAACGCTTCCAAGAACAAAGACCATTCATTTTTGAGGGCTTGTACGATCGACTTTCTACTGTCATCACCCATATATATTCAATTACTCCTGCGCTTCTTAAAGCGACTTTGACGGTATATCAGACTTGGGAATCAAAAAGTATCCCAATCCGTAAACCAAGATAGCGGCCCCGAAGGTGACTAAGCCGAACAAGAAGAAAGCTGTTCGGACCAGGCCTACTTCGATTCCGTATCTAGAGGCTATTCTAGCACACACTCCAAGAAGCTTTCTATCTAGAGCTTGGTCCAGTCTGTCGACGCGGGGCAGACAAATTGCCAAGATCAAATATAAAAGGATTCCGGTTCCAAACCAAAGGACTGCAACCAGCCAAATGACGCGAAGAATCCAAGTTTCGATCCCTAAAGTCTCGCCTAGACCCTTACAGACCCCAGCCAAAACTCCTACATTAGACCGAGTCCATCGGTAATTCATCGTTTGCGAATTGCTAGTCATTGATGCCTCTCAAAGTAAAATTTGTGTGCTCATTCTACTTTGTCTAGCGGCCCCCCGTAAATGAGAAGACTTTACAAAACGCCTGTTATCAGAAAATCATTCCCGAATACCTGATAGCGCGGGTTCTGCAGCTTAAGCTTCTCGGACATGGTCGCAATTCTTACCGAATTGGTCCAAGACAGGGAGCCCCCAGAGCCCATAATAATAGGTGCCTGGAAGAGATAAAGTCGATTTACAAGAGAGCAATTTATGAATGAGCTCGCCGTAAATGCGCCACCTTCCACGAGGACGGAGCGAAGACCCAGAGCGTAAAGCTGGGCTAATAAATCCTGAAGGTCTAAATCTCCCGCCACTTTAGTTTTAACAAAGAGAACCCGTGGGCGATTTGACAACTTTGCGAGCTTCTTTTGTGTTTCCTCTGAAAGCTCTGCAGAAACACACCACAATAGATCTGCAGAATCATGAACCTGGGTCATCTTTAAATCTGCAAACTTGTGTAAAAGATCACCTTCGGCATCGATCACGATAACCTTGTTCTTTTTGGAAATAGTAGAGTGCCGGATATTCAACGAAGGATCGTCGAATTCCACAGTTCCTTTACCGACAAGGACAGCATCATAGCAGGCGCGAAGATAATGGACATACTCGCGAGATTCGGGGCCGGTAATCCACTGACTTTCACCGCTTCTTAAGGCCACCTGACCATCAAGGCTCGAGGCCATCTTTAGTGCCACAAAGACCTTTTTATTTCTGAAGTTCCAAAGAAAAGCCTCGCAGGATTCTTCGAGCAAAAGCCTAATTTCGTCTTCTGCCTTTTTATCTGCAGAAGAAAACAGCTCAGCTTCGATTCCAGCGGACTTGAGAATTTCGGCACCCTGCCCAGCCACCAAAGGATTCGGATCGATCAAACCAAAGACAACCTTGGCCAATGGCAACTTCGCCATCATCTTTGCGCAAGAAGGAGTTTTGCCTTCATGGGCGCAGGGCTCGAGAGTGACATATACCTGTGCCCCTTGCAGCTGTTGATTAGAGAAATTTTTTAAGGCATTCACCTCGGCATGGGGTCCGCCAAAATACTCATGGTAACCACTTGCCATAAATCCGCCATCACGATCCAGAACGACGGCACCTACCTGAGGATTTGGACTGACTCGCGCCGAGCCTTTTGCGGCTTCACTGATCGCAAGTCTCATCGCCTGCTCTGGAGTCAACTTTGCGCCGACCGCTGGAATGGCTAGAAATGAAAGCTGTTCCATTTAATTCAGGTATCCGCGCTCGCGTTGATCTCGCTCAATAGCATCGAACAAAGCCTGAAAATTCCCATCACCAAAGCCATCATGACCTTTTCGTTGAATAATTTCGAAAAAGATGGGGCCGAAAATATTTTTGGTAAAAATTTGCAACAGATAACCTTTATCATCGCCATCGACTAAAACCGCATTTTTCTCAAGAGCATCCATGTCCTCTCTGACATTCGGGACGCGAGATTTTAACATCTCGTAATATGTGTGTGGAGGCGGTGTCAGGAATTGGATGTCGCTACTTTTCAATTGTTGCAATGTTTTTAAAATATCTTGGGTCAAAAGAGCAATGTGTTGAATTCCGGAGCCTTTGTACTCATCAAGATATTCTTGAATCTGTGATTTCGACTCTGTCGGCTCATTGATTGGTACGGAGAATTTACCACAGGGCGAACGCATAACTTTCGAAACCAAACCTGTTTTTTGCCCACGAATATCAAAGAATCGCGCCTCCTGAAAATTAAAAACCTTACTATAAAAGTCACACCACTTTTGCATTTCACCTTGAGGAACATTATTCGTAAAATGATCAATTCCTTCAAAACCGGCACCAGTGGGATTCTGATCCTCTTGACTGACCAAAAATATTTCCGAATACAGTTTTTGTTGTCCATTCTTATCGACAAAATAAATAAGCGAATCGCCGATACCGTAGATCGCGGGAAAGGGCGTCGCACCTTTTTGGTGATCATTACCCTCGAAAGGGCGAGCGCCGCGCTCGACAGCCTTTTGGAAGGCACGCTCAGCATCTTGAACAATAAAACCTGTGGCACAGATGGAAGGTCCGTGTGTTTTTGAAAAATTCATTCCGAAAGTCTGCGGTTCGCAATTCAAAATGTAATTGATCTGCCCTTGGCGGAAGAGCTTAATATTCTTACCATGAACCTGTCCGACTTCTTTAAAAGCGAAACGCCTAAATGCTTGTTCGAAAAACTGCGCATCAGGCCCCGAGTATTCGATAAATTCCACACCATCTAAGCCAATGGGATTTTGTTCATTCATCGTCTTCATACTCTGCCTCCGTTGTGGGCACAGTATGCCGAATCAAATCTGAATTCAAGAAAAACCGTCAATGTTATCAGCAGGTTATGCCCCCCGGGGATGGAAAGACTGTCTCGACCCAAGACGACCTTATTACACTGCCGCAAGACTAAACATTGACCGTTTAGAGTCGCCGAAAATGCCCGATACTAAATAGGGGGATGATTATGGCTACCAGAAGAAAAAATCCAGCCTGGTTTTACTACGCGCTAGCGTTCCAAACCATATTCATTCTTATTGCGCTGGGGATGTTAAAAGATCTGTTCTGGATCCTGTAAGCTGCTGATAAAAGTTGAGGACCTTGGGATCAACGATAATAGAGCGAGGATTCCAGCCAATTAAATGCAATCCTTTCGAATCGCGCAAACGACTGAGTGCTACGTAGGCATGACCAGGTTCCCACAGACGACTCAAATCACACCAAAGATCATCTAAAGTTGCACCTTGGCTCTTGTGAATCGTTGTTGCATAGGCCAATGTCAAAGGAAACTGTATTACCGAAGCCATGACATTTCCGTCGGCATCTTGCAACGCAAACGAAACCTTCTCGACCTGAACTTCTCGTCCATTGTCTTTGCGCACGATGATTTTATCTTCGGTCATATCAGAGACAAGTCCCCGAGTTCCATTGACCCATCGGCGCTGCGGATCATTCTGCAGAAACATCACTCGACAACCCAGCTTTAAGCAAATTTTTGGCGGAACGGGAGAGCTCTTAGTCAGGATCTCGATGTGCCGTTCACTCCCGAAATAAATGGAATCGTAGACCACTTCTTCTTCAGCAATCTCGCCGAGTTTTTTCAAATTAAAATCTTCTGACTGGTTTTTTCGAGGGAATAATCGAGTTCCCGGATGATCTTCATCATGCGTTTGCAGGTGCTCCATTAAAAATTCTCGGACCCGACTCGAGACCAAGCCATTGCGAACATCACTTAAGACGTCTAAAAACAAGTTCTCCTGAACCCGCTGATTGTGAGACAAAAGAACATTGCGAAAACCGCTTTGCTCCCAAACACTGTTCAAGAAGCACCAGTCTCTGGGGCCTTGCTGGGTCACAGGTGGCAATTGGGCAAAATCACCTACGCAAACCAGGCGCATTCCACCCCATGGCAAATTCGATTCACGAGCTCTTTGCGCCAGGGCTTCGGCAATCATCAGGGCTTGGCCGGGTATCATCGATATCTCATCAATGATGATGCCTTCGACTTTGCGAAGACGACCCATCAATTTTTTGTCCTTACTGGCTCGAGCGAAAGTGGCGTCAGAACCGCCTTCCATAATCCCAAGTCCGAAAAAACTATGAAACGTTCTGCCGCCTAACAAAACGGCAGCAGCCCCCGTGCTCGCAAGTACGGGCATTTCGTCACTGTCGATTTCTCTCATATAGTGCCGAATTAAAAAGCTTTTACCGCTCCCCGCTCCGCCTGTCAGGAAAACGTTTTCTCCCGAACGCAAAAGTTCAAGGGCGAAAGCTTGTTCAGAAGAGAGTTGTACTACGGATTGGCTACTCATGAGGGCCCATCATGCCACTAAGATGAAATGTCATTCAATAAACTTTTTTCATCTGTGCGGCTGCGTGATTCGACCAATGGCCAACTCCTCCTCAACTTATTGCAAAAATCCGGGGTCCGGCTTCAAATAGCACTTTGATCACTTTAAAAAGGACTTTCATGATGCTGAAGCTGCTCTTCCTCGGATTTCTTATTTCAACTTCCACGGCATTGACCAAGGAAAAAGCCACAAAGCCAACCTCAGAAATTCCCGCCAAGCGCGAGTTTTCCTTAAATACCCAAGCCAATCCGTGCCAGGATTTCCATCAGTATGTCTGCTCTAAAGCAGAAGAGTCCTTTAAACTGCGAGAAGACCGCAGCTCTCACACCTTTGCTTTCGATGACTCGCGAGAGCGCCTGCTCAAGATCAAGCAGTCCTTTATGAAGGAACTTCCAAAGAAAAAAAACTTGGACAGTCGAACAGAACAGGTGCGCGACTATTACATGGCTTGCATGAACACCTCAGAAAGAGCCAAAGCAGAAATAGCTGAGGTCGCAAGAATGAAGTTAGAAATCTCCAAGCTGAAAACTATTAGTGAGCTGATACAATTCTCACATCAAACTCTTCCCCGGGGATTTGGAAACTTAGTAAATATGTGGCCAGTGGCAAATAAGGATAGCGCCAAAGTTGTCGACGCCGCCCTTCTGTCCAGTCTTATGAACCTAAGAGATCATAAATACTACGAGCAGGCGGACCTTCTGAGTGCTTATGAAAAACATCTGACCCTTTTTCTGCAAACTGTTTCCAAAGATCTTAAGAATAAAGAGGCTAGCCGCCGAGCCCAGGCCATGATTGCTCTCGAAAAAGACTTCGTTAAGGAATATCCCCCTTCAGCTGTTCGTCAAAAGCGTTGGGCAGAAAAAAGAGTTTCAAAACAAGACGAGCTGATCAAAAAATATCCCGCCCTTCACTTGGGGCTCATCTTAAATCATGCTCCGGATAAAGTCCTTATCAGCACCCCGATTCCTGAAGCTCTCGACTTTCTGAACAACAATCTCGAGAAATATTCACTGGAAACATGGAAAGACATCTATCTCTATCGCGCACTCTCGGACTATATGGATGAAGCCTATCCGAAATATTTCAAGAGCCGATTTGAATTCTCTAAAAACTTTTTTGGTGGACCGAACAAAAGACCGGACTTACAGGAACGCTGTACAACTGAAGCCAGCAATCGCTTCACGATGGAAGCCGACTCAGCCCTTATAGACCAAGTTTTCCCGCACTTCGAGGAAGAAAAGATTCAAGAGGTTGGTAAAAGAATTCGTGAGTCTATTCTAGATGGTTTGAAGAAGAACAAATGGCTCTCTGCAAAAGCAAAAAAAGAAGCCATCAAAAAAATAGAAAGCGCCCGACTGCAACTGGTAAAACCCCAGAACGACCGTGAATGGGACTTCTATCCAATCAAGAAGTATTCGACCACCAATTACATGCACAATGCTCACCTTTTCAATGAAGCACGCTGGGAAAAGATCCTGCAAGAGCTTTCAGAACCTGCGAACCAAGACGCTTGGTCCATGGGGCCATTGACGGTGAATGCCTACTATAGTCGAAGTGATAATAAATTCGTCCTTCCGATTGGGATTCTACAGTATCCCTTCTTCGATAAAGATGGACCCATCATTGAAAATCTGGGAGCAGTGGGGGCCGTCATTGGTCATGAGTTAGGGCATGGAATTGATGACAGCGGCGCTAAATTTGACTCCACCGGTTCTCTCCGTCAATGGATGAGCGAAAAAGATCTTAAGGAGTTCGATCAGCGCGGCCAAAGAATGATCGACCAGTTTAACGATGCTGAACACGACGGGAAACTGACCCTGGGTGAAAACGTCGCTGACCTTGTAGGCGTCACCTTCGCTTACAACGCCGCATTTCCGAAAGGAAAAGGGGCTCTCGATGATAAAAAGAAATTCTTTGAGGCCTATGGGCGTGTTTGGTGCACAGTGATCCGGCCGGACTTTGATAAAATGCGCAGAAGAACAGATCCACACGCCAGTGGAAAAGCTCGCATCAATGAGCAAGTCAAACATCAACCCGGATTTGCAGAAGCTTACCAATGCAAACCCGGTGACAAAATGACTTTACCCGAGAAAGAGCGCATCCAAATTTGGTAATCGACAAGGCCGTAAATTCGACGCACAGAACCTTTTGCGGCCAGAGATCCTGAATTTCGTCATGTTTACGCCTCGACTGGCGGTGAGGCTTGCTGTCTTCCGCAGCAACTGCTAAGATGGATTCCTTATGCGCAATGCGCAAGTGGAAGGATCCTCTGTGAAATCAGTGAACTTTGAATCGAAAACAGAAAATCCGCACTTTGAAGGTGTCTATGACGTTTCCCCAGCCGAGCTGAATGAAAAGCTTGCGGACGTAAAGCTCATCGATGTTCGGCAACCCGACGAGTTTGTGGGAGAGCTTGGACATATTGCTGGTGCGGAACTCATTGTTTTGGATACACTGCCTGACCACATTGTAGATCTTCCCAAAGATCAACCCATCGTGTTCATTTGCCGAAGTGGCGCCCGATCTGCTCGCGCGGCGGCCTTTGTCGCAATGAACGGAATTAGTAACGTCTATAACATGCAGGGCGGAATGATTCAGTGGAATCAACTCCAGCTCCCAGTCGAAAGATAGAAAAAAATGCCAGGAAAAGTATTTGTAAACAGAACTTTGAATCTTAAAAAGATTCGCTACATCGGTGTCGATATGGACCACACACTGGTCCGTTACAATAGCGAGAACTTCGAAAGACTTTCTCACACAACAATGATTCAAAAACTCATCAAGCGGGGCTACCCAGAAACTCTAAGAAAGCTGACGTTCGATTATAACTTCGCCATTCGTGGCCTCGTTATCGACCGAAAAATGGGAAATCTCTTAAAGTTGAACCGTTATACTGCCATACGCGCTAGTTACCATGGACTTAAACCGCTGGACTTTAAAACCCATCAGAAATTGTACAAATCGACCTATATTGATTTGAGCAACACCGAATACCTTGCGGTCGACACTTCATTTTCAATTTCTCTAGCAAACTTAATTGCTCAGCTTGTTGAGCTTAAAGACACCGACTTGGCGAACACATATCCAGAATATTCTCAAATTGCTGATGATGTTTTAGATGCACTCGATGAAGCTCATCGCGATGGCTCCCTGAAAGAGGTGGTGGCAAAGAACCTTGATCAGTACATTATTAAAGACGCCAAGCTTGTGGAGTGCCTAGAGAAATTCCGTCGACATGGCAAAAAGATATTCGTCCTGACGAATTCGGACTATCACTACACTAAGCTCCTTTTAGATTATGCAATTCAACCGTTTCTTAAGGAGTTTAAGTCTTGGGCCGATCTTTTTGAAATTGTCATAACTTTTGCTTCCAAACCCAAGTTTTTCTATGAGAACCAAAAGTATCTCGTAGTAAACCCAGCTGACGGATCCATGACGAATATGGAAGGCAAGTTGACTCCCGGTATTTATCAGGGCGGCAACGCCAAGAAGTTCACAGCAGATCTTGATCTTGCAGGTGATGACATCCTTTACATCGGCGATCATATCTATGGGGATATCCTACGGTTGAAAAAGGACTGTAACTGGAGAACCGCTATGGTGATTGAGGAACTCGACGAAGAGGTTGAAAACAACCGAAAGGCCGAGCCGATCAACCAAGAGATCGAAATGCTGATGAAAAAGAAAGAACCCTTTGAAGATGAGCTCACAGAGATCATGACTCAGAGAATTGAAAAGAAAGCGTCCGTAAGCGAAAGCCAAATCGATAGCCTGCAAAAAACAATTGCAGAAATCGATTCGCAAATCAGTCAGCTGATCAAAAAGCAGCAAGCAATGTATAATGCGAACTGGGGTCAATTGATGAGAGCGGGCAATGAAGAAAGTTACTTCGCTTATCAGTTAGACCGCTACGCGTGCGTATATATGCAACAGCTGAGCGATCTGCTTGATCTTTCTCCGCGAACTTATTTCCGAGCTCCGCGACGACCGTTAGCCCACGAAATTTTCTAAAAAAAGGGTCCCGATTGGGACCTTTTTTTTACCGGGAAGCTGCGTTTCTGTTCAGTAGAATGATGTAATCTTTGGCTCCGGTTTGTTCCATCAAGCCTGACATCTTATTGTCTTCAAATTTTTTACGATATGTTTTCCTAGCGATGTCCCTGATCATGCAACCTAAGGCGCCAGTACCGGTGTGGTCTTGCTCCTCGCCAACGGCACAAGGGGGCTCAAAGGCTTCTTCTTGTTGTCGAGTTACCGGGAACTTTGTTACTGAAAAAGAAGTGAAATCTAATTGATGCTCTTCTTTTAACCGCTTAGCAGGATTGGCCTTAAGAAGTTGCGTCGAATAGATGCTCGGAACGATTGCCGCCACTCGCAAGCCTTGTTCCTGGGCTTTCTTTATCCCTTCTACAAAGCGAACCATCTCGTCCTTAACATCGATTCGCATATTGGATGGAATTAACTCTACAAAAGGGAGCATTGGCTCGACGATAATCACATCATACTTGGAACCAGGCTCTTGATTGGCTGCCAGAAACCCCTTCCATAGCTCAAGATCTTCGATATGGTTGGGAGTGACTCCCAAAAGCACCACTGGAGCCTGCTTGATTTCGGAGCGCAATCGCTCGAACACCGCTTGGCCGAGCTCTTCTGCAGTTTCAACTTGGGAAAACTTGATTTTGGGAATCGATTTTGGAGTGATCGAAAAATTCATCGCAAAATAAATTCCCAAGATTGCTATGCCAGCTGCGCCCGCCCAGTAGAGATATTTCATTTAGCACCTTCCAGAAAATCCAGTCCAGTTTGACCTTGGGCCTACCATCGCTGACCCAACATGGCAAGATTGTTTGTTTTTCATACGATTTATGCTAAGTTCCAGTCATTACAGAGGACTTGATCTCTTTACAGACAGGTACCCATTTATTATGAACGCGACAAAAACGAACTCTTACTCCTATCTTATCATAGGCTCAGGCCGCGTTGCCCGCCACCTGTCGCACTATTTACATTTGCTTAATCAGAACTTTGAAAGCTGGGATCGCCACCAGGATCCCCATGCACTGGCTCGCAAAATATCCTCGGCAACTCACATTTACTTAGCCATCAGTGATCACGCCATTGAGAGTTTTTACCGTCAGCACCTGGCTGGGCACGAAAAAACTTTTGTGCACTTTTCTGGTGCACTTCATTTTGGCCAAATCCTTTGCGCACATCCCTTGATGACTTTCGCAAACCAGCTTTATTCACTGGAACAGTATAAAAGTATCCATTTTGTTTTAACGGGTTGTGATCACTTGAGTCAGGCTTTCCCAGGATTGTCGAATCCGTATTCGATCTTGCGAGCCGAGCAAAAGGCTCTGTATCACAGTCTGTGCGTTGTTGGTGGCAACTTTACGACTCTTCTTGGTGCAGAAATGCTCCAAGGCCTAAAAAGGCTAAATATTCCTTCTGAGGCGGCACAAGGCTACCTACAGCAAATTGTTTCGAATCTTTTTAATGAACCTGGCACTTCACTTACTGGTCCCCTGGCTCGTAAAGATGTAGACACTGTTGCCGCAAATCTTCGCGCACTGGAAGGCACTCCAATGCATGGGATTTACCTAGCCTTCCTTAAAGCATACTGGCCCGAGTATTCGGGTAAATGAGGTCACTATGAAATCGGTTCTAGATTTTCAAGAGAAAAAAAATGCCAAACAGAAGATATCGATGCTGACTTGCTATGATTATACCTTTGCTAGAATCGCAGCGGCTAGCCAAATCGACTGCTTGCTTGTCGGTGATTCTTTAGCGATGACCATGCATGGACATAAAACGACACTCGATGTTTCTGTTTCTCTGATGGCTCTACATACGAGAGCTGTTATTGCAGGTGCAGGAGATAAGTTTGTCGTCAGCGATCTTCCATTTTTAAGTTACCGCAAAGACCTTACAGCAAATGTCTCTGCCGCCGAGGAGGTCATGAAAGCCGGAGCCCATGCCCTTAAACTTGAAGGGGCCGATGGAAATCTGGAACTTATACGTCACCTGGTTGATTCGGGCGTTCCGGTTATGGGCCACCTGGGACTGACTCCGCAATCTATTCATCAGCTTGGTGGCTTCAAGGTCCAGGGCCGTACCGAGCAGGCACAAAATAAAATCAAAGACCAGGCTCTGAAATTACAAGATGCTGGTTGCTTTGGTCTTGTTCTTGAGTGCGTGCCCGCACATTTAGCCCAAAACATAACGTCTTCTTTAGAAATCCCAACAATCGGAATCGGCGCAGGGCCTGATTGCGACGGTCAGGTTTTGGTTTTGCAGGATATGCTTGGTCTGAATCATGGATTCCAACCGAAGTTTCTTAAAACCTATCTGAAAGGTTTCGACACGATTCAAAACGCTTTTGATCAATATCACAAAGAAGTTTCCGAACGAACTTTCCCATCAGATAAGGAAAGTTACTCATGACATTGGTCATTCGTACTCCACAAGAAATGAAGGAGCTTCGCCGGAAAATCAATGGCAGCGTTGGTTTTGTTCCCACTATGGGAGCACTTCATTCCGGGCATGAGCAACTTCTTAAGCAGGCCCGGCAAGAAAGCGACTTTGTTGTCCTTTCCATTTTCGTGAATCCCACGCAATTTAATGATCCTAAAGATTTTGAAAAATACCCGCTTACTTGGGAGCAAGATTTAGAGCGTGCCCAAGCCCAAAAAGTGGATGCAGTATTTTATCCCGATTACGAAAGTCTTTATCCGGATAATTATCGCTACAAGGTTATTGAAACAGCTTTTTCTAATGAACTGTGCGGAAGTAAGCGCCCGGGCCACTTTGACGGAGTGCTCTCGGTCGTGATGAAACTTTTCAATATTGTTCAGCCCAATCAAGCGTACTTTGGCGAAAAAGATTTCCAACAACTCTCTTTAATTCAAGGCATGGTCGAAAGCTTCTTCATGGATTTGCGGATAGTCTCTGTGCCCACAGTGCGTGAAGACGATGGGCTCGCTAAAAGTTCGCGCAATGTTCGTTTAACTCCCGAGGAAAGATTAAAGGCACCACTCATTTATAAAACAATTAAAGATTGCTCTTCTGCAGAAGAAGCTCGGGAAAAGTTAACAGACCTGGGATTTAAAGTTGATTACGTGACGGATTTTAAGTCTCGACGGTTTGTGGCGGCTTTTCTTGGAGAGGTGAGGTTGATTGATAATGTCGAAATCTAAAGTTCTCTTTTTAATGACGGGCTCGATTGCCTGCTATAAGGCCTGTCAGGTCATTTCCCGTCTTGTCCAGAACAAATGCGAGGTTCACGTCGTAGCTTCTGCGGCAGCGCTAAAATTCATTGGAGCCGCTACGTTAGAAGGCCTCAGTGGTCGCCCCGTGCTCAGTGATATGTATGCCGCTGGAAGCGCCATGGAACATATCCATGCGATGAGATGGGCGGACATAATCGTCGTGGCTCCCGCTACTGCCAGTTTTATTAACAAAGCGGCACAAGGTATCGGAGATGATCTAATACAGACTTTGCTTCTAGCCCACGACTTTAGAAAGCCCCTGTTGATAGCACCCGCGATGAACACAAGCATGTATGCCCATCCGATAACTCAAAAGTCATTGCAAACCCTGCGGGATCTCGGCTTAAAAATTCTTGAGCCCGCATCTGGCGTACTCGCCTGCGGCGAAGAAGGCGCCGGTAAGCTAATCGATCCCGAAGATATTCTTGCCGCCATTTTTAACGAGCTCAATAGTCCAGGCTCAACCCATTTAGCGCCTTCGAAGAGACCGCGAATCTCTGAATTTGCAAAATTAAGAATTTTAATCACCGCCGGCGGAACCCAGGAACCGATCGACAACGTCAGAGTCATCAGCAATCTAAGCTCAGGCCGTACGGGTATTGCCTTAGCTGAATCTTTTGCAGGTCTCGGATTGGACGTGACACTTTTAAGGGCTCAAGGAACCTCCAAAAGCGATATCGTCGCCAATCAGCTGACTTTCTCTAGTTTTGAAGACCTCGATCATAAACTTCACGAAGTGCTTAAAATTGAAAGCTTCAGTCACGTCATTCACGCCGCCGCAGTTAGTGACTACTCAGTTGCTAGCATAGAATTTGACGGACAGATCCTAAATCCCGCAGAAATAAAGAAGCTCAAGTCTGACAGCAACTCGATGAGTATTCATTTAAAACGAAATCCAAAAATAATTGGACGTATAAAAGAATATTCGAAAAATAAAAATATAAAGATTATCGGTTTCAAATTAACCAGTCAGGCTAGCGCCGACGAAGAAAAACAAGCCGTGCAAAAGCTTTTTCAGAGTTCTAACGTGGACTATGTCGTTCACAACGACTTAAGAGATATAGACGCGAATCGCAAATCCCATGCTTTTACGCTCTATTCACCAAATTCGTCTGTAAAATGTGAAAGTTCTGATTCTCTGATCGAAGAACTAAACCAGGTTATCTTTGCCGAGGTACAACTATGATTTTATGTCTTGATGTTGGTAACACCCAGATCTACGCCGGACTTTTCGACAAGGACAAGATGGTCCTTTCATTCAGAAAAAATTCCAAGAACGGAGCGTCCTCGGATGAAACGGGGCTCTTTTTAAGAACGGCAATTCGCGAGAACGGGTTTGATCCCGCAAAGGTCACTAAAATCGCTATTTGCAGCGTCGTACCCGACGTCATCTATTCTTTACGTGGCGCCTGTATGAAGTACTTCAACATCAATCCCTTCATACTGCAGGCCGGAGTCAAAACCGGTCTAAAAATTAAATACCACAATCCTGTAGAAGTTGGTGCGGATCGCATAGCAAATTCAATTGCTGCAACTCACCTCTATCCCCAGCGCGACTTGATATTGGTCGACCTCGGTACAGCGACTACTTTTTGCGTGGTCACTAAGAATAAAGATTACTGCGGAGGATCGATCATAGCGGGACTTCGCCTTTGTATGGAGGCTCTCGAAAGTAAAACTGCAAAGCTCCCGTCGGTAGAGATCGTAGCCATGCATGAAGCAGTAGGACGAACAACCGTAGAGAGTTTGCAGTCAGGTCTTTACTATGGCCATCTTGGAGCAATTCGTGAGCTTGTGCAAAGAATCACCCGGGAGTCTTTCCATGGCGAAAAGCCTCTCATTATTGGTACCGGCGGCTTTGCACATCTGTTCGAAAAAGAAAAAATATTTGATGAGATTGTGCCCGATTTAGTTCTTAAAGGCATGCTCATCGCACTACAATTAAATTCGTAAGCTAGAAGGAACTATATGAACATCTCAATGTTAAGAACAAAAATCCACCGCGCTACTGTCACCGGAGCAGACCTTAGTTATGAAGGCTCCGTCAGCGTTTGTCCTGAACTTATTAAGGCATCCGGCCTGCTGCTGAATGAAAAGGTAGATATTTATAATTGTAATAACGGCGCACGCTTTTCCACTTATGTGATTAAGGGAAAGAAAGGCGAAATTTGTCTAAATGGAGCTGCGGCTCGTCACGTTCAGAAGGGCGATCTTGTCATCATTTGTTCCTACTGCAGCCTTAGCCTTGAAGAGGGCAAGAAACATCAGCCTGGTGTGGTTTTCGTTGATGCGAAAAATCGTATTCAGGAGAAACGCGTTGAAAGCCGCAAGAACAACAAATAGTATGTCAGCCCATGGGCATAACACTTCTCCAACTTCAGTCAGGCCATAAATCCTATGGGCCTAAAGTTCTTTTTGATGATGCCACCTTTGCTATTAACGAAGGTGAGCATGTCGGAGTCATCGGGCCCAACGGCGCCGGAAAAACGACTCTCTTTAAAATTCTTGTCGATCAAGAGCACTTGGATGAAGGCATCGTTACTCGATCCCAACAACTTCGCCTGGGATATTTAGAACAAGAAGCTGATTGGACAATTTCCGAGAAGGTCGAGGACTACCTCGAGAAAAACTGTTTGAAACCCCTTTGGGAACTGAAACAGTTCGGACTTAAGCTGGGTCTAACGGAACAGCACTTTCAATCACTTCTAAAAGAACTTAGCGGCGGCTATCGCATGCGGGTCAAGCTGCTTTTTCTTATTGGTCAAGAGCCTAACTTGCTTTTGCTGGATGAGCCAACAAACTTCCTTGATTTGGAAACCCTCCTGGTTTTAGAAAGCTTTCTTCAGGAATACAAAGGCGCCTTTTTACTGATATCGCATGACCGGGAATTTTTAAGACGAGTCACCGACCATATTCTTGAAGTCGAAGGCGGTGATATTGTTAAGTTCCCAGGTAGCCTTGACGACTATTTCGAACAAAAGCAAATGTTAAATGAAATCTTACAAAAGCAAGCACAGAGCCAACAGGCCAAGCGCAAGTCTATTCTTGATTTCGTTTCTCGCTTCGGCGCCAAAGCCACTAAAGCCCGTCAGGCGCAAAGCAGGTTGAAAGCTCTGGAAAAAATGGAAGTGATCGAGCTCAAAGCAGCCCCATCTCATTCCGTGATTAACATTCCACCACCAATTTCGACCGGCAAAATCATATTGGAAATTGAAAACGCTGACTGTGGCTATGGCGACCGAAAAATTCTTTCCGGCGTTAGTTTACGGCTTGAGCGGGGCAATCATCTGGGAATTGTCGGTCTTAACGGAGCTGGAAAATCAACTTTATTAAAATCCCTAGGTGAGCAGATCCCTCTGCTTCAAGGTACTCTTAAGTGGGGACATCAAGTTCGCTTTTCTTATTTTGCGCAACATACTCCCGAGGCGTTAAGTCCCGAACACTCCGTTTTTGATGCCCTTGCCAGCGCGGCACACAAAGAAGTGACTCAGCAGGATGTGCTAAATATCGCCGGCAGTTTGCTCTTTAGTGGAGATGCCGTCCATAAAAAAGTTAAAGTCCTCTCGGGAGGCGAAAAGTCCAGAGTGGCTTTAGGTCAAATTCTTTTGCAGAAGTCTCCACTTCTTTTACTGGATGAACCAACCAATCACTTGGATTTCGACACAGTCGAGGCTTTAACCTCTGCACTTGAAAGATATGAAGGCACCATCGTCACTGTCAGCCATGATCGCGGCTTTATAGGAAGGGTTGCCAACAAAATTCTTGAAGTAAATCATGGCAAACTTACCCTCTATCCGGGAACATATGACGAATATGTTTGGAGCCTACAAAAAGGTTTTCTTTCAGAGAGAGACAGCAGCGGCCCCGAGGCTCAAAGCACATCTACAGCCGAAAAAACTGAACTTGTTAAGTTTAACTTTAAAGAAGAACGCAAGCGTTTGGAGAGCTTAATCAAAAAAGCTCAAAAACAGATTGAAGACTGCGACAAAGCTATCAAGCTACTCAACCAGAAGCGAGACCTCATCAACGAAAGCCTTCTTACTGCCACCGGTGAAAAAGCAGGGCAACTAGCCAAAGACCTTCATCAAATAAGCAATGACATCGAATCTCAAGAAGAAAAAATGCTCATTGCTATGGAAGACCAGTCTATTCACGAAACCGAACTTGAAAAACTAATCAGTTAGGCATTCGGAACCATTCAATGGCATCGACAAAGGCCTTAGGTTGATAGGCATCGACCTTGGAATCCCAGCGCACTTCGAGCCAACCTAAGCTTCTAAACGACGGATTTTCGACGTCACGCTTACGAATAAACTCGAAAACATTGCCCGCCTTTTGCAGCTCAGACTGCTTCAGTACCAGGGATGGCAAATGAAACTGCACAAACGCACGACCCTTGTTCTGCGAGGCAAAACCTTCAGTTCCCTCCACCAAAAGGCGACCATAAGAGAGATCTTTGTCTTTTTCGCAATGATCTACGATCAACACTTTTTCAGTCATAGCGGCATATCCCAATACGAAATCAAAATCGTAAGTACCGCACTTTTCGACAATCGTTCGATTGGCTTTTATCTGGCCAAAGGATTCCAAAGGAATCGAATATTCAAAGGGAAGCATCCAGAGTCTTTCGTTATCCTGCAGAGCCAATTGCTTTTCAGGATGCTTTTTCGCTAGTTTAGTAAAGGACTGAAAAACAGCGTCCTCATTCTGAATAGGTTTTGCACTTATGAAAAGTAAATCGAAGTTCGCTTCCGCAATAGTATCCTGAAACCCATTCTCACGGAGGTCGCTGGTGAAACTCGCTACAAATAGCCTCTGTGTTTCTGACTTTTTTAGGGTGTTTGCATTGGCTACAAAGTTACTAATATTCCGCACAGCCCTCGAGGCCCTTTCTAAGGTTGTCTCCGCCGCGCTATCGGAGTTCAATACAACCGGCAAACTGGGCGTGTGCTCAGAGCGAACAAGATCCACTAATCCCTTAGTAAAAGCATAGCGCTGATTCATGTTTAGACTCTTATAAGCCTTGATCCAGCTGTAGAAAAGCAGCGGTCGAAGGCTTAGCTCTGTAATTTGCGCATGACTCAAAGGCGATTCCTCCAAAGACTCGCAAAGTACAAAGTGTTCTGATTTTTTCCAAGGAGAAGCACAGTAAGCCGATTCTGACTTTAAAACAAAAGGCCACTTGGCCTTGCGAACGGCGGTGGTGACCTTGGTCCGAGGGTTACCAATATTCAGATCACCCTCGTTCACGTACAAAATAAAGTCTGTAACCAATTCTTCCGCCAGAGCATCATGCAGAAACAAGGTTTCATTTCTCTCCCGATACCAAATTTTGGCCAAAGCCTTTTCTAGGTGTCCGGGGGCACGGTAAAGTTCTTCACCGATAAAAACTTTATGTCCTTGAACTTTAAAAAGAAACGGATGATCTGTCAGAATACTAATATGAATTTTTCGGTAGAAGGGCTCTATACTTTCCAGAAGACGTTCAATCTTTTGAAGCCGTAAGGCTAAATGAGGAACTTCTTCTCGAAAAAAGTCCGTAAAAGTCGTTTTCTTATTGAGGGCACATCTATAGACGGTCTCTTTAGAGGTCGACGAAATCCTGTCAACTTTCTCGACAACCCTGGAATCAATACAAAGCGGCCGCCTTGTCATCTCCACAACAAGTAGGGTAAGTATCCCAAAACACATGAAACTAAGAGTGGTTAGCCATTTCGTCAACATTCACGAACTGAAATTGCAAAATGCAGTCCCATCCCTAAAACAGGACAAGACAATAAAAAAAGGCCCCCGTTCAGGGAGCCTTTTGCTCTAGCATTTTAGGGTCTATTAGAACAAGTTCGGCAATGTTCCATCGCTCAAACCAATCTTTCCAGGCAAGCCGAACTTAGTAGCCAAAGTCGCTAAGAAGTTCGAGTATCGTGCGTTCTGGTAGGTCAGTAGACGACCACCTCTGTGTCCCGAACCACGCCCTGCTAGCATCATTGGCAAGTTCGTGAAGCTGTGTGCATGAGAATCACCCAAGCCGCTACCAGCATGAACAAGAGTGTTATCGATTAAGTAGCCACCATTCACGCCATCTGGAGTGTTCTTAAGCTTTTCCAGAAGATAAGCAACCTGACTGGCCTGCCATTTTCCAAAATAGTCTTTGATTGGCGCATAAGCATTAGGATTGTCTTTCCAATGCGAAGAAGTATGGTGAGCCACGTTCGACCCTGTGTAACCAAGCGACTTCGATGGCAACTCACTGTGCTCATTCTCAAGCATGAAAGTCACCACGCGAGTCAAGTCACATTGGAAAGCAATAATCATCATATCCACGAGGTTCTTTGAACGCTGAGGAATTGCAACAGTATTTGTTGCCGTGTTATCCGACTGATAAGTTCCTCCTGTCGGAATAGTACCGCAGGCAGCGGCTTGACCAGGAGTCACCGTTGGCTCAGTCTGCGGCTCTTCCGCGGCGATTCTTTTCTCAAGCTCGTTAACTGACGTCAAATACTGATCTAGCTTTTGACGATCTTCAGTTCCCAGCTTGGTCAACAAGCGCTTAGCATCTTCACGAACCGCATCAACCACACTCAACTTCAATTCATGTCGCTTTTTAATGGAAGGGTCTGTTGTCGTTGGTGGTGGGCTTGTATTTGGCAAACCGCCAGAGAACAACCGATCAAAAACTTGCTTTGAAGTCACCAGGCGAGGAACTTGCTCGGTCTTAGATCTCCAAGAAATTTGATTCAGAATAACTGCGGCACCGCGCGAGTCACCCGAGTGCTCGGTCAAGTAACTGTTACCAATCACCAAGCTGTTAAGTCGAGTATTCTGCTTTGCTGCGATCATCTGATCTAAGGAAGATCCCTCGTATTTAAGACGAGTGGCTTTTGTTTCCACCTCATATCGTTGACCCGTCAAGAAAGATGAAGTCGAACACCAGTGCGCCGTCGTATGATCGACTCCCACACCCTGCTGACCACCATCATTTCTCATACCATGGACAACAGTTAAATACTGTTTATAGTTCTCGAGAGGACTTAGGGAACGCGAAAGCTGAAAGTTCGTTTCTGATCCCGTACATTGCCAGTTATTGGCCTGAGTATTCGCAGCTCCACTCCAAATACATCCGTTTGCAAAATAGATTGAAACGAATCTTTGCGCATTACCTGCGGCATAGGCGCGGGGCATAAGCGATTCCATGAATGGAAGCGACATCGTAACTCCAAGGCCTTTCAAAAAATATCTACGATCAATTTTTGGACCTGTCATAAAATTATTCTCCGCGACTATTTGTTTGATTCATTAAAAATTGTTCAGACAAAACGATAGCTGAAACCAAATCAGAGAAAGTTTTGTCTTCTTTTACATAGTTATCACCGATGGCTTGCACGGCGCACTTGTCTTGCTCTGTGATAGATCTTCCGATAGCGTAACCCATCAACTTCTGAGTTAAACATCTTTTGAAATCGTTTTGCTTCACGATGAAGTCAATCAACTGCATTCCGTTAGAGAATTTTACTCCGCGAATTTCTCCAGAAGAATCTACCGGATTACCACTTGCATACTTTGTGCGATATCGCCCAAGCTGGTCAAAGTTCTCTAAACCCAAACCGACTGGGTCCATTTCTCTATGACAGCCGAAACAGCTCGTACCCTCTTGTCTATGTAGAGCCATTCGCTCTGCCACCGACAAGTTTTCAGATCCTTCATCCTTAAGCGGCGTCACCGTCAAACCATCTGGAAATGGTGGAGGAGGATTACAAGTAATACCATTCAGAATCTGTGCTCCTCGAGCCACCGGCTTTGTTTCCGCTGGTGAAGAAGTCAGAGTCAAAACTGAACCGTGAGTTAAGATACCGCGACGGGGAACATTCATCGGACTGAATTCTACACGACGGAATTGAGTTCCTGTCACTCCACTGATTCCATATAGCGACGCAAGGTTAGCATTGATATAAGAATAGTCAGCTCCAATGACATCAAGAGGACTGCTGTCATTACGAAGGATTGAAATCATCAATCTCTCGGTTTCTTCTTGCATGTCAGCTTTCAACTGATTCGAAAGACCATCGCGCGCAGCTGCTTGGAGCTTCTGCATCCCGATCCACTCATCAGTAAAATTACGAATAAAACGATCGGACTTTGAATCCATTAAAAGACGTTTTACCTGAGCCCGAATCTCTTCGGCCGTACCCAGTTTATTGGCATCAGCTGCAGCCATAAGTTGAGCGTCCGGCGCACTATTCCACAAGAAATAAGAAATACGACTTGCTAGCTCATGCTGACTAAGTTTGACACCTTTTATGGTTTCGCCACCCGAATACGAACTTCGGTAAAGGAAGTCAGGCGACATGAAAATTCTCTGCATGGAGTAACCAATGCCTTCAGCAAAAGTTAATCCGCCAGAAACAGCTTTATTAAAAATCGCAGCAAGTTTGTCGATTTCAGCTGTTGTCAGTGGACGGCGATAGGCCGCTTTTCCCACTTGAGCCAGCTTCGTTTTCGCACAGGCAAGGTTTTGGCCACCCGAGCACTGAAGATATGTGGAGTTGGTCTTACTAAGGGCATCATTAACAGCTCTGTAAGTGACCTTCTCTAATGTGTACATATAGTCAGAATCAATCTGCAGAGTTTCAGCATTGTTTGTGAAGCCGCTGATATCGGTATTATCTGGACTGAGATCATCAGCGTAGTCCTTATTCAGCCCCAGAATATCGTTCAACGAGTTATTAAGTTCGTTTCGATTGAGCTTTCTAATAAGTGCCTTCCCGATAGGAGAAGACTGTGTACACGTTTTTGTGACCGGATCGATCACATCAATAACTCCACCGGGCCCACCGGCCCCTCCGCCTCCATTAAGGCCTTGTGAAGCTAAATCCAGCTGGGCCATTTCGAACCCGCCACTACAGTTTTGAAAGGCGAAACCAGATACAGCGAGAATTGGAAGCACATATATGAAGAACGGCTTCTTCCACGCCTTATTAATACGCCCTGTACGGTTATTGGTCTCCAAGCAAACCCTCCCCCGAAAGTTTTTTCTAGATATCTGCTCACATTCTAGACTGTTCACTATCGGAATTAAAATTTTTTTTCTTGACCGTCTCAACACGGGAGTTGAGATTTTTTTGTCTTGCACCTCGACGTATGACTAAGTGTTAAGGTCCCAGGAATCGACTGATGCTTAGACAGAACTTCATTTACTGGGCTTATTGAAGACTTAGCTTGTCTCCTAATTTCAAGAACGTTTATTCTGACTAATATCTGTTCAGTTTATACCGATCAGATCTTATAGATTGGTCCAGAAGCGGACCTAGTTTTGCTTCTATTACAATCTAGATATCGGGGGATAGCTATATGAAGCCAATTAAATCAACTCTTCAATATATAAAGACTGCGGCGATGTTTGGGATTGGTGGCGGCCTGCTCATAATGGCTTTCCAAAACTGCGCAAAGATTAACTTCGAAGAAGTTCCACTAAGCGAGGCTGTAAAAGATAGCGACATCGACGTTGTCTGTGATCCTTTTTCTTCAGAGACTGCATGCTCTAGTGGCTCGGGTCTTATCGGTAATGTGTTCTATCTGCCCTATCGCTTCGGCGTCGACGACGTGAATATCTATAATAAAAGAAATGCGGAATACTATGTTGAGCATGGTATCCGAGTTCCCAATCTTTTGGTTCAATTGACTCGTTTAAATATTGAAGATCGCAGCTGGCTTCAAGGGTTTCCGATTGGAAACAAGGGCCTCGTAGCGGATCAAAATGGGAATCCACTTCTAGAATACTTCGCACTGAACTTAAAAGGGAACCTGGAACTGAAAGGCAATTTCGCTGAGGGCGAATATGAACTCGCGATAGCGTCTGATGACGGCGCCATCCTACAGTTAGATGGCAGAACCTTTATCGACAATGATGGACACCACCCTATCCGTTGGGCTTGTTCGAACAAATCTGTGACACTAAAAAAAGGGAAGAAGATTCCAGTAAGACTTCTTTATTATCAAGGCCCGAGAGACCGCATTGCTTTGCAAGTCTATATTCGTAAAGCCATCGGCTATGCGGATTGTAGCGAACGCGGCGTCGGTAACAGCACCGGGCAATGGCAAATCATTCCAGCGGAGTTCCTAAGTCACTAAGTTATCTAAAAAGTAACGAATCATAAAAGCCGCTCTTGGAAGCGGCTTTTATATTTTTCCCAAGGGCTTAAGCAAACCGACCTTGCCCAGCTTTGAAGGCAGAGCGTGTTGAATTCTTTCCGCAACCCAAGGATTGATTTCTAAAAGTTTAGGCAAATTCAATCCGGTCTTTACGCCCATTCCATGAAACATGTACACAACATCTTCTGTAGCAACATTCCCAGTCGCGCCCGGAGCATAAGGACATCCGCCCAATCCACCCAGGCTCGTGTCAAAAACGCGAACACCCAACCCATAAGCAGTTAAAATATTTGCAAGTGCAGTTCCGCGTGTATCATGGAAATGTCCGGCTAGCTTTTTTAGAGGCACAACTTTTTTCAGTTTCTTAAAGAGCGACTCGACTTGTCCTGGATGAGCCACGCCGATAGTATCGCCCAGGGAGATTTCATATACGCCGAGCTTGTTCATTCTCTGCGCCAACTTTAAAACTTTAGCTTCAGATATTTTGCCTTCGAAGGGACAACCAAAACAGGTTGAAAGATATCCGCGAACTTTTATTTTATGTTTTTTTGCCAAAGCCATTACAGCTTCAAATCGCTGAAAACTCTCTTCGATAGAGCAATTGATATTCTTCTTCGAGAAGGATTCTGAACATGAGGCAAAAATTGCAACTTCTTTAAGGCCTCTTTCGATCGCCATCAACATGCCCTGTTCGTTAGGAACAAGAACAGAAAGTTCAGTCTTTTTTAACTTTTTTTCTTTCATGTGCAGGAACGCTTGGGCGACGACGTCATCTGTTCCCGCCATTTGTGGGACCCACTTGGGCGAAACATAAGCGCCAATCTCAAGACGTTTTACTCCCGCATCTGCCAATCGTCGAGCGAACTCAACACGCGTGGCAGTATCCAGAACCGTTGATTCGTTCTGCAATCCATCGCGCAATCCCATTTCAACAATGACTACACTTTTACTCATAGATTAATTATCGGACGAAGGCTTAATCTTCACAAGCGCTTTACCCAATGCCACTTGCTCCCCGGCTGTACAATGGATCGCTTCGACTGATCCGTCGATGTCAGACTTAAGAGTGTACTCCATCTTCATCGCTTCCATAACCAGAACGGCCTGACCTTGAGAAACGACATCCCCTTCGTTTACTAAAACCTTCGTCACCTTGCCAGGCATCGGAGCTGAAATTTGATCAGAGCTTCCACCAACCCCCGCCTTTCGCCGCGACTTTTGTCCAGAACCTACCGCCATTGTATAGGTCCGACCATTATAATGAACCCATAGTGTACCCTTGATAAGCTCTGCATGGACGCGGTGATCGACGCCCTGAATACGCACTACTGTTTCCATTAAACACCTCTCCAATAGCCATCCCATGGCGAAGCAGAAGTCTCTCTGTGATCTCTGCTTGTTCGAAGCTTAGCAAGAGCACCCTGCAAAACTTGGTTTTCTTGCTCCATCAACGGCGGTGAAACCAGAGGCTCGCTGAAATGAGTTTCAATAAATCGAGTTGTCATAGTGCCCATGACAAATTCTTTATGCCCAAGAATTTCAATAAGGTAGGGAATGTTCGTGCGCACTCCAAAAACCACTGAATCTTTTAAAACTCGAATCATCTTTTGAATGGCCCGAGGTCGCGACTCATCGCGGACGATGACTTTAGCGATCATCGGATCATAGTACGGTGTAATAGTGTCGCCAGCATCAAACCCAAACTCAAACCGACGTCCCGGTCCTTCAGGCCACATCGTTTTTCCTAAGAGACCCGTGGAAGGAACACCCCCCAGGTAAGGATCTTCCGCGTAAATTCGGCACTCTATACTGTGACCCTTTGGCACTCGAATCAATTTGGGATCATGCACATATTCGCCTTGTGCAGTTAGAATCTGCATCTTTACAAGATCAATTCCCAAGACCTCTTCAGTCACCGGGTGCTCCACTTGCAAACGCGTGTTGACCTCAAGAAGATAAAACTCCCCATCCTGCAAAAGGAACTCTACTGTACCAGCGCCTTTGTACTTACCGGCTGTCGCAATTGCTACGGCCGCTTCGCCCATCTTACGACGTAGATCATCAGTGAGTGATGGTGAGGTTGCTTCCTCAATGATTTTCTGGTGCCGACGCTGAATAGAACATTCCCGATCAAAGAAATGAAGGACCTGGCCGGTGCTATCGCCGAAGACCTGAAACTCAATGTGCTTAGCATGATCCAAGTATTTTTCCAAAAACACCTTAGGCGAACCAAAGGCAGACTGAGCCTCCCGCTGGGCGGATTCAATTTGTTCTTTCGCTTCCGCGGCAGTGCGAATCAGTTTCATTCCTCTTCCACCACCGCCGGCAGCAGCTTTAACTAAAACGGGATAACCAATTTTAGCTGCTTCCTCTGAAAGATGTGCGACCGCTTGATTTTCTCCTTCATACCCTGGAACTAGTGGCAGACCCGCTTTTTTAGCGAGGTCCTTGCAATGGACTTTATCACCAAGAGCTCGAATAGAAGCTGCAGACGGGCCAATAAACACCAAACCAGCTTTAACCACAGCTTCTGCAAAATCGGCATTCTCAGAAAGAAATCCAAAGCCGGGATGAATAGCCTGAGCTCCGCTGGCAAGTGCCCCATTAATATTGGCTTCAATATTCAAATAGCTTTCTGCTGTCGAAGCAGGTCCGATGCACATAGTTTTAGTCGCCATCCGATAAGCACGAGATTGAATATCAGCTTCCGAGTGAAGAAGAACCGTTTCAATACCCAGTTCATCACAAGCTTTAATTATTCGAACAGCAACTTCACCGCGATTCGCGATCGCAATACGAGTGAATTTAGACATTAATTATCCCTCCACTGAGGTTCTCTTTTTTGCAAAAACGACTTAAGACCCTCTTGGCCTTCAGCGCTGCATCTTCGTTCCGCAATAACTTTAATTGTTTGTTGCTTCTGTTGGGCCCAGGTCATCTCAAACTGCTCGTTTAACATCTTTTTGGTCTCGCGCACGGCCTCTGGTCCCGCCTGAAGATAATTATGCAAGACCTTTTGCAGAACTGTATGTCCCTGACCTATGGCAGCCACTTCTGACACAAGCCCCGCTTGTTGAGCAATATGGGGATTAAATACAACCCCTGAAAGCATCAACGGACGAACCTTTCCAAGCAATGCCTTGCGATTTACAAAGGCACTGATCACCGCCGGAGCGATTCCCAACTTCACTTCACTGAAACAGAACTGGGTGCCCTCTTCCGCAACGACTTCATCACAAACGGCAACCAATCCCAAGGCGCCACCAAAAGCAGCTCCATGAACCATGCCTAATACAGGTAAAGTACAATTGGCAATTGACTCAAACATTTCAAAAAGTTTCAGCGAATCCGCGGTGTTTTCTTCGAAGGTGAAATTCACCATCTCCTGCATCCAATTAAGATCGGCACCGGCACAAAATGCTTTACCTTCCCCCTGCAAAACGACAGCTCTTAAGTCTTGACGCTGTTCAAGCTCGCGAAATATTCGCGTAAGCTCAGAGATCATCTCGGGATTGAAGGCGTTGCGCACTGTCGGTCTGTTCAACTTCAAGTACGCCACTTTGTTCATTTCGGTTATTACAACTACAGACATAGACTACATCCTAAAGACGCCCTGGCTTTTTTCTCCCCAGGACTTGTTAAGGCTTGCAGAGATCCCCAACGCCAAAACACGGCGAGTATCTGCTGGATCAATAATTCCGTCGTCCCAAAGACGAGCTGATGAATAATATGCGGAACTTTCCCGGTCATACTTTTCCAAAGTGGGTCGTTTGAATTCAGCTTGCTCTTCCGCGGTTAGGCTCTGACCTTTTGCAGCCATCTGGTCAAGCTTCACTGTTAACAATACGTTGGCGGCTTGCTCTCCGCCCATGACACTGATTTTAGCGTTTGGCCACATCCATAGCTGACGAGGTTGAAAGGCTCTTCCGCACATGCCATAGTTGCCTGCTCCATAAGATCCACCAATCACGACCGTAAACTTTGGAACCCGCGCATTAGAAACCGCCATAACCATCTTTGCACCATGCTTAGCGATTCCCTCATTTTCGTACTTTTGACCGACCATAAAGCCGGTAATGTTCTGCAAAAATATCAGAGGAACTTCACGCTGTTCACACAGCTCTATGAAGTGCGCAGCCTTTTGTGCGCTTTCACTGAACAAGACACCGTTGTTAGCGATAATTCCAACTGGCATCCCCCAAATATGGGCAAAACCAGTTACAAGTGTTTTACCAAAGAGCGCTTTGAACTCGTGAAAGCGCGAACCATCCACAAGACGTGCGATCACCTCACGAACATCGAAAGGCACGCGACTGTCCTTAGGGATCACTCCGTAAATTTCCTTGGTATCAAAAAGGGGTTCTTCCACAGGAAGCGACTTCATCTGCACGACGCGTTTGTGATTCAAATGTGCCACGATGGAGCGTGTGATCTCTACAGCATGCTGATCATCTTCCGCAAAATGATCTGTAACCCCACTTGTTTCGCAATGAACTTGAGCGCCACCCAAAGACTGCGCATCAACGACCTCACCCGTTGCCGCTTTCACTAGCGGGGGGCCTCCCAAAAAAATGGTCCCATTTTCTTTAACAATGACGGTTTCATCGCTCATCGCAGGAACATAAGCCCCACCCGCAGTACACGAACCCATCACGACTGCGATTTGCGGAATATTTGCAGCAGACATGCGTGCCTGATTATAAAAAATTCTCCCAAAGTGATCCCGATCGGGAAACACATCCGCCTGCATCGGCAGAAAAGCTCCACCAGAATCCACCAAGTAAATACACGGCAATCCATTTTCAAATGCAATTTCCTGAGCACGTAAATGCTTTTTCACCGTCATAGGAAAATAGGTACCACCCTTTACGGTTGCATCATTTGCAACAATCACGCACTCGGTGCCATGGACCACGCCTATACCGGTGACAATACCCGCACCAGGTGCCTGTCCTTCGTACATGTCCCAAGCTGCCAAAGTAGAAAACTCAAGAAAAGCGGTGCGCTGATCAACCAGAGCATCAATTCGCTCTCGAGCCGTCATCTTGCCACGAGCTTTGTGTTTTTTTGTAGCGTCATCTCCGCCGCCCTGTTGAACCAGTTTTACCCGATCCGACCATTCGTTGACGACTTCGAGCATCGCTGCGCGGTTCGCTTTAAATTCAGAAGAACTTGTATCGATGTGACTGTCTAAAATTTCCATATAACTTCCTAGAAAAGATTATTCTTCTGGAGTGCTCGCCAGTGCTGGTGAATGTTTAAATTTAAGATGCAATCGCAACTCGGCCACTGACTGTTCATTTTCATCAAAAATTTTCAGTTCTACTGTTGAAGCGGACTCGCGATTCTGACGGAGTTCCGAAAGGACCAACTCGCGAGTCGTCTCGGAAAGTTCCATGCGCACCCGGCAATCCTGAGTTTGAACTTTGAAGAAGACGCTTTCACATTGCCCGACGTTTATTTCAAATTGACCTAGAGGAGCATGTCTCATCCAAAGCAGTTTCGCAGCCTCAATAGCCGCCGTGGTCATCGCGCCTTCATGAAGCTGATTCAGATCGCTCATGTTACGAGTGCGGGCAGGAATAATCATTTCCACCTGAGTGTCGGAAAGCCTTGAAATCCGCAGCCCCATACCGGCCGAAAATGGTCTCAGGATATCTAAAGCATAACTCAAAGCAGCATGACTAGCTTTGGGAGAAACCTCCTCCAGAAGCGCCGACAAATCCGCAGCGCTTAGGCGAATTCCACGACCTTCAAGCTGTGATTTCAATCCATCTTTGGCGTTTTGCAACTGCTGGCGCAAATTCTGTTCAAGCTCAATCCCCTTTGACATTAAGATTGTCAGCCATTGTTGGTTCATGAGATATCCTCTCTGCTTTTGGAATGTTGAAAAAAACCGAATATCATGGTCGGATAAGGATGTCAGTTTTATCACACTGAGTAAATAGAGAGGACTCTGGGAATGAAGAAAATTATTAGCCTCATCGTTTTTGTCGCAGCTTTGGTTTGGACATGGAATGTGATCCATACGACACCCGCTGTAGGCTTTGAGACGCATTCCGGCATTCAGACAAAACTTGCTGATCTGATCAAACAAACACTCGCAACAAAGAAACCCAATGCGAAGAATATTGCGATCACTCGTCTTTGGACAGAAACATTAAACGAAAACAAGGTCAGAGCTGTGTTTGCCTACAGTTTTAACGATGCTATCGAAGGCCACGAGTCCTTCGATCAAGTGATTGAAGGGGAAGCTGTTTTGCACCGCGAACCGAGTGAGGATTCATCTGTTGATAAGTGGGTTCTACAATCAGTCAGAACGACAAATGACATGGTGACCTTTACAGAGGGCTCTATCATTACTCCAGGAGCTGACGTCGAGGACGAAAGCATCTCCGAAGACACACCTGCTGAAGCACCTGCCGAGCCGGTTCAGCAATAATGAGTCTGCCCGCTCATTTCATTCAGATTGATGAAGAGGGATTCGCAGTCAGTCGCGAGGTCCGCATACAAGATGAAGCCGTGGGCAGGGATATTCTTCAGAATTTAAAGCAAGAGCAAGGTTCAGCGCTACTTAGCACATTCGGGGGGACTCCTGTCGTTGTCGAGGCGTTTGATGAACCTTTGATCGCCCAGCAAGTCCGTTTCGAAAATAACCATTGGTCGATTTTATGTCCTTATCAGACTGAATTTGATTTTAATTTAAATTCTCTCTCGCTTGATGAATGGGATCGCTTTCACGGCTACACCACCTCGCAAGTTCCTTTCGTGATGTCTCGAAAAGCACAAGCTAGTTTCTTCAACATGCTTGAAGAATTCGGTGACGATTTCATTGTGTCCCAGGGCAAGACCTGGCCCATACCGGACTACTGGAAGCCGGAAAGCCAAGTCGAGAAAGAAGCTTACTGGACCGATATCTATCATCAAGAAGGAAATCCCGGATGGAACCTGGGGGAACCTGCTGAAGCTCTGAAAGACATGTTGCCGCGATTAAAGATTTCGCGTTGCCGAGTTCTAGTTTTAGGCTGCGGCGAAGGTCATGATGCTGCACTTTTTGCAGCATCGGGGCACGTCGTAACGGCAGTGGACATTTCGGCGGAAGCCATCGAAAGAGCGAGAAAGCTCTACGGACACATGGAAAACCTACGTTTTGTGCAGTCAGATCTCTTTAATCTGCCGCGAGATTTTGATAAGTCTTTCGATATCGTTTTTGAGCACACTCTTTACTGCGCCATCAATCCTCAGCGTCGCAATGATTTGGTAAAAATCTGGAACCGAGTTTTGGTAGATGGTGGCCACCTGATGGGGGTGTTCTTTGCCTTTGAAAAACGCCAAGGCCCTCCCTTTGGCGGAAGCGAATGGGAATTGCGTCAGCGTTTAAAATCGTCTTATCAACCTATTTTTTGGGGGCGTTGGCAGAAATCCTTACCCCGTCGTCAAGGTCGCGAATTCTTCGTATACCTTCTGAAAGGTTCCTAGCTTTTATGCACATCGAGTTCACTCAGGCTGATGAAAGTCACATTGAAGCCCTCGTTCAACTAGTGAACTCCGCATATCGCGGCGACAGTTCCAAGAAAGGTTGGACAACCGAAGCCGATCTACTGGCCGGGCAACGCATTGACAGCCAACAAGTGGCAGAGCTGATTAAAAAACAGAACTCCGTCATTCTGATCTCTGAAGATGATGACACCGGCAAGCTCCTGGGGTGCGTCCATTTGGAACAACAAGGGCAAAAATGCTATTTGGGAATGCTGACTGTAGATCCTACTCTGCAGAAAAAGGGCATCGGCAATATGCTTTTGGCGGAATCGGAGGCTTTTGCTCAGTTTTGGGATTGTACACACCTAAGAATGACTGTGATTTCCGTCCGAAGTGAGCTGATTGCTTGGTACGAAAAAAAAGGCTTTCGCAAGACATCTGAAACCCAACCCTTTCCTTACGGTGATGAGAGATTCGGCATTCCAAAGGTTCCCGACCTTCATTTTGTGGCGATGGAAAAGCCTGTTCGCTAATCATTCACCCAATGAATAATAACTTATACTCTATGTATTAAAATTTCCTTCATTTTAGGTCCATAGTTGATCCTACAAAAAGGGGGTTAACATGACTTTGAAACTAGCGCTCATAGCCCTTTTGGGGTTCCTTGCCCCTTCAATCTCTTTGGCCGACAGCATGGGGCCAAATGGTGACAAGTTTTATGAAGAAGCTGCACACTATGAAAACTCTTGCTATCAAAAAACCTGCACTGCTCCCTACTCTCATAAAATTGTCTACAACCAAAGAACTCGCTATAACAAACTTGATCAGCGAACCAAGGTGATTCTGCGTCAGGTGGCTATTCAACAAGCGACGCTTTGGGGAGACAGTCTTTTAAGCGATGGCTACTATTCTGTAAAACGCACGCGCTTGGATCACGTTCTCGCTTTCTATAAAAACGACACATTGATTGGATATAAAATCAGATATTCTGAGAAAGCCTGGGATGTACGCGACTGTGGTTTCAACGGGCGACGCGACTCTTTGGTCCATTGCCCTCAAGGGCGCATTGTAGAGGGCAGTTACGTTTCCGCTGACGCTCTTACATACTTCAGCGATGAAGAGCGCTACGCAGAATTCGCCTTCGGCCTTAAATAGCTATCGTTTTTCAATATCGTCTTTGGCGCGCAGAATTGCTGCCGCCAGATCATTTATCAAAGAACTTAGCTCGGGACTTAATTGCTTACCTCCTAAAGAAAGTTTCAACTGAGTCCCCTCAAAGAAGGGACCGACTTTTTCGCGGTCATTCCAATCTCGAGCAAATTCCTTTTCAAAATCACCAATTACATCCACATCAAAGATCTGGGCACCGAACTCTCTGAAGCTGCCCTGCAAAGTATCCGGATTCAAATTCGACGAACCTACAAGCATCACCTTTCCATCGACTGAAGTGATCTTACGGTGGTTTTCCTGATGATATTCCTGCTTCCTTCCGTTGGGAAAATGGGCTTCTATTCCCAGAGTTTTACGAGCACGCACTTCGATGCCGTGTTTTAAAAGCTGTTCCAAGAAAATGGTGTTTGGCAGTCCTCCCATACGAAAATTTCCGTTATGATCGGCCAGGATTTTAATCTTCAGAGACGGCTTCTGCGCTTTTCTCTTCATTAGTGCATCAGCAATGTATTTATCATAGACAAACAAGTGCTCCATGTAGATATGACTTTCCGCCTTGGCGATCATGTCTATCAGCATGTTTCTGGTGTCCTTGATCTTTCCATCTACGTTAGCTTCTGCCAAACGCACAACTTGGCTTCCCACTGCAGGATAGTGAGTCCTCTTCAATCTGAACCACTCCAAGATCTCTTTTCGGCGCGGCAAGTAGGCTTCATTTGAAAAACCTTGTTCTTTAAAATAGAACCATTTTCTTTCCTGCGGATCCAAGGTCAAAGCTGCTTCCACATCGTCATAATAGGCCTCCTGTACCATCGCAGCAGCAGGACCTTTTACGTATAGAGCGTTGTCGTAATAGTAACCACCACTGTGATCAGACCAGTTCTTGGAACCAAAATAAGCTTGAGGAGCATCAGACTCCGCATCGACTACAATAACTTTGCTATGATCGATTTTCGATTCATAGTAAGTCGACCTTTTTTCCAAAGCCTTAAACGTCTCTTCAGTTTTAGGTACAAAGTTTGTCAATCCAAAGGGAATTCCCGGTGGATGACGCTGAATATTGGCCTGCATTAAGAACACACTGCCCTTTAAGGCTGACTCTGAGGTGATGCGATCTCTTATGTATTCAAAGATCGGCATCATCTCCTCTTTCATATTATAGTTGGTGGCATAGTCGTGCAAAATTAAGACTTTGAAGTTTGGGTTCTTGGCCTTTTTTAAAACCGTTTGATCCAAGAGAAATTTGCTCAACGTGCCGCCCATGGTCCCACCGAACAAAAAGATATCTATGAAAATCGAATCTTCAGCCGACAAAATCATGTCGCGAATTTTAGCGAACATGGGATCTTTAAAAGACGGATGACCTTCGTCAGCGTTTGATAACGGCATTTTCATATAGGGCTGACTGAAATCCAACTTGCCCCCAGCAAAAATAACACGATCATTAAACCACTGAATACGTTCCGGAGAAATTTCATTATGGCTGACTAATTCGACAAGATTTCCTGGAATATATCCGGTTGCTGCCAAAGAGTACGGATCAGCCTCTGGAAACCTCTTCAAGATATCCATCGTAAGTTCCTGGGAATCCAATGACAACGAATTCACCCCAGCCCAGGAGTTCATCAGCGCCCGAGCTTCTTTTTGGGCCTGCTTGTTTTTCTTTAGCGGATCATCCGCATAGTCGCGCAAAACTTGCATTCTTGTTTGCAACCAGTACCACATGACTCGGGATTCATTTTTCCCGTGGGCCTTCACGAACTTCCAATAAACAAGAGGTAACAGAATCTTTTCAGGGATTTTTGACTCATACTCCCTGATAAATTCGCGTGCCAGCTTCTGTTGATTCTTGTTCAACTTCGACACCTCTGACAGCAAAGTCTCGGGCCGCCGGCAGCCTTCTGGCTGAAACAAGACAGGAAATTCTTTTTTATAGAACTCAACAGCCTTTATTCGCTCGCTTAAAGAGACGCTTTGGCCTTCTGCCACTGCTACACAAAGAAGGCTAGCTGCAAGAGCTAATTTCCACTTTTTCATCTAACACCTCTTTTAAATAGTGAGCTTATAGCGAGATATCTTTCCAGTTCGGAAGTGCAACGATTAATAAATCTGTTTTTAGCTGCGCTTAGCGCTGCATACTCGTCGGCAGGATAATCTGTGCTGCCCCTGTTTTCAAAAGCCACAACTTTCGCCTCTGATCGAACCGAGTCATAGTTTCCGTCCTTCAAGTTGTAGACAATTTTGCTTAATGTAAAATTGATTTTACCTCGAGCATTGCTGTTTTGAGAAATTAGAAAGCTCCCAGTGTTGATTGAAGTTCCCGCGCTGGAATCATTAGGCAGCAAGTCGGCTCGACCTTCGTTCGTTGCTGCAACAATACCGGGATAGATCTCAATGGATTCATCTGTCGGCAATATATTTGCTAAATTAAAATTTTGGTAAACATCGACTGTGAAAAACTGGGCTGACGTTTTGTCTTTGGGCTGAACCTGCATGACAAAGTCATCACAACGAACCGAGCGATTTAAATCAGCAACGCGGAAGTAACGACGATAACGTACAAAGCCCTGTACGCCTCTTTTCTTCAGACTTGGAAGTTTAAGCTTCGGATTTACATCAACTATTTTTACAAACAAGGTCACAACCCCACCCAAGTAATCCGCCTGCCCTTGCTTTGGGACTAAATAAGAATTGCGTAAAAACGTTCTGGTCGGAGAGAAAGACTCGATGCGACTCCACTTTTCACTAAGCCGGGAAGTCTCTTGCAGGTGCACCAATTGATTGCTGCTCATCTCAGGTAAGAAAGAGTTTTTTTCATTGGGCTCTGGCAGAAAGTATAGATCCGCCTGCAGTCCAAGGTTGATAATTTTATAAATGCGCAAAGTCTTTATGAAGTTTTCAATAACTGCGTCTTTGAGCTCTCCTGCAACTACTTTTGCCAGACCTTGCTCAGGAGTGTCCCCTCCCAAACTTTCTACAAGGGCCTGCTGCAGGGACTTCCGTGCTTGCTCCGAGAGGTATTTTTCATCTCCATCAGTGTGGAATTTTATCTGCATAGTACGGCGATAGTCTTGAGTTGGCGAATCGCCTTTTAGAATCTGCGAAAGAGCCTCGTGCGACTTCTCGGAAATAAGCTCCCGACCTTGTTTAGCAGAAGCTGGCTCTCTTACATCTTTGTGGGTGCAAGAAAGACCTACGAACAGAAATACGGCCGAAAGTGCAAGATAACAGCTGCGCATGGAATATCCCCCATGCTTAAAAATAAACAATTCTCAGCTATTACTCGATGAAGAACTGCCAAATGGCAGGATTCTAGACGATTTCCTAGGGCGAATGCCTAAGAAGGCGGGATAACGGTTTTGCTATAAGCCGGATTCTGTCCCGAACACCTGGTCCCATAATTTGTCCCGATGCTCATGGATGATCATTCCTCTAGGAGTGACATTACTGTCACCCTCAAGCGATCTTACCCGAAGACTACGGACTGGCCGTCCTACTAATGCCTTCCTATTTGATCTTGCTCCGCGCAGAGTTTGGCTGTTTTCACTCCGGCAGCTCCCCTGACCCTCCCGTTCCCGGTGTCAGGCTCATAGCCCCGGACATTCTCTCTGTTCCACTGTTCCTAACATTACTGCCGAGGGGCATTACCCCTTGCGCCGCCATATGGAGTCCGGACTTTCCTCTCTTTTTTCAAGTATTTACAGAATTTTAGAGCGATCATCCACAAAACCGAAAGAGATTTCTAACACCTCCCAGCAAAAAGCGCAAGAGGGTTTTCATCATCACCTTTTTATTTTACTTTCAAAGCAGCGATTACAAAAGGATTTATTTATGAAGATCTTAGTTTCTTTACTGGCTTTTGCTATGACTCTTACTTCGGCAGCCCCTTCCCTAGCAGCAGGTGGCGGCGAGGAGCATGGAGGCGGACATCACGCCTTGGAAGAACGCATGAATGCTCTGTTTCCTCAACCACAACCACAGTCTGAACGTCGTGATCTCCCTGCCGTTCCTGAGCTGACTTCCCCAGCATTTTATTCAGCTGTAGCGGGTGACAAAGCTCTGCTGCAGTGGAAGCCTCTTGAGGGCGTCAACATGTACCACGTTCAGGTTGCCACTGATGCAGAATTTAAGTGGCTGGTTTTAGACAATGTTAATGTTAAGGAAACTTCTCTCGAAGTGACTGGCTTGGAAGCAGGCAAAAGCTATTTCTGGAGAGTTGCAGCTGTTCGCAATAACAACTGGTCCACTTTTAGAAAAAGTACTTTTGCCAGATCCATGTTTACCACTAGCAAATAGCTCGTCGGTTACAGTGATGACTACATCCGAAGGCTCTCTCGAGAGCCTTCTTTTATTTGTACAGTCATACCAGACATTTTCCGACAATCCTCGGCGCATCGTCGACAAACTTTTGCACACTTTTTAAAGACCTCATCCTGTTCATACTTTTCGCACTCAACTGCACACCTCTGGCAAACTTCGAAACAAAGTTCACATGATTGATGATGGAACTCCGATTCCGCGGCCATCATCCGAACCGATAGCTGGCAGACATCCGCACATTGAAACAGCAGCCCAAGAATTGTAGAACCTGCGGACACTCCTTGCTGAGTCAGGCAATAGTGAGCTGTCTCCAGGCAAGTGCGCGAACACGACTGGCAACTTTCAATACATCTGCTCATATCCGAATCTTGCACTTGGTATGTGCTAGGCATAAATTCCTCCTTGAATAAATGGACAAACACGACGTAAGCATCATTATAAATCGCTTCTCTCGCCGCAGCAGAAAAGAATGAAATCTCTTGATGAACAGCATGGCGATTTAAAATTAAAAATCAAAACACAAAGCAATTCGTCGCAATGCTGTTAGGCGACACCATATTCACGCCCAGTGATTACAAACCTTTAATCTCAGACAGTTTTTGTAATTTTAAATATGACCACATAGTTGGTTAGAATCATGTCATGAGTCACTCCGTTTATGAGGCCTTACTAAATTCTAATGCAGTCATTGAGTTTGATGTTCAAGGTCAAATCTTATGGGCCAATCAAAATTTCCTGAATCTGACTGGTTACGACCTGGATGAGATTGTCGGCAAACATCGCTCGATCTTTCTTCCGGAGTTTCATCAGCACGAGCTCGAGTATCAGGAAATGTGGACACAGCTGATTCAGGGACAGATTCAAACCGGAGAGTTCAAGAGGGTCACAAAAAGTAAGGGTTCGATTTGGATTCAAGGCTCTTACACTCCGGTCCTTGGAAAAGATGGAAAGGTCGTAAAAATCGTCAAGCTGGCGATTGATATTACAGAGAAAAAGAAGTTGGCAGACCACCTCGAAAAGAAGAATCGGGAACTTTTGACGACCGCTACAAAAGCAAAAGCCGCGACCTATGCAAAATCCATATTTCTTGCAAACATGAGCCACGAGATTCGCACTCCTTTAAACTCGATTATTGGAATCACAGACACTCTGGCCGAGACCCAACTGAATGACCAACAAAGTAGCTATATTGAAATTTTAAGAAGAGCCAATCATCAATTAATGACAATTATCAACGATATCCTGGATCTTTCGAAGGTCGAAGCCGGAGAAGTGCAGTTAAAGTCACAGCCTTTTGGTCTTAGCCAGCTCTTGGATGACCTTATTGCTGTCTTGGGGTTTCGAGTAAAAGAAAAAGGCCTATCGCTTTCGGTCGAAGTCGATCCCGACGTTGAAAAGTTTCTGATCGGCGATTCCGATCGGCTGCGCCAAGTCCTCGTCAATTTAATTAACAACGCAATTAAATTTACACCTTCCGGTTATATTCGCTTGCGGATCGTGAAAAACAGAACAGCAAAGCCTGGAAATATCCTCTTCTGCGTGGAAGACAGCGGGATTGGAATCAAAAAAGATAAACACAAAGATATCTTTTTGCCCTTTACCCAAGCGGATGCGGCAACAACTCGGCGATATGGCGGAACCGGACTGGGTCTTTCTATTACGAAAAAGATCGTCGATCTTATGGGCGGAAAGATCTGGGTAGAGAGCGAAGTTAACGTGGGCAGTACATTCTATTTCACCGTCAATTTAAACCCGACGACTGAAAAGAAAATCAAGAAGCAAGGGCCGCTCAGTACTCCTTTCCAACTGACTGATCCAGAGCATTACATTCTGAAAAGTCCTCTGAAGATTCTGATTGTCGATGATGTGGATGATAATCGAAATCTTTTTGGTATTTACTTACAAAACACGCCTCATAAGATTAACTATGCAGAAAGCGGAATTGAGGCCTACCGAAAAGTTCAAGAAGAATATTTTGACGTGATATTTATGGATGTCCAAATGCCAGAGATGGACGGCTACGAAGCAACTCGCTTAATTCGTAAGTATGAAATTCTCGAAGGACGAACACCTTCAAAAATATATGCCTGCACGGCAAACGCCTTCCCTGAAGATATTGAGAAGAGTTTGAAAGCAGGTTGCGACATGCATCTTTCAAAACCTGTAAAGAAAGACACCCTCCTCCAAGCACTCAAGATCAGACCTTCTCGACCTCAGCAAGAAGCTGTTCATTAATGCCTAATTGATCCAAAATGGTTTTTCGAGACAGTTGCCCCTTCTCTTCCACGCGATAGTAAACGCGAAGCTTCTCAGGGGCTTCACACCAGTCATAAATTATTCCGGCGCACATCTTACAGGGCTTGTGGGTGGAGAAGAGAACTGATCCAGAAGGTATCTTCATTCCTGAGTCGCGATAGAGTCGCTGAACCAAGTTCACTTCTGCATGCAAAGTTTTGTTTTTGGAGTTTGAGTTGACCCCATACCCCAAGAGGCTTTCATCTGGCCCAATAAGCAAAGCCGCGATCTGCCTATCGAAATCATGTAGGATTTCGCCTCTTGGAACCAGTCGAGTGAGCTCTTGCGCTAAACCCAGAAAATCGTCTCCGCTAAAAGAAAGGTCTTCAAGCTTCCGTTTGTTTTCCTGACTGAGGTGTTGAGCTCTGTATAAAAGATCCTCTGCTTCTCCAATTGGCACGAACTGCAGATTTAGACCTAATTTATGGTCCACGGCGGGAACGGCAAAGCTGGCTCTCTTACCGACAACCTTTATCATTCCCCGAGCCATTTCTGATGGGCCTTCGGTCGTAAAAAGACGCTTTCTCAGTATAAAGAAGCTCTGATCAACATGTTGATCAAAAATCCCCTGCAGCAGCTTTACCAGAGCCGAAGACGGAGCCACCCCCTGCTCTGGAAAGTGGGAATAATAAACTGTAGACTCGTGTTCCACGAAGGCCAGCTGGTATCCAGGCTTTTTGAGCAAAAAGGTAATATGTTCAGCTCTTTTTTCAGAAGACATCAGGATTTAGTACCATAAGTTCAAAATTTTGTCTAAAAAGCCCTTCATGGATATGATCAAGAACCGTCTCGAGAAGAATTTCAAAAAGCTTAGACCTTGGGCAGAGCGCAACAAAATTGAAGCTTTCCGTCTCTATGACCGAGATATTCCAGAATATCCCTACATAGTTGATATCTATAAAGATCAATATCTGATTTATGATAAAAGTGATCCTGTTAAGGATCAAAATAAGAATCGCCTTCCCCACGTCATAGAAGCACTTAAAGTGCTCTTCAAATGCGAAGAGTCGGCCATTGTTGTAAAAAAGCGAGAGCGCCAAGAGGGACTAAAGCAATACGACAAGCTTTCAGAAATGAATCTTAGTTTCGAAGTGCGCGAATCTCAGGCGATCTTTAAAGTCAATCTTCACGACTATTTGGATACGGGTCTGTTCCTGGATCATCGACCTATGCGCCAAAAAGTATTTAAGTCTGTCTCGGGCAAACGGTTTCTAAATCTGTTTTGCTATACTGGCGCAGTAAGTGTCTTTGCGGCTCTTGGTGGGGCCCGCACAACCAGCGTCGATATGTCGCAGACTTATCTACGTTGGGCACAAGACAATTTTATCCTGAATGGCATCGATCTTTCCGAGCACAAATTTGTAAACGCAAATGTGCTAGAGTGGCTACAGGAAGCCCGCACGCACGAGAAATTCGATGTCATCTTTCTTGACCCACCGACTTTTTCGAACTCAAAAAAAATGAAAGACAGTTTCGAAGTAGAGCGCGATCAGGAAATTTTAGTTCACGCCTGCATGGCAATGTTGAACCCGCAGGGCGTTCTCTTTTTTTCTAACAATAAGCGTAAGTTCAGGTTATCTGACAATGTCTTGTCGAAATACAAGGTGAAAGACCTGACTGAGGAAAGCATTCCACAAGACTTTCACGATAAAAAAATCCATTGTTGCTTTGAGATTAAGAATAATTAAGCAACCTATCATGTCCGTAAGGTGAAACTTTGAATTTCTGTGTCTATCACTGGGGAAAGTTTTTCAAACCAGAGAGGTGAACAGTGGTTCAAAAAATTCAGAGAATTTCAATGTGTGTTTTATTGGCTCTAACAACTGCTTGCGCGCAAGACAGTGGGGTCGTCAGTAATAACAACAAGAATAACAAATCCCAAGAATCGAACAACTTCGCACCCGGATCAAGACCACCGCAATATGTACTCATCGGTTTTGATGGCGGACTCGATGTGGCTCAATGGCAGAAGACAAGAGATTTTGCCCAAGAGATGAGAAGCAGCAACAAGAACATCAACTTCACCTATTTCCTTAGTGGAGTCTACTTTATCACTTGGAACAATCGCCAACTCTACGCCCCTCCCAAGAAGTCTGTTGGCGCTTCAGCGATCGGTTTTGGCCAAGGAAGAGCTGATGTTTCCAGTCGCATTGAACACATGAACGCATCTTTCAGAGAAGGTCATGAAATCGCTTCGCTCGGAAACGGCCATTTTAACGGGCGTGAAAACAAGTGGAACCAGGATGATTGGTCATCCGAATTGAAGCAGTTCAATGATCTTGTTTTTGGTTCTTACACTAACAACGATTTGTCACCTGCAGGATATACTCTTAGCCAAAATGATATTGTCGGCTTTAGAGCACCGGCTTTGGCAACCAACAGCGATCTTTGGCCGGCCCTTAAAAACGCTGGTTTCATGTACGATGTTTCCACGGTAGGTCACAAGAATCGTTGGCCACAAAAAGATAATAACGGCGTATGGCGATTTATTGTCCCAGAAATTGAAGTGGCAGGAACAGCCAAGAAAACTCTTGCGATGGACTACAATTTTTATGTTGTTCAAAGTGGAGCAAAACCAGATGTTGCCAACAGAGAAGCTTATCGCAAACAAATGTATGATTCTTACATGAATTACTTCAATTCGAACTACTATGGTCGCAGAGCGCCAGTTTCAATCGGTCACCACTTTGCTTTGCCAAATGATGGGGCCTATTGGGATGCGCTTAAGGACTTCGCAAACACCGTTTGCGGCGAAGCCGAGGTTCGCTGTCTTAGCTACAAAGAATACGCTCAGTTTCTTGATGGTCTGACGCCAGAGACTTTGGAGTCGTTCCGCAAAGGCGACTTCGAAATTATGCCACGTCCTGACACTTTAACTCCGCAAGCCGTTACTCCTGATGTTCAACTAGCGCTTCAAAAAGATCAGGATCAAATTGTAGTAGCCGTTGCAGGTCAACATGCTGCAGAAATGAAGACTGTCGTGTCAATCAACGGCAAACCCCTTCAGGGACAAAGCGTTGATCTTAAAGATCTTCGTCGCACCCTGCCTGCGGGTTCGAAGGCAGTGATTTCGGCTGCGGCTTTCAACAGCGAGGGCCTTGAGGTCCAAAGAGCTACGCATACACTAGAACGCATTGGTACAACTGAAGAGTCATTCGCGACGACGCCACAAGAAAAGCTATCGTCGACAATGGCCGTACCTGAAGCTGTTGTTTTGATGCAGTAAGGGTCACGTCGCTAGAACAAACTCGTGAAGGAGGGGATTTTGTATCCCCTCCTTTTTTTTGCTCGGCGAAAAGACTTCTTTGATAGACCCTTTCGTGTTTTCATTATACTTTCATTTTCAATAACTTTCAGGAGGCCACATGTTTAAACTTCCACAGCTACCATATGCTAAAACCGCTCTTGCTCCTTTGTTCAATGAAGAGCAAATGACTTATCACTACGATAAGCATCACAAAGCTTACTTAGATAATCTTAATAAAATGATCGAGACTGATTCTTCCTTAAAAGGAAAGTCTCTTGAAGAGATCGTTGTTTCTTCAACAGGCGGAGTCTTTAATAATGCAGCTCAAGGCTGGAACCACACTTTTTTCTGGTTCAATATGTCTCCAGCGGGACAAGGTGGCAGCCCAAGTGCCGAGCTTTCTGCGGCAATCACACGTGACTTCGGGTCAATGGACGAACTTAAGGCGAAATTCGTTGATGGCGGAGTAAAGACCTTCGGATCTGGATGGATCTGGCTTTGCTCTGATTCTTCAGGAAAGTTGAGCCTAGTTTCCACCTCAAACGCTCAAGTCCCATTCACTAGCAACGGTCCCATTCCATTGATGGTTGCTGACGTCTGGGAACATGCCTATTACGTGGACTACAGAAATCTTCGTGCGAAGTACCTAGAAACTTTCTGGTCACAAGTAAATTGGACGTTTGTTTCTGAAAACTTTGCTTCGAAGAAAGTTCGCGATCTTACAAAATCTATGACGTAAGAAAAAAGAAAGGGCGCCTATAGGGGTGGCGCCCTTCGTATGGAGGGATGGGATAAGAGGGACCTATCTATTCATACTAAGTGAATCTCCTTCTTCTTCTTCGTATTCATAATTAGAGCGAAGTGCCAACATAGGGTCTCTGCGGCCATGGTCAGCATATCTTGATAATTTTCTGCTAAGCGCATTTCTAAGAGCATTTACAGTTGAATTAACACAAACTTGAAAGTTCTCATCTGTTTTTCGAACCTTTACGATGGATCGGGAACGCGAGGACTTCACGATGACTTCGCACATATATCTCGGCTTTCTCGCTGCAGTTCGGTGACGCTCGGTATCCACTCGCACAGTAACGTGTGCAGAAGGGTCATATTTGAAGTAATCTCCGATGGTTCCTTCTACCTTATCAAGTAAGAAATTTTCAAGGCTATCTGTTCGAGTGATATCGCGGTAGTAAATGTCTGTTTGCATAACAAACCTCCTGTTCCTTGACCTAATTATGGCTGAAAACGACAAATTGGTTAAATATATAATTTTGATCAGATCTATAGATTTATGTTATGATTCAGATGCCAGCTGAGACGGCTTTATCATGAAAATCGACAACTTATACTCGTGTGCCGGAAGGTCTAGTGCCAATTAGGTACCGAAATTCAGCTGTTAAGTGAGGTCTAGAATGATGCTTAACTACAACCACCTTTACTATTTTTATGTCACTGCCAAATTTGTAAGTGTTAGTCAGGCCGCTGAATTTTTACACATCAGTCAGCCATCCCTGAGTTCGCAAATAAAAAGTTTTGAACGCTCAATAGATCGGAAGCTCTTCGAAAAAAAAGGTCGAAAGATTGTTCTGACAGCTGAAGGAGAGAAAGCATTCATCTATGCAAAGAAGATTTTTGAAGTTGCCGCCGACTTTGCCGAGGCTTTAAAAACTTCAAGTGACAAACAAAGTCTGCGACTGCGCATAGGTATTAGTGAGCAACTTGAACGTCATTTTATCGCCGACGTAATCAGTCCCCTTGTGAAAGAGAAAAAACAGAATATTGAAAAGGCTTTTTACATCAGCTCGGCACCGACGGATCAACTTCTGAACCAGTTGCGGAATGAAGAGATCGACCTTCTTTTAACAAACAAACACGTCTATGCAGAAGACGTCAAAGAGCTGGCTACTGCAGCGATCCCCGTTAACTTATTGATTTCCACAGAGCTTCTTAAGGAACTGAAAATTCGGACTTCACGAAATACCAATGCTGTTGAATTTCTTAATGCCTCGCCGTGGGGTTTAGTAATGCCATCGACGAAGCTTAAGCTTCGCCATGAAACCGATCAGCTTTTCCAGGAACTGAAAATTCGCAAACGGATTGTTCTTGAAAGCGATATCATTTCCGTTGTGGTGAGAGCCGTTCTTGATGGCGCCGGAGCGGCTTTTATCCCAACAGCTTACATGATCGAAGAACTGCAACTCGGACTCATTACTGCGATTGGACCGAAGGCGGGCTATTGGAAACACAATCTTTATGTTTTCGGTCGCAAAGACGCTTTGCTAGATGAATCGGTCAAAAATGTGGTGCGAAGTATTCGAACTATCGAAAGACGGGCCCAAGCCAGATAGGCCCGGGCAAGTGCCTGCTAAGGCTGCCGGGCTTCACTGTTGGCAAGATCCATGGCAAAGACCACTGCTATCTTTGTGTATAAAGCAGAGTGTTTAAAGCTTAACTCTGGCGAAATAACATCTCGAGAGGTGTGAATATTTTTATTCGACTGTCTCATCCCTGCCTCGAACGGCATAAGCGTAGGATAGCCTTGACGAAACCAAGATGCATGGTCACTGCAGCCATAGCCACATTTGTCATCTATTAAGCGGGCATGCAGATACGTCTCGTTCAGAGCTTTTAAATAGTCTCTTAACCAAGCGCTGGTAAAGTCATTCATATTGCCGATAACAAATTCTCCAGAACCCGGAAAAAGTGTCATGTCCAGTTGAAGAACAGCGACGACGTCTTGCTTCTCTGCCTTATACTGTTTTGCTATTTCTGCGGATCCCAAAAGACCTGACTCTTCACCTGCATACCAGATGAATTCCAAAGTTCTGCGAGGTTGCGGTTTATTCATCACAATTCGCAAAGCTTCGATCAAGTTTGCCGATCCAGAAGCGTTATCATCAGCACCCGGAGCTTGCGATCCGCCTCCCCAAGACTGATTTATTGAATCCAGATGTCCGCCAAGTACGATGATTTCATCCGAAGAGGTTCCCGGTATACGCACGCGCAACGATTTCTGCTTTGTTGAAGTATGGGAAATAGTCGAAATATCATAAGGAACGGAGGCGCTTGCAAGCATAGCCTCAAGGCGGGTCTTCATTTCTTCTACATGGATATTCGGCTGAGCCGATCGGTTGTTTCGGTTCGGAAATGAGGAGAGCCACTGAACATAACTGCGCAGATTGTCCTCGTTCACCTCGCTCAAAGCGCTTTCAATCGCTTCGCTCTTTTGCAGCGAAAGAAGCTTAAATGGTGCTTTAGAATAGATTTCATTCTTTTGCTGAATATTTGCCAAGTTGCTCAGAAGCTTTTGGGGACCTTGACTCAAAAACTCTCTGTCATGAGTCAGATCTTCGAAACCGCCACATTTTCCCACCGAGTGGGCACGCTCTTGTATTTGCTGCAACATGACAGGGGTAACTTCAGCAAACCCGACTTCTGAGGCGCTATCTTTCACTAAAACCGGGATATTCAAAGCCTCCAGGTCGCGCAAGTCCGCAAATATTGGCTTTTTGTCGAAATCCTCAAGGGGATGCACGTGGGCAGATGCAGTCGCTGTGCTTAGTAGGAGAGCCATCATGGCAATATTCATATTTCAATCCTTTGAAAAAAATAATTACAGCGTCTTAATGATAAGCTTTTTGTACACACGGATGCAAAGACATTCGCTTATTTTCTGAACATAGTTTAGGATCGCGCCCATGAAAAAAGACATCCTCTTAGTGACTCTAAACTCCTCTTATCCCCATAGTTCCTTTGGTTTACGCTACTTATATGCGAACCTAAAAGATCTCCAGCCAAGGGCGGAAATTCTGGAGTACACCATTGCTCGGAACCCCCGAGATATCGCCGAGAGCCTGCTAAAAAAGAATCCCAAGATCATTGGGTTTGGAGTTTATATCTGGAATGCAGACGAGTCTTTAGAGGTTGTTTCCCTAATAAAACGCATAAGCCCCGAAACACTGGTAATTTTAGGTGGCCCAGAAGTCAGCCATGAAAGCGAAAGCCAAACCATCTGCCAGCTTGCGGACTACACCGTCAAGGGCGAGGCTGATTTTATCTTTTACGAACTTTGCAGTTCGATCCTTATTCAGAACCAGTTACCAGAGAAAAAAATTATCACAGGAAGTTTGCCCGAGATTAAAGACATTCAACTCCCCTATAAATATTATTCTGACGAGGATATCAAAAATAGAGTCATCTATGTCGAGGTCTCGCGAGGTTGTCCCTATCGTTGTGAATACTGTCTTTCATCGCTGGACAAAAGCGTAAGAAGTTTCGAGCTTCCAAAATTTATTTCAGAAATGCAAACACTACTCGATCGTGGCGCCAGACAATTCAAATTCATTGATCGCACTTTTAATCTAAGCCCAACTACTTGCACTCAGATACTGCAGTTTTTTCTGGACCGGATTGAATTAGGCCTTTTTTTACACTTCGAAATGGTACCAGATCGTCTTCCTACAGAAATTCGCGATCTTATAAAAAAATTCCCAGCGGGATCTCTGCAATTTGAAATTGGTATACAGACCTGGAATCCTGATGTGGCCCGCCTGGTCAGTAGACGCAATGACTTAGTCAAAGTAAAAGACAACTTTGAATTTCTGGCTGCGGAGACCGGAGTGCACACCCATGCCGATCTTATAGCAGGTCTGCCTGGAGAAGACATCCAAAGCTTCGCTCGAGGTTTCGACATTCTATCAAAACTGGCACCAGATGAGATCCAAGTTGGAATTCTTAAAAGACTCAAGGGCGCACCCATCGCTCGACACGACAAAGAGTGGGAAATGGTCTACGCAGCACAACCACCATTTCAAATTCTTCGTACTAAAAGCATGGACTTCCTGACATTGCAAAAAATGAATCGTTTTGCAAAGTATTGGGACCTTTACGCGAATAGCGGTAACTTTAAATATCTCGTGACTTACTTGAAAGAGCGAGCGAACGAAAGAAACGATCAGTCTTTTTTCTGGGAGTTTTTCGAGTTCAGCGAATACCTCTCGGATCGCCATTCGCAACATTTTGGCATCTCACTCTCGACTTTGTTTGAATCAGCAGTGGCATATCTTGTGGAATCGCTCAGATTGGACGAGAGCTTTTCGAAGGAGCTGCTAATTAAGGACTATCGAGCTATCGGAAAAATTGATCTTCCTAAGTTCTTTAGAACAAACCAATCTGATAAAAATGCGGAACTGACAAAAGGTTCGGAAGGCTCTCACGTCCCTAAAAGACAACAGCGACATCTTGCGAAGTCCGAAACCGTTTAGACACGCAGCAAGAAAGCACCAGCAGAGAGAAACCTGTGATTAGCAAGGCTGCTCGCAGATACATGAACTCCAACCACTCCTGCCTAACCTGAGCCCAATTTGTTGGGGGACTGAAGACCTCCCAACTTTGAATCATGCGATGCAAAGGAAGGTTCCCCCGAAGCATCATTAACATCTCGTCGAAAATGCAGATCAGCGTAAACAGCACAAGAAAGAACTCGATACTGCGCCATTGATTTCGAAGCACAAAAAGATTCGCACTGACGATTCCTAGAAGGCAGGTATAAAGGACCGGAGTCCAGCGCACGAAGTTCTCATGGATGGAATGATGGAGCTCAATATACGCTGGAGCAGAAAGAGACCTGATCGCTGGTCCGACTCCCAAAATAAACGCAAGAGAATTTCCCGCCATCAGTCCCACTAGGAACAAGCTGGAATAACGCACAAAAATTGAATAGTTCATGCTGCGCTATATATAGGCCGAAGTTTAGGTGGACAAGTTTCAAGTTTGTCATTCACGAGACTCGGGACTTTTTTGCGTATCCTGCATAGGTGATCAGTAGGCTTTTGGTAAACTTAAACTTAAACTCCTTCGGAACGACTCCAGTGAAAATCATCTTCCAAAAGGCTTTTTGAGCAATCACCGGTCGCATTCCCCTGAGGTCTGGAACCTCAGAAAGACCACAATCTCTTAGAATGCGCTTCAGGTCCTTGGGGGAAATAAACAGAGAATACACATGGAGGTGGTCAGGCGTGTTGCGAACGAAGAACTTCATGCCTTCTATTACAAATGCCCAAGCTATGGGATTCTTACTAAAGGTGTGAAAGAAAAACAAACCTCCCGGCTGTAGCACTCTGCTTGCTTCAGCTATAACCTGCGCGGGATCCGATACATGCTCCAAAAGATCGGTGGCAATCACAACATCGAAACTTCGATCTTTAAAAGGCAGCTTATATACATCTCCTTCTATGTACTCGACTGATTGGGTAAGATCTCTCTCCCTGGCAACCTTAAGACTGGACGAGGATATGTCGATGCCCGTGACAGCGTAGCCTGCTTTGGCTATCTGATTCGTGAGCAGACCGGCACCGCAACCTAAATCTAAGACGCGCCCATGGTAACCGATATTCTTTTTTATCTCTTGTTTGATCCATGGAACCAAAAGCTCATGCTGACTTCTTAAAAGGGCAACAGGATCGTCCTGAGCATCATACCAACGGTCCACCAGATCATCGTAAAGGCGGTTATTCACGATCGTACGGTCTTGTTCGGCCTTTGAAAGTTCAGGATCCATGGTTCCTCCAGGCTTTCAAAATATCAGACCCAAGAACTTTTTGTTAATTGCGCGAAGCCTAGTGGTAAAAATCAAGGGTGACCAGAAAAGACATTTCATTATACAGAATAACTCGGGTAAACTGGATTCCATGGACTACCTGGAGCTAAGTTGTCGCTGGATTTTTGGTTTACAAATGGTCTTTTGGGGCCTCAATGGAATATTCCATTGGGTCACCATTCCCCCAGCTTCGCCCAAATTTCAAACATTTGTGGATTCCTGTGTGGACGTAGCTTTCATCATGCCCATCGTAAAAACGATAGAAATCCTTTTCGGTTTCTTTCTGGTTCTTAACTTTGTGGTCCCACTTAGCTTGGCAGTGTTTGCTCCGATCATGTTTGTGATCGCTGGTCTTCACATCCTGCACAATCCGAAACCTTGGGCCGTACTTATTACGATCCTTCTTCCTTATCTTGTGTTAGTTTTCGCTCATCGTGATACTCTGTTACGCCTTGTGCACTAAAAAGGATCTTTAACTATGGATAAGAAAAAATTCGTCTTGTTTGTGCAGAAGCAACTCGAAGCAGATTATGATGTTCTCAAGAAGGCCGCTCTTGCGACTTATGAGGCTGCCACCCACGAGGAAAGCAAGGCAGAAAACGAATATGATACGAGAGGCCTTGAAGCTTCCTATCTGGCCGGTGCTCAAGCCAAAAGACTCGCTGAGCTTGAGGAGCTTTTCACACTCTTTAAATTTATTCAGCTAAAAGACTTCGGGAAAACCGATCCCATTGCATCGACAGCCTTAGTCGAAATCTCTCTGAAGGGAAAACGCAGCTTTGTGTTTCTAAGCCCAAAAGGGGGAGGTATTAATGTCAATTTTGAAGGACAGGCAATCCAGATAATCACACCGAATAGCCCCCTGGGAGAAGCTTTGCTGGATCTTCATGCTGGCGACACAGCAGTTGTCGAAAGTGGTGAGCGGGAGATCGAGTATCAAATTCTATCTGTTCAATAAAAAAGCGGCCTTTGCAGCCGCCTTTTGAAAGCAGAGAGATTTTTACGACAACTATCTGCTATCTGCGACAATCAACCAAAAAAATGTCATGCGCTTTAATCAATTGTTCGAAAGCCTGGTAATGACTGACCTTCCCTTTTCCAGTTTCAAAATTAAGCTCCAATGTTTTGCTTTCAACAGTAAAGCCTAGTCTTTTGCGTTTTTCCTGGACGAACAAAGTTTTTCCATCGTTAACTTTAACTGTGCCTGCATTCATTCGCAAATTCACGCCACGAGTATTCTTATACCATCCCTTGACCTCTATCACTCCGTTATCAATCGCTGTAATAGTATAGGGCTCAGACATTGACATACTTTTAAGTACAGAACCGCGACACTCTGCGATCAATTGGCTCTCTGCAGATGCCATACTCGTCGCCAAAACTACTGACGCGGTCAGAAGGGATATTTTAATCATTTGAATCCTCGCTATTCTTGAATATTGCAGTTAACAATTAAAGTTGAACCATCGATACTTGAGTTCATCAAAACAGAGTCTTGGCCCATGAAATATTTTGTATAGGAACTAGATCTCGCATCAGAACCTTGGCTAATTCCCAAGCCCTGAATTTTTCCTTCTTGAACAAGCACATTGTAGGTGTAAGTAAGACTGCGATCTCTCGTCATCACCTGACGAACCAGGTGAGCGCTTCCATCTTCAAGATCCTTTGTGATGACATCTTTCGCGGCAATTTGTTCTGACTCACCCAACAGGAGTTGCGCCTTGCAATTGATTGAATCTGCAAGGACTGTCGAAGAAGACAAAAGAACCAAAATACTCATAAATACTTTCATAAAAACTCCTAGCTAAGGTCGATGGTTTGGTCTGCACAACTTATGCCGATGCATTGGGCTCCATATGAGATATAAGCTGTCTAACGAGAAGACAATGAGCCAGAATTATGAATCTTTTTCAAGCTCTTTAATCGACCTTATGAGTCTCCATTGCCACAGATAAGGCCGAAATCAACTCTCGAAGGTGATCTTGATAGGTGTCTGTAGCAGAGGCACGAAGCGGTAGGCGTCGACGCCACAACGGATTTTCAGTCAATTTCGGCAGGAGGGCCTGAAGCATTCCAACTCCCGTTGTAGACATAATTCCCACTGAGAGATGAAACGACGGAGTGATTGCACGGGCCTTATGCCAATACCCTGCCGGAATATAGAGCCAGTCTCCAGGTTTAAGCCAACAACGAATTTCAGGACTGGGACGTTCTGCCGCAAAAAACTTATGCTGGGGAGTACTTGAAGGAACCGGCCAGGGAAAAGTTGTATTAGCGCGTAAACGAAATTCTTTTTCGCCGACACTCTGAATAACGAAAACTTCTTCTGCATCGAAATGCCAGTCGAAACCTTCCTGCTGGGCGGGAGTACCATAGAGTTGGATATCAACAGGATCGTGGAAGACTTTATAAAAATCATCCGCTATTGATTTAAGTTGAGGATGAGATCGTTCAGCATGTCGAACTAAAATGGTTCGACCCTGCGCAAATCCTTCATACATTTGCGTCTTGGTAAGTTTACCGCTCGAGAGCCGCGGATCTTCCGGCAATTTACCTCGATATGGAAGCCAACAATCATCATGCTCTGCTTTAAGTATGTCCTCCAGGATTTGCCAAGAAATCAGGTCTTTAAAACGGGAGGCTTTAAAGGGCGCCGCGTATGGCATCCTAAACAGATATTCAGCGCTGAACTCCTGCAAAGAAAGAGGCGACAACATTTCTTCGAGAATACTCACGGGACATCCATTCTAAAGTGGGTAAATGAATTTGGTTTATCTAGAGCATTGCCAACACTCAAATTACAAGGCTGAAAGGAACATTTTGTATTCCTCCAAGGGCCGAGAATGCCGCTTTGGGGACATCACCGCTCATTGCTAAGGTAAATATTTACCTCCACTTGGGACGAATATGCACAGTGCTTTACGAACGCTCAACACCATAGGGATACGCAAGTGGATCATGATCATACTTGCGCTTATCACTCTCTATGCCGCCTGGAAAAATCTGCCCCTTATGAAATGGACTCAGGAAGTTTCGCAGTTCGTTTTGGCCCAAGGTAAAGATGGCATTTTGATTTTTATTTCTGTTTATGTGATCGCCACGATCCTATTAATTCCTTGCGCCCTCTTCACTTTCGCTGCCGGCATGATCTATGGAATTTGGGGTCTTCCACTTGTGCTATTCTCTACAGCCCTCGGAGCCAGTTTTTCATTTCTTATTGCGCGCTTCCTGATTAAGGAAAAAGTCATGCATTTCATGGAACGTCGGCCCAGCACAAAGGCCCTTAGCCAGGCGATCTCGCACGAAGGCTGGAAATTTATGATTTTACTTAGGATCAGTCCGATCATTCCTTTCAATCTGAACAACTATTTACTCGGAACGATGCCCGTCAAATTCACTACTTATATTTGGGTCACGGTTATCGGCTCGATTCCGGGGACAGGAGTTTATCTTTATCTCGGCACTATCGGTAAAGACATCGGCGAGCAGAGGTATTTGCAATGGATTATCCTCGGGTTAGGAGTCATAGCAACCTATGCACTTACGCGGATGTCTTTTCTAAAAACACGAGCCATATTACTGAGGCAAAAGACTCATCCAACGCCCACCTCCAAGTCCAGTGTGGTTTTACAGTCAGGTAGATCTAGGGATTTATCTTAGTTTCAGCTAAAATTATGGTATGAGAAAATACTATTACTTTCTGATGTTTCTTGCCGGGCTGTTCATTTACCTTGGACTGCGCCTATCGCCTGGAATAGGCTTGCCCATTTGGTTGGCGCTCGCATTCGTATTCTTGGGATTTCTTTCGTATCCGCTGAACTGGCTAAGAAGAAGCTCGCTCCCACGCTTGGCCACCCTATGGCGCTGGAAAACCTACATGGACATGGGAATGCTCAGCTTTTTAACGTCGGCAGTTGTTCTGCGAGACATCCTCTTTCTTCCCGTGCTTTTTTTTAAGCCCGAGCTTAAGGAAACTCTCTTTGGCGCAACAAGCTCTCTTATCACGTTTTCGCTCGCGCTTGCCGCTCTGTCCTTCGGCGTGTGGTCCGCTTTGTCAGGACCAAATATAAAAACAGTGAAAATTCCGATTCGCAATCTTCCTGATAAACTAAAAGGCTATCGAATTGCTCAGATCAGCGACCTCCACGTCGGCCCCTCGGTAGGCCCTCGGTACGTTAAAAAGGTGGTGTCGAAGGTCAATGCGCTGACTCCTCACCTGACTGTTCTTACTGGCGACATCGTCGATGGCGATGCCGATCATCACCTCCCAACGGCAACTCATCTTTCCAAATTAGAACCAGCTGGAAATGTTGTGTTCGTCACTGGAAATCACGAGTACTATTGGGACGGTCCGCGCTGGATAAACGAATTCAAATCCCTGGGAATGGAAGTTCTATTAAATTCCCGAAAAATCATTCAGCATGGCGAACACGAAATCTTAGTCGCCGGAGTCATGGATCCTGCGTCAGTGATTGCTAATCCAGCTAACAAACCGGATCTGGCCCAAGCTATGGGCAGCGAAACGAACTCTGCTGTGAAGATTCTGCTGGCCCATCAGCCAAAAATAGCCACGCATGCGGCAAAGCATGGATTTCACTTACAGCTTTCGGGGCATACTCATGGGGGACAGATTTTTCCACTGACCTTGCTGATACACACTGTGGAAAAATTCGTAAAAGGTCTTAAGCGGCATGACGATATGTGGGTCTATGTCAATCAAGGAACTGCCTACTGGGGCCCCCCGATTCGTTTTGGCTCCGTCACAGAAATCACACTACTAGAACTGACAACAGGAGCCAGCTAAGACTTTCAACAATTAGGATCACACGAACTTGCTCCTTGAAAAACTCGAGACGAGAATCACCGAGTGACATATTCAGACAGCGAGCCCATTCAAAGCAAAAATCTAGAGACCGAGTCTGTTGGTTGGGCAGCCATAGTTTCTAATGGTGACATGGCAGCGGCGAACTTTCGCCTGATTGAAGCCGCAAAAAAAGAGGTGATCTCCATCGAGTTCCTAATGCGAGATGACGAGTTCGGTTTGATGAAGCTTGCACTGCTGCGCAAAAAAGCCAGAGAAGGAATTCCAGTGCTCATGCATGTGGATGCATTTCATCTTTTGGTGCGCCCCGCGATCATTAAGCACCTTATGGACGAGAGAATCAATATCACTATCTTTAATGAGCTCAGTTTACGCAGACTATTGAAAATCTCCTTCCGCAATCATTCCAAGGCACTCATCATCGATGGACACTTACTAAAAATGGGTGATTCAAACACGGGCAATGAGTATGTCCACTGGGGCGACGGCCACCATATGAAAAGCATCGACGTGGTCATTGAAAATGAAATTACCGATAAGGCCCGCAGCTTTGCACTCGATCTTGTCAGCAACGTGCTCTCCAAGGTTCCCGAAATTGAAATCGCCTCGAACACTGCTGTCGCTCTGCAAAGAGAACAAATCCGCAGGCTCGGGTCAGCGACCCAATTGGTCTTTAAGGCCCTGCAGATTCAAATGGATTCTCCCAGTCACGTGACCAGACCCCAAAAAATGCTAATAACTGACCAGGAACTTAAGCAAGCCCAAGAAATACTCGATCAGGCAGAGCGCGACTATAAAGCAAAGTTTAAATCAAAGCATAAAGACATCGCGGCTGATTGGAAAAGACGACCTTTGACTGCCGGCAGCCTTAAGTTTCACTGTGATCCAATTACGGAAAAGGGTGTCTGCCAAGGCGTGGATGCAGCTGTGCAAAGATTTATTTGTGCTGCCAAAGAAGAACTGACCATAGTAACACCCTATCTCATCGTTACCCAAGAGATGCGCCAAGCAATTCGTTATGCGCTGGCGAATGGGGCGCAGGTCAGGTTTTATACGAACTCGCTTAAAAGCACTGACAATCTGACCACTCAGCTTGCCTATGAATTTCGCCTTCAGGAACTTGCCAAACTGGGTCGTCTGGAGATCTACGAATATGCCGGGCCCGATACAATTCATGCAAAGTTTATCGTGCGCGATCACTCTGACTGTATGATTATGACTTATAATCTGGACTGGAGATCCGAAGTTATGAATCTTGAAACGGCCGTGGAGTTTTCAAATCGCGAGGTGACCAACGATCTCTTGGACTGGCTAGACCAACATATCTCGAGATTCTACTCTGTGGTTCGAGCTGGAAAGATCAAAAAGCAGCTCGTAAATTTCACGAGCCCCAGCCAAAGAGTTCGAAAATTCCTAATTCAGGCAATAGAGCGGCACCTTTAAACGAATCCGCCGGAATAATTTGCCCAAGCTCAGGATCAAATTGCTATTTTAGGGCCTTCCGCGTATGTAAAGGCCCATGATCAGTACTACAAATGTCAGCCTTCGTTTTGGCGGCAAAAAGCTTTTTGAAGACGTTAATGTTAAATTTACCCCTGGAAACTGCTACGGACTTATCGGCGCAAATGGCGCTGGCAAATCGACTTTCCTAAAAATTCTCTCTAAGGAAATCGAACCCAATACTGGCGAAGTTCACATCGCACCAGATTTAAGACTTTCTGTCCTTAAACAAGATCACTACGCTTACGACGATCATCCGGTTTTAAAAACTGTACTGATGGGAAATCAAAAACTCTATTCCATTATGGAAGAAAAGGATTTGATTTATGCTAAGGCTGATTTTTCAGAAGCAGATGGCGTCAGGGCATCTGAACTAGAGATGCTCTTTGCCGAACTCAACGGCTGGGAAGCAGAATCTGAAGCCGGCGTTATGTTAGCTGGTCTCGGCATTTCCGAAGACTATCACCACAAACTTATGAAAGAGCTTAACGGTGGCGAGAAAGTTAAAGTTCTATTAGCTCAGGCTCTCTTTGGGCAACCAGATATTCTCCTACTTGATGAACCCACGAATCACCTCGATATTTACGCCATTCAATGGTTGGAAGATTTTTTGCTAAACTTCCAAAACACAGTCATCGTAATTTCCCATGATCGTCACTTTCTTAATAAGGTGTGCAGTCATACGGCCGATATTGATTTTGGCAAAGTCACGACTTACTCTGGGAACTATGACTTTTGGAGACAGGCCAGCGAGCTGAACCAAAGGTTGCTTTCTGATCAGAATAAAAAAAGTGCGGATAAAGCTGAAGAGCTCAAGAGCTTTATTGCCAGATTTAGCGCTAACGCCTCTAAATCCCGACAGGCATCTTCCAGACAAAAACAACTGGAAAAGCTCGATTTTACGGAAATGCCCGTTTCCTCGCGCAAACAGCCCTACATAGGTTTCGATTCAAAACGAGAAGTCGGAAATGACATTATCGTCGTCGACAAGATTTCCAAAAGCATCGAGGGCGAACCCATTCTTAAAGATGTCAGCTTTTCTTTAAAAAAAGGCGACAAAGTCGTTTTGTTGGGCCGAAATGACCTGGCAAAAACAGTTTTGCTCGATATCATTGCGGGCGAACTGACTCCAGACTCAGGGAGCTACACCTGGGGCATCACAACTACTAGAAACTATTTCCCCACTGACAACTCCAAGTACTTTAATGGCAACGAAGAAACTTTGGTAGATTGGCTTCGTCAGTACTCCGAAGACAAAGATGAAACATTCTTGCGCGGTTTTTTAGGGAAAATGCTCTTTAGCGGAACCGATGCTCTTAAGAAACCGTCGGTTCTTTCCGGTGGCGAAAAAGTGCGTTGTATGTTTTCAAAGATGATGCTTTCCGGAGCTAACGTATTGCTTTTAGATGGTCCAACAAATCACCTGGATCTTGAGAGCATCACTGCAGTCAATGAAGGACTGAAAAAATTCAAAGGCGTTGTGATCTTTACGTCGCACGACCATGAACTGATCCAGACTGTCGCCAACCGCGTGATCGAAATTGATGGCGGTGTCGTCTATGATAATCACATCACTTATGAAGAATATCTCGAGGTCAGAAAACCCAAGTAGTTCGACTGGGGTTTTCTCCACTTATTTGCAATATTGATCAACCTTGAACAAAAACTCTTTGCCAGTTTTTTTGCAGATAGGATCTATTTTGCCGAACTCTTCCGGCGACATCGTTTTAGACTTCTCATTAATGGCATCAGCATCAGTCTCTCGAATCATCACCGATATGTGCTTTCCGTTTGCCGTCAGAGCAGGTGATTGTGGCTTCACATCGCAGACCGATTCCCTATCGGATACAGGAATGGCTTTCCACTCCTGACGCTCTTGTACGCGGCATTTTACCTGAAGCTCCATCGTATAAGGACGGCCCCACTTGGCGTCAGACTTGGTCGTCGTTATCATGGCTTTGCCTTTACCCTGATCAAGCTCTACAACCTTTTTCCCAATAACGTTTTCTTCGCTCGCATAAGCAACGGAAGATATCGACAGAACAGCCGTCACAAAAATTCTTAAATAAAATCTAATATCTAATGTTCTCATAGTTACCCCGCACACAATGGATAAGAAAGGTGGATATGATCATCATGCAAACTGTTGCCGCCCAAAGCAGAGCCAGGTATGCCGATCGAACCGAGGTATTCACGCTGCCCCGGCTTGCAAGAAGACGGCAAGGTGTCTTTCCAGCACTGTCTAAACGAATTATAAAATTTCGCGGTGGAACCTGCAAAATCTCGAACGTGGGTGCTTACCTGTGTGGTTCCCCCTGTCCGATCATACAATATGAATTTAACGATATCTATTGCACGGGCATAGGCATGCATACTTAAACTGGAAGAGTTTCGAGCATTCCGATTGACATAAGTTCCCCAGTGTCGAATGAAAACTCTTTCTGGCTGTCGATAGTTCGCATCGGCCGAAGCCACCTCTACACATCTAAAGAAATTCTTATCCAGATGTTCTGCATATCCTGGATACACGGTTCCATTTCCACATTTTGTATCGCTGTCATAGCCACCTGTCACCATCGCATTCGGATCACATCCATTCCAGGTGACTCCTGGGCCGTAGGCAAGATCCTTGGTTCCTGGGTTAAATGAAAAGTTAAACCCAGGAATGACGGGCGCAGCATTAGGATTCTCTGGTGACATCGTCGAATCCTCTTCTTGAGATAAACTGTCTGGGATACCAGAGGCCCAGTCGCCACCACCGCTATCGGCACAGCCAATCCCAAACGCAACGAGGGAGGAAGATAGCGCGACCATCAAGCTCTGCCTTAACCTAAAAGGAAAGGTTTTTTGTCTTAAACGATTTGTTTGCTCATTTATTTTTCTTTTGTTGAGTATTTCCATGGCGAGAGTCTCATGCAGGAACTCGACAGTTGGAAATACCCTTGAAGCTGATTCTGGACTTAATATGGACCTAAGGTCACTCTATTGTGAATGACCCTGAAATACTTGATGGGAGCGAGTTTCAGGTTAAAAGAAATACGGCATGTCTGCCGGGAAATCCTCTGATTGAACCGCACCATTGTTGAATAAGGCATCGATGATCTCGCAACGCTTCTTTTCGACCTTGGGGTCGCACAGCGCTACTTCAGCTCGGAATGCCTCAATATCTACCTTTGATCCCATAGGCGGCTGGAAAGCTTTTGATTCATAGGCTTCAGCAAAAGTGACTTGAGTCGCGCGGGTTTCTCCACCATGACAAGATCGACAAATCGTTCCAGCGCCAAGAAGGACTTGTTTGTAGGGAGCGTCGGCTGGCAATATATCTAGAACTGGAAACTCAATTTCTGCCTTGATTGAACGATCAGGCGCAGTCACCAGACTAAACTCGACAAGATCTTGCCCTACACCTTCCGGAACAACTGAAATCAACAAATTATCGTTAATAATGAAAACTCTTGGGCTGCGATCTCCATTTGCTGGCTGCGCACTTAGAATATTATTTGTTAGCGACATTTTTAAAGGACGAGCAAGACTTGCCAGAAAGCATGGAACAGTTACTGGTTTGGGAAGTGAATTCACAAGAGATAAAGCTTCTTCTATCGTCTTCGGAGAATTCGAAATTCCGCTAGGAGCCTTACAACTGTCCGTCGAATTCAGCTCACTTGTCGCTTCAGGCAGGGGGGCAAACGGTGAAGTGCAGCCTATGAGGCCGCCTGTCAGAGCAACTATCAAAAAAGAAGAGACGGATTTTTTCCCTACCATACTTATATATTGTATCGGCAGGGCTCCTAATTAACCCAAGCACTTCGGCTGTTGTACCAAGATGAGATCAAGGCCTGAAATCACTGGCACCTTGACCCCGTCTCTAATATTTTCAACGACTTGGCTTTCTTAAGAGTAAATAGGCCGCTCCAATGACTGCTCCCGTAAATGCGACTTTCTTGATAAATCCACCTCGGTTGTATTTTAACTCTGCGGGTCCTCCCATTTCTTTCCAGACATTTGGAATATGACCCGAGCGAAAATCTTCGATCACTCCCTCGACCATATCGACCCGATCCGCAAAAAGCAGTGTAAGCCAGTGTAGGATGTCATTTTCCGTGCGTGAAAACGCCATCTCACGAAGTCTTCCACTAACTCCACGCGGTGGGCAGGTGGTTCCAAAAATGGGGGTGATACCTGGCCGTTCAGACGACTGCAGGATTCTTACACTTTGCCGTTGTTGAACTGGGTGATCCCAATGAACACCGATATCTCGAGCTGGAATTCTTTCTTTTGGATAGGCGGGTCTGTCTTTGGGATCCTTGTCAGCTCCCCAGCCTTTTACTCCCGATAGTTTTTCTGTCGCCATAGTATCTCCTTTAGTGTCGAGCACTCGGTGGCACTAGCACCGTTTTTATGCAGTTATCGAGCTTGCTTGAAAAAATATGATAAGCATCAGAGACTTCTTCAAGCGGAACTCTGTGGGTAATAACCTGTTTGGGCTCAATGCGACCCTCTTTAATATGCTCTATCAGTCGCGGAAGATGCCTTTTTACGCTCGCTTGGTTCATACGCAGAGTGAGGCCCTTGTTAAGTGCGTTTCCAATGGGAATCGCATTAAATGTCGGGCCGTACACGCCGACAATCGATACAACACCACCTTTTCTGACCGAGTTTATTGCCCAGTGCAGAGCCGTTGCAGAACCCGCTTGTAGTTTAAGACGGACCCCCGTGAGTTGTTGAATGGCGCTTCCCGCTGCTTCAGCGCCTACAGCATCGATACAAACATCGGCTCCCATCCAGTCAGTCATCTTCTTAATGTGCAGAGCCATGTCGTCTACTTCCTTAAAGTTCACGACTTCGCATTGAGCAAAATTTTTGACAAACTCCAGCCGGTAGTCCACGTGATCAACAACAATCACTCTGCCTGCTCCCAACAACCATGCAGACTTCGCGGCAAAAATGCCCACAGGTCCTGCCCCAAACACCACCACGGTGTCTCCTTCTTTAATCTCGCCCATCTCTGCAGCTTGATAGCCAGTTGGATATGCATCAGTCAGCAAAACGGCATCATCCAAATCCAAGTCAGCAGGAATTTTCGTGGGACCAACATCTGCCATGGGTACACGAACGTATTCAGCCTGACCTCCGGCATATCCCCCAGTTGTGTGGGAATAACCATAGATTCCGCCCACGGCGGAGGCCTCAGGATTCACATTGTTACAGTTACTATAGAGCTCGCGTTGGCAAAAGAAGCAGGATCCGCAAAAGATATTAAACGGAACTAGCACATGATCTCCGACCTTCAGGTTCTGAACTGATGGACCGATCTCTTCGACAACTCCTGTGAATTCGTGCCCGAAAGTCGAGCCAATACGAGTGTCTGGCACCAGACCGTGATAAAGATGCAGATCAGATCCGCAAATACAGGAACGAGTGACACGAACAATTGCATCATTGGGATGTTCGATAACAGGATCTGGCATATTCTGCGCTCGAACTCGGTAGGGACCACGATAATTCATCGCCAACATAAACTTCTCCTTTCGAGGAATTTCCTGTTGGTGATGCAAATCGCAGTCCCAAGATTTTTGATTTAAAACACTCTGGGTTTAATTAAGTGTATGCCAAGACTTCCCAGATATGACCGTCTAGATCTTCGAAACTATGTTGATACATGAACCCATGATCGGCCGGTTCGCGGTGAGCCTTGCCTCCCGCATTAACAGCCTTTGCAACAAGACTATCAACCTCTTGTCTGGTGCCAACTGAAAAGGCGACCAATACTTCTGTCGCAACCTTGGCATTCACAACATCTTTAGAAATAAAAGTTTTGAAAAAGCTTTCAACTAAAAGCATCGAGTACAAATTATCTCCCAGGATCAAGCACGCAGCATTTTCATCTGTATACTGAGGATTAAATCCAAACCCCAGTGCTGAGAAGAACGCCATAGACTTTTTAAGATCCTTAACTGGAAGATTCACGTAGATTTGTTTTGCGATTGCCATTTTTGCCTCCTGGAAGATATTTAAATTCAGCTGAGCCCTTACAATCCATCTAACTGTACTAATTGGTACAGAACAAGTCCAGATCGGAAGAAGGCTCATTTTAAGACAATTCACTCTGACTATTGCCTGCGTTTAATGGTAAACTTGTACTATATGGAACAAAGCACTCGCGAACGCATGATAAATGCCGCCATTGATCTTTTTCACCAGCAAGGTGTGAATGCGACTAGCATTGATCAGATCCTGGCAAAGTCTGGCACTGGGAAAAGTCAGTTCAGTCACTATTTCAAGAATAAAGAGGGACTGATCCACTCCTGCCTTGTCTATCTGGATGAGGCCATACGCGGTGGTCTTACGCCCACTGGTTATGACATTCGAACATGGAAAGACCTCGAGTCTTGGTTTCAGAAGTACATCGACTTTCAAAAATCGGTTCAATTTGAACGTTCTTGTCCCATTGGAACCATTGGAAATGAAGTTTCATCAGACCAAGAACTTTTGCGACAGGACATTAAACTGTTTTTGGAATGGAGCCGGAGCCAAATGGCTCGTTTCTTTAGTGAAAAGAAAGCTTCAGGAGAGATGTCGGCGGCGACGCGTCCTGAAGAGCTTGCCGATCTCTGTATGGCGGTCATGCAGGGAGGAATGCTTCTAACAAAAATAAAAAGAAACCCGGATATGTTTCAGAACGCAGCCACTCAAACCTTGCAATATGTAAAAAGTCTGCGAGTCTCCAAGACAAGCCGCGAGAGGTAAGGCTTTATATGCAAAAGGAAAGCTCTAACAAAGTTTTAAAAGACTTTATCATCGTGTTCTTGTTCCCGACTCTTATAAATAAAGTGTTCATGTTCTATTTCGGCCTGAAATACTCTGCCTATCCCGGAGAGGGTTATGGCTACGGGCTGATCGCTACGATAGTCTTTTTGGTGTTGTCATTGGGCCGTTTTCTGTGGAAATACCGCAACACTCCAGATCCCTTCTAGAGGAGATCCATTATGAAAACATTAAAAGATACTGCGCTTTCCGTTCTTGACCTAGCTCGTGTTCCTGAGGGGAAGCCACTTGGAACCGCCTTTCAGCAATCCAAAGAGCTTGCTCGACATGTTGAAAAGCTTGGCTTTAAACGTTTTTGGCTGGCTGAACATCACAATATCGAAGGCATTGCGAGCGCCGCAACATCTGTACTGATTGGCTATATCGCAGAAAATACCTCAAAGATTCGAGTTGGCTCAGGTGGCATAATGTTACCTAACCATGCCCCTTTAATTATTGCCGAGCAGTTTGGCACGTTAGCTACACTTTATCCCAACAGAATAGACCTGGGCTTAGGCAGAGCACCCGGAACTGACCAGACGACCATGCGTGCACTTCGCCGTGATATGAAAGGCAAAGGAGCTGACTTTGGCGAACTCATTGAGGAGTTGTTATTTTATTTCTCTCCGGCTCAAGAGAATCAACCGGTCAAAGCGGTTCCTGGCAGTGGAATTGATCTGCCAATTTATATTCTAGGGTCCAGCCTCTACAGCGCGCAGCTGGCGGCTCGCATGGGTCGACCATATGCTTTTGCAGGTCACTTTGCCCCTGGGATGATGATGCAGGCTTTTGATATCTATCGTTCAACTTTTCAGGCATCGGAAGTTCTTGATAAACCCTATGTGATGGTTGGGGTACCGGTTGTCGCAGCAGAAACGGATGCAAAGGCAGCCTATCTAGCCACGAGTATTCAGCAGTCTTTTCTGAATTTAATAAGGGGTCAGCGACGACTAAGCCTTCCACCAGTTCCTGATATGGACTCCCTTTGGAGTGGCCAAGAAAAAGCCTATGTGCAATCAATGCTGGGACTTCTGGTTGTTGGAGGCCTGGAAAAAATTCGGGAAGATCTTAATACTCTAATAGCCCGAACTGGCGCAGACGAGTTGATCATCACGTCGGACACTTATGATCATGTGGACAGGTTAAGATCATTCGAGATAATTATGAAGGCAAAATCAGAGCTAAACCTCTAAAAACATGCTAAGGTTTTTTACGAAATACCTTACTTAGGTCAGGTTGGATTTTTTGAGTGTCTCACTCTGACTATCTCTTTTAGAGAACTTCCCGCTAAACCTGAATTATTACGGTTTAAGAAAATTCCTCTTTTTTAAATCTCTCAAACCCCCGATATAGATTTAGAATTTTGTAAGGGTCGCGTATTTGATTACGTTGACCTGGTTTTCTCAGGGGGAATGTGATGATTCAAAGAACCGTCAAAGGCGGGCTTGTACTTCTATCATTAGGAGCACTTGCCTTAACTTTCCAGAATTGTAGTGAAGGTTTTGTCTTAACTCCGGAATCCCTTGAACTCGCCTCATCACTCAACCCACCTGGCGTTGGCGGAGGCGGCAATTATAGTGATCCAGTAACTTGCCGAACGGATGGAGTTCCCCAGCGCGCTCCTGTCAGACTTCTTTCAAATACGGAGTACGACAATATCGCTTCAGATATTTTTTACTCTTCTATAAAGCCAAGCGCCGACGCAAAATTTGTCGTTTCTGAAGCTGGCCCCTCTGGTTTTAGTAATACTAGTATTTCAAGTCATCCTAATGCTCCTACGATAAATAGTGCTATGGCCGAGAAATTCTGGACAGCGGCGACTCTGATTGCTGATGAGGTGATTCAGAAAAAATCTCAAGCAGGATTTTTCGCAAACTATGCATCTTGTGCTAACCAAGCGACAGTTACAGAAAGTTGCTACGACTCAATAGTTAGAAATGTCGGCTTAAGAGTGTGGCGACGCCCTGTTACTGAAGGTACTAATAGTGAGTTCGCCCGACTTAAGGATATCCTTAAAAAAGGTGCTAACTTTGACCAAGGCTTCAAAGATTTGCTAAAAGCTCTTTTGATCAGCCCTAACTTTTTAGCAGTTTCATGGACACCAAACACGAATGTTGCTCCTGGAGCAGCCTTTAATCTTAATGACTACCAACTTGCTTCAAGACTTTCGTTCTTCTTATGGCAATCGGCTCCAGATCAAGAGCTTTTGAATCTTGCTAAGAGTGGAACTCTTTCAAGCGCAACAAATCTTCAGAACCAAGTTATTAGAATGCTGAACGATCCAAAAGGAAAACGCTTCGCTAGTATAATGGCGAATGAGTGGCTTGGAACAAATCAGTTATTGGGACTGGGCTTAACCACTATTAACGCCGCCACCCTAAATGCAATGCTTCGTGAAACTCAGCTGATGTTTGAAGATATCGTCACAAACAATTCGAGCTTCCTAAATCTGCTCTCGGCTGACTATTCATTCTTGAATAAGACGCTGGCTGACTATTATGGAGTGGCGTTTAATGGTTCAGATCCGAATCAATTTGTTAAAACAAATATGACATCGACCCCACGTCGAGGCGTTATTTCTCATGCTTCTTTCTTAGTGACAACTGCGGGAGCGCCTAATGAAACCCATCCGGTAACTCGCGGTAAGGCTGTCGCCTTAAAGTTCGGTTGTTATGAAATTGCTCCTCCGCCGGCAGATCTTGATCTTACATTGCCTTCGGATATACCTGCAAATTCAACTCCTCGCGAGATTTTGACGGCCCATACTTCAAAGTCTTCTTGTATCGGCTGTCACCAGGTTCTGAATCCATATGGGTTTGCGATGGAGTCTTTTGATCAAAAAGGTCATTGGAGATCTACTTACCCTGCAATCGCTAATAGACCGATTGATTCATCTGGCGCTCTACCTTCAGGAGAGCGATTCACCGATACTAAAGATTTTATGGCAACTTTAACTTCAAGCGAAAATGTTAAGTCTTGTCTTGTAAGACATGTGATGTCACTGGGGCTGGCGCGAAAAGTCGCTTCTGCGGATGACAGATGTAATGCGAAAAGTATAAGCCAAGTAGCTATGAATCCAGATTCAAAACTTTCAGATCTGATCACTAATATAGTGACCAGCCGCCAGTTCAAGATGCAGTCAACGGAGGCACAGTGAGCAACTATAAAATCTCTCGAAGACAATTTATGACCGCTTCCGGAGCGATTTTTACTCTTCCGCTTTTGGAAAGCTTGTTCACCAACAAAGCTTTGGCGCAAGCGGCGGGCGATCCTAAGCGATATGTTCTCTTTTATTGGCCAAATGGTACTTATAATCGTCCCGATAAACCCATCTGGGAAACTCGGGTCGGAGACTTAAACGCCGGCAATACGAGTATCGCTTTAACTCCATTCGCCAGTAACTATAGTGAAATAGTCTCGATCAATTACCTAAATAATAGTGCCTGGCATGCCATGCAAAAGCTCTATAACGATGAGCATGCTGCCCAAGCCTCATCTTACATCAACTGCTCGGATGTGATGAATTCAACTACGACCAGCTTTGAACACGTCATCGCAGACAAAGTGGGAAAGCCCGCTTTGGTACTTAGTGGCGGCGTTACCAGTGCCGATTTGCCAGCCGATCGTTATATTTCATATCGAAATGGAGTCGGTAATCCAGGAATCGGAAACCCGGGTGACCTCTATCGCCAACTTTTAAAGCAAGTTGTCCCTACAACGGGAACCCCAACTCCCGCTCCAGTAGATAACACAAAAAGTGTCCTCGATTCAGCAATTGCTGACTTCAACTCTTTCAACAGCAAACTTGGCAAAGCCGATAAAGCAAAGATGGAAGAGTTCTTGACTGCGGTTCGAGAGCTTGAAAGCAAAGTCATCGAGACAGCTCCTCCGGGTGGTGTTATCGTGACTGGCGCTTGTGTTAAGCCAACTATTAACCCAGCGTTGGACAATACTAACTCTAAAGATTCTACTTTGTATCTAGCTAAGTTCTATGCCATGAACGACATGATTAAGATTGCATTCGCTTGTGATCTCACTCGGTCAGTCAGTATCATGGTTGACACTGAAACATCTCAGCGAACCTGGGCTAAACCGCCCACTCACTTAATGTATCAGGGAGCTGACATTAGCGGTGGTTACGGTTCTCACACGGCGATATCTCACGGTATCATCCATACTGCTGGCTACAACTTGGCAGCGACCCGCGACCGAGTCCTTATGAATGTACTTATTGATTTAGCCGAGAAACTAAAAACCAGTCGCGACCCAAGTGGAAGTCGCATGTTGGACAATACCATTATCCAAGGTGGCTTCGGCGTTGCCGATGGTTACCATGGATTGCACAGAGAGCAGCGTCCCCTTGTCTTAGTCGGTGGCCGTAACATGATCACTGGTGGTAAATCGCATAAACTGAGCGCTTATCAAATGAAAGACCTTCTTTATACGATCAGTTATAAAATGGGCGTCGGGTTACCGAACTTCAAGGGAAGTAATAAAATTGTGCCACTCTAAAAGTTAATAAAATATGTTAGAAAGAAAACCGGAGCTGCTTCAGCTCCGGTTTTTTATTTTAGTGAGTATTTTCCATTCTTAAGATGGGCTTTATAGTTCCACCCTGACGTGAATCCTCAAAAGCCTTTTCAATATCCTGGAAGGAGTAGTATTTAACGAGCTTATCAAATGGGAACTTTCCAGCCTTATAGTACTCTATTAGCTGTGGTATGAAAACTTTAGGTACAGAGTCGCCCTCAATCACTCCGATCATACTTTTACCCTCTGCCATTAGATCATTGTGCACGTCAAGTTTCACCTCTGGAGTTACCCCTACAATAGCACAGGTGCCAAGTGGACAAAGCGCCTGCATACTCTGCCTGACAACGGCGGGAACCCCTGTGGTCTCCACAGCGAACTTAGTACCGCCACTGGTAAGGTTTTTAATTTCTTTGACCACGTCTGCTTTTTTGCCATTGAAAACATGAGTTGCTCCCAGCTCTTTCGCCAAGGCCAGTCGATTGTCATGTACATCAATGGCAATTATTCGCCGACAGTTTTTTATCTTTGCCGCCATCAGTGCACTTAGGCCCACAGCTCCACAGCCAAAGATCGCAATATCGGTCGCAAATGGTGGCTGTAATCTATTTAGAACAGTACCAGCCCCCGTCTGAATTCCGCAGCCCAATGGCCCCATCAGCGAAAGATCCACATCCTTGTCTATTTTTACTGCATTTCTTTCGTTTACAATCGCATGACTACCGAAAGTTGATTGTCCGAAAAAATTGGCTATTTCCTTCCCATCCAATTTTAAGCGATGAGTATGGTCTTCCATCTCGCCGCCGAAATTGAGCTCATTAAAGCGACGACAAACTGTAGGGTGTCCCGTCAGGCACTGCTCACAACGACCACAATGTGCAAAACTGATCACGACGTGATCTCCTGGTTGCAGATCAAGAACACTAGGGCCGATTTTTTCAACAACTCCCGCTCCCTCGTGACCTAATACGACTGGATATGGAGTAAGCCCCTCGTCTCTTCCCACGGCATCAGTGTGGCAAACACCGGTTGCGACAACCTTTACCAAGACCTCGCCTGCCTGAGGCTCCGCGAGCTCTACCTTTTGTATTTTAAATTTGTCACCTTTTTGAGGTGTTATAGCTGCTTGAATTTGCATAAGAACCTCTTCTTGAAATTTGAAGATATTAAGCCCCAATTTTATCAGAGGTTACTCATGACAGATTAGTCTCTCGAATCAGGATGGTAAAATACAACTCCTATGCAGGTTCATCTATTTCGACTCAAGCATCTCTTTTAAGGTCCGAAGGTCTTTTTCAACCATAGCGGCGTCAGCTTCGAAGTTTTCATCTGACATACCAATTTGCTGAATGAGTGTGAACACAACCTCGGCACCATCATGATTTCTTAGAACCCGCAATGGATTATGGATGATAACTCCATTTGGCAGAGTTACATCGTGATCGACCACTCCCATATTATTTTTGGGCACAAAACGAATTTTAACCAAGCCCATTGGTGACTCTGCCAGCCAATCATCACCGGATTTTGAAACTGTTGATTGAGCAAGACCTGCCGCCCACTGCGGTAGATTTTTAGGTTCAGAGACATAGAGATAGACAGAGTCGAAACTGGCATTTATGGAAATAGAGATGTGTCTGGTTTTTTGCGTCATATATGTTTCTCCACTCACTAAAGTTTGATCTAGTAATTACCGTCGGGCAAAGCAAAAAGTCTTTCCTAATGGACGAGCGCTCTCCCCGGATTGTCGGCTCACTTGGCTAAAGGCCCAAGCAACGCCCATTTGATTTTACTGCTGACCTTGACGTTACGGTTTTCAGCTTCTATTGTTGGGTCATGAAAATGATCTCTTGGAATGTGAACGGCTTGCGCTCGGTCCATCGCAAAAACTTTCGTGAATGGTTTGAAAAAGAAAATGCCGACATTGTCTGTCTGCAGGAAATTAAAATTTCTGACGACGCCATCAAAAAGGATGAAACCTTCTATCACCCTGCTCGCTACCACTCTTCATGGGCGTTCGCTGATAAAGCCGGCTACTCTGGCCTGGCTCTGTACTCTCGTAAAGAGCCCGACGAAGTTCGCGTCGGCTTAGGTGTTCCTAAGTTCGATAGCGAAGGTCGGTGGCTTGAGGCTGACTTCGGCACTGTCACAGTTGTGAACAGCTATTTTCCGAACAGTCAGCGTGATCACGCTCGCCTGCCGTTTAAGCTTGAGTTTTGCGCCGCCGCCGAAAAAAGACTAGAGTCCCTACGAAAGAAAGGTCGCGAAGTAATCATTTGCGGCGATTTCAATATTGCCCACAAAGAGATCGACCTGCGCAACCCCAAAACAAATATTAAGAACGCAGGATTCCTACCTGAAGAACGCGCTTGGATGACACGCTTTCTCGATAAGCTTGAATGGGTCGATAGTTTTAGAAAATTCGAACATGGCCCCGAGCACTATACGTGGTGGAGCTATCGCCCCGGTGTTCGCGAAAAGAATGTGGGTTGGCGTCTGGATTATTTTTTAGTGAACAAGGAGGCTTCTGACCGCTTAAAGGCAGCAGCTCATTGCTCGGACGTTTTAGGTTCAGATCACTGCCCCGTGCGATTAACACTAAGAAATTAAGTACGAGGCCAGCGACCCCGAGCGTAAGAATCTAGAACTTGGATATATAAGAAGCTCCAAATTTTAACTTTTGCGTTCCACAGAAAGCTTTTTGCCGCAGGAAATATCTGCTGCTCTGCTTTGAAGAACATCCAATTAGTGGATTTCGTACTTGTTCGCAGTTTTCCAATTTGCTGAAATGATACGCGTCCGATATTTTTTTGATTATTCTGGAGAACGGTTCGAAAGTACCTAGCGAGTGGCTTTTGAATACACACTTTTACTTCTGCTTTGAGACTCATAAGCATCCTTTCAAAGTGATGGTAGAGTATTGAATGTTTAGCAGCTAAATTGTTTTCCGTAGGACATTGATTGTCTAGTTTGAAATATTTCACTGACATTCCCAGCTTTGGATCTGTCCGAAATGAATACCTAAATACTCGAAACTACTGGCAAAACTCAAGCCCTTGACTATTTCAGCTTTTTATTTTACCATTTAGTTAAATAACTGATTGGTAAATTAATGAAAGATCCGTTAAGCACTACATTCTCCGCCCTTGCTGATCCCACTCGTCGGGCTATTCTTGCCCACCTTGCTGACGGCGAAGCCAACGTCACTGATTTGGCAAAGCCCTTTTTAAGGGAGATGAGCCTTCCGGCAGTTACGAAGCACCTCAAAGTTCTTGAAAACGCCGGACTTATTCAGAAGACGGTGGATGCACAATGGAGAACGTGCTCTTTAAGTCCGGCTCCACTTCAGGAAGCCTCTGGTTGGATTGAACAGTATCGCCAACTCTGGGAAGAAAGTTTCGACAGACTTGAAGACTATCTTAAGGAAATTCAGAACCCTAAAAAACGAAAGGGAAAAGTCCATGCCCGCAAAACCAAATGAGATCGAAATCATTCGAATATACGATGCCCCCGTAAAGCTGGTGTGGGAGGCCTGGACCGATCTGAAGCATGTCGAGAAATGGTGGGGACCTCGGGGATTTACCATAACGACGAAGAGCAAAGATCTCCGCCCGGGCGGTCAGTGGATATATACCATGCACGGTCCTGACGGAACAGATTACCCGAATATAACGACTTACCATGAGGTGGTGAAGTATAAAAAACTCGTCTATGATCACGGCGCGAATTCTGAAAGGCCAAAGCTCTTTACAGTGACGGTGACTTTCACAGAAGAAAATGGAAAGACGATCATGAATATGATCTCGACCCTACCGACAGCTGAAGAAGCCCAAGCTATGAAAAAACATATAAAAATGGCAAACGGCTACTCCACTTGGGATCGTCTTGCAGAGTATCTCGAAAATGAAACTTCGCAGAGAGATGTCTTCGTTATCAATCGTTCTTTTGATGCGACAATAGAAAATGTATATCAAATGTGGATCGATCCCGACAAATTTGTCCAATGGATGGGGCCGAATGGCGCAGCAATGTCGTTTTTAAGTCAGAACATTAAGGAAGGCGGCATCTCCCTATGGTCCATGACTCTGGGTGATCAAGCCAAGTACGGCCAACTGAAATATCAGAAGATAGGGCCACCGGAACTCCTCGTCTATACTCAAAATTTTTGTGATCAAGAAGGGCACCTGACAAAGGCTCCTTTTTCAGATACATATCCTGAAACTTTATTAACTACGGTTAAGCTTTGCAAAGAAGATTCCCAAAGAACAAGAGTGACCGTTCAATGGGAGATCGCGGGCAAGAGATCCGAAGTCGAAAAGAAAACATTTATCGAAATGAAGTCCGCCATGACAACTGGTTGGAACGAATCGTTTGATAAAATGGACGACCTGCTGGGAGGCAAAAAATAGGCTGGGAAAATCCCCAGCCTATCTGCCATCAAGCATTCATATCGATAACAAAACGGTAGCGAACGTCGCTCTTTAAGACGCGGTCATAAGCTTCATTGACCTTGCTTGGTGGGATGACCTCGATTTCTGAAGTGATATTGTGCTTGCCACAAAAATCGAGCATCTCCTGCGTTTCCTTAATCGAACCGATCAGAGATCCAGCATAATTTCTTCTTGGGGAGATCAATGCAAACGGATGGAACGATAGGGGTTTATCTGGAGCGCCGACTGCCACCAACGTTCCATCTAGCTTTAAGAGGCCCAAGTAGCTCGCCAGATCCAAATCGGCTGAAGAAATCGTGTTGATGATAAGATCGAAAGTCATTGCATTGTTCTTAAATGCCTCGGGTGTCTTCGTGAGCACAAAGTTGTGTGCTCCCAGCTTTTTTGCGTCCTCTTTCTTTTTCTCGGAATGACTAAGAACGGTGACTTCAGCACCAAGCGCCGCAGCGATCTTGACGGCCATGTGCCCCAGCCCTCCTAGGCCCATCACCGCGACTTTCTTGCCCGGGCCTGCCTTCCAGTGTTTTAACGGCGAGTAAGTAGTAATCCCTGCACACAGCAATGGTGCCGCTTTATCAAGAGGAAGATTCTCAGGAATTCGCAGGACAAAATCCTCGTTCACCACGATGACATCGGAATAACCTCCTTGTGTCACCGTCGAACCATCCTTTTCAATAGATCCATAAGTCATGGTATTTCCGGGGAGGCAATACTGTTCGAGATCTTGCTTGCAATGACTGCACTCACGGCAGCTGTCGACCATGCACCCTACACCTACTCGATCGCCGACTTTGAATTTTTTAACTTTGGAACCAACGGAGCGAACAATGCCGGCAATTTCATGCCCGGGAACCATGGGAAAAGGAGAGTTAAATCCCCACTCGTTGCGAATCATGTGAATGTCTGAGTGGCAAATACCGCAAAATTTAATGTCGATGACCACATCATTTTCTTTTGGATCACGTCGCTCAAAAGAATAAGGAACCAACGATTCTTTAGGATTTAGTGCGGCCATTCCTTTAGCTTGGATCATGAAAAACTCCCCCGTTATGTGATTTCTTCTTTGAATACACAATAATATATTGGTTTAGATAAGACACGGGTTAACATCATGTGGGAACCGTGGTTTATCATTCTTGTGCATGACAACCGACACGAGGGCTTAAGTGAAGCGCATTTCATTCGGCAACCTAAGATACCTGACAAAACACGACGGCGGGCTGACTCCTCAAGAGGTTTCAGAGCAGCGCTCCCGCCTTGGGAAAAACATCATTGTAGAGGTTGCTGGCAATCCTTGGCTTGCCCTTTTTACGGATACAATTAAGGACCCCATGATTTGGTTTCTCGTCGGAATAGGGTCGGTCTTTTTTCTTACAGGAGAGATCGTTGATTCGATCACACTTTTCGTTGCCGTTATTCCTCTTATGTTTATGGATGCGATCCTTCATTGGCGAACTCAAGCATCGACTTCGGCGCTAAAGGGCCAACTTGCTTCGCACGTGCAAGTCATGCGCGAAAGCAGAGTCACCGAAATCGATTCGCAGGAGCTAGTACCTGGAGATAGCGTTATCATTAATTCGGGAGCCCTTCTTCCGGCGGACGGAGTATTCAAAGCTGCTGAGGATTTACAGATAGATGAATCTTCTTTGACTGGAGAATCACTTCCCATCAAGAAAGTTGCTGCAGGCTATGATCCCTTTAAACTGTCCCTGATGATGAACGAGGTTCCTGTTCCAGCAGAAACAATTGGATATGCCGGCACTCGAGTTCTCTCGGGAAGTGGCACCTTTACCGTTCTTTTCACTGGAACAAAAACTTCCTATGGAGAGATCGTCCAGTCAGTTTCACAAATGCCTCATCAACGAACGCCGCTGCAAAAATCCATTGATCAGTTGGTTAAAGTTCTGGTTTTCTCGGCCCTTGCCCTGTGCCTGCTATTGGCAGGAATTCGCATATACCAAGGACATGGATGGCTTGATGCCTTATTAAGCGCCGCTACCCTGGCCGTGGCCGCACTGCCAGAGGAGTTTCCTTTGGTTTTCACTTTTTTCCTTGGCGTGGGTATTTTTAGACTTGCTCAAAAGCGCGCCTTGGTTCGACAGGCCGTAAGCGTGGAAAACATCGGTAGGATCACTCAGATTTGTACGGACAAGACAGGCACCATCACTCGGGGCAGTCTTGAACTTTCACATTTAGATCCAGCAGACGGTATTACAGAGGAGATCCTATTGCAGACTGCATTGTCAGCGGCAAACTCGGATTCTGATTCTTTGGATATGGCGATTCATGAAGTCGCCAAAAGTAAAAGTCTAAACACTCCCACAAGACTGCGAACCATTCCTTTTACTGAAGATCGCAAAAGAGAAACTGCATTTGTGGAACTTGAAAATAGTCAGGTCCGAGTATGTATAAAAGGATCACCTGAATCTGTCTTAGCAATGACGGATCTGTCCCCAGAAGATAAAAAAAACTGGAGAAATAGAATATCTTTTTGGGCCAAAAGTGGTCATAAGGTCATTGGCAGTGCGTGGAGGGATATTTCAAAGTCCGATATCGATCCAGAACCAGAAGCAGGATACACATTTTCAGGCCTGCTTGCCTTTGAAGACCCGGCCCGCCCTGAAGTGGCCGAGGCACTTGCTTACTGTCACCAAGTCGGCATACGTGTGCTAATGATCACTGGTGATCACCCCGACACTGCCGCCGCTATCGCCAAAGACGCAGGCTTAACCCTAGGCACTCCTCGAGTTCTCTCTGCAGAGAACGAACCAGAGAGATTCCGTGAGCAATGGCTTTTGAAAAATCCTGACTTCATTAAAGAAGCTGACGTCGTCGCTCGCTGCACACCTCTGCAAAAGTTTTGGATCGTGCAGTCCTTAAAAAACTCTGGAGAAATAGTCGCGGTAACAGGTGATGGGGTCAATGATGTTCCCGCACTGAAGGCAGCAGACGTCGGGATCGCCATGGGCGAGCGAGGCACCCGAAGTGCCAGAGAAGTTTCCGCAATTATTCTAGGTGACGATAATTTTAGAACCATTGTTAATGCCATCCGCGAAGGTCGTCAGCTTTTCAAAAATCTAAGAAAAAGTTTCGAGTACCTTTTGCTGATACATATTCCTTTAGTATCAGCTGCCGCTATTGTTCCGCTGATTGGATACCCATTAGTATTTCTTCCCGTGCACATCGTTTGGCTAGAGCTTGTCATTCATCCGACAGCCATTCTTTCTTTTCAATCTCAAGTACAAGATGATAAAGCCCTACAAAATCGCAAGTCGTTTTTCAGCGCTTTCGAAGTTTTCTCAATTTGCCTAGTTGGTCTTTTTGTTGCTTCTCTGCTGGGTTGGTATTTTTTGAAGGAAGTTGACGGCGGACTCGCCATCGAGGCGGTTCGCGCAAAAAGTTTAGCTCTTCTGACTGTCTGGAGCGCTAGCATCACCACATACCTGACACGGTTTCGATCAGCGATCGCAAACGTCCTCTCCGGAGTCACGTTCCTACTAGCGGTCTTTCTTATTCAAGGCTCCGCTTATTTTCCATTCTTGAAGATTTCACCGCTTGGCATCCTGGATTGGGCTCAAGTTGTCGCCGTCGTCGGATTAGCGGTTCTAATGGATTGGTCCCTCAAAAAAGTTTTTAGTCAGTTAGAAACGAAATTAGTTTCTTAAGATATCACGACAAAACGGAGTCTTGCTCTAAGGGTTGGTCCAAATAGATCTGGCAATCACAGCACCGCGCCACAACGCCAAATAGTGCGATCCAAAGTGTTGTCATAAATGAACGCTGCTTTACATACCCGGGCGACGCTGAAAATAGTGAGTCATTGCAAAAACAATTGCCCCCATGCCAAATAAGGTAAGTCCACCGACCAATGATGTCATCGGCAAACTGAAGGCAACCACCAAACAACCTAACAGTCCTAAGGCGGACATAAACTTTGGCCAGAGCCGTTCTTCTTTGGAAAGCTTTAGGCTCGAAATATTGGCAATAGAGTAATAAATCAGAATGGCGAACGAACTGAACCCAATGGCTCCCCGAAGATCCGCAAATCCCACCACAGTGACAATGATCATTCCTACTGCAAGCTCAGCCCGATAAGGTACTTTGTGCTCAGGATGAACTGCGCTAAAAAAATGAGGCAGATCCGAGTTCGCAGACATCGAAAAAACCGTACGACTGATCCCTGCCATTAAAGAAAGTAAAACACCCAATGAAGCACAACAAGCTCCGAACCGAACGAAAGGACTTAAATAGGCAAAACTACCTGACTGGACCGCAAGCAATAGCGGTGCTTTTGAATTGGCCAGTTGATCAATATCAACTGTAAGAACTGCGCTTCCAATTATCAAAAGATAAATAATCAGAGTCATCGCCAGAGCTAAAATGATCGCCTTGGGAATTGTCTTCCTTGGCTCAATGACTTCTTCCCCAAGAGTGGCGATTCGTGCATACCCCGCAAAGGCAAAGAACATCAAAGCCGCTGCTTCTAAAACTCCACCGATACCGCCTGAAATTCCCCCTTCAGTCAAACGACTGAAACTGGCATTCCCTCCAGCTAGAGCGGCAAAAGCGACAATTGCAAGGGCACTTAAAACAAGAACTACCAGAATACGTGTAACGAAGGCTGTTTTCTTGATCCCGAGATAATTCGTGATCATCAAAACTATAACTGCGGTTATAGCGATGGGTTTAGCATATTCCGGGTTGGCATAATAACCGAAGGTCAGCGCCATGGCAGTACAACTCGCCAGCTTGCCTATGACGAAGCCCCATCCCGCCAGAAATCCCCAAAATTCCCCGAGTCGTTTCCTACCATAAACATAGGCTCCTCCCGATTCTGGATAGATGGCTGCAAGCTGTGCCATGGTTGTTGCATTTAAAAATGCGATCAAACCAGCAACAAGGACTCCTAGCAAAAGTCCCGAGCCGGCAGCTTGAGCTGCGGGACCAGCTGCTGCAAAAATTCCTGCGCCGATCATTGAACCTAGTCCAAGAATGACCGCATCCCTTATATTAAGCCTTCTAGCTAACCGACTTTCACTCGTTTTCATCTACCCATAGATATAAGGGGGAAAAGACGGCTTGCCAAGATTGTTCTTCTTTCAGCACACGATCTGAATCACAAAGCCGTTGTCTCGATGCTTGGCGAAGATGGCTACCATCCAGTCCGCGAAATTTCTGGCCTGGTAACCCGATAGCTCTAATTTATCTGATCATCTGCGACTGCATAATGTGGATCTTCTGCGTGATTGATTTCGACAATTACGCCAGCCTTGTCTAATAACTTGCGGCAATCCTCACTTAGATGACGGAATCGAATTCTTTTTCCGTTCTTTTTGTAGCGATCTGACAACTTCTGAATGGCCTCGATACCACTGTGATCGAAGACTCTAGATTCTCTAAAATCAACTATCACATCTGCTGGATCGGCTTGGGGTTCAAACTTTTCCAAAAAATGAGTCGTCGAGGCAAAGAACAGAGGGCCACGAATTTCGTAATGCTTTACACCCTGGCTATCCACATGCTTTTTAGCTCTGATTCTAACTGCATTTTCCCATGCAAAAATAAGAGCAGAGAAGATCACTCCCATAATAACCGCGATGGCCAAGTCAAAGACGACGGTTAAACCCGTTACCAGAACTATGACAAAGAAGTCGGCTTTAGGAATTTTATTCCATATTCTAAAGCTTGCCCACTCGAAGGTTCCAATACATACCATGAACATCACGCCGACCAGGGCAGCCACTGGAACTTTCTCAATCAACTCAGACCCGAATAAAATAAAGATCAAGAGCGACATCGCCGCCATGATGCCAGAGATGCGGCTTCTTCCACCAGAAGTGACATTGATAATACTTTGCCCAATCATCGCACAACCGCCCATGCCGCCGAAAAATCCGGTAACGACATTTGCTGTGCCTTGAGCGACACATTCTTTATTTCCTTTTCCGCGCGTTTCCGTCAGTTCGTCAACCAAAGTCAAAGTCAGCAAGGATTCGATAAGACCAATCCCTGCCAAGATCAATGAATAAGGAAAAATGATCTTCAGTGTTTCGAGGTTGAAAGGAATGTCGGGGATATGAAACGACGGGAATCCCCCTTTAATAGACGCCAGGTCGCCAACACTCTTAGTATCGATACCAAATCCAAGCACAACAGCTGTAGCCACCAGAATACCGGCAAGCGGTGCCGGAAAAGCCTTGGTCAATCTTGGCAGAAAAAAGATGACTGCCATAGTAAGTAGTATCACCGCCAGCATTGTATAAAGTGCAGAACCCGCGATCCAGGTCAGCTCACCAGTTATGGACTTTTCCTTAAATTGCCCGAACTGAGCCAGGAAAATAACGATTGCTAGGCCATTTACAAATCCATAAATAACGGGTTCAGGAACTAAGCGAATAAATTTACCCAGCTTAAGTACGCCGAACAAAATCTGCAGGACCCCCATCAAGACGACAGTCGCGAATAAATACTCGATTCCATGCTGAGTCACCAGTGACACCATCACAACAGCAAGTGCTCCGGTAGCGCCTGATATCATGCCAGGCCGACCTCCAAAAACAGAAGTAATCAAGCAGACGATGAAAGCCGCATAAAGACCAACGAGCGGAGCAACTCCTGCTACAAACGCAAAGGCTACCGCCTCCGGAACCAATGCCAGAGCTACCGTAAATCCCGACAGTAAGTCATTTTTTAAATTAATATTTCTATAGGAAGACAAATCAAAAATCACAAAACCACCCAGAAAGCATCTTAGACGAGATGCCTGTTTAAAAGTTCATAAAATTCTGAAATCAAACTACAAACAGTTTTACTAAGGTGGCGTAGAAGAAAGGCTTAAAGAATTTATCATCTCTTGGTGGTATCAAACCTCCAGGCTTAATTCAAACACTATTACTGAACAAGCCTCTGGGAAAGTTCAATGTAAAGCGGTATGCCAATTATGACATTCATAGGAAAAGTAAGAGCTAGCGGCAGGGCCACATAGAGACTAGGATTTGCTTCTGGGAGACTCGATTTGATAGCCGCCGGAGCAGCAATGTAGGATGCACTTCCCGCAAGCACAGCGACGAGGATCTGATCTCCGACTGGCAGGCCCAAAAATGATCCGCCAAGCAGCGCCAGTATCCCATGCACTAGTGGAAGTATGCAGGCGACTGTCAATGCAGTTGCTTTAAAGTTCCATGCCCGTCGAAGCTGCCTCTGAGCTGCGATTCCAAGATCCAAAAGAAAAAAAGCCAATACTCCCTTGAATGAATCCTGTACGACGGGAGCCAGCGCTACCCACGACTTATCATTCATAGTGAGGCCGATTAAAAAACCTCCGATCAGCAAGATGACAGACTTTGCTGACATTAACGATAGAAAAGTGTTTGATGATGCATCTATCGCTTTCACCTGGGATCGCTTATAGAAGTGCAATGCCAATAAAATTGCTGGAATTTCCATAAGTGCCATGACAGCAACGATATAGCCACTATACGGAATATTATCGTTTTCAAGCATTCCCTGCGCAGTGATTAGAGTCACGGCACTGACTGATCCATAACAGGCCGCCAGCGAAGCAGCATTTACTGAACCCAGCTTTTTCCTAAGCCAGAAATACAGATAAGTAGGAATTGCCAAGCAGGTGGCCATTCCCAGCATTAAAGCCGCAACAAACCCAGAAAGATCGTCTGCGGCTCTAACTTCGTGACCGCCTTTAAGGCCCAAACTCAGCAGAAGAAATATCGACAAGAACTTTGCAATCGCAGGCGGTATCTCAAGATCAGACTTCAGCCAGGACGCCAGGACTCCCAGAAAGAAGAACAGAATAATCAGATCTATATTGGCCAGCGAACTCATATGAATTGTCGTCGATCGTTCATACGATTTCTTCAGGAGGTTCGGAAAGGATTTCCATTTGTTTTCTAGCCTTGTTTCTTGCTTTTACTCTTGAGCGATCGCCGAAGCGGTTCAGCTTTTCCAACATTCGATCAACCACATCAGCTAGAGCCAGGTAAAGATTGGGCGCTGACTTTTCTAGACGAACACCGTTGTACTTCCCTCCGTTGACGTGAACTTTCACATGGAACAAGTCAGGCCCAGATTGCACTGGTGAGTTCGCCATTTCAAGAGTCACGGAAATACGACTTTTCAATAAGTCCGGGAACTTCTCGATCATGGACTCCATGCGCTCTGTCGCAGCTTCTCTTGCCATCTCAGATTTATCTAGATTCTTGAACTTAATATGAATCATGGGGTGCTCCTTTGGCAGTGTTCTTGATTGGCTTGTCCTTTTTCTCGAAACATGTCGCAATTAAGCTGTTCAGATTGTCCATGGCTGGCCTTTGAAACCAAGGGTCGAGTGTCATCAAACTCTGCGCCTCGTCCCAACAATCGACCGTTTGCATTGTTGTGGAAATACCTTTCACCTCTGATCTGATGTTCTCGACATGCATCGCAGTTTGTGGTGAATGAATCACTTCTTTGGCCACGTTTGTGACATAGCCAAATGCAGAAATTCCTGCCCATATGACGAGTGAACCCATCACCAAGAAACCAAAAGCTCCCACCGCCGCAAGAATTTTCATCTTGCGCATCAACTCAGGTCTCGATTTTATATTTCTCATCAATTCTAAGAAAATATACTTTTTCATCCAAACCTCTCTTCAAGAACTTCGAAATCCTTCAGATCATCTGTTTTTAAAAGTTCTTCTTCATCGTCATCTAAAATAGCTAAAATAGGCCGACCTTTTGGAATTTCATCTCTTTTTGCCACAATCACTTCGCCGCCTTGACTTAAAACCATTTGAGCTAAGTCATCGAGAATATCATCATCTTCGTGATCAAGGTGACACGGATGTATTTCAAGACCACCCGACTTCATATCAATTTTGCCAAAAATACTTAACTCGTCGGTAACGAGAAGCTTTCGAACCCGCCCCTCGACAACAGCCTTAGATATCTGAAAGATATTCCTTTTGGTTCGCTTGTCTTCTTCGGCAAACCTGAACTCCGCCAGTGCTTTTTCTAACGACTTCTTCGATTCTTCCTTTAGAACTTTCCGAATACTGGCGCAAAGCTCGCTTACATTTAGTTCATCAATAGTTTTTGCAATGGCAGTCATATTTGCTCGGGGATATTTCACCTGACTGCTAAAAATTTGAACCTGAGATTTCTCTCCCACTAAAAAAAGTCTTGGCCTAGAGTGTTTGGTCAGCTGCTGAAGCCACTCCTCGAGCCATGAATGAGCTTTTTCCTGCCTGATCAAAAGCCCAGCCTGAACGATGGAACCGACAAGCTTAAATGTTTCCTGACTTCCCAGGTAAAGGTGAGCCGCATCGGCACCTAGAGCCAAGAGAAGAAAATCTCGATCTGCTTGCAACCAACGAAGAAGCGGTTTCACATGAAAGCTCGTGGCAACAAAACAAGACTGCTCGACCTCTACAGGGACATTGAGAACTCGGAACGAATCGTTGTTCCTAAACAGTCCTATATTCCCCTTCATCTGCTGAAAGATTCGAGCATCTTCAAGAAGTGAGTCGAGCGGCTCCAGAAATTTTTTTCGCTCTTCTGCTGATAATGCGGAATTCAGCCACTCTTCAGTCTCATAGATAATGGCGAGAAGCTGAGACTTCAGGTCAACTATGTCCCCGCGGTTTACGAGGTAGGCTGTCAAATGAATCCCGTTTTTAGATTCCAGAACGGACTTGAGCGCCGTGCGTTTAGAAGTCAGCATATGATCCTCCGATAAGTTAAAGTGAAGCGCTTCCTGTCTTCACTTGAAATACCTTACGAAAGAATGCTGAATTGTTAAAATAGATAAAAATGCTTAACTGTATCGCTATTTGTTATACTACGAAAGATTCCATAAGTTTTGAAGCAATCGGATTGGCGATTTTTCTCTGAGCAGTCACTAAAAAAAGCTCTTCGTAAACGCCTTGTAATTGTCCGATCTCCACCAACTCTCCTCGCAGAACCTGACCTGTTACAGTGTGTGTTGCTGTGGGAATCAGCCCCATCTCGCTTGTCGCCATCAGTTTTTTTACCGAAATATCTTGGCTTTCTGTGATGACGTTCAATTCTATTTTGTGAAGCTTCGCCCAGTGATCCAAATCTTGCCTTAATTTGCTATCGTAAGTAGGCAGTATCATCGGTTCCCCTGAAATTGATTTAGGAAAACCCTTGCGCAGGGATTTATATTTAGGAGCACCGTAAAAAGCGACGTTCTTTTTGGTGATCGATTTTGGATACAGACCTTTTGCATCGACCCCCGTAGGCATGAAGTTCGTCACCATCAAATCCATGCGGTGGGCCGTTAGCTCTCGCAACAGCTCATCAGATTTTCCCTCTGACAAAGTTATTTGGCAGGGCGAGATGCGAAAGGCATGTTTGACTAACTGAAGAACGATTTGCTTCGGAACGCTGTCGAGCGCGCCTAAATGCAGAGATGGCTTTAAAGGTTTAAGTCGATCATGCAACACCTCGTACATTTCCGAACCCATACGAAAGATGTTCTTGGAATAATCCAAGGCGACCTTACCCTGTTCTGTGAGAACAAGTTTTTTATGGTGTCGTTCAAAAAGTTGAACTCCCAGCGTGTCTTCAAATTGTTTTAACTGTGCTGATAGGGTCGGTTGGCCCACTCTTAACTTTTCGGCGGCTTTTGAAACAGTTCCCTCTTCGGCGATCGTCTTAAAATAATAAAGATGATGGTAGTTAATCCACGGGCTGTTCATAAGAATACCTCCTGCTCTTTTGTATCGCTAAAACCGATACTACTCAAGGTTATTATCGATTTGATAAATGTTTGGCGATCGCCGATCTTAATAGAGTCACGATTTTCATAATTAGGAGACGATACGATGATACTGTTCCCGTTTGCTGAATATTGGTGGTTTTACCTGGGCTTTACCGCTTTTGTTCTGGTAGTGCTCGCGCTGGACCTTGGCGTCTTTCATAAGAAGGCCCACGAGGTCAGCTTTAAAGAAGCTTCTATCTGGACAACTGTGTGGATAAGTTTAGCTTTGGTCTTTAACTATCTTTTTTATCTATATGCCCAGTACAGCTTCTCAACAAATGAGCGATACACATCAATTCCAGGATTTGATCCAGATGGGCAAGCGAAGATAACGGCTCTCGAGTTCCTTACCGGTTTCGTGGTCGAAAAGTCTTTGGCCATAGATAACATTTTCGTTTTCGCTGTGGTTTTTGCTTATTTTGGAATTCCAAAGATGTATCAGCACCGAGTGCTTTTCTGGGGAATCTTGGGTGCCCTGGTCTTTAGAGCCCTCTTTATCGCCATGGGTTCGGTATTAATGCAGTACCAGTGGGTTGTGTTGTTCTTTGGTGCACTTCTAATCCTGACGGGCACAAAGATGTTTTTCGCCGGCACGAAACCTCAGAATCTTGAAAATAATTTTATTGTAAGGCAGCTTGAAAAAATATTCCGAGTTCATCCTCAGATCGAAGGACAAAAGTTCTTTCTTAAGAAAAATGGTTTGACGTATGTAACGCCACTTTTTCTTGCTCTCATATTCCTGGAGCTTAGCGATATTATTTTCGCAGTGGATTCTGTTCCAGCGATCTTTGCGCTGACTAAAGAGCCACTCATTGTTTTTACCTCAAACATTTTTGCCATCCTGGGGCTGCGTTCGATGTACTTCATGCTATCCGGAGTTATGGATCGGTTCGCCTACATTAAGTATGGCTTGGCATCAGTTTTAATCTTTGTCGGACTTAAGATGGTTTGGCTGAACGAAGCCTTCGGCGGCAAGTTCCCCATCGGTTGGTCCCTAGCAATCATCGCAGCGCTGATTGGCTCTTCGATATTGGCCTCAGTGCTGATCGATCGCCGTAAGCAGAAAATGGACATTGAAACCGTTAATTTGAATGAAGAAGGAGGTTCTCATGAGAATCGCTAAGCGAATTTTCTTGTTCGTTGCTACAAACATTCTGATCATTGCGACTCTGTCGATCGTAATGTCAGTCTTTAATATTCAGCCTTATCTGGATGCAAAAGGAATTAACTATCCATCGCTGATGATATTCTGCGTGCTCTGGGGATTTGGTGGTGCCTTCATTTCTCTGGCGCTTTCAAGAGTCATGGCAAAATGGTCGATGGGAGTTAAAATCATAGATCCCCAGACGACGAATCCTGAAATGCGATCTTTAGTCGTCAAGGTCCACGCTTATGCCAAAAGAGCCGGCATCGAAAAAATGCCCGAGGTCGGCTACTACGAATCGGATGAATTAAATGCCTTTGCGACGGGACCTACAAAAAATCGCTCTCTGGTCGCGGTTTCTACGGGACTTTTGGCAAATATGACCGAACGTGAGCTTAATGGTGTCCTGGCTCACGAAGTGGCTCACGTTGCTAATGGTGACATGGTCACAATGACTCTGGTTCAAGGGGTGGTGAATAGCTTCGTTATGTTCCTGGCTCGTGTGATCGGCTTTTTTGCTAGTCAATTCGTGGCCGAGGACAAAAGAACCATTGTTCAGTTTGGAATCGTCATCGCACTGGAAATTGCGCTCGGGATTCTTGGAATGATTGTCGTCTCGGCATTTTCTCGAAAGCGGGAATACCGTGCGGACAGCGATGGGGCTCATCTTTCCAGTACTGAGGAGATGATCTCGGCTCTGCAAAGGTTAAAGGTGAACTATCAAATTCCGCAGGCGGATGATCAGCCAGCTATTGCCTCACTCAAAATATCTGGAAAGGCAGGGGGATTCATGAAGCTGTTCTCTACTCATCCTGATCTTGACGACCGCATTGAACGCCTAAAAGCTCAACCCGCTCGTGCAAGTCGGTCTAGAACATCTAAATAATTCTTTAGGCTTTCTTTATTTCGCAATAAGGACTGTCTTTGCAATCATCGGCTGCCGTATAGCGCGGCAGCCATGGGCGAATCACTGTAAAGCAAGAATAGCCGACATCAAGACTCGCTCTGACTGCCCTCAAGCTCGCCACCTTTGCTAAAAATTTATATCTGGGAAGGACATTCCAGATTGCAATAAAAGCGTCGACCCGAGTTGCCAAAGTCCCGTCCTGCCGGCGCACATGCATAATCTTATGAACTAAAACCGGATCAACACCTTCTTGCTCGGCACTGAAGCCCGTGGCGCAAATGTCGATGAACTCGATTTTCTCTGCCCCTACTTGCTTGCGGTAGTGATTGATCTCTTTACTGCACACCTTGCAAAGTCCGTCATAATACACATTGATATTTTTATGGCTTTTCATATTGTTCATGGTAGTATGAACAATATGAAAAGTAAAGTTAAACCGGTCGGTCCCGGCAAAGACCTGCAGAAACTGTCTCTCTCAATCGGAAACTTCATCAGATATTGGGGTTTTAGAAGAGTTCACGGAGCCATTTGGACTCAGCTGTATCTTTCTAAGACGCCTCTAAGTTGCACGGACCTTACAAAAAGACTCGGTTTATCCAAAGCGCTCATAAGCCCGGCCCTGGAGGAATTGTCACAATATAAGCTTATTCAGGAAACGCCGGCACCGAATGAAAAAATAAAAATGTATAAGGCCGCTGAAGACATCAACGAAGTCATTCGTCATGTCCTAGAAACCCGCGAAGCCAAGATGCTTAAGCAGATCACAAAAGACTTTTCTGCTTTCAATCAGTCTGAAGGCAAGTCTGACAGCTTGGACGAAAAGCGCGTGAAGACTCTTGGGGAGATGATATTTTCTGCAAACTTGATGTTACAAATTATGCTCTCGCACAACGACCTCTTAAATATGCCGCAGGAGTTGGACAAATGAGATCAGTCAGACATCAGTACCTAAATAAGCTTTTGGTGCCCGCATGAACCTTATTCTAGCCATCCATGCTTTTTCTTGTTGGTTTATGTTAGGTGTTATCTGGGTCATCCAGATCCTGGTCTATCCCAACTTTTTGCTGGTGGGCCGCGATGATTTTCAACGCCTCCACCGACTTCACACGAATCGAATTACCTGGATCGTCGCTCCTATTATGCTGGTGGAACTAGTTAGTGGTGCCTGGCTTTTTTATTTGTATCAAACTCCCCTTTTCCTTGGGAATCTGATCTCGGTGATGTGTGTGTGGGCCCTAACGGCGTTTGTGAATGTTCCGACTCACAACAATCTACGCTTTGAACTCGAAGCTTCGAAAAAGAAGCTGGTTCGTCGGAATTGGCCTCGAACCTTGATCTGGACGCTCAGGTCATTATTTTTAGTCTGGATCGTGTATTCCCAAAACTGAACGGAGAAATGTCATGAAGTCTTCATCAATTTCCCGCACCCTCGAACTCGCCAAGCTTGCTGCCCGAGTCGGACTAAAAGAGCTTCAGTCTGGCGACTTAAAATCTCGCTATGACCAAGCAGTTATCATTGCAAAGAGTCTTTCAAACTTAAAAGGCGCTGCAATGAAAATGGGTCAAATTTTAAGCTTGGACCTCGACAACTACTTCCCTCCCGAAGCGATCGAGGTTCTAAGCCAGCTGCAGAACGCAGCAGTTGCCCATTCTTTTGAAGAGATGGAACAGATTCTAAAGTCCGAACTGACCCTAGAAGATTTTCAATCTTTACAAGGGCTTTCCAAATCCCCTCTGGGCGTCGCCAGCATTGGGCAGGTTCATAAAGCAAAATTCCAAGACCAGGATATCGTTTTAAAAATTCAATACCCGGGCGTGGCAACTTCGATTGAATCGGACCTTAAGATATTAAGGACACTTGCTGTGTCGTTCTGTCAGATGACGGGGCGAAAAATGAATCTTGAACCCTTATTTCAAGAATTCCGAAGCATACTAGAACAAGAAACGGATTACTCCCTTGAGGCCAGCTTTCAAAAGCAGTTTCAGGATAGAATTAAAACACTAAATGCTGCCGGCCATTTTTCTTACAGAGTCCCCACTGTCATTGACGAACTCTCAACACAAAGAGTTTTGGCCATGAGTTTTGAGTCAGGAGTGACTCTGCGCTCTTGGACAAACTCCAAGCCCAACAAAGAAGACAGAGAAAGCGTTGCTAGAGCGATCCTGGATTTATATTTCCACGAATTTTTCGAGTGGGGCCTGGTTCAAACCGATCCCAACTGGGGCAACTTCCTCATAGACCGACGCGATGGCAAACTAAGTCTTTGCTTGCTCGACTTTGGAGCCACACGTGCTTACACCACTGAGTTCATAAAAAATTATATCTGCCTTCTGGAATTTGCTGCGAACAAAGAAAGTTCCAAACTAAAAAGTCATGCCATCGATTTTGGCTTAATTGATGCTAGGGAATCCCAGGAAGCCTTCGTAGCCTTTGAAAACATGCTAAGCACTGCCATTAAACCTTTCTTCGCTAAAAGTGCAGGCAAAACGTACTTTGATTTTTCCGATCGCAACCATGCCCTGGAATCCCAGTCCGCTTCGAAAGCCCTAGCTGCCGAACTGATCTATAGTCCGCCGCCTTACTCTTTGATCTTTTTGCATCGAAAATTGGCGGGTGTATATTCTGTGCTTAAAAGTTTAGAGGTTAAGCTCGATATCTCTCCGTACTGGCACATGATGAGAGACCTTTCTGAAAAACCCGGACCTCTTGCTGAAAGCTTGAAAGAGAGCGTGAATTAATATGTCTGCCGAAGTCGCTGACTATATAATCATTGGTGCAGGGCTGACGGGATTAAGTCTGGGCTGGGAGCTGCAACAGCAGAATTCCGATCTGAACGTATTGATACTCGACAAGTCCAAAAGCTGCGGTGGAAGAATGGCCACCCGTCGAATCGGGGAAACAAAGTTTGATCATGGTGCCCAGTTTATAAAGAACAAGGACATTGCACAGAGGCTTATCAATTTGTGGCAGAGCGAAGGCGTCTCGAGAAAATTTCCATCTGAATGGGTCGACGCGATTTGCGGTGAATCAGGCATAACCCAACTTACCAAGAATATTGCAAGCCATCTGGATGTGATCTACAACCAGAAAGTCGCCGTTCTAAAAAACTATAACTCGCACTGGACAGTTTTTACGGAAGATGGCTATTCCTACAAAGCAAAGCAGGTCCTTCTGACGACGCCCCTCCCCCAGGCTTTAGAAGTTATGCAGAATTCGAACTTAAGCTTTGAGGCTGATCTTTCCTCCGTTCAGTATTCGAAGTCGATCGTCCTACTTATTTCTGCGGGTAATGATCTGAACTCTAGCTTTACCTACCATGAAAATTTTGATGAACAAATTTTCTCTATTTGCTCGCAACATGCAAAAGGGAACTCCTCCTCTCCCGCTTGGACAGTCGTCATGAGTGCCGACTGGAGCGACCGACACTTTAGCTTGCCGGATGATCAGATTTTATCCGAAGCCAAAAAAGTTGTGGAAATGAAATTGCCATCTTTACAAATCAAAAGCATCGACCTTAAAAAGTGGAGATATTGCCAGCCAGAAAAAGTTTGTAAGAATCTTTTTGAAAACCCTCACCCAGGCCTCTATCTTGCTGGCGACGCATTTGGCGGACCCAGCTTAACGGGAGCTTTAAATAGCTCTTATGGTCTATTAAGGCATCTTACCCATCATGAATAAAAAAGCAGTCTTTCGAAAAATGGCGACCTTGATTTGGCGAGAGTCTGGTGATCCCTCGGTCTATGGTTTTGTCGAGTTGGATGTTTCCGAGGTAAAAGAAAGGGACATGGTCCTTGCGCTGGTCATAGATGCGCTGAACCACACTATAATGGAAAATCCAGAACTCAACACGATGATAAAATGGGGACAGATCGTTCAACGTAAAGACAGTCTCATTTCTGTTATGGTGAACATCCCAGGTCCACAAAATGACCTTTCACTCTTAAATCTTCCGGTCGGCCCCGGCCTGACAATCGAATCTATTAAAAAGAATGTCCTTGAGAAGTCCCAGCAAATACGAGCGTATAAAGATCCGCACCTGGGTCCGCTGCTAAAGATCGTGCGCTTTTTGCCCAAGTGGATGTTAAAAAGATTCCTCGGGCTTTATTCTTTCCTGATTTACGAACTTGATACGCGCTTAGGCATTAAGTTTATACCCCACAAACCGTTTGGGGCAGTGATCATCTCGAATGTTGGATCGCTAGGAATTAAGAAGGCTCTTTTGCCCTTGGTGCCTCTGGCCCGTGCTTCTATGATGATTTCCATCGGAAAATCAAGCCCCGAGGCCCGAGTCGTCGATGGAAATATTTGTATCCGGGACATCGTTCACTTGGGTATCACCTTCGATCATCGTTTATTCGATGGATCCCATGCTGCTAAGATGCTCAAAGATTTCGAAAATTTTTTCTATGGCAAACAAGATTCACCTTAACTTTGAGAAACTTTCTATTGTTTGGCTGCCGATAGTTCCGTATGCAGCTTTAAAACATCATTCCCCGCATTGGATTTAACAAGATAGGCTGGCTTTTCTTCAGAACCATTGCGCTTTACCACTGTGCCACGCAGAGCTTTCTTAACAGGCCTAAAATATATTTTAGTAACTGTTCCCCGGATTTGCATGCCCATCCAGTTCCATTGAACAGAGCTGCCAACATTGAACGGTTTTGCTCTCTTTGCTTTGCTCATTATTCCTCCGCTGTTGCTTTAATAGATATATCACCAGAAGGTCTTACAATAACCTAGTGAGACCTTCCAATTCTGAGCAGAAGCAAAGCTGAAACCAGGCTGGCTCCGCTTACAACGTATTAAACAGCACCAACGGTCTGACTTTCGACCACTGGAGAACAGCTCACTTCGACATCCGAAGAAGGAGCTGGCCGCTTCATCAGTAAATGCAATTTTTTTAACTACCGAACAGCATAGACCACTTCGACGCAAGTCTCACCCCGTTGGCGGATCTCGCGAATCTTAAAGGCCGTCTCAGTTCGTCTTGAAAACAGCTTCTTACCTTCATTCAAAAAGACAGAGACTGTTTGAATGTTCATTTCATCCACAAGACCATGATCATAGAATTGGCCAACGAGATCTCCTCCGCCCATCAGCCAGATGTTCTTGTCGGCTGCAAGCCTTTTGAGCTCTTCATGTTGCGATAGAACATCACCTTGGGTAAAACGAATATCCGCACCCTCAATCTTCTTTAAATTGCGATGAGTAAACACGAGACAAGGAACTTTGTAAGGCCAAGGACCTTCCATATTGTCGAGTAGCCACTGGTACGTTGACGATCCCATCGCAATAGCACCGACAGTCTCAATAAATTGATCAATGAACTGGAGATCCGTTGGGCCATTTTTAAAAAGCCACTCCAATGAATCGTTTTTGTCGGCAATAAAGCCGTCCAGACTTGCGGCTGCAAAATAAATCGTCTTCATCTCCCGTTTCCTTTCTTTTTAAATTATCGACATGGAGCCGATCACCGGCCCGGGCCTAGAAAAAATCTAAAAATATATGGTAACAGTCCAATCCAAACCAAAACAAGCAACCAGAGGTGTCCTTCGAAAATATTGTAGGTCTGAATAACTTGGTCCCAAGCAAGCCCTGAAATCCACCGATTTAAAACAAACGTTTCTGTCAAAATCGTTAGCAGAAACCAAAGTCCTCCAACAGCTAATGCCTCTTTCGGTGTTTCAATCTTGGTTTTATGCCAGATGATAAAAACGTAGATTCCGAATATTAGGACGGCTGTAAAGGCTGACAAATGATGTGCCCATGGCTCGTCGATGAATTTCTTAATTCCGACCTCGCGGATTGCTCCGTTTATAAACGCGAGAACAAACAATCCAATCCATATCAAGAAGGCTCTTTTAAATAGACTATTCATTTTTTTCACCAGCTTGCGAGTTCTAATTAATCCACAAGTGAATCAAGATGCTGCTTCAGAGAGTTATACATAGAATCAAAAATTCGGCGATCATTAAGCGCCTTACCCATTGCAAAAGTGCCCTCTTGAAAAGTCACGATAAATTCGGCAAGCTCCTGAGTATTCACATTCTTACGTAGGTAGCCGCCTTGCTGAGCCCGCTTTAAATGCTCCCGAGTTTTGGCGATCCAGTCCTCTAGCACGGCCCGGGTCTTCTGTTGAAAAACCTCGTCCGACCCAGCCATTTCTTGAGTTAGGTTATTCAGCGGACATCCCAGTGCAACGTACTCATCCGGCCAATTATTAAAAGTATTTTTAAAACATTTTAATATGCCCTGAAGAGGGTTTTTATAGGAATTCAACGGCCGAATCCATCGGTCCAGGATTCCGTTGTGGATTATCTCATCCACGATTGCATATCCGACATGATTTTTAGTTGGGAAGTAATGGAAGAAAGCTCCGATGGTGACATCAGCCTTGGCTGCAAGCTCACGCACGCCAACACCATTAAAACCCCGTCTATATATTTCCATAAACGCGGCATTAAGTATCTGAGCGCGTGTTTTTTCAGGGTCCCTCGATGCTCTTTTAGCCATTTATTTAAGATATCAACTGATATGCCAAAAGTCTATCAGCCCTGTTGTATTAAAATGAGTCTAGGTCATAAATAATTCTTTTAACATATCAAGTGATATGTAATTATACCGAATAGGACTCAAATAAAGGAGCTTCGCTATGAATCAAAAAGCAATATGGACCGGCAGAATCTTAAGCGGCTTGGCTATCGCCTTCTTACTGTTTGACGCCACAATGAAGTTTTTTATGGATAAACTTCCGCCCGAAGCCTTAGAAGCAGGCGCTGCCCTACAGTGGCCTATAGAGCTGATGCCAACGGTGGGGGCTATTCTTCTGGTCTGCACAGTTCTGCACTTAATTCCTAAGACAACACTGCTTGGCGCGGTTCTCTTGACCGGATATTTAGGTGGAGCCGTCGCAAGTCACATACGCGTAAGCAATCCTTTGTTTTCGCACACCTTGTTTCCGATATATATTGCCGCTTTTATTTGGGTTGGGCTTTATTTGCGTAATGCTCGATTACGACAGGTTTTTCCCTAAGTTTTATAAAGGAGTGAAAAGATGAAGATAGAAATAGATCCCAAACTTGATCTCGTCCTTGAAAAAATCGTTCCGGCATCGCCTGAGCAGATTTACAAAGCTTGGACCGATCAAGTCGGAATAAAAAATTGGTTCTGCCCGAAGCCTTGGCAGACTGTCGAATGCGAAATGGAACTTCGCCCTGGCGGAAAGTTCTTTACAGTCATGCAAAGCCCCGAAGGCCAGAAGTTTCCTAGCACAGGGTGTTTCTTGGAACTTGTTCCCTATGAAAAGCTTGTTTGGACATCAGCATTGCAAACCGGATTTCGCCCCTCCCCTAAACCGCAGAATCCCCATGACTTGATGTTCACTGCAACTTTGCTTTTGGAAAAATATCCTGAAGGCACAAAGTACACAGCCATCGCCATGCACCAAGACGAAGAAGGCCGCAAGGTTCATGAGCAAATGGGCTTTCACGACGGCTGGGGCATGGTTGTTCAGCAATTGGCGGAGTACCTTAAAGATAAAAACAGCCTCTGAACGGAAATTTTCAGCATGAACATAGTTAATATCAGAACAACAGAAGTTACAGAACGTTTTGATGAGCAAGAAAACTATCGCGGAGCAGTTCTTCGACTTTCAAAGAATTTTGGCGCCGATAAACTCGGTTTTCACGTGGAAGTGATTGACCCGAAAAACTTCTCTGCCCCTTATCACTACCACACCGGTGAAGAAGAGATGTTTCTTGTATTAGAGGGCGAAGCCATTGTTCGATGTAACGACAAGTTTCACAAAGTCGTAGAGGGTGATTTGTTGTTTTATAAGACCGGTCCAGACAATCCACATAATATGTTCAACCATACAGACAAGCCTTTTAAGTTCCTTGCCATTTCCAATTCCGGAGTCGAAGACAACTGCCACTATCCAGATTCAAAGAAAACTTTGACTGCTGAGGGTGTCACTCAGAACGGGGTTAAGGTTGATTACTATAAGGACGAAGAAGATCCAGCTAAGTATTGGCCCGAATATGCGCTAAGAGGCGAAGTCTAATTTGATTTGAAGGCTAATCAGAGCTCAACACTCAACTATGTCCCAGCAGCTCCCGGCCAATACTTAGCTGCTGACAGCCTAACTCCAAAAACGGCTTGCCCAACCCGCACAATAGTTGCTCCTTCTTCTATGGCCCATTCATAGTCGCCCGACATTCCCATAGAGAGATCTTTAAGCTGCTCACCCTGCGGAGACTCATCCATAGCCCGATCTCTGATCTCTCGAAGAAGACGAAAACAACGTCTAACTTCTGCCTCATCAGGTGTGAACGTTGCCAATGTCATAAAGCCTTTTGGTCGTAATGAAGTAAATGCAGTCAGCTCTTTAAGGAACTGAGGAACTGCTTCTGGGGTTAATCCAAACTTGCTTGCCTCAGCTGAAGTATTAACTTGCACCAAAACATCCAGACTTCGACCCAAAGCCTGCAGTCTTTTGTCCAAGGCCGTCGCCAATGATAATCGATCTAGAGATTGAATCTCCCCTGCAAACTCAAGTGCATCTTTCACCTTATTGCTTTGCAAATGGCCAATCATTGACCACCGGATAGGTTGGCCAGCAAGTTCCTTTGATTTCCTGAGACCCTCTTGCACTTTGTTTTCGCCGAGATCAACCTGCCCCACCTCGATAGCTTCCCTAATTCGCTCAGAAGCTATCGTCTTACTGACAAGAACCAGGCGCACATCATCTGCACTGCGCCCTGAGCGCTGAGCCGAAGCGGAAATTTTATTTCTTACTGCTTCAAGATTTTTTGCTATTTCATTCATGGTTCGACCTCACCTATCCACTCTATCAGTTAATTGTGAACTGACTAAAAATATCCGGTTGTCGTCGTTTCTCGTCCAATTGGTACAATTGAAAAAAGCCGGAGTCCAGTCGTTACTAAATCCTATCCATGGATCCTGTTGTGCACGTCCTTAAGGGCTTCAAAAACATTGGGGGCCCGAGAGACACCGACCTCAATATTCCCCTGAAAAAACACAATGGCTATTATTAGAGCTCAGAATAAGATTAGACAAATTATATCACGAGCGGCGCCGTCAGTAATCTTCACATTTGTGGACGGCATAGTGATGTCCTTTTAAGACTTGAATGGATTCTTACCTAAAATGACTTCCTATGCACGAAGCTCAGAGCGAAATAGCCCCATTCACTAGCTAGGAGACAGCAGGAAGTCGCGCTTCCTGCCTCTCTTTTTGTAGTCCATTAGCAATAATTTGTTTCGCGATTACCGACGAGTTTCGAGAGAATCGCGGACTCGCTGCTTACTGAATAGCTAATGTGGATTTCATTTTTTGAACTTTTGATTGAATTTCAGGTGAACTTTCAAGCAACTTTAAAGAGCGTAGCATTAAGTTTGGTTGGGATTTACAGAGCGCAATTGCCTCACTTCGTGAATACGGACCTGCGTAAGCCTTGATCGCACATTCAGCATGAGCAATAGTCCCTGTTCGCTTACAGAGTTCCATCGCCTCCGATCGGGAAAACGGACCTGCATAAGCTTTGATGCCACAGTCAGCAGGCCCCTCGTCATAAGCTCCACTGCAAAGCTCCATTGATTCTGATCGAGAAAATGGTCCATTGTAGGCTTTATTTGCACAATCAGCGGCCCCACCACCAGGACCCGAAGGTGGCCGAGGTCCATTGCCAGTTGCTGAACACAAATACTCTCGCCCCTCCCTGATGACAGTAAAAGAATCTGCCATGGCTTGCGCCGTAGAAAGCTGAATCATTAACCCTAAAATTAAAAATGGTTTCATTTTGTCCCCCTCTTTGTGACGCAAACTCAATATGCACTTGCTGCGCCACAATTTATCAAAACTTGAGATGAGTGCGGAGGCTTTCCTAATTCTACGTATCCATTGCTTTGCTCCCAACATACGTCAGTCTTAGGACGCGGTGGCCGGTAAGATTGTATAGTCAACTTTGTGAAAGCTATTCTGAAGGAGTTGCTGATGGAATTTAGGCCATTCAAAAAGGTGACTGTATTTTTGTAGAACCGAATAAGCGGCATACAGTCATTAATACCGGCGACATTCCCTTGGAATGCGTTCTCGCGACCGGACCAGCTTGGCAACCCGAAGATTCTTATGGATGATAAGGATCAAAGCAGGAACAATGTTTTCAGTGATGTAAGGGCTTTCAGATTCTCCGAGGTCTCCCCTTTGCTGACCATACTAAACAGGCACTCCCCCATTTATTCCAATTTGAACCTTGTCTGGCACAGCCATACTTTTTGCAAAAATGATAACTTCACTACCTGAAGGGCTGTCCGCAGCACTATAGTTTAATACAAACTCCACTCTTCGATAGCTTTTGTACAGCTTATTCAATAAATTATGATTATCATATGATATTACCCATTTAAGATGCTCGAGACCCCTTAGATAGTCTGCCATACTTACATGATCATCTTGATCAAAATACTTTCTATAAAGAGATGGTCCCTTTTCAAAGTATGGTGGGTCTAAGTAAACTAAGGACTTCTTTGACAAGATCGGCTTAATTTCATCTATGAAATCACAGGCATCCAGATTCTGAATAGATATTCTACCTGAGAAGGTAGCAATCCTCTCAATCCTACGAATCAATTCTGCCTTATTGAATCGACTATCAATTTTCCAAGGTCCGTCTTGCTTTAAACTGCCGATGACCCCACCATTCATGATACCTGAGCGATTTGTACGATTTAGAAAAAATGTTGAGAACCCCAGGTCAAACAAACTTGCTTCATAACGGTTTTTTTGAATCTCTTTTTGCTCTCGCCAATTTTTAACATCTACTGAAATCTTCTCTATTCTTCGACAAAAATTATCAGGGTGATTTAGTATCGAATGCCAGAATGCATAGATAGATATATCTATGTCATTTAGATATAGCTTTCTAATATACGCATTTGCCAATAGGTAAAGCCCCACAGAAGCACCACCGGCGAAGGGTTCAATAAAATCAGCATCACCAAGGCGATTTGCGTCGATCACGAGCCCCATATACTGCGAAAGCTTCGCCTTGCCGCCTGGATATCTTAAAGGAGAGAGAAAATCCATCACACTTGATTCCAAATCGCTTCTATGAACAATTGTATGTTATCCCAGTTAGTTTTAAGATCGGAGGAAACCGGATTAAAAGACTTATTGTGTACGTATGCATTAAATGTATTTGCGGATAGCATATGGTGAATATTACCGCTACTAGCACGAATTCCCTTCAATTCCTGCTTACGAATAACCCCATTCTGCTCCAGATGATCAGCCACACCATTTATCTTCAATTGCAGCTTAGAATCACTATTAAGCTTCAAGAACTTCTTTCGTTCAATGTACGTATCTACACTTAACTCAACAAAAACCCGCATGAGAACTGCGACTGCATTTACATATTCGTCACAACTTATGCTCTTCAATTCTTGATACACTTTATTAATACGCTTTTCTGGTATTTTAAGAATACAGTCTTTCGGAATTAAGGACGCTCTTGATGTAGACAGAGGGTTAGATTTCTTTCTGCCACTTCTAGATACGGCCACGGGCGCTGAGTTCTTTGGAGAGGCAACCACTTCCCACTTTGAGGGAACTTTTTTTCCTTTAGAAGGTATATCGCCTCTTCCAAAACTTTCGATATATTTCTCTCGATCTTTCTTCGTATAAATATCTTTAACCTTTATAGACCTTGAAGTTAAGTCATTCACAACTTTTATTAGACCTTTTACAACCTCGGATTCCTCGAAGTCTGTAATAACCCTTCCATCTTCAATAGTAATACCAAGAATAGATTGCATATTTCGATCTTTGATTATTCTCTCAAGATTAGTTGCAGGAACTTTTCCTAACTTTGACTTAACATCTTCAGATACATAGGAACTCTTTTTTAAAAAGTCGATCACCTGAAGCGCTTCGGCCGTGTTACCACCTACACTTTCCTCAAATCTTGCTTGCTGTTGGGTGTTCCAACGAACAGTTCCAACCCCGTCATTTTCCCCAGTATGTTTAAGTTTAATCCATTTATTCGCATCGTCAGGATTATTAAAGACAATACAACTTATTGAGTTTGCCTTCTTATATCCAACGGCAAGCTCTTTAAACTTCTTAAACAATGTTTTATCGTGAGAAGCCAGATTAGGGTTTTCTAAAATCTTTAGAGCAGTAATTCTGCGATTACCTTCCAAAACTACATATAATCCTTTTGCCTTTTCGTTCGGGGAAACAATTGTTGATTCCGATGGGTTCAATCCAAATTTAATAATGTCTTCTGCTAGATTTATGATTTTGTCTGACTGCTCGTTCAACATCGTTTTGATGGCTTCTCTCTGATCTCCCGCAATTTCAAATCGCGGATTCTGAGTATTTAACTCTAAGCTGGACAACGATAAATCCTGCCGACTCCATTCGGACATTAGCGACTCCAATAGAAAGTTTTGTTTGTTTATTTAAAATTGGTTGGTCTACCTGTGTCCAGTGGATTCTTCTTTATTTACGGTAGGTCTAGTAAAACAGAACAGAGAAGATCTGAAGCAACTAGGTAAACGAAAACTTGATATTCAAAAGGATCTTACGCGTCTTCTATATTTTGCACTGAAAAATTACGGAGGAAATCTCAGCACAGCAAGGGATGGCCTAGCTGATCAAGAACGCCAGCTCGATACAACAAAACAAAAAATCCGAGCGGCAGAACATCCGAATAAGGACTAAATTCTCGTAATACCTTTCACTCTTCAGGACTAGCTTCAACGACTGGCTGGATATTTTACCAAAGAGCCCAGAATCGCAAATGCATCCTTTCGCCACCTAATCCCAGGGTGTATCATCAGCTCCCCTAAGGTTTCGTCTGAAAAGAAGTATCACTATCAGAATAAGTACTTGGCGCAAAGAACGCCTCTAGTTCAGCATTACAAAAGCCAAAAGACTCAGACCACTTGGTCCGATGGACGGCCTAAAGAATATGAGAGTAAACCAAATCAAAAGGGGGGTCACGAACAGTGAGCCCCTTAAAAACCTTGGTTGGATTACCACCGAACTTAAAATCAAACTAATTGAAACTAAGGACTGTCGAATAAGGTAAAATTGGTATAGTTTTACAAACACAGTGCGTTAATTGCTAATCTCTCAGACAGTTTTCACAGATCAAATGACAGGGCACCTTTTATGCAGTATCCGTGGCGACGTGATAACTAAAGGTGACATTTTCAATTTAAATTCAGAAGTCGATGAGATCGAACGAGAGTTGGAATTTTTAGATCCAACTCATTGGTATGAATCTCGACGAATCGAAGTGCTTAACAAGCGACTCGACGAAATTTTCACTTTTTTGGAAACAGATCGATCGAAACCATGTGGCAGATTAACGCTGGTTCCGCTGTCGAGCGGGACGAACAGCTCTTCTGTTGCGACCAACTCTCCGTTGTAGATTCTCTCGCTCTTGACGACTAGCTGGTAAGTTCGCAATAGCTCGTCTCCAGTTATCCAATGGAATGGAAGTCTCCAACCAGCCCTTGTTAATCTCATACAGCTCAAGCGCATCTTCCAATGTCAGCCCAAGTGTCTCAATAAGCTCGATATTTGCTGGAAGTGATTCAGTAGCGACTAAATTACGAGGCAACCCAACGGCTTGAAGTCTCCATGCACTCATGTGCTGAGAAGTAGCATAGCACTCTACAAACGTTGAAAACACTACCGAGTCATAAATTAATCTATCACCTTCGTGACAATCAAAACTGTAAAGTACAGCATCAATAACATTGCATCGGCTGGTACCAGGAAGAAAACTACTGCTGTTCTTTTTCAAAGAGTTATTGATGTAATCTGAAAACAGAACACGATCTCGACTTCTTCTCTCTCGGTCAGATTCAGAAACACTTTCAAATCTGTTCCAATACTTTCTAGCTGTTGCTCTCGGTGATGACCATGCTTCGTCCTTCTTACAGAACGAGTCGCCACCGATTACTGAATTGGTTCCATTCACGCCCAACACACGCTCTGAATTTCGACTCCAGAGACTCGGGTCAAACTCCCCCTTGAACCAAACGGGGTATCTGACAACATGATTTTTCCATGCCCGAATGACTCTTTCTTGAACGACATGTGAAAACAGAGGGAAAACATTAAAATCACCAATGACAGATAAATCCTCACTAACCACAATAGGCGTATCTGCACCAAATGGATAACACACTACATCTTGGAAATCCGTAGTTGAACGACCAAAGATAATTCCAAATTTTCTGGTGTTATCAACGTCCCCAAAAATTCTTCGACCACTAGCAGGGTCTATGTTCCGAGGATACGAAAAATAGAAATCTACATTTGAGCGAATATCCTTCCTAATGGAATCATTTTGATCGACGAAAATACTGTCTGGCAGAATAATCGCAAATCTCATACTTCGACATTCATTACCCAAATTCTGTATAATTTTAAGAAAAATTTGAGCCCGATTTAACTGACGTACCTGTAGAGCAAGGCTCCGCTTTATTTTTTCTACCAACTCAGGATCGAATGTTCGTCCTCTTCGAGAATCATTGATAAATGCATCCCACGGAGGATTAGAAACACAACCCGCTACATTCTTAGTATTTTGAATTTGAAAGGCCTGCTTAATGCTTTCACCCGCACGGCGATCTACCGTTGCAGATATGACATCCAAAGACTTGAACTCATCCAAATTTACAAGAGCTTCACCCTTATCTGCCGTAGCCAACCAAATGTTAATCTTAGCAATCCAAATGGCAGTTGCATCAATATCACGCCCCATGAAGTGAGCAGCTAAACGTCGCCATCCGTCGATGCCGCTTGAATTGCCTTGGAAGAAAACTCTATGAAAAGGAAGAAGGCCACGCAATAGCTGCCCGCTTCCTAGAGCTGGATCTAAAATGTAGTCATCTTCCTCAAGAAAAATTGCCCTGGCGTTCGGCATTTGTGATTTATTACTTCTTGAGGCAATGTAATTAGCCATTTCACGAGACAGTTTTGTATTTGTGTAGTGTGATGCATTCCCGTTATTAATAAATTTCTGATATACAATACCGAAAAATTCATGATCGACGTGGGACAAGTCAACTTCCGATAAATGAGTTAACAAATCATGAATGCGGCTACAAAGCGGGTTTGATATGAAATGCTCTGCTCTGTGAAAATCTGGATCATCGGATTCAATTCCAGAAAATATAGTTAAGAAGTCATCTTTTGTAACTGCATCTCTGATACTCTGAATATCAGTATGTAACGGTCGGACACCCATATCTTCTAGCGCAGCAACAGCCAATGATTTAATGACGGTATGCAATCCTCTGGGTTCATCCCTTAAGACTCGAATAATTTTATTCAAATGCGTTTTTGAAAGAGCATTCAAGTGAGTTGGATCTTTTCTACGCATTAATGACGCCGGAATTAAGAAATCAACGAGCCAATTTATTTCAAAAGGCCAGCGATGAGTCGAATCCACCATGTCTTTAAGAGAAAACTCAAGATAACAGTCAAATAGATCTGGAGCGATTTCGCTATTGTAAACGAATCTAAAAGTTACACCATCAGTCAACAACCCCCATTTGACTCCTGTACGAACCAAATTTCTTTGCAGCTCTTCGAGAGCAGTTTCTCCTGGAGAACCACCCCGGTGCTCATCAATGTATAATAGTCGGCTATCGTGCCTTTTACACTCTACAAGCAAGGATTCGTCGCCACATTTTGCAACAACGTCATGCTCACGCTCTACAGATTCCCACCGTAGAGAGCGCAACAAGTTCATAACAAATCTACGAACGTTTTCTTCGTTAATCCCAAATCCGTTTACCAACGGTCTATAATTCGCATCTTGAAATTCTGGGGGCACATCTCGTTGGATGGATTGCAAAAAATCATGCTTTGAAAGTAATCCACCTAACGTCAAAAAACGAAATGCACTAGTGTCCCGAGTTAGAAGCTTCATTCTAAAGCCCCTAACAACTGCTCAATCTTCGATTGATTTTTCACCGAAACTTTCCGTGCATGTTTAATATTTGTAGCTTTTCTTAGACCAAAATGTCGATCATCTGTTGAAACAAACTCAACAATAGCTCCACGTTCTATCACTTTAAATGCCGTTGACCGAGGGAGTGCGTGATAGGTGAAGAAGTAGACTTCACCTGTTTCCGAGTAAATTTCGCCATACCCTTTTGGGACATTAAACCAAGTAACTACACCCAACATTCGTCTTCCTCGACTTTATGATTATCCAATCCATGGATTCTTCTATGTTAATCAGGGGACACATCATGGACAATTGTTCAGTTCATTAGGTAATTGCTTCTAGATTTAAGTCAGTGAGTCATTCTAGGGAATAGACCTCGCAGAAAGGCTAGTAGCGGAGTCGGCTTCAAAACAAAGCATTAACACTATTCCTTAGTCTCGCTAGACAGAAAAAATGCAACAGCTGTAGTTCGATTAAGATTAACTACACCCAACAACTACAAAAACCTGCAAACCCCATGATTTAAAATGATTTAGAATGACATCGGAACGAACTGCTTTGCGAACAACATCTAACTAACTTATTAATTTTACTTCTTTATTGAAATGTTCAGACTCAGTTACCTAAGTGCTTGTGCTTAAATGACTTTTTTAAATTACCCACCATGGGCCGAGTAGAACCTTAGATACTTACGAACCACTCAAATCGAGTGGTTCGTCTAAAAATTTGGTGGAGGCGGGGGGAATTGAACCCCCGTCCGCAAGTGATCCGCGATAAGGCGCTACATACTTAGTCAGTGATTTAGTTTGTCTGTACAGCTTCCACTGACAAAATCAGCACAGACACTCCCCCAGTAAATTTAAGCGAGCCTGCTGGAGAAAACCCAGCTCACCGAGGTCACTAAATGACAATCTATCCAAGAGCGCAACCACCTCAAGGTAGATCGTGCAGTCAATTAAGCTGCAAGTGCGTAATCGTTGCCAATTACAAAGTTGCCCGTTTTTACGAGGTCCCCAGGCGCCCCGGTATGCTCCTTATGTTTCAGCACCCACGTCGAAGCCAGTACGCCCCCAATGTGGAAAACCTAATACATAACAGTTTTATTATCCCCTATCGCTGGGGAAAATAAAACTGTTCATCCTTCCGATTTAGCACTCCGAACTCAACAGATTAATTTTCAATGACGCACGACTTTTGTCTTGATTCGCTTAACAGATCTTAACCCGACCCTGACATAGGCAAGTGACAAAATGGCTCAAAATCTCGAGATATCCACCATTTATAGGGTTATTCCACAGAGTTATCCACATACTAGACCTTTTTTTAGAGCCAAAATGGCCATAAAATTTAAGAATCTTAAATTTATGTGAGAGGCTATCGGATTAACGATAGCCTCTTTTTTGAGCAGATTTATCTGAAAAGGTCCGCAGCAGATGCCGCAGTGGCAGCCAATGAACTGACTGATTGCTTGGATTTGGGAGGGGCAGATTCGGTCTTAGCAGGTATTGGATTCACAGGTCTAACGGTCTCTTCGTTCGGAGCTGCGACGACTTGATCAACAGCCTTAGGCATCGGCTCGCTGCTCGCCACCACGGTTTCAGCAGTCACGATCGGCGCAGCCACAACAGATGCCTCAGCAGACGATGACTCGACAATGGGAGCGATCTCTGGTACCGAAGGAGTTGGAGCAGCAGCATGAGCAGGGACCGCCTCCGCAGCCATCGAAGGCGCCTCAGTCATTACAATCTCTTCGGGTGCAGTCACTGACTCACTTGGTGCGACGTCAGCTTCCGCAGCGGAAGTTGCCGCAGTTCTCTTCACGTCCGTCGCATTCGTCACCGGGAACAACTGAATGTTCAACTGATAAACTCTTTCGCCCTTATCTTTCATACGAGCGATGGAGTTATCTTTGTGCAAAGCTTTTCTCATCTGACGAAGTTTAAATTTGATTTCCTCAAACTCGGACTTCGTCAATGAAAGAGTCAATGTGCCGAACTCGCGATCTGTCGGCTGATCTTGATACAAAGATTCCAGACCCAAGTACATCAATTGCGATTGCAACTTACGAACAAGCGCCACCGGGATTTCTTCTGGAGACTCAATCAGGCTGCGGTTTTTCTTGATCTCGCCAGTCGCTTCGTCACGGCGAAGTTCGCCGGTGGTCAGCAATGTATTTAAGGCGTTGTCGATCTCGTCAGCAGACGCTTTGTTACGCAAAAGTTTTTTCAAAGCAGCCGTATCAAACGAAACGCCTTCTTGATCAACCATCGCATAGATAATCCACGTGACCCAGTTCGGAACCTTTTCCCAAGTCTTGCGATCGATTTCACCGGACTTTAATTTTCCAGCCACGCGATGTTCACTTAATTTTTTCAAGTACATGTTGCGATCTGCAGGGTCTGTCGCTTGCGTGAAATGAACTAATAAACGGAATTCTTCTGCCAGATCTTTGCTAAGTCCCAACGCTTTCCCGAACTTGCCGATCATATCGTTAGAAAGATTGCGCTTTCCTTCGATGATCATCTTCAGATAATTCGGCGATTTGATATTCGCGGCCGCAGAGAAAACTGCATAGTTATAACGCCGTAAAGAGCCCTTCGAAGCCTTACGCTTGTACTGATAGAAATCTGCCAAAAACAAGCGATAGCTCATGTAATCAGAGATTGCTGGGGGAGTTATGGAACTCATTGATATTTCTTTGCTCTTGCCGAACTCAGGTTGGTGATTTTGCATTGAAACAAGACTCCTTTGTACCCATTTAGTTCAACCGATTTGAGGTATCAAAACAAGCGGATTCCTGTGTTCACAGACAAAACGTATCGCAAGGCATAAAAAAAGGACTGCGGCTTGGAGTCCGCAGTCCTTTACCTTAACCACAACAAATGTTGCGCTAAGAATTATTGAAGATTGTCGTCAGTAATATCCACGAGAGGTTTAATCTTTCTCATGAATGTGATCGCGAACTGATCTTGAGCGTGAGCTCCCCGCTTTCTCATTTTCAGAGCAAGGCGCACTTGACCCAAACCGTTGTTGGCGATCATGCGAGCTTCACCAATAGTGTTCGCATAATTCAACTTCGTGTTGCCCAAAGCCAAAAGATCCAAAGTGTCGTCTTTCTCTTTACCAATTCTGGAAAGAGGAACATTGACGCCCGTTCCAGCTTCAGGAGCCAGCAATGGTCCCGCGAAAGCCAGAAGTTCTTTATTACCGCCAGTCATGGCTACTGTATAACCAGATCGACCGTTAACAACTTCCCAAGAGTTCATACGAACTGTCTTGATGCGATCTTCCGTGTTGTGGCCTTGAATTGTTGAACGGAAATAGTCTCTTAATTCCAAATATTCTGGATTGTCAGAGTACTCACCTGGTAAATGGAAGTACAAGTCCGCTGACGACTGTCTGAAAACGACATTCAAAATTGAACTGCTTCCTGAAGCACCCAGCTTAAGACGAACAAAAGTCGTTTCGCAGCCACCATCAAGATCAAGACACTTTACCGTGCCTTCGAGAGGTCTTGTGCCAGTTGTTTTTTCGCCGTTACCAGCGCGAATTGATCTTACTGGCATTGCGCGGCCATCGCCGATAGAGCCAGCAACATTATAAACTTTCGTTTCGCTTCCTTCTTTAATTTTCAAAGTAATGATCGCATCACTTGTTAAACGATCGATCGTCAACTTCGCAGACATCACAGAAGCAGCAGCTTGCAAATTAGCTTGCTGAGTCGCATAGCTAACACGCTCGTTGCGCGCTCTTAAAAAGTCCAACAGGCTGTCTGTCGAAGACGAAGTGTAAACCAAACCATCATTCGTCATTGCTCCCGTCAAACGTTTCCCGAAAGAACCACTTGTCACATTCGCAGCATCACCAGAACGGTAATCAGAAGGAATATGATTCATCCCCGTTGGAGCCGGCAAAGTTTTACCAACTGAAGGGGGAGTCGCAGGTTTAATTGTTTCTGCTGGAATTCCAGGTCCACCATGAGAAGGCGCCGCTGGAGTCGTCGGCTTTGGAGCAGGCGCGACAGGCGCAGGCTTCGGAGCTGGCTTAGGCGCAGGTGCCGGATTTCCTTTTGCAGGACCAGGCGCTGGCGGAGGCGGTGGAGCAGGATTCTTAGACCCAGACGGAGGCGGAGTTGTCGGGATTGGTTCCGGCAATGGTGGATTGTAATCCTCTTCACCTGAAATATTAGGATCAGGAAGACCGCCGCCAATGCTTCCATTGGTGTCTTCTGCATGAGAATCTTTGCCAGTATCAGTCGTTTGCTGAGGCAGAGTATTAGGATCAGCAAAAACATCTTTCTTTTTTCCACAAGCCGTCAGACTGAGCGATGCCGTTAAGGCCGCTATAATTAGGCTGTGTTTATGTAAAACGGGTAGCATCAGAAACCTCCAAGATTTTCTTTTCGCTTTTATTCAGACGGCCTTACAGCAAGGGCCGGGCCAGGACTCGCCACCCCCCATCAGGCCTTGTATTGAAGCTCAGATGCGTTTAAAACATCACTTTGGAAGGAATTTCATGCCCGTACAACAATTCGGCGTGCTTTTGAAGAGCCCGCAACTACTTAAAAGACACCTCATAAAAGTAAACCTCATTGCCCTGGGACTGGCGTTTTTATCGATGGTCTTCCTAGATCAGCAGCTTTCCGTTTATTTCGCGATCGAAGACGTCAGAGCTTTCGCTTGGCAAACTGCTCGAACAGCAACAGATCTGGCTCTGTCAGAAATCTATTTCGGCGCAGCCTTATTGATCTGGATTTTTACTGCTTGGATCGCACCTCGCATGGAAGGCCTCAAAAAGTATTCTGCCAAACTTGATTTCTATCGCCGCTGGAGCTTGAACTTATTTGCAGCTCTTATTGTTAGCGGTATCATGACTCACTTAATAAAGTTTACGGTGGGTCGTCAACGTCCTCACAAGAGTCCTGACTTTGACCCGTTTGTGTTTGATCCAATGACGACCCATTGGCATTGGCATTCGTTCTCTTCGGGTCACACGCAAGTGATTTTCACCGTTGCAACGATGATGGGCGTGGCATTCCCGCGATTTAGATGGGTTTGGTTGTTTGTCGCAGGATTGATCTGCTCTACTCGAATCATCATTCATGACCATTTCTTAAGCGACACCATTTATGGCGCCTGCGTAGGTTACATGGGCACGCTTTTAACTCTTAAGTTGATGATGAAGAAAACTAAGAACGGACTTTACTAGTTCCCCGGAGAAAGGAATTCCACGAGATATTGGGATTCCTTCAACGTCTTTACATGGGCCGGATAATCTGGCAGAAACCGGCCCACCAAATCCCAAAAGCGCTGCGAATGATTCATGTGCTGCAAATGTGCGAGCTCATGAACAATAACGTAATCGATAATTTCGGGACTGAAGACAATCAGACGCCAATTTAAATTGATAATCCTTTTTGACGAACAACTGCCCCAGCGAGTTCGTTGCTCTCTAAAGCGCACCTGCGATGGATGCAAATTCATCTGAGCCGACCAGTGCTGCACACGCGAAGTTAAAAGCTGAACCGCTTCACGCTTATAGAAGTGCCTGATCTCGTTTAAAGCCGATGGATGTTCTTGGATGGGCGTTTCTGCACTCCAGTCATTGCGCGGGATATGCAAAAGCAAGTGCTCGTCGGTCACTGAGACAAACGATTTCTTATGCAAAGTAATCACGACTTTCAGTTTGCGCAGCTGCCCCAAAAAAGGAAAGTCCTCGAAAGCCTGGATTTTCTTTTCTGGAAATTGCTCTGCAAGCTGGTCGAACTTGGCAAAATTCTTTTCGATCCAATCTTTTTTCGAGAGCAAAAAGTCCATTATCAGCTTTTGCGATGTCGTTTGACTGGCAATAACTTTGATCGGTTTTTGTGGGTAAAGGTATATGGAAATAGACCGCCGAAAAGAACGACGCTGGACCACCACAGGCCAATTTGCAAAAATAAAACTTTCAGACCCACTCATCGCAAGAAGAATGACTTAAACCCATAAGACTGGCAAGATAGAAGTCAAAAGCAGGGAAGCATGACTAAAAATGACTTTTTCTACAATCTGGATCCTGAAAAAGTTCTGCGCTCGGCAGAGAATGCTGGCTTTTATCCCACCGGCGAGTTCACTCAGTTGAATTCCTATGAAAATCGGGTTTTTGATATTCGCCTAGAAGAACCCTACGATGCCACGGGCAATCGGAATATCATCGCCAAGTTCTATCGCCCTCAACGCTGGAGCAAAGAAGCCATTCAAGAAGAGCACGAGTTTCTGCTTTCACTGAAAAACGAAGGCATCCCCGCTGTCGCGCCGCTTTTAATTGGTCATGACTCTACCATTACTGAAGTCGACGGAATGTTCGTCACTTTTTTCCCGAAAGTCCTGGGACGGATGCCGCAAGAGTTTCTTGACGACGACCTTCGCAAAGTAGGTCGCTTGATGGCGCAAGTTCACAATGTGGGCGCGTTGAAGGAGGCTCCTCACCGCCCCGTTCTGGACAGTAGTTATTATGGCGGCTGGGATACTCTTGATAATTTGCAGGACTGGATCACCCCTGAACTTCGCGAGCGTTACAACGTCGCCGCCGAAGATATTCTTTACGCGATCGACGATAGCTTTAATCCTTCGGAGTTTATCCGCATTCACGGCGACTGCCACAAAGGCAACCTGCTGAATAACGGAAAAGAATTTTTCCTGGTCGATTTCGATGATTTCGTCAACGGCCCTGTCATTCAGGATTTTTGGATGTTGCTTTCTGGTGATGCCGATTTACTTGACCAAGAAAAAAAGCAGATCATTCAAGGCTATGAAGATCTGCGGGAATTCCCTGATCATCAGTGGAGCTGGGTTCCCCTGCTGCGCGGACTTCGCATCGTTTCCTATGCCGGGTGGATCGCAAAACGCTGGGAAGACCCCAGCTTTCCGCGCTTGTTCCCAGAGTTCAATACTTACACCTATTGGGCCGAAGAGGTCGAAGCTCTCGAGAAAATTGCCTGGCAGATTCGCTAGTCCCATGGTTCGGACCTCGTGAGCGCCTTGTCATTCAGCCGATGAGCGATCGCGTTGACACTTTCACCCCTAACTGTGGCCATGCGGCTCAGTATTTCCTTTGAAATATCAGTCACTTCATCTATATTTTCTGGGTTCATTCAAACGTTAATAAGGGAGAGCTATGAAAAAGATCAAAGTTGCCAATCCTGTTGTGGAACTTGATGGCGATGAAATGACACGCATCATTTGGAAATTTATCAAGGACAAGTTGATCCTTCCTTACCTTGAAATCGATATTAAGTATTTCGATTTAGGCATGGAGCACCGAGATGCGACCAACGATCAAGTCACTGTTGATGCCGCAGAAGCGATTAAGAAATACAACGTCGGTATCAAGTGCGCAACGATCACGCCTGACGAAGCTCGCGTTGAAGAATTCAAATTGAAGCAAATGTGGAAATCACCGAACGGTACTATCCGTAATATCTTGGATGGAACTGTTTTCCGTGAGCCCATCATCTGCAAAAACGTACCGCGCTTGGTTCCTAACTGGACCGCACCGATCTGTATCGGTCGTCATGCATTCGGTGACCAGTACCGCGCCACTGATTTCGTCACTAAAGGCAAAGGCAAGCTGACGATCACTTTTGAAGGCGAAAACGGAGAAAAGATTCAGCATGAAGTTTATAACTTCAAAGGCGATGGCGTTGCGCTAGCAATGTACAACACTGATGAATCCATCAAAGGTTTTGCGAAGTCTTGCTTTAACATGGCTTTGACTAAGAAATGGCCTCTTTATCTTTCAACTAAGAACACCATCTTGAAAAAGTATGATGGCCGTTTCAAAGATATCTTCCAAGAAATCTACGAAACAGAATTCAAAGCAAAGTTCACTGCAGCTGGCATCACTTACGAACACCGCCTGATCGACGACATGGTGGCTTCTGCACTTAAGTGGAACGGAAACTTTGTATGGGCTTGTAAGAACTATGACGGCGACGTTCAGTCAGATACAGTGGCACAAGGTTTTGGTTCTCTAGGTTTGATGACTTCTGTTTTGATCACTCCAGATGGCAAAACCATGGAAGCAGAAGCTGCTCACGGAACAGTGACTCGTCACTATCGTCAGCATCAACAAGGTAAACCGACTTCTACAAATCCGATCGCCTCAATCTTTGCTTGGACTCGCGGTCTTGAGCATCGTGGAAATTTGGATAACAATCCAGAGCTAGTAAAATTCGCACAAACTCTTGAAAAAGTTTGCGTAGAAACTGTTGAATCTGGATTTATGACAAAGGATTTGGCTGTTTGTATTTACGGCGACAAGGTGACTTCTGATCTTTATCTGAACACCGAGCCGTTCCTTGAGCTTCTCGATACAAATCTTAAGAAAGCACTGACTCTTTAATTTTCAGCGAAGCTGTGGTTCTGAACGGGCCACAGCTTTTATGCCGCCTCTTCCTCTCTCGTTTTCTGATAGTCGTCGACCATCTCTGACAAGAAATTCTGAATGCGATATTTGTCCATCAAAGGCACCTCCGCCTTTAAGACATGCAAATGGGAAACTCCCTGACTTAACAAACGTTCTTTCTGTTCATAAAAGAAGATGCCGCCACACGGGGTATAGAGAATATACTTTTCATTTCGAGCCAGATAAACATACACGTTAAATTCCACGCGCACGTCTGCCGCAAACTCTTCAATTCCAACCGCAGCCATTTCTTCATCGTTAGATTCTTCAGTTTTGATGCGAAGATCCTGGCGAGGAAAAAATGCCATAGCGACTTCTTGCCCCACGTGAATTGATTTACGCAGGAACTGAGCATAACGAAGTGCCCATGCCTCGAAAGGAACTTCGCGAATGCGAATCGTAAGCGATTGATTGTCTTGGATCTTTTCGCCATTTTTTCTTAGGAAGCTGTAAAGGCGCACTTTGACTATTTCAATAAACGCTCTGTCGATGATCTTTCCCTCTGCCATCGCAGCAATAAGATATCCCGAGAACCGGGAAGATTCGACCATAATACAAGCAAGGTTCGAAGCTTTACCAAGGGGTTGAACTTCGCTTTTAGCGCTGCGACTGCTTTTCTGAAGGGCTTCGGTAGTGCCTTTATATATCAGGGAATCTTTAATTTCCTGAGACACCTCTTTTGTCACAGTTGATTTTGGCGCTGACTTTCTCTGATTGCCGTGACCTTCGTTCTCGATCGGCGCCCAAGAGGGAGCTTTATTGTTTCGAGATTTTCCATAAGATCCCGAACCGGTCCCAGTGCCCGCATTGTCAGATTCTTTCGCAGATAATGTTCCGCTGGAGTTTCTCCCGCCCCCGGCCTCAGCAGAAGGACCGCGAACCGATCCAAGCGAATTGGCAGAAAGACCGCTATCCCCTTTTCCAGAGCCCACTCCTTGCATTCCGCCATCTGCGGATCCAGAAGACATGGCTGACAATTGAAAATCCCCACCATCACCATCCGACCCGTCCCCCAACAGCTGAGAAAGCAAGGTTTGCGCATTGGTATTTCCGAATGACTTAGATCCTTTGATCTCGACCAGATGCTCTGTCGAGCCGACACCAGAAGGGTCCGATTGAATTCCAGACCCCACTTTTCCACGCTGCAGATCCTTAAGATATTTATTCACCGCACGCTCTACACCCGGCCCCGTTACCGGAGGGAAGATGGCATAGTCTGATTTAGATTCATTTAAAAGTTTCAGATTACTCGTAGAAGCATTTTCGCAAAAAGGAATCACACAGACCGGCATCGCAGACGCGAGAACTTTCGCAAGGTTTCTAACTTTTTTGTTGGGATGTTCCAAGCTGATCATCACGAACTGCGGTTGCTCATTGATCAGAAAATCCAAAGCCTCTTTAAGATTGCTTGTGGATTTCATGTTCCAATCACGATTTCGCAAGAAGCCCTCAACAGGTCCGAGACTCTGGGCTTTTGACTTTATGATCAGCAAGCTTTTACGCTGTTCTGTTTCCACAAAAGAATTCCTCGCTTTTTATTGACTCTTTCTTAACGGCAGAGAATGCGAGTTTCCTTTGGGGAACTAAGAAGAATTTTGTTTGATTACGGCCATTTAACAAACTGGCCGCCAGGGCACTGTTCCCAGTGTCTCAAACTGAGAACAGCAAGAAGGCTATTTCACGCGAGTTTTAATTTTATAAGTGCCTTTGGAATGACAGGTCGATTCCATCGCAACAGTCGAGCAATTCATCTTTCCACAACTAAGAGCCAAGACTTGGTTCTCTTTGTTCAGCTCTTTCGTTTCTTTCTTAAATTCCGCACAAGCTGTTTTCCAATTAGCACGAGCTTCTTTCAAAAGTGGAGCCGCCTCGCCTTCGATATCGTCTTCGCCAGCGATAACTTCAAACTCGCGATCTGATTTCTTACCTTTTTTAATTTCGATGGTCGTATCACCCTCAGCAGAAATATCTTTAACCCCAACAGATTGAGCAAAAGCCAAAAAAGGAACTAGCACTAAAACCAAAGCCAATGTTTTCATAAAAAACTCCAATTCATGAATTCGAAAACTCATGCTACCACCGCCAAAGATCTCATCAACAAGTTAACGCAAGCACCCATAAACATTCCGGCCCCCGTAGACAATGCAAGACCCACAGACCATCCAAGCCCCCAACACAAAGAAGACAATTTTCAGAAGCCACAAACCCTTCCCCAAAACACTACCCAAAAACCCCAAAAAAAAGACCCTACCCCCCGAAAAACCCACGAACCTCAAACTACCACGAGCCCCGTTAAACCCACCTCCCGCCTCCCCTCATCCACCAAGACCACGGCAATTAACTAATTTCGTTAGAGTTTTTTAACACAGCAAAGGGGCTCCGCGGGGCCGTGACGGCCCTCTCCGCCAAAGGCGGAGAAGCGGCAAGGCCAGGAAGGCCGGCCCCGTGCTGTGTTAAAAAACTCTAACGAAATTAGTTAATTGAAGCGATGAGTTATCGAATGAAATCAGGCCCCCAGTGGGTTAAACCTGCGAGTGGCCGGGTCCCATACAATAGCGTCCTGGACGAATCCCGCTAGATCCGGAAGGAAGCAACGGCACTCTGGGGCCTATGTGATATGGGGTGCTCGGCCACTTTTTTGTGCTTAAAAAGCGCAACAAGTTCAAGGGGTTGTTTTGTCTTATCAAGTGATCGCGCGAAAATGGCGTCCACAATCTTTCACTGACGTCGTCGGGCAAAATCATATTACCCAAACTCTTTCAAATGCTCTTAAAAATGGCCGGCTTCCTCATGCTCTTCTTTTTACCGGCCCCCGTGGAACAGGAAAAACTTCTTCCGCGCGTATTCTTGCGAAAGCCTTGCGCTGCCCCAACGCTGAAAATTTTGTTCCTTGTAACAACTGTGATTCTTGCAACGAAATCTCTGCAGGTTCCAGTGTTGATGTTATGGAAATCGATGGAGCCTCTAATAACGGTGTCGATGCAATTCGTGAATTGCGCGAAACTGTGGCGTTCATGCCTTCCAGTGGCAAGTACAAGATTTATATCATCGATGAAGTTCACATGCTTTCGACGAGTGCTTTCAATGCACTCTTAAAAACTCTCGAAGAACCACCGTCCCATGTGATCTTTATTATGGCGACGACAGAGGTTCACAAGATTCCTCAGACGATTCTCTCTCGTTGTCAGCGTTTTGATTTCCGCCGCATTCCTACTCGGCAGATTACTGATCGCTTGGCTTTGATTTGCCAGCAAGAAGGTGTTACCGCCGAGGAAGAAGCTCTTTGGGTGATTGCCCGCCAAGGTGATGGGTCTATGCGCGACTCGCAAAGTTTGCTGGATCAGGTGATCACCTTCGCCAACGGACCCCTGACACGCGAAGCCGTTGTTGGCATCCTTGGTCTGACGGACCGTTCACTTTTATTTGAAACTCTAGAAGGTTTAATCGCTCGCGATTCCAAGGCGATCATCAAAGTAATCGAAAAAATTGCTTCTGCAGGTTTTGAGCCTCATCTTTTTTCACAAGACTTGCTCGAGATGATCCGCAACCTTCTCCTTATGAAAGTTTCGGAAGCACAAGCTGCCGATATCCTGGATCTGCCTGATTCTGAACTCAGCTTGTTAGCTGAAATGTCGCAGCGTTTGCCCGAAGAAGACATTCACATGTTATTCGACATGGCACTTAAAGGCGGCAACGATATTCCCCGCGCACAAGATCCTCGCATAGTTCTTGAGGTGCTTTTGCTACGTATGGCATCGGCGCCTAAGCTTGTCGACCTGAAGACTCTTTTAAGCCAAGGTGGCCTTCCCTCTCACAGCGCAGGTGGGGCCAGGCAAAGCTATACGCCGCCAGTAGTTCCCAAAGCACCTGGACACGATCGATTAAAAGAAGCACAAAAGGTTCCAGAAGTTCCACAAGGGCTCGAGGCATTAAAATCTGCGGTCGTTGAAACAAAGCCTCACAAGGCGAAAGCTCCGACTGTTGCGACCGAACCTGCAGCACCTGTCATCGAAAAACCCAAAATTGCAACTGGCGCCACCGTTCAAGAAAGATGGGTTCATTTTGTTGAGCTTCTTCGTCAGGACGATGCGCTTTTCGCCGCAAAAATCGAAAATCTGCTTTTCGTAAAAGAAGAAGGAAAGCTGCTTAGCTTCGCAGTTCCGGCCAAGCTTGCATTCTTGAAAGATCAGATGGCCGATTCCCAGGTGCGCAAAAAGTTGCAAGGATTTATTGATTCGTACTGGGGCGCTAGGTATTCTTTCGAAGTATTGATGAGTCGCGATCAAGTCGGAGAATCCGCCCACGCCTTGCAACAGAAAAAAGTGCAAATGGCAGAGGAAGAGCTTCGCACAAAGATAGCTGACAACCCTATGGTGAAAGCCGCCCAAGAAATTTTCAATGGGCAGATTAAATCCATAGTTGAATTAAAGAAGAATAATCATCCACAAAGCACGAATCGCAAAGATTCGTAGACTTAGATAAAGGGGTTTTTATGAAGGGTATGCCGGGCGGAATGGCTCAATTGATGAAGCAAGCCAATCAAATGCAATCACGCATGAAGAAAGCTCAAGAAGAACTTGCAAAAAGAGAGTTCGAAGCAACTTCTGGTGGCGGCGCTGTGAAAGTCACAGTCAACGGAGACCACTTGATCACAGCTTTAACAATTGATCCTGAAGTGATGAAAGCTGGCGACGTTGAAATGCTTCAAGACATGATCCTTTCAGCGACGAACGAAGCTGTTAAAACAGCGCGTGATACAACTGCCAAGGAAATGGAAAAGATCACTGGCGGCATGAACATTCCTGGAATGTTCTAATTTATTTCGCTTTTAAAAATTTAAGATTACTAAGGGGTCTCGCATTGAGGCCCCTTCTTTTTTTACTTAGTAGTACTCATAAAATAAAAGCTGTTTTTCTCAAAACGGCATATGAAAATCGAACGCCCTCCCTTTAGCTCTCAACCCCGACGCCGATAAAGCACCATCCAAATTCAAACTTCAAAAAGGATCGTTCATGTTTTCAAAAATGAGTTTGCAATTTAAAATGCAATTGGCGTTTGCTGGTACCACTGCACTTTTACTCGTCGTTGGCGGCCTGGGTTGGTACTCCAACATAAAGGTAGTCAAATTCTATTCTTCTTTGTCTGATATAAATATTCCTAACCTTCAAAGCATAAATAAAATGCAACAGAGTGCCCAGAATCACTCAAGAAATATCATGCGACTTGCCATAGCCAAAGACGCCCTAGATGTTCAGAGACTAAAAGATGCGAGCGCAAAAGACCATGACAACTATGCGAATATTACTAAAGAGTATATGGCCATCCCCTTTCTACCGGGAGAAGACGAGCTCTTTAAGGCCACGCAAGAAAAGTGGCTGGAGTATTTAAAAGTAGCTGATTTAATCTACGAAAAAGCACTTAAAGGAAATCCCGCCGGAGCGCTAACGGAAGCTTATCCGCAACTTGCCCCGGTCTATTTTGCTCTTGCGAAAACTTTAGCCGATGTCACCGAATTTCATGAAAAAAATGCGAAACACTCGGCCGAACTTGCACAGTCTACGGCAAAAAATGCAGAGACATTTTTGATAATCTGTATGGTGGCGGGCTCTATCTTTTCGACGCTGATGGGATTTTTCATTGCCCGCTTCATAGGAAATAGACTGACCAGTATTAGTCAAAAAATTTCTGGGGCTGCCGAACAAACATCTTCTGCAGGCACTCAGTTAACAGCTGCCAGCCAACAACTTTCAGCGGGCTCAACCGAAGCTGCCGCTTCATTAGAAGAAACTGTGGCCTCGATAGAAGAAATGACCAGCATGGTAAAATTAAATGCAGATCATGCGCGCCAAGCAAACACCCTGTCGCAAAAATCTCGCGAATCTGCAGAGCATGGAGAAAATGAAATCGGCAAGCTGATTCACGCCATGGAAGAGGTCGCCAACGGCTCCAAAAAAATAAAAGAGATCATCAACGTCATTGATGACATTGCCTTTCAAACCAATCTTTTAGCTTTAAACGCCGCCGTCGAAGCCGCAAGAGCTGGCGAGCAAGGAAAAGGGTTCGCCGTCGTTGCGGAAGCCGTCCGAACCTTAGCGCAAAGAAGTTCCGAAGCCGCCAAAGACATCGCCACCCTCATTCAAGAGAACGTCACAAAAAGTGAAAGTGGCGCCTCCATCGCTAGCGGAAGTGGAATCGTTTTAAAAGAGATTGTGACTTCGGTTAAAAAGGTTGCTGATCTGAACAATGAAATTTCAGTGGCCAGCCAGGAGCAATCGACGGGTCTTGAACAGATATCTAAAGCTATGAACCAATTAGATCAGGCCACTCAAGGCAATGCTGCCGCCTCAGAGGAAGTCGCCGCCTCTTCAGAAGAAATGTCTTCACAAGCTGAGGCTTTATCAGGAATGGTCATTGAATTGCGACAAATGGTCTACGGAAGTGGCCAGTCCACAACAGCCCACTCGGCACAACCCTTCCCTGAAACGGCTCGATCGCCAAAGCCTAGCTCCAAAAAACCAAGCAAGGCGGCTCCTCCCGCTCGGGTTGCACCTATCAAGTCGTCGAAAAAGACCACAGAAGCCGAGTTCGTCCTTCCTTTGGATGACGAAGACGAGGATTCAAAGATTGGCACCGTCGCTGGCTTCTAAAAAATGACACCCAATGTCCAAGGGCTCTTGTGGTGGTAGCGCGGTAAAAGTTGGGGTAAATGATAGCTATGCTACACATTGGCGCCCTTGAAAAATTAGTTCATGAACTGAGCCGCTTGCCGGGCATTGGTCCGAAAACAGCTCAGCGTTTGGCTTATTTTATTTTGAAATCTCAGACAGAGTATCCCGAGCGCCTCAGCGAAGCTCTTTTGCAAGTCAGAGCCGAGGTGCACGACTGCCCTCGCTGCTTTAATTACACCGATTCCGAGCTCTGCCGCTATTGTGAAGACTCTCATCGTTCTGATGAATCTATTTGTGTCGTCGAAGAGCCCGCTGACATTATGAGAATTGAATCTTCAGGAGCTTTCCGCGGACGTTATCATGTCTTGCATGGAACGATTTCTCCCCTTGAAGGCATTGGCCCCAAGGAATTGAAAATTCAAGAGCTCCTCGAGCGTGTTGATGAGGGTCTGCAGGGAAATGGACCCCTTATAAAAGAAATTATTCTCGCTCTTGATGCCGATCTCGAGGGTGATACCACGATTTTGTATCTCGCCAAGCAGCTTCAGGGGAAGGGATTGAAACTTTCTCGCATTGCCCATGGAGTTCCTATTGGCAGCGACATCGATTTCATAGATGATAGAACTATGGGTCGTGCCCTGCAAAACAGAGTGGAGCTTTAATGTCTTTTATTAATTACAATGCCAAAGAAATTCACTGCAAAGTTGTCTATTACGGCCCCTCGTTGGGCGGTAAAACAACGAATATTCAGTGGGTTTATCAAAAGACCGCTGAGGACCAAAAGTCCAAGCTGGTGGCATTGAATACTGACATTGAGCGTACTCTGTTCTTTGATTTTCTGCCCCTGAATGTCGGTGACATCCGTGGTTTTAAAACAAGATTTCATCTGTACACTGTTCCCGGCCAAGTTGTTTACGATGCTTCTCGCAAATTGATCCTAAAGGGACTTGATGGCGTGATCTTCGTGGCGGATTCACAGGTCGAGCGTATGGACGAAAATTTGGAGTCTTTGCGCAATCTGCAAATCAATCTTGAGCAGCAAGGTTATGACATTCGCGAGATTCCTCTGATCATGCAATACAACAAGCGAGACCTTCCAAACGTGGCGTCGCTTGCAGAACTGAGAAGCGCTCTGAATCCATACAATGCGCCTGAAATCGAAGGCTGTGCCTCTGAAGGTCGCGGTGTTTTCGAATCCCTCAAGACCGTTTCAAAGTCTATTATCAACGTCCTTAAGGGCGGAACCACTCTTTAATAAAAACACCTCAGAAATTGTCGTTTCTGCTCTTGCGGGCCAAAGTCCCGCGGGATCATTGATCCGTCCGATCAGGGTTGCTTTTTGAGGGGCTCGTGTTATATCCCCGAGAGTAATCTTTGATGCCTTTAAGGGCCGAGGTCGCTTTTATGTCTTATGATATTGCTGCTGATATTGCTCGTCTAAAAAAAGAAAAAGATGCGGTTATTCTTGCTCATTACTATGAGGACGGCGATATCCAAGACGTTGCCGATTTCGTCGGCGACTCGTTTTTTCTAGCCAAGCAAGGACAGAAGGTTCAGCAAAAAGTCATCTTGCTGGCTGGTGTTGTGTTCATGGCCGAAAGCGTGAAGATTTTAAATCCTGAAAAAACTGTTTTGGTCCCTGATCTTGAAGCCAGCTGCTCGTTGGTAAAAGGCGCTCCTTACGCTGACTATTTAGCTTGGCGCCAGCAGTATCCTGATGCTCTTGCGGTGACTTACATTAACTCTAGCGCTGAAGTAAAAGCCATCTCTGACGTCATCATCACCTCTTCCAATGCTGCGCAAATTATCGAATCCATTCCTCGTGATCGCAGAATTCTTTTCGGACCCGATCAACATTTGGGACGATGGTTATCAAAACAGCTAAACCGAGAGTTCATCTATTGGCCAGGTTCTTGCGAAGTTCATATGCTCTTCAATGCAAAGAAACTGCACAGCCTGATGTTCGATCACCCTGATGCGGTGGTTATCGCTCATCCTGAATGTGACGAATCTGTCCTGCAACATGCACAAGTGATTGGTTCGACTTCGCGTTTGCTTCAAGAAGTCGAAAAGAACCCCGCCAAAAAATTTATCGTCGCCACTGAAACCGGCATCTTCCATCAAATGAAAAAACTACGCCCAGATGCAGAGCTGATCCAAGCTCCAGTTCTGGATGCTGGTTGTTCTTGCAACAACTGCCCTTACATGAAGATGAATACGATGGAAAAAATCAAACGCGCGTTGGAAACTCTGCAACCGCAAGTGCAGATGAACGACGCCTTGCGGGTTAAAGCCCAAGTTTCTTTGGATCGCATGATGGATATTACTTCAGGCAAATCCGTGCAATGGCCTGCGGAATTTCACGTCTAAGGCAAAAGGACTCCTATGTTATCTCTGACAGCATTAGAGTCCTTTAGAAGACATCTTAAAGTCAGCGATTTGAATCTTCAGATTTCAGAAGATTGGGGAAGCAACAACCCACAGCACCGCGAACTTATTCATCAGCACCGTGCCACCCTTCTTGAAAAGACACCGGACCTGAACTCTTCAATTTCCCACACACACGACCTTGGAATTGTAGCGCTTTGTTCCGCACCCATCGGTGTTGATATCGAGAAAACATCGCGAGTTCACAGCGACGTCGTTCGCAGAATCGCATCTGCTGAAGAAATGCAGCAGGCTCCTTCACCCGCCGCGCTCTGGTGCGCGAAAGAAGCGAGCTTCAAAGCTCTGCGCGATTTCGCACAACCCTCGGTCGTTTCGGCGATTTCTATAGGGAATTGGACAAAAATTGATTCTCACACTGAGACATTCGCACTTTTAAATTTTCATAACTTTTCCGCACCCTTAGCTGGGCATGGCCTTGTCTTTCAGCTCACAAATCACACGCTCGGCTTTTTTATTTTTTCCGCTTAACTTTGGTCCGGTCCTGCCGAAGAGTTTAATGACACCTGTTATTAGTTCTTCTTAAGGTAGGTACAAATGGGAACTCCAAAATTAAACCGACGAGTGGCTCCACGGAAAGAGGTCTCTCCCATACATATTTCGTATATCACTTCTTTAGATGATTTTGCGAAGATCGCAAAGAATTGCGAAATTGTTGAAGCCTCTTCTACTGGATTACTTCTTCTTGTTCAGCGAGAGGACCTTATTCCAGCTGCGCTTCGTAAGAATTTGAATTTAGATGTGCTTATTGGCGACCGCGTCTTTATGCATCTTGAAGAGATGAATCTTGAAGTCTCTGGCGTTATTACGCGCACTCAGCTGTTGGGCAAAAAAGGCTTCCACGTAGCTATAGATTACAGCGAAGAGGCTCCAGAATACTGGAGAGAATGCCTTATGGACCTTCTCCCTGCTCCTGGCGAAATCGATTAAAGATTCACGAATGGTGGCAGACCCTTCTCTGTCACCAAGACCACCGAATAATGAGGCGGCAAGAACCAGCTGATCGCCTCTGCAATTCCCTGATGTTCCTTTTGCGGCGGATTGCCCAAAGACTCCAAAGAAAATGCTAAATCATAATGCTTGCGATCTGTGCTCATAACTAAAATCCGCGGAGCAAGAATTCCTTGGTCGCGGAAAAAGTCTTTTAAAATATTTCGAACATACTGTGGCAGATACTGAGGCGTCGGCTCACCAGCGTGAAGCTTTTGGCCGTCCTGCAGCTCGATCGTACCGACTGGAGCATCGGCTGCGGGTCGATAGAAAAGGCCGGTCTCTTTAAAATGCCAAAGCATTCCATAGGTAAAGACATAGTCAGGGTATTCCTTTTGCGGATTAACCACCAGACCGATACCTTTCATTGCCAACCATTGAATGATCTTTTGTGCGGGTTCTGTCGCCTCTGCAGAGGTTTCTGCCAAGAGATAGGGCCAACTGTCAGGACCTGTTTGCGGAGCTTCCGAAAGAAGCTTTAAATTTTCTTGGGAAATCGCCATAAAGAAGTCGATTTCCCACTGATGATCACGTTGTGCTTCGGGGACTTTTACTAACTCTACAAGTTTCATGAACCGCTCCGTTGACAGACCTTTAATCTCGGGTCCTTTTCCTATGCGTCTTTCCGAAGCGGGTCAAGTTCCTATGCAGCTTTCGACTCTCCAACGATCTGAACCAGGCTGACAACGTTTCCGCGTAACACGCCGGCCTGAGCTGAAAGCTCCTCTGAGGCCGAAGCTGATTCTTCTGAAGCAGCCGCATTAGCTTGGGTTATTTGATCAAGCTGGTTCATGGCTTTTCCGATCTGCAGAATCCCATTAGACTGCTCTTGGCTCGCTGCCGAGATTTCGCTATTCAGCTCGGAGACCTTTTTGACTGATGTAACAATCTCTGCCAAGACCTCGCCGCTTTGCTGAGCTTGTACAGCACCGTTGCCAATTCGCTCGACGCTGGAGGAAATTAAAGCAGAGATGTCCTTGGCCGATTGCGCGCTTCTTTGCGCCAGACTTCTTACCGCATCCGCGACCACCGCGAATCCTTTGCCTTGTTCCCCAGCTCTGGCCGCTTCGACAGAGGCGTTAAGTGCTAAAAGATTTGTTTGGAAAGCGATATCATCGATGACCGAAGTAATGTCGGCGATCTTCTTTGAATCACTTGAAATGACTTCGATCGATTTGATCAGATTTTGGATCTGATTCTCTCCCTTAAGCGCAACGTCTCTGGTCTGCGATGAAAGTTCCGCCGCCTGACGAGCATTATCGGAGTTCAGCTTGACCATCGCAGTCAGCTCTTCCATCGTCGCCACAGTTTCTTCCAAAGAAGATGCCTGATGTGTTGATGATTCAGAAAGAGTCTGAGCCGAAGAAGAAATCTGGGAAGCGGCATCACTGACTTGCTCTGCTCCCTGAGCTAAACTGTGAGTCACGGTTGCAATCGAATGTGAGATTCGAGTGGCAAAGAAGTAGCCCAAGCCTAAACCAAAAAGAACTCCACCGATGATAACAAAAGTGTTCGTTTGGTTGGTGCTTCGGGCACTCTCTCTGGCCTGGTTGACCCACGTCTCACTGTTTTTTTGATGGAAACCAAGAAGTGCTTCAATGGCATCTGCATAGACTTTCGCTTTTTCAGGACACTCGACTAGAAATATCTCGGACAATTTCGCGAGATCTTCCTCTGTTCCTGAAGCATATAGTTTCAAGGCTCTTTCTCCGACGGCCTTAAAGCTTTTCCAAGCTTCGTTGACATCGGTGTAGAGAGCGTCCTCCCCATCTACAAAGGGAACGGCCATGTACTTTTTATTTGTGGCTTCATACTTTGCAATCGCTTCCAGAACCCCGGCAATCGCTTTTTGCGCATCTGCCTTCGAAAGATTCGGCAGACCCAAAGTTCTTAGATCAATCCGAACCTTTTGGTAACTTAAGAACATCTGATCCGTATACTCGATATTTGGAAGAACTTTACTTGTGACTCTTTCGTAATCCTCTTCCACTTCACCGAGGCCAAACGTCGAAATGCCCCCTACTAATACAGATAGAGAGCTTAATAACACACAGAGACCGATCAATTTGAACTTAAACGAAAGACGATTACCCATATACGCTCCATATCTTAGGCATCGGAGCCTCTTCAGTAAGACTCGCTGAGCCCGATATATAACTTATCGTCAAAAAGTTTAAAATCTTTAGAATATTTAGATTAACAGAACGTCCAGGTGGATATATTGCTTAATAGGTCGAACCTAGCGATCGACCTTTATCAAACTGAGACGATATCCCTTGCCGTAGACAGATCCGATTTTAACCATGCTCGACTTCAGCTTGTTTCTAATTGAAACCATATGCGCATCAATGATTCGGTGGGAGACTTCTTGATTCGGCCAAATAATCTCGATGAGCTTTTCTCTGGGCACAATGCGGTCTGCATTCATTAGCAGCATGTGCAGAATCGAGAATTCCAACTGACTAAAGTGCAGTTCTTTGTCTTTTAACGTCACCTGTTCGGAATTCACGTCAAACACGATATCACCGTAGGCAATCACCCCTTCAGATGTTGTGCTGAGTTCGGTACGTGGGGAGCTCATCCGCGCACCTAATCTTTTCTTAAGCCTTAACAAGAGCTCGCTGGAGTTAAAAGGCTTTCCGATGAAATCATCAGCACCCATCTCTAGGGCTTTGACCTTGTCTTGGTCAGATACGAAGCCCGAAAGAACGATAATTGGAATATTATCAAATTCAGTATCGGCCCTTAAAAGTTTGCACGTCTCAAAACCATCCATATTCGGCATTCGCAAATCCATCAGAATTAAATCAGGAGGTTCGCGCAGAGCATTTTTTAATCCTACCAATCCATCTTCGGCGATCTTCACTGAGTAATAAGGTTCCAAGAGATCTACCAAGGTCTCTCTTAAATCTGGATCGTCTTCGATGACCAATATCTTGGCCTTATTATCATCGCTCATTTTCACCGGCTCCTCGAAGTTCAATGACGAATGTGGTGTTCTTTGGTTTCTGATCAAAATATAGCTTTCCGCCACTTCTTTCAATGATCGACCTTGAAATACTCAAACCCAGTCCCGTTCCTTCTCCTACTTTTTTAGTCGTGAAGAAAGGATGAAAAAGTTTTTCCTGAATATCTTCAGAAACTTTGATCCCAGAGTCTATCACTTCCAGCTTTACGATCTTTTCAAGAACGGTAAAGCGAAGTTCAACCCACTTTTCCGGTCGGTTTTTGACCGCATCAAACGAGTTGTTTAAAAGATTCAGTAAAACCTGACCCAACTGAACGGGACGCCCCCACACATTTGTTTGCTGAGGTAACACTCCCGTGCGTCTTATTTCAATGCCATGGGTTTGAAATCTCTTTTCGCAAATTTCAATTGTTTCAGCCACGACATCATTCAAGCCGAAAATCACGGGCTCTTCTGCAGATGGATCCCGCGATATCGAACTCAGACCTTTGATTATTTTGGCAATTTTGTGAACTGTGTGGATAATTTTCTGCACATGACCTTGCGCTACGGCCCGATCGAAATCCGCAGAATCCAAAAGTTTTAAAAGTAAATCGGCCTTGCCACCAATCACCGCCAAAGGTGTGTTGATTTCATGCGCGATACCGCCTGCCATCATTCCCAAAGAAGACAACCTGGAGGCCGCAGCAAGAGCTGTCTGGTTTCTATGTAGATCAGACAAATCTTGCAATGTACCCATATATCCCACGATCTCTCCGGCATCAGTTTTTATAGGGACGGCGTGGCTGGAAACGTGGCAAAGTTCATTACGTTTTTCCAGACGATACGTTTCTTCAAATGAATTGAGGCCCCGATCCAAGAAAAGCTTCCAGCTCTTGTACACTCGCTCTTTATCTTCTGGCGCAATCAGTTCTCGCAGTTTCCCGTCTTGAACCTCTTCCAGCGTCAGACCTGTAATCGCACTAAAGCGGGAATTGATATAGGTAATTTTGTGAGCTGCATTCGTCAAAAATACGCCGACGGGACTGGTCTCTGTAAGGACGCGCCATAAGCGTTCACGTTCTCTGACTTCCAAGGTCATCTTATCTGCGATCCTTCTGGCAGCAAGGCTAAGCCCCTCTAACCCTGCGACCAACATCGCAAAGACCAGAGTTGCAAATGCTCCGGAAAACCCAGCCAGCGAAGCTGCCGTAATTCCGAAAGAGCCCATGGGATTCAGGTTCTTCCAAGTCAATACGAAATCGACCCCGGCTAAATCAAGCATTGTCGTGAAAATATCGCGACCATCAAACTTTTGTCGAAGAACGGAACTATCACTTTTGAAGGAAACCAATTGTAAGTTCCTTTTAAACGACGAGGTCGCAGAATCGAAGAAAGAGGCGCTTTCAAAAGGTGAATACACAAAGCCTTGGAGTCGATTTTTCAGCTGCAAAGGTTTTTCCATCGTTCCCATTTTTTTATAAAAGGGCACAAAAAGCAGATGTCCACTCCCAGCCTTTTTATCAGACTGAACCAGTCGTATACCCCGAGTAAGGGCGGCACTACCGCTGTCTCGGGCTCTTATGGCGGCAGAATACCTGTTGAACTCGCTAGATACATTCAATCCTGCCGCTGGTAGATTCACTTCGCGAGGTTCGATGTAAGTAATTATAAACTTATCCGTTGTATCTCGTTCAAAAGGTTCTACGCCTATCACATCATGGACGAAAAAATCACTTCGCTCCTTGCGCTTAGCGGACTCGAAGGTTTTTAGGTCCGTTTCGTTGACAGCGTAAATGATCCCGATTCCTTTAAGTCCTGGATATCTTTGCTTGAATCTTAAGCCCTCAACAAAGCTCCTCCAAGAATCCACGTTCAGGCTTTTAGTTGCCATAACATATCCGGTCCCTGCTTCGAGAAGTCGAACATAACTCTGCATTGTGACTTCGATATGGCTCGAAGCCTCTAACGCCTTTAATTCAAATTCTCTTCGGTCAATTTTTAACGCGTTTTCATAAAACCCGTAAAATGCGAGACCTGTAAGCAACCATCCACAGACGAAGACCCAACTGGCGCGTTTTAAAAGATTTGCCCGCTTTAAACTATTTAACACAATCGCAGTCAGCCACAACGAAGCTAGAAAGAACTGCAGATGGATCAAACTATTATTAACATCGCTGGAACGAAAGGGCCCACCACCTTTAAACGTGATGGTGATTGCAACGGCACTCATCAAAAGGGCTGCGCTATAGGATCCCAAGTATGAAGTGAACTGAACAGCCAACATCAGCCCGAAAAAGATTGCGAAGAGATAGGGCGCTCCTGATGGCAAAAGGAATACAGCCCACGAAATGGCAATGATGCCAACAATCGCAACAAACAGCTTAGCCGTGTCTTGTAGACTCCACTGCAATTTTTGATTTCTGTTTGCGACCCATTGCTTCTGAATTTCATAGACTAATGGAAAAATAAAAAGACATCCCAGCACATCGCCAGTCCACCAAGTGATCCAACTGGCTGTAAATTCCTCACGCTTCACGACATCTGAAAGAACCAAAGCCGTAGCGCCAAAGGATGCACTTAGCGAAGACGACACTACCGATACGGCACTGAAGCGAAAGACGTCTGCATAAAAGGGCTTGTGTCCGGTCCAAATCTCGCCAACACGTCGGAAAATGAACGCACCTACCAGGGCCTCAATGGTGTTGCCACTAGCGATCAAGAAGTTAAACTCTAACGACAGACTAGAGGGAAGATTAGCTAAAAAAGCCGCCAACCAAATAGACGGAAAGACTTGCGGTCCAAAGAAATAAACCAAAGAAATTGCAACACCTGTGGCTGGCCAAACCGGAGACGCCACTTCGTTTAAAGTAGCCAAGTGCAAACCCAACTTTGCAAATGCAAAATAGGCTGCAAGAGCAATAACTTGCTCAAGCAAGCGACTGCTCACCCATTTGTAGTCCTTTAATTTTTCTAAGTGCATCCATTAATGAGTGTAAGCAAATACTGCGGCGAAGGCGACAATCTTCCGCGGACCTATACTTCGTAGCTGTCATACTCCCCATCGACAGGCTCGACAATTGTCGAGCCTTCAGATAAACATGAGTGGTCTAATAAAAATCGCGAGCTCATCTTTAGCTTGCGGTCCCCGTGAAGAACACTTTTTAGCGAGTTGCTATTTCGACTCCAGGATTTGTTCGATTCGTTCTAAGCGGGCTCTCAGTTCTGTATTTTCCTTGCGCAAAATTTCCACTTCGCTTTTATCCACCTTGGTTTGTAAACCTATCGCCTGACGTGCAATCAGTTCTTCATGACCAAGAAGCTTATTGTGTAATTCTTTGATCGCTCCGGTGATCAGAGGAATAAAGCCGGTGTAACTGACCTGCTTGTAGCCATCCGATCCTGTTGTGACAAATTCAGGAGCAATCTTTTCAACTTCTTGCGCAATGTAACCGGTGTGACGCCCATCATCGACCGATCTCCATTCATAAGTGACAGTCTGGAGCTTCAGGACACTTTCCAACGATGTAGCATCTTGAACATTCTGAATATTCTTTTTCAGTCGCTCATCAGAAGAACAACTGATACTTCCGGCTGTAGCCGGCCTTACTGAACAACTTTGGGTACCGTCAGAAAAATGACCAATGGTTGCACCACTGGAGCCCACCACATGAAGTTTATAGCCAGGGCTTGTCGTTCCTATTCCCAGATTATTATTATTAAGGATCGTCATCGCGGTTCCGGAATTGGTCCCAAAGTACAAACTGTAATCTGGTTGATAGGTCACCATATAAAGACCTTTCGCCGTCACACTGCCATCCCCGACATACCAAACATTGGTGCCCGCAGAATCTTTGGCTCGTATGAAGGCTGTATATCCTGGATCACTTTCAAGTTGTGATGTTTTTCTGATGGTAAAAAGTTCGCCCGAACCAACTCCCGCAACTTCCAGAGGAACAGTCGGATTGCTCATTCCGATACCCACATTGCCCGCAAAGAAATTTTTTGCGGTGGCTTTTTCTTGATAGAGACTATAGTGGTTCGTAACAGTTCCACCAGTAGCTCCGTCTGATATGTGTATGTCATAAAGAGTGTCTATATGACCTGTGCTGTAGTACGGATTCAACCCAAGACCACGAACCTCGGTGGTTTGCGGGGTCGCACTGAGGTTTGCCGAAAAATGTCCGTATTGAACCAAAACGCCATCCAGACGCGACAGCGTTCCATTATCATTAACTCCAGTCTGATTATTTCGCTGCGACGAGATCCATGCCCCGCGCGTAGCTCCACTGTTTGTAGCACCCGCAAGAACAGTTTGTGAAGACCGAAGATCAGCGCCCATGGCCGAAATATTTGCAGTGGCAGTCACACTGGAGACACTTCTAGTTACGATCGCTCTGCTATTGTTATCTGTTACTAAGTCTTCAATTTGAAGCTTAAAACCTGGCGAAGTAGTGCCAATGCCAACTTTTCCGTCAGAGGTGATTCTCATTTTTTCCGTCTGACTTGAGCTGGACGAGGTTTCAAAAGTCAGCCTTGTAGAGACTCTATTCTGTGCATCAAGACTCTCAACGATCGAGTTGATGCCTGAAAGAACGCGCCACTGATCTGAAATATTTAGAGGATCTCGCGCATAACCTCTGAAGCGAAGCTCTCCGAGCACCTCGCCGGGCTGAACAACTGTCGGCGCTGCCTCTGACCCTTGGGCACTTCCCAAAGAAATATAGGCACCATTCCCTCCCACATGAAAACGATCCACAGTGATTCCAGCAGTAGAGCTGGAAAGATGAAATGGAGCTGTCGGAGCCGAGGTTCCAACCCCAACTCGTCCATCTGCTGCTATGACCAGACGATTGGTATTGTTTGTTTTAAATTGTAAATCGAAGCTGTCATTTGTGCCCAAATTGGCGACTGCACCAAAACTATTTCCCCCTTGGGCAAAAAGCCCCGAAGATAAGTACGCTGTACAACCCATAATTCCTGTGGCATCGAAGGTCACCAACTGACCAACACTACAATAAAATCCAGTAACAGCGCTTCCCGTTCCATCGCTTGCTAAGAGGCGATTGCCTGTGATGGATGTGACACCCGTTCCCCCTTTGGAAACTGGAACGACTGGTAGCTGCGCCGAGGTTGCCACTCCAGAAAGATCACTAAATCCCAAGGTCACAGCACCAGTTTTACCGGCAACGCTGGACACTGGCGCCGCCGGGAGAGCCGTCCAAGAAAGATTCCCGGATGCATCCGTCTGCAAAATTTGACCGCTGGAGCCCGCCGCATTCGGCCATCTAAGAGAGTAACCCGTACCTCCGGTCGGCAATGACATTGTCAGGTACTCACTTGTCCCATCGTAAATTCGTAAGTTCGTAAAAGACCCCGTCGTGCCGGCCACTGCACTTGAATTTACATTCTGAGTAATCGTCCCAGAGGTGATCTTCGAAGCATCGAGACTGGGGATATCCGACGAAGAAATCGTAATAAAAGACGAAGAAATTTTCCCCGCACCATCCAATGGAGCCAAACCATTGGCCACACCTTTTTGCGCGGAGATCAAACTGTTGGTGCTTGTAGCAAAGTCGGATATATCTGCTGCTCCCAAAGTGACATCACCCGTTCTGCCAGCAACGCTTGTGACTGCGACAGGTGCCGCAGCAGGTGCAACCCAACTTACTGCACTTCCATCTGTTGTCAGAACCTTGCCCGCATGCCCTGCCTGGGCAGGAAGAAGATTATTCATCGCTGCGGAAGCGGATGTTGCCCCGGTTCCACCATTTGCTATCGCTACAACGCCACTGACATTGTTTGCAGTCGTCGCCGATGTCGCCACATAGGTTCCACCAAGGATCTCTCCCATTACCGTGCTGGCGAACCAGTTTTCAAGAGCACTTTGAGTTACATTTGGGGATGTGTTTATAAATTGGCTTTCAGTTTTGCCATTGAGGCTTTCCGCATTTATCGCATAAGCCATTGCTCGCATATTGAAGTCTGCGACGATCGGCGTAGAGTCGATCGTCAAACTTAAGCGGAACTTCCGAGCACCCGAAGTAGTCGACGGATTGAAAGATGTTACGGAGGGATTGACAGTTCCATCAGTATTTAGACAGGTTAATCCATTCATTACAGCGGAATTATCCATGACCTGCTTCATGCTAAGCGATGGGTCATATCCGCCGACAGCGCCCGTTCCGATAGCAATATTGATGTAGCCATTAGAAACATTCACTCCCTCGAATTGCTCTTCACGCAAGATACAGTTACTCGGAGATAAAACTCGGGAGTTCACTGTCAAGCCAGATCGAGTCGGATACTCGCCATTAGGAAGCTTAATCACTCCTTGAAAACTGATGCCTTTATGAGTCTGCGCTTCAGACCAAGAAGGCACGCCGAAGTTTGCAACCAATAGTACAGCTATAAGAATCCATTTCTTATTCATAAAAAACTCCCTCTATGACCACTCCGTTGCCAAGAGTTTGCAGCTCACTGATTTCTCCGAAAGTCCCTGTAACCACAGCGCCGTTTCCAGTGGTGACCACTTCACCCGCGATAAAGTCTGCTTCGGTTCTTTGAATGTTAAGATGGGGTGGGTTTTCGATATCTATAAGCGAGGACGGACGATAGATACTAGCATCCAATGAGCATGCTGATAAAAAAACGAAAATTATTAAGAGTAGAGAACACCTCATAAAACCTTCGATCAAGTACGTACCAAAAAAACAAGCGACCTAATCTATTCGGATGTATAAAAGAGCAACTTAAGCATCGAGACAACGTGATCGAGGAACATGAAGGTATTTAGAATTTAGTTTATTTTTGATGTATCAGTAAGCTTCAGATAGCTGAATAGCTCTAACAATTGAGCAAGATTCCAGAAACAAAAAAACCACCTCGGTGGGTGGTTAATTTGGTAGGAGATACCGGATTCGAACCGATGACATCCACCTTGTAAGGGTGGCGCTCTACCAACTGAGCTAATCTCCTATCGTTCGGAAGGACCAATTTGTACCAATGGTCCCCCCTGATTTGCAATATCTTTTTTTATAAATGCTATTTTTTTAGGTCCTCTGTGCAAATGCGAAGGTCTAAATAGCGCGAAACCTTCAGGATTTGCATATGGGCCATATGATCAAGACCCTTTTGGTCCAAATCACCAATGGACAGAACCATGACCTTGTTTGCATCCTCTGCGCCCTTTAAAGGCTCCTGTGGAGAGTCCTTCTGGTCGAATGACGTCAAATGCACTCTGTAAGTAACTCCAGAGCGGCTGGTCATCTGAGCCAGAACTCGAGAGCCTTTTTCAATGCCCACGCCGGTTGCAATGACCTTGCAAGTTTGACCATCAATTTGCTTTACCTGAAGCTGTCTGATCCCCGTTGCTCGAGGGCGAACGACCTTCAAGGCAAAATAAGAAACAAAATCGTCTTGCTGAACTTTCCACATACCCCGGATATCATTCCATGGGAATGGCTGAGCCATAGACCACGGCCACGGAGTCCAACGATCACCAGCGGGCATGATGTGCTCTTCAGAATCGGTTGGCACTTCGGCATAAGATGCCAACGAAGAAAGTGCTATCAAAGTTGCTATCAAGATGTGACGTAACATGAATCCCCCCTAGTGCTCGAAATGAATGCGAGCCGCTTTATTCATGTAATAACCATTTTTCGCTCGGAAAATATATTTAGGCTTTTCGTAGTCAGGTTCAATCAATTTCCGCAATCTTTTTATCGTCACGTAAATTTTATTGTCATGAACCGCAGGATCGTAAGGCTGACGCCAGACGTTCTCTACAAGGTACTCTTTAGAATAAATCTGTCCTTGGTTTTGCACGAAGAGTCGTAGCAGATCCAAAAGAATGAACTGATTTTTAAAATCGATTTTTCCTAACTTTTTCTCGACGACAGAGTGATTCACTTCATCGAAAATCAGATCAAAGTTAGACTGTGTTTCACCACCGATTTTTTCAGCCAGCTGTTTTACCATGCGACCAAGGCGGCGGTGATTATCAGAGTCGACAGATCGTTGTGCCAAGGTAATGTAAGTGCGCGCCATGTCCTTATCGCCGATTTCAAAATATGTATCGGCCATTGCGCCCATCAGATAGTTCGACATCACGACATTACGAGTTGTCTTAACGATATCATAGGCCTTCCACAAGACCTCGATAGCTTCGTCATATTTTTGCATTTGCTTCAGAATCTCGGCATTCAAAAATAAAGAAGACGCTTGCAGATCGGGCATTGAATATACTTGGAAGAAGACTTGAAGATTATAGATCTCCTTCAGAGCATCGGAATATTTTCCAACTGTTGGGTGAGAATACACCATAGCCAATCCGAAGATGGCATGACAGATGTCTTCTTTATTGTCAGAAGCCAAAGCGATCGCCAAAGCTTTTTGTAAGTAGTCAGTCGCAGTATCGATTTGATTTTTGTAAGAGGCACAGACCGCTAGAGTGTAGTAAGTCTTTGACGTCAGCTCGAAGCCTTCGTTCAGAACGAGATCCTGAAGTCTTTCTTTAGTAAGATTGATTTCTTCGAACTCTTCACGCTCAGCATGTATGCGCAGGAGCAAGTTCATGCACTTGAGATACTGAGAGAAATTTTTCTCGGCGAAATAGCCAGTTGTTGCTTCTCGAAGGTTTTCGACAGCTAGGTCGAATTCGCCTCGATCGCAATACAGCTTGCCGAGCTCAAAAGCGCGATCAAATTGGTTCATGTTATTTGGACTCCGATATACCAAAGCTCACAAAAGAGTGTGTTGGGCTTCAGGTTTTGTCAGATTGTTAGGTTTACGTCAACGTCAGAGCTGCTGAAGTGCCCAAAATTGATGCAGTCTTGGAATTGATTTCAGTAATGTAATTAAAGAAGGCCTCAAACGGTGTTTTGCGTCACCTGTAATAGTTACCAGGTCAATTGCACTGAGTGTCAATCAGGAGTAAATATTCGCCATCTAAGGAGAATTTCTATGAAACTCGCTACTCTTGCTTTGAGCATTCTTTTGGCTTCACCTGCGGCCTTTGCGGTCACACCCAAAGAAGTAGTTCAAAAAGTACAAGCCGCTTATGGTTTGATCTGTCAAAACACTGGCTCATCAGCATATGAATACTGCCTCAACTATGCTTGCCAATATAAGAGCTATTACGCTTGCTCAAATGAAAGCGAACAAAAAACTCTTATCATGAAAATCCGCAGCTATCGCTTCCCTGGTGAAGTTGTAGAAAACACTGTTGTCGATTACAGCCTGAACTAGTTCAACTAAGATGCACGCAAAATAAAAAAAGCCGGGATTACTCCCGGCTTTTTTATTTTAAATGTCTTTTGTCTCTTAGTGATGAATGGTCTGCTGGCCTGTGTACTGGGCCTTGATTCCAAACTCTCGCTCTTTTTGAATTTTGAAAAGATCCTTTGGATTTTTCAATTCAAGAGCGTTCACTAAAACTTGGTCCACATGATCTACCAAGACAACTTTAAGATCCTTCATGACTTCCTTAGGAATATCTTTCAAATCCTTTTCGTTCTCTTTAGGGCAGATGATGATCTTGATGCCGCCACGATGAGCCGCCAAGATCTTTTCTTTTAGACCACCGATCGGCATCACACGTCCACGAAGTGAGATTTCTCCCGTCATCGCAACAGTTCTTCGAACTGGCAACTTAGTGATTGCAGAGACGATTGAAGTCGTCAGAGCAATACCTGCAGAAGGACCATCTTTAGGAACTGCGCCCTCTGGTAAGTGGATGTGAACATCGATGTTCGAGAAGTATTCTTTATCCAACCCGAACAATGGGCCTCTTGATCGCACATAGCTCATCGCTGCCGAACAAGATTCCTTCATGACGTCACCCAGCTGACCGGTTACCGTGAATTTACCTTTTCCAGGCACCACGCTGACTTCGACAGCGAGTAAGTCACCGCCCACTTCCGTCCATGCCATACCATTCGTAAGACCGATTTCATTTTCCTGCTCGATCTGACCGAATTTGTACTTATGAGGACCAAGAAGTTCTACTAATTTAGCAGGAGTGACCACGTAACCCTGATCTTTTTCCTTCTTAGTAGATTTCGCAGAGGTCTTTGCACCTTTTTTGGCAGGAGCTGCTTTTTTCTCTGCTGGTTTAGCGTCATTCTTAAAGCTCTCTAAAGTTTCATTCATCACGATTTCTTTAGCTACTTTTCGAGCGACGTTTGCAACTTGTCTTTCAAGGTTACGCACGCCCGCTTCTCTTGTGTAGTAGCGGATGATATCGCGAATCGCACTGTCTTGAACCGAAATACGGTAGTCTTTCAAGCCGTGATTTTCCAACTGCTTAGGAACTAGGTAGTTCTTGGCAATGTGGAATTTCTCCTGCTCGATGTAACCTTCAAGGTTAATGATCTCCATACGATCCAAAAGAGGTCTTGGAATTGTATGCAAAGAGTTCGCCGTCGCGATAAACATCACCGAAGAAAGATCGTATTCGAGTTCCAAGTAGTGATCCTGGAAATTGTGATTCTGCTCTGGATCCAAAACTTCAAGCATTGCCGAAGATGGATCACCGCGGAAGTCATTGGCCATCTTGTCGATTTCATCAAGCAAGACAAGCGGATTCCCTTTATCAACCTTGCGCAAAGCTTGCAGGATCTTACCTGGCATCGCACCGACATAGGTTTTTCTGTGACCACGGATTTCAGCTTCATCTCGCACGCCGCCCAAAGAGATTCGCGCGAACGGTCTGTTCAGCGATTCTGCAATTGATCTTGCAAGTGAAGTCTTACCGACTCCTGGAGGTCCAGCTAAGCACAGAATTGGACCTTTCATGTCTTTAGAGATCGAAAGAACAGCAAGGTATTCCAAGATGCGTTCTTTAACTTTCTCAAGACCCCAGTGATCGTTATCCAAAATGCGCTGAGCATTCTTTAAGTCATGCTTTTCATCGGCCATTTCCTGCCAAGGAAGTGACAAAACCCAGTCGATATAGTTACGAACCACTGTTGCTTCCGCAGACATAGGCGACATCATTTTGAGTTTTTTAATCTCTTTCATGACCTTGTCTTTGGCTTCCTGGCTCATCTTTTTATTTTTACATTTTACTTCAAGCTCTTGCAGTTCTGCTTGGTAATCGTCTTTTTCGCCAAGCTCTTTTTGAATCGCCTGCATTTGCTCGTTCAGATAGTACTCTTTCTGAGAGCGTTCCATCTGTTTCTTAACGCGAGTACGAATCTTCTTTTCGACTTCAAGAATTTCGATTTCACCCGTCATCAAGTTCAACAAGTGCTCAAGACGCTTGGAAGGATCGATAATCTCTAAAACGGTTTGCTTATCCTCGAGCTTCAGATTTAACTGAGCCACGATGATATCAGCTAACTCCCCTGGATTTTCGATGGTTGAAACTCTCATCAAGATTTCTGGTGGGATGCGCTTATTAAGCTTCACGTAGGTCTCGAAAGTGGACTTCACGGAACGAACCAAGGCTTGTGCCTCGACGATGTTCGTTGAATCTTCTTCCAAAGATTCGCATGAAACCATGAAGAAATTTTCGTTGTTCACGAAATTCTTAATCTTTACGCGACGTTTACCCTCGACGAGAACCTTTACAGTTCCATCTGGCAGGCGAAGTAATTGGATGATCGTACCCACAGTACCAACGCTAAAGATATCCTTTGGTTCAGGATTGTTCGTTTTAGCGTCCTTTTGCGCAGCCAATACGATATCGGTCTGCTTGCTCATGGCCTCTTCAAGAGCATTGATACTCTTTTCGCGGCCGACAAATAGAGGCATCATCATATGTGGAAAAATGATGAGGTCTCTTAGGGGTAAAAGTGGTAGTTGTGTGACTTTTCCCTCGCTCATATCCTCTCCCTCCCTGTGGGTTTCGAGCTACTTGCGTTCTAGGACACAAGGGGGGTTCGTTTCCGGTTAATATCCTATTAACCAATCCTCGCCCCTACTCTTAGTTTAACTATGTGTATGATTACTGGGAAGTAAATATATCGTGGAAAAAAAGAGGTCTGGGTCACATTTGCCAGATGTTAGCTCGACCAGACGTATACCTAACAAAATATCCCTTGGCTGAGTCAGCGATTTTATTTCCGAATTGTAACTCCCAGACTGAAGATTTTCGTCCCCTTTTGTCCCGATTTGTTCGATAAGTGCAATGTGACAATTAAAGACTCAAAATGGTTCACTACGAAATCTCTGTCGCTAAGACTGTTGATTGCCACATGGGCGGTCAGCTCTTTTGCGACCCTCGTGTTGACCGCCATTCAGCTTATCATGGATTACCAGCGTGATTTCAATAAGCTGCAGAATAACTTCGCGATCATCGAAAGCTCCTATTTGGATTCGATGGCTGAACATCTGTGGTCCTATGACACACGCCTCCTCGAGATTCAGTTGGATGGCCTAAGCCGCCTCGAGGGGATTAGCTACCTCCGCTTAACCGCGGATTCCCAAAATATTTACGAACACGGAATTTCTGAGCCTAGCGAAGAAAATTTCAAGAAGTTTGACATCTATCACCGCGGCACCAATGAAATCTTGGGGGTCCTTAGTGTTGAGCTGGATGTTAAAAGCTTGCGTCAAAAATACTTCCGAGAAGCGATTTGGATTTTCACCCGACAAGCCGCAAAGACCCTGGTCGTCGTATTTTGTTTGTATTTTATTTTTAACAGAATCGTGGTGGTGCACATTCAAACCATTGCCTCCTTCCTTAAGGACCGAGATCGTGGAAATCGCCAGCTGACCCTCCACAGACCGCGCCATGAAAACGTGGACGAATTAGATGTCTTAGCAGATTCCATCAATCAGTTCCGCTCGGAAATCCTAGAGGCTTATCAGAAACTCGAAGCATTAAACCAAGCTCTTGAAGTGAAAGTTCAAGAACGAACTAGAGAGCTCATGACTAAGAATGAAAGCTTGGAAAAGGCCATGACGCAAATCAAGCGGATGCAGGCTGCCCTTGTTGCGCAAGAACGGCTTGCTTCGCTTGGCAGCCTCACCGCCAGTGTTGCTCATGAAATTCGCAATCCATTAAATTTCGTTCTTAATTTTTCGGAGCTTTTGACTGACACAGAAAATATCGAAGAAGTGCGAGAAATCAGCCGTGTCATTCTAAAACACAGCCAGAGAATTGACCAAATTGTTCGCTCGATGCAAATCCTGTCCGGCTATGACAGTGATGCGCTCGAGGACGTGGATCTAAATGACCTGGTCAAAAAAGCCTATTATCAAACACTCTCTACCAGAGCGGTTGGCTCGAGCTACGTTCCTCCGAAAGTCACCTACAGACTGGCAGACTCTATTACCGCTCCTGTGTACACGAATTCTTTGCTTAGAGCTCTGTGTAATATAATGGAAAATGCTATTTACGCTCTGGAAAAAAAGGCCGTACTACAAAAGAATTTTACGCCTGAATTGACTCTTTCGACGGCTGTTCGGGGCGAAATGGTTGAGATATCGATCCGCGACAATGGGGTCGGGATCCCAGCCATTCTTGGCGAGAAAGTCTTTGATCCTTTCTTAACAACTAAAGCTTCAGGAGAAGGTGCAGGGTTAGGATTAACTGTCGCATTTAATATTGCTCAGAAACACGGTGGTACGTTAAGGTACTCTAGCGAATTTGGAAAATGGACCGAGTTCGTGATGTCGTTACCCTTAACACAGGAAAGAATATTGCCGTGATAAATATTGTGGTCGTCGATGATGAAGCAGATACCCATCTGCTTTATAAGCTGAAATTTAAAAAGCTCTTTGCTGACATCGACGAACTTCACCTGACTTCTTTCTTAGGCGCGGACGAATGCCTGAATTATCTAAAAAAAGAAGAACCACCGCAAGTCGACCTGATTCTTTCCGACATCAATATGCCTAAAATGGACGGCTTCGAATTGTTAAGTCAAATTCGTAGACTGAAAAAAGAAATACCCGTCTACATCGTCAGTGCTTACGAGTCCTTGGAGTATCGCTCAAAGGCCGAAGCATTGGGCGCGAAAAGATTCATTAGTAAGCCTGTTGATTTTCGCGCTTTGGGCGACATGCTTAAAGAAGACTTTAACTGGTAATCCACGCAGTTTAATTTTTTGCGCTCGCCTTATAAAGTGGCATAACCTTCGGGATCATTCCTTGAATTTTTTTGATCCGAGTCGTATCCGAAGGATGAGTGCTGAGGATCTCTGGTGGTTTTCCGCCAGTCGAACCCATTTTTTTCCATAAGCTGACGGCATCTTCTGGGTTGTATCCGGCTCTAGCCATCAACTCGACGCCCATTTGATCTGCCTCTGTTTCTTGACCACGACTGTTCGGCAAAGAGATCGCTAAAGCCGTCAACTGATCTGCTGCTGTGGCATACTTAGCGTCTAACTTCCCTGACATGACAAGAATTTGTAATCCGAGCCCTTTGATAAGCTCTTCTGACATTCGCTCTCTGCCGTGCTCTCGAAGCGCATGTGCCACTTCGTGCCCCATAATCGCAGCGATCTCCCCATCAGTCAGATTCAGTTTTTCGATGATTCCCGTGTAAAACATGATCTTGCCGCCGGGCATACAGTAAGCATTGATCTCTGGAGAAGTGATGACATGCACTTCCCAGTCCCATTGAGGAGCATCTTCGCGGAAATACTTAGTATGAGGAATCAAGCGCTTGGCAATGGCGTTGAGCCTTCGAACCTGCTCTGGATTCTGATCAAGAGTTCCCTTCTTTTGCGCTTCTTCCTTGGTTTGAACATAACCTTGGGCCGCCATGGCGACGATCTGCTCGTCAGGAATCAGCATCAGTTGACGCCGTTCAATCCCAACAGCACCCTTATCAGTAGAACTAGCACACGAAAGCAAAAAACTCGCCAAGATCAGTAGATATTTTTTCATAGTGACATCCTAAGCAAGGCCTTCACAAAGATCAATGCCGAGCACGCCACTGTCACTCAGCAAAAAAAAGACCCGGGTTCTATGCCCGGGCCTTTTGAATCTGCTAAATGTTTATTCCGTATTAAGCTGGAGTCTTCTTTTTTGCTTCCTCTTCAGCTTGAATTTCTTCGTCCGTCTTATAGACAAGCTTTGGCTGCGCGCCATCGTTGATCACGTTGTCATCGATGATGACCTCCTTCACATTTGTTTTAGAAGGAATGTCATACATGACGTCTAGCATTGCTGTCTCGAGAACACCACGCAGACCTCGGGCACCCGTCTTACGCTTCAAAGCCATCTGAGCCACGGCCTTAAGTGCTTTGTCAGTAAACTTTAGCTCCACACCTTCAAAGGCAAAAAGCTTTTGATACTGTTTAGTGATCGCATTTTTCGGACGAACTAAGATGTCCATAAGGGCTTCTTCATCCAGAGGAGTCAGAACGGCAATCGCTGGCAAACGACCGATGAACTCTGGAATCAAACCAAATTTTGAAAGATCATCAGGCTCTACCTTTTGAAGCAAGCTCGAGTTCTTATCCACTTCATCAGTCGTGCGAATATCTGCCGCAATACCCATCGTTTTATTGGTTGTACGCTGCTCGATAATCTTGTCCAAGCCTACGAACGCTCCGCCAACGATAAAGAGAATATTTGTCGTGTCGACCTGAATGAATTCTTGCTGGGGATGTTTACGACCACCCTTTGGAGGAAGATTCGCAACCGTTCCTTCAAGAATCTTAAGCAAAGCTTGCTGAACACCCTCACCGCTCACGTCACGCGTGATGGATGGGTTTTCAGACTTACGGGAAATCTTGTCGATCTCGTCGACGTAGATAACGCCCTTTTGAGCTTTCTCAACATCATAGTCTGCTGCCTGCAACAGGTTCAGTACGACGTTTTCCACGTCTTCACCCACATAACCTGCTTCGGTCAGTGTCGTCGCATCCGCCATTGCGAATGGAACATTAAGAACTTTTGCAATTGTCTGAGCCAAAAGAGTTTTACCAGAACCAGTCGGTCCAATAAGAAGGATGTTGGATTTTTGCATTTCCACATCTTGCGACTTCTTACCCTGAGCCATCGCGTTCACACGCTTGTAGTGATTATGTACGGCCACGGCAAGCGTCTTTTTCGCCTGCAATTGTCCGATAACATAGTCATCGAGATAGCCCTTGATGTCAGAAGGCTTAGGAACTTTAAAGGTTCCCTTCACCGACGTCTCGCGCTCTTTTTCCTCGTCGATAATATCGTTACAAAGATCGATACACTCGTCACAGATGTATACGCCCGGTCCGGCAATTAGTTTTTTGACTTCTTTTTGGCCTTTGCCGCAGAAGCTGCATCTCAAAGCACCATTGGTATCTTTAGTACTCATCTGTAGTTATCCTTTTTTTGCTTTTCTTGATTCTACGACGTGATCAAGAAGTCCAAACTCTTTTGCTTCCATCGGATTCATGAAGTTATCTCTTTCCATCGCAGCTCTCAAGACTTCGTAGTCTTTACCAGTATGCGCCTCATAAATGCGAGTGAGTTTTTCTTTTGTCTTAATCAATTCTTTTGCATGAATCTCGATATCCGTCACTTGCCCAGACAACCCACCACCTGAAAGCAATGGTTGGTGTATCATGATTCGCGTGTTCGGCAAGCTATAGCGCTTACCCTTAGCACCTGCTGTCAACAACAACGAACCCATGCTCGCCGCCATTCCCATACAGTATGTTGCCACGTCGCATTTTACGAATTGCATAAAGTCGTAGATTGCCAATCCCGCAGAGACGCTTCCGCCTGGAGAGTTGATGTAAAAGTGAATATCTTTTTCAGGGTTGTCCACCTCAAGAAAAAGAAACTGCGCAATGATGCTATTAGCCACTTCGTCCGTCACTTGAGTCCCGAGTATCACAATGCGGTCTTTGAGAAGGCGGGAATAAATATCGTAAGATCTTTCGCCCTTTGAGGTTTGCTCTATGACGTATGGAATGAGTGCCACTGCTGTCTCCTGTGGTTGTGAGTGAGGTGTCATGCTGTGTACCTATCGGAATCTTAGCTCAGGACTTTATCAAAAAGCTTTGACCCAAGTTGCTGCTGTGCTAAAGATGTTGAGTCCGCATAAAACTGAATATTTTAAGGGGTTTCTATGACTTTCAACTTGTTAAATAAAGATATCGAGTCTCTTCAATGCCCGGCTTTGGTCGTGTTCGCTAAGGCGTCTAGCGGCAAAGATAAGCTCGCAAAACTGACTCATTCTGAACTTCACAAAAGACTTTCGTCTGCAATCGATGACAAGTCGATCACTGGCAAGCATCAGGAAGTCGTCACCTTCAGAGAAGTCTCTTACAAAAATTATCGCCACGTTGTTGTCGTTGGCCTTGGTGAAGAAGATTCCATGGATCACGAGACAGTGCGCCAGTCTGTCGCATCTGCCTTTGAAGCCGTGAAAGCTTTAAATGTTAAGGAAGCAGCCATTCACTTTGATGGCATTGCAACGAGCAAAAAAGATGCTCCTGAATACGCGCAAGCGGTTGCTGAAGGTCTTGTTCTAACTTCATACGTTTTTGACGAACTGAAATCTGGCAAAAAAGACACAAAGGCTTCTACTATCAATTTCCATGTTGTATCTAAGCTTGCTTCTGAAAAGTCAGTGAAAGAGAAATTTAACGAGGGCGTCGTTCTTGGATCTTGCGTGAACTTCTCTCGCCGTCTGGGCGACATGCCAGGTAATCTCATGACTCCAACAATCCTCGCCAATTCTGCGGTTACTGCAGCAAAAGGTACGGGCCTTAAAGTCACAGTTTGGGACAAAGCTAGAATCAAAAAAGAAAAAATGGGTGGTCTGCTTGGTGTATCTAACGGTTCATCCCAAGAACCTCGTTTCATCATCATGGAATACAAAGGAGCAGCGGCTTCCAAGAAACCAGTGGTGTTCGTTGGCAAGGGACTGACCTTCGATTGCGGCGGCATCAGCATTAAGCCATCTGCCGGAATGGAAGAGATGAAGTACGACATGTGTGGTGGAGCGAACGTTATCGGAACTCTTCTGGCCATTGCAAAACTTAAACTGAAAGTAAATGCAGTCGGCCTTGTCGCTTCAACTGAAAATCTTGCAGGACCGTCAGCTACAAAGCCAGGCGATGTTCACACTGCGCGAAATGGAAAAACATTTGAAGTGAATAACACGGATGCTGAGGGTCGATTAATCTTGGCTGATGCCCTTTGCTATGCAACTGAGTTGAAGCCACAAATGATCGTTGATGCGGCGACTTTAACAGGTGCAATGGTTGTCGCTCTTGGCAACATTCACACGGGCTATTTCACTCGCAATCCTCAACTAAAATCAAAAGTTGAAAAGGCAGCAACTGAAACTGGTGAGCTTGTTTGGAACATGCCTCTTTGCGATTACCACGTGAAGGATATGAAAGGCACTTTCGCTGATCTTTCTAACATCTCTTCTGGAAAAGGTGCTGGCTCTGCAACTGCAGCCGCATTCCTTGAGCAATTTGTTGGCGAAGGAATACCATGGGCGCATTTCGATATCGCAGGTACTGGCTGGGCTGTTGGCAATCGCTTGCCTTATTGCCCTAAAAAAGGTGCCAGCGGTGCAATGGTTCGCACCTTTGTCAAAATCGCTGAGCAGTATAAGTAATCAAATAATAGATCAGTTTAAGATCTGCGAGCGTGGTGATAGAAATATCACCACGTTTTTTATTTTTACCAAGTCATAACCACTGGATGACCCAAGATCTGGGCGACCTCATCGCTCTCCACAATCACTGTTGCAGAGCTTGTGTCGTTCATCAGTTTAACCGACTTCAGCAACCACAGTCGCGGCCATTGATCTGCCACATTCACGAAGCGAATATTTACGGGAGAACCTTCGTTAAATTGAAACTCCCCATCGGCTGGTCTTTCTCCGACGATTCTTTGGATGGGAATCAGTAACGGGTTGATCTTTGCAAAATCAGCAGAAGATTCACAACGCCCTTCGATTTCCATGGAAGGCTTGTCACCTCCGACAGAAGAGCCTTCGGCTTCAAATGTCAAAGAAACACGGCCAAACTCTTGGCAGGCTAGGCGTCGTTCGCCCGCGCTGTTACTAAAAACAAAATGGCCCAACGAAATTTGTGCGCCCTCTGCAAATTTGGTCATCTCAAAACCGCTAAGAAGACGTTGCTTCACGGCTTGGTGAAGTTGATCTCCTTGCATCCCGGTAAAGTCGTAACCACCACGCACAGCCGCCGGATCTCGAGTAATCTGATTTACATCTGTTGTGTAACGAACCAAACCAAAGCCGACAGCGAAGCAACCTACAAAAAGCGTAAACACGCCAAAGAAATTTCTCATAAGTTTTCTATCCTCATCAATTGCAGGATAGCATGAGCCTTTGGCGTGATCTTCAGACTTTATTGGGACCTAGCTTTTAGTCGTGGCCGAATTCTTGTATCCTTTAAAAACATTTCCAAGTTCTTGAGCCTCAAGGCCAATGGCCAGCAACCCTAGTTTGGCCGTCCAGCCATAGACATTTTCTTGAGGACATCCAGGAGTGTTCACCGCCAAATCCGAAACGCAAAGTCTTTTATAAACAGCACCGGGGCTGTTAAGACTTTCCGTGGAACTTTTCTCTGCATGAGTTCGCAGGAAGCCACCGGCCAATTCACAGCCGATCATATAGATGACTGGCTCTGCACTTGCTTCGTCCGCCTGAACGATGGAGGGAATGCCCTCTTGGATAATAACTTCTTCAACATCACGACCGCCTTTGGCCGCCTTCATTTTTTTGCGAGACTTATAAGACCACTCTTTTACTTCAGCGCCAGAGTTCACTTTTATAACTGCCAGACCATAAGTTCCCGCGTTGTTTTTTACAAAGACGAACGGCTCTTGGCTTAATCCACGCTTTTGGTACTCGGTCCGCAATTTTGACAGCATGGCATCCACGCGGTCTGCCAGTGCAGCCCGACTGCCTTCGTCGCCGATATCAAAATTCTCGAAAAGCTCTGTTTCTACTCGCAAAATAAAAGGATCGATCTTGGTGATCGCACTGAACTCCTCGACCAACTGATTATAGTACTTAAAATAAGTGCTCTTTTTTCGCTGATACCATCCAAGCTCGCGAGGCGGATTCATTGGTACTTCGGAAACTGATGGAGCCCACTCTTCATAGGCTTCGGAAAAATCATTATTGCTGATAATTAGATCTGGTTTGAATTCTTTCAGCAGAGGACCATCTTTCAATGCCGAATGAACTAAAATCTCTCTCCCTGCGGAACTCACGACCTTTAAAGGTTCTGGCAAAGCTCGCGGAATAGCGACATGGACTGTTTTACCCGAGGCCTCGATAAGACTGCGGATCGTGTTTACGTTTTCCCAATAGAAAGCATTGCTCGTGTGCTCTTCTGTCACCAGCAGTATGTTCTGAATATTCGGACCATAGTGATCATGAATATACTTTTCCATTAGAGAACAAGAGGTCTCTTTATCTGCCGGGCAAATATTATTAAATCCCGCAGGAAAAATATTGGCATCAACGTTAGATATCTTGTAACCCGCGTCGCGGATGTCATAGCTGGAGTAAATAGGATAGGATAATTTTTCTTTCTTAGCTTTAAACCAAGCACAAATCTCATCCATGTTGGCGAGCGTTTGTTTATGCAGTGTTAATTTCGCCATAGTCTCCTCGATCTTCAAACAGCTATCTTACAGATTCGGATCTTCGCTGGGAACAATTTTGAGAGAAGGCTTATCAGAAGAGATACCTTCCTGCGGCAAGAATGAATCCGCCTCTACCCGACCCGGCCGCTTAATACTATTCAAACGTTTGGATTCCTCAGTCAAAGCCATGGTTTCAGTCGTGCTATAAAGAATCGCTTCCGTCTTTTTGCGGACTTCCTGCAGATAAGAATAAAAATCAGACTCATATTTATTAAGCCGCTGTGCACTGATGGGTTTGTAAAGCTCTGCTCTATCAATAAGATCGATAAGCTCACCACCTGAACGCACTTGCTCCTCTTTATCGTCTTTGGCCAACACAACTTGGGCATAAAGATCCCGATAGTTGTCCCTTAACTTTTCAAGGGAAGCTTGCGACCAGACACTCGAATTCTGTGCCATCGATTTGATCAGATACAGCTGAACCAGATTTTGCCCGCGGATAAACTTCGAAAACGTTTCCGCTGATAGTTGGTTCATCGATACCGATCCCATTTGATAATAGGTCCTAGCTAGCCAGTCCGCCGACAAGTTATTCTTTTGAGTTTTGCCAACCTGGGCAATTCCCTGTTCAGCTTCATTTAAATATTTAAGTGCCACTCGATCTTGACCTTCTCGTCCATAAGCGGCCGCCAAGCGAGCTGGGATTTCTGCAAGTGCAATCTCAGGGGGTAGATGTTTGCCCAATCTTTTGGCATCTACCAAGGCGGCAATACTGCGATGATCTTCTCCAAGAGCATCATAGGAAAAAGACAATCTGTATAAAGCTTTTGCCGCGATCTCTGGTTGGTAGTTCAAGGTCTGCAAGTACACATCTCGCGCAATCGCGGCGGCCTCACTCCACTTTTCCAAACCCTCTAAAGCCTGAGCCTGTCCCAATCGGGCGGCCTGAAGATACTTAGATTGTTTGTATGAGTTCATGAATTCGAGAAAAAGCTGGTGAGCCTGCGGATAGCGGCCGTGCTGAAGAGCATTCTGAGCCACTTCAAAATCAGCTTTCTCCTGGGCCTGTTGCCCCTGTTGATTTTCCGAATCCTTTCGGGAAAATTGCGCGCAGCTCGCCAGCGATAACGCGACTATTACAAGAATAAGCCTTTTCATCTAAACCTTTTCCCCTTCGGCAATCATATGCCCCAACTCTTCCAGTCCTTTGATGTCCGAGATGTCCTTCACCAAATCCGGTATTCTAAAAACTCGCACGTCCTTTTTTAATCGGGACTCGAACTGCTGATACAGTTTTTCGCGGTCAGCATAATAAGTTTTCATCTTAGAATAAGTTTGCAAAAGTTCTTCGTTCTGGGAAGTTCCCGTGATGTTCGATTCCAAATTCAACCAATGCGGAAAGACGCGATTCAGAACGACGGTTTTCAAGTGATAACCACCCTTTCGGATCTCTCTGGCAAAAAATTCAGCTTCTTTCAACTTAGCCTGGTCGAACGAAGTCACAAGACAGAAGTGAGTTGTCGGCGATACTAGCATACGGTGAACATCCACCGTACGCTGCAAAAGTTGCGCTTGCCATTGTTCGATATTCATAAAGAAATCGCCAAGTTCGCGAATGAAAGTCGAACCCGTCAAAGATTCCAAAATCTTTAACACTTGCTTCGTCCCACTTTGCAGCATGTGACCAAAAAACCCCGACTTCTTTCCTTCGGGATCGCGGAACCATTTGGCGACTCCTTCACTGAAAAGTGCCGAGAGTTTTTGAGGAGCATACAGGAAATCAATCGCATGCTTTGTTGGTGGAGTATCCAGAATGATCAGATCAAACTGCTTAGATTCAAAAACTGAATAGAGCTTTTCCAAGGACGTAAACTCTTGGGAACCACTCAGACTTGTCGAAAGCTGTTTGTACAGGCCGTTGTTTAATATTTTTTTTGCAGAGTCGGACTTCTTTGCTGCCCTTTCAACGAACGCATCAAAAGTCTTTTTATGATCAATGACCGAAGCGTAAAGCTCGCCTTTATAGTTCTGCCCGGGAACTTTCGTGATATCTGTACTTCCCTCGATACCCAGCGTCTGCGCCAGGCGTTTTGCCGGGTCAATTGTCAGAACCAGAACCTTTTTTCCCTCTTTGGCAGCAAGAATTCCAAGCGACGCCGCAACCGTTGTTTTACCAACTCCGCCGCTTCCCACGCAGACCAGAACTTGAGTCTCTTGAAAAATTGTGATCATCAGACCATCCTCTCCGAGATCAATTCGACCAGTTTCCAAGGATCGGTTTCGAAAAACAGCGGCACCTGAATCAGGCGATCAAAGTTTTTCTGAGTCTCTTGATAAAGGCCTCGCTGGCGCTCCTGATGTTGCTCCAGGTAAAGAGCAAACCTTCCAAGATCAGAAGTTGCATCCTTCTGCGCTTCCTTAAGGGTGGCCAGAGGAACACTTGTTTCTAAAAATTTATTTAAAATCACCTGTGGCCTTAGAGAAAACTCGTTGGCCAGCTGTGATTTAAGCTCCTCGGCCTCCCGGACAGGCAACTCTTCTGGGAGTGTGACAATATGGTAATGGCAAATGTCTTGGTTTCTTAAGACAGTATCGATACTGCGACTTTGCTCGCCCATCGGTCCGAACTGAATTGCTTGAGCCATGCCTTTGGAAGCCCTCATCAATGCCATAAAATGACCCGTCGCGTAGGCGTCGACCACAAGGCAATCATAGGGAACGAGAGGACCATAATCACGAGGTCCACTGGTAATTTTACCCATGATGGCGAGCTCAGAGAGTGCAGGAGCCACATTGATAAAAGCTCGCATGACAGCGTTTTCGAAAAAGAGCTTGGTCAAGGCTTCCACTTTGATCAGGTACTTAGCGTATTCACGCAACGACGTTTCGCCGGACCAGAGCGCCACATCTAGATTTTTCTTAAGCTCGCGGGGCTTGAATGCCACATCTGGCTCATTAAAGAAGTCTTTGAAGAAGCTCTGATCACCCAGCTCCACCAAAAGGACCTTCTTACCTTCACGGCTTTTACGCAAGGCGAGCCCAGCCGCAACAACCGACTTGCCCACTCCACCTTTTCCGGTCACAAAATGAATCTCTTGCTTCATGAAATCAGTGTCCCCGAGCTCATAAATATAGGCATTACGCAATGCATAACTGTGTTGCTTTAAAGGCCCCAATCCCCTAAGATCCAGCAGTTTTAACGCGTCCGCGTAATTTAGGAGAAATAGATATGAAATCGAATGTAGAAAAGGTCTCGAACCTATCAAGAAAACTCAGCATTGAGGTTCCAGCGACAACTGTACAAAATGCTTTTCAAAAAATCTTTAATGGTATTCAGCGTGACGTGACAATCAAAGGATTCCGTAAAGGTAAAGCTCCTTTGGCAACAATCAAAAGCATCTATGGCGACCGTGTAAAACAAGATGTCGTTCAAGATCTTATCCAGAAGCACTATGCAATGGCACTCGACGAGCACAAATTAGAGCCTATCAGCTATCCTGAATTTGAATTTGCAGATCCGGCAGAAAACAAAGACTTTGCTTTCTCTGCGGCTTTTGATGTTCGTCCAGAGATCAGCCTTAAGAAATACGAAGGTCTTGAAGTTGAAAAAGAAAAATTCGAAGTAGACCCTAAGAAAGTCGATGATGTGCTAGAGAACATCCGTTCTTCTCGTGCCACTTTTGAAGCGGTTACTGAAGACCGCGCTGCTAACAAGGGCGACGTTGCGGTTGTTGATTTCGATGGCTTCATGAATGGTGCTCCGCTTGAAAACGGCGCTGGCAAAGACCACCACCTTGAGTTGGGTGCAGCCCAATTCATCGAGGGCTTCGAAGACGGCGTTATGGGCATGAAAAAGGGCGAAACCAAGACTCTTTCTCTTAAGTTTCCAGATCCGTACCATTCTGCTGAACTTGCAGGTAAGCCTGTTGAGTTCAAAGTAACTCTTAAAGAAATCAAAGCAAAAGTTCTTCCTGAGTTGACTGACGAGTTCGTAGCAACTTTGGGTGGACCTTCTGATCTTGAGTCTTTGAAAAAGACTATCGCTGAAGACCTAGAGCAAACCGAAAAGAAGCGCATCGAAGACGCCTTCAAGAACCGCCTTCTTAAGCAACTTGTAAAAGAAAACCCAGTTGAAGTTCCGCCTTCATTGCTTAAAGAACAAAAGAACTCTTTGGTTGAAGACTTCAAAAAGCGTATGGCCGATCAAGGCATGGGTCCCGATGATTTCGCATCTTATGTTGAAAAGTGGGATTCAGATTTCGAAAAGACAGCTTCTGAAATGATCCAATCATCTTTCTTGGTCGATACTATCGCTAAGAAGCATGACTTGTTTGCAAAGAAAGAAGACGTTGATGCAAAGTTTGCTGAGTACGCCCAGCAAACTGGTATCGAGGAAGCTCGCATCAAAGAATTCTATGCACGACCAGAACAAGCAAGCAGACTTTCTTACCAAATCACTGAAGAGAAAGTGATCGGCTTCCTGAATAAATCTGTGAAGGTTAAAGAAGTTCCAGCTGGTTCTTTGAAAGAAGAAAACAACTAAGAATCTCTAAGACAATACCGAAATAATAAAAGGCTGGGTTCTCCCAGCCTTTTTTATTTTTCACCATTCTGAAAAAAAATTATCGACAGTAGTTAAAGTCTTCGAAATATCTTTGGCATATAGAATAGAGCGATTCGCAATCGTTCATATCATTGGACGTATACTCAGCAGAAGGGCAAGTGCGCTTCTCGCCACGATTCACAATGGCTTCGAAGGTTCCAGATGAAAGAGCATTGCCTTTGCGGTCTTTCAAAACAAACTCCACTGCATTTCTTCCGTATTGCAGCAGCGGCTTTTGAAATAGCGTTGAGATCCAAAGATTAAATGCCTCCGTGCTGCGGCCGCCAGCTCCATAGTACTCGGAAGCTTTAACTCGGCGAGTGCCGTTCTCATTAATCGCAGTGAGCTGAACTTCTGCCGCACGAGCATCCACCGGACCTAAGAAATGAGCATAAACACGAGGTTGCAAGGAGTGATCACGACAGTTAAATGCAGCTACGGAACTGCCACCCGAGCTCGAACAGTAAACTCTGACTTGACCTTGGATAAAATTGCCTTCCATGACGTTACCATGGGAAAACCCAATCGGGGCCGCCTGAACCGACAAAGAGATTAGAAATGAAAAAATGGTCAGTAATAATTTAAACATCGAGGGCCCCCTCTGCCCGCGTCCACCGCGAAATTAGAGTAGGGCCTCTAAAAATCAGAAGCAATAACTAGCGCGTCAAAGCCTTCATAGTATCCCAGGCTTTTAAGTAGCTAAACGCTTGGTACGCCTGATAATCCGCTCTAAACAGCTTGTCTCTGGGCGATAATTTCTCGTCTTTCTTAGAGCCGACATCTTTCCACCAAGCAAGCGCGCCTTCCTCTGAACCTTTTTTTACATCCAGTTTTTCAGCCGCTCTTTCGCGATCACCCTTTAGGTGACCAGCAATATCGCCTTCGCGAGTCGTTGCAGATTTTATCAAAGCTTTTTGGAAAGCGTCTGCATCAACTTCTTCAATCTCGATGTCGGGATGAATGCCTTCAGCCTGAATCGAAACTCCACTCGGGGTGTAGTATCTTGCAACAGTCAATTTCAAACCACTGCCGTCACCTAACTTGATAACCGACTGAACAGAGCCTTTGCCGAAAGTCCTCTGACCGACGATCAGGGCGCGCTTATTATCCTGAAGTGCGCCCGAAACGATCTCGCTCGCACTTGCAGTGTATTCATTCACTAAGATAACTATTGGAAACTGAGTGAACTGACCCTTGCGAGTGGCAACAGCCACCTCTTTATCTTTTTTATCTCTTCCAATCGTGCTGACGATTGTTCCATCTTTCAAAAACATATCGCTAACTTTAATGGCTTGATCCAAAAGACCTCCTGGATTTTTTCTGAGGTCTAACATCAATCCTGCCAACTGGCCTTTATCTTTGATGTGCTTTTCAATCGTATTTTTCAGATCCTTCGAAGTATTTTCAATAAAGCTCGTGACTCGGATATAAGCAAACCCTTCGCCTAAGTCAGTGTACTTAACAGATCGGATCTTCACGCTTCCGCGAGTTACAGCAATTTCACGAGGCTTTTCTTCACCCTCTCTTACAACCCTAAGAACAGCTTTGGTTCCACGTTTTCCACGCATCAATTGAGAAGCTTCAACCAAGCTTAAACCTTTAGTGCTTGTTCCGTTGACTGCAATGACTTTGTCTCCCGGCTTAATGCCTGCTTGCCAGGCAGGCGCATCCTCGATTGGGGAAATAATTGTAAGGATGCCATTTTGAATCGCGATCTCGATACCGAGCCCACCGAACTCGCCGCTGGTTTCCGTTTCGAAATCCTTAAACATTTCTGGAGGCATAAAGTTGGTGTGCGGATCCAACTCCCGCAACATTCCCTTAATTGCACCGTAAACCAATTTTTTAGTGTCAGTTTCTTGAACATAGTATTGCTGGATCAAATTCAAAACCTTACTGAAGTTTTGCAGCTCCGCATATCTGTCTTGGGCGAAAGCCTTCACTTGAAAACCCGACTCCGCCATTACGAAGAGCGTGAGTAAGAGGGCAAAGCCCAGAACATAGGTTTTCCAGTAGCGCTTGAGTGATTGCATAGTGTTAGAGTCCTTTCGTCCACTGTTGCGGGTCGTAGGGTTCGGAAAAATGTCTAATTTCAAAATAGAGTCCCGGAGTTGCCTCTTGAACTGAGTGGCCCACATTTGCGATGACCTGCGCTTGCGCAATTTCATCTCCAAGCTGTACCTTCACTTCTTCAGCGTGGGCATACACACTATAATAGTGATCGCCGTGATCCACAATCAGTGTTGTGCCAAAACCCGGAAGAAGCCCGACGTATGACACTCTACCATCGAATACTGATTTGATTGGACTCCCCTTCGCTGCGGAAATAAAAATTCCCTTATGAGTTAGAGTATAAGGGTGATTCTCATCTTTCATAAGTCCAAATCTTCTTTGCACGGTTCCATCAAGAGGTTTAGGCAATGCTCCTTTTTGGTCGGCAAAGGACGGCTTGAACAACAAATCGAAGACTCCTGCATCGTCGATATTAATCTTCATAGACTTTTCACGAAGGTCCTGGATCTTGTTCAGCGCAAAGAGTTTACTCTTGCGAATGCCATCGAGAAGTTTGCTTTTTAAACCTTGCTCCCTACGCAGCCCAGATTCTTGCTTGGCAATTTTTTGTTCGACTTCATTCAGACCTTCTAGCCTCAAGGCCAGGGTTCTTTTCTGTCGTTCAAGCTCTTTAAGATCTTGGCGGTACGCCTTGATAAGCTCTAGATCTCGAGAGGCTACTATGCCCAGAACCTTTAAGTTTCTTTCAAGTGTCGCGGAGTTTGATGAACTAACCAAAAATCTAGCAAGAGAGGCACCGCCCAGCTTATAGATTGCGCGAAGCCGTTCCGCCAGGAGCGCTTTTTGTGAGCCCGACTTCTGATCAAGGTCTTGTACTTTTTCTGAAAGGGAATTGATGTTTACTTCAAGCAGGGATTTCTGCTGAGAAAGCTTGCCTCTTTCAGTCACCGATCTTTTGATTTTTTTATTAAGCTGATATAGAGCAGACAGAACTTGACGTTGCTTCAGTTCAGCTTTTTCCAAGCTTTGTCTGGTTTTTTCAAAGTCTTGGGCCAACGTTTTCACTTCGCTTTCGGCTTGAGAAGAAGCAGAAAGCAAAATTATCATGAATGTTAGTGCCAGACCGATAGACCGTCTCAAATCCTACCCCTGACTTCCGGCCCAGCCGTCATTCACCCGCCGAACGCAGAGGTACGAACCGAACGCTCCTAGAAGTGTTCCGCATATTACGAAACCGATCACTCCAACGATACTTAAGAAGGACATATGTTCACTTAACTGCAGAAAGCTTAGCCGTCCTTGCAAGATGTTCTTCATTAGAGTGTAAAGCATAAAGCTAAGTATTACAGCCATCGCAGATGACATCGCTCCAAGCAGAGCGCCTTCTGTTATAAAGGGCTTTCGCACCATTGATTGAGTTGCACCTATCATTTCAAGAACCACAATTTCGTCTTTGCGGGAATTAACTGAGGCTCGAATGGCATTGGACATCACAAAGACAGAGGCTGCTAGGATAACCAGTCCCAAAAGATTCAAGACAACTTCAAATGCCGAAACCAGAGCGGAGTATTTTGAGACCCACTCCTGTCCATAGCTGACCTCATCAACCCCTTCGAGATTCTTTACTTTACTAGCAAGTCCTGAAAGGATTCCCAAATGCTCAGCGGCAGGCACTGAGGACTTTAAACTGACTTCTAAACTAGCGGGAATAAGCTGCAGTAGCTCGTCATCTTGTGTCAGATCCGGAGCATAGCTGGCCAGCTGAGTTCGGAAGTCACCAAGTGCTTTTTCCTGTGTAATATATTTTACCGACTCTACCTGAGCAGATGACTTCAGGATTTTTTGGATATGCTCTGTACCACTTGCCGAAATGTCTTGTGATAAATAGACCGTTAGCTGAACGCTCTCACCCCACAACGTGATCATCTTTCGGAAATTTTTAGAAAGAACCAAACCGGTACTAATGACGGCGAAACAAGCGGTGGCAACGATAACGGTGGAAAGCTTTAAAGCCAGATTCTTAGCCGCCGGCCTCATAGCGTGTCTCCAACAATTGCTCCGTCTTTTAGCTCCAAAGTTCTTTTCTTTCGACGCTTAACCATTTCGTGATCGTGAGTCGCGACGAACACCGTCGTTCCTTGGGAACACACTCTTTCAAGCAAATCCATAATCTCTTCACTAAGTCGGGGATCCAGATTTCCGGTAGGTTCATCGGCTATAAGCACACCTGGTTGATGAATAATGGCTCTGGCAATGGCAGTTCTTTGTTGCTCGCCACCTGAAATAAAGTCAGGGTACTGATCATGTTTGTGGGCCAAACCAACCTGCTCCAGAACATCATAAACTCGGCGCTGAACGCTTTGCGCTTTGTCGCCACGAACCAGAAGTGGCAAAGCCACATTTTCAAAGATCGTTCTGTCTTTTAGAAGCTTAAAATCTTGAAAGACCACGCCAATCTTTCTGCGAAAGAATGGGATTTGCTTGTCTTGAATTTCCTGAAGATTATAACCGGCAACTTTAACATCACCGGAAGTTGCCGTGTCGTAGGCGGATATCATTTTAAAAAGCGTCGTTTTTCCGGCGCCACTTGGGCCCGTCAAAAAAACGAATTCACCTTTGCCGATTTTCAATTCGACGTTTTTTAAGGCATGAACCGGACCGGGATAAGTTTTATAGACGTGAAGGAATTCAATCATTCCTTCATCTTAAGAAAGTTGCAGGCAGATGAGTACTCGCCTCAGGTCGAGGATTTCGAGATTTTGAAAGAATTCAACCTTAGGGAAGCTTTCCGGTCATCAAAGTGTCTATAACCGTGGAATGCTGGCGATGCAAAGCCAACCTGATTGCCTCGGTTGTTTGCTGAGGTCCGGTTTGTAGAACCATATCGTAAGGGGTCTTGATAGTCTTCATGACAGCACCGTTGCAAAAGATACGACTGACCAGAAACGGGTTCTGGCGGCCCCAATCCTCAGTTTGGATATGATACTTTTGACCGCGCACTGTTATGTCAGAATTAAAACCTTTTTCCACGAATAAAACCTCGAAAAACAAAATAACAAAGTTTTATTTCTTTCTCATCAAAAAAGTAAAAACCAGAAACGAAATTGACAAGCTCGCCACGCTTACTAAGATAGCAAACTCCAAAGGAGTTCTATTATGAAACTGTTATCGCTGATTCTACTCTCTTTCGGTTTTTGCAGTGGCGCTTTCGCAGAAGATTGGACTGGTGAGGCCGAGGCCGGTGCCGTGATGGTTACGGGTAACACAAAATCAGAAAGCTATGCTTTAAAGACAAACACTTCGTATAAGCAAGAGTTCAATATCTATAGACTCTCTGGACGCTATCTCAACACCACGGCCAACGATGTCGAAATCTCAAGACATTGGGAGGCCGGCGTTCGCTATGAAAGAACTCTCTCAGATCGCTTCAGTCTTTATATTGGGCAAAAGTACGAAGGAGACATTTTCAACGGCTATCGACAAAGGGATTCATCGGACCTGGGTGCCAAATATTTCATTATCAAAGAAGGTGATCAATCTTGGTTCACTGAGCTTGGTTATCGCTACCAAAAAACCCAACCCACCACTTGCTGCACGAACTATGATAACTTGCTTCGCGTATACACTGAAGTTAACAAGAAAATCGAAGAGAACCTTTCGGTTCGATTCTGGGTGGAACATCTCCCTAACTTCACGCAGCCAGATGCTTATTTGACGAACTCTGAGGCATCGCTGAATATTATGTTAAATAAAGTTTTTTCTACAAAACTTGCGTACCTGCTTCAGTATCAAAACACTCCGCCCTCAAATGGTAAATACACTACAACAACTACTACGATGAATCTCGTCGCAAAGTACTAAGGCAGGAAATATGTGGAAAGAATTTAGAACCTTCATCATGCGCGGCAACGTGTTGGATCTCGCCGTGGGGATCATCATCGGCGCTGCCTTTGGAAAGATTGTTTCTTCCTTTGTTTCCGATGTTTTAACTCCAGCCATAAGTCTGGGAACAGGCCGAGTTGATTTTTCCAATCTATTTTTATCCTTGGATGGGCACAGCTATCCTACTCTTGATGCGGCGAAAGCAGCAGGAGCTGCCACACTAAACTATGGTCTTTTTCTGAATGCCGTGCTCGATTTTCTAATTGTTGCTTTTGCAGTGTTCATATTGGTTCGTGCGGCGAATAAGCTAAAAAAGAAAGAAGAAACGAAAGCTCCCGACACGAAGGATTGTCCAGAATGCTTATCTTCTATCCCAGCAAAAGCTCGTAAGTGTGCACATTGTGGAAGTCTTCAAGGACAAGCTAGCTAGTCTCAAAATAAGACAGTCTTGACCAAAGTTCCTCTCTGTAAACGTTTGATGCAATTGTGCCGATAATTGGTACTGCAATTGCACATTCATATTTCATCGTGGAGGAAATCAAATGAAGAAGATTTCATCTCAATATAAGAAGACAGCTGTCAAAAAATTTCTCAACACTCTCGCGTTGGGAGGTCTTTTAAGCTTCTCGGTGGCAAGCACAGCGCAAACCATTACATTTCCTTCCTCTGATCCTCGCAAGGTCGATCTAGAAATTAAAGCTGAAAAGAACAGAGTCTGCGCGGATGCTCGCAGAGAATACAAAGATGCCGAACAAAAGATTGCCGATGCCTGTCGCAAGGCCGGTATTGGCTCGGGAACAAATTGCATCTCTAAGGCGAAGTCTTGCGCTGAATCCGCGGGTGAAGAAGACTTTAATACGATCGATGCTTTGGGCGTAGCCTTGGGAATCCCAGCCGGGGCCAGAGGCACAATGACGTCGAACTGCCCCCAATCGGGAGCAAGAGATTATTTCGATGATAAAAAACGCATCGAAGATGAGATCAAAGATACCGAGCAAGACCTTGCAGAGCTGAGTAATGATGAGGCCGATATCCAGAAAGAACTCACAGAAACCAGCGAGGATATCCAAAAGAGTATTCAGGAAGCTCAGCAAGAACTTGAAAAACAAAAACTTGAAATCAAAGAATCCAAGCGTCAACGTCTTGCTGAATTCCAGAGCTCTCAGACACAGGCTAAAGATGACCTACGTCGTAAAAATACTGAGCTTTTAAGGCTGAATGGCCAATTGCGGAAGTCCCAGTCTGACAAAGCTCTGCAGCTGATCGCCATGTCAGAAGCTTCTGGCAAAAGAGCCTGCTTGAAAGGTGTTGAAGAAGCACGCAAAGGTTACGCAGCGATCGCCAATAGTAACAACTTTAAAAGAATTGCCACAGCAAAAGCAAAGAAGGCTGATTTAATTGCGATCTATAACGATTGTTTGGACTCCTTTTATAAACAACGTGCCAGTCTGAACGAAACCAAAAAGCAAGAGCAGGACGAGATTATCAAGTCGATCAATGATACTCAGTCCAGCATTGATGAAGCCACCGATAGCTTGAATCTCGCATCGACTCAGCTTCAACAAATGGAAGAGGACTCTGAAAAAGAGCTTTCCAATGCCGAAAAAAAGGTCATGGACCTGATCACAGTTTCACAGCAGAAGTTGGTTTCAGCTCAGCAAAATTATCAAAAGAGGATGGAAGCTTTAAATACCAAGAGAACCAGCCTGAACAACGCCTTAACCAGAGCCAACAATAAGCTTCTCGAACTAGGTCCTGTTCCTCCGAAAAGTGCTGAAATCCCGGCCCGAGATGCTGCTGCGGACATCGACGCTGGAATAAACGATATGGAAAGCATTAGCACGACCTTAGAAATTAATGACTGCGGCTCTTTAAGATCAGATATTGAAAAAAGAGTGAAGACTTATAAGCGCAGTGGCGGAACCAGATAATCTCGCCTTCGGCCTAGTATCCCTAGACCCTGCAATTGCACACTGATACGATAGGGGACTCGTTAAAAGGAGTCCCTTACCGTGCTAAAAAAACTTATTCTTTTTGCAGCCGCACTTGGCCTTATTGGAATTCTAAGCGTCTTTCTAATTGTGCGATCTGTACAGTCAGGACTGCCCCAACTTATTACCGTTAAAGACTACGAACCCCTGCTTGTCAGTCAAGTCTATGATCGCAACGGAAAAAAGATTGGTGAGTTCTTCCGCGAGCGTCGAACGCTTGTACCTTACGATAAAATTCCCAAGCAGGTTGTAAATGCTTTTCTAGCAGCGGAAGATGATCAGTTCTTCGAGCATAAGGGCATCAATCCCCAGGCGATCTTTCGTGCGGCGCTTGCTAACTTACGCGCAGGTCGAACCGTTCAGGGAGGATCTACAATCACTCAACAGGTGGCCAAGACCCTACTGCTTTCATCAGAAAAAACTTTTATTCGAAAGCTTAGAGATATTCTTTTAGCTTTGGAAATGGAAAAGAATCTTAGCAAAGAAGACATCCTCTTTCTTTATTTGAACCAAATTTATTTCGGTCAAGGCGCCTATGGAATTGAACAGGCAGCTCAAGTTTATTATCGCAAGCCCGTTACCGAACTGACTTTGCCAGAGCTTGCGATCTTGGCAGGTTTGCCACAGGCACCGAGCGGCTATAGCCCGGTTAGAAATCCACTGCGCGCCAAAGAGCGCCAGATGTACGTTCTGCGCCGTATGGCCGATGTTGGATTCATTACTCGAGAAGAGGCCGAAAAAGCCATCAGCGAACCGATCAAAGTTTATGTTCGCGAGAACTACGAAACCTTCGCTCCTTTTTATCTTGAGACCGTTCGTCAGCTCCTTGTTGAGCAGCTCGGCGAGAACATGGTTCTTGATAAAGGTCTTCGCATCCACACCAGCCTGGATCTAGATAAGCAAATCGCTGCACAAACTGCAGTGATGTCGGGCTTGAAAGAGCTTGATAAGCGTCAAGGCTACCGCGGTCCTTTAAAAAACATCGCGGACGAGGAAGAAATTTCCGAGTTTCTTAAGACGTCACAAACGAAACTCATCTTGGATCACACTCCCGAGCGCGTAATTATGCCTGATGGGAAGTTTGCCGAAATTGTTCCACCTAAAGTGGTGGCTGAAGGACAAGCGCCTTCACTCCTCCCCGCCTTTTTGAAACTAAATGATTCTGTCGAAGCTATCGTAGAAAAAGTAGATGATTCCCTCGGAGTGGTTCACGTTAAGCTTCCTGGTGCGAATGGTCTTATTGATTTTGATTCGATGACTTGGGCGCGAAAGCCTGACCCCGAAATTCGCTGGGACTTTGCCGTTATTAAGAAGCCTTCACAGGCTTTGAAAAAAGGCGATGTCATTTTAGCTAAGATTGTCTCCAGTAAGTTTTCTTCGGAGCGGATCGAGGCCGCTATCAAAAAGATGAAAGCTGGCTCGAAAGCTCCCGACCTGACGCAGTTTGTTCAGCTAGAGTTGGATCAAGAACCCGTCGTTGAGGCAGCTTTAATTTCCTTCGACCAACAGAACCAAGACATTCTTGCAATGGTCGGCGGTTCAAACTTTGCGAAAAGCGAATTCAATCGTGCTATCCAAGCTCCGCGCCAGACGGGATCTGCATTTAAGGCGCTGGTCTATGCATCGGCACTTGATAAAGGCTATACTCCTGCGACACCAATTATGGACGCCCCTATTGTCTATGAAGACGGACAGGAAATGTCTGACTCTGAAGGGCAAGAAGATGCCAAAGCATGGAAGCCATCAAATCACTCAAAGCGTTTCGGCGGCGACATTCTTTTTAGAAATGCTCTTGTACAATCTTTGAACGTCCCAACAATTAAAATTATCGAAGATATTGGTGTTCCTTGGTCGACTGATTATGCCAAACGCCTCGGAGTGTTTAGTCCAATCAATCAGGACTTCACATTAGCACTGGGCTCCAGCAGTACTACACTTTATGAAATGACAAAGGTCTTTGCAGAGTTCGGTCGCTTGGGCCGACGCCTAAGCCCTATGCTTATTCACAAAGTTGAAGACCCATCGGGGAAAGTTATTCTGCAGACTGTAAGTTTGGATGCGCGCTTCCGTAAAGAGATCGATACTATTAACGAAGAATATGAAAAGCGCCGCCAGGAGTATCTGGCAAAGGTAAAAGACGAAACAAAATCTGCCGAAGAACAGAAAACTCTGTCCGCCAAATTAGACGAGTATATTTTCTTCCAGGACCCAAATCAGCTTATTCGTCCGACCACTGCTTACATCATGACTTCTTTGCTAAGAGGCGTGGTGGAAGACAACAAGGGAACCGGTCAAAGAGCTCGAGCAGTAGGTCGTGAGGTTGCTGGGAAAACAGGAAGCTCAAATAACTACTATGACGCGTGGTTCATCGGTTACAGCCCACAAATCTCAACGGGAGTTTGGGTCGGTTTTGACAAAGAGAAGAGTCTTGGCAAAGGAGAGGTCGGCGGTAGATCGGCCCTGCCAATTTGGGTTGATTATATGAAGTCGGCCCATGAGAATCTTCCTCAGATGACTTTCCCCGTTCCTGACGGTATTGTCTTTGCCAATATCGATCGTGAAACAGGAAAGCTCGCTTCGGCTTCGACGAAAGATATTGTTCGTCAGGCATTTGCGGAAGGAACAGAGCCTACTGTCGCCTCAAGCAAGGCCGAGGAAACAACTGACTTTTACAAACAGGATCTATCGGAATGAAGGATATTCACCTCTGGGGGGTGAAACAAAACAATCTGAAAAACATTGAGGTCAAGATTCCCGTTGGTTCACTGACGGTGATCTGTGGCCCCAGTGGTTCGGGCAAATCCTCTTTGGCCTTCGAAACTCTATTTGCAGAAGGCCAAAGGCGTTTTATTGAGAGCATGTCGAACTATGCGCGACAATTTCTGAATAAAGCTCCTAAGCCTGACATAGAGGGAATCAGCAACATTCCCCCGTCCATTTCTATCGAACAAAAGAATACGGTGAAAAGCTCGCGCTCGACCGTGGGCACGACGACTGAAATCATCGATTATCTTCGTCTGCTTTATGAAAAGATCGGCAAATCCTATTGTCCGACTCATCATTTACCGACCGAGAAAGAAAGCGTTACTGAAGCGACCGATAAGGTCCTGAAAAGCTTTTCTGGCAAGCGCGGCTACATCCTTGTAGAGATCAATGCTGAGGGCAGGGTGGCCCAGGGCAAAAAGCTGCACTCTCTGCTTTTGCAGGATGGATACTTACGAATCTATCTTCCGCCCATCACTCCATCTTCTACGACCGAAAAAGCCACCAAAAAAGCCTCTGGTAAAAAGAAAGTCGATAGCAAAAAAACAGCTCAAGATGTGTCGCCTCTAGGGGTCATTAAGACAGCCATGGGCACTGTCGTGGAAATCAGTGATGCTGCTGCCATTAAAAAAGGTCTGCCTAAAGAGACTTTCTATTTGGTTGTCGATCGCATGAGTTTTAACGAAGATGAGCGTGGACGCCTGGCTGATTCATTGTCTCAGGCTTATGAAGTCAGCATTAAATACAATTCGAATTTTATTTCTCGAAAGGCAGCGATCATTACGACCGAAGGCGAAGAACTGCAGGTCAGTGAAGAGCTCTCTTGCCCAGCTTGTGGCTACAATCCTCCGCCGCTGACTTCCAAGCTTTTCAGTTTCAATTCTCCGATCGGCGCTTGCCCTACTTGCAAAGGTTTTGGAAATATCTTGGATATTGATGAAGGCAAGGTCATTCCGAACCCTGCTTTAAGTATTGCTCAAGGGGCACTGAGCCCCTTTTGGATGCCAAGTGCGGCCTCTGATAAAAAGGAACTGCTCGCTTTCTGTAAAAAGAATAAAATCGATATTCACGCACCTTGGAACGACCTTTCAAAGAACCATCGCGAGATGATCTGGAACGGGACCAAGGATTTTTATGGCGTCAAAGGTCTGTTCGAGTACCTTGAGCAAAAGAAGTATAAAATGCATGTGCGTGTTTTTATCGCACGCTTTCGCAGTCCCTTTGAATGCCCCACCTGTAAAGGTGGAAGGCTGCGACCTGAATCAAATGATGTTCTGATCGCCAGCCATAATATAAATCAATTATCAGCAATGACGATCGAAGAACTGCATAAGTTTTTTGTCGACATGCAGTTGACCGATCATCAAGTTGAGCTTGCTGGCGAAGTCCTGAAGCAAATCCGCTCGCGCCTGGCCTTTCTAATGCGGGTTGGAGTTCACTATCTTTCTTTAGGACGAGAAACCAGAACTCTTTCAGGCGGCGAATACCAGCGCTTGGTTTTAGCTAATCAGCTGGGCATGGGTCTGTCTCAGACACTTTATGTTTTGGACGAACCAACAGTAGGCTTACATCCTCGTGATAACGACCGCTTGATTTCGATTTTGAAAGATCTTAAAGAACTTGGAAATACACTGGTGATCGTTGAGCACGATCATGATGTGATCAAATCCAGCGAGAATATTATCGAGATGGGGCCAGGTTCTGGATATCTTGGTGGAGAAGTCGTTTACTCAGGCTCTACAGTTGATTTTTATAAGAGCGACACTTCAAATACCGTTCCTTATTTAAAAGCCACAAAACACACAGCTCTCAGAACTATCCGACCTGTGGATATCGACAACTACAAAATAAAATTAGAACTTAAAGGTGCGCGCGGGCACAATTTGAAAAATGTCGACGTTGTCATCCCATTGAACAGACTTGTGGCGGTGACCGGAGTCAGCGGTTCCGGCAAATCAACATTGATCAGTAAAACTCTCTATCCCGCACTGGCTCGTGCGCTTGATATTGAATTCATGCCAGCTCAAGAATACTCCTCGCTTGAAGGCATTGATAATATCAAAAACGTGCTTTTGATCGATCAGTCGCCTATTGGAAAGTCAGCACGAAGCTCTCCTGTAACTTACTTGAAAGCATTTGATGCGATTCGAACCATTATGGCGGCGACCCAGGAGGCTCAAGCTCGTGGATACACCGCAGGAACTTTTAGTTTGAATGTCGACGGTGGACGCTGCCCAGCCTGCAAAGGGACGGGGTTTGAAGAAATCGACATGATGTTTATGGATAATGTTCTGCTGCCTTGTGATGTCTGTGACGGCAGAAAATACCGTTCGGAAATACTAGAAATTCAGTACAAGAATAAAAATATTGCGGAAATCCTTGCGATGACAGTTGGCGAAGCGATGAACTTCTTTGTGGCACATCCCAATATCCGCAAGCCACTCAGTGTGCTTAAAGAAGTCGGTTTGGACTATCTGCAACTAGGCCAGCCCTCAAACTCATTAAGTGGTGGGGAATCCCAGCGTCTTAAGATCGCCAAGGAACTCGCACAGGTTCAGCAAAAATCGACTTTATACATTCTGGACGAGCCAACCACGGGTCTGCACTTCAAAGAGGTAGAGCTTCTGATGAAAGTGCTGAACAAGCTCATTGAAACTGGTGGCAGCGTCATCGTAGTGGAGCATAACCAGGATGTGATCCAAGGTTCCGATTATATTATTGACCTCGGCCCCGAAGCAGGTAAAAAAGGCGGCAGTATTGTGGCCCAGGGATCTCCGCAAGAGATCATGAAAGTGAAGAAAAGCCTGACGGGTCAGTATTTGAAACGCTACGTAGAAGGCACTTAAGTACGGAGCCCCGTGCTCCCGAAAATGGAAACAGCAAAAGAATGTTAGTAGAAATCAAAAAGATCCTTAAAGAAGTTAAGCACTACAAAAAAACCGTTGCCATCGTTGCCGTCGCCGGCGTGGTTCATGCTATCTCATTTAGTCAGTTAGCGATGCTGGTTAAGCCTCTGTTCGACAACCTTGCTGATGCTTCCTTCGACAAAGTTGTGAATCTTATTCCCATTGCTTTGGGTCTTTCGTTGGCAGCGGCAGTTGGTCGCTATTTCCACATCTATTTGATGAACTATGTTGCTGAATGCGTTGTTCAACGTTTGCGCCAGCAACTTCAGCAAAAATTCATGAAGCTGAATTTGTCTTTTCATAACAGCTTCAGCACGGGTTCCGGTGGCCTTATTAGTCGGATCTTGAACGACATCAGTCAGATCCAAGATGGCCTTAGAATGGTCGCAGATATCTTTCTGCATCCTTTGCTGTTTATCTTTCTTTTGATCAACTTGTTCCGCATTGACTGGAAATTGACTCTTGCAACTCTTTTGCTGGTTCCCATCATTGCGACTTTCTTAAAGTCAGTTTCGCGCAGCCTTCGCAAATACATCCCTATCGGTCAGACAGTTCTAGAAAAAATGACCGGAACCATCAAAGAAACCTTAGATGGCGTGCGCATCATTCAGTCTTTCAATTTAGAGAAAGTCATGGGTGATCGCCTTATTGATGAATCCGTTGATTACCTTGCTGCCAGAAAAAAGGTTCACGCAAGAACAGAGATCATGGGTCCCGTGTCTGAATTTCTCGCTACCGGCATTGTCATGTGCGTGCTGCTTTACACAACATATGAAGTATCGCAAGGACGGGCAACACCTGGAACCTTTGTTGGATTTATCACTTCCCTATTAATGATCAACCAGCCTCTTAAGAAGTTTCAAGAATCTTACGTGCGACTGCAAAGAGTGACCGTATCGGCACAGCGAATTTATAGCATCATTGAATCTGATCAAGAAGTTCCCGAAAGCCGGGTGAACAAACCGTTCCCCGCCAAGTGGGAAAAGATCGAATACAAAAACGTCAGCTTTTCATATGGCAAAGATATGATTCTGAAAGGAATTGATCTTGAAATACGCAAAGGCGAAGTGATTGCCTTGGTGGGTGCGAGCGGTAGCGGTAAGTCGACTATCGTAAATCTGCTGGAGCGTTTCTTTGACGCCACCTCTGGGGAAATTCTGATCGATGGACAAAATATCCTGGACATAAACTTAAAAGATCTGCGCAAGAATATTGCGCTGGTCACCCAAGACGTGTTTCTTTTTAGCGATACGATCGAAAGAAATATCTGGGCCGGCGACTTCGGCAAAGATAATTCCGAAGTTGAAAAGATGGCTCGTTTAGCCAACGCCCATGATTTTATCATGAAAATGCCAGAAGGTTATCAAAGCCGTGTCGGCGATCGCGGAAATCTTCTTTCTGGCGGCGAAAAGCAAAGAGTCAGCATAGCCCGCGCAATGTTTAAAGATGCGCCGATCTTGATTCTGGATGAAGCAACAAGCGCGCTCGACACCGCAAGTGAGATCGAGGTGCAAAAAGGTTTGGATCATTTGATGAAAGGTCGAACCGCTCTGGTCATTGCCCACCGCCTTTCAACGATTCAGAAAGCTGATAAAATTGTCGTTCTCAAAGACGGTCAGATAATCGAAGTGGGCACTCATCAGGATCTGCTTAAAAACGAATCTGAATACTTCCGCTTCCATTCTTTACAGCACTCATAAGCAGACTCTGCCCTTGCAGGCAGAGCTGTCTAAACATCTAGCTGTCTAAATATTAGCGAATTTATCATTCTGAGCCAGTTTCATAAATATCAATGAATTTCGCAGCTTTAACTGCTGTGAACACGGTCACTACGTCCAGGTTTGACATCTTTTTAGACAGCTTTGCTAAAGTTCGTCTAACCTATTGACGATAAAGATATCGACACTTTTTTAGGTTCATTGAAAGGATTTAAATATGATTAATTGGGATGAGTTTGAACATATACACGTTATTAACAAACTCAAGCAGATCTTAAGCGCTTGGTGGAACATCGATGTTGTCTTTACTGACGAACGTGGCGCCCTTCGCGGATATGATTCTGACAAAGCTAACTTCAACAACCCTGCTGTTACCGCATTGATCCGCAAAGAAGCTGGTCAGGCCAACATCGCAGAAGTTGTGACGAAATCCTTGGACGAGCTAAGAACGTCTCAAAATCGCTTCACCCTTCGCAAATGGGACATGGTGGGCTTTGATATTGGCGTCTTCCCTATCATGATCGACAACGACTGTGTCGGCACTGTGGTGGCGATGGGCTTCTTTAAAGACAACAATTTTTCTACTCGTCTTGGAGAAATCCGTGATCGTCTAGCTGCCTTCGGCATGTCAGGCGAAGTGATCGAGAAATGTCTTGGTAAACTAAAGTATCTCGACGACCAAGAGAGAACCCACTTTACAGAGCTTTGTGAATTGGTTGCTCAAGAGATCGTAACTCTTCATCTTGAGATCACTTCTCGTGAAGATCGCATCAAAGAACTTAATAAAGAGCTCGGCAACCGGTTCAAGTATGACAACATGATCGGTAAGTCGAAGCCTATGCAGTCTCTGTATGCTTTGCTTGATAAAATCAAAGGCGCAGACTCTACAGTTCTTGTTCAAGGGGAAAACGGTACTGGTAAGGAATTGATTGCGAAATCAATCCACTACAACTCACACCGTAAAGACAAAGCTTTTGTTATTCAGAACTGTTCGGCATTCAATGACAACCTTTTGGAATCTGAACTCTTCGGTCACATCAAAGGATCGTTCACTGGCGCACTTAAAGACAAAAAAGGTCTTTTTGAAATGGCCGACAAAGGAACGTTCTTCCTGGATGAGATCGGCGATACCTCTCCCACAATGCAGGTTAAGCTTCTGCGCGTCTTGCAAGAAGGCACCTTTATGCCAGTCGGTTCAACTGAATCTAAAAAAGTTGACGTGCGAATCGTGGCAGCAACAAACAGAAATCTTAAAGAGATGGTCGAGGCAGGTACATTCCGAGAAGACTTATACTACCGTCTGAATGTTATCAACATCCGCGTTCCACCTCTTCGCGAAAGAAAAGAAGACATTCCGTTCCTTGTGGAGTTCTTCTTGAACAAGATTCACGATCAACAAGGTGGCGCAAAACGCCAGATCACTAAGCGTGCTCTTGAAAAGCTTTATGATTATCCATGGCCAGGTAACGTTCGAGAATTGCAAAACGAAATCGAAAGACTTTGCGTTCTTTCCGGTGACGAAACGAAGTTGATGGCTGAATTGCTTTCACCAAAAGTTTTGGAAGCTGGCGAAAAGAACAAAGTCCAAGGTTCTCGTTTGCAAGGCAAGTTGAAAGACGCTTTAGAAGATCTTGAACGCGAAATGATCCGCGAAGGTCTTCGCCGCACAGGTTGGAACAAATCCAAGCTGGCGAAGGAACTGGGCATCAGCCGCGCCGGCCTGATCATGAAGGTCGAAAAATACGGACTGGATAAGCGTAAGCTTGCTCGGTAGTTCCATCTAAATTCAAAGCTAGTAACAAAATACCCCGTCGAAAATACGGGGTATTTTGCTTATTGACGTTGTATCTATTTGAAATTATTAAATATTGCCTCTTTACGAAAATTATACCCAGCTAGGTATAATTTTGAATTATATAGACTATGGTATATTTAATAATTATATCCTACTCTACCTAATTTAATATTATATATAATAGGGAATAATATAAATTGGTTGCCGAACGATCTGAGGAATTATGCAAACTGAAAAACATCAGCCGGTACAACAAAGTTCTCATGTCAGATCCATTGAGCAACTCGGGAATGTCATAAAACGATTCAGAAAATTGCAGAAGATTTCACAAATTGAGTTAGCTAAAAAAGCTGGTGTCACTCAAAAGACTATTTCAAACATTGAAAGCAACAGCAGTAAAGCAACGATCGGGACTCTCCTGTTAGTTCTCTCTGCGCTCAAACTTGATTTAATGGTCATCGAAAGAGCCCAAAACAATATCGAAGACCTCGAAGGGTTGTATTAGATGGCAAAAAAGCGTCGCTCGAATTTTCCGCTGAATATCTATTTAAACGGCCTTTTCTTGGGGAGTTTAGAATACCGAGCGCAAAAAACACTTTACTTTAAATACTCCGACCACTGGCTCGCTAGAGAAAATAGTTTTCCGATTTCCAGAAGCTTGCCACTTCGTGAGCAATCGTACGAAGGCAATAGCGTCTATTCTTATTTTGACAATCTTTTGCCAGATAGTATCTCAATTCGGCAGCGAATTGCCGCAAGAATGAAGGCCGAATCTGATCATATATTCGATCTCTTGAGTGTCATCGGTCGTGATTGCGTAGGAGCGCTCCAGTTTGTAAGAGCGGATGAGCCTTTCCCCCGTTTACAAAAAGCTAACGGTTCTCGAGTCTCGGCTTCGAAAATCGCAGATAAATTAAAAAATCTACACAATACCCCTCTAGCGTCCTCATTAACAGATGACTTCCGACTTTCTATAGCAGGAATCCAAGAGAAAACTGCATTTTTGAAAATCGACGACGAATGGTATGTTCCACACGACTCAACCCCAACCACCCATATTTTTAAGCCGCAAATTGGTGAGATTCAAAAAGGCCTGAGTATCGTCGACTCCGTAGAGAATGAATGGCTTTGCTCGAGAATAGTTCGGGCTTTTGGTATTCCAACTGCAAAGTGCGAAATCGCTCAATTCGATGATGTCAAAACGCTTGTCGTTGAGCGTTTCGACCGAGCCTGGTTGAACTCTGACACTCTTATTCGTATTCCCCAAGAGGATATGTGCCAAGCATTAGGTGTTGCCACCTTCGAAAAATATCAAAGCGACGGAGGGCCTGGCATTGTCCAGATAATGGATCTACTCAATGAATCCGTAAAGCGCGAAGAAGATAGAAAAAATTTTCTCAAATCCCAAGTTGTGTTTTTACTGCTCGCCGCGATCGACGGTCATGCGAAGAATTATAGTCTGCGATGGGGACCCAGCGGGTTTAGCATGACGCCACTTTACGATATTTTATCTGCACAACCTATGGTCAACAAAGGTGATCTTCAATTCGAAAAATTGAAAATGGCAATGTCCTATGGCGATGCTAATCACTATAAAGTACGCGACATTACCCGAAGACATCTAATTCAAACTGCGAAACTCTGCCGAATCAATACCGAACAAATGGATCTTATTATAGACGAAGTCATAGTGGCCCTTCCGACTGTCATCTCGGAGGTCACAGCCGAGCTGCCCCCCCAATTCCCCTCGCGAATTGCAGAGGCCATATTTAACGGCATGAAAAAGAGAATTCAGCAAATTCAAGCTTTCAGTTCGCCCGGTTAAGATCGGCAATTAAGTTGGTTCAATATGGTTAGCTCTCTGTTGGCCTATCAGTCGAACAGTCAGATAATAAAGGGGCGCCGACATCATGAATGGCACCATGTGCTTTTCGAATTCGGCATACCCGTCTCCAAAGACGATTGCCAAAGGTAGAGCTAGGTATAAAGCAGCGATTAGAATTTCCCATCTAGAGGGTATTCTTTTGAGACTAAAAAATAGCAAAAGATGAGCGAAAAAAATTATGCCGTACCACTCGGCGATAGGTCGCTTCAGATAATAATAAATGTCACTTGATCCTAGACCTGAGCTTAAATAACTAAGGTTATAGTCCGAAACCAAAGCCACCTTTATCGACTGCGTCGCGATATTCAGCAAGATATCTGGGGATGATACGAGGGCGTTCAGAAAAGCAGACAAACCAAAGCGCTGAATGTATTCGTGATTAGTAACTATCCCGGCTTTAAGAAAAAATCTCATTCCGTCTGGCCAAACGGTTGTTCCCATAAGAGAAAATCCATCGATTGGCTCTAATCCCGATGTTAGCTTTTGAAGAGCCATTTGGTTCTGCTTAAAATACTCCTGACGATCTGAATAATTAAATGCTGGCCACTCGCCGACTTCCTGAACTGACCAACCGATTCCGTTAAAATATCTGTTATAAGAATTCACCGTCGAAAAACCACTTTTGGATAAATTCATCAGTAGCGCAGAAGAAGTAATGACAAGCGCTATGGCAAAATTCTTCCATGCAAGCTTTCCATTTCGATATCCCAAATAGAGAGCTATTAATGCCAATGGAAGCACGGCAATCATCTGCGCTTTCGTGTAAAAGAAAAGAACACACGAGATCGCAAATAGCCCACTCTTGCGGGAAACAAATAAGTTTCTTAGACCAACGGCCATCCAAGGAACCAATGACAATATGACGGCCTCTTCATAGTAGGACTTTAAAATCTGGGGAAATACCAGATACGGCAATATCATCAGCGCGACTTCTATTGTGAATCCAAATCTCTTCAGATAGATTCCCAAGCCCAGCAGATAGATTAAGACTAAGGCAACAAATATGGAGTTTTCGGTAAGACAATCAAAGCCAAAAACTTTAACGACCAAAGCCGCCACAGTGGAGAAGAAAATAGCCATCGTCGAAGAAACGTTAAAACTCAATGACTGAGGAACTTTGCAAGCTGAATTGTCGGCCCCCTGATCAATCTGAATCACAGAACCGAGAACTCTCACGTAATCAGAGTTGTTCTTCATCGGCCCAAGGTTGAAATAGAAGATCATCGAAATACTGACAAGTATTCCAAATACGAAAGGTGGCAAAAGTTCAATGAATCGACTCAAGCGTTTTCCGTTTCTATTTGTTCGCAGAGGTTAGACTCGACACCCCACTTCAAGGCAGCCGTCGCATACAAGCGAAATCTGCTATCGATCTTTTCTTTTATTTGATCACTGATGGCAGCGCGGAACAAATAGAGAAAAATCAGAGCGACTGCGCAAGCAAATAAAATAGCCAGCAGCCTCGTTTTTCTCTTAAATCTACTCATTCAGACCTTCTATTTATATTCACCATAATTATTTTTATAGTATTACTTGAGCTTTACGATCTTAGCTTTATAGCAAGAAACGATAATAGAATCGACAACGCCACCGAGAACCCGTGAGCCAACGTTGAGTAGTCGAGATGGAGAATCCTTGCCACCAATGGATGGGTAAATGGTAAAAGAAAAGATAGAAAAACTACCAACCATCCTTGAATGCTGACTGGCGTCCATCCAAAGCCATTTGTCTTCTTTCTAAACCAAATTTTATTCGTCATAAGCGTGCTCGATTTAATTCTGTTTGTTCAATTTTCAAATGTCCTCTGTTTGCATTTAGGGCATTTACTCAAGAACAGAATATCGCTGATGAAAAACCCAACATCTAAAAACATAAGCCAGAACCACAATATTCTGGATGCAGGACGAACTCCACAATTGGAGCATTTCACCAAATATACTAAAGTGCTGAGGCAAGCCAAAGATACCGAAAGAGCTAGCACGGCAACCATAGTTTGGCCAACAAGTGCAGATGATGCAGCGACCACAAGAGTAAGAACCATCGTGCTCGCAATAAGTCGATATCTGGTTTTCGCAGTCATTTCACCTTCCTTCTTCCGAAATTAAATTCAACCGCCTTAACTAGAACCGTTGACGTATACCTATTGAGTATACAGAAATAATCCACCACCGATTGTTAGCGCAATAATGGCGTAGCCGATCCAATATATTTTACGGTCTGAGGGAGGCAAATTTTTCGGCCCGAAAGACATCAACTCACCACGCTTTAATGCTGGGAATTTTGCTTTTAAAATGAGAGCCATCCCAATAGCGGATCCAAGGGCATACGTATAGATATAGGGCTTCACCATAAAAATAATTACGATCCCCCCAATAATCGGCAAACCAAAGAAAGTTAGAATGAAAAAACTGTGTTCCAAGAGCGTGTTTTTCTGACCAAACATAGGCGTCCTTTTGAATTGTTATATACAAATTATTGTTTCTATATGTCACAAGGTCAAGGTCGTCTGAAAGATTCGTTTAATATGATATGTAGCTCACCGTGCGGTTTAGATCTTACTAGATCTATGTGATTCACAAGAGGAAAAATCGAAATCTAGTTTGATCAAAAAACTGCATACAAAAACATGCCCGTCAGTAAGACAACAGGAGTCGCCAAAGTAAGCTTCGAAGAAAGAAACTGAAAGGTTTTGTTGCGACCCACAAACGTGTCTATGACTCTCTCGGACACCACCAAGTACCAAATCCATAAAAAAGCTACCACTGAAACGCCGCCAATTTCTTTAACATAGGTTCCGATCAAAACGGCATTGGTTGAGGGGTTTATCAGAAAGCTTAAGAAAACCAAGGTTAAGCTAAAAACGGACAAAATTAGAACATAGGTAAATATCGTGGGAAATCTGGAGTCTCTTTTTACGAAAAGAGCTATCTGCAACAACTGAAACATCAGTATGATTGAAATGCTGAATATAAGGATCATTAAGCTGGGTCGATATTGGGGATAATATAAAGGTGAAACAGGAGACTTAAACTCTAACCATGTCCCCGCTATTTTTAGACTCGAGTAGTGAGTCCACAGTTTATAAAGTGAAAATAGTGGTCCAGTATAAACTAGAAAAGAAACGATCTCTAATCCCTTGGAAAGTTCTCGCGGATTAGCTTCTAGCTCTTTGTGTATTCCACTGTTCGGCACCTCGAATCGCTCCGATGAGGCCTCTATCAGATCGCTCCCTTTTGCCGTCTCAATTTCCTCTGAATTCTCAGACTCAACTTCTTTACTAAATAGCTTTTTTAGAATTAACACGGGATAGGAAAGAGTAAAGGTCACCCATAGAACGACATACCACACTACAGGATCGCCACACATCAACGGAATCCAAGCAATTCTCATACATCCAGTACGTTGATAGACCCAAACTTTGTAGCCGGCGCTCAACACAAGAATGAATGATGATGCTATTTCTGACTTGGTAATTTTCAATTCTGATCACCCCGCACAGCTGTACCATTTAGATATGTAAATAAAAACTAGTGTATGGCATCACAAAGTTAGCTCCAACCTATTCCGTCACCCACCCTAAATTAATTACCTTAATGACCTAAATATAGCGAACTGAAGGCCTCCAAAAAGGGGGTGAAACTATCGGGCCATATCGAACCTAAGTTGCTAAAACGACGAGTGATTTTAAGAACACCAGTCCCTTGGCATCGGTCTTGTAATAGCGAGTCTTATCAAGGGGTGCGTGGTGTATGCATAGCTCAACATTGGATATCAGTTTTGTGGATCGACTTAAGAGTATTCTGGCAAGCCGCTATGGAAAAAGTCTTCAGATACGTCAACTAATGGATCTGGGGGAGATCGAACTCGAATCGGAATACTATCGCCGAGGACAGGATTTACATATTCCTATTCGGGTGAAAGGTTCTGTACTGGGTACGGCTGTCGTTCCTTCTGCGCAAGATCTGAATCAAGACTCGTTACAAGGAGTCACACAACTTGTTCGCATGGTTTTAGAGCCTGCAATGTACAAATGGTATCTTGATCAAAAAGAATCCAATCTGGTCGAAATCTCGAAAGCCAACCTGGAACTTGAAAACGTCGAACTTTTCGCAGAAGAAAAACTTCCGTCAATTGATGAGCTGATCAGCTCTAATCCTGAACTCCTGAACGAAAGTCCAGGCAATCAGTTGATATCTCACCTAATCCATCTGGAAGGTCGCTCTGAACAGACAAACAAGAAGGTCGCTTTAACCTTGCATGAAATGAGCGGCCGCTGGGCCTTCGTTCCATTTAACGATATCAAAGGTCAACTGCACTCGGCCTATGATATTTCCAAGCTCGGCGCCATGACGATCTATATTGAAAAGGTCGAAGATTTAAACGAGCCCGAGCAAGAACTGCTCATGGACTATATCAATGAGGACCGCTCTTCTGATGAGCCATTGATTATCAGCTGTTCAATGCAGGACCTTGAGCAACTGGCCCAGACAAATCTTGATGATCTGCTATTGGACGAACTTTCAGTGAACACCTTTGAAGTCGATAAGGCTCCGCTGACGAACTCTTCACTTAAAGAAGTCTTGGAACTGTTCTTTATGAAAGATGCATTGATCGACGCCTAATCAGTTAGCTCTGCTTTAAGACTTGATAAAGATCTGAGTGTCTGTGAGAATTTTTCTTATGGTCACTCATGATGATTTCCTTAATCCATTTTTAAATCGCTCTCTTAAATCCGAAGACCACAAAGTCTTTTCACTTGCGGGCGATGCCTCCAATCGTCGCTATTACCGCGTGGTGCTGGACAATCAATCCTGGGTGCTGATGCGCTGGGATCCTTTCGTCCCGGATAACTATCCATTTCTGAGTGTATTAAATCACTTTGCGAAAAATGGTGTGCGCGTTCCCCAGGTGATCGCAATGTCTCCGGAAGAAGGCCTGGTCCTGCTAGAAGATCTAGGTGATCTCACCTTAGAGAGAAAATTCTGGGAAAGCCAAAGCCAAGAGGCCTCCTTAGAGTTCTATCAAATGGCTATCGATGAAATCGTTAAGATCCATAACCATGCGACTTTGGATAAATCCCCTTGCACGGCTTTTAATATTAAGTTCGATACCGAAAAATTTCTCTGGGAAATGAACTACGGTAAGGACAATCTTCTTTCTGGTATTTTGAAATTCACTTTTGGTGATGCTCTTAACAAAGAAGTGACTTCCATCTTTACAGACATTTGCACACGCTTGGATGCCGAGCCAAAAAGAATTGCTCACCGCGATTACCACTCACGCAATCTGATGTTGAAACTCGATCAAATGATGGTCATCGATTTTCAAGATGCGCGCCTGGGACCGATTCAATACGACCTCGTCAGTTTGATGCGTGATTCTTATGTCGACATGAACGAATCCATGGCCACGACGCTGATTGACTATTACCTGGAGCAGTCTAAGGAATTCCTTCCCAAAGATTTCTCAAGAGAGCACTTTGACAGAATCTATGAACTTCAGTCCATTCAAAGATGTTTCAAAGCATGCGGCAGCTTTGCCAGCTTCTTCCACTTGCGCAATGATCGTCGCTATTTAAAATACCTTCCCGGAACTTTGCGCCGTGTGATGAAAGCAGTAAATGAATTCCCGGAATATAAAACTTTCGCCGATGTCTTAATCGATTCCGGAGCCCTAGAGAGAAAGTTTGAGTCTCTATGAATGTAATGTTGCTGGCAGCAGGCGAAGGAACCAGACTTCGCCCTTACACGACTATTTTGCCCAAGCCAGCAATTCCATTTTTAAATGTACCCCTCGCTGGCCATGCTCTGGGTTTTCTGCACAATATCGCTGTGGATAACTTGGTGGTTAACACCTTTCATTTGCCCGAGAAAGTCCATACGCTTTTTGAAGACCTCCCTCACGGAGCCAAGCAACTGCATTTTTCCGATGAAAAAGGCGAGATCCTTGGCAGCGGTGGCGGCCTAGGAAAGGCTCGACAATACTTTCAATCTGGCGGCAGCTTCCTGATGATGAACGCTGACGAGGTCATCTTGCCCGTCGATCCTAATATTGTAGCCAAAGCCCTCCAGCAACATGAATCTTCAGGGGCTCTTGCCACCTTAATGGTGATGGAACATCCAATGGTCGGCACGCAATTTGGCGGTGTATGGGCTGATGAAAATCACAATGTTCTTGGTTTTGGTAAAGATAAAAAGAATGGCTCAGTGAAGGGCTGGCATTTTATCGGAGCGCAAATTCTTTCAGAAAGAGTCTTCAACTATATTCCCAAGGCGGGCGCTTCTAATATCCTTTATGATGCGTTGGTTTCTGGAATAGCTCAGGGTGAACTGGTTAAGGCATTTCCGTTTGATTGCACTTGGTTTGAAACTGGAAATCCCCATGACTTTCAAGAAGCAGCGGCAAGTTGCCTGCAGACTCTGCTTTCCAAGGAAAACACATTTGAAAAGCTGGTCCTGGATCGCACATTAGCGAGATTTTTAAAGAACAAGCCCACAGCGAAACAAGTTTCGCAGGCAAATATTTTGGCTTCTCCGACGAGCACAATAGATGCTTCGGCTAAGATTTCAGGTCTGATTTGTATTGCCGACAATGGCGTCGTGGAAAAAAACTGCGTTTTAGAAAATGTCATCGTAGGAAAGAACGCCAGAGTCCCCGCAGGAACTCTGGCATCAAACACTTTTTTTCTTTAAGAATTTACTTTTGCAGTGAAAGATCGCCTTCTGAAAAGAACGACTCTTGGCGTTCCTTTAGTTTATATCTGCGAGTCATCATAAGAAAGATACTATCCGCAGCGACACCAATGGGTTCGCCGTTATAGTTCTTCTGCATTCCTGCTAAACTTGATGGATCACGATCCAAACCTGAGCCCGCTACCGACCCAAGTCCGCCGCCCATACCTGCATAGTCAGCGCCATATTCGCCATCAGAGGCACTACCGCTGCCGGCACCAAAACCACCAGCACCGCCGCCACCTTCGGCAAAGCCGTTCGTTTCGGTCATTGCACCCAGTCTGATCTTTTCGGCTTTGGCGATCGCTTTCTTTTCAGCAGCCGCATAAGCAGCAGTTCCTGCTGCAATCGCAGAAGATGGAACTCCAGCCGCTGCCATTGCGCTAGTTGATGCAAAGTCAGAAGGTTTAAAGGTTTTTCCACCAGCTTTTGCTATCCCAGTTTTGGGATCCAAGACACCCGCTTGTTCTAAGGTTTTTTTATTTGTCTCGATCGCCTTATAATCTGGATCGTTTTTTAAGAGATCATCGACACCGATATTGCCATAGTCATACGGGTTCTTGCCATAACCATCAGTCAGGGAACTGGTATAACCTGCTGAGCCTGCTGCCGAACCGTGGTTACCAGCTTGTTGCATGGAAAGCATGCCCATCATGGCGTACATAGCAGCCATACCATAGTTTTTTTTGGAAGCTTCTTTGGCCGCCATTCCAAACATGATTCCGCCCATGACAGTTTGAACCACCTCAGCGTTTTTATTTCCTTCTTGAGATCTATCTGCTGAATCTTTAATTGAAGGCCCCGACGGAGCACTTGAACCTGACTCCACACCACTCTTAGCGCCTTGTGCACTAGCTAACGCAGGAGAAAGAATCATGCTCAGTATGCAAATAAATTTAATAGGCAATGTCTTCATCTCGTCCCCTAGTTATTCAAAAGAGTGTTTTTATTATCTCTGTAGCGGTCTTTCACTTTTTCGAAATTGGATTTGCCGCCTTGACCGGTGACTTCCTTCGACCAATTCTGCTGTCCAGTCATACCTTTGTTAGGATCTTTTGCACCACCAGGTAAATAAGAACGCAGTCGAGAGTTCGCATTTCCGCTTCCGCCGCCCCAGCTACCGAAACCTCCGCCGCCACCGCCTCCGGTGCCAGATAGAATATTTGTATTCAGCCCTTTTGCACTCTTGCCTTCTCCAGTGTTGGGACCGCCACCAAAGCCACCGCCGCTACTGCCAAGACCTGCGCCACCACCACCCGTGGGGGCACCCGGCAATCCTGCGCCATCAGAGCCTTCAGCAGGAGGCAAATTGGGATCTAGATCAGATCCACCCAATCCAAGATCAGCAACACTTGCAGTGCTTCTTTCGGAAGGATTGCTTGGATTCAAAGTCAATGAAGCAATGTCACTTGCACTAAGCCCAGCCTTTTCCAAAGTGTTTGAACATCCCGCAGTCCGTGGATCTGCAATACAAATACATTCAGGCAATTGAGCATTGGCGGAATCCGCACACTTTTCTTGAAGAGACACAACCGGCGGAGTCTGTGCTCCATCGCTGTCCTTTTCGCATGCTTTAGCTGAATTAAAAGATTGGATAAGTGAAGTGACTCCGGCAATACCGGAAGCCACTAACTGTCCGTAGTTATATGTACAAGCCTTGCTTTTACCAGCAATAGCTCGCTCATCCGCTGGCGGCGCATCTTTCGCAAGTATCCCATTTAGCTCTTGGATCGATGCCATGTATTCCTGCTGGGCCGCTGCACATTGCCCACCCATAACAGGATTAGAAGGGACACAGCTGAAACTTCCTTGCATTTTTTGAAGCGTCTTTTGCGCCTTGGTTAAACCATCTAGGGAGCTTGAACAAGTCACTTCACAGCTGGCTCTGGCTCCACCACAAATAGTTGTATAGGCAGTCATCCCTGCCTTTGCTAGATCTAAAATTTTGGCGACGTTACTACAAGTGTCCTTAACGGCGACAGCGGTCAACGTGGAAAATCCAGTGTTTACCATTGCAATTGTTTCAGCAAGTTTCGGGCTTGTTTCTTCTCTACACACCCAAGAAGCTGCTGCTTGAGACTTCGCACAAGCCCCGTGATATTTCGAGAATGTTCCCACTGAAGTTACTAAAGGAGGAAGATCCGGCATGGTGATAACAACGCCAGGATACCTCGCTTGCATGCCTTTCATTCTTTCAACAACAGCGACAGCCGCTTCACCATTTCCGGTGTAACCATCGGGCTTAGGACCTTTACCTGCTATCCCACCAGCATCGCCAGCACCTGCATCAGAAGAGACCGCTTCCGCAGCACCCGCATCTGAAAACGCGGGAGATAGAAATAGAAAGCAAAACGCAAAACATGCGAATTTCATAAAATTCATAAGCGATCCCCTTGTGTCTCTTTTCGGACAAAGGTCTATCATTCTTAAGAATTATTTGAGTCGTCTCAAAATGAGATTCCACAGACGCCTTAGAGCGAAGGAGCCTTAAAACTCGTCGTCTCCAGGAGGAGGATTCAAAATGGCTGAGCCCGAAGTGCCCTCGCCGCCCAACACCAAGTTTTGCAGGCGTAAATAGTCTGAAGAGACCATCTTGACCGAATAGCCCGTAGAGCCACCGACAACGCAATTACCTGCCGTTGGCGGATTCGCTTTATTGCGATTTGCACCCACCGGATAAGCGAGACATTTTCCAAACTTCGTCAGATCTAAAGAATAATCCAATAGATCTTTTGGAGCCCAACTGGTCAAAGCGTGTTCCCACTTCTGGGAAATATAAGAGAGCTTCTGATCAATATCCAAAGTTCGTTTTACATACTCACTGTTCTGAACCATTTTGTACTGATCTTTCACGCTGAAATCTTCGAGGTCGATACCGCCCCGTTTGTAACCCTTGTGATAACCAATGTCGGGCCTAAAGGTTTTGCTGGAGGCGAAGCTTGCCCCAGGTCCCTTCAAGAAACCTTCGCTAATTCGTTTGTAATAGTTGTTGTAAAAATCGGGCTCGATAGAATAATAAGCGAAATCAAAAGTGTCCGGCAGCACCGCTGTCAGTTCAAGTTCGCGCATTCTGGATATTCCATCTCGGGCATTGTCCCATGCAAGAATATCTCCGCTTCCCCCTTGAGCCGCAAAGCTAAACGGCAAATGATTCCAGTGCTCAAAACTTGGAGCTTGATCTGCGTAATCAATATTCTGACCGCCCGTCGAGCTGACCGTTCCATTTGCACTCGCTGTCCAATTGGGATTCAAGCCAAAAATCGATCGACCGTACTGAAACAGAGCACGGCGCGATTTCAAACCCCAGTTGTCGCCAATGTATCGGCTAAAGTTTGCAGAACGAGTCGGGTCGTTCTGATTCGTTGCAAGGCCCGAGATATCCAATAATCTTGGCGGCAAAAGCGGATCCGTTTGCCCTCCGCCCTGAGAGATATCACTTGTCGATGGCCACCGAGTATTGAACCAAGGCCCGATACGACCACCAAAAGGTTTATAGAAAGCACGAGCCTTTAAGCGAATCGCACCGAACGGTGAAAAAGGAACTTTAGGTTCCGCTGTCGCAGAAACCCCAACATAGGCCATGCACCACGGATTTTTTTCGACGCCTACGGAAAAGTTATAAGCATTTTCAAGCGGCTGGCGAGTGCCAATGAAAGGTTCAAGCTCACGAACTTCTTCAGTGAAATTCGTTTGATGATAATTCGGCTTTTCCCCAAGCGCTTTGTCTTGCGGGGTAATGCCGCCTTCGCAGCTTGTATCGATATACTTGAAGCCAGGATAAATCTTAATGGGCTTTAACCATTTCGCCGGAATCCCAGAGGCAACTCCCGTGCGATTGCACCGCGGATCTCCCAGAGAATTGTGAACCTTAAAATCTCCAAAGCCAGATCTATTGGCAGAGGTTAAGTTGTTTTTTAATGTTTTCTCTATTCCCTCGTGCACACTTTTTCCATCGATATCGTAAAAGTCATCTGAGGCATTACTGGGACTCATCGCTTGTGACAACTGCGAGATCAGTAGCATCTTATCACCTTGGTCGATATTGTAGGCAACGACGAAACCACCCAGGACTATATAGTTAAATGCACCAAAATAACGACAACGATCCGCAGCGGAAATATTTCCTTTAATTACCAATTCTCGAACCTTGTTACTGATGCCGGGTAAGTCGATGATCACCGGCGGAACCTGAGGATAGCCGACCCTGCTATATGCCACCAAACTTCGACAGGTGTTCTCCCCTGGGGGCATTTCCTTAAACGGAATGTATGTGGCGCAAAATGATGGCGATTCGTAAAATGCCCGAGCATCAGATCTGATTGGAATTCCATTGTCATCGTCGTTGTTTTTTAAACTTCGAGTTGGCTTGTTAAAAGGATGTTCCTCAAAATCCCCAGCAGTACCAATCATGCGGTAGCGCCACGAAAGCAGCTTCCAGCTTTGACGAATTTGATAGTTAATATGACCTATAGCATTCATGCCCTCAGCTTGCTTCATAGCTCCGTAATAGGCGGCAAGATCCACGGAATTTTGCAGATTGATCTTATGGTGAACCAGCAGCCCCACATTGATAACCATCGCAAAGAATAAGAACAGAATTTGAAATATAAGTGCTACAAAAAGAGCAACCTGCCCTTTTCGATTCTGAAGACTCTGAATAAATGTGCTACGATTATTGAACATTCTATTCTGTCATTCTGTCGTAGTATTGCGAGCGAGGCAATAACTCGACCACGAAAACTTTGACTGCCTCAGAGTGTGATGACAGACTTTTAGCCATACTTTCTTGGGAAGGAACCCGACAATGGTCCGAGCTACTCAAATCATTCTGTCCCTAGTTCTTTTATTTCCTCTTTGCTCGCAGGCGGAAATCCTTTTCGAAGGCTACGCAAAAATTCTTTCCGGCGAAGAGGCCATCGGATATGTGATTAATCGGTACGAGTTCGACGAAAAGAAGAAAGAATTTGTCTCCGTCTATTTCGTGAAAACGGGGAAAGGTCCAAGTGAAGTTACAGAGAGTCTGCGCGCAAGAGCCAATGCTGACTTAGCCCCGATTTCATACGAATACACATCGTTAGCGGGGAAAGAAACTAAAACCATAGATGCCAAATTTAAAGCTGGGAACATGAGTGCCGTCGTCCGTGAGGGGGGCAAAACCCAAAGGGTTGAAAGAAAAGTTCCTAAAGGAACCTTTCTTTCAACATTTTTGGTTTACCTAATGCTTAAAAGTAACGAGGGTCTTAAGGCAGAAACTAATTATGAATATCAAGCCATCGCCGAAGAAGACGCTGCCATTTATAAGGGCCAAGCCTTGACCGGCAAAGAAGAACTCTACAAAGGATTTAAAGTTTATAAAATTTTAAACACCTACAAGGATTCCAAGTTTTTAAGTTACGTCAACGCTCGAGGGGAAGTACTTGGAACGCACTCGCTGGGGCAAGGAATTACCACAGAGCTCGTCGCCCGTCCTTCAGACGCAACGACTGGTCAGTCGTATAGTGCCGCTCTTTTAAAAACACTTTTCGGCAATATTCCTGAAGGGCAAAAGAACGTGGTCGCGCAGTCCGCTAAGACAGCAGCACCAACGCCACTACCAAAGCAATATATGGTCCCACCTGGACAAGGAATCATCATAAAAGCCCAGCCACAGCCGACACCAGCAAAACAAGGACAGTAAAATGAGTATCAAGAATATTATCGGCCAACAGATGTTCATTGGTCTTTCGGGACATGCTTTAACCGCTGAGGAAAAGAAGTTTATTGTTGAGAATAATATAGGCGGCATCTGTCTTTTTGGCAGAAATGTTGCGGATCCCAAACAGGTCCATGAACTTTGCACTGAAATTCAGTCTTTGCGCCATCGTCAGGCCGACAAGTTACCGCTTTTTATTGGAATCGACATGGAAGGTGGCAGAGTTCATCGCCTCAAGCCGCCGTTTACTGTGTGGCCACCACTTAGAAAGCTGGGCGAGCTCGATGCTCCAACTGCATCATTCCATTTTGCAAATCGCATGGGACAAGAATTGCGTGCAGTTGGGATCAATTTGGACTTCGCTCCGTGCGTGGATGTGTTTACAAATTCCGCAAACACTGTGATTGGCGATCGCTCGATCAGCTCTGATCCAGAGATGGTCGCAAAACATGCATCGGCCTTGGTTCGTGGATATATCAAATCCGAAGTCATGACTTGTGCAAAACATTTTCCCGGACATGGCAATACTATTGTCGACAGCCATTTAGACTTGCCTGTGGAATACTTGGATCTTCAGCGCCTGCAAGATTGCGAGTTGATTCCATTTAAAAAAACTTTTAAAGCGCGGGTCGACATGGTCATGACCTCGCATATTAAGTTTCCCAACATTGATCCTTATTGGCCCGTCACTTTATCGGAAACATTCATTCAAGACGTCATTCGCAACGAGTGCCGCTATCGCGGTTTGATAATCACTGACGATCTTGGCATGAAAGCCATGTCCAGCCACTTCTCGCTGGAAGAAATTCCCGTGCGCGCCCTGAAGGCCGGAGTCGATTTGCTCTTGTATTGCAACGAACCCGAAGTTCCTCCCCAGGCATTGGATGCGATTATCGATGCAACTGCTCAAGGCACTCTCACAGCTGCTCGCCTTGAAGAGTCCTATAAGAGGATTGTCGACTTAAAACGAGCAAAACTTCAGAATCCCGAACCACTGCCTTACAGCGAAATGATAAATATCGTAGGCCACCCCGAACATTTAAAAATCGCTGCGGCCATCAATAACGGCAAAATGCCAGAAGGTTTGCTCCCTGAATAAGAGACAATGCTCTGCTCAGGTCTGAAATTCTTACACGGAGAGCTCTCTTCAACTCTCTTTCGCTCGCTCCGCACATGGCCTAGGAATTGATAGTGCACTCTGGGACACCAGAGGAGTTTCTATGGCTTTCGAATTCGATAACGACCCCAAAAAGGGAGATCATCAGCTGACCTTCGCGGACTACCAGCTGGCACAAGCTGATTTTCGCGAATCCAAGGTCGACTCTGGCGATTCCTCCGCATTCGACTATGATACTTGGCTGCTGGCCCATAGAGAGCCAGAAGAATCAAAGACCTCACGGTTTGTAACTCTATCCGCAATTATCCATGCGGGGGCTATCGCCGCGATCACATTGCTCAGTGTCCCCCTGGTAGAGCAGATCAAAACCGAAACCATAACTATTGAACTTGAGGAGCCTGTAACTCCTATAGTTCGCGCCAAAGGTGCCAATGTCCCTGCCACTCAAGGTGGCGTTCCTGTTGCCATAAATACACCCGCAGTCGAAGAGCTGAAGGACGTTGGTGGTGCTGACGATATCGTCATTGAAAAACCCCTCCCCCCCGCAAAACCGCTTATTAAGACTCAAGCAAAGACAGCTCCCGCAAAACCAGCAACACCGAAAGCAGTAATACCTTCAAAATCCAGCTCTCAAGCTAAGGCAAGTGGTTTAGCTGCGAGAACTCCCATCCAGGCAGTGCCTGTCCCTGCAAGTCTTGACGATATCGAGGCTCCCGAGCTTAATACAGGCGACCTTGCCAGCGCACCGATAGCTTCGAATCTTAACGAAGACTTTAGCGATGACTTCGAAAAAATCGACAGCTCGCACTCACAAGCTCTGATGAACGAAAAAGCTGAGTTTGAAAAAATGGCCGCTTCACTTGCGTCTGAACAAGACGAACAGCTCAGCGCTCTTGATGAGGCACAAAAGGAAGAGGACGCTCGGCTAGCTGCCTTACAGGACAACATTCGTCAGAAAAACGAACAGGCGATCGCCTCTGCACTTGCAGCTGAAAAAGCTGCGGCACTAAGAGCAGCACAAGCTGCCGCTCTCGAGGAAGAAAAGAATAAAAAATCAGGCATCGGTGGTTCTGGTGACGGCACTGGTATGGGAACAGGGGCCGGCGCAGGCAATAATGGATCATCTGAACAAGGAAGCCAATTGGCTGGAATGCCTTCTGGCGTTCGCAGTCTGGAACAGCTTCGTCAAATGCCCGGTAATCCTCGCCCTCAGTACGACAGACAAGAGCGTCTTTTAAGACACCAAGGATCTGTGGCATTCCTCGCGTACATCAATAAACAAGGATACGTGTCTAAGTTCAGAATGCTAAAGTCGACTGGATACAAAAATCTGGATGGCAAAACCCTTGCGGCTCTTAAGAAATGGCGTTTTTACCCAGGACAAGAAGGCTGGGTCGAATTGCCTTTCCTTTGGGATCTTAAAGGCGGAGTACAAGAGGCCGGTGGACGACTAAGAGTCAGTCGAAACTAAGCCCCTTGAAAGCGTAACCACAAATCAAACGATAGAAACACAAAAAGCCTTTGGATTTGAACCCAAAGGCTTTTTTCATTTAACTTATTGTAATCAGAGACGAAATTAGTCTTTGAAAAGCGTTTTTGCAGACTTTGTAGTACCGTTTGTACGTTGAGCAGCCTTACGTTTTTTACCGCTAGTAGATTTTTTCTTTTCGCGAATGTACTCAGTCTTTTTAGTTTTTGAAGCCATGTTATCCCCTAGGTTTTTAACGGAACGAGTTAATTATCAAAACGGAATCTCCAAGTCAACCGAATGACGATAATCTGCAGAGGATTGCTGCCCACCCTGGTAAGCATAGTGCAAACCGAATCGAGGGCCTTTAAAGCCCAAACCAGCCGTTAAAAGCTCTCTTTTGTCGATAATATCGTTCTGATAGCCAAATCTGGTAATTAGAAAGGGTGTCGCATATGTCTCGAGTCCGGCCATAAATACCGATTCTGAGGTGGCATCCAGGCGAAAACGGGCCACATTTTTGTAAATATAATTAAATCCGGCACCCAGATGGAATTTTTTTCGGAGTTCCTTGGGGATATCATTTTTCTCACCAAAAACATTGTAAGCCACCAAAGCCAGGCCAACATGGGGTCGCGGCGTGTACATGACTCCCAAGTCGCCATTAATTTGTCGATACGAACTGTTCGGAAGTTTTTGCTCGAGGTAATGACCCGTAACGCCAAATGAGACTTTATCAATGACGAATTCAGAGAGAGACATACTGAAATTATGCTGATTAAGTTCACCCGTCGAAATCTTGTCGCGCTTTTTGAAATACGATAGCGCCGCTGGAATCACTGTCTCTGGAGTATTATCACTTAGACTGATTGCTAATTCATCATCTGCAAAAGATGACCACAGATATCTGCCTCGCAAATGCACCAGTGATGCGGGATTCAAGAATGCCGCGTCACCCGCTTCTACAGTCGCACGTCCAGTTCCTGCGGTCGCAGAGGAGATTGAGGAATTATAAACTTGGGCAACAGCGACGTTCACGCTAAGATACACGAGTAAAAAGACAGAACGTTTGTTAACCAAGTTCCAAGGATTGCGCATGAAATTGAACCTCACAGTATTATTAAGCACCTTTGTTTTAGCCTTCACATCCTACCAATCCGTCTTCGCAAGCGCCAACAAATTCACTGCTAAATCCATTCGCTCTGGCGACAATTTGATTTCGATCCTAAAAGACCACGGCTTTACTACCAATGAGCGATCTCAAGTTTTAAGCTCTGATAAACGCTTGAACCGTCTTTTTTTAACGCTTGATACTCGTTACCTCGTTCACAAGGATAGCGGAAGAACTGAACTCAGAATGTTTGATTCGCAAACTTCTGATGCTTTTAAGATCATCAAAGACGGCAAGAGCATCAAGGCCTTCAAGTACGATCCTAAATACAAGATTTCTATCGAACGCGTTCAAGGCCGCGTTTATGGTTCACTAATGGGCAGTATTCTTGGAAAATTGAAATCCAATTGGGTTGCCGCTCGTTTTATCGATGCCTACGCCTTTGATCTTAACCAAGGAAATCAAGTTCTGCGCGGAGCACAGTTCTGGTTCAATGTAGAAAAAAAATATGAAGAGTCTCAGTTTGTAAAATATGGCGAGGTCTTGCAGACATTCCTCGAAGTCAATGGCAGCCCAATTCAGAAAAAATTTGTTCGCTACAAAACAGGCGGCGTGTTTTTTAATGAAGATGATCTTTTGGATAACAAGCCACTTCATGCCCCCGTGAAGTACATTAAAATCGCTAGTCGCTTTCAACCGAAAAGACTTCACCCCATCACGCGACGCAAACAACCACACCTCGGAGTCGATTTCGAGCTTCCCATCGGCGCCGAGATCTACGCTCCGCAAAAGGGCACCGTACTTCGTTACGGCAAAAATCGCGCTGCCGGAAACTTTATTGTTATCAGACATCCAAATGGAATGGAGACATCTTACAATCATCTTCAAACCATCGATTCACGAATAAAAAAAGGTCTTACGGTTCAGGCTGGAGAAAGAATCGGAGCTGTTGGCTGCACAGGTTATTGCACCAGAGCCCACCTGCATTTCGCGGTAAAAAAACAGGGCCGAATGGTCGACCCTCTTAAGTACATCAAAGCTTATCCATCACAGATGGAAGATTTTCTTGAAAAGCGCGTCGCGCAGAATTAATCCCGCGTACAGATCGTAATAAACTGAGCACACCGAGCCGTTGGTTTCGGTGTGGTCGTATAAACCGCATTAGTTGAGCGGAAACATTCCTTCGTAAGATCGTACTCCACCCCTACAGGATTTCCGTTAAGCACTTCTTCTTTATAACAAGAAACGTTGCCCTTCGGAACGGCACAACCAAGACTTACATTCACATCCCATTGATCAGCTCGCAATTGACGACGGACCATTTCTAACTTCGAACGTATTGTCGCATTTTTAAGATCAGCATAACTGTGGGCTGGGCATCTCGCTGCGTCTTGAGCGCGGACCACCAGCATTCGATTGTTACAGTTCCACTGGCGTCCCGAAGTTGCAGGTGATGAAAGATCATATTCAGTTAAGCTTGCAATGACGTTGTGCGGATTATTTGCGCGCGCACCAGACTGTGGATACTGCGAGAAGGACAACTGATATCCTTTTCCATAAGCCGTACGCAACGGAGACTCATTGGATGGAGAGCGAATTTGATAGTTCTCCATTTTAGTGTCCATGTAACCTAAGGTAAGCACTCCGCCTGAATCGGTCAGCGTACTTCTTAATTGTTCCGCCGTCGCTTCATTCGAATTTAGTGTCAAAGTCGCTTCCATCACTCTGAACTCTTCAGAGAAAGGGAAGTAAGTTGCAGAGGTTCCCTTGCCAACCAGAGATTCCATCACTCTGCCATCAGTTAGAGTGCTGACCATCGGTAGAACATCAACTCCCGTTGTCACGCGATTGCTGCTGGAGAATACAGAGTCGAGACTGTTCTTCACGCGAATCGCCATGGCTGGAATCACACCGTTATTCGCTGGGGAATCCGCCAAAAATTCTTTATACTGATTATTCGTAATAGCGGGCTCTGGATAAATAGGACTAAATCGTTGATCAACGTAATCGTAAAATTCACTGCTCAGCTTTATTCCGCCCGTCGAGTAAGCCCCGGCCTTAAGGGAAAAGAAGGCGCTGTTGTTACGGATATTTTCGTCCGCACAGGAGTTATAAGCAATCTGATCAAAGGAAGCATCAAAAGCAAAAGGAATTCCTGCAACTTTAGCAGCTGTGGCAGTTCCGTATTTTGCAGTTAAAGCAGCGTCTGAAGAGCCGTTGTAAGAACTCTCATCTAGATCTGCATCAAAACCTGCTTTTCCGCAGTTCTGAAAAAACAAAACTAGAATCAATGAGGCTGTGACGCCAACCGCGGCGCGCGAAACCGCAGAATTGAAACGCAATTTCATGGTAATACTCCCCAATCTCAAGCTTATCACAGTCCCGTCTGTTAAGTTGCCAAAAAACAGGTCTTATCATATTGGGACAAATCCGATTAAGGCTTGTCTTAGAATGAAACGTCTGCGATTTATAGAGAATGGCAAAAGTAAAAAAAGCAATCATCCCAGCCGCAGGTCTAGGTACACGTTTCCTTCCAGCAACCAAAACTGTTCCGAAAGAAATGCTCACCATCGTTGACGCCCCTATTATTTTCTATGTGGTCGAAGAAGCTGTTAAAGCTGGCATCGAAGACATTATCCTTATCGCTGGACGCGGTAAGCACGCCATCGAAGACTTCTTTGATACCTCTTACGAACTTGAAGACAAGCTCGCCAAAGACGGAAAAGAAAAATTGCTCGAGCGTCTTACAAAAATAAGAGAGATGGTCAATATTATCAGCATCCGTCAAAAGCACGCCCTAGGTCTGGGACACGCCGTTCATTGCGGACTTCCTATCGTTGGCAAGGAACCTTTTGCTGTTCTGCTGGGGGACGAAATCACCATGGGTTTCCATGGCGAGCCCAATGTGACAGCGCAACTGGTGAAGTCTTTTGAAGAAACGAACACGTCGACAATTTCAATTATGAAGGTCCCTGATGAGGACGTCTCCAAATACGGAATAGCAGAGGTCGAAGAGCAAAGTTCTGGTTTTTTTAAAGTCACCTCGTTGGTCGAGAAACCAAAGGCTCATGAAACAACCAGCCGCTGGGCACTTCCGGGACGCTATGTTTTTGACAACAGCATCATGGATATCTTGAACGAGGCCAAACCTTCACTTAACGGCGAGATCCAGTTGACTGACAGCATGAAAGTGCTCTGTCAGCAACGAGGTCTTAACGCCATGACCTTCAGCGCACAACGTTACGATGCTGGAGATAAGCTTGGTTACCTTCAGGCGAATATTGAACTCGCTTTGCAAAATCCAGAGTTGAGTGAGGGACTTAAAAGTTATATCCTACAGCTTGTCAAACGGCTTAAGTAAGGATTTTTCATGAAACTGATTCTTGCCCTCTTTGTGTTCCTCGGTTTTGCTCCGCAAATCTGTTTGGCTTATATTATGCCGACTCGAACGATCCTAAGCAAAACCTCCGAAAAGGCTGGCTCCGGTGCCTACTCCATCGATCAAGAGGTTCAATTTGCCAATGGCGATGAAACCATTTCCCTGCGTGAAACTTGGATCATCGAAGACGAACGCAACATGCGCTTAACGGTCACTGGCACGAAAGAGCTGCAGGGTCAGTTTTCTTTGCAGTTCCTTTATAAGAACGGTCAGAAGATCAGTCTTCAAGGTGGATCTGCCAAAGCTGAAAAAGTACCTGAAGACTTCTTGGAGCGGTTTCTTAATTTCCGTAAAGTTGACTCTTTTGCGAGCGTACTGACTTACTTTAAAATTATCCCGCCCAATGCCCTGAAAAAGAAAGTCTATGCCAAAGCCGCAGACTTTAAATATGAAGCGGAACCTTGGGTGCGCTACTCTCGCACCGGTGGCGTTGTTAACTACGCATTTGGAAATCCAACGCCGCCAAACGAAGAGCGTGGTTACCCTGGCATTTGGATCGAGCAAGATCATTTCGTCATTCGCAAGTTGCGCCTGCCATCACAGGTGGAAATGGTTGCCGACAACTATGGCGAATTTTCGCGAGATCTTTTTTACCCACGCAGTCGCACTGTTCGCTGGGGAAACAACGCGGTTAATATTCGTCTCCTGACTGTCTCGGGAAAACCTGCAAATGTCGCTAAGCTGATGCAACCATCATCCCTTGATGTTCCAAATAATTGGAATGGAATCTCCAGTATGCCAGTCAGAGATGTGATCACGGAGTTTTACTCGAGGTTTAGATGAGTTCATTGTGGAAGGTGGCGGTTGAAGCCCCTCTCCCAGAAGCTCTTACCTATGGCTTTGACGGACCTCTTGAGCGTGGACAACTGGTTAATGCCCCCTTAGGTCGAAGAAGCGTTAAGGGAGTGGTTCTCGGTCCCGCAGAGATTTCCCCAGATTTCAAAATCAAAAATATTGAATCCATTGATGACGCTTACGGACCCCTTCCAGAGAAGTTTGTACGTTGGCTTGAATGGCTCGCGCAGTACTATGTCCATCCCATCGGGCAAGTTATGCAATCTGCATTTCCGCCACTTAAGAAGACCGACAAGAAAAGAGCTTCCAAAAGACCTCCGGTGATTCCACAGCTAGAGGCCGATTCTCACTTAAACCTGACGCCAGAGCAAAAAACGACGTACGAAAATATTTCGAAGTTCTCGGGTTTTTCGACTCATCTGATTTTCGGTGTGACAGGCTCTGGTAAAACCGAAATCTATCTTCGACTTCTTGAGGACGTTCTAAATACAGGCAAAACGGGCCTGGTGTTAGTACCGGAAATATCTTTGACACCGCAACTGATCCAAAGATTTGCTCGCCGATTCGGCGATAAAATTGCCGCTCTTCATTCGCAACTTTCGGATCGCGAAAGAACCAATCAATGGTGGGATATTATCGAGGGCCGCAAGCAAATTCTGATTGGCGCTCGCTCGGCACTTTTTTGTCCCGTCGAAAATTTAGGACTGATCATTGTCGACGAAGAGCATGAGCCCAGTTTCAAACAGGATGAAAAACTTAAATACAATGGCAGAGACGCCGCAGTGATGTTAGGCAAACTGATGAACTGTCCTGTGGTTTTGGGCTCTGCCACACCCAGCTTAGAATCCTGGAAAAATGCTGTTGACGGAAAATATCATCTGCACACATTACGGAACCGAGTCGCAGACCGCGCACTTCCGCAAATTGAAGTCATAGATCTACGAAAAAACAAAGCCGACGACGAGCACCAAAAGGAAGTCATCGAAAAGTATTCTTTCCTGCCGTTTTGGTTAAGTCCGGCACTTTATGAGCGCATGCGCGAAGTTTTGGAGCGTGGCGATCAAGCCGCACTTTTCTTGAATCGACGAGGCGTCGCTCAGATGGTGGTCTGTCCCGCATGCGGCCACACCCGCGAGTGCCCTAACTGCGACATATCACTGACACTGCACGCTCATTCCCATTTGATCTGCCATTACTGCGACTATCACGAAAACATGAAAAGCAAATGCCCCGACTGCAAAGAAGGCGAACTCGAAGCCATCGGCCTGGGAACCGAACTTCTTGAAACGGATCTTAATCGACTTTTTCCTGGTCAGACAATCGCACGCGCGGACAGAGATGAAATTCAAAATCGAGCCGATTTAGAAGAGCTTATTCAAAAAATGGAGTCGGGAGAAATCAACATCTTGGTAGGTACCCAGATGATTGCCAAAGGACTGGACTTTCCCAAGTTGAAGTTAGTGGGTTTAGTCCTTGCTGATGTGGGCTTTAATTTACCTGACTTCCGCTCGACAGAAAGAAGTTTTCAATTAATCACACAGATGAGCGGACGAAGCGGTCGTCACATAAAAGAGGGCGAAAGCCCCGGGCAAGTTATTATTCAGACGTTTAATGCCGAACACGATAGTATTCGCTTCGCAATTCAGAACGACTTTGAAGGTTTTGCTCAGCACGAATTGGAAATTCGTGGACAACTGAACTATCCGCCCATTGGTAAATTGGTAAGCTTCCGGATTCAAGGACCTCGATTGGAACAGGTCGAGCAGACAGCAAGACTTTTGGCAAGACGGGCTTATGCGCTAAAAAGCCAGTTCACGCAATACGAAGGCGTCGAGGTACTGGGCCCTGCAGAAGCTCCACTTGCAAAATTAAGAGGTCAGTTCAGATATCACCTCCTAATAAAATCCGCACAAGCCACTGCCGCCAATCCATTCTCTCGGCAGCTGCTAGGAGATCAGGAGTGGATCCCTTCTGGAGTAAAAATCATGATTGATATCGATCCCATGAGTTTACTCTAGACCCAGCTGGACGGAATGTTGCAATCTGCGACCTCTCGACTCTAGAATGGGACTAAGGACAATCCATGATTCAATGCCCCCGATGCAACATACAGGTCACAGAGCTTCATCCGATCGATGATGACCTAAGATCCAAACTTCAAACCGCCGGCGAAGCGAGCCTTCCGCCCGAGGTTTGTGCTGGCTGCATTTCTGATCTTCGCAGAACAGTCGCCACGAGTAGCGGCGGCGTCCTGATGGCTCAAGAACGAGCCAAAGAACAACATCGTTTGCAACTTTGGAACAGTCGAGTCACTCTGATCAAGAAAGCCCGACTTTGCATGACTCAAAAACAATATGCCGAAGCCGCCATTAACTATGAAAAATATCTGAAAATTCTTGATATCGTTTTTGAAATTAAAAAGGGTGCCCGGCTAAAGCCTGAAGCGTTTAAAGAGAGTGCAAGAACCACCGAGCTGACTGTGATTGCCTCTGTTTACTGGGATCTTATGCGCATCTATGATACTCATGATAAATATCGTGAGCGAATGAACGGAGCCGCTAAACAATTGGCACTATTCGTTCAGTTTACGCCGATTTACCCTGATATCATTCGTAAAGCAGAAGCCTTCCAAAAAACTGCAAATAACTCTGCAATCGTTAAACAGTTTTTAAAGATGTCAGACAAAGAACGGCCGCGCTGCTTTATTGCTACAGCCGCATTTGAAACTCCGTTGGCTCCGGAAGTTTTGGTTCTGCGAGAATTTCGTGATTTTACTCTTCGGCAGTCTGCTCTTGGTCGCAAATTTATCTCACTTTACTATCGCAGCTCTCCTCGGTTTGCGTGCTTGCTAGATAAGCATCCTTGGCTCAAACCCTCTGTCCGAGCTGTTCTCCGTCTCATGATTAAATGCGTTAGCTGAGTTTAATTTTCTTTGCCACTTGCAAACCTCAGGTCTTTTGAGGAAGGTATTTGCATGGCTCATACATACGACTATGCAATTATCGGAAGTGGATTAACTGGTCTCAGCATTGCTGCGGCTCTTAGCAATGAAACCTCAAACATCGCTCTGTTGGATGGCTCAGATTTTTCAGGTGGGGCGAATCGGAAGATTAATTTTCCTACGGGCCCTATCAATAATGGTCTGCGCTTTTCTCCTGATTCAGTTCTTGCTGAAAAAGCCCTCCGATTCATTGGAAATATTCTTTCTGAAAACCTAATCAAGAATGTCCATGAAGAAGCGCCAATTACCTATGAAGCCGGCGGATTTAAAACGTTCTTAGGTTTTGGAGAAAACCCTCCCGCTTTCTACGAAGAGCTCAACTATTTTACTTCTTCGAAAAGCATTGAATTTGCTCTTGAGCCGTATCAATGGACTCAGCTTCTTTTCGAAAAATTCAAAGGCGATTTTTTACCTCGCTCCTATGTAACCAAATTTCACCAACAAGAGGGCAAGGTCGCTCATATTACTGTAAATGGCTCAAAGACCATTCATGCTCATAACTTTATTTTTGCCGGAGCCGTCAAAGATCTGGGTCTTCTTTTGCCAGAAGATTCTATTTCGATGCGGGCTCGCACCCGCCTTTCCAAAAATACTTATTGGACAGGTCTGTGCTTAGATCTTTGCCATAACAAACACGTGACCGATGCAACTGCGATGCATGTTTTAAATGGCACAACTCAAGACGAAATCGGACCCTGCGTAGGTCGTTTCTTGCCGCCTACTGAAGTGGAAGGCGCTCAATTGCAGGCTTCTCAATGGATGACGTTCATTGAACATGAAGTGACCGAAGACAGCGAAGTCGTCGGAACCGCATTGAAGAAAATTAAAAGACAAATCAAGCGGGCATATCCTGAAGCATTGGAAGAACTTCGTCTCGAAAGAATTTTCGTGGCTCCTTTGATTGCCGGAAATGGCGACATCAAGCTGAGTGCGAACATGACGATCCCAGAGTTAGAAAATCTTTGGATTGCATCTGCCAGCGTGAACGAACAAAAAAATCTGGTCGGAGCTCTTTTACAGGCAGAGATGATCCTCGCGTCTCTGGGTTTTAAAGTTGAAGCTCAGGAAACAAGCGAATCCATTGAAGCTGCAGAGCCCGAACTGAGCCTCTAGTTCGCCCCTGTTTTGGTGGTCCAGAGCTTACATCTTATGAATGTGACAGCCTGACCACCCAAACTCATCAGACCTTTAGTTAAGATGCTGATTTTAATGGATTTTTTGCCTACTGCCGACCTTTCTTTGGGATGCCTGGCAAATTCCCCTATTTTTGCTCACTTTATGCCCCAAAGACTTCTTGCTCTCTATGGCGCCCTGTGATACTCCGAGAATCCAACAATAACACACTCCCAGGCAATAACCTGGTCCCCCAAGTACTAATCAGGGGGTCTTCCAGCGATCAAAAAGAAGCTGGCTCTGCCCGGGAGGAGGATTTAACCAGAAAGGAAGTACTGCCATGGCACAAGTGACCATGAAAGAAATGCTAGACGCTGGAGTCCACTTCGGACATCAAACACAGCGTTGGAACCCAAAGATGAAACCTTATGTTTACACAGCTCGCGGAGGCATTCATATCATTGACCTTCAGAAGACTGTTGTACGCGCTAATAAAGCTGCTGAGTTCGTAAAAGAAATCGCTGCTAACGGTGGACGCTTGATCTTCGTAGGAACTAAGAAGCAAGCTATCGAACCCATCCAAGAAGCTGCTCAGAAATGTGGTCAATACTACGTTACTAAGCGTTGGCTGGGCGGCATGATGACGAACTTCGAAACGATCAAATCTTCGATCAATCGTCTTCGTCGCATCGACACAATGAAAGAAAAAGGCGAATTCAACTACCTGACTAAGAAAGAGCGCGCGAAGCTTGAAAAAGAATACCTTCGCTTGACTGAGTTCTTGAATGGTATCCGTGATCTTAAGGAAATGCCTTCAGCAATGTTCGTAGTAGATCTTCCTAAAGAACACATCGCGGTTGCAGAAGCAAAACGTTTGGGTATCCCTGTCGTTGCTATCGCTGATACAAACTCTGATCCAGAGTCTATCGAATACGCAATCCCAGGAAACGACGATGCGATCCGTTCAATCAAATTGTTCGCTAACCTAGTTGCTGACGCTTATCTTGAAGGTGCCAAAGAATGGGAAACTAAACTTCGCACAATGACAGACAAGCAGTCTGACGTTGAAAAAGAAGAAAAAGCAGAAGGTAAAGAAGATGCTCCTAAACGTCGTGGCGCTAAGCCAGGCGCGAAAGAAGCTCCAAAGAAAGCTGCTGGTCCTTCAGTTGTTAAAACAACAAAGGCACGTAAACTTGTTGCTGCAGGAACTGCAGAAGAAGTTGAAATTCAAGCTGAGCTTGAACAAGGCCAACAAAACGAAGACTCTGCAGAGTAATCCTCTCAGTTGTTCTCCAGAAAGGGTGGCTTGGCCACCCTTTCCGATTCAGATTTCTTATAATTTTATTTAAATATTGAAGGAGTCATCCTTATGTCTATTTCCGCTACAATGGTAAAAGAACTTAGAGAAAAAACAAACGCAGGTATGATGGATTGCAAAAAAGCTCTTGAAGCAAGCAATGGTGATCTTGATGCTGCAGTTGAATGGTTGCGCGTGAAAGGTCTTTCTTCGGCTGCGAAGAAAGCTGATCGTATCGCTGCTGAAGGTACAGTGTTCGCACAAGTTATTGGCAACTCTGGTATCATCGTTGAAGTTAACTCTGAAACAGATTTCGTTGCTCGTAACGAAGGCTTCAGAGGTTTAGTAACTGATATCGCTGAACACATCGCTCACGTTGTAGACCACGCTGGCGACATCCTTGAGCACACTTTCCACAAGAACCCACTAAAAAAAGTTGGCGAAATGTTGAAAGAGGCAATTGCGACTATCGGTGAAAACATCGTTATCCGCCGTTTTGAAAAGTACACTGCAACTGCAAACTCAATGGTTCACACTTACATCCATGGTGAAGGTAAGATCGGTGTTCTTATTGAAGTGACTGCTTCTAACCCTGCTGCGACGAACGCTCCAGAGTTGAGAACTTTTGCTCAAGATGTTGCTTTGCACATCGCTGCTATGAACCCAATGGCGGTTAATTCTAGCGAAATCCCAGCTGAAGTTGTAGAAAAAGAGAAAGAAATTTTGAAAGCAAAGAATCTTGAATCTGGCAAAAAAGCTGAGATGGTCGATAAGATCGTTGAAGGTCAGATCCGTAAATTCTTGGCTGAAAATTGCCTTGTTGAGCAAGCTTTTGTTAAGAACCCAGACATGAAAGTCAGCGACCTTGCTAAAGAAGTTGGTAAGAAAATCAATGCTGACGTAGCTGTTAAACGTTTCGTACGTTTCGAGCTAGGTGCTGGTATCGAAAAAAAGCAAAACGATTTCGCTGCTGAAGTTGCAGCTCAGATGAAGGGACACTAGTTTTGAAAGAGCCTGCTTATAAAAGAATTTTGCTAAAGTTGAGCGGAGAAGCACTTGCTGGAAAGCAGGGCACAGGAATTAACACTTCCGTGATCATGCAGATTGCTCAAGATGTGGCTGAAGCTCACAAAGTAGGCGTTCAAATGGGAGTGGTCATTGGCGGCGGCAATATCTATCGCGGTGTTGCCGCTTCTGCTGAAGGTATGGATCGCGCAAGTGCCGATTATATGGGTATGCTTGCGACTTGTATCAATGCCTTAGCTTTGCAAGACGCTCTTGAAAAAGCTGGCGTACCGACTCGTGTGCAAACTGCGATCGAAATGGCTGAAATTGCAGAGCCCTACATCCGCAGAAGAGCTATTCGTCACCTCGAAAAGGGCCGCTTGGTCATCTTCGGAGCTGGAACGGGCAATCCCTTCTTCACGACTGATACTGCAGCCTCTCTCCGAGCGATGGAGATCAATGCTCAAGTAATCATGAAAGCAACAAAGGTCGACGGCATTTACGACAAAGACCCCGCTAAGCATACTGATGCAATTAAGTTTGATAAGATCAGCTATATTGATGTTCTTAATCGTGGTCTTCAAGTTATGGATTCCACTGCTATCAGCATGTGTATGGATAATAAATTACCGATTATTACATTCGATATGACCCAGCCAGGAAATGTTCTTAAAGCTGTCATGGGTGAAAATATCGGAACTCTGGTTCACTAAACTGCAGAGCTCAGGTCAAAGACTTTTATAGGAGACAACTATGGCAATAGCTGAAGTTAAAGCAAACGCACAAGCCAAGATGGAAAAGACTCTAAATGCTCTTTCTGATGAACTTAAAAAGGTTCGTACTGGTCGCGCTCAAGTTTCTATGCTCGATGGTATCAAAGTTAACTACTACGGCACTCCAAGCCCACTCTCTCAGGTAGCTTCAATTTCGACTCCAGATGCAAAGTCATTTTTGATCGCACCTTGGGAAGCTTCAATTCTACGCGAAATCGAACAAGCTATCATTAAGTCTGAGTTGGGCATGGCGCCCATGAACGACGGTAAGGTCATTCGCCTTAAAGTTCCAGATTTAACTGAGGAACGCCGTAAAGACCTCGCTAAGCAAGTGAAAAAAATTGCAGAAGAAGCTCGAGTGGCAGTTCGTATGTCTCGTCGTGATGCTAATGATGAAGTTAAAAAGCTTCAGAAAGATAAAGCCATCAGTGAAGACGAAGCTAAAAAAGCGGAAGCTGACATCCAAAAGACCACTGACGACTTTATTAAAAAAGTAGATCAGATCGCGGAAGAAAAAGAAAAAGCGATCATGACGATCTAAGCCGGAGAGCTCATGACTCTACCAAAGCATATCGCAATCATTATGGATGGTAACGGTCGTTGGGCTCAGCTCAAGCGAAAGCCACGTACTTTTGGTCATATCAAAGGGACACGTGTCGCAAAAAAAATCATCACAGCTTGCTCTCATAAAGGCATAAAGAACCTAACCCTCTATGCTTTTAGCACTGAAAATTGGTTGCGCCCTCAGGCAGAAGTTTCTTTTTTGATGCAGTTATTGCGTCGCTACTTAAAGAAAGAGACCGAAAACCTTGTAAAAGAGAACATTAAGTTCTCTGTCATCGGCGACCTTTCACTTGTTCCTTCTGATGTGTGTCTGGCAATTGAACATGCGGCTCAAAAGACAGCTCATTGCACTGGTCTTAATCTAATCTTTGCGTTGAGCTATGGCTCTCGCCAGGAAATCACAGAGGCCGTTCGTAAAGTCGCCAAAAAAGTAGCGACGGGCGAAATTGCCCCCGACGAAATTGACGAGGCAATGATTCATTCGTCTTTAAGTACATTCCCCACTCCGGATCCTGACTTAATTGTGCGCACAAGTGGTGAACAGCGACTTTCTAATTTCTTATTATGGCAGTCGGCTTATGCCGAATTTTATTTCACAGAAGTTCTTTGGCCAAACTTCACAGAGTCTCATCTTGATGAAGCCCTGACCGCTTATTCATTAAGACAACGCCGTTACGGCAAGGTTTCAGCGAATGAAAACCTCGAAAAGCTTCCTAATTAGAGCCGCTTCGGCATTGGTTGCCGTTGCGATACTTGTCGGGCTCTACTTAGGTTTTGAAATCCAAGGATTGAAATTTATCATTGTTGCCGCGGTCATCGTTGGCACCATGGAACTTGTAAAGCTTATCTTCAAAGATCTACCGTCCAACGCCCTTAAGTACTGCTTTTCTCTGCTGAATTTGTTTATTTTTGCTGGAACGGCAATGTCTTTGAGTGTCGGCTCGTTGGTGTTTGCACTTGCGCTCGTTATTTTTATTGTGCTTAGTTTGCTCCTGCTTAACCGATCTGCTCAGCTCGAAGTTATCCAAGGCTCCCAGGTTAGTGCCGCACTGGGCTTCTTTTACATGGGTCTGCTTCCCGCCTTTGCATATAGAATTCTTGATCAACCTCATGGCTTGAGCTGGTTCGTATTTCTTTTAGCTGTTGTGTTCAGTGGTGACACCATGGCCTACGTCTTTGGCGTCCTGATGGGGAAACACAAAGTCATGCCCTCGGTCTCTCCGAAAAAAACTTGGCAAGGATCCTTCGGTGGCATCTTCGGCTCCCTGATTGCTGGAGGCCTTTGCTGGAACTTCGGATTGCGCGATTTTAGTCTCATTTCAATACTCGTTCTGTCTGCAATGACAGGTTTTTTTGCTCAGTTTGGTGATTTTTTCGAATCACTTCTGAAGCGAGTTGCCCAAGTAAAAGACTCTGGGAAAATTATGCCGGGTCACGGCGGCGTTCTAGATCGAATTGATGGAGTTCTTTTTGCCGCTCCCGTCGTACTAGCAGGAGTTTTGATTTTAGCTCATCTTTTGTCGTAAGAAAAAAGTCGAGCCAAAAAGCAGAAAGAGTTTAATTTTGTAGCTCGTCCTGCTTGAGCCCATTAGAATAGATTCATGGATACTTTTTCATTTATACAGCCGTTCTTGTCCGCCGTGATCCCCTTCATCATCTTGCTTGGAATTTTAATTTTCGTGCATGAGTTGGGCCATTTTCTTGTCGCTCGCTGGTGCGGTGTTCGGGTCGAGGTTTTCAGCCTCGGTTTCGGTAAAAAGATCTTCAAGTTCAAAAAAGGTGATACTACCTACGCTATTTCTATTATTCCTTTAGGTGGTTACGTAAAGATGTTCGGGGATCAACCGGGCGAATCTATTTCCGAAGAAGACAAGAAGGTTTCATTTACTCACAAAACAGTATGGCAAAGAATTGCGGTTGTTCTTGCCGGACCGTTAATGAACTTCTTCTTTGCTATCTTGATTTTCTTTGCCGTTGCCCTGCTTGGTGAAACAGCAAAAACACCTGTTGTTGGTGATATCCCCGAGAAGTCAGAGGCCTATCAAGCTGGCTTCCGATCTGGCGATAGAATTCTCGCAGTCAATAACGAGCCTATCAAGACTTGGGAAGAGCTGCAAAAGTCTCTAAGCTTGAAAGAGATGACAGATAAGCGCCTGGATTTCAAAGTCCAGCGTGAAGGCACTGACGAGCATGTTGAAATTGCAGCCGATGCTAAGGCCGAGCCTAATCCTAATGTCCTAAGCAGTTTTGATTATATCGCCTCTGTCGAAGGACTTAGCCCTTATTCCGCGGGAACGACCCTTGGAGTTAGTAAAGAGTCCCCACTATATGCTTTAGGACTTCGCACTGGTGACGCCATTCAAAAAATTAATGGTACTGAAGTTAGCTACTGGAGAGAGCTTGATGCGGTTTTAGCACAACAGAAAACCGCCGAGCCGTTGACTCTGGAAGTCCTCGGGGCACGCGACGGCGACAAAGAGGCCAAAGCCATAACTGTCACCTTGGCACCTCGAAAAGACATTAAAACTTTCAGCATTGCTTCTTTGGGAGTCGAAAGTTCTGAGCTTTATATCAACCAGGTTATCAAGGGATCCCCCGCAGAGGCCGCAGGCCTTCGCTCGAAAGATCGCCTTTACTCCATCGGTGGCACCGTCCTGACAAAGTGGGAAGATGTCATAGAGAACATCAAAACGTTTGATGGCGAAAACGCCGTTGCGCTTGCCGTTCTAAGAGATGGCGAAAAAATCAATTTGAATATTGTTCCGAAGATGACGACTCAGATGCTACCGACAGGAACTGAAGAGAAACGTTATACGATCGGAATTGCTCCGATTGCTAACTTGTCAGCTCCAGAGCTGATGGTTTTGAAAGCGTCTGGCCCGATCGATGCGCTTGTTCGAGGAACTGAAAAGACTTGGGACGTTTCTGTAATGACCGTCATGAGTTTCGTAAGACTTTTCCAAGCTAAGATATCACCTAAAAATATTGGCGGTGTGATCTCTATTGGTCAGGCAGCCAGTGAAACATTTAAAATGGGAATTGTTCAGTTCCTTCAAATGATGGCGATAATCTCTGTTAATCTGTTTGTTCTGAACTTGCTGCCAATCCCTGTCTTGGATGGTGGACACCTTGTGTTCTACGCTATCGAAGTCATTAAGGGTGCTCCGCTGAGCCTTAAGAAAATGCAAATGGCTCAGCAGGTTGGAATGGCATTGCTGATGAGCTTAATGATCTTTGCACTCTTTAATGATTTTACTCGAATATTTGGTCTATGAATATTTTAGCTATGGAGACCAGCACTCTACTTGGTGGGGTCGCGGTCGTAAGTCAAGGAAAGGTTCTTGCTGAGGAATCATCGGCTCAGCAACGAACCCACAGCGAAATCATTAGCCCCTTCGTTGATAGTTGTTTAAAAAAGTCCGGACTAACACTTGAACAAATCGATGTCTTTGCTGTCGGCCAAGGTCCAGGCAGCTTTACTGGAATTCGGGTCGCAGCGAACGCCGGAAAAACTTTTGCATATTCGTTTGATAAACCAATGATCACAATCGACTCGTTGGTTCTGTTAGCAGCCCCAGCGGCTGGACAGAAGCTACCCGTACTTTCGATCATTAATGCTTACAAAAACATGGTCTATTTAGGACTTTTTGACGTTTCTGGCGAGGAACCCATTTATCTACAAGGTCCAATGGCCGTTCCTGTGAGAGAATTATCAAAGCACATCACACAAGAAGTGCTAGTTGTGGGAGATGGCTGGGATGCTTTTAACCAGTATTTTCCGAGTGAATTGAAGAACAAAATGCACCGAGATTCCCATCTCTCTGATCAACCTCTTGCGTCCACTTTGGGAATCATGGCTGAAAAGCGCGCGTTAAAAGGCCAAACCTTAGACTGGAAATCTTTTGTGCCTCTTTATATTCGCGCTTCTGAAGCCGAAGAGAATAAAAAAGGAATTTTGATTTCTCCTTTGCAGTAACCTTAAGGAATAGTCCATGGAACGCGACTTTGAAGGTAAGATTGTGGATCATATTAATTTTCAAGCTAAATCAAATAACACCAACTCCACAGATACACAGCTGTGGGTCGTTGCCTCTGGCAAGGGTGGTATTGGGAAAACTTTCGTAAGTTCAAGCTTGGGAATAACGCTCGCTAAGCTTGGTCACTCGGTCGTTATTGTCGACCTTGATTTAAGTGGCGCAAATATTCACACCACACTAGGTATTGCACCTTCTCACTTAAATATTCGTCATTATTTTGAAGGCAGCAAAGGTCTGCAAGAGTTGGTCATTCCGACGTCCTTCCCTCGATTGTCTTACGTTCAGGGGTTTTGGGACTCTTGGACGCCGACAGATTTTTCGAGCGCACATATTGAAACTCTTATTCCTGAGTTAAAAAAATTGAGAGCTGACTATGTCGTGGTCGACTTAGGCGCGGGTGCTCTTGAAGCTCACTTGCAGCTATTTAAAAATGCCGACGAGAAAATTCTTGTGACAAATCCAGAGCCGACAAGCATCGAAAAGACCTATCGTTTTATCGAAGCTTACCTTTGTCACAGCTTAAAAGAGAACTCTACACCCGATGCCTATGGCAGCATGATTTCGACGCTTAGAAATTACCGTCAAAGAACATTGAGCACTCCTTTTTCTTTCAGATCTTATTTGAAAGAACAAAGTGGCGTTCAGTTTGATTTCTTTGAATCATTGTCGAGCACGCCTATTCGCTTAGTGATGAACTCGGCTCGTAGCCAAAGCAATGTTGATCTTGGTTATTCCATCAAGAGTGTCTGCAATAAATACTACGACCTTAGTATTGATTATGCTGGTTGCATTCAGTATGACAATGCGGTGTGGCAGTCTGTGAGAAATCGCGAGCACGTTCTGCATGCTCAGCCCTTCACGGAGCTGGCTGGACAATTTTTAACGGTTTGCAAACATCTTATTGATCCTGAGGAGCTTCGCGCCGTAGTATAATACTACGATGCAAGCGACATCCCGATATAACTATTATGAAATTCTCGAACTGACGGCGAATGCACCCCAACATGAGGTGACAGCCGCCTATGAACGAGCGCGTACAACTTACTCAGGTGAAAATCCCGCGATATACACGATTTTTTCCGAAAAAGAAGCGCGGGACTTGCTTGTCTTGATCGAAGAGGCCTATCAGGTCCTGGGTAATAAGATTCTACGCAATATCTACGATCAAAGACTTTTAAGCGGAAGAGCCTCTTTGAATGACCTGTCTTACTCTTCAATTTTAGAGGCCAGCAAGCAGGTCTTTCCAGAAGAGAAACCTGAAAAGCCCACAATCAGCTATAAAAAAGACGAAGCCTTTGAAAAAGAAATTAAAATCCGCGATGACTGGGATGGCGCTTTCTTAAAGAAGGTTCGTGAATATAAGCAAATATCCGTGGCTCAACTTAGTGAAATTACCAAAATTAATAACTGGTACATCACTGCCATTGAAAACATGGAACCAAAAAATCTTCCTGCCATCGTTTTTGTTCGCGGTTATGTCGTGCAGATAGCCAAGACCCTGGGTCTTGATAGCAAAATAGTTGCTGATTCTTACATGAAGCATTTTAAAGAGTGTCTTGAAAAATAAATCAAGTTCCCAAACATTGAAAATCAATCCGACTGAAGAAATGATTGGTCTGCGTTTAGATAAAGCACTCGCACTTGTTCCTGAAGTGGGCAATCGTTCGCGAGCGGGCCATCTCATAGAAAACTCTTGTGTCATTCATAATAGCAAACTCGCGAAAGCCTCCACTGCTGTCAAAGTAAACGATACAATTGAAATCCATCTACCCGAAGCTCAGCCATCAGAATTGCAGCCCTACGATCTTAAGCTGGACGTTCTTTTTGAAGACGAAGATCTGTTGGTTATTAATAAGCCTGCTGGCTTGGTTGTTCATCCGGCAGCAGGGCATGCTCAAGATACTCTGGTGAATGCTCTGTTGGCCCACACTGATGACCTTTCCATGAAGTTTGGAGAAGAGCGCCCAGGGATAGTCCATCGACTGGATAAAGAAACCAGTGGCATCATCGTGATTGCCAAAAACGATAGCACTCATGAAGCGCTAACTCTGCAGTTTAAAGAGCGAAGCACTCATCGCATTTATTTTGCAGTAAGCATCGGTACCTCGAGAACCATCTCCGGAACTGCCCAGAGTTTTTTAGCAAGACATCCTACGGATCGAAAGCGGTATGCCTCTGTTCTTGGAGCCGATCGAAAACCTCTGACCAATCAACAAGACCCACCATCCATTGGCAAGTGGGCGGTCACTCACTACGACGTTTTATCTCGAAAAAGTGGCCTGAGCTATATGAAGTTAAAGCTTGAAACAGGCAGAACGCACCAGATCCGAGTTCACCTATCCGAGCTGGGTTTACCCATAGCTGGGGATCATCTTTATGGAGCTGATCGCAAGATTCGAAGTGTTGAAGCTCGCTCAACACAAGAAGAGTTGCGAAGTCTTCCACGCTTTTTGCTCCATGCTGCTGAGCTTGGCTTTACCCATCCCCGGACCCAAGAGAGAATGAACTTTTCGCAGACGTGGCCGGCTGATATGCTTGAACTCATAAAAAAATGGGGTCTCTTATGAATATCGTGAAAACTGAACTTGGTTACGAGCTAAAAACTCCAGAGCTCACGATCTTTTTTGGCGGCGTTCACTCACAGACGGACCTTTTAAGAGAGGTTTACCCCACTTTTAACTTCATTCGCTTAAAGCAAATACACTCGGATGCCATCGTTGAATCCAATCAAGTTGAACTTGATAGCCAAGTGATTGCTGATGCTCATTTTACAAAAGCAACACAGACAGCTCTTTGTGTGATAACCGCAGACTGTGTGCCCGTATTTTTTTATGATCCCTCATCAAAAATTATCGGTGGGGCCCATGCTGGGTGGAGAGGTGTTGCTAGCCGCATCCTTCCCAAAATGATTCAAAAAATGGTGTCTGCCGGAGCAAACCCTCGCTCACTCGAGGTCGTGATTGGACCCCACATCCAAAAATCCAGCTTTGAAGTTGGATTTGATGTTCGAGACCAAATCCTCTGCAGCCTGGGGCCTTTGAATGCTGACGAGCGTGCGTTTTATAGCGAAACAATCTCTGACAAAAAGGCTCTTGTAGATCTTAACCAGATCGTAAAAGCTCAGCTACAAGCTGAAGGCATCGAGCTTGATAAGGTCGCAGATTTGCATTTTGATACATTTTCCAATCCAGAATTTCACTCCCACCGCCGTGATAAAGTGAAAGCTGGCCGCCAGGTCAGCTTTATCTGTCGCACGATCTAAGCGCTTCTAAGCATTAGACCAGTCCGGTGAAAAAAATTTTTGGCGGACTCTACCATTCGAGGTTATGATTAATTATCTGAACTTTTTTGGGAATGGACGAATGTTAAAGAAGCTACCTTTTGAAGAAGGCGAACGTTTTAATACTGTTTCTCATTTCGTAGGTGCTCTGCTTGCTATAGCCGGAACTGTTTTGCTGTTGTTTTTTGCGGCTTCCAAGCAAGACAGTTGGAAGATATTCACGTTTACTATATATGGAATTACCACGGTAGGCCTCTACTGTATCTCGACCATCTATCATGGCTCTTCTCGCGAAAAAAAAGATTTCTATCGCAAGTTGGATTACATCGGGATCTATCTGAAGATCGCAGGAAATTACACGCCATTCGCTTTGCTCGCGCTTCGCGGAACGACCGGATGGATTGTTCTTGCGACCGTTTGGAGTTTAGCGGTTTTCGGTATCTTAAGAGAGATCATTAAGGAACCCAAACAGCGCAGCCTTTCGTTAACCATTTACGGAGTCATGTCCATCACGGTCCTACCTGTTCTGAAAGAACTTATGGATGCCATTCCGCCGGCAGGATTTGCGCTGATTATGACCGGTTTTGTTTCCTATGCCGTCGGCGTCTATTTCTTCTTTAATGATGAAAAACTAAAGCACGGCCACGGCATCTGGCATATCTGCGTAATGGGCGGAACCTTCTGTCAGTATCTCTGCCTTCTGATGTATTTTACGTGAATTTTACTGGGAAATTTTGAGGAAAAAATGGTGGCTTGAGACGGAATTGAACCGCCGACACAAGGATTTTCAGTCCTCTGCTCTACCAACTGAGCTACCAAGCCACTGGATGGAATTCAAAGAGACCAAATGTTTATCTTTTGGTCCCTTTGATGTCAACACTAGGCTTTATCAAAAGCAGATTTTAAGTCGTTCAAAATGTCATTGAGGTCTTCGACCCCAACTGAAAGTCGAATAAGTGAATCGTCGATCCCCAAAACCTTGCGCGTTTCCGCAGGAACGGAGGCGTGCGTCATAATCGCAGGATGCTCGATAAGGCTCTCCACCCCACCTAAGCTCTCCGCCAAAGAAAAAACGTTCACGTTTTCAAGCAATTTACGAGCACTCTCAAGTCCACCTTTTATATAAAAAGTGATCATCCCGCCAAATCCATGCATCTGCTCTTTCGCCAATGCATGTTGAGGATGTGATGCTAGGCCCGGATAAAGAACCTTTTCGACTTTTGGGTGTGACTCTAGAAACTGAGCAACTGCTATTGCATTTTCTTGGTGAGCTTTCATACGTAAAGGCAAAGTTTTAAGACTTCGCAAGCACATGAAAGAATCAAAGGGCCCCTGAATTCCCCCCATTGAGTTGCTTAAAAAGGCAATTTTTTCCGCCAGATCATCACGAGAAGTGACGGCGATACCTCCGACAACATCACTGTGCCCACCGATATACTTCGTCGCAGAGTGCACAACAATATCCGCGCCAAGCTCCAGCGGCCTTTGGAAATAGGGACTCATAAACGTATTATCAACCACAGAGATGATATTTTTGGCCTTGGCTGAAGTTGCTATTTTACGAACATCTACCAACTTTAAGGTCGGATTCGTCGGAGTTTCCAACCAAACCATTTTTGTATTGGGTTTAACGGCCGCCTCGAAAGTTTCCGGCTTGGTAAGGTCTACAAATGAAAACTCGATGCCATTATGTCTAAGAACTTTGTCGAACAATCGGAAAGTTCCACCATACATATCATCCATAGCTAAAACATGATCACCCGCCTTAAGCATATGCAAAAGAGTTGTCGTCGCCGCACAGCCAGAAGCGAAAGCAAAGCCGTGCTTTCCACTTTCCAAACTTGCCATACAGTTCTCGTAAGCTCTTCGCGTGGGGTTGTGTGTACGAGAATACTCCCACCCTTTGTGAACACCGGGTGACTCTTGTACAAAAGTCGAGGTCAAATACACAGGAGTCATAATCGCTCCCGTCGTCGGATCCGGAGCTTGTCCCGCATGAATAGCCCGAGTTGAAAAACCAAAACCGTCACTATTATTTTTCATAAATTTCTCCGTGGAAACCTAGCGGTTATTCTTTAAATCGTTTAACGCTTCTTCAGCAGAAATAACCCGATTGAAGGCGTTCTCAATCTGCTTTGGTTCAAGCAGTCCATTCTCTACCATCCATTTATCATTGAAGGCTTTACTTAAATAGGCTCTGCCACTATCCGCAAATACAACAACGATATTTTGTGGCTGTTCAATCTTTTCAGTGGCTTTTATGGCGCCTACCAAAGCTAGCGCACTGGATGGACCCACCAATAGACCTTCTTCGGCAACTAAGCGACGGGTCATATCGAAGGCTTCTTTGTCAGAAACCTGAACGAAGCCATCATATCGGTCTAAGTGAACATTGCCGGGAAGCATATCCTCTCCGACCCCCTCTACCTTGTATGAGCCAGGAGGATTCACAATTTTCTTATGATAATAAAGGTCATACAGAATACTGCCGATGGGGTCTGCACAAATGACTTTGACCGAAGATTTCTTTTCCTTCAGAAATTTCGCGCACCCTGACAGGGTTCCTCCCGTTCCAGCACCACCAACGAGATAATCGATCTTTCCGTCCATTTGTTTCCAAACTTCAGGTCCTGTTGTTCTGTAGTGTTGCTCCGGATTGTCTGCATTAAAAAATTGGTTCACTAAAAACGCGCCAGGAGTCTCCGCAGCGATCTTTTTTGATACAGAGTAGTGACTCATCGGGTGATCCGGCTCCACGTTCGTAGGCGTCAATACGACTTTGGCGCCATAGGCCCGCAAGATAGCGCGCTTTTCGTCACTCATCTTTTCTGGCATCACAAAAATGCACTTGTATCCTTTAACCGCACCGACCAGCGCAAGGCCAACTCCAGTATTTCCGGACGTTGCCTCAACAATAGTACCACCAGGTTTCAGATCTCCGCGGCGTTCCGCTTCTTCGATCATCGAAACAGCAACACGATCTTTGATGCTTCCACCTGGGTTAAAATACTCAACTTTTGCAAAAAACTTGTGCTTTGAACCTTGAGTCACCTTGTTCAAAGCGATCATGGGCGTTTTGCCAACAGATTCAAGAATGGATCCAGTGATTTCAGACATTATTTTTAGCTTTCTAGGTCGCGTCTTCTGTTGGAACGAAGATAGACTGTGTTCATCGACTGCAAAACAGTATTGATTTGAGTCATTGGATCAACCGAATAAGACATGCCAAGTTCTGCCGTCAATTGTTTGACTAGAGCTTTATTGGGCTGCTCCTTCATCAATTCGTCCACTAATTTGGAAAGCGATGACTGCTTTTTGTCTTTTAGTGCCATGTTGATCCTCCAACAGGGCCCACTCTATCACTGCCCACCCAAAGAGTGAAAAAAATTTTGCAACAAGGGACCAAAAAGAAGCATAAGAAAGGCCGGAAATTGAAACAACAAGAGCGGGATCACCAAAATAAATGGAAGACGTGCAATTCTGCTGGAAAGCTCATCCTGACAGGCTTCCACGAGTTCATTTTCAAGCTGCAATAAAGTGTTATACACCGGTTCTCCGCGCAAACCCCGCTCCAAAACCTGTAACAAAACCCGCCGTTGAAAGGACGGTATCGATTGAATGAGTTCGCGGGTCTCCTTCCCCTGATGAATTAATCCCAGCCATTGTGTCACGAGACTGGAAAATTCGTCCCCATAATGCCGAATATAATTAAGAACACCTTGCCGAACCGGCTGTCCCTTCTCCAACGAGCGTTTGACTCTTAATAAAAGAGCCAATGGCGGAGCTATATCTTCCATTTCATCCTTCTTCCGATCGAAAAGATCCAATAAAGACCCACAATAAAGATTACTACCGAGCTTAATATAAGAAATCGATGAGCCACGTAACCAAACTGACTGATAATAAAAAGCAGCAGCGCCAAAAATAGTGCGGTGACAATTATCGCCTGCATTTTGATTTGCTGAGTAACTTGTCCGGACCTACGTCGAAAATCCTCCTGCATTTTTAATTGTCTGCGGAGCGCGCGTACCTGATCCGCGCAACGACTTTGGGAAGCATCGATCTCTATCATCTCTTGCTGGAAATCCTTGAGCACAGCGGATTTCACGTCGACCTTACGATCCGTTGAGACAACGGAATCATAGACTTCACGCAGTTGATTGCGCTTCCACCCGCTCTGATTTTCGATCGCTGCACGAAGCGACACGCGGAAAGAATTTCCCGTTTGCAAACCCATAAGCACATGATCAAGTAGCGGAATTAGAGCTCGAGAAAGCTCCTTTACTAGGAAAAAACGCAAAATTGATGGAAAAAACTTTAAAGAAATTAAGAGAATGCCGATGAAAAGCCAGAGTGATACTGGCGACTGGGACCAAACAGCAGTCATCACGGCGAAGAGCACAAGGTTGAATCTCGCAATTGATCGATAGAAATTGTTCGAGAGAGAAAACTGCAGAGCAATCGCCGAAATATTTCGATGAACGAGCATATGTCCGAGCATCGAAATCGAAAAAAGGATAAGCATGAACGGCCTCCGTGATCGCTCAAGCTCGCAAAAAATATGCAAGGTAAATTTTTTGTTGACGGCGCTGGTCGAATTGTGAAGACTTAAGGTAAGTTAAGTTTTGATTTTAAGAAACAACAACAACGTTTGCATCCTAGGAGGAGCACATGGCAAAGAAAGCAGCTAAGAAAGCTACAAAAAAAGCAGCTACTAAAAAAGTAGCAAAGAAAGCTACTAAAAAAGCAGCTACTAAAAAAACTGCTACTAAGAAAGTAGCTAAAAAAGCTACTAAAAAAGCAGCGAAAAAAACTACTAAGAAAGCTGCTAAGAAGTAATTCTTAACGGACTATTTAGTTCAAAAAAAACCCCAGAGGAAACTCTGGGGTTTTTTTATTTAAGCCCGCAAAAGCTCTGCTGGCGGGCTTTTTAAGAGTCCGAGGCTCTAGAAATAATAAAGAGCCCCAACCGTACCGGTCGGCAATAAGACCGCCCTCTTCACTTCCATCATCGCCATAATTTCTCCGAATAAAGAGACTCCGGACAATTCTCCGCTCAACTGATTGTACTGCAACCCTATGGCGGCATGAACAAAGTCAGAACCGAACTGCCCGGTTCTTTTTTCTTCATCAGTTAACACGCGATCCAGAATTCCGGACTTTTTATAGTCATCGGAACTGCCGTGGGAATTATACCAACGTGAATAGCCCACTGATGTATAAGGCGCTAAAAAATCCCCATCAAATGCTTGTTTCCATGAAATCTGTATCGAATTAAAGCCTGGTCCTGTACCAAAACCGGCCAAAACCCCCTGACTTTCCTCAAAATTAAGCTCCATATTAAAGCCGACGAAGCCAAGGGCTCCCCCGACCGATACACCGGCACCAACTTTGCGCTTTTCTCTTAAGTGAAAGGTGGAAGCAAAGTTTAAACCTAAACGCTCATCCCGCATAGACTCCACGTAGTGCTCTTCGATAGATCGAACTCGAGTCGTGATTGTTTCAGTGTCAGAACTTAGAGAAATAGAAGCTTGGGCACTCCAAGACATGGTTAGGGAAAGGATTCCCACTAGACAACGTACTGATCGAGACATGATACCTCCTCTTAATATTAAAAGACCCGAGCGCGAATCCCTTCTTCCTGAAGGAATTTTTTAATGGTCGGGCCATCGACGGGTTCTAATCTGAATAACAATTTGTGAACCAACCCGTAAGTTTCTTCCGCTTTTTTAGATCTAAGATGACCTGTTAAATACGCCATGTCATCGCTAATTTTGACCGCATTATCAAGCAGGCGAGCAACTTCGCGGTTCTTGGTCGACTTATCCAACAACACCAGGGTCTTGTTAAAGTTTGTCGTCAAAGAATCCAGCTGTTTGATCAAGCTTGAAACCGAACCCTGATTTTTTTCCACCAGATCAATCAATTTACCTGCCAAGCCATAACTCTGCGAGATCAATTGATCAATTCGAGGGGGGTCTTCACCACGAACAACGTCCCCAGAGGAAAACTCTTCAGATTCAGTGGATCCCGGCGAAATTTCCAGAAACTTTTCCCCAATGACACCTGCCAAATTAATAAAAAATCGCGAGTCCTTTCGGACACTGGTCCAGGCTTTTTTGTCGATGGTGATTGTTAAACGAAGCTTCACCTCTTCGCCAGTGTTCATTTTGAATCCCGGATCGAAGGAAATAGTTTTCACCTTTCCCACTTTTATACCCATTACGCGGACAGGCGACCCCTCTTCAATTCCACCCGCATAGTTATACATGACGTGAAGCTCTCGTGCGCTTGAAAAAGGTGAGATAAATCCCATCATGTAGGCGAATGCCACTACCAATAATAATGATACGAAAGCTAAAAGGCCTACCTTGGTTTCAACTCGCATAAACGCTCCATCAGTAAAGATAGCTAAAAGTGTACGATAGAATAAAGTCGATCACAATAATTGCTATTGATGCGGTCACGACGGTGTTTGTCGTCGCTTTACCAACACCTTCAGCTCCAGGTTGGCAGCGAAATCCGTAATAACAGGCAACCAAAGGTATCACAGCCCCGAAGCAAGCTCCTTTTACTACAGCGAAAAAGAAGTCTTTGAAATCTACAAATCGATGCATTGCTGATAAAAACATTGTAGGTGTGAAACCCAAATAAGACTGACTGATCAACATGGCCACAAGAATGCAGGTTAAGTTCGCTACAATTGTCAGAATCATGCCGCCGACGACACAGGCGATCAAGCGTGGAACCACCAAATAGTTGATTGGATCTATGCCCAGCATTCTTAATGCATCGATTTGCTCCGTCGTCTGCATAGATCCGACCTCAGAGGCATATCCAGCCCCAACCCTAGAACACAGAAGAAGAGCTGTGATAATCGCTCCCAGTTCCCGCAAGATAAGCAACGTGGCAAAACCCGGCACCATCGAGTCGTTTTGAACTACAAGCTTCAAGTGAAAGGAGTACTCAAGAATTGTAACCACTGCCGCGAAGCAAACGCAGGTCGAAATAATAACCAAACTCTTATTCGCAACAAAGTAAAGCTGCTGGATAAATTCCTTAAAGCGGATGGGGGGTATAAACAATCCAGCGAAAGCCTCCGCGATAAATACTATCATTGGCGATATCCCTGCACGGCCTGTATGATAATGTCGCCAAGAAAACTCGTGAACCAATCGGTTACGACGATTCCCACCATAGTTATCACGGCCGTTGCAACCACGGCGCGCCCGACTCCCTTTGCACCGCCAGAGGTCGTGTATCCTTTATAAGTACAAACGGTCGCGAGGACCAATGCGAACGCACCACATTTTACAAGACCACTCAGAATTGAAAAAGGTGTCACTATTGTAGGTACATGACGGATGTACTCTTGAGGATTGACTCCCGCAAAAGCTTGTCCCATGAACATGCCACCCAAAATCGACATCAATAATCCCCCGGCCAATAAAAAGAAGCTTGAAATAATTATTCCCAAGAAGCGTGGAACGATCAGCTCTTGGATTGGATCCGCGCCTAAGCATCGCACGGCATCTATCTGCTCGGTAACTCTCATAATACCTAGCTCAGCAGATGTGTATGCACCAATTTTTCCACTTAACATAAAGGCAATGAGAAGCGGGCCAACCTCTCGTATTGTTCCACTTGTCGCTAGCCCCCCAAGATAGCCCAAAGCACCAAACTCGGCCATTTGCAATCCAAACTGTACTGCCATGATAGCGCCCACAAAAAAGCCCGCAAGCGCAGTGGTCAAAAGGCTCTCTGAAGTGATCTTCCAAATCTGCACAAATACTTCGTGAATTTTTAGCTCTTTATAGAAGATTCCCCTGAGTATGCGGCGGAAGAAGAGCAACATCCCGCCCACTTCGTCTAGTATCCCGATCACATAAGTCATAAACTCATGACCTCTTGAAGAAACTCTTGGGCCAGCGGAACTTTTGAGAGTTTAATTTGGTCCGGCGTACCTTGTGCGATGATCTTTCCCTTATCCAAAAGAATGATTTGGTCCGCTATCTCTAGGGCGCACTTCATGTCATGGCTAACTACCAAAGAAGTCGTTCGCAGCTGCCTCGACAGCTCCAGAATTAAGTTATTAACAGCGGTCGTGGTGACTGGATCCAATCCTGTGGTGGGTTCATCGAAAAGTAAAATCTTGGGCTCAAGAGCGACAGTTCGGGCCAAGCTGACTCGTTTTTGCATGCCGTAAGAAATTTCAGCCGGCATTTTTTGCGAAATCCCACTCAGATGCACAACTTTCAGCGCTTTATCCACCCGTTCGATAATTTCTGCTTCACTCAAGTTGAAATGGCGACGCAGACCAAAGGCAACGTTTTCAAAGACATTTAGAGAATCAAAAAGGGCGGGGTGCTGAAACACCATGCCGCATTTTTTTCTTACTAAGAAGTAGTCTTCTTCACTGAGTCTTGCGACCTCTTGGCCATCAATCCAAATTTCTCCCTCGTCAGGAGTCATCAGTCCAACAATATTCTTGAGCAAGACAGATTTGCCCGTACCAGAGGTGCCAAGAATAAAGACGATCTCGCCTTCTTGAATCGAAAGATTCAAGCCATTAAGGACGGTATGAGTGCCAAATCGCTTTACCAGATTTTTAAATTCGATCACAACTCATCGTAGGTGGCTTAACAATACGAGGTCAACCGACAATTCTGGTGCTCATTGGTGTGCGGGATGAGAGTAGTCCGATTGTTCACAAGGTATCAGCTCCACGACATCCTTTGGCGAAAATCCAACTTCAGCCACAGTCGCATCTAAAGGGACTTTGCGTCCTTTGAAAAGAAGGCTCATCGTCTTTGTCGGTTTAGTAGAGACAGTTGCGGCCTGTTGAACTTTATCAATCAATTGCGCAATTGTGTCAGTTTCGTAGGCGTAGATTAAGAGTTCTGCGCGATCTCCAGCGACATACCCAAGAATTGGAATCATGGTTTCCTCCCCATTTATCGGCTAAACCATAACTGTAGCACGGAGCTCATTCGTAAAAAGGAAAGTGCCTAAAGACAGAGGTGTTTTTGACTTTTCAAAGTGTCGAGAGCGGACCCTCAGCGCGCCCATGAATAAACTGCTGAACTCGAAGATCCTGATGTTGTGATAACCTATCTGGGCTGCCTAATACCAAAACCTCTTGATCCACCACCATGGCCACCGTATCAGCCATCTGATAGATGCGATTCATATCATTCATGACAGCAACAACAGTGGATCCCTTTTCCTTTTTCAGTCGCATGATAAGTTCGACAATTCTCTTTGAGGTGACGGGATCAAGTCCGGCAGTAGGATCATCATAAAAAATAATCTCTGGCTCCAAAGCAAGTGCCCGGGCAATTCCCAAGCGCTTTTGCATTCCGCCACTGATCTCATCGGGAAAGAGATTACGAGCCTGAGGTATACCCACTTGCTCCAGAAAGTATTCGGCTTTCTCTTCGATTTCCTGCTCGGATAACATCGTTGTTTCCCTTAGGGGAAATGCGATATTCTCTAAACAAGAGAAAGAGTCGAATAAGGCATTTTTCTGAAAAAGAATTCCCATCTTTTTCAGGATTGCCAAACGCTGTTTCTTGCTAAGCGTCAACCACTCGCTCTGTTCAATAAAAACTTTGCCATTTTCAGGACTTATGAGGCCCGACAGGGTCTTTAGAAGACTCGTCTTTCCATGACCGCTCGGTCCCATTAATACCAAGGTTTCGCCTTTGCGAATATCGAGGTCGATATTTTTTAGAACCACGTGCTTCTTAAAAGCAACGGTCACGTCTTGCAAACTGATAATATTCATTAAGTCCAGCTTTTCTGCGCCGAGCGGTATCTCTTGTCACTAAATCTAATTTGATATTGAATGAGACATCAAACGCAAGTTTTAATTTTTTTCATTCATTTTAAGAACTTGCATCAGAGGCATTGGCTCTGCTGCCAGCGGAGCTAGAGTCAAAGCTTATGGTGCAAGTCTCAACGACTAAGGAGACTTACTCATGGCTCACAAGAGAAAAAAGATTTCTGTTATCGGCGCCGGATTTGTCGGCTCTACAACTGCACATTGGGCCGCTCAAAAAGAACTCGGTGATGTTGTCATTTTGGACATCAACGAAGGCGCAGCCATCGGAAAAGCTTTGGATCTGGAACAAGCATCGCCTATCGAGATGTTTGATTCTAAGGTAAAAGGCACAAACAAATACGAAGACATTGCAGACTCTGACGTCGTGATTGTCACTGCGGGAATGCCGCGCAAGCCGGGCATGAGTCGTGATGACCTTATCGGCATCAATGCTAAAATCGTAAAAGATGTTTGCGAAGGAATTAAAAAGTTTGCGCCAAACTCTATCGTTATCGTCGTTTGTAATCCGATGGACGTTATGGCTGTTTACGCAAAACAAATCTTGGGTTTCCCGCGTGAGCGCGTCCTGGGTATGGGTGGCTGCCTTGACTCCGCCCGTTTCCGCAATTTCATCGCTGAAACTCTGAATGTTTCAGTCAAAGACGTTACGGGAATCGTTATTGGTAATCACGGTGATGCTATGATGCCGTTGGTTCGTCAGGCATCCGTTTCCGGTATTCCGCTGACTGAACTACTTCCTGCTGACAAGATTGCAGCGATTGTTGCAAGAACTAAACAAGCTGGCGCTGAAATCGGTGGCCATTTGAAAACGGGTTCAGCATATTATGCTCCTTCTCGTGGTGCCGTAGAAATGGCCGAAGCAATTCTTAAAGATCAAAAGCGCGTCTTACCAGTTGCTGTTGAGTTGACCGGTGAGTTTGGCGTTAATGAAGGAATCATGGTTGGTGTTCATGCAACTATCGGCGGTAAGGGACTTGAAAAAGTTCACACTTTCGAAATGAATGCTGATGAAAAAGCAGAATTCGCGAAGTCAGTTGATGCTGTTCGCGCGCTCGTTGCAGGTCTTAAAAACGTTCAGTAATAGCGCGACTGCGCAAGTGGAGAAAATAAAATGAATATTCATGAGTATCAGGCCAAAGAAGTCCTACGTAGATTTGGCGTAGCAACCTTAGAAGGTAAAGTCGCTCACTCACCAGAAGAGGCGATGGCAGCTGCCAAAGAAATGGGCGGAAATATTTGGGTGGTTAAGGCGCAAATTCACGCCGGCGGACGCGGCAAAGGTGGCGGCGTCAAAATCGCTAAGTCAGTCGAAGAAGTGGGCGAGCTCACTAAGAAAATGATCGGCATGACTTTAGTCACTCACCAAACTGGGCCTGAAGGAAAAGTCGTTCAAAAGGTGTTCATCGAGCAGGGTTGCAACATCGCAAAAGAATACTACGTTGCCTGCCTTATCGACCGTGCGACTGGAAGAGCTGCCATGATGGCTTCCTCTGAGGGCGGCATGGATATCGAAGAGGTTGCGGAACACAATCCGAACGCAATCAAGAAAGTTGATATTGACCCCGTTGTTGGTTTGGCTCCATTTCAAGCTCGCCAGTTGGCTTTCGATATCGGCATGTCACCAGAGGTTGTTAATAAGGCTGTGAAGTTCTTCACTGGACTTTACAATGCATTTATTGAAACTGACTGCTCCATTGCAGAAATCAACCCTTTGGTTGTTACCAAAGAAGGTAACGTTCTTTGCCTAGATGCTAAAATGAACTTTGATTCGAACGCCCTTTTCAGACACAAAGATATCGTTGAAATGCGTGATCTTAATGAAGAGGAGCCCTCTGAAATCGAGGCCTCTAAATTTGACCTGGCCTTCATCAAGTTGGATGGAAACATCGGTTGTCTGGTGAATGGTGCTGGGCTGGCGATGGCCACTTTGGATATTATTAAATTGCATGGCTCAAGCCCTGCAAACTTCTTGGATGTCGGCGGCGGCGCCAACAAAGAGAAGGTGACAGAAGCATTCAAAATCATTCTTAAAGATCCAAACGTAAAGGGAATCCTGGTAAATATCTTTGGCGGTATCATGAAGTGTGACATCATCGCCGAAGGCGTTATCGCTGCCTCCAAGGAGTTGGGATTGAAGGTTCCTCTTGTTGTTCGCCTTGAGGGCACCAACGTAGAGATGGGTAAAAAGATGTTGAAGGAAAGCGGATTGAATATCACTCCTGCTGACGACCTCACAGATGCAGCCAAGAAAATCGTTGCTGCTATTAAAGGATAATTACGATGGCTATTTTGATTAACAAAGACACAAAAGTTATCTGCCAGGGATTCACTGGTGCTCAAGGCACATTCCACTCTGAACAAGCTTTAGCCTACGGAACAAAAATGGTCGGTGGTGTAACTCCTGGTAAAGGTGGCACGACACACATCGGTCTACCTGTTTTTAACACCGTGAAAGAAGCAAAAGCAGCGAGGGGTTGCAATGCTTCTGTTGTATTCGTACCTCCGGCTTTTGCCGCAGACTCCATTATGGAGGCTGTCGACGCAGATCTTGACCTAGTTATTTGCATCACTGAAGGCATCCCCGTTCTTGATATGGTCAAAGTTAAAAGATTCATGGAAGGTAAGCGCACGCGCTTGATCGGTCCTAACTGCCCTGGCGTAATCACTCCTGGAGCTTGCAAGATCGGTATCATGCCCGCACACATCCATAAACCGGGTCGTATTGGAGTTCTTTCACGTTCAGGAACTTTGACTTACGAAGCCGTCGGTCAGCTGACTGCTCTAGGTCTTGGTCAATCCACTTGCGTGGGTATTGGTGGCGACCCCGTCAACGGAACCAACTTCATCGACGTTCTTAAAATGTTCAATGAAGACCCAGATACAGATGCAGTTATCATGATTGGTGAAATTGGTGGTTCTGCAGAAGAGGAAGCTGCCGAATATATTAAAAAGCACTTCAAAAAACCGGTGACGGCGTTCATTGCGGGAGCAGCAGCTCCAGCGGGTAAGCGCATGGGCCATGCTGGTGCCATCATTAGTGGCGGAAAAGGAACTGCGGAAGCTAAGTTCGCAGCCCTGGAAGCTGCTGGTTGTAAGATCGCGCGAAGCCCCGCTGATATGGGTACAACTCTTAAGAGTATGTTAAAGTAATACCTAGTAATATCTATCACTTAAAAGCCCACATTCGCTTAGATTGTGGGCTTTTTTATTTTCCTTTTGACACCTCGTTTCTTAGGCATTATCAAGGCCCCACCGAGGAGTTCGCAATGAAAAAACTGTTAGTCAGTCTGCTGCTTTTGGCCCTACCCGCTTCTGCCGGGAAAATGAAAGAAATTTCGATCATGGCCACGGAAAGTGTCGAAGCCGCTATGGGTATCAATCCAGATTTTATGCAAATCACAGATCAGCGTCTGGTGACTGTCGAAGGCATGGATCTAGCCGTTCAAACCAAAGTTTTTGTGACTGTACCATGGCGCGACGGAAAGCAAGAGTGGACTTGCCTCACTCAATTCGTTAAAACTCCACAGTTCTTTGATGTTTTAAAAACTAATTGTCATTAAAAAAGGAGATCTCCATGGCTATCGAACAAACATTTTCAATCATCAAGCCAAACGCAATGAAGAAAAACGCGATCGGCGATATCGTCAGCATGTTTGAAGCAAACGGCCTTAAAATTGCTGCTGCTAAAATCACTGTTCTTTCTAAATCAAAGGCAGAAGAGTTCTATGCTGAACACAAAGAGCGTCCTTTCTTCGGAGAGCTTGTTTCTTTCATGACTTCTGGTCCAGTAATGTTGATGTGCTTGCAAGGTGAAGGCGCAGTTTTGAAAAACCGCGAAATCATGGGCGCTACTGATCCAAAGAAAGCAAATGCTGGAACTGTTCGCGCAAAGTTCGGCGACAACGTAGGTGAAAACGCTGTTCACGGCTCTGACAGCCCAGAATCAGCTGCACGCGAATTGGCTTTGTTCTTTGAAAAGCACGAAATCTGCAACGCATAAAAACCACGCTGATTTCATGAATAAAAAAATTCACCCAAGGGGAGCGCAAGCTCCCCTTGTCGGTTCTAAGTTAAAACTGCACATAGAAAAGCTAGCCGTAGGCGGTGCTGGAGTTGCTCGACATGAAGGCTTCGTGGTCTTCGTTCCTTTAGCAGCGCCTTATGACGAGCTTCTTGTCGAGATAACCGTTTCAAAAAAGAACTTTGCTGAGGGAAAGATCCTTGAAGTTTTAAAGAGCGGACCCTCGCGCAGAACTCCCCCTTGTCCGGTGGCCACGGTCTGTGGAGGTTGCAATTGGCAACAAATCCAAGAGGAAGAGCAATGCGCCCAAAAAGAACTTTTGGTTCAGGAAACCCTGAAGAAGTTTAACCCTGATCTGCAATTTGATTATCTCCCTATCCGCCCTAGCCCTCGTTCCTTGCGCTATCGGAATCGCATCCAACCAAAGTATCGAGCTGGAAAGTTTGGTTTCTTTGCCAGGAATTCACATGACATCGTGAATATAACTGATTGCCCCATCACCGAAAATACGCTCACGGAAGAGTTTGCCAACGTTCGCTCGTGGATAGCTGAAAAGAATCCTAAGGGAACTCAGCGGCTGGAGATGTATATTTCGGATCAAAACGAGGTCCGCTATGGACTTATTACTGACGAGGATGATGGGATCGGTTTTTCGCAAGTGAATCGCTTTCAGAGTGAAGAGCTTGTTCAGACGGCTTTGAGTTGGGCTGCTTTGCCTAACGACCAGGACTTTTCAACAATTTATGATCTTTATGCAGGTTCCGGGAACTTCACTTTTCCGTTCTCTACCAAATATACGAAATCTCGTATCGTCGGCGTCGAGCTTAACGCTAAGCTGGTCACAAAGGCACGGTCAGACATACAGGACGCAAGGATCGAGTTTCATGTGTCCGACGTAGAAAAATTTGTTCTTAATACCAAAATCGGCCCCTCCGATCTGGTTCTACTCGACCCGCCGCGGGCAGGTACCAGCCAAATCATCATGGAAAAGCTGGCGGCAGCTCGACCAAAGAAGATAATCTATATTAGCTGCCATCCAGTTTCTTTAGCTCGAGATTTAAAGTGGTTTTTTGCCGAAGCAAATGCCCAAGGTGTTCGCTACAAGTTGGCCCGGGTACAGGCATTTGAGATGTTCCCGCAGACCGACCACGTCGAGACTATTGCTGAGCTCAGGGTTGACTCTTAGCTCTCTAATGATACCTTTTTATCATGCGCTATTTGACCCTGGTTCTCTGCTCTCTTTCTCTGATTGGCTGTGCCAGCTGGTGGAAGCAAGAAAAACAAAAAGCTGACTTGCATTTACGCCTGGGCGTCTCTCAAATCGAGAGCGAAAATTATCCTATGGCGCTTCGTGAGCTTCTCAAGGCAGAGGAGTTAGACCCCTCAAACCCGGTCGTGCATAACAATCTTGGACAAGTCTACTTTCTGCGCAATCGCCTTGATTTATCTGAAAAACATTTTCGTCGTGCAGTCAGCTTGAATCCGAACTACAGCGACGCGCGCAACAATCTTGGCAGACTGCTGATCGAAAAGGGTGACTACAAAAGTGCGGAAAAAGAAATTGGGATCGTTCTCGATGACCTTACGTACTCGTCTCCACAAAAAGCTTACATAAATCTTGGGCTCGCAAAATTTAATCAAAAACAATACTCTCAGGCGCAAGAAGCTTTTGCTAAGGTTCTCGAAATCTCAAAAGACGATTGCGTTGCCAACACTTTCTTCGGGCGAACATTCTTTGAGATGAAAGATTATCCCAGAGCCGCGGAGGCTTTGGATCGTGCCATTGGTTTTTGCCAACGGAGTCTTTTTGACGAGCCTCATTACTACAGCGCACTCGCATACTATCGCATGGGTGAGCGCTCGCGCTCTATCGCGCGTTTTGAAGAACTCATTAAATACTATCCGTCTGGAAAGTTTCGTGAAAAATCGAAAGGTATGTTGAGCCTGATTCGGAAGGGACACTAAATGAAGAAAACCGGCGAAATCTTAAAGAAAGCACGCGAATCCAAAAAACTTTCTCTTCATGAAATCGGCTTATCCCTAAAGATCAGCAATAAAATCTTAAAGGCTATAGAGGAAGGCGACGAAAAGCATTTGCCTGCCAAAACATTCCTTCGTGGATTTGTGCAAAGCTACGCAAATTACTTACATTTAGATACCGACAAAGTACTCGAAGTGTTCTATGAGGAAATGGGATCTACTCGCCCCAAGCCCTACATTCGGGACGAACAGGAAAAAGCCGCTGGTCAAGAAGCCACTGATGACGAAGGGACCGAGGAAGCTTCAGCGACTGTTACCCCTATTCGCGAAAGCGGCTCGACAAGCAGCTCCAAGGAGCAGCTTGAATCACTTCATCAAAATAAAAATACCAAAACCATTGTTATTTCCATCCTTGCCATAATTCTTGTTGGTCTTATTTTGTTCACTAAAAAAATGATCGATAAGTATTCGAAAGAAGCGGAAGTCCCCTCCGCCGAAGTGGCACAAACCATGGAGGGAGCAACACCGGTTGTTCCGGAAACTCCGAATCAGTCTTTAGCTGGTGAAAATGTCGATGATGAAAGACTGGAAGAGAATGGCTCCAGTGAAGCTCCTGTGACCACACCTACGCCAGTTACGACAGCAAGCCCTGAAATCATTCCTACTCCATCACCGACTGCCATGATGACTCCAAAAGCAACTCCGGTAGTGACACCTACACCAGTTGCCACTCCCAGCCCCACTCCAACGCCGAGACCAACTGTCACAGCGACACCAAGCCCCACTCCTGTTGCGACCGCTACGCCGACTTTAACACCAACGCCGACTCCAACTCCAGCGGCGAAACCCGAAGCGTCCACTAAGCCAGTACAGCTTATTGTAGAAGCTCTCGACACGGTTGATATCGAATATTCCGCACCCAATGGGAAGCCACAAAAAATCCGACTTACTGCCGAGCAAGTTCATACGTTTAAAAGCAAAAGCGGACTTAATATATCCTTTTCCAATGGTGGCGCCGTGAATCTTATTCTTAATGGAAAAGAAGTCGGGATTCCTGGGGACCTGGGAAAGCCAATTAAATTGAGCTACTAATTGAAAAATTTTAAACAGCTTTGGCTTATCAGCCTTCTCGTCAAATTGATAGTTTCGGCATTACTGCCACTTAGTGCAGATGAGGCGTACTACTGGGTTTGGTCGCAAAGACTTCAGCTTAGCTATTTTGATCACCCGCCAATGGTTGCGTGGCTTTTTAGTCTTGGCCAATTCCTTGAGCCCTTAGGCAATGCCGTGCGCTGGCCAGCAGTCATTCTGGGTCACATGACGATGGCTATCTGGTATCTTCTTCTAAAAGATCGCTTTAGCACTGAACAGATTCGCTGGTGGATGTATCTTGCTCTTTTCTCCCCGCTTCTGGGATTTGGCTCCATCATTGTCACGCCGGACGTTCCCGTTGTTTTCTTTTGGTCGCTCTCGTTACTTCTTTTCAGGGATGCACTTGAACGAAAATCTGCGATTCACTATGGTGCTCTGGGAGCAGCTCTAGGGCTGGGGTTCTGCGCGAAATACCACATAGTATTGTTCTTGCCGTGTCTGGCTCTCTATCTTTTGTTCGAGAAAAAATGGCGAGAGATTCAGTGGAAATGGGTGCCTCTGACCTTAATGTTCGGTTTGCTTTTCTGCACACCGGTTTTGCTGTGGAACTATCAGAATAATTTCGCGTCTTTCGAGTTTCAGTTAAAGCACGGGCTGGAAAAGAGCGTTTATTCGTATGATTGGACTTTAAGTTATTTACTGGGACAAATTGCTATCATATTCCCTTTAGTCGCCTGGGCTGCGCTTCGCGCGAAAACTACCCAGAGATATTTTCTCTATTTTGCATGGGCTCCAATTCTATTCTTCTTTCTGACATCCTTCAGAGCAATCGTCGAAGCAAACTGGCCTATCATTGCCTATCCCGCAATCTTGGCTCTTGCCATTTCTTACCCTCGAATTCGCAAATGGCTGACATATTACGTAGCCTTCAATGCATTCGTAATAATGGTTGTTGTCGCAACACTTTTTGTTCCGTCTCTTCGGTCAATCAATGAAAAGATCAGCGAGCCCTACGCCTTTCAGGAACTCAGCGAAGAAACCAAGAACTTTCAGCCGCTATATGCGAGCTCTTATCAGATGGCGGCTTCGCTGTGGTATTTCAGTAAGACTCCCGTGTTTAAGCTGAAGGAAATCAGTCGTTACGATTTTTTCGATACTCTGGAAGAAAAAACTCCCGCGGAAAATTTTTATTTAGCCAAAAGAATCAATGGCGATTTACCCGTCTGGGTCGTTGAGCAAGGATACGTTGTTACCGAAATCAAAAAGATTGGCTCACTCTTTCATTTGTTAAAGGTGGACAAACCATGAAGCTACTTGGCTTTCTATCTTTCATGTTGGTTTCCTATTTCTTGTATGGCTTCTATATCAATCAATATGACATCAGCGTCGTGCCTCAGTCGATAACACAGCAACATTCCAGCAATCTTTACGACTACAAAGGTGTGTTGAATGTTCATACTGATCTTAGCAGCGGATCGGCCCCAGCAAATTTTGTGGTCGCTTCGGCAAAGCTGGCAAATCTTGATTTCATGTTTTTCACGGACGTTAATATTTTCGCGGTACCAACAACTTTCGAGTCTTACCATGGAAATCTGCTAGTTTTTTCGGCCGGGAAGTACAGCTATCTCGATTCGCGTTTGATCTACTACTCGTTAAAGCAAGAACCAATTGGCAATAATCTTGGTGATGCTCAAATGAAGCTCTCTGATCTTCTTTCTCAGAACACCGGCGGCAGCAAAGACACATTGACCATCCTGGCTCACCCTTACAAGGCTGGATACTCCTGGGCCGGCGAGATTCCAAACGGAATGGATGGGTTCGAGATACTTAATATGAAAAGTTTGGCGAATCGAGCTTGGGAAGAATCAAAGCTATCAACGATCTGGAGTTTTTTGATATATCCATTCAACCCAAGATTGGCATTTCTTAGGCTTTATTCCGAACCTCGCGAAGAGATCGCTTTGTTGGACAATATCAGTCAGCAAAGAAAAGTCGTCGCTTATGCGGGCACTGAAGCGTCCGCTCGAGCTATTCCGTTGGCTAATTATTTTGTACGTTTTCCCAGCTACAAAAGATCTTTCGAGTTTATGAGCAATCACTTACAACTTAAGTCGGAATTTACAGGAAGTTTCGTCAATGACAGAACCAAGGTTTTTAATGCCCTGAAAAACGGAAATTTCTATATCGCCCTCGACATGCTCGGTGATCCCAAAGGATTCGTTGCGGTTCTAGAAGATGACGGTAAAACGCATTTGCTAGGATCTGAAGTAAAGCTTTCGAAGAACATGAAGTTGCGCGTTTCTTTGCCCTCTAAGCCGGATGATTTATTCGAGATCATAATCTATAAGGACGGAAAAGATATCGTGCGTTCCAATGAGGTTGAAGTACTTTTGCCCATCACGGAGCCGGGGGTATATCGAGTTCAGGTTCGAGTTATTCCAATGTTGCCATTGCCAGATGCGAAGAAATGGATCTCGTGGATTTATACGAACCCCTTTTTCGTTAAACCATAGTTATTCTGAAGTGCCCTCTGGAATCTGTAAGACCAACCCATCTTGGGGATGCATCTGGCAGCACAGCCTCTCTGCAGAGTTAAACTTACGATCCTCTGCTATCTCTGCCTCTACCTCGTTCCGCGGCCCCAGCTTTTCGAGGCCATCCACGACCCAAACTCGGCAAGTTCCGCACGTACCAAAGCCACCACAAGTTTGATTCAAGTGAATTCCAGCTCGGTTCGCTAACTGAAGAACGGTCTCATCTTTTTGACTCACCAAGACAGATTCGTTCATAGGCAAAAAGGTTATATATTTTCCAGACTTAGCAGGCACGGCCAAGAACTCCTCAATTGGGTCACTCTTTAGTTGAAACAGCCCTATCCATTTTGTATCAATGTTTCTATGAGATTCATAGCTTTTGACTTAGAGACCACTGGAACTGTACCCGGCGTTGATCAGATCGTTGAAATCGGAGCCGTTCGCTTCGTGAACGGCCAACCAGAAGCCATTTTTGCGACTTTAGTTGACCCACAACGACCAATTCCTCCGGGAGCCTCTGCTGTCAATGGAATCACTGATGATATGGTCAGGGGTAAACCTCTCATCGACACAGTTCTGCCATCCTTCGCAGAATTTTGTGGAGATGACATTATCATCGCGCATAATGCTCCTTTTGATGCTCAGTTTCTAACTGCAGATATTAAGAAGCATGAAACTCCTGCACCGACAGGATTAGTTCTCGATACATTGCCTATTGCTCGAAAGGTGTTCCCTGGACTTCCCAACTACAAATTAGGCACCCTGGTTCAACACCTTAAAATCCCAACTACAGATTTTCACAGAGCCGAAGAAGACGCCACTTATTGCGGCCACCTTTTTGTGAACATGCTGAAGAGAATTTCTATTGGCGGACAAGCGCCACAGATAAACAATCTTGTAGCCCTGACTGGCAAACCCGAATTGCGTTTTCCGCAGATCGTGCGCCAGCCCAAGCAAATGGATTTCTTCGGAGTTTAAACTTTTGCTCTGTGAGCAATTGGATAACGACGACCTCTTCCAAAAGAATGTGACGACACTTTTAAGATTGGTGGAGCCTGCCATCGTTTGAATTCAGTTTTAAGCAATGCCGGCAGAAGCCACTTATCAGTGGCGGTTTTTACAACTCCAGATTTTTCAACTAAGTGAACAACCGACTTATCCAAATCTTCGTAAGGTGGCAGCGAGTCCTGATCCTTCTGATCGGGACGGAGCTCTGCTGAAGGCGCTCGAGTTATAATTTGTTCTGGAATGATTTCAGTCTGCTCATTGTAAAGCTTAGCCAACATGTAAACTTGTTCTTTAGTTAGATCACCCAGAGGGGCAAGTCCGCCGCACATGTCTCCATACAGGGTTGAATATCCCGCAGCGTATTCGCTCTTGTTACTTGTCGTCAGCAGCAGACTGTTTTCTTTATTCGAGTAAGCCATCAGCGTTAATCCGCGCAATCGTGCCTGTAGATTCTCATGAACCAACCCAAAGCCCTGCAGAGACATTTCTTTTTCCAACGTCTTGACCGCGCCTTGGTACATAGATGTGATGTCTACAGATAGGAACGAGATTCCAAGATTTTTCGCCAACTTTTCTGCCAGCGTCAGACTTTGCGGGGAGTTGAACGGCCCCGGAAGAGCTATGCCCGTCACATTCGCTGGGCCTAGGGCATCCACAGCAAGGGCCACTACGACCGCCGAATCAATTCCACCACTTAAGCCTAAGTGGATTTTTTTAAGTCCGGTTTTATTGCAGAAGTCTTTAATTCCAAGCACCAGAGCCCTGCGCAGTTCTTCTTCTGCAGACAATGCAGTGACTTTGTTCCAGACAGATAGAGTCTCGAGCTCAAGCACATTGATGTCTTCTTCAAACTTCAGACAACTCAGGATCTTTTTCCCCTGCTTGTCGACGGCAAAACTTCCACCATCAAAAATGATTTCATCTTGCGCACCTGAAACATTCACGTAAACCATTGGCGCTTTAAAATGATTCGCTGTTTTTTTGACGTAAAATTCTCTTAGTTTTGTCTTGCCCAAAAAGTAAGGAGAGGCACTTATATTAATTACTAAATCAAGTTTCTGCTTTTTAACTTTTTCCAGCGGATTCTTAGTATAGATCGAATGGCCCTTAGCATCCGGCCATGCCCAGATGTCTTCACAGATGGTCAGGAGAAACTTTTTCCCGTTCCACGAAAATACATTTTTCGTAAGATCGCCAGCTTCGATAAAGCGTGCTTCGTCAAAAACATCACCTGTTGGCAAAAGTTGCTTATGAAAATACTGCGGCTTTTGGCCCTTCACTAAGAATGCAGCGCTATTGAAGTAGGGCTTTCCTTTTTTGCTTATGTTCTTGGTCAGCAGACCCAGAACAACCGCCATCCCCTTAGGTACCGCTTTGTGAATTTCTTTAAGAGCTTTCTCTTCAGCTCGAAGCAGATCACTGCGCTCCAATAGATCAAACGGATGATAACCAAAAAGAGCACACTCAGGAAAAATAACCATTTCGCATTTTCTCTGCTGAGCCTGATCTATAAACTGAAGAATTTTTTCTTTGTTGTTTTGAAAGTCGGCAACGGTAGGATTTATTTGTGCTAGGGCAATTCTCATTTAATCAATATACGCCCAGAAAATCCGTCTTGGTAGCCATGCCAATGATTAATTTCTGTTTCCGGGTATTTCCAACAATAGTAACCCTCACCATTGTCAAAGTCTGCCATCCAAAGCCCCTTAGGCTCTGCCCCCAGCTTTTCAATTTTGATTTGCCAGCGGTCAATTATCTGATTGATCTGTTCCTCAATAAGGGTCACCGCAGGATGAGATTTATCGGAATAGGCTTCGATTCTGTTCAAATGACTCTTCACCATCTGGCAAGAATCTTCGGTCAGTCTATAGATAATCGGAAGTACACGTTCAGCCTCTGGCAATGTAAACGTCTTCTTGAGATTGATCTGAACAATGTTCTCCAAAACCCGCCCCCTCTAAAAACCCTGAGAGGGCTGTATCCTTTAAAGACTGAATTGATTCAAGAAATAAACGCGATAACAGATAAGTTAAGAATTTATATGAAGAAATTCTAAACGCGTTGCACATTATTTCTCGAAGTTTTTCGACATCTGCAATGCCTGTCCACCGACGAAAATTATTAGCGCAATGATGATAGCAGCAATGAAGAGGATTCTTATAAAATTTCCAATTGTCATTGGTTCATCCTCTGATTCGATCGCTTTCGGTTCGGGTTTTTTCACCGCCATTTTTTTCGGCGGTGGAGCAAACGACTCGTCACTAGCAATGATTCGCGAGCTGCCTTCCTGCTTTTTCTCGAGCTTCTTTCGTTCGGATTCGGTCAGCCCGGTGACTGCGACATAACCCGTGCGACGACCAGGGCCCACATAGGTCGTCTGAGTCCTTTGACTTTGAAAAAAGCCTCCACTCCCCTGGCCTTCTAGGGCAATTTCTACAACTTTTTGATTGGCTCCCTCGCCCGATTCAATTCCGGGAGCAGCTTGCCGTGGAGGTCTTAAGAAACTGCTGCCTCCGCGTCTCGAGGCCGAACCAGCATAGGTTCCGCCGCCTTGACTACTTCCCGATGAACTCGACGAATCAGATCCGGTAGAGGCGTTTGTAGAGCCCTCACCACTGCCACTGCCATTCCCACCTGGGCCATTTTGGTTAATCGGAGGCCGCCCCTCTGCCAGGCTGCCAGGAGCAAATCGCTTAGAGCACTCGGGATCTTCTTCGACAACTCCTTCAGAACCCAATGAAGGCAATTCTCCGTACTCAAGAAGACATTGGACATATTTACCCATGTAATTGCTTATGAAATCACCAAAGGGCTGGAAAATCTGACTCATTAAAGCTAGCACCAAAGATACTGAAATGATCAGCATCAATACATACTCGATAAGGGCCTGACCCCTATTGTTCCCTAGTCTAGATGTTTCAGATTTCTTCACTCGAACGGACATCAATGTCATACTACAGTACATGACCGACAGACTGAATTCCAATTGCATGCCGCTAAGAGTGTTCTTGCCCTTTGTCTCACTTTGGTTCATCACTTTCGGATTTATTTCCCCGACTTCCGCCCAGGAAGTTGATGAATTCGCTGCCTTCGAAGAAGAAATAAATGCTCCCGCCGAAAGCACTCCCCCCCCAGCACCTGCCGTAGTTGAATTAGCTCCTCAAGAAACTTCCGCTCAAAAGATCGAAAGACTTAAGAAAGAAATCCGCAAAGGTGGACCGGCGGCGACCAAGCAAATCGTTCAGCTTGCAAATGAACTTTATAAAGCCAAGCAATATAAAATGGTCACGCTTTTGCTGTGGAAGCATGTCGAAAAGATCGACCGCACAGGCTTGCTTCTGTTGGCCGAAGCCCATGAGCAACTTAAAGAGCCCGACGAAATGATCCGCGTCTTGAATATCGAGATAGGTAAAAATGACAAAGACGCTGAGGCTTACACCCTTATGGGACAAGCCTATCTCATGAAGAAAAAGAACAATGACGCGATGGAAGCTTTCAAAAAGGCCATCGAAATAAATCCTAAGTATGAGTCCGCGTATGATGGACTTATACGGATGTATGAAAAGCGCAATCCTCCCAATCTTTATGAGCTTAGGATTCTTTACCAGGACATGATTGCAAACATCGGAAAGCGTCCTGTCTATTTAACCAAGCTGTGCGAGATAAACACCCTGGACGGAACATATGAGCCCGCCATGAACGCCTGCCGTGATGCCATCTCTAAAAGTCCAAAGGTGGGCGACAACTACGTCTACCTAGGATTAGCGCAAAAGGCAGTTGGCGACGATAAGCTGGCGATGGCGACCTTAAAGAAGGCGGCCCAGCAGTTTCCTAAGGCCGAAATTGCTCAATACAACTTCGCTAAGCTTTTAGAGGAACAAAAGAACTATGTCGAAGCAATGAAGGTCTATAAAACCGGAACCGAAGCTGATCCTAAATCCGCGCGATCTTGGCTGGGTCTAGCGACCACTTCATTTGAAATCAAAAAATATGAGATAGCACTTTTAGCATTTAAGAATGCCTGCCGCTATGACAAGAAAAATGCGGTGGCCTTTAGACGAGCCACCACTACCTTAAGAACCAATCGAAACAGTCAGTGGGTCGACAAGTTCGAAAATGCCTCGGAGAACTGTACCTTCTAATTGTCGCTGACTATTGCGCCGATTAGATCGTATTCCATGCTTTCGGTGATGTGAACTTTGACCATATCACCTACTTGAGCTTCTCCATCATTCACCAGCACGACACCATCGATATCTGGAGCCTGACCCCAGAACCGGCCTTGAAGTAAAAGATCCGTCTCTTCGCTAAAGCCTTCAATTAAAACCTCGATGGTCTTACCTACGAAAGCTTCATGCTTGTCTCGAGAGATATTTTGCTGAACTTCCATAACGGCATCATGACGGAACTGCTTCACCTCGTCGGAAATCTGATTTGCCATCTTTCCACCAGGAGTATTTTCTTCCGGAGAATACTTAAAGCAACCAACGCGATCAAATTTCTGATCGGCTATAAAGTTCAAAAGCTCTTCAAATTGCTGTTCAGTTTCGCCAGGGAAGCCTACGATGAACTGAGTCCGAATAACTGCTTCTGGGATGTGTTCGCGAATATTCATTAAAGCAGTTTCAATTTCATCACGAGTCATCTTCCGATTCATACTCTTCAAAACATCATCATTGATATGTTGAAGTGGCATATCGAAATACTTCACAATCTTGTCGCTATTCTTAATAACTTGAACCATTTCGGGGGTGATTCCGTCTGGATAAAGATACATTAAACGGATCCATCTTAACCCTTCGACCTTATCCAATGCGCGCAATAGTTCAACGGGGCTTTCTTTTCTGGTCGGATCTTTACGACGGATATCCCAACCATAATCAGTGAAGTCGTGACTAATTATGATAAGCTCTTTTACTCCACCCGCCACTAATTGCTGGGCTTCTGCAACGATGGCGTCAATAGAGCGCGACTGCAAATTTCCTCGAATCAAGGGAATGGCACAGAAAGCACAACGCTTCATACAGCCTTCGGAAATCTTTAGATAAGCACGGTGGCCGGGTTGTGAATTAACTCGAGGAGTTTCTTCCTGTTGCAAATAAGTTGGTAAATTAAAGAACGTCCGTTGAGTATCGCCTTCATCATTCTTTTTTAAAATTTTTGAGATATTCTGAAACTCACCGGATCCAACGAAAAGATCTGCCTCGGGCAATCCTTCCACAAGATCGTCTTTATATCTTTGCGTCAGGCAGCCGGCGACGACAAGTTTCTTAATTTTGCCTTCTTGCTTTAGCTCTCCCATTTCCAGAATGCGCTGAATAGATTCTTTCTTGGAGTCCTCGATAAAGCCACAAGTGTTCACAATGACAGTGTCAGCCGCGTCGGCATCACCCACCACGTTATAACCATCTTTCATCAAAGTTCCTGCCATGATTTCACTATCGACGAGGTTCTTCGGGCATCCTAGGCTGATAAAATGGACTTTCTTAGTTTCGTCTGTACCTTGTTTCATAATTCACTAACCTGAGCATCTTTAGAGGGTTTGTATTTAAATAAACTATTCTTGGCTTTTTTATTAAACTTCACGTCCGTAAACTTAAGAGTCGTAAGGTTCCCAATATCATCGACATAAGATATCTGGTGTATTTGAGACTTCTTGGTTTCGATTTGTATCTGAATGTTCTTTACGCTTAAATCAGCTTGAGTAGGAATTGCTTCAAATGTGACGACATTTCCTTCCGATTTAAGTTCTTTCACCTTGAAACTCTTTTCGATGTCCGCGCCCAAAAGTGAAGAAATCAGAATATGCGACTTGGTTTTCTTATCGACAGTTCCCTTTGCCACCTGATCGGGACCACCGAACTCTGCTGGGGGCTTTTGAACACTCCAGATAGTTTTTCCATCAAAAACCAAAAGACTTTTTTCAGGAGTGTCATTTTCCCAGCGAAATTTACCGCTCGCCAGATAGATTTTCCCAAGATGCTTGGTTTCTTTGCCCAGGAGTTCTGATTTCACGAGCTTTTCCACATTCATTTCAACATGGCCCGCAGTCCGATACTTTTTTGTAACCAACTGAAGAGAATTTTTCGTCGATGCAAATGCCAAACTAAGAGCTAATACTTGGAGCACTACGATCGTATTTATTTGTTTAAACATCTGGCGGTTATAGCAGATTCATGGATGCTCCGCAAGAGAACCCCTTCTTGCGAGTGTCCAGATTTCAAAGTGTGGAGGCCTTCCGAGCGCCTCGTAAGCAGCTTGTGCTGTAGAGCCCGTGGTAAGCACATCATCAGCAAATATCCAGAGGTATTTTGAATAGCCCTCAAGCAGGCCTGTAGAATTTTCAATGAGTTCCAAGGTCACTAAGCCTCTCTCCCCCCGATCCAGTTCTCTTTGATGCTTTTGCGAGGTTCTCTTAAGACAAGGAGTAAGTTCAGCTGACATCTCTCGAGCAAGACACTTCGCCCATTGAGCCGCATGGTCTCTATTCAATTCGTTACGGGCTGGGGCGGGCACGACGCGAATCGGACGAATAACGTCGGCAAAATCACTTCCCCATCTTTTTTTAACGAGGTTCCTTGCATAGTAGTTCCAGGCAATGTCATTACCCTGACCCTTAAGGTTCAAAATCAGTCGGGAGAGCATATCGCTCTGACCGGGAGGCCACTCGTATAGCGACCACAGCTTAACTCCATTATTTCGTACCCTCGGTTGGGCTGCATAATAGTCCAGTGCCTCTGAACATGAACGACAGAGTAATCCATTTTCGATCCGGAAAGATCCGCAGTGAAGACAGCAAGATAAATGGACTCGAATGAATTGCATGATTTGAAACATGTGACCGTCCCTTGCAAATACTTTGACAGCGAAGCGGCGCGGTTCTAGTTTGGGGGCCCTGGAGGCCAGTATGAAATTTCTTAGATCGTTAGTTTTTATGCTAACCATCGTTGGTGTCACAAGCCAAGGACAAGCAAGCCCAGCAGGAGTTTCAGCTGTTCGCAAGTCATCAGAAAGCTATGCCGATGCTCGAGCACGAGTCCTTAACTTGCACGGCCTTCGACTTAATCTTCGCCTTAATTCTGCCGAAAGAAGCAAGCAGCCAATGGACCGCCTTGATCTTGAAGAGGTCCCCGAGTTGGTAAGTTATGAGATACTCGAAAGCGAGTTCGTTAGAATTCGAGACGAGCGTTGGTTGCCCTCTGGCGAGCCGAACTTTCCCCGCAGACCTACTTGGCTATATCCAGATGATGGCTGCTATGCCCGCGCCGAAGTTGCTTCATACCGCCTCATAGAGAGCGGCCTGCCGGCACCCAAGAAAATATTCGCATTTGGAAGTCTTACTGCTTTAACCGACAATTCTCCGTCGAGGCAGGTTGAGTGGTGGTATCATGTCGCTGTTGCCTATCGGGTAGAAGACGTTGTGTATGTATTCGATCCCGCAATCGAGCCTTTGCGTCCTCTAAAATTGATGGAGTGGCATGAGGCCGTCGGCGGCGATGAAGCTAGAATTAAATATTCCATTTGCTCGCCATACACTTTTTCTCCGATGAATGATTGCCAAGAAACGATGGCATTGTCTCGAGAGGAAGTCCTTCTTCGTCAGAGATATTTCTTCCGCGCTGAATGGGATCGCTTACTAGAACTAAATCGCTCCCCCATGAAAGAGCTGGGAGACGAGCCGCCATGGATGTTTACAGTGCCGACGAACGCGCTGGTCCTTTAGATATTGTGATACGGAATTTTTCGGATAATTGTAAAAGCTCGATAGATTTGCTCAAGGCTCATGGCCTGCGCCATTAAGTGATTCATCACCATTGGAGACAATGAAACTTTTAGGTCCGCTCGGCTCCGTACTGACTCATTCACCCCAAATGCGCCACCGATAACAAAGACAGCACGTTTTTTAGAGCTGCCTAGAACACCTTCTATTTTTTTTGAAAACTGCAACGAATCCAATACGGCCCCTCTTTCGTCAAAGAGAACCACATAGTCATCTTGAGAAAGGTTCTTGAGAATAAGTTCGGATTCTTCGTTTTTTTTATAGTCCGCATCTTCACGTGCGGACTTCTTGGCTTTTAAGGTCTGAATATCAAGAGGAACAAAGAAGGAAATCTTTTTTTTATACAACTCGCAGACTTGATCAGCCCAAGGCTCTTTGGCTGTGGCAAGATTGTATAAAACGAACTTCATCGGATCTATGCCTCTGGCTTGCCTACATAAGGATCTTTTAAGCCTAGGTCTTTACCCTGCCTCCAAAGATTTTCAAGGCTGTATTCCTGGCGAACGAAATCATAGAATACGTGCACGATCAGCGACCCATAATCCACAAGAACCCAACGGCCTTCATCGATTCCTTCGACACTTTGTGGAAGCACGTTGTATTCTTCCTTCACTGCCATCACGACATTTTCTGCCATTGCAGCCGCATGACGAGTCGACGTTCCGGAAGCTACAAGCGTGAACTCGCTTGGCGCAGACATGTTCGTCAAATCAAAGCCGCGAACGTTGATGCCTTTTTTAGAAAACAGCACATCCGCACAGAATTCCGTGAACTTTTTGAAGTCACCAATTCGGTCGCCCAAATTGCGATAAAGACGATGTTCTTTAATGTAAGACTCAACTGCTAAGGGAAGATACTGCTCGACTGGCTTGCCCATGCGCAACCATTTGCGCACTTCGCTTGAAGAGACCTCAATATCACGAAGAGTAATAAATTCGATGCTTCTGCCAGTGTTTAGCTCGATAAAATTGAAATCGAACTCTGCCACGAACGGTTTGAGGTAAGCTGGCATCTCTTCGAGCGACTCTGGCACATCATAACCCGGACGTGTCGTGATGATGATATTAGTTTCCGAAAGGATCTTTTGGTAGTCCTTCCACTGAGCAAGCTCTTCAAACTTATCCGCACCAACTATAAGGTACAGATCGGAAGCTTCGTATTCCTTTCGCAGACTGAGGATCGTATCGATCGTGTAGCTGCTACCGCCTCTTTTGATTTCCTGATCGTCGACAAAATAGATTTCTCCGTACTGAGAGAATGCAAGTTGAGTTAGCTCCAACCGCTGTTCTGGAGTAGGTCCCTCTACCGGAGTCTTTAAAGGATTTTGAGCTGCTGGGATAACATGAACTTTATCAAGGCCGGCCTTTTTTGCGACAGTCTGAATTGCGTTAATATGTCCCATGTGCGGAGGGTTAAAACTGCCGCCAAAAATACCTATCTTCATTTTACTTCCTCTTCCGTTTGCAGAATCATACGGCTTAGTTCAGTGACTAACTCTTTAATATTTTTTCCCGTAACTGCAGAAATCGCCATTGGCTCTTTATCGGTTATCTTTTTAAAATTATTCTTAAGCTTAACGAGCTGATCTTCGCTCAAAGTATCGACCTTATTTAAAACAACAAATTGAGGTCGAGTAGATAGCGGAAAGAATCCTTCCTTATCCTTGTTTGTCTGATCATACATTTTTAGCTCATTGTTAATGTCTTCGAAATCTTGCATGGGATCTCGACCCGACAAGCCCGAAGCATCTACCAGATGAATAAACAAACGAGTTCTTTCGATATGTTTTAAAAACTGAATTCCTAAACCCACGCCAGAGTGAGCGCCCTTAACAAGACCCGGAATATCCGCCACCACGAAAGAACTATAATCACCCGCTTTGACGACTCCTAAGTTAGGTGTCAGCGTTGTAAAGGGATAGTCTGCAATTTTAGGTTTTGCAGCAGAGATGCGAGAAATTAGCGTCGACTTTCCCGCATTAGGGAATCCGATGATGCCGACATCGGCAATTAGCTTCAACTCAAGTTTGACGTCAATCTCTTCGCCGTCTTCGCCTGGCTGTGCATAGTCGGGCGCTTGATTTACACTGGATTTAAAGAATTCATTTCCTTTACCGCCTCGTCCGCCTTTCAGCATAACGTGCTCTTTGATCCCAGTCATATCAACGATGATTTCGCCATCCATATTGCGTATGATCGTTCCTTCGGGAACAATTAAAACCAGATCTTCACCATTCTGCCCTGATTTCTGGCGACCTGACCCCATTTGACCACTTTGTGCGGAGTATTTTTTGTTCTGGCGCAGATCAACCAGAGAATTGATATGGCGAGATGTCCGAATAATGACATCTCCGCCTTTCCCCCCATCGCCGCCATCTGGGCCACCGCGAGGCATAAGAGATTCTCTGCGGTAACTAACACAGCCTTGGCCACCACGTCCTGATGCCAAAGTTATTTTTACTTCATCAATGAACTTCATAAGGTATTTGCACCTGTCAATAAGGGGGAATAAACAGCCCCTTATACAACAAAAAAGGAGCCATGACTGGCTCCTTTTCATGTATTTGAAAAAATGTCTCGGTGCTTATCGAGCGACTAAATTAGCCAGCTTTTGGATAAACACTGATTTTGAAACGCTCTTTAGAGAAACGCTCAAACTTAACAAGACCTTCAATAACTGAATAGATTGTGTAGTCGCGTCCCATTTTCACGTTGTTACCAAGGTGGAATTTTGTTCCACGTTGACGAACAATGATTGTTCCAGGAAGAACTTTTTCGCCACCAAATCTTTTTACACCAAGTCGCTTACTCTGTGAATCACGACCGTTCTTCGTACTACCACCGGCTTTTTTACTTGCCATGACTAACCTCTCTTAAAAAATTCAACAATTAAGCTTTTTTAGAAGTCTTCTTAGCTACTTTTTTCTTCGCGCCAGCTTTAGTTGCTTTTTTCGCAGTCTTTTTAACCGCCTTCTTTGCAACTTTCTTTTTCGCGACTTTTTTAGCAGCTTTCTTTACGACTTCGCCTGCACCTTTATTAGAAACGCGCTCTTTACGAGCAGCCATTCTTGCAGTTTTTGCGTCAGCGCGCTTTGCAGCTACGTCGATCACATTCGCTTCAGAATCAGCTTTAGTTACTTTTCCATCTGGAGAAGTAATTGCCTTAACAAAAAGCTCCGTGAACTCTTGCTTGTGAGTCGCGAACTTTCTGTAACCTTGACGACGTTTCTTTTTAAAAACGATTTGTTTTCTTGTCTTAGCTTGCTTCGTAACCACTACAGTTACTTTTGCACCTTTAACAAGAGGTTGACCAACATGAGTGGACTCACCACCAACCATCAAAATATCGTTGATATCAAACTCTGTTCCCAAATTTTGCTCAAGCTTATCAACTTGAAGAACATCACCTGCTTGAACTTTGTACTGTTTACCGCCTGTGCGAATTACAGCGTACATGAAAAACCTCCAGCTACCCGAATTAAGCCAATGGTAAATGCCACTTCGCAGTAGGTTTTGTCAACCTAATACATGTTATTTTTTTCAGCACTTTAGATCGCATTGATTCTTAAAAGGGAAAAGAGAGATTAATCGCAAGATCGTCGAAATGCAAATAAAAAGGGCAGGATCTAAAGAACCTTTCTGCGCGAAAATTGCGTAATTCCAAGATCTTAACTTGAGCACTCGATCGCTAACACAGCACCTGACTATTCACTTCAGTTGAAGCCTAGTTGACCTGAGGCCAATCCTAGGGTCTGCGCCAAGTGGTTGTAGACTCATGCAACCCCATGTTCTTAGAAGATTTAATGCCGGAATAGCTCGCCTGGGCGTGTCATCTGGTTGAAAGCTAGGTCCCCAATAAATAAAAAAGGAAGACCCAATGGTCTTCCTTTTAGTAAAAATTGCTTAAACCTTAAGAGAACTATTAAAAGTCAGCTCTAAAGTTGGCGTAACCAACATCAATCTTGCGATCAGACTCAGAGATATTGCCCAAAGCAATTCTCGAATACTTTTCGTTTTGCTGGTAATAGCCCAGACGAAGTGACAAGTTGTCTGTGAACTTTTTAGTCACATAACCATGGTATAGGTCGCCGGGCGTCCCGTACATATTTGTCAAATCTTCTGCAGTCCCACCAGAATAGAATACGCCTTTTGTACCCTTCCCGTACTCAAGACCAATTAGCCAAGAGCTCAGTCTGTACCGAGTAGAAAGTAAAGAAATAGACCCTCGAGTTTTTGCATCTGCAGTAGTCGTACCGTATCCTAAACCACTAAGTTGGCCTAGCGAATGAATTTCACTCATTAGGTGACTTAACGAAACATCCAATGGCAATCCGGCCAAGCCGTTAAATTCCATCGCAACTGTAGTCGCTTTGAGTCCAAATTTCAGTGTCGAAGAGCCCGCCGTAGCTCCCGCTACGTTAATTGGGCTTAAACTATTATGCTGAACAATGAACCCGAAGTTATCAGCAAAACCAAATGCTGAAGTTGAGTAGTCCAATTGCAAGGTATAGAAATCTTTAAGTTCCTTAGTGGCTGGATCAGCGCCGCCCGCATTGTTGTGCGTGGGAGGTGTCAGATAGTTACCAATTGTATAACTCGAGAATGGAGAGTAAACCCCGCGTGCAGCCAACTTATGTCCTTCTGGCATAAATTGATCTAAACGATAAGTGAGAGCGATGCCATCAAGAACCGATGAGTAAGACATCAAAGGATATGTCCCTAGTCTTGCACGTCCATCCCAGTAGTTTGCTGGCTGACCATCTGGCGTCGGCAGTCTTCCAACCGAAACAGTCACATCTGAGTTCGGAATGCTCATATCAAGATATGCTTTTTCAAGTACAACCGAAGAATTCAGATAGCTGTCTGCAGCTCGCAAGTCTGAACCAGCAGCAGAGGCAGTCCCTGTCGTCGTCCACGTATTGAAATGCTTAGAGGTCGTGAATCTTGAAAAAAACTTTACGTTTTGTGAAATACTTGCGTCAGCGTCCAAAGAAAATCGCATACGAAGGTAACTTAAGTTTTTATGGTCAATTGCAGATGGTTTATCCTGCGATATCGACACGTCATCATAACGAGTGATGAATGTACCTCTGAAGTTGAAAATGTTAAGCGAGGAATTTGCTTCCAGCTCAGAAATTCTTTCTTCTAAAGCAGCTAGTTTGTCGGTTTCCTGAGCGTAAGCCGCTCCCACTGGCGCAAGTGCCGCAGCAATTGCAATTTTTAGAATTTTTTTAAACATACGAAATACTCCTATTGTCCGACCACTGCGCCGGCATTTTCTTTAAGACAACTAACTTTACAACCTTCGACATCGACCTTTTCACCAGGTACACAAGATAAGAACAGGTTCTTCACTAGGCGAAGCGCTTGATCTTTTTCTACGTCTTTCCCGCATGATTTTTTAACTTCTGCTTGAACGTCTTCTACTTTTCCTGCGAACGCCGATGGACCTGCCAAGAGAACGGGCAAGAACAGCGTCGCCATGATGATTCTTTTCATCGGCCACCCTCCAATATTAGGTTTCCTTAGCATAAATTTCTGCTGAAACTGGTCAATATGTCTTGTAAATACGGGGCCAAAGTCCGTATTTTTCTCGTATAAACGCGAGGATACCTTTAATCGCGAGTTAGTTTCGCGAAACCACTAAGCCTTTTAATGCAACTGCCCGATATAGTTAGCGACCTTTAATTTCTCAAGGGGTTTGTATGTTCAAGAAGCTCGGTATTGGTAAGGCACTTTTCATTTATATATCCATGATTGCGGGGATTGTCCTCTTGGTGAGTTCGATTTTCTTCCTGACAAGTCAGAAAGCTATGGACGACCTAACTCACGCTAGTACCAATGGCACTTCTCGGCTGGCAATGCAAAACTCGCTTATTAAATCGATGGCACTTATCCATTCCAATATTCTGCCTCTGGCTGCCGAAACGGATCCTGACTCCAGAGAGATAAGAATCGAGCTAACAAAAGGTTTCGTCTCTGAATTTAAGGCTTTGGTTAGTAAATGCGCATCTAACTGTGAAAGCATTGTCGGTGACTTTGAAAAGTATGAAAAAGAATGGGAAAGAATCGCCAATCTTTTCGGCAAGAACGAGGCAGCGCTTGCGACTTCAGGAATTTTACAAAATCTAAATCCACTGGCAGAGACTCTATTTGATAAGCTAGATAAAGCTGCAACGGCCGCTAACGTAGCCACTACGGAAGACCTTTCAGAGGCGCGGAGTTCAGCCGATCGTACCAAGAATGTTTTATTGATTTTGATCGGCGGTCTGGTCTTTGGGATCATGGCAGTTGGATTTATTTTCCAAAAGAAGTTGGTCAGCTCGTTACAAGTTGTCGTTGGCCGAGTCCATGGCTCTGTAAATAACACGGCTTCGCAAACGGAAGAAATTTCAAGTTCAACTGAGACCCTTTCGTCGGCTTCGACTCGTCAAGCCGCTTCAATCGAAGAGACTGTCGCCTCCCTGGAAGAGATTTCAAGTATGATTAAGCTAAATGCCGAGAACGCAAAAATGGCTGCTACACTTTCTGTCGAAAGCACTCACGCAGCAACAGAGGGTGGCAAAGAAATCACCGTGTTGATAGCTGCCATGAAAGAGATTCATTCAAGCTCTAAGCGAATCGAAGAGATCATTGCGGTCATTGACGATATTGCCTTTCAAACGAACCTGCTGGCTTTGAACGCGGCAGTTGAAGCAGCGCGGGCTGGTGAACAAGGTAAAGGCTTTGCCGTTGTTGCCGAGGCTGTTCGTTCGTTGGCACAAAGATCTGCGGAAGCGGCTAAAGAAATTGGCGGCATCATTCAAACAAGTGTGGAACAAACCGAAAAAGGAACTAAAGTCGCCGACAATAGCGGCGCTGCCTTAACTAAGATTATCCAGTCCATTCAAAAAGTTTCCGAATTGAACAATGAAATCTCAGGAGCTTCTCAAGAGCAGTCTCAAGGGATCTCCCAATTGGGAATGGCAATGTCGGATATCGATCAGGCGACGCAGACAAATGCCGCGGTTGCAGAAGCACTTTCAAGTAATTCGCAGGCGATGTTCCACGAAGCTCAAGAGCTTCTGCATGCCACTAAGGATTTACAGACTCTACTTCGCGGCGAAAAGGCCGCTCGCAAGCTCGAGTCTGAAGAGGCCACTTTAGACAGCGCCCCTGCTGAACTAAAGAAAGCTTCTTAAGCTTTCTTTAGACAAAAAATATTTCATATTGTTCTAAGTGATAGTTAGGCTCAATCTTAAACGCGATAGATCGGCCTAATTTTTTTTCCATGCGCTCTAGGCTTTCGCCTTCGACTTCATAAATCCAATCGACCACAGCACTATGGCAGTGAATAACGACATTGGTTTTTTTATTTATCAGCATATCGCCGTCTCGCTCAAGCTCGCGGAATATCTCATTAGAAATGGTCGACTTGCGTTTTATGTAGCCTTTGCCGTCACAGTAGGTGCAAGGCTCACACAGAGTTTTAATCAGACTTGGACGGATACGCTTTCGAGTCATCTCTACCAGGCCGAGCTGTGACATCGATACTATATTGGTTCTTGCGCGATCTCTCTGAAGCTCTTCAGCCAAGGCCTCCAACACTTTTTCACGGTGGGATTCTTTTTCCATGTCGATGAAATCGATAATGATGATGCCTCCGCAATTCCGAATGCGCAGCTGATGGGCTATTTCGCGGACCGCCTCCAGATTCGTTTTAAGAATCGTTTCTTCAAGATCCTTTTTACCAACATACTTTCCAGTATTAACGTCGATAACCACCAGTGCTTCGGCTTCATCGATAACAATGTAGCCACCGGATTTCAGCCAGATCTTGCGTTCCATTGATCGGGAAATCTCTATGTCGATATCATAAAGATCAAAGAGAGGCTTGCGCTCTTCGTAAAGGACAATGTTTTGTTTGTACTTAGGCATGAATTGCGAAACGAATTTCACAACTTTCTTGTGAATTTCAACATCGTCGACCCAAACGCTGGTGACATCCTCACTCATCAAATCGCGCAGAGCTCGAAGTTCCACGTCCAGCTCGGTGTGCACCATTCCTGGTGTTTTTTTCTTTTCGTAGTTTTTGAAAATATCTTTGCTAAGACGATCCAGGTACTCAATGTCGGCCTTTAGCATCTCTTCAGAAGCGCCTTCTCCGGCGGTTCTGACGATAACGCCGCCTGAGGGATTGATTTTTTGGACCAGCTTACGAAGGCGTTCGCGCTCTGTTTCGTCTTCAATTCGGCGGGAAATACCAAGATGACGGACTGTCGGCAAGAAAACAACAAAGCGGCCAGGCAATGACAAATGGGTCGTTAATCTTGCCCCTTTAGTTCCGAGGGGATCTTTTGCCACCTGAACTAGGATGGATTGTCCTTCTTTTAAAAGGTCCTGAATCGGGGTCTTGTTCTGATGGCTTGTGGGCAGCTTATCGTCGTCGCTTTCAATTTCGAGAGGCTCTTCTCTGTCGACATCCGATAGAAAATTGTCATCTACGTCCTCGCGAATGTCGCCCACGTATAAAAAAGCCGCCTTGTCCAAGCCGATATCAACGAACGAGGCCTGCATGCCTGGTAGAACTCGAATCACCGTGCCTCGATGAATAGAGCCGACCAAAGTCGGAGAAGTTTTTCTTTCAATTTTAAGATCGGATAGAACGCCTCCATCAACGTATGCTACGCGAGTTTCTTGAGGACGAACGTTGATGAGAATTTCTGCTGACACTACTGTCTCCTTTTACGCAAGCGGGAATGCTGGTCCTTCGAAAGTCCAGAATCTGTAATATCATTCAATATTGAAACACATTTAGCCGAAAAGATCACTGAATTCATCCCAATTATCGCAATGTTGGGGTTCCTCAGGGAGAGTCAATGGCAACAATTGATGAACTGTTTAAACTCATGGTTGACCAAGGTGCATCCGATTTGCACGTTACAAGCGGAGCTCCGCCATATCTGCGTATTCATGGAAATATGGTTCCCCTGAATTATCGAGAATTAAGTAACCAGGATGTTCAAGGTTTGCTTTTTGAAATCCTCTCTGAAAAGCAGAAAAAAGCCTTCGTCGAGAAATGGGAACTAGATCTTGCCTACACGCTGGCAGGTGTCGGGCGATTCCGTTGCAACATTTTCATGCAACGAAAGGGCTTGGGCGCCGTGTTCCGAATCATTCCCGAGAAAATTAAAACTGCTCAGGAGCTAGGGCTACCTCCAGCAGTTATGGACATGATAGATTGCGATCGCGGGCTGATCCTTGTGACGGGCCCTACCGGCTCCGGTAAGTCGACAACTTTGGCTGCCATGATCCACCAGATAAATATGACCCGAGAAGCCCACATTATCACAGTAGAAGATCCTATCGAGTTCGTTCATCCAAACATGAAAGCACTTGTGAATCAGCGTGAGGTCGGAAGCCATACCAAGAGCTTCGCCAATGCCTTGAAAGCCGCGCTTCGTGAAGATCCAGATATCTTGCTGGTAGGTGAGCTTCGTGACCTTGAAACGATTTCTTTAGCATTGACCGCCGCTGAAACCGGTCACATTGTTTTTGGAACACTTCACACCAACAGTGCGGCAAAAACGATCGACCGTATCATCGACGTCTTCCCCGCAGGACAACAAGCGCAGATCAGAACAATGCTTGCGGAAAGTCTTCGCGGAGTCATCGCACAAACGCTTTTCTCCAGAGCCGATGGCCAAGGCCGCGTCGCTGCCTATGAAATCATGCGAAACTCTAAGGCCATCTCGAACTTGATTCGGGAAGGAAAAGTGCATCAGATCGCGTCAGCTATCCAAACGGGATCTAGTCAAGGCATGATACTTTTCGAAAAGTACATCGAAGACCTGGTTAAGAAAGGTAAAGTTTCTGCAGCCGATGCAAAAACCTTCTTAGGACAGTCGGCTAGCGACACAACAGTACAGGGAACTATGGCAGGCCCTAATGCCACTCGTACTAAAATAGGCTAGCTAAAAATCAAATTGAATATTAATCACAGGAGCTCTTGCAGAATGAAATGCAAGGGCTCTTCTGTTTTTAAAGTCGGCGTCTGGCATTACAGAGTATGGATTGGATGGCGCGGACTGTCGCGAGCCCGACAAAACATAGGCGAGACCACCAACAAAACCTACGGCCGCTCCTAAAGTGATATTGTTTGTGTGCTCTTCTGGTTCTCCGTAGAAAGAAAGGGTGCTGAGACCCAAAACTGCGCCACCCAGGCTTGCAAAAAGCACCGTGGCGACTCCCCTTTTTATGTTCCGATCTGTTTGTGAGAGTGCGGGTGTAGAGTTCAGCAGAACAATTGTCGAAATAAAAATTGAAATCCACTTCCGCTGGCTCATGATTGCCTCCTGCAATGAACTAAGATAGCTTTCTTTAGTATTAAATCATTATGAGGTGTCAGGTGCAACTAAGTCATTATATCGATCATACGCTTCTTAAGCCGGATGCTCAAAGCTCACAGATAGAAAAGCTTTGTCAAGAAGCCCAAAAGCACAGCTTTTTCAGTGTCTGCGTGAACAGCTCTTATGCCAGACAATGCTCCGCGTGGCTTAAAGGCTCATCCGTGAAAGTCTGCTGCGTGGTCGGCTTTCCATTGGGTGCAATGGACACTTCGAGCAAAGCCTTTGAAACAAAAACAGCGATTTCCAATGGCGCACAAGAAATCGATATGGTCATTCATATTGGTGCGCTAAAAGAGGGGCGCTTTGATTATGTCAAGAACGACATCGAAGAAGTCGTTAAGGCGGCTGATGGCCGCATTGTCAAAGTTATTATCGAAACCGCGCTCCTAACCGACGACGAAAAAGTTCTTGCCTGCAAAGCTGCAATGGAAGCTGGCGCTCACTTCGTAAAAACATCCACGGGCTTTTCCGGTGGCGGAGCAACGGTTGAAGATGTTCGATTGATGAAGGAAACTGTCGGAAATCAACTGGAGGTGAAGGCTTCCGGTGGAATCAAGGATGCTCAACAGGCGCAAGCACTTATCGCGGCAGGAGCCACTAGACTTGGAACAAGCTCTGGCATCGCTCTGACTCAAGGACAGCAAACTCAAGGTGGCTACTAATGGCATTCCTGCCCGCTGAAATAATTAAAAGAAAACGTAACGGCGAAGCACTCTCCGCTGACGAGATTAACCAATTTATCCTGGGATATGCACGGGGGGAAATTCCCGATTACCAAATGTCGGCTCTGCTTATGGCCATCTTTTTTAAGAGCATGAATAAAGAAGAAACCCTTGCGTTGACGAAGTCGATGCTACTGTCCGGCGAGGTGGTCGATTTTTCCTCAGTTCCAGGATTTAAGGTCGACAAACATTCGACTGGAGGTGTTGGCGATAAAACCAGTTTGATTCTTGGGCCGATCGTCGCCACTGCGGGAGCGCCCGTTCCGATGATTTCGGGCCGAGGCTTGGGACATACTGGAGGCACTCTCGACAAGTTAGAGTCCATTCCCGGATTCAACACTCAAAAGTCACTGGAAGAATTCATCCAGCTGGTGCACAAACACTTGATCTGTTTTATTGGACAGACAAAAGAGATCTGTCCCGCCGACAAGAAAATTTACGCCTTGCGGGACGTGACCGCAACGGTTGAAAGTCTTCCTCTTATTTGTGCATCGATAATGTCGAAAAAATTAGCCGAAGGCATCGATGGTTTGGTTCTCGACGTCAAATATGGGACCGGTGCCTTTATGAAAACTCCCGAGCTGGCAGAAGAACTCGCAGTAAACCTGATGTCCATAGCACAAGGTTATGGAAAAAAGGTGACCGCACTTCTGACAAACATGAATCAACCCTTGGGTCGATTTGCTGGAAACTCCCTCGAAGTCGATGAGTGCGTCGCCATCATGAAGAATGAAAAGCACGTCGGCCAACATGGTGACGATATGTATGAAGACACCCGTGAACTAAGTCTTAGACTTTCAGCGCACATGTTACTTCTTGCTGGTATTGGCTCTTCCGAACAGGAGTCATACCTAATTGCCAAAGACGTTCTTGAGTCAGGAAAGGCCTATGCGAAGTTTGAAGAGCTTTGTGCTATTCATGGCGGCGATCTAAAGAATGTGCCTCGCCCCCGTTATTCCATTGTCATTCCTGCGGAGGTCGACGGTTTTGTGCATGGATTCAACACCGAAAAAATTGGGGTGACCGGCATCATGATCAAGGCGGGCCGCGCGCAAACTCAAGATATCATTGCGCCCACCGCTGGAATAGAATTTCACTCTAAGGTTGGCCATAAAGTTCAGGTCGGTGATCCAATTTTCACACTCTATGGAGATGATAGAAATCTGCTTGAGTCGGCAGTGCCCGAGTTAAAATCAGCAGTGAATATTTCCTTGCCAAAAATTGCAAAGCCTAGTTTGATACTTAAAGTTTTGAGATAGGGAGAGAATTTGGTGCTCAACAAGTTACAAGAATCAGTCAATTTTATTCGCACAAAGTCATCGGCTAAGCCGAAGATCGGCGTGATCTTGGGTTCTGGTCTTGGAGCCTTCGTTCAGGATGTTGAGGTTGAAGCAACAATTCCCTATAAGGACATCCCGCACTTCTCCCCTCCTACTGTGGAAGGGCATTCAGGCAACCTCATTTTTGGAAAAGTCGACGGACAATCTATTGTTGTTCTTCAAGGTAGAAATCATTTCTACGAAGGTCACTCGATGGATTCTGTCGTGTTTCCAACACGGACCCTTGCAATGTTAGGTGTCGAGACTCTGATTTTAACGAACTCCGCTGGAGGCTTCGGCGAAGATATGCAGGCCGGTGATTTTATGATCATCGAAGACCATATTAATTTGATGGGCACCAATCCTCTGATGGGTCCCAACATTAAAGAACTGGGGCCACGCTTTCCGGATATGACTGAGGCTTACGACAAGCGCTTGATTCAAGTCATGGAGCAGGTTCTTCAGAAACAAGGAACTCGCTATCATAAGGGGATCTACTGCGGAGTCAGTGGACCGACCTATGAAACCCCTGCTGAAGTTCGGTATTTGAAACTCATCGGCGGCAAAGCCGTCGGCATGAGCACAGTTCCAGAAACTATTGCTGCCAATCACTTGGGGCTTCGTGTTTCTGCGCTTAGCTGTATCACCAATTTAGCTGCAGGCATTTCAACACAAAAGTTGTCTCATAACGAGGTCACTGAAACGGCAAAGCGTGTTGAGCTTCAGTTCACTTCCTTCCTCAAAGAATTTATAACAAATATCTGATCTGCAAAATTACAGAGTTGGACGATTTAACTCCTCAGAAGAGCCATCGTATTTAACGATGAGCTCTATAGGAGGACTGTATGCAAAGATCTGCGTCAGCTGTCTGGCTTGGTGATATTAAAAATGGTCATGGAGCGCTTTCAACGAATAGTCTGGTGCTCGATGAGGCACCCTATTCTTTTTCTTCACGTTTTGAAAATTCAAATGGCGGCAGCACAAATCCGGAAGAGTTAATCGCGGCTGCACATGCAGGCTGCTTTACAATGGCATTGTCTGCCACACTGTCACGGTATGGATTTGAACCGACATCTCTTCACTCATCAGCCAACGTTTGCCTTAAGCGCCAAGACGAGAGCTGGAAAATTGCCTCCTCAAGATTGACAGTTCAAGGTGTCGTGCCTGGTCTGGATGCCGCCAAATTTCAAAAGTTTGTCGATGACGCCGCCAAAAGCTGTCCAGTTTCAAAACTTATGAACGCTGAAATCTCGGTAGAGGCTCTGCTGGTCACTAATGAGGTCGATTATCCTACAGCTGCGCCGTGATACTGGACTAGACCTCGGCATTAAGAGCTCATTAGACGGTCCTGCTGAGCGAATGTAAGGCTAGTTTTGCCCTGCACGTCTCAATTTTGGACATATACTAGCCGAAGAGTTAACCGATGCGGGGTCTAGCAAGAGTCCTAAGTACGAGGCTTTTCAAGGTCCCGCTAAAAGTGAATTGGAGTGAACATGGATGTTCAGAAAATTTTCACTGCGGTTGCCTTCATCTTTGCATTATCAGCTTGTGGCACCCAGAAATCTGCAGATACGGTTTTTCCTGAAGATGGCGCTATGGACTCGCAGGCCTGCTCTGGAAGAACTATTCAAAACAAATTCATCGTTCAGTGGGAAGATGGTCGATTTTCAGTTGAAACTGCTGAAAATGCTGAAACTTTCAAAAAAGAATTTATCGAGCCTAATCTTCATGACATCAAGTTTGTCGAATTTGATCGGCAAATCCAGCTGAAGTCAGATGAGCAAGGTGTTCGCGTACAAGCCACGTCCGACAACTGGGGTCAGTCAATGATCAAGGCATCTCCTTTGTGGCGCATGGGAATCAAGGGTCAAGGTGTAAAAGTCGCAGTGGTCGATGCATACGTTGACTACACTCATCCGCAACTAAAACCACGCATTGCCATCAATACCGCCGAGATCCCCGGAAATGGAAAAGATGACGACGGAAATGGAGTCATCGACGACTATTATGGTGCTCGTTTCGTGTCCATTCCAGATTCGACACAAACACCAAGCTCCCATGGCTCACATGTGGCTGGCATTATTGCCGCTGATCATAGCTACGGACCAGTTCAAGGCGTGGCACCTTTGGCGCAAATTATTCCTGCGCAGTTCATAGCTAACGATGGTGGCGGCTCTCTTGGCGATGCCGTGTTGGCTCTGCAATACTCTGCAAACCGTGGAGCTAAAATTATTAATGCTAGCTGGGGTGGTGCTCCGTGCGTATCTTCTCTTTACAATGCCTTTCAGGATTTGGAGCGACGAGGAATCCTTGTTGTTGTCGCCTCTGGCAACGATGGCCGAGACATTGACAGATATCCTGAGTATCCCGCTTCGTTTAACATCGCGACCCAAATTACCGTCGCCGCGGCAACGATGAGTGATTTTATGGCGGCTTGGTCCAATAGCGGCTTTCAAACAGTTCATGTGGCCGCACCAGGTGAAAGAATTTTAAGCACAGTTCCGAAGAGTGGCACCGCTTATATGGACGGAACAAGTATGGCCGCACCTTTTGTGGCAGGGGCTGCCGCCCTTCTTTGGAGTGCCAAACCCGATGCCACTGCAGTGCAAGTTAAGAGCGCCTTGCTTCAGTCCGTTGATGTCGTCTCGGGACACGAATATAAAGTAAATACTCGAGGGCGCATCAACGTTGAAAAAGCACTTCAGTATTTGCACCAAATAGTTCCTTAAATTTTATTAAATTCAATAGGATAGCCGAGTCATTGCAGAGCATAAAATCTATGCTCTGCGTCTCTAGTTTTTAGTGATTCTCTATTGTCTCATGATAGTTTGTTTCCTTCGGATTCATCAAAAAAGGAACTATATGAGCACAGAGATTTCATCAGGCACACAAGCTCGACTTGCTGACCTTGAAAAAAGGAATGAAGCAGCGATGGCAGGCGGCGGTGCAAGCAGAATTGCAAAGCACAAACAAGGCAATCGATTAACTGCACGTGAACGCTTAGACATCCTTCTCGATCCCGGCAGCTTCGTTGAAATGGACCGCTTCGTTACTCATCGTTGCACAAACTTCGGTATGCAAAAATCTGTCGTTCCTGGTGACGGGGTCATCACAGGCTATGGTCGAATTAATGGCAAGCTCGTGTATGTTTCTTCGCAAGACTTCACCGTAATCGGTGGCTCTATGTCACGAACACAAGCCAATAAGATCTGCAAAGTGATGGACTTGGCCATTAAGAATGGCGCACCTTTCGTGTCGATCAACGATTCTGGTGGAGCGCGCATTCAGGAGGGTATTGAGTCTCTTGGTGGTTATGCTGATATCTTTACTCGCAATACAATTGCGTCTGGAGTTATCCCTCAGATTACGGCGATCATGGGTCCTTGCGCAGGCGGAGCTGTTTACTCACCTTCAATCACTGACTTTGTTTTCATGGTCAAGAACACAAGCTATATGTTTGTAACCGGTCCCGACGTAATTAAAACAGTCACGCATGAAGAAGTGACAAAAGAGGATCTCGGTGGCGCAACGACTCATTCTGCAAAGTCTGGCGTGGCTCACTTCGCAGCAGAGGACGACAAGCATTGTTTACTCTTGATCAGAGAACTGATGAACTTCTTACCTTCGAATAATCTGGATGATGCTCCAGCATTGCCCACTGGAGATCGACCTGATCGTTTGACAGAAACCATCAGCAACATCATCCCGGAAAATCCTAAAAAGCCTTATGACATGCTTGGCGTGATCACTGACTGTGTCGATGAAGGTTATTTCCTGGAAGTCCATAAGCATTTCGCCCAAAACATTATTGTTGGTTACGCCCGTTTTAATGGACGACCAGTGGGTATTGTCGCCAATCAGCCCAATGTTTTGGCAGGTTGTTTGAATATCGAAGCCTCGCGCAAAGCGGCTCGCTTCATCCGTTTCTGTGATGCCTTCAACATCCCTGTGGTGTCCTTTGTTGACGTTCCCGGCTTCCTTCCAGGTAAAGATCAAGAGTGGAACGGTATTATCACTCATGGTGCAAAGCTGCTTTATGCCTATGCTGAAGCGACGGTTCCGAAGATTACGGTTATCACTCGCAAAGCCTATGGTGGGGCTTACATTGTAATGGGCTCTAAGCTTTTACGATCTGATGTTAACTTAGCCTACCCAACTGCAGAGATTGCCGTCATGGGCGCAGATGGGGCAGTGAACATTATCTTCAGAGAAGAAATCAACAAGGCAAAGGATCCGGTCGCAGAACGTGCGCGTCTGACAGCAGAGTACGAAGCGAAATTCAGCAATCCTTATGTTTCCGCAGAGCTTGGCTATACTGACGAAGTTATCGAGCCTGCGCTGACTCGCAAGCGCATTATTGATTCATTGGAAATGCTAAAACATAAACGTGATGTTAACCCGCCGAAAAAGCACGGTAACATTCCCCTCTAACTGCAGGCGAAAAAGGATTTTAGTTTATGGCTTATTTTAAGAAAATACTTATCGCAAATCGCGGAGAGATCGCCATTCGAATCTCTCGCGCCTGCCGCGAGTTGGGGATCAGCTCGGTCGCGGTTTTCTCTGATGCAGACCGCGACAGTTTACATGTGTTCTTGGCTGACGAGGCCTACCATATCGGACCCTCGCCTTCTAAAGAAAGCTACTTGAACTACAGAAAAATTATTGAAGTTGCACAACTTGCCAAAGTGGATGCCATTCACCCTGGCTACGGTTTCCTGTCGGAGAACACCACCTTCGCGAAAGCTTGCGAAGAGGCCGGCATTACTTTTATCGGCCCCACTGTTGCAAACATCGAATCGATGGGCGACAAGCTTTCAGCTAAAGCGCTGATGAAAAAAGCCGGAGTACCTACTGTTCCGGGAAGCGATGGCGGCGTAGATTCACTAGAACAGGCGCTGGAAATTGCTCAAAAAATCGGCCTCCCTGTCATCATCAAAGCCTCTGCCGGTGGCGGTGGAAAAGGCATGCGGGTAGTGCGCAAGATGGATGAGCTTGAAAGCGCCTTCCGTGCTTGTCGATCTGAAGGTCAAAACTATTTTGCAGATCCTACTGTTTACATAGAGAAATTCATCAACGATCCGAAGCACATCGAAATTCAGGTGTTCGGGGATACTCATGGCAATCACGTTCATCTTTTTGAACGTGAATGTTCTGTTCAGCGCAGACATCAGAAGATCATCGAAGAATGTCCCTCGCCGTCAGTTCCCAATGATGTACGCCTAAAAATGGGCGATGCCGCCGTAAGAGCAGCCAAACAAATAAATTATGTTGGCGCCGGGACGATCGAGTTCATTTTCGATAATACCACTAAAGAGTTCTTCTTTATGGAAATGAACACGAGACTTCAGGTAGAGCATCCGATCACAGAGATCGTCACCGGGATTGACCTGGTAAAGGAACAGATCAGTGTCGCCGCTAAACGTCCATTAAGCTTCAAGCAAGAGGATGTTAAGCAAAAAGGCCATGCTATTGAAACGCGAATTTGCGCGGAAGATCCTGTCACCTATCAACCTCATCCAGGCGTCATTCGTGCTTGTCGTCATCCGCAAGGACCGTTTATGCGCGTGGATTCGTACGCTTACCCTGGTTACGAAGTGCCTATTTTTTACGATCCAATGATCGCTAAAGTAATCACTTGGGGAGATAAGCGCGAAGAAGCCATCGATCGTATGCAAAGAGCTCTGAGTGAATTCGTCCTTACCGGAATCAAAACGAATATTGTTTTACACAAAACAATTCTAGATCATCCGAAGTTTCGTGATGGCTCTTATACCACTCAGTTTATCGAAAAAAACTTTGAAGTTATCGAGCCCCAGATTTTCAAAGAAGTCGAAGATCCCGTCTTCCTCATCGCAGCAGCTATTACGGCATACAATGACCGAAAAGCAAAAGATGTGAGACAGCTCAACCTCACCTCCAACTGGAAGCGCGTTGGACGTAAACTTCAGTTAAGGATGTAATAAGATGTATTTTGAAGCAGAACTAAAAGAGAAAAAATACAAAGTTGATGTCACTGAAGGGAAAACATCGTGGAAGGTGTCTTTGCAGGAAGAGGGCAAAGAATGGATCCACTATGATATTTCCAAAAGGGACTTTAAAAAAGCTGAGCAATACATAAGCTTTCTTTTTGGCGGCAAGTCCTACTTGATCGACGTCATCAATGAAGACACTGAATACACTGTGTTCACGCGCAACTCCTTCCGAGTAATCAAAGTTTTTAACGAAGAAATGCTTTTGCATGAATCCCTTAAAAAAGGTGGCGGCTTCGGTGGTGACCAAGAACTAAAGGCAGGAATGCCTGGCAAGATTATTGAAATTTTCGTTAAAGAAGGCGAAGTCGTGAAGGCGAACAAGCCGCTTCTAATTATGGAAGCTATGAAAATGGAAAATGAAATGCGTGCTTCTCGTGATGTTAAAATCAAAGAGATTAAAATAAAACAGGGCGACTCTGTCGAGTCCGGCGCTGTACTTATTAAGTTCGAAGATGCGACGTAGGCTTAAGACGTAAAAAAAGGAAGCTAAGCTTCCTTTTTTTATTCCAGTTCGTTGACAGCGACCGCCGCCCTTTTTCTTTCAAAGAACCCAACAAGAAAAATAGCCACTTCAAATAGAACCCACATCGGGCCCAGCATCATCAGCATACTGATTACATCAGGAGGCGTGATAATTGCCGCAGCCACCGCAAGCAGCATGACTGCATACTTCCGATTCTTTCTTAAGAAGGCCTGACTCACAATCCCCATCGCGCCAAGTACAACAATTATCAAAGGTAATTCAAAAGAAACTCCAAACATCAAGCTCATCTGAGTAAAAAAGCTCATGTACTGATCGATGGAAATCATTGGCTTGTCGATGTCACCACCGAAACCCATCAGAAATTCAAAGGCCATAGGCAAAACAATGAAATAAGAAAATAAAGTGCCCATTATGAAAAGCGCCGAACCCGCAACTATAAAAACAGCGGAATACTTTCTTTCATTCGAATACAGGCCAGGAGCAATAAACTTCCAAATTTGATAGAGCCAGAAAGGGCAAGAGGTGATTACTCCCGACAAGAAGGCCAGCTTAAGATGAGCAATAAATTTATCCATCGGGCCGGTATAAATAAGACCGCCTTCTGGGAGAAAGTGAGCAATAGGCTCTCGGACAATATTAAAAAGATATTCACTGAAGCCGTAACAGATGCCCGTCGCTACTACGAGTATCAAACAACAATTAATGAGTCGCTTTCTAAGCTCTGCAAGATGGTCATAAAGGGACTCGGCCTTTGAATCAAGTTCACTGCGGCTCATACGGGTTTTTTCTCTTCACTATCTTCGTCGTCGCTTTGCATGGGCTCATGAAATTCAAGCTGCTCCGGATCAGCTACTGGCTCTGAGGAGTCAGCTACTGAAGATATCATTGCCTCTTCTTCGGCAACTGCATTCGCAAGCTCCGCCTTTTGGACTTCAAGAGGGCGATTGACTATTTCATCAAAATTAATCTGATCGATTTTTGTGTGATGCTTGAATTCGTCCGTTAAGATGTTTGAACTTCGCTTAAGTTCATTCATAAAGCGGCCAATCGTACGTGCCAATTCAGGAAGCTCTTTTGGCCCGATCACTATCAGTGCCAAAACTCCAAGAACTATAATTTCTGACATTCCTAAGCCGAACATGGCTGAAGGATAGAGGAATCAGCCCTGTTTGCCAAGTTTTACTTGATCTTGAGGCAAGGTCACGACCCCCATCTCTTCAAGTTTTTCCCGAGCCAAAGCCGAGCCCGTCCTAAGGTAGCGCTCATAGAGTCTTAAAATGCTCTCGTCACTTTTTACAAACGAATGTTCGCTGATATAGGCTAAAACCTCGACGAATTCCAGAAATCGCTTTGAGAAGGTCGAATAGACTTTAGCAAGTGTGTCTTCGCGGGTACAGTGCGCCAGCGTTCTATAAGCAGCCCCACCAATATCCGCATAGTAATCGATGTCGACGACCTTTCGTCGTAATGAGTCTCCAAAAAAGCCGCTGATGTAGAGAGTCCTGTCACCCAGCTTTCGCAACATTTCGGCTTTAATGGTCGGCTCCGCATTCTGAGCCGTCAGATACATTTCCGCCAAAGTGGTGGGATTTTTTTGACCGCCTTCAGTAGCATACTGGGTTTCAAAAAGATTTTTTGCATCAAGGTACTGCTGCAAAAGATTTACAAGATAGTTCTCGACCAAAGGGATCGCTTTTACTTTCCTTTGATTCAAGCCCTTTTGAACAAGCTCTTGAAAGAACCCTTCGGGTGTAACGAAAAGTTCAACTGTCTGATGAACTGGCTTATCTCCCATGACTCTATAATAACAAAGGATCAGCCCGATTCGGTTAATTCTTGTTGTCGATCTGGGCCTTTGTCCGAAAACTCGTGCCCAGATTCTCAAAATGAAACAACTCTTCCGGCTACTTGACGTCTTGGGGACCGACAAGGCTTATGATTGCCGGCTGAGCAAATATCTTTGCCGCTAGCTTCTGCACATCTTCCGAAGTCACGTTGAAATACTTTTCGGCGACCGAAAGACTCTCGCGGTAATCCAACCCATAGATATGATCAAAGAGCATGGCATTGCAGACCGTGCTCTTTCGCTGAAGTTCAATGTCATGACGACCAATCAGATACCTCTGTGCTCGCGTCAGCTCGTCCTCTTCGACTTTTTTCTCGATCAGTTTGGAAAATTCTTCCTTAAGCATTTGGATTGCCTTTTGCGCCTTTTCTGGCGAACACCCGATATATCCACCGAAATATCCACACTCAAGCCCTTCGAAATGCATTGGCGCTACCGAATACGCCAAAGAGTTTTTATCTCGCAACTCGAGGAACAATCGACCACCCTGCCCGCTTAGAATCGACTGGATGACTTCTAGCGTGTAGCGCTCGGAACTTTTTAAAGTGAGACCGCGATAGCCTACGATGATATGACTCTGCTCTTTCTTAAGCTCGTGAAAGGTCTTTACTTCCTTTGTAAGATTTTGCAGTTCAAAGGTGTTCTCAATCTTTTTGCCTTTTGGTAACTGCGAAGTCAGCGTTTCTAAACGGTCAACCCATTCATCTCTGTCGACATCGCCGACTACGCTAAATGTAATATTCTTCGCCGTGACGACTTGCTCATAGTAGCTTCTTAAATCTTGGGTCGATATGGAATCCACGGACTGCTCCGTACCCAATACATCTCGGGAGTAAGGATGCCCCTTAAAGATCTCTTTCATAAAGTTGTGTACACAAATCTGGGCTGGGCTATCATTTCTAGCTTTGATTTGATTTTTCAAAATGACTTTCTCGCGCTCAAGAACTTCTGCGGGAAACTGTGGAGCCAAGAGTGAGTCGGAATATATTTCGAACATTTTATCTTCGAACACCGACAGATAGTCCATCCCAAGTCCCACGGAATTTCGACCACCAAAAGCAGCAATTCCGGCCGCTAGCTCATCAACACGCAAGTTGATATCGTTTTCATTAAACATTTTAGATCCCGCCAGCCAATTTCTTGCGTATAGCTCGGTCAGTCCATTTTGGTGACTCTCTTCAATGCGAATTCCACCCAAGGCAGCCGCTTTCATGGCAACGTAAGGTGTTTCTTTCTGTTCGCGAATCAATAGCGTCGCACCAGATGAAAGCAGAATTTTTTCCATACTAGGTTCCGCCTGAACTGAAGCAACGCTCATCGGAAACTTTTTAGTTACATGCTTAACCGGCTTTTGCTTTTTAGCTTTTACCTTAGACAGGCCTTTCTTTAAGTCCCTTGCAAACTCTTTCATTATTTTTTCTGAAGACTTTTTGTCTAAGTTGCTCATGAGAGTGAGTGCGAAACAGTCTGGCTTCAGGTATTTTTTTGCGACCTTTTGGATGTCTTCTGGCTTTAAGGAATAGATTTGCTTCATGTACTTTCTGTAGAAGTCGAAGTCGCCATAGTAGAATTCGTTACTCCCCGCTTTTCGGGCAATATTGTCGACGGTTTCCAAGGAGTATATCTCATGACTTGCAAAATTTGTGGTCGCTTTCTGGAGTTCAGCTGAAGACGGAGGTTCTTCTATAATCTTAGTGATCTCTGGTAGAATTTTATCAAGAGCGGCCTTCAGGTTTTCTTTTTCGACGTTCCAAGACAGGGCAAAAACGCCATCGTCTTGCATCGAATAGCTAAATGCACTGACGGAGTTGGCCAAGGGTTGCTGAATTCGCAGGGTCTGCATTAGACGTGAGCTGTCACCTTGGCCCAGTATTGCCGATAGTACTTCGAGTGCTGGAGTATCTTTATGCTTAAGACTTGGAATTCTCCAGGTCAGGTAGCCCGATGTTTGTTCAAATTTCGCCTGCTCAACCTTGATTCGAATACTTTTTTGCGTGGGCTCTTTGGTCCGAGTCACCTTTTTAAGTTTGAATGGTTCGAAGGAGCCGAAGAGCTCGTTCACTTTCTTACGCATTGTTTTAGATTCAAAATCACCAGCTATAACTAGGAACATATTTGATGGGACATATCGACTTTGGTAAAAGCTGCGAATCTTTTTCGGCGACACTTTTTTCACAACTTTGTCATAGCCAATAACAGGACGGCCATAGGCGTGCTTCCGGAACACATTGGTAAAAAGAAGCTGGCTCGAGCGTCGACCTGGACTGTCTTGTCCACGCTTTATTTCTTCCAACACGACCTCTCGCTCATTATCAATCTCTTGAGGATCAAATGTAGGAAATCCCATCATTTCACTCACAACATCCAGAGCTACATCTGTAAATTGTTTGGAAATCGTCACATAGAATACAGTTTGATCGAAAGAGGTGTAAGCGTTCAGTTCGCCGCCAGAGCCTTCTACTGTGGAAGCTATTTCCCCAACTCCGTACTTTCGAGTGCCTTTGAATACCAGATGCTCGATAAAGTGAGAAATGCCTTCTTCTCCAGATTTTTCATCAGCGCTGCCCGTTTTCACCCACATTTGAACTGAGACGACCGGGGACTTATGACTTTCCAGGAAAAGGACCTTAAGGCCGTTTTTTAGTTGAAATTTTTTAGACATACTCTAGATAACTCCTATGGCATTTGGCGTCTACGTTCATATTCCCTATTGTATTCAGCGCTGCACATATTGTGACTTCGCGACCTATGAGCAAAGTAAAATTATGCCTCCAGATCAATACGTCGAATTGCTCATCAAAGAAATTCATCAAAAGCATCGCTACTACCAGGCTCAAAAATTAGACACGATCTACTTTGGCGGGGGAACTCCCAGCCTTATACCTGCTCATCTCATTGTATCGATTATCAAAGAGCTGGGTAGATTCGGATTCACAACTGGACCCGATACCGAAATAACGATAGAGATCAATCCCGCGACGGTCGACAAAGAAAAGCTTCAGATTTACCAGGACCACGGGATAAATCGCTTCAGTGTCGGTGCGCAAACCTTCGATGACCGATTGCTGAAGATGGTCCATCGTGAGCACACGGCAAGGCAAACACTAGAGACTTTGGAGCTTTTACGCAGCCGCGATCTGAATTTTAGTTTCGACATACTCTTTGCGCTCCCCTCGCAGACCGTCTCTGGGCTGCGCCGTGACGTCCAGATTGCCATCGAGCAAGGCGCGAAACATTTAAGCCCATATTGTCTGACCGTACCCGATGGACATCCCTTGTCAAAAGGGCGGCCGCTTGAAGAGGAACAAGTTGAAATGTTTGATTTGATTTCTCAGGAGCTGTCTTCGAATGCCTTTAAACAGTATGAGATTTCGAATTTTGCCATTCCTGGCTTTGAATCGAGACACAACCTACTTTATTGGACTGATCAACCTTATTGGAGTCTTGGACTTAGTGCCCATAGTTACTCAAAAAGTTCGCGCTGGGGCACGCGCTACTGGAACGTAAATTCCATCGGTGAATATCAAAAACAGATATTGCAGTTTGAAGGCCGGGAGTTTAGCGGTCCTACCGAACACTTGCCTGAAGGTCAGTTTGAAAACTTGGCGATGCATCAAGCTCTTACAGACTTTTGTCATACATCAATGCGCCTGATGCGCGGACTCGATTTGGCTCTAATGCAGCAAAAATTTCCGGCGGACGTTAGCCAAAAGGTGAAGTCCATTCTCGAAAGGCTGCAAGGGCGCGGTTGGGTAAGCTTTAGTGGTAATTACTGGTCCCTAACCAAAGCCGGCTTGGTTCTTAGCAATCAGGTATTTCAGGAGCTAACCTTCCTTGAAAACGAGTTCCCCCAAGGTCCAAATTCTTAGGACTGACTTAATTGACTTTCCCGAATCAATACACAATCTTTAGTATTGCGAAAGGAAGTGTCATGTCAGAGGAAAACAATTCTCAAAATTCAGCTGAAACTACTACTCCGGAAGTTGAAACATCTTCTGAAATTCAAAAACTGCAAGAACAGGCTGAAAAGTATAAAAACGACTACCTGTATCTGCGAGCTGAATTTGAAAATTATAAGCGCAATGCTATCAAAGAACGTTCGGATTTAATCAAGTACGGCGGTGAGCGATTCATCAAAGATCTCTTAGAAGTCGTCGACAACTTTGAACGTGCCCTTCAGACAGAAGTTACCGCAGAGAATTTCACCACCTACAAACAAGGTGTGGAAATGACCGAGAAAGAGCTAAAAAACCTTTTACAAAAACATGCGGTTATTGAAGTCCCCGCCCTGGGCAATCCTTTCGACCCTACTGTACACGAGGCGCTTAGTAGTGAAGCTTCAACTGAAATGGATGCCGGCCATGTCCTAAGAGTGTTTAAAAAGCCCTACAAGTTGCAAGACAAAGTAATAAGAACGGGCCAAGTCGTTGTTGCAAAGAAACCAGAGTAAAAAGGACGCCTGATTGTCGAAAAAAGACTACTACGCCACGCTGAATGTATCTCGGTCTGCTTCTCCGGAGGAAATTAAAAAAGCCTACCGAAAGCTAGCTATGCAATTTCATCCGGATAAAAATCCAGGAGACAAAAAGGCCGAAGAAAAGTTCAAAGAACTGAATGAAGCTTACGAAGTGCTTGGCGACCCGAAGAAAAAAGATATGTATGATCAATATGGTCATGCCGGTTCGCAAGGATTTGGCGGCGCCGGTGGCCCTTTTGGTGCTGGTGGATTCGGTGGCTTTGGTGGTGGACAGTCTCAAGCGGGAGGAGATCCCTTCCAGGATATTTTCGGAGATGTATTCAGTGATATTTTCGGCGCGACCCGAGGGCCTGGAGCAGGTGCCGGAACCAGAACCCGACGCCCTGCTAAAGGGACAGATCTTCGTTATACCTTAAATGTTTCGTTTGAAGAATCTGCTCTTGGCTGTGAAAAAGTCATCAGCTTTATGCGCCAGCGTGGCCAAAAAGAAGAGCCCGCGAAATTAGCGGTCAACGTTCCGGCGGGCGTGAAAGAAGGACAAAGGCTGAAGCTTTCGGGCGAAGGTGATTCTTCACCCTCTGGCGGCGCGGCCGGAGATCTTTATGTGATCATTAATATTCAAGAGCATCCTTTATTTAAACGAAACGAAAATGATGTCACCTTGGATCTACCCATCGGTTATACTGATGCCATATTAGGAACAAACATCGAAGTTCCCACACTAACTGGAAAAGCGATGATTCGCATTCCTCCGGGGACTCATTCTGGTCAGACCTTCCGCCTAAAGGGCAAGGGCTTCCCAAAGATTGGCGGTTTTGGGTCTGGAGATATGTTGGTAAGAGTTCTTGTGGATACGCCACAAACTCTTTCATCAAGACACAAAGAATTGATCGAAGAACTCTCGAAATCTAAAGAGCAAACGCCCCTGGTGAAAGCCTTCCACGAGAAGGTCAATCAACTGATGAGGAACAGGAAATGACGTCGAAATTCACGCTTCTGCTTATTGCTAGTCTTTTAATGTCCTGTACGACTGTGGCTACGAAGAGACCAGTTTCACCACCAAGGTCGGTCGAAGCCAAGAAGCCCAAAGCGATCGGCGGGATGGCATCTGGCAAAGCTCCTAAGATCGAGAGCGAAAATCTTGAACTTCCTGCTGGCGAAGCCGACCCAAATAATCCTTTGAACTATGTAAAGGCTCTCGTTACCCATTCCGTTTCCGCCCCTAAGAAAGAAGACCAAGAAAGTTACCGTTTGCGTGCCATTGATATCGTTGAACACAAATTAAGCGTTGATCAGCTTGAAGACGTTGCCGACGGCTCTGAATTTGGTTTCTTACGCGGTCATGCGCTGTTTCGTTTGGGTGAGTTAGCAATCGAAGACAACGATCTTTCCGACGCTAAAAAATATTTTGCGACCGTTGTCGACTACCTACCAGGTAGCGATCTGGCTTTACGCGCTCAAGAAATCAATGCTCAACTTGAAGCTTCGCGAAACGTTTCTTCTCATACAGTTGGGGTCGTTTTGCCTTTAAGTGGAAAAAATGCTCCTGTTGGGCAGCGCGCCCTGCGCGGATTGGAGATGGGACTTGGGCTTCATCTTCCTGGTTCTGGTTTCAAGCTTGCGGTTATGGATAGCGAAGGTCATCCCGACTCAGCAAGACGTGGTGTTGAGCGCCTGGTAAGAGAAGACAATGCCATCGCTATCGTTGGAAGTTTACTTAGTAAAACTGCTCCGGCTGTTGCTGCCAAAGCAGATGAGTTAGGAGTTCCTACACTGGGACTTTCGCAAAGATCTGGGTTGAATGAAATCGGACCTTCTGTTTTTAGAAACTCTTTGACAAGTGCAATGCAGGTTCGGCATTTGGTTCGAACTTCAATGCAAGACCTTGGAATGACCAAGTTTGCGATTCTTTATCCTAACGACGCCTATGGTGTCGAGTTTGCAAATGTCTTTTGGGACGAGGTTCTGGCCCGCGGAGGAAAAATCACCGCGGTCCAACCTTACTCAGTCAGAGAAACCGACTTCAGACTGGTTATTCAAAGACTCGTAGGAACATATTTTGGCGAGGCTCGCGAAGATGAGTACAAGGTCCGCCTTAGAGAGCTTCAAAAGACTGATAAAAAACGTTCCTCAAGAAATTCAAACTTGGAGGCCGTTTTACCTCCCATCACTGACTTTGATGCGATCTTTATTCCCGATAGTTCAAAAGCCATGGGTCAAATTGCTGCCATGCTTTCATATAATGACGTCAAAGGACCGAAACTCTTAGGAACGAACCTTTGGAACACTCGAGACATCGCCAGACGCGCTGGACACTTCGCTAACAGCCTTGTTTTTGTAGACAGTCTAGGCCCAGATTTTCGCAATTCGCGCTTTGTAAGCGAGTATAAGAGTCTCTACGGCCAAGAACCCTCCCTAATTGAAGTGCAAGCCTATGACTCCGGTCTCATCTTGCGTCAGCTCATTGCTTCTGGCGCCAACTCCCGACAAGATCTTATCAAAGAGCTCACGCGACTTAACCAGTTCCCCGGGGTTTTGGGACCATTGACTGTCAATCCAGAACGTGAAGTCGAAAGACCCGTAACTGTTTTAACGGTCGAAAAAGGTGAGATTGTTCCATTTAAAGGCCTCAAATAGCTTATATAAATATTATTTATAGGCTTCGGATTAACCTGCCCTGACTAGACCCCTGTCTAAGAACACGACGACACGAAGTCGTCTCTTGGAAGGGGTTGTTATGAATAATCAAATATCAGAAGCCATTAAGCAGGAATGTCGAAAAAAACTTCTTATTGCAAAAGCCGATGTTTTAAATCGCTTTAGAACAGCCCAAAAAGAACTTGTCTATGCAGACAAAGGCGGAGACGAAGCCGATCAATCCGTCGCTCATATTCTTGAGCATTCATTCCTGGTTTCTCAAGAAAGAATGAGAGACCAGCTTTTGGAAATCGAAATGGCGCTGTCGCGACTGGAAAATGGTACTTTCGGAATTTGCGAAGAAACAGAAGAACCGATCGAACCAGAGCGACTTTTAGCAATTCCTTGGACTCGACTGAGCATTGAAGGTGCAGAGTTAAGAGAAGCGGTCGGTCGCAAATTTGCACGCTAAATGTCATGCTCCCTCTATGCCGCAAGCGCGAACGACATCTGCTTACTAATCCGTCACGCGCTGCTTTTTTGATGACAGAAAAGCATTCCCCCGTAATATGCGATCAAATTTCGGCCATGATCATCATATCGGGGGGTGAGATGAACGCAACCGAACTCTCAGAAACAGAGTTGAAAAATTTGAAGGAATCTTTGCTCTTCCAAAAAAGTGCGATCCTTAATAAGACGCATGAATTTAAAGTTGAACAGTCAAGCATTCCAACAGTAGCTGACGAAGCCGAAGCGGCCTCTCAGGATATATCAAATAACATTTCCATTCATTTGCACGAAAGAGATCGTACTGCTCTTTACGCAATTGAAAGAGCTCTTAGCAAGATCTCTGATGGCAGTTATGGCCAGTGCGAGTCCTGCGGCGAGATCATCAATTCACGTAGACTTCAGGCTAGGCCCTTCACGGCCCTTTGTGTTGATTGCATGGAAGAAACTGAAAGCCATTCTAATCTTTTTCAATAATTCAGATGCGTTCTTCTTAGAAGGGCGCAACTGACATGGATGTCAGTCCATATTTTCTTTTTTGATTTAAGCAAAAACTGTCTCACGCCGAGAAGATTCATACCAAACATAAATTCCCGCATTGCGCGGAGGAGCGGTATGAGTTTTGACGACAAAGTCCTAGAAATCCCACAGAGCCTACCAATGTTACCAGTAAGAGATATCGTTGTATTCCCTTACATGATAATTCCTTTGTTTGTCGGTCGGGATGCCTCGATCCGTTCAGTAGAGGAAGCTCTTTCAAAAAATCGCCTGATCTTTTTAGCCTCACAAAAAGATATCTCTGAAGAGAATCCGTCTCCCGAGTCTATCTATACAGTAGGAACAGTTGCCATGATCATGAGAATGCGCAAGCTTTCAGATGGTCGGGTTAAAATTCTTATTCAAGGTGTGGCAAAAGGACGAGTAAAAAATTATACGAAAACCTCCCCATCTTTTGAAGTCGCCATCGAGAAAATCGAAGAAGTGACTGTACCGAAAACCGTGGTCGAAAATGAAGCGATGATTCGCACGGCGAAAGAGCACATCGAAAGAATTATTGCTCTTGGTCGTCCACTATCTCCGGATATTTTGTTGGTTCTTGACGATGTCTCTGATCCAGGTCGCATTGCAGACCTCATCGCATCAAACCTTGGTATCAAAGTTGATGACGCTCAAAAAGTTTTAGAAACTTCTGATCCGGTAGCTCGTCTTAAGATTGTAAACGAGATCTTGGCTGCAGAGCTTGAAGTCATGCAAAGCCAACAGAAAACTCGCGGCAGTGCCAAAGAAGATATGTCAAAGTCACAACGCGAGTACTTCTTGCGCGAACAGATGAAGGCTATCAAGAACGAGCTTGGTGAGGGCGACTCTAAGTCTGAAGAGATGGACGAGTTGCGTGAAAAGCTTATTAATGCTGGAATGCCTCCGAATGTAGAATCTGAAGCACTAAAGCAGTTAGGTCGTCTTGAGCGCATGCATCCTGATGCATCCGAGGCAACAATGGTTCGTACCTACCTTGATTGGATGGCAGATCTTCCTTGGTCGAAAAAGACTGAAGACGTCATCGACTTAAAGCGTGCAAAAGAAATTCTTGATGAAGATCACTACGAGCTGGAAAAGGCTAAAGATCGCGTTATGGAATTCCTGGCGGTAAGAAAGCTTAAACAAAACCTTAAGGGACCAATCCTATGTTTCGGTGGCCCTCCAGGTGTTGGTAAGACCTCTCTAGGTAAGTCAATCGCTCGAGCAATGGGTCGTGAGTATTTCCGTATCGCACTCGGTGGCGTGAAAGACGAAGCTGAAATTCGCGGACACAGAAGAACTTATGTTGGTGCAATGCCTGGTAAAATCATCCAAGCGCTACGCCAAGCGAAGACCTGCAATCCAGTGATTGTTCTGGACGAGGTGGACAAGTTGGGCTCTGACTTCCGCGGCGATCCCTCTGCGGCAATGCTTGAGGTGTTGGATCCAGAACAGAATTCATCATTCAGAGATAACTATCTGAATGTGGACTTCGACCTCTCTAACGTCCTTTTCATTGCAACGGCGAATGTCCTTGAGAATATTCCACCGGCTCTTCGGGATCGTATGGAAATCATTAACATTCCCGGTTACACAGAGAACGATAAGCTTTTGATCACTAAGAAACATTTGATCAAGAGACAAATTGAAGCCAATGGAATCACACCAGAGAATATCCGCTTTACTGATGAAGGTATTAAGTACCTAATCGCTGGCTACACTCGCGAAGCTGGCTTACGAAATCTTGAGCGTGAAGTTGGGTCTGTCTGCCGTAAGGTAGCTAAGATGGTGGTCATGGAAGAAGCAAACTTTGTTGAGATCACTCCAACAACAGTTCCAGAGCTTTTAGGACCTCCAAGGTTCCAGCGTGATGATAAAATTGCTGACTCTCAAGTCGGTGTCGTACAAGGTTTAGCTTGGACACAAGCTGGTGGCGAAGTTCTGACTGTTGAAGCACTCAAGATGAAAGGTAAAGGGCATCTTGCTCTGACCGGTCAACTTGGCGACGTGATGAAAGAATCTGCCCATGCAGCCATGTCGTATGCACGTGCTCACATGGAAGAGTTGGGAATTCCTGAAGACTTCTTTGACAAGTACGATATCCACGTTCATCTGCCGGCTGGTGCTATCCCTAAAGATGGACCGTCAGCAGGGATTACCTTGACCACGGCGCTAGTCAGCTTGATGACTGGAACTCCAGTAAGACATGACATCGCCATGACTGGTGAAGTGACATTGCAAGGTAGAGTACTGCCAGTCGGCGGTATCCGTGAGAAGTGTTTGGCAGCTCTGAACTTAGGGATAACAAACATTATCATTCCTCTTGCTTGCCAGAAGGATCTTGCGGATATCCCTAAGATCTTTAAGGATAAGATCAACTTCATCCTTGCAGAGAATCTTGATGAAGTTTTCGCAGTCGCTTTTGATAAAACAGCAAAAAGCCAGGACAAAAAGCCTGGAGCAAAAAGAGAACCGAAAAAATCGAAGAGCTTGGCTGCTTAACAGTCAAGATCGCCCCTCCCCGCAAAAAAAGGGACCCATCCGGGTCCCTTTTTTTATTTCAGATCTAGTAGTTGTTTTTCAGCAAATTGACCCCAGTCGTTTCCCCTAAGATTCACTTCGCGGTAAAATCTAGAAAACTTTGAGGAGGCCATTATGGACAATCTCTTAGAGAACATCGATCTTTCGGGACTTAAAGAGGAAGCTTATTCAAAACTGAAATCTGCACTTGCAGGTCAAGTCGGTTCGCCACTTTCCGGCCTTGGCTGGTTTGTCGTCGGCGCGGCAGTTGGCGGAGCGGCGATGTGGCTTTTGGATCCCGAAAAAGGAATGCAGCGAAGATCCCAGCTTCGCGACCAAGCATTGAAATTTACAGGCGACTTTCAACAGCGGGCTGAACAAGAATTTCAAAAGTTCAGTGGTCAGGTCAGCGATGCTTGGCCATCCGGTGACCAAGCTGCTAAGCGGGATCCGCAAAACCTGGACTCGTGATTACGGCTGAACCGTAATCCAAGTATTATAGATGCCATGCGCTCTCACGAGTCGATTGAGCTTAAATGCGTTGTCTGGGTGAACGCGGATGCAACCGTGAGAGGCCGGCGAACCTAGCTTTGACCAGTTTGATTTACCCGTTCCATGAACGGCAAAGCCTCCATGAATGAAAATCGCGTATGGCATATTGCCCAGACCGTTATAGTCTCCGCCGGGATATTTCGTAGAGGTATAACGATCATAGATGCGACCATTCGGATGTGTATCAAAGTTTGGAGTTCCGTGGCTGCGTGTGCCAGTAGAAACTAGCCAAGTGTCCGTGTGCTTACCATCTACGTAGAGGTATAACTTCTGCGTGGATTTAACTACCTGAACCCAAACTTTACAGCTGGCGCGATAACACTTGTTTTTGCTACTAAATAAATTGATATCAAATGGAAGTTCGCCCATCTCTTCGAGATAAATTTTATCTAGCTCACGAAGAGTCTGTTCAATATTTTCATCATAAGGATTCAGTTCGTCCATGATGTTGGGTTCTGAATCCATCTGCTCTTGTGCCTTAAGAGTTGAACCGAAGCCAACCATTGTTAGCACGACGAAAAGAAGATTCACCAATTTCATAAGACCCCCTGTTTAATAACGTAGCAGGGTCATAGCGTTTCATTTTTGTAATGGCAATTTTAGAATGGTTGATCCGGGACGGCGCAACAAGCAGCGTCCCGACGTACTTTACTGCTTAAAGCCCTTAAGTCGATCGTTCTCGGATTCTAAAACTCGAACCAAAGTTTTAAGATCCGATACTTCTTCTTTAAGCTGCAGTATCTGTTCTTCCTTCTCTTGAAGGATTTGCGTGTAGGCCTTCTTAAGTTCATTAAGAAGTTTATTAGCGGCGGTCAAAATCGGCTCATCCTTATTGACCTTGACGGCCTTCTCACTAAGGTCCTGAGCCTTGATTTCGTCCTTTGAAGAAACAGCCATGTGTTCGTTACCTTTCATCATTCCTTGATGAGCACCCACCAAAGCGAGGTCGCTTTCTTGGGAGGGGCGATGTACTCTTTGATGGGTACCCATCGGTTCGTCCATGATGAAGTACTTGCCGTCTTCAAATCGGAATTTAATGTCGTCGCCTTTGATTCTACGGCGGAGTGTGCTCACACTAATTTTGTACTTAGTGGCATAATCCGTTAGCGGTAACCAAGAACCAACTGACTCAACGTTCATCAAATCCCCTTATCAAGCCGTTCGGGAAGGTGGTCACCCTACTCAGCTTGCGTAACCAACATTATCACACGACTTCAGTCTGTCAAATTTTGTGTGAACAGTATTCAGTTAATTGTTCAAATTCAGGACCTTGATCTGGCTATCCGTGCCTATTCACTGGACCAACGTCTGACTAACCACACACAAAAGTCGGGGCTGTTGCCAAATTTCAAAATTTCTTTGCTCCTAAACCAAGGAAAACCGATACTTACCTTGAATGCGCATCAAAGATAAAAAGAAGATAGCCTTGGTCCTAAGTGGTGGCGGAATTAAAGCCGCTGCGTTTCATATAGGCGTCTGTCTGGCTCTTCAAGAAAAGGGTTTCAAGCTTGCGGGCGGAACCAAAGAGATGGTGCGTCAGAAATACCGTGAAGATGACCCCATGACTATCCGGCTTTATGTCGGGTCCAGCGCTGGCGCTTTCGTCGCCTCGGTCCTCTCGGCTGGTTATACCGTTGAATCTTTAATTAATGCTTTTCAGATCGGATCGGGCACAAGGCCCACCTATGATAAATCGGATCTGCAGTATCTTAAACCTATGTCCTATCGGAACATCTTTAACCTGAACTCCAGCGGCTTGCTAAGGTTTATTCCGCGCAGCTTGATGGAGAAGGCTCTAGTGACGGGTGGTTTTGAGTCACTCCTGAAGAACGGACTTAAGCTGAACGGACTTTTCTCGACACGAGGAATGGAAAGCTATCTGCGCAAAGATGTTCTTTTAGACAACGACTTCGGTAGGCTTGGTGTTGAGCTCTTTATCGTGGCTACCCAACTGAACCACACCCGAAAGGCTATCTTCGGACAATATCCTGAAGCCTATAAAGACGACACCACCAAGTATATTAACTACGCAACTATCAGTGAAGCTGTCGCTTGCTCCACTTCTCTTCCCCCCGTTTATGCTCCTTATGGAATTAAGCGACCCGACGGAAAAGAGATTTTTTACTACGATGGTGAAATCCGCGACACCCTCTCCACTCATGTCGCCGCAGATCACGGCGCCGACTTGGTTATCTCTTCATACTCTATTCAGCCCTATCACTATACGGAAGAGATGGGATCTTTGCACAACTACGGAATACCTCTGATTTTAAATCAGGCCCTATACCAAGTTGTTCAACAAAAGATTGCCAGCTCAATCCGCTATAAAAGCGATGTGAAGGCTATCTACAATGCTGTGGATGGCTACTTCAAAAAAGCAGACTTGCCCGCCGAGCATCGAGAGAAACTATTGAATATTATTAGAGATCGAGTGAACTATCGTCCTGAAGTTGACTACGTTTATATTGCTCCACGTCCCCAGAACTACGAGATGTTCTTTGTCGATCACTTCAGTTTAAACCCAGCAATCCTTGCCCGAATTGTTCGCATAGGATTCAAGTCGGCTATTAATGCTCTTCGCCAGCACGACATTTAGTGCCTTCAAACTTTGGAAGCTTCGGTTTTCCATAATTGTTCCAACTTTTTAGAATCTCCAAGATAAGGTGTTTGGCGATACGACTGCTGGTCATAGTGTCTACCAATATCATCAAGGACTTGGCTCAAGTTCGGATATTTATCCTCAAGCCTTTTTAAATATGTAAGGGGTGGTTCGCTGACATTTCGTGGGACATGATGTTTTTTGCCCCAGGCCTCCACCATCTGCAGCAATCGCTTTGATTCGCTTGTTGATTCGCGACCAAAAGATAAAAATCGCACAAGCAGAGTGAGTAAAATGGCCCCGACAATTGCGAAAATTAGGAATCGAGTTTTATCATTAAGAACCTCTTGCAATAACGACTTCTGAGCTGAGCGGTCAAAGTCGATCAAGAAGTAGGTCCATCGATAGTTCAAGTCATCTATCCAGAAAGTCATCTGATCCCACAGCAAAAGATCAGAAGACACCTGTGGCTTCCAAGAAATATCCCGTGCGAAAGCTCTTTGATCTTCTTCTGATAAAGCAAAAAAGGAAGTCGCACCTATCACAAGTCGCAGTGGAGCCACCCATCGCGTGGGATCGATTTGCATCCATTGACCATTATGGAAGATTTCAACCCAGGCATGAGCATCTTTGTGCGCAACCTTCCAAAAGTCTCCCCAGGGATTGTACAATCCCCCTTGATAACCCACCACCACCCTGGCCGGTATTTCCAGGGCTCGTGCCAAGGTTCCATAAGCTCCAGCGAAGTGCTCACAAAACCCGCGCTTTCTATCAAACAAAAATTCCTCGAGATCGTTTGCAGAATACACCCCGGGATTCAGGGTATAAAAGAATCCTGTTTCAGCAAAAAGGTTCTTAAGCTCCTCGACTCGTTCCTCGGGCTTCGGATATTCTCTCTTGATCCGCTCCACCCATTCAGCGACTCTCCCCGACAGTGTCGGAATCTGCAGGTCAGATTCGGTCGGCAGTTCTTGATCAATGTAGTTCGGGTTAAAAAGCGCTCGATAGACTGTGGTATTAAATAACGGCCGGGTTGCACGAAATAGTCCTGATTGCAGCGGGATCACGGAGCCAGTTTCAAGCTCCACATTCTCCGTGCCATTCAAGGTAAAAAGGTAATTTTGCGAGGTCGGCTCCAGAGCTACCTCGTAAAAACTCCCCTTAGGTACATCTTCTTTTACGGCCTTTAAGTTTGTGCGCTGAGGTCGCCAGCTTAGTCCCCGCGAATTTCCCAGGACCGAACCGCGCCAATATAGCTCTTCCGATGTCTTTAAAGGCGTGTCGTCTATTCGGGCTCTGAATACCATTACGGTGCTGCCGGCAAGCTCTGCGACTTTTCCAGGATTCATTTGATCGGAGAAACCTATTTCGCCGTAAGTGGACCCTCGCGACATCGCCCAGGGCATAACCACTCGTGGAAAGGCAAAAAAGAGAACTGCCATCAAAGGCAACGAAAGTAGAAAAATTCTGAAAAGAAAACGCCCCCTTCCGGGCAAACCTTGAGGTAGCAAAGAGAACCAAAACCCAAAGAAGGAAAAGATCGACGGCAACACCCAATAGATATCAAGATTAAAAAGTGCTTTTACCGAAATCAAAACGAAGCCCAACATGACCAAGAATCGATGATCCCGTTCATTTCTGTAGTCCATCACTCGCAAAGCAGAGAGTCCCAACAGGAACGTATAGGCCGGCTCCTGACCCACCAAAGTTCGATATTCAAAAAGAACCTGAAGCAACAACAGAACACTCAATACTCCAGTTGTTCTTCGGCCCAAGGGTTTCCAACCCCATCTTTCCGATCCAAACTTCCAAAGCAAGACTGCAAAACTGAATATTGAAACCCATGAGACAACTTCAACGGCGACCATACTCATCGCCATTAGAAAAGAGAGCGCCAGAACTTTTTGCGAAAAGAACGGCTTATCCATCTAAGTCGGCCTCTTCAACCATCGCCAGGTGTTCCAAACAGTTAAAGTGATGTCCCGGGCCTCGCCCCGATGGCAGAACAAAATCGTGTACCTTCAACGAATAGGAGTGATTGCTTTTTTCTGCCTCATCAATCCAAACAGTAAGTTGAGAAAGCTTTTCTTCCAGGTTGGTCAATTGAGATGTCTGGGCAAAATCAAAGTGCAGCTTTTCTTTTTCGGCCTCTTCATAATTTTTTACTAACATTTCTTGCCGACGAGCCGTTGCTCGCCAGTCTATTCGTGTTGGCGAATCCGAGCTTTGATAAAGACGGTGCTCCTTAAAGAGTCCTACTGGCTGCATCCGCTCATCATCTCGAGCTTCTGGTGGAAAAGCACGGCTCCCTACCTTCTGAGGAAAAATCAACACTGTCTGATTAAGCCGATACTTCTGCCAGGACTTAAGCAAACCAAACGGAAAAGTGCTCTTCAAGGTCATCACGGGCAGTTGCTTAAGTCCTCTGGTTTTTGGCCTCCACGGAACTTCTGCCATTACACGCATATGAGGTTCGATTTTACGAATGAAATACTCTTCTTCAGAATCTGCAAAAGACAGCTGAAGATCCCACAGAGGTCGCGACCCCATATTTTCAATCTCTACATTCACTATAGCGTTTTCCATTGCAAAGTTTGACTCTGGGAAAACTGCCACCACAAAAGCCTTATCGACATTTCGATTCGTCACCACTATTCCCGTCAGAGAAATCGAAATTAAAAAGAACACAAAGATATAGATCAGATTGTTCGCGTAACCTACCGCCATAAAAAACAGAACTAGCGTCATCACTAAAAATGCCAAGCCAAATTTAGTCGGCAAGATATAGGTTTTTCTTTTAAAGGGGGACTGGGGTTTCATTCTTAAGAACCAAAGCCCACTCGCGACCTTTTTTGATTCCATGGTTTCCCCCAATTCGATGCCCGATCACCGGAATAAGAACTGCCTGCACGTCCTCTGCTCGAAGGTAGTCTCTACCTTCAAGATAAGCCCAAGCCTTAGAAGCTCTGACCAAAGCCATTCCAGCTCTTGTTGACAAGGATTGACCGGAGAATCCTGATCGTCTTGATCTTTCAAGAAGCTCTCCGATATAGCTCGCCACTACAGAAGACACCTTTACTTCGTCCACGCTTTGCAATGCTTTCGTGATCTCTGCCTCAGTAAGTACAGGCTTCAAATTCTGCATTAATTGTCGAGGATCCTGACCTTGAAAAATTTTTATCTCGGTATTCTTAGAGGCATGATGGAGTTCCAGACTCATTAAGAACCGGTCAAGCTGACTTTCTGGTAAAGGAAAGGTTCCGGTTTGTTGATGCGGATTCTGTGTCGCGATCACATAGAATGGCTTGGGAAGCTTCCACGTCACTCCATCGACAGAAATCTCCCCCTCTTCCATCGCCTGTAAAAGAGCACTTTGCGTTCTTGGGCTGGCCCGATTTAACTCGTCTGCCATCACTAGCTGAGAAAAAAGTGGTCCTTGGTGGAAAACGAACTTTTGATCCTGCGGATGATATACTTGCCCGCCCAGCACATCCGCTGGCAAAAGATCGATAGTAAACTGAATGCGGGTGGTTCTTAATCCGGTTAGCTTTCCAAGAGCTTGAACCAAAGTTGTCTTACCAACGCCAGGCAAGTCCTCGATAAGCAGATGACCTCCGGCCAAAAGACATGTCATCGCCAGGCGTATCTCCGTATCCTTATCCAAAACTACTTGTGACGCCTGAGAAATAAGGTCGTGGAATTTTTCTTTCATAAGCTTAAAGGATAAACAGCTATTGGCCACCTGTCGAGAACAGCCGAGGTCGAATGTCCTGTTGTTTATCAAAACTAAACCAAGGTTAGCCGGTAGAGTTATTTGGCTTTCGCCTAAGTCGTCGGAAAGTGTGATGCGAAATAAAAAAGCCCACTTTCAGAGTGGGCTTTTTTTGATTCTCTTTTGGACTGAGTCCTAGAACAAACTTTTTTCCACGGCCGAGAAAATGGGTCCGGAGACAAAGCCCATGAGGACAATCGCTAAGGCCATCACTACAGCCGTTATTGTCGTCGCATTCAAAGAATGCCCCGCAATTTCTGCTTCGCCTTCCTTCATATACATAACTACGATTGGACGTAGATAGTAATAAACACCAATGACCGAGCTGACGACACCCCAAATAGCAAGCCACAGTAGGCCTTCGCCCACAGCCGCGTTGAATAAGTAGAACTTACCAAAGAAACCGACTGTCGGTGGAATGCCAGCTAGTGAAAGCAAGAACACCGTCATGCAGAGTGAAAGCATCGGTCTTTTCTTAGCGAGACCAGCAAGATCATCAATGTTGATAATATGGTTTTCTGATCTTTCCATCATGCTTGCGATTGCGAATGCACCCAAAGTCATAAATGCATAGCTTAACAGATAGAAAATAACGCTAGATGCACCAAAAATACTATTCTGGCTAACTCCCGCAGTAATCACACCGATCAATAGGTACCCAGAGTGCGCTACTGAAGAATAGGCGATCATACGTTTTAGGTTGTTCTGCAAGATAGCCGCTGTGTTACCTACGATCATGGTGATAACTGCGAGCCACTGTAGGATGTCGAATAAATGATCGGAACCAACCAACGCTTGAGTCGCAATAATTCTTAAAAACGCAGCAAATGAAACAGCTTTCACTGCAGTCGCCATAAATGCCGAATGAGGAGTTGGTGCCCCTTGATAAACATCAGGAGTCCAAGCATGGAAAGGGGCGATAGAAACCTTGAAGCAGAATCCCAGTATAACAAAGGTGATTCCGAACAAGAACAATCTGCTTGTCTGCACCAGTTCTGCAGCATCGCCCATAAATGCTAGGATATTAGTTCCACCGGTTGATCCGAAGATCAGAGCAACGCCGTATAGCAAGATAGCAGAGGCAAATGATCCCAGCAGGAAGTACTTCAAAGCAGCTTCCTTTGAAAGTTTACCTTCGTGGCTCATTGCAATCATAAGATAAAGAGGCAAGGACATCATTTCAAGGCCGATGAAGACGACCAGCAGGTCTACGGCCGCCACAAGAATTAACATTCCAACAGCCGAGCTCATCGCTAAGAAAATGAGTTCAGAGAACTGTTTCCCAACTGTCGCTGGGTTTTCGTACATCATGATCATGCCCACTGCTGCAGAGCCAAGGGCAACAGCCCCCAGCCATTGAGTGACTCCGTCAAAGATCAATCCGTTATTGAATGCTGTCTTTCCAGCACCACCGAAAATAACTAGCAAACCCAAAGAAATAATTATTCCAATAAGGGCCTGAGACAATGTCGCCAACGAATGCTGCTCTCTGTTGCCTCTCAAAACTTTGACTGTAATTGGAATCAAGCTTGTCAGGAAAAGCGCGATCATCGGAGAAATAAGCAAGATGTCGCTAAGAGTTACCGTGTTCATTATTTCTCTCCTTGCGCGTGCATAATCTCTGCGGCGCCGGGTTCTACAATCGTCAGGTTGTAGTTCGTACGATTGTTTACCAAATTGTCGATACTAGCCTTGGAATAATCCAAGAAATGGTTCGGGAAGATTCCCATCCAGAAAATCATAAGAACAAGAGGAATCATAACCGCTACCTCTCGGAAGTTAAGATCGAAGAGAGGGTGATGCTCGTCCGCAACGAGTTCTCCTTTTGCTCCGAAGAACATCCGTTTGAACATCCATAACATGTAAACGGCTCCGAAAATGACTCCGGTTACTGCAAAGTACGCGAAAACCGGCTGCGCCTGATATGTTCCCAGTAAGATCAAGAATTCCCCAATGAAACCGTTAGTTAGGGGCAACGCAATAGATGAAAGAGTTACGATGAAAAAGAAGATCGTAAACAGCGGCAAGACGCCCGCCAAGCCACCATACTTCGCAATTTCACGAGAGTGTGTTCTTTCATAGATCATACCGATCATGATGAACAAGGCGCCTGTCGAAATACCGTGATTCAGCATTTGGTAAAGTCCGCCTGACATTCCGTAAGAATTAAAGGCGAAAAGTCCCAACAGAATATAGCCCATGTGAGAAACCGAAGAGTAGGCCACTAGCTTTTTCACATCTGGCTGAACCATTGCGACCAAAGCTCCATAAATGATACCTACCGCTCCGATAAGCATGAACAACCATGCCCAATACTCAGAGGCTTCAGGGAACAATGGGATCACCCAGCGCATGAAACCGTAAGTTCCCATCTTTAACATTACACCAGCAAGGATAACAGAGCCCGGAGTCGGTGCCTCCACGTGTGCATCCGGCAACCAGGTGTGCAATGGAAACACCGGTACTTTGATTGCAAAAGCTAGAGCAAATGCAAAGAAAAGAAGAGTTTGCAGACTAAAGAAAGCCCCGCCAACGAACGGAATTTTTAACTTATAAAAGTCCAGCAGGTTCGCACTCATTGCACCAGTCGCTTCTTGAGTCAGATACATCATATAGATTATTGCAATGAGCATCAGGACAGAACCGGCAAATGTGTAGATGAAGAACTTCACCGTTGCATAAATTCGTCTTGCGCCACCCCAAATACCGATCATGAAGTACATCGGAACAAGAGAAAGTTCCCAGAAGACATAGAAGAAAATCGCGTCGAAAGCGAGGAAGGTGCCCAGCATTGCCGTCTGAAGAACAAACAACGAAACATGGAAGCCTTTGATGCGTTCAGAAATTGACGTCCAACTTGCTAGGATAATAATTGGGGTCAAGAACGTGGTTAGAAGCACTAGCCACAGCGAAATCCCATCAATACCTAGAAAATAAGAAATTCCAAAACGCTCGATCCAAAGGTGCTTTTCGACCATTTGCAATCCAGCCGTGTTTGAATCGAACAACTGAACCAGGCGTAAGCTAAGAAGAAATTCAATGATTGAAAATCCAAAAGCCAAGTGTCGGATACTGCTGGTTTTTGGCCAAACAGCCACAATCAGCGCGAATAAAAGAGGCAAGAAAACTACACTACTCAGGATCATACATTACCTCATGATCACAAATGAAAGGGCGACAACTACACCAATACCGATATACATCGCATACTGTTGAACGTTTCCAGTTTGAGAGGAGCGAATCACAGAACCCATCCCTCTTGCCAGGTCACCAGCTAAATAAGTCATTTTATCGATAAAGTTCACGTCGATGTAATACCAAATATTTCGGCTTAAGTTCACCAACGGATTGATTATCGCGCCGAAGTAAACCTCGTCTACAAAGTACTTATTGTAAACCAAGTTGTAGATAGGCTTAATCTTCTCTGCGATCTTCTTTGGAGCATCAGGTGCTTTCACATAGAAGTGATAAGCGATCCCCGCAGATATCAAAGCCAATCCAACTGAAGTTCCCATAAGAGCAAACTCAGTCGCATGATCCAAGGTCTGCCATCCCGGTATCCCTTTGATCAAAGGATGAAGCCAGTGTTCCCAAACGTTAGGAATATGACCAAGGTACTCACCTAGGACATGAGGAACACCAATCCAACCGCCAATCACCGATAACACACCCAAAGTAATTAATGGAATCGTCATTAATGCTGGAGATTCATGCGGATGAACATCTTTAGAAACACGACTTTTTCCCCAGAAAGTTAAAGCCATCAAACGTGTCATGTAGAATGCTGTCAGCGTTGCACCCAAAACTCCCGCGGCCCAAAGAATTGGCGAACCCATAGGGGAATTGAAAGTGTAAGCTAAAATTTCATCTTTAGAGAAAAACCCTGCAAACGGAGGCATTCCAATAATCGCAAGCCATCCCAGGAAGAACGTAATGTGCGTAATTGGTAGGTACTTTTTTAGGCCACCCATTTTTCGAACGTCTTGTTCTTCGTGCATGGCATGAATCACAGAGCCAGAACCCAAGAACATAAGTGCTTTAAAGAATGCATGAGTCATCAAATGGAACATCGCTGCTCCGAATGCACCGACTCCACATGCAAGGAACATATAGCCCAATTGAGAAACTGTGGAGTATGCCAAGATTTTCTTGATATCCCACTGAGTCATACCGATCGTTGCAGCAAACACAACAGTCGCAGCACCGATGATCGCAATAACCATCATTGTGTTCGGAGCCATGATAAACAATGGGTTGAGGCGAACGATCATATAAACACCCGCAGTAACCATTGTCGCCGCATGGATCAGAGCCGAAACTGGCGTCGGACCCGCCATCGCGTCAGGCAACCACACATATAATGGAATCTGTGCCGACTTACCAGTTGCTCCTATGAATAGGAACAAAGTGCCCAGGGTAACGGCACCCAGCCAAGAAGACTCTGCAACAGTCGGTGCCAAAGCATTCAACTCCGAAAAATTCAAAGTTCCGTAAGTTACAAAGAGCAAGAACATCCCTAACAAGAATGCGGCATCACCCACTCTATTAGTGATGAAAGCTTTCATACCTGCCGCAGCCTTCTCTGAGTCCGTAAACCAGAAGCCGATCAACAAGTAAGAGCAAAGGCCCACGCCTTCCCAGCCGACGAACATGACCAATAAGCTGTCGCCAAGAACAAGGAGCAACATATTAAAGATGAACAGGTTCAGATAAGCGAAGTACTTCGCTGCCCCTTTATCGTGGTGCATGTAGCCGATCGAGTACATGTGGATCAGTGTACCTACGCCAGTAATAATCAAAATCATCACAGCGCTAATCTGATCGACGACAAACCCCGCATCGATCTTTAAACGATCGATCACGAGCCATTCAAAAAACTTTACTGCAATCCGTCTGCTTTCTTCGGGCATTGCAATTAGGTCAGTTACCAAAATTGCCGAGCTTACGAAAGAAATTGCAATTGCAATGGTAGCAATGACACCCGCCACATTAGCGGAATGTCTTTTATAGCGGAATCCATTGATCAAGAAACCAATCAGCGGACTTAAAATTACAAGGGCCATTAGTAAAGAATGATTCACAGAAGACTCCCTTATCCTTTCAAGTGTTCGAAGAAGCGAATGTTCACTTCTCTAAAGCGTTTAAAAATAGTAACCGCAAGAGCTAAGCCCACCGCTGCTTCGGCAGCTGCGATCGTCATTACGAAGAAAACAATTATATGACCATCAAGGAGGCCAAGATACTTACTGAACGCCACAAAAGTCAGATTCACTGAATTCAGCATAAGTTCAATAGACATCAAAAGTACGATGACGTTTCTACGTAAAAGAACGCCCGCCATACCCATCGTAAATAACAATGCGGCAAGAATAAGATAATGGTTCAGGCCAATTTGATTGATAAAATCAGTGTTCATGTGTGCCACCCTTACTGCGTGCCAAAGAAACCGCGCCTACGGCAATAACTAACAACAAGACACCGAGCGCTTCAAAGCCAAAGACGTACTTCTGGAATAGAATTCTGCCGAGGCTTTTAGTTGCTTCCATATCACCAAGTGCGACCAAGTGATTTTCGCCATCTTTTACGCCTATCAATCCTTTTGAAAGATCAATTGCTGCTACCACCAGACCCGCGAGCAATCCTACGGAGGCAACCTTTAGAGCTCCGGTAAATTTACCCTTCGCAAAGGCCACTGTGTCCGACTTTAAGTCGAAAAGCATGATGACCATTACAAACAGAACCATGACGGCTCCGGCATATACGATCAACTGCACGCCCGCAATAAAGTAGGCGTTCAACGTTACAAACAACGCCGAGATTCCTACCATCGTCATCGCCAAAGAAAGGGCCGAATAAATTGGATTCGACAAGAGAATCACACTCAGGCCACTGCCCAAGGTGACGATCGCTAAAAACCAAAACAAGAATGCATCTGCTGTCACTTGAAACTCCCTATATCGTAGCGAAATAAATGATGAAGGCGGTAATGATGGTGTTTGCCAAAGCCCAAGGGAGCATTGTTTTCCAACCCAAATCCATCAGCTGGTCATAACGGAAGCGTGGCAAAGTCCAGCGAACCCAAATAAACGTCCACAAGAAGAATCCAAACTTAATATTGAAAGAAAGGAAGTGCAGAAGAGCGGACAATATAGATGCGCTCATTTCTGACTGAGTCACTGAAAGTGCCCACGCCTGAACATCGGCTACAGAGAAGTATGGAATTGAGTATCCGCCAAAGAAAAACACGGTCATCAACCCAGATGCAATCATCATGTGAGCGTACTCACCGATAAAGAACAGATTCATTTTGAATCCGCCGTACTCGGTGTGGAAACCCGCGACTAGTTCTGACTCACCTTCTGCCAAGTCAAACGGCAGACGATTGGATTCGGCAAAAGTCGCAGTAAAGAACAACAGCGCCCCTAAAGGTTGAAAGAAAATACCCCAGTTTGGCAACCAATTGGCTGTAACGGTGTATTCCATCCACTTAAAAGTTAACGGACCCTGTTGAGCATTGATCATCTCTGTGAGGTTGAAGGTGCCAAACATCATGATCACACCAACAATGGAAAGACCCAGTGCTAGTTCGTACGAAATTGTCTGAGCACTGGCGCGAAGAGCTCCCATCAAAGAAAACTTGTTTCCAGATCCCCAGCCCGCCATCAAGATTGTGTAGGCTGCAAGCGAAGAAACTCCTAGTATGAAGACGATTCCCACGCCAATTTCATAGCCCTGAACCAAGAAGCGATATGGACCCCAGTTCTGTCCAAACATTTCGAAAGCTTCGATGTAAACCGGAGTTGCCATTGGGATGGCTGAAAAAGCGACCGCACCAGGGATTAACGCAAACACCGGAGCAGCATAGAACAATGCTTTCTTAGCTGAAGTTGGAACAAAGTTTTCTTTCGTCAAAAACTTGATAGCATCTGCGCCCAATTGCAAAAGACCAAGAGGACCAACACGGTTAGGACCGAATCGGTTTTGAATAAATGCCGAACCTCTTCGCTCTAGCCAAACAAGCATCGGAACAGCTTGTACCATTAGCAAAAATATCAGTACAAGTTTGATTCCATTTACTGTTATTTCAAAAATATCATGTCCCATTTAACTAGTCCCACTCCAAAGCTTTGGATTTTATTTCCCAAAATAAACCAAAGATAAATATCGCCAAGAATATCAACATAGAACCAAAGACAAATGCCCCGTTTCCAGTCGCAATTGAATCGCGGAAAGTTGTTGCCCACGGGTACATGAAAATGATTTCAATGTCGAAAAGAATAAACAAAATCGCAGTCAGGTAAAACTTGACGTTGATCTTCGTATCTTTCTTTTCGACAGAGGGAATTCCACATTCGTAAGGCTCGAACTTTACCGGATCACGGTAGGTCGGCTTGGCCCCCACTTTTGCAGCAAACCAAAGCAAGAAAGCCCCGAAAAGGGCAATGAATACAGTTATGAATAGAACTCCGCCGAGTGGCACAGGCCCTCCAAGGTCTTCGTTATTATTTGGATTTCAATTAGTTATATACATTGAGTCTCTGAAATCCAAGAAATATGAATGGAAACAAGGCGATAACCATGGCAACATGAGCCCCATTAATGAAAATCGAAATGACTCACACCAGACTCGAGACGATCTTGGATCGGGCGCTGGAAAATCAACGAACTAGAATTCAGGTTACCGGTGCTGCGTCTCCGTTGGCCCTTGCTTACTTTCTGTCGCAAACATACTCTAAACAAATCAATCGCTTGCCGCATCTTGTTGTTGTTGGTAGTCACAGTGAAGCCCTTCGCTTTCAGCAGCTTCTTCAGTTCTTTGACCCATCTCGTCAAAGCGTTATCTTGCCTCCTTTTGACGTTTCTCCGTACTCCGGTTTGTATCCAAGCTCCAGGGTGACCGCAGAACGACTCAATTTCTTGAGCAAAGCTCAGGCTGCAAAGCCCGGAGAAATTTTCATCGCGTCTTCTGACGCGCTCATCCAGAAAACTCTGCCGCCTAACATTCTCACAGAATGCTCTCGAATTTTTAAAGCCGGTGATGAGCTTCCCGATAACCTCGCAGAGTATTTGAACTCGCTGGGATATGTGGCGGCTCCGATGGTTGAAGATCGTGGTCAGTATGCACTTCGCGGAGGAATCGTCGATATATATCCTCCAAGCGAACCCTATCCTATCCGTTTAGATTTGTTCGGTGATCAAATCGAAAGTCTTCGGCATTTCAGCACAGACGATCATCGTAGCACGGATGAAATAACCAGCTTTCTTTTAACGCCAGCAACCGAGTATCTGTTTCGCGATGAAACGCATCAAATACTTTTGCAAAGAGTTAAGGGCTCGTTCACAAGTCGCGAAGTCGACAAATCAGAAGCGGACGAGATGATTCGATCTTTGGTATTGAAGAATTCCTTCCCAGGCATCGAATTTTTATTGCCCTACTTTTATGGAGAGCTTGTCACTGCGGTCGAGCACTTTCCAGGGCAATTAAACTTGTTCTTTCTAGATCCCGTCGAAATCTCACGCTGCTCTGACGAGCGCTGGGCTGATCTGAAGAGTGAATTTGCTTCAAGCTCCTCGCAGCTTATAAGACCTCAGATTGAAGAGCTGTATGTACAGTTCGAGCAGATTCAATATCCTCGTGAATCACGGGAGTTCTATTTTTCTTCTTTAGAATATTTCGAAGAAGAATCTTCAGAGAAAGAAGTCATATCGTACAAAACCTCACTCACTCAGGATTTTTCGAACCTCAGCCTTAACAATCCTCCAGGCTCGGAGCTATGGCTGCAAGCAGCGACTAACAAAATTCACCGCTGGCGCGATGATGGATATAGAGTATTCATCGGGACAAAAAACCAATCGAATATAAATCGTCTTACTTTGCTTTTTGAAAAAATGGAGCTGAAAACCACTCGGGGTGCGCCTGATGAATACCAGTGGGATTCGTGGTTGGTGGAACAAAACTCCAACAAGGCAGTTGTTACGGTGGTTCCGCGGCATCTTTCCGAAAGTTTACGCCTTGATGAAGAGCTTGTGATCTTTCTACGAGAAGAAGACTTCTTCGGCAAGAAACAGCGAAGTCGAGAAAGCACTGGCGCCCAAGACTTTCAAAAGCAAGCAAAGCGCCTGGCTTTCGGTGATCTAAAGCCAGGCGATCTTGTCGCCCATGTCAAGCATGGGGTTGGCATTTATGAAGGCCTTAAGATCATGAATATCGGTGGGGTCGAGAACGAATATATCCAGGTTGGGTACAAGGATAAAGACAAGCTCTACCTGCCTGTTTATAGAGTCGGCCAATTGCAAAAGTTTTCCGGCGCCTCCGCGACGACCGTTTTGGATAAGCTCGGTGGCACAGCTTGGGAGAAAACCAAAGCAAAAGTTAAATCCCACGTTCGCGATATCGCTGCCGACTTGCTTGCGCTTTATGCTAAACGAGCAGAAATGCATCGGCCGGGATTTGCATTTAATGAAAATGAAATCGATCTTTTCGAGCGCAGTTTTCCCTATGAGGAAACCGAAGATCAGTTGCGGGCTATCAATGATATTCTACAAGATTTAAAATCGACAAAGCCCATGGATAGGCTTATCTGTGGTGATGTCGGTTTTGGTAAAACCGAGGTGGCTATGCGAGCCGCCTTTTTCGCCATACAAGCCCGAAAGCAAGTGGCGCTCCTTGCACCAACAACAGTATTGACGTTTCAACACTATGAAACTCTTAAGAAACGCTTTGAAGGTTGGCCGGTTGATATTCGTGTGCTTAACAGGTTCGTACCTCCTGCAGAAGTAAAAAAAACACTGCAGGACCTTAAGGATGGAAAAGTCGATCTGATCGTAGGCACCCACAAACTACTGGGAAGCAGTGTTGCTTACAAAGATCTCGGACTTCTTATCGTCGACGAGGAACAAAAGTTCGGCGTCACCCACAAAGAAAAAATCAAAAAGATTAAAACAAGTGTGGATACGCTGACCCTTTCTGCGACTCCAATTCCGCGCACTCTGAATATGGCCTTAGTTGGGATTCGCGACTTGAGTTTAATTAATACAGCTCCTGTAGATCGACTACCTACGCGAACCTTCGTTCTAAAGTTTGATCCCGATACCATACGAAAGGCGATCACCGCTGAAATTTCTCGGGGTGGTCAGGTTTATTTTATTCACAACCGAATCGAGTCGATTTACGGCTTGGCTGATGAGATTCGCAACATAGTTCCCGAGGCTCGAATTAAAGTCGCTCACGGCCAAATGCCTGAGCACGAACTTGAGAAAACTATGCTCTCTTTCTTCCATCATGAAATTGATGTCTTGATATGCACCGCCATTGTAGAATCAGGAATGGATGTGCCAAGGGCCAATACCATGTTTATTGATTCGGCTCATATGTTTGGACTGTCTCAGCTCTATCAACTACGCGGTCGCGTGGGCCGAAGTAAAACAAGAGCCTATTGCTATCTGATGATGCCCAGAAACCGAAAGCTCGATAAAGAACAACAGGAACGACTGAAGATCATTCAAGAGAACACGGCCCTGGGTAGCGGAATTAAAATTGCCCAATATGATTTGGAGCTACGGGGTTCTGGCAATATACTCGGCGAAGAGCAGTCTGGTCATATAAATTCAGTGGGTTACGAAATGTACATGGATCTGCTGAACGAAGCGCTCGCCGAAGCCAAGGGCGAAAAGATAGAAGATGCCGAGCTTGATCCCGAACTCAACCTTCGGATCCCTGCGATGATACCTGATAACTACATTAGTGATATTCGTATCCGCCTAAGTTACTACAAAGCCCTGGCTGACATCAGTTCGGCAGAGGAGCTCGATAAAATTGAAGAAGAGCTGCAAGATCAATTTGGCCCGATTCCTGAGCCAACATTGAATCTTATGGGTTTGATGTTGATTCGACGCCAATGTAAAGAGCTCGGCGTTCGAGACATCAGTGCGGGAATTAAGTCTATCTCTTTAATTTTTACCGAGAAAACCAAACTGAAACCGGAGACAGTTATTCAGTTAGCTGTGCGTGAAGGGAAAAAATATTCTCTTACGCCCGACAATCGCCTCAATATTAAACTTAGCACAATTAGCTGGTCAGCCGTTCATGAGGAACTTGAGAACCTTTTAAGATTGATCTAAAACTCAAGTCGAAGCCCCCCTCCTAGAATCCAGTCTGTTTCAAGGTTTGGCTTATCTTGTGATTCAGTTTTTGCATACTGACTTGCATGAATATCAACATAAGAATTTTCTATCCCGTAGTCAAAGGTCGCTTGTTGTGCAGTTCCCTTATCGATCCAATTAAGCTGAAGCATAAGACCCAAGGTGTAGCTCAATCCCGACTGCATCGTTGTCGAAAAACTGTCAGAGCTAGTAGTTTCTTTGTAGGACATCTGCCACAAATTAATGCCGGCGTAGGGAGCTACATATGGTTCGTCCCAAATGTTGTCGACAATATATTTTGCACTGACACCCATTCGGCCAAGTTCTATTTTTCGTTCATCCCCGCTGATACTACTGGAAACACTTCCTTGGCCCAAACTGAATCCGAGCGCCAGGCCTCCAAGCGAGAAATTGTATTTGTATTCTATTTCAAGATAGATAAGTGGGATGGTACTTGTTCCAAAAGCGGTTTTATAATCCACACCATCGATCATGCTTTGAAAGTTTATAGGCTCCAGCGCTTCATAACTTAGACTAAAGTACGTCCCATGGGTTGGTCTCCTCTCTTTATACGAAGCCAGGGTGTCCTGCCGGATATGAACTTCCACGAGCTGCTCATTTTCGGAAACAGCAAATGTCGAGCCACTATAAAAGAAAGCGACTATTGATAGGATCATCCAATATGCTGGTCTCAGACTTAGGTGCAAATTCATGCTGCTTCTCGAATCTCATCTATCTAGTTAATGGCCGAGTGGTACTCTTATACTATGGGCAAGTTTATCAACGAGTTTAAGTGGATTTTAAGTTTAGGTCTTCTGTTCGTCTCATTTCCCCACTTTGTGCTAGCTCAATCAGCCAATTTAGATTCGTTGATCGACAAGCGAATCGCCGAAATGTCACTGGAAGAAAAAGTCGGCCAACTATTCATCGTTGGTTTTCCACACAAGACAGTGAGCAAAGATCTTGATCGTTTTATTTCAAACTATAAGCCAGGATCCTTTCTCTTGTTTAAAAGAAATATCGCCTCGCTTAAGCAAGTGCGCAGTTTGAACGAACAACTTTATCGACTTAGCTTTAAACACACTCGACTTCCACCTCTTATAGCTATTGATCAAGAGGGAGGTGCAGTTTCACGACTTCCCATCTCACCTGCTCCTCCCAATGCTCTGGCCATTGGCCAAACTCAATCGCCTTTGCTGGCAGAAGAAATCGCCTATCAGACTGGACTATTTTTGCGTGAGGTAGGTTTCAATATGAATCTTGCCCCTGTTCTTGATGTAGCCGATCCATTTCAAACAAACTTCATCGGTGTTAGATCTTTTGGTTCGGAGCCGAACCTTGTTTCTCAGTTAGGCCTTGCCTATTCAAAAGGTCTTCTTCGCGCCAGTGTCATTCCGACAGCTAAACACTTTCCTGGGACTGGAAATCTTATCGCAGATCCTCATCACAATCTTGTGGTCAATCCCTCCAAACTCGCAGATCTTACGGAGCGAGATGTTCCACCCTTTGCAGCGTATAGTGAACTGGGCACCAACACCGCTATCATGATGTCTCATCTCAGCTATCCTGCGCTTGATGATAGCAATGAACCCGCCAGCTTCTCTGCAAAGATTTCAAAAACACTGCTGCGTGAACAATTGAAGTTTAAGGGGCTCGTTCTTACAGATGACTTGCAAATGCAGGGATCTAGACAACTACTAAGGCCAGAAGCCGGTGCCTTAAAGGCTCTTAAAGCGGGCTCCGATATCGTAATGCTTACCTGGTCTTTCCGCGATCAGGGACGCGCATTTGATCATGTTAAGAATGCGGTCAGAAAAGGCCTGCTATCAAAAGAAGAGCTAGATCAAAAGCTTAGAAATATCCTACGGGCAAAAGCTTTTGCAAACCTCCACCGTCGTGACCCCGAAATGCCTTCTCTGCTTGTGGGCGAAAGCCTGACGTCTAGAAGCTATGAGAGCCTTGAGAAACAAGTCCTGGACCATAACCTTAAGAACAACCTTCAAAAGAACCCAGCGTTTACAGTGACCTTAGTAAGAAAAGTCGCACAAGAAAGTCAGATCTGTCTGATCTCACCATCATCGGAATTTACGAGCTCTTTTTTGGCCACCACGCGCATCGCTACTAAGAACAAAGTGCTAAAAGGTAATTTTGAAGCTGCCAAAGTGAAGAGGTGGCTTAAGTCACAGTCTTGCACGAGGATCATTGCCGCAGTCACTGGTCCCAAAACCGCTCGCATGTTGAATTCACTCCCCGCTAAGACAAAAAGTGAAACCATCGTCGTGAACCTTGCGGCTCCCAAATATTTCAACAAGGAAAATGACTATTTTAGAGTGATCCAACTCTACTTTAATCACGATAGCGCCGGCACTAAGATCGCAGAAAACCTTGAACAGATTCTGGCCGATTCAAATATCGAAAGCGTTACCTCAAAATAAAAACGCCCAGACTGGCTGGGCGTAATACAGAATAATGAATTAACAAGAGAACTAGTGTTTATCTGCGATTTCAAGCTTCGCGCGTGCGCGAGCCCATTCACGCTGGAACTGTTCCCAATCTTCATCAGGAATAAGCTCATTCATAGCTTTCTTTTCAGTCTCTGACAGGAATTGTTTTGTTTCTTCAACATCAATTTCTTCTGGCAAGTCAGCAATATTTGCCAACACATTCACGCCTTCAGAACTTACTTGGCAATAACCCCAGCTGATAACAGCTTGGAATTGCTTTTCTTGTCCTTTAAGTCTCCATTTCATAACACCTGTTTCCAGAGTAGTAATCATGGGTGCGTGACCAGGAAGAATATTGAGCTCCCCTTTAAAAGCAGGAATCGTCATCTCTTCAATCTCTTGATTGATGAGAAGTCTTTTTTCCGGCGTCACGATTGTTAAATTAAACATGAAATAACCTTTCTCTGCGATTGCAGGCCATTAAGCCTGCAATTTCTTCGCTTTTTCGATGGCATCTTCGATAGTTCCCACCAGGTAGAACGCCTGCTCAGGAAGGTTATCGTGCTTACCATCAAGGATCTCACGGAAGCCTCTAACAGTGTCTTTGATATCAACGTATTTACCTTGAAGACCAGTGAACTGCTCAGCAACGAAGAATGGCTGAGACAAGAATCTTTGGATCTTACGTGAACGAGATACCACAAGTTTATCTTCTTCAGACAACTCGTCCATACCAAGAATCGCGATAATATCTTGAAGTTCGCGGTAACGCTGAAGCAACGCCTGAACATCACGAGCACACTTGTAGTGTTCTTCGCCGATCACCTGAGGATCAAGCAAACGAGAAGTGGACGTCAATGGGTGAACCGCAGGGAAGATCGCCATAGCAGCGATATCACGATCCAAGTTAGTCGTTGCATCCAAGTGAGTAAATGTCGTTGCTGGAGCTGGATCCGTATAGTCATCCGCCGGAACGTAAACAGCTTGAACAGAAGTAATAGAACCTTTCTTCGTAGATGTAATACGCTCTTGAAGAGCACCCATCTCAGAGGCCAAGTTCGGCTGATAACCCACGGCTGAAGGAATACGACCCAAAAGGGCAGACACTTCGGCACCCGCTTGAGTAAAGCGGAAGATGTTATCAACGAAGAAAAGAACGTCTTGGTTTTCAACGTCACGGAAGTATTCCGCAACAGTCAAACCAGTCAAAGCAACGCGGGCACGGGCTCCAGGAGGTTCATTCATCTGACCGAAAACAAGAGCTGTCTTAGAGATAACTCCTGATTCTTTCATTTCACGCCACAAATCGTTACCTTCACGAGTACGCTCACCGACACCTGCGAACACAGAGAAACCGCCGTGCTCAGTTGCAATGTTACGGATAAGCTCTTGAATAAGAACGGTCTTACCAACACCGGCACCGCCGAACAAACCGATCTTTCCACCCTTTGCGTAAGGTGCCAAAAGATCAACGACCTTGATACCAGTCATCAACATTTGCGCAGAAGTTGCTTGGTCTTCGAATTTTGGTGCCGCTCTATGAATTGGCCATTGCTCTTTTGCATCGACAGGACCCATTTCATCGATAGGCTCACCGATAACGTTAATGATACGACCAAGAGCACCACGTCCTACTGGCGCAGTGATCATATTGCCAGTAGCTTTAACTTGCTCACCACGAACCAAACCTTCAGTTTGATCCATAGAGATCGTTCTTACTACTCCGTCTCCAAGATGCTGAGCAACTTCAAGAACGAGGTTGTATTCACTGTCAGAGATAAATTTATTAGTTACACGAAGAGCGGCGTTGATTGGAGGAAGTTCACCACCTTCAAATTCAACGTCCACTACGGGACCCATTACTTGTTTAATTTTACCGTGTGCCATTTTATACAGCTCCTATTTCAACGCTTCCGCGCCGCTTACGATTTCAGTCAATTCTGTAGTAATTTTTTCTTGTCTTAATTTGTTGTATGTCAGAGTGAGCTTATTGATCATCTCATTGGCGTTGTTAGTCGCGTTCTCCATTGCTGACATACGAGCGCCGTGCTCGCCAGCAACAGATTCAGACATACATCTGTAAACCTGAAGGTCGAAGTGCTTCGCAAGAAGTTGTTCAATGATCTTCTCGGGAGCCGGTTCAAAAATCATATCTACAGAAAAATTCGCTTGAGCTTCAGCCTCTGTGTTGAAAGAGCTCAGCCCCAAATCGATTGGCAAAATTGTTTCGCAAACAACTTGCTGAGAGATCGCAGATTTAAATTCGTTATAAATCATACGAACTTCGTCATACTGACCTTCTAAGAAGTCTTGCATAACTCGATTTGCCACTTTTGACGCCAACTCATAAGAAATATCTTTGTCCAGTTTCGTGATGAAATCTACGGGCTTGATATCTCTCTTGATGAAGTAGTCATGAGCCTTTCTGCCAACGAATAAAAAGTCGATCTTTTCGGTCTTGTCTTTATTCTCTTTGATATAGCTCTCGGTGAACTTGTTGATATTCGCATTGAAAGCGCCGCAAAGTCCGCGATCCGAGCTAATAACCACGAGCAAAATATTCTTTGCCTGATCCTTTTGCTCCATCAACGGATGGGACACCTTCTTAGTTACGGCGATATCAGCAATCACCTTACGCAAAGTCAGTGCGTAAGGGCGCATATTCGTAATATTATTCTGCGCCTTACGAAGCTTTGCAGCAGACACGAGCTTCATCGCTTTCGTGATCTGCTGGGTGTTTTTAACGGACCCGATTCGGGCCCTGATATCCTTCAAACTTGCCATTTAAGCACCAAACTATTTAGAAGGTTGGAAAATCGCCGCGAACTCCTTAAGAGCTGCAAGCAAAGACTTCTTGATGTCGTCAGAAACTGCTTTCTTTTCGACAATTGTTTTCAAGATGTCAGAGTGCTTGTTCTTTAGGAACTCAACCATTTCTTTTTCGTACTTAGTTACATCAGACTCTGGATAGTTATCCACGAATCCGTTAGTTGCAGCGAAAATCATAACGATTTGTTCTTCAACTTTAACTGGGCTGTATTGTCCTTGTTTCAAAACTTCGACAAGACGACGACCACGAGCCAGCTGTTGTTGAGTTGCTTTATCCAAGTCAGATGCGAATGCAGCAAAAGCTTCCATCGCGCGGAACTGAGCAAGCTCAAGCTTAATCGTACCAGCAACTTGTTTCATCGCTTTAATCTGAGCGGCACCACCCACGCGCGATACTGACTTACCAACAGAAATCGCTGGACGGATACCTTTATAGAACAAGTCAGACTCAAGGAAGATCTGTCCGTCTGTAATAGAAATAACGTTTGTTGGGATGTATGCAGAGATATCACCCGCTTGTGTTTCGATAATTGGCAATGCAGTCAAAGAACCGCCACCTTTATCGGCAGACAACTTCGCAGCACGCTCAAGTAGGCGGCTGTGTAGATAGAACACGTCTCCAGGATATGCTTCACGTCCTGGAGGACGACGAAGAAGTAGAGAAACTTGACGGTAAGCTTGCGCTTGCTTCGTCAAATCATCGTAAACGATAAGAGCATGTCGGCCAGTATCACGGAAGTATTCCGCCATAGCTGTTCCAGAGTAAGCAGCAAGGTACTGAAGTGGAGCCGCATCGGATGCATTTGCAGCGATGATAGTCGTGTACTCAAGGGCTCCAGCAGCACGTAATTTTTCAACAACAAGAGTTACCGTTGATTGCTTCTGTCCAATAGCGACGTAGAAACAGTGTACGCCCTGTCCCTTTTGATTGATGATCGTGTCAACCGCAATAGCAGTTTTACCAGTTTGACGGTCACCAATGATAAGCTCACGCTGTCCACGACCGATTGGAACAAGAGCATCGATTGCTTTGATACCTGTTTGAAGAGGCTCTTCAACTGGGTGACGATAAACGATACCAGGAGCTTTCAATTCAACAACACGTGCGTGCGGAGTGTTGATCGCACCACGGCCATCAATTGGATTACCAAGGGCATCAACTACGCGGCCCAAAAGTGCTTCACCAACTGGAACCTGAACAACTTTTTTGGTTCTCTTAACGGTGTCGCCTTCTTTGATATTTCTGTCTTCACCGAAGATAACCACGCCAACGTGACCTTCTTCAAGGTTTAGGACCATTCCGTACACTTCACCTGGGAACTCAACGAGCTCACCAGACATTGCATTCTCAAGACCGTAAACGCGGGCAACCCCGTCACCTACAGAAAGAACGCTTCCTGTTTCACTTACTTCAATCTTTTTGTTGTATTGATTGATTTGTTCTTTGAGAACGCGACTGATTTCGTCAGCACGAATTTGTGTTTCCATTGTTAGTTGGCTCTCCTGTTTAATTCTTCATTCAATTTTTTTAAGTGAGTATCGATGCTGTCATCGAACGTCCATCCGCCAACCTGGGCTACTACGCCACCAAGAAGCTTTGGATCTTGCTCATAAGTTAAAACGATTTTCTTGTTCAAAAGCTTACTGATTTTTTGCTCAAGAGAATTTTTTGCGTCTTGCAGAAGTGGCTGTGCAGAGCGAACGATGCCACGAGTGATTCCCTCTTCAAGGTCTAGCAACTCTTGAAATGCTTGCGTGACTTCGCTCAACAGAGAAATGCGGTTCTTCTCTGCCAACAACTGAATTGTGTTCACGACTTCTTCAGAGATCGTCTGACCCTTCAGGGTGGCCTTTATGGCAGCCGCCTTTTGGTCAGGAGAAACCATAGGGTTTTCAAAGTAAGACTTAATGGTGACATCCGCAGAAAAAGCCTCGGAAAGAGTTTTTAACTCTTGGAAAGCTTTTGCATGAATGCCCTTTTGTTTCGCCAAGGCTAACAAAGCTTTTGCGTATCTACGGGAAACTTCATTCACTTTCATCGGCTTACAACCTCTACGTTGTTAATAAATTCATTTTGCAGCTTGCTTTGATCGGGGGCACCGATGTCCTTAGTTAGGACGTTTCGAGCTGCCTCTAAAGAATCACGCAAAAGTTGAGTGCGCAGTTCTTTCTGGGCCTTTTCGATTTCAAGTCTTGCAGTCAACTCGGCCTCTTGGCGAATGCGCAGAGATACTTCCTCTGCATCTTTTGCCATTTGCTTTTTCAAATCTTCTGCTTGATTTTTTGCGTTCGTCAAAACTGCCTCGCGAGTGTTATCAAGATCAGCAAGGCGACCTTTGATGTCTTCAAAAGCTTTTTCTGCCTGCTCTCTTGCCATAGCTGATCTCTTCGCTGCTTCTAGGTATGCCGATTTTCTGCCAGCGAAAAAGTCCACGATCGCATCTTTGGTGAAATAGAAGATACCACCAGCCAGGATAAGAACATTGATGACCTGATAAATAACGGCCTTGGGAACATGATCGTCATGCCCGCCGCCACCGGCTGCTTGCGCAAGGAGGGGCAACATCAAAACAAGAACACCCAACGATAATTTCATTTTCAACTCTCTTATTGTTTGCCTAAAAGTTTAGTAGTGATTGCCATTGCAACAGCGCTTGTTTGAGATCTTAGCTCTCCAACTGCGGACTCCACCGCAGAAGAAACTGTTGATCTGTTCTGTTGGACAAGCTTCTCTGCCTCAAGGCGAGATCTCTCAATTGACTGTTCATAATCTTTAGCAGCTTGAGATTTAGCAGAATCAATAATTGTCTTAATCTCTGTATTCAGTGCACGGGCTTTTGTTTCATATTCAGCCTGAAGCTCCACGGATTTAGTTTGATATTCTACGGCAAGATCTTCGCCACCTTTTGTCTTCTTCTGTCTCTCTTCGAGAGCTTGAGCGTAGGGCGCGAACACCACTTTGCTCAAATAGATCAAGGCGATGGCAAAAAACACAAATTGAAATGCGGCTGTGGTATTAATACCTAATTGTCCAAAAATGTCCATTTGGTTGAAATCCCTGCTATTTTTTGAGCTTCGGGATTAACATTCGTGCAATGACCGGTCAAGGTCATTTTCTTAAGACAATTTCACTGTTTAAGACTTAGGCATATAAGAAGCACCCTCAAAGACGACTCCTTCGTCTATCCGCAAACTTGGCGAGGTCACAGTGCCTTTAAATATAGCTGGTGGGTGCATTATTACTCGGCGACGAGCAAAGAGGTTCCCCTCCACTCGTCCACTAATAATTATAGTATCGGCTTCAACCTGGGCAGCCACGGTGGCCCCCTCATTTATGACAATGGTGTCCTTGGTAAAGATTTCGCCTTTAAAATCTCCACCGATTTGAACGGTACCCTCAAAGCTGAGCTTTCCTTCGAAATGAGTGCCTTGGTCCAAGATTGCTGTAACATGGCCCGCAAGTATATCATCTTGAATGTGGCTGGGAACTTCTACTGACATCCTTCTTTAAGCCTATCTACCAAGGTTGTTAATTCGTCATCAGAGTAAAAATGAATGCTTATTTTACCCTTAGAATTAGCATAATCAATGTTCACCTTGGTGCCCAGCATCTTTTGAAGTTCTTCACTTAAGCCCGAGATCAGCCTTTGGGTTACATTGGTGTTGAAACCTTCAGCTTCTTCTTCGGTCGACTCGCCCTTTACAACGGCCTGGACCATCTTCTCAAGTTTTCGCACAGCAATCTTGTCTTTTATTACGGCCTTTGCGAGTTCCAACTGCTTCTTTTGATCCGGAAGCCCAAGAAGGACCTTTGCGTGTCCAACGGAAAGCTCCCCGCCAGAGATCATCTTTTTAACCTCATCTGGCAGCGCCAAAAGTCGCACAGCATTCGCAACAGTTGCACGATCGCGACCAACTTTTTCAGCGACCTGTTGTTGGGAAAGCTTAAACTCCGTGATTAGGCGAGAATATCCCTCGGCCTCTTCAATCGGATTCAAATCTTCGCGCTGAATATTCTCAACAATCGCCAACTCGAGGGCTTCTTTATCATTGAAATTCCTTAAGATAACCGGAACTTCGTGAAGACCCGCCAACTGAGAAGCTCTCCACCGTCGCTCACCCGCCACAATCTCCAGTTTTCCTGAAGCTGTTCTTCGTGCAACAATAGGTTGGAGAATTCCGTTTTCTCGAATCGATTGCGAAAGCTCCTGCAGAGCTTCTTTTTCAAAAGTTTTTCTTGGCTGATATTTTCCGGAAGAAAGCTTGTCTATCGCCACTTTCCAAATCTTGCTTTCGGGATCAACAGGAGCTGCGGTGGGAGGGGCGACTTGTTGAGCTGGATTTGGAGATGACACTGTAGAGGCTGCCTGAACCGGAGCTGCTGATGTCTTCGCAGCTTCTTCGGTCTTAGGGGCTGGGGGGCTGGCATGCGCTGTAGCTGGCACCGGCCCACCAAGAAGCGAACCCAGTCCTCGGCCTAAACCTTTTTTCTTGTTCGTTGTTTCATTTAAAATATCAGGCATTTACTTCCCCTTGATAAGCATTCTGTTCTGCTTCTGCGGAGGCTGTGGACCCCAGCTTCTGCTCTGATCTTTCAATGACCTCTTTCGCAAGCTCTAAATAGCGCACTGCGCCGACCGATTTGGCGTCATATTCAAAAATCGATTGGCCATGACTTGGCGCCTCGCTTAAGCGAACATTCCTTGGAATAATCGCGTTAAAGACCTTGTCATTGAAGTGATTTTTAATCTCTGTGACTACTTGGTGACTCAGGTTATTTCGAATATCAAACATAGTCAGAACGATACCTTCGATATGCAACTGAGGATTCAAACTTTTCTTGATAAGCCCGGCGGTGTTCAAAAGCTGACTAAGCCCTTCGAGAGCGTAGTACTCACACTGAAGCGGCACTAAGAAGCTATCGGCCGCATTCAAAGCGTTCAACGTCAACAGACCCAAAGATGGTGGGCAATCGATCAGAACGAAATCATATTGATCAGCAACCGTAGCGATCGCTTGTTTTAAACGATACTCGCGCTGAGGCATATCCACCAACTCAATTTCGGCGCCGACAAGATCGGGATTAGCCGTGGATATTCTTAAGTTAGGATTTGAGGTATTTTGAGTAGCCTCTTCAAGAGTTTTTTCACCAATAAGCACGTGGTACGAGTTATTGTCCTGACTTTCATATCGCTTGATCCCCAGGCCACTCGATGCGTTCCCTTGGGGATCCATATCTATAAGTAAGACCTTTTTGCCGAGGGTTGCAAGTGCGGAAGCAAGGTTTACGGACGTAGTCGTCTTGCCTACTCCACCCTTTTGATTCGCGATGCAGATCGTTTTTGCCATTTTTCCTCCCTGAATAGAAAAAGTCCTGTATTTTTTGCTAACATGCAAGCGTAAAGGCTAGTTTTTCGCACACCACCTTATGTTTTTAGGTGTTTTTTCCGATGTTCCACGTGGAACACTCTATGAAATTACTTTTTGTGACCATTTCAACGCTGATGATCCTTATAGGATGCAATCGACCGGATTCAAATCCCGAGTTGAAGGACCCAATATACGCAGATATCAACTCTACTCTTGGTTCAGTATCTCAGGAGCTAGATGCAGAAATGAAATCGCTCGCCGAACATGAACAAGCATTAAAAGACGTGGTCCCCCAAACTGGCCAAGTTAAATTTGCAGAAAAGCGTGTTTTTGAGTCCAAGGCGAGAATAAATAAATTGGAACAAGAAAAAACTTATCTTGAACTTAAGCTGACCGCCCGCCTGAAAGAAGCACGGAAGTCCTATCTTGCTGCCTTCGAAAAAAAGGAATCCTGGCCAAATCCGGATGAGTGGAGTGCGTATCAGGCCGAAAAGAGCCTTAGAAATGCTAAAAGAGCCTGGGATGTGAAAGAAAGAATGGAAAAAGCAAATATTTCTGGATCCGTGGCTGATTCTGACGCTTCATCAGCGCATTAATCGAATGTTCCACGTGGAACATTCGATTAAACTACCTTTTAGCTAATTTTATCTGTTTTAACGACCGAAAACTTCACAGCACCAACCGGAAGCTTATATTCACCGATTAGAGACGGCGACCACAGAGAACAAAGCTGAGTGGGAATCTCGCCCACTTCGATGCCCCACTCCTCTGTCTTGAGATGGAAAAAGCAACCACCCTTAGCAACAATCTTTCTTGTCATCATTATATTCTTTGAAATGCTGCCCAGGCCGCGAGCCATGGCAAATCGGATCGTACCTTCGCCGAAAGACTCGATATTCTTGCAGTCGACTGTCACATTCTCAAGCCCAAGAGTTTGAACCATAGTTCTCAGAAATTCACACTTCTTCGAATCCATTTCAACGAGCACAACTTTAACCTGAGGGTACACTATGGCGAATACTAAACCAGGAAAACCATTCCCGCTCCCAAGATCATAGATCTGATCAATGGAGGGATTTGACTTCATGATAATTTTGCCAGCTAAAATTGAGTCCGCAAAATGAACAGCATCAGCAACAAAGAGAGTTTTTGGCGAAATCAAATTGACCGTACGGTTTCCTTTGATGAGGTCTGTATGATAGGTCTTAAGTCGAGCTTTGACATCAGGACTTAGATCGGGGAACCATTCGTTAATTCGCCAGTGTATTATGGGTGCTTCTTGCTCCTGCTTGTTCTCCGCCAAGATCCAACTCCTTAATCTTTTTATGACCTTTGAGATGAATCATTATAGCCTGAATCGCCGACGGATTTACACCACTTATCCTTTGAGCTTGACCTAAGGTTCGGGGCCTGATGCGCTGCAGCTTATCCTTCTCTTCATTAGAAAGACCTCGTATCTCCGCGTAAGCGAGCCCTTCTGGAAGAACCAATTCTTCCAGTCTTTTCGACTGGTTAATCAGCTCCATCTGTCGCTTCACATAGCCCGAATATTTAACCTCGATTTCGACCGGCTCGTTTACATTTGGGTCGCTATCCACTTCAAAACTGAACATCTCAAGATGAGAACAAGAAACCTCGGGACGTCGCAGTAACTCCTCGAAAGTAAGAGCTTTAGTCATTTCTGGAGTCGGAATTTGCGTCAACAACTCCTGAGTTTCTTTATTAGGATAAATCTTGGTCGTCTTTAATCTTTCATGGAGGTCTTTGCGCTTGGCTTGGAGTAGATTAAGAATTTCGAGTGACTGCGCAGAAACAAGACCGAGTTTTTCAGCAACCCCACCCAACCTATCGATAGTATTGTCTTCTCGCAAAACCAGTCGATGTTCTGCTCGTGAAGTAAACATACGATACGGCTCACGAGTACCTTTTGTGACAAGATCATCAACCAGTACACCCATGTAGGCTTGGTCACGACTTAAGATAAACTCCTCACGACCTAAAATACTATGAGCAGCGTTAACTCCAGCAATAAATCCTTGGGCCGCAGCCTCTTCATATCCAGAAGTCCCATTGATTTGGCCCGCCAGAAAGAGCTGCCTAATAGTGCGAGTTTCTAGCCGATGCCAAATCTGAGTGGGTTCGATATAGTCGTATTCGACAGCATAACCATATCTCGCAACTTTAACGTTCTCTAAACCAGGAATAGTCTTAAGGAATTCATCCTGAACTTCTTCCGGCAGACTAGTAGATATTCCCTGCAGATAAATCAAATCCGAAGATAAGCTTTCTGGCTCCAAAAACGTCTGATGACTTGATCGATCCGCAAATCGATGGATTTTATCTTCAATAGATGGGCAATATCTTGGCCCTATGCCCTCAATTAAACCACAAAACATCGGGGATTTATCAAGGTTCTTCCTGATAATTTCATGTGTCTGTTCGGTTGTTCGAGTCAGATAACAAAGGACCTGTGGTAGTTTTAGTTGTTGCGAAGAGCGATAGCTAAAGGGATAGAACTTTTCATCTCCCGCCTGGGGGATCGTTTTAGACCAATCAATGCTCTGCTGAATCAAACGAGCTGGAGTTCCAGTTTTTAGGCGCTTAACTTCAAAACCAAATTGGGCCAACTGGTCAGACAATCCAATTGAAGGGTTGTCGCCGACACGGCCGCCAGCCTCCTGCCGAAGCCCGATGTGCATGACCCCGTTCATGAAAGTGCCCGTTGTAATAATTGTCGACTTTGAATGGATCTCGGAGCCGTCTTGCAAAACTACTCCAACGCAAAGATCTTTATCTAAAATAAGTCTTTTAACTTCACCTTGAAGCAGATCAAGATTCTCTTGCTTCTGCAGAGCATCTGCTTGGAACTGAGAATATAGGTGCTTGTCGTTTTGAACACGGGTGCCACGAACGGCGGGACCCTTTGAGGAGTTGAGTCGCTTGAACTGGATGCAGGTTTCATCAGCGGCTATACCCATTTGGCCACCCAAGACATCGATCTCTCGGACCATATGTCCTTTGGCTAATCCACCAATCGAAGGATTGCAGCTCATGTAAGCAATACGATCCAAATTGGTTGTGACCATTAAAGTTTTCAAGCCCAGTCTTGCCGAAGCTAAACAAGCTTCCACCCCGGCATGTCCCGCACCGACCACAATCACATCATATTTTGTCTGAACCATATTTACTTCCCAATACAAAATTCTTTGAAAACTCGATCCATGATTTGATCATCGAATCGCTTCCCCAAAGTTTCTTGAATGGCAATGAGTGCCTCTTTCAGTTCGAGCGCAAGAAATTCAGAACCCATGCCTTGATCAACTAACGACTTCGATCTCGTGGTGTTTTCAAGTGCTTTCGAAAGATTCTCGAAATGGCGAGCATTCGAGACAAGGACAGTATTTTGTCTTTGTAGATCAGATACTTCCGCAATCAATTCGTCCAACACCAAGGATCGTGCCTTTTTATCAAGAGCACTGACAAAGAACACCTTTCTTGTGAAGAAAGCCGATTTGTCCGGTATCTTTTGGAAAAATTTACTTTGCATTAACTGAGTCTGGAGTAAATCAGTACCCGGCATGCTCTTAAATTTGTCAACTTTGTTACCAAGAATATAAGTTTTCTGAGGGTCCAGAGTATCAAGTACCTGAAGCTCTTCCGCCGAAAGACCACTCTCGACATCATATACAAAGAAAACTGCATCCGACTCCTGATGAGCTTCATAGCTTTTTTGGATACCAATTCTTTCCACCAAATCAGTGGTTTCATCGCGCAGCCCGGCTGTATCTATAAACGTAAACTTAACGCCCTTATAGCTGGTATCCCCATGGATTACATCCCGAGTAGTTCCAGGAATCTCTGTGACTATCGCGCGCTCATCCTCGAGGAAGAGATTAAGAAGGCTTGATTTTCCCACATTTGGCAATCCAGTTAGAACAACATGGAACCCATCCTTAAGGAGCTTCCCGACCTTAAATGTACCAACGAGCTCGTTTAATTGAGATTCTATTCTGCTTAATCGGACCTGCACCACATCGTCTTCCACAACCTTAATGCCTTCTGTAGAAAAGTCGATGCTTGCTTCGGCATGAGCCAAAATCCAAGTCATATCGTCTTCAATAGATTCAAGTTTCTGCGAAAGCGTTCCCTTTAGCTGGCGTAGAGCCAACTTCGCAGCTTGCTGACTTTGGGATTCGATAAGTGAAAGGACACTTTCTGCCTGAACCAGGTCAAGCTTGCCATTCATGAAAGCGCGATACGTAAACTCGCCTGGCTCTGCAGCCCGAGCGCCTAATTGAATAAGATTATTAAGGATAGTTTGGCAAATGACCGGACTTCCGTGACAGGAAATTTCGATCACTTCCTCTCCTGTAAAAGATCTCCCCGTCTTGAAATAGCTTACTAAAACCTCATCAATCTCATCACCAGATTCTGCGGAAATCAGATTTCCATAGTATATTTTATGAGATTCAGGATGTGTCGGTAAGAACGTGCCCAGTTTTGAAACTAATGAAAGAGTCAGAGGGCCGCTGACTCGAATAACAGATATCCCACCCACTCCATGAGGGGTGGAGACCGCACAAATAGTGTCCTTGTCACGATCTCCTAGGATCATCGCCCTCACCAATTAATCTTGACGAGCTTCTTCAGAGCCGCCCGCTGGAGCGCCCTTAGAAGGATAAATTTTAATCTTCTTGTAAAGACCGTCTCCTAGAGAACGACTTTTCACGCGGGGATCTTTTGCTAGATACTGGTGAACTACTTTGCGATCCTTTGGGGGAAGCGCACGATAATAAACAGATTTTCCTTGCTCAATACAGATTTGCTTAAGATTCTCCGCGCGCTCGATAAGTGCATTCTCGGAGTCATCTCTGTAGCCACCGCAATCTACAGTTACGTTTGTTTTGTCGTCAGGGAAATTGTGTTGAATAACTCTTTTCAGAAACAGTTGGAAAGCATCCAACATTTGACCCTTTTTATCTTTTAACGCCTCTTCATCGCCGCCACTAAACTCAACAGCAATAGTTTCGGAACCATCTTCAGACTTTTCAGTTTGTAGATTGAAAGAAAGATCGAACTGAGCTTTCTCTATGATTCCCTCCAAGGTCTTTTGAACCAGGGCTTCGACTTCGCTATTTCCGCCCTTGCTTTTCCCCCCGAAAAGCTTACTAAAAAAACCCATTTTACCTCCTATATAGAAAACTGAATAAAATTAAAACTCTTAAGCCTTTTTTGTATCTCTCATAATGAAATACTGCTGAATCACACCAAACAGAGTACTAACCGCCATATAAAGAGTCAGACCACTTGGAAGTTGCAGCATGAACAAGCTGAATACTACAGGCATAAATGCCATAATTTTTGCCTGAGTCGGATCCATTGTTGAAGGCGTCATCTTCTGCTGCAAGTACATCACGATCGCACTTACTACAGGCAAAACGTAAAACTTGTCGTGAGAACTTAAATCGTTAATCCAGAAAATGAACGGAGAGTTATAAAGCTCAATGCTAGAACCAATAACTCGATAAAGCGCAAAAAATATTGGGATCTGAAGCAACATTGGCAAGCAGCCACCCATTGGGTTTGCTCCATTTTGCTTCATTACCGCCATCATTTCTTGATTCAAGCGCATTGGATCGTCTTTATACTTCTCCCGAATTGATTGAATCAAAGGTTGAACCTTCTGCATCGCTTTCATAGAGCGCATCGACATGATGTTAAAAGGTAATACACAAAGACGAACCAACAGAGTTAGAAGAATGATCGCAAAACCCCAGTTACCGACAACAGAGTGAAAAGCCTTCATCACATAAAGTAGAGGGCGCGCAATAATACTGGACCAACCAAAATCAATTATATTTACTAGTTCTGGATCAACGGCCTTCAACAAATCGATAGCTTTAGGACCTGCATAAAAAACACCAGTAAATACCATCTCAGGTTTTAACTGGACAGGTTTATAAACTAGTTCTGCCATAGCGTTGCGAGCCTGATATTCAGAAGATACCCGTACCTCTGGCATAACTTCCGACTTATCAACTACTGCAGCCGCAAAATACTGAGAACTAACTGACGCCAAAGAGGCAGTAGGAAATACTTCAACAACATTTTCCTTAGCATTACTGAAATTTACGAAGTCGTGCTTTCCACCGTTGTGAGCAACGAAAAAATCTTGATGTTCATATGAAGGAAACAAAAACGAACTTGATTCTGGAACATCAATCTTCTCGGGAATTATAAGAGAAAACCCATTTTTGATCTCATCATTCGGATTTGAAATCCAAATTGTATTAGAAAAAGAAGAGTTGTCTTTATTGTATTTCAATTCTCTCTTAATTGTGGTCTCGCCAACCTGAGCCGTTCCTACGAAATGTCCTGGCCCCTGTTCAACAAGGTGAAAGTTCAGTCCTCTCGTCGAGCCAGGCCAACGCATCTCAAAAAGACCGCCCAATTCAGAATCACCAATCTTGATATTAGCTTTGTCTTTCTTGTCTTGATAGTTCGTGACGGTGAAATCCTTTAAGCCCATTCCCTGACTTGAAAGAACAAAAGAGACTTTTTCATCGGCAAATGTAAAAGTTTTTACTTCTGCTGGAGCCATCACTTCAGATTTTGAATCAACAGCTGAAGCTGCAGAAGTTTTAGCGAGTTCGCCTTCCGCCGTAGTTTTATCAGATGTCGTCGCAGCTTTTTCACTTTGGACTTGTCCATAACCAGGATACTTTTTCTGAAGGTAAGACTGCCAACCGAAATAAACTATTGCGACTGCAGCTACAGCAATCAGAGTTTTAGGATCAAAAAAAGATGGACTATCTTTGCGTTGTGGTTGCATGAAGACTGACTCCTGAATCCGGAACCGGATCGTAACCAAAAGGTCCACCCGGCCGGCATTTACAAATTCTTTTGGTGATTAACCAAAAAGCTTTGTGTGAATGATGATTTTTAATAGCTTCTAATGCATAGGCAGAGCAACTAGGCTCAAAGCGACAGCTACCACCCATATGAGTGGTTCCAATACTTCTATAAGTAGCAACGATAAACCAAAGCAAAGCTTTAGAGCTTTTTTCGTACCACTTCGAGGCCACGGTCCAAAGCTTTAACGAATTCCTCGTATGGGAGGCCTTTGTAGAAGTTTGGTTCCATTGGTTTAAAGATAAGATTGATGTCGGCTTCAAAAGAATTCCCCGCCTGAAGCAAGGCTCTTAGATACTCTCTTGACCAACGCTTGAGTTTATTGCGTGTAACGGCATTACCAGTTTTTCGACTAGCGGTTACACCAAAACGAAGTTGTCCTACGGTGTTCTTCTGAAAATTCAGAAGCAACCACTTCGTAGGCCAAAATCTTTTACCCGATTGTTTAAGAGAGAGAAATTCAGAGCTTCGCTTAATAATCAGTGGTGAACTATTTTCCACCAGTAGAAACCGTCAAACGCTTTCTACCTTTAGCGCGACGACGATTAAGAACTTCTTGACCTGATTTAGTGGCCATTCTTGCGCGGAAACCATGAGTTGATTTACGACGTTTATTCGATGGTTGATATGTACGTTTCATGACTAAACTCCCCGAGTTTTTACGACGCAAAATGACGTCAGTTACACCTAAATATGTATGTCCACAAAGCTGATTCAACTATATACGTGGGGCACTAATAAAGCACAACGCGGCAATAAGGTCAACTGTTGAAAACTTCAGCTCCCCTTGTTAAGACCACTTCGGCTGAGGGGAAAATCAATAGTGGAATTAAACTCGTCCTTTTGGACACTTATAAAAGTTAAAATGAAAAGTCGGAACGACAACAATAAGTTGTTGGATACCTGGCTGGATCCTATTGAATATGTGAGTACCCAGGGTAACCCAGAAAGGCCACGCTTGGTTTTAGGGGTACCCAACGCCCTCCATCAGTACTTTGTCATTGAGAACCTTCAAGATAAGATTTATTCAGAGATTTCAGATACTTATGGAAATCCGTTTGAAGTGGAGTTCAAGGTCACAGGGAATAAAGTTAATTCCCATATCGAGACTTCCAGCTCTCCAGAGGAGCCCGCTGGTGGCTCCGAAATCCTTCATGCTCAACTGGCTCGTTCTCAGGGTAGTCAGAATACTCAAAGTAGAACAAATGCAGATACTCTCAATAGTGAGCTTACTTTTTCCACCTTCGTGGTGGGTAAAAATTCCGATTTTGCTCACGCAGCTTGTTATAATGTCGCGCGGAACCCAGGAGCTGATGACTATAATCCTCTCTATATATATGGGCCTGTCGGAATGGGTAAAACACATCTTTTACACGCTGCCGGAAATCATATTCGTGAACAATTTCATAATCTTAGGATCACATACATTTCTGCAGAGCGCTTTATGAACGAGTGTATCTCGGCCATTCGACGCCACGAAATGGATAAGTTTCGCCAGAAATATCGCGAAAACTCAGACATTCTCCTAGTTGATGATGTTCAGTTTATTGCGCGTGGGGAAGCTGTTCAGGAAGAGTTCTTTCATACTGTGAACAGCTTTATCGACAATCGCAAACAGGTTATCCTGGCTAGCGATCGAATGCCTAAGGATATCCACGGTCTTGAAGATCGCAGTCGAACCCGCCTAGAGCGGGGTTTAATTGCTGACATAACAATGCCAGATCTTGAAACAAGAATTGCGATACTTCGCTATAAGGCGGAAAAATTCAATGTGCCGATGCCAGAGGACGTTGTTAACTATATCGCTCGTATCTCCAAGCGTTCGATCAGAGAACTCGAAGGCAACCTAAAGAAGGTTAAAATGTTCTCTGAATTACAAGGACTTCCTATTGATTATGACCTTGTAAAAAGAATTCTTTCGCACCATGAGACTCAGTCCACAATTTCCGTTGAAGAAATCATGAAGCTGGTTGCAGATCACTACAAAGTCAGAATCTTAGACCTAAAATCATCAACAAGAGCCAAGCCAATTGTTGTTCCACGTCAAATAGCTATGTATTTGATAAAGAAATTTTTGGACAGATCTTTGGTTGATATCGGTAAAGCTTTTGGCGGTAAAGATCACACGACTGTGATGAATGCCCTAGTTCGGGTCAAGAATCTACAGGCGGCCGATCAAGATATAGCAAAGGATATCGAAGACTTAGAGCATAGAATCCACAATATCACAGGAGTGTGAATGTGGGCTGTGGATAACCTTGTGGAACAACATGGGGTTAGGAATGTGGATCTGATTTATCCCCAAAATTGGGAAATTTCAGGCTGATTTATGCAGAGTCTTTATCCACAAGTGTTTTTTAGTGTTTACAGGTATTTAGGTGTTTTGTTAGGTTTTCCACGCCCCTACTACTACTACTAGATATTTATATTATAAGTATTAGTTAATAAGAGGGTCCTAAAAGAGGGATATATGAAACTTGCAATCGATAAGAAAGATTTATTAAGCTTGATTGGTAAAACGCAGAATATTGTTGAGAAACGCAACACCATGCCAATCCTCATCAATGTTTTGTTAGAAGCTGATCAGAACGTCTTAAAAGTTTTTGCAACAGATCTTGAGGTCAGCTTGACCGATCAGATCAAAGCGCAAGTACAACAATCTGGAAAAGTTGCCGTAAGTGCAAAAAGCCTTTTCGATATTGCAAAAGAACTCTCAGATGGACCAATCACCCTCATCAAAAAAGAAAACAACTGGCTCGAGATCAAGCAAGGTAAATACACTTCGAAAATTGTTGGTATCTCTTCAGAAGAATATCCGATCTTCCCAACTTACAATTCTCAAGCCTTTATTAAAATTGCAGCACAAGTTTTGAAAGAGATGATTGATAAAACAATCTACTCCGTTTCTAACGACGAAACACGATACCACTTGAACGGTGTTTTCTTTGAACTTAGCTCCCAAGGTGGATTCAAAATGGTTGCAACCGATGGACATCGTATGAGCTTGGTTAATAAAGCCTCAGCAGATGTAAAGGTTGCAAATACTCAAGGTGTTATTATTCCGCGAAAAGGATTGCATGAAATTAAAAAGATCCTTGAAGGAATTGATGGTGATGTTGAAATTGCTATCGAAGGTTCTCAGTTCGTATTGAAACATTCTTCAACAATTCTGATGATTCGGTTGATTGAAGGAAAGTACCCGAATTATCAACAGTTTATTCCACAGAAGCTTCCGCAAAAAGTTATGATTAGCAGAGAAGCTTTCTTAACTTCTTTAAAACGTGTTTCACTACTCGCAAATCAAAAATCTAAAGCCGTTTTATTAAATCTTTCCAATGGAAAAATGGAAATTTCTTCGAACAATCCTGAGTTAGGTGATGCTAAAGAGGAAATTGAAGTTGAATACTCAGGCAACGAAATCAAAATTGGTTTCAATGCTAAGTACATCACGGATATCCTTACGAGTATTCAGCAAGACAAGATTGATTTTGAATTAAATGATCATCTTTCACCCGGCCTTATGCGACCCCATGAAGATGCAAGTTATACTTGTGTCGTCATGCCTATGAGAATCTAATGATCGTCGAAAAACTACGTCTTGTTAATTTTCGAAATTATCGGGACGTAGTGGTTTCATTTTCTCCAAGGGTTAATGTTTTTGTTGGAGACAATGGACAAGGAAAAACAAATCTTCTAGAGGCGTTGTATTTAGTCTCCCAAGGAGATTCATTTCGCTACAATGACAACTCAGTTCTGCTTCGCTCTGGAGAGTCTGAAGCGGTCATTCAAACCAAGATTTGTCAGAATGATCTACACTACAAACTTCAACTTAACCTTAGTAAAAGTCGCAAGTCTCTTTCGTTGAATGATAAAAAAGCAAGTCCACGAGATGTTAGAAAACTTTTTGCTAGTGTTGTATTTAGCCCAGAAAGCTTATCTTCGATAAAAGAAGGTGCTGATCAAAGACGGCAGCTTGTGGATGAGTTATTAATCACTTTTGATCGAAATAACGCAGATCTCATCGCAGATTATCGAAAAGTCTTAAAAACGCGCAATAAGGTCCTTAAAAACCATTTGCAGGATAGGGAGCCACTCTCGGTCACCCTTGCCCTTTTGGAAAGCCTCCAGCCCACTTTCCTGCGATTAGGCGCGAATTTAATTTATGCCCGCATCACAGCCCTTCTGGGTTTAGAGAAAGAATTTAATAGTGCTATGCGCTATATCAGCCAAGCTGATGTGGATATTTCTGTGAATTACCTCATGAGTAATGAAAATGTGCTCAAATTTTCCTTGGAACAAGTTTATGCGGCACTCGAAAAAAGAGCTAAAGAACTGCATGATGCAGAGCTCTCGAGTGGTGTCAGTCTCGTGGGTCCTCATAAACATGACATTGCCTTCCTATATGGGCAAAAAGACTCAAGATTTTATTGTAGCCAAGGGCAGCAAAGAGCGATCATATTGTCTTTCAAAATGGCTCAAATTGTGTATCATAGGAAGGCTCACGGAACCTATCCTGTGCTGATGTTAGATGATGTTTTATCCGAACTCGATAAAGCCAAAAGAGATGCGTTGATTATGTTCTTACACGAGATCAATACGCAGATTTTTGTGACGACAACGGATTTTACTTTACCTGATTCATTCAGCCTCGATCAACTTTCCGTTTTGCGAATCAAGGATGGTCACATCCTTGACTGATTTTTTTTCAGTGAGGGTTACAGAGTGTCAGTCGAAGAACAAAAATCCTATTCCGCCGATTCCATTCAAGTTTTGGAAGGACTCGAAGCTGTTCGTAAACGTCCTGGAATGTATATTGGTGATACTGGCTTCAGAGGTTATCACCATCTTGTGTATGAAGTTGTGGATAACTCCGTAGATGAATCACTTGCCGGTTACTGTAAAACAATTCAAGTGATCATCAACGCGGACGAATCGATCACCGTAGAGGATGACGGTCGCGGTATTCCAGTCGGAGCCCATAAAAATGGAAAATCTGCCCTTGAAATCGTCATGACAGTTCTTCATGCCGGAGGAAAATTCGATGGCGGAGGTTACAAAGTTTCTGGCGGTCTTCATGGTGTTGGTGCCTCTGTTGTTAATGCCCTATCCTCGCGCTGTGAAGTGGAAGTTCGCAGAGAAGGTCACCTTTGGACCCAACGATATGAGCGTGGCCGAATCATGGCCCCTGTGGAAAAAGGTGAGGAAACTCCTCGTACTGGAACTAAAACTACTTTTAAACCTGATAGAGAAATCTTCAAAGATGAAACGATCATTTATGACTTCAACACTTTGGCGAATAGATTTCGTGAATTAGCGTTCCTAAATGCTGGTCTTCATATTTCTTTGAAAGACGAACGAACTGGAAAGAAACAAGATTTTCAGTATGCAAATGGTATTGCTGAATTTGTTCAGTACATGAATCAGTCTAAAAAAGCACTTCACCAAGATGTCGTCTTCTTCCGCGGCGAAAAAGACAACGTCGATATTGAAATTGCGATGCAGTGGAATGATTCCTACTCTGAATCCATTTTTACTTATTGTAACAACATCAACACCCATGAGGGAGGAACTCACCTCGTTGGTTTCCGTGCGGCATTAACTCGAACGACAAATGCTTATGCGACAACTAAAAATCTATTGAAGGATCTTAAAACGAATCTTGAGGGTGAAGATATTCGAGAAGGTCTAGCTGCAGTTATCTCTGTCAAAGTTAGAGAGCCACAGTTCGAAGGCCAGACAAAAACTAAACTTGGGAATACTGAAGTTAAGGGTATTGTCGAATCACTGGTAAATGAAAAGCTGGCTGATTGGATGGACCGCAACCCAAATCCAGCAAAAAATATCATCGGAAAATGTGTAGAGTCTGCAAGGGCACGTGAAGCAGCCCGTAAGGCAAGAGATCTGACTCGCAGAAAAACAGCTTTAGATAGTGGATCGTTACCGGGAAAAATGGCTGACTGCCAAGAGAGAGATCCAGCACTTTGCGAGCTTTACCTGGTGGAGGGAGACTCTGCGGGTGGTTCCGCAAAGCAAGGCCGAGATCGTCGCACGCAAGCGATCTTGCCTTTAAAAGGTAAAATTCTGAATGTTGAGAAGGCACGATTTGATAAAATTATTTCCAGCGAGGAAATTAAAGTTATTATTTCAGCACTCGGCACTGGAATCGGAAAAGACAATGTAAATGTCGATAAGATCCGTTATCACAAAATTATTATTATGACAGATGCTGACGTTGATGGATCACACATCATGACGCTTCTTCTGACGTTCTTCTATCGTCAGATGCCTTTAGTACTTGAGAGAGGTTATGTTTACATTGCTCAGCCACCTCTTTATAGAGCGAAAAAAGGTAAAGAAGAAACCTATCTAAAAGACGAGGCTGCTCTGACGGAGTTCCTTTTAAACAACGGATTAAAAGGATTCAAAATTAAAGGAAAAGAAAATCTGTCGGATGCAGACGTAAAACAGCTGATCTTGAATATTCAAAAGCTGAATAATATTGTTCGACTGTCTTCAAAAAAGTATGACCAAGATGTTCTGCGTTTCTTTTTAAACAATGTAAATAATTTTGATGTCACTTTTGCTGATGCCAAAAAGATTGAAGAAGTATTAGCAGACTTTGGAAAGTGGGTTCATTCAGATCCTAAGTTGGGAATTACTGAATACAAAGGCGAAGTTAAGAATTCCGAAGAAACAGGAAAACCCTACGCCGAAATTTACACTGTTCGATATGCTGATCGTATGACTACAAAATTTGGCTTTGAAAGTTTACGATCCTCAGAGATCATCGAGCTTCGCAAAATTTGGAATGATATTCAGGCAGTGACCACACTTCCGATGTCCATCACTGAAGGGGAAGAAGAAGTTCAATTCAAGTCATATAGCGATTTCTATTCTTATGTGATGGAATCAGCCAAAAAAGGTATTTATATCCAGCGCTATAAGGGTCTTGGAGAGATGAATCCGGAACAGCTCTGGGAAACTACTATGAACAAAGATAACCGAGCTCTCTTGCAAGTGACGATCGATGATGCTGTCGCTGCGGATGAGACCTTCTCTATCCTCATGGGCGAAATGGTAGAGCCACGTCGACAATTTATCCATGACAATGCTCTATTAGCGCACAGTCTGGATGTTTAATTATTAGTTTTTAAAGTTGGTGAATTATGGAAGAAAATATCTCAGAAAAAGGCGTCACTAGAGTCGACATTAGTAAAGAAATGCGCGGAGCATATCTTCAATACTCAATGTCCGTGATAGTTGGTCGTGCGCTACCCGATGTCCGTGATGGCTTAAAGCCAGTACATCGCCGAGTTCTATTTGCACAAAGTGAAATGAATAACCGCCACAACAGACCTTATCTTAAGTCTGCTCGTGTTGTCGGGGATGTTATCGGTAAGTATCACCCACACGGTGATACTTCAGTCTATGATACAATGGTTCGTATGGCTCAAGATTTTTCTCTGCGCTATCCTCTTGAGGATGGTCAAGGGAACTTTGGTTCTGTCGATGGCGACAGCGCAGCAGCTATGCGATATACAGAAATTCGCCTAACTGCATTAGCAGAAGAACTTTTGAACGACCTCGAAAAAGAAACTGTTTCATATAGTCCCAACTATGACGACAGTCTTTTAATTCCAACTGTACTCCCCTCAAAATTTCCGAATCTGCTGGTAAACGGCTCTTCGGGGATCGCTGTTGGAATGGCGACTAATATCCCTCCTCATAACTTAGGCGAAGTTATTGACGGAACAATTCATCTCATTAACAACCCTACCTGTCAGATCGAAGATTTGATGGAGCACATCAAGGGACCTGATTTTCCAACAAGTGGTCAGATTGCAGGTCGCGAAGGCATCTTACAGGCTTATAAAAAAGGTCGCGGAATCATTAGTCTGAAAGCTACGGCAGAAATTGTTCAAGCTAAGGACCGTGAAGAAATCATCGTCACAGAGATTCCTTACCAGGTAAATAAAGCAAAGCTTATCGAGAGTATTGCAGACTTAGTTCGAGATAAACAAATCGAAGGTATCTCTGACATTCGAGATGAATCTTCACGTGAAGGAATGAGAATCGTCATTGTTCTTAAACGTGGCGAGAATGCCGGTGTTATTCTAAATCGGCTTTACAAGTTTACTCAGATGCAAACCAGCTTTGGCATTATCATGCTGGCACTGGATAATAAAAACCAACCGGTGACTTTTGATTTAAAGGGAGTGCTTGAAGCATTCGTCGATCACCGCCGAGACGTTGTAACAAAACGATGTATTTTCGAACTTAAAAAGGCTCAAGAAAGAGCTCATATTTTAGAGGGTCTAAAGAAGGCACTCGATCATATTGACGAGGTTATTAAGACCATTCGCGCATCTAAAGAAGCCAATACCGCTCGAGAAGCGCTAATGGAAAAGTTCGAATTTTCAGAGAAGCAGGCAATTGCTATTCTCGAAATGCGTTTGCAACGTTTAACTGGTTTAGAGCGCGATAAAATCATTGCTGAATTAGCAGAGCTTATGAAGCAAATTGATTGGCTGAAGTTTGTTCTTGCAGATGTTCGCGAAATTTACAAAATTATCGTTGGCGAACTTGAGGATCTGAAAAAGCGTTATGCGGATCCAAGAAGAACCCAGATCACTGGAAGCTTAGATGACATCGAAGATGAAGATCTGATAGCTGACGAAGATATGGTAGTTACTGTCACCAATACAGGACTTATTAAGCGCATGCCGACAGCTGAATACCGAGTTCAAAAACGCGGCGGTAAAGGCTTAAAGGGAATGGAAACCAAAGAAGAGGATTTCGTAACCGACCTCTTTACAGCAAGCACCAAAACCACACTCTTGGTATTCACTGATAAAGGTAAGGCTTATTGGTGTAAAGTTCATAAATTACCTCTTGGAACAAGAACTTCCAAAGGTAAGTCATTGGCCAATGTTGTTCAGCTAACCAGCGGAGAAAGAGTTCGGGCGATCCTTCCGGTTGATGCCTTCACCGATACTAAGTTTGTAGTTATGTTGACTGAAAAAGGTGTTATCAAAAAAACTTCATTGTCAGCCTTTGCAAATCAAAGAACCGCCGGGATCATTGCTCTAACAACGGATCTAGATGATGGCGTCATCGCAGTTCAGATTTCAGATGGTCAGAGTGACATTTTTATAGCAACCAAAGAAGGTATGTCGATTCGCTTTAATGAAAATGATGTTCGACCAATGGGTAGAACAGCTCGTGGAGTTAAAGCGATCACATTGGCGAAAGATGATGTAGTCGTAGCGATGGAAGTTCTTGAAAAGAATACTCCAGATACGATTTTGATGGTGACATCAAAAGGCTATGGGAAACGTTCTGAAACTGGTGAGTATAGAATTCAATCTCGAGGTGGAGTCGGTATAATCACTCAAAAAACGACCGATAAAGTCGGTGTTGTGATTGGCACTAAGAAAGTGTCCGACAAACATGAGTTGATTCTATCTACCGATAAGGGTCAGGTTATTCGAATGAAAATCACTGATATATCGGTTTTAGGAAGAAATACTCAAGGTGTTCGCCTAATTAACATTGATGAGAAAGATGAAACCGTGACTGGAGTGGCAGTTGTTGAAGACGACACTACCGAAGACACAGTCCCGCCGGCCGGAGTAACGCACTAAAATGCTTCGGCGATTTCTGATCGTCTTGGTTCTATTTATTTCGGCCTGCTCTTCTCAGGAGGAGGTCGATTTCTATCAGGCTAAGAAGGAAATTGCCCAAGAGCATTATCGAATCGGTTTAAGTTACCTGGACCGAGTCATAAAAAGAAACTCGAAAAGCAAATATCCCCTAGAGGCCGCGCGCGAAGCGGCCAGGATTTCATTCTTTGAAATTAAAGACTTTAAAAAGGCCATTAGCTACTTTCACTTCGTCGTATTAAACTCTAAAGATGAAAAAGAGCGTCTTCAGGCACAAAAGCAAATAGCTGAAATTTATTTTAACAATCTTCAAGACTATAAGCAGTCGATCATAGAGTTTAGCAAGCTTCAGCAAATGCCACATACCGATCTGGAGGCTTCTCAATACAAAATGAATATTGCTAGAGCTCAGTACTATTTGAACAACTTTTTTCAGGCCGAATCTGAGATCGATTCCTTGTTAAAGCTAAAGAATGATGACAGCACCCGATTTAGTGCCCTGATGCTTAAAGGAAATATTCTTGTAGCGAAGAAAGAGTTTGTAGAAGCCGCCGAAATTTTTAAAGGGCTTATTGAAAAGTATCCTGAAAAATCAACAGAAGAGAATGTCGCGATGATTCTAGCAGTTTGTTACGAAGAAAATTTCGACTTTAAAAGCGCCATTTCCGTATTAGAGACACATCAAAAAAATTATTCACCACCTGAGTACATTGAGTTGCGGATAAAACGCTTAAAAGAACGCATGAGAAATGCCCCTGGAGCGAAGGGCTTTAGAAAATAATGAAAAAGTATATAATTTTTGCATCCATGGGTTTTGAGCTGGTGGGGTTGATTCTAGGGTGCTTTTATCTAGGTCAATATCTAGACCAAAAATACCACTCAAAAGGGCTTATCTTTGTTGGGCTAACTTTTGCCTGCCTAATTGGGTGGCTTTTCCGAGTAATTTGGCTCTTGCGAAAAATGCAGAGATCTGAAGAAAAAGAAGAGCAAGAAGCGTCTAGAAAAAGCTAAGGAATTATGAAGACATTTTTGATTTCCCAAAGCCTCGTCACGGTCTTGGGATGGCTTTCTCTCAGTAGTTTTTACGCATCACATCAAGCACATTCCTTTGCTTCAGGGTCATTATTGATTCTTTTGAGCTTTTTTCTAATGGGAATGGCCTGGGGTTTTATCTTTCAGAAGAAATTGATTGCCCTCTCTATCGGGATCATTGTATTTAAGTACGCGATTTTAGGGATTATTATCTTTACGCTGGTTAAGCAGCCTTGGTTCGACACTTTGTGGTTTAGCCTTGGGGTAGCCAGTTTAATTCTTTCGGCCTTTGTATATGGTTTGAAAGAAGCCTTAAGAGAAGGAAAAGACGATGTCATTTAACTGGACACAAATGATTCCAGGAGTAGGTCACGAATACGCACACGTTGCAACATTAGGTGCTGCAACTGTTGGTGTTTTCGCAATTGGTGCTGTTGCGCGCATGGCCCTGGGTAAAGGCGAAACAGCTGTTCTTCCTGCCAGCAAGTTCTCTCTTCGAGGGATCATGGAACTACTGACTGAAATGATGTCAGGGCTTGCAGACATGGTTATTGGAGAACATGGGAAGAAATATATCCCCTTCTTTACTTCGGTGTTCTTCTTCATTTTGCTTAATAACTTAATCGGAATGATTCCAGGTATGACCCCGGCGACTGAGAATATCAACACAACCTTTGGTTTCGGTGTCTTGATGTTCTTATTTTATAACTTCCAAGGTGTAAAAGAGAATGGTGTTTTAGCTTACTTAAAGCACTTCATGGGTCCGGTAATATTTTTGGCACCTTTGATGTTTGTTATTGAATTGGTTTCTCACATGGTTCGCCCCTTCTCATTAGGACTTCGTCTTGCGAACGTCATGATGGGTGACCACACGGTACTATCAGTCTTCCTTGATCTAGTACCAATCGGCGTTCCAATTCCATTCTATATAATGGGATTGTTCGTCTGTTTTGTTCAGGCTTTTGTATTTACTTTGCTTTCTATGGTCTACGTGGCATTTGCGATTGCACACGATCACTAAAGCAAAACTAACACTCATAACGAGAGGAAATAAAATGAAAAAAATGTTCGTAACTTTGGCTACTATGCTTGTTTCTGTTTCTGCTTTTGCTCAAGAAGAAGCTGGCGCTGCTGTTGACGTAGTTGCTGCTAACGCTGACCGTGGTTTGGTAGCTATCGCTGCTGCTATCGCGATTGCATTGTCTGTATTCGCAGGTGCTATGGCTCAAGGTAAAACTGCTTCTACAGCTTTGGAAGGTATCGCTCGTAACCCAGCGGCTTCTGGTAAGCTTTTGATCCCAATGATCTTGGGTCTTGCTCTTATCGAGTCACTAGTAATCTACGCGTTGATCATCGCTCTTCGTTTGGCGTAATCGTCTCTCGAAAAAAGATATAAAAAAAGGCTGGGGAACTCCCGGCCTTTTTTATTTTGAAGATTAGATAAAAGGCCTGAGATATTCCCGGGCCTTTCAGTTTTAATTATAGATACTTATTAACAACCTCTTCTACTCGACTGCGAATTCGACTTAATCCAGCCTCCGTTGTCGATTCATAGCGAACGACAAGTACTGGCTGCGTATTAGACGAGCGACATAGGGCCCAGCCATCTTCAAAGCTAAGACGAATACCGTCAGTCAAATCGACCTTGTAATCAGTTCCTGGCTTGTTCTGAAAAGCTTCCTTCATCTTCTCAACTATAAGAACTTTCTTTTCCTCAGTTGTATCGATTCTGATCTCTGGCGTGTTAAATGCGGGAGGCACGCCTTCTAAAAGTTGAGGAATAGTTTTTCCAGTTTTTGCAATGATCTCCACCAATCTTAGTGCCGCATATGGAGCATCATCATATCCATAGTTGCGATCAGCGAAAAACACATGGCCTGACATTTCGCCCCCAAATGGAGCTTTCTCGACCTTAATTTTCTCTTTCACCAACGAATGTCCGGTCTTCCACATGATCGGCTGTCCACCATGCTTCGCAATATCCTGATAGAGACGATCGGAACATTTTACGTCACCAATAATCTTAGCGCCTTTTTGCGTTTGTAAGATATCTCGAGAGATGATGACCATAAGTTCATCGCCGTATACCATAGCGCCTGTGTGATCGACGACACCGATTCTATCGGCGTCTCCGTCAAAGCCAATTCCACAAACCGCACCTTCCTTTAGCACCTGAGCTTTCAGATCTTGCAGGTTATGCTCGACCGTAGGATCTGGGTGGTGATTGGGAAAAGAACCATCTGGGTTTTCAAACATGATGGTGGGATGCAAACCTACCGCTTCAAATAGCCCACGAACAATTGATCCGCCGGCCCCGTTTCCACAATCAAGAACTACTTTTGTATCTTTGATTGTTCCAAATTCTTTTTTGTAACGCTCGTAGTACATCGGCTTAATGTCGAAACTTTCTTCTGAGCCTGTACCATCGATGAATTCGTTCTTCTCGATGATCTCGCGCAGCTTCTGGATTTCGGCTCCGAAGATAGTTGATTTACCCACAGAGATTTTGAAGCCATTGTATTCGGGGGGATTGTGCGAGCCAGTAACCTGAACTGCACCATCAACTTCTGCAACCTCAAACGTCGAGAAATAGCATACAGGGGTAGTGACAAGACCAAGATGGATGACTTTTGCCCCAGATTCGATAAGACCCTTGGACAGATTTTTGACTATAGCAGGACAGCTATGGCGAGCGTCATGGCCAATGGTCACTGTGGGATTAGAAATGTTTTTGTTTTGCTTCATGTATACGACATAAGCGCGGCCTAAAAGGTAAGCGAAATGATCGTCGAACTGTTGATTGTAAACGCCACGAATATCGTATTCTCTAAAAATTACCGGAACATACATAATTACCAACCTCGTTTATTTTAGGAATAGTATCGAACATTACTTCTGTCGAGCTAATTTTACCGCCCAACGAATGGCATCTGACATAGAATTGGGATTAGCACGATTTTTGCCAAATATGTCTTTGGCGGTACCATGATCGACACTGGTTCTAACAAAGGGAATCCCAAGAGAAATGTGAACTCCACTATCTTGTCCATGAATCATCTTAAAAGGAATCAGGCCCTGATCGTGATAAAGGGCTAAATACAGTGAATATCGACGCCATGCCTGCGGCAGAAATGCAGCATCTGGTACAAGAGGACCGTCTACTGGAATTCCATTCTTTTTTGCAAAAGACAAAATCTTGGGAAACAAGAGGCCCTCTTCACTCCCAATTAAACCCTGCTCTCCAGCGTGAGGATTAAGCCCTAGTATAGCTATTGGCTTCTTTCCCTGAGCCGCAGGAAGAGACCGTCTAAGCCGTTCAGCATTAAGGAGAGATTTGGCAAGAACATCGAATGTTAACTTTTTTGCAACTTGGGCTACACCTATGTGCCCAGTTGCTAGCACAACATTAAATTTTGGACCTGCAAAACCCATGTTTACCTGCTGGGCCTTAGACACTCGCTTTAGAATATCGGTGTGACCGATATCTTTAAAGCCGGCCTGAAGGATTGCAGTCTTTGATAGAGGCCCCGTAGCGAGTCCTTGCAATCTACCTGAGAAACAGGCTTTTGCACTTTTCTCTACCCAGGCTGCTGGTGGCAGGTCCGATGAAATATCAATGAGATAAGGACCCTGAATTTTAAGCGCATCCTCAAGTGTATCAACCGTTATGCGGTCCCATCTTTTATCAATCAGTTTAAGATACTGTTGTGCTGCTTTGTCGTGTCGCCACAAGAAATATTGCGCTTTAGAGTGAGGACCCATCCTATACAGGGCCTTTGCTGCGACCTCAAAGCCGATGCCATCAGTATCACCGGTAGTGATAGCGATACGAACGTTATTCGTTGATACGTATGAACGATTCATCGCGCTTGGACTGTAGCCATTGTTTGAGTTGTCGTTTAAAACTAGCTTCAAGCAATCGAGCCTTAATGGCATCTTTGGAGCGTGCAAACTTTGGATCCGTCGTGATCTTCTTGTTTGTAAGCTTCACAATATGGTAGCCCATGCGGGATTTCACGACTGGCGTGGTTTCGCCCACTTTGACACTAGATATTGATGCTTCAATCTCTGGTAAAAACTCTCCAGACTTAAAAGTTCCAAGGCTGCCCCCGGATGAAAAGTTGGGATCCTCGCTGTATTGTTGAGCCAGTGCCTCAAAATTCTGACCAGAACGAAGCTTAGAAAGAGTAGACTCAGCTCTTTTTAAAGCGGCTTCCGCTCCACCTTTTTTAGGGTCAAAGAAAATGTGAGAAACGCTGAACTCGTCGATCGAAGAACTGCTGTTCGGATTGGCTTTGATATATTCGTTAAGGGCGTCCTCGTCGGAAACGCGAAGCTTCGAAATGATTTCAGTATCCATCAAGGATTTTTTCTCAATGTTATTCTTAAGAAACTCACGATATTCCGGCAGCGATATTCCTTGGGATTTGATGATGCGAGCCAATTCAGCTTGATCAACGTTATTTCGTTTGGCCATTTCACGGAGCTCTTGATCTACCCGATCTGAAGTCACTGCAAGATTCAGACGCTTGATTTCAGATTCCAAAATCTTTTCATTTATTAAATAGTTCAGCTGAGCTTTACGGTTTTTCTTAAGGTCGCTTAAACTTGTATCGAACAGCAAGGCATCGTCGATCATACCTGGTTTACCACTGCGTTCCTCTAGCTTTTTAAAATCTGACTCCAACACAACTTCGGAGTTCACGATTGCCACAGTTTTTTCCACAACGACAGCATGTGCAGAACCAAGAATAAAAAGCGAAGCCAGAATATTAATCATTAATCCCTCTTGTATCGACAGTAATCGAATTCATCAGTTCATAGTCTTTAAGGACTTTACTACTTCTTAGCTGAGCATCAAGCCAGGCAATATATTCTGCCTGCTCGCGTTGAGCTCGAAGTGATCTTATGATCTGAGGTTTCGCTTCTTCAAGTGGTATATGTGAAGGCGGAGACTTTTTTTCAACTTTGATGACGTGGACGCCGAAAGGACTTTTGATTGTTTGCACAGAAGATCCTGCAGAAAAAAGAGGATCAAAGTAGTCCACAGACCCTTTTTCGATCCATCCCACAGCTCCGCCGTCTTTTGCTTCAGGCGTAATCGAGTACTTTTTCGCTAATTCAGCCATCGATTGACGCCGCAGGTCTGTTTTGATCGTATCCGCTTTGGCTTCTTCATCCACTACGACCTGACGAATATAGATCCGCTCTTTTCTTTTAAAGCGATCCTTATTTTCGTCATAGTATCTGCGAATTTCAGTATCCGTAGGCTCTTTAATTTTTTCGTTAATCTTTTTGAAGACTTCTTTTTCTATTAGAACGTAGCGAAGTTGGTCCCGCCATTCAGAAAAAGACATGTTTTCTTGTGCTAGTGAACGCCGGAACGAAAGATCGTCAGGGTAATTCTTTCGAAGCTTTTCAACCTCTAGGTCCAGCTCGTCTTCAGTGACAATAATTTTTTGAGCCCGTGCCCAGTCTTGAGTGAGACTTCGAACAAGGAAGTCTCGCAAGATGTCTTCTTTGACTCTCATGATATTGTTGGGATCCTTAGCAGCAAGGGCATCAAAATTTTTCAGTCGTCGCGCCAGTTGATTTGCAAAGTCTTTCGTTGTCAGAACATGATCATTAACTTTCTGCACAGGCTTCACAGACAGCTTTTTGTGATTGGATGGGCAACCCGCCAAAGCGAAGGTCAGAAAAATAAAAAGCCCCGTCATAGCGGGGCTCTTAAGTAATCTCATAGGAAAAGTTCCTTATTTGAGCGCGCTTTTGTTCTCTTTGATTGAATACGATTTTTTTAGTTTTTCAAAGTAGTTATTAAAAATAGCGCGTCTTTTCTCGTCAAAAACGGCGGCACGTATCTGTCGTTTATTAGCATTGTTATAGCTTCTTCTGCCAGTCAACTTAACAATGTGGAAGCCAAACTGAGAATCGATAAGGCCTTTGATCTCCCCAACTTTCATGGTCGAAATAGCCTCATAGTAGTTCGGAACTAATGTTACTCGCGATTGCCAGCCGATATCACCACCAGCTTGCTTTGAAAGAGCATCGTCTGAATAAAGCTTCACAAGCTCTTCAAATGGCCGCTTGCTCTTTTTCACTTCGTTCAGGATTTCTGTGGCTCTTTTTCGTGCTTCTGCGACTTGTTGTGGAGTTGCATCAGCTTTGTATTCGATCAGAATATGGCTGGTACGCAATTCAGGATTATTTGCGTACCAAGACTTCATTTCATTATCAGACACAGTTATTTTTTGAACTCTTTGACCCAGTTCCTTTTCGAGTAAAGCTTTGTAGAGCTCCTGCTTGAAACGGTCCTGAACAATGGGGTCTTTTTCAAGCCCTCGTTTTTCAGCCTCTTGAACCCCGACTTCATAACGGATGAGATCTTCTAAGAACTGCTCTTTAGTAGGAGGGTTGATTGTCTGGGAGCGGATTTCATTGTATTTCTTCGTGAATTCCTGAACCGTGATATTCTTTTTGCCCACCTGTGCAACGACTTCTTGTTGGGCATACACATTCGATGAAATGAGCAACAAGATGGATATAACAAGTTTCATACTTTAAAAGTCCCTTTAAAAAGTTGAAGACATTCTCGATAAAAAGTTAGCATTAGGCGTTATTATCCGCAATGAATTTAACCGCTTGGAGTCTTGCTTGCTGTAAAAGAGACTCTAGCTCTAGAGCAAGGTCGGGGTTTCGCGGATCCATCTCTCTGTCGAGAGGCTTCATAGGTCCGGACCAATAAATGATAACCTTTGCAAAAGGTTTCGGAAGATAAGTCTTGTTCCAGGATTTTGGAAAGTGAATGGCGCGATTCGTGGCGACCCCGGCTGCATAGACGGAGCCGCGAATCATCCTCGAGAGCTCAAATACACCTGGCTTTACTTTATAAATAGGACCTTTGGGGCCATCGACAGCAAAGCTGCAGTTCCCCCCGTCCTTTACCAATCTTAGAAGACCTTTTAAAGCTTGAACTCCGCCGCGCGTAGAAGAACCTCGACTGGTCTTGGCGCCCAACCACTGAAGGACTTTGGCCATTAGTTCGCCATCTTTCGATTGAGACGCTATCGTGGCAATTCGATATCTTTTGACGACCGAAAGCAGCGCGAGCTCGTCGCCGTGCCAGTGAGCCAATACAACGCCTTCGTTGTGCTCTAAAGATTTTTTAAGTGAGTCAGGTTCGATAACCCGAACCCTCCACGTCCAAGAGAGGGTTCGGTAAAAAATGAAAACTATAATAGGCAGAATATGGCGTCGGAACACTTTTAGTGCTGAAGAGATTTCTTAAACTCTTCGGTCAGTTTAGGAATAATTTCAAAGGCATCTCCAACGATTCCATAAGTTGCCTTCTGAAAGATAGGCGCATTTGGATCATTATTGATAGCAACAATTACTTTTGAACCACTCATGCCCGCCAAATGTTGGATGGCTCCGGAAATACCAACTGCAATGTACAGAGAAGGAGCGACAGTTTTTCCTGTTTGACCAACTTGCATGCCATGACCGACCCAACCAGCATCAACGACAGCACGCGAAGCCCCTACCGTGGCACCAAGGACGTCAGCAAGCTCATGCAACATTGTAAAGCCGTTAGCTTCTTTCAGACCTCTGCCGCCACTTACGATGACGTTTGCTTCTGTAAGATCAAGTTTTTCGCTGGCACCTTTCACAACTTCTTTAATCAGTGTTTTAAGGTCCGGCTTTTGTACAGTGTGCTCAACGGTTTGAGCTGTCTTAGACGTGTCAGCCGCTCCAACGGGAAGCTGATTTGCTCGCATCAAGACAATTTTAACGGAGCTGTTCTGGAAATTTGCAGTCGCAAAGCATTTTCCGGAATACATAGGCTTAACAGCAGTCACAGTATCGCCAGAAATGTTAAGCTCGGTGCAGTCACTTGCAATGCCGACATTTAGGCGTGCTGCTACTCGCGGAAAAAGATCACGTGCTGTTGAGGAAGCTGAAGATAGCAAAATTGAAGGCTGAACTTTCTCAACCACAGCACAGATATTTGCAGTAAAAGCCTCCGGGTTGTAAGAATCAAGCGAAGCATCTTTCACTAAGTGAACCTCACTGGCGCCATGATGAGCGGCGGAAGTGACGGCTTCGGCAGCCTGTGAACCAAAAACAAGAGCGGCAACAGATCCACCCGATTTCGCGGCAGCCTGAAGAAGCTCAATCGAGCTTCTTTTAAGATTTCCATTGGTGTGTTCGATATAAACTAGAGTTTTGCTCATGGTATATTCCTATCTTAGGCAGGCCTTAAAGGACCTTAGCCTCGTCACGAAGTAGAGTTACTAAAGATGCAGCTTGTTGGCTGGCGTCTCCGGAGAGCATCTTCACTGCGGGCTTTTCAGCTGGCAGAGTGAAGTTGGAATATTTAATTTTTAAGTCGGTCGCAGGAATATTCAGTGAAGAAAACTCGATATCTTTTATAGTCTTCTTCTTTGCCTTCATAATCCCTGGCAAACTTGCATAGCGAGGCATATTGAGGCCTTTATTTGCTGCTACCACTGCCGGCGTCATCATTTGCACAACTTCTTTTGCGCCGCCCTCAATGTCCCGCTCAACGACAACGTTTTCACCGTTGAAGGAAAACTTAGAGACAACTGTAGTGTGAGGAGTATTCAAAAATTCTGCAACCATCTGACTGACCGAAGAGGCATTGTCATCAATAGCGAGCTTGCCGGTAAAGACAACATTTGCTCCACCCTCAGTCTTAATAACTTCTGCTAACGCCTTGGCAGTCGAGAAGTTATCCAATCCATCGGCATTGATTGCGATGGCTTCATCAGCCCCCATAGCCAATGCGGTTCGCAAAGACTCAACGATACGAGCCTTTGGTCCAACACTTAGCACCCATACCTGGGAGCCCGCGTTTGCATCTCGCATCTTAATAGCTTCCTCGACAGCGTACTCGTCATAAGGGTTCATCACCCATTTAACTCCCGTTGTATCAATTCCTGCTTGATCGGAAGCGATTTTGATCTTGGTCTCGGTGTCTGGCACCTGTTTAATACAGACAAAAATTTTCATATTTTTACCCCGTCTTTGAAGTGCCCTGTTTTATCGCATGTGCCCGAAAGGCAAAACTAAATTATATATTTAACGTATTGCGAAACCCTACAGGAGCATGGACAAAAAGAGAATCGAAGAGTTAAGTTAATGGAATCCAATTGAGAAAAAGCAAAGCTGAAATAGCTTAAAACACAAGGGGTGTATCCATGTCTGGATTTCTCGGTTCAACCGTCGGGAAAAAGTACATTATGGGAATTACCGGTCTTATTTGGGCTGGATTCGTTCTCGCGCATATGGCTGGCAATTTATTAATATTCGTAAGCTCCGATGCTTACAATGCTTATGGGCATGCATTAACAAGCGGTAATTTGATCTATGTTGCCGAGACTGTCTTGGTTCTTGCTCTCATAACCCATGTCTTTTGCGCCATCTCTCTGACCAAGAATAATAGAGAGGCCAAGCAGTCACGTTATGCAGTCTCTGCAAAAGGTCAAAAAAGAGTCTCCTTGGCATCGCGAACAATGGCCGTGCAAGGAAGTTTAATCCTCGCCTTTGTTATTCTACACATCATTACTTTCAAATATGGAACCTACTATGAGACGACAGTAAATGGCGTCGTTATGCGAGATCTCGCGAGATTGATGGTTGAAGTATTTCAAAGCCCCGCCTATGTCGTTTGGTACTTGGTCTGCTTAATCCTCTTGGGCTTCCATCTAACTCACGGAGTGGGATCGACTTTTCAATCGTTGGGCCTAATGAATGGAAGTTATCGCGATGGACTTCGAAAACTTAGTTTGACCTACGGAGTGGTTGTCGCTCTTGGTTTCATTGCTCAACCTCTTTACCTCTTCATTATTCACTAAGGAGACATAAAAATGTCTAAGTTAGATAGCAAAATTCCTAGTGGCTCTATTGAAAGCAAATGGCAGAATCATAAATTCTCCTCCAAGCTGGTAAATCCTGCGAATAAAAGAAAGCATTCCGTGATCGTTGTTGGGACTGGGTTGGCGGGAGCTTCTGCTGCTGCCTCTTTGGGAGAGCTAGGCTATAAAGTTAAAGCTTTCTGTGTTCATGAATCCCCTCGTCGCGCTCACTCAGTGGCTGCACAGGGTGGTATCAACGCTGCAAAAAATTATCAAAATGACGGCGACTCCGTTTATCGTCTTTTCTACGACACTATTAAAGGTGGCGATTTTCGTGCACGTGAAGCCAACGTTTTTCGCTTAGCCGAAGTGTCTGCAAATATTATTGACCAAATGGTGGCTCAGGGAGTGCCTTTTGCCCGTGAATACGGCGGCACTCTGGCAAATAGATCATTTGGTGGCGCCCAAGTCTCCAGAACTTTTTATGCTCGAGGACAGACTGGTCAGCAGCTTCTTCTGGGTGCCTATTCTGGAATGATGAGACAGGTGGATCTTGGAAATGTTGAGCTACGCACGCGACGTGAAATGCTAGACTTGGTCGTTGTTGATGGTAAAGCCCGGGGCGTAACTGTCCGAAATTTAGTATCTGGCGAAATTGAATCATACGAAGCGGATGCGGTAGTTTTGGCTACTGGCGGATACTCGAATGTATTCTTTCTTTCGACTAATGCAATGGCTTGTGCAGTGACCGCTGCCTGGAAAGCGCATAAGCGCGGAGCCTATTTCGCGAACCCTTGCTACACACAGATTCACCCAACGTGTATTCCTGTGCATGGCGAAAATCAGTCGAAGTTAACGTTAATGTCAGAGTCGTTACGGAATGATGGAAGGGTTTGGGTGCCAAAAGTTCAAGGTGATAAGCGTCATCCAAACGAAATTCCTGAATCAGAACGCGACTATTATTTAGAGCGAGTCTACCCTTCATTTGGAAACTTAGCCCCTCGTGACGTCGCTTCTCGACAAGCTAAATATCGCTGTGATGAAGGTCGTGGAGTAAGCGAAACAGGTCGTGCCGTTTATTTGGATTTTGCCGACTCGATCAAGCGCTTAGGACAGGATAAGATTTCTGAACGTTATGGAAACTTGTTCCAGATGTACGATAAGATCACCGGCGACGATCCTTACAAAATGCCGATGATGATCTATCCGGCTCCGCACTATACGATGGGCGGTCTTTGGGTGGATTACAACCTAGAGTCGACAATTCCTGGATTGTTCGTTGCGGGCGAGGCGAATTTCTCTGATCACGGCGCCAACCGATTAGGAGCGTCTGCTTTGATGCAAGGTCTTGCCGATGGTTATTTTGTGTTACCTTCTACAATTGGAAACTACCTTGGCGGCACTAAGCTAGAGAAGATATCCACAACTCATGACGCCTTTAAGTTCTCTGCTGATGAAGCAAAGAGTGAAATCAGCAAGCTGATGGGAATTAAAGGTAATCGAACTGTCGATAGTTTCCACAAAGAACTAGGTAACATTATGTGGGAATATTGTGGAATGGGTCGTAATAAAGAAGGCCTTAAAAAGGCTCTCGAGCTTATTCCAAAAGTCCGCGAAGAGTTTTGGAATAATGTGCGCATACCTGGAGATGCAAACTACATCAACACGGAACTTGAAAAAGCTGGTCGTGTAGCAGACTTCTTGGAGTTAGGCGAATTGATGTGTCAAGACGCGCTAGAAAGAGAAGAATCGTGTGGTGGCCACTTCCGTGAAGAGCACCAAACTGCTGACGGAGAAGCTCTTCGTGACGATAAGAATTTCTGCCACGTTGCTGCCTGGGAATGGGCTGGAACCAATAAGAAGCAGAGTCTACATAAAGAAGAGCTGACATTTGAAAACGTACACCTAGCTACCCGTAGCTACAAATAAGAGGCGTAAAATGGCTGGAAAAATGATTAATCTGATTTTGAAAGTGTGGCGACAAAAAGGACCAACAGATACAGGCAGCTTTGCAGAATACAAGGCTAACAATGTATCCACTGATGCGTCTTTCTTAGAGATGTTAGACGTAGTAAACGAAGAGTTGGTGACTAAAGGCGATGAGCCAATCGCTTTCGATCATGACTGCAGAGAAGGTATTTGCGGAGCGTGTGGATTTGTAATTGATGGTGAAGCTCATGGTCCGTTGAAATCGACAACTGTTTGTCAGTTGCACATGAGAAACTTCAAAGATGGTGAAGTTTTAACTATTGAGCCATTCAGATCAAAAGCCTTTCCCGTTATTAAAGATTTAATGGTTAATAGATCGGCTTTGGATCGAATTATCACAGCCGGCGGATATATTTCGACCAACACTGGCAATGCTGTCGACGCTAACGCTAATCTGGTTCCTAAAGCGGATGCCGATGAGGCGATGTCTTCGGCAACATGCATTCAGTGTGGAGCCTGTGTGGCTGCTTGTAAAAACGCATCCGCAGCTCTTTTCACCTCGGCTAAGATTTCGCATCTTTCTTTGTTGCCGCAAGGACAAGTCGAGCGCAAAGACCGCGCCCTGCGAATGGTCGCGGCGATGGATGCCGAGGGCTTTGGTTCTTGTACAACTACTGGCGCCTGTGAGGCTGCATGCCCTAAAGATATCAGCCTCGTTAATATTTCTCGCATGAATCGAGAATTTTTAGTCGCAAATGTGACGAAGCAGCCAAAACACCAAGATGGTGGGGCAGGTTAAAGATTCGTAGCACTATCATTTAAATACTTAAAAGGCTGGCATTTTTTGCCGGCCTTTTTTTATTTTTAACTAACCTTTAAATTCTGCATCATAGGTCATCTCAATGAGAGACACCTCAGTGACGACCCCTTCGAATTCCTCTCAAGCTTAGTGAAAATATTCCGAACTAGACGAAGGGGTGGCTGATGAAAAAAATAGATCGTCTTATGCAAGAACTGGGATTCAAACAAAATGCCCCTGACAGCGTTAAAGAAGCCTTTATCAAACATCTTGTGAAGGCCACAACGGGAGTCAATATTATGACTCCTTCAGAGAAAAAAGAGATTGAGGCGAATCCAGAGCGAGTCGTCGTTATTCAGAGTTCACAGCAGCTCTCTTTTGACTTCATAGAAGAGACAAGACCAAGGTCTGGAAAATCTAGTAAAAAGGCTATGTAGAACGACGACCTTGTCCTTTGTTAATGTCGAATGCGGTCTTTTCCCTAGACTAAAATCTAAAATTTCACACAAATCTCTTTCTTAAAAACTTACTTATAACCACACGCCCTCTACCTTGGTACCATTTTGGAACTGGTACGTTGGTGGGAAAATTTTTCCCCGGCTGGTTTCGTGAAATCACCCAAGTTTAAGGAGGGGATCATATGAATAGGCTTATAGGAAGAGCCTTCAAGGCTGTATTGTTCGGCTTACTGCTCACAGGTTCAAGTGCATTTGCTGCTGAACCTGAATCGGTGCCGGGTGAGTATGTAGTTAAATTGAAAAGCTCACTTTCAGCCAAGGCTTCGGTTCAGACGTTGAGCCAGGAGCTCGGAGCGAGCATCAAAAGTAGAATTCCTCATTTAAATATCGTGGTTATACAAAAACCGACATTTGAGATCCAATCAAATGTGATCAAGTCACTTTCGCAAAACCCAAATGTCGAAATCATTGAACCGAACTATATTTACAGTATTAATAAAACTCCGAATGATCCGGACTTTTCAAGACTTTGGGGTCTAAGAAACGTCGGCCAGCAGGACTCTGACAAGCGCGATGGTGTTGCAGGGATCGACGTTGGAGCGGAGCAAGCTTGGGATATTACAACAGGCTCTAAAGATGTAGTGGTTGCAGTCATTGATACTGGCGTGGATTTCAATCACCCAGATCTCAAAGAAAACATGTGGATTAATGAAGCTGAAGCCAACGGTAAGCCCGGTGTAGACGATGATAATAATGGAATCATCGATGATATCCATGGTGCCAGCTTTGTCGATGCAAAAAAACCAACTGGTAATCCACTAGACGATCATGGACATGGATCACACTGTGCCGGCACCATTGCAGGCTTAGGAGACGATGGAAAAGGAATCGTTGGAGTAGCTTGGAATGCTCGTATTATGGGCGTAAAATTCCTTTCTGCAAGCGGCTCGGGATCTCTCGAGGGCGCAATTAAGGCAATCGATTATGCAACCTCAATGGGAGCCAGAATTCTCTCAAACTCCTGGGGTGGCGGAGGACATTCTGAGATCTTGAAACAAGCTATTGAAAGATCTAACGAAGCCGGAACTCTCTTTGTTGCAGCAGCCGGAAACGAAGCAAATAACAATGATAGCTCACCTACTTACCCAGCTACATATGATGTTCCAAACGTCATATCAGTAGCAGCCATCGACAATCGAGGTCAGATTGCCTCTTTCTCGAACTACGGTAAAACTAAAGTTCATGTCGGCGCCCCAGGTGTAAATATCTATTCATCTGTTAAAGGTGGAAAGTACGCATCGTGGTCTGGTACTTCGATGGCAACTCCCCATGTGTCAGGAATGGCTGTTCTACTGGCTTCACATGAGCCACATCTGACAAATGTTGAAATGAAGGAAAGAATTGTTTCTACAGCTCGTCCGATTTCAGGTTTGCGTGGAAAAGTAAAAGCAGGTTTGGCAAATGCCTACACTATGCTTACGAATACGATTCCAGAGCCAGATCCAAACGATCCAATCAATTGGCAAACAGTTCCAGTTTCAGTTTCTTCTTTGCATCCTTACCGAGAAAAAACTAAAGAAGAATTTGAAGTTGGCGTCCCTGGAGCTAAGCAAATTGCTCTCTATTTTTCGAAGTTCGATACAGAGAGAGATTACGACAAGATTGAGCTTTATGATTCGGCCGGCAATAAAGTTGCGACGATGAGTGGTAAAAATGATGACACGTTCTCGGCGATCATTCCCGGAGATACCGTGAAAATCATATTTACCTCGGACGACTCGGTCCAACGCTATGGGTTTGATATAACTAAAGTTGCCTGGAGATAATTTTTCAGAAGTAACCAAAAGCCCTACTTTTAAGTAGGGCTTTTTTTTGTGAGAACGCATCTACCGTCACTGTGTACCTGCATAAGTAAAATTAAAAGTTCGAAGTGATCTATCGTAACGTCTGGCGAATTTTCGTAGATTTCTGCCTCATTCTGTTATCGGAGTTAAGATATTCGTAAGCGAACAACAAACCCGATTTAAAAGGGGGAGCTTACTTATGGAAACCGAAAAAGAGTATCAACGCCCGAGTATTCACAAAAGAAAGCAACCAATGTCGCGCCCGGCAAGACCGATGGATATGGTCTCTGAGCTGCCGCCGACTCAAGCCAGTTATGTGCGTGAGGTGTGCGTGGTTATGGGTGCAATATTTATATTGATAGGATTGGTGGGACTGGTCGTTCCAGATTTGCTTAATGCCCACTTGAGCTACTCGCACAATGTGGTCCATTTGGTATCTGGTGTCCTGTCTCTTTATTTTGGTTTTGCTACTTCGGTGACGGCAGCAAGAACCTTTGCCTATGCCTTCGCGGTTTTTTACGGCGGACTTGCATTGCTTGGATACACTCTTGGCGAGCCGGGCATGGCGTCGGTAGGTCATATAGCTGAGGATTCAAACTTATGGCGTGTGATTCCGGGCAGTTTTGAATTAGGATCCGCTGATCATAATATCCACATAGCCATTGCTGCGGTCTTTCTGTTGGGTGCCCTTCTAAGGTTCAAGCCCAAGAATCAGATCGTCTATCACTAGAGCTATTTTGCATGAACCTCTTTAAGGAACTTTTCCATCTTGAGGTTCGTGTAGTCAGGAAAATCTAGCTGAGTGCAATGCGAGCCATAAGGAACAACGATGAACTCGGAGTGCTTTATGGTGTCGCGGAAATGATGTTGAAAATGGATGGGCGTGACCATATCACGCTCTCCAGAAATAATGAGCACAGGAACCTCTATTTTCGGCAGAACGCTTTCCCCATCATAAGTCATCAATTCGTCGAAAAGGGTGATAAAGACCTCTAGATTTAATCGCGCTACTCCCCGGACATACACTTCAATATCTTTAAACTGGGTGACCCGCAGGTTGAATCCTCCTGCGAGGGCCGTCACGTACATTGCCATTGGATTATCTACAGCCAATTTCCACAGACTATTCCACAACACAGGATTTCGACGATATTGAGCTTTCACAAAATTAAAGAAAGGTTCTACGACATCCAGCCCGAACATACCCTTGATAGGATTTCGTGCGAAACCATTTACAAATATCATGGAACTGACAACCTCTGGCTTCGTATCATACAACTTAAGTATGATTGGTGCGCCAAAGCTATGTCCCGCAAAGTGAGCCTTTTTAATTTTCAAATGATCTAAAAGACAAATAATATCTTTCGCGAGCGCATCCATAGTCAGCTGCTTCATGTCGTTCACAGGATTGCTTTTTTGATGGCCACGAAGATCAAATGTGATCACCTGAAATTTCTTGGAAAAGTAATCTATTTGATGGTGCCAGTGATTCATGGGGCAGGCTATGCCATAGACAAGCACTAAAGGCTCACCAGTGCCTCGAGCTTCATAATATATAGTTGATCCATCAAAGCTTTCGAATGTTCCAGTGACTTTTGATGTGGTTTCCATGAAGTCGTGCCCTTCTTAGAGATACGAGACTTTAATACGGGTATTCCCGACTGAAATCAAATCTCCGTCTTTAAGCATTTCGGCATCTATCGATTTATTGTTAAGAGTCACTTGTCCTGTTGCCGTCACTTTTAGCTCTACCATCCCAGGACCTGGATGAAGCTCGAAAGCCTGTGAGGGGGCGTCTTCGTCCAAAAGTTCAATATCAAGAGAGTCCGAACCGGCTGATCGGGGTCCATAGCCTAAAATAATTTCCTCGTCAGCCTGGATGCCTTGAGTGAAGATGAGCTTGAGTGCGGGGCTAAAGCTCTGCAGGTTCACGGACCTTTTTTCGTTGGCAATTGTCATAGTTGATAGCTGAGCCCCCACGATGCCGCGCCACGTAACGAAGCGCCCAAAGTCGACGGCAATATTCTCTTCAACCGTAACAACTCGTAACTGCGTTCGGCCCAGCTCGAAGACAACCCCTGGTAATAAGGCCACTTTTTTTACACGGCGGCCATTAATATGAATGCCATTCGAGGATCCCAGGTCCATTAAAACGAGCTGTCCCTTCCCGTCTAAGGCAAATTCGCCATGGGTGCTCGAAATCTTGGGATCTTTAATAACGATGTCAGCATGGCTTCGGCCAATGGTTTTTCCAGGCTCAATTTTAAATCGAGAGCCCTCATTGGATCCGGCAGCAATTTCAATGAAAGTAACCATTTAGACATTCTAGGGCTGGAATCATTCTCTTTCAAATGCCTAATCCTTGTGCTTAGGCCAAAGCCGTGTTAAACCCTCTGAACAATTAAAAAAGTCATCCTTGCTCCCAACTTGTATGGTGGGGGCTTAAACCGAAAGGATATACATGGAAACTACGAAAACGACTAAGAAACCTTACGAGGTTGTCGTTCTTATGCACCCAGATTCTTCAGTTGAAGAGCAAAAAGAGCTTTTCAAGAAGAATAAAGCGACGATTGAAAACTACAAAGGTTCAATCCACACTTTGGAAACTTGGGGCAAAAGAAACCTAGCTACGCCAATCGGCAAGCTAAAGAAAGCTGTCTACTTCCACTCTACATTTGAAGCAGACACTCAAGCGGTTGCAGAGCTTGAAAGAACTATGCGTATTAACGATAAGGTTCTTCGCTTTATGCACACTCGTTTGGATGAGCGTGTAAGCTTAGCTAAATTCATGGAAGGCTTCAAAAAAGGTCTTTCTGAATCTGCTGCTCGTGAAAAAGAGCGCGAAGCAAAAATGCAAGCTCGTAAAGCTGCATTTGCTGCTTCTAAAGCTGAACGTCACGACCGAGGCGAGTAAGAAGCTTAGCTCATGAAGAAGGCCAAGACTCCGCAGAAATTCATCACAATTTCATCTTTCTCGATCTTGTTGTCGATGCTAACTGCGGTGCTTGGAGCTCCTTTTCTTCGTGTTCTGAGGAAAGCCTATGGTCCCTGGGCTTATTGGTTAACGGGACTTGTGGTTACGGGAGTGTCATGGCTCCTGAACGCCCAGCCTCTTGCTGTTTTTATTGGCTCTGTTTGGATGACTTTAGGAGCTTATAGTGAACTGGAAGAAAAAGGAATTGGGTGGTGGTATTCGGGTCTTGTAAGCGTCCTGCTGGGTATGGTGTCAACCGGAGTCAGTGTACTGGGTGCTTTCAGAATCAACGGAATCAACACATATGCTGAAGTTCAGAAGTTAGCTGAACAACTTGCACAACAGGTTCAACAAATGAATCCTGCTGTTAAGTTAGATGCGCAGACTCTGATCAATCAGGCGCCCTCGGCTATCGCCATCATGCTCATAGTGGCTTTAGGTTTGGGACTTATTTTTGAGAGAAGGGTTTTTTCATGGCTCAATTTGCCCCATGAGAAAATTGCCTCTCAGCTCAAGTTGTTAGAATATCGTATACCCGACTATGTTGTTTGGGTGGCGATGACTGCCTTCCTTCTAACAATGGTGAGTTTTGGCGGTAAGGCCATTGCCATCCTCGCAGTGAATATTGTGAACGTGATAATCGTTCTTTATTTTTTTCAAGGGTTGGCGGTGTTGGAAGTACTATTGAAGTCGATGAAGGCTGGTGTCTTTATACGAGTTCTTTCGTACATAATTCTAGTCGGTCAGTTATTGCTCTTATTGAGCATCATTGGCTGGATAGATTACTGGGTTGATTTCAGAGGTCGCATCCGCAGGATGAAGAAGACAGCTGAGAACAATTAAGTAAATTGAACTTCGGCGAGAGCCGGAATGATTATGGAGATCACATGAAAGTTATTCTTCAAAAAGATGTTAAAGACGTAGGAAGAGTTGGCGAGCTAGTGAACGTATCTGAAGGTTTCGCAAGAAACTTTTTGTTTCCACGTAAATTGGCTGCTGAAGCAACAGAAAAGCGCGTAAAGGAATATGAACACCTTAAGCGTGTAGCTGAAGCTAAAAAGAAAAAAGCGATGGCTGAAAGACAAGAGCTATTGAACAAAATCAACGGCACAACTGTAACATTTAAGTTGGCAGCTGGAGAAACTGACAAGCTTTTCGGTACTGTAACAACTACAGATATCTCTAAAGAACTTCAAAAAGCAGGTTTCTCTGTTGATAGACGCGATATCGTTCTTGAAGAACCAATCAAAGTATTGGGTCAGCACAAAGCTGTAGTTCGTTACTCTGAAGGTTTGGAAGCAAAGATCCAGATCGCAGTAGAGCGCGCATAAGCTTCTTTAGCACTATATATTTTTCAACGAAAAGGGGACTCGCAAGAGTCCCCTTTTTTTGTCATAAGAGTTTCTTATATCTGCCATACTTTTAATTGAATTGTGCTTCCGCTTGTTTGGGTGTTTAAAGGCATAACTTTTCCTGGGGGGAAATCGTGCAAAAGTTCAGCCTTTTAAAAACGAGTTTATCGATCACTGCATTGGCCACCATATGCGCTTGTTCACCAGGAATGCAAAAAGCCGATACTATTCATCTTGATAATAGCTCTGCTTCCATTATTGGAGGTAAAAAAATTCAGGCAGATGACGTTATTGGAAAATCAACGGTGGCGCTGATAGCGGACATCATCACAACTGATGGAAAAAGAGGACAAGGAATTTGCACGGGCAGCCTTTTGCGCTCGAATGTGGTTTTAACGGCCGCCCACTGTATTCCTCAGGGTCCTGAGGTAAAAGAAGCTTCTATCTATGTTGTATTTGGTAAAGATCTTCGCAAAGAAAACGAAGTTAAGGTTCGGCTGGTTACTGACTACGTCATCCATGAAAAATATGGCAAAGCGAACCTAAGTGGTGAGGATGATAATGACATTGCTCTTTTAAAGTTCTCTGGGGATCTTCCCGAAGGCTACCAGCTTGCGGAATTGCTGCAAAACGATTCACTAGTTCAGCCTACAACTAAGGTGACATTGGCTGGCTATGGGTTCGTATGGACTGACGGTGAAGAGTCCTACTCAGACAATACTTTGCGGAAGGTAGAGGTCAACGTCATCGAGAACTTTGGTCATACAGAGGTTGTATTAGATCAATCACGAGGGAGAGGGGCCTGCCACGGAGACTCCGGAGGTCCAGCGTTTCTCGAAGTCGATGGTAAACAGCTCGTTTGGGGAATTACAAGCCGCGGGGGCGGACTGGACGGAGTTGACGACTGTTCCTACTTCAGCATTTATACAAAAGTTAATCCGCATTTAGAATTTATCGACTTAGCTCTTCAGAAGTTGCAGTAGCCGACAAACTAAGAAGAGAGCTTATCCTGGCTCTCCAGAATAATAGTCTGGAGGTAGTCAGCCAGGATCTCTCTAAGATCATCCAATGTTAAATCCTGGGGACTTTTTCCATGTCTGGCAATCAGTGTGCGGAGCTCTTTTTCTACGGAGTCTTCAGGTAAGCCTGTAGCTTGAATAACTGTATTAAAAAGAGAGTCTGCCATTTTGCCTCCATGCTTGAACAGAGTCAGAATCCTTTCCAACCCTTGTCTATAAGACTCACCCAGTCCACCAAGAGGTTAGGACGAACTCAATTGGAAAGTCGTAAATCAGCCCAAGGTCCAGGGGCCTCTGACATCAATTATCAATACAAATTGTGCTTTTAGTTCGCGATGAGATGACGACGTGATTTGAGAACAAGACAGAGTGTTATCGTAAGACTTAAACCGATCCTTAGCGAGCATCTTGCGACTAAGACGATAGGTTTATTCTCCTGCTGAGCAGCTTCTTTGCCTTATCCCCTGTTATCTTAAACAGGGGCTCCCGGAGCAAAGTTCTTAGGTCTGCCGCCCGGCATTGGCGGAGGAGCTTGCGGAGGAGCCATTGGACTGACAGCCTGCGATTCGGCGTCTCTGAACCTGTTGTATTTAGCATCGAATCGCAGCTTAACAGTACCAGTTGCACCGTTACGTTGCTTGCCGATGATGACTTCAGCATGACCCTGCTTTTCAGGGTCATCTTTGTCGTAATAATCATCACGATATAGCATCATGATAACGTCAGCATCTTGCTCAATAGATCCAGATTCCCGCAGGTCAGACAACATTGGTCTGCGGTCTGCACGTCCCTCAACCCCACGATTAAGCTGAGCAAGAGCAATAATGGGGACCTGAAGCTCCTTGGAGATCGCCTTCAGAGATTTAGAAATCTCTGCAACCTCTTGTTCACGAGAATTAAATTTCTGCTTCATGCTCATCAACTGCAAGTAGTCGATCATGATAACATCGATTCCGTGCTCAGCCTTAAGGCGACGAGCGCGAGAACGAATTTCAAAAGGAGAGACCCCAGGTGTGTCGTCGATAAAAATAGACGCTTCGCTAAGAGCACTAGCGGCATTTATCAGCTTTGGCCAAGCAGAATCTTGAATGCGACCGTTACGGATCTCACTCATGTTTACTTTCGATTCGGCGGACAACATACGCATCATCATGGATTCTTTTCCCATTTCCAGAGAGAAGTAAGCCACGGTCTTTTTAAGACGAAGAGCAATGTGTTGAGCGATGTTAAGAGAAAATGCCGTCTTACCCATTGAAGGACGGGCGGCGATGATTGTCATCTCGCCAGGGTGCAACCCTGATGTCATTTTGTCTAATTCGGTAAATCCGGTGCCCACGCCAGTGACATCGGCCTTGCGTTTGTAGAGCTCTTCGATCTTTTGAATGGAGGCCTTAACGATCTCCATCGATCCGACAAGACCCGAAGCTGTTTTGTTCTCCCCAATCTTAAAAATTTCGCTTTCGGCTTGGTCAACAAAGGACTCGACATCGACGAAGTCTTGATTGTAGGCCTTTTCGATAAGCTGACTGTTGGTTTGAATCAGGCGACGAAGAGTTGCTTTATCTCTGACGATCTTAGCGTGTGAAACAATGTTGGCCGAAGAAATCGTTTTATCAAGAAGACTGATAAGGTACTCGGGCCCACCGGCAACATCCATATGACCTTGCGCCTGAAGCACGTTGGTAACAGTGATAATATCAATGGGCTGAGATTTGCCATGGAGTTCTTTAATGGCGTCATAGATCTTCTGATGAGCAGGCTTATAGAAGTCCTCTGCCCTCAGCATATCGCCAACTTGATCTAGCGCTTCGCGGTCTAACATTAGACCGCCCAAAATGGACTGTTCTGCCTCAAGATTTTGAGGCGGAATTCGCGTACTCATTGAACCCCTCTCGAGTCACGAAATTGAAAGATATTGCGAGCCTTGTGCGAAGTTGACGTACTGGGTGGCTCGCTGATGCGTAACTCGAACGCTTTAATTCATTTTTTTGACACGAATCTTGTAGTTGTCAATTTTCTTCTTAAGAGTATTGCGATTGATGCCGAGCATTTGCGCAGTTTTGACTTGATTGCCATTATAAGCGCGCAAAGCCAGCTCCAGGAGTGGTTTTTCAACTTGTTCAAGAACGATATTATAAAGGCCATTAAGCTCCACCTGAGCCTCTCTTTGCTGAGCAAAAAGAACTTCAAGTTTACTCTTCACAAGCTTTTCCAAGCTTACGGACTGAAGATTAGCGACAAAAAGATTATCAGAACTGTTCAGGTTCGGCGTCATGGAACTCCCAAATTTCAGCGTATTGGTTAGAGGCTATACTCCGCGTATGTCGGGAGACCAAATATACTTATGCAGCTGCAATTGCAACCTTGCAGATGATTTTTGCTGCAAAATTTTTTCTGCCAACCAGCGTTCAGATACTTGGCCGTATGATGGGCTGTATAAAACGACATATTTTTGAAATAAATTGTGTTGACGACAGAAATTTTCAGACCAATCGAAATCTTTTTCTGAACAGATAACGAACTTGAATTCCGTGCTGGCAGCAGAAAAGGAAAGATTCTCTTGTAGAAAAGAATCTGCAGCACCGCTGTCTGGAGTTTTCACATCAAGAATTATTTTTACGCGCGGATCGACAGGTTCAATGCTTTTTGAACCACTAGTCTCTAACGATACTTTAAAATCTAGATCACACAACATGGCCATCAATTGATGAACTTCTTTTTGCAATAATGGTTCACCGCCAGTTATGCAAACATATGGAGTTTGATAGGACTTAATCTCGGCCAAAATTCTATCGAGGTCTTGAAGCTCACCTTCGTAGTACGAGTATTTAGTATCACAATAGGTACAGCGAAGATTGCACGCGGTTAGGCGCACAAAGACCGTGGGGTTGCCCACGTAAGTCGTTTCGCCTTGGATACTGTAGAAAATCTCATTTATTTTCAGCATTTGCGTCGATTGTTTTGCTTTACACCGAGGCTTAAGTCAAGGAGGGCATCCCAGTGCTAGCCTAAGTGAAGTATATTTCGTAAATTTTTTAAATGAACCAATTTCTCAAAAAGTTTCGCCAGGACGTTATAGCAATTAGTTTTTTGGGTTTCGGCCTCTTCATTGCGTTGGCGCTAATAAGTTATAACCCTCAGGATCCTTCTCTTAATTCTATTGGAAAGGGCATAAGAGCCACCAATTATTGCGGTATTGTGGGAAGTTTTCTCGCTGACCTATTTTATCAGTTTTTCGGTCTTTCCGCCTGGGTGGTTGTGCTGGGAATGGCCAAAATGGCTTACACAAGCTATCAGGGCGGCGGAGTTACCTTAAAGAATATCAGGCTCATCTGGCCTGTCCTGTTGGTGACTAATGTTGCGGCACTCTTGTCGTTGTATCTTCCGGACACCAAGGTCTTCCATAATCAAATCTATCTGGGCGGCCTTCTGGGCTTGGGCGTCGCTAAGTCATTGATGGGCGCGTTCAATTCAGTAGGCGTGCAAGTCATCCTATGGTCATTCATGGTCATGCTGGTGGTGTTCTACTCTGAAAGATCTTTACAAGAACTCTTGTCCCTACCCGCTGAATTCCTATCTCGACTCTTCAACAAAAAAACCTCCGACAAGCTTAAGAAATTTTTCGTAGGGATGTTTAAATCAAATGAAGCGAAGCCCAAGAATAATAAGGTGAAAGAAAAGCCGAAGCCGATCTTTCCCCTGTCTGACAAACGCTTCCTAGAGAAAAATCAAACTGATGAAGACTTACAAGAGGAAGATGAAGAAATAGAAGAGCTAGAGGCCGAAGCGGAGGACTCTTCTGATGACGAAGAGTTTGAAGAAGAAGATGAGGAGCAGGAAGAAGAAGTTCCGGCGGTTCGCATGGCGCAAAAGCGCAAGGTCGTACTTAAGGCGAAGCCACCTCGGCGTGTAGAAAACTGGGCGATGCCTAAACTAGCTCTTTTAGAGGATCCACCAGCTTCACGTATCAAAATTGATAAGGCCGAGATTCAACGAAAGGCAGATTCCCTTGTTGATAAGCTAATGAACTTTTCGGTTGAAGGACAAATTGTCGACGCGAAACCAGGTCCGCTGGTAACAATGTATGAATTTAAACCGAATGCTGATGTAAAGATCAGTAAGATTTCCGAGCTGGAGGATGATCTTTCCTTGGCTCTTTCGTCGGAATCAGTTCGAGTGGTCGGGCACATTCCCGGAACTGATGTTGTTGGTATTGAAACGGCGAACTTAAAAAGAGAAACGGTTTATTATAAAGATTTGATCGCAGAGGAGCTCTTCTGGAATGAAGACATGGCCCTGCCAATGGCGGTTGGCCGTGCGGTCGACGGAGAGCCAAAGGTGGTTGACCTGCGCAAGATGCCGCATCTGTTGATTGCAGGTACAACTGGTTCGGGAAAATCTGTTTTTGTCGGTTCAATTATTACAGGTCTTCTGTTTAGACATTCACCGAAAACGCTACGGCTGGTTCTGATTGATCCAAAGATGGTCGACTTGGCCCCATTTGCCTCTGTACCCCACTTAATTCTGCCTCATGTAACCGAGCCGAAAAAGGCTGCGACTGCTTTAAAGTGGGCCGTTCGTGAAATGGAAAAGAGATATAAATCACTATCTAAGTTTGGGGTTGGTAAGATCGAACTCTTTAACGAAAAAACTGCCGAGCTTTCGAAAGAAGAAATTGAAGAGCACGAGAGAATTAATCTTGAGCTGGAAGAAGGAAAAGCAAAACTGGATCAGTATTACTATCAGCCACTACCTTACGTCGTCATTGTTGTCGATGAGTTGGCAGATTTGATGATCGTGGAAAAGCAAAATATAGAAGAGCCGATTCAGCGCTTGACTCAAAAAGCTCGAGCTTGCGGAATTCATCTTATTCTTGCAACTCAATCGCCTCGGAAAGATGTGGTCACGGGTTTAATTAAAACGAATATTCCTGGAAGAGTGGCGCTGAAAGTGGCCTCGAAAATGGATTCGCGAATTATCATTGATGATTCTGGAGCGGAAAGACTGCTGCCGAATGGTGATATGTTGTTCCAAGCTCCTGGAGTGGGCAAACCGACGCGGCATCATGGACCGTACTTGAAGGACTCCGAGATCGCCAATGTCGTCAAACATTGGGCGAATCAGGCCGAGCCAGAGTATGATGCTCTTGCAATGAAAGCTCTCGAAGGACCCGGAACTGATGGAAGTGATGCTGAAGGTTCTGGATCTGGTTTTGGAGACGAAGAATACGATGAAAGATACGACGAGATATTATCGTGGGCCTCCGAACAAAAAGAGGTTTCTGCATCACTGATTCAAAGAAAATTTAGACTGGGGTACCCGCGTGCGGCCCGTTTGATTGAGGTCTTTGAAAAAGAAGGCGTGGTGGGACCTGCAAACGGCAGCAAGCCGCGTCAAGTGTTGGTTTCGAGCTATAGGGAACAATAAATCCGAACTTGACTCTGGTCGTGGTCGTGATCTGATGTTCACACCATAAACCATTTCAAGGAGGAATTTTTATGATCAAGGCTCTTATTGCAGCCCTTACAATGGCATTTTCAGTAAATGCTTTCGCTACACCAACAATTACTGATGTTCTAGTTCAGGCTCATATGCCAGCAATTATGGACCAGGCTCAAACTCAGGGTTTGGATTGGAAAGTTGGCGATTCAGCTGACTACAGCATCAATATGGGTTTCATCAAAGGAACTATGGTTATGTCTGTTGCATCAATCGCAAATGATGGCATTTGGATGAATCAGGATATCGATCTTGGATTTGCAGGTAAGCAAAAAGTTGAAACTTTAATCGATCCAAACACTGGTGAAGTTAAAAAGATGATCGTTAATGGTAAAGAAGAGAAAATTCCAGATTCAAAAGTTGAAATCGTAGAAGTTAAAGAAGCTACGGTTACTGTTCCTGCTGGAACTTTTGACTGTATCCACGCACGTCTTAAAGACGAAAAAAATGCAGAAATCAACGCTTGGATCAATCCACAACTTATTCCAATGTCTGGTCTCTTGAAGCAAGTTGCTCCAAGCCAGTTCGGAAATGTTACAGTAGAATTGAAATCTTTCAAAAAGAACTAATTCAATGACACTGTTTCTTAAAAGAGCCGCTTTAATTGCGGCTCTTTCTCTTTTCTCTCTAAGTGCACTTTCTCAGGATAAAAACTCCAAATCTGAGACCTATAAAGATCTTATCGAAAAAGCCTACAACTTAAGTCTGCAAAAGGATCGTCAGCAAGCCCTGAATATACTCACCTCGGCCTTGCAAAAGGAACGGCGCGCACCAGCTGTGGCTGAACTTAAAAGAACGATCGACGAAATTGCCCATGTTTTTTTTAGCGATAAAGCCCAGCAGCTTTTTGAAAGCTCTGTTTCCCTACGGAAATTAGACCTTCCACAGGCGACACAGAAAATGTCGGAGGCTTCGCGCATAGAACCTGATAATCTTACGATAGTTAATGAACTTGCTCGTCTGCAGATTGCTAAAGGCGAATGCAAGACCGCGCTTGAAACTCTACTAACGCAAAAGAAACTTTTTCCTCTCAGCGAGGAACTGAGACTCTCTAGAGCTCAGGCGTTAGCATGTGACGACAAATGGGTTGAATTTCAAAAGAGCTTTGACCCTAGTGGTGTTAAAAAATCTTCACTGCAAAAATTTTGGCTCGCTCTGGAAGTTGAACGACATTTTGAGGCGAAGAGCTATGCTAAAATGCAAGATACTCTAGCTATCCTTAAAAAATTGGATGATAAATACCCTGAAGTTTTTTATTGGTTGTGGAAACATGATCATGAACAAAAAAAGCCGAATCAGGAATTCGCTCAGAAATATGTGATGACCTGCAAAAACATTTCGGCGAACCAGCACCGGCAGTATATGATAGACCCCATGCTTTGCCGGCGAGTTGCTGAGGTAGAAGCTGAGTTAAAGGGGATGAATGGAACACCTGAGTAAATCACTTTTGTTAGTTGCTATCTGCTTCCAGGTCGCTTGTGGGGTGAAGGGAAAGCCTTTGCCGCCACTTCAGCCGGCTCATTTAGGCCGTGGTGAGCCTACATTCACGGACGTTGATGAAAAGTCGGCATCAGCTAAAAAGCGAACACACCAAGAAGAGAGTGAAGACGAAAACCCGGAGGAATAATGAAGGGCTTGCTTCCCGTAAATATCGCCAAGATGTCGGGCGCCGGAAATACCTTTGCCTTGATTGATGCCCGTCTAAACGCCGCTTGGTGGGGAGCGGAAAAAAGTTTCGGAATTTCTCGGAGCGGATTTGCTAAGTTAATCTGCGACAAAATAAATGGCTTAAGTACCGACGGACTCCTTTTCATACAGAACGGTTCAGATGGGTTTGATTATGATTGGGACTTCTACAATTCGGATGGCTCAACTGCCGAAATGTGCGGAAATGCAGCTCGTTGCGCGGCTCGGTTTTGTAAAGATAATCTTGGAGCAGAATCGCAGTCAGAATTCAGGTTTAAAACTGGTGCAGGTTTGGTCACGGCAGAAGTTCTGGGAAATCATCAAGTGCGAGTCAAAATGCCCGAAGCTTCCATCGTTCAAGAAAGTTTTGAAGGCTTCAAGTGGATTGACAGCGGCGTGCCTCACTTGGTTTTGCAGTTAAAAGATTTTGAAGAGTCCGCAGGATCTAAGGAAAAAGCCCGCTTGATGCGATCGCATAAGAATCTGGGGCCGAAAGGGGCTAACGTCACTTACTATTCTGAAGTTAAACCGGGTTATATAAAAGCGGTAACATTTGAGCGAGGTGTTGAGGACTACACTGCCGCCTGCGGTACGGGCGCTGTCGCCGCAGCTCTGGCATACGCAAATAAACAGATGAAGCTTGTCCAGGTAGAGATGCCAGGCGGTGTCCTTGAAATTTCTTTTAAAGACGGTGAAAAAAAGCCGGAAATGACCGGTCCTGCAATTTTTGTGGGTGAGTTTAAGTACAATCTTGAGGTGATAAAATGAAAAAGTTTAAAGGTACGTTCACGGCACTGATAACACCATTTAAAAATGGGTCTATCGATTTCGACTCACTTCGAAAATTGGTTCGACAGCAATTAGATGCCGGTATCGACGGTTTTGTTGTAAACGGCACCACTGCAGAGAGCCCAAGTCTTTCTGATTCGGAAGTTCACGAGCTCTTCGTAAAGATAAAGAGCTATTGCCCCAGCAACACTCCTCTTATTATGGGAACCGGCTCCAATAGCACAGAAAAGAGCGTCCAGGCTTCCGTTCAAGCAGAAAAATGGGGCGCCGATGCGATCCTAGTTGTGGTCCCCTACTATAACAAACCTCCACAAAGAGGGCTGGTTCAGCACTTTGAAAAGGTAGCCACCGCAGTTAAGATCCCAACCATTTTGTATAACGTCCCAGGGCGCACTATTACTGCTCTCGAGACCAGCTCTATTCAGAAGCTATCACAAGTAAATGGAGTGATCGGAATTAAAGAGGCCTCAGGCAAGATCGATTTTGCTAAAGAAATTGTCGATAGATGTGGCAAGGAATTCACTTTGCTTTCCGGTGATGATGGAACTTACGTTGAATTTTTAGCCGCCGGTGGACACGGTGTGATTTCGGTAGCAACTCATGTCATTCCAAAACAGATGATTCAATGGAAGTCCTGGGTTCAAAATGGTGAGCTCGAGAAAGCCCGTCAGGATATTCAGAAATATAGCGAGCTTATAAACCTGCTCTTTGTTGAAGCCAATCCAATTCCTGTAAAAAAAGCACTTCAGTTTATGGGCATTATTGATTCTGCGGAGCTAAGGCTGCCACTAGTTGAGATGGACGCAGAGCTTGCGGAAAAATTGCGAAGCGAAATGAAAAAGGTGGGTCTTCTGTGAAAATAAAAATTGGAGTGATTGGCGCTTCCGGGCGAATGGGTCAGGAAATCCAGACAGTAATCTCTAGGAATGAACAGCTTGAAAACTTCTGTGCAGTAGACCGCAATGAAGAACCTGGGGCCAAAGCTTCCGAAGTCGACGTATGGATAGATTTTTCCTCGCCAGAAGCCCTAAGTAAAAATCTTCAGTGGGCTATCACAAATCAAAAAGCATTTGTATGCGGAACCACGGGATTCTCTCAGGAACATTATCGCCTTTTGGAAAAAGCGGCAGAGAAGATACCGGTTTTATGGGCATCGAACATGAGTATGGGCGTTGCGGTTCTTAATGAAGCACTTAAGGCATTTTCTGCGATTGCTGACTTTGATTTTCAAATTGAAGAAATTCACCATAATAAAAAGAAAGATCGTCCCAGTGGCACCGCAATTACCTTAAAACAGAATCTGGAAAAGGTATTGAATAAGTCCGTGCCAGAAACACTCGCAATACGCGGTGGCGGCGTTTTCGGAGTTCATAAAATATTCGCGATGAGTGACGAAGAAGTTTTGACTTTCGAACACACGGCTTTGAACAGAACTGTCTTCGCGAAAGGCGCAGTCAAGGCGGCGACCTGGCTTGTTGAGCAAAAGCCGGGACTCTATCAGATCCGAGATGTTTTGTTCGGAAAGAGGAACTAAGTGATCCCTCACTTAGCCTTAATTCATTTTTCATTGGATTTAACCGGTGGAAAAAAACATGCGAATGAAATTCTAAAGAAACTGCAAACCAGTGGTAAGATTCTTTCGATTTCATCGGTCTATAAGCGCTATATGACGGCTGAGAGAGCCGATATCAATGCCCATCTCGAATTCGTGGTTAAATACGAAACTCCAATGAGTGTCGACCAGCTATTGGACCTGGTGCTATCATTAAGTCATAAGAAAGAATCCAGGTTTCAAGAGGCTGTGAATACGGAACTCATAGTTTTAGCGTTTAACAGACAAATTATGATGTCTCCGAAGCTGACTCTTCCATATCCTCTTCTGCATCAGGACCCCTTAATTATTCGCTGTGCAGCTGAGGCGTGGGGTCAATATGAGCATCCCATTTATCAAAAAAACCTTAACGAAATTGCCAAAGCGGCACAGCCAGCTCGTCAGGCGGAGTTTTATATGCAGGGAAAAACCCTGGTTGATTTTTAAGATGAGCCAACGTAAAAGATTAGGGAACCTTTCTTAACCTGCCCCTTTCCCTTAGGAGATCCCATGAAGTTTTTTATTGATACTGCAGATATTGAAGAAATTCGCCAAGCCAATCTACGCGGTTGGGTAGATGGTGTGACCACCAATCCCTCTTTGGTTGCAAAAGTAGGCAAACCATTTCATGAAATTATCCGCGACATTTGTAAAGAAATCTCTGGGCCAGTTTCTGCAGAGGTTATTTCACTTCAGGCAGAAGAAATGGTGGCCGAGGGCAAGGAGCTGGCAAAAATCGCCTCTAATGTCGTTGTAAAGATCCCAATGTGTGAAGACGGTATGATCGCAGTTAAGAAGTTAACTGCCGAAGGCATCAAGACCAACGTCACGTTGGTGTTCTCACCGATGCAGGCATTGCTTGCGGCTAAAGCTGGCGCAACAATGGTTTCTCCGTTTGTGGGCCGACTTGATGATATTGGTGCTGAAGGTATGACCATGGTTAACCAGGTTATTCAGATTTATCAGAATTATGATTTTAAGACGGAAGTCCTGGTAGCCAGCGTACGCAGCCCTATGCATATCCAAATTGCTGCAGAGATGGGTGCTGATATTGCGACAATTCCATTTAAGGTTATGCAACAGATGACCCACCATCCGCTGACGGACAAGGGCATCAAGCTCTTTATGGATGACTGGAACAAAGCCCAGAAGAAGTAAGATGCTATATTACCGAGCCGCTCTATTGTTGTGTTCAGTCTTTGCTATTGTGTCCTGCCAAACACGTGGAGTTTTGCTTAAGGAAACTCCGCTGAATGTTAGCGAAACTCGACGAGTGATCGTTTCGGTTATCGGAGAGCCGCGGGCACTAAGTCAGAATGGTCGGGAGCTTTCGTCGCAATATTACGACCGAAAGCAAAACGAGATCAAAAAGATGGAGATGGCTCGTGAGCGACTGTTCACCCACATTACTGTGCTGGGTGACCGCCGCCCCTACGACGTGCAAGTCGAGGTTCTAGTCGAAAGTCGCAACCAGGAAGGTTCATTTGAACTTGTGGGTAGCGATGATAGTCGAGCAGCAGTGATTGCAGACAAGCTTAAGAAGGCGCTTAACCAAAGTCGCGACAAGCGCAACGTTATTGACGACTTCCGATCTTTCTAAATAAGATCAAGAGTAGTCAAAGATGACTATTCTTCTGAAGAGGTGCACGTTGCAAGGAATGCGACTCAAGCGGCTTCTGCCGTTTGCAGTTTTAGCTGGAAGCTTTTTTTGGTCAAACACCGTTGGTGGTTTGCGCTTTCTGCCCATTTACGAAGCCCTCACAATCAAAGCCGTAAAAAACTCTCCGCCTCATATCGCTTTCGAAGAACTGCAGAGTTCGAGAGCGGATCAATCCGATTGGGATCGAATTGCAAAAAACCCTCCTGTAGTTCTTAACAGTGATAGCGTTCGGCGTCCTGAACCAAAAATTCTTTTAGCGGAGATGAGTTTTAAGAAGCAGTCTGAGCGGTTAAATATACAAGAACCCGACAATTCATGGATGCAAGACCTTTCAATTGCACAGGCTCGTCGCGTTCAAGAGGCTCAACATCGGCACGAAGTACTGAATCAGAATTGGACGACTCAGAGTTGGGCGGAGCTAGCTCACGAAACCTTGGCAAAGTCGGGAGCACTTCAAGAACTTAGCGAAGACACTTCTGCTGAGCACACTAAAGTTTTCGTCTCTGGAACTGACTCCTCTGGAAAAACCAGAACTCAGATTTCTAAATCTCAAGTTTACCTACGCGGCGAAACCTATCCTCGAGATCCTGCGGCAGAGAGAGCAAGGCTCCCTGCTAGTGCTGAGGAACCAGAGGTTCCTTCTTACTCTATCGCCAGCACCACCAAAATTAAAACCGTTATGGGTGCAATTGAGATCACTGGTGGTCTTGCGGTGACGAATGAACACCATATCGAAATACGAAGAAATGATGAGGGAGTTCTAAAGGAACTTGGCCGAGTCGATCTGATAAAAGGTACCTATAAAATTGAAGTGCAAGATGTAATAGGTTCTGTCGTTGCCCGACTTGTTAGCAAAGACGGCAAAACAATGGGTGAAGGCAGTTTCCGACTAAGCCGCGTAGAAAGCATCTCGACTGGAACGTTCAAAGGACCAAAGCTAAAAATTGCTCCACAACCGGATTTTGCGACGGTCGTTACCAATGCCTACTACCCAAATGCTAATAGAGCTCCGGCGAATTCACGAGTCACTTTTGTCAAGGGAACCAGTGATGTTAAAGTCGACAGTGATAGTATGGCGATCATGGAAAATGTTTCAAAGGGTTCAAGTACGGTTATGCGCGCGGCAGCCCCTAGTCATTATCAGTCAGCGAGCATTATAGTCGCTGGTAGTGAGTCTCGAATCTCTCTTTTTCCAGAAACAATGATCGCCGCCTTTAGGGATATTATTTCGCAACAGCGACAGCTTTCCTTGGGAGAAAATCCCAGCATAATCTGGGGACAGGTAATGCTTGATGAGAAAACAATCTCTGGGGTTGAGGTCCAAGTCGAGTCAGATTCCTCATTGGTACCAGTATATTTCAATGAAATGATGTTGCCGGATCCTAAGCTAAATTCCACAAGTGCGAATGGTCTTTTTGCTTTCGTCGATGCGAGCCCGGGTTATCACTCTCTTTTAGCAACTCGATCGGGGACTTTATTTGGTTATCAGAACGTAGTAGTTGAGGATGGTTCCATCGCAGTCGGCAATATTGAGGCGACAATAAAGTCAGAAGCAGTGCCTTTAAGGGTTTACGACGCTTTCAGTGGTGAGTTCAGCAGAGCTTCGATCGAGATGCAAAGTCTGCAAGAGACTGTAGAGTTTGACGAAAAAGTTAAGACCATTACTCTACCGCAATTGAATCGAATTGGTTTGATAAGAGTACAGCCCGCGGGAACAGAATATCTCGCTGCCCGATACCTATATAACGACAAAGATTCGTTCGTGCATATTCCTTTGGTTCAGTGGTCTTGGTTAAGTGCCATCAAGAACTATCTAAGAATTAATGATTCGCCTAATAGTGGAATTGTGGTGGGCTTTGTCCCTAATGAAGACTTTGAAGTTCACCTTGCTGGCTACGATTCTTTTGACGCTCAGCATGTCGTTTATTTCGATATGCAGGGACGAATTTTGCAAAACAAAAAGGGTCTTTCAGGTGGAGGCTTTATTCTTTATAACGTTCCGCCCGATATCCACGAAGTTGTGCTAATAGGAAAGAGCTCGCAGAAAATCAGTTCGCGCGTGCTTCCAGTCGATCCCAACACGCTTTCGGTTCTAAGCTTCAGAGATTAGCAAATTCAGAAACAACTCTTTTAAAGAAGTCCCCGCGATCTTCAAACGACTTGAACTCGTCGAAGCTAGTTCCTCCGGGGCTTAGCAGTACTGTGTCCGGGGACTTTGCCAACTTCAACACTTCATCTAGAGCGGTTTTAAGCGTGCTATACTGGGTACCCGGCAGAGTCGATTTGCTTTGAGCCAGACCAGCACACTCTCCAAAAAATACGAACACTGTATCTTGAAGATTGGCCAGGTTTTTAAGTTGTTCCCATGGCAAGTTTTTGTCTTTTCCGCCGAGCAGTATGTGGAGTCGTCCACCATGCTGGAGAGTTTCATGGGCTGCTTGCGCGGCAATAATTACACTATCCATGGCCGTGGCTTTACTATCATCAATAAAGCGAATGCCATTAACATAGCCAAGATTTTCCAAACGATGGGCAAGTCCTTTAAACTCTGTCATACCTTCGATGGCTTTTTTGGGCCACCCAGCCTCAAGCGCAATGGCAGTCGCAAGTGCTAAGTTGTCTTGATTGTGCTTTCCGATCAGCTGGGCGTCGTGAAGATTGAAGGGCTCGAAAAGAGAATCTTCTTTGGAGACAACGTAAAGATCTGTGAGATCTTTATTTTTTGCATACTCAAGAAGCTCGCCGCCCAACTTATTTAAGAACATTATCTTTTTAGTCAGCGTAAAAATTTTCCACTTAGTATCATAATAATCTTGTAGGCTAGTATATCTCTCAAGATGATTTGGTGTCAGATAGGTGATTGCGGAATAATCGAGAGCGAGTCCTTCGCAATTCTCAAGTTGATAGCTGGAGAGTTCAAGAACCACCCAATCGGCGACGGATCTCTTGCGATCGACCAGTTCACAAGCGTATTCACAAAAAGGCGTACCTAAATTTCCACCCACAAAATAGTTTTTACTAAATGCGCCTAGACCGGCCCCAAGAAGTGAGACAGTTGTGCTTTTTCCAAGGGAACCCGTGACGCCGATCAACTTTTCATTTGTGAGGAATGAGCACGCCAAGGAAATTTCGCTAACTATCTGAAGACCCTGTTCGCGTGCTTTCTGAATCCATGGGCTCGCTAGTGGGACACCGGGAGACACCAGTAAGGTTTTGGGTTGACCTCGAGCTATCAGTTCTTGAGGGTCCTTAAAATCTGCTGTGTCCAGCTTTGCATCGAAAGTAAGAACATTTTCGGGTAATAGTCCCGAGGCTAAAAGCAGACGTTTTGCGGACTCCCCGCTTCGAGCCATACCTACAATTGCAATTGGTGTCTTGAGGTTCTTGATATATTCGTTCATCTGCACGATCATATTAGCGGGAGGGAGATTTGCCCACTTCTTTTTCACATCCAAAAGCTGACTTTAGGTTGGCACAATACACTGCGATAATCAGCGACCTTCACCTAAGTGAAGCAGAGCCGGTGAACATGCGTTTCCCGTTGTGGAAGAAGTTTAAAACTCGGCAGTTCTTTTTTGATGACGTTTTTGAAATGTTTCTCAGGGACGTTGAAACCAAGTCTCAGGGAGCTGCGGTTGAGCTGGTATTGAACGGAGACATATTTGATTTCGATAGCGTTCTGAAACTTCCAGATGAGCCGGTATTTCAAATTCACAACTTGGAGCGACACAAAGGTCTTTATCCAAGGGCCGAGCGTTCGAAATTTAAAATCGACGTTATTCTTAAAGATCATGCAACTTTCGTGAATGCTCTGCGAGAGTTTGTAATACGTGGTAACCGGGTCGTTTTCGTCATTGGTAACCATGATCTTGAGCTGCACTTTGCCGAGGTACAAAAAGAAATTCTTAGACACCTGAATCTGTCTGAAGACCTACGTGCTCAAGTCCGATTTGTGGAATGGTTCTATATCAGCAACCAAGACACTCTGATCGAGCACGGTAATCAATATGATCCCTACTGTATCTGCGAAGATCCTATCAACCCGTTCATTCGTGGCTATAACTATGTGTCTTTAAAATTGCCATTTGGCAATTTAGCCTGTCGTTACATTATGAATGGTATGGGCTTCTTCAATCCCCATGTTGATACAAATTATATAATGAGCTTACGTCAGTATCTGCACTTTTTTCTAAAGTATATGCTGAAGGCTCAGCCCGGTATTATTCTGACCTGGTTCTGGGGTTCGATTTTAACTTTGGCTCACTCTTTTTCGGATAGACTCGCCTCGCCCATGCGGAACCCCCTGGGTATCGAGGACAGAATTTCTGTTGTCGCAGAGAAGGCGAATGCAGAACCGCGAATGGTCCGCGAGATGAAGGAGCTGTTTGTGGCGCCCGCCGCGAGCAATCCATTTTTACTCGCAAGAGAGCTTTGGTTGGATCGTGCATTTATAATATTCATTGCGTTTTTCCTTATTTTCCAAGTGATGGTATTCATTAGGGCTGTCTTCGATGTTTCATTCTTCTGGGCATTCATTCCACTTTTTATTCTGTTGCCGTTCTTTCTTTTTTACAGCAAGTCCATCACGTCGTTGGTTTCAACATATAAAGAGCCCGACGATCGAATTCTTGCAATGACCAGCGCCATCACGAAGGTTAAGCGAATTGTCTATGGGCATACCCACCATGTTCGGCACGAGATTATTGGATCAGTGGAGCATTTAAATAGTGGGTGCTGGTCGCCAGCATTCCTCGACGTCGAGTGTACCAAGGCCTTGGATCAGAAGACCTATGTGTGGATCTCGCCAGCAGAAGGATTGGGGCGCCAAGCGGAACTTTTTAGATTTGTTGACGGTAAATCAGAACCACATGTTACGAGTGCGAAATAACATTAGTGCGGTGCAAAAAGATTTCCCGTTGTCATTCGTGGGACCCTATGCAAACCTTTTATTGTTCTACTAACATGGATGGAGAGGTTTGAATCATGGCAGACGTACTTGTAGTTACCAGCAAAGTTAAAAAGTTGATCAAAGAAAAAGGCGAAATGAACACTTCTGCTGAAACAATCGACGTTCTTAGTAAAGCAATCGAACAGCTTTGCTTAAAAGGAGTCGAAAGCGCAAAAGCTGATGGTCGTAAGACTGTAATGGCTCGCGACATTGTTATTGATCATCTTTAAGATTTCTTAAAATGATAAATAAAAGAACCCACGCCATTGATTGGTGTGGGTTTTTTTATTAAAGCATAGTCTGTAGTTGATCCCAGGTAATAATTTGGACACCAAGCCCCTGTGCCTTTTCGACTTTAGATCCAGGATCGTCGCCCACAACCAAATAATTTAGCTTGGCGGACACAGAACTTAAAATCTTTCCTCCGTTTTTCTCTATGAAATCTTTGGCATCGTCACGCTTGACTGGAAGCGTACCGGTGATGAGGAAGCTTTTGCCAGACAGTGGTCCCTCTTGGGCACGAACTGGATTGGTAATTTTAATACCCAAGTTTTGCAGCTCTTGAATTTCTTGCGCAAGCTTGGGGTTGCTTGTCCATTCTATAATAGACTTAGCAACCTTGGGCCCTATCTCTGGCACTTGCAACAATTCTTCTTCGCTTGCCTTCAGGAACTTTTCGATGGTTAAAAAATGGTCGGCTAAAAGTTTGGCTGTTTGCTCTCCAACAAATCTGATCCCGAGAGAAAAAATGAATCGAGCAAGTGTAGGAGTTCTGGAGTTGTGGATGCTGTCGATAATGTTTTGCGCAGACTTTTCCCCTTGCCTCTCGAGAGATAGAACATCCGCTTTTGTAAGTCGGAAAAAGTCAGAAAAACGAAGAACTAGCTTATGATCGACGAAGGTTTCAATTAAGCGGTCACCGACCTTATCAATATTCATTGCTCGTCGAGCAACGAAATGCTTCAGTGATTCTTTTACCATTGCTATGCACAGTGGATTTACGCATCTGGTGACGACCTCACCTTCAACTCGTTGAACTTTCGATCCACATGCGGGACAGCTACTGGGCATTAAAAAGGCTTGGCTATTTTTTGGCCTTAAGTTTGCGACGACGGAAACTATTTCAGGAATAACGTCCCCGGCTCGCTGAACCACCACAGTATCGCCGACTCGTACATCTTTTCTATCAATTTCATCCTGATTGTGAAGTGTTGCATTCGTAACTGTGACACCACCCACCTTAACGGGTTTCATTATTGCAACCGGAGTCAGGGCGCCGGTTCTTCCCACCTGCACGATAATGCTTTCCACAAGAGTTTGTGCTTGTTCGGGTTTGAATTTAGCCGCAGAGGCCCAGCGTGGACTGCGCGCAACCAAGCCGAGGTCATCTTGAACAGCAAGGGAATTCACTTTTATTACAATGCCATCAATGTCGAAGGGAAGTTCCGAGCGAATTTTTTCTATGTGCTGGTAGTAGTCAATGACTGCTTTTCCTCCACTACAGACACGGACTAAATCTTGTTTGTGATTTACTGCTGAGGGAAGGCCGGCCTTTACAAAGTAACTTTCAACTTCATGCTGGGTTGAAAACTCTACCCCCTCAACAGCTCCTAAGGCATAGGCGAAAAATTTAAGCGGTCTGGATGCGGCGATTTTTGAATCCAGTTGACGAATGGTTCCTGCCGCGGCATTTCGTGGATTTGCAAAAGTTTGCAGTCCTGATTCTTGTTGGAGCTCATTTAAATTGGCGAAGTCTTTTTTAAACATCAGAACTTCACCACGAACTTCAAGCAATGCCGGTGGTTCTTTCAAAGACAGTTTAAGCGGAATACTTCTAATGGTTCTTACGTTCTGTGTGACATCCTCGCCAACCGTTCCGTCGCCTCGGGTTAAAGCGCGGACGAGCAGTCCGTTTTCATAAATCAACTCCATCGACAGACCATCAAACTTGGGCTCACAAAGATAGTCTAAGTCGTCCTGAGTATTCAGGAACTTTTTTGTGCGTTCATCAAATTCAAGAATGTCTTCCGTGGAATAGCTATTGGCAAGAGACAACATCGGCAAACGATGGGGGGCTTTTTCGAAAGTCCCTAACGGAGCAGCACCCACCCTTTGTGAAGGTGAATCTGCTAAATCAAGGCCTTCGTTCTTTTGTTCAATTTTTAAAAGCTCGGCCATTAGTTGATCATATTCATAATCAGAGATGAGGGGCTGATCCAAAACATGGTACTGATAATCATGTTTTGCCAATATTTGCTTGAGCTCTTCATGGCGTTTTTTAGACATATCAGGACTCTATCACTCAATAAGGTCCAGTCACTGTAGGATGCATTGAGCAAAAGATGACGACCTCGGTTTTTTTGTTTAATTTTAAAGGACGTTCCAAAGGAGTCCGCATGATTGATAAGAAAACAATCCAGAACATTGCGAAACTGGCACGTCTTAAGATTTCCGAAGTAGAAGCCGACGATTATAGCCAGCAACTGACACAAGTGATGGACTACTTTGAGAGAATTTCCAAGATTGATACCTCGGGAGTAGAGCCCCTGGTGACTCCTGCCGAAATTGAAGTTCATTGGAGAGAAGATGTTGTTGAGCAGGAACATACGGCTGAAGATATGGTCGCAAATGCACCAGCAAGAGCTGGCAATCTTTTTAAAGTACCACCAGTAGTATAGGAAATTCAGATGGATTTAGTGAACTCAAGTCTTACGGATATTTCCAATGCTGTAAAAGATCAAAAAATCAGCGCCGAAGAGGTGGCATCCTTTTTCTTTAAAAGAATGAAGGATCTGAACCAATCTTTAAACGCTGTGGTTTTCGAAGACGAAAATTTTTTAAGCGCTGCTAGAGTCATCGACAGCAAAATCTCTAAGGGTGAGGAATTGGGCCCCTTGGCGGGTGTCCCTTTCGGCATAAAAGACATGCTTTGCGTTCGGAATCTTCCTGCAACAGCGGGTTCGAAGATTCTTCAAGGCTTTGTTCCGCCATATGACTCCACGGCCGTAGCGAAACTAAAAAACGCCGGCGCGGTTATACTAGGAAAATTGAATCAAGATGAGTTTGCGATGGGATCCTCGAATGAAACTTCTATTCAAGGTGCTGTCCAAAACCCTTGGAACAATAAGTATGTACCTGGAGGCTCCTCTGGGGGCTCGGCTGCTGCTCAGGCGTCTCGAATGATGGCGGCTACTTTAGGTACCGACACGGGCGGATCCATTCGTCAGCCAGCAAGCTTTTGTGGAGTCGTCGGCGTCAAGCCAACATATGGCAGAGTCAGTCGTTATGGGGTCATTGCGTATGCTTCATCCTTAGATCAGGTGGGGCCGATGACAAGTACTGTTGAGGATGCTGCACTTACACTTGAGGTGATATCAGGATTTGATGCAAAAGATTCGACGTCATCGCAAAGAGCGGTTCCAGAATGGACTCGCGCACTTTCAAAAGACCTAAAGGGTATTCGCGTAGGCCTTTTGAAAGAATGCATGAGAAGTTCACTTCACAAAGATGTGGAAAAGTCGGTTGAAAACTCCATAGATGAACTTAAAAAAATGGGAGCCGAAATCGTCGAGGTGTCGCTACCGTTAATCGAATATGCAGTTCCCGTCTACTATCTGATTGCAGCTTGCGAGGCTTCTTCAAATCTTGCTCGTTACGATGGCGTAAAGTACGGATATCGATCGGACTTTAAAAACCTATCATCTGTTGATTTGGAAACCTTCTATAGTCAAACCCGCGGAGAAGGATTCGGAGCCGAAGTTAAAAGACGAATCATGATGGGCACTCACGCCCTCTCCAGTGGATACTATGACTCTTACTATTTAAAGGCAGGTAAGGTCCGTCGCCTTTTCGTTAATCAATACAAAGATGCATTCAAGCAGTGCGATGTTATTCTAAGCCCTGTCACTGCCGCGCCAGCCTTTAAATTAGGAGAGAGAATTGCAGATCCACTGCAAATGTATCTGAACGACATCTTTACGACATCTACAAACTTAGCGGGTTTGCCAGGGATGAGTGTGCCGTTTTCGTTATCTACCGACGGTTTGCCCATAGGCATTCAAATCACAGCGAACCATTTTGATGAGCAAAGAATGTTGAATGTGGCTTGGGCCTTGGAATCAGTGGCGCCTGCGAAAGGAAAAAGACCTCATGTCTTCTAATGACTTTGAAGCCGTCATAGGTATCGAGATACATGTTCAGCTAAACACGAAGTCGAAGATCTTCAGTTCGGATTCCACAACATTCGATTCTGGTGATAACGAGAACACTTCCCCAGTAAGCGTCGGCATGCCCGGTACTTTGCCAGTACTCAACAAAAAAGCGGTAGAGTTTGCCGTCAAAACCGGCTTAGCGTTGGGTTGCAATGTCAGTCAAAAATCAGTTTTCGCGCGGAAAAACTATTTCTATCCGGATTTGCCGAAAGGCTACCAGATTTCTCAACACGATAAACCTATCTGCGAAGGTGGTTCAGTCAGCTTTGTCGTAGATGGTGTCAAGAAAACGGTCTCTATCACTCGTGCGCATATGGAAGAGGATGCTGGAAAGTCACTGCATCACGGTGATTGCACGCTGATTAACTATAATCGCGCAGGCATTCCGCTTCTAGAAGTTGTTTCCGGTCCGGATATGCACAGTCCGGCAGAGGCTGCGCAGTACTGTCGCACTGTTCGGCAGATTGTTCGCTATTTAGAGGTCTGTGACGGAAATATGGAAGAGGGATCGTTGCGTTGCGATTGCAATGTTTCGGTAAAAAGAAAAAATGAATCCACCTTGGGAACAAAAGTTGAAATCAAGAACGTCAACTCCTTTCGTTTTGTAGAGAAAGCCATCGAGTATGAAATCGAACGGCAAATAGAGGTGCTCGAGCGCGGTGAAAGTATTATTCAAGAGACGAGACTCTGGGATCCTGACAAAAACCGAACTTTTACGATGCGGGTGAAAGAGGATGCTCAAGACTATCGCTATTTTCCAGAGCCAGATCTGCTTCCCGTAACAATCACCCAGGAGTCTATTGATAAGATTCGCCAACATTTGCCTGAACTTCCGGCCAATCGTAGGGAGCGCTTCAAGTCAGACTTTGGACTTTCCGATCACGATGCAGATTTGCTGACATCCGAAAGAGAGATCGCAGATTACTTCGAGGAAACAGCAAGCGCTTGTAAAAATGCGAAAGCGGCCGCCAACTGGATCATGAGTGAGCTGCTTAGAGAATTGAATCAAGGTTCGAAACAGATTCAGGAATCTTCTCTTAAACCTTCGGATTTAGGGGCACTCATAAGACTTATAGACGAAGGCACAATATCTGGAAAAATCGCCAAAACAGTCTTTCAGGAAATGTGGGTGACGGGAAAGTCTCCCCAAGAAATTGTTAAAGAAAAAGGACTCGTGCAAATAACTGATCCTCAAGTCATCGAGGCTCTTGTTGAGCAGGTCCTAAATGAAAATTCCCAGCAGGTAGCTGCCCATAAAAGTGGAGCGAAAAAGAATCTCTTTGGGTATTTTGTCGGGGCTGTTATGAAGGCCTCGAAAGGACAAGCTAATCCAGACCTAGTAAATAAAATTATACAGGAAAAACTAAAATCATGAGAGTTGCAGCCCTTGATCTCGGAACCAATACTTTTCTATGTCTAATTGCCGATGGAGATTCTTCTGGCATTAAGGTTGTTCACAAAGATCTGATGCAGGTGGTCCGCCTGGGCCAAGAAATAGACAAAACCGGAAAATTTCATCCTGAGGCGTTAGCAAGAGCCAGAAGTTGCCTGAAGTCTTTTAAAAAAGAAATCGATAGCTGCAAGGTCGATAAAATTTTAGCAATGGCAACTTCAGCTGCTCGCGATGCCGAAAACGGTTCGGAGCTTTTTAAAATTGGGCAGGATCTTGGAATTCCTATAGAAATAATCCCAGGTAAGGACGAGGCAAGAATCACTTATCAAGGCGCAATAGCCGGTAAAGACAGAAATGTTTCAAAGTCTTATTTAGTAGTTGATGTTGGCGGCGGATCCACCGAGATGATCCTTGGCGCCGGGTCGAAAATTATTCACGGAGAAAGCGCAGATATCGGCGGCGTGCGTCTGACTGAAAGGTTTGTCACTGTTCAGCCGATTCCTCCGTCAGAGCAACTGGAGATGGGTGGTTACATCAAGAAGCAATTGGCCAGCGTGCTCACACAAATTAAAAAGCATCCTCTAGACGAAGTTGTCGCAGTGGCTGGAACTCCCACTTCTATTGCTGCAATCGAACTCGGTGGTTACGACGAAAAAAAGGTCGATAGCTTTTATCTTTCGAGAGAGCGTTTGGAATTTTGGAATAAAGAATTTGCAGCAACTTCGGTCCAGGAAAAGAAAGATAAGTATAGTTTGGGTGGCCGGGCCGATATAATTTTTGCGGGCTCGTTGATTCTTTTAGAAATTTTGCGTGAGCTAAATTTGAATGGACTGACGGTCTCTACGAAAGGTGTCAGATATGGCGTCGCGATCGAAATGTTTCGTAATTAATTTATTTTCGGTAATATTGTTGTTTTCTCCGGGAGCTTTCGCAGAAAAGACTTTTGCGAAAAAGAAGATTCAGGTCGGCTCGGAAGTTCTCGAAGTCGAGGTCGCACAGACACCCCAACAACACGCTCAGGGCCTTATGTTTAGACCGCGCCTTGGGGAAAACGAAGGCATGCTTTTTATTTTTCAGGGCGAAGAGACACGATCCTTCTGGATGAAGAACACTCTTATTGATCTTTCGATCGGATTTTTCGACCGAAACGGGACTTTAGTCGACGTCCAGGAAATGAAATCGGGAAAAGGAATTCCGGACTCAGCGTTGAAGTCGTATCTTAGTGTAAAGCCCGCTAAGTACGCCCTGGAGATGAACACGGGTTGGTTTGATAAGAAAAAAATAAAAATCGGCACAAAACTCAGGATCCTCCCATAGTCCAGGGCCTGCATAAGTGTTTGCCGACGTCAGTAATAGTGCATTAGATTGTTAATAACGCATTCCTGGAACAGTATGTTTCAGAGCATCACTCAAGGATGAAGGTATGATGAAAAGACTCGTAGTTCTACTCGCGTGTATGGGGTTAGCCGCTCCGATGACTGGCTGCTCTCTATTTAAAAGCAGCCAACCGGAATCTGAGGTTGCCGCTGATATGGATTCTGCTGACCTGGAAGGTCTTGAAGGCGAAGAATCTTTGGATCTTGACGGCGAATCTCTGGATATTGCTGCAGACGACTCTCTTGCAAGTGATCAGTTACCTGAGGAAGCACTTGGTGAAACCGAGATGGATCTTTCTGATGCTCCACTTGAGCTCGAAGATACCGAACGGCCCGACATCGCGGCTGAAATGGATTCTTTGCCAGCTGATCCATTCGGAGAAAGCGGCGCTCAAGACGTTCCACCTCCTGCGGAAGATCCGTTGATGGCGGAAACTGAAGCTCCTGCTGAAATGGCTTCACCATCAGAAACAGACACTTCATCTTTTGGAATGGCGGACACGTCTTCAAGTGATACTTCATACGATTCGTCAGATTCGTCCACTACAATTGTAGATGGTGGTGATGAGCCTGTTAAAAAGAACATTCCACTTCAAAAGGTCCCAACGACTCCTTGGAAAGTTGGAAGAGCTTGGTTCAATACAGTGTACTTTGCAAAACCGGGTGACACTCTTTTGCAGGTTAGCAGAGCAATTTATGGAGATGACCGCACAGAAGAGTTAAAGCGTGGAAATCCAACATTTAATTCTCGCGATGTTAAGCCGGGCGATAAGATTTACTACAGCTCGCCAAATCGGCCCGATGATTCATCTCGATTGATTACTTATTATGAAGATAATGGAATGACTCCCGAGGTTTATATTGCTCGTGAAGGCGACAATATCCGTACAGTTTCAAAGGATCTGCTTGGTTACGACAACGCTTGGAAAGAAGTCTGGGCAAGTAACTCTGTAGAATCTAAAGGGGAAATCTCTGCAGGAACTGAGCTAAGATATTGGAAAGGCAGAGCGGTTGCCGCGACTCCACGTCAAACTCAACAGGAAATGGCTCCAGCACAAGCAGAGCAAATGCCGCCACAAGATTTTGCTCAGGGAGAGATGGCTCCGCCAATGGACCAAATGCCTCCTCAGCAAGCAGATGCAGATATCCCGCCTCCTCCAATGCCTGAAGACCAGCAGCCAATGGATATGGGTGCTATGCCTCCGCAGGATCCTGCAATGGATATGGCAGCCCAGGACCAACTTCCACCACCTCCTCCTCCAATGGAAGAGGCGATCAACCCACCTCCACCTCCTCCGCAAATGGTTGCAGAAGAAGATCAAGGTGCCCCAGCCACAGACGAAGATACAACTCTTGCTTTAGCAGTGGTTGGTTTGGCAGCGGCGGGTTTAGCTATTCTGATAGTGATGAGAAAAAAGCGTCGTCAGAGAGAGCTCGAGCAGCAAGCGATGGATAACACTCATGTAGGAACTTAGTTCTTGGACGATAGAAAATAAAAAAAAGCGCAGGTAACTGCGCTTTTTTTGTTTCAAATCTTTTAAAAAAAATCATCCGACTTTCTTAAAGATATCACCGATAACAGAACGACGATCGTTTCTGCTATTTTCAATAAAATAAATTAGGTCATCGACTATTTGCACATCTCTATTGTTGGTCGGCATGAACTTCACGCCACAACCCAAAGAGTTGGTCCAAATAACCGACGCTGGGACTTTTCTTTCACGGCCGGCGACTACAAAAACCAGATTCAACTTTTCGTTGGCGCGAATATCCCCGCCAGTAAACTCCAGAAAGGCTCCTGTGATGCTGATGTTCTTGAGCGTGCCTTTAGTTTCTTCACGCGCATAATTCCGCTTAAAAGAAACCTCTAGATTTAGAGGGGTTCTTGGTGCCGGAACATTATAAACTTCCTCCACATTAGACTCCTTGTGCTTATAAAAAGGATACTATCCTTTCGGTATTGCCAGACAAAAAATTAATAGCTGGGAGAGCTAAATTCCATCTTTTTAACGTGGCAACAAACAAAACTAGACTATTTCAGTAGAGTTCTAAGATACTGAAATTAGGATTAATTAGTAAAACTATATGGATACCATGGCTCATTGGACGATAGTCCCGAAACGGGACTAGCTCCTGCAGGATTCGGCTGTGAAGTCCTGCCGATGATTCAACATGAGACGGCTTTCTAGTTTCAAGAGTGCCAAGTAACCGGTGGTGCCTTTAGGCAATCACTCACTGGATTTTCGTCTTAAAATTCGATAACTTAGGCCTGCTAATCAACAAAAAGATTTTCGGTTGACAAAAACAGCCGACTTTAGGACAGTTAATCAAGAACTATAGTAAAACAATCCAATCGGATTAAGCCTCTATTTTATATCACTCTACCTATTCAAAGAAAAATTCCCACAAGGAGAATCTGTTTGTCTGAACCTAAAGATCAAGGCGTTGAGGTTGCAAAGAAACGCACTCGTAGCAAGTCCACTGACGACACGGCTAAAGCTGAAAAAACCGAAAAAGCATCTGCAGTACCCGTTGAATCAGCGACCCCAACCCCTGCCGCACCAGAAAATCCAACTGAACAATCTGCTCCAAAAGCCCCTCAGACAGCGTCCGCAGCAGCTAGCAACGGCGCGGCAGCAGCCCCTCAAGAGCCTCGCCAAGACCGACCTCAGCATCAAAATAATCAAAGACGAGATTTCCGTCATCAAAGAGACAATCGTGATCGAGACAATCGTGATAACCGAGGCGGTCACCGGCATGGTGGAAGCAATCAAAGACGAGATTTTAGACATGATCGCGGCAGAGGAGGCGACGACACTCAGCCGGTTGGTGATGATTCTCAGCCAGTGCAGACTCAGGAAGTTGATTTGGCAGATATCCATCTGACTGATGAAGAGAAGACCTGGCTTTCTTCGAAAGATTTAAAATCTAAAAACATCACTCAGCTGACAGAACTAGCAACAAAACTTAAAATTGAAAACGCTGCGGGACTTCGTCGTCAGGACATGATTTTCGAAATCCTTAAGCGCGCTGCCAAATTGGGCCAAGATATTTACGGCTCGGGTGTTTTGGAAATTCTGCCAGATGGTTATGGATTCTTGCGTTCTCCAGATTATAACTATTTACCGGGACCGGATGATATTTACGTCAGTCCTTCCCAAATTCGCCGCTTCGGTTTGCGAACTGGTGACACGGTCACTGGAACTGTTCGCCCTCCTAAAGAAGGCGAGCGTTACTTTGCCTTGTTGAAAGTGGATTCTCTTAACTTCGAGACAACAGAAAAAGGTAAAGATAAAATCCTTTTTGATAACTTAACGCCTCTTTATCCTAACGAGAGACTGAAGCTAGAACACAACCCAGGCGACTATACAACACGAGTTGTGGATCTGATGGCACCTCTTGGTAAGGGCCAGCGTGCTTTGATCGTAGCTCCTCCGCGTACTGGTAAAACCGTTCTCATGCAACACATCGCGAACGCGATCACAGCGAATCATCCTGAGGTAAAGTTGATCGTTCTGTTGATCGATGAACGTCCCGAGGAAGTGACCGACATGCAAAGAACCGTTAAGGGTGAAGTGGTATCATCTACATTTGATGAGCCACCAACTCGTCACGTTCAAGTCGCAGAAATGGTCATTGAAAAAGCAAAACGTTTGGTCGAGCACAAGCACGACGTCGTTATCCTGCTGGATTCAATCACTCGTTTGGCTCGTGCTTACAACACCGTAGTTCCTCCATCAGGAAAGATCTTATCTGGTGGTGTTGACTCTAACGCTCTTCATAAGCCGAAACGTTTCTTTGGTGCCGCTCGTAATATCGAAGAAGGTGGATCGCTCACCATTATCGCAACGGCATTGATCGATACCGGTTCGCGAATGGATGAAGTTATTTTCGAGGAATTTAAAGGAACTGGTAATGCCGAGATCCACTTAGATCGCAAGCTGATGGAAAAACGTATTTTCCCATGCATGGACATCAACAAATCTGGAACTCGTAAAGAGGATCTTTTGATTGATAAAGGCGATTTGAACCGTCTGTGGATTCTTCGAAAAGTTTTGGCTCCAATGAATGTGATTGATGCGATGGAATTCCTTTTGGATAAGGTCGAAGCGACCAAAACCAATACGGACTTCCTGAAGGCAATGTCAGGCCCAAGCTAGAGGGTGGCCTCTGCCCGTCTAGCTTAAATATATGAAATTATTTTGAAAAATTGAACCTTGAGGTCGGATATCGCTGCCAAAAAAAGCAGCGATTTCTACTCGACACGGGGCACCCGGTGTGATAAACCAGTCGATCTTAAGGCCAATCATTTTGCTTATTTAGAAGGAATTCAGGTCATGAAAGAAAACTTGCACCCAAAAGTACGTGAAGTTGTATTTAAAGATATCTCTTGCGATTACGCATTCTTGAGTACATCTACTTTGAGCTCACAAGAGACTATCAAATGGGAAGACGGTAAAGAATATCCTTTGATCAAAGTTGAGATCTCTTCTGCATCTCATCCTTTCTTCACTGGAAAACAACGTGTTATGGATACTGAAGGCCGTATCGATCGCTTCAACAAGCGTTACGGAAAAAAGTAAATTCCTGACCTCCACGCGGAGGATTTGTTTGCCTGAAATGCGGTTCAATTCTCGAGCCGCATTTTCATTTTTGAAACTCAACTTGATACATTCATCGCTCGAGGAGTCATCCCCATGTTTTCAAAACTGCATGAGGTAGAATCAAGATATGAAGAAGTGAATCTTTCGCTTCAACGGCCAGACATTGCCTCCAATCAAACTCAATACCGTGCTCTCATGAAGGAGCTTGCAGATCTTGAAAAGATCGTAGTTCCTTATCGTGAGTTTAAAAAGAAATCTGAAAACTTAAAGGCCAGCAAAGAACTGCTTACCAGCGAACAAGACTCCGAAATGCGTGAATTGATTCGCGAAGAAGTCAAGGAACTCGAAGCTGAGCTACCTCTGCTTGAGCAACAACTGCGAATTGCACTTATTCCTAAAGATCCTAATGATGATAAAAATATTATTCTGGAGATTCGAGCTGGTGCGGGAGGAGACGAAGCGTCTCTTTTTGCGGATGAGCTTTTTCGCGGTTATGCGCACTTTGCGTCTTCCCAAGGTTGGAAAGTGGAAATGCTTTCTTTTTCTGAAGGCAACGTTGGCGGCGCGAAAGAGATTATCGCATCGGTCTCCGGCGATTCCGTTTTCAGTAAATTGAAGTACGAGTCAGGCGTTCATCGCGTGCAGCGTGTTCCTAAAACAGAAGCTGCCGGAAGGATTCACACCTCAACAGTAACAGTTGCGGTAATTCCTGAAGTTGAGGTGAACGAGATCAAAATCCCAATGACTGATGTACGTATCGAGACTATGAGATCTCAAGGATCGGGCGGACAATCGGTTAATAGAACTGAGTCTGCGGTTCGAGTGGTGCATTTGCCCACCGGAATAGATGTAAAATGTCAGGAAGGAAAATCTCAATCTTCGAACAGAGAAAGAGCCTTCCAAATCCTATACGCTAAATTGCAACAGATTGAAGATGATAAGGCCCGCAAGGAAGCTTCAGATGCACGGCTGGAACAAATCGGTACGGGTGATCGTTCAGAGCGAATCCGAACTTATAACTTCCCGCAGACCCGAATCACGGATCATCGGATTGGCTTAACGATCCACCAATTAGACCAAGTCATGAGCGGGCAATTTGAGTTGTTGATCGATCCACTCGTTGCTAACTTCCAAGCAGAGGCTCTTAAAAAGCAGACCTCTGCATAGCGATGACGTTAAAAGAAATCTTAGACAAAACTACCGCCTTTTTCAGAGATAAAAAAATCGAGACTCCACGTCTTGATGCCGAGTTACTTTTGGCGCATGGGCTGAAACTTGACCGTATACAGCTCTATCTTCGCCATGATCAACCCATGAAAGAAGACGAACTCGTCATATTGCGTGACCTTGTTCGCCGAAGAGCCCAAGGGGAGCCCGTAGCTTATATTGTCGGCACAAAAGAGTTCTTTGGATTGCCATTCGAGGTAAGCCCTGCGGTATTGATTCCCCGCCCTGAAACAGAACATCTAATTGAAGAGTCTTTAGCTTGGGCAAAAAACAAAAAGTCGGACCTAAAAATCATAGATCTTGGTTGTGGATCCGGCTGTATCGGACTGACCCTTTTAAAGAAATTTCCAGAGGCTCAATTGCTTGCAGTGGATATGTCAGCCCAGGCTTTAGAGGTCGCACAGCGAAATGCTAAGGCCCTAGAAGTGTCCGATCGAACTCTATTTGTGCAGGCGGACGCAGCAGATGAGAACCTTGTAATGTCAAATTTCAAGAACTTCATGCGACAGGATACCGTAGACATACTAGTCTCTAACCCGCCATACATCGCGACGTCAGACCCTTCCGTAGAAGAAAATGTGAAGAAGTTCGAACCTTCTTCAGCGCTATTTGCGGAAGATGACGGTTTAGCTTTATTAAAGCAGTGGTCGCAGATTTATGGTCAACATCTAGCATCGGAAGGTCTGATGTTGATGGAAATGGGAATGAGTCAAGGTGACAAAATGGGCGCTCATTTTGCAAACTTGGCATTATTTAACGAAGTTCGTGTCATAAAAGATCTTTCGGGGCATGATAGAGTCATTCGCGGAGTGAAGCATGGATAAAATGGTTGTAGAGGGCAATGGCCCATTAAATGGTACAGCAAAAGTAAGTGGCGCTAAAAATGCGGCGTTACCGATTCTTTTCTCGACTCTTCTTGCTGAGGGAGAGCACGTCTTTAGAAATGTCCCACGGCTTAAAGATATCGAATCAACGACGGAGCTTCTTGCAAGCTTGGGATGTGAAATTCGCAGAGACGGTGACACCTTCAGAGTCCACGTCAGCCCTCTTCAGTCTTTTGAAGCATCGTATGATTTGGTTCGTAAAATGCGCGCGAGCTTTTTGTGTATGGGACCTCTGCTTGCAAAATACGGGGAAGCCGTCGTGTCGCAACCAGGTGGATGCGCGATTGGAAGTCGTCCCATTGACTTGCATCTTGAGGGCTTTAAAGCTCTGGGCGCAGAGATCACTCAAAAAGAAGGATATGTAAAAGCTCAGGCAAAGAAGCTTAAAGGTGCGACAATTCTGTTTGAGGTTGTGACTGTTGGCGGTACTGAGAACGTCATGATGGCTGCGACATTAGCAGAAGGAAGAACTGTTCTTGAGAATGCTGCTAAGGAACCAGAGATCGTAGATCTTGCTGAGTACCTTATCAAAATGGGAGCAAAGATTTCAGGCCACGGCACCAGCGTCATCACTATTGATGGCGTTGAAAAGTTGCATCCGGCAGAGCACTCAATAGTTGCAGATCGTATTGAAGCCGGGACACTTCTTATCGCCGGAGCGATTACCAAAGGTGAAGTCACTGTTCAAAACTGTGTACCTGCTCATCTTGAAGCATTAATTCTTAAGATGCGCGAAAGTGGATTTAAGATCGAAACTGGTAGCGATTCAATGACCGTCTTTAAGGCGAACTCTTGGGAGGCCGTGGATATTACGACGGCACCTCACCCACTTTTTCCAACGGATCTGCAGGCACAATTCATGGCTTTGATGACTGTGGCGAATGGAACCAGCGTGATCTCTGAAACTGTTTTTGAAAATCGCTTCATGCACGTTCAAGAGCTGATTCGCTTAGGTGCTGACATAACACCTAAGAACCGCGTCGCTGTTGTCAGAGGTCGTCCAGGCCAATTGACTGGAGCACAGGTTATGGCAACTGACTTACGAGCGAGCGCTTCGTTAGTCCTCGCAGGTTTGGTTGCTGAGGGCGAAACCACAGTAAACCGAATCTATCATTTGGACCGAGGTTACGAAAAGCTTGAAAACAAGCTATCCGCCTTAGGTGCAAAAATCCGTCGTGTAGAATAGAAGACTGGAGCGCTCGCTCCAGCTCTTTGTCTTTTTGAAATTTCACCGAATTTTGAATAAAAAAAAGGCCTGCAAGGAGGGGATCCGCAAGCCTTTTTAGGAATTTAAAAAAGAACAGTCTCAGCCCGCGGAGGGGATGGGGCTGAGACTCATGATTCGGTTATTATCTAACCTCGCTAATACCGAAAACAAAAAACACAACAGCTTTATTCCCAGAGCCCAAACCAGGGAGGGGGTCCACAATTTCGAACTCGTAGTTGGGAGCAAGCTGATGCTCAAGTTCAATACCGCTAATCATAACTTTAGAACCAATAAAAGGAGTAAGATCCATCTGGGATTTCAAAATCACGAAGTCTTGTTGATTTTCAAATGCCAGAACAAGAGAGCCATCACCAAGAGCAACAACTTCACCTGCGTACTGTTTGAAATTGTATTGCTCAAGCTCTGACGCAAGTCCTTCACCTAAAGCGTGATTTGGTAAAACACCAGCGCGCGCAACGGCTGATATTGCCAAAACAGCTAGGATGTAAATTGCAATCAAAGCATTTCTAATCACTGATGAACTCCTCAATCAATCTTACTGATCGCTATAGATAGCAAGTCCTGTGCCATATTGAGACGATCGCCAAATATAATATATTGCAGATGAGCTCCCTTGACCGAATAAAAGGCCTCATGGCGGAACCATCAGGTAATTCCAAATTGGAACTGAGGTGCTAGCATGGAACCGTTTCGCGACCAAAGTACAGACCTTGTCATTGCTCATGCACGCTCATAGGCGGAGCCGGTTTTCCTAAGTATAATCAAGAGTCTATATGTCACGTATTCAGGTAACTTGGGTTGTTAAAACAAAGGGTGGTCAGGTGAAAGGACCTTACTCGACGCATGCGATTTTGCGCATGATCAGTGAGGGAGTTTTTTCTGGTCAAGAGATGATATCCAAGCTGCCTGATGGACAGTGGACGCTTATTTCTAAAGAGCCTGACTTCTACGACAAGCTTCTCGAAGCTCTGGAAGAAGTTGTCGATGTCGACCCTCGTAAGGTCAATAAGATGGAAGCGGAAACGGTCATAATTAAACCGTCGAATCCGCCGCCCTCCCCTGCGCCAAAGTCAGAAAAGCCCGCAAGTTTTTCTGATATCAAAGTCGACCCATTAAGAAAATATGATCAGTTGCAATCGATCGCGAACTTGCCACCGGCGACGCCGACAATTGCGACGGTGACCTCGGCTGAAGCTAAAGAAAGTGTGATCGAGCTTTCTAATCTTAAGAATCTTGAAAAGGGAGAGTTGCTTAAGTCAATACGAGGGCCACTTGGCATTCTCTTCGTCGTAATATTCCTTGGCGTGTGGTTACTGTGGGATTCAGGCCCGGGCGCCGGAGATAAAATTCATCTTCTTATGCCCGGAAAATCAACCTCTACTTTGTCAGATCAAGCTGTTAAGCAAAAGTTGAATGAGGCGCTCTTTGCTATGGAGCAGGATACTTTTGAGTCTTATATCGAGGCTCAGAACAAACTGGTCAGTATTGTCGAGGGCTCACCAATGAACTTAGAGGTCCGTGCGCTTCTTTGTTCGGTCTATAAAGAGCTATGGCCATTTGCGAATCAAGATGCTCAGGACATCAAGACGATTACTCAGATGACTCAAGCGACTCGAAGTTTAAACGTTGTCAGTCCATTCGGGCATGTGTGTGAATCCGTGAAATTGCTTACGTCGGGTCGTTATAAAGAGGCAAAGGGAGTGATCGAGGCCACCTTGGAAAGTTCCGAGCCGTTTTCTCTGTTGCCGATATTCTATCAGTTTAAAGCGGAACTTCTCGAGGGCGAGAAAGATTTCTTGAATGCGGCTCCTTATTATGAAAAGGCAGGTCAGCTCTGGGAAAAATGGCTTCTGCCCCAAGTTTCGTTGGCCAACCTGATGTTGAACCAGGGGGAGTATCTGCAGGCGGCGGGTTTGCTAAAAAATGTTATGGCGAAAAATCCAAAGCATCGAGAAGCAAAGATTCTTGCGGGAATCGTGGAATTTAAGGGATTTAAAAATACGGACAATGCCTATACCCTCTTAAGTTCTGCTCTCGAGTCGAAAGGCAGAGTCACGCAGCTCGTGGAGTCAGAAGGTCTGGCAATTTATGCGGAGATACTGATTCACAAGAATGATAAAAGTCGGGCGCTTGATGCTGCACAAAAAGGCTTTGCCCTGAATCCTAACAATTCACAGTTGCGACAGCTCGTTGTTCGCTTGGGCGGTTCGGATAAAATCTCTTCAGATAAAAACAGAGATGATGAACTGCTATTCTTAGGTGATCAGTACGTCAGACAGGGGGATTTCCTTGCTGCTCAGGCAGAATTCAAGGCGGCATTTGAAGTTGATCCGAAAAATGGAACGGCGGCAATGAAGGCTGCAAAAAGCTTATGGCAACTGAATCAAAGCTTTGAAGCTATTGAATGGCTGAACAAAGCCATCAAGGCTGAACCCAAGTTGATTTCTGCATATGTTCTTCAGGCTGACTATATGTCACAGCGATTTGACTTTGCAGGGGCGCTGCGAATGTTGACGACGGCAACAAAGATTGCGCCCAACAACTACGAAGTCTTGAGGGGACTTGCCCTTTTAGAGTTTCGAAAGAACAATATGACTGGGGCCATAAACTACGGGATGAGAGCTCTTAAGGTTTATGATGGAGATATTGAAACCTATATTTTGCTTTCGAAAGCGAATGGATATTTATCTCGAGCGATTGTTCCTATAAATAAAAAAGAGATCGAAAGAAAAGAAAACACGGCGAAAGATTCAGTCCGCTATGCCACAAAAGCTGTCGAGATTGATGCGACAAATCCTGAAGCACAAATCACATATGCAAAGATGCTGGCACAAACTCATGGTGTAGATACTGGCATTAACTACCTGTCTGAGCTAATTAAGAGGTTCTCTTATACTCTTGATTATAGAGTCGCCCTTGCTGAGGTTTATAAATCCGAAGATAGATACAGTCAGGCGAAGATGATCTATGAAAGAGTCGTTGAGGCAGATCCCAAAAACAAAAAAGCACTGCTGGGACTTGGGGAGTGTGAAAAAGCTTTGGGTCTAAATAGCCAGGCCTTAAAAGCATTCTTAAGTGCGGCAGTGTTAGACCCTACTGACGGGGAGGCACTCTTTCAGGCTGGAAAACTGTATTTGGAAACCAGTCGCTTTGAAGAGGCCATTCAGCAATTTAAAAGAGTACAGCGACTAAATAGTAATTTTCCAAGAACTCATTATTTTATTGGAAAAGCCGCTTTCGCCTCGGGCGACTTCACTACGGCATTAGAGGCCGCAAAGGCCGAGAAAAAACTCAACCCGAATGTGGCGGATTCCTACATTCTTTCAGCCGAAGTTTATACCGCTCGAAAGCAATACGCTGAGTGTGCTGCTGAATATTCTCATGCAATGAAGCTAAGACCTCAAGGAGCCGACATTTATGTAAGGTCTGCTCAATGTTATCGCCAATCTGGTTCGTTGGACGTGGCAGAAGACATGTTAGCTCTCGCTGCCGCCCGTGAAAGCGGATACGCCGATATTTATCGCGAGCAAGGTGCAATTTATGAAATGAAGGGCGATGCTCGCTCTGCGGCGCAGGCCTACAATAAGTATCTGGGGCTCTCGCCAAACGCACCGGATCGTGTTGAAATAGAAAATAAAATTATGAGACTCAGCAACTAGAGGGACGACGGAGGATAATTCAATGGGTTTCGGCACTAAAATGAATAGCTTTGCCACAAATATGCAAAACGGCGCGAAATCATCTTCCGTTTCGCTATTTCATATTTTTTTGCGTCTTGTAACGGGCTTGATTCTTGGTCTCACCCTGGCACTCATCGGACAGGAACTGTTTGGCTATGAAACTTTTGGTTTGTTATTTGTGATAGTTGTCGTCGTCGGAGCCATCATGAAGGTGTTGTCGACTTGGAGTATTAGTAAAATTCTTATTTTTGATCTTATCTGCGTTCTTGTCGGGATGCTCCTAAGAATGTATATACTGGTGGCACCTTAAAGGACTTTGACATGATTGATATTAAACTTCTCGAGAAAAAAGCTGAAAACGGCACCTCTTACTATGACGAATACAAGCAGGGCTTAGTGAACCGCGGGGCTTCGACAGATGTCCTTGACCAAATCATGGACCTTAGTAAAAAACGCAAAGAGATGATCACCGAGGCCGAGACCGCAAAAGCCAACCAAAATAAGCTAAGCGGAGAAATTGGTAAGCTCAAGCGCGAAGGCAAAGATACCTCTGAAATTATGTCTGAAGTTGAAGCTTTAAAGGGCAAAGTGAAGGAGCTGGAAGCCAAGGCGGCAGAGGCGGATCGCGAAGTTACTGATTTGCTTCTTACTGTTCCCAACAAACCACACTCTTCAGTTCCGGTTGGGACAAGCGGCGATGATAACAAAGTCATGAAAGTGGTAGGATCTCAGCCTCAATTCTCTTTCAAGGCGAAAGAGCATTGGGAGCTTGGCGAGGCGTTGAATATTATTGATTTTGAGCGCGCAGGCAAAACAACGGGTACTCGCTTTGCATTCTTGAAAGGTGCTGCTGCTCAGTTGGAGCGTGCCCTTATTCAGTTCATGATGGACATGCATTCTCAGCGGCATGGGTATACGGAGATGATTCCGCCCTACATCGTTAATAGCAATAGTCTGACTGGGACCGGAAATTTTCCCAAATTTAAGGAAGACGTTTTTCACCTGACTGGAACCGACTACTACCTGATTCCGACGGCCGAGGTTCCTGTCACAAATTATTATAATAATGAGATTCTAAATGAATCTGATTTGCCGCAAAGTTTTTGCGCTTACTCTCCCTGCTTCCGATCCGAAGCTGGAAGTGCGGGACGCGACACCAAAGGACTTATTCGGCAGCATCAATTTAATAAAGTTGAGTTGATGATTTTCAGTCATCCCGAAAAGTCTCATGAGGCGCACGAGGCCCTGACTTCTCATGCGGAACAAATCTTAATCGATCTTGAGTTGCCGTTCCGCCGGATGTTGTTGTGTACGGGGGATATGGGCTTTGGATCTGCAAAAACCTATGACCTTGAAGTGTGGCTTCCAGGGCAGGGAGCCTACCGCGAGATCAGTTCATGTTCTAATTTCGAAGATTTCCAGGCGCGCCGAGCGAATATTCGTTTCCGCTCGCAGGGTGGTAAACCGCAATTCGTTCATACTTTGAATGGTTCGGGCTTGGCAGTCGGAAGAACGCTGGTGGCGATTCTGGAAAACTATCAGCATGAAGACGGATCTGTGGCGATCCCTAAGGCTTTGCAGTCTTACATGGGTAACCGTACCGAGATCCGATAGCGACGGACGACTTTTTACCAGCGTGGTGCGTTACGGATCAAATCGAACTTGAATACCTTCGTCAAAACCCATAAAACGGTCGACGGAGAGTTGGTAGAGCGGTTGAATACACCAGTCTTGAAAACTGGCAGCCCTTCGCGGGGCTCGAGGGTTCGAATCCCTCACTCTCCGCCAGTAGTTAAAAAAGCGACCCAACGAGGTCGCTTTTTTCGTTTCAGGAGGTACCACATGGAAATGGCCATCGATATTATTCTGCATCTGGATCAGTATCTCGTTGAATGGATGAATCTTTTTGGTCCATGGATCTATGTCATCATGTTTATGGTGATCTTTTGTGAAACCGGTTTGGTTATCACTCCGTTCCTGCCAGGTGATTCTTTATTATTTGCTCTAGGTGCCCTTACGACCGTGGAAAATGGTTTGAACCTCTGGGTACTATTAATAAGCCTAACCATCGCCGGAATTATCGGTGACACCGTGAACTATCATATTGGTAAGTATCTCGGTCCTAAGGTTTTTGAAACGAACAGTCGTTTTTTCAAAAAAGAATATCTCGAGCAAACTCATGCTTTCTATGAGAAGTGGGGAGCTTTCACAATTATTGCTGCTCGCTTCGCACCTATTGTTCGCACCTTCGCGCCGTTCGTCGCCGGTATCGGATCAATGAGCTACAAGAAGTTTTTGGTTTATAACGTGGTGGGTGCCATCGCGTGGGTCTTTATTTTTGTTCTCGCAGGTCATTTCTTTGGCAACCTTCCAGCGGTGAAACGCAACTTCCACATCGTTATTTTTGGAGTGATCTTCGTTTCAATTTTACCGATGTTAATTCCGTTAATAAAATCCAAAATGGCTAAAAAGGCCTAAGAGAAGGCTTCCCTTTGGGAAGCTTTCATAATCCACTACTCGACTGGTAAATTTCTATCAGTCCCTGCTTCTCATCGCTATTCAGCAATGCTGGAGTCATCCCGACAAGAGCATTAGCAACACTCTCCTGAAGTTCTAAAAGACGAGCCATGTTTTCAGAGTACACAATTTTTTCCTCGTAGAGTTCTGAAATCGCGGGCAGTTCTGTAAAATATGAACTTTGGACATTCTCCCAACGAAGATGAAGGGTTTCTTTACCCTCAAGATTTCTTCTTTTTACGATCTGTCCGGTGAATGTACTTCCAAGCAGGGCTTCCATGCTTGAGGCATTAGCCTGTTCTAAGAGCCTCCTGTATTCGTCATCCATCGAGGAAATCTTCAACTGGCGATAAAGCGCATAGTTTATCAAGTTTTTGCGCAGAATAGGATTCGATTTGATAACACATGCCAGGGAACTTTCCTTCTGATGACAGTCATCCTTTAATTTTAAAGCATCTGTAAAGTAAGGCAGAAGCTCTGTCAGGAGGACCTCTCCTGAAAGTAAAGCTTCTTGTGCAATTGCGGACTGGATGAGTGCTAAAGCGTTCTCTAGCCAATGGCGGGCTCTTTTCCAGGCCAAGTCATAGTCCTCCTCGAGCCCCTGCCCGTTTGCTGAGTAGTCGATCCAGGCCTCTTTATCGAATGCGACGATCGGAGCCAAAAGCAATAGTGAATGAACATATCTCCTAAGGCTGTCGGAAGAAACAAGCGTCTTGAGATCGTATAGATGAGAAAAGTTCTGTCGTTGAGTCCGAGCATAGGAAATTTTTGTGTGAACCTCAGCGAATCTCTGAACTGGCAAATGCAACCCCGTTGCCAAAATGTTCAACGACCGTTTGCTTTGCAAGTCATTTATGAAACCTAATAGAGGTGAATAGCGGGAGCTGTGAAAAAACGAAATCGCACTTTGGTTATCTTGCGGGTTCACCATTAGCTTTAAGACGGATTCCAGCGCAGAAGAGAACGAAAAGGCCTCCACGAAAGCTTGCTGGCATTGTGTAAAACTATCTGCGCTCCACGAACGAACAAACTGATTTAGTTGCGCCTTCGATTGAAAGTTCTCATAAAGTAGGCTGGTCGCAACATGCTGTACGCTTTTGGAGTTTAACTGGAACGGCGTGGTTTTATAGCTTCGAGCGGCCTGCAGTCCAAACTCAATCATTTGTTCACACGAGAGAATCTTTGAGTGCATTTTCATCCTGGCAGCCTCCTCAGCAACCATCGCATGACCTTTGATTTCTCTTAAAAGTGTCATTTCCTCTTGGTGTTGGGCTTGGGACATTAATGCCAGATCTCGGATCATTTTTACGGTGCTCAGCTGCAATTCGATCATTTGCTTCTGTAGCATTTTTATTTCTTTAAGATCCTGCTTAACCGCCTGTAGTTCAGAAGCTAAAGACGATTGACCTGGGTTGCCACCAAGAAGTGCCAGGCCTGATCCACCAGAGCCGAAGACGCCAAGGGCTGCGATGACTCCACCGCCAGCATAAGCATTTACGATTGTGTTGGTTACGTTAACTAAAGAGGAAACGGTTCGTGCTGTTGCAATTGCGTTTTGAAGGTCTTTGCCCAAAGTAATCCCAACCTTGGAAGCGATTGTTTCGGCGGCGTCTAGCAAGTTATCGAGTCTAGTTGCAGCTGAGGTGGCGCTGGCTAGGAACGTTTCTAAATTTTTACCAATCTCCTGTTTTTCTGAAAGAAAGCTACCTTCCTTGGTTTTTCTTATTCTTCCTGTAAGGGCGTCCCTAATAAATCTGGTTATCTCAGAATTCTGTGCCTCGTTTTCCTGAGAGACTCTTCGTAAATTAGTAATTTGCGCATGAGTATTCGTGATGGCCTGTTTCATTGAATGCCAATCAGATTTAATTTGAGCTTTATTCATCTCAATGACCTGAATTAAGGAGCATACTTCTGAGAGGACCTTGGCCTTGTCCTTGATTTCTTTTGCCACTGCAATCATCTGCTGAACTGTTTTGTGTTTTGATAGCTCATCGACAATAACGCCGGCAATTAAGCCCGTGACAAGAAGTTGCGTTTTTTCTTCCGAAGAAAAATCATAGTCTGAAAATATCCATTCATGTTTTTTAAGGATAGCGACCAGTGCGTTTACTTTTTCCTCGCGAACGCCGGTCAATTGTCTGATCTTTTCGATGTCTCGTTCTGACCTTGCCGCAACTTCTCTGACGATATGCGGAGCGAGATTGCGGGCCAAATCTAGAGACCGCTTTTCAAAAGTCGAAATGATGGATGCAAGAGCCTGGTTCTGGATTTCAATGCGGGTGGAAAGGTCGTGTTCCTCAAAAAAGCCGACCTTGCTGAAAGTTAAAGGATTGTTAGCGAAAGCCAAGGTTCGCTGGATGAGTCTTGTATCCTGGCTAAAAGGAAGACCACGAGTCAGAAAGTGCCTTTTTAAAGGTGAACTTTTCATTTGCAGCTGATGAAGCATCTGAGCTCTTTCAAGAGATAAATCAGCTTGTTCGTCCTGTGGGTTTTGAACGACGGTAGTTTGCTTCATTAGCTTTGCAAAGCTGAGAAATGGTTTATCACTTACAAGGGCTGTCTTAATAAGTGACGGAAGGCCGGCACTGTTCGCCGGGTTCCGTGTCATAGGTTCTGAGTCTTGTTTTCCGCATGCTGTTAGCAAAAAGATCAAGCATATGATTGTCGATGTAGTGGCCTTGCGTTTAGAGGTTCTCATTTTAGCTCCAGGAGAATTTCTGGTACTCTCTCGCACAAATTTTTGCTCGGACTTACAAGGCAGGCTGTTCCTAATTTGCCAGTGGGACCGGCATCACCCTGAGGTCCCTGGTCTCCGCGATCGCCTTCGGGCCCGGTTTTGGCTGAAGCCGAACAGTGACCACTTGATTTTCCAGGGGGCCCGCCGGGACCACCACGGCCACCATTACCACCGTCACCACCTTTACCTCCAGGCCCTGGGATCTGAGCTACTCGAATTCTTAACCGAGAGTCTGTTTCGGTTTCGAAATTAAAGAGACCTGAATCACCCCCAGGAAGTCCCCGCATTCCCTTTCCTCCTTGTATGCCTTTTCCGCCTTTGTCTCCGTCACCGGGTTCGGCCATGCAGACGTTTTCAAATCCGTCAGGATGACGCCACTTTCTCGAATGGCCTGGGTGCCCTTGTTTTCCGGGCGAACCAATAAGGTGTTCCGGAGTGGGTGCGCCGGGTTCGCCTTGACCGCCAATCGCTCCTTTCATAAATACGCTAAGTATACCGTGCGCATTTTTTGATTTAATTCTTACGTTTCCTCCCGAGCGACCTTCTTGTTTAAAAGGAGGAGCTGTTTGAACCTCTTCCGCAGAGTAAGTGGAAAGCTTCGAACCTTCTTCGAAAAAAGACGTATTGGTATCAATTAAAATATCCAGGCCACCAGTGATAAGCTCGCCGCCATTTTTGATTGTGAATGACTCGAGTTTTAAAAGATTGGAGTCGAACTGAAGATCCCTTACGTGGACTGTTCGATCGACAATAAAGTCTTTTCGAACTTCAACCTCAATATGGAAATCGCCTTGATTAGTTCTGACTTCATAAACGAAACGCCAAGGGCGAAGGTCATTAGGCTCCGAGGTCAGCGTGTCTGTCGAGCCCGGAACAGGAGTAGTTTCGGCGGAGTCTAAAGAGAATCTGTTAATTTCACGAATTTGAACTGAAGGTTGGGTTTCGAAAACAACGCGTGCAAGGTGAGCTTCACGCTCTACAAGAACTTGTACTGAGTCCATCTTTTTAGAGAACTCATAGTTTCTTTGATCGTAGATAGTATCGTTGGCTTGGTTTCGATGACATGCAGTTAGCAGACTTGCCAATAGCAAAAGACTGAAAAGTTTTTTCATTGTGATCTCCATTTGGTTAAGAATTCCGAAGATCACTATTACAAGACGAGGGCCACCCAGAAGAGATGTCTAGAGCGCTATATGCGATCTGGGGAATACTTCTGACGGATTATTCTAAGAATTAGGAAATTTGTCCGGGACTAGCGAATTCTTTCGGACGCTTTGAAACACACCTAGGCAGCTTTTTTAAACTTGCGATCAAGCTCGAGCTCTCTGAGTCTGTTTATCAGAGGGTTGGTCGCAAAATAAACGGGGTCGATGGATTTATAGTGAACCAGGAGCTGCCGTACAACCCAAAGTGCGCTGGCCCGGAAGAGTGGATTTTCTGAGTGAGCATAATCCCTTAGCCGGCGATAGAGGTCCATTGTTAGCTCACGCTTTCCAGTTACGTAAAGGGCGTCAGCGGAGACTCTATTATTCTCAGAACGAATATAAGATTCCAAAAATTCAAGATCCTGGCACCATTCGCCAAGCACAATAATCGCATTCGCCTGAACTCGGTTGTCTCGATGTTTTAAGGCTTTTTCCAGGGTGTTAATATATGAAGGACGAGCCATCGAAGATGGAATTAATGAAAGGCTTAGCGATATTACTGAGGAATAGTATTTATCTTCGCCAAATTTCTTGGAGCTTATCTGTGTCGCCACATCAAGTAGCTTTTCAAACTCATTTAAAATTCCGACTGATGGATTGAATACTTTGATCTGCCTTAAGTGATTAAAGATCTTAGAAAAAAGAAATTCATCTTCGGCTATAAGAGCTTCATTCATCCAGCGCAGGAAGAACTCAACATCCTTATTTGTTTTGAAGTACTCACAATCATCCCAATTACGATTAAACTTCAGGTGGGTGACCGACGTGAACTGATTGGTAATGGCGATTGTGGACGTTTCTGCAAAGCCTTTTAAATGAGCATCACGCTTTTTAGAAATAAGACACAAACCTTGAAGATTTTCGTATTCCTTATCGAAAAATGCTAAATGGTTCTGAGTCTTGTCGTCAATATGACTGAGGAGTCGATTCGATTCAATCATGGCAACGCCGCTAAGACTGTAACCAGTGTCTAGATGGCAAAAGCGAAGGTGATCAAAAACCAAACTTGCCTTTAACTTAAAACATTGCTCATCATTCGGTGACAGAGTGCTTTCGATTTGTTCGGCAACTTCAAAAAGCCCGCGTATGCAAGAAAGCGCCTTACGAACTGATTGCTCCCGCTCGCCCTTAAAATGAAAAACGATTTCATCACCGACGTATTGGTAAATCAATCCATCGTATCTTTCTATAATTTCCCGGGCCTGAATAAAGTACTTATTTAAAAGCTCTGTCAGTGCGCCGTCTTTGTTTTTTAAGAACATCTGCGTGTAACCGTTTAAGTCAACTCTAGCAAGTGTACTGTCAAAGCTATAGGGAGCTTCTTTTCCAGAACGAATTTCCTCAACTATTGCCGGAGTAAGAGCGGCACTAAGAACGGTGTTTTTCTCTGCCAAGTGAACATTTTCCCGATCGAGCGTTTTTGTTGCGTGCAGCAGTATGGCACCTTCTTTCGAAACTGACTTGATGCCGTCCAACTGGCGATTTTTCCCAGAAAGAATTTTCGAAAGGGATAAGATGTCCTTAAGTAATAACCAGCTTAGGAATCCCAGCATGCCGGTGATAAGGAAGATATCAAAAAGGAATTGATTTTTAAATGACCACATAGCTTCCATAATCGCCTTGGAGCCGCCTCGATAGATCCCGGCAGTCAAGCGATAGTCGAAAACCATGATGGTTTTAAAAGTTAAATCTCCGTCGTCAATGAAGACATCAAAATTTTGGTAGTCGTGGTTAAGTGCTTCAAGTTTGCCCGAATTGTGCTTAAAGAAAACCACTTTGTCTTCTTCCTGCAGGATATAGAAGTGGACCAGACGCAGCTCATAAGCTTTTTCAAGTTTTTCGGCTAGGGCCTCAGTGTTATCTCTCATCAGATCTGTCAGTGAGGTTGAGAACACGAAATCCAATTTTTGCTTTTTGTCGAGTTCTCCTTCCTGTACGAGTTCCTGAGCAGAAAGATAGGCTTGAGACAGGGAAAGCGTCACATAGCCCAGCCAAAAAAAGCAGATTATCAGTAGTAAAATTGATTTTTGTTTTTTATCTTTGCGGGACAAAGCGATCTCCTCGGTCTAAGAGTATGACGTTGCCCTTTTCAGCACCGTAGACGGTACCGCGAAGATCAAGCACAGTGATCGAGGCCTCTCGCAGTTTTTCGACAAACTCGGAGTCTCTTAATTTTTGTTTCACTTCGGCATAGTTGTTTTGAGTAAAGTAGGTGACATATTCTTCGGTAGAAGTGTTGTCGGCAGCAGAACCAGAGCTTGCTCGGGGCGACGCATTTGCGGGCCTACGCGCTGCGGATCCTGAGCTGCTTGGTAAAGAAGAAATTCCTGCGCTGTTGCCGCCGGCATTTGCCCGAGCCATCTCGGTCCCGCCCTGACGACGCGGAGGGTCAACAGTGGCGGTTGGAGCTGCCGTTGGTTGTTCATTTGTTATATTCGCTGGCTGTCTGGTTACGGATTCTGAAGGACCTTGCCGAACAGAAGGTCTTCTTTTAGCGGAGGTTTTTGATCCTTGCCCAAGCACGTATTCTTCCACCATGGTCTCGCCCGCTTGGGCTTTACCGGCTTTTGATTTCAGTCGTGACTTTGTAGTTACTAGCGAGTCTGACTTGTACTTTGTGACTGCCCCCGAAGAGCTTGGGGCTCTTGTGGAAGAACCTGTGGATTTCGTTGCAGCAGTCGCACGAGTGCCCATGAGTCCCATTAAGTTGTTTGCCGAAGCAAGCATTCCCGAAGTTTGACTGCGGCTGACCGCTTCGACTCCAGACGCACCTGCGGCCTTATGAATTTTCGCCATCTGCGCAGGAGCCACACTTGGAGAGCTTGGGATTGACTTGACGGTTTCCGCAGCCGCTTTCGAGATTCCTTGATTGCTTGAAGCCACAATTTCTTGCGCTTTGTTCGCCGAAGCCAATGCTAGGGACTGGTTGCCGAAAAGTGTAGTGCCATCGTCTCGAAGTGGAAGGCCGTCATTTGTACAACTTTGAGTTATTAAATCGGCGTGCTTTTCATCCTCAACTCCAAGGTGATGTAAGTACTCGTGTGTTAAAACTCTGGTAGACTCTTTCTGATCTTTAAACGAAATTTTCCGATCGTTGTCACTCGTTAGCATAATTTTGTCTGAAACGTAAGAGGCCGATCCGCCGCTAAACTGCCCATTAGTTTTACTTTTTTTGTTCTTTGATTCGCAGAAAATCAAAGGCTCGATTGCCTCTGGGCTGTTTAGATAGTTCTGAGATGCAAGCTTTGCTCTCGCTTGCGCCATTTTCATGGAGTCTTGAATTTTTTTTAATGAGCCTTCAGGGGTGTCTTTTGCTAAGCATGATTGTAGACTGCTTTTAGAGTTATTCAGAAGGAGTGCTAATGAATCCTGCAGAAATGGCATTGAGCCGGGATCGAGCGCCTCATCACAACTTTCATCAATTAAAGAGATAACCACTTCGTCAAATGCGAACTCACTAATATCCTCCTTAGCAAAAAGAGCATTCTTAATCGTATTCGCACCTTTTAGCTCTTCTTCGCAAACAGTTTGGGTAAAATGAAATGATGTGGGAGAGCGATCTATCCATTTTAAAATTTTTCTGTTTCCATTCACATTCGAAATAAGAACGTTTAGCCGAGGAAATCTTGTAGTTCTAAGATGGGTGTGATCTTCATTAATGCTCTTATAGTGCTTAATTTGATAGTCCGATGAATGAATAAGCCAAAGATCTATTGTCCCGTCCTGATTTGCGTCGATTCTAAGGTCAAGATAGTCATTCTTTTTTAATGCAAATGTATCTTGTGTAGCAATAGTTGTCGCGCTGGTTGCAATAGCGACGAAGAAGAAAAAGGTTAAGGTTGCTGATCTCAGTAGACACATCATGAACTCTTATCGGAATAATGTCGGGCGAAGTAACGGATCCAAGGTCGAGCAATGGACTTCAGGACGATAGTCGATACATTAATATTTCGGTTTATTTGCGGTATCTATCATTTATCATTAATCATATGAGAATTTATTTAGTTCTAAATCTTTTACTTTGGGTCTGTGCTTCAAATGCTCAAGATTTTGGATTTAAAGCCATTCCAACAGACTTCCGATCGAAATCTGTCGATGAATCTCTCGTGACCAATATGGCTCCAGTGCGCAGTCAAGATTCACTTGGAATTTGCTACTCGTTTGTAGCTGGTACCATGGTTGATACTGTTAGATGCAAAATGTCTAAGATAGACTGCAGTAGACTGTCGCCCGAAAAAAGCGCATCTGTTTTAGATATTACTAGGTATGGAATTACATCTGATAAAGATATTTCTGTAAAAAACGCAGATAACTATTTTGATTTTAGAGGTATTTATCAAGGCGGGGATCCGGGTGTGTTACTTGATCGCTTGTTAAAGCTGAAGTCTCATGCATCTGAGAAATGCGCTCCTTTTGATCAGTTTGTAAATAAATCCTCATCTCATTTGGAAAACCTAAAGATTCTCGAGAGTTCATGGTCTCGCTTGCAGGGCTCCTATTCGACCTATAAGGCCAAGGAGAAGGAATGTCCTACATGTGCGGCCGACTTTGTTTCGACTGCTGTGGATAGCATTCAGCAGGATTTTGATTTGAAGGCATCAAATACGCAAATCCTTAAGGCCTTCGCTGAAGATTCTTATGAGAAGTTCTTAGATAAACTTTTGGTACCAGAAGAGTGTCAGAATCCGAGAAAAATGCTTAGGTTTGGTTCCGGTCTAGAGGCAGAGTTTTTCCCGAAAGAAAGCCAGGGCGCAGACTACAATAAAACAATAGAAAAAGTAAAAAAAGTTTTACGATCAGATCTTCCGGTAGGTCTAGGTTTTTGTATGGATGAACCATACAAATCCATGACAAATTGTAAAAATGGTCATGCAGTTGTGATTACTGGATATAGGAAGTTTTGTAAGACGCCCAATAATTGCAGAGAGGCGGTGAAAGTCCAGAATAGCTGGGGTCAACAATGGCAAAAGGATAATGATGATGGTTGGGTGGACGCCAAAACAATTCTAGACAGAAGCGGATACAATAAAGGCATTATATCTTGGATTCAGCCCGAAGGAGCAAACCTCTAATGAGAGCCATAGGAATATTTGTGCTTCTGGCATTTGTTGCTTTAGTTGCCTCGGATGCTTTTGCTGAAACATTAACGATGTCGCTTCCGGGAAAAATGGTACGGGTGACGACTCAAAATGTTGGGGGAGTTGAAGTGTCCAAAGGTTGCCTAAACAAGAAGGGAAAGCAGCCAGCCTGTGATGCCTACAAAGCTCTTTCGAAAAAGGCTTCGCCCAAGTCTGCGAATGTTCCGCTGGCGGGGCATCCCGCGGCTTTCTATTGTGGTTCGGCGGGTGGACTCAATAGGATTCTCAAAGACTCCAAGAATAATGAATATGACTTTTGCGAGTTCAAAGACGGCTCGATGATTAACTCTTGGCATCTCTACAACAAAGCAAAGAAATAATATGATACTTGCTCTAAGTATCGAACAATGTGAGGCTGCCCCTAAATTCAAGGCCATCTCCCCTCTTGACTCGGAACTTTTATAGTCCTAGTTTTGATCTCCTATGAAAAAAGAATTCATGCTTAGAGCAATTGAACTTTCGCGGAAAAACATGCAAGCCGGAGCAGGTGGACCGTTCGGCGCAGTTATTGTTAAAGATGGAAAAATTATTGGCGAAGGTTGGAACAAAGTTACTTCCACAAATGATCCCACAGCCCATGCAGAAGTGTCGGCAATCAGGGATGCTTGTTCGCAATTAAAAAATTTCGAGCTTCAAGGTGCTGAGATATATACAAGTTGCGAGCCGTGTCCTATGTGTCTTTCAGCAATTTACTGGGCAAGAATTGGTAAGATCTATTATGGCAATACTCGTAAGGACGCTGCGGGTATCAACTTTGATGATGATTTTCTTTATCAAGAAATTCCAAAAGATCTGAGCGAAAGAAAAGTGCCAATGGTGCAATGTGCACACACAGAGGCGCTAGAAGTTTTCAAAGAGTGGGAGCTAAAGACTGACAAGGTGACTTACTAAAGCCCAGTAAACAGTTCAGGACTCCAGTAGTACCAAATAATTAGTCAGAATAGAGGAATGAAAAAATGGTTTTCATTCCTTTTTCTTTTTTGCAGTCTATTCGTCGCACTTTCGTGCACTCATCAGGTAAAAAAGATTCCTCGCGACGTGGCTTCTCTGCAGCAGAACGGGATGGAGGGGATTTGGTTTTTGCAAGGGTCTTCCTCAACGCGTGGACCGTACAACGGAGAGCTCGAGCTTCGCAGAGCTTCGGATGGGACTTACGATGTTGTTAGGGTTATCACCTACATCAACTACTTTTTCGACGGCTTACGAGTCCAAGAGGTTTGGACAGGTAAGGCAGTTCCAAATCATCAAGCGGTGGTTTTTAGCTATGACCTTAGGCAGGCGGACTTCATTAAGAGCTTAGGAAAAACTAAGAGAGAGCCCTCGGACTTTGGAAATACAATCAACGTGATTGCCAGCTTTTCTGCTTCTCCAGCCGGTCTGAGCTCAGATTTTTCTGACAAAAAAGTTTCCAGTTATAGGGAGTGGATAACAACTCGAAGAGATCTTGAGCCGAGACCGCTATGGCAGAATCAAAGAACTTCTATTAATGCTCATGGACCGGCGATTCCCACGAACATTCGAAAAACTATCAAAGACTTTAAAAAGAAAATCGAATTTGAGCAGCAGCCTCTCATTAGAAAATACTCTTCTAAGACTGAGTTTAAAAATGAAATGGCAACGGTCATTGTGGACCCGACCGATTTCGAGTTCTATCGGAAAAATAAAGATATAATTAGAGTTATAAATAAGATTACTGACGAGATAAGTATTACAGAATCCGTAGTTAAGCGAAATGCATTTTCTCCAACCCTACAAGATAAGGCCGGAAGTTTTGATGGAAATACCAAGAACTTTCACCTCAACGAGGCGGGGCTTATCGCGAATGCGGTCTTGTCTCCCGAAGGCAAGCTACTAACGTATTCTCAAGTAAAGAATTCCGCGCTTTATACTGGCATGTATGTCTCGTCACAAGCTATGAGGTATCTTGTTTCAAAAAATCCCGAAGCGCTGGAGCAACTAAAGAAGTCACTAAGAGGTCTGATTAACTTATTGGATATTACTGGTGATCCAAAGGAACTTGCACAGGCCCTAAGCTTCTTTAATCCGACCCGAGGATTACCAGAAGGCTGGCGACAAGGAAAAGACAAGTTCGCTAATTTTGCGTGGCTTCCAGGTGGAGATCGTTCTGATCTGAACGGAATAGTAATGGGTTTCTATTGGGCTAGCTTAGCTATACCCAAAACTGATACGGCATTATGGAATGAGATTTCTCAAAAGGCAGAAGCTTTACTGGAACTAAATGTTGCGCAAGATAACAGATATAGTGTTCTTGCTCTGGCCGCCGTATTGACCGGAAATGATCTCTACAAAAGACAGTTCGTGGATTCGATCAAAATGGGTGATAAAAAAGGCCTGTTAAATGAACCATTTTATTATCGGGGGACAGCTGATTGGCCCGGAGCATTTGCACGATCAATAAATCAATTGGTCGCTCTTGAGTGCGCTAAGATGCTAAACGAGAAGAAAACAGCTGATCTACTTAGTCAGCAGTTAGTTAAAGAATGGCTTACGTATGAGCCAGCACAAAGGCAATATTTGGCTCTTTCAGTCTATGGATTTGCTCTAAACGCTAATCTTGAAAGTGGTTTGCTTAAGGCAAACGACAAAGAATTGCTGCGAAACCAATTGGATCAGATAGTTTGGGCCCTCCGAGAGATGCCCTACCCTCGTCCCAATTTAGATGTGACAATAGACTATTCTTTAAGGCCAGATTGGACGATATCCCCTATTCCGGCAAAATTCTGGGAGCAGCCCGACAAAGCGGCTCTTAAAGAGGGTCGATACTATCAGGGTCTTGTGAGCTATCCTTTCTATGAATTTCGCGCCTTTGATAGCGCTTTTCGTTGGGATGAGTCGCCATTTGAATATAAATCGGAGCACAACAAGGAGATGGAGCAGTCAGGAGTCGACTATCTCTTTGCGTACTGGTTAGCAAGATACGTAGGCGTGAATAATCTAAATTGAATTTCGGAACCAGGTCATATAGAAGGCAAGCATGAAGAAAAAAGGCAGAGACTCTAAAGAGCTAAAAAATTTCGCACTCGGTGAAAATCACACAGATTATCCACAAACTTATGCACCTGAAGTTTTGGAAGCTTTCGATAATAAAAATCCAGGCAGGATCGCATGGACCACGTTTGTTTGCACGGAGTTCACTTCGCTCTGTCCAAAGACTGGTCAGCCTGATTTCGCTAAAGTGTTTATCAATTATATTGCGGACAAAAAAATGGTAGAGTCCAAGTCGCTTAAGCTTTATCTCTTTAGTTTCCGCAACCATGGCGACTTTCATGAAGACTGTGTACAAACGATCTGTGATGATCTCGTCAAGCTAATGAAACCGAAGTACATTGAAGTCATTGGCGAGTTCACTCCACGCGGAGGAATAGCTATTTTCCCATATGCAAGCTTTGCGAATAAAGAAAAACAGTTTCAAGACCTTTATAAGAAGAGATTGGGCGAATATTCCCCTGGTAAATATTCGATGGAGCTTTCAAGACTGTACTAAGTAAAAACAATACTTGAACATCACTCATTTAACTTCCACAATGTTGTTAATTAAAAATCAACACGGAGGTTGGATGATGAATTTTTCTTCAGCAGGGCTCATAGTGGGTCTTTCTTTAGCGGTGGGCCTGAGTGGCTGTGTCTCTTCTACGAAACATAAAAAAACGGTCGCAGATTTGAATGCAGAGATTGCTAAAAGCAAAGAACAGAATCAAGCACTGAGCACTGAGAAGGTTCAACTTGAAGAAAAGTTAATCGCTACGGCAAAAGATCGTGGTCAACTTAAATTGACTTTAGATGAGATGAAAAAAGCGATGGCCGAGATGAGAGAGCGCCAAGCTGAACAAAAAAAACGTCTTCAAGAGTTCGAAGATCTAACTCAGCGTTTTAAGAAATTAACGGACGCCGGCGCTTTATCAGTAAAAATCATTGATGGGAAAATGGTTGTGAGCATGGGTTCTGACGTTTTGTTCCCATCTGGCTCTGCGAAGCTTTCTCCAGCAGGTCTTGAAGCGATCAAAGAAGTTACTACCCAACTTCAGTCAATTAAAGGTAAGGCTTACCAAATTGAAGGTCATACAGATAACTTGCCAATCGCTACTGCGGTTTTCCCATCAAACTGGGAATTGGCTTCTGCACGTGCTTTGAATGTCACGAAAGCTATGATTGATGCTGGAATGCCTGCTCAGCGTGTAAGTGCGGCAAGCTTCGGGGACACTCATCCCATTCAAGCTAATGATACTCAGGAAGGTCGCGCTGCAAACCGTCGCATCGCTATCGTTGTTGTACCAGATCTTTCAACAATGCCTGGTTACGATGAGTTGAACAGACTTTCTCAGAAGAATGCTGAAGAAGAAAAGGCAGCGGCCGCAAAAGCTGCAGCTGCTGCAAAGGCAGAGGAAGCAAAAAAAGCTGAGCAAGCTAAAGTTGCAGCTCCTGCTGCACCAGTAACCAACCCTAAGGCTGCTAAGCCTGAAGCTGCAAAGCCTGAGGCAAAGAAGGAAGAAGAAGTTAAGCCTAAAACTGAAGCTAACAAAACGAAAGCTGCTCCAGCTGAAACTGTTAAGGCCGAAGCGAAGGTTCAGCCAGAACAAAAAACTGAAGCTAAAAATTAGTAGATTAAAAAGAGGGGTTTGGAAACAAACCCCTCTTTTGTTTCCGGACCTTACTTTTTAAGAGACTTATTAGAGGCAGGCTGTCTTTCACCATTGTTGTCGAGATACTGACGCATTAAACATTGCTTGGCGCGCTCACAGTCCAAAACCAATTTTTCTCGCAAATTGTTTTTCAATCCAGTTCTTCTGGGCTGAAGAATTGAAAAGACTCCGGGATAAAAAGTCGTATCAAGCTCAATGTGGTCAAACTCGAGAGCCCCTGCAGAATTGCGATATGGCAGATTGACTCTGATCCAGGCGTGTCCGCCCCAGCCGATTTCTTCCATGGGAACTTCTCCAACCATATACGATGGCGAGAACTCGTTTTCGGTGAGCGCTCCCCCCTTGGATTCAGGAAGGCGAGATACCTGGACCAAACTCCAGTATAGGAGTGCAGAAAAATGACGACAGACACCCGAGGTGCCATGCTTTTCTGCCATATCGATCAGATTTTCAGGGCGGAGAGCGCCCACCATTTTCCCCCCGATGAAGTCCGTCTTTTTGCCCATGGTTTCAAAGTCATAGGCACCCTGATATTTGCTCACCAAAAGATAGGTCTGTCGAATGCGCTCCATTCGTTCGGGTATTTGCTTAATTCGATCGAGCTCTTTCCGAAATGTCTTTTGAGTATCAGTGCTATCTAAATCAGAAAATGAACCCGCACCTAAGCCGAACATAACCCCAACGCCAGCCGCATTGGAAACACCGTCCATCATAAGACTTAGCACATTTTTCTTTTTATACATGTCCGATTTGGTGAGCTCATTACACGTGTTCGATAGGGCCGCGAGCTTTGCATTGTCGTCCATTTTCGACTGAGCGTAATGTTTGATTAGGGATGTTTCGGCCAGTGAGAAGCAGTTGTTATCGTCGGCCCAAGAGAAATTCAGTAAAGCTAAAATGATCAAAACTTTCATAGAAAGCTCATCGGATTATAGCGGGAATGCTGAAGCTAAAACCAAAGTCTGGGTTCTGGTGCGCGAGGGGGGACTTGAACCCCCACAGGATTTCTCCCACAGGCTTCTGAGACCTGCGTGTCTACCAATTCCACCACCCGCGCGATGTTTGGACGAGATAAGCATCATGGACCTTTTTTCAATTTTTGGGAAGGGGCGGTCGGCAAAAAATAGCCATTTTCTGCGCAGCGAAGGACGATTTGATCGTCCCCAGATTGGAATTCTGAGTTAGACAAGGTTCCCAAAGAACGGTATTTTGGGAACACGTTTTTGAAAGGGCCTAAAATGGAAACCACACTCGTCAAATCCTTGTATAGAGACACAGCCAAGCATATCGAAAAAGAAGTCTTCATGTCTGGTTGGGTAAGAAAAATCCGCGATCAAAAGAAGTTCGGATTTATCGAGCTTAATGACGGAACTTTTTTTAAAGGCGTTCAGGTTGTATTTGATGAGAATTTATCGAACTTTGAGGAAGTTGCAAAACTATCCATTGCCAGTTCAATTTACGTGACCGGTAAAGTAGTAAAATCGCAGGGTGCTGGTCAAACGTTCGAAGTTGTTGCATCAAAAATTGAGATTTGTCAGAAGGCAGACCTCGAATATCCATTGCAAAACAAGCGTCACAGTATGGAGTTTCTGCGCGAGATTGCTCATCTGCGTCCCCGCACAAATACCTTTTCTGCGGTGTTTAGAGTTCGTTCTGTGTTGGCTTATGCAATTCATAAATTTTTTAACGATCAAGGTTTCGTTTATGTTCATACTCCGATCATCACTGGTTCTGATGCTGAGGGCGCGGGCGAAATGTTCCGCGTGACCACGTTGAACTTGGATAAACCTCCTCGTAAAGAGGACGGCACGATCGATGCCAGCCAGGATTTCTTTGGCAAAGAAACCAATCTGACTGTAAGCGGTCAGTTGAATGGTGAGACCTACTGCGCAGCCTTCCGTAACATCTACACATTCGGACCGACTTTCAGAGCGGAAAATTCGAACACCTCTCGGCACGCGGCTGAGTTTTGGATGATCGAGCCAGAAATTGCTTTTGCTGATCTATCGGCAAACATGGAGCTGGCAGAGGACATGATCAAATACATCATTCGTTATGTGATGGAAAACTGCCCGGAAGAAATGGAGTTCTTTAATCAATTTGTTGAGAAGGGCTTGTTCGATAAGTTGAACAATGTTCTTAACAGCGACTTTGGCAGAGTGACCTACACTGAAGCCATAGATCTTTTGCTGAAGTCAGGCAAGAAATTCGACTATGCCGTAAAGTGGGGTATTGATCTTCAGTCAGAACATGAAAGATATCTGGCAGAAGAGCACTTTAAAAAGCCTGTATTTGTGACCGACTATCCAAAAGACATCAAAGCTTTCTATATGAAGCTGAACGAAGACGGCAAAACGGTTCGTGCGATGGACTTACTGGCTCCTGGAATCGGCGAGATCATCGGCGGTGCTCAACGTGAAGACAGTTTTGAAATCCTTGACGGCAGAATGAAAGCTATGGGTTTACATGGCGAGGACTATTCTTTCTACACAGATCTACGTCGTTACGGAACCTTTCCGCACTCAGGCTACGGACTGGGATTTGAGAGGATGCTGATGTATGTAACTGGCATGGGCAATATTCGCGATGTAATCCCGTTCCCACGAACTCCAAAAAACGCATTGTTCTAATAAAAAGGGACCTCGCAAGAGGTCCTTTTTACTTTTCCGCAAAAGAAGATTCTTGCTTGGAAGCCATGAGATTGTTGATCTCTTTCAGACGCAGTTTTTCATGATAGATGTGAATTGCAAAGCAGATGATAATGGAACCCACAATAAAGAACGAATTTAACAGTATATCAAATAGGTCCTGCAGATTATTCGCCCTTACGAAAACGATCAAATAATATGGAAAGTAAATGGCGAATGTAGCGGCAAGAAAGTAGTTCATCGTAAATGGAATGAATGAAAGACCACCTATGGCAACGAGATTAAGCCCTGCATAGTAACCAGTTCCCACATCGGGAATCATCGCGATCATGACATTTATAGGTAAAGCAGCTAGACCAGCAAATGCGACACAAAGCAACTGGGCATGCTTTGCGCTTTGTTCTCTACGTGAGTCATATCTGATGATTAGACAGAGGGGAACGATGGTCAGTCGTAAAGCAAGAAACTCCCATTTATATTGGGGAATATAAATAAGATCTGCCACCCAAAAGACCAGATACAATGGAATTGCCATCCAGTTTGTAATGACATTAATTGTCGATCTAATTTCATCGATCACAATAGCCTCACGTATTTGAGACATTGTGGCCTCTTTGAATTTCAACTAGGACATCCTGTCTATTTTTGTATGACTACAAATAGGTTAATGCCAAGAGGTTCTTTTTCAATCCAAATTTTGGAACCTAGCCCTTGGAAGATTCGCAATAAATCTTCTTCGGATCTGTAAATGAGGTGCCAGTCTAAAATCAGTTCCATGAAAGGCGCACACGGATTGGTTTTACTAAAGTTTCCAATAATAACCTGACCACCTTCTTTCACAGAAGCCAGCATTTTAACCGCAGCCGCCCTACAAACCTGCTCAGTGAAATAATCGAAAAGTCCTGCAGAATAGACCAGGTCGTAGTCTTTCTCGGGGAGACCTCGACCAATGACATTCCGAATAGCCATGTTGCTGAAGTTGAAATTAAATCCAGAGCCTCCCGCAAGTCGATCTGCTGAAAGCAGGTGTCGCTGGGCAAATTTTAAAGATTCTTCGTCCTGGTCAAGGCAAGTGAATTCCACGGGTCTTCCGTAATGTGACTGACCATTTTTAACAAAGAGCTGCTGTTCCATTGCAGGTCCGCTAGCCACGGAAAGAATCTTAAGTGGTTGCTCTTTTGGTGTCGCTTCAAAGAGCTGAGTGATCTTTTCGAAAAGATACTGCGCGCGATTTTTAACGGCGGCTCCCGCATGTTCGTCGATGAAATACTTGTGAAGGCACTGGTCAAATAAAGACGCGCCCACGAGCTCATTGCGATAAAGATGATTCATCATCTCATAGTCGCCAGCGTATCCACGCGGTTTATGGTAGGCTCGGCTGGCAAAAGGTGCTCCATAGACGAGCGTACCAATGTGCTGTCGTGCAAACTCGGTTGCCCAAGGCATTTGTTCTTTGGTGATACCTTCAATGGCTGCGGGAATTTCGATATAGCGAGCTGGCATAACCTTAAGGAGGTAGTCAGAAATAACTTCGGCAATCGCTGAACGATATTCATTTGCTTCACCCAAATTATCTACCGGAGTTTTCTTTTCAAGTTCGTCAATCTGACTTTTCAGTCGAAGTAAGCAATCGCGAAGCTCGTAGACATAAGACTTGAATGCAAGCGGGAGCTGCGCAAGATTGCTTCCGTATTGCAGCTGATCCGCGACAATGCCGGCGGAAAGATTTAGAGCTTTGATGCGTTCAACTTTAAGAGGCTCACCGAGAATCTCAAATTTTAGTAGAACATTTCTGTCGGACTCGGTGGTTTCTTTAACCTCTAGGAATTTTAGAGATAACTTTTGTGCCTGAGTATCCATGTAGTAGAGTTGAGCGTCCAGATTCATAACAGTTTGAGTTCTTAAAAACTCGTACTGATCGGGAGTCGCACGGATACGGCACTCAAAACAGCTGAGGCTTTCGACCTCATAGGATTGACCTTGAATGAGAAGGAAGCACACTTCCCGAGGAACGACCAAACGATCCTGGTAAATTCCTTTGTTGCTTTTCGTTTCTTCAATAAGAAAAAGCTCGTGCTTAAACGCTGCCGTAGTCATTGTTGTCTCCGTGATGTCGTATCAAAAATGCAAAATAAAATTATGTAATGTATATATTAGATTCAGTTTATGCGGTGGAAGCAAGGACTCAGTCATTTTGTAATGAATGTTCTGTGGCCGAAACACTGGACTCAAGTCCCCGGTCTACGCAAAGGACAAAAATTCCTCAAAAGAAGTTCAACAAGAATATCGTTGTTAGATATATTAGTTGGAATACATTCATAACAGCATTTGCTTAGAATATTTAGCGAGCAGGGAAAATGACTAATACAGAACTTGAATCTTTTGATGTTGTTGGTATTTTTACGCGAACAACAAATGCCGATGAAATGGCAGGTGCTGCCCGACTGGCCGAAGTCTGGGGGAGATTTGTGTCTCAGGATCTCGGATCAAAAATTCCTTGCAGGGTCGACAACAATCTTCTGGGCGTGTATTTCGATTACGAAAGCGACGCCAACGGAGCGTACTCATTTATTTTAGGTGCCAGGGTTGCGCCTGGAACTATAGCTCCCGACGGCTTCAAGAAGATCTCGATTCCATCACAGTCATACTTTAAATTGTCTTCAGCCGTCGGAACAATTCCAAAGATTGTTCTCGAAGCTTGGCAAACCATTTGGAATATGAGCGATAACTCAAAGATCGAAAGGGTTTATTCATTCGATTTCGAGGAATACGATCATCGTGCAATGAATCCACAAGAAGCTCAGTTCGATCTTTTCATTTCTATCAAACCTCCGAGTCAGCAGTTTTAATTAATAAGACGATAACGACCCTAAGGTGCCTGCATGAGACTTGCGCACGCACTGTCAGGCAAAAATTGTAATTAAAGGCTTGTAGGCCGTTATAGCCTTTATAGTGCGGGCACAAAATTTGAACTTGCCTACTTCGATTGAAAAATTCATGAGGAGTAAATATGAGCAAGTTGATATTTTTTATGATGCTTGGACTAAGCGCTTCCAGTTTTGCAAAACCAGTTCCTTTTCCAGTTGGCACTAAGGTGGCGACTTGCGCAGCGAATGCAGAGGCGGCAATAGATCTGATGACTCAGCAAAGCCTGTATGACAGACACGGTTTTTCGACTCTTGGATGTGTCACTGCTGACTATAGGACTGAAATTATTTGCGAAGTAAGGGCCACCAGAGAAAACGGTTCAGTGACGGATTATTATCAGGTGAATCTTAATCGGCCTTGTTCAAAGGTCCATAATATACAGCTAATGGGAATGGGCGACTAAGTGACAGGAAAAAATGGCGGAGAGAGCGGGATTTGAACCCGCGGTACACCTTTTGAGTGTACGAGCGTTTAGCAAACGCTTGGTTTCAGCCACTCACCCACCTCTCCGCGGTCGTATATTGCGACTAGGGATCCAAAGTGCCATACCGGCGACCTAGAATCAAGATATTGCCCCGGTTCTTTTTGCAATTTTATCAAGAATGCTTGATTTTTTGTTAGGTGCGGACTATCAATACGTCTCTTTCTTCAGTGCACTCGTAGCTCAGCTGGATAGAGTACTTGACTACGAATCAAGTGGTCAGAGGTTCGAATCCTCTCGAGTGCACCATTTTTACTCCCCTTCTTTCATTTAATATTTAAGTTTGTTGAGGACGGCCCTATTGCAACTGGTCATGTCTTTTGACTGAAATGGTTTCCTTCCAACAACTCGGCGAGTTATAACTAAACCCGATGAAAGCATCTTTTTTTCTTAAAATTATCGTCCTGGTGATATCTCTGGCCGGTGTGATCTATGCGATCGTAAGCCTTCGTGAAAATGGTTTTGGATCGCAGGATCAGGACCAGAACAGTGCTATGAGCCTGCTTTTAGGGGGAGATTATCGGCCGATCAACTGGTGCCCCACGCCCACGGAAAGGGTTGAGATCCTGGATCCGACCGGCCAAGTCATGGCAACGGTCACAGATGAAGCCGAAATATCAGCCCTTTGCGAAATAATGATGGGGGCTTTTTCAAGTGAAGGCGTTTCCGAGGCCGACTATAAAACCCGCCTGATCGCTTATGATAAACAGGGAAATTCCAAATCCATGGAGCAAAATCTGGGGCAGTCTGTTTTCAGATTTGAGGGGATGCCGTTTAGCTCCCCTATGCTGATCAAGGCTTTAGAACGTCTACCGAAGCCGAATTTCTAAATCTGTTTGACAAGAGGGGCCTCAACCCCTAATTTAGGTTCCTATCCGAGTTCAGGAGTAGCTCAGTCGGTAGAGCAAGCGGCTGTTAACCGCTGGGTCGGGGGTTCGAGTCCCTCCTCCTGAGCCAATCTTTTAGATTGTGATAATGAGAAAACCAAGTCCACAAGGCTTGGTTTTTTTATTTTAAAGCGCAGGCCAAATTTAAAAGCTATTTTGGTTTTATCGGGATCCAGATTTCTTCTTCTGAATCTGGGTCGTTGTTCTTATATTTTGATCCCAGAACTTCGAAATGAGGGCGGTCGTCCAAAGCATAGGCCGAGCGCGGGGTCCAAGTTCTATAGATATATTCAAAAATGCTGTGATCAGTATTCAAACCTTTATAGTGGAGATAGGATTTTTGATGTCGTTTCGTCGAGGCATTAGCTGCCCCCAGTTAACAAAATCATATTTTTTACTCTAGACAATACGTCTATCAAAAAGATTTACTATTACCTGACTTGCGGAGGCTGCTTTGATTTCTGGTCGGGTATTTATCGCTACAAGTTTGGATGGCTATATTGCACGAGAGAATGGCGATATCGAGTGGCTCATTAGCCGAGATGATCCTGCTGAAGACCACGGCTATAATTCATTTATTGGAAGCATAGATGGAATTGTTTTTGGTCGAGGTACTTACGAGGCTGTCATAAAAATGGAAAGCTGGTTTTATTCAAAACCAGTAGTTGTCCTGTCGCAATCGCTAATGCAAGAAGATATTCCGGATCATCTCAAAACTAAGGTTCATGTCCTAAATGCATCTCCAAGCGAAGCAGTTAGATATTTCGCAAGCAAGGGTTGGAAGAATGTGTACGTCGACGGCGGAAAAGTCATTCAGTCATTTCTTCGTGAAGGTTTGATATCCGAGATGACAATTACACAAGTACCTGTGCTTCTTGGAAGCGGGCGTCCTTTGTTCGGTCCGCTTAAAAATGACATTTCGCTGATTCATCTGGAAACTGTCGCGTTTCCCTCGGGTCTTGTTCAGTCGAAATATCGAGTCGATCGCAAGACCACTTGAGTTTGCCTTCTCTTTGATTCTTCGCAGATTGTCCGGTCTTTTTGGTTGGAACTTGCGTGGTCGAATTATACTAAAACACGTCAGTAGTTGCTCTGGGGATAGAGAACTTGAATAAACTTTTGCGGGTGGGCGATGTCTATTTTATTCGGCTTGGTTGCGGCGAGCTTCGCTGCGACTTCACTTGTTTTTGTTGAAAAGGAATTCCGGCAGGACCCGGTTTGGTATTGGGCTAATGAAGCTAGCCAACGGTGTGTCCGTATGAGCACTGAAGATATTATAAACAAGGCTGCGCCGGCGGCCATCAAATCGAAAAATATCGATAAAGACTTAGAATGCGGAATAGATCTTACGGGCAATTTGGAAGAGGCTCACTTAAGGTGCGGTAAGGAGCTGATCGGCATTTACTATGCGACGGCGCCTTTATGCAAGGAAAGCCTTAAGAAGAAATAAAAGCAGAGCGCTTTCAGCACTCTGCTTGATCGAATCTAATTTAGATGCATTTGAAGCGCATCTCTACAGCGTAGCCTTTTCCCAAAGCGGCATCGCCAGCGGCGCCGCCAAGTCCGACGAGCCCGCCAAGATTTGATTCTTTGTCACCACCGAGGGCCCATACTGCGCCTCCAACGGTTGAAGCAACTTTTGTCGCACGTTTGGCATTTTGATAGGTCTTCTCGTCCATAGTTCCAGTATATTTCTTTTCTTCATTAACGAAGGCAGCGCTGAGTCCTCGTTTTTCGCAAAAATGATTTGCTTGAGCGATGGCATCTCGAGCGCCCTCATCGGCATCTTCTGTTTGGATAACGACACGGTGAATTCCATCTGTGCCAGGACGCACATCTTTGTGATGAGCACAGGCGGTAAATAGGAAGGCGATAGCTATAAGTCCAAGATACTTTTTCACGTAGATTCTCCTAATCAATTAATTCGTTACCTTTGAAGGATTTGTGAATTGTCAGAATAAAGATGCGGCCTGAGCATTGGAGTGTCTATCGAAAAATGGCTCATACTGACACATTTGGGCCCTGGTTTTTAGCTGATAAGCAATATATTCGAGTTGACTCAAAATGAGACGTGGGCACATCCCTTGAAATGTTGAGGTGCTGAAAAGAAGTACGTTATTTTGGAGGACCCATGCGATTGATTAAACAACTTCCGCTCGTGATATTTTCGACAGTCGTTGTACTGGCGGTACAGGCCGGTGCAGACAACCGAGCTCAAAGGACAGCAGTCGCCGTGAACCCCTCCTCCGTTCAACAAATTCAACACAACCAAAATGCAAGTAGTGGAGTTAAAAGCTACCGCGAATGGAAGATGGAGCGAGTCCACTACGCCCAGTACAGAGTGACCCAAGTAATGACCCAGTTGGAAACGAGAAAAATGTCACGCTTAACAGCATCAGGCAGTGATCCCAACCTTGCCCAAGGAGCTGCGTTAGAGGCGGTCCCCGCCCATGATATCTCTATAGAGAAGCTAGAGCGGCAGCTGCGCGAAGAGAAATATAGTCTTGAGGTCGCTAAGGAGCTGTCGGTGACCGACTATTTCGTAGGGTATCTGACTAAAGTGCAAAATAAAAAGTCCGCATTTCAGGAAGTAGCTGGAAAGCTGAGTGCTGAAGAAGTAGCTGAGCTTATGAATGCTTATGCAAACTCGGTCTTTGGGGCGCATGCTTCGGATCTTCCCCCAAGTGCGATCAACCTTTCCAAAGACAGCTATAAATAAGTCCTAGAAAACACGCCTGTTATCCGTCGCGTCACAAGAAAAATTAGGCGTCCTGCCTTGACATAAATTCACACGGCTCCATATTACCTTCGTACCTTTTATAGCTACAAAACGGAGGCATTTTTATGGCAAAGAACGAAATCGGCGTTCGTCCGCTTCATGACAGAATCTTAGTTCGCAGAATGGCGGAAGAAGAAAAAACTGCAGGTGGTCTTTTTATTCCTGACACAGCAAAAGAAAAACCTCAAAAGGGTGAAATTATCGCGACTGGCAAAGGTCGTGTGACTGAAGATGGAAAAGTTCTTCCATTGGAAGTTAAAGCTGGCGACAAAGTACTTTTCAGCAAGTATGCGGGTACTGAGTTGAAGTTGGAAGGTCATGAGTATCTCATGATGCGCGAAGAAGACATCCTTGGTGTGTTTAACTAATATTAAAATTTCTAAACGGAGAAAATAATGAGCAAAGTATTAACGTTTTCTGAAGAAGCTCGCTCTCATATCCTTAAAGGTGTGAACACGCTTGCGAACGCTGTAAAAGTCACATTGGGCCCTAAAGGTCGCAATGTTGTTATCGATAAATCATTTGGCTCACCTCTTATCACTAAAGACGGTGTGACTGTGGCGAAAGAAATCGAACTTGAAAACAAGTTTGAAAATATGGGCGCTCAAATGGTTAAAGAAGTTGCTTCTAAAACCAACGACGAAGCTGGTGACGGAACTACAACTGCAACTGTTCTTGCTCAAGCAATCTACCGTGAAGGTGCGAAACTTGTTTCTGCGGGTCACAACCCAATGTCAATCAAGCGCGGTATCGATAAAGCGGTTGCTATCGTTATCGACGAGTTGAAAGCAATGTCTAAGCCTGTTAAAGGTTCTAACGAAGTTGCACAAGTTGGTTCTATCTCTGCAAACAACGATTCTGAAATCGGTCAAATGTTGGCAGATGCTATGGATAAAGTAGGCCGTGAAGGCGTTATCACAATCGAAGAATCAAAAACTGCAAAGACTGAAGTTACTGTTGTTGAGGGTATGCAGTTCGACCGTGGTTACCTTTCTCCATACTTCGTAACGAACGCAGAAAGAATGGAAGCAGTTCTAGAGAACGCTTACGTTCTTGTTTATGACAAAAAAATCTCTTCAATGAAAGACATGATCGGAATTCTTGAAGGCGTTGCAAAGCAAGGTCGTCAATTGTTGATCATTGCAGAAGACGTTGAAGGTGAAGCACTTGCAACTCTTGTAGTGAACAAATTGCGTGGCACACTTCACATTGCTGCGGTTAAAGCTCCTGGCTTCGGTGATCGTCGTAAAGCAATGCTTGAAGACATCGCTATCTTGACTGGCGCGAAAGTTATTTCTGAAGACGTAGGTCGCAAGCTTGAGCAAGCGACGGTCGAAGATCTTGGTATTGCTAAGCGTATCGTTGTTGATAAAGACAATACGACAATCATTGATGGTGCTGGTAAAAAAGCTGACATCCAATCTCGTGTTGCTACCGTTAAAGCTCAGATCGAAGAAACTTCTTCTGACTACGACAAAGAAAAACTTAAAGAACGTTTGGCTAAGTTGGCTGGCGGCGTAGCTGTTATTCACGTTGGTGCTCCTTCAGAAGTAGAAATGAAAGAGAAAAAACACCGTGTTGAAGATGCTTTGAATGCAACTCGCGCGGCAGTTGAAGAAGGAATCGTTGCTGGTGGTGGAACTGCACTTCTAAGAGCAGCTAATAAAGTTGATAAGTCCAAGTTCGCAGAGGACGAAGGATTTGGAGCGACTATCATTAAGCGTGCTTGTGAAGAGCCTATTCGTCAAATCGCTGCAAATGCGGGTCTTGATGGCGCGATTGTTTTGGATCGTATCCTTCAAAACAAGTCTAACACTTGGGGCTTCAACGCATACTCTGATGAGTACACTGATTTGATCAAAGACGGTGTTATCGATCCAGTGAAGGTTGTTCGTTGTGCATTAACTAATGCAGCATCGGTTTCTTCATTGATGCTAACAACTGAAACTATGATTGCAGAAGCTCCTAAGAAGGAATCTTCAATGCCTGCTGGCGGTCCTGGAATGGGCGGCATGGGTGGCATGGGCGACATGATGTAATCCGAAATCAAAATGATTTCATAAAAAAGCCCGGTTTATACCGGGCTTTTTTATTTCCATGCTATCAGGTTTAAAACAGATACTGAATACCACCCATGACAGTAGTCAGCTTGTGACTCGTCGAATTTGCGGGATCTGTTCTGTCCCCCGCTCCATCAAAATCTGTGCTGAATTGTTCAAGTAGGATTTCGCCTCTAATTTTAAAGCGAGTTCTTAATCTGTAATCCACGAAAAAGCTGAACGAATTGATCGTTGATGACGAAGAATCGCCGCTGCGAATATTCTCGCTAAGGCTTTCGTTTACATAAAAGTCGAATTTCGCTCCAAGATCTATCGGCAGCTCATCAGTTAGCGGGAATTGCCCTGCAAGGGTCAATATTAGACCGCCGTACTTCATCTTTGTGAAGGCTGTAGGGGTGCTGTCATCAATGGTGAAGTCGGTGTTGATATATCCCGCACCCAACTGGATTTTTGGACCGAAGAAGTCGTTGCTTAAAAGAAAGTTGTAACCGGTATTAATAGAATACTGGCTAAGAGCCATATTCAAGCTGCTGGGAGAAGAGCCCTGGAGTTCGTTGTCTATCTGGAAGACTGCCTGTCGCAGAAGCGCTCCGATGTACCATTGTGGGTTGATCCACATTTCGCCTCTAACTAAGATATTGGGTGCCAAATTCTGACTGCCGCTGACTGATCCTGCCGTCCGCAAAGTGGCATTCTGAGTATAGGAGCTAAATCCTGCTAGAAGGTCGACGCGACCGAACTGGGGTGGGCGCTCTGGAAGCCACTCCTGTGGATCGTCGCCAAAAGCGACATCCTTATCAGGGCGAGTGGAAAGATCCTGCATTACTTTTCCCGAAGGAGTTGTGACTGGAACCGAGTATTTCACAAATTCGTCAGGTAAAATTTTCGAGCCAACCGCAATAACACCCGGATCTTTTTCCATTTCAATGTAACCAAAACTAAGATGAGGTTCTACTTTGAAAAGTTTGACTCTACCTAAAACTTCCCGCTCGGTGCTGACCATGAAATGAAGCTTGGGATGTCTGTTAATCTTGATTATTTGTACGACTGAAACTCGGCTCTCTGGCTTCAATCCATAGTTGCTGCCGAGATTTATTGTCACCTGCTGACCACGGCGGCTAAGTATGGTTGCTCTAAAGGGCATGCGATACTTTATGTTTTCAAAAAGCTTACGTATCTCGGCACGTACTTGAGCGGTATCAAATCCTTTAAAGTCGGCGATATTTTCCTGGAGAAGGGGAAGTCCTTCTCGTCCAACAAATAAAGTGAGGGTCATCGAAAGTCCACGCGGACCTTTGATGATTCGTGACGAGAGAGCCGCATCCGCCTTCGCCGTCTTAAGAATTGTTTTAACGTCTTGAGGCCGCTCATCTAGATTTGTGGATCTAATGGTGGATAACTCAGGTGGATAATTGCTGAGCGACCACTGTTTGTCATCGTTTAACAATTGTTTAAGTTCGTCTTCGACAGGTTTAGCGTAAATACCACTGACGTTGTCGACAGTAGGTACAATAGCTACGGACTTGATGGTAAGATCTTGGTCGGTGTCACTGATGAAAACGTTCTGGGCATTCGTCGCGCCGGAGAAAGCCGTTACAAATCCGATTATCACAGATGCCAAGATATACTGTCGCAGCGTTTTTAGTTTCATAAAATAATTCTGCCCTGCTGTGCAAATCTGGTCAATTTGACATCAAGTAATTAAGACCGAGTGCCGAAATAATTCTTATGAAATTCGTACTTCATATCTCGATAATATTCGCCCTTGGTTTTTCTAGCTCCCATTCTATGGCGCAGTCTAGTCTTGAAGGTGTAAATACTGGACGGTACGAAATTAGAAGAGCCGCTTCTACTGAAAAAAAGAGAAGTCCCGCATCTGAGGCGTCGCCTAGCAGCGAGGAAGTCGAGGTCGTCCTAAAAACCGGTAGCGGAAAGGCAAAGCCTGTGGCCGAGTCGCAAAAAGGGCCTAGCGCACCAGTAGATATTGATATGAAGCCTTTGGTTTTAGAGCAGGCTCCAATCACTGATGAAAAGAGCGAGACTGGAAATGCTAGACAAGAAGAAGTCGTAGAGCCCGGAATCCAGGAGCAGGCTGAAAGTCTGTTTTCATCTAAGGCCTCAAAGATTTACAGTTTCTACCGTGAACAAATTCACCCTGACGACATTCGTAACAACCGGGTGGAAATCGATATCATGCCTAGCATGGTATATAATGACTCCCAGTCGAATTACTCCTTTCGCGACTACCAAAGCTATTTTAATGCTCTTAAATTCAAATCAAGCGTATGGTTCACTCCATTAATAGGGGTTTCGGGTCAGATTCTTTTTTCAATGGCTGCGGATCTGGATGCGATGGCGGCCGATCGTTCTCGAGTTTCTGCCAAATACGAGCAGATGGATCTGGGAGTAAATTTTAGAAAATTCTTTGGAGTTTCTCGCAAGGCGAGTTCTTTAGAGTTTTCGATTCTATTTAGTGACCACAAGATGACGGTCCCATCGGATACTCTTTCAAGAGTAAGAATTAAATCTCAAGGGTTGGGTCTGGGAATAAAGTCTCGTATACCTTCAACTATGAACTACGCCTGGGTGCTAGGTGGAACATTCTTTCCTCGAGTTCAACATGCAGAGGAAGAAACGGGTCTAGCTATAAGCTCAGGAAGTATTGCCGAAAGTTCAAGAGTGGGCCTGGAGTTTGGCGGTGAATACAAGTTCACCAGAGAAAGCCAGATGATTTGGTCGGTTGGCCTGGTTACAGAAAGAAATATTTTTGACGGCGCGGCCACCGTTGCAGATCCTAACTCCGGAGCGACGCCTTCCAATGTCAGCGTGACTAATTCGACTTATCTGTTTTCCCTAGGCTATCGTTGGGGTCATTAGAATACACTCATCAAACCTGAATTCTCTCTCTATAATAGAAGAGATGAAGTTACGTTTTATTGTAGTCGATGACGCCGCATTCTTAAGAGAGATTATCAAGAATATAATCAGTTCAGCTCAAGGTCATTGTGTGGGTGAAGCTGCTAATGGGCAAGAAGCCATAGAGCTGACGAAGCGAACATTGCCTGACCTTGTATTTCTTGACATGGTTATGCCCGACGTAAACGGGATCGAGGCCGCTAAAATTATTAAGGAAGTCCATCCACAAGTTAAAATAATTGGCTGCTCTACGGTCGATCATGATGCCCTCATACAAAAGGCTTTCGAAGCTGGCTTTGATGGCTATGTGATTAAGCCATTTACCCAAGAAGAAATAATAGAATCAATTGCTAAGGTGTTCCCGCATTTTAAGGAGTCTGAACATGGAAGAACTTAGGTTTGTAGTAAAGTGTTTGATGTTCACAATGTTAATGGTTGTTCTAATGCAGGTAAAAATGGGAGGGGCTACGATAGAGGCTAGAGCATTTAGCTGGCTCAGAACTTCATCAGTTTCTCAGTATATTCAGGCCGCAGCTGCAGGTGGAGCCATGGCTCTACGCAGTTTGGGTTCCACGGTAAAAGAAGGCATATCAAACACCGTTGACGGATTCGAGCAGGGTGCTCATGAAAAAGCGATCAAGTAATAGGTGGCGGAAGATAACTTCCACCACCCGTCTAAGATCTTATCTCGTTCCGTTGTAACCTTGCGTTTTTGTTTGCGTTGAATTGCTCTTGATTGCTTTCTTCTTCGGCGGGTTCGTGGATGCGAACATACCTGACTCGCTTTGATGAGAGCATTTTGGATTCGCATATCCTACAGAAGCAAAAGCGATCAATGCCGTTGTCATCACGGCTCTAACAATAGTTTTCATACTAACTCCTTTGACATAAGTAATGAGTCATAATGAGCTATTGCACCGGTTATGCCATTGTCATAGGCGTCTACGGCTCTTAGGTTTCTGCTGGGGTAAGACTTCAAGGGAATTTAAAAAGAAAAAGGGCCATGGATAATCCAGAGCCCTTTTGAGTTCTCATCTGACTAAATTTTTGACAAAGAAAACTAGCGAGTTCCACCCTTGGAAGATGAAGAGCCAGAAGGTGTCTCAGATTGAGACCCGCCCGGTCTAAATGCAGTCGGATCCCCGAGTCGTGTATGTTTCAGGTGAGCCAAGCACTGATCGCAGGTTCCAGTAGCAGCAACTTCAGCTTCAGTGGCGCTAGTTTTCATGGCCTCGTTAGGATCATCGCCGGGATTAGCTGGGCGCGAGCCGCTCTCCTGGGCGAAAGAGGAAGATACCGTCATTGTGGATCCTAAAGCGAACATTAAGCTAAGAATCAAAAGTCTTTTCATATTCTCCCCCTACCTTTAAAGATACAGTTCCGCGGTCGCGGGCGCAATAATATCCAGCAAATTGTTAAAAGTGCTTGCTACCTGCATAGCTACAGAGGGGCCTTCTTTGCTGTCTACTTTATTAATCTCACCATTGGGCTTATAGCTGACCTGGATAGCTCCCAAACCGGGACGGGTTACGATGGCTGGCTTGCCATATCGCTCTTCATATTGGATTTTAACGACCTTTTTGGCTTGGTCGGTAATGGTGGCGATACGGCCTCGGTTATCATAGGTCATCGTAATTTTCTGGCCGTCAGAGTTCTGTGCGAAGCTTAGGTTGCCTTTATTGTCGTACTTAAAGACCGTTTTCTTAACGGAGAGCTTCTTTCCCTTTTCGCCAAATACGGTTGAGGTGACTTCGCTAACCTTCTTGATCGACTTATCATATTCGAAGTCCATTCGCAGGTTAGGTGCAGCTTTTACTTTTACTAAGCCGTCCGGATAGTATTCATAAGAGATACGATCAGCATTTCGACGAATGGAAACTGGTTTTCCAAAAACTGAATGGTAGGTAATGTCAGTGACATTTCCACTAACAGTCGTCATTACTCGCTGAAGGAAATACTGTCCATCAGGTCGTTGTTGGTGCCAGAACTCGTACTTGTTCTCTGCAACAACTTCTTTTCCACATACCTTCTTTACAGTAGACCAGTAATGATTTTTAGGATCATTCTGAGAGAATTCATAATTGTAACTCTCGACGCATTTATCACGGTCTGAAAACGCAATTACCCAGTCATTCTTCTTGTCATACTTAACGGAGATAAATGTCTTATCTGGCCAGGTTGCCTTAGTAAGATTGTGAAGATCATCGTATTCATAAGTGTAAGTTTTTAACCAGGCATTCTTTACTGACGAGAGATCATCGAGATTGGCAAACTTATATTCCGCCATCAAGCCGTTGGGGCCAGTAATCGTTTTAACCTTTTGATTCTGATAGTACTTGAAGCTTAAACGTCGACCATTATTGTCTTGAATCTGTGAGATAGATCCCTTTTTGTCGTAGTCAAACTTAAGGAAGTTTCCATTCTTATCATATATATGAGTAAGAGCGCCCTTATTACTAAAGCGCTGGGAGCTGCCATCAGGAAGGTTACGTGTGTAAACACCCTTTGAAAAGATAAAGTGCTCTACCTCTCGACCGTTGGCAAAAAACTTTGTACCTTCTCTAACGGGTACACTGATGCCGAGATTGGCGGCGTACTCGGAACGAAGATTATCGTCTTCCAAAAGCTGAGCGGAGAGAGTCTTTAGGTAGGCTTCGGTGGTTCCGACCTTTTTTTGTGCGCGCATCTTTGTAACGATTAAGTTTATAGTCTTCTGGATCTCTGGGCGAGTGACTTCGCGAGGCGAGAATACGACCTCAAGACCTCCGCCACATTCTTTAACCTTGATATTGCCTTCGGCGTTAACTTCCATAGACGTTTCAAAATCCGAACACCAACCGAAACCGAACATACCGTTAAATAGAGATCGACTGTTGTATGTACGAACGATCTTAAGGTCGTAGCCAGAACCTGGAACATCCATATCGATCCAAGTATTGGAGTAATTGGCATTTTTCATATCCACAAGAGCGAATGCTTGTGCAGAAAAAAGAAAGGCAATCGACAAAAGAACTTTACTCATTATTATTATCCTCTTCCCTGATCAGACAAACTACACTTTGATGGTAACAAGTTTTTTAATTACTACGCCACCGATAATTTGAAGAGCCAGCATCACAAAGAGCAACACTAGACCTAGGGTTGTGCTGAACATAGGCTTGATGAAACTAGGATCAATCACTAAAAACACAACCATAAGGATAAACGGAATCATTGTGACGATAATTCCTTGCATAAGACCCTGTGCGGTGAGCGCTTGAATTTTCTTTTCTACCTTTTGCCGCTCACGGATGACAGTGACTATGGTCTGGAATGTTTCGGCTAAGTTTCCACCGGTTTCTTTTAGAATGTTTATCGAAGTTACAAACATCTGCACGTCTGGTCGTGGAATTCGACTGCCCAGATCGTTTAAGGCACTTTCAAAGCTGTCGCCAACTTGCATTTGATAAAGCACCTGTGAAAACTCCTGGCTTATAGGGCTTCCCATAATTTCTACAACTCGCTTCATGGATTCCTGTGGATTTGAGCCAGCCTTAATTCCATTAGCCATGATTGTTAGTCCATCAACCATCTGGTCCGTGAACTGAGAACACCTTTTTTCGTAGACCATCCTTACCAGCAACAAGGGCAGCTGCCAGCCTGCGATGGTTACGCTGGCCCCGAGGATTCCGCCAGCAAGCACACTTGGCCAAAGCGCCAGAAATACTAAGGCGCCAATACCGAAGCTCATTAGCAGAATCAAGATCGTTACTTTCTTTTCTTCGACATCATTTCCCATAAGTCGAAGCAAGCGGATGACTTCGTCTCGTTGACCAAGACTGCGTTTGTGCAACCAAGCGATAGCCTTATCTGACCAAAGCATGACAAAAACAAAAACACAAAGTCCAAAAAGAGGGACAAGCACCCATTCATTGGCTAAGAACTTCATGGGTTACCCCGATTTCTTAGCCGGAGGAATTCCCGGCATCTTTGGAGTTAGAGACGGCATCGCTGGTTTTGCTGGCCCGCTTGGAGTCGGAGCTTTCGCGGCACCTTCATTCGAGAAGATTTCTCTTGGAATGACGACGCCTTTATCACTTAACTTTTGGATAAAGCTGGGGATAGTTCCAGTTGCCTGGAAAACGCCTTGAATGCGGCGGTTCTTATCGTAACCAGTTTCTTTAAATCTAAATATTTCGGCCAGAGTGACAATATCTCCCTGCATGCCGGCGACTTCAGTAATGCTTAGAACTTTTCTGCTTCCGTCGGAAAGACGAGAGATCTGTACGATCAAGTTGACTGCTCCTGAAATCTGTTCGCGAATGGCACGAATCGGCAGATCCATACCTGACATCAAGCACAGGGTTTCCAAGCGAGCCAAGCACTCTCTTGGAGAGTTCGCGTGAGTAGTGGTCATTGATCCATCGTGGCCGGTGTTCATGGCTTGCAGCATGTCTAGGGCGGCTCCGTCACGACACTCACCGACGATAATTCGATCAGGACGCATACGCAGAGCATTTTTGATGAGATCTCGAATCGTCACGGCATTAGAACCTTCCATTGAAGGAGGGCGCGTCTCAAGGCGAACAACGTGTTCCTGTTGAAGCTGGAGCTCCGCCGCATCCTCGACCGTAATAACTCGTTCGTTCGAAGGAATATAAGATGACAGCATATTCAGCAATGATGTCTTACCTGATCCAGTGCCCCCGGAGATCACCACATTCAGTCCGTTTTCAACGCAGATTCTTAAGAAATCCATCATGCTTTTGGTGATACTGCCGTACTCGATATACTTTTCGGCATTGATGCCACCTTTTTTGAACTTACGAATAGTTAAAGCGGGTCCATCGATCGCAAGTGGTTCAATAACGGCATTCACACGGGAGCCGTCTTTTAGACGGGCATCGACGTATGGGTTAGAGTCATTGATTTGCCTTCCAAGGGGAGTCACGATTCGTTCGATAATCCGGCGAAGATGGTCATTTGAAGTAAAGGTGACGGGGCTTAATTGAACCTTACCACTTTTCTCGAGGAAGATTTTTTTATACCCGTTCACCATAATTTCGGAAACTGCTGGATCTGCAAGTAGGTCTTCCAGAGGTCCAAGACCAAGAGCTTCTTCTAAGACTTCTTTGATAATTTTTGAGCGTTCTTCGCGCGGCAGATCGGGGGCCTCTCGATCAACGATAAGAGTGATTTCTCTCTTCGTCTTCTCGCGAACCTCTTTTTCTTTATTTTCGTCAGACTTGGTGTCGAGCAGGAGCTTCTTTAGATCAACTGTTCGAATCAGCTCATTATGAACTCTAATCTTTGTTAAAGTTCGAGGATCCATTGAGGAGCTTGTCGATGTGGCTGCGCCAGCAGAAGAGCTTTCAGAGGCGGGTACAACAGGTTTTGGTCGTGCCAAAGTTTTTAGTCTTTGCAAAACTCCACCGCTAAGTTTTCTGACGATATCATAATAGGCTGCTGTGAGTGGGGCTTTCGGGGCCGTAAGAACAAACGGAGTATACTTTTGCAAAGCCATCATCGTCGTAGCTTCATCTTGAGGGATGACGCCTAAAAATGGAAGTTGAAGCTGATTAGAAATTGACTGCGGAGCAAGACCTGCTGGCGAAGCCTTGTTCACAACAAGTTGAAACATGTCGCGTGGGAAGGTGGCAGAGAGCAATTCATTTATCAAGCGCTGAGTTTGCGTAACAACGAGGACTTCTGGTGTCGTCACGATCATGATGGCGGTGGCTTCTTGAAGGACCGCCATTTGTGCGGGACCAATATCTGTTCCCACATCAACAACGACATACTTAAAGGCTCTGCTGAAAAACTCTAGCAACTTGCCAAGGAGGTCTTCGGAGATGTTCAGTGATTCTTCTGGTCCGCGCACGGCGCCAAGATAAGCAAGTCCCGACGGGTGCATCGTCACCAAAGAGTTCATAGGTTGTGAATTAAGAGAACCTTGAAAGTTAGCCAGCTCTTTGAGGGTCTTTTGAGGTTTGATACCCATGATAACGTTTTGATCACCAACGCTCTTGGCATCGGCATCAATAAGCAACACCTGGGATCTAAGTTCGGCCATCAGGGTGCAGGCGAAGTTGGCGGCGAAGACACTCTTTCCGACGCCTCCTTTACCACCAACCACAGCGATAAGATTACAATTTGGATTAATAGCCACTGTGGACCTCCGTTTTACTTATCGGCAAAAACGGGAGGTCCGTTTACGAGACATTAGTCACGTAAACGGAACTTCTTCTTAATTTGTTCGGCACCAGAACTTGCGGAAGTCTTTACAATTGGAGTTACAAACACGACAAACTGGCTTTGTTGTTTATTAAAGTCTTTCGATGCATACAGACTGATGATTGGGTTCTTTTGGCCAGCAGGGCGATTATAACCTGTTGAAGTTGAATTTCTGATCAAACCACCAACAGCTGCGCTCTGACGATCGCGCACAACCACGGTGCTTGTCATTTCATTGGCACTTGTGATTGGAGCTCCGTTGGGTGTGTTTCCGACCAAGCTGCTGACTTTAAAGTTCATGTCCATATGGATACTGCCGGACTTTTCACCTAAAAGTACAGGCGTGATAGCTGTAACAATACCGACTTCGGCAAAAGCAGTCCCTTGAGTATTATCAGGACCAATGACCGAGTAAGGCTGATTGGTGACTTGCTTGATTTCACCTTTTTTACCATCTTCAACAATCAAGCTGGTGCTTTCAAGAATTCGGGCGTGGCCATGCTGTTTTGCCCAGTTCAATTTTGGCAAAAGGTTAGAGATTGTTCCAGTGATTGAGCTGATGACTCCACCAGCAGAAGATCCACCAGTTTGGAAAGTCATTTGCGAGTTATCGCCAAGCTCCGGAGTAAATTGGAACTTAAAGGATTTCGAGTAGTCCTTGCTTAGTTCGACATAGTGTACAACTAGCTGAATCATCTTAGAAGGTGGCTTTGGAGCGGCCTCTTTAATTTGAATCAGATTGATGACGCCGTCGTTGGCGGGCTTTCGTTTTTTAATTACACCTTTTTCTTCAGCGGCTTCAATGACTATATCTGGTAGATAAGTCTTCGCTATAATTTCAGCACGTTTGGATTCTTCTTCGCTATTTGCCCACCCTTGAAGAATAATCTTGTCGTTGACTGCGCGAACTTCGATTTCGGGATTGTTGATGTCCCGAGTGATAAACTCTGCAATCTTTTTTTGCGCAAGAGGGCTTAATGTAACAAGCGATGAGGCCTGATCCCCAAACTGTTGAACGACGTTATAAATTCTGGCAAGGTCTTTAGGCAGAAGAATCTGTCCATCAACGACGACGCGATCATTCACAATCTTAATATTGATACCCTCAATGTCTCCCAAGAGTGCTCGCATCTCTCGTACGACCTTATCAAGTTTACTCTTTTTAATATCAATACGGAACTCGGCAACAATCTTTCCGTTCTTCTTGTCATGAATAGTAAGCGTGGCGAAGCCCTCTCGCTTAGGATTAAAGCGGATGATATTAAGGTCTTTGGCATAAGAAGCAGTTACGATTTTTCGGAAGTCTCCTTTGAACTCAACGTTGTCCGGAATGGGTGGAAGCTTCTCATCGTGCTCAATACCCAATGTCAGATTCAGGAACTTACGAGAGCGATAGGAGGAAGTTCCCTCCTCGCCTGTTGTTGTGCTGGGGCTGGCAACAAGCTCATCCTGAGCGAAAACTTCGGTTCCGCAGAGGCTCAGAATTAAGCTGAGTGTAATAATTGGTAGTCTCATAAATCCCCCTAAGACAGGATTAAAATTCCTAAAAGCTATAACGTCTGAAACCCATTTCGGTTGCGCGGCTGTTGTCGCGGAACTGGTCTTTGCTGCACTGGTGGAGTAACCACCCGTGGCGGCGCAGCCATCACTGGAGTTTGCTCAAATGCCACAATCGGTTTTCCCGCAACAGTATCAGAGGTGGAGCTGGGCATTCGAGGTGGGATGGTTCTGTCGCTTGGATTTCTAAGAGCGAAGAACAAGTTCCCAGGAGCAGTAGAAAGAATATAGAAGAGGTCTTGTGCCTCTTTTGGAGTCGCTTCCACTGTAATTGTGGTGTACTTGGTGTCTCCTGTCAGTGCTATCTGAGTCAGGTTTTTACCAGTCGAATCCAATTCGAACATTCGCGGGATGTTATTCATAACGCTAACACCAGTTGCAAGTACCACAACATCGGTCATCATCGTGAATACTTCGCGTTTCTGATTAACGCCTTTTCCAGAGTCGACAGCCGCAAAAATATCAACACGATCCCCAGGTCGAATGAGCTTGGCAACACCGCGAACTTCATCAACTGGAATAGAGACTGCTCTTTTGCTTGGGGCAACCTGCAGAGCGATCCCAGTATCAGGTCCTGGAGTGAGTAAGTTATTCTTTAGAATCATTTGCCCCTTACGAATTGGAACAGCCGCAACATTCCCAATGATTTCATCGGGTACAGTAATTGCGTCAGGCTGAATGAAGTCAGCAGGCATTTCTTTGGTTTCTACCATTGTGTCGTAAACAGTTTGCATTTCTGCGATATCCTCTTTGGCGACGACCACGCGTTTGGTCGAACCAAATCGCTTGTCATACTCCGCCTTCTTTTCCTGGGAGTAACTGTAAAGCAAGAAGGTCGCAAAGATACCTGCTGCAATGGAGAGCCATAAATTTCTAGTGTCATTCGAGCCCATTTAGCTTACTCCCTTATGATCCACATGCTGAGTTTAAACAAATTCCATAGCTGGTTTTAATCCAGATAGGATTTACGCCAACTTTGGTATTTCTTCCCTCGGTCAAATCACGCACTCCGGTAGTGTGATCGCCTTTTGTGCCAACAATATCAGCGGCACGTTTTTGAAAGTTAAAGAAATCGATAGTTCGAGTCGAAGCCATCCATCTTTCTGCGCCAGAGGCGTTCTCAGAAATCGTCCCATGTACTCTCATGCCAGCTTTTGAAAATTCGTCATCAACATTTCCCGCTGTCGTGTTTTTGAAGTACACCAAGTCAGTTCTGTTTCGGAAAGTTTCAAAGGTGTAGTTTCGAGCGGCAATTGAATTTAATATGCCTGTATGAATGGCACCAAAGAATCCCAAAGAAAAGTTCACGAAAAGAACAATAACAACCAGGATGGGAATCAATTCAAAGATCGCCATTCCTTTTTCGTTTTTAATAAGGGAGGGTTTGGATTTTTTTAACATCCGTTGTCCTCCATCGGTACGTATTTATTTTCTCCGGCAGCTCCCAGGAGCTTATATCTTGAATCCAGATCCAGTATGGCCGAGTAGCGGGGCTTGACCTGAAGATCCCAACATTCGCTTTGAGTCGGCTCACGAATTAAGAAAGCAGTGATGTTGGCGCTAAACCCGCCATTGCCGCTATCGTCCGTTGTATTTCCTAAGAACGGAATTTTTAAATCGAGAAGACGCGCGGTGAACTTGAATCGAGCGCCCACATGAGGTGCTCTTTTAATTCCACTGGCATCGACAATACTTGGGTAGTCGCCTTCAAAGGTGTCTTGGGTTCCGCCACCTTTGATTTCGATATTGCCTAATTGAAACCAACCACCATCGGGGTTGTTAAAGAGAGGCTTTAGAATTGAATTGTTTTTAAGTTGATCAAATTTAATTCGACCGAGTTCAATCTGCTTGTCTTGATCAACGTGTCCCGCAGCGTGGGCTCGCGCGGCAGAGTATGCGATGTATTGAGCAACTTCTGCCATTGATAATGTAAAGTTTAAAGAGAATAAAACAATGCAAAGACCTGCGCAAAGCACAAGCGAAAATAGAAATTCCGCAGAGATCATTCCGCGGGAATTTAGCACTGTTTTTGAGAAACCTGTCGTTCTCATTTACCCTCTATTCCGGCTTAATCGTCAGTGAACGATCGATTGTATTAGGATGTTTTGCTCGGGCGGCTTCCGCCTCTTGCCAAACTCCTGATTCAATCATTCCTGCAACTTTTCGCCACGGCTCTTGAATCATCTTTCCTAGAAATTTACTTTCTCGAAGCTGATTCGTTCCCCAGATAAAAAATCCGACAGTTACAATCATCAGGAGGACGGTCTCGATGACAAATTGACCTTTCTGGTTAGATAAGGTCTTCATTGGTCGCCACTCCACTCATTGCTGTTGCCGTTGGGTTTAAAGCCATCTCCTGTTGCTAACTGTTGCTCAATTCGGGCTCCCAAACGGGGCCCAGATTGTTTAAATGCTTCCGCAGGGGCTGACATGAAAGCCTTCAGCCCTATGAAAAACACTGCAAAAAGCAACAGGACGTATTCTATGGTCATCCAACCTCCAGATTGGAAAAAACCAGGCTCTTACTGCACTTGACCGATCATGTTCTGAAGTTCAGAAATCTTTGAGCTCACGGTTGTTTTGATTTGGTCCTTAAACATTAATACCAGCGCCACAACCACCACTAACAAGAGGATGTACTCTGTTGCACCTTGGCCTGAACGGTTCTTTAATAGATTCTTGGAAAAGTTCTTAAACTTTTTCATGGATGTTCCCCCTTGTATGAAATATCGGCTAATTTTGGGATTCTCTTTAGGGGACAGCGACAAAAAATGGCGCTAGGACGAATGCCTCAAATTGAAACACTTTTCGATCGCAAGTCGATGCGGACTTTTATAAAAATAGGATTTTCCCTGGACTATTAAGACCTTAGGCGAGCTGGACCATTGACGTAGGTCAAAGAACTCTTTAGATTGGCATCTAAGGAGCCCCTTAAGATGCCGAAACAAATCGTTTTTCTTTATGCAATCTGTGTCGTTGTACTTTTCTTGGTAAACGTTGTCGTTTCTTAGATTAGTTCTTCATCATGTAGATATCGGGATAGTTTCTACCGATTTCTTCTGAGTCCATTCCGTATCCAACAACATATCTGTCGTCGATTGTTTTTCCAATGTAATCAGCTTTAATAGGTAGCTCGCGACGTGCAGGCTTATCTAACAGAGTAACAATTTTCAAAGATGCTGGAGCAGAGGCGAACAAGCGACTGCGCAAGAAGCTTAATGTGCGACCTGTATCGATAATTTCTTCCACGATAATGACGTGTTTGCCTGCGATATTGACGGAAATATCTTTTACGATCTTGATTGCTCCGCCTTTCTCAACAGCTTGCACATGAACGAAGTCCACTTGCTGGGGAAGGTCCAACTTTCGCATCAAGTCCGCTGTAAAGTGCACAGAGCCTCTTAGAGGGCAGATGAAAACGACCTCTTTGCCTTCATAATCGGCTTCGATTTGTTCAGCCAGATTAATGATCAGCTCTTTGATTTCTTCTTGTGTAAGGAACGGAACCATCTGGTCTCTAAGCAATGCCATGTTGTGCCTCTTATAAGTCTATCGATGTTATGCCAGCTGCCTGCGCCATTTTTAAATAACGGAGGGCTTCAGGATGTTGTGGGTCCCGAATGAGGATATTCTCCCATTGTTCCGTCGCTTCAGCAATATTGTTTGAGTTATAATAGATGGCCCCAAGCTTTAGGCGAGCTGGAATCAAGTGCGGATACTCGCGAATGACAGATTTCAGATCTTTAATGGCTCTATCAGTTTGGCCTAATTGGACAAAGACCTCAGCGACTCGCAGAGTGATCTCGGCCTTGCGGCTAGAGAGCTTCTGGGCTTTTAACAATTGTTCCAGAGCCTCATTATAGCGTTTGTATTGGTAATAAAGATCGGCCAGTTCTTCATGTTTGGAAGCCAGCTTCTCGTCTACGAAAGGATCTTGCTTGCCCGATTTTTTTTCAAGCTGAAGCTGTGCCTCGGCGAAAACCTGCTTGCCCTCGTCGTACTTGCCCAAGTCATTTAAAATGATCGAGAGACCGACACTTGCGTCAGTATATGTTGGATCGATTTCAAGGGCTCTGCGAAAAGTTTTTATGGCTTTGCTGAACTGCCCTTTGTCGTAAAAGATTGTTGCTAACATTTGATAGACTTCAGGATTGCGAGTGTTCTGCAGCAACATCTGGTTCAAGATCGGCTCTGCCATTTTGTAATTGCCGTTGATAAAATAGCCGCGCGCCTCGGAAAGCATGTCATCGTGAAGTGAATTCATTATTCCAGCTCCTTGTCTGCGGCTTTCAGCTCTCGGCTTCCTGGAAAATCTTTAGCTAGAATCTGCTCATACTTTTTGGCCTTGGGTTGATCGCCGATCTTACTTGCGCAGATGGAAGCGCGAGAGAGCGCCTTGGCATCGAAGCCCAGTCCCTTGAAGTTATTGTAAAGACCTTCATAGCGTACAAGTGCGCTCATGAAAGCTTTGCGCTTAAAGTAAAAATCCGCGATGTATTCCTCTTTTTGCGCTAGCATTTTGATGGCAGCGCTGCGCTTTTCTTTAGCTTCGGAAACATACTCAGAGTTTGGATATTTCTTAATAAGATCGCTAAGATTGAGGATGGTTTCGTTCGCCAGAGTTAAGTCTCGATCTATTGTCGATGGTAGCTGATTAAAAAGACTCATCCCAATGCGATGCTGGACATAAGCAGACTGTGGCGATGTTGGGTGAAGCTCTTTAAACATCTGATAGGCGACTTGTGCTTCAGCATAGGATTCCTGTTTGTAGTAAACATCAGCAATCGCTAATTCAGCTTTTGTCGCGTAGTTGCTATAGGGAAACTTATTCTTCACATCGGCATAAAGACGAAGAGCCTCCTCATAGCGTTCTCCTTTGTCGTACTCTTCAGCAATAGCGAAAGCACCCTCTGGAGTGTTAGAGTTTTTTTCCACGGTGGAGCAGCCAGAAAGTTGAAGTCCTAGCGCTGAGACTAAAAGTATGACTCGGAGCGTTTTTAGCATAGAAGTAAATCATATTTTGGTCTAGGTCCAGCTGTCAACGCGTCATAAGGAGAGAGGAGTTTTTAACCCATCCCGTAAGAGAACCCGGATAGGTCACTTGGCTCCATTCACCCTGAGTAGAGCGAATAATTACTTCCATTCCGCCGTGGAGATCTAATATAGCGAGCTGATTTTCACCTGGGGCCGTTTGTAAAGAAACCTTTTCCTCAATGATCGTCCCGCGCAGGATGCGAGTGTCGTACAATTTTAACACGAGGAGTCCTGAAAAAAGTAAAAAAGCGACACCTAGCAATGTTCCAACGAGCGGAAAAGCGGGGGAATTTGTCTGCTCTTCGAGTGCTTTTTTTCTACTGCCAAAATAATTTAAAAGCGTCCAACCCGCAGTCAGCAAGCAAAGAAGTGAAATTGCAAGATAAGCATATAGAGGAACCGGCTGTAAGAGTTTTACTCTAAGGCTTTCGTACGTCTGGATCTGGTGGGGAACTTCAATCCTTGGAGTTTGCGAAAGGACAAACTCAAGACCTTCTTTGGCGGTCGAAAGACTGGGATCTAAATGGATGGCCTTACGCAGAAGACCAATCGCAACTGAGGTTTTCCCCAAATTGTACTGGGCTAAAGCTAGGTTCGTTATGATCGTTGCGTTATGTTTGTCTTGTGCAAGTGCCTGTTCAAAAAGCCCGACCGCTTTGGCATATTCTTTTTTTACATATGACTGAGTGCCCTGCTGAAAAAGTTCTGCAGCCTGCAACTGTTCCGCCATAAGCGAAGAGGGCAAAAATATGAAAAGAAAGAACCCGAGAATTAAATTTTTTTGCAACATAGCTTTTTGATTTTATCGATAAAAGTCCTTCCATGTCTACCACATGCCTTGTCTTAGTCCTGAGCGAGGAGTAAACTGGACGGGCATTTCTTTAAAACAATGGGTCATTATTTTCCGACCCCGAAAGGCGTTATGAGTTCTCTTGTTGGTCATCAAATTCAGCAATCAGAAAAAGTGAAGAAGTTAATTAAAGAACTTGTGGAAGAAGTCACTTCTTTGAACACAGAATTAGGTGGCATTCGTTCGCCTCTTCCAGAGTTTCAAGAGTCAGCAAAACAAAAAATCGATTCGACAGGTTTACTTCGTGGACGCCCTTTGCATTACAAATACATAGGAACTGGTGCTGGCCGTGGTCCTTATGTTGAGCTGGAAGATGGAAGCATTAAGCTGGATCTGATCAACGGAATTGGAATTCACTTGATGGGCCACTCGCACCCGCGCGTGATGGCAGCTGCTGTTCGTGGTTCGTTGGCAGACATCTTGACTCAGGGAAATCTGCAACCAAATAACGAGTATCGCTTGTTCACTGAAAAGCTGATAAAAATCGCAAGCAAAAAAAGCCATTTAAAGCATGCGTGGATTGCCACCTGTGGGACCATGGCAAATGAAAACGCTTTGAAAATCGCTCGTCAGAAGAATTCTCCGGCGCGATTTGTTTTGGGTTTTAAAGATGCATTTGCAGGACGCTCGACCTTAATGGCAGAAGTGACGGACAATCCAGCTTATCGACAAGGACTGCCAGAGTACCATGAGGTTTTGCGCGTTCCGTTTTATGACAAGCGTGACCCGCGTTCAGCTGAAAAATCCTTAACTATCATGAAGGAGCATGTGGCCAAGCATGAAGGTAACATCGCCCTGTTCGGTTTCGAACCTATGCTGGGTGAAGGTGGTTACCAAGCGGCTCCGCGTGATTTCTTTATTCCTTTGCTTGAGTTCTGCAAATCAAAAAATATTGCAGTTTGGGCGGACGAGGTGCAAACCTTCACGCGAACAGGCGAGTACTTCGCTTTTGAAACCTTGGATATTGGTCAATACATCGACATCTGCACAATCGCAAAGACTGCCCAAGTTGGAGCGACTCTGTATACCGAAGAATATAATCCTAAGCCCGGTTTAATTGCCGGAACCTTTTCAGGATCGACTCCTTCATTATTGGCCGGAATTGAAATGTTGGATATGTTGAGTGAGGGCTATCTTGGACCGCAAGGCAGAATCATGCAGATTCATAAACGTTTTATCGATGGTATCAATCGACTGAATGAAACAACTTGTAAGGGGATTGCTCAGGATGCAGGTGGACTGGGATTGATGATTGCTTTCACGCCACACGACGGGAAGAAAGAGTCAGTAAATGCTTTTTTAAATAAACTATTTGAAAATGGAGTTATGGCGTTCCCTTGCGGAAAGGACCCAGTAAGAGCTCGGTTCTTAGTTCCTGCAATCATCCAAGATCCTGAAATTGATATAGCACTGCAGGTGATCGAGAAGACCCTTCTTGAGGGAGTCTAATTGGACTTTATCGAGTCTTGTCGTCAGTTAATTGCGATCGATAGCACGCCCGCCCACGGCAACAAAGAATTAGCAAAGTGGGCGGCGGCGTTCTGTCGTCAAAAAGGACTTGTTGTTGAAGAGCAAGAGGAAGTTGTCGGTGACCTCGAACAAGTGAACATAATAGCGAGGCCATCCAGTGAGCGTCCCAGCAATGAATTTTTGCTGCAAACTCATTTGGACACTGTCGATCCGGGCCCATTCTCCCTATGGACAGAGACCGGCTTGAATCCTTTCGACGCTCACATAATCGATGGGAAGATCCATGGTCTCGGGACCGCGGATGTAAAGTTAGATTTTCTTTGTAAGCTAGAGGCCATCGCCTCTTTTGGAAAAGATCGATCTTGGAAGTTGCCTCCCGTTTTAGTGGGAACTTTTGGTGAAGAGTCTGGCATGCAAGGGGCACTGAAGTTGATCCGAAAGAATAAAGTATCGGCGAAGATGGCACTTATTGGTGAGCCCAGTGATTTACAGGTCATTAATGCCGCCAAAGGTTTTGCCAATGTTGAAATACGCATTCCTTTCTCCGAACAGGAAATGAACTATCGCAACGAGCATAACCTCAGAGAAAGTACTTCGACCCAATCCAAGCTGTTCAGAGGCAAGGCTGCCCATTCTTCCACACCACAGCTTGGAGAAAATGCGATTACCAAGATGCTGGAGTATCTAATGATGCTGCCGGATGCTGTGAATATTATGGAAATGGATGGGGGCATCAACTTTAATACAGTTCCAAGTCATGCTTTTCTTGAGATCGACTTGGCGACCCCAATTGATAAGCCCATCTCCAAAAAGGTTGCCAATATATATCGTGCCGTTAAGGCCTTAGAGCTTAAATTTATGAGCTATAAGGACAATGATTTCTACCCCTCAACGCCGACCTTGAATATTGGGCAAGTGCGAACGAATGAATCGGATATCCAGATTACAGGAACCTGTCGAATTCCTCCGGTAATTAGCCATGAAGTTTATGAAAAATGGATGGAGGAGCTGGGGCAAGTTTGCGAGCAGAACGAGGCCATTTTTAGAGTGAATGATTATAAAAAGCCATTTCGCACAACTGAAAAATCAATTCTTTTGAAGGGCTGTTTAGACGAATTAAGAAACATGGGCTTGAGTGATAAACCCATCACACAAGCGTCAACTAACGAAGCCAGCATTTTCTCTCGCGTGGGAATAGAATGTGTGTGTTTCGGTGCTGGTAAACGAGAAGGTAACGTCCATACTCCCAACGAGCATGTCGCCATTGCAGATTTGGAAAGAGCTATCGAATTTTACCGACGGGTTATCGAAAGGTTTTGTTTATGAGTTTTGTTGTTCGACCCGCTAGACACGATGATTTGGGTCAGCTTGTGGATCTTGCCAAGCAGTTTAACCTGTTAAACTTGCCTGGAGATCGTAAAGTAATTGCAGAAAAGATCGACCGCAGTGAGCATTCGTTCGCCGGCAAGCTGGCGAAGAATAAGGCTGAATACCTCTTTGTACTGGAAGATTTGGAAGAAAAAGTAGTCATGGGTAGCTCCCTTGTCATTGCGAAGCATGGGAGCGAAGAGGTTCCACATAGCTTCTTTAAAATTTTTAAAAGAGACCATTTCTCAGATGACCTAGGTATTGGGTTTATTCATCAAGTTCTTAGATTTCAGTTGGATTTTGACGGCCCCACAGAAATCGGCGGTTTATTGGTTGATAAAACATATCGTCGTCGGCCGGAGAAGTTGGGTAAACAGATCAGCCTTTCAAGATTTTTGTACATGGGCCTACATCCAGAGAAGTTTGAGGAGCGAGTACTCTGCGAATTAACACCTCCTTTAAGCGATGGGCGAAGTGAATTCTGGGAAGCCTTGGGACGCCGATTTACAGGTCTTCCTTACCAAGAAGCTGATCTTTTAAGCCAATCACATAAAGAGTTTATTGAAAGTCTTTTTCCTCAGGATGACATTTATCTTTGTTTGTTAGATGCAAAAGCACGTCTGGTTCTGGGAAGGGTGGGCGAAGCCACCAAGCCTGCGCAGCATCTTCTGGAAAGCATAGGCTTTACTTATCTCGATGAGGTGGATCCTTTCGACGGAGGTCCTCATTATGGTGCGAAAACTCAAGAGATTTTACCTATTAAGTATGGAAAAAAACTGATTGTAAGAGATTTTAAAGACGCATCCTTTAAAGAACAGTTTTTGGTGGCGACAACCGCCGAAGACTTTAAAGTATCTTTGGCGTCAGTGGATATCCGTGGTCAGGAAGTTGCGCTTTCCGCAAAGGCGCGACAGATTCTGCAGGTCGAACCTGGAGAAGAAGTTTATCTTTCACCGTTTAACTACAGTCGAGGAAATTAATTATGAGCACACCACTTTTTCCGATCGAATATAAAGGCGATTTCATCAACGGGCGATTTACTGCCGTAACCAAAGGTGACGGAGAGTTTAAAGATATCAGTCCTTCTGATCTTAATGATTTGGTAATGACTGTTCCTTTTAAGCATGAACATATTGATGAAGCCTGCGTGGCAGCTAAGAAAGCTTATCCTGCTTGGGCCCGCTTAGGAATGGAAGAGCGTAAAACTTATCTGCTGCGACTTAAAGAACTTTTCGATGTGCACTCCGAGCAAATGGCTCAGGTGATTTCACGAGACACAGGAAAGCCTTCTTGGGAGGCCATGACCGAAGCAAAGGCGCTCGGGGCAAAAATCGACATTACGCTAAACCAATCGCTCTCGCTCATTGCTGAAGAGCGAATTCCCAATGCGCTCCCACAGGTGGAGGGTGTGATTCGCTATAGATCGCGGGGCGTGATGGCGGTGGTGGGTCCTTTCAATTTCCCTGCGCATCTTCCGAATGGGCACATCATTCCTGCGCTCATTGCTGGTAACACAATTGTATTTAAACCTTCAGAGCAGACTCCAGCGGTCGGCCAGTTTATGGCAGAGATTATTGAAAAGGCACAATTTCCGCCGGGCGTTTTCAACATGGTCCAAGGCGATGGTGCCGCCGGGGGCAGACTTGTCGCACACGAAAATGTTGATGGCATTCTATTTACCGGGTCTTATGAGGTTGGCTTGAAGATTAAACAAGAAACGCTAACACACTATTGGAAAATTCTTGCACTTGAAATGGGTGGCAAGAACGCAACGGTAGTGTGGGATGATGCTGACATGGATAAGGCCGTTTACGAAAGCCTCGTAGGTGCTTACATGACTGCGGGTCAGCGTTGTTCTTGCACAAGCAGAATAATTTTGCATCCCAAGATCGCAGAAGAGTTCACTGAAAAATTCTATCAAGCAGCTAAAAAACTGAGTATCGGCCATTGGTCAGAGAACACTTTTATGGGTCCTTTGATAAACTCTTCGGCTGTTGAAAAGTACATCCGCTTTCAAGAAATTGCGAATCGGGAAAATTGCGAAAGCCTAATGCGAGGTAAGGCCCTGGATTTAAAGAACAAGGGTCACTATGTCACGCCATCGATACATTTGGTAAAGAAGTTCGATCCAAACAGTGTTTATCAAAAGAGTGAAATTTTCGGACCTAATGTGGCTATCTACCAGTCTGATAATTTCGATGAGGCAATGAATATCGTAAATTCGACAGGCTATGGTCTTGTGATGGCGCTGTTTTCTAAAAATAAAGAGCTATACAATGAAGCTTTGTTGCAAGCCCGTGTAGGCTTATTAAATTGGAATCGCACCACAAACGGATCAAGCTCTCGATTGCCTTTTGGCGGCATGGGAAAGTCTGGTAATGATCGTCCTTCGGCTCATTTTGCCATTCAGTATTGTACGGTGCCATTAGCAAGTCTTGAAGATCCTACTCAATTTGATCCGACGAAAATTTTGCCGGGCATGAACTTGGAAATGAAGTGATGAAAAAGTTAGTTCTGATCGTTATCTCAGCAATCGTCGCACTGGCATTAGCCGCTGGTGCGGTTACTGCTGTACTTGCTTGGCAATTTCTGAAGTCGTCACCGAGTGATGATGAGACTGAAATTGTATATGAAGTTCGACCAGGTATGGGTTTCAACCTAGTGGCCAACGAACTTCAGGAAAAAGGCCTTATTAAAGATGCTGCACTTTTTAAGTTCTTTGTCAGATTTGGCGGGCAGGGGGGGAATCTTAAGGTCGGAGAATATCTTTTGCGCCCCAATATGACTCCGTCGGAAGTCTTGAACACAATTACCTCCGGGAAAAGTATTGCCCGCAGTTTTACGATAAGCGAAGGCCTTAGTACTTATGAAATTGCTGCGCTTATTGAAAGAAACGGATTTGGGACTTCTGCGGAGTTTATGAGGCTGGTACGGGACCCTGTCTTCGTGCAGAGTTTGCTTGGCGAAGAACGGGAGAGTTTAGAAGGCTATCTTTTTCCCGAGACGTACATGGTGACCAAATACACTGACTTGAAAACACTAGTGACTACGATGGTGAAACGCTTTCTGGCGGTCTACTCAGAGTTAGAGAATCAGAATCAATACGTCGGTTTGACAAGGCATCGATTGGTCACTTTGGCTAGCATCATAGAAAAAGAAACTGGCGCACCAGAAGAAAGACCGTTGATATCGTCAGTTTTTCACAATCGTTTGGCGCGTGGAATGCGATTGCAGACTGATCCGACTGTAATTTATGGAAAAGCAGAGAGTCTGGGACGCATTGTGATCAGTATTACTCGAAAAGATCTGCAGACTCCTACGCGGTACAATACTTACTTGATTCCGGGCCTTCCACCAGGGCCGATAGCGAACCCGGGTAAAGAAGCCTTACATGCAGCAATGAGACCGCAATCCAGCAGATATCTTTTCTTCGTCAGTCAGAACGATGGAACCCATGTGTTTACTGAAAACTACCAGGACCACTCAAGAGCAGTCCGCAAATACCAGCTCGATGCAAAAGCTCGGAAGGGAAAGTCATGGCGGGATTTGAATAAACGAAATTCTGGAAGCAATCGTTAATTGATTTCACCGAGGCTTTCTTGTGATTGTGCTCGGTCGAAACTTTTAGTCTGCTCGTTAAACTTAAAGATATTAAGTCGTGGTACCATCTGATCGTCATACGTGGGCGCGACAATTTCCTGGATTCCGTCTTTGTCGAGATCGGCTAGAGCTAGATTGGTTGCGCTCCCCTTTAGTGAAACAAATCCATCCCGAGCTTCGAAGAGGGGAAGTCTGGTTAACAGAACGCTGCCAGAAGGACTCACCTCGTAGACCTCAACACTCAGTTTGTCGGTACTTTTGATTTTAAGCACTGAAACCTCGGGGCCTTCGGGAGTTATTCGACCATTAACTTTCCCTAAGATTTCTCGGTCTTCTTTTACAAAGGATTCTTTGACCTTAGAGCGCAGACTGGGAACGACGGCTATGGTCGTTAGGATCATGGCGACAACCGCTAAAATTCCGATAAAGAGCACTTCTTTTTTCTTAAATGTCGAGTCTGCTGTCGTCATATTCAAATTCTGCCATAAAATTCGTTGAATGAAAAACCCGAAAAGATTTAAGATTCATGAAAACTCAAAGAGGAGCCTGCGTGGGAAATCTGGTCGTTTCAAAGTTTGGTGGAACATCAATGGGAGATGCCCAGTGCATGCTTCGAAGTGCTGAAGTTGCATTAAAACAAGGGTCCAGCCTGGTAGTGGTTTCTGCAACCTCGGGCACAACAAATGATCTGATCTCTCTTGGTAAAACCGCAGAGAAACAAACCTCCTGGGCAGAGATCGAAGCCATACTTACAAAGATTGTCGATAAGCACCGTAAGATCGCTTCGGATCTAGTGGTTTCTAAAGAAGCCCAAATGACATTAAATGTTCTTTTCGAAGAAATGCAGTCACTTGCAAAGGGAGTACATCTTTTAAAAGATTGCTCCATGAAGGCTATGGATACTTTGGTTAGTTTAGGCGAGCGCATGTCATCAGTCCTCTTTACCGAGGCGATGGAGGCAGTTCTTAAGAACAATGGTTTACAAAAGAGAGCACGGTTGTTCGATGTAAGAACAGTTCTAAGGACTGATGATCAGTGCGGTAAGGCTCGACCTCTAAGAGACGAGGTGGCTCGTCTTTGTGCCAAGAACTTATCTCCGCTAATGGAAAAAGAGGTCGTCGTTACGCAAGGGTTTATTGGAATGACCGAAGATGGAATCACCACGACACTGGGACGTGGTGGAAGCGACTATTCAGCGGCCATTCTGGCAGAGGGCGTTCAGGCTCAGACTCTGGAAATCTGGACAGATGTTGCTGGAATTGCCACGACCGATCCACGTTTATGCCCAAAGGCTCAACCGATCAAAGAAATTTCCTTCAAAGAAGCTTCGGAGCTTGCAACTTTCGGGGCGAAGGTGCTTCATCCAGCGACCCTACTTCCTGCAATCCGGAAGAATATACCTGTTTTTGTGGGCTCTAGTTTTGATCGTGAAGCCAAAGGTACTTGGATTCGCAAAGATGTGGAAGAGCATCCTTTGATCCGAGCTATGGCTATTCGCAAAAAGCAGGTTTTGGTCACTCTGTCGACACCTGAGATGTTGCATGCGCATGGTTTTTTATATCAAGTATTCAAAATTTTTAATGATCACAAAGTGAGTATTGATGCGATTACGACTTCGGAAATCTCCGTAAGCGTGACCTTGGATGATTCGACTCTGCTAAATAAGAAATTAATAGCGGATCTATCTCAGATTGCCGAAGTTCAAGTTGAAGACAACCTTTCGTTGATCTCTTTAATCGGAAACAACATCAATCACACTTCGGGACTAGGAAAGAAAATTTTTGATCAGATTCCTGATATTAATGTTCGAATGATTTGCTTAGGGGCCAGCAAGCATAATTTCTGTTTCTTGGTCAATGAAGAGCAAGGCGTAGACGCAGTTCAAAGGCTGCACAAATATTTTGTCGAGGCGGGAGTTGAGGAACTAGCATGAGGTCCGCTGAATTCTATCAGCTTCTTGAATCGCGCAAATCAATTCGCAAGTACAAGCCGGATGCAGTTCCCCCAGAAGTTCTTGAGCGAATCCTAATGGCCGGAATGCAAGCTCCCTCTGGCAAGAATCGTCAAAACTGGCGATTCTTTGTGGTCACCGGCGCCAAGCGGGATGAGTATTTGAAGTACTCGCAAAAATCATGGTTGGGAATTAAAGACGTACTGGCGAAAAAGCTAAAGCCCTCGCTCTATCAATTTACTGAAAGATTCTTTTACACTCTTGGGGATGCACCAGTAATTATCTTTGCGTATTCTCACAACGATAACGAAGAAAGATATCACACCAGCATAGGTTCAGTTTATATGGCTGTAGAAAATATGAACCTAGCTTGTTTGGTGGAGGGACTGGGCTGTTGTACGATGGGTGCGCCTCTGGAAATCAAAAGTGAAGTCGACAAGTTTCTTGGGATTGATCAGCTTGAAGAATACAAAAAGGGCGAGCTCGAACTGCTCTGTGCATTGGTGTGTGGATACCCTGATCACAGCCCTCCCAAGGCGCCACGACAGTTAGACGGCCGGGTCACTTGGCTCTAGCAAGAAAAAGGTACCAGGTTGTTTTTTTCAGATCGAATAGGTTCGTTATGAAGCTGTAAATCCTCGAATTAAGGTCATTATTTTAAAACAAACATACCTTTTTAATGACAATTTTGTTATATCCGTCGGCTTATGAATCCAGTAGAAGCTCTTAAATCGAATCCCTTTGTCCTCGCCCCTATGGCAGGCATTACGGATCACGCTTTTCGCACTTTCATGAAAAAACTTGATACCAGTGTCGTCGTCACCGAGCTCGTCAGTGCCAACGGTATTGAATATAAATCAGAGCGGACCATGAAACTGATGAGTTACGATGAGTCACAGAGACCTATCGGAGTTCAGCTTTTTGGTGAAGAGCCCGAAGTTATCGCCCGCGCAGCACAGGTTGCTGAGTCTGAGGGTTGTGATTTTATTGATTTGAATTTTGGTTGCCCAGTTCCCAAAGTAGTTAAAAAAGGTGCCGGCTCTGCGATGCTGAAAGATCCGATGGCTTTGCAGAAAGTCTTAGCAACCGTGAAGTCGGCAATCAAAATTCCTCTGACCATTAAAATTCGTACTGGCTGGGATGCCAATTCGCGAAATGCAATTGAGGTGTGTAACATTGCGTACAATGAAGGGATTTCGTGGGTCGCTATTCACGGACGAACTCGAGCGCAAGGATACTCGGGTCTGGCGGATTGGGATTTTATTACAGAGGTTAAAGCAAATACGAAGGTTCCTATTCTTGGTAACGGCGATATCCTGACGCCTCGACAGGCTAACTTGCGTCTTGCGCAATCTGGTTGTGACGGAATTATGATCGGTCGTGGCTGCTTAAAAAATCCCTATATTTTCATGGATGCACTTTCTATGTGGAGAGGCGAAAGCATGAAGCAAGTTCAGCGGGATTATGCCAGCCTCTTTAATAGTCTTAAGGAAGAGATCGTTGCGCATTGTGATGCGCACATCACGGGAATACAGTTGAGAAAGTTTGCAGCTTGGTTCTCAACAGGTTATCCTGGTGCCTCCCAATTTCGGAAGAATCTATTCCAGTCCAAAAGCAATGAAGAAATCATGGCCTTGGCAACGGAGTTTTTCGCCACCCTAGGTAGCTTGGACCAAGAGGATACAAGTAACGAGGAGTTTTTAATGGGAGGACACGGTTAAACCGTGAACCTAACAAGATCCTGTATGGCTCTTGGTAATATTTTTGATTTAATTAGTTTTAGTTTTTTGAAATTTTAAAGTGAATGCACTTAATGAAGGGTAAATATGATTCAAGATCCGAAGAAAATTAGAAACATTGCTATCATCGCGCACGTCGACCACGGAAAGACGACCCTGGTTGATCATTTGATCAAACAAGCAGGAACTTTCCGTGAAAACGAGCAGGTCGAAGAGCGCCTCATGGATTCCATGGATCTTGAGAGAGAGCGTGGCATCACGATCGCTGCCAAGAACGCATCTTTCATGTACAAAGATATTAAAGTAAATATCGTAGATACACCGGGACATAGCGACTTCGGTGGTGAGGTTGAGCGTATCTTGAACATGGTCGATGGTTGTATCTTACTTTGTGATGCTTCCGAAGGTCCATTGCCACAAACTCGCTTCGTCTTGAAGAAAGCTCTTGAGGGAAATAAAAAGGTCATCGTTTGTATCAATAAGATTGACCGTTCTGATGCGCGAATCCAAGAAGTGCATAACGAACTTTTTGATCTTTTCATCGACCTTGATGCGACAGAGGAGCAATGTGATTTCCATACTATCTATGCAATTGCACGTGAAGGTATGGCGACGTTGGATCCCAACGTAAAAACAAATTCATTGGAAGTTCTTTACGATGCGATCGTGAATCTTGTGCCACCACCAGAAATCGTAGAAGACCATCCACTTCAGGTTATGGTTTCCAATATTTCGTACAATGATTACGTGGGCCGTCTGGCGATTGGTCGTATGAAGGCGGGAACTATCAAAGTTGGTGATGATGTTCTGTGTGTTCAAGATAATGCTCAGAAAAAAGTGAAGGTATCAGCCCTTTTCCAATACAAAGTGAACTCTCAGGTGGCCGCTCAAGAAGTGGGCGCTGGAGACATCGTTGTAATTGCTGGTATGGAAGATTTCACAATCGGTGACACCATCACGTCTGCAACTGATCCGCGTCCTCTTCCGCGTATACGCGTAGAAGAACCAACTGTCGGAATGGTGTTCTCGGTGAACAACGGACCATTTGCAGGACTTGACGGCAAGAACGTAACGTCTCGTAAGATTCTTGAGCGTCTTGAGCGCGAACTTCTTTACAACGTGGCGATTCGAGTTGAAAAAACTGATAATACAGACGCCTTTAAGGTTATTGGTCGCGGTGAGCTTCAGCTGGGCGTTTTGATCGAACAAATGCGTCGAGAGAACTTCGAATTGTTGGTTTCTAAGCCAACAGTTGTCTTTAAAGAAGAAGACGGCAAACGACTTGAGCCAATGGAACATGCAGTTATCGATATCGAAGATTCATTCGTTGGCGCGGTGACTGAAAAGTTGGGTAAGCGTAAAGGGGTGATGACAAACATGGTTCAAAAGGGATCTGGTCGTACTCGCCTTGAGTTCCGTATCCCTTCTAGAGGTTTGATCGGGTACCGTTCTACTTTCTTGACGGACACTCGCGGTACTGGACTTTTGAACACTCAGTTTGATGGCTGGGATACTTATCGTGGAGAAATCGAACATCGTATGAACGGTGCCATGATTTCTGACCGTAAAGGTATGGCAACTGCTTACGCAATTTGGAATTTGCAAGAGCGTGGAATCATGATGGTTGATCATGGTGACGAAGTGTACGAAGGTATGATTGTGGGTGAGCACGCTAAGGACAATGATCTTGAAGTGAACATCTGCAGAGAGAAAAAATTGACCAACGTACGTGCCTCCGGTAGTGATGAAGCTATACGCTTAGTTCCAGTGAAGAAAATGACATTGGAAGCGGCTATGGAATGGATTAAAGAGTCCGAACTAATCGAAGTGACTCCTAAGAACATCCGTCTTCGCTTGCGTGAACTAGACCCACATAAGAGAGCGAGAGCTTCGAAGGAATCATGATAAACAATGTCGCCATTGAGATTAAGGATCTGACTAAAAAATACGACGATAAAGTCGTTGTCGATAGGCTGAATCTGGAAATCTTCAAGGGCGAATGTTTTGGCTTGCTGGGTCCTAATGGAGCTGGCAAGTCGACGACCATGAAAATGATGTATTGCTCGGCCCTTCTTACAAGTGGCGAGCTCTACGTTCTGGGCCTCAATGTTAAAAAAAATTATCGTGAAATTAAATCTCGTATCGGAGTCGTCCCACAAGAGGACGGCTTAGATCCTGACTTCACTGTTTTAGAAAACCTCCTCGTTTACTCAAGTTATCATAATATTCCAAAGTCCGAAGCGGACCTTCGTGCGCAGGCCTTGTTGCGACTTATGAAGCTCGAAGAATATCAGGATCGCTCTGTTGAAACCTTAAGTGGTGGAATGAAAAGACGTCTTGCCATCGCAAGAGGGCTTATAAATTCGCCGGAAGTTGTCTTTATGGACGAGCCGACGACCGGGCTGGATCCACAGGCCCGTCTTTGGATTTGGGACTTCTTTCGACATTTGAAATCTGAAAACAACACCTTGGTTCTGACCACTCATTATATGGAAGAGGCGGAGCAGATGTGTGACCGGGTCGCGATTATCGATCAGGGAAAAATCTTAACGGTCGGAAAGCCGCAAGATTTGATAAAGGAACTTATTGGTAAAGAAGTTGTCGAGTTCAGCACAAACCCCGTCGATTTGAACTATTATCTGGGCAGGTTGCGGGCTGAGGGCTTTGCTTATCAGGTGATCAAGGACACAGTCTCTGTTTTGGTCAAAGAAAACCAAGAGGGACGTCGGGTTATCGATCTTATTGCGAGTGATAAAATCTTTATTCGTAAACCTACGCTTAATGATGTGTTTCTAAAATTAGCTGGTCATCAGCTTAGGGATGAGTGATGAAAATTAAAAATTTCTTAGTCATGCCTGCGGTGAACAGTGGAGCATTTCGAGTTTGGTCCAGAAATTTTCTCTATTTTCGAAAGACCCTCTTAGTTTCATTATTTTGGATTGTTCTTGAGCCGGTTATTTATTTAGGAGCCATTGGTTTTGGCTTAGGCGCCTTTGTAAGTAATATGGGTGGCATGTCCTATATTGAGTTCTTTTTCCCGGCATTGCTTGCGAGTACAGCAATGATGGTGGCCTTTTTTGAAGCAACCTATGGCAACTATACTAAACTCACGCATCAGAAAACTTACTCCACGATCATGTTGACTCGGGTAGGTCCCGAGGAAATCGTTGCAGGAGAACTCTTGTGGGCAGCAAGTAAAGGGTTCTTTGGAGTGATGGGAGTCACTGTTGTGGCGCTCTTTTTTGGTCTCGTTGATTCGTACCGAATCTTCCTGGCCTTGCCGATTCTCTTTTTGCTGTCAGGAGTGTTCTCATGTCTTGGCATGATCTTCACTTCGATCGCCAGAAATTATGACTCGTTTATTTACTCAACATCTGGCTTGATTGTTCCCATGAGTCTTTTAAGCGGAACATATTTTCCTCTGGAGCACTTACCCGATGGACTTCGCTATGCGGCCTATGTTTTTCCACTCACACATGGAGTGGCGGCGGTCAGGGGCGTTCTTCAGTTTGGTTTAACTCGAGAAGTCCTGATCCATACGGCAGTGCTGGTGATTGTCACTTGGGTTTGTATGAATATTTCATTCTACAGAATTCGGGCAAAACTTTTAAAATAGTCTAATCGATTTCACTGACTTTAATGCCATGTCTTTTAAGAAGTTCTGCAAAAACTCCATCACCGTTTACCGTCGTTCCCGAAAAAGTCCCATCATAAATTTTGTTGGAGCCGCACATCGGAGACTTTGATTTCAATAATGCTTCAGTGGCGCCGCAAAGTCTTGCAATACGTAGAGCTTCCTCGGCACCTTGTTTATATTCTTGTGTCACGTCTGTTCCGTCAATGGCGAGAACTTTATCACCGATGCGTTCGGCGGGCTTGCGCGGAGTAGGAAGGCCACCAAGTTGTTCCGGGCATACGGGCAGGGCCTCTCCGTTTTCAACAAGGGCTTCTATTTCCGGACGAGGCTTGGCCTTGCAGTCGAAACGGCAGTGGATTCCCGCAAGGCAAGCAGAAACTATTTTCATAGTTGTTCTTCCTCGGCCATCGGAACGACTTTCTCTTGTTCCAGCTCAAGGTGATCGAGTTCTTCCTCCAGAGCTGTCGTATCTATTTCAAAATCCTCGGGTGGTGGAGGTGCCGGATTAAGGAAATGTTGCAATTTTGTGACGGCTGTTTCGTATTCGATATCGTTAATTCTGTGATAGCGGTACATGTCGTCGACGATACGATTCATTCGACTTTTCGCAAAGGGAGTCAGCTCTTTCTGATAAAACGAGTGCGAATACTTGATGGGATTGGGCAGAACCATTGCGAGAAAAGCGCTTTCAACGACGTCCAAGTCGGAGGCAGGTTTTTTAAAATAATAATTCGAAGCAGCTTTGATTCCGTAAATGCCTTTACCGAACTCGATGACATTCAAATATTTTTCCAGGATTTCTTTTTTAGTCAGCGTGCTTTCGATTCGATCTGTGATGATTGCTTCAAGGCCTTTTCTGATGAAAGTCCGGTCTTTATTCAGGAACATGTTTTTGGCAAGCTGTTGGGTAATGGTAGAGCCACCTTTGCTAAAGGAGCCTTTTTCCCATCCTTCGATGGCGTTCTTTTCGATCGCATTCCAGTCGAATCCCTTGTGATTATAGAAATTAGAATCTTCGGTCAGAATGATTGTTTTAATCAGATAAGGAGAAATGCGTCTTAGGGGAACGTAGTTCTTTGAAGTTGGACAGAGCTCGACTTGGTACATTCTGGTTGTCAAACAGCCAGAAATTTCTTCAGAATTTGGTAGCCAGGAATAAAGATAGGCCAAACCTGAAACTATCAAAGAAAGCGATAATATAAGAGCTGTGACAAAAATCTTCATACTTTAAGAGAGCAAACCATGCTCTTTCATCCACTTCACACTGTTATTAATGGCCTCTTTAGCTGGCCGCGGTTTAAAGTTGAGCTCTTGTTGTGCTTTACTCGAGTCAAACCAGTGGTACATCGTCGCGGTATAAGCATTCTCTTTACTCAAGGGCCCTTTTAAACCGACTTTCTCCATGAGATCCCCAGCCGAACCAACAGCATGCAAGATCTGATCTGGAATCTGAAAGTGAGGTGGTTTTACTCCTGCGGACTCTGCAATCATAGAGAAAAGATCCTTAATTAAAATATTTTCTCCAGCCAGAATGTAGCGCTCGCCATTTTTGCCATTTTTCCATGCGCTGAGGATGGCAGAGACCACGTCCTCGGCGGCCACGACATTAACGCCCCCGGAAGAGTAGAATTGCAGTTTTCCGCGTGCCACCTTAAGTTGCATCGAGCGGCTGCCCTTCTTTGCGTCTCCGGCACCATAAATTGTTGAAGGATTCAGAATGACAGCGTCAATGTCGCCTTTGGTGCATGCATTTTTTACGATAATCTCGGCTTGGTGTTTAGTTTCGAAATAGCCCAGATCTAGATGCTCTATAGAGTACTCGGAACTTTCATTTAAAACTTTGTCGGGTGTAAAGCTGGCACCGATGGCTACGACAGAGGAGAGGTAAATTAAGCGAGGGATTTTATATTCTCGGCAGACCTCGACGACGTTAGCAGTACCTTGAACGTTAACCTTTTCCATGAGTTTGCGTTGTGACTTCTTATATGCGATTACGCCTGCCAGATGAAAAACCGCGTCCATACCTTTGAAGGTCTCAAGCAAAGAATGAATGTCGGTCACATCACCATGAACGTATTTGCAGGGAACTCCGGTTAATTCTGAAAGATCACTTCTTTTTCGCACTAGGGCATAAACCTCATGGCCTTCTTTGCAAAGTGCCCGAGTGACCCAGCTTCCCAGAAATCCATTTGCCCCTGTTACCAAAACTTTCATAAAGGTATTTTCCTTGGATTCATTCTTAATAAAATTCTCTGGCAGAGTTTAGCAAACATAAAGCCGAACATTATGCCAACGAAAGCGCCGCAAATAATATCTAGTGGAAAGTGGACGCCATTATAAATTCGACTGTAACCCACGAGGCCTGCAAGAGTATACGCCGGAACCGCCGCCGGGGGAAAGATGACCGCAGTGAAAGTTGCAAAACTAAACATATTCACTGCATGGTTTGATACGAAACTATAACCGCCATATGGAGATCGAACCTGAACAGTAAGCTCCTGAGTGTCTCCTGGCCGTGGACGTTGGACTGTTTTCTTTAAACCATAGTTTGCCGCCCCGTCGGAGACTAAAACTGACGTAAGGCAGAACATAAATATGACGAGACCTTTTTTAAGACCACGAAGCCAAACAAAAAGAGCAATAACAAGTGGAATCAAAACAATCTTAAAAAAAGGTGTCTTATGAAGGTCCGTTATGAAAGGAAAAAAAGCGTCAGCCCAAGGAGCAGTCCATTGAGAATTAAGGATAATAAAAACGCTCTTATCGAGTTCTACCAGATAGTCGATCATTTGTGTCACCATACCTTAAATTTTCGCTCGCAGAAAGTCTAGGACTACACGGCTTGCAGTGTCTCCAGTGATCCCCTGTGGCAAGATTGTCGATATGGACAAAGCAACATGGATTGGGCTTCTTGTCGGCTTTGGTGGAATCTTGCTAGGAAACCTTTTAGAAGGTGGTCATGTAAGTTCACTGATGCAGCTGACGGCATTTATTATTGTGATGGCGGGAACTCTCGGGGCTGTCATGGTCTCTAGTGATGAAAAAGATCTAAAGCTTGGGCTGAACCTTGCGAAGAAGGCATTTACTAATGAGCCCAGTGTGGCTAAAGAAAAAATTAGCGAAATTGTTGAGTGTTCTCGCCTGGCGAAAAAAGAATCACTCTTGGCACTCGAAACACGAATTTCTCGGTTACGTGATCCGCTTTTCCAAAAGGTGCTTCGAAACGTGGTTGATGGCGTTGAAGCCCAGGAAATTCGCGATATCTTCGAGATGCAGATTCAAACAGAAGAAGAAGAGCTTTTGGCCGGCGCCAAGATTTGGACTGATGCTGGTGGCTTTGCCCCAACCATAGGGATTATTGGGGCTGTGCTTGGATTAATTCATGTGATGGGCAATCTTACTGATACCAGCAAGCTGGGGGCGGGAATTGCAGTTGCCTTTGTCGCCACAGTGTATGGTGTCAGTTCCGCAAATCTGCTTTTTCTTCCGCTGGGGAATAAGTTAAAGAAAAAGGCTCTTCATTCAAGTCGGGAAAAAATGATGGCCCTAGAGGGTGGGTTGCTCATCGCCGGAGGAGTCAATCCCGTCGTTATTGAGCAGAAGCTATTGGCGTATCTTAACAGTAATGAAAGATAGCTGATGGCAATAAAAAGGAATAAGCGTCACGAAGAACACGAAAGTCACGAAAGGTGGCTTGTCTCTTATGCGGATTTTATTACGCTTCTTTTTGCCTTTTTTGTTGTTCTCTATGCCACATCGAATGTGAACATAGAAAAACAGAAGACCTTTGAAGAATCCATTAAAGTGGAACTAAAGTTTTCAGGCCGAGGTTCCGGCTCTGAAGGAAATTCGCTTGATCAAGCGATGGCAGAGCTAATTATGCCAATTGGGAATTTCCCTCGAGCAGGGGGACCCAAGGAGGTTGCTGACTATGTGGAAAGATCTCTGGATAAATCCATGGAAGGTGACCAAAAAAAGAAAGCTATTCAAGATATATATCACGATGGCGTGGGTGTCCGGATTGCCTTGGCGGCATCGACTTTTTTTAACCCCGGCTCAGCGAAGCTCAAATTTTCATCACTAAAATCGCTTGATAAAGTGGCCGAGGTTCTTAAATCGCATGATCGACGAGTAATTGTTGAAGGCCACACCGACAATGTGCCAATCTCAGATCAGCTTTTTGCAAGTAACTGGGAGCTTGCAGGAAATCGCGCGTCTGCGGTCGTCAGATATTTGGTTAAATATCATGATCTGAACCCGAAAAGATTTATATCGATTTCTTATGGTGATCAAAAGCCGATTGTTCCGAATGACAGTACAGAGCATCGTGCGATGAATCGGCGAATTGAACTGTTCATTATTACCGATGATAAAAAGGTAGAAATATAAAAAGCCGGGTGGCGCCCGACTTTTTATATTGGAGATGTGTTCTGTATTTTACACGCACTCTTTAAGTTTTTTGACGACTTCGAGAGCCTTTGCTTTATCGACCTTTTTCACGTCCATAATCGCTTGAATGAATGCTTCTTCAGCAGAACCTTTTGCAGCTGTGCTGACCAGTTGATCATGCTTTTCAAGAATTTGAGTATAAGAATCTCTTTCAACCTTGCTAAAGCGAGTTAGGATCATTTCGGGCATTGATTCTAACTTGGAAAGCGCTTCAGTTGTTTCCGCCATTTCTTGTGAGGTCAAATCTTTTCCAGACTTACGAGCTCCAATTAGGGAAGAATTCGAAAGTAGCTTTGCAGACGCCACAGCTGCGGCTTCAAGGGAGGACGCCTCTTTTGCATCTGACTTAGCAAGTTCTGGAGCCATACGTTTAGCGGCTACAATTGTCGCCAAATTCTCGAGACGCTGGGCTCTTTTTGCCGAGTCTGCAGAGAGAGATGCAACAAGACCGTTGTTTTTGTCTCCGGATAATTGAAGTTCCTTGATCATGGAATCTTGGGCCGCTTTGACCTGTTGTTCGGAAAGTGCAGAAGCCTTACGACCTTTACCGAATGCCGCCTCTTTGACTTGTTTAGTGTAGTCTACTAGGACCTCGCGAGCACTACGAGCAGCCGGTGCAGCAAAAGTGGGTGCCGCAAAGCTAAGGGCAGTGATCGTCATCAAACCAACAAGAACTTTCTTCTTCATACATCTCTCCTGTTTAAATCTTTGTCAGGCTCCCTAAATGGGCAACTTAATACTCCTGGAAACCTGTTTAATTACTTTTAAAGTCTACAATCTCTAAAAACTACAATTTGAATGCCAAGCTATCGACCAGCACCCGTTAGCCCAGGGGCATTTCTTCTTTTTTCCTTCTCGGCTTGTTGTATCAAACTGAGATTTTCGGAGTTCTGGATTTTATCCCAACTAACAGCATTGGCGATTGTGCCGTACATTAGCAGTTCAGAAGTGGCGGCCTGGATTTTCTCGAGAAGCTTAAAGCTCTGAGGCCCTAGTTCCTCTTGAGCTTGAACCAGTAACGCCTGGATGGTGGAAGACTTTTCGTCCAGCTCTAAGTTTTCGAGTTTGCTTTGTACGACCTTTTGTCCGTTTCTTTCGACAGACTTTATCTTATTAAGTAGAGATAAAATAGATTCAGACTCTTGCTGAATCTCTTGCAGTAAAGGATTGCGAAGTTTAACAGATTTTCGCAGTTGTTTTAAATCAAGCTGACTCTGCTGCCCATCCAGGATCATCAGATACGAGCGGATTTCCTGAAGCGCAGAGATGGTTACAGCATTACTTAAGTTTGAAAAATTGGAGACCTTATTTTTCTCTAAATTTAAATTGGCCACTAGATCTGCCACAATAGACTCATATTTTTTACCGTAGTCCTTAAAGGCAAGATGCATCTCTGATTCAACGTGGGAGGCCCACCAGTCGCCGAATTGATTGTTGGATCCAGCAAGAATTTCACTGCGGATATTCTTGCGTAGATAGTCTATAACGCCGCGATACTGCTGGCCATCAACAGACAATTTCATTTTAAAGATCTGGTTCGGATTCATGTGGTGAGAGAAGCAAAGACTATCAGTCTCGTCCTCGGCAATCTTTATTTGAGGCGGTATGAACTCTGCCTTAAACCCAGAAGTTGTCTTGATTGTTTTTTCACCATTCTGAACGTCGGGACCGCAGACCATTTGAACAAGCAAGTAATCGGTTGCTTTCGAGGTCAAGAATGCGCCACTTCTGCCAGGGAACTCAACGTCTTTAAAAGATTTCATGATCGATGACTTTGAAAAGTTTTCGATGAAACCACGACCCACTTCAAAAACAGGATCTGGAGCGCCAAGACTCATCTTAATCTGATAGAGCTCTCGAAGGAAATTTTCGCTCGAGCCAACCCGACTCTGAGCTGTTTCCGTCATCTTTTGATTCAGCTGTGACAAAGCTGTCCCCATTTTCATTAAATCTTGAGTTTGCAGAGATTTAGAAAATGATTGGATAAAAGCAATTTCGTTCTTTCGGAAAGACTTATTGTGGTAATATCCTGTGCTCAATTTCTGGTGAACGGTATTTGCGACATCGGCCAGAGTTTCTAATTGCCATGCCTGAACCATAGCGGGATTGGCGAAGTAAATATCATCTTTGCCGTCGGCCATATCTTTGGGAGTGACGCCGTTAAGTGGATAGCTGCGATTGATCCACTTATCTGCCTGGATCTCATTAACTAGAGTGCTATAAAAGGAATAGGTCGCCCCATAGTTTCCTGTAAGACGACTTAGATAAGTGCTCCAGTTGTTGTGTGCCTCATATACTTTAGTAAGATTTGTCATTCTCCAGGCATTCATCTTTTTGGCATATGAGTCTGCGGCGCCTGAAAGCTCTTCAGCATTTCGAGCATTGCGAAGATTTGAAAAATCAATTTGTTCGATTTCATGACTGGTGACTAGGTTTGCCCAGGCTGTGGCAATATAAGAAAAGATAAGGACATCAATAGCTCCGAAACCGGCAAGTTGAGTTCCCTTTGCGATCATTGCCTTAGCACCGCGAACGCCAGCACCACCAGGGCTTAACAAGAGAGCGATGTCAAAGAGCCCTACGAAGCGGAACCCTTTTGCAAGACCTGATTGCAGTCCTGCCGCTAGCAGACCTGAGCTTACCATGGAGATAAGTGATGGAGCCATTTCCCACATCTTTTTGTGGAGGACCAAGTGTTCATAGGCTCTTTCGCATGGCTCGCTATCCGCACCCATTTCTTGGTCTTTCGCTGAGGGCTTAAGGCCCAACCATGAGTTTGCGCAAGCTTTCACGTTTGGATCCATCGCGATGCCAGACAGATATTGAGAGACGAATCCTCCCATGGCCATGCCCATATAGGGTATCCATGTCGCACGAGGATTTTTTGCATAAAGACTTAAGACGTTCGAAGTCACTCCTTGAGTGGCCATAAACGCGTAAAAGCTTGCAATTCCGATAGGCGAAGCGGAGTGATGTAAGTGCTGTTCGATAGCAATGGGGTTCTGAGAGTAGTTGGTCAACAGCTGACCAGCAGCCACTGCCCCCATAGAAACAAAGAATACCAGGGACTCCAAAGGAAGATTTTTAAGTGAATGCGAAAGTGCCGGCGATGCCGCAGACTTAATTTTACGAAGTTCGTTTAAAAGCTGCGTATTAAGTGTCTTGGGAGAAAAGTTACGCAGAGATTTTTCTTCTGCCAACGGGATCTCCATGAGTTTTTCCGTCGTGCCTTTTTTGACAAGCCAAGCGACATTCGATTTCTTATCAACTTTTACTTCAAAACCGAGGCTATCAAAGGATTTGGCGAAGTTCGCGGCTCTGCTTTTCTCTTCGGACTTAAGGGAGCTTTCCTGCCAAGGCAATAGCTGGGCAAATGCTTGAACGCCCGCAAGCTGCAAGATCAGAACGGCCATTACGATGGGTCTAATAAAGGTCATAAAAACTCCCTCATAATCAACCAAGCAAGACCAATGCCTAATCAGGTTCAAGTACGAGCCGACATGACCAGGAAAGAGACATTTATTGTCAGGTATATGTCAGTTCGCTGACAGCGAAGGATACGGGATAGGACTGTCTCAAAATGAAACGGAGATGTTCCACTCTGGTTGGGACTCGCGCAGTTTGCCTTCAAGTCGAAAGCTGATTTTGGAAGGAGAATAGGAGACTCCAAAGGAATGTTCAATAAGGCCTCTGCCTAACTGGAGATCCTGTAGAAGCTTGGCGGAATAGATCGACCTGAAGTTCCATAATCGACTCATGAAAAGTAGTTCTCCGCCGAGGAATGACTCAGGTCTCTCGGTAAGTGCATGGTTATCGGCCACTGCTAACAGCGTTACTCTCGAGGCATCCAGAAGGGGAAGGTCATAGCTATAGCCGACCCCGAAGTGAAGATAAGGCAGCAGCTTTGGTTGGGTTCCGAGATCGACCTTCCAGCTATAAGGCGCCTCAAACTGGGTGACGGGAACTGTGGAAAGGGACTGTAAAATCACGAGCTGATGCAAATCCAACCGAGGTGTTTCCGTAAAGTATCTGAACTCAGCGCTTAGGATTTCCAGATGAGAAAATGGGGAAAGTCCGCTGTCATCAGCTAGAATGTCATGGAAAGCCCTACGGTACTTAAATCTTAAGTATGGCAACTCATCATTGGCGCCATAGCCAAGATAAAGAGCTTGCGAGTCAGGGCTTAGAAGCGGAGATTTGGAGCGTGGTAAAATGATGGGTTGTGTTTGTGAACCCAATTGGGCTCGAGCAACGGAGAGTCGATATTTTTCATTTTTTAGATCATTTCGATCACGGTAGCTTTTGACTGCGAGGTAGCTAAGTCCTGCTTCCAAGACCTCGGCCTGCTCTGAACTCGACAAATCAGAAAGTAAGTCCGGCTGATTGTTCTTAACTAGTTCATTAAGTTTACTTTTTTGATGACGATTAAGACCAGCAAAACGCGTTCGCCATTCTGATTGAAGAGAAGGGCGAGTTTTCTCATCACTTAATAATCCATAAGAATTTAGAACCTTCACTGTATCAAGCGGTATTGTGGCGCCGCGAAAGTGGTCGCTTAAAGGGATCGAGGGCTTTGCAACTTCGATAAGCTCTATGATCTGCTGAGAGCAATTGTCGCTTAGAAAAAAATAAGGAGCGAAGCTGCCTTCAAGCTCTAAAAGATGATTGATTATAAATTCAACCTCAAGCGGACTTAGCGCAAGTTTATACTCCCAAAGGCTACGACCTTCCAGATTCGAGTATTCTTGAATCTTTTGATGGTAGGGGAGCATTGAATAGGCTCCAGGATAAAAGCCAAATAAACCTTTCAAAGCATAAAGAGCCCCGCCATCTGTCCCAGTGATTGCGGCATAATTGACTCCGTAATCCAGAAGCTCGCGCTCTTTCTTATTCTTCGGATTGTGCACTCTTAGAAACGTATGACCAAAACTTGAACCGGCACTGTTTAAATCGCTCGACGCAAAAATAATATAGAGCTCGGTCGCACCTAGCTGTTCTTTCCACTGATCTCGTTCGGAACAGGTAGCTAATCGAGATTCGGGAATATTAAGAACGGCCTTTAGCCAAGTGGTTCTTGCTAAGTACCTGCACTGAGAGAAACGTTTTTGTGAGTCATCCGAGAAGAGCAGATCGATAGTTGCATTAAGTTCTGCCTCAGGATCTGTGTTTCCATCTGGAGCAATGAAGAAGTTTCCGCGCAAAGGTGATTCATATCCACCAAGCGGTTTGTGACGATAATGACCTAAGCGAAGCCACTGCGGCGATCGTGATACTTTTTTTGCTGCGGCGAGCTCTTTAAGTGAGTTGAGCGCAGTGTCCTGACTCCATCCCGCCGAGGGAGTCAGGATCATCAATACAAAGAGAAACCTAAGTACCATGGCAAAGTTGTGCTAGGTCACTTTGCTGAGAAAGTTCACGGTTCAAATTTTGGACAAGTTCGGTGGCCGTTGTTTCAGCTGAAGGAATAATTTTTGAGTAAGAAGCTTGTGTAAAAGATCCGAAGGTTTTCATTGCTGCGGAATTCTGACAGCCCTTCATTTGCGCTAAAGTAGCTAGCTTTTCACCATGCCCCTGAGCCATTTCACGAGAGAGGTCTTCTTGGTTCACTTCGACGAAATATTGAACTTCTTGATCAGTCATTACCAATCCGCGAGAAGAACAGTTTGAGGTGCCGGAAGTAATCCCCAAAGGTTGAGTGAAAAAGAAAGAGTTTGTTGTCATAGCCAAAAGCTGCAGACCTTTTGAATTCTTCTGGATAATCATGCTACCGAGACCGCAACCAGCATCTCCGGCCGCATATGCTTGAGCACTACCTAAAAAAAGAGCGATAAGAAGCAATTTCTTCATGAAAACCTCCATAAATGTTTACTAAAGTCTGACGTATTTATTGAGGGCAGGCAAAGCCTATTGGGTAAACGGTCGTGAATAACAAAAAGCCCGCTTGATGCGGGCTTTTTGTGTTTAATGAAATAGTAGTTATATTATTTACTTAACAATCTTTACTTGATTGATAACCACGGCTTCTGCTGGGCGATCCATTGAACCAGTTTTAGTGTTCTCAATAGCGTGAACAACATCCATACCTTCTACAACCTCACCGAAAACAGTGTGACGGCCATCAAGCCAAGGAGTTGCGACAGTTGTTACGAAGAACTGTGAACCATTTGTATTTGGTCCAGCATTTGCCATTGAAAGCATTCCAGGTTTGTCATGTTTTGGCGCTCCCGCAGGGAACTCATCTTCAAAGCGGTAACCTGGTCCACCAGTGCCTGTTCCAAGTGGGCAACCACCTTGAATCATGAAATCTTTAATAACACGGTGGAAAGTGAGTCCATCGTAAAATGGCTTTTTAACTTGCTTGCCAGTTTTTGGATCAGTCCACTCTTTAGTGCCTTCAGCAAGACCTACGAAATTTTCGACAGCTTTCGGAGCTTTTTCAGCTAAAAGTTTTACTTTGAAATTTCCTCTGTTTGTTTCAAATAGTGCGAACATCTCTTTACCCTTCTTTGAAGCCTTTGCTTCATCTTTTTTGCCGGCTTTATTCTTTTTGGTTTCTTTTTTCGCGTCAGCTTCTTTTGCTTTGTTTTCTTGCTGGGCAGTCTTTCCAGTCTCAGTCGCTGGAGATTTAGCGTCAGCGCGGAAGCTGAAGGCTGCTAAAATGAAGGCGCAAAAATAGATCCAAAACACCTTTTTAATGGTGATATTCTTAGTCATGTTTTCTCCCTAATTCATCCACTATTAGTGAGGGCCTCTGCGAGGGTCAAGTTCCTTCAAACTTGTAAGGTTTCCCTTAAAGATGTTCGAAATCTCGGACAGCAGTGACTCTGGAGGGATCTGAAGCGCCACGGTAAGAGCTTGAAATGATTCGCTATTTTCCTTCACTTCAAAGAGAGCCTCTGACGCAACAAGCTGAAGCATCTGTTCGATTTGACGCAGGCGAGCATAATTCTGGCGAAGATATGCGGCTTGAGTTGGCAGTGAGGAAAAAAATGCTTCGATATTTGTTCCATTCGGGAGGATCTTTTCGGCTAATAAATAGGCTTGAACAGCCAGTTCGATATCGACCAACCCGCCCTCACTAAACTTAAGATTTAAGTGAGGCTTGCTGGGTTGTTGCAGCTTCAGTCGAATGTTCTCGAGATCGCGAAGTTCTTTTCCGCTAAGTCCTGCTCTTACACAAACCTCAGCCAAAGAAGGTCCTTCTTCGCCGATCCATCTTGCTTTAAGGTAAGCTTGTCTTTCCCATGGAAGGGCCTCGTGACTGAGGTAGTCTATAAGATCGCTCTGAGTGATCAACATAGGTCCACCTTTGCCGGAAGGGCGAAGCCTCATGTCGATTGAATAGATATTTCCGCCGCGATGAGGTTCGGTCATACGCGAGATAAAACGCTTTGCTATTTTAAAGTCATTCTCTGTGGGTTCATCGTTTACCACAAAAATAAAATCAAGATCCGATCTGAAGCCAAGCTCAGCGCCGCCCCATTTTCCAAGAGCCAGAATTCTAATTGATGATGGAAAATCTTTCTTTAGCGCCAAAAGAATCTTTTCCGCAATCTCATCTGCAGTGGCTGTCAGATTGTAGAGCAATCTTGGCAGGCTTTTGTTTTCAAGATAGTCACTTCCATTAATAACCTGAGAAAGAAGTTTTTTTTCGGCAAGCTCCTCTAGGAGCTGCCCGATGTCTGCGGAGTATGCATTTTGGACCCGGTAGACGAAGCTATCTAAAAGCTCAGGCCGATTAATTAAAATTCGAGAGAGGTATGGAGAGTGTCCGAAAAGCCAGGCAAGTTTCTGTAGCAAAATTTTTTCGCGCAGAAGAAGCGAAAAGAAAGAAGCTTTTGCTCGGATGCTGTGAATGAAGTCTTTCAAAAGCAGCAGCCCTTTGCGAGTATCGCCTTGTTGAGCCTTAAGACTATGCAGGAATTGGTAGAGTACGGCCCTTCGAGCAATTTCGTCGCGAGCCTTATTCGGCGACAAAACTTCTTGAGCCATGATTTCTTTCCAGAGCTCACTTTGTTCAAGATCTTCTTCAGAAGAGTCAATTTCAGGCGCCTCTCCTAACAATGTCATTACGATCTGATCACACTTTTGCATATCGCTCTTCAAGTGATCGATCAGTTTAATTATAAAGTCAGGATGCTGGTCTTCTAATTTTATAAGATGAGTTTGCTCGTCATGAAGGGCTTGGACATAGTTTTCGAGGCAGCGTAAATTCCAGTAGTGACTGACTAAAAAATCAGCTTCACCTTCGGGTAGCAACTTTTTTCGTTCAAGGATCGACAAAGCCTCGTCTGTCCCTGAGATTTGCAGTTCTTTGTCTTTTCCCCCATGAACGACCTGCAAAGCGTGGGTAAAAAGTTCGACGTCGCGGATGCCGCCGACCCCCAGCTTTAAATCAATTACTTTGTCGTGGTCTGCGCGGTCCCAATAGTGATCTTGAATTTTAGATCGCAAATGTTTGAGATCTTCAAACAGCGTAAAGTCCAAGTGACGACGAAAAGAAAAATGTCTTGAGAACTGCAGAACCTCTTGGATAATTGTCTCGCTACCGCACAATCCCCGCAGACGCACAAAAGCAAGGCGTTCCCAGGTTTCACCATAATTTCCGTAATAGTCCTTAAATTGCTCAACGGTGGGAATAAGCGCTCCCTGGCGACCTCCGGGGCGAAGATCGAAATCCACCCTGAAGACAAAGCCAAGCGGGCTGCGCTCGTGCAAAAGCTTTTGAAACTTTCTAAGGCTACCAAGAGACTCGACTGTTGATTCCTGGCTAACAAGCAAAAGGTCGACGTCAGAGCTCAGATTCAGCTCTCGCGAGCCCAGCTTGCCAAAAGCAAAAAGGGCAATGTCTTGCCCTAGAAAACAGTCTTCGAATGCTTTTTTTAATAGCTCGTCGGCAGCTTGGCTCCACTCGCGGCAAATACTTTTGGGCAGAGCAGAGTTCGTCTTGGCGGCAAGAGCATAACGAGACCAAATCTCGTGACGCTCTTTTCGCAGCTGATCTTCAAGTGGATTACTATTCAATGTTTTGTGACCACTTTGGTTTGTAGTAGTTGTAGCTATCGTTTGTCACGCGGCGCTCTTCAGAGCCATCCACCGTAGAGATGAAGATCTGATTTTTCCCTGTGCGATTGCTGGTATAGATGACGAATCTTCCATCAGGAGAGAAAGATGGGTCTTCATTAGAGGCTGCTCTTCCATCAGGTCTCTTTGCTGAGGTCAATCGAATCATTCCAGTGCCATCAGCATTCATTACAAAGATGTCGAAGTTACCGGCACTTTGTCCCGAAAAGGCAATTTTTTTACCGTCCGGAGACCATGAAGGTGACGAGTTGAAAACACCCGCAAAGGTGATTCTTTTGACGTTAGAACCATCAGAGTTGGCAGTATAAATCATAGGGCGACCAGCTCTGTCAGATGAATAGGCCAGTTTGCTGTCAGCCGAAACAGCCGGCTCAACATTCATGGCACCAGCAGGTCCGTTGGTCACCTTTGCGACAAGGCTGCCATCGGTCGACATTTTGTAAATGTTCGGGCTGTTACCTTGAGAAATTGTTAAATAGATGTGGTTTCCATCTGGAGAAAATGCCGCTCCCGAATTAATTCCTTGGCGATACGAAACCAGAGATCTTTTTCCGGTCGTCAAATCGTAGATGAGCATATCTGCATTGCGGAACTTGGAACCCACGCGCTTAACATATGAAGTATAAGCTACTTTTTTCCCGTCTGGGGACCATGCCGGAGAGATGGAAATACTGCGGTGGTTAGAGATTTGCGAAACATTTGCGCCATCCCAGTCCATAGTGAAGATTTCTTTGGCCTTTCCTCCGCTGCGATCGCTGGAGACAACTACGCGCGAAAGGAACATGCCCTCTTTTCCGGTGAGCGCTTTAAGTACATCATTAGAGAAAGTATGAGCAATTCTGCGCGCACTCGAAATAGGCCCTTTGTACTTTTTGCCCATGACTAGGTTTGCTTTTGCGACATGATATACGTAAGTCTCGAATGTGATTTCGTTGCCTACGATAGAGAATCCGGCGCGAATCAGAAACTCGGCACCAATTGCGGACCAGCTTTGGAAATTGAAACCGTTGGGAGTCCCAGGCGCGGGCATGAGCGCTGTTTTGCTTGTATCTTCTAAGAAGGCACTTTGATTAATAAACTGAAAATAAGATGACACAGTAAGATCATTGGTAACTGTTTTGAACAACTCCGCTCCTACAGACTGATATTTCGAAGCAGTCGTTGGAGATCCGAAATACTGAAGAGCGGGAAAAGCTAAAAGACTTTTCTTAGTACGTGCTTCGCCCAGCTTAATATAGATGCCGTTTTCCTGGGCGAATCCAGTGCTAGAAAAAGCTAATACAGTTAAAAGTAACAAGAACAGTTTTTTCATGAGGCTCTCCTTATTCAGGGAATCCTATCAAGATTCCTTCAACGGAAACAATCGCTATGAATTTTTCCGGAGGTGCCGGAAATGGAGCTGAGCGATCAATGGTTGCTAAAACTTCGTCATCATAACTTGGATTACCGCTACTTTTTACTATTTTCCGACCGAGGATATTTCCCCGTGAATCGATGTACACACGAGCCTGTGCTTTAAAGTCTCTGCGCGCCAGCCACTCCGGTAGTGACCAATGCTGCTTAATATGACGATCAAGATCTGAAGCGAAGTTCTCGTGTTGTAGCTTTGCCAATCCTGTCAGAGATGAGCCAGGAGAGAGGATATTTCCCTTCACCTTCGCAGGCTCAGCAGCAGCGGCATTGGATGATTCGCTTGGCTTCGGTGTTGAGGCTTCCTGTTTTATTTTTTCCAACGCAGCCATGGCCTTAAGTTTATCAAGTGCATTTTTCTGCTGATTCTTGACCTTTTCCAGATTGACGCCATCATCCTTCGGGTTTTTCGGAGGCGGAGTTTTCTTAACGACTTTTTCCGGCGCCTTTTCCGATGGAGGGGTTTTTGGCTTTTTTTCTGGAGGTTGGGGTTTGGAATCTTGTTTAGCAGGCGGAGGAGGAAGTTCGTTGGTGATCTTGTCCGGAAGGGCTACCATATCTACCCGCACGGCCTGGCTAAAATCAATAGACTCTGCATCAAAGAAAACCGCCTTCAGTGTGAAGAAAGAAATGATGAGAGCGTGAATAGCGAAAGAGACCGCTATTCCGCTTGAGAGATTATCATTCTTTTCGGTTTCTTGATTAAGTTCGTTCACTGTTCTTTAGGGAGCGTAATCAGCCCGATGTTAAAAATCCCAGCAGCTCGAATTTCTGCCATAGCTTCAGCGACGAAGCCATAATCCACTTTTCTGTCCGCTTGGATATAGATCTGTTTATTTTTTCTCGTTTCGAATATTGCTTTAACTTTAGAGCGTAGATCACTCATCGCTACATTTTGCTTAGCGACGGTCATCTTTTGATTGGAGCTAATCACTAGCACGAAAGGTTCATCATTCAGCTCGACTCCAGACGACGATGTTTTTGGCAGATCCACTTCGATACCTTGTTGCATAAGCGGAGTGGTCACCATGAACATAATCAATAGGACGAGCATGACATCCACTAGGGGTGTCACGTTGATTTCGCTCAGAGTTGCGCGACTTTTGCTGCCGCCACCGCTACTCATTCCCATGCTTAGTTCCCCTGGAAGAAGTTTCTCTTCACAATGTTCAAGAAATCGGCATTAAAGTTATTAAGAACGATCTCTTGTTTTCGAATTCGAGAAATAAAGTTGTTATAAAGAACCACTGCTGGAATCGCCGCGGCAAGTCCGATAGCAGTTGCGATCAGTGCTTCGGAAATACCTGGCGCAACCACCGCTAGGCTTGCGGAGCCCGTTTGGCCAATCTTTTGGAAGGAGCCCATGATTCCCCAGACTGTTCCAAATAAACCAATAAACGGCCCAGTACTTCCAGTCGTTGCCAAAACAGTCAGTCGGCTTTCAAGAAGAGAGACTTCATTTTCGGTCGCTTTGCTTAATACGCGTTCCAAGTTGTCCAGACCTGACAACACGGGTTTGTCGCCTTCAGTCTTAGTGAGTAATGGTGACTCAGAGATTTTCTTCATTTCAAGATAAGCCGCTTTAAAGACTCGAGCGACGGAAGAGCTTTTATATTGATCGATGTCCTCAAATAGAGTGTCTAAAGAATTTACTTTCCAGAACTTATTTAAGAAGAGCTCATCGGCTTGTCTCATAGACTTGAAAGCCATGTATTTGGAATAGCCAATCGCCCAGCAGAGAACTGAAAGCACGACAAGAATTAAAAGCGTCAGTTGTACGACAGGGCTCGCGTGCGCTATCGCATCTATTGCATTGGTATTAACTGAAACAGCGGGTGCCGCATTGGCGACGTTGATAAAGCTGAAAGGGGACATTTCTCGACCTCCGAAGCAGAACGCAAATTGGCTGCGTGAGCCTTAAGGTAAAACGATATGCCCAAAAACAAATGAGTTCAACCCAAACTCCAGGGCTAAGGTCTGGAAGTTTGAAAATAGCTCAGCGGTTTTTTATTCTGTAAATTTGAGTAAAGTTGAAAGGTCGTCTGCGATATAGCCTTCCGCCTTGTATTTCCGCGCAAGAGCAAAGTCTTCTTCATTATTAAGAGGACCTAGGTAAATCCTTCTGTTTCTACGACGCATCTCTTCAATAATCTCATCATTTATAGCTGGTCGTTTGCGGTGAGTAAGTGGCGCGATGAATACATCACCCATAAGTTGGGTTGTTGGTAAAATATAAAGAGAGTCAAAGGTTAGCAGCCTCATGATGTCGGGAAGACTTGTGCCGTAAAGCCATGTGGGCTTAAGTTCTTTAATCGCGGTAAGAATCACCAAAGTGTCGCTTTGAACCAATGTTCTATTATCGGGCTGAACCTTTTCCAGTTCAGTGACGACGGTTCGGTGCACTTCATTCGTGTTGTCGATGATATTAATAATAAAGCGAGTCGTTGGAAACTCCTTGTAGAAGGCCGTCAGCAATGGAGTCTGCGGAAAAACCTCGCGGATTTTCCGCCAGTCATATTCTGCAATTTTGCCGCCGGTAAAAATCGGTTCTGTAGGGCGCTTTGCCTGCTCTTCCTGCTTCTTTTGAATGAATTCGTTATCATTCGAGGAAGGAAGAACGAAGGCCACCCTGTCCTTTGACACGCGAACATCCAGCCACAGAACAACATCCGGACGAACCTTCACGGCCTCTTGGGCCTCAGTCAAAGTTTCAGTTTTGACGATCAGGATGGGCTCGGCCCCCCCGAAAAAAGCATGTTGGTAAACTGGAAAGGTCTGGCTGAGCCCCCAAATACGGGCCATCAGAACAAGAACACCCAGGGTCAAGAAGGTAAAAACTGTAATAATAATAATTCTCATAGGACTTTCGTATAGCACTCTAAGCTTCTGAAAACACCACCTTTTTGGCAAACTCGAAGAAACTTTCCTGTCACGATCTTAAATACGTTAAAATTTGACGTATTTAGGTTGTTTTTCATTTCGCTTTCGTTTAGAAATGCCCCCAAGGCGATGTCAAAAATCACCCGCAATAAATAGGTAGGCCTATGAATAAGATTAATCGCAAACTTGAATATGCTCTGATGGCTCTTAAGTATATGAGCCAAAAGATACCCGGAGAGCTGACTTCTGCCAAAGAGGTTTCTGATGCTTTTCAGACCCCATTTGATGCGACTGCGCGTGTTATGCAGCAGATGGCAACAAAAGGTGGAATTTTGCGTTCTGAGTATGGAGCAAGCGGTGGTTATCAGATCACGAAAGACCTCGCCAAAGTTTCTATTCACGACCTTCTTGAAATGATCGAAGGGCCTACGGCGTTAGTAAAGTGCTTGCACAAGGAGTGTGATATTCAAGTGCGCTGCAACATCATCTCTCCAGTGACAACCTTAAATCAGCGTTTGACTGAGTTCTATAAAAGTCAGTCTTTAAAAGACTTATTATGTGACAAGGCGACATCGTCTAAAAAATCTGAAGTGGTGGCTCATGGATAATAAATCTTCTAACAACCCACTTGAGAGTTACGAATATAAATATGGATTCACGACAGATATCGAAACCGATCAGGTTCCGCTGGGCTTGAACGAAGATATTATTCGTCTCATTTCAAGTAAAAAAAATGAACCAGAGTGGATGCTCGAATATCGCCTGAAGGCTTTTCGTCACTGGCAAACTATGGTCGAGCCGACTTGGGCTCATGTCTCTTATCCTAAGATTGATTTCCAGGCGATTCGCTATTACTCCGCTCCTAAAAAAACGAAAGAGGGCGACGCGCCAAAATCAATGGATGATCTAGATCCAGAACTGATTAAGACTTTCGAGAAACTTGGTATTCCTTTATCAGAACAGAAGCGAATTTCTGGTATTGCAGTTGACGTCGTTTTCGATTCCGTATCCGTGGGGACGAGTCATACCGAAGTGCTTGATAAGGCGGGAGTGATTTTCTGCTCGATTTCTGAAGCTGTTCAAAAGCATCCAGATCTGGTTAAAAAGTATTTTGGTTCGGTGGTTCCCTATGCCGATAACTATTATGCCGCTCTGAACGCGGCAGTATTTACAGATGGATCGTTCTGCTACATCCCTAAAGGGGTTCGTTGTCCCATCGATCTATCGACATACTTCCGCATCAATGCCAAGGATACTGGACAATTTGAAAGAACCCTATTGATTTGCGATGAGGGTGGTTACGTCAATTATCTTGAAGGTTGTACGGCACCTCAGCGTGACGAAAATCAATTGCATGCGGCAGTGGTAGAGCTGGTCGCTTTGGACAATGCCGAAATTAAATATTCGACAGTTCAGAACTGGTATACGGGCGACAAAGAAGGTCGCGGTGGTATCTATAATTTCGTGACCAAGCGAGGAAAAGCCGCCGGCAAGAACTCGAAGATTTCGTGGACTCAGGTTGAATCAGGTTCTGCAATTACTTGGAAGTATCCATCTTGTATTCTTCAGGGAGATAACTCTGAGGGTGCGTTCTATTCAGTTGCGTTGACTCACGATAAAATGCAAGCCGATACCGGAACCAAGATGATTCATATTGGTAAAAATACTAAGAGCACGATTATCTCTAAAGGTATTTCTACAGGTCAATCTTCGAATGCCTATCGAGGGCAGGTTAAAATTATGCCTTCGGCAGAAAACGCCCGCAACTACTCACAATGTGATTCAATGTTGGTGGGTGATCAGTGCAGCGCTAGTACGTATCCGTATATTGAAGTTAAAAACAAAACGGCGACATTGGAACACGAAGCAACAACTTCGCGGATTAGTGAAGATCAGATTTTCTATCTTCAGTCGCGGGGCATGGATATGGAAAAAACTATATCCATGCTGGTGAATGGCTTTTGTAAAGAAGTCTTTAAAGAGCTGCCTCTGGAGTTTTCGGTTGAGGCTGTAAAACTGATTGAAATGAAACTTGAAAATTCTGTTGGATAAAGTTGGGAAAATAAAATGTTAGAAATTAAAAACCTCCACGCTCGAGTTGAAGAAAAAGAAATCCTTAAAGGTTTGAACCTGACGATCAAGCCAGGAGAAGTACACGCTATCATGGGGCCTAACGGTTCTGGAAAGTCGACACTTTCAAAAGTCCTTGCGGGGCACCCTGCTTACGAGGTGACTTCAGGCGAAGTGAATTACGAAATCAATTTTCAAATGAAAAATCTTTTAGATCTCGATCCCGACGAAAGAGCCAAAGAAGGAATCTTCTTGGCTTTTCAATACCCAGTGGAGGTCCCTGGAGTATCGAATTTTACGTTCCTGCATACGGCATTTAATTCGATTTTGGAGCATCAAGGTTCTGAGCCAATGCCAGAAGGGGAGTTCCGAGAGTTCCTGCACCAGAAGATGAAATTGGTCAGCATGAAGCCCGAATACTTGGATCGCCCCGTCAACACAGGCTTTTCTGGCGGCGAAAAAAAGAAGAACGAGATTTTGCAGATGGCGGTCTTATCTCCGCGACTTGCTCTATTGGATGAAACTGATTCTGGACTTGATATCGATGCGCTTCGTGTGGTTTCGGAAGGCGTGAATAAGCTTCGTCGCAAGGACAATGCGATTGTTATGGTCACTCATTACCAGCGTCTTTTGGACTATATCAAGCCCGATTACGTTCATGTGTTACTTGGTGGAAAAATTGTTGAAACTGGTGACGCGTCTCTGGCTTTAAAACTTGAGGAGCGCGGCTACGACTGGCTTGTGAAGTAGGACTTTTTATGAATATTTTTTCTGACTACGACAGATTTGTAAAAGCCTTTCCTGCCAAAGGGGCGTTGGCGGCATTCCGTCAGTCCGGACAGGACTATGCTTTGCAAAAAGGACTCCCCACGCGAAAAGATGAAGACTGGCACTATACCAGTGTAAAGGCCGTGAGCGATCTTCAATTCACGTCAGACTTGGGCAGTTCGGCACCGCTGAACTCTGACCTGGTTACAGAAATAAAGAAACATCTTAATCCGCAATTTACTAATGTTGTATTTGTTAATGGCATCCTTGAAAAATCCCTTACTGATGATTTGCCATTTGGCTTTGCTTTGAAAGAAGACTTTGCGTTCCCTACAAAATTTGACGATGCCTTCGACGCTGTCAATGGAGCATACGCATACAATCCGCTAAGCATTTCTTTAGCCAAGGAAACGGCTGTGGAAAAACCTGTGAATTTCTTATTTTTCACAGCCAAAAGCCCGAGTTCCCCGCGAATGCTTCATCCACGTTTACAGATTGATATTGGCGCTAGGTCATCGGTTAGAATTCTCGAGAGTTATTACGGTGATCAGGACAGTCGGTATTTGGTGAACTCTGTGGTAGAGCTTAACGTTGCCGACAGCGCCAAGGTCACCTATGCACGCATTCAGGCTGACACAGAATCGGCTTTTAATATTGGCCGAACTCGGATCAATGTAGAGAAAAATGCAACCCTAGAGACCATGGCTTTTTCAGTAGGGGCACAGCTTTCTCGTCATACGCTTGAAGTGGCTCTGAAGGGGCCAGGTTCAAGTTCTGGCATCTTTGGTGTCTATGCCACACGTGGATCTCAACACTCTGACAACACGACTTTGATCGATCATCAAGTGGGGGAGTGTTCAACAGAGCAGCTCTATAAAGGAATTCTTGATAATGAATCGCGAGCTGTCTTTAGCGGAAAAGTATTAATTCAGAAGGGTGCGCAGAAGGCAAACTCATCGCAGCTGAACAACAACCTTCTTTTAAGTCAGAAAGCTGAGGCTGATAGCAAGCCTATGCTTGATATTTATGCCGATGATGTAAAAGCAGCGCACGGATCGACAGTGGGGCAATTGAACAAAGAAGAGTTGTTCTATTTATTGTCTCGATCCATTCCGAAGCACAAGGCCATTTCAATGCTAAGTTACGGCTTTTTGTCGGAAGTGATTTATAAAATCTCAGACGAAAAGATCCAACACTGGCTGTCACTACACCTTGATCAGGCTTTCGCTCGCCTGCAGGTGGCGGAGGCAACGCAAAAGTCTTAAATGGACTTTGCGAAAGGATAGCAAACATGAATGAACAGGAATTTTTCGAGAACGTTAGATCCGAGTTTCCAGCCTTGAAGCAGAAAGTTCATGGTAAGGACTTGGTTTATCTCGACAGTGCTGCGACGACTTTGAAGCCTCAGTCGGTCATCGAACGAATTACAAACTTTTATATGTACGAGACCTCTAACGTCCATCGTGGAGCACATTATTTAGGTGATGTGGCAACTCAGCTTTTTGAATCCGCCAGAGTTCGTTTTGCTCAGTTTATTAATGCTGGGCAAACAGAGGAGATCATTTTCGTCAGAGGAACGACTGAAGGTGTTAATTTAATCGCCAGCACCTGGGGCCTTACCAACTTAATCGAGGGCGATGAAATCCTTATCACTGAGATGGAGCATCACGCTAACATCGTGCCGTGGCAGATGCTTGCCGAAAGAGTTGGAGCTAAAGTTATCGCGGCTCAGGTCAGCGAAAGTGGAGAGCTCGATCTAGAGGACTTTAAAAGAAAACTCACTCCGAAAGTTAAAGTTGTCGCTGTGACGGGATGTTCAAACACACTCGGTTCAATTAATGATATCAAGTTATTGTCACGCCTTGCACATGAAGTGGGAGCTCTGATTGTTGTTGACGGCGCACAGCTTGTATCTTTCAGGCCGGTAGATGTTCAAGAGCTTGATTGCGATTTCTTTGTCTTTTCGGCGCATAAGATTTTTGGTCCCTTTGGCTTTGGCGTGGTTTATGGCAAGCGGGACATTTTGGAAAAAATGCCTCCCTATCAGGGTGGCGGTAGTATGATTGCCAAGGTGGCTATCGAAAAGACGACATTCAATGATGTACCCTACCGCTTTGAGGCCGGAACGCCACATATTGAAGGGGCCGTTGGACTGCACGCGGCTATCGACTTTATTGAAAAAGTGGGCATGGATAGAATTCGAGCGCATGAGGTTGATCTACTAGAATATGCGACGACTCAGCTTCAGGCGATTCCTGAAGTTGTTATTTATGGATCGACAAAGAATAAAGGACCGATCATTTCCTTCAATTTGAGAGGCGCTCATCATTCCGATGTGGGACAGATCCTTGATCAGGAAGGCGTTGCTGTCCGAGCTGGACATCATTGCACTCAACCATTGATGGCTCGCCTGGGCATTCCTGGGACTGTGCGCGCTTCCTTTTCCGTGTATAATAATCGTAAAGATATTGATCAATTGGTTCAAGCCGTGGTGAAAGCCCGGGAGTTATTGTTATGAGCACAAACACACAAGAGACACTTATCAGAATTCAAGCAACGCCGAACCCTAATGCCTGGAAGTTCATTATGGACAAGCCCGTGCTGAACGAAGGAAAAGCGACCTATTCAGATATTCAGGAGGCCGATCAAAGTCCTCTGGCAAGTTCGCTGTTTCAAGTTGATGGTGTACGGCAGGTTCATTTTTTCCAGAATGTGATTACTGTAACTCACAGCTTTGATGCTGATCCGGAAGAGATCCAGAAAAATGTGTGCTCAGTCATTCAGACTCGAATGCCCATGCACAACCCTAATCAAACTCGCAAAGACGAAAAGATGCTTCGCCGTGAAAGCCTTTCACCTGAATTGAAACAGATCGAAGAGATTTTGGATCAAACTGTTCGTCCTGGTTTGCAAGGTGATGGCGGAGATATCGAGGTAGTGAAATACGAAGAAAACAAACTCTACGTATTCTATCAAGGTGCATGTGGAACCTGCCCAAGTGCAACATCAGGAACTCTCATGGCGATCGAAGGAATTCTGCGCGATAGTTTTAATCCTGAGATAGAAGTTATTCCCGTTTAGTTTTTTCGGGCACATCTTTTAGGTCGATATCATGATCAACCTTTTGCTTTAGAGGCTCCCTGAAGGCATTGCTTAAAGCTGACATAATCGCATCTTTGGTTTCCACGTTGGGTTTTTTAAGCGGCCCTTCGAAATCGACTTGAGTGGCGGCACTTCCATCTTTCGAAGCTCTCAGTAAAACATTGGTCATCCCACCTGTGACCTCAAGCAAAAGGTGCTTTCCGCTGATAAAGTTCTCGTTGTTCTTTATAAAGTCGGCTTTCTTTAAAAAGGGCTTTACATAGCCTGCGACTCTTCCTTCCTTAGTGGCGACTTCCGAATAGACGTTGAAGGTACCTCTGGTGAAGGTAACAGGGCCATAAACTCGTAGGTAATCATTAACTTCCCTTAAATTGAAGTCCTCCAACTTAAAGCTGCCATCAAAAACGGGTTCCTTTTTTAGAGCATTGAATCGACCCTTAGAGCTAATTTTGCCAGATTTTTCGAGTTGAGCATTCAGGGTGAAGCTGCTGGGCATCTGCTTTTTACTCGCAGTATTTTTCAGATTTTTGGCCTCAAGATTAATGTCGGTGACCGAAACCTCTACGGGAATTTTGAAGTCGTTGTTGTAAAAATGAAAGGCGCTCTTCTCTAAATTGAAAGACGAAATTTCAATAGGTATAAATTCTTTTAGTATCTTGCGCCAATCCTTCGGCGCCTGTTTTTTGTCCGGAAAGGCGCTATCTACATAATTAACTGTTAAACCATAGACGCTGACATCACTCAGTATTTCTCCGCGGAAAAGTTCTTTCCAGGCAATCGTGACAGTTGCCGTCTGAAGATCAACGAGCGGTCGTTTTTCGCCGACATTTGTTTGCCAGATTTTAAGCCCTTGGATTCGATAAGCTCCTCGCAACAAAGCAAGGTCGAAGTCTTCAAGGTGGCCTTGCATGTTCTCAAGCTTGTTATTTAGGTACCAGTTGGCACCAGCGGTTACAGCGTAAGGTGTCGCAATTCTTATACCTAAAAGTACGAGGATGGTAATAAGGACGGCCTTATTGATTTTCTTGAAAATTCTCAGCTTATTGTTCATGTCTTAACGTTAGCACGACTCGACGAAGTGGCCAGCCAGAGAGGATGGCTTCTTGAAACTTACACAGGATAGAGTTTCGTCAATGTTTGCTAACAATTTCTAACGACGAGGTCGTGTGGATTTTCTCCCAAGCTGTTCATCAGCGGATTCTTGCATTTCGGCAGCGACTGCCTCCCAGGTATCTTGGGGTCGGCTGACTGCGATGGCAGAATTTCCAACCCGGCTTTCGCCTTTTTGGGCCCAGGCCTGAAGCGAAACTATGCGCTGCTTTTCACTGTTAAAGCCGGTGACGGTTAACTTTACTTCAACAATCTGCCCAACTTGTACGTTTGAATAGCTATCACTTAGCTGACCTTCAACGACCTGAACATCCTCTGGTAAGGTCCAAGAGAAGGAAAGATCACCGTTGATTTCCTGGTTAATGAACAATCGACCCACTAGCTGGACTTCTTCACTGCCCGAAGTCGGTATGTTTTCCAAACTTTGAATTTCTACCTTAACCGGAGCCAGGTGTTTGCCAAGGGGTGCGGGGGTCCATTTGGCAGCCGTGGTACTTGACGGTTTGCGATTCACTTCATTCTGCAGTGCCATGCCGGAGATCCCAATAAGGAGGCCGACAACTGTTACGGCAATTAATTTTCTATTCCACATAAATTTGTCGAATCCTTTTTTAATTGATAAGTCGCAGTGCCTGACAACTGAGGTTGTGTTTTTCCATGAGCTTTGACTTTCACGTTGATAATATAAAATCCAGAAGGCCGTCCCATCATAGAAACACTCTCAGTGGCTCCTGCAACGGTTGAGCGACTGTATCCGGCGATGTAGCTTTTGTTGGCCCAGGCGCCGTCCTCTACATAAATATATCCACCGTAGTAGATAATTAGATCTAAATCCTGACCGTCGGTTGAATTATATTCCAGCGATATAGTTTCTGACTCTGCAGCGCCGTGATAGTAGAGGTAAAAGTCATTGTTCATTTGCTGGTGGGAACGCAGGACAACATCCGAAGAGTACATCTGCTTTTCCGTTGTCGCACCAGTGAAAGTCGTCGGACAGCTTCCGCCATTGGCTTGCAAGCGATACGCGTAGTCTACAGTAGTCTTCCGTTGTTTTTCTTCGTTTATTATGTCGTTCCATTCCGCTGTCGTTGTGTAATTCGTTAGAAGGTAATTAAAGAGACCAGCGTTGGGAATTGGATAAGTTCCGTAGTTTCTGAAACTTTTTATAAGAGGTGAAGTACGGGAATGTCCCGCATTGTCTTCACCGCTAAATACTTTCCAGACATCGGCAAATGTAATACCGCCTCCGGGCATTCCAGTCGAATAGCTAACGGTCGTTGCACGAGTGGATTTATAAAGCGTTCTTGCCACAGAAACTTCTCGGAATGTTCCTGAGCCTGCAAGGTCGTTCTCTATCCCATCGTAGGACGCGCCGGCGCCTGGTTCTGATAAACTGAACGCGATTCCCATGCCACCAGTCCCTTGAATGGGATCTCGATAACCATAAGAATCAAGATAGTAGCGATACTTACTGCTTCCGGGTAAACCATCTTCAGATTGGGAGTTGCTGTAAAGTGCAGTGCCTGACAAAACGGCCGCCTGAAAGAAGTTTGCAAATCCCTCACTCCAAGCCAAACGAGGATCAATTATGAAATTGCCAGAGTGAGACCCCCCTGGAGACTGCGCGTTGCTGTATTTGTCTTCAAGAAAATGTGCGTACTCGTGTAAAATGACGGAATCATCAAAGTGATCTGTGTCAGAGACTTTAACATCGCCGTTATTACCACCTAGGATAAAGAGGTTGCCACTTCCCCCAACATAATATGAAAGAAGAGCTTTGGGGTTGTAAGTGGAGTAAGGGTTAAAGCCCATTTTCCAATAGACGATCACCTTGTCTGCTACCCACCATTTATCGGGGTTTGTTGAAGGTGCCCCATCGTTCGAATCGCCGTTCTTGCCGATTTGTCGTCGGATATATTCGTTCGCAAGTAGGATGTTGTACATAATATTGAAGGCGCCGCCTTCGATCTTTGCCGAAATAGCCTCATCGGCTTGTGCAACAACTGGAGACGATGTTAGGTCTTTTGTAGAGCCTTCAATATCTGATCCGGTCAGCGTGAACACTTTGCTCACGGAGTAAGGTTCGTTAAGGTATGTGTCCTCAAGAACCCGCACTTTCACAAATTCGTTGTCGGCTCTGGAAAAAATTTTGAAAGTATACGTCCCAGCGACTTTCGGTAAATCAAAGGTCGCAAGGCCATTTGTGTCGGTTTCACCTTGTTGAACTCGCAGATTGTTCGAGTCGTAAATGTGAAACTCTGCAAATGGAATTGGGATGCCCGTAGGGTCGATATTCTTTAGCAAGCCATTTCCTGGTGCTCCCGGAACGAATTGCAGAGTGCGATATAGAAACTTAGTAGCAACCGTCACTGTGATGGGATTCGCCACGGGAGTGGGCTCGCCGTGATAGTCAGGTTCTAGCTTTGCAGGACCGCGAGATGAAAAATCATCTCCAGTCAGCAAATTTCCACAACCTGCATTTATAACGAGGCACGCACTTAAAAAAGCGGTGCTTAGAAATCGAAAAGTCATGGATAACTTATCGGTTCTCTAGAGAGGGGGCTGAACAGATTGGGCTTTGAATTTTACAGATTTAAGAATGCGAAAATGTAGAACTTATTTTCAACATTGAGTCTTAAAGTGAGACGAGAAATAAAAAAAGGCTCGAAGGCCACTCTGAAAAGTAAACCTGTTTTAGCTAAGGTGGGCGACCATTATAACGACTTCAGGCTTCTCAGTACGAGCTGAGCTTGCACACCATCATCAGGGACAGTCCCCAAAAATATGCTTGTAAGGTTTATTTTCGCGGAGTTTTACGCCGTCGAACCCTCTGAATATGATTCTAGCATGTTGGTAAATTCCGTCAACGAAACCAGACTCTTACTTTTCAGCAAAAATCCGATAAAACGCTTATGACGCCGCAGAAATTGGATTTTATTTTTCCATTCGTTGTTTTTTCCTATGGACTGTTGATGGTCTTTGTGCTGGAGAATCCAGTTCTGGCGCGCCTTGGCCGGGAGCGCATGGGGGCTGTGTTTGCCAACATGAATAGACACAAATCCTTAGCTTGGGTTTGCTTTTTCCTTGGCGGCCTCTGGTCAGCCCAGAATATCTGGTATTCGTCTCTCTAGCGGTGACCCATCGGTTGACTCTACATGAGCTCAGCATTAGGTTGATCGTTCATGTCAGACTCAAGTAATCAAGCCCTTCGTAAAACAGAAATCGGTGCTCAAGCCAGCTTGGGTTTTCCGGGATCTCTAAAGAATCCCGAGCCAGCCATATTATCTGTGGAGCAACTGAATATCCACATTAAGCAGCTTCTCGAGGGACAGGTTGGATCCGTTTGGGTCAAGGGTGAGCTTTCTAACTTCAAGGCCCATTCTTCAGGACATTTCTATTTCAGCTTAAAAGATGCCAAGTCTCAGCTTACGGCGGTGATGTTTCGTGGGCATAACTCCAGACTTAAATTCAAGCCTCATGATGGAATGGAAGTAGTCGTCCGGGGACGCATTACGGTGTACGAACCACGCGGTAACTATCAGCTTATGTGTGAGATGATGGAACCAGTTGGAGCCGGAGCTCTGCAGAAAGCTTTCGAGCAGTTAAAATTAAAGCTCAAAAATGAAGGCCTGTTTGAATCATCGCGAAAAAAGCCGATTCCCACTTTTCCGAAGCATATCGCAGTTGTGACCTCGCCAACGGGGGCGGCCATTCGAGACATCTTGAACGTATTGTCTCGTCGTGCGAAATCCATCGAAGTGACGGTTGTGCCTACGGTTGTTCAGGGCGAGTCGGCAGCTCCACAGATTTGTGAGGCTCTAAAAAAAGCGATAAGTCTTCCTGGGGTCGATGCGATTATTGTCGGCCGAGGGGGCGGGTCTATTGAGGACATGTGGTGCTTCAATGACGAAAATCTTGCAAGGCTTATTGCCAGCAGCTCGATTCCGATTATTTCTGCTGTGGGGCACGAGATAGATTTTACTATTGCGGACTTCGTGGCTGATTTAAGGGCGCCGACGCCGTCAGCGGCTGCGGAGCTTGTTGCGAAAAGCTCGGCCGAGCTCTCTGTGAAAATCAAATCCGCAGAGCGCATGCTCTATCACTCGCTCGAGAAGAAGATAAAGTTTTTAAAGGAAAGCATGCGAGGCTTATCGAAAAGGCTCGTCGATCCTAAACGTCGTCTGCAGGACTTGGAGCTCCGAAATGATGATTTGCTAAATCGTCTTGAGATGGCAATGGATCGTCTGGTTTCCGACTTAAATCATCAGGTGGTATTGCTGCGCCAGAAGCTTGGCAATCCTTCTGAAAGAATCGAAAAAAGACGAAAGGAAGTCCTGTATCTTTCATCTAGAATGGAAAAGACAGTTCAGTTCTCTTTAGAAAAGAAGCGAGCTCGCATGGCTCGTCTTTTAGGGATTCTTGATAGTCTCAGTCCTTTGAAAGTGGTTGAGCGAGGGTATTCCATAGTTACAAAGCAAAAAGAAATTATTAAATCGTCAGAGCAGGTTCGCATCGGAGACAGCCTTGAAGTTCGTCTCGCGAAAGGCTCATTGACAGTGGCCGTCAGTGAACTGAAGGGAGAATAAATGGATTTTGAAAAAAAGCTCAATCGTCTTGAGGAGATCGTTCAAAAGATGGAAAAAGGGGAATTGAGTCTTGAAGAATCCTTAACTCTTTTCGAAGAGGGAGTTAAGTTGTCTCGTGAGTGTCATACGCGACTTGAAGAGGCAGAATCAAAAGTTAAGATTCTAATGTCGGTCGGAGCCGATGGAAAGCCGATCGTTAGCGACTTTAAGGCAGAGGAAAACTAAAGCTCATGCAGCAACAGCACGAACGGGTGATGGCAGAAAAAGCAATTGCGATCGATCAGTTTATAGAAAAGTATTTTGCCCAAATGAACCTGCCCGAGGGATCTGCGATCCAAGAACTGAAAAGGTCCATGCACTATTCTGCCACTAATGGCGGAAAACGTTTTCGACCAGTGCTGTCTCTTTTGGTCGCCGATTTGTTAAATTCGAATCCCGAGCGGGTGATGCCCTTTGCCGTGGCAGTCGAAATGATCCATACATACTCGCTAATTCACGACGACCTTCCCTGTATGGACAATGATGATCTACGTCGTGGTAGCCCGACAAATCACAAGGTGTTCGGAGAAGATTTTGCGCTTTTGGCCGGTGACGCTCTTTTGACAGAAGCGTTTCTGTTGATTGCCGAAGGGTACTCGGGGCAGGGAGCTTTGGCTGTGCAGTTAACTCGTCTTTTATCAGAAGCCGCGGGTATTCGCGGAATGGTGGGCGGCCAAGCTATCGATCTCCGTGCCGGATTGAAAACGTTTACCAATGACGAGCTGACTCATTTGCACAGTCTTAAAACTGGAGCACTTATTCGGGTAGCCGTTGAAGGCGCTGCCTTGATCGCCGAAGCCCAACCAAATGAAGTTCTGGCGCTTCGAAACTTTGGCTCTGGTTTGGGTCTGGCATTTCAGATCGCGGATGATATTTTGGACCATGGTGAAAAGGATCAAGATGTCAGAAGTTTCACAGGAATTTTGGGAATGGAAGACACCAAATCTCTGTTGCGGGAGATAAGTCAAAAGGCACTTCAAGAGCTTCATCTGGTTTCGAAAGAGGCTCCAATGCTTGAGCATCTAATCAGCTATAACCAAAGTCGGCAGGTTTGAAAACAGCATGAGCAAGAAGCGAGTCGACCTTTATCTTTTAGAGCAAGGCAAGGCGCTATCAAGAACTCAGGCTCAAGAACTCATTGAGGCGCAGCAAGTTTTTTTGGTTGATGGGGAAAAAAGACAGCTTATTAAAAAGCCCAGCCTGGCGTTATCGCTTGATCAGTTGGCCAATCTGCAAGTGATAGATGGTCCTGCCAATCGCTTTGTCTCTAGAGGAGGCCTTAAGCTCGAGGGCGCGCTAAATCATCTAGCCCTTTCCGTTAAGGACTTGCGCGTGCTGGATGTGGGAATTTCAACGGGTGGTTTTTCTGACTGTCTTTTGCAGCGGGGTGCCGCGACCGTTATTGGAGTCGATGTCGGGCATGGACAAGTAAATGAAAAATTACTGAAAGATAATCGATTGAAAGTTGTCGAGGGTGTAAACGCTCGCGATCTTTCCAGAAACCCATGCGTGCAAACTTTAATAAGTCCCCAAAGTATAGATCTTGCGGTGATGGATGTTTCCTTTATTTCTATTGCCTTGATCATTCCAGAGCTGTCTCACTTCGTTAAGACTGAAGGCTATCTTTTAAGTCTTGTAAAACCTCAGTTTGAAGTGGGCATTGACGGGTTGGCAAAGGGGGGTATAGTCAAAGATGTTTCCCTTTTTGTGGATGTCGAAAAGAAAGTTCGGCAGGTCTGTCTTAACAGTGGATTCACGGTATTGAATTATTTTGCTTCCTCTATACAAGGAAAGGATGGGAATCATGAATTCTTCGTCTTCGCTCAAAAAAATTAGCTGGGTTTTTTGCTTAATCTTTCTAGTAGGCTGTCAAGGCTTAAGAACGCGTGACGATGTTCGCAAGACGCCACCCTCAAGAGTTCCCTCGCCATCTCAACCAGCTCCGTCCGTACCCTCTGATTATGATGATTCTGGCGATGTGACAGAGGAAGTTCCTGCGCCCCCACCAGCACCTGTAATTCCCTCATTGCCGAAGATTGGAGTGATCCTTGGCGCTGGCGGAGCAAAAGCATACGCACATATAGGCTTTCTACATGAACTTGCGCGCTCCAAAGTTCCCGTTGCTGCAATTGGCGGGGTTGAATTTGGTGCGCCGATGGCGGCGTTGTATGCGAATCGCGAGCAGGCCAACGATGTCGAATGGCAGATGTTCAAGCTGAAAGAAGAAGATGTCCTTAAAAAGTCCATTTTGGGGGCCGTCAGTAAAAACAGCGAAGTCACAGTTTTAAAAGATTTTATAGGGAGTGCCTTTGCTAGGGAAAAGCTGGATAAATTCCAGGTTCCTTTCGCTTGCCCCTCTTACAATCTGAAACGAAATCAGGTGTATCTGATGAACAAAGGAAGCTTAAGCCAGGTGATGTATTTATGTATGGCTTACCCTCCTTTCTTTAAACCTTATCAGGGAAGTGTTTCAGCTGTTCGTGATATCACGGCTTTGGCGAATTATCTTCGTCAGCAGGGAGCCAACTACATTGTTTTCGTCAATGTTCTGCAGCCACCAGGGGGTGACAAGGCCTATACCCTCGATGTAGCCACGACTGATAACGTCTTATGGAGCGAGATCGCGGGTGCATATAGTAAGCCTTTCGCAGGAGTCGATGCGGTCATTAGCTTAGAAACGTCTAAATATGGTATTATGGATTTTAGTAAGCGCCGAGAAATTATGAATTCCGGTGCAGAGTCGGCGTCGAAGCAATTAAAAGCGCTGATTCGTAAATGGGGACTATAGGAGAGTTAGATGCGCAAACCAATTTACGACATGAATATTTTTTCTGAAAGAAGACGCCTGGTTGGGCAGGAGATCTTTGGGTCTGCCTTGGTAGTGGCTTCTCATCCCGAGCATATTCGGAACCACGACGTTCACTTTCCCTATCGTCAAGATTCTAATTTGTTTTATTTAACTGGCTGGGAAGAGCCCGAGTCTGTTTTAATTTTGCGCCCTGGTTTAAATCCAGAGGCAGTTATGTTTGTGCGCCGCCGTGACCCAGAACGTGAAACATGGGATGGTTTCCGCTATGGACCTGAAGGTTGTGAACGTGAGTTTAAAATCGACAAGTGCTATGCCATTGACGAGTTTGAAAAAGTTGCTCCTGTCCTGCTCAAGGAAGTGGACCGGGTTTATTATCGTTTGGGTAAAAATCGCGACTTCGATGAGCGTCTGCAGACTGTTCTAGATTCCGTTAAGCAGATGCAGGGACGCACTGGAATCGGTCTTTTGCCGATTTACGATGCTGACACACTTATTGGTGAAAAGCGTTTGGTAAAATCGGAATACGAGCTGACTCAGTTGCGCGAAGCTTGCGAGATTTCTGCACAGGCCCACCTTGCAGCGATGCGCTTTACTCGCCCAGGAGTAAATGAAAGACAAGTGCAAGGAGTATTAGCTCATCAGTTCTTTATGAGGGGATCTGCACGCGAAGGCTATCACTCGATCGTGGCTTCTGGAAACTCGGCGACCACCTTACACTATAATTTTAATGACCAGGTTTGCAGAGATGGCGACTTGCTTCTGATCGACGCTGGAGCTGAATACAATTATTATACTGGAGACATCACTCGTACCTTCCCCGTGAATGGTAAGTTTACTGACGAACAGGCTCGAGTTTATGAAGCCGTATTGAAAGTGCAAAAAGACATCTTGGACTTCGTTAAGCCTGGGGTTGTTTTTAAAGAACTTCACGACATGGGCACATCATTATTGACGGATGCAATGCTAGAGCTGGGATTATTGTCGGGACGCAAAGAGGACCTGATCCAAGCAATGGCCCAGAAGAAGTACTACCCGCACGGAATTGGACATTGGCTTGGAATGGATGTTCATGATGCTGGTTTGTATTTCAAAAAAGGCGAGCCACGTCCTCTGGAGCCTAACATGTGCTTTACAGTAGAGCCGGGCATTTACATCCCAGCTGATGATAGCTCTGCGCCTGCAAAGTATCGTGGAATCGGAATTCGCATTGAAGACAATATCAGAGTTACTTCAACTGGTTCGGAGAATATGACCTCATCCGCTCCGAAGGAGATTGCTGACCTCGAAAAAGTGGTGGGCCAGAACTAAAAAGAGATCCCGAGTAAAGAGCTCGGGATTTTTTTAGATGAAGCGGTGATGTTCCCAAGAATTTTTTAGGGCGTGTTCTTGCAGCTCCGCTTCGGTTCTGAAGAGCTTGTCGTCTCTGGCGGCGGCACTTACTGCTAGGCTTAACTTTGTTGCTGACTGCAACAATTGATAATCCCCCATAGTGTTTCCGGAGCAAAAGAATGGTTTCTTGCCTTTTGTTGCCTCTAGCAACGCATCTACTTTGCCTTGCCGATAAGTGATCAGACCAGATTGCTTATCACTGATGATGTCATTCTTAACCTCAGTGCACACCCCCAGTACGTTCTCGGCCCCTAAGCCTACAAGTTCGGCGCCGGCCTCAACAGACCATTTAATTGATGCGGTGATGATATAGATTTGGACACCTTTAGAGAGAAAAAGTTCGATCACCTTTTTCTGCGAAAGAAAGACGGGAATGGGTTTTATAGAAGCGACTGCCTGGCGCGCCCACTCTTGAACAACGTCAAGTTTTTGCCCTTGGCATATCTGAGCCAGCCAAAGGTAAGCTGACGGAGCGTCCTTGGCCTTCAAAGTTTCGTAATATTCCCACGGGTTTGCAGGCATAGGGACAAGTTTATTGTCTATTTGATAATGGAAGAAGTTTTCACCAAGATCAGTATCCCAGAGTGTGCCATCGGCATCGAAGGCCGCAACGGGTTGCGAGTCTTCTTTTAATGCGAGGTCCAGCGCCGAGTTGATTCGAGTCCATAACGTGTCGGAATAATCTTTGTATTTCATAGCTCATTAGTATGAAATAGGATTTGAATAATGACAAGGAGACCTCGGGCATGAATCTGTTTTGCCGAGTCATTCAAATTGAAGACTTACCAGCGATATTGGAACTTGAGGGGCGAAAGATGCAGGAAGCCTACCCCGATGAAGCAGAGCGTATGATCGCTGGCTGGAACTCGAAATTTCGGGTGGAGGCTCTGAATCATTACATCGCATTGGGTTGGAGCTTTCTTGCGATAGATCAAGAGACCCAAAAGCTTATGGGCTATTTTATTGCACAACCTTTGCTCTTTTTGGATGGCCAAACGCAAAGTCTGTGGGTGGAGCATGTGCAATATAACACTTTGCAAGCGCGAGATGAGCTGTGCGAATTGGCTTACAAGCTGAGTCGTGAAAAGCACTTACAAAGAGTCTATTTCCCGAATGAAAATGGCGTGCCTAACTCTGTTCAGAGTTTTAAGCCTGAAGTTTGGAAGCCAGGAACGCTTCAGGTGAAGACGACGAAAGGCTAAAAATGAATAGTTTTTCCTTCTTAGACAGAGCCGACAATATTGAAAAAATGAAATCGGAAAGCTTCGACTTGGTGATCATTGGCGGTGGTATCAATGGTGCCGGTGTTGCAAGAGACGCTTCAGCGCGTGGATTAAAGGTTGCTCTGGTCGAGGCCCGTGATTTTGCCTCAGGAACTTCTTCGAAATCGAGCAAGTTGATCCACGGGGGTATTCGCTATCTCGAAAATTTGGAATTCAAGCTTGTCTTCGAAGCTTTAACGGAGCGATCACGTCTATTTGAAATGGCCCCACATCTTGTGCATCCACTGCGGTTTATGCTTCCTCTCTATAAGGAAAGCCGCGTGGGAATGTTCAAAATGGGCCTGGGAATGTTTCTTTACGACGCTCTCGCACTTTTTCAGGTTCCAGAAATGCATGAACGTTTAAATGCTCAGGAGTCTTTAGAGCGCATGCCGGCCATGCAGCCCCATCACCTTTTGGGTTCGTACGTGTATTCAGATGCTTATATGGACGATGATCGCTTGGTGCACGAAACTCTACGTGCCGCCAATGAAACTGGAGCAATCTGTGCGAATTATGTGAAGGCGATTGGCGCTAAATTTTCTCCGGAAGGGAAAGTGTCGGAAATCAGTTGCGAAGATGAGTTTACTAAAGAGAAGTTTTCGATTCGCACAAGACACGTTATTAGCTCCGTGGGTCCGTGGACTGATGAGCTTGGGCAGAGGCTGCTTCAAGATTGGAAAAAGATACTACGGCCAACAAAAGGTATTCATTTAACTCTTCCCAAGAATCGACTTCCACTACATAGCGCTGTCGTGATGGCGGCAGAGAAGAGTGATCGGATTGTGTTTGGAATCCCTCGTCATGATATGATTATCATTGGCACTACGGATACGGACTTTAAGGAATCTCCAGAGAATGTGAACACGACCGCCGAAGACGTTAGATACTTACTTGAGATCACAGACAGATACTTTCCAGGTGCTCAGTTGACAGTGTCTGATATTATCGCCAGCTATGCGGGAGTTCGTCCTTTGGTTTATGACGGCTCCAAGACAGAAGGAAAAACCAGTCGAGAGCACGTCATTATTGATGACCCGAGAGGGCTGACATTTGTGGCCGGTGGTAAATACACGACTTATCGTTTGATGTGCCAGCAAACTGTGGATCACGCGCTAAAGAGTTTCACTCAGGAAGAACGCCTGCGCTTCGCAAAAGCTGATACCACAAAGCCGCTTAATAAATACACCAGTACGGACGCTTATTTAGAGGCCAGAAATTCGGCCTATCTCTGGGTCGAGGGAACAAATTGTTCAGAGGCTGATACTCATTTGCTGGCAGAACGATATGGAATGGAAGGGGAAGCGATTCTTCGGCGCAATCCTAAGAATTATTCTTACTGGCAGCTTGAAGCGGCCCAAGCCATTGATACCACAATGTGTATGCATCTTAGAGATTTCTATGCTCGCCGGGTACCTTTGTTTTTAGCCGATCGCAATCATGGCCTGAAAATTCAAGATCAGATCGTTGAAGTGTTTCGCGAGAAAATGGGCTGGGATAACCTTCGAGTTGAGGAAGAAATTAAAATGCTCAGCGAGTATATGGCCCGCGAACTGGAGTGGAAAAAGCAAATATAGCCGAGCTTGGTTTTCATCAGGCAATTTGAGTTCGAAATCTATTCGCGGCGATTTAAACTTTTTAACTCATAGTTTTCGCTGGTTTTATTGATTAAATCTTTTTCGACTTTTTTAACTATTCCGAACGGGACGTCGGCTATCCAGAGTTCCTCTGAAGACTCAGGATCACTTTTTTTAAGGTGGCAAGTTTTAAAGGTACCAGCCGGAACTGTGATAGTTTGGACTTCGCCCGTAGCATTGGTGCATCTGAAAATGAGCTCACGAAGCTTGGCGGGAGATGAAAGTTCTCGCATTGCAATTTCTTCCAGAGAGGCCTTCGCTTTCCCGTCGACAGTTCTGGTGTTTTCTATAATCCAGGTTTTTGATTCTTTATCGAGATCGACAATTTGTCGTGATATTTTCAGTGGCCGTTCGGACTTGCCCTTTTCTTTTTCGATTTTTCCTTCGTACTCGGCAATTGTACCGATGGACGGGTAGGCCAAAGAGAGGGTCGGAATGATAAAAAGTGAGATCGCAAGAGTTGTTTTCATAGGCGCAGCTTACGCCAACTAGTCTGGATTAAGTCTTAAACTGGCATAAGAATGTACAAATACAAAATACGTCACAATGGGTAAAATTTAGTCAAACTTGGGGCCTCATTTCATTCTTAATGCAAACGGAACTGGCAAGAACCTTGTAGGCATGAGGGTGGCGAAGAAGGAGGTCACAAATGAATAAGCTCAACTCAACATTATTCACATTAGTGACTTTGACTTTGATGGCTTGTGGTAACGGTGGCGGAGGATCCGGTCACCAAGCTCCAATCGTAGTGAACCCTCTTCAAAATGGGGCCGGAATCTCTTCACTGACTTACGAATTTAAAAGGAATGGTTGTTCCACTGGAATTCAACGTTTCCAATCAAAAAAAGATTACTGTGATGGACTTTTAGACGACGCTCGCAATGCTAACTGTGCGCGAGAGATGCGACTAGAGCACTATAATCGAGTATGTACAGGCGGGCCTTCCACCATCGGTGAACTCTCTCCCATGAGCACAGTTCGTTGTACCGCAAACGGAATGGATTTAAAGGATCGCACCTTCGTTGACAACATAAACCCCTTCAATCCTCAACGTCGGCAGATTCTTACAGAAAGATTTTGGGGTGGTCGTTCCGCGGTCACCTATGACCTTATGGGTACATTGGTCAGCAATTATGGAAAGTCCCAGATTTCGCTACAGCCATCCAAAGGCTCCATGGCTGCTCAAAGCGAAATCACTATCGGGCAAAACAAAAATCAAGAGCGTTTTTCTGCGCGAACGAGTATGGGTGGTCAGCTTCAATTGACCGTTACCAACTTTGACACGGAAAGAGAAATGGATGTCGTTTGCCTGACAGACAAAGCTTTTCGAAAAGTTAATAAAGATCTCAGCACTGTGCGCTGTTCTTTCACAATGGGCAGCGACACAAATCCGTTAAGAAAAGAACAGATTTTACAATGGGATCAACGCAAACCGCTTGAGCGTGAGGTCTACCGGAATCGGGACTCTGAAGCCCTTATCGTTCGTTTGATACCTCCGCACCACGGTGCGGAAGCTAAAATAGAATTGGAAGCCATCGAGCTGGATATTAACAAAACCATCCGTGCCGAAAGTGGTCTTAACGAAGGGCTCAGTATCGGTTACCGAAGTCAGCAATCGGGAACACTGATGAACTTTAGCTGCGCCCCTGCGTCAAAATAAACTCAAAAATCTCCTAAATATCTGCATTGACTCTGATTTTCATCGAATCTAGACTTGTGGATATTTAGGTTTGATTGAAATTTTCACTGAAGTGGATTCAGCATGAGTTTTTTTGATAAAGTAACAGACTATTTTGCAAATGATATCGCTATTGATCTGGGTACTGCGAACACCCTTGTGTATGTAAAAGGGCGTGGAATTATCCTTGATGAACCTTCAGTCGTGGCGGTCCAAAAAAATTATCGCGGCTTACAGAACCGTGTTCTTGCAGTCGGAAAAGAAGCTAAGGATATGCTGGGTCGTACACCAGGAAGCATCGTTGCGATCAGACCGATCAAGGACGGCGTGATCGCTGACTTCGAAGTCACTCAGTCCATGCTTAAGTATTTCATTGGCAAATCCTTGGGAGAGAAAAAATCATTCATCCGTCCACGCATTATTATCTGCGTTCCCTACGGAATCACTCAAGTGGAAAAGCGCGCGGTTAAAGAGGCGGCTCAGTCTGCGGGTGCTCGCGAAGTTTATCTCATCGAAGAACCAATGGCTGCAGCTATCGGGGCGGGTCTTCCAATCACAGAACCTTCCGGCAATATGGTTGTGGATATGGGAGGCGGAACGACGGGTGTGGCCGTTATCTCCTTGGGCGGTATTGTATACTGTAAATCAATTAAGGTAGCCGGCGATAAGTTTGACGAAGCAATTATCAATTACGTACGCCGTCAGTTCAATTTGCTGATTGGTGAAAGAACTGCAGAGACTATCAAAATTCAAATCGGAAATGCTTATCCATTTGAAGAAGAAAAATCTATGGAGATCAAAGGTCGTGACTTGGTAGCAGGAGCTCCAAAAACGATTGAGATCACGAGTTCGCAAGTTAACGATGCTCTAATGGATCCCCTTTCTGAGGTCGTAGACGCGGTAAGAACAGCACTCGAGAAGACTCCACCGGAACTGGCATCAGATATCGTTGATAATGGAATCGTTCTTACGGGCGGCGGCGCTCTTCTGGCCAATCTTGATGTCTTGTTAAGAGAGAGAACTGGACTTCCCGTTTCTATTGCCGAAGACCCACTTAGCTGCGTAGTTATGGGTTCTGGTAAAGTTCTAGACCAACTTGACCTTCTCAGACAGCTTACAGTCGATTAGTATAAAGCAAGCGGGTCTTTAGCGACCTGCTGGATTGGAACTAGAATGGCAGAGGCGGATGCGAAGTCCATTGCTCTATTTTTCTATTTCGCTTTACTCGATGATAATAAAGCGGTTGAAGCCGCATCTCAGGCCCTGGCCCTTTGTCGAGATCGTTACCAAAAGAATCCAAGTCTAAAGAAGAATGTCGCAATAGTCGCCTCCACGAAAGTGGTTTGGGACCGGTATAAGGCCCGAATATTTAGAGGGCGACCTAATACTTCAGTAGAGTCCGGTTGGCTGCTTCCTCAAGGAGTTGACCTGGGACCATGGTTAGAATTCCAAAAGACAGCCAGCGAAGAAGAGCTTCTCGCAGTCATCTGGTCAAAAATTTTAAATATTGATGATGGTGAAATCTCCGAAGGACTGGGCATCACCCAGGGCACCATTCGGTATCGTCTTGGTCGAGCCTTACGTAAGCTCGGCAGTATGATCCAAGGAGTGAGTAAGCTAAAGCATGTCTGAGCAGGAAAAAAAAATCGCTTTATCAAAAAAAGGTCAAAGAGAGGTAACTCCATTTATTGGGCATGAGTTGCTTTACGACTATATCGCCGACCATCTTGATGAAGAAAGAAAGAATGCCGTCGAAGACCATCTTAAATTTTCGGTGGATGCGCAGTTGGACTTGGCAAAGATTCAGCGTGGATATGACTATGCAAGAAAATTGGGTGAAACCGAAGTTTCAGAGCCCATCGTCACTCGTATCAGTACGCCTTCGAGCTATTTGACTGTCCTAATGCAAAAGTCCAATTTCGACAAATGGCCTCAGGGAATCAAGTGGGGCTTGGAAGCCTTGGTCGTCGTCACCGTGATAGTGACCCTGTTGACGGTAACGCCATGGCAGAAAGTTTTAGATCTGCAAGTTTTCAAGAGCTCCAAAGATATGGTTCTTGCGGAAGTTACAAAAGGGCCACCGACTTCCGCAGTCGAAAGCGAGGTTATGGGCAGAGAGGACAAGCCTCAGTTTGCGGATGAAGATGCTAAAGAACTGGGAACAGCTGTAGAGCCAGAAACGAAGGGCCCGAGTATTCCCAAAGTGGATCTGAAAGAAGAAGTCAAGGTTGCCAAGACTCCAAGTCCGAGTCCTTCGCCAAGCCAAACTCCAGTCGCCAAAGCAGAAGAAAAAACCGAGACGGCTTCAGCCACAGCAGGCGGATTCCTATATCGTGGAGAAATTGCTATTACCAATATTTCAGTCAATGGCGGCAAGATCACAGAAAAAATCGTTAGTCTGGGAGGTCGTAAAGCTGGTTCGGTGGAGCTTGGTTGGCAAAAAACTCCCACTTCGATGTACTATCACTTCACAATTCCCGAAGCTAAGTATGATGAACTCAATACCTTCCTGGCTACTTATGGAACTCCGCAAATTGCCAAGGAGAAGCACGTCAGGATCATGCCTGACGGAATTATCCGTTTGATCCTTATTGTGGATGAAGCTGCTAAGTGAAAACACTGAGAAGACGACCTAAACGATCTCTGCGAACAATCTTGATCATTTGGTCGGTTCTTTTTTCCGTTGTACCCCTGGCATTTGTGACTGGTTATTCTATGATCAAGTACGAGGATGCGATCGACCATGAACTTTCGCAGCGTCTTTCTGGAAACGCGCGTGAAGTAGAGGTGGCGTTGAATGACGTTCGCACCTCCCTTCAGCAAACTCAGGATCGTCTTACTAGAGATCCAAGCCTCGTGTACCATCTGACCGTTAATGATGGCTCTACGATTCGTAATCTTGCTTCACAATGGTTAAGGTCTTCAGACGCGAACAGTCTGACATTCTTTAATCGAGAAGGCCGGATGTTGGTTTCGGTTTTCAAAGATCAGAAAAACAATGTCAGAGCTTTTTCACCGGTGCAGGATGCCGTCTTTCTTTCGGCTAAGTACATGGCGGACGCCAAAAACCAAGATGAGTTATTTCTTGCGGAACTGACGGATCAAAAAAAGGTCAACCTGATTTTGATTTCCAGAGTGAACGGCGCTGGGGGAAGAGTTGTCGGATTCATTGAGCAAGCAATGGTTTTAGACCGTGGCTTGGTTAACAGACTTAAAAGTCGCCTTAAATTGGAGTTGTTGTTCTTTAAAGAGGATGGTCAAGTCGTCGTCGCAAGTCATCCTGACTTTTATCTCTATAAAAAGGACTTCTTTTCGTCCTATTTCAAACCCGGCAGAGAACCGTTTTTTGAATTGAATGTCCGAGGCAATCCTTATGGCTTCCTGATCTATCCGTTGAACTGGGGAATCACGAAATTTTCTGTGGCTCTTGGTGCCTCAAAGCAGGAAGCAAAAGAAGTTCTTAAGAATGTTAACTTCGCATTTATATCTGTAGTGGGAACCGTTATTGTTCTTCTGATTTTGACTATCTTGGTGACGTCTAACTGGGTTTTGAAACCACTATATGACCTCGTTGAAGCCTTACAGTCTTTTGAATCGCAGGAACAAGCCGTAACAATTCCTGTTAAAAACGACACGGAAATCGGGCTACTAACTGAGAGCTTCAATGACATGAGCAAAAAGATCTGGCAAGCCCGGTCAGATCTGCGAAAAAAGATTACGGAGCTTGAGTCAGCAAATAAGGAACTGAAAGACACGCAGACGAAACTGGTTCACTCCGCCAAGATGGTGAGTTTGGGTCAGCTCGTAGCAGGCGTTGCGCACGAGTTAAATAACCCGATCGGTTTTATCTATAGCAACATGACTCACTTGAAAGATTACGCGGAAAAATTAATTGAACTCACTGAGGCAGCCGAAAAAAATCCAGAGAAGCTTCAGAGCCTAAAAGAAGAGTATGAGTTCGACTATATCGTGAAAGACCTTCCAAAGCTGGTGTCTTCTTGTCAGGACGGGGCTCGTAGAACAAGAGATATTGTTTTAGGCTTACGAAATTTCTCTCGACTGGAAGAGGCCAAGCTCCAAGAGGTTGACGTTCATCAAAGTTTGGATACGACTTTGAATTTACTGCAGGGGGAGATCAAAAATCGTATCGAGGTTCACAGACAGTATGAACCCACGCCCTTGATACACTGTTACGCCAGTCAGGTGAACCAGGTCTTTATGAACATTCTCTCGAACGCCGTTCAAGCGATTGAGGGAACTGGGCATGTGTGGATCTCGACCTCCGCTCTTAAAGACTACAAAGGTTCCAAAGACCGTCGTGGTTGGGTGCAAGTCTCAATTCAAGACAGTGGAAAGGGTATGTCTGCCGAAGTTCTAGAGAAGATTTTCGATCCGTTCTTCACCACGAAAGGCGTCGGCCAGGGAACCGGATTGGGTCTAAGTATTTCCTATGGAATTATTCAAAACCATGGCGGCGAGATTCAAGCCCGGTCTGAAGTCGGGGTCGGCACCGAGTTTATCATTATCATTCCAGTATATCCGCCTATTCAGGAATCCAGCGACTTACCAACGTCCTGAGAATTCTCAAGATTTGTCTCTTGGAATCCGATAAAGCGATATGGCCGAAGAGAAACCTCAAAAGGAAAAGTCATTTCTTTTAGCATTGCTTCTATTTATTGGGGCGGGGCTTTTATTGTTGTTGGCATTAGATAGCGAATCTCCTCAGCGGAGCTTGAGTTCAGATTCACGCGCCAAGACTCCAGAGTACGAAAAGCACGTCAATAAGCACCTGATGCTGACGAACGATAAGCTAGCAATGGCTCGGCAAAAAATGGCTCTTGAAAATGCCCGAGTCAATGACTTTAGGTCCACGACTCCTCAGCAAGCTTACTCGAATTCAGATAGCGGTCTGGATTTGTCGGTGGATCGACGGGCTTATGAAATTGCAAATGAACTAGGGCGCGGCGAAAGAAAGCGTGAACAGCAACAGCCCATGACCCCCGATGAAATGATTCAACGAGATCTTTTTGAAGCTCAGCAGACACAAGAGTATTCGCAAGCTTATAGAGAAGAATATGCTCGACAGTTTGTCGAAAACGCTCGGCGCGGCGGTTACAAGGTTATTCTTAGCGAAGACTTAACTCGAGTAATTTCTGTACAACCTATTCGCCGACCAAGCGAAAGTATGGATCTCTTTCAAAGTAACGGGGAAGCCCTTCAGTAAGTTTCGAAACTTTATACTTGGGCGATTTCTTCCATTTTTTAAAATAGCCATGATCAGCCATGCTGAAGTATTTGTCTCTGCAGATAACTAGGTGATCATTCAATGCTATCTGGAAAAGCAAAGCTAAATTGTAGAGCTTCTGAGTGAACTGCAGATCCTGCTCGGATGGGAGAACGTTGTTGCTCGGGTGATTGTGCGCTATCACGAACGAGCAAGCGTTGTTAATAATTAAAAACCGAAAGATATCTCTGGGATGTATGAGACATTGATCTGCTGTGCCACGGAAAATCATTTCTTTCGCGACGAGCTGAAGCTGCGAGTTTAACGCTAGAACCCAAACCTCCTCAGCTTGGTCATTGATCTGTTCTTTAAGAGCCTTGAATGCATCTAGACTTGAGGAAACTTCGCCCATAAGCGGGTGGCTTGCAATTCGAACAGCACAGCTAGCCTCTAAGTCAGTGATTCTCGTTTTCGAACCTGGGACGCCCGTCCTGAAAACTGAACGCACGACTTGCCTCTCGCAAAACCTCGACATAGACTTTCGATGTATAACGAAACGGGAAGGTAATATGAAAAAAAATATTCTGTATATGACTGTTACTCTGTCTTTTTTAGCCATGACAAGTTGTGGACCAAAAGCCTTTGTTAAGGGCGAGTACGACGACGTTAATAGAGAGAATCTGCTCAATGACCAGTGGTCAGAGACCGATATGCAAAAGGCCGTTCAGGATCTCGTCGCCAGCCTTATGAATTCAGCCGCCATTGCTCAAGCCAAAAAGATGCCGATTGTGATGGTATCTAACCTTCAGAACAAAACTAGCGAACACATCGACACTCAAAGCATCATGGATATGGTGCGAGTGGAGTTGATGAAGTCGGGCAAAGTCGGATTTATCGACAAAGAAGCTCGTCAAGACATCGCTGATGAATACAATTATCAAAACTCTGGTATGGTTTCGCAAGACACTAAAAAAGGTCCTGGTGGACAGGTGGGTGCGGACTTTATGATTAACGGACGCTTGGATTCAATTGTTCAAGAAGTTGGAAAAGATAAGTCAGTTTATTATAAGCTGACGCTGAATCTTACAAATATTAAGAGCAGCATGATCACATGGTCCGACCAAAAGCAAATTCGTAAAACATTTAAAAAGAAAACTATTGGTCTCTAATAAATGAATCGTTCTTTTCTAAGACTCACGCAACTGGTGGGTCTTTTTTTTAGTTTATTTCTTATTGGTTGTGCTACCTATCAGGGTAAGGTGCAAGAGGCACGTACGGCTTTGGTTCAGCACAACTATGAGAAAGCTCTTTCCGAATTAAAGCCTCTCGCAGAAAAAGAAAATGATGATCAGTTAGTCTATCTTTTGGATTACGGCGTAGCCCTGCAACTTGCGGGTCAAATCGAAGAGAGCAATCGGATTTTTATGAAAGCCGATCGCTTGGCTGAGCTAGTGGACTATCAGTCGGTCTCAAGGATCGCCGGCTCACTGGCACTGAACGAAGAAATGGTTCAGTACAAAGGAGACACGTTCGAGAAAATATTTGTTAATGCTTATTTGGCCATGAATTTTTTGGAGCAGGGAAAGTTAGACTCTGCGCTCGTTGAGGCCCGCAGAATAAACGAAAAATATCTAAAATACCGGGCTGACGAAAAAAAATCATTCGAGCTGAACTCTTTTAGCAAATATCTGTCCGCTTTGATTTGGGAAGCTAACGGAAATTACGATGATGCTTATATTGCCTATAGCGATGCCTATAAAATAGACGCTACGATTTCTACGATTAAAGAGGACCTGATCAGATCAGCGAAGCTCGCTCGAAGAATGGATACATACAAAGAATGGAAAAAGAAGTTTCCAGAGGTTAAAGAAGATCCATCTTGGTACGACAGAGGTAAAGGGGAACTTGTCGTAATTTACCAGCAGGGCTGGGGGCCTCGAAAATCGATGAGCACGAACGAATATCGTTTTCCAATGCTCGTATCAGTTCCAAGCAAAACTCAAAGAGCTCAGGTGATGATAAATTCCAAATCTTACCTAAGCCAAGAAGTGTATGATGTGCAAAGTGCAGCGATTCAGACGCTACAAGAGGACCAGGGAATTTTGATGGCAAAAAGGTTGGCCGGAATTGCGACTAAAGCAGTTCTTGCGGATCAGCTTCGTCAAAAAGATGAAGCGCTGGGTGGGCTTGCTTGGATTGTGTTGAACCTAGCAGATAGAGCGGACGTTAGGCAGTGGTCGACTCTTCCTCAGAGTATCCAAACGATTCGCATCCCCCTAGCTCCAGGAAAGTACAATTTAGCTTTGGAAGGGTTGGATCGTTCGGGTACACCTACGGGCGAAGTCTCGGATCCCAAAGAAGTGGAAATAAAAGCCGGACGAAAGAAGTTCGTCGTTTGGCGATCGCTGAAATAAAAAAAGGCTCTGTAAAACAGAGCCTTTTTAAGTTTTAGAAACTCTTCTAAATTTAGTTATTCAACAAAGAAGAACCAGGAAGATTTGGAGTTTCGTCATCTTGTTGCAAGCCAGGAAGAACAGTCGCTTTTTCAGCCGCAACTTTTGCAGTTGTGTCTGTGTTGTAGCGAGTTGCTGCAGTAGCAACACGGTTCTCTAGGTTTTGCTTAACGCTGTCAGAAGAAGAAGCTTCTACGTTCACGTTATTTACTTGTTGCTTAGTCATGTAGTCCTGAGGGAACGCACCAAGCTTAGCAAGATATCCAGAAATGCTGCCGTTACCATTTTGGATGATTTCACGAAGTGTGAAAAGCGGAGCATATTGAGATGCCTTCTTTTCAGCTTCGAAAATGATCTGAGTCAAAGTCGCAGCTGTAATATCGTTCTTAGACTTATTGTCGATAACCATAACTTCTTCATTAGTTCTGATCATTTTTGCGATATCGTCTAACGTCACATAACAGCTTTGTTGTGTGTCGTACAATTTGCGATTCTGATAACGCTTGATGATTTTAACTTTAGAATTTGGCTTCGATGTCATAGTTTCGTTTTGGTTGATCAAAGTGCCTCCCAATTTGAAATTCTCCCAAGGTTCTCAAGGAGATAAGTGCTAAAGTATTCAGCAAAACCCCCTTAGATGCGCGCAAACTATCCCTGCCGCCACATGTTGTCAAGCGCTCGCCAGGCCAAAAGAAAAGACTCTAGGCGTTATTATTTCTCTAGCGAGACACTAATTAACGATAAATGTGGAACAGTTTGAAAAAATTAACGGACCTTTGTCTAAAGTTTTAGCCAAGGACTTCCGAAAGGATAAAAAGATGATTTTATCCCAAGGAAAGTAATTCGATGAAAACTGAACAAAAACAGGAGTTTAAGTCCTCTGGTGTGCTGGCCTTGTTGGGCCTTGTCAGTTTTTCTGCCGCCATCATTGCAGTTCCTTGGAATAAACATACTTTAGATTCTAAATCCGAAGCGGCAGTGCAGAAAGCCACCGTCGTTGGGTATCAAGTAGTTCAACTTTACCGCGAAGCGGCGCAAAATACCTCAAAACCGACCGATCCGGACCTGCGAGGCCCGGCCTCTGTGGAGGAATCTCTAGTACTTCAGGGCGATCATTTGCGCAGTACGGGGACGATGGGCACGGATCCTTGGGGGCAACCCTATAACTATCGCATCCTTAGCTCCGAAGGCCCTGATAAGGTAAAAATCCTGGTATGGTCCGGAGGGCCTAACAAAGTCAAAGAGACGTTGGAATTGGAAGACGAAGACAAACCGTTGGCTGTTCAGCCTGTCTATGCGGGAGACGATCTAGGAATACTTTTAAGTGTTTCTCATAACTGACTCAAGAATGACTCAGAATTAAACAAAACCGGACGTGGCGAATGTCCTGATGTGGTCCTGTGACCTTCAAGAAATTGTCGAAAAACGCCGATCATCCTAAAGACCAAGGAGATTCGATGTTTCCATACACTAGGAAAGCGTTAACAGTGGCAATGCTCATGACCTTGACGGCCTGTGCGTCACTGAACACGACAAAGAATGATGCCGAAAAGGCCACCTATTACGAATCATCGTTTGATGATAAGAATCGGGCGCCTGCTTCTTTTGGTCCGCCTGCAACCGTGCGTGACGGCAACACAGTTATTGATCCTCTTCATATGCAGACTCAGGCAGACTATTACTTTGCGATGGGTGAAGCCCACAGTCTTGATGGAAATCCAGGCAAGGCCGTGGAGTCTTTCAAGATGGTTTTAGTTTACGATCAAAGCTCAACGACCGTTAATATGAGATTGGCGGCTGAGTATCTTAAGCTGGGCCTCTTGAATGAAGCTGTCGAACAAGCGGAAGCGGCCGTGGCAAAAGACGGCAAGAATGTTGATGCTCACCTCTTATTAGGCGGACTGTACTCATCCATGAAGCTTTATCCAAAGGCGATGTCGCAGTACTACATAGTCGCAAAATTGGATCCGCAAAATACAGAAGCGCCCTTGTACATTGGTGCGCTGTACTCTGAGCAAAAACAATACGATAAGGCAGTGAAGTACTTTCAATCTCTGATTTCAAATCCGACCTATGCAACGCCTTACTTGGCTCACTATTATATCGGCCGAGTGCGTATGGAACAGCCAGAGGCAAAATATCAGACTGCAGCTGAAGAGTCTTTGAAGAAAGCTTTGAAGATTAAGCCTGACTTCACGGATGCAGTTTTATCCCTGGGTTCGCTGTACACTCGTCAAAAGCAAGAGCCAAAGGCTATAAGCTTGTATCGCAACTACCAGAAAGAAAATGCGCCTCATCCGCGAATTTCTGAAGTGTTGGCGCAGATCTATATCGAAGATGGTGATTATGCTCGTGCTTATGAGCAACTCGAAATACTGGAAGCAGACTCTGACGAGCCACTGAACATCAAGATGAAGATGGCGCTGATCCTTATCGAACAGAAACAATATGGTGAAGCTACTGCCAAGCTAGAAGATATTTTAAGGGAAGCTCCTGAATCCGACAAAGTGCGCTTCTATCTTGCGGCAGTCTATGAGGAAACTCGGCAAAATGAAAAAGCCATTCGTGAATTCAAAAAGATCCCACCAACTAGCACTTATTACGGTGAGGCAGTTGTACACGCTGCTTATCTTTTAAAGGGGCAGGGGCGAGTGGATGAGGGGTTGGCTATTGCGGAAGCGGGTTTGAAGAATCGTGACGATCAACCGCAAGTTTACGCAATGTACGCTTCGCTATTGGATGAAAAGAATGATTTGAAAAAGGCTTCAGAGATTTTGAAAAAAGGTTTGGAGAAGTTTCCCAAGAACGCTCAGCTTCGCTTCTACTATGGAACTATCACCGATCGTATCGGAGATAAGCAAGCAGTCGTCGATCAGATGAAAAAGGTTTTGGAAATTGATCCTGATCATGTTCAAGGGATGAATTACCTGGCCTTCACTTGGGCAGAGATGAACATCAACTTACCAGATGCAGAAAAGCTTGCGCGCAAAGCGCTTTCGCTCGAGCCACAGGACGGATATATCCTGGATACATTGGGATGGATTCTCTATAAACAGAGCAAATACACAGAGGCGATTAAGTTTCTGGAAGCAGCTCATAAACAGCAGTCTTCTGTTAGTATTATTGCCGAGCATTTGGGTGATGTTTACTTAAAGAAGTCGATGGTGGATAAAGCCAAGAAGATGTATCACAAAGCTGTCGAACTAGAGACTGACGCGACCAAGTTGAAAGAACTTAAAAATAAGATCACTTCTATTGAAAAGCAGGAGCTGAATTCACCAAGAATGCCTGCTTCTGAAAAGCCTATTGCAGAGCACACTGAGGTAAAGGCTCCTTAATTAAGGGGTCTTTGCTGTCTTAATTTCCTGATCTAAATAATAAGTCACAAAGAACAGTGCTGGCAGAGCCAAGACAAAGCCGGCGCCATTTGCCAAGCTGCTTAAACTAAAAAGAGCTCCCAAGTAGAAGCTTGCAAGAGCATACTTCTTTAGAAAACGAAACGATGTAAGCGCTACGACGTCAATGGATTTAGCCAATGTCTGCGAACTGTTAAGATGCAGTTCGATAGCCTGGTTAAGAATGATATAGAAATATATTCCCAGAAAAAACAGACCGCTGGTTAATGGCAGAGTCATCCATAATTCTTGTGGCGTTTGCAGTAAACCGAATGCAGAGCCCACAAGAATACTTGTGGGCATCAGTATAATTCCGACGATGATGTAGGCGGGCCATTTACTTTTTAAGAATAAAAAACTTGCGGGCCACTTTCCATAGTGGAGCCGTGTGGTCACGGCCCTTTGAAGTAAAATGAGTATGAGTGACAGCGCAAACATGCTTATGAATGGCAATAGACGCACGACAAAAAGGAGACCTGTTGCAAAGATGCCCAGAGCGAGTGTTTCGCGCCACAGATTACTCATTGCAAACAAAGCTTGTTTAAAAGAATTCATTTCTCTATGCTAAGGCAATGAACAGAAGTAGCAATTATTTTCTCCTTTCTTTGATACTCCTAGCAATTGTCGGTTGCGCGACTAAGCCCAAAACCACGGGCCCGTTGCAGCAGGCTCAATGGGAAACTAAAGCGCTGATAAAAGATCTTAAGACGAATAAAAACCAGACTTTGAATATTGATATTTATGCGGTGAAAAACGATCGAGCGCGAATTGAAATTTCTGCACTCATGGGTTTCCAAGTAGCAAGTTTGGTTATGGATAACAAAGATATTTCATATGCTATCTATCCCCAGAAGAAATTCTACTACGGAGTTAATTCTGAAGAAGCCTTTTCAAGAGTTATTAACCTGCCTCTTCATCCTATGAATCTGATTAATGTTGCGTTTGAAGACCCGGTGAAAGGATCTGGTTGGCAATGCTCTAAAGATCAGTCCGGTCAGCTCTCCAGCTGTCTTAATGCTGAACGAAAAATGAGGATTGTCTGGTCTGGTAGAGTAGATGGTGCCAAAAAAGTTGTTATAACTGCACCGCAGTTCGAGATGCAATGGGCCTATGAAGCACCTCAGACTGAAGTCCAGTTTAAGCCCGAGCTTTTCACTCTGAGACAGCCTAAAGGGTTTAAAGCAATACAAATTAATTAAATTTCTCGTTAACCGTCCTGTTCTGGGGCATACTCTAAGTATCAGGTGCATGCAAATCACCGGCACCTTGGGAGAGATTATGGCCTCTAAGATCGACCTTCAATCACTCGTTTCCAATTGGCAAAATACAAGCAAGCACGCGAAAGAACACTGGAGTGGAACTTTCGACGAGTATCTAGACTTGGTCAAAGCCAATCCCAAGACTACCCGCAATGCCTATCAGCGCATGTATGACATGATCGTGGAAGAAGGCACTGAAACTTATATCGATTTCAAGAAAGAAGTTGTGCGCTTCAAGTTTTTTGATGACGCGCATAATAGTGGACGAGATGCCGTCTTTGGCTTGGACGTTCAGCTGAACAAACTGGTCAATGTACTAAAGGCTGCAGCGCTTGGTTATGGAACTGAAAAGCGTGTTATCTTGCTGCATGGTCCGGTGGGGAGTGCGAAGTCGACGATCTGCCGCATGCTTAAGAAGGGCCTTGAGCGCTATTCACACACGCCAGAAGGCGCGCTTTACACTTTTGAATGGATCGATGAAAATCAGGAGCTCGATGGTCTATTGGGAAAAGGCGTGAAGGCTTTTCCATCTCCTATGAATGAAGAGCCATTGCTCTTGATTCCGGAAGAGCTTCGTCCTGCTATCTTCGAGCAAATTAACAAGGGGCAAGAAGGTTCCTATCGAGTTTCCATTGATGGAGAGCTCAGCCCTCCCTCTAGATTTATTTTTAAAATGCTGAGCGAGCGTTACAATGGCGACCTGATGAAAATTCTATCGCATGTTCGTGTCCGACGTTTCTTCATCTCTGAAGCGGATCGAATTGGTATCGGTACTTTCCAGCCCAAGGATGAAAAGAATCAGGACTCTACTGAACTTACAGGTGATATCAACTACCGTAAGATTGCCGAGTATGGATCGGATTCAGATCCTAGAGCGTTCAATTTCGATGGCGAGTTTAACGTTGCTAACCGTGGCATGATCGAGTTTGTCGAGGTCCTAAAGCTTGACGTCGCGTTCCTTTACGATTTGCTAGGCGCGTCCCAAGAGCATCGCGTGAAGCCTAAAAAGTTTGCGCAGACTCATATCGACGAGGTTATTATCGGCCATACGAATGAGCCAGAGTACCGTCGTCTGCAAGATAACGAATTCATGGAAGCCCTACGAGATCGTACAGTCAAAATTGACATTCCCTACATCACTCGTTGGAGAGATGAGATTAATATTTACAAGCGCGATTTTAATTCCCAGAAGGTGCGCGGAATTAGCATTGCGCCACATACGGTTGAGATGGCAGCAATGTGGGCTATCTTGACTCGTTTGGAAAAGCCTAAGAAAGCTAACTTGACCCGTTTGCAAAAGCTTAAGTTGTATAATGGTAAGACCTTGGCGAATTATACCGAAGACAATGTTAGGGAGCTTCGTAAAGAGGCGAACCGAGAAGGACTTGAAGGTATTTCTGCTCGATATATCCAGGATAAGTTGTCGAACGCACTAGTGGCGGCTCAACAGTCGAATAAAGGATCGGTGAATCCTTTCATGGTATTTAAGGAGCTTGAGTCCGGATTGAAGAATCATTCCTTAATTGCCAATGAAGATTTAAAAACAGAGTACAAGGAACTTTTGGGTGTAGTCCTTCAGGAATACGAAGAGATAATTAAGGGCGAAGTTCAAAGAGCGATCAGTGCAGATGAAAGTGCAATGCAAAGACTCTGCGCAAACTATATCGACAACGTTAAGGCCTATACTCAAAGGGAAAAAGTTCGTAACCAGTTTACTGGAAATGACGAAGAGCCAGATGAGCGTCTTATGAGATCTATCGAAGAGAAGATTGAAATTCCTGAGTCTCGCAAGGATGATTTCCGCCGCGAGATCATGAATTACATTGGTGCTTTGGCTCTTGAAGGCAAGAAGTTCAATTATAAAATGAACGAACGTCTTCATAAGGCTATTGAGCTGAAGCTGTTCGAAGACCAGAAAGACAGCATCAAGCTGACGACTTTGGTTTCAAATGTGGCTGACAAAGACACTCAAGAGAAGATTGATATTGTAAAAACCCGTCTCATCAAGGACTTCGGTTACGACGAGATTTCTGCAAGTGATGTGCTTCATTACGTTGCAAGTATCTTCGCCCGAGGGGACGTAAAGAATAAGTAATGTCAATACGGGAAGACCACAACAGATTTAGAGACATCGTTAAAGGCAAGGTTAAAGAAGATCTGCGTAAATATGTCTCTCAAGGTGAGATGATCGGGAAGCGGGAAGACGAGTTCGTCAAAATCCCGCTTCCGCGTATTGATATTCCGAATTTTCGCTATGGTCCTAAACAGCAGGGTGGCGTCGGTCAAGGCGAAGGACAGCAAGGCCAAGACGTCGGTGAGCCAGGTGAAGGTGGACAAGGTCAAGCGGGCGAAGCTCCCGGCGAGCACTTGCTTGAAGTTGAGCTTTCTCTTGAAGAGCTTGCTGACATACTTGGCGAAAAACTGCAGCTTCCCAATATCCAACCTAAAGGTCACAAGAATATTGATTCGGTAAAGACGAAATTTACTGGATTGGCCCCGGTGGGACCCGAAGGTTTGCGACATTTCAAATCATCTTACAAGCGCGCCTTGAAACGTATGGTGGGCTCTGGAACTTATAATCCCGAAGATCCTCTGGTTTTGCCGATTCGTCGGGATATGCAGTATAAATCTTTTAAAAAAGTAACTAAGCCGCAAACTCAAGCGGTAGTCATCTATATGATGGACGTTTCCGGCAGTATGGGCGACGAACAAAAAGAGATCGTCCGCCTTGAAAGCTTTTGGATCAATACCTGGTTGAAAAAGCATTACAAGGGCTTGGAAACTCGTTTTATTATTCACGATGCGGCGGCCAAGGAAGTCGATGAAGATACCTTCTTTCGGACGAGCGAGTCTGGCGGTACTTTGATCAGCTCGGCATACAAGTTATGTCAGGAAATTATTGAGAAAGACTATCCAGTTCAGGATTGGAATATTTATCCCTTTCATTTTTCTGATGGAGACAACTGGTCAGGAGAAGACACGCGTTTGTGTGTGAAACTCTTGCAAGATTTCTTTCTTCCGAATTGCAATGTGTTCAGTTACGGCCAAGTCGAAAGCAAATATGGCAGTGGGCAGTTTCTGAAAGACCTGCAAAAGGAATTCGGAGAAGATGACCGACTGACATTAAGTCAGATCGAAAATCGTGACAAAATTCTTGATTCTATCAAAGACTTTCTGGGTAAAGGTCGTTAATCGGCACGTCCTGAAGGAGAGAGTATGGCTAACTTAACGCCAGAACTAGAAGCTGAAAGAAAAAAAATATGTAAGATCGCGAAAGATGCGGGCTTAGATTTTTTCGAAACAATTTTCGAGCTTATTACTTACGACCAAATCAATCAGTTCGCTGCTTATGGTGGTTTTCCCGTTCGTTATCCACATTGGAAATTCGGAATGGAGTACGAGCACCTATCCAAGAGCTATGAGTACGGCTTATCTAAAATCTATGAGATGGTGATCAATACCGATCCTTGCTATGCCTACCTGATGGAAGGCAATGCGATGATGGATCAAAAACTGGTCATGGCGCACGTGTATGGCCACTGTGATTTTTTCAAGAACAATATCTGGTTTTCGAAAACAAATCGAAAAATGATGGATCAGATGGCGAACCACGCGACGAGAATTCGTCGATATATGGATCGCTATGGCTATGATGTTGTGGAAAATTTTATCGACGTCTGCCTTAGTTTGGAAAACCTAATTGATCGTTATAGTCCCTATGTGGAAAAGTCTGTTGTTAAGTCTGAAAGTCCACAAGCAGAGGCGAATCCCAATTATCTCTTAAGGGTGGATCGCTCCTATATGCGCGATTACATCAATCCCCCATCCTTCGTTGCTGAGCAGAAGAAGAAAGCCGAGGACGAAGCAGCTCAAAAGGCCTCGCGTTTTCCACAAGAGCCGGAAAAGGACGTCTTAAAGTTCTTTCTTCATTACGCACCTCTTACGGATTGGCAGCAGGATGTCTTATCAATAATTCGTGACGAGGCTTACTATTTCTCTCCGCAGGGAATGACAAAAACCATGAACGAGGGCTGGGCCTCTTACTGGCATTCTCATTTGATGACGACAAAAATATTGAATGATTCAGAAATCATAGATTTCGCTGACCACCACAGTGGTACCATGGCCATGGCGCCGAATGGTTATAATCCTTACAAAGTTGGCATTGAACTGTTCAGAGATATCGAAGAACGGTGGAATAAAGGTCAGTTTGGCAGAGAATGGGAAGAGTGCGATGACGTTCGCGAGCGCAAGCACTGGGATAAAAGGCTAAATCTTGGCCGAGAAAAAATATTCGAGGTCCGCAAGGTTTGCAACGACGTGACATTTATTGATCAGTTTTTAACAGAGGACTTCTGTGTTCGGAACAAGTTGTTTGTTTATCGATTCAACAAAAAGACTAACAAGTTTGAAATTGATACCAAGGACTTCAAAGCGATCAAAGCTCAACTGCTGTTTCATATGACCAACTTTGGTCAGCCGATCATCCGAATTGAAGATGCGAACTTTGAAAATCGAGGAGAACTGCTACTGACGCATTTGCACGAGGGCATCGATATGCAACCGGATTTTATGAGTGAAACACTTAAGAATGTTTTCAAAATGTGGAAACGGCCGGTCAATATCGCAACTATTATGGATGAAACTCCGCAGCTTTTTAGATTCGACGGAAAGGAGTATACAACACACAACCTTGGACAAGAGTCCGCTTCTGCTGAATCTAAAGAAGAAAGTTCGCATTCATGAGTAATCGACTTGTATATAGCACCGATCCCAAAGATAAAGTTAGTTGCCCGAAGTGTGGGAAATTTGTTTCAGATTGTTCGTGTGTGGCCCTGGAAGATACGGTAGATAAGGCATTCACGATAATTTTTCGTATTGAGAAAAATGGTAGAGGCGGAAAGATAGTCACAGTTCTTGACGGATTCCCGCGGAACGAAGAGTATCTAAAAAGTCTTACCAAGGAACTCAAGGCTAAGTGCGGGGTTGGCGGTACATTCGCTATCGGCGACAAGCATGGAGTCATCGAGATCCAAGGTGACAAAAGGGATCAGCTAAAGAAGATCCTCGACGGAAAAAAGTTGAAGTACAAAGGCGTATAAAAACTGGACGTTGTTTATCTTGTCTTCACATGGAATTGGGGACATTATCATCAATATGAATATGTTTGCACAGGATCCAATTCGGGGTGTTAGTTTGAATGCTAAGAAGATAGTCATCGTTGACGATTATGAAGAGAGCTGCAAGTTGCTGGCAGACATTCTTGGTTCCAGCTACGACTGCTCCTATACGTCAGATAGCTTAAGAGCGCTTGAGCTTATCAATGATAAGCGACCTGACTTAATTCTTCTTGATTATAAAATGCCGGGAATCATGGGTGTTGATGTTTGCCGACTTCTCCGCGAAGGGGCTGCCACTAAGAATATTCCCATAATTTTTGTATCAGGTGCGGCCACAATTGATGAGCGTATCAAAGCTTTCGAGACCGGTGCCGATGACTTCATCTCCAAGCCTTTTCACGTTAAAGAACTTATTTTAAGAATCAAAGCGCGTTTGTCGGAAAAGGAATCTGCTGAAGTATCCGAAATGATTGCAGCGAACTTGCGCATGGATTTGTCGTCCAGACAGGTTTTTGTCGATAACGAAGAGGTCAGCTTAACACCCAAGCAGTTCGATATCCTGAAAATGCTTCTGGCTTCTAAGAATCGCCTGGTGACTCGTCAAAAATGCTTGATAGAGATCTGGGGCGATGCCGAAGTAACCTCGCGAAATGTCGACTCTCAGATCAACTACCTGAAAAGGAAAATCGCTAATTTCCAAGGTAAGATTGTTGCTGTCCCCTCTAAGGGTTACCGGCTCGACGTCCAGGAAACCGAGTAGTCTGCTCAATGTAAACAAACAGTCTCAATTTGAGATTCAATCACTGAATCTTAAACCATTGTCCAAGGAAACCCGATAAGTCGGGTAGTGCAGAATAATAAGAAAAATGAGCCTCTTCAAGATTCTGAAATGATTAAGGTGAGCCGTGAGCTCTTCACCGACGGCCTGCCTTTGCCAGCCGAGGTATTTACAAAGCTCGCATCAGGACAGTACATTCTGTTAGGTAAAAAAGCCGACAAATGCAACCTCTCCAGCCTGCATTTAGCGCAGGATAAGACTGTAGAGTTCTTTGTCCGTAAAACTGAATACTCGCAATTGATCAGCTATAATTTGAATCTTATTAAAAAGACCGTGAAGAACAATAATCTTGGCGCTAACGTCAAGATGAGCCTGCTTAAAGGTATAACTGAATCGGCGATCTCTGACTTAACAGAACGAGGTGTCTACGTTGGCTCCTATGAAAAGTGTAAGCAGATCGCAACTTTCGTGCAAGAAACCACCGCTCAAATCAAAGACATGGATAAGTTCATCGATATTTTCAACAGTCTTCCGGGAGATATGGTTGGGCACAGCTTAGCGACTTCAGTCGTTTCTATGCTTATCTGCGATCAGATGAATATCACGATGAAATCGACTATAGAAAAAGTAATCTTGGGTTCGCTGCTTCATGATATTGGACTTAAGGAAATACCTGACGAGATCTTAGCGAAACCTCGCTATCAATGGACCGAGGCCGAGTTGCAGCATTACGAGTCCCATACTTTACGTGGGGTCGAGCTGCTTCGAGATATCAAAGAGATTCCTTCGGATGTTCTTTCAATTGTTATGGAGCACCACGAGAATGCGCTTGGTATGGGTTATCCGCGGCGTATCCGAGACATAAAGATTCATCCCCTAGCACGAATAGTGGCCGTCGCTGATTGTTTTGTCGATCTAGTCTATGATTCTCAGAAGTCGGCTGCCGTGAGAAAGCCTGAAGAAGCGATTGCTCATATTGAGTTTGCCATGGGCCAGCCGTTTAATAAGCCAGCCTTCTTGGCACTGAAGCAGGTCATTCATCTGACAGCACTGCAAAAGAAAATGAATATCAGCAGCTAAAGAGAGTGTTATCTCTTTTTGCCACCGCTTCCTTTGCCTGTACCTTTACCGCGGAATCCGCCAAATCGTTTGTTGCCACCACTTTTTGCTTCGCCAGAACCTGGCTTCTTGCGACCAGGGCGATTTTTAGCGCGGTTTTGCTGACGTTGCCCTTCTAGGAGAGCTTTTGCTTTACCTACCGTCATAGCAGGAGTTTTGGCGATCTCTTCGGAATGATAAGGATGGTTGTCATCCATCTCGATAATCTGGCGAGTGACCTTTTGGATTGCATGCAGGAAGGCCTTTTCTTCAGCATTACAGAATGAAATCGATGACCCCTCAGCGCCAGCGCGGGCCGTTCGGCCAATTCGGTGAACATAACTTTCAGCAATATGAGGAAGCTCAAGATTGATCACATGACTGATGCCATCGATATCAATTCCTCGTGCAGCAATATCGGTTGCCACAAGAACACGGATTTGACCGGTTTTAAATTCTTCAAGGGCTCGTTGCCTTGCGGATTGTGATTTATCGCCGTGAATGGCTGCTGCCGTAAGATCGGCTTTTACAAGGCGATCAACAACACGATTGGCACCGTACTTCATTTGCACAAAAACCAGAACTCGTTCAAGTGCCTGGTCCTTTAAGAGATGAATCAAAAGATCAAGCTTGTCCTTTTTTTCGACAAACATGACTTTTTGCTTCACCTTTTCTGCAGTTGAAGAAACAGGTGTCACTTCAACTTTCTTTGGATTCACCAGAATATTGTGTGCAAGCTTCTGAATCTCAGGAGGCATGGTCGCTGAAAAGAAAAGATTGTGTCGAGTCTTTGGCAACAGGGGTAGGATTTTTTTAATGTCTTGCATGAAACCCATATCAAGCATTCGATCGGCTTCGTCTAAAACAAAAATTTCGACTTTGCCCAGGTTCAGATAGCGTTGTCCATGCAGATCCAAGAGGCGCCCAGGTGTGGCGACAAGAACATCGACTCCACCTTGAAGTGCATTAACCTGAGCCCCTTGCCCGACGCCGCCAAAAATCACGGCGTGTTTCAGTTTTAAGTGACTGCTATAAGCCACAAGGTTTTCGTGTATCTGAATCGCAAGCTCACGAGTCGGAGTCAGAATCAAAGTGCGTGCGCACTTGGGTTCGCGCTTCACGTGGTTCTTTGTAAGGTTTTGCAAAATAGGCAAACAGAACGCAGCGGTCTTTCCTGTGCCAGTTTGAGCGATTCCCAAAAGGTCATGACCTTCAAGAATTGGAGGAATCGCTGCTTGTTGAATGGGAGTCGGAGTCACATAGCCGGTTTCTTTTAAGGAATTCAAAAGAGGTGTGATCAGGGGCAGGTCAGTAAATTTCATTTGTGTCATTCCACGGCTTGTAACAGGGAGGCCAGGCGATAGCAAGGTATTCTAGATCAACCTAAGAACGCTTGGGGAGAGACGGCCCTATGGGTGCATCTCAATGCTTCAGAGCTGTTTTTTTCTTGCTAGCTTAGTTAATTTTTGAACAGCCCACAAAATATCTTCATGGTAGGCAAACACCTGATCAATGGACTTGAGTGGAAGCCACTCCACTCCTTGGTGATAGGAAGCATCGTTCACTTTGGCAGGTGCCTTATCGGGATTGGTAACTGTTGCCAGATAAAAAATCGTTCGACAGGAATAGCTTTGGCCATCCCAGGAAAAGTCATATTTTCTTTCAAAGGCAGTCTCGGGAAGGACGTTGACCTCATAGCCAGTTTCTTCGAAACACTCTCGTGCCGCTGCTTGCAGTGGTGATTCGTTTGTTTCGATGGCTCCGCCCGGTAGGAAGAAATAATTCTGCCCCGAAGTCGGATCTATGGCTTTAAAGCCCAAGAGCTTGTTTTCACGGACAACAACTACGGAGACTCGGTCTCGAAAAATTTTATCATCCTTAGCTCTTTTATTTTCGGTTCTGCGCTGAAAAAAGAACTTCTTTAATAGTTCCGCGCACTCAGCAGCCAGGATTCCTGATTGAACTTTTACTTGGTGATTCAACCTGGTGTCGTCAAAAACGCGGTACAGACTTTCAACTGCGCCAGCTTTGGGATCGGTAGCGCCATATACAACGCGCCCGATTCGGGCTTGTTGTATCGCGCCAGCACACATTAGGCACGGCTCTAAAGTAACATAAAGTGTACAGTCATTCAGACGCCAAGACTTGATTTTTTTAGCGGCTCTGTGGAGGGCCTGGAGCTCTGCATGACCCAGAGGTGTCGTCAAAGTTTCCCGAACATTAGATCCCACAGAGAGTATTTCTCCGTCAGGTGAGACGAGTACGGCACCGACGGGAACTTCGCCTCGTTCGCCGGCTTTTTGCGCGAGCTTGAGGGCTTCGCGCATCCATTTTTCATCTGTCGCGATCTCGGCTGCCGCCATTATTCGGAGATTCTTTCACGCAGTCTAACCGGAGCCGGTTTAGATTTTCTACGCATGCGAATGTTAAGCATTTCAACCAAAACAGAGAAGGCCATTGCGAAATAAACATATCCTTTTGGAATATGGAATTCGAGTGATTCGACAATCAGTGTGAAGCCAATCATTAACAGGAAGCTTAAAGCTAGAATCTTCAAGGAAGGATGGGATTCCACGAAATTGCTGATCGCAGAGGCGGACACAATCATTACAATTGTCGAGGCGATGACAGCGCTAACCATGACCCAAATGTTGTCGACCATGCCAACGGCTGTGATGACAGAATCCAAGGAGAAAACGATATCGAGTAAAAGGATTTGAAAGATAACAGCGTTGAAAGAGTGCGCTACATGGGTAGACTGACTGCCGGCTTCGCCTTCCAGCTTGTGGTGAATTTCCAACGTGCTCTTCACGATCAAGAAAAGTCCGCCAAGCAGCAGGATGAGATCTCTTCCGGATATTTCGTGCCCCATGGCTGCAAAAAGCGGAGCAGTCAGGCCGATTATCCACGAAAGCGAGAATAGTAAAATGATACGAGTCAATACGGCCAAGCTGAGCCCAGTGACCCGGGCCTTCTTTTGTTGATCAGTGGGCAGCTTGCCCGCCAAGATAGAGATGAAAATGACGTTATCGATCCCCAAAACGAGCTCTAAAGCGAAAAGAGTTCCGAATGCGATCCAAAGTTGCGGTTCTGCTAGAAATTCCATGGTTACTCCTGAAGCAGCTATAATCGCATGTGATTCAAAGAAATCCAGTGAAATTAAACGGATACCGGCTCGAGGGGAGAGGAGGAGGAGGGTCTAAGTGGGGATCATGAATTATTCACCGCATCAAGACCTCAGGTGTTGCCCCTTTTCTGCCACTTTGTTATACACTCTGATTCCTATTCCACTCGAGAGGCAGGTGATTGTCGTGGCAATGGTAAAGATCAAAGACGGTGAGTCTTTTGAAGCTGCATTCAGAAAATTTAAAAAGTCTTGCGAAAAAGCGGGCATCCTTTCTGAAGTAAAAAAACGTGAACACTTTGAAAAGCCTTCTGTAAGACTTAAAAAGAAGTCTATCGCCGCTCGTAAGCGCGCTGTGAAAAAATCCAGAAAAAGCTGGGGCGACTAATTAACCCTCGGGAAATTAGGAGGCGACCAAATGGTCGCCTCTGTTCTTTGTAGCTGTGGAGGTCCAAGTGGAAATCAGAGAAAAAATTATGGCGGACGTAAAAGCCGCAATGATCGCAAAAGAATCTCTTAAGTTGGGAGCGCTTCGCATGCTCCAGGCTGCGATCAAGAACCGTGAAATTGAAGTTCGACCCGAAGCCATCACGCAAGATGACGTTATGGGCGTAATCAAAAAACTCGTGAAGCAACGAAAAGAATCTATCGAGCAGTATCAGCAAGCGAATCGCCAGGATCTTGTTGATAAAGAAGCTGAAGAACTTAAAGTTCTTGAAAACTACTTACCAGCACAAATGTCTCGCGAACAGATCGAGCCCATCGTGAATGAAGTGATCGCTGCCCTTGGCGCGAAAACTGTTAAGGACATGGGACCTGTGATGAAAGAAGTGATCGCGAGAACCGCTGGTACGGCTGATAACAAAATCGTCAGCGAAATTATCAAAGCAAAATTAGCTTAAGCCGGAGGCGTATTGAGATTTTCCCAAGACTTTATTGAGAGGGTCCAAGAGGCAACAAACCTCGTAGACATAATCTCTCAATACACTCAGCTGAAACCAAGTGGAAGCGGCCTTATGGGCCGCTGTCCGTTTCCGGACCACGTGGAAAAAACGCCGAGCTTCTCCGTTTCAGAGACGAAGCAGGTTTATCATTGCTTTGGTTGCCACAAAAGCGGCAACCTTTTCTCGTTCTTACGTGATTATCAGGGCATGAATTTTCCAGAAGCGGTTGAATACCTTGCCGATCGTGCAAGTATTCCGATGCCAGCTCCGGAAAAAGACGATGCTGTTCGTGATCAAGCCGTCGAAAAAAAGAAGTTGTTGTTAAAAGCAAACAAGCTTGCCGCCGTTTATTTTTCAGAACAACTGCACAGGGTCCCTGCGGATCATCCCGTTAAAAAATACATCGCGGGCCGTGGCCTTTCTCAAGAAGTTATCGAAACTTTTGGGATTGGTTATGCACTGGCCGAATGGGATGGTTTGGAAAAACATCTGGCCAGTAAAAACGTGCCGATGCCGCTGGCTGAAGAAGCTCGCTTGGTCAAAGCACGAAACAATAAATCAGGTTACTTTGATATTTTCCGTGACCGACTGATGTTCCCGATTTTCTCGGCAATGGGCGAGCCGATTGCCTTCGGCGGACGTTACCTCGAGAAAAAAGAAAACGAACCAAAGTATTTAAACTCTCCAGAGACGCCGGTTTTCATAAAAGGCAAAGTTCTTTACGGACTTTCGCAAACGGCTCGATATATTCGCAGTGATGATCTGGCTTTGATCGTCGAAGGTTACATGGATTTGGTTTCTCTTTATCAAGCCGGCATTCGCAATGTCGTGGCGACGATGGGAACCGCGCTGACTCCTGACCATGGCAAAATGTTGAAGCGTATGACCAAAAATGTGGTCACGCTTTTTGACGGGGACGCTGCCGGGATGGAGGCTGCCGAGCGCAGTTTGCCAATCCTGCTTGCGGCTGATCTTTACCCCAAAGGTTTAACTTTGCCGAACAGTATGGATCCCGACGATTATGTGAAAAAATACGGAGCTGAGGCGCTTAAGGCTGAGCTCGATAGGGCTCCAGATCTTTTTGTGATGATTCTTGCAAGGTGGATGGAAGGTTATCGCGGAGACGCTTCAGAAAAGGTGAAATTGGCCGATAAGCTGAAACCGCTCTTAGAAGTCATTCCTGATCAGCGCCTAAGAGATTTGTACCTTGCTGAAGCTGCTCAAAAGATGAGTGTGGGTCTTCCCTGGCTGCGTCAAGCTGTCGGGCTGCATAGCAGTGGACCTGTTTATTCGCAAAAACACTCGATGACTAGAACGGTGCAGCCAAATGCAAACACTAACCCTAACCCCACTCCGGCTGTGTCGGAAGCAGTGGAGGGAGGCAAAATAAGCCTCAAAGGGGCGTCAAAGGCTGAGTTATTGTTGCTGGGATTGGTGCTCAAAAGTCGTGCCAATTTTGATTTGTTTGTGAATGAAAAGTTGATCGAAAATATTGCCCACGAAGGTATGAAAAAGATCCTTGAAAAGTCGACGGATGTCTATAGACAAGACTTGAATAAGTTTGATAAATTAACCAGTCTTCTTGTTTCTTACGTCGATCAACCGGAATACTTATTTCAAACAGGTCCCAATGCTGAGGGCGATCCAGGGTTTGACGACGAGGCTGAACAAAAGCTATTGCGCGATTGCTTTAAGCGCGTACGTGAAAATTTCCTGCGCGATCAAGCAAAGCGCCTGACAAAAGATCTTAAAGGCGAGCTAAGCTCGGAAAAGTTGGAACAGATTATGAATATTCAGAGAAACCGAATCTCTCTGAATAAAGGTTAAAGGCGGGTATTAATGAATTCAAACCTACCAAATAAGCAAGACAAAGAACCGACAAAAGTTCTTTCCTTGCAAGAGCAAGAAACGCTGATTAAAGAAGAAATTCAGCGGTTTCTGAAGCTGGCGAAAGAGAAGGGTGCGCTCACAATCGAAGAGATTAATGAGCTCCTTCCGCCAGAGTTTATAGCGCCTTCCGTACTGGATTCCTTCATGCAGGCCCTTGAGGGTGCTGGTGTAGTAATTACAGACTTGTCTGAAACTTCGAAAGAAGAAGGCGAAGGGTCTTTCCTTGAAAGTCCCGATTCTGAAGACGAAGAAGTCGATGAAGAAGAACTTGCTGAAAGTGAAGATGTTAAGGGCAACGACCCTGTTCGTCTTTACTTGCGCAAAATGGGAAGCGTATCTTTGCTTACTCGCGAGGGTGAGGTCGAGATTGCTCGTCGTATCGAAAAAGGGGAGCGCGAAATCGTTCGTGCGATCCTTTTGTCACCTCTTGGAACTTACGAGATCATCCAGCTTGGTAAGCGTCTTGATGAAGGACGTATCAAAGTTAAGGCGATTTTCCGTGGTCTTGAGGATGAAGACACTCAGTACGATGAAAAGGAATACATCGATAAGATTCATGAGCTTATCGGCCGTGTGACTGAATACCAGAAAGCTTCTGAAAAGCAGTTCTCGATTCTTCGTAAAGAAGAAACGAACACGCCAGCTCGTCAAGCAGCCATGAAAGAGCTTGTCGTTATGAACGATAAGTTGATGGCGAACTTCGAATCAGTGAACTTCAACCGTAAGACGATCAACCGTATCGTGATCAAGTTTAAAAACTTGGTCGGCCGTATTGGTATACTTCGTCGTCGCATCAAAGATGGCGTTGAGCGCACGTTCTCTAAAGACGTCGCTGCGATGGTTGAGCGAATGAAGCTGATCGATGCGAACGAAAAAGAACTCACTAAAATGACTCGGGATACGGGCTTGAACTACAACAAGTACCGTTCTTATGTCCTGCAAGCACAAGAAGCTGAAAAGCGTATTGCTCGTTTGGATTCCGAGACAGAAATGAACCACAACTGGGTGAAAGAAACCTACACTGCCATCTGGAAAGGTGAGCGTGAGGCCGATGCTGCGAAATCAGAGTTGGTCGAAGCCAACTTGCGTTTGGTGGTTTCTATTGCGAAAAAGTACACCAACCGTGGTCTGCAGTTCTTGGATCTGATCCAGGAAGGTAACATCGGTTTGATGAAAGCCGTTGATAAGTTTGAATACCGTCGTGGTTACAAATTCTCGACTTATGCGACTTGGTGGATTCGTCAGGCGATCACTCGTGCTATTGCCGATCAGGCGCGTACGATTCGTATCCCTGTTCACATGATTGAAACGATCAACAAACTTGTTCGTACTTCTCGTTATCTGATTCAAGAGCTTGGCCGCGAGCCAACCCCTGAAGAGATCGCAGAGAAAATGGACATGCCGGTTGATAAGGTCCGTAAAGTCCTTAAAATCGCAAAAGAACCGATCTCTTTGGAAACCCCAGTGGGTGAAGAAGAAGACTCGCACTTGGGCGACTTTATTGAAGACAAAAAGGTCATCAATCCTTCTGAAGCCATCGTTAACTTGAACTTGGCGGAACAAACTCGCCGTGTCTTGTCGACGTTGACTCCAAGAGAAGAAAAAGTCCTGCGCATGCGTTTCGGTATTGGTGAAGAGTCCGATCACACTTTGGAAGAAGTGGGACAAGACTTTAACGTAACCCGTGAGCGTATCCGTCAGATCGAGGCGAAGGCTCTTAGAAAGCTGCGCCATCCTTCTCGTTCGAACAAACTGAAGTCGTTCGTCGACGGATAGTTTGTCAGAATTGATATTACTGAACTTTAAAGGGTCCCAGCAGGGGCCCTTTTTTTATTTTCCTACCGCAGTTGGTTTTGACCTTTAAGCGCGGATAAGGTTAAATGATCACCTATTCAACCAATGGGGAGTTAGCTTAGTTGGTTAAAGCAGCCGGCTCATAACCGGCGGATCGGGGGTTCGAGTCCCTCACTCCCTACCATTCTTTTCTTTTTACGGTATTGCAGTTGATTTTGGTTTTGTTAAGCGGAGGGCTTGCTAGCATCTCGGGACGCGATCTTTTGGGCATCGAACCCAAAAGATCTAGGTGGTCGACGTTCGCCGCCTTCGCGGCGAGAGCCCCCCACATTCTCCGCACTAAAATGCGCCCCCCGGCGCCTTTTACCACGGGCACAACCGTACCCCTGGATTCGGCAGTGTTTTCACAATGCTTCACCTATGAATTTGTGGCTTGGAAGGCCGTTATGCCATCCAGTAAAGAATCGCGCTGGTCGCAAGACTATTGAGGAAAAAGTACGGTGCATTGATTCCGAAGTAGAGAAAGGGCCGCGGAAAGTTGGGATTGATGGCGATGTTCATGCACATCGGGAGAATGAAGCCAATGCCTATGAATGATCCCAACTGGAGTGCATGAACTAGAGATTCAATATGTAAGGCTCGCAGAAGTGTCGCAGTTGCGATGACAACAATCAGGCTACACGCTAGGGGGCCAACTATAAAAAGAGGAGTAGGCTTGCTTGGTGGCTGGTTTGTCCTGCCCAGTGAAACATTGTATGGTTTTGCAATAATTACTCCGAAATAGATTCCGGCGGCGACAAATCCGACGACTGTTGCTAGTAGAACTCCCCACAAATTTAATTCGCTCATTGCGCTCAGCATAGGTACTCCTCTGTGTGTAGTGAAAGGTAATTCTTATTTATTTTATGGTGATTCCAAGAGCCGGCATAAGTACTCCGTCAATGAGGGACACTAAAAACTTTTGATCGAATGGCTTTCGAAGAATCAAGGCACGATATGCGGCCATAGATGGAACGATTTGGCTAAGAGTTTCAATGTCAGAAATCTTTGAGATTTCGCCTCGTTTTCGAGCGCGCTTCATCAGTATCGTATATACCTCAACCCAGGGTTCAACCATGACCTGATTGGCGGCTTCAGATAGATGGGGATGGTTCGCTAACATCGCTGACAGAGCAGCAATAACCTTAAGTTTGCGCTCGGTTGTGTCCGGCGATTCTGTTTTAAATAGTGCGAGGAGGTCTCCACGAAGAGTTCCTGTGTCAGGCAAATCCCGAGTGTCTATCTGCTGCTGTTTTAGATGAGCGACAATATCTAACACTAGGTTTTCCTTTGAGCTCCAACGACGGTAAATTGCCCCTTTTCCCGCTTTTGCTTTTGCGGCGACCAGATCCATAGTCATTCCGTCGTATCCTATTTCCGATAAGACAGAAAGTGCGACCTCAATAATTTCAGCATCTCGTGACTGATCACGTTTACGGCCTAAGGGTTTTTTGCCGGAAACTAGACCACTATCGCTTCTTTTGCTCTTTGTTTTTGGAGCAGGAACAGGCTTCATACTTATTACGGTACTGATAATTACCGAAATAGTCAATATGCGGTAATATATAGTACCGAAATGGGATGGCAATTCAGAGAAATCTCGTCTGAGCAAAAGAATTGGGTAGTCGTCACTTCTGCGAGGCGGTCCATTTAGCGGGGGCGGTCGGGCCAGCGGCTTAGGCATTGGCCAGATTTTTTTTCGAGGCGTGAATCTAGGTGGGTTACGAAGTTATTTCCCTCTTTGAAAAGTTCGGATCCACTCATCCAGTGTTTGTGACTTGGTAGAACGCCGTGGAAGTAAAATGCAGAGACTTCACCCGCGCGTCGCTCTTGGCCCGCCATGAATACAGGTAAACACATACTTCCGCATTGGGCGCCGTTGCGAACCACCGTGGTTACCTTGACTCCTGATTGTCTCAGTAGCAGAAGTTGATCGATCATTAACTCGCCTTCGGCAACACTTCCGCCGGCAGAATTCAATGTAACGATCAGCTCGCGCTCACGAATTTTTCCAACGAGATTGGTGAAGTTAGCAGCATCACCTGCATTGATGTCACCAGATATTTCGACCAAAAAGGTTTTTCCATCGAGGTCAGCCTTGGGAACGACGGGGCTGATAGTTGCCGCGTTCGCAGCAGAAAAACAAAAACCAAGTGTAAGTATCAATCGCTTCATTAAAACCCACCAGGGCGGTAGCTGCGATCATAGGGCTTAGCAAGTTCTTGGCGATCTAAGAGTTCGGTAACAAAGCCACTTTTTTGATCAACCAGCTCTTTGCCGCTGAGCCAATACATGGAAGGTATAGAAAATACCTTTTTAGCCTTAAGATCATTTAGCCAGTCGGTATTTAAACCATTGGCTTTTTCAATCATAGAAATCATCATCTGCGAAAGCCCTGGATCCGGAATATTCGTCAGCATGTAAACAGCAACTCCGTGAAACATAAATGCTGCAACAGGTCCGGCTTGGCGCATATTGCCCTGAGCAAACAGTGGAACGCAGCTCGAGTCACACTCATCGCCGTTATTGACCCGAGTCGTGATCTTTACATTTTGATTTTTTAGCTGTTCCAGAACATCGACAATTGCCGCGGCCTCAACGATAGAGCCGCCGGGAGAATCAAAGCGGAGCTCTAAGGATTCCAGATTTTGACAAGACGAGGTGAGTTTTCGAAGGTCTTCCGCAAGTGGGCTGCGAATCTCGGCTTGAAGCTTTAGGACCATTCGGCTGTTAAGGGAACCGCACGGGGTATAGACTTTCCAGTTGGACGGAACCACTTCCGCAGCGGAAGCGACAGAGATGGAAGAGAATAGGAGGAATAAGGAAAAACCTAGAAGTTTTCTCATGAACGTTTACAGTGCAAATAGATCGCCACAAGGGGGCCAATCTGAATGAATCTGAGGAGAAGAGCTGTATAGATCTTAGACAGAGTGATGATTTAGGCTGCTGTAAATATCCAGCTATTTGTCTGTCTTTTATTATCTAGCTAGCAGTCAAGGTTCCAATCGGGGTCGGTTCTAAGTTGGGCAAACGGATCAAACCCATTTTTGCGGTGCTTTTCTTCCTTTTGATATTTCTCGATTTCCTCGAACATTCCAGGGCCATAATTGAGAGCTTTTAAATAGGTGACAGTTTTTTCAGAAGCGGTAAATTCTTTGCGCTTGTTCTCGGCATAATGACAAAAACTCAGGTAATTCTTATTAATGCCCTTAAGTGTCTGGCAAGTTCGGTGGTCTGCCCAAGAAAACTGGGCAAAAAACTGGGTGTTGGCTTCAAAGTTCGGCAGCTCTTTGCTTTCGTCTAAGATCGCTTTCCGTAAAGCCCTCACGGCCAGCACCTTCAAAACATTATCGTCACCGCAGGCGCGAAGTTTGTCTTCTTTTAAGAAGCCGTTTTCGTCAACCTCAAAGCGCAGGTGAATTTTTCCGGTGTGATTGTATTCAGAAAGATAGTACGGACTTTCGACGGCTTGATTGATTTTTCGCCATAGAGTTGTCGTGTACTTGGCCTGTGCAGCTGAAAGACCATCAAAAGAACTAAAATCATTGCTAGCATAACTGTTTGGATCCTTCCAATTTGCTGAAGTCTGGCGGTCATTGGATGAATCCCCGCTGCCAGCTTCTTGCAAAAGATTTGAGGTATTGCTGCCAAGTCCAAGTTCTTTAAGTCCTATAGAACGTTTTCCAGAGAAACTGATCTTATTTCTTTTGATGCCGAGGGATTTACCCTTTGCTGATGGGCGCTCCGGAGCACTTTGAAAAACAACTTCAACATTCTCAATCAATGGTTCTTCGCTTGAGATGAAATTCAAAATGACGACAACGGCAGCATGGACTGCAAGTGACGCCATAAAAAATCTGATCATTGATGATTGTCGGAAAAGGTTTACCAAAAAGGCCTCACTTAAGCGGGCCCTTTCGCAGAGAAAGGGCCTTGATCTTATAAGTTAGTTGTACTTCACACTGCAGCCATAGGGAGCTGCCGAAGAGGTTTCGATGGGTTTACCTGCAAGGCCAGCATCCAAGGCCATCGCCACGAAATTTTTCGACGTGGGGATGACTTTAGGGTTCGCAGAGTTGTTATCATCAATACCCCCAGCGTAAACGACAGCGCCTTCTGGATTGATAACATACATGTGCGGAGTGGTCTTGGCGCCATAGGCGCGGCCCATTTCTCCAGATTCATCTAGAAGAACGGCAGCAGCTGCGGATTTGTTCTTAGCGTGATCTTGAGTGGCTTGTTCGGGAGTGAAGTGACCTTGTTTACCTTTTGCAGACGAAATGACGGTCAGCCAAACAACACCTTTATCAGAATAGGTTTTTTGCAGCTTTTGCATATTGCCCGATCCATAGTGCTTTTTTACGTAAGGGCAGTCTTTGTTATACCATTCAAGAACGACCCACTTTCCTTTATGACTAGAAAGTGTATGTGCTTTCCCTTTTGCATCTGTCACATTGAATGCGGGAGCAGGGGTGCCGGGGATGGCTTCGGCCATTGAAAGAGATGGAGTTCCTATCAAGAGAAAAGCTAAAGATAAAATCATTCTATTCATTGAATGCCTCCTAGGGGTTTTTAATCGCGTCTTCAATAATTGATAAAGTGAGGATCTGCGGTAGCAGTTTAACCCCAGATCCATCGCTTGCGTAAAAAGCATAAACGGGGACGGAGTTTCTGCCAAGAGATGCGAGCGCTTTTGTGATGCGTGCGTCGTACTGAGTCCAATCTGCTCGCATAAGAATGACGTTATGTTTTTTAAAAAGATTCTGACCGGCCTGTGTATCTAAAACAGCTTGTTTATTCACTTGGCAGGTAATGCACCATGCTGCAGTGAAGTCGACAAAGACGGCTTTGCCTTGAGAACGATACTCGGCAAGTTGAACTTCGTCGAACGGCAGCCATGAGCTTTCCTGTTGCGAAGCACCTTGAGAGCCCGTGTACCTGTTGAGTTGGGAGCCTGCCCAAAAAAGAACACTTAAGGCCAAAAGCCAAGCCATCAAAGTTTTCCAGCCTTTACTTGTATCCCCTAGCCAGATTGCAAAAGAAATAGTTAGAAGAGCTATGCTCGCGACCATCCAACCTTGTGTTCCCGTTTGCTGACCCAGGACCCAAAGCAGCCAAATCACTGTCGCAAAGAGAGGAAACGAAAAGAATTGCTTCAGGGTTTCCATCCATGCACCTGGCTTTGGTAGCCACGCCAGGGTGCGAGGAGCAACTGCGAATATGAGAAATGGCAAAGCAAGGCCAATTCCGAGACAGAAGAAAATAAGAAATGCACTGAAAGCGGAAACGGTTGCCGCCGCTCCGAGTGCCGTTCCCATAAATGGGCCGGTGCAGGGAGCTGCAATAAAGACGGAAAGGACTCCGGTTCCAAAGGACGAAGACCATTTGGACTGTTTGCCAGCAAAGTTCATAATGCCAGAGCCAAACTCAAAGGCCCCAAGAAAATTCAGCGCCATTGTCCAGAACAGGACAATCAAAATTAAAATGACCACTGGAGATTGCAGTTGAAAGCCCCAGCCAATGGCGGATCCTGCCTGCTTAAGGGCGAGGAAAAACAAACCTAAAATCGAAAAAGTCGTCAGAACACCTAAAGAATAGAGAAGGCAATCTTTGATTCTTTCTTTGCCATGGGATTTAAGCAGAGAGAACGCCTTGATCGAAATCACCGGAAAAACACAAGGCATCAGATTTAGGATAAGTCCGCCAAGAACAGCCGAAAATAAAACAATCATCAGCTGCACAAAATTGAAAGTCTGATCAGGCAACTTTGTTCTGTTCTTGACCTCGACATTGGAAAATTCCCACACCCCGCTAGGTGTTGTAATGACAAAACTTAGATCGCTTGGAAGTTGCATGGCCAGATTCTTCTTAAAAATTACGTGCTTATTTTTTTCATCTTTGGCGGGAGCTGCTGGTGACAAATACCCTTGATCAACGGGAAAAATATCCAGCTCCTTGAAATCGCGGTCAGCGACTTTCGCAAATCTGACGCCAAGACTATCTGACGTGTTCTGAAATATTTCGAGTTGATACGGTGCGGATTCTGAATCCGATGGGACCGACTTGCGAAAGGTCTCGATAATTTTGAGCTCGTCAGCAACCCATCGAGTGGGCTGGTCGTTGACAGGTCTTTTTAAAACTAAATCTCCGAAGCCAGGAATGCAGTCCTCTTTACAAACAAGCCACTCGAGATTGATCTCGAGATGAAGCGTGCCTGACCCAGTTGGCTTTACTGTGAACATATAGGCAACAGCTCCCTCATAGCCAAGATTGACGAGATGTGCGACGGGTAATCTTTTCGGAGTTGGCCAAAGAATCGGACCCACAACTGCATTCGGAGAACCTAGGGCGAATTTGGGTGCTGCTCCTGAATCGCCAGAATTCTTCCAGTACACATGCCATTCGGGATCTGGCTCGAACAAAATTCCCACTGTTGTTTCGGTTCCTTCTTGAAAGCTCTGTGGAGCAACGACGCGAATTTTGACGTGATCCGCACTGAGCTGCTCTTGGGCAACGGCTATCCAGGGAAAGAAGAGCAAGAAGAACCACGTCATGAGAGCTTTAGAATAATGATAAGTCATGCAGAGATTGTAGAGTGAACTGACTTCGCCTGCAAATACAGATGCGTTGCAGGCGACATCATTAAATTAGATAGACCGCTCGTTATTTCGCTGAGCCGCTTTTTCCGAAAGCCTCGTGATCTTTGATGGAGAAAACTTGGAGTGAGAGTTCATGCCTTTACGTTTTTCATTGCTGTTTCCTGGTCCCGGTAGCAGTGCGTTCGTAAATGAAAGAATATCTGCAAACATCTCTGGGAAGAGTGATTCGAATTGCACGGCCAATTTTGCGGGCCACGATATAATCAACTCTGCCTTTCCCGACTGGCTGGCATTAATGATTTCTTTTGCCGCCTTCTCTGCGCTGACGGTGAGTCCCGGCAGCGAGCTACTTATTGAAAACCACGCATATTCTTTCTCGGGCTGACCTTTAAAGTTAGCCTGACCAATGGAGCCTGTTCGCATCAATCCCGGGGAGACCGTGGTCACATGAATATTGTCTTTCATGAGTTCGGCATGCAGTGTTTTAGAATATCCTTCCAGCGCAAATTTTCCGGCGCAATAAGCCGCAAGATGCGGAACAGGTATAAGACCGCCAATCGAACCTATATTAATGATTCGTGCATCATCGACTTGTTTTAAATAGGGAAGACTTTCTTCGATTACGTTATAGGAGGCCCAGAAGTGGGTATCGATGGACTCTTTGAAATCAGCATCAGATGAATTTTCGATGGGTCCCGTTTGAATGACACCGGCGTTGTTAACGATGGCATCTAAATGGCCGAAGTGAGCGATGACTTCGCCAATGGCCTCTTGCACCTGCTTTCGATTTCTTGAATCGCAGGCCATCGTCAGACATTGCGTAAAAGGAAAGTCGGCATTGATCATCTCTTTGGCTTTAAGCAGCTCGTCTTTGTTTCGAGCAAGGAGCACCAGCGAAGCTCCTCGCTTGGCAAACTCTTTTGCGAGGACTAAACCCAAACCTCGTGAGCCGCCCGATATTAAGACGACTTTATCTTTGAAAGAAATTCTGCGAGCAAAAGATTTGGCCATGTTGTAGACAACGCCAAAGGTGGCACCTAAGCCTAATCCCGTAAGAGCTTGTCGAGAAAATCTATCCATCTTTGACCTCCAGATTTAGAAGTTCGGACTTTTATGATAACGCCAAAAGACTCTTGTTTTTTTGACTTTGCACAGACGGACGAGATCTGGTCCTTATGGCGGCTAAGGAGCTGTGCTAGAACAGTAAGTTTTACATCAAACCTTATCATATTTGCGGTGAAATCTATCCGAACACAATCCTAACTTGAGAATGGACACAGATGTTTCTATAAGGCGGGTACTCGTAATTGAAAGGAAATCTTTTTATGAAGCTATTCGTCGGTGCCTTGGCATTTATCGTATCAACTACTTCGTTTGCAGCAATGTATGTTCAACCAAATGTTTATATGGCGGCGGGGCCAGGTAGAGAGAACTACTCCTCAAATTTGAATAAGATCAGTGCAGAGTTTAAGCGTGTCTCATCAGCCGATCTTGGAAATTTGCAGTTCAACGGCGCTGTTGTTGCTGCGAAGAAAATCACCTATCACTTCCATCGTTTGGAGTCTTCTGACAAGATTCAAACTTGCTGGTCTAATTTGGCTTTCACGGTAGAGGCGACCAAGAATCCAGTGGTAAATGACGTAAAAGCGACACTTGATTGCAGTCTTAACCAAGACTAGATCTTTGTCTTAGGACCCGAGCTTCCATATTCATCTTTAAGGCCAAGCTGCCGATAGGAAGAGTATGAAATCTCGGGGTTTTTTCATATGCCTTGCTCTCTTGTTCGGATCGCAGTATGCGAACGCAGGTGGTCCACAATCGTTGCTTCCTTTGGCCAGTGTCCCAGCTAATGCCACGATGACCCTCATGCCGGTCAAGGCCGCCAATGGTGTCACATATTTTGTTCCCAACTACAACGGCACAAGCGCCAACTTTACCAGTGTCAGCAATAGCTCTTTATATTCAGTCAGCTCGATCAGCAATGCGGCCTATACCGAGGCAGAAGAGGCCAAGCTAAACGCTTTGATGCAGAATACCCAGTTGATTATTCAGCAATCAGAACTGAACACGGCCAAATGCAAAAACAACGGATTGGGAATGTCTTGTACTACGACTCAACCGACGACGCTGTGGAAGAGTGGTGCTTATGACTTTATGAAGTTGTATAGCCAGGCATATAAGATGGACGAGCCGCCCCAGCAGACCTTGGAAACTGAATCAGGCACAGAGACCAAAAAGGCTTCGCACGATGAGGCAATGGTTGCGGTCATGAATAAAGCTACGGATAAGCTGAATAAAACTCAAGCTAATATGGCCGCCGAAGATTGTATAAAAGACGCTCCTAAAAAGCTAACAGATGATTCCTTGCGAAGTTGTGGTTTGCAACAAGCCCTGGATGCTTTTCAGAAGGCAAAGAGCCAAGGCAAAGTGAAGAAGGACATTTTTGTTTTTAATGATTTTTCTGATGGCGATGTTTCCGGAAAAATGTGGCTTCTTAATTCAGATGGTACAGAGGCCAAGCTTCTAGAAAGCAACCCGATTCCTGTTTCAAGAGGCGAAGGTGGTTTTGGAAACGGCGTGGGATCTTTAAGAACACCTAACGGAGCCATTCTCACAAAAGAGTATCGTCCGCCGCGAGCAGGAAATATCCGCGATGGAATTGAGCTCGTAGGTCTGGAGCCAGAGAATCAAGACATCCATAAAAGAGGTATTTTGCTTCATGGTTGGGATCCCTATGCGCCCACTCAAGGTTGTCTAGGAGTGCCGGGTGCCATTGATACGGGAACCAAGGGGAAGCGAACTCTTGGTGGGGTGCCGCCCTATCTTGATATCCTTAAGACAGAGTTGCTTAAAGAAGGTGGCGTGATGATCTACAACTTCACTCCCAAAAAAGCTTCTCTTTGTCAGAAATAAAACACCGTGCAAACAGTCGGTCAGATTGATAAAACGGACGCATGAAACCTGCCTTCGTGATCACTCTTATTCTTGGTAGTTTAAGTGCTTTCGGCCCTCTTTCAATTGACATGTATTTGCCGGCTTTCACTTTGATTGCCAAGGACCTGCAGGTCGAAACGTCTGCGGTGCAACTTTCTTTGACATCTTTCTTTATTGGTATCGCTCTGGGGCAATTGTTCTACGGACCGATGGCTGATAAGTGGGGTAGAAAAAAACCTTTGTACCTGGGCTTGGCTATATACACTATTGCGTCGATTGTTTGTTCCTATACGCAAAGTATAGAGATGCTAATCTTCTTTAGGTTTCTGCAAGCCTTGGGTTCCTGCGCGGGAATGGTGATCGCCCGAGCAGTAGTTCGAGATTTGTTCAATCATCAAGAAACCGCACGAATTTTTTCGATGTTGATGTTGGTATCGGGAATCGCTCCCATCATCGCACCTTTGTTGGGTGGATACATCGCGGAGTTTTTAGGTTGGCGGGCGATATTTCTGACTCTAGCACTTTTCAGTGCACTTTGCTTCAGCGCCGTTCTGATGTTTCTGCCAGAAACTCATAAAGCTGATTCAAGAGTTCGTATCAGAGACTCGCTTAAGAACTATTGGACAATCATTAGGCACCGCCGCTTCTTGGGTTATGCTTTTGCCGGGGGCGCGGCTCAGGCAGGAATGTTTGCTTACATCACTGGTTCGTCCTATGTCTTTATCGACATCTTTGGAGTCGCACCGAAAAATTTTGGTTGGATATTCGGATTAAACGCTTTTGGCCTGATCGTGGCATCGCAAGTCAATCGTGCTCTGTTAAGCACTCGCACCTATGACGTCATATTGGATAAAATATTCCCCGTGATTGCGGGCCTGAGTTTTCTGGTTTTACTGGGAGGGTACTCTGGGTTGGGTGTATGGTTCGTCGCCATTCCACTTTTTTTATTTATCTCAAGTCTCGGAATGACCTTTCCAAATTCAACTGCGGGCGCCATGTCGACTCAAGGGAAGGCGGCCGGAAGTGCCTCGGCACTTTTGGGGACGCTGCAGTTTACGACTGCAGCGGTGGCCTCCAGCATAGTCAGTCGTCTGCATGATGGAACGGCGGGGCCGATGTGCGCAACAATTGGATTTTTCGGTATGGGTTCATTTGTGATATACAAGATGGTACTAAAGTCATCCCCTAGCTAGAACGAGGTTAAGATGCAAAATTCTATTGAACATTCATTTTCTACTGAGGCCAGCGCTGGAGAGATCTGGAATTCTTTAACTGATCGCGATGAGCTTGAGAACTGGTGGGGTGAAGGTATCATTCTTGAGCCAAAGGTTGGTGGTCGTTTCTGCGAACCCTGGCAGGATGACGATGGCGTTAATCGTAAGGCAATCGGTAAAGTAATTTCTTTAAAACCACAGAAAGAAATTGTTTTTACTTGGACGGAAAGTGAATGGCCCAAAAGCGCGAGCACTCAGTGCAGTTTTTTTATCAAAGACGATGGTAAGACAAGAACGCTGACAATGAAGCACGAAGGCTGGGAATCTTTACCAGAAGAGTTAAGGTCCAAGACACTGAAGGATTTCAATGTTGGTTGGACCTTTCACTTGAGAGAACTTAAATCTTATTTGGACGAATAAGAACTTATTGGGATCTGACAAGTCTTGCTGGTTTTTGGCCAGCCTCTTTGTCAGGTTGTTGTTTTGGTGGTTTTTCCTCTTCGGGTGGTTGGATCGAGCTTTCATCATAGGGTGCTTTGGCTTCGAGCCATCTCTTCATAAGAGTATACTCCCAGTCGGTTAACGGTTCTCCTGGAGGCATGGTCTTTTTGGTAATGACGCTTTTAAAGATTCGATCTTTGTTGCTTAGAACTTCAGCATAATAATCCAGGCCGACATCTCCCTCGGCATTTCCCGCACTTCGTTCATGGCAAGTATAGCAGCGAGCTGCAAAGACCTGCTCCGAAACATTTGCAAAGCTTAAAACATCTGAAGGCGGCGGCGGAGGACCCGGAGGCGCTGGCTTTTCACCGGGCGCTCCGATGGCTCCTGGTGAACCTCCACCTGACGAGTCAGCACAGGAGATAAGTAGAAAGCAAGGCGTAACCAAAGTAACGAGAACTTTTGAAAATTGATTCATGACGGAACCTCCGTGGAACCATTTTTGTGAAGTTCACCCTGGCGAGCAAAGCCTTTTCATCTGTATTTCATCATGAGTTGATGGACAAGGTGGCGATAAGATTTTTCATCACGAGGGCAGTCTAGAATTTCTTTAAGTGGAAAATCCAAAAGTTGACCTTCATAGTCTATTTTTTCTTGATTCAGCTTTGTGAATTGCCCGAGTACAGCTAGGTTAGAAGATTTTGCCAGCACCTTCTTTAGATTTCTTTCTGGAACCACCAAAAGGGTTTGAAGATCACCCAGATCTCCCAACCAGAGCATAAGGGGAGGGATATTGAGATTTCGGCAGAATTTGACTGCAGCTGGATGGAGAGTCTTTTTGTTCCAGCGAACGATAAAACCTAAATCGTTCAGTTGAGAAAGTGTGTGCAAACTGAGCGTAAGGCCGTCACTGGTATCAATCGCGGCTCTGCAAAGAGGGCGAAGCTTTTGAATAAGTTTCCAATCAGGTGCAGGACGGAAAAGTTTTTCTGGTAAAGTGTGCTCTTCGGCATTCAGCAAAAACTTTAGTGCCAGAGCAGGGCCGATCCCGAGCTTGCGGGCTTGCGCCAATACGAGAAAATCTCCGGCTTGCGCACCAGTTCTCATCAGAGGCTTAAGCTTTGAATGACCTAAAATGTTAGACGTAAATACGTGGCTGGCAGCATAGCCCGAGTCACCGCCGAGAAGAGGAACTTCCGCAGCTTGGCAGGCATTGTAAACTCCTCGATAAAATCGCTTTTTTGTCTTTTCTAATGTTCCAAAAGACCACTGTGCAGATAGCATAAGGCCATGAGGTGTTGACCCGCTGGCGGCAAGGTCAGAAACTGATGACATGACTGTCATCCACGCCCAGGTTTCAGGTTCCTTGTAGAGTCCAATGGAAATCTCCTCTGCAACAGAATCGATGGAGCTTGTTAGATAGCCCGACCGAGAAGTCCTAATTATCTCGCAATCGGATTCGAACAGGCCATTCATCTGATGTGAGCTTTTTAGCTGTTTGCCCAGGTTATTTTTGATCTCAGAATATTCGGGCAGGTGACGAATGGATTTAGGCATAAAGAGATCTGATTCTAATTAAAAGGTCTTGAATGAAAAGGTGCATAGCGTCTGTTACGACTTTGTAAAACGGAAATTTTCACGTAGGATAAGGTGTGAGTTTCAAGCGGACCGGCATTGCCGGCTTATTCATTTTACTTTCTGGTTTTGCAGTTCAGGCTCGTCAAGTGTCAGATGACTTGGACGAGCTCGAGCGTAAATTCGAGTTTGAGAAAGTCGAAATCGAGACGGTGCTTGATTCTGAAGAAGCTAAGTCGCGCGACTACCTGGAGGAAACTCGCGAAGGCGTCACCAATCGAGTAATCCGGCTGGCAAATACAGTAGACTCCCTCTTTGGCAGCACCAGAGCGGTCGATGAATACGAGGGCAGCACCTTAAGGGTGACTCAGAGATACTTTCTAAAGGATCGCGATCTGGGTGCAGAAGACGTCGAAGCCAGTTTGAATCTAAAGCTCCCGAACCTTGAGCATGCAGAGGATAAATTTCGAGAATCGATTTTTATTCCTGGGCAAACCACCACCGGAGAGGGCTCCGGAGGCCTAAAAAAGAAAAGCACCTGGGACTTTACTCAGGAAAGCGGTATTCGCGTTAGTATTCCTATCAGCTATTTTGCTAGGTTGCGAGCCCGTCGAGATTTTTTCACTGGTCAGATGGTTCACCATTTCTATGAGCAGGTAGGCTGGGATTCGCGTAATCAATGGGAAGAAAAAACTTCGTTAATTTCGGATTATGCTATTAATAGCAGTCTTCTGTTCCGTCTTCTCAACGAAAAAGACTGGGCGATGACAGCGGGGAACGTGACCTCTGCGCACGGTCCTTCGTTGATTTATCAAATTGATGACTCGAGCGCCGCCTCTTTTGATATGCGATTGTTTACGGGTTTACATGGCAGAGCGATCTATACGGACAACTACACCGTCGGCACAACATATAGAAAAGTGTTGCCTATTGAGTGGATGTACGTGCAATTGAATCCAGAAATATCCTGGCCTCGCGAAAAAAACTTTGCCGGTCAATGGGCTGTTTATCTTCAGTTGGAACTTCTCTTCGGCCGAAAATAGGGAAAAAGATGAAAATTCGCGTCAGTCATATTTTGGTAAAGCACGAGTATGAAGCTCAAGATCTGCTTCGGGCAATCAATTCAGGCAAAGAGTTTGCGGAGTTGGCAAAAAAGTTTTCGACCTGTCCTTCGGCACCCTCTGGCGGAGATTTGGGGATTGTAGGCAGGGGGCGCTTAGACGAAGATTTCGAAGATGTCGCCTTTGCTCTTAAAATTGGAGAGATTACTAGTCGCCCCATAAGAACTCGTTTCGGATATCATTTAATTTATCGGACCGAATAAAAAAAGCCCTGGATCTCCAGGGCTTTTTTGAGCGACTTAGTCTTCTTCGTCCTCATCAAAATCGTCATCTTCGTCATCGTCCTCGTCGTCTTCATCATCTTCGTCTTCGTCATCAAGGTCCTCATCAGCTTCGATGCGGATCAGCCAGCCTTCCTCATAAGGATCCTCCATAATAAGAGAAGGATCTTCAATGACCTGGCTGTTGATTTCGATCACAGTGCCGGAAACAGGAGAGTAAATGTCCAAAGGACCATCATCTGTTTCGACGGTGCCAATAGCCGTGTCACCATCAATTTTTTCTTGCTCAGCAGGAAGCTCGACAGAAACAACTTCTTCGAAATCCTCGAGGGCATCCTCATTAATGCCGATTGTAACTATGCCACCTTCTTCTTGGACCCAGAGGTAGCCCATAAAATTTCTTACGTCTTCAGAACTCATCACAAACTCCAGTTAAAAACTTAAAAAAATATTATTCGGGCCTAGCAATCGTAATACAAGTGGAATTCGTAAGGAACTGGTCTTTGCTGAACAGGTCGAACCTCTTTATCGATTTTGTACTGGACCCAAGTGTTTAGTATGTCATCTGTAAAAACATCGCCCTTTTTAAGGAAGCTTCCGTCCCTGGTCAGATTCATCAGCGATTCTTCCAAAGTTCCTGGAACAGAGGGGATTGCCGCGGCTTCTTGAGGTGGTAAACCATAGATATCTTTGTCTAATGGATCACCTGGATGGATTTTATTGATAATGCCGTCTAAACCAGCCATTAAAATGGCTGCCTCTGCTAGATAAATATTAGCTGTTGGATCTGGGGTGCGGAATTCAATTCTCTTGGCTTTTGGATTTGGTCCTGAGTTAGGAATTCGCATAGCCGCAGAGCGATTCTTAAAGCTGTATGCCAACTTGGTCGGAGCTTCGAACCCAGGAACCAAGCGCTTATAAGAGTTCGTCGTAGGGTTGATGAAGCCGCAAAGAGCTGGAGCATGTTTTAAAACGCCACCAATATAATAAAGAGCCATTTCTGACATTCCAGCGTACTTGTTGCCGGCAAAAAGATTCTTTCCATCTTTCCACAATGACATGTGAATATGCATTCCGGAGCCGTTGTCGCCGAACACAGGTTTGGGCATAAAAGTCGCAGTTTTTCCGTAACGACGTGCTACGTTTTTGACGATGTATTTAAACCACATCATTTTATCGCCGGTATTCAGTGCTGTATCAAAACGGAAATTGATTTCGCCTTGAGCAGAAGCGACTTCATGGTGGTGACGTTCTACTTGAATGCCGACTTTTTCTAGCTCAAGACAGATATCAGTTCTGATATCTTGTTGGGAGTCTGAAGGTAGTGCAGGAAAATAACCTTCTTTAGGTCGAATTTTATAACCTAGATTGTTTCCTTCATCTCGGCCGGTATTCCATGACGACTCGTCGCTATCGACCATGTAGAAGCCCGAGTTGCTGTTCTGTTCGTATCTTACGTCATCGAAAATAAAAAACTCGGCTTCAGGTCCGAAATAGGCCGTATCGGCAATTCCAGTGGACTGCATATAAGCTAAAGCTTTTTTGATAATTTGACGGGGATCTCGTTCATAGGGCTGCAAAGTTTCAGGCAAGCAAACATCGCAGATCAATGACAGGGTGGGTGTTTGCATGAAGGGATCCATTTGCATAGTGCTTGGATCGGGCATAATGATCATGTCGGATTCTTCGATGCCCTTCCAGCCGCGGATCGAGCTGCCGTCAAAGCCGAAACCATTTTCGAAAGTTTCGTCGTTAAGTTGGTGAAGTGGCACTGTGAGGTGTTGCCAAGTTCCGATCATATCGCAGAACTTAAGATCGACCATTCTTGCGCCGTTTTCTTTGGCGAACTTTAAAACATCATTTCCTGTCATTGGGGGCCTCCGTGAAGTTAAAAAAATGATTCAAAGTGCTTGCTCATCCTTTTCTCCGGTGCGAATTCGGAGAGCAGAATCAATTGGAATTACGAAAATCTTTCCGTCGCCAATTTTTCCGGTATGAGCTGTTTTTCTGATAGCCTCTACTGCAAGATCCACAAGTGAATCCGGTAGGGCGACTTCAATTTTTATTTTAGGTAGGAAGTCTACGACGTACTCTGCGCCTTTATAAACTTCCGTACGACCTTTTTGCCGACCGAAGCCGCGCACCTCAGAGACTGTTATTCCTTCAATTCCGACTTCAGAAAGGGCGTCCACGACATCATCGAGCTTAAAGGGTTTTATTATCGCCTCAATTTTTTTCATGGCACTTCGATTTCGATTACAGGTTTATATGAGCATAGCAAACATGCTGGTCCAGTCAAAAACTTGTAAGGCAATTTATTTTTTTTAATTCTTCAATAACGCAAACCGATAAACCCGAACTCTAAGTAAATAACTCAAAGAAGGCAGAAAGTGAGTTGCGAAGGAATGTGGTTTTTGGTACACACGGGTCCTCTTTTGGAAAAACACTTTGTCGTCAAGCTCGGGGGGGATAGTGACAACAACACGTTTTTTCGTCTATGGATCTTTTTGTGAGGGGATGGTTCACTTCTCAAAGATTCAGAATTTCGTAGAATCTTCAGTATTTGCGCGAGTTAAGGCGACCGCGTACCGCTTAAAGGTGGGCTTTCCAGCCCTTGTTAAAGGCGGCGGAGATTTGGTTCCAGGTCAGTTGGTCGAAATGAAGGGGAGCGAACTTCTTATCGGCTTATTGGATGAATTCTATGGTTTCAACCGAATGGATCCGGAGAAAAGTCTTTACACCAGAGAAGAGGTGGATGTTTATCCGGAAGGATCGTCCATTTCGGTAAAAGCTTGGGTGTACTTTCTAAGTCCTTTAAAGCTGCCTGTAAATGCAGCTGTTATTAACGGAGGCGACTGGCAGAGATCTCTTGCAGAGCAGCCGGCACTTACCGATAAGCTCACTGAAAAGCAAACAGCCTATATTCAGAAGCTGGGAAAATCATCAGGCCGAGAGATTGTTCCCATTGATCTGACTCTCTATAGAGAACTCATGAATCTTGAGCTGATCGTAGATAAGGGCAGACGCTTGGCACTCTCAAGACTTGGCCAAGAGGTTTTCAGACACCTTGTCTAATCAGCAACTTTTCCGCATTGTATTAATAGAGCCCGAGATTCCACAAAATACGGGGAATATCGGGCGAACCTGCGTGGCAACGTCTTGTGAATTGCATCTCGTGGGTAAGATGGGTTTCGAAATTAACGATAAAAATCTTAAAAGAGCGGGCCTTGATTATTGGCCGTTCTTGAAGTGGCATCGCCATGCAGACTACGCATCGTGGTGGAAAAACGTCGAAGACCCTTCACGAGTTTGGTACTTTACGACCAAAACTGACAGAACTTTTTTCGAACCTCAGTTCCAGCCTGGGGACTGGTTGGTCTTCGGGAAAGAAACAAAAGGTTTAGATCCTGAAATCCTTGCGCAGTTTCCAGAACAGACTGTGACGATTCCAATGGTGGGCGAGGGCGCTCGCAGTCTGAATCTTGCGACCTCCGTGGCGATCGCAGCCTATGAAGGTGTTCGTCAGAATCTGTACGCGAAAAAGTCGCTCTAACCTTCAATCAACTTTTGGATCTGTTCGTGCTCTCGTCGTCCATCCTCATAGCCTATTTCCAGAAGCTGTTTACAAAAATTCGGTTCAAAAAATAGATAACTGATAAGCTCATGGGATTCCGCCAAGGTCGTGGAATCTTTTAAAAAGTAGCGAATCATTCTTGGTAAGTCATTGATCTTTTGCGCGGCCAGCTTTGATATATCTGTGGACGGTGAAATCCACACAAACGGAACCTCGCGAATGGGAACTCTCTTTTTTTCTTTTTTGGTAAGAGCTGCTGCGTGGGCATTTGTTGCTGTGATTCTCTGAATGTCGAGTTCCAGTCCGTCCATCATCATCGAATGGAAAAGAACATTGGCCACTCGGACCATTGAAGGGGGATGAGCAGCCTGGCTGTCAAAATTGTAATAGTTGAACCACATTTCCGAACGTCGGCGCACTCCAATAGCAATCAGTCTTTCGGCCCCCATATAGATAGCTGGAGCACACGGTGATTGATTGCGGATGCAGCCGTCTCCATAAAATTGGCCGCCAATTCGCACCGGTGGGAACAACAGGGGAATGGCTGTGGAGGCCATGACGTGGTCTTCTGTGATTTGACATTTCTCGCTTCGATGCATGGGGCGCTCCCATGGCGTTATGTCGTTGCTCCCTTGGATGAATGTTCTGCTTGATAGGGTGCCGTATTCGAGCGCTGTTAAGCTGATGCCATGTATGTGTTTCAGGTCGATATTTTTCTGAATGTTTTCAAACTTGCAGCTTTCTTTTATCAGGCTGCGTAAGGGGTTGGTACTAAAGAGAGCTCCCGTTTTTTGTCCCATAAGGTCGGCATGGTAAACAGACTCGGTCGTTACCGAGCTCCAAAGGTCGCGCAGGCGCTCGGATCCTTGATAAAAGCTCCCGTGATGTGAAGACAGTATCGCTGCGTTAATTGCGCCGGCGCTTACCCCGGAGTAGATCTGAAAAGGATGCTCATGACCCAGTTGAGTCGCAATCTCTGCAATGGCTAAAGTCACTCCAGCTTGGTAGGCGCCACGCGCACCGCCACCGGAAAGAATCAGACCGAGGCGTTTCATTGTGCCTCCTTCTTTAAGCAATATTTTAAGTGAGCTAATGGAGGCGGGCGAATCGGCAATGACGACAGTGAAATAATACAAATTCTTAAGGACTTACGTCTGGATGATCACGTCCAATGACGCAGACTGAAAACAGCCCCTTACCTTGCCGGGGTCTGTCTTTTGGGTCTATTCTTAAGCACTATGGTAACGCAAGTCCTTACAAAATTATTCGGTACAAAGCATGATCGCGAAATGAAGAAGATTCAGCCACTTGTGGATCGAATCAACTCCCTTGAGCCAGAGATGGCAGCGCTCACAGATGAACAACTTAAAGCTAAAACTCCCGAGTTTCAGGAGCGCTTCAAGAACGGCGCTAAGGTCGATGATCTTTTGCCTGAAGCATTCGCTGTCTGTCGTGAAGCATCTAAGCGGGTGCTGGGAATGCGACATTACGATGTGCAGTTGATCGGTGGTATCGTTTTGAATCGCGGAAACATTGCCGAGATGAGAACCGGTGAAGGTAAAACCCTCGTGGCGACCTTAGCCGTTTATCTGAACGCTCTGACTGGTCGCGGAGTCCACGTGGTTACAGTGAATGACTACTTGGCGCGACGAGATGCCGAGTGGATGGGTCGATTGTACGGATGGTTGGGTTTAACCACGGGTATTATCGTTCATGGTTTAAATGATCAGCAACGCAAACAAATGTATGCTTGTGATATCACTTATTGTACGAACAACGAATTAGGATTTGATTACCTTCGAGACAATATGAAGTTCGATCTGAACGACTATGTTCAGCGACCTCATTATTTCGCAATTGTCGATGAGTGTGACTCTATCTTGGTCGACGAAGCCAGAACACCATTGATCATTTCAGGTCCTGCTGAATCTTCCACGGAAAAATACCAGGTTGTAAATTCAATCATCCCACATCTAAAGCGTGATGAGCATTTCACAATGGAAGAAAAAACCAAGACAGCCTCATTGACTGACGCCGGGAACGCCAAAGTCGAAGAGCTCTTGGGTCTTAGCAATCTCTATGATCCTCAGAATATCGAAATCCTTCACCATGTTTATCAAGGTCTGAAGGCTCATCATCTTTATCGCAGAGATGTTGAGTACATGATTAAAGATAATGAGATCGTGATTGTCGATGAATTCACCGGACGTTTGATGCCGGGTCGCCGTTGGAGTGATGGTTTGCATCAGGCGATCGAAGCCAAAGAAGGCGTCGAAGTTAAAAGCGAAAATCAAACTCTTGCTACAATCACTTTCCAAAACTACTTCCGTATGTACGAAAAGCTTTCGGGCATGACGGGAACAGCGGACACAGAGGCCGTCGAGTTTAAGAAGATTTATAATCTTGATGTGAACGTGATTCCTACGAACCGTCCGATTCAACGTAAAGATCAAGAGGACGTTGTTTATAAAACTGAAAAGGCGAAGTTCAAAGCCATCACTGCAGATATCAAAGAAAGAACTGCTTTGGGGCAGCCGATCTTGGTGGGTACTGCTTCTATTGAAAAGTCAGAGGCTTTAAGCGCTTTCCTTAAGAAAGAAGGAATTCGTCATGAAGTCCTGAATGCGAAACATCACGAGCGCGAAGCTGAAATCGTGGCACAAGCTGGACGTAAAGGCGCTGTAACAATTGCGACCAATATGGCTGGCCGTGGAACTGATATCATGCTTGGCGGTAATGCCGAGATGCTCGCAAAGTCGGCTGCTGGGAACGATGACACTGCAGAATATGAACAGGCCCTTGAAAAAGTCCGCCGCCAAGTTGAAAGCGAAAGAGAAGAAGTTCGCGCATTGGGTGGTCTTTACATCATCGGAACCGAGAGACATGAGTCTCGTCGTATTGATAACCAGCTACGAGGCCGTTCAGGTCGTCAGGGTGATCCCGGGGAATCGAAATTTTATCTTTCTTTGGAAGACAACTTGATGAGGATTTTCAACGGAGAGCGCATTCAGAAAATCATGGAGATGCTGAATATTCCTGAAGACGAACCGATCACAGCAAAAATGGTGACGAACGCAGTCGAAGGCGCACAACGAAAAGTGGAAGGTCATCAATTTGATATTCGAAAGAATTTGATGGACTACGATTCAGTGATGAATAGCCAACGTAATGCGATCTATAGCATGCGTCGCAAGGTTCTTGAGGGTAAAGATATTGATAGAACCACTTTGGATTGGCTGGGCGATGTTGTTTCAAACTTGCTCGATGCTTATGTTCCTGAGAACGGAAAAAAAGAAGATTGGAGTCTGGAGGGCTTGAACAATTCGTTGGCTCAAACTTTCGGATTTAAAGCAGATTTCCAAAACATGCCAATCAATACTGAATCTATCACAGAGGCAGTAAAAGCCGGCGTTAAGGCCGTGTACGATCGACAAAAGAATTCAATGGGAGATTTCTTTGAGCAAGTTCAGAAGATGATTTTGCTTCAGAGTATTGATCACCACTGGAAGAATCACTTGTATGTTATCGACAAGCTTAAAGAGGGTATTGGTTTGCGTGGATATGCGCAGAAGGATCCTCTTATTGAGTACAAGAAAGAAGCTTTCAAGGCCTTTGAAGCTTTGAACAATACGATCAAATCGGATGCGATCGAGAAGATCATGCGTGTTCAGCTTGTAGCGCAACAATCTGAAGAAGAAATGATGGAAAGTTTCAGACCTGAAGAGAATGATTTGGATGAGTTGGATTACTCTTCTCCCTCCGAATCAGATATCGGCCAAGGAATGCAATCCGAAGCCATGGCGAACGGGACTCCATCGGGAGAAACTAAGCGTAAAACGACTTTTCAAAGCGGCCCTCGCGAAGATCGTCCGATGAATCGTGAAGAGCGTCGACGGATTGAAAAGAGTAAAGGAAAAAGATAATTGATCGCATGTCCGAGCTGCCAGCGGCCAGTGGAAGTTTTAGATCAGCACTTTGGGGCGCTTTTCACGTGCCCCCATTGCCAAGCTGTCTATTTCATAGATTGGCAAGGTCAGCCGGAGATGGCCCAACACGATAATCAGGATGATCCCATTGTTTCTGAAGATGTCGTGGAAGGTGCCCTTGAAAATCCAGTGGAAAACTCTGTTGAAACGGCAGAGTACACGGCCCCCCTTGATAGCGGTGAACCTTTTGCACCGGACTTTGGCGAGCCTTCTTACGAGGCTCCGATCCCTGAGGGCGAGTATATGGGCCCGGTGGAAGCAGAGTCTTATGATTTTTCTCAGCCACTAGGTCAGCCTACTGAAGCCGTGTACGAGAATGAGACCATCGAAAGTTCTGACTTTTCAGATATCACTGAATTTGCAAACGCTGATGTCGAACTAGGGCCTTTAAGCTACACCATTCAGATCGAGGGTTTGGACTCTAGCGCAAACATATCTCAGCTTAAAGAGGCAATGACTGACGCCCGATTTGCTTGGGATGTCGCGGCTCTTTTTAAACAAATTAACAACGGGCGGTTGTTATTATCTGGACTGCCCCCGGCTAAAGCCTCCGTATTAATCAACCGATTAAAGTATCTGCCTTTTAAAATATCTTGGAGGCAAGATGTACTTACGAGTCATTAAAGTATTGTTCATAGGTTTGACAATATTTGGGAATTTGCCAGCTGTCGCCAGTGAGGAAACCTATGCCGTGGTTCAAGCGCGAGTCCAGGGTTTAGAAGCTAAAGTAAGAGCCTCCGAGGCGGAAATCCAAAAGCTTATTTTGGAGAAACAAAAGACTAAAGATCCAGAAAAAGTTTCCGAAATCATTCGCACGATGTTGACCCTTCATAAAGAATTAGGCACGCAAGTGAAGGAGTATGATCAGCAGCGGAATCTACTTAAATATCGCTACCCAGAAAAGGGTCTGACGGATGTGCGGGAGTACGAGAGAATAGAAGTGAAGTCTCTGGAGGATTTCGAAAGTCAGGTCAGTCTGTCGGCGTCTGTTCACCGTACTATGGATAAAGTTCGGATGCAGTATCGGGGCGACCAAAAGCGAACGATATCATCTGAAGGGGAATCTCGGCCGGCGCATCTGATGGCTCAACCGGCAAAATCTAAAGGCAAATCCAGCTTCATGGAGCCGATCATCCTGCAGAAGTAGCAGGATTCTGTTTCAAATTGAGATAAATACAAAGCGTATTCTTTCAAGACTTGTGGGAAGCTGTTACCTTAATAATAGTGGGGGAAATATGCTAAGACTACTGGCAATTCCTGTCGTTCTCGTCGGGTTGATGACGTCTGCCTGTCAGACATCTATGTTAAAGCAGTTTAATAAAGTTAAGCTAGGCATGGAAAAGGATGATGTCCTCGATGCGATGGGAAGCCCGTCTCGAACTCAGCGCTTTCATGGCAAGGATCGATGGACTTACGTTTTTTACGAGGACCGCGTGCGCTTTGAAAAAGAGGTTCAGTTTTTTGAAGGCAATGCAATCTATGTAGGTGATGTATCCCAGCCTCCAGCAGAAGTGGCAGCTGCTACGATAGATCAAAAAAATGAACTGAGAAATAAAGAAATTGATGCCGAGATCGCTCGGGACGTTGAGAAGCATCGTAAGGCTTATGAAAACTACGAATCGGAAGTTCGCGGTGAAAACGGCGTTCAGTATGTTCCCCAGTTTGAACCAATCCGCTAAAAACCAATTGTAAGGGGTTCGCCTAAGACGGAGATGATCTCGTAGCCATTCATCTCCAATGTCTCTTCGGGATTATTTCCATAGAATTTTATACCAATCCAATTCCATTGAGTGGGCCAGGTCTCGACAGTATTCAAGAAAAAGACTTTAACTTGGTCGCGTTCCGCGAAAGGAACTGTGAACTCTTTCTGGCTGATCGGACTTTCCAAAATCTCTTCATAAGGAATCGTTAAGGGCTCGATGTGTGCCTGATCATCACTAATTAGACATGGACCACGCACAACCATCTTGGGAATCTCGCCAGATATCGCAACACCTTCTGCCGCAAAAATCATATCATAGTAGGGGTATTTTTCGCAGACGAAAACGCGGCTTCCATTTTCTCCTTTCAATAGAAAGGAGCTTAATGTGATGCCCATTTTTCCGTCCTGCTTGTAAAAATCAGCATCTTTCAAGATTTGATATTTGAAAGCTCGGTGGAATTCGTCGTCTTCGAGATGCGATAGATCTGAACTGTTGGTGTCGGCATTGGTGGAGTCATCTTCGGAGGAGGCTACGCCGCGATCAGGATTTAATCTTTTGTCGAGAATTGCAATTCCCAAGGGAAGCGCGGCGAGAATCATTATTGAAATGACCAAGCGAACGATTTTTTGCATAGGATGTTTGTTTTTCATCTTAATACTCGCACTTAAGGGTTTCTTTGTCGGCTGCTGTTAAAACTTGTCTTTTAATTCCACCATTAAGAACGGACCACATCACACTGGGCACGGAGCTTCGATGCTTTAGGCCCAGGACGTGTCCCAGTTCGTGAATAAGTAAGCTCTCTAGGTGAACATCTGCAGGAGTTCGGGGCTCGTCAATAAAATAAGTAAAGTGTCTTCCATTTATGGATATGTCAGCTTCTGTGATGAGATTTTTTGTCCAATGCAGTGATGTGAGGGCTTGAGTGTTGCTGCGTGTTTCTGGCCATTCAGTGATCCAGTGGATGCTATTCAGAAGATTTTTACCGGCGGTGGCAGACAGTCCATCTGAGGATTTTATTAGTTGAATCAGTGTCAGTCCGGCGCTTTCATTCCAATGATGAACCGCACTTTCCAAGGTATTCTGAAACTCGCTCGGGTAGCTTTCATGAACCTGAAGATTGATGGGGATTCGTCCCTTCCAAGACACTCTTTGTCCATAGGCATTTTGCAGGTATCCACAATCGGGCTCTGCTTGGCTTGCCAAAACTTTATTATCCCCAGGCCCAAGGATTGGAGCTTTCTCGCAGGCAACAAGACCGACGATCATGAAAGTGCTGAGGATGTATCTGAACATATACTCAAGTTTACCGCAGATTCTGCGTTCGGAAGGTAAAATTAAAAGCGGGCTCGACTTTGGTGTAGCACGAGGGGTTCTAGATGTTTCGAGATGGGATTTTCAAGCTTGCAAAGTGGCCGCTTCGCCGCGCCGGCGCATGAAGTTATAAAGGTGCGCCAGATCATAATTAGTTGCCGTCTCTAATGATTTACGTTAGCTTCCCAAGCTATATATTACAATTTTGTGACAAAACCTATTTGCACCCCTTGGGAGTGTCAACCTATGTCTGAAAATAGAGATGAATATAACCGCGGCGGGATGCTGGCATTTACCTTCTCCATCGTATTTTGCTTTGCATTCTTCTTTTACCTTGTAGCTGTTAATAAAGGTGTTGATCTTGGTGAAAACGTGATCGATCCGAATGCGCCAGTTGCAGAGGGTGCTACTCCGGTATTCGATATCACAAAAGTCGAAGAACCATGGGTGGCGACTCCAGAAATGGTCGCTTACGGACAAAAATCATATATGACCAACTGCGCAATGTGCCATGGAAATCAAGGGCAGGGTGATGGAGCTGCGGGAGCTGCATTAAACCCAAAACCTCGTAATCTCGTTGAAGGTAAGTGGACTCAGGGCGAAGGCATTATCGCTCACTATAAAGTTCTGCAAAATGGTATCAAGGGCACTTCCATGGCTTCCTATCAGCATTTCAAGCCGGCAGAGCGTTGGGCAATTCTTCACTACATGGACAGCATCACCCAAAACAAATCTAAGGATGATCCTGCAAAAGTTGCTGAGTTCGCAAAAACTGCAGAATAATTAGGAACTTATTAAATGTTTGCAAATTCTTCCGTTTTTAAAGCAAGGATTTCGGGGAGGGCACTTTTGTTGGCCTCCTTTGCTTTGTTTTGCACCCACGGACAGGCGGCTTACGAGCCCCAGGTGATGGCGAAAACGGCAGATGAAAAACCTGCAGAGCTTCAGAATGTCGGTATCGATGAGAAGCTGGGTCAAAAAATCGATCTCAATCTTAAATTCAAAGACGAATACGGAAAAGAAGTCACTCTTAATAGTTACTTTGATGGAAAGCATCCCGTCGTTATTTCTCCTATTTATTATGCATGCCCGGGGCTTTGTAATTTCCATCTAAATGGTTTTACTGACGCACTTAAACTGATGGAGCCGGGATGGGCTGTCGGTGAAAAGTTCACCATGCTAGCGATAAGTTTCGACTCCAAAGAGACACCAGAATTGGCCGCGGCAAAAAAGAAAACTTATATGAAGCTTTATGGCCGCGAAGGTGCCGAAGATCACTGGCACTTTTTGACCGCCGACGAGGCGACTGTCCAAGCCTTTACCGGCTCTGTGGGCTTTAAGTTTCGCTGGGACGAAGCCCAAAAAGAGTGGGCACACGCCTCTGCCGCCATTGTCATTGCTCCTGATGGAAAGATTTCTCGTTATTTGCCGGGGATTATGTTTGATCCTAAAGATATCAAGCTGGCTTTGAATGAAGCCGCTGAAGGCAAAATTGGCACCCTCGTGGAAAGCTTGGTGCTCTACTGTTTTAAATATGATCCGCACTCAAGCAAATACACGCTCGCAGCCGTCAATCTTATGAAGATGGGTGGAGCACTGATGGTTTTGGTGATGGTCTTATGGTTAACGCCGGTTTGGATTCGTTCTCGCAGAGAACAGAAAAAAGCGGATGGGAGATAAAGGTACATGATGTGGTTTAATTTAGCGAAGGCCCAATCCTTCATGCCGTCACAAGCAACCGAGATTGCTAAGCAGGTAGACAATCTTTACGGTTTCTTGCTGATTATTAGTTTAATTTCCTGTGTCATTGTCATTGGTGGAATGATTTACTTTGTATTCAAGTACAAGCGTAAAACTGCCAACGATAAAACGGCTTACATCTCTCATAGCACTGCTTTAGAGTTTCTTTGGTCGTTCATTCCGCTCGTAATTTTCCTCTTCGTTTTTGCCTGGGGTTGGTATGTTTACCATCAGATGAGAGCGATGCCGCAAAATGCGCTGGAAATTAATGTTCTAGGTAAGCAGTGGGCGTGGGAAATCGAGTACAAGAATGGTTACAAAGCGGTGAATGAAATCGTCGTTCCCATCAATACTGATGTGAAACTATTGATGACTTCAAGCGATGTTCTGCACTCATTCTTCGTTCCAAGCTTCCGTATCAAGCAAGACGTGATTCCAGGTCGTTACACTGCTGTTTGGTTTAATGCAGATAAGCTTGGTGAATTCCATATCTTCTGTGCTGAATATTGCGGAACAACTCACTCGGGTATGATTGGTCGCTTGAAGGTCGTTTCCCTTGAAGACTTCAATAAGTACTTAGAAGAGGGACAGGAAGAAGGAGCATTGCCACTAGCAAAACGTGGAGAAAAGCTCTTCGCACTGAAGGCCTGTGCTTCATGTCACTCTACCGACAGCGATGCAGTTAAAGTTGGCCCAAGCCTCTTTAAGAAGTTTGGTGCAGAGTCTGTGATGGATGATGGATCTAAGGTGAAGGTTGACGAAAATCACCTGCGCGAGTCGATTCTTGAGCCTAACAAGCACATCGTAAAAGGCTTTCCAAAAGGTGTTATGCCCACATTTCAGGGTCAGTTGAATGAAAATGAACTCAACGCTTTAGTTGAGTACATCAAGGAAATGAAATAAGGAGACTCGCTCATGGCTAGTCACGCTCACGGCGATAATTATATTAATTGTGAAAAAGGTTTGTGGTCTTGGTTAACGACCGTTGATCATAAGCGCATCGGTTTGCTGTACATGATAACAGTGATGACGTTCTTCTTGATCGGCGGAATCATGGCCCTTTTGCTTCGTTTAGAGCTTTTTGCTCCGAACGCAGTTCAAGGAGTCGGTGGAGTTCTTAAGGATGGAAACGTCTATAACCAAGTAATGACCTATCATGGAGCCATCATGGTCTTCATGGTTATTATTCCTGGTATTCCTGCGATCCTGGGTAACTTCTTCTTGCCGCTTCAAATCGGAGCGAAAGATGTGGCTTTCCCACGTATCAACTTATTGAGTTGGTATTGCTTGATGGCCGGCGCGACCTTGGCACTTCTGACTTTGTTTTTTAATAAAGTTGATACAGGCTGGACGTTCTACACTCCATATTCGATTCGTACTGGAGCTTCTACTGTCTTGATGGTACTTGGTGCCTTCATTATGGGTATGTCTTCAATTCTGACGGGTTTGAATTTCATCGTAACAGTTCACAAGCTAAGAGCTCCTGGAATGACGATGCATAGAATGCCTCTTTTCGTTTGGGCTCTTTATGCAACTGCAATTATCCAGATGTTGGCAACTCCGGTTTTGGCGATCACTTTGTTGCTTTTGGCTGCTGAGAGATTGTTCGGCGTCGGCGTCTTCGATCCTAAATTGGGCGGTGACCCGGTTCTCTTCCAGCACTTCTTCTGGTTCTATTCGCATCCTGCGGTTTACATCATGGTTATTCCTGCGATGGGTGTGGTTTCTGAACTCATCACAACTTTCTCTCGTAAAGTGATCTTTGGATACACGGCGATTGCATACTCTTCATTGGGTATTGCGGCGGTTTCGTTCTTCGTTTGGGGTCACCACATGTTCGTCTCTGGTCAGTCAGAGACAGCAGGTATCGTGTTCTCTTTCTTGACGATGCTGGTGGGTGTTCCAACAGCGATCAAGATGTTCAACTGGGTAGCGACCATGTACAAAGGTTCTATCTCTTTTGATACGCCGATGCTTTATGCTCTTGGCTTCTTGTTCTTGTTTGCTATCGGCGGTGTTACTGGAATCATGTTGGCAACTTTGCCAATAAACGTTCACTTCCATGATACATACTTCGTTGTTTCTCACTTCCATTACGTAATGGTGGGTGGAACTTTGATGTCACTGATGGGTGGGTTCTTCTACTGGTTCCCGAAAATGTTCGGTAAGATGTACAGCGACTCAATGGCGCGTATGTCTTTCGTATTTACATTTATCGGCTTCAACGTGACATTCTTCCCACAATTTATCTTGGGCGCGATGGGTATGCCTCGTCGTTACTTCGACTACATCCCGGCATTTGAACAGCTGAACAAGATCTCTACTGTTGGCTCTTGGCTGATCGGAATCGGTTTTGTAATCGCTCTTATCACAATCATTCAAGGCTTAAGAAAAGGTGAAAAAGCGCCTGCGAATCCATGGGGTTCTAAGACGCTTGAGTGGACTGTTCAGTCTCCTCCACCGCACCACAACTTTGACGTCGAACCTGTCGTTACAGGAGGACCATATGAGTACAGATAATACGCACGCAGCTGGAACAGCACATGTGGCGCATCACTTTAAAGATGCGACCCAACAGTATGAAAGTGGCAAGCAGGGTATCTGGTTGTTCATGATGACCGAACTTCTTATGTTCGGAGCCATCTTCGTGGCGTTCGCCATTTATCATCGCCTTTATCCAGAGATGTTTGCTGAAGGGTCAAAGACTCTTGACTGGAAGATGGGTTTCACTAACACGTTGGTGCTGATCTTTTCTTCTTTCACCATGGCGATCTCTATTGCCTTTATTCAAAAGAATGAACAAAAGAAGGCCATTTTCGCTCTTGCAACGACAATTCTTTGCGGTGCCGTGTTCATGGTCATTAAGTACTTCGAGTATATGCACAAGTTCCACTTGGGCTTATTCCCGGGCAACTTTATTGATGTTGCAAAGATTGGTGCTGAGCATGCCAATATCGGTATGTACTTCGGCTTCTATTACGCGATGACAGGTTTACATGGTATTCACGTATTGGTCGGTATGGGACTTATCACTTGGGTGATGATCCGAACGATCCGCGGTGAGTTCCATTCGCAATATTGGATCCCGGTTGAAGGTGTCGGAATCTTTTGGCATATCGTCGATTTGATTTGGATCTTCTTGTTCCCTCTTCTTTATTTGGTGGGGTAAAAATCATGGCTCATAGTAATAATAACAACCCGAACATCCTGTCTCCGCACATTGCTCCGATGGCGACCTATCTTAAGGTTGCTGGAGCTTTGTTTGCCCTGACTTTTTTAACAGTTATTGCGCATCAGTTTAAGGCTCAGCTGGGCATGTTTGCTTCTGCTGTCGCTTTTCTGATTGCATTGATCAAGGCATCCTTGGTTGTTCTTTGGTTCATGCATCTTAAAGATGACAATAACATGAACAGAGCGATTTTCGGTTCTGCCTTTGCGTTCTTGTTTTTGCTTTGGGTCCTTACCGAATTGGACATCATCACACGCGTGTTCGAATCAAGCCCGCTGTAAGATCGTGTTCAAGCTTTACGCAGACCTTACCAAATTTGGCATAGTCGTTTTCTCAGTCATCTCTGGACTGGCCGGCTATGCCGCTGGTTATCAGGTCGAAAATCCCTTCGATTGGAAAATTTTGGTCTATGCGCTGCTAGGAATATACTTTCTTAGCTCTGGTTCTTTGGCATTGAACCAGGTTCAGGAATGGAAGCTGGACCAACAAATGCCAAGAACGGCAAAACGGCCTATTGCTTCGGGAAAAATAAAACCTGCAGCAGCAGGTATTCTGGCCGTCACTTTTATCGCTGTGGGTTTGCATCTGCTTTTTGATATTCAGCCCGTGGCTGGCTGGGTGGGTTTGGTTTGTGTTCTTCTTTATAACGGACTTTACACTGGTTATATGAAACGCAAGTGGGTTTTTGCAGCCGTTCCTGGAGCTATCCCGGGAGCACTGCCAGTGACAATTGGCTACGCAGCTGCGAACCCAGATATTTTTAACTCTGAATCAATTTATCTATTTTTGATAATGTTTCTCTGGCAGATGCCGCACTTCTGGGTCTTGGCAATTCGTTACAAGGATGACTATGCAGCGGGTGGAATTCCGACATTACCCGTGGCGTTGGGCATGGAAAAAACGCTGTTCCAAATTGGACTTTACACCTTGGTGTACGTTGGGGTTGCTCTTGCGGCACCGGCGTTTGTTCATACCAGCTGGATGTTCGCTCTATTAACTGTTCCATTTGTTTTTAAAGTCATGCAAGAGTTTGTTCGGTACTATCGATCTAAAGGTACAGAGCGATGGCTGGCATTCTTTATGTGGCTGAATGTCAGCATGCTTGTGTTCCTGATAATTCCCGTCATCGACAAGTGGAATTTTCTTTTTATCGATTCTAACTAACTTAGCTTTAGTTCGTCAGGCGTGTCTATCTGGCGGCCAGGATGTGCTTTCTGAAATGCCTCGTGTAGTAAGCAATTGTCCGAAACTTTGGTAAGTGTCGGGTACGGGGTCAAATCGACATTAAAACGCTGACAACTGAAAATCTGCGGAACTAAAAACAGATCTGCCATGGTGATTGAGTCGCCAAAGAAATACTTTCCCGAGAAATCTTTGGCTGTGATTTCTAGAGCTGAGAGACCTTGGCTTAACCAATGCTTAAGCCAAGCTTCTTTTTGGTCGACAGAGCTCACCCCAAAGTTCTTATCTAGATATTGCATCAGCTTTAAGTTTCCCATGGGATGCATTGAAGAGTTGATTATCTGACAGGCCTGCCTTGCACGAGCCGCCAAATAGGCGTCTCTCGGAAGAAGCGAGGGATTTGGATGAACTTGATCAAGGTATTCAATTATGGCGACAGAATCTGGAATAATTTTTCCGTCGTGAACAAGCGTAGGGACACCGCCCAGAGGATTTAACTTAAGGTATTCTTCAGAGTGCTGTTCCCCCTTTAATAAATTGATGGCGTGATAGTCGAAGGTTAGTCCCTTTAGGTGCAAAGCAATGCGGACTCGGTAAGAGGTGGAACTTCGAAAATAGTTGTAAAGTACTATCGAGGACATATACTGCTCCTGTTGAGGCACATTTCATTCCGAAACTTTTCTTCAGTCAAAGGTCTTTTCTATGCCAAATAGATTTATCTTTTCACTGCGCTATTTTTCAAAGGCGATGCTTCAGATGGGAATTATCGCTTTGGCGATGATTTTATTCATGTCATTGTTTCGAATGAATTTGTATTTTCTATCAGTTTTCCATGCGACTCCTGATGCTGTGCCGGTAGAGATTCTTCAGTCATTTCTGGCGGGCCTGCGCTTCGATGCTCTGGTTTTGGGTTTTGTTTTGGCTCCCGTTTATTTCGTTTTGCTTTTCCAGGCGATTATCAAAAAGTGGCCAGCTAAGATGTTCATTGTCTACCGAGTCTATTTTCTTTTGGTTTGGGTTGGAATTTGTAGTTTGTCGGTTGTCGATTTTATGTTCTTTGCCCAGATGGGCAGACGAATGCGTTTTGCCGACTATCAATCCTGGAACCTTGGCGAACTTATAGAAAGATCTCAAAAGTTGCCGGATAATCAGTTTTGGATCTTTTCGACGATATCTGTTTTACTCTTCTTTTTGGGGTGGATGCTTATTCAGAATATTAAGCTGGGACATTGGAAGGATGAGTATTCTCCAAATCGAGGAACCCGCTGGGAAGCCCTCTTGCGTATTGTCGTGCCATTGCTAGTTATATTCTTAGCAGCTCGCGGAACTGTAGAGCCGCATCATTTGCGCCTTGAGCACAGTGAGGTTTCGCTAAATCCGGTTATTAACGAGATGGCTCTGAATGCTGTATGGTGTTTTGATAAATAGTTAGAATTGTGAATATATTGAAAAGCTTCTTTGGAAGCTCCTGAGGAGGAATTTAAATGAAAAAAATCGCACTGGTCCTTTTAGCTGTTTCGAGTTTGTTTTCAACGGTCGCATTTGCGGATCTTACTTATGCTATTGAAGCGGGAATTCGCCAACAGTCCGGTGACACTGATGTAGCAGGTTACTCTGCTAAATCACAAATGGGTTTTCAGTTTGGGGCATCCGCAGTCTTCGCTATTTCTGGGCCATGGAATCTTAGAACGGGAATGCTGTACACTCAGCGACCCTTAGTTTTGGAAAACGACACCACTTCAGAAGAGATCAAAGTCTCAATGAACTACTTGGATGTTCCGCTTCAGATTATGTACAAGTTTGAAGACTATGCAGGTGTATTTATTGGAACATCACTAGCCTTCAATATCGACAACTCGAGTGATAACAAAACGGCTTTTAAAACAAGCAGTGTAGATACTCCTTTTTTGCCAATTGTTTTCGGTGCAAGCTTTAAATTTGCCCCTCAACTTGGCGCAACTCTCTACTTTGAAAGTGGTTCATCGATTGCTAAGGATCTCAGTAATTACCGTGCAGTGGGTGCAAACCTGCTTGTTACTTTCGACTAAGGAGTTATCGTGAAGTTAGGCTCTCTCAAATCCAAAAATAGTCTAGATGGTGAATTGTGTGTCATTAGTCGCGATCTAAAATCGGCGGTAAAGGCAACTCAAGTGGCTCCTTCTCTTTTGTCTGCTATAGAAAACTGGAGTCAAACAGAGCCTCGCCTTCTTGAGCTCTATAATGATTTGAATAACGGTAAAGTTGCCAATGCCTTCGCTTTCAAAGAAGACGAATTTCACGCGGCTTTGCCGCGCACTTGGCTTTTTGCTGATGGGTCTGCTTTTATCTACCATATCAAACTCGTTCGAAAAGCTCGTAAGGCTGAATTGCCAGAGACGCTATCGACTGTTCCTTTGATGTATCAAGGTGAATGTGGAAAGTTCCTGGCGCCGACGGAAGACATCCCCCAAAGAGATTTTTCCCACGGGACCGATTTTGAAGGGGAGGTCGGAGTTGTGACCGATTTCGTTCCTATGGGCACTTCCCCTCAAGATGCAATCAAGCACATCAAGTTGTTCGTGCTGATAAATGACGTTTCATTGCGCGGTTTGATCCCAGCCGAATTGGCTCAGGGTTTTGGCTTTTTCCAAAGCAAGCCGGCCTCAGCATTGGCACCTTGTGCGGTGACTGCCGAAGAGCTTGGTAGTGCTTGGAAAGAGGGCCGAATTCATCTGCCTTTGCACGTGAAGTACAATGAGCAGTTTTTTGGAAAAGCGAATGCTGGCGATATGCATTTTCATTTTGGTGAGCTGATTTCCCATGCGGCTAAAACTCGCGATCTTGCAGCGGGCTCGATCATCGGCAGCGGCACTGTTTCGAATGAACTACCCGGGGTGGGTTCAAGCTGTTTGGCAGAAAAAAGAACTATTGAACAGATTGAGACAGGCGCGGCTCAAACGCCTTTCATGAAGGCTGGCGACACAGTTGAAATGGTCATGCTGAACGAAAAAGGCGAGAACATTTTTGGACGTATCAAACAAAAGGTGAAGGCCGTCTAGCCTTCACCTTCTTAGGCGTTTTCATCCTACAAAGCTTCGATAACTCCGCAGGCAATTCGCCCGCCCGAATTACCGGTAGGCTGAGACTTTAAGTCATCTTTGTCTTTGTGGATGACTATAGCTTTTCCGATAATGTTATTTGGACCGGGGCGAAGAGTAATGCCTTCTGCTTCCAAAGTCGTGTAAGCCTTTAGTTTATTGTTAGCAACTAGGTTGCCCAAGTCACCAGCATGTCTTTTTTCGCCATGAGCTGATCCATGGGGACCTGAAGTGGGATTGAAGTGCCCCCCAGCAGAAGAGAAATCCTTTGCAGAGCAATCACCCGTTTCGTGAATATGGAAGCCATGGGGACCTGATTTTAGTCCATCCACAAAAGTTTCGACTTTCATTTTTCCATCTTCTTCAGTGAAGTGAATCATTCCCTTCAGCTTAGAACCTGCGGGCGCTTTCAAGGTTGCGTGAGCTTTTGTGGGTGCAGAAGTTTGTTCAGCACTTTCCGTTGCTGACTCTTCGCGATGCTCATGATGAGATTTGGTCGCGCAGGCGATAAACGAGAAGCTAAGTAGACTGATAATTAAAATGTTTTTCACAAGATTCTCCTTTCGAGTTTCAAGTGAAATCATCTAATTTTCAGTCATCCTTGTCATCAGTGATTCGCGTAATATCCAAGAATTCCCACCGCTATAATAGTGATCATATAAAAGTAGAGGACAAATCGTCCCAAGCGTATCTTTGGCGCTAATAGTGCCTTTGCAGAGAGTGTTGTCATGCATCACCTCCTAAACACCATTATTACATGGTCATCATTTTGCGGCCATTCACTTTTCTCTAATGCCCCATAGATGAAACCTATATGGGAATTGATAATAAACACATTTGGCGGCGGAAGGTTTCGAGGAGCCTGGGATGCGATTAGAATACGAACCATTGCCAGGGAGGTAAATTATGAATAGCCAGACTTCGAAAACGGTACAGGACTTAAGCAAAGTGCTGTCTGAGGAGTACTTTTTGCTTCTAAAGACGCTCAACTTTCATTGGAATGTAGAAGGGCCTCTTTTTCATTCGCTGCACACTTTGTTCGAAACGCATTACCGCGGACTCCTGGAAAAGGTGGATGATATTGCTGAAACGATTCGAGCGTATGATGCAAAGGCACCTGGGAGCTTCAGAGAGTATTCCAAGACCTCACTGATAGATGAGGCCCCTGCCGAGGAAATATCCGCCATCGAAATGGTTGAGGTGTTAAATAAAGATCACTTAGCAATTGCTGCAAGAATCAAAGAGCATCATGAGGATGCAGAGGCAGCTGGTGATATTCATGCTGTGACCTTGTACGAAGATCTTATTACATTTCACGAAAAAGCCGCGTGGATGATTCGTAGTCATCTGCCAAAAGAGATGGGATCTTCCAAGCAGCGCAAAGAGAGTAAAGAGTCCTCTATGCGCCCTTCTCAAATGTCATAGTGAAAAAGAATTGGAATATTAATGTCAGGATGAAGGCTGACCTTAACGGGGCAGCCTTTTGCAATGTCTTCCAGTTTTGCGCGATAATCGTGGGGCACATTTTGGGGCAAATGCAAAATCACGTTTAGTTTTGAAACTCGACGAGGATTTGCGACCATCTCTTTTTCCATAGTTGCCCAAGATCCTTTTAGGTTCACACCGTCTTTTTCAGCGGTGATGGCCATTACGGTCAGCATGCAGCTTCCAAGTGCCGCACCCAGCAAATCAGTCGGAGAGAAGTTCTCGCCTTTGCCATTATTATCTTTAGGTGCATCGGTTTCTATAGTTGAAGACGAAGGTTCATGTAAGAGTTTGCAGTGTTTATCGCCTTGATAAACGGCCGACATTTTTACCATTGTTGTGGCTCCTAGTAAGACATCTCTTCAATGATCTTACGCAGACGCATTTCCGAAGACTTGGACATATCAGTATAGATTTTGCGAAGATGACTGGATCGTACAGGATCGTTTTTTGAAGTTTTCATTTCTCGGCCAAACTTAAGAGCCGCGCAGACACTTTCGATAACAATTTTCTTTTTAGAGTCTTTTGTAATGAAGTCAAATGCCCCCAATGAAAGTGCTTCGAGAGCCCGCGAATGATCGCCGTGAGCAGTAAGAACTACAAAGGGAGTCATTTGTCCTAAAGATCTGACGTAGGCTAGGAACTTCAGGCCATTCATTTGTGGCATTTCGATATCCGACAGAATCGTGTCGAATTCTTGGTTCTTCACGTGTTGAAGAGCCGCGGTCCCGTTCTCCGCTTCGACAATCTCATCAACAAATTCTTTTAGAAAATGCTTTAGAAGTTCTCGAATGTCCGCATCGTCTTCGACAATAAGAAGTCTGCTTTTGTCTTCCGGTGGCACCATCTCATTACCTCATGTGAACTTGTTGATAACGTTGACTAAAGTATCTTTTCTAAACGGCTTGGAAACATGATCATTACAACCAGCATCCAGTGACTTCTGTTTGTCTTCAGAAAGAGCGTGCGCCGTCAATGCCACTATAGGTGTAGATGGCTTGTTATTCTCTTTTTCCCAGGCGCGCACTGCGCTTGTGGCCGAATATCCATCCATTTCTGGCATTTGCACATCCATGAAGACAATGTCAAACTTATCGGACTTTACCTTATTAAGAGCATCAAGTCCATTCTCTGCTTCAATTATTTCATAGGGTCCACTTTTCAAAAAGTGTGTGAAGAGAACTCTGTTGTCGTGCAAATCATCAGCGATAAGAATTCGAATCTTTTCGCCAGGCATTCTTTTTTTGGACACAAAGCTGAGTTCTGGTGCTGACATTTCTACTGGTTTATTTTTGACCGGGTTATAGATCTGCTCTCTATAAGGAATCGTAAAATAGAATGTGGTTCCCAAGCCTTCTTGGCTGCGCAGCCAAATGTCACCACCCATAAGTTCGATCAAGCTCTTAGAGATAGCAAGACCCAGCCCGGTTCCACCGAATCTTCGAGCAATGGAGCTGTCCGCCTGAGAGAACTTTTGGAACAGTAACGACTGCTTGGATAAGGGAATACCAACCCCAGAGTCTGACACACTGAAAGTAAGTTGATCTTTTTTGCCGTTGGCTCTGTTGACCCCAACTTTAATATGACCTTTATCCGTAAACTTAAGAGAATTACTCACTAAATTAATAAGCACCTGGCGCACTTTAGTAGGATCGCCCATAAGATGATCTGAGATGTCAGATGCTACCTGGAACGAATAAGAAATTCCTTTTTCAAGGGCTCGTGGGCGCATAATTTCTTCGACGTCGCTTAGCATCTGGTTAAGTGAAAATGGAATGTTCTCGATCGACACTTCACCGGCTTCAATTTTGGATATATCAAGGATGTCGTTTATTAAGGTCATCAAAACTTCGCCGGCCTTGCAGAATATATTAACGTAATACTCTTGCTGTTTGCTCAGAGCGGTGTCCTTGAGCAGTTCGGCCATACCCATGATGGAGTTCATCGGGGTACGGATTTCATGACTCATTCTCGCGAGAAATTCTGATTTGGCTTTGGAACTCTTAAGGGCTTGTTCTTTCTCGCTTGAAAGGATGGCCAGTTCTCTTTTTTCTTCACTTACATCTTTGAGTGAGCAGAATATTGAGACCGGTCTTCCATAGTCGTCGTATTGAGTTCTTCCTTTGCAGTTCACCCACACGAGCTCACCATTTCTCTTTTTTAGACGGAAAGATGTCGATAATGGTTTAAGATTTTCCTGACTGTCGGCAAGAGCTTTTTCAAAGCTCTGAAGGTCGTCCAAGAAAATTCGGGATTTAAATCTGTTAAAACTTAAAAGGGAGGATTCAGACAATCCGGTAATATCCCAGAACACCTTTGAGCAGACCATTTCTTGACTCTTGAGGTTCAGCTTAAAGGCTCCGACTCCTGCAGAACCAAGACCCTCTTGAAGAATTTGGCAGTGATTGTGCTGTTTCTCTTTTTCAAGAATCTGCTCAGTGTAATCGATGCCTACAAGAACGTATAGATTGTCTGATCCTAAAATCTTACCACAGCGAAAGCGTAGAGTTTTTGGTGTGCCCGTTAGAGTTTTAATAGAAATTTCTTGAGGCCCTTCGGACTGCAAGTTGAACGAGTCAGAGTCAAGCCAGGCAAGGAAATCGTTTTGCAACAAGGCCCCACGTGGTGCGCCGATCAAGGCTGCGGCAGAGTCGTTGATTTCCTGTATGAAGTAAGAAGATTTGCCGCTTGCGTTGGCCCGGTCTTCGACGATGAACAGAGGCTCTTTGATTGAAACGATAATCTGTTCTAAAAAGTCCCTGCGTACTTGAGTGAGTTCCATTTTTTCGGCGATGTCGTTGAAAGATCTGTAAATTTCTTGGAACTCGTCAGAGGCGTTTCGGTGAATGCGTATTTTATAATTGTCGGTCGCCAAATGAGAAAGGGCCGTTTGTAACGGCCTGACAACTCTGAGAAACTTATTTCCTAAGTATATTGAAGATATAAGTATCGCCAGCAATATCAAAAGACTGACCAGAATTATAAAGTGAAGTTCGTGGTTTTCGGTGGTGTAGGTTTCCGACAAGTTGATTTTGGCGATCAGGACCCATTCCGTGCCACCGGGCAGATGAATTTTTTCACCAGCTTGGAGGCAGTGATTTCCCAAGTAGTCTCGAGCGACGAAGAAGCTGGCTTGTTGCGGATGAATATCGCGGGCTTCCTGAGGAGATAGCTTCAGTTCTAAAGCGGTGGTTTCTTTTCGTTGAATTTGTTCTAGGGCGAATTTTTGAGCGTGTTCGGCATTCTTCAGATCGTTGTAGAACTGACCTGGGTTTTCAACGAAGATTCGAGAGTTATTTCGCAGGAGCAGATCCGGTCCGAAGGCCACGACTTCACCCGATTTGTGCAGACCCATACTTTGCCATGATCGACCATTGGAAAGTATGCCATCGATTTTTTCGGGAGTGATTTGAAACACCAAAGCGCCGAGGTACTTTTCGTTAGCAATAACAGGAGTTGCAAAAAAAGCGACGGGGGTTTTTGCGGGCTCTATGAGCGGCGCAAAATCAAAAAACTGGAAGCTGCCTCGAGTCGCATTTCGTGACCAAAGATAAGCTTCTGCCAGATGGGATTCAGAAAAAAGACCGGAGTTAAGATTTGCACCTAAACTAAGTCCATTCTTAGCGCTATAAATTACAAGCCCACTTGCATCTACTATAAGCACATCGTTGAGGTCATAGATCTGACGATATTCGCTCAGGACTTCACGGAGGTCGCTTTGTAGTTTTGCATAGCGGGTGCCCTTGAGGCCTTCGGGCACGTCAAGCTCCTGCTTATTCTTCTGAATGAACTGCGACTGCAGGAAAAGGGGAAGGCCTTCCATTTTTCTGAGGGAATTAAAAAGCTCGGGTCGGCCACTGGCTTTGTAATAACGGCTTATTTCTGTGCGCCAGTAGTGATCGCGACCGGCCTGTTGTACAATTTTGTCGAGTTCGGATATTGCATCGGGTGTTTTTTCAAGACTTTGTCTGATGATGAGTCGCTGGGCGGCAGTCTGAACGACTTTACCCAGATGGTTGAATTCACTCTGAAGGGCAGCGGCACGACTTTGCTGAATTTGGGTCAGCCGTTCCCTATATGTGATTTTAAGTGAAGAGATGCCAATCTGATACCCGACAAAACTGGCGACCGTTAGAGTGGCCAGGAAAAAAAATGTCGAGGAAAGTAAAAGCTTCTTCCTTATACCCATTTACTTACATCGAAACGAATCGTACTTCGATATTTTCAAAGTGAGCTTTCATCTTATCTAAAAGCTGAGGAATCGGCGCAGAATTTTTAGCTCTAGCCGCAGATTCGATTTGTGCCGCATATTCAGAAAGCTGGACAAAACCATAACCGGCAGCCGCTCCCTTCATCTTATGTGCAAGTTGGCCAATAGCCTCCAGATCATTCTGTTGAACCAGGGCTTTGAGACTTTCAATATCCTTCTTCCGGTTCTCTAAAAACTGCGGAATCAGATCCTGTAAATCAGCATCGATTTCTACTTTAGCTTTTTGCATTTCCATGGACCCCTTATGCTTGAATTGTGTCTTTTATTCCAATTAATTCCCGTTTATGAAGACTTTATTGCATACATTTAATCAGGACTGTATTGTTTGCAAAAAAGCCATCCTGCAGAGCTATTTTCCGAGGGATTTATCGAATTTTCTAAGACTTTCATCATTACTTTCTTGGCCATCACATTGAGCTCTTGCACCTTCCAAAAAAAGGTTTTGGGTACGAAAGAAAATCCTATCAAGTTGGCGCTGGTGCCCGGTCAAGACTCCGCCATTCTTTTGGAGCATGGCCAGGTGCTGGAGACATGGCTTCAGGAAAAAACCGGTCTCGTAGTTAAGATTAGCGTTCCCGTAAATTTTATTGCTGTGGTGGAGGGGATGGGGTCTCAACGTATCGACGTGGCTATCATGAATCCCTTTGGTTATCTCTTGGCCCATCAGAAGTATGGTGCAAAAGCCTTACTGATGGGAGTCAATCATGGCGTCTCACAGTACTGGGGGCAGATTATAACTAGCCATCCTGAAATTCAAAAGTTAGAGGACCTGGCGGGAAAGAGTTTTGCTTATGTCGATCCGGCTTCGACCTCAGGTTACGTTCTCGCAGCTGCTTTGCTAAAGCAGAAAGGTATTAAGCTCGGTAAGACGACCTTTACTGGCAAGCACGACAGCGTTGTCTCAATGGTTTATCAGGGCAGGGTGGATGCCGGTGCAACTTTCTTTACTCCCGCTTTAAATGGGATCGATCAGGATGCCCGTCGTCTGGTGGCGACTCAGTATCCTGACGTGTATCAAAAGGTTCGGATTCTTGCTAAGACCGGCCCTATTCCCAGCGAACCTGTGGTGTTTAGAAAAGACCTTCCTGATTTTATAGAAGCTAAGATTGTTTCCGCTCTTAAAGAGTTCGGCTCTATTGAGAAAGGCTCGGCGACACTAACGAAGCTTTATCACCTGACAGGTTTCAAAGATTGTACCGACAAAGATTACGATTCTATAAGGTCGCTTCTTTCTGAGATTGGTGTAAATCCACTGGACCCAGCAAATATCGTTAAATAATTCAAGTGCTTAAGAAGTAATGCGCGGAACCTTGATAGATTCATCAAATCCGAGTAACATTGTATTCATAATGTTGAGATCAAAGATCAAACACCTCATTATAAGTTTCATCAGCGGCAGACGACTCGTACTGCCGTCTTGCTAATTTTACGTTTCGCACTCTTCCTAAATTAGATTCAAAAAAAATAACTAGCGACCTTTCCCAAGGAGAATTTTATGAGTACACAGCCTCGGCTTTTAATTACAGATCAAGACTTTCATCGTTTGACAGCATTGGTTTCTCAAATAGATGGGCCCCAAGCGGACGCTTTGGATGAAGAGCTCTCAAGAGCGGATGTCGTTTCGCACAGAGAAATTCCTTCCGATGTGGTGACGATGAATTCACGGGTTAGATTTCTCGACGAAACGAATCATCATGAAAGTGAACTGACGCTGGTTTATCCTCAGGATGCCAGATTGGAAGATAATAGAATATCGATTTTGGCGCCCGTCGGCGTCGCCTTATTGGGTTTAAAAGTCGGGGAGACCATTGATTGGAAAATGCCGAATGGAGCACTTAAAAAGCTCAAGGTTTTGCAAATCGAATTTCAACCAGAAGCTTCGGGGCAGTTTGACCTTTAGTATGATGCGAAGCGATTGTCAGTCTGGGGGGATGGCGGCCTCTCAGATTGACTTCTGGATCAGAAACCTGATTAGCTTTGTAAATGGAATTAAATTATCTATCCGGGTTCGGAAATCACTTTTCATCAGAAGCACGTCCTCAGGCATTACCGCTCGATCAAAACTCTCCTCAGAAAACTCAGTACGGGCTTTATCCCGAACAACTGAGCGGATCTGCGTTCACCGCTCCTCGTACTAGCAACTTATATTCCTGGCTCTATCGAATTCGACCTTCAGTAATGCATAAGCCTTTCACTCCATTAAAGGAACTGACTGCGAAAACCTTTACTAAGCCAGAGCATACGAATCCCAATCAGATGCGTTGGAACCCTCTGCCGCCAACCAATGCAACAGTTTCTTTTGTTGAAGGGATTAAAACGGTCTGTGGTAACGGCGGGCCGGCAGAGCTGCAAGGCTTGCATGTCCATCTTTATCGAATCAATCAAGCTATGGGAGACAAGTTCTTTATGAATGCCGATGGGGACTTCTTGTTTGTACTGCAAGCAGGGGCAGTCCAATTTAAGACAGAGTTCGGTGTTATAGCAGCGGAGCCAGGGGAAATTGTAGTGATTCCTCGCGGTATGAAATTTCAAGTGAATCCCGTTGCTGACGTCTGTACAGGTTATATCGCTGAAAACTTTGGTGCGCCTTTCAGACTGCCAGAACTGGGGCCTATCGGCGCCAATGGCCTTGCTCATCGACGCCACTTTTTAAGTCCCGTTGCAGCTTTCGATGATGTCGAGGGGGATTTCGAGATCATTGGTAAATTCTCGGGTCAACTATGGTCCGCGAAGGTGGGTCATTCTCCACTTGATGTGGTGGCTTGGCATGGTAACTATGTGCCATATAAGTATGACCTTAGAAAATTCAATACAATTAATACTGTCAGTTTCGATCATCCGGATCCGTCGATTTTTACTGTCCTGACGTCTCCTAGTGACACGCCAGGAGTGGCAAATCTGGATTTTGCCATATTTCCTCCGCGCTGGATGGTGGCAGAGCATACTTTTAGGCCACCTTACTTTCATCGCAATTGCATGAGTGAATACATGGGTCTTGTCTATGGTGTCTATGATGCCAAGACCGCAGGCGGATTCGTACCGGGCGGGGGAAGTTTACATAATGTGTACTCGGCCCACGGACCTGATAGCGAGTCATTTGAGCAGGCGACTAATGCTGACTTAAAGCCACACAAGCTGGAAAGCACCCTGGCCTTTATGTTTGAATGCCGTCTTCCCTACAAGGTCACTGATTTTGCTCAGCAGGATGGATTTCTGCAGAAGGACTATCAGGATTGTTGGCAGAATTTCGAGAAGCATTACAAGTAGTTTGGACGATCTGAAGTTTGGCAACAAATTGTTGCGAGGCCTCGCTTCTTTGAACAATCACGACTATTCTCTAAAAAGTTGATCGGAGGAGTCGTGGACGACCTATTAGCCGCTCGGCTAAGCATGGGCTTTTCATTGGGTTTCCATATCATATTTGCAGCGGTTGGAATGGTTATGCCATTTCTAATGGCGACTGCACATTTTCTTTATTTGAAAAAGAAAAATCCCGAAGATTTAGAACTGACCAAGTTGTGGATGAAAGGGGTTGCGATTCTTTTTGCCATTGGTGCAGTGTCAGGAACGGTTCTTTCATTTGAGCTGGGATTGTTATGGCCTGGATTTATGAAGCATGCGGGACCCATTTTTGGAATGCCCTTTTCCTGGGAAGGAACGGCATTCTTTTTAGAAGCCATCGCAATTGGACTTTTTCTGTATGGCTGGAATCGCATGCACCCTTGGGTTCATTGGGGTTCTGGTTTAATTGTTGGTATTTCCGGCTTTGCCTCTGGAATATTCGTTCTTGCTGCGAACAGTTGGATGAATGCTCCGGCAGGATTCGACTGGGTCGACGGCAAGGCAACGAATATCGATCCTGTGGCTGCCATGTTTAATGAAGCCTGGTTGCATCAAACTATGCACATGCAAGCGGCCGCATTGCAGGCAGTGGGATATGCCGTTGCTGGAATTCACGCGTTTCTTTTACTGAGGAATCGATCCTCCGCTTTGCATTTGCGCGCATTAAAGATCGCGATGGTATTCGCGGTCGTTTCCTCGTTAGTTCAACCAATAATCGGTCACTATGCCGCTCAACGAGTGGCTGTTCTGCAGCCGGCAAAGTTGGCGGCGATGGAAGGTCACTTCCAGACTTCCTCAAATGTGCCTCTTTATATCGGAGGAATTCCCGATGTTGAAAAGCAAGAAATGAATTGGGGTGTAGCGATCCCCGGAGCGTTAAGTTTTTTAGCTTTTAATGACACTGCCGCAGAAGTTAAGGGGCTGGATCAGTTCCCCAAAGAAGAGTGGCCTCCTGTTGTGACGGTACATCTGGCATTTCAGCTAATGGTTGCCCTGGGCAGTTTCATGGCTTTGCTCAGTGTGATTTATCTTTGGCTTTGGAAAAAAAAGGTCGCTTTACCGATTTGGTTCCTTAAGACTCTGGTATTTTCTGCGCCACTGGGCTTTGTGGCAATTGAAGCTGGGTGGATTGTCACTGAAGTGGGAAGGCAGCCGTGGATCATCTATGGGATTCTAAAAACCGCAGATTCGGTGACTCCCGTTCCAGGCATGATCTTTCATTTCTATTTCTTCTTAGTCCTTTATCTACTTCTGTCGGTGATCACGCTTTGGTTGTTTAAAAGACAGATCCAGGTGGCAGAGCAAGCAGTCCAAGCAGCTCGAGGTAAGCCATGATCGAGATACTCATTTTTTTTGTTGCAGCTTCGTTGCTTCTTTACATTGTCTTGGGTGGCGCCGACTACGGCGCCGGAATTCTGGAACTCTTCCCAACAGATTACAAGGAAGAGCAAAGAAAAATCATCAACAATGCGATGGGCCCGGTTTGGGAAGCCAATCACATGTGGTTGATTCTTATTGTTGTGATTCTATTTATGGGTTTTCCATTAATATTCAATCTGGTGATGGTTTCTTTACACATTCCTATGGTGGCTTTGCTTTTGGGAATCGTTGTGCGTGGAACGGCTTTTACATTTAGGCACTATGATGCCGTTACAGAGCCGCGATCTCAGAATTTTTACTCTTACCTTTTTGGTTACTCCAGTCTTTGGACGTCCTTTTGGTTGGGAGTCATTGGAGCAAGCTTAGACAGGGGCAGAATAGATCCAGAAGCCACAGACTTTTTCTTGGCTTATGTGTCTCCATGGTGGGGATTGTTTCCAGTCTCGATGGGGATATTCGTATGCTGTATTTTTACTTTTTTGGCCAGCGTCTATCTTATTGGCGAAACCGATCGTCCCGCTTTGCGCACGCTTTTCCGTAAGCGAGCTTTTGTCCTGAATATCGCGATGGTTGTTTCTGGCATTCTGGTTTTTGTCGCCTCCTATATGGAAGGGACAGATTTGCTCAGTAAATTCTGGAGCCATCAGTTTGCTTTCGTGTTTGTTTCCCTTGTTGTCGCCCTCTTCGTCGTCCTTTGGATCGTTGCAATCAAGCGAAGGCCACTGGCTGCAAGGATTGTCGCAGCAACACAAGCTGGAGTGATCATGGCGGGATGGTTTTGGGTGAATGCTCCAGTTGTCTTAACTTTAAAATCCGGTCCATTAAGTTTCTATGATGCCGCAGCTCCTGCCGCAACTTTGCGGCAACTGGTCCTGGCATTGTTAATTGGAAGCCTTGTAATATTCCCGAGCTTGTTTTACTTGCTGCGAATCTTTAAGAAATAATACCCAGCGTGAGGCAAAATTTCTGTCTCTGCAATTGTCATCTTCGCCAATTGGCCACTGGGGCGCATGCATCCTTCTTGCTAGGAAGATTAGAGGAGGTTGGTATGGAAACTAAGAAAACTCAGTTTAAAGAAGTCCCGCCGTCAGCGGAGGAAACTTTGAATGAAAACTTATCGGCAAGGCCCGGCAAGATACCCGAATTTTCAGGAAATGCAGAGTCCGAGATGAAGGGCTCCGATGTAGAGTTCGGAGAAATGAATCTCGAGGACGCCAAAGAATCTGGATATACCGATGAGGAAGGCAATGCGATTTCGCTCGCTAAAAAGGATCGTAAGGGATCACCGACCGGCGCATTTACGGATATTGGTGCGGGTCGGTCATCCGCAGTTAGAAGCAGAGACTCGCGATCTCCGGGACATCGATAAATTGATTAACAGCTTTAGCGACGGACCCGGGCAAGGCGAACGGCTTCAGGTAGTTTTTTATAAATGTTATTTAAGTGAGTTTTCAGCGTCGACTTGGAAATGAAAAGCTCTTCGGCGATGGCAGAATTCGTCATACCTTTCATAACCATAGTCATGATGCGGGTTTCACTTTTAGTGAGGCCGCGCTCTGCAAAATACTCTTCCTGTTTTTTGAGTTTCTCTGGCGTGTCGTCGAGCGGATAAAGCAGAGTCGTAATACATTCGCCATCGTTTAGGATAAGAGCATCTAATTTTTTTCCGTCGATATCAATCGACTTGAAAAGTTTCATGCCATCAGCAACGGGAGCGCTTTCGAGGATGTTTTGGCATAAAGAAGCGCAGACAGTTTCGCAGACTTGTCCGGCTCTATTCCCGCAGGTCTCAAGACACTTGTTATTTTGCGACAAAACGACCCGGTTCTGATCTTTTATACAAAGTCCCAGTTTCTTGTTCAGCTCACTAAATATGGTAAGGTCCTGTTGCTCGGGCACAAACAACTCCTTGTTATGCTGTAATTTTCGTTGATCTAGGAGTGGCTGTCTATGACCCCCATCATATTTGGGGTGGACAAATTAAATTTCAACCCATGGGTGGAGACGAGCTCTGCTTTTAAGTTGACCCATTAGGGAATAGCTGGGGAAATAAAATTCATGAGCAATATCAAGTTCGATTTTCAAAGCAAAGCAGTGATCGTGACCGGGGGAGCTTCCGGAATCGGTTTTCAAATAACCAGGTCTTACCTCGAGGCTGGAGCCAATGTCTCCATTTGGGACTATTCAGATAAGGCGCTAGAGCAAGCAAAAAGTGACCTTGCCTCATTTTCGAGCCGGTTGCATTTTGCAAAGGTGGATGTGGGCAATCGAGAATCTTGTGCGGCAGCGGCTGCGTCTGTTCCATGGCCTGTGGATATTCTTGTGAACAACGCGGGAATCACGCGTGACAAATCATTTGCAAAAATGAGCGGTGAGGAATGGGATGCCGTTATAAACACCAACTTGACGGGACTGTTTAACGTGACGAAGTCGGTCTTCGAGAAATTTAACAGCAACTCCTCTAATAAGCGGATCATCAATATCTCTAGTGTTGTTGCTTTATATGGAAACTTTGGACAAACGAACTATGTCGCTGCGAAAGCGGGAGTCATTGGTATGACCAAGACTTGGGCGAAGGAGTTCGCTCGCAAAGGCTTTACGGTTAATGCCATTGCACCAGGTTTTATTAAAACAGCCATGACCGAGGCGATGCCTGCTGAAGCTGTTGCGCAGATGGCAGCAAGAGTACCTGCTCAGCGTTTCGGAGAAGTGACCGACATCGCGAATGCATGTTTGTTCTTGTCGAGCGACGAAGCCAATTATATCAACGGGCATACATTGAGTGTTGATGCTGGCTTAGTCGTAGGCTAGCGTTTTGCTTTCTGATCACTTTTCTTGGGCTTGCTAAGTTGAGTGATCAGTCGCTCATCGCGCTCGGTAACCAAATTGAAAACTAAGCCCTTGCGACCGGCTCGGGCTGTTCGGCCTACCCGGTGAAGATAATTGTCCATCTGTTTTGGCAGGTGGAAGTTAATGACTCGGGAGATATTGTCCATATCAAGACCGCGGCCCGCTAAATCCGTGGAAATCAAAAGACTGATTTTACCATCGCGGAATTTTTTCAGATTTGATCGTCGTTCGTTCTTATCCATTTCTCCGCGATAGACAGCGCACTCAATTCCTTTTTTCGTCATCTCGGCGGCGAGCTTGTCACACTGTTCACGGGTGTTGGTGAAAATGATGGTGCCGCCATTTACTGGCTGTGACAGTAGCTTTTCAAACAAGGGCCATCTTTTGCCATCAACGACCTTTAGATTTTTAGTGACCAAGCTGCTAACGACTTTACCACTTCCTTGGGTTCTGACGACTTCGGCATCTTTAAAAAGGTCATTGATCATTTCCTGGACGGCTGTGGAGATTGTGGCTGAAAAAAGAGCCATCTGGATATCTTTGGGGCAGGCATAATATATTTTATTAAAGTCGGGCAGGAATCCCTGGTCCATCATTTGATCGGCTTCGTCGAAGACCAACATGCGCACATCAGAAAGATCGATCAACTCCAAATCCATAAGCTGTGTCAGGCGTCCCGGAGTCGCCAGTAAAATTTCAAACTTACCAGCGGTGTTTCTGCGGGCTTGTTCCATGGCCATGCCACCCAAAGCTGTTCGCACCCGAAGGCGCGTATCATGAGTCAGAGTTTTAAAAACCTTGGAAACCTGTTCGCCAAGCTCTCTGGTCGGCACCATAACGATGGCTCGTGGGTTGCCTTCGGCAGTCACTGGCTGTCCCTCGTCTTCGAGAGTTTTTAGTTTTTGCAGCAAGGGAAGGGCATAGGCGAGAGTTTTGCCGCTACCGGTTTCAGAGATTCCTACGACAGATTGGCCAGACATCATCAAAGGAATGGCTTGCGATTGAATTTCTGTCGGACGCTGAAGCTTTTGAGCTTTCAGAGATTTCAAAAGAGATGGCAAAAGTCCGAGATCAGAAAATGAATTCATGGGGGCGTATCCTTGTTCAGAGTGACAGTCGAAGCAATGTAACCGCTTTTGCGGGCTAGCTATAGAAGAAAGCTGCGGGATCTGCAGAATCTTTCCGGATCGTAAAAGATTTACTCGTGACTGTGGGGTGTAAGATTGAATAGAAGCTAAAAAAGACCCAGACGGGTCCTTTTTAGCTTTGGCTTTAGATAAGCAGAGACTTTTTACTCTTTGACTCGGCAGTTCTTAGAGTCATCAATATTGAAGAGTTTTGCCCAACCAATTACGGCGTCATCCTTTTCGAAAGTGTTTAAAAACAGAAGATCTGTCTCGAGATTTCTTGGATGTGGCTGAACGATAGATCTTTTTTCACATACATAAACCAAGCCACTGTCTTCATGTTTTTCCTCAATAGTTGTGCTTTGAACGAAAGTGCGCGGCGAAAATAAGAGATTTTTAAGATTCAAATTTCCAGAATGGTCGATATCAAAAGCAACGAGAATCATACTCTCTTGATAGCCAGCCTGCTGTGTGCCCATAAGTTCAAAAGGAACCAGAGTCATAATATATGTATTTGGACTCATGTTGCTCAAATAGTGGATGGATGTTTCGTGATACGCTGTCTTGGCGTGTTGAATAACCTTCTTAGTTATAGAGTCCTTGATAGTGAAAAGAACGAAATCAATTTTATAATTTGGAATCGTTGGATGAGCTTGGCTGCTGTATTCCCAGCTTAGCTCGCAAGCGAACGTCTTTTGCGTTTCGACGGCTTTACAAGTGCTCATAAAACGACCGCTTATTCGGGCTTTTTCAAGCGCCAACATAAGATCCTTTTGAGAGATTTCCAGATTTTCTCCTGCTATTTTGTTGTCGAATCGTTTGTCCATAAAGCCGATCTTCTTCGCCTGCTTTTCGTAACTTAGCAATGAAAGATCAGCTTCGTTTCTAAAAAACCATGCCGTCATAGCTCTTATTTTTTCATAGTCACCTTCGTTCAGTTTTCTTTTCTGTTCCGGTTGATATTGCGGCAGTTTTGCAATATTGGACGTGAATCCTTCGCATGCCTTTTCATCAGTCATCCGCCGAACAGAGGCACAAAGATTCTCCAGCGTCTCGAAACGAGTTAGATAAACGCCCATTAGGACTTCGTGCACGAGTAGACGAGCCTTTTCGTCCTCGGTCATTTTTTCAAAAATATTGGAGTCGATCCAAACAGCGTGCTCAGTTTGAATTGCGACCTGTTGATGTCGATCAGCGGTGAACTCGATACCAAGGACTTCCTTGGGAATAGTTTTTAGTACAATAGGAGCAAGATACCAGTTCTTCATTGCAAAGTAGTTGTAGTTAGTCGTATTTTCGGGTTCGTTGAACATCTTTTGAAGTGCTGGATTTACTCTGTTTTTGACGAGATCCATATCCATTGGATTTATCAGATGACTTTCAAGCATCTTAAAGTTGATGGCATTGCCTCCGCCGCCGTCTCCGGTTCCCATTTCTTGAAGTTGGGGGGCAAGGGGTGACTTGTTAGTACCTTGTCCAGAACCTGAGCAGGCTGACAAAAATTGGCAAGCAACGACTAGTGAAAGTATCGCGAATTGGGGTTTCATATATTATGACTCCTGTAAGTGTTTTAGTTTCAATAATGGGACCAGTTAACGAGGCTTATAATACCGCCATTAAAACTTTCTTCCAGATCACTGTGGTAAATAGTAACGTTTAAAATTTACTTATGATAAAATTTGAAAATGATAGTTTCAGTCTTTGATTTTGATGATTACCGAGAGTTTTTAACCAGTTGGATCGATGCCCAGAGCGTTCGCGGACTCCGCGCCCAGTTGGCCCAGACAATGGGGGTTAGCTCCACATTGGTCAGCCTTATATTGAAAGGCGATAAGCACCTTTCGATGGAGCAAGCTGCGGAAGCAGTCGACTATCTAGGTTTACAAGAAAGAGAAGCCGACTATTTTTTCACACTCGTAGAGTTCGGCAAAGCGGGCAGTCACAAGCTTCGCATGAAGCTCAAAAATAAACTCAGACAGCAGAAAAATGAATCTAAGCAACTGGGCAAACGCTTAAAAAAGGATCTTGAGCTTACCGAAGAAAAGAAAGCCATTTACTATTCAAGCTGGATCTACACAGGTATTCGCAACCTGGCAGCGCTCGAACAATTTCACGATGTGATGAGCCTCTCGCAAAGGTTGAATCTGCCATCTTCTTCTGTTCATCAGGCACTGGAATTTCTTTTAGAGGCTGGCCTTTGCAAGGTTGAAAAGGGAAAGATTACTTATGGACCTGCTTATACCCATATTAATCATGATTCTCCTTTCGTAAATAAACATCATCAAAATTGGAGATTCCGCGGGATTCAACAGATGGACTCTCGAGCCGAAGCGGATCTTTTTTATACCTGTCCAATGTCACTTTCGGCAGAGGCGGCGGAGGAGGTTCGAAATCTTCTCCTCAAAACCATTCAAGAAGTCTTAAAAACCGTAGGCCCATCGCCATCTGAAGAGGTGCGGTGTCTTAATATAGACTGGTTCAGCTATTAAAAGCTTGGATTACTATTTTGGCCTTACCTCAGCAAGAGGTGGGTTCAGATCATCAAGCTTTCCGCTGCGAGCGGCTTTAATTGTTAGGGCAAGTGAGAGAGCGGCATTTCGAACCTCTTTTTGAAATGCGATGTCCTTGTCGAGAGCTTCGTGACTGGTGGCATAGGGTTCGTAATAGCCAACGTAGCGGGAGATATCGCTTTGCAAACTAGCGGGTTGTAATTTCATATCCTTGAGCCAGTTTGTCAGATTGTTCCTTAGAGTGTCGGGACCTTCTGCGTCTCCATGGCAAACCACAGAGAAAAACCGACCCGCAAGATGTCGGGGATAGGGCCAACCCTGCAGTTCAATATCTTTCGCCTTCTTCGAGTCTTTACCGTGCGTTGTTGTTGGATCAGGATTTCCACCATCTGCACAGACCAACCGGTCCATCATTAGTTTCAGGGTGCTGGGCGCCTGGTACCAATAAGTCGGAGTGATAATCATAATTCCGTGAGCAGCAACCCACATAGGATAAATTTCGTTCATCCAGTCATTCACCTGACCAAGGGAATAGTTCGGATAGCAGGAACAAGGCCAGTGACAGAGAGGCATTGCTGTCGACACGCAGCCTTTGCAGGGGTGAATGTGTCTACCATATTCCGAAGAGATTAAACTTAGGTCTAAGATTTCAGTCTGGAAATTAGATTCCTTCCGAAGGACCTCCTCCGCCATTTTAGTTAATCGCCATGTTTTTGAGATTTCTCCGGGGCAAGTGTAATCGTTGCGATCTGACCCAGCGATAATGAGAACGCGTGTTGGGGAGCCTGGGTCACTATGAATTCGCTGAGCCTCAAGAATTTTTTGTCGAGTTCTATACCAGTCGACGCTTAGATCATAATTGGGATTCGAAAACTCGTCTCCGGCCTTCTGCGTGATAGGAGACTTGCGCCCTTCGCTTTGGGTTTTCCATGCGATGTCACTAAGATCTTTAATGGCGGAGCGATGCGGAGCAAACCAAGGATCCTTGAACTGTTCTTCAAATCTTTTTTTAAACTCAGTTTCGGCAAGTGCTTTGTTCTCTCTTTTGCGTGGCTCCACGAGACCTCCCGACATTTTGCTAAATTACCCCTCGGTCTTTGCCCTGCATAGCGAGTGAATCCAATCTTGACAAGAAACAGGTCTCATACAAGGCTCAAAGAAACGTGAATCAAAAGGGAATTTATGAAGTATACGGGTGGTTGCCATTGCGGCGCTGTTAGGTTTGAAGTCGATGTTGAGTTGGACCAAGTCATCTCTTGCAATTGTTCTATTTGCTCAAAGAAAGGTCATTGGTTGGCGTTTGCGCCTGAAGAAAATTTCAAGCTTCTTTCGGGGCAGGATTCAATTTCTGATTATCAGTTTGCTTCGAAAACAATTCATCACTATTTCTGCAAAGTTTGTGGAATTGGATCATTTGGTGCCGGTAGCCTTCCTGATGGAACGAAGATGAGATCCATCAACGTGAGATGTTTAGATAACGTGGATCTCGACAAAATTAAAGTCACACCATACGACGGAAAATCTCATTAATCTAATCGCTTATGGTACTACCTGGGCAAGAGTCACCCACATCAGCTCACACGCACCGGCACCTGTGTCTTCGCGCGTGAGTGAGCTCTTCCATTCGTCACCTTTTGAGCCGCTGATCATGAAAAGTTCTCCTTGTAACTGTACAAGCTGACCGGGACGAAATTTATAAATGGTATTCTTGATAAAGTCATTTGCCGGAATAATATGGATGTTAGTGCTTTGTAGAGTGATCTCTTTTTCAGAGATGTCGGGTTGGTTTTTCCAGCGAAAATAATAAAACCTTTGCCCTTGCGAAATGCTGATCTGCTTTAGAATCTTTGAGTCAGACATTTTTCCCCAGCCTAAGGCCAAGTCAATGGGTGATATTTTGGAGCCTGGGTCCAGCCAATATCTTGAGCTTGAAAGCAGCCGTGCCTGAATTCGAAAGCGAGCCAGTGGTTCGACAATCATATCCTTGAATTTTCGCGGTGTTCTTTGTTCTGCGGGAATTAATTCTTGGAAAGGTGCGGAGTCAACGAGGACTCCATCTGGCTGCGGAAACTCGCGCGCGTTCCAGCCGTAATAAGCGCAAATGCTTGCTAATACTACAATAATGACCACGCGCAGATTAAGCATAGGTCTATAATATAATGCTCACAGCCTCCTGGTGCAAAGCGAACTGGACCAGGAGGCTCGAATGGGGACAGACGCGTCCTTGCTCGCCAGATCAAACTGAGGCATAATGTAAGAGATGAATCGACGTGATTTTGTTCGCCTTCTTTCTCTTGGAAGTGCTTCAGCTCTCTGCGGATGTTCCACTCTTCCGCATTTGCATTCTTTTGAGAAACTCTTCAAAAAAACGAACAGTAGTCAATCCGAGGCAAATGATATAGCCGAAGTCCTAGCAACGCCGGCTCAACCGGTTTTGACTCCCGAACAGATGACCGAAGAATTCCTTAAGGATGCTCGCACCCGCAGTTTATACTTTTCTCAGGATTTTCCAGAAGATATCCTTATTCACGGGCGAAAATTTGAATTGATGCAGGGCTTGGTGCGAAAGTTCCGCGCGGTTCAACGCCATGTCGGACATGGAAATTTTAATTTGCTTGGAATGGACGAGTTTTTCCGTCTAGCGCAGACAGCATCAGGTGCAGCTGAAGTTACTAGCGAAGAGAAGCTATTCCTTGAGGAAATGTTCTACTTCGATGCCAAGCTGTACGGGTTTCATGGCGAGAAGGTCTTTCACAAAATGACCGATATTGTGAAGCCAGGATCTACAGTGAAGATACCATTTACGGGACACTTCCTAAAGCGCGGCGAACCTGTAGAAATTTACAATAAAATCAAAAAAGACGTAGGTAATACCGTACTGGTTACTTCAGGAGTGCGCGCTCTTGCGAAGCAGTATCATCTGTTCTTTGAAAAAGCTCTGGAGACGAACGGGAATATGTCGAAGGCTTCTCGGTCCTTGGCTCCTCCGGGGTACTCGTTTCATGGTCAGGGAGATTTCGATTTAGGCCGAAAAGGCTATGGCTACCGAAACTTCACAGATGATTTTGCAAAGACCGATGAGTATCGACGTCTCTTGGATCTTGGCTATGTGCAGATTCGTTATACGCAAAGTAACCTGCTTGGTGTGCGATTTGAACCTTGGCACATCAAGGTTCCCGCATAGCTAAGTCCCCTTAAAAAGGTGGATTGAAAATGAATAAAGTTGATCTTGTGATTCCCCCAAGAGAAAAAGACTTGGGTGAGCTGGTTGTTAGACGAATTCTGCCGTATGCGACCCATCGTATGGTGGGACCGTTCATATTCTTTGATCACATGGGCCCAGCAGACTTTCCTGAACATCAGGGAGTGAATGTGCGCCCACATCCCCACATAGGTTTAGCCACCGTCACGTACCTGTTTGAGGGGAAAATCCGCCATCGCGATAGCTTGGGGTCAGATCAACTGATCGAACCCGGTGCTATCAATTGGATGGTTGCAGGCAAAGGAATTGTACATTCTGAAAGAGCTCCCGAAGAAGTTAAGCAGGGCCCAAGTCGGCTGAATGGAATCCAATGCTGGTTAGCCTTGCCGGAAGAGCTAGAAGACATCGAGTCGAGTTTTGAACATTACCCTGCATCAGTGATACCAGAGCTTAATATCGACGGAGTTAAACTGAGACTTCTTCTTGGTAAAGCATTTGGTCGTATCAGTCCGGTGAAAATCCATTCAGATTTATTTTATGTGGAAGTAGACATGCCCAAAGGCTCTTCTTTGCGTTTCGAGGCAGCTGGAAGAGAGCTCGCTGCTTACATCGTTGAAGGAGTGGTCACTGCTAATGACACTGAAATCAGTCATTGCAGAATGGCGGTTTTAAATGCTGGCGAAGATTTGATTATGCAGGCTCTGGAAAAATCTAAGGTGATGCTATTGGGAGGCCAGTCAGTAGGTCCACGACACATCTTTTGGAACTTCGTATCTAGCTCCAAAGAAAAACTCGAAGCCGCAAAACAAGCTTGGCGACAAGGACCACGAGCAGGCAGTCGTTTTCTTCCCATTCCTGGCGATGATCAGGAGTTTATACCGCTGCCGCAGGAGCCTGGTAACCCCAAAGGCACAATAATGTAGTAGCCAGACTCGACCTGATTTCTGTCTAGTATTTCCCCTTTTCCTTTAGAGTCCTTAGTAAAGCTCCGATTATTATTACGAGTAATTTTCAGGAGCGTTGTATGAGTTTACTTAAAATTCTTTTGATGATTGGGCTGACAATTGCAGTGCTTGGTTGTCAGAAGGAAGAAGAAAAGAATAACAAAAAGTACCTCTATGTTGCTAGTGGAGCATGCTATTCCGGCACCGGCAATACGACTTACACGGCAACGACCGCCTCAAATGTTATCTTTCGCTTGAATCTTGAGACTGGTCAGTATGAAGGCAGAATTGCAGACTTCACTACCGTAGAAGATTCCGCTGGGACCACTCCAGTCGCAGTTAGAGACTACGATGACGAGCACCTTATGGTCTTGATCCAGCACACGACCTTGCGAAGAATCGAATTAATCAAAAAGCAATTGGCAGGTGAGCGAAGATCCTACTACACCAATACGTCGGCGGCGGCGCCTTATGGTGCTTTGCAGACCAACGTAAGCGATATGGTGATTGTCGATGACGGTCTTTTAATTGCGCGAACTAACGCGATCGAAAAGCTCGATACGGGAAAGATACGTAAGGCAGGTAATGGAACGAATGCCTGGGTTCAGGGGCCGGGAGGAGACTGCTCAACCTCTACAGTCAATATGACATCTGTTACGACCATTCCCACAACAGCGAACACGGTCGGCTATAATATTCTATACACGCATTCCCAAAATGCTTCGAGTGCAACCAACAATCGAGCTGGAATAATCGACGGCGATACGGGATGGAATGGAACATTAGGCTGCTTAGACGATCAATCGACCGTTGCTGCAACAGCCTATCCCACGGCCGCAGTATATATGTCGAACTATAATCGTGTGGTGATTGCTTACGCTGGAACCAATGTGACAGAGCAGAACTCATTGTATACTTATGCGGTCGATACAGCGGCCACTAGTAATATTTTAAGTGATGCGGTGAATAGCTTCGAAGATCCCAGCACATTGTATGGCATTTCCGCCATGACCTATGATGAAAGCACAGGTCATCTCTATGTGGCTTCAGGAGGATCCGTTGCAACGAACCTGACGACAGGAAGTATTCCTTATAAAATCGAAAAGTTCTCTTTCGATCCCACCACTAAAAAGTTCACACGTGTTTCGACATCAGCGTTTTATTCAGGAAACATTGAAAGCCGCTGTATTTCATCTATGGCTATAGGAAACTGAAGGATGTTATTGATCTACAGGAAGTGAAAAGTAGAATGTGCTTCCTTGACCAAGCTGTGACCTGACTCCGATTTGTCCGCCGTGAGCTTGTACAAGCATTCTTGAAATATATAAACCAAGACCAAGTCCTTGCCGGTCTTTATTGTGTATCTGCTCGAATCGTCCGAATATCTTGGTCTGATTTTCTGAAGAGAGGCCCGGGCCAGAATCAGTGACCGAAACGCAGGCTTCTTTATCTGAGCTTTCTATTTCCACAAAAATTTTCCCGCCTTCGGGCGTGAACTTAAGTGCGTTTTCCAGAAGGTTGGCAATAACCTGTGAAATTCGAACTCTATCGCAGACCAAAAAGATTGGTTCCTTACTTTGAGAAACCACTAGATTTACCTTTTTTAAAGCTGCGGCACGTAGAAAGTTATCGCAAATCTCTGAAATGATGCGATTGAGATCGTAATTTGCCACTTGCATTTCGAGCTTGTGTTCGGAAATTCTTTCCATGTCCATAAGGTCACCAATCAATCGGTATGCGACCTCAGCATTTCTCTTAATCATCTCGATCCATTTAAGTTGCCCGTTTCTTTCATTCGGCTTTATTTCTTCTAAAAGCAAATCGGTGGCAGACAATATCGCTCCCACGGGATTGCGAAGATCGTGTGCTACGATCGCCAAAAACTCATTTCTTGTTGTTAATGCTTCTTTGGTAGTGAAGTGTAATTGCTGTTCATCTGTTAATTGTTCTTCGTGCCGAACAGTTTCCGTATCAGTGTAGTCTCTTTCTTGTGCAAGGCGAGAGTTGGTCTCAATGCGCTCTTCAGAAAAGAACTGACGCTGAAGTGCTTTCTTTTTTTTCCGCTCTGTCGAAATGGCCGAATCGGTGTGGGCGCGTTCCTCTTTAGTGACCTTGTCATGTTTTTTCAAATTTTGATCAGCTTTTTCTCGGGCTTTTTCAACTTGTCTGTCGGTCATTTTCTCAATTTCAGCACGACTCTTGACCATGGATTCGTCTGTTTTGTCTCTCTCATGAAGCAAGCTGCGATCGGTGTGAAATCTGTCTTTATTAACCTGCGAAGCGGATTGATGTCGTGTCGTCGACTTCATTTAGTGATTCTCCCGTTTGCGATTGAAAAGTATCCATATAGTAGCACTGAGTCAGCGGGCATCTTAATATGTATAAATGAAGATACGTATAAATGAAGAATTTCCTGGTAGTAGTGGAGTTATACTCTAAGTGACATACCTAGGTCGGCGTGTTTCAAAAAATTAATGGGCCAGATCGTTTCAGGTCGACATGGCAAAGTAAGTGTAGTTATTCGGTTCGAAACGTGGTTTAGTAGGTTAACTAGTCGTTCTCGTAACACATCAGATGTTCTTTTGTCTTTTGCGAATGGCCCCAAGCTTTCACAGGAGGCATATCATGGGAAAAAAACTTTACGTAGGAAACCTTTCATATTCAGTAGATGCGAATCAATTGACTGATCTTTTTGGTCAAGTTGGAACAGTTGATTCAGCAAACGTGATCACAGATCGCGAAACAGGTCGCAGCAAGGGTTTTGCCTTCGTTGAGATGTCTGAAAACAGCGAAGCACAAGCTGCAATTGAAAAGTATAACGGCAGCGATCTTGATGGCCGTGCGATGAATATTTCTGAGGCGAAGCCACAAGCTCCACGCGATGGCGGCGGACGCGGTGGTTACAACTCTCGCTACTAAGCGACTGGATCTTTAAGATCCTTTAGTAAAAATGAAAAATTGGAAACCGACCCGATGAGGGTCGGTTTTTATTTGTACCTGCACATTCTACAGATAGGAATCACATGAGCATTCAGGTTATTTCCTTTAATTGTATCTTAAAAAATAAACTCGGAGCAGTTCTCAGCTCCACCTACAATCGTGAAGTATTAAATGCGGTTCAAGGAAAAGAGCAAGAGCTGGTTGGCCTCGTTAAGGGTTTGCAAAATCTGTCTAAAGGCGAACATAGAACAATCACACTGCCAGCAGAAGAAGCCTATGGGCTGTATGATCCCGCAAAAGTTATTTTGTATCCTCGAAGTAAGTTACCAAAACATATTTCGACCGGTGAGCTTGTTGTTATTGTAGGAAAAAGCGGCCGGGCAAGATCCTATCGAGTTCTAGACTTTCACGACAGCATGGTCAGCCTGGATGGCAACCATCCTCTTGCGGGGCAGGACTTGATTTTCGAGATTGAAGCGCTCGATGTCCGTGAGGCAACAGACGAAGAAATTTCTGAATCTGTGAACACCATGGTTTCACAAGTTTTGCATTAGTCGATTGGCTAGATGCGGCTGCATCCACAGGCCTTTTCTAGCTTGTCTTTTAAAAACCCCGGGGAAGCATATCTTACTCCGCCGGGGTAAAACGTAAACTCTAAAAGGTGATCTTCACAGAGTCGCTGGATTTTTTGGCGGGGCCATGAAAGACAGCTTCAATATTGTTGCCATCAGGATCCAGAACGAAAGCCGCGTAGTAACCGGGGTGATACGGGCGAGTTCCAGGTCCCCCATTGTCTTTGCCGCCTGCCTCAAGGGCAGCCTTATAAAATCGCTCGACCGCTTCTTTATTGGAAGCCTGAAAGGCTAAGTGAATTCGTCCGGTCAATTGGCCTTGAGCTGCTTGACTGCTCTGACTGGATACAAAAAGCTCGTCGATCCAGAAAAAGTCGGGCCCTTCTCCGCCGAATGGTATATTTAAAGATGCACCGACTGCTTGGTAAAATTTCTTGCTGGCGTTGAGGTCTTTAACGACAAGTTGAAGGTGATCGATCAGACGGCCGCGATGAATTTCTTGAACTTCCATTTTGTATCTCCTTATCTATTTTCGTAGGCTTTGCGCAGTTCATTGATATTAAGTTTCTTCATCTTGAGCATTGCTTCATTAGCGCGCTCAGCTGCGGCTTTATCGGGTCCGAAAACAAGCTCGTCGGTTCCCTCGGGAACTATCTGCCAGGAGACTCCGAATTGGTCTTCGATCCAGCCACACTGAATTTCTTTTCCTGATTTAGCGATGGTATTCCAGAAATAGTCAACTTCGTCCTGGTTCTTACAAAGAACAGTGAACGAAATTGCGCCTGTCAGTGGTAGCGGAGCATTCTGACCTGCATCCATAATAACCATCTCGGAACCAAAAAATGAGACTCTGGCATGCATGATGGAACCTTCGAGGCCTCCCTCGTTTTTGCCATATCTTTTGTCGACGATGACCTGGGATTCTTTGAACAGTTCGCAATAAAAAGGAACTGCTTTAGCCCCAAGACCTTGCTTGTCGCCTCCGAAAATTATGCACGGGGTGATCTTCTGTGCTGCTCCTTCTTCAAGAAAGAGTTGCCAGTGCACGCCATATTTATCTGAAAAGAAGGCATAGCGCTTACTGAAAGGGTACTCACCCAACTCCATCTGTGTTTCTCCTCCGGGAGAGAGCTTCTTGTAAATAGAATCGAGCTCATCTGCCGAGCCACAGGTTACAAAAAGTGAAGTGGCTGGGGTGTGTTTGAAGTAGGGCCCACCGCGAAGTGCTTGCACTTGGAGTCCGGCAATTTGGAAGTCTACCGTAAGAACGGAGCCCTCTGGCATTCCAGAGACTTTCGCCGAAGAGGCCGAATAGTAGGTGGTTTTGTGAATCTTGGAATTCTTGAATATTGAAGTATAGAGCTTTGCAGCTTCGCTCGCATCATCGGTAAACCATAAGCAAGGACTTATTTTTTGCATGAAGAACCTTTCTGATTAATATTGTCGAGACATTTGATTAAAGGGATTCCTAAAAAAGGATAGCTTTCGCTACGGAGATTGGGAACTTCTTCTGTCGAGAATCTAAAAATTCTGCGGTCAAAGATTAGTCAAGATTATCTGTAGCTTGCGAATCGGTTCGCTATATTTGCCTGGTCTGGGGTTTCCTGAGAAAAAACATCCGTTTGACGAGTTTATTTTCTTCCCTTTAATATCGATCAATGACCAAGCCCCTTTCAGGCACAAAAGCCAGCGCAACATTCATTTTTATTACTCTTGTTATCGAAGCGATGGGCTTTGGAATTGTCATGCCTGTCTTGCCTGATGTCATTCGCAGATTGATCTCCGGCGAGGCAGAGGTCGCAACAATTTATGGCTACTTCATCGCCGTGTTTGCGGCTCTTCAGTTTTTGTTCGCACCAGTTCTGGGGAGACTTTCTGATAAATACGGCCGACGACCTGTGCTTCTGATTTCGCTTTTTGGCACTGGGGTCGATTACGTTTTTATGGCATTGGCTCCAACTTTGGGTTTGTTGTTCCTGGGTCGCTTAATTTCGGGTATATGCGGGGCAAGTTATACTGTCGCAACAGCCTATTTGGCTGACATCAGTGATGACTCGAATCGGGCGAAAAACTTTGGTCTGATGGGAGCTGGATTTGGTCTCGGTTTCATCCTGGGTCCCGCGATCGGCGGTGTTGTGGCTTCCCAAGGCGCAGCCTATCCGTTTTTGGTTTCTGCAGCATTGAATCTGTTAAACTTTGCCTTTGGCTATTTTGTTTTACCCGAGTCGCTGCCGAAGTCTCTACGTCGAGATTTCATCTGGAGCGAACTCAATCCGTTTCGTTCGCTGGTTGTTCTTGCATCGATGAAAACAGTTAGCTTGTTGGTGCTTGCGCATTTGCTATTGCAACTTGCAGGTCAAACTCATCCTTCGATTTGGGCCATCTATACAGAAGCTCGATTTGGTTGGTCGGCTGCCGAAGTCGGACTTTCACTCGCGGCCGTGGGCCTACTCAGTGCCTTTTCTCAAGGGGTGTTGACCGGGCCATTGGTGAAACGCTTTGGCGAACGTAAAGTGGGCTTGTGGGGAACTCTTGGGGAAGGTCTGGGTTTTATCGCGTATGGGTTCGCAGCGACTGGTGTCGTTCTCTATGGTGTATTGTTTGTGTCATCAATGTTTTGGGCGTCTCATCCAGCATTGCAGTCTCTGATCAGTCGGGCCATTCCGCCGGGGAAGCAGGGCGAGCTGCAAGGTGCTTTAATGAGTCTGACAAGTTTAACCGCCGTGGTGAATCCTCTGATCATGACAAGAATCTTTGCAACGACCTCAGTTGCGGGCGGCGCCTTTTATTTGCCGGGCGCTCCGTACTACATTGCCGGTGTCCTTGCGCTGGGAGCTTTCATCAGCATCTGGCGCTGGGAAAAGCAACACTACGAAGCTCCTGCTGCACCTGACAAAGCAGCAGTGCAGGCTTAGAGTTTTTTAGATACGGTCTTAAGGCTCACGATTGATTATTGTGAATTCATATTTCAGTCAAAGACAGGCTAGTGACATGGATTGAGGTGACCTACTTTAAGCCCTCTGAAGAAGTTGGAGCCCGTGCTGATCTCATAGTCATGTAGAATCAGCGCTGGCTTGATGTAAAAGCTAATTGAAGTCTCGTCCGCTATTGACTCGAACAGTTTGATGTAAGATCGGACCGAAGCAAAATCTCCTCGAGTTAACAGTGAAAAGGATTTTGCCTCTGCCAATTTAGCTGACCCCTCTTGAATTTTAGCGCTGCATTCCGACGATTCTGAATACTTGGCATAAACCGGGAGCCAAAGTTTCTGATCAAAGGCATGCATAAATTCGTGAAAGGTTAAAGCGACTAACCACTCTTCGCTCCCAACAAGCCTTAGAATTTCGTCGCTAGAGGTTATTTCTCTGACCTTTGCAACTACACAATCTTTACAAAGATTAATTACCAAAATGGTGTGACCGAAGCTTTCTTGAGAATACAAAGAATTTCTATTGAGAACTCTTTGTGAATGGCTCACCTCTTCTGGAGACATGGGACGCGATGTGAAGGCATCAGATTCATTTGTCGAAGCTACGAAATTATCCCCGTTAACTGGATTGAAGAAAAATATTTCGGTAGTTCCAAAAGAAGATTCTTCGGAAATTTGATTCTTGTGCTTCAGTAGTTCGGTAAGAAGAGCCTGAATTTTGTCTTGGTTGAAGCTATTGCTGGTCGTGCCAGTCGCAATTTGCGGTAAAGAGTAAGTTAAAAGTAAGACTATCGCTAAAAGAGCTTTTTTCATTGCTTGAGTGAATTTGCAAGCCACATGCCCAGATTTTGTGTCATCCGGGCTATGCTATTTCAAAGCCTTCGAAGTTGAGATGGCAAACTTTTATACAGTGACCAATAGGGTTCAGATGAGACCTCAAAACTTTTCGGCCTCGTCTTTCTGGTGTTTAAGTCTGTCCTGGAGTTGTGGCTTTACAGACCTACGATTCGACGCGCCTCGCCTCTCTCAAACGGGCTAAAGTTTTCGTCAATCATATTTTCTAAGTTTTCTCGGTCACTCACGATGGAGTGGAGGCGAGAGAGAGCTTTAAGCTTTTCTTTTTTCCAGCTGAATTCACCAATGACCATTCCTAGCTCATAGGCAGTTAAGCTGGGTTTCTTGTTCGTTCCCTCATAGGACCACAGATAATTTTCAATAACTGCAAACTTATCGGAAGCCCAAGTCGCATCATCAAGTTGCTTCAAAAAGTCCGAATTGCTCATCGGGAAAAATCTTTTCGTAATTAACTTGCCTACATTGTAGACTTCAATTTCAGCTGAAACGGGCAAAAACACCTGCAATCGAACATAGCAACCGCCTTTAAGACCTACTATTTGTCCGTTCGTGATGCGAATAGAGCACTGATAGGTTCCATAACTTTTTAAATCTAAGGTGTCGCCATTTGGGCGTGGTCTTAAATCCCCCCAGCTAGCTTGTTCTTTCCATACCTTATATATCCGCAAGTAGCCTTCGCCGGCGGGAATTTCGTGGCTATAGACGACTTCCACATCATCGTTAAAGCCAAAGGCATCAATATTTATTTTATTAAAACCGTCTGTTCTAAAATCAATTTCATCAATATGCGGATTGAATTCTGAAGAAACGGCAGTCCAATTAACTCGATTTTTTGGCTGTGGTTTATTAGCGGGATTATTTCCGTCAGCGCCATCCGATGAGCTGCCACCGCATGCCCCAAGAAAAGCTGCCACAAGACTAATTAATGTGAACTTTAAAAGCGTCATTATTCCCCCTAGGTGCTCTAAAACGTCGATTTCTAAGGAGTATCAACACCATTAAAGAATTGCAATTTACAAACCCCGAAGTGGCCGTGTCAAACCGAGGTCGTCGTATGCACCGAGGCTGCGACTTTGCGATACTCTTTCCTGGTGGTTTTTGAGGAAAGTACTCCAGAACTACTGAAGAGCCTAAGGTCGAACTTTCGTAGGGGTTTCTGGGGCTCTTTCGCCGAGATTTGAATGCGCTTGTACCAACTTCGTCAGCATTTTCCCAAGAGCATCTAAATCTTCACGTAAGCTCTTGTACTGATCTCTTGAAATCCGACTCTTGATCATTAGAATTTCTATTAAGGGCACACATTCAAAAACTGATCCCCTGGCGATCCAAAAGAACTGTCTTTTATCAGCGAGATGCCAACGTCCATTTCCCTCAGCAATGTTAAGCGGAATCGATAGCGAGGCCCTCGAAAGCTGATCAATAAAAGCGCGGTTGATAATATTCTTCTGCTCAGAAATCAAAGTCTCGATGGAAGTGGCAAATTGAAGTGATCTTTTATAGACATCTAGGTTTTCAAAAGTAAATGACATATCTGAAGGCGCTGCAAATTTAATCTAACAATCGGAATCAAAAAGGACAGCAGCAGCAGCGAATGCCGTTCGAACTTCGAACACTTCGATTTTCGACTATCGATTTTCTATTTTCGTTTTTGCGTAGCAAGGGCCGAGCTCGAGCTCCGCTCTGCGCACCGAAAATAGAAAATGGAAAATAGAGGATTTTTGCTTCGCAAAAATGGCGGAGAGAGAGAGATTCGAACTCTCGTTAGGGATTAACCTAAACACGCTTTCCAAGCGTGCGCCATCAGCCACTCGGCCACCTCTCCGGAATCGATAAGAGGGCCAAGATAGCACGTTGCAAAGCGGCAAATCAAGGATCAAGGTGAAAAAAGGTCCTCTTGGGGGCTGGGCCTTTCGCGAATTATCGGCTGGGGTAGCGGCTTTCGGGCAGGATTGTAAAAGAAATTCCAATAAACAATCTGATACACCAGAAAAACCCAAACTCCGGCAGCTACCGCGGCGATCGAGAACCTATGGGTGTCCCATTCCAAATACGCAGCAAATAAGACCAGAGGATGCATTAGAAACAAAACTGCATGCAGCCACATTTCACCGCCGGTGCAATACTTGTGGTGGATCCACTCATCCTTGGTCACCAGGGCGCAAGAGACAGCCGCCATGGCTATGTAAACCCATTCGGTCATCGGCGTGCGATTTACAAAAACTAAAAATACGAAGCAGGCAATGGTCATCGCCGTGTCGATGGGATGACCGATTCGCTCCCAGCGCGGCAGTCCGCGTTTGTGATGAAAAAAGAACTCATCCACAAAAATGGAAAAACCTTGGATCGCCGATGCGACAAGGAACAAGCTCATAACTTTTCCATCAGACTCGCACAAATTGTCAGGCCGGGGCCAAAGGCATAGCTGACGATTTGAGTTCCAGAAGGAATGTTTTCATCGTGCAGAATTTTCTCCCAAATATGGGGGAGAGTTGCAGAGGACATATTTCCTCTTTCCAGAAGAAGTTGTCGACTGGAGCTGACTTGTTCGTCATTCAAACCAAGATTCTTTACGACTTGATCAATAATTTTTGGACCACCGGGATGAACAGCGAAGTGTCCTTTTTTAATGATATGATCACAGTCGAAACCCCGATGGTTCAGCCACCGACAGGTTAAATCACGAATCACTTCACCCACCATGCCAGGAACATCTTTCGAGAGTGACATTTTCATGCCCCAGTCTGAAACCATCCATTCCATGGCGTTCTCGCTGTCAGGAATCAGCTCCTCATAAATAGAGTGAACTTTGAACCCTTGCGGGGGAGCCTCCGCCGTCATCGAATAAGCGATACAGCCGTCGGCGAAAAGGCTTTGAATCACCATTTGCTCTAGCGAGGGATCCTGGGGATTCAGATGCAGACTGCACAACTCGGTATGAACCAAGTCGACGGATTTTTTATTCCCCAGAATTGATGGATTCGAAAGAAAGCCCGAGGCCATGCGGAGCGCTGGGAAAGCCCCATAGCATCCCATGTGATATGAGTGAGTCACAGTGATTCTTTTGGTCGATTTCGCTGCCACTTTTTGTGCAGCACTAGGCGATACATAGCCGGTGCAGCTGATATGAATAATATCATCGGGATGAGTTCGGTCTTGGTAAATTTGCTTGAAAAGATCTGTCACAGTTTCGTGGTAGAACTCGTGACGGCGGTGCATACTCATGCCTTTGGGATTTTCATGGATACGGTAAATGACCTTTTCGTCCCATTCGCTGGCCAGGACATCAGGTAGAAAATAGCGACGAGTGGCAATCTGGTTTTCATGGCAGCCCACTCTTTGCAGCATTCGCAGATAATCGTGCTCTGTGTAAGTTTGTTTGTCATGCGAGAGTTCATAGGCCTTTGCAAGCCACTTTATTCCCTCTCCGTGTTCTGTCGAATAAGGCGGAACTATTGAGTGAAAGTTATTTAAGTACATGAATAAACTAAATATCAATCCTCGATGATTGAGAAGCCCTGGTGTCAGGAATCACAGCATTGGCTTGAGAGCGCCACTCTTTGTCGACAATAAGTCGCGCACCTTTCTTAAATGTAAAGTATGCGTACGACCACTGCCAGATAACAGAGAGTTTATTCTTAAATCCTATAAGATAGTAAACGTGAATAAAAAGCCAAATAAGCCACGCAAAAAAGCCCGAGAATTTAAGCTTTCCAATTTGGGCTATGGCTTTTTTTCGGCCAAGAGTTGCCATTTGTCCTTTGTCTAAATATTCGAAGGGTTCTCTTTGTTTTCCTTGCAGATCATTCAGGATATTCTTGGCAGTGTGGGTGCCTTGTTGCATAGCCACCGAAGCCAGGCCTGGAAGGGGTTTGCTGTCTTCGTCGAAAAAACAAGCCTGATCGCCAAGGACGAAAACTTCCGGATGATCTTTTAGGCTGAGATCTTTTTCAACGATAACTCGCCCGGCTCGATCTAATGGTACATTCAAGCCCTTGTTCAGTCCGGAAGGTTGAACCCCTGCGGCCCATACAATTGTTGAAGCCTTAATGACTTCTTCGCCCAAGACGACGGAGTCCGCTCGAACGTCAGTCACTCGAGTGTTAGTCCAAATTTGTACTCCAAGATCTTCGAGATCTCGCGAAGCTTTGTTAGAGAGATTTTCGTCAAAGGCAGAAAGAATACGCGGCCCTGCTTCAATAAGTAAAACTCGTGTGCTGGCGGGATTAATTCTTCTAAAGTCTTTTGTCAGAGTTTGTCTGCTAATTTCTGCAATAGCTCCAGCCAACTCAACGCCTGTGGGGCCTCCGCCAGCAATGACAAACGTTAGATTTTGCTTTTGTCGTTCTGGGTCCTCTTCTTTTTCGGCTTTTTCAAAAGCGATAAGGATGCGTCTGCGAATCTCGGTCGCTTGCTCCAGCGTTTTCAAGCCTGGGGCATTGTTTTCCCACTCTGGATGGCCGAAATAACTATGGCGTGCACCGCAAGCTAAAACTAAATAGTCATAGGGGACTTCGCGATCCTCTGTGATCAGCATTTTGTTGTTCAGATCTATGCTTTTAACTTCACCCAAAAAAACCGCAATATTTTTATAGTTTGATAGTATCCCGCGAATGGGGCTGGCAATATCTGCGGGTGAAAGCCCTGCTGTAGCAACCTGGTATAGCAAAGGTTGAAAGAGATGGTAGTTGTGTCTGTCGATCAGCGCAACTTTAACGCCTTCCCGGTGGCCAAGGGCTTTTGCGGCTTTCAGTCCGGCAAATCCGCCGCCAACGATGACAACTCTTTTATCTGCCATGTTTCACCTCGTGCCTTCAACCTAGCACTTTTAAAACGAGATGAAAATGGAATCCCAAATTGAGCTGGTATCTCTTGTTAACTGATCATGTTAATGAAAACGCGGCAAAGAATGTTAGGAGACCGCTGGTTTATTGTTGCGCACTAAGAGTATGCACAATAGCAGAGCTGGCACGCCAATCAATGCAGTACCCAAGAAGAAGAAGGCATAAGCATGCATAAGTTCATTCCCATCAGAAAGCTTTTGCACGATCACACCGGAAAAACCTTTTAGAATTTTTCCAAGAAGCGCATAAAAAGAACTGAGCAGTGCGTACTGGGTTGCTGTGTACCCTAAAGTTGTCAGGCTCGACATATATCCAACAAGTGCGGTGCCTGCAAATCCGGTGGCGAAGTTGTCAACAATCATCGCTGTCGTAAAAACTTCGGTGCTCGGTCCAACAAGAGCCAACACCGAGAATCCAAGATTAGAAGCGGGGCCAATCACCGCACCAATGAGCAGCGTGGATATAAATCCAAAGCGAACTGCAGTTAGCCCGGCGGCAGTCACGCCCACAACCGAAGCGATCAACCCAATAGATCCACGAACGGCGCCGACAGTTTCTTTGCTGATTCCCAAGTCCGCATAAAACGGATTGGCCATGGGACCCATTAGAAAGTCAGAAAGTCGGTACAACGAGACGGCAGCCAAAATCAAAAGAGCTTTGCTTGCGTGTTGTTTAAAAAACGAAATGAACGGACCAGCGACTGCATCCGCAATGCCAGCCAAGGTCCAAATGGGTGCGGCTTCCGTTTGTGAGCCTTCCCGTTTTGGTTCTGCTGCAAACAAGGTGGCAGCTAAGCCTACTGCCATAAGTGCGCCCATGACAGAATAAGAAACCGACCAGCCGATGGCCGCTGCCAGAATCAAGATCAAAGCATCGGTGACAAGAAGTGAAGCTCGATATCCCAATTGATAGGCTGATGAAAGCAAAGCCATGTCTTCGCTGGCTTCAGAAATTTCAATTCTCCAGGCGTCGACTACGATATCTTGAGTTGCCGAAGCGAAAGCAGCAATGGCAGCAAGAGCTGTAAAAAGAGCCAAGCCCCCTTCGGGCTTTAAGATCGACATTCCGACAAGACTTAGGCCAATAAGAGCCTGGGAAATCAGCATCCAGCCGCGGCGGCGACCAAGAAAGCGTCCTACGATCGGCGCGTTGACTTTATCAATCAGTGGGGCCCACAAAAATTTCAGAGAATAGGCAAGACCCACCCACGAAAGAAAACCAATGGTCGCAAGAGCCGTACCGCTTTCCCGTAGCCAATAACCAAGCGTGTTTCCCACAAGCATAAAAGGAAGTCCCGAAGAAAATCCCAAAGCCAGCATGACTGCAACTTTGGGATTCGTAACAGAACGAAGGGTTTCCATCCAGGAAAGGCGGCGTGATTTTTTGGCAGTGTTAGCGGTCATTTAAAGTTATGTCTTTCTAAGCTGTTTTCTCATCTTCCAAAGCAAATGACTGATATAGGGTCTGCGAGTTTCTCCAGTCGTCACCATCAGAAGCTTGGTGATTTTCAAGTTCTCAACATCGGTGTAAAGCAGGATCAGCATCTCATGGATGAAATTGGTATTCAGTGTGACGTAGTTGTCGGTTCCAACACCCAGTTGCACACCCTTTTTCTCCCACCAAGAGAACGGATGATCTTTGTAATCGTCAAACTTTCCAGTCAGTTTGTTGTTTGAAGAAGGCAGTGACACTAGGGCCACGCCTTTTTGTAGCATACGATTTAAAACGTCGTGCTGATAAGTTTCTACTTCGCGGGCCGTGTGGAACTTGGCCTTTACAAAAAGAATGTCTTCTTCAGCGGTTAAACGCTCACCCTTAAGAATTTTATCCAAGACGGGGCGATTGAAGCCCCAATCTAGTTCGGTGAGTTCTCGGTAAAGAGGATGTTTGGCGGAAATAGGCTGTCCTGATTTGTTCAGCTTCTTAATTTCCTGGTAGATCCGCTGGAAGTACTTATTAGGATTTATTCCCAAGCTAATACCATGCTCAAGAGTGTCGATGTGCCAGATATTCATTGCATTGTCGACAGCCTGAATGCCTTTTTTCAGTGTGTGCCAGGTTTCGCCATGATGCGAACGAATTTTAAAGCCACGGTACTGTAGCTTGCGGAAACCCATCTGCATTTCGTTGAAATGTTCTTTGCGGTAAAGCTCTCGCTCATCTCCAACCGTATCGACGTCGGTGACGTGGTCTACAAGGAATGGATACTTATCCAGCATGTAAACGATTTCGTTAATCTGCTGCATAAAATGCTCTTGCCGAGTTGCGAATTTCTCTGCATCGAAATGACTGGGTTCTTTTCTGAAAGATGGCGAAAGAATAAATTCAAAGCGCGGGTGCTTGTCTTTAAATTTTTTAAACCCATCATAAAGTCCCAGAACGACGTCTTCGGAAGTAACGTCATCAATTCCGGGAATTTGATCAGAAGAGCTCGAGCTGGCGCGAGAAAGAGAGAATTTCAGACGCACTTTACCTACGTTGTATTTATAGAAAAGCTCTTCTGCCATATGATAGGCGGCTTCCTCGTGGGCCTTGCGTGAAACAAAGATAAGCTTCGGGAGGTAGAGAATCTTAAGATATTCAATAAAGCCTTCATGTTCTTGCAATCGAATCAGCTTGTCGACATCTTCTACGGTACGAATAGGAATGGCCGCTTCGCCGTAAACCTCTTTGATCTTTTGTTCGTAGATATCTTTATGAGGACCGTTAAGAAGTTCCATTAAACGCGGAAAAATAAATTCCGCTGTTAGGGCGCCGGTCAGATGAATGTGTTCTTCGTTGTATTTTAAAGGAAAATTTTTAAAGAACTCGGTGAGGGCTTCTGAGACCGGATGCTTTAACAATCCATTGATGGGTATGTGATTGATTTGGAATTGATTTAGCAGCTCTTTGAACTCGGAGACTTGTGCATAGGCTTTTGGATGTGTTTCGCTCAGGTCTGAAGACAATAAAAGGTCTACGGTCTCTGCTAATGAAATACCATTTGTTTCGCTAATCACCGTTGTTAGGGCCGATACTAATTGATTATGGACGTCGTTACTCACCAATTTCCTCCTCTGAAGAGGTTACTTTGGAATGAGCAACTTGTACATGACTTTATGGGGGCCAATCCGAGGCAGATCAAAGTAGTTTCCAGAGTAGAGGAAACCTAATTTTTCGTAAAAACCGAAAGCCTTTTCTCGGGCATTACACCAGATTAAATCACAGCCTCGCATTTTTAAAAACTGCATACTGTGATTCATCACAGATAGTCCGAATCCTCGACCGTGAAACAAAGAATGGGTAGCCATACCTCGTAGGCGGTAAGGGTAGTGCGCGGAAAGTTCAGGGTGAGACTCCTGCAAAAAAGTCGCAACTGTTACCAACTCTCGCTTATGGTAGAGTCCGAAGTGAAAAGTATCTTCGAAGTCATCGCCGGGATTGATGCATTCTTCTTCGGTAAGAAAGGGCTTAAGGATATTTTTCCGTAAGGGAAGGGTTTCCTGTGTGCTGATTAGTTTTATTTCAAAGTTTGGTGTCATCCTGTATGCAACCTTAGATTGAGATAGGGTGCCCAATCTTCGGGGACGTGGTCAACACTGATTTCGAGGGCTAGGGTCGGCAGCCAGTTCGGAGCACGTGGTTCCGTTAGCAAAGGCATATTTGCAGTTCGCGGAGTTCGATTGGCTTTTCTTTGGTTGCAATCTCTGCAAGCTGAAACCACATTTGTCCAATTTTTGGGACCGTTTTGAGAGGCAGGAACGACGTGATCGAGAGTGAGTTGTTTTCCGGGGAGTTTTGAGCCACAGTATTGGCAGGTATAATTATCTCGAATGTAAACATTTTCGCGACAGAAGCGAACGGCGTGGCTTCCTTTCGGTCGTACATAACTTTTCAGTCGTAGGACGCTGGGAAGTTGAAACCTTCGCTGTACGGACCTCGCAAATGTCGCATGATACTCAAGAACATCGACTTTGCCCTGAAACCACAATACCAAGGCCTTTTGCCAACTCACGACCCGCATGGGCTCATAGCTCGAGTTAAGCAAAAGCGACCTCAGTGAGGTCATGTTATGCATGAGTCCCCCTCTAGGTGCTTCTAAACTTAATTATATCGAACTCCGCCGTTAAATTACAAGGGCCAGAAGCCTTTTTCGGTTGCTAATCCCTCTAAAGAATGGGATACCCGTGCCCAAACAAAAGCGGCAAGGCCGCGAAATTAGTATCGTTTTGAGGAGCATCACTATGAGACGAGTTCTAGCTTTCAATTATGTTTTAAAAGGTCCAGATGGCAACGTCCTGGATGCTTCTGAACGTAACCAACCACTTCCTTTTCTAGAAGGATCTGGCCAAATTATTCCAAAACTGGAAGAAGAGATTAAAAATCTTCAAGAAGGCGAAAAGAAAACTGTAAAGATCGCTGCGGCAGATGCCTACGGCGAAGTTCGTGAAAATATGTTCATGGATGTTCCCAAAGAAGAGTTGTCACACATTCCTTTGGAAATCGGCACTCACTTGCGCTTGGAATTAGGCGAGGGTGAACATATCGTTCGCATTTCAAAAATTTCTGATACGCATGTTACTCTGGATGGAAATCATCCTTTGGCGGGACAGCCACTAGAGTTTGATGTCGAGATGGTTCTTGTTCGCGAAGCGACAACAGATGAAATTCTGCACGGGCACCCTCACGGTCTGCACGGAAATCAGGGTCACTAGTAAACGGAATCGACGGATAAGAGGAGTGAATTGAAATGCCTTCTTTCGACATCGTATCTGAAGTAGACATTCAAGAAGTTGATAATGCTGTTAACCAAGCTCGTAAAGAGATTGAGGGACGTTACGATTTTAAAGGTAGTAAGGCCGAAGTGCAGTGGGACAAAAAAGAGATCACACTGCTTGCTGAGGATGACTATAAAATCGGCGCAATGGGCAGCATTCTGCAAACGAAACTCCATCGCCGGGGAATTGATATTAAGGCCGTGAAGTTCAGTGACATGGAAGAGGCGGGCGGTAGAATGCTTCGCCAAAAGGTCACTTTGGTTCAGGGGATTGACCGCGAAATTGCCAAGGATGTCATTAAACTTATCAAGGATTCCAAGTTAAAAGTTCAACCCCAGGTTGCGGATGACAAAATTAAAGTAAGTTCTAAAAGTATCGATGACTTGCAGGAGTGCATCAAAATCATACGGGCGGGAAACTTCCCACTTCCGTTGCAATATAATAATATGCGTTCGTAAAATTGGGCTTGCAGAGTTTTTCCGTTCTGCTAGCCTTAAATCAGTTAAAGGTTCCCGTGTGAGTGACTCGATTTTATGTGGTTCGAAGGCTTCCTCGGGTTTAGCAGACCAATAAGGAGGTCTTTATGGCTAAGAAGTTATACGTAGGCAATTTGCCTTATTCAGTAGACGATGAAAGTCTACACCAGCATTTCGCACAGTTCGGTGCGGTTGAATCTGCAAAAGTAATCATGGACAGAGAAACTGGCCGTTCAAAAGGCTTCGGTTTCGTTGAAATGTCTGATGACTCTGCAGCTGAAGACGCTATCGAAAGAGCAAACGGTGTTGAGCTCAACGGTCGCGCAATCAATGTTTCTGAGGCTCGTCCTCAGGCACCTCGTGAAGGTGGCGGCCCTCGTCGTGGTGGCGGTTTCGGCGGCGGTGGAAATCGTCGTGGTCCTCGCGACTACTAAGCAAGGCTTAACAGGTTTGACGAAGTCAGACTTGTCTTTATCTTGAATTCTAAGGTCTCATAGTTCTCTATGAGACCTTTTTTTTTACTTCAAAATAAATCTGCAGGCTGGACCAGAGCTATTTCTGGTTTCTTTTTTATTATCGCCCTAACTTTTTCGGCTTCTTCATCCTGGGCTCAGAAAAAAATGATTGTTCTGGGTGACTCACTATCGGAAGGCTATGGTGTTGCCAAAGACGCGGCCTTTCCCGCAGTTCTCGAAAAAAAATTACAAGCCGCTGAAAAGAAATGGACGGTTGTTAACGCTGGCGTGAGTGGCTCGACCACCGCATCCGCTGTGGGACGATTGAAATGGTTGGCAAAATCAAAACCCGATGTGATTCTGCTCGCACTTGGAGCGAACGATGGCTTGCGAGGACTTAAGCTTGAAGACAGCGAAAAAAATCTAGGAGCTGCCATCGAGTACGCGCAGAAAGAGAAAATTCGCGTGATCCTTGGCGGACTCTATATGCCTCCCAACTATGGTAAAGACTATACGGATCAGTTCGCAAAAATGTACCAGTCACTGGCCAAGAAGTATAAAGTGACATTCATTCCATTTATTCTGGATAAGGTAGCCGGCAATCCGAAATACAATTTGGCCGATGGGATTCATCCCAACGAAGCTGGCCATCGAATTATTGCCGAGAACGTTTTCGAGTCTCTTAAAGGAGAGTTATGAGTCTGGTTCTAAAGAATGTGAAAAAGAGCTTTCATCAAGGTGACGCCGAGATTGCCGTTCTTAAGGGATTAAATATCGAAATTCAACCCGGACAAGTGGTTTCCATTGTCGGGCAATCAGGGAGTGGAAAGTCCACTTTGCTTTCGCTCTTGGCAGGTTTGGAAAGACCGGACGCTGGGGATATCTTGGTGGATAACGTTCACCTTGCGCCGATGACAGAGCAAGAGCTCACTCTTTTTCGGGCTCAGAATATTGCCGTGGTATTTCAGCAATATCACCTGATTGCCCATTTGACCGCCCTTGAAAATGTCATGTTGGCATTAGAAATCCTAAAAATGGAAAATCCCCGACAGCGCGCTCAAGAGGCCCTGGAGGAGTTAAATCTTGGACATCGCTTGAATCATTTTCCAAGTCAGTTAAGTGGTGGTGAGTGTCAACGAGTGGCCATTGCACGAGCACTAGTGGTGAAGCCGAAAATTCTTTTGGCTGATGAGCCAAGTGGAAATTTGGATACACATACGGGTGACAAAGTGATGGACGTCTTTTTCGATATTGTAAAAAAGCACCAGATTACGACGATCCTTGTGACCCATAGTGAAAGTTTAGCCCAGCGTTGTCAGCGAATCTTGCGCCTTGAAGAAGGCCTGTTGAAGGATGTTTAGATGCTTTTAAGATTAGCTCTTAGAGAGTTGATTCGCAGCTGGCGTTTCGGACTTTTCTTTATTTTCAATCTGAGTTTAGGTTTGACTGGGTTTGTGGCTCTTCAAGCATTCAATGCGGCACTCGAAAACGAGATTGCTGGTAATGCGAAAGCGATATTGGCTGGCGACGTATCCGTTTCCGCACGCAGGGAGCTGACGGAAGAAGAGCTCAAAGGAGTGCGCTCGACGTTACCAAGTGGCAGCATTGAATCGAAAACTTACGAGTTCTATGCCATGCTGAGTTCAGACAAGGGCAGCCGTCTGGTCTTGGTGAAAGCCGTAGATGACAATTATCCATTATACGGAACCCTTAGTTTAAGTTCTGGAGCGGAGATTCAAAGCCAGACCGGAAAAGATATTCTAACGTCCGCTTCGGTTTGGGTTTATCCAGAGCTTTTGGGGCAAATAGGATTATCTGTTGGTGACGAAGTTCGCCTGGGACAACTTAAATTAAAAATAACCGACACAATTGCAAAAGACGAAACTCAGACTTTTCGGGCTACCACCATTGCATCGCGAATTTATATCAATCGCGCTCTTTTGCCGGATTCGGGTTTGATCCAGTATGGTAGCACTTTCAGCGCAATTCATTTGTTCCAAGTTCCAGAAGAGACCAATGAAAAAGAGCTGCAAGAAAAGCTCTTTGATAAGCTGGCAGATCCAGCAATCCGAGTAAACACCGCAGATACAGCGGGAGAGGATTCGGGAAGACAACTGGGTTACCTAACCGACTATCTCGGATTGGTGGCTATTGTTTCGTTATTTATGTCAGCCTTAGGAGCTGCCTATCTTTATCGACTCTTCCTTGGCAGTCGTATGAAAGAAATCGCAATTCTCAGAACCCTGGGTCTGCAAAGTGGCCAGGCAGTTGGCGTCTATATTCTGCAAGCGGCGATGCTCGGATTCCTGGCGACCATTCCCACACTTGGCTTCGCTTATCTGGTTCTGCCTTTGCTGGGAGAACTGATCGGCTCTTTGACTTCTTTCGAATTGCATCCGGTGATAGGCGCAGAAACCATTCTTATATGTCTGTTCATGGCTGTCTTAGGCAGCTTTATCGTAAGTCTTCCTTTCCTAGTAAAAATATTTGACTTAAGAGCCGCCAAGCTTTTCAGCGAGGAAAAATTCGCGGTCGCTGAGGGAAGCAAACGCTATTGGACTTTCTTGCCAAGTTTAATACTTTTCTATGGTTTGTCAGTTCATCAGGCGAACTCGTGGAAGATAGGTTCGGCATTTGCCGGCGCCATGGTGTTCGTTATCATCAGCTTGTTTTTGGTCGGCTACCTGGCGGTTCGTTCTGCAGGGCTTTTGCAAGGGCTGCGTAGCTGGTTCCTGCGCTTTAGTTTTTTAAGCCTTTCCCGCCGAGCCGGTGCGAGCTTGGCAATTTTCATTGCGCTGGGGACAGGCGCTTTGTTGATTAATATTTTGCCTCAGTTAAAGAATTCACTTCAGGCAGAGTTTCAAGTGGATTCCGAGAGTAAAGTTCCGTCTCTTTTTATGTTTGATATACAGGACGAGCAACTTCAAGGAATTCAAGAACTTCTGGCGGATCGAAATATTCTTCCATTGGGGCTTTCTCCAATGGTCAGAGCGCGTATCCTAAAGGTTAATGGCGAGGATTACGAGCGCCAGCTTTCTTCACAAGTTTTCAAGACGCGAGAGGAAGAGCGCGATGCTCGGTTTAGGAACCGAGGACAGAACCTTTCTTATCGAAGCGAACTTTCAGAGTCCGAAACGATCGTCAAAGGACAACCTTTTTCCGGTAAGTTTGATCCAGAAAAAGATAATATCCCCGAGCTTTCGATTGAAAAGAGTTTTGCCGAAAGAATGGATTTAGAGATCGGTGACGTTATGCAGTTCGATGTTCAAGGAGTGGAGATCGAAGGTAAAATCATCAACTTGCGAAAAGTGAAATGGACCAGCTTTCAACCAAACTTCTTCATCCTGGTGCAAGATGGGGTGCTGAACGATGCTCCCAAGAATTTCATTATGGCTTTACCTGCAATGGAAGAATCGGTGCGCAGTCAATTTCAGGACGAAATGGCTCGGACTTTCTCGAACGTCTCGGTGATCGACGTGGCACGCTCCGTAGATGATGTTCTGGCAACAGCGGAAAAGATGAGCTGGTCTTTAGAGCTGATGGCGGCTTTGGCACTTATCACGGGGTATATCGTTTTGTTTTCTATCGTTCGCGGGCAGATCAGCATGCGGCGCTGGGAACTGAATATGCTAAAGATCCTGGGAGCCTCTTGGAAAGAAGTCGCCGGTTTTATTCTTGTGGAGTTTTCGTTTCTCGCTGCCCTGGCAGCGTTTGCAGGTGCCCTTTTAAGCGTACTGGTAAGCTACAGCCTGAACTTCTTTATCTTTGAAAGCAGTTTCCAATTCTCTTTATGGCAGCCACTGCTTTCGGTTTTAATTATTACGCTCCTAAGTTTATTGATCGCTTTCCTTGCCAGCTTAGATATTGTAAAAGAAAGTGCGCTAAGTATTTTACGCGAGGATAAATAGGATTGATGACCCCGAATGAAGGTTTGGCTAAAGCCAAAAGAATTCTAGAAGAAGGGGGAGTCGTTGGACTTCCCACTGAAACTGTATATGGTTTGGCAGCTCGTATCGATATGCCTTCAGCGATCAAAAGAATATTCACGACCAAAGAGCGCCCTTTCTTCGACCCATTGATCGTCCATGTAGCCTCGATCGAACAAGCCAAAAAGGTGACAGCCTATTGGGGGCCAGCCTCCCAAGCATTGGCAGAGCAGTTTTGGCCTGGTCCATTGACTTTAATTCTTCCACGAGATCCCTCAGTGAACTCAATGATTACGTCGGGCCTTGATTCGGTGGGGATACGCATGCCCAATCATCCTTTGGCACTGGCATTAATTGAAGAAGTCGGGGTCCCCTTGGCGGCACCCAGCGCTAATAAATTCGGAAGAACTTCACCGACTTCGCCCAGTCACGTCCGTCTGGAGTTCAAAGAAGAAAATGTATTTGTCCTTGATGGGGGGGAATGCCAGATTGGCATAGAGTCGACTGTGCTTCTGGTGCGACATCGTCCTGACAAGGTAGAGCTTTCCATTTTGCGACGAGGACATGTCCTTCGCTCTGAAATAGAACGAGTTCTAACGGATGGTAGCTTCAAGTTTGAGTTTATCGACATTGTAGACAAACGAGAGTCGCCCGGCCATATGAAGCATCATTATATGCCACCAATTCCCTTGATCGTTTGTCGAAGTCAGGACCGTACGGAACCCGACATTCTAAATGAAGTGAATCAGAAATTAGCCCTGCTTCCTGATGAAATCGAAAATGTAAAGATTCAGAAGCCTGCTGGTGGCATTCGCTCCTGCCAAAAGTTAACGCTTTCTGCAGATCCAGTTTTAGCGGCACGGGAGTTTTACAGTAAGCTTCGTGAGTCTGCTGAAAGAGGTGCGGATTGCATTCTCTTCTATCAGGAACCAGAACATCGCGGAGAAAGATGGGATTCACTTTTTGATCGCATTAATAAGGCAGCTTCTTTAATAATTGGTTAAGCTGACCTGATGAATTCTCAACAGAAGGCTGTAGGACTTCTGACAATTAGTAAAATTTGAATCGGTTAAGCTGGAGTTGATTAAAAAAGGGGGACTTTTTGATCAACTCACTAGCTTACGCAAGTTTAGAAAAGGTTTCGGGAAATCTTCACTCTTTTTACCAGCTGCGATTGAACAGAATCCATCGATTTAAACCCAAAATTGAAATACATACCGATGTCGGGCCCTTCGTGATGAAAACGGTCACGACGGTTGACGAACTTAAAGAAGCTTTGGCTTTGCGCTATGAAGTATTTCAGAAAGAAATGATCGGGAAAAAAGCGTCTACAGGAATCGACGTGGACGAATATGATTTTGACTGTGATCACTTGATTGTTAAGGATAAGCGGTCAGATAGAATCGTAGGAACCTACAGACTTAATTGTTCGTTGTTCACTAACAACTTTTATTCTGCCCGAGAGTTTGTCTTGGCCCCTGTGTTTCGCCAACCTGGAACAAAATTGGAACTCGGCAGAGCCTGCATTCATAAAGATTTCCGCCGTGGTGTTTTAATATCCTTGTTGTGGAGAGGTATTGCTGAATATATGGCTGCCGCTGATGCACAAATCTTATTTGGTTGTGCTACTGTCATGACAGATGATCCTCGTGAATCAGCTCTGTTGACCAGATACTTCGAAGAAGAAGGTCGCATGATAACAGGCCCCAGAGTCCGACCTACTTTGCCGTACACGATGCCGATGCTATCTTACTTTTTGGACGAGTTTAGGAGTCCTTTGAGTGCCGAACAAAAAGCCGCGGCAGAAGAGCTTCTGCCACCTCTGTGCCGTACTTATCTAAAGATTGGCGCGGCAATAGGCGGCGAACCAGCGTGGGATCGTGAGTTCAGCTGCATAGATTTTCTAACAGTTTTGGACCGGCAGGATTTGAACAAGACGCTTTGGAAGCGCTACAAGTTGCAGTAAATAAAAAGCATGGCAGGGCTAAAGAAGCTCTGCTGCAATTCGATTGAATTCTTTGAGTTGAGATTGCGCCTCATTATAGAGCTCACCAGGATTGTTCAGTTGATCTCTGGTGATATCGATTTCAAAGTACTTATCGGATAGGGCGGGGGCGAACTCTCTGTGCGCCATTTCCGCGAGTCCGTTGGCTGGATATCTCTTAAGAAACTTTCCTAAAAAATCATAAGGAGTGGTTTCTCCAAGAAAGGCATGATCCAAGGACTCTTGTACTTCGTTCATAATCTTGTGGAGATTTTCTGATTTCATTCTTACAGTGGAGCCAAAGAGATTTCCTGTGGATAGGTCAATGCGCTCTACGAGTTCGGGAAGATGATTTTCGTTAAGAACTTTAAAAAGATCTGCATACTGTCGTGAGTGAGTCGATTGTTCTTTTACGAAACGATGAAACTCAAGAAAGACCTGGGCTCGGCTCTGCAGAGCTTTTGTGAAGAAAGATGGCGTCACCAAACTGGAATAAAAATGATAGTTCAGGTCATGCTCAAAAAGATGACCCTCTTTGGAGATCGGCAACTCTGCGCGGGCCGCGAAATTTTGAAGATACTGTAGCCCTGAAAGTATATTCCCTCCAGTTTCATAAAAATTAATAAGCTTATAGTCGGGAATCTTTTGCTTCATCTTGGATTCGAGATGAGCCAAAACGCGGTGACCATTAGCTGGGGTCGGCACCTGAATGTAAAAAACCTCTGGCGAAACGGCGTCTACGCTCTGGCCCTGGCGATTAAGCGCGTTGATCCCTAGCATTTCTTTGAGGGCGGCTGGCAGATATTGGGCGCCCCAGCGGATATCTCCGGGTTTGTCTGGATTTATCTGGAAATCATGCCACTCTGCTGGCTCTGAAAGGCTTTTTCTTAGTAAGCGCTTCTTTTCGACGGTTTTTCGTTGCACCGTAATGAACTCTTGTCCTAAACGCCCTTTGCCAGAATGAACCTGTTCAAGATGGTGGCTTTGAAAAGGAGTCACCGGAGCTGCGACATGATTCAGGAACACCGGCCCACAGCTAAGTTGAGCATTTGCAGCGGGACCAGTCTGTACCGTCAATGCAAACAGAAGAAGGGAGAGTCTTTTAGTAATTTTTAGTGCCCGAGCCTGGTAAATCATGATTTGCTTACATAGCAGGGACCGTTCCAGCTCAAATAGGATCTATTGCGAGCTGCCGCTTCATATTTTGATCGTTCGCCCAAAAATGTCACTTGAATGTCAGGGCCGAAGCGTCGAATTGTCAGGATTCGGTCAGGGCTCTTGACCAAACTCTAAAATGACCGATAGCTTGTGCCAATATGATTTTGCGTCAGTTTCCTCATGAAAATTCGCGCTACTTCTCGTGCAGATACCCAAGAGGGTGTAGGAATCCAAATTTAAATAATATCTTAAACGGTGTCCATGCGACGCCGTTTTTGTTTTTAAGGGGAATGTGATCCATGTGTGGAATCGTTGGCTTAATTGGTGAGCCTAAAGCAGGTCCGAAACTTTACCCCGCACTCTTTGCTCTCCAGCACCGCGGACAGGATGCCGCAGGCATCCTGAGTTATGATTTCGAGCGATCTCAATTTCATCTCGAAAAAGATTTGGGCCTGGTCCAAGATATTTTCACAGAGGAACGGCAAAATCGCCTGAAGGGTTCGATGGCACTGGGACACACTCGATATTCCACGATCGGAACGGTCGACAAGGAGGACTTGCAGCCCTTGTTCCTAAGTTATCCCTACGGCATTGGTATGATTCACAACGGTAACGTCACGAATTATGATGAAGTTGTTGATGATCTTCGCAAGAGCAAGCAACGGTGGACGTTCAGCCGAAACGATTTAGAGATATTACTGCATATGACAGCAGTCGGTTTGACCTCGGCCAAGGAGGCCGAAACACTTTCCCAAAAAATGGCCACTGCGATTCGCGAGCTTCTTGTTAAAGTTGAAGGCGCGTATAGCGCAATAGGTATGTTGGCTGATCAAGGAATGTTTGCATTCAGTGACAGCCATGGGATTCGACCTCTTCTTGTGGGACGCAAGAAGGTAGGTGACAAGTTCAGCTATTGTTTTGCTTCCGAAAAACAAGTTTTCTTTGGGCTGGGCTACGAATACTGGAGAGATCTTCAGCCAGGAGAGTTGATTCTTGTCGATAAAGAGTTGAACTTTTATTCTTTCGAGTTGAGTAAAAAAGAAGCTCGCCCATGTATGTTTGAATGGATCTATTTTGCAGGATCAGAAACAGAATGGCATGGGCGACCTGTTTATGATGTGCGCTTGAACCTGGGGCGCATTCTAGCAGAAGAGTGTCAGAAAAAAGGTCTGGAGATTGATGTGGTGGCGCCCGTTCCAGACACCTCTCGTGCCGCGGCCTGCCGTTTGGCGGAGGTTCTACAAAAACCCTATCGTGAAGTTCTTATTAAGAACAGATATGTGCAAAGAAGCTTCATTGTGAATCAACCAGAGCTTCGCAAAATGATGGTCAACCTTAAGCTTTCTCCCGTAGAAAGCGAGATTCGTGGAAAAAAAATTCTATTGGTTGATGATAGTATCGTCCGCGGCACGACATCAGCTCGCATCATTCGATTGCTAAGGGACTCTGGCGCAGAAAAGGTTTATCTAGCTAGTACCTGCCCTCCAATTCGCAATCCATGTTTTTACGGAATTGATTTTCCAGAGGGAAAATCTCTTATAGCCCACGAAAAAAGCGAAGCTGAAATCGAAGAGTTTTTAGGTGTCGATGGCTTAGTTTATCTTCCATTAGAACGCTTGCAAGAAGGACTTGGACTGAAGAGCTTCTGCAGTGCTTGTTTGGACGGGGACTACCCCGTACCTGTGTCTACAGAGAGTTTTATGAAAACCAGAAATCATAATATCGGTGGCGACGGAAAAAGTGAGGTTCCATTATGAAGATTCAAGTGATGTTTGGCAGTTTAAGTGATGAAAGAGTTTATGCTCCGCTAACGAAGTCATTGCAAAAATGCGGCGAAGCTAAAATGGATGTGGCATCAGCTCACCGTGATCCTGATAAGGTTCGCGACATCGTTCAGAATGGTGGAGCTGACGTTTTTGTAGCAGGAGCGGGCTTGGCGGCACACCTGCCTGGCGTCGTTGCGTCTCTGACGACGAAGCCTGTGTTCGGTATTGCTGTCAACGGCGCTTTCGCGGGACTGGATTCTTTCTTATCTATAGTTCAAATGCCAAAAGGCGTCCCAGTGATGGCGGTGACAGAAGAGAATGCAGATAGCGTTGCCGATCTGCTGGTGCATTGGCAAAATCTTCCGACCGATAGGATTTGCCTCCACTGGAGTCGGGATCAGGAATCGTCTGCACCGGTAAACTCGGCTCTAGAGAAAATTAAGGAACTGAGCGGAGTAACAGTAGAATGGGTTCCGGCAGACCATTCAATGGGTCTTGGACAAATCATCACGCCTAGCGAATCTCCGAGCATGATGGGACTGAATATTCTTGTCTGTGAGAAATCGCAACTTCAGAACACAAACCTCGCCCTAGACTTTTTCTCGAAAGCAAAAATGATGGGCGCTTGGGTCGGTGCTAACAATGTGGATAATTTAGTATTGCAGTGGAAAAAGCTGGTTCAGCTTAAGGGGAAATAATGAAACTAGTTTATAAAGGATCTGTAAAAGATCTTTATCAGCAAGGTGATGCACTATTCTTCGAATACAGTAATCGCTACTCCATTTTTGACTGGGGCGAAATGCCCGATGAGATTCCCTTGAAAGGGCAGGCCCTGGCATCCATGGCGGCTTCTTTCTTTGAATATCTTTCTGCGCAAGGATTTGGATCTCACTATATCGCGGCCACAAGTCCGACCTCCATACAAGTGCAACCCGTTCAAGTTCTTCGTCCGAATTGGAAAAACGGTAAGTACGACTATTCGATGTATGCAGATAGACCGACTTCTACACTGGTTCCTCTAGAAGTAATTTTTAGACGCTTTCTTGGCCAGGGGAACTCTCTTGAGGGTCGCCTGAAAAGGAACCCGTCCTATTTGGCTGACTTGGGGTTGGATCAAATACCGACGGCTGCAAACTCATTTGATCCGGCACTCATTGAAGTTTCGACTAAGCTCGAAACTTCGGATCGATATCTGACGCGTTCAGAAATTACCGATATGAATGTTTTATCTGATGCTGAGTTTAAAGCGATGCGCGAACAGACTCAGGCGATTGTTCGTCTTTTAGAAAAGCTGTTTTCCTCGTTCGGTGTGAAGCTGTGGGACGGAAAGCTGGAGTTCGCATTCGGCAAGGAGGGATCTTCCGGTCAGAGAGATTTGCTTCTTGTGGACTCAATAGGTCCTGATGAGCTGCGCTTAACTTATGAAGGTCTTCCTCTATCAAAAGAATTCTTAAGACAGCTTTATTCTGATAGCTCTTGGAGTCAGGCTGTGAAGAAGTCAAAAGAGATGGCAGCAGAGAGAAAGTCTCAGGACTGGAAGGGCATCTGTCAAAATGAACTTAAAGAACAGCCCCTGCCTTTGACTAAAGAACAAATAGAGGTGAGCTCATTGCTTTACCAAGCTTTGGCAAACGAAGTTGCGTCCACCGTAGGGCGCTCAAAACCATTTGCTGAAGAAATGAACTTAAAAGCTTGGCACAGGAAAGTTCAAGAGCTTGAAGGAAAGACTCGATGAAGGTCGTCGTTGCTGGCAAGGGCGGAAGAGAGCATGCTCTGGCGCTAAAGTTAAAAGATTCTGCCCTTATTACAGAACTGATTGTGTGTCCGGGAAACCCAGGAATGACCGAAGAGGGCATCACTTGTGTAGCCGTCGAGAGTCCTGATGATATAGTGGCATTTTGTCTTGCTGAAAAAGTGGCCCTGGTAGTTGTGGGCCCTGAAGCACTGATACTTTCGGATTTAAAAATAAGACTCGAAGAGCATGGAATTTTCTGTTTTGCTCCCTCTAAAGAAGCCGCTCGACTGGAAGCTTCGAAAGCATTCTGCAAAAAAGTTTTAAAAGGAGCCGAAGTTAGTACAGCTCAATATTCGGAATGCCAGACGGAGCAAGAGGCCCTTGCTGTCGCACGCAAACATGACTTCGTTCAACCGCTTGTCATAAAAGCTGATGGCTTAGCGCAGGGCAAAGGCGTCTGGGTTTGTGAAAGTCTGGCCAAGACTGAAGAGGCGATTGCCTATCTAGGTCAACATTATGGCTACCCTCTTTTGACAGAGGAGTGTTTACACGGGCGTGAGCTTTCTGCCTTTGCGCTTTGTGATGGCAATGAGTTCGTTATTCTAGGTACTGCCTGCGACTATAAACGAATCACTCCAGACCCATTTAGTGCTAACACCGGTGGAATGGGTGCTTATAGTCCCTGTGATTTCATTACGGGCCAAGATGAAAAAGATATTGAAGAGATTTTTCGCAAAAGTCTTTCGCACTTGTATCAACTAGGAATTCCATTTCAGGGTTTCTTATTTGCTGGACTTATGAAAACTCAAGAAGGCCTTTCTGTATTAGAGTTTAATGTGCGGATGGGTGACCCCGAGACTCAAGCTCTGATGCCGCGAATCCGCAGTGATCTTGGGAAGTTTATCTTTGATGCTGTCACTCATGATTTAAAGTCTACATACTGTGAGTTTACGGATAAAATTTCGGTTCATGTGGTTGCGACTAGCCAAGGCTATCCCCAGGCTGAAATGAACCTGGGACACGCGATCCACTATCCGTCTCGGGACCAACGTAACAGCACGGTCTATTTTTCTGGAGTCAGCTTGAAGGATCACAAATTGATTAATACTGGGGGGCGTGTGCTGGGGCTTACTGCTCTTGCAAGTACAAAGGAAGCGGCTCGGGAAGTGGTCTATCAGGATTTGCAGAAAGTATCTTTTGAGGGCATGTACAGTCGCAAGGACATCGGACAATGAAAGCAGTTCGAGTTGCTCTGTTTGCTTCTGGCAACGGTTCAAATGCGATGGCGATAGTCGAAAAAGCGAAGTCATTGCATAACATCGAAATTGCGTTCGTCCTGTCAGATAGAGCTGAGGCTCCGGTTCTGGAAAAAGCTAAAAGGGCAGATATTAAGACCTACCTAGTCGAAAGAACTACGACTCGGATCGAGCACGAAGGCAAACAGCTATCTTTATTGAAAGAGCATAAAGTCGACTGGATTTTTTTGGCGGGATATATGCGGATTCTGTCGGCAGACTTTCTGAAGACCTTTTCTGGATGGCACCGAGGAGCTACTCAGGTGGTTAACATTCACCCTTCGTTGCTGCCTGCCTATCCTGGTGCTGAATCCATAGCGCAAGCATATGCCGATAAAGTTGAATGCAGTGGAGTCACTTTGCATCTAGTAGATGAAGGTGTCGATACCGGCCAAATCATCGTGCAAAAACCATTAGCAAGACCGGAAACGATCAGCTTGTCTGACTGGAAACAGCGGTTTCATCAATTAGAACATCAAATTTACACCGAATTTTTAGAGAGCTTGGCGCTAAATCTAAGACCGACCCTGAGCTTTGAGGAGACCGTCTAATGCAACGAATATCAGTCCGTGGAAAATACGATCACAGCCAAGAATGTTCTCTTCGCAAGGCTTTTGAAAAGGAAGGGAAAGTTCAAGAATTACGATTGCGCCGAGTTTATTGGATTCTGGAAAAGCAAACTGGATTTGCCCAAGATCTTGGCCTTGAGGGTTTATTAGACAAAGTTTTTTTTGATCCGGTGGCTGAAGAAATTCAGCATGGATTTGGCTCGTTCGACAAAGAGTCCGTGTACGTGGAAGTGCGGTATTTGGCTGGTGTCACGGATAATTGGGCTCGCTCTGCAACTGAAGCATTAATGCTTTTCTCTGATAAAAGATATACGTCGTGGCAAGAATTTGGGCTTTCCGTGCACAGCGGCTGGCAAGTAGAACTTCGCAGTGACATTTCTCGGGACAAAATTCATAAGATACTTCTGCAATACTTGGCCAATCCTTTGTTAAATAAAATTGAATATGCTCAAGGATCAGAGCTGGAGAAAAGTAATTCCTGGGCCAACTTTGAGAATTACTGGCAGACTCCGAAGGTCGAACAGCCGCGCTTAGTATTGTTTGATTTGGATTATTCGGTGCTGAATAAAATAAATGAAGAGCGCGGTTTGGCTTTAAGCGCTGCAGAGCTTGAAACAATCATTCAGCATTTCAGTTCTGAAAAAGTCCGGACAGCAAGAGTTCGTTGGGGCTGGCAGGACAAGATCACCGAAGTCGAGCTCGAGTGTCTTGCGCAAACTTGGAGTGAGCACTGCAAACATAAAATCTTCGCTGCGGAAATCGAGTATTCTGAAGATAAAGGTTCATACCCTTCTGTAGGCACCAAGAAGATCTCCAGTCTTTATAAGAGCTACATTCAAAAGGCGACTAAAGATCTGGAATCTTGCGGATACCTGGTTTCCGTTTTTAAAGACAACGGCGGCATTGTTGATTTTGATAAGAATTTAAATCTATGCATTAAGGTGGAAACACACAACAGTCCTTCGGCGTTAGATCCATTTGGCGGGGCAATCACTGGAATCTTGGGTGTGAATCGAGATATTCTGGGATGTGGACTGGGTGCGAAGCCGATCGCAAATATGGATGTTTTTTGTCTTTCAAAAAAGGATCTTTTCCCAGGTGTCGATAGTCCCAAGCGCCCAGATTTATTAAAAGAACCTGGAGTCATTTTTCGCGGTGTGCATCAGGGTGTCGAAGAAGGCGGGAATCAAAGTGGTATTCCGACGGTGAATGGAAGTTTCTACTTTGCCAGTGAGTTCGCCGCAAAACCTTTAATCTTTGTAGGTTCGGTTGGCGTGATGCCAAAAACGGTCCAAGGGCGCCCTTCCGAAAAGAAAGAAATATTTCCTGGAGACCTGATCGTTGTCGCAGGGGGAAGACTGGGTAAAGACGGAGTTCACGGAGCGACGTTCAGTTCCTTGGCGCTGCATGATCAAGTTTCTTCGAATGTCGTGCAGATTGGCGATAGTATCACCCAAAAACGACTTTTGGATTTTACTCTTCTTGCCAGAGATCGCGGATGGATTCGGGCGATCACGGATAACGGCGCCGGGGGCATTAGTTCTTCAATAGGGGAGATGGCTCAGTTTTCTGGAGGCGCCCGATTAGATCTAAGTCGGCATCCAGTGAAGCACAACAATCTTGAATATTGGGAGATGCTGATCAGCGAATCCCAAGAACGGATGTCTTACGCCGTTCAGCCTGATCATATTGAGGACTTTTTAAAGCTTGCCGCAGATGTTGGTGTCGAAGCGAGTGTCCTTGGAGAATTTACTGAATCGGGATTCTTTGAGGTCAATTATGGCGAACGAGCCTTAGCAATGTTGGAACTGGAGTTCTTGCATGAGGGATTAAGCCGAATGCAACTGAAGGCTCACTTCGAAGGGCCCAAAAAATATACGGAATGGCATCGCCAGACTCCCAAAGAGGCCATGCCCGAAAGTTCTGCCGATGGTCTTTTAACCGCACTGAAAAAAATCATGGCATCGCCCAACGTCGCTTCTCGAGAACCATTAGTCAGATACTATGATCACGAAGTCCAGGGTGCCACTCGGTTGAAGCCTTACTCTGGACAAACCCAGCAAGGCGCGAGTGATGCGGGAGTTTTGGATCTGTCAGTTCATGGCGGTCAAGTTAACAATGCCGTCGCCATTTCCAATGGTCTGTGCCCACAGTTTTCTTACTATGACACCTATTTGATGGCACAAAAATCGGTCGACGAAGCCATTCGCAACTTGGTAGCAACTGGTGCTGATCCGTCTCGGATGGCCTTGGTGGACAACTTCTGTTGGCCCGATCCGATTCCTAAAGAAAGCAATCCGGATGCACATCATAAAATGGCTCAGCTGGTCCGAGCCTGTGAGGGGTTATATTCTGCCGCACAGGCTTTTAAAGCTCCATTTGTTAGTGGCAAAGACAGTATGAAAAACGACTTCATCGGAAAAACCAAGTCAGGAGAGACCATTAAAATTTCTGTACCACCGACTTTGTTGGTCACGGCCATGGGACAAGTCCCGCGGGCCGATCGAGTGATTCCGGGATTTTTTCAAAAGGCCGGCGATCAAATCTATCTTTTAGGAGAGGTCACCGAAAGCCTTTACGCCTCTGTTTTGGCTGAGGAGTATATAGATAAACAAGAAATTTCGCCTGAGTATCCGAATTTGCAAAAGAACGCAGTGCTTTACCATAAGCTCTTCCAGTCGATTCAAGCGGGTCTTTTATCTTCTTGTCACGATATCTCAGAAGGCGGGGTTATGAGTGCTCTGGCCGAGTGTTGTTTTGGTAATAATCTGGGAATGAAGCTGAATCTAGAAAAACTTAGCTGGTCCCAGCTGTGGTCAGAGACTGGCTCGTTATTCGTTGTGAGCGTACCTTTTACTGAGGTGAAGTTTTTCGAGGGTCACTTCCGCGAACAAGCGCGACTGCTTGGTGAAGTGAGCGATTCAGGGTTGATGGAATGGACTTTTGCGGGCGGCGCAACCAGTGTGCCCGTTCAAGAGATCTCTAGGATCTGGTCGCGAGGAGTGCAAGATGTCTACGAAGCCTAAGTTTCTAGTTTTATGGGGCGACGGTATCAACTGCGAAAACGAGACGGCTCAAGCTATCGAGTTGGCCGGAGGTCAGGCAAATAAAATTCATGTGAATGAATTGCTAAAAGACCCAGCAAGTTTGCATACGTATCAAGCGCTGGTAATGCCTGGAGGTTTTTCTTTTGGCGATCACTTGGGGAGCGGACAAGTTCTCTCTCTTAAGCTCGAGCGCACACTAAAAAAAGAATTGCTTGCGTTCGTTAAAAAGCATCCTGTTCTTGGAATCTGTAATGGTTTCCAAACATTGGTGCGGTTGGGGCTTTTGCCAGATGCCGATTTCCAGAGAACCTGCGCCCTGATCAAAAATGAACAGGGCCATTTTATTGATCGCTGGGTGGGCCTCAAGAAAGTTTCCTCCTCTCCTTGTATTTGGACCCGGTCACTACCGGAAAGCTTTTCTCTGCCGGCTCGCCATGGAGAAGGTCGATTCATCTGTTCGGATGAGACCGTTTTCGATCGTCTAAAAAAGAACAACCAAATCGTTTTACGCTATGAAGAAAACCTGAATGGCGCCATGGATCAGGTCGCAGGAATTTGTGACCCTTCAGGATTGGTTTTCGCGCTGATGCCTCATCCCGAGGCCGCAGTTCATGATTGGCAGGTGCCTTTCAAAGACAAAGCCTGGGGTTTAGAAGTGTTTAAAAGTGCCGTTCAATATTTAAGGAGCGAGTTATGAATCCAATCCGAAGAGCTCTTTTGAGTGTCTCTGATAAAACGGGTTTGCTAGAGCTAGCAAAAATTCTGAGTGAACAGAAGGTAGAGCTTATCGCTAGTGGGGGTACCGCTAAAGCCTTAGCGCAAGCTGGTTTCTCTGTCACCCCCGTCGAAGCTCTAAGCGGAAAAGGGGAAGCGTTTCAAGGGAGAATGAAGACAATCAGTTTTGAAATTGCCTCGGCACTTTTGTTTCGACGTGAGGATCCTCAAGATCAAGAGCAGGCCCGATCTCTAGGTATCGAAGCTATCGACCTTGTGGTTGTAAATCTTTATCCGTTCCATGAAACCTTGAAAAATCAAGCGGGTTTTGAAGAGTGCATCGAAAATATTGATATTGGTGGTCCAACAATGCTGCGAGCAGCCGCCAAGAACTTCCGATCGGTCACCTTGCTTTGTGAACCAACGCAATACACGGAGTTCATGCAAGAGCTTAAAGCCAACAACGGCTCAACGAGTTTTGAGTTTAGGCAAAAGTGTGCAATGCGCGGCTACACCATGACGGCATTCTATGACATGGCAATTGCAGGATATCTGACTCAAAAATCTGGCGAGACTCTAAGGTATGGCGAGAATCCTCATCAGCAAGCTTTCGTCATGAAAGATCCATTTCAAGATGGTTTGGCTCATGCTAAGTCTTTGCAAGGCAAGGAGATGTCTTACAATAATTTCCTGGATTCCGATTTTGCCCTTAAGACTTTGCAAGATGCTCATGCTTGGCAGGGCGCAAAAGCTTTACCGACTGCCGTCGTAGTTAAGCATAACAGTCCTTGCGGAATTGCTATTGCAGAAACTTCCTTGCGTGCTCTCGAAAAAGCTTGGAAAGGTGACGAGAAAAGTTCGTTCGGAGGAATTATCGCCTTGAACTTTCCCGTGACAGAAGAAATTGCTCAGTATTTTTCCGATAAGTTTGTTGAAGTGATTTTGGCGCCAAGTTTTGAATCTGGCGCAAGAGATAAGTTAAAGAAAAACTGCCGAGTTTTAGAGATCGGCCTGAATCCATCAGTGGGTTGGCATCTTCGATCAATTGAAGGTGGTGTCTTGGTTCAGCAGTCTGATGCCTTCAGTTTTAATGACCTAAAAGTTGTCACAGAGAAATCCTTCAGCCCGGAAAAGCTGCGTTTGGCGGCGTTTGCTATGCTGGCAGCCAAGAACTTAAAGAGTAATGCGATTTCTTTGTGCCGTCAGCAGGGAACAGAATTTGAACTTGTGACAATGGGTTCAGGGCAAACGAACCGAATCGATTGTATTGAAAAACTGATTACTTCGCGACTGCAGGACAAGGGAATTTCTGACCTTTCCGACTATGTGCTGGCCTCCGATGCGTTCTTCCCTTTCGCGGATTCCGTGCAAGTGGCCGCCAAATTAGGTGTTAAGTATATTGTCCAACCAGGTGGATCAGTCAAAGATTCCGACGTTATAGCTGAAGCGAATAAATTAGGTGTGGCCATGGTCTTAACTGGACGTCGTCACTTTTTACACTAGGAGTATAAAATGTCTGATTCTCTTGATTACAAATCTTCAGGTGTAGATGTGCAAAAGGCAGATGCCTTTGTAGAGCGTATCAAAGCACTGGTGCCAACGACGTTCAATGATCAGGTCATGGAGGGAATCGGTGGCTTCGCAGCCGTTTACAAGCTGAATGAAGAAAAATACTTGGCCTCTTGCACTGATGGAGTCGGAACAAAGCTAAAGCTCGCGCAGAAAAGAGACAAGCATCACGGCATTGGAATTGATCTGGTTGCGATGTGTGTAAATGATCTTCTTTGTGTCGGTGCGCGGCCGTTGTTCTTTTTAGATTACATGGCTTTTGGAAAACTCGACACAAGAGTCAGCGAGGAGTTGATCTCTGGAATGGTCAGCGGTTGCAAACAATCTGGTATGGCCTTGATTGGCGGTGAAACAGCCGAGATGCCAGGAGTTTATCAGGACGGCGAATATGATTTAGCTGGCTTTAGTGTTGGGGAATTACATCCTGAAGAGATGTTTACTGATAAATCCATGAAGGAAGGTGACGTTCTAATCGGCCTGGCCTCTAGTGGTTTTCATTCCAATGGCTATTCACTTTTAAGAAAGTTAGTAAAGGACCACGAGACAGAATTGATGGATCAGCTTTTGGTTCCGACAACGATTTATGTCGATATCTTCCAGAAAGTGAGAAAAAAATTCGGACCTGCCATCCTCGCAGCAGCTCACATGACCGGCGGCGGAATCGACAATATTCCGCGCATGAGCGAACGCTTCGATTATAAAATCACTTCATGGCCAAGTATTGAAGAGATCGCTCCAGTGTTCAAACCGATTCTGAAGAGAGTTGAGATTCCCCAAGACGAGCTCTTCCGGACTTTCAATATGGGCGTGGGTCTTACCTTGGTCGTACAGAGAGAGCAGGCAGATAACGTATTGGCTTTCATGAGTGAACAGCAAGTGAAGGCTTGGCGCATAGGTGAACTTCGCCAGGGTCAAGGACAAGTGCTATTTTCTTGACCTCTTTGCAAGGGAGCGACTTAAATAGTTCTGTGGAAGATATTAGAGCCCAGTTACGTGGACTATTTCGATTTATATTTTTTGTCTTATTTATTCTGACTTTTATCGTATGGTCATACGGTTGCCATTTAGCCATTCGCAACCCTCAAAAAAGACACTTCAGGTTTTCTCATAACGTACGGGCGTTTTCGGCCTTCATCTTAAAGGTCTTTAATATGGACATGCAGGTAGTGAATCGCCCGTCACCGGAAGAGAAAAGCTTGATCGTCAGTAATCACATGGGATTTATCGACATTTTACTTTTAGCTTCGCAGTCTCCGGTCTTATTCGTCACTTCAAACGAAATGCGGGAGACCCCCTTTCTCGGTTTGTTGACCGAAATGGCGGGTTGTATTTATGTCGAGCGCCGCAGCCGTACTAAAATTCTTGATGAGTTACAGAATATAGTCCGTGCTTTGAAGGAAGGTTTTGCAGTTGTCCTTTATCCAGAAGCAACGTCCACCAATGGAGAGCAGGTTTTGCCTTTTAAGAAGACGTTGATGATGGCGGCAGCGCACGCTGAGGTCCCTATTCAGCCAGTCGTGGTTAATTTTCTCTCCGTGAACGGTGAAGAGTTTACCTTAAAGTGGCGCGACCATTTATGTTGGTATGGCGACATCACATTTATTACCTCACTGTGGCGCGCTTTCACTTTGAAAACGGTGCATGCTCAGGTCGAATACCTTGAAAAGATTTATCCCAAGGTTGATGACGATCGTTCAGAAGTCGCAGCTAAGGCGCATGCCATGATTTCAGCCAAATTTATCCCAGTTAAGCCTCTGCCTGCCGACGCCCAACTTCCTGCTGATCTTGAAACGACCTAGGCATTTTAAATCCGAAACGGCCTATTTTTAGTTTTGCAAAGGTTGCTCTTCGAGCCAGCATCACCTTAGGGCGACATCATCTTTTGCTTGCCTTTATCTAAGCGAATATGTAAATTATATGTAAATGAAGAAGATCATTCATATTGACATGGATTGTTTTTACGCTGCGGTCGAGGTGAAGCACCGACCCGAATTGCGCGGCAAACCGCTGGGTATTGGCGGTCCTGCAAATACTCGAAGTGTGTTGTGCACAGCGAGCTATGAGGCGAGAAAGTTTGGTGTTCGCTCCGCCATGCCATCATCTCAGGCGTTAAGACTTTGCCCACAGCTGATTTTGATCCCTCCTCATTTTGAACTGTATAAAGCTGAAAGCCGGAAAGTTCGCGAAATTATGGAAAGGTTCACTAAAAAGATAGAACCTTTATCATTGGACGAGGCCTATCTGGATGTGACTGATTGTGAACAATTTGGGGGCAGTGCCACCTTGATCGCGCAAGAAATTCGCCGACTTATTTTTACCGAACTGAATTTGACGGCCTCTGCGGGCATCGCGCCGAATAAGTTCCTGGCAAAAATAGCCAGTGATTGGAAGAAGCCGAATGGTCAGTTTGTGATTCGCCCACAAGACGTCGAAACCTTCGTAAAGGACCTCGCCGTCGAAAAAATTTTTGGAGTAGGGAAAGTTACCGCACAGAAAATGCATGAGTTGGGTTTAAAGAACTGTGGTGATTTGCAAAAGCTGACGGTTTTTGACCTGCATAATTGGTTCGGCTCGAGGGCGCAAGAGCTCCACGACTTTTCACGGGGAATAGACCATCGCGAAGTCGTCACCGAATGGGAAAGAAAATCTCTGACGGTAGAAGAGACTTTCAATAAAGACCTGCAAACACTGGAAGAGTGCCGCAAGACCTTGCCGTCGCTATACGAGGACTTCCATCGTCGATTGCTTAAAGGACAGTACCAAGACCGTATCAAAGGACTCGTGGTGAAGCTTAAATTTTACGATTTTAAGCAGACCACTCATGAGGAAGTGATTCAGTCGATACCGACCTTGCAAGATTTTGAGAGATTGCTTGAGCGAGCTTGGCTGCGAAGAGCATCACCTGTTCGTCTGGTGGGTCTGGGAGTGCGGCTGGGTTCTCAGAAAAAAGCTGAGAAGGTCGATGACCCGTCTCAGCTAAAGTTTGCAATTTAAGCAAGAGCTTTCTTCCACTCGTCTTCTTTGAAGCCCACAAGATAAACATCTTCACCGATAGCAAAAGGTCGTTTTACCAGCTTTCCATTTTCTGAAAGCAGCTTTATGGCATCGGCCTCGCTCATCTTGGGAAGTTTCTCGCTAATTTTTTCTTCTCGATAGACAACCCCTGAGGTGTTGAAAAGATTTTTAATGCTCCCGCCTCTTTCTTTTAAGGCTGCTAGCATCTCCTTCAATTCCTTTTGGGAGGGGGCTTTATCTACGATCGGCAGTTTTTGATAAGGGACCTTTTTGTTGTCCAAGAACTTCAGCGCCTTAACGCAGGTTGAGCACTTAGAGTATTCGTAAACCTTAAGCATGACTTTTTACCAACCATCCACACATTTTGTACAAGATTCGAGCGCCGACATTGCCATCCCACTCGACTTCAGAATCGGAAAGACCACCCGTAGAAACTTCGTTCAAGTCGAAAGCAATGATCTTGCGGCCCGAATCGTAGACTTCACGGAATAGGAAGAAAACCTGATCGACGCTAAGTCCGCCAGGTACTGGAGTGCCGGTGTGAGGGCAGAAAGCAGGATCAAGTCCATCAATATCAAAAGAGATATATACGTTCTGTGGAAGCTCTTTAACGATGTCTTTGCAAATAGTTTCCCAAGTGTGACCCTTATGGAGGCGGCGCTTAAGCTCGAGATCATAAAAAGTCTTAATATCATCACGGGAATTGCTGAAGTCGTATTCTTCCTCGCAGAAATCGCGGATTCCGACCTGAACCAGCTTCTGAGGCTTTTTTGCATCGGTCATAACGTTGTACATAATAGACGCATGCGATTGGGTGAATCCTTGGTAGGCCTTCCTTAAGTCTGCGTGAGCATCAATATGAAGAACACCGAAGTCGCCCTTAAATTTGTCGCTAACGGCGCGGATAGCTCCAAGGGGTGTAGAGTGATCGCCACCGACAAGGCCAAGAAGCTTTCCTTTGTTCAAAACATCCGAGCATTGGTCGTAAACCCATTGACTCATATGGTCACACGCTTCGTTAACCTGGGTTGCCAAAGAGTTCATTTTTTTCTCGTCGTCACTGAGGTTCGTTCGCATTTCTATGAGTTCTTGCGCGACAGCTTTAAACTTATCGTTCATAGCACAAAGGTTTTCAGGAAACTCACGCATAAAATAGCCAGCTTCATAGCTCTTTCCGACCTCAATATCGAAAAGGTCTACTTGTTCGCTCGCTTGGCGGATTATGGCTGGCCCCCGAGACGCACCTTCGCCGTAAGAAGTTGTGACCTCCCAAGGGACAGGGACCAGAACGACGCGGGATTCTTCTTCTTTGAGAGGGATTCCAAAGATGCCAAACTCGGCAGAAATAGTAGTGGTGGGATCGAATTTGGGCGTGTTTTCAGCCATAGTTTACTCCTTGAAAATTCTACGGTATATAACATTTATTCACGGCGTCAATCGAGCAATAACTTGATTATTTTTTCTGCATAACCCATTTTAAGCCCACTTTGGGAACCGTTAAGATTCCCAGCGAAATTCTTTGGAGGACACAGTATGAAGAAGGGATTCCTGGCTCTAGTACTGAGCTCAGCTTTGACAGCTCCCGCTTTGGCCGCAGCACCCAATGCAAATGCACCTAAAGGCGGAAATTTCGTTATTAACCTAGGCGGCGAACCTCCGACAGTTCACCCGATTACATCGACAGATCTTTATTCGAGAAAAGTCCGAGACTATGTTTGTGAAGGTCTCGCAACACGTGATTCAGAATCTTATGAGTGGAAGCCTCGTTTGGCTGAAAAATGGGAAATCTCAAAAGACAATAAGGTCTTCACATTCTTCATCAGAAAAGATGCTGTTTTTCATAATGGCCAGCCAGTAACGGCTGAAGACGTAAAATTCTCTTTCGACGCGATTTTTGAGCCTAAATACGAGGCGGCTCATCTTCGTCCTTATTATGAAGGATTAGTGAAGGTGGAAGTGCTTGATACGCACACAATCCGTTTCACAGCTCGTGATCTATATTTTAATAACTTTGAATCAGCGGCGACGTTGTCTGTTCTTCCTAAGTCTGTCTACGGTAACGTAGAGAAATCGAAACGAATGAATCGTGAGCTTGTGTGCTCCGGTCCATATGTTTTGGCAAAGTTCGACCGTGGCCAGAATATTCACCTTAAGAAATTCGACAAGTGGTGGGGCATTAAGGACGACAGCACTAAAGGTGCCTACAACTTTGATAACGTCTTCATGCGCTTCTATAAAGATGAAAACGTAGAGCTTGAGCGCGCGAAAAAAGGTGAGCTTGATTATCTTGAAATGCGTGTTGAAGCTTTCATGAAAAAAACCACAGGCGCTCCTTGGGGTAAGACTCTGCTAAAGCATAAAGTTGCTAACAGTGCGCCTAAATCATATGGCTTTGTTGGTTGGAACTTCCGCAAAGAGCTTTTCAAAGATAAAAACGTTCGCGTGGCTTTAGCTCATCTATTGAATCGTGAAGAGATGAATAAGAAATTCCGTTACGGAATGTCAGAGTTGGCGAACAGCCCAGTTTATCTAAAAAGCGAATACAATCCTGGCATCAAAGCCCTTGAGTTCAGTCCTAAGAAGGCGCAAGAGCTATTAGAAAAAGCCGGTTGGACTGATAAAGACAAAAACGGAATTTTAGAGAAAACCTTGAATGGTAAAAAAACTGAGTTCAAGTTTACTTTGATTTATCCAAATAAGGACGTTGAAAAGTACTGGACTATGTATCGTCAAGATCTGCGCAAAGCAGGTATCGATATGGACCTTAAGTATCTTGAGTGGAACTCGTTCCTGAAGCTTGTTGATGAAGGCAACTTCGACGCTGTGACAATGGCTTGGGGCGGTGGTTCTGTTGATCCGGATCCGAAACAAATCTGGCACTCTTCTGGTGCTGTGACAGGCGGATCCAACTTTATCGCTTACAAAAATCCTGAAGTTGATAAGTTGATCGACGAAGCTCGTGTAGAGCCTAATAAACCAAAGCGAGTAAAACTACTTCAGCAGGTTTATAAAAAGATTGCAGAGGACGCTCCTTATGCTTTCTTGTTCAATGATAAGTACGTATTCTACGCCAATTCATCTCGCATGGGAATGCCGGCCGAGACATTCAAGTACGAGATTGGCACTGATTACTGGTGGATGAAACCACAATAATAACGGAGTAGTCCTTTGATCGTTTACCTGATTCGTCGACTCTTGCTGATGATCCCGACTTTTTTCGGGATCACTCTCGTGACCTTTGTTTTGATTAACTTAGCTCCCGGCAGTCCTATTGAACAAAAGCTTCAAGCCATTCGCTTCGGTGCTGCTAACAGCGGCGGAGCTAGCAGTGGTGGTGGCGTTAATAGTCGTGGTGACACGGCCGTGAACGAGGAAGTTATCGAAGCCTTAAAAAAGCAATATGGTTTCGATAAACCTGTTCATGTTCGTTATTTTATCTGGCTCAAGAATCTGACTCGCCTGGATTTTGGCGAAAGCTTCACTTACCAAGAGCCTGTATTGACGGTTATCAAAAGCAAATTGCCGGTTTCGCTTTCATTCGGTATTGCCTCTTTAATTCTGACATATCTGATTTGCATTCCCCTAGGGGTCAGAAAGGCTACTGGTGCGGGACTGTATTTCGATCGAATCACGACGGTTATTTTGAATATGACCTATGCGATTCCACCACTTATCTTAGGTATTTTCTTGATCGTGGTTTTTGCTGGTAAGTTGGATCTATTCCCTATCGGCGGTGCTCAGTCATTTGAGTATGATACTTTGAGTTTTTGGGGGAAGGTTACTGACCGCATTCATCACTTTGTCTTGCCATTGATTTGTTACATGATTGGTGGCTTTACAGAGCTTTCGATCTTGATGAGAAATTCTATGCTCGATGTTGTGAAGTCAGACTATGTACGAACAGCTCGAGCTAAGGGTCTTTCTGAAAAGTTCGTCATATTTAAGCACGCTTTAAGAAATGCGCTGATTCCCATTGCAACGGGACTTGGTGGTTTCTTCGGTGTTTTCTTGGCGGGATCTCTGATCATCGAGCAGATGTTTAACTTGGATGGCATTGGTCTTTTAGGCTATCAGTCCGTCCTAGCTCGTGACTATAACGTGATCATGGGACTGACTTTCATTTCTTCACTACTGTTGATGTTCGGTCGTATTTTCAGCGACATCATCTATGTGCTTATTGATCCAAGGATTGACTTCAAATGACCGACCCCATTCAGAAATACCTTATTCGTAATGAGCTGACGTTAAAGCGCTATAAGCGTTTTAAAAGAGATCGTGTTGCGGTCATTTCCGTTTGGGTCTTATTGGTTATGTTCTTTTTTAGTTTCACGGCAGAGCTGTGGGCTAATAACCAACCCCACATTGTTAAGTATAATGGCGAAATCTATTTTCCCATCTTTAAGACCTATCATCCTAGCGATTTCAAGCGCGGCGATATCTATGTCATGGATTATCGTGCTCTGGAGTTGAAAGAAGGGGATTGGGCGGTCTGGCCGATCATTCAGTGGGATCCTTACGAGTCTAACACAAAAGTCGACACCTATCCGTCACCTCCAACCAAGCAAAACTGGGCGGGAACAGATGAAAGTGGTCGTGACGTTCTGACTCGGTTGCTTTACGGCTTCCGTTACACAATGATTTTTGCTTTCGGCAGCTTTTTTGTGACCTATGCGATTGGCATCACACTGGGTTCTTTGATGGGATACCTCGGCGGCAAAGCTGATCTAGTAGGACAACGACTTGTTGAGGTTGTGGAAAGCACTCCGATACTTTTCGTATTGATCACAATTATTTCTATCTTTACCCCAAGCTTACCCATTCTTATCGTGTTCTTTGCTATTTTCAGTTGGACAAATATCGCAGGACATATGAGAGCGCAGTTTCTTTCGTTACGAAAGCGTGAGTACGTTGAAGCGGCAAGAGCTATCGGGGCCGATCACAAACGTATCATTGGAAAACACATTCTACCGAATGGTCTGACTCCAATTATCACTTTGGCTCCGTTTTTCATTGTTAACAGCGTGAACACTCTTTCATTCTTGGATTATTTGGGACTAGGCTTGGTGCCTCCGACTCCAAGTTGGGGTGAGTTAATGGCTCAAGCTCAAAAATGGTTCACCATCGCCGAATGGTTGGTGTGGAGTCCAATGATCGCTCTTGTCGTGACGCTGACTTTGTTGATTAATATTGGTATCGCGATCCGCGATGCTTTCGACGCCAAAATGTAGTGCTGCTCGGGCGGCTTTAGATGTCGCCAACGTCTCTAACATTCAGACATAAAAAAACCGCCAAGTTCTAAACTGGCGGTTTTTTTGTTTTTAGAAGTCATCCATCGCACTCACTAAGATGTCTTGGAGCCCCGAGGGCGACTTTGGCTTTGGACGAAGAAATTGATTTCCTCGTCTAAGCTTTGGCTGCCTGTTGCTATTCGGCTTCCTCAAGATAAGTGTAGCCCGAAAGACCTTCTTCGTAGTGACGAATCAGGATCTTTGCTTCTTGCTTGGTGATAGTGCCTTTTTGAATAGACTCTTCGGTAGCCTGGCGAACATTGTCGACCATTTCAGAGCGTCCGTACTGCACGTAAGAAAGAACTTCGGTCACTGTATCCCCAGGAACGTAATGATCAATTGTGTATCCGACATTGTTCAAGCTGATGTGGACCGCATCTGTGTCACCAAAAAGATTATGCAAATCACCGAGGATTTCTTGGTATGCACCTGTTAGGAAGATGCCCAAGTAATACTGTTGACCATCCGTAAAGGTGTGTAAATTCATCGTTTCTTTCGGAATGCCAGATTCGGTATCGATGAATTTCTCGATGACACCGTCAGAGTCACAAGTTAGATCCGCGAGCGTACCTGAACGAACCGGCTCTTCGCCAAGGCGATGAATTGGTACGACCGGGAAAAGCTGTCCCACAGCCCAAGAATCCGGAACGGATTGGAAGACCGAGAAGTTGGAGAAATAAGTATCACAGAGCTCTTTCGCGAGACCTGCAATAATGTCTTCGGTGTCTGCAACCGTCTTAGCCAGCTTCATCATCTTAGTAGCAATCGCAAAGTACATGCTTTCGCACCATGCGCGCTGCTCAAGAGTCAAAACGCCATAAGTGAACAATTGCAAAGTTTCCTGTTTTGCCTGTTCAAGGTCATTGAAGCACTCGTTAATGTTGTCTTTGTTCACTTTTTCAAAAATGTACTGCATGTCTTGCATCAAAGAAGGATCAGCTTTAGTTGCAGGACGAGGTGGTTCATGGCGATGAAGATCGTTGACGCCCATGATATTGAAAATCAATACCGAGTGGTGAGCCACCATAAAACGACCTGACTCAGTCACGATGTTTGGATGAGGAATGCCTTTTTCATCACAAAGGGTCTGAAGAACTGAAACAATATCATTTGCGTATTCTTGTTCAGAATAATTGATAGAGCTGTCAGAGTGACCGGAGCCATCGTAATCGACACCTAAGCCGCCGCCGACGTCGATATATTTAAGACCGGCACCCATTTTGTAAAGCTCAGTAAAGAAACGTGCGCCTTCTTTTAAAGACGACTTGATGCTCTGGATGGCCGGAACCTGCGATCCGATGTGGTAGTGAAGAAGCTCAAGACAATCGAGCATTTCTTCTTTTTTCAGAAGCTCGACACCTTCGACGATTTCAACAGCTGTCAAACCGAACTTGGAACGAGCACCAGAGGAGTCCACCCACTTTCCGGCGCCCTGAGTGTTCAGCTTGGCGCGGAAACCGATTTTAGGTCGAGCGTTGAACTTCTTTGCCGCATCGATGATCATCTTCAGTTCTTCCTTACGGTCGACGACGATGATGGGGTTACGTCCTAATTTCTGAGCTAGAATGGCGGTTTCAATGTATTCGGCATCTTTAAAGCCGTTACAGATGATCAGAGCGTTTTCGGTGCTCATTAAGGCAAGAACAACCAGGAGTTCTGGTTTAGAGCCACACTCAAGGCCCATGCTATAGCCTTTGCCGTACTTAACGAGTTCTTGGACAAGATGTCTTTGTTGGTTCACCTTGATTGGGTAAACCCCACGGTACTGGCCCTTATAGCCGTGATCCGCGAAAGCTTTTTGGAAGCAATTGTTCAGCAACTCGACTCGCGAACGGATGATATCAGGAAAGCGGATCATGATTGGAACGCGAATACCGCGATCCAATAGGTCCTGAGTCAGTTCGTACAGATCCACAGAAGGACCATTGGCGCCCATCGGAGTCACCGAAATATTGCCGTTACTGTTTGTACGGAAATAACCATTGCCCCAATTGTTGATACCATACAATTCGGCGCTTTTCTCAGGAGTCCAAGCAGACATTGCTTTCCTTTCAGGATCGTTACTTCACGATCAGGTTTAAGATCTTCCCAGCCTTATAAATCACCTTGTCGGGATTTTTTCCGGCTAGCACGGCCGCGACGCCAGCAACTTCTTGCGCAGCTTTAACAGCATCAGCTTCTGGTGCATCGACAGCGATTTCGATCGTCCCGCGCATTTTGCCGTTGACCTGCACACCAATGGTAACTGTGTCATCCGCGACGAGGGTACTATCATATTTTGGCCAAGGAGCCAAAGAGCAAAGTCCCTGTCCACCCATTTTTTCCCAGAGCTCTTCGGCCATGTGGGGAGCAAACGGTGCAAGGATCTGAACCAACGGCTTTAAGGCCTGTTCAGAGCGGCATTCAGCTCGGTAGAGTTCATTCACTAGGATCATCATGGCACTGACGGCTGTGTTAAAACTCATAGACTCGATATCGTCTGTGACTTTTTTGATCGTTTTGTGAACTAATTTCTGAATCTCCAGCGGAGCGGGCTCTTTGCTCGCAACGATTTGGCCATTGTCATTCATCACTAGTCGAGTGACCCGGTCCAAGAATCTTTTTACGCCATCGATCCCCGTCGGAGACCAAGGCTTGTCCTTGTCAAGAGGTCCCATGAAACTGATAAATGTGCGAAGAGCATCAGCTCCATGAGTCCGACAGATTTCTTCCGCGGGAATGACGTTCCCACGCGACTTTGACATTTTTTCGCCATCAGGTCCTAAAACCATTCCCTGGTGAGCAAGTTTCTGGAAAGGCTCGTCGTGAGTCACAAGCCCACAATCAAAGAGCACTTTCATCCAAAAACGTGAATAAAGCAGATGGCCGACGGTATGCTCGGGTCCACCGACATAAAGGTCTACTGGCATCCAGTACTTTTCGGCCTCAGAGCTAAATGGTACTTCGGTATTTTTGGGATCGATATAACGCAAGAAGTACCATGAGGACCCAGCGGCCCCAGGCATAGTGTCGGTTTCTCGCCTGCCGACTTCTCCGTTAGCGCCTTGATAACGAACCCAGTCCGCATTTCGCGCTAAAGGAGCCTCGCCAGAGTCTGCCGGCTCGTAGTCAGCAACGTCAGGCAAAACCACTGGCAGTTCGTTCGCAGGGACTGCGCGAGAACCATTGGCAAAGTGAACGATTGGGAAGGGTTCGCCCCAATATCGCTGACGACTGAACAGCCAGTCGCGAAGCTTATATTGAACTTCACGTGTTCCTACATTTTTCTGATCCAGAGTTGCGACCATTTTTTGGATGGCTTCCGCCTTTTTAAGGCCATTCAGAAATTCGGAATTTATCAGAGTGCCTTCGCCCTCGAAAGGAAGCTCATCGCCTCCTTCAAGCACGCGCTTGACCGGAATGCTAAATTTTTGCGCAAATTCAAAATCTCTGCCGTCATGGCCAGGGACCGCCATAATGGCCCCGGTACCGTAATCAAGCAGAACATAATCGGCAATCCATACGGGAATCTTCTCTTGAGTTAATGGATGGATTGCAAAACCACCAGTAAAGACGCCGGTTTTTTCGGTGGTCGCTTTTCTTTCGACTTCAGATTTACGCGAAGTCGTCGTGATATAGTCCTCCACCTGACGAGCTTGTTCCGGGGAGGTGATTTTTTTAACAAGAGGATGCTCTGGCGCCATAACCATGAAAGTCACACCGAAGAGAGTGTCGGGGCGAGTGGTGAAGACCTCGAATGACTCTGGAACTTTATCAAGTGTAAAAGTAATTCTTGCGCCTTCGCTTTTGCCGATCCAATTACGTTGGGCTTCCTTTGTGCGCTCGGGCCAATCAACTTTATCAAGATCCTGAAGAAGTCTTTCGGCATAGTCGGTGATTTTAAGCATCCATTGCTTCATAGGAACACGTATTACCGGATGGCCGCCGCGCTCGGATTTGCCGTCGACAACTTCATCATTTGCCAAGACGGTTTTTAAAGCCGGGCACCAGTTAACAGGCACTTCTTTTTGATAAGCTAAGCCACGCTCGTACAGTTTAAGAAAGATGAATTGGGTCCACTTGTAGTAGTCAGGTTCACAGGTTGAAATTTCACGGCTCCAGTCAAAACTGAATCCGAACGACTGAAGGGTGTTGCGAAAGCTGTCGATTGCTTTCTTGGTTGTTATAGCGGGATGAATTCCTGTTTGGATGGCATATTGTTCTGCAGGTAAGCCAAAAGCATCGTAACCCATAGGATGCAAAACATTGAAACCCAGTGTTCGTTTGTAACGAGAAACAATATCGGCGGGGGCATAAGAGGCAATGTGGCCTACATGCAGTCCAGATCCAGATGGATAAGGAAACATGTCGAGCGCATAATACTTGGGTTTGGCACTATGTGTTTCAGCTTTAAAAGCATTTTCTGCTTCCCATTTCTTTTGCCATTTTTTTTCGATTTCTGCGAAGTTCAAGCTCATGCGTTTTTCCTTTTTTCCACGTGCAAAAAGACACTCAGTGTGAATATCCAACATTAGCAATTCTTTCAACTTCTTTGACTGATGCCACTCATAAAAACCTCCGTCAAAAGTCCAGATTATAACCTAGACCTCGGCCATGGATTAGAATTGCGTCTAAATGAATTCCTCAGTTTAGCCGAAAGGAGAATAGGACGTTACAATGGAAGAGGTATGAGTTTCGAAACGAACTATAAACAACCGAAAAGTCGACGAATCCTAGTCATCGATGATGATAAGGATAATCTCGAGATATTGTTGGAGCCGCTCCGTTGGGAAGGCTATGACGCTCGAGGTGCAATGACTGAGAAGGACGCTCACAAAATTATCGAGTCGTGGATTCCCCACGTGGTGATTTTGGATTGGATTGCGCCTTCTATGGCGGGGTTGCGTGTTCTTCGCACAATTCGCCAGCGTTTGGCGCATGTTTCATGCGTGTTCGTTTCCGAAAATTCCAGCACTGAGGCCATTATTGAAGCGCTTGATTCTGGAGCTGACGATTACATCGTAAAGCCGTTCGTGCCGCTAGAGCTTTTAGCGCGGATACGCAGTCAGTTGCGCATCCGTGATCTACATGAGCAGCTGCTTTATGCCAATGAAAAGCTGAAAGAGCTTGTTGATACCGATGACCTTACCGGTCTTTACAATATGCGATCCCTGTATCAGCGACTGGATTTTGAACTTGAGCGGGGGCGACGCTTTGGTCGTGATGCATGTGTCGTTATGATGGATATGGACTATTTTAAGACTGTAAATGATGGTCATGATCATCTATTTGGAAGTTATGTCCTTTCAGAGATTGGGAAAATCATTCGGGCAAATACCCGAAATATCGATATCCCTGCAAGATACGGTGGCGACGAGTTCTTAATGGTTTTGACCGAGACCAACCATGAAGGTGCGATGCACTTTTGCGAGCGATTGCGCGACAATATCGAAAAAACGGTATTCCGTAATGGTGAAGATAGCAAAAAGCTAACGGCCTCACTCGGTTTTGCTATTACCCTTCCTGGCGAAAATATTAGCGCGCGTGAACTGGTAAGACGTGCTGACCACGCTCTTTACGAAGCGAAACGGAATGGGCGTAATCAAGTACGCTTTTACCAACCAGAGCCCGGCAAAGTTGCAAACTTTAAGGCCGGCGCAGAAAATCGAAAAAAAGCTGCTGGATAATAGCAATGCCAGTTTAAGGGTTGACGAATCCCCAAGGATTTAAGAAAACCCTTTGTGATGGCCGACATTCCTGTAAAGTCTTCTGATTCTGTTGTTTCCCGAGCTGCAAAAATCTCTGTGGTCGCCAGTTTGTTCATCTTTTTGCTGAAGGCTTATGCTTACAAGGTAACTCAGTCGCAAGCGGTCTTGTCCGATGCTTTAGAAAGCATCATCAATGTCCTTGCAGCTGGCGTCGCTCTTTTTGTCATTCGATTTGCGTCTCAGCCTGCGGACTATGAGCATCCTTATGGGCACGGGAAGGCAGAATATTTTTCGTCTGCTTTCGAAGGTGGAATGATTTTCTTTGCGGCGCTCATGATTATTTTGGAAAGCGCCAAAGCTCTGGTTTTTAACGAACCACCTCAGAAGTTAGAGTTAGGTTTGTTAATTATTGGCGGTGCCTCATGTTTAAATTTGGTCTTGGGGTTTTACCTTAAGCATATAGGCAAAACGCATCACTCTGAAGCCTTGAAGGCCAGTGGTGCCCATGTCCTATCAGATGTTTGGACCACTCTGGGTGTCATGGTAGGATTGGGTCTGGTTCTTCTGACAAATTTAAATTGGTTGGATCCTTTAGTGGCGATGCTTGTAGGTGCGAACCTGGCATTTTCCGGTTACAAAATCGTGCGCAAGTCCTTGGGTGGTTTGCTTGACGAGGTGGATGAATCTACCTTAGTGCACCTTAGCGCCGCCTTAGAAAAAAATCGTGTACCCGAGACCATCGAGATTCATCACCTGCGTACGATTCGTTCGGGCCGATTTCATCATGTTGATGCTCACGTTGCCGTCCCTGAGTATATGGATATTGCTCGCCTTCACAGAGAAATTCATGAGTTCGAACGAAGAGTAGTCGGGGACTATCCTTTCGACGGAGAAATCGCTTTTCACATCGACCCATGTAAAAAATCCTACTGTCCTACTTGCTCTGTCGTTGATTGTCCCATTCGCCAAGCATCCTTTGACTCTTTAAGACAGTGGACAGTGAAAAGCTTGACCGCTGGTCCGCGTCCGACTATTGAAGGGACGCATGACGACAACGGTTCTGACCCCTCCAAGAAGACAGATTAATATCACTAAAGATCTACCGCGCCAGAATGCTTATACGTTGGCTTTAAATGGTGAATATTCTCACGTAGCATTTGATGAGCTCAGAGCCCCACTGAACAAGGGGAAATGGCGGTCTGATGTTTTTAAGGTGGATGCCAACGTGCCAATGGATGTCGAGGTAGGTACGGGCAATGGAACTTATTTTGCTCACCATGCCTCCAGTAATCCGGACCGACTTTTAGTGGGCCTAGAGTTAAAGTACAAGCCCCTGATTCAAAGCATTCGCCGAGCCGTCAATGCGAACTGCAAGAACGCAGCGATCACTCGTTTTCACGCATTCAATATCGATGAACTTTTCGTGGAAGGCGAGATTGATAATGTTTATATCCATTTTCCAGATCCGTGGACTTCGCCTAAAAAACCGAAGAATCGTTTTGTCTGCAAAGAGAACTTGGACCTTCTTTATCGTCTGCAAAAGCCAGGTTCATTTATAAACTTCAAAACGGATTCGCTGGAGTATTTCTTGTGGGCTATGGATGAGATTCGTCAGTCGCCCTATAAGATTCTTTTTGAAACTCAGGATCTTCATAATTCCACAATGCGGTCAGAGAATTTCGAAACCGCCTTTGAAAAAATATTCTTGCGAAACGGCATAAAGATTAATCTGGTACGTCTGCAAAAAGACTGATCACCAGTAGGTGGCGTCGACGACGATGTCGCCTTTGATCTGGACCTGGCAGCTGATTCTGACGTTGGCAGGCAGATTGTGTTTTTCCCTTAAGAACTCTTCAGTCGGGTTCTCTGCAGAAAGATTTTTTGCTCCGGACACAACAGTGATTTTGCATTTGGCGCAAACGCCGTCGCCATGACAGCTCGATGCAACCGGATGACCCGAACTCAACAGAGATTCCATCAGGTTTGCACCCTCTTGAACTTCGAAAGCAGCTCGTTTTTTTAAGAAAGAAACGGTGGGCATAAGACCATTGTAGCTGACGCAGTCCAAAAGGTGCAAAGAACTAATGAAATGAAACCGAATTGTGGTAGCCTTGTGACTGCAAATGTCTCCCATTGATGAGGTTTTATCTATGTCTTCTGATCAGAAAATTGAAAACGTAATTATTATTGGTTCAGGTCCTGCCGGTTTAACGTCTGCTATTTATACGGCACGTGCAAATTTGGAACCTCTTATGATTGAAGGTGAAGAGTCCGGTGGTCAGTTGATGTTGACTACTGAGGTTGAAAATTTCCCGGGTTTCGAACATGGAATTACTGGGCCCGATCTAGTAGGTGTGATGAGAAAGCAAGCGGAACGATTTGGTACTCGCTTCATCACCAAGAACGTGACCAAGGTCGATTTTTCCCAGCGGCCATTTAAGGTTTGGATCGGCGATAAGCTGCATCTTACCCAGTCTGTGATTATTTCGACGGGAGCTAGTGCAAAATATTTGGGACTGCCATCGGAAAAGCAATACGCCAATCGTGGTGTCTCTGCTTGTGCAACTTGCGATGGCGCATTTTTCCGTAATCAAGAAATCGGTGTCATTGGTGGTGGAGACACTGCGATGGAAGAGGCACAGTTTCTGACGCGTTTTGCGAGCAAAGTTTATGTTATTCACCGCCGGGATAGTTTCAGGGCATCTAAGATCATGGTCGACCGGGTCCTAAAGAACCCAAAAATCGAAGTGCTTTGGAATACGGAAGTGATCGAAGTTCTGGGTGATGGAAAAGGTATGACGGGCGCGAAGCTTAGAAGCACTGCTGACGGGGCGGTTCGTGATTTGCCTATCACCGGAATGTTCTTAGCTATTGGACATAAGCCCAATACCGACCTGTTTAAGGACGTTTTGGACATGAATGAGACAGGATATTTGATCACACAGCCAAATAGCACATATACTAATGTTCCAGGAGTGTTCGCAGCCGGTGACGTTCAAGATCACGTTTACCGTCAGGCTATCACTGCTGCTGGCACTGGATGTATGGCTGCGATTGATTGTGAAAGATGGCTTGAAGAACAAGCTGCTCACTAAGGGAAATATGAAAGACAAAAAAATCAACACGAAGGATTTAGTTCAAAAGATCGAAAAGATGACCAAGGCGCGTATTGCTAGTCAGGATGTGGTTTCTTTAGATCAGTTTCGTGAGGCGAAAAAGAAACTAGATCCGAAAGTGATTTTGATTATCGAAGACGACGAGACCATGCGTTTAGCCATGAAGAGGATTATCGAGGCTGAAGGGCATGTGACGAAGTTGGCAGCGGATGCTACCGAGTTGTCGACTGCCCTTGATGATCATCCTGTTGATTTGATTCTTATGGATGTCGGTTTACCTTGGGTGAATGGTTTTGAACTAGCTCAGCTACTTAAGGAGCATAAAGACCTTAAGAAAATCCCATTGGTTTTTGTCTCAGGCAAAGCTAGTGAAGAGGACATGAAAAAGGCTTTCGAAATCGGGGCTGACGATTACATCAAAAAACCTTTCGATGTTGAAAAACTTAAAAAGACAGTGGAAACCCTCCTCAGATTGAACGAATAGCCCTTTGATCACTTACTGGACATAGATAGAATCTGGTTTATATGTCTCAAAAAGGGATTCTCACGAAAACGGCTTCAACTTAGGGCCGTTTCTTCCGACCAATATAATGTATGTCACGTGGTAAGGCAGTTGCAGTTATCTGCTTCGTTGTAGCGGGAATGGTTTTCTTTTTGTCTCAGAACAAGAAGCTGCTTTCCGTGGAATCTGCCGCCACGTCGAATGCAACTGATGAATCTTCTTCGGAACCTTCGCATGAAGGCGCTAAGGTTAAGCCTACTCAGCAGGACAATGAGAAAGTCACTGCCGCTGTGTTTGAGGCTCGTACAGGATCCATGCAGGCACGAAGAATCCGCCAACCTCAACAGGTCCGCCAATCTGGAAGCTTAAAGCAATTTGAAAAAGAACTGGAACCTAGTCACCTCTTTGCCGACACCCATTGGAATTTGTGGCAAGGGATACGGGCTGTTTCAGCTTCTGAAGCCGACGTGGCGCCTGCAAACTACCTAGCTAACGTGAGCGGTTACTACCTGGTTGAGGACAAGGAATTTAAGGCACAAGAAAGTCTTGTCGGACAGGCTGAACCTCTTATTTACTACAATCAGAGAACTCATCAAGCGGGCGTTGTTACAGGCACTCTAAAAATCACCTTGCGTAAGCCGGGGAGCATAGAGAGCTTAAGTTCTCGTCATAGACTGAGAGTTGAAGGCGCTTTTCCGCATCTCAACTTATTCATGGTTCGCTCTACTTATGAACCAGTAGATCTTCAATTACTGCAAAAACAACTTCTGGCTGACGCGGATATTGCTCAGGTTGAAGTAGAAATCTTGAGTCGGCAGTATGAGAAAAATTAGGCAAAATGCCAGCCGGCTTTCGAAAGTTGCGTTGATATTCGTCGGGCTATTAGTATTGTTTACGAATTGCTCGGAAGGTGAATTTGTTCCAAGAGATCCAGCTACGGCAGCTGTTGTTGGCTCTGATCCACTTCTTCCTTATGCCTGGCATTTAAATAATACCGGTCAAACAGTCTTTGCAAAAGAGGCCGGGACGGCGGGCGCTGACCTAAATATGCGATCGACCGAAAGCCAAGGTCTGACAGGAAGAGGCATACTCGTGCTTGTTTCGGATGACGGTGTAGAGGATGTTCACGAGGATCTTACTCAAAACTATCAGTACGGCGGAGTTTCGAAAGACTACACGAAACCCTATCCTTATTTGGCGAACAGTTCTGCGCCGAAAGGTTCTACAGATACACATGGGACGGCTGTTGCAGGTTTGATTGCGGCTGTTCGCGATAATAGTTTGGGCGGACGTGGAGTCGCCACTGGCGCAAAAGTAGTGTCTGCGAATTTTTTATCTGAAAAGGTGCTGCAAACAAGTGTAACCTTTCTCGATCAAGTTAGCGGAAAATATGACATTTTCAACATGAGTTGGGGAACGACCCAAAACTCTATTGCCGCTCCTGATAATTCATTCGTTAATCAGTTGGCTTACGGTGTGCACTGGAACAGAAACCACAAGGGTTCATTGTATGTTAAAGCAGCCGGGAATGATTTTTTTGTCAAATGCCGAGGTGCAAAGGAAGATGACGATAGTTTTAGTAGCTTGTGTATTGGTAATTCTAATTTCGATCCTGACAATTCAAATCCTTATCTGATTCTGACGGCAGCTCTTGATGCAAAGGGATTCGCAACGACTTATTCATCTCCTGGTTCTAATCTTTGGGTATCCGCTCCTGGTGGAGAGTTCGGAGACGATTCTCCAGCGATGGTCACAACTGATCGAATGGGCTGTAGCTTAGGTATTTCAAGGAAAACATCAAAAAGTGATCTCGCTTTTGAAAAAGGTGGAGTGCAAAACCCCAACTGTAACTATTCTGTCACATTTAATGGAACATCTTCTGCTGCTCCTGTGCTTTCGGGAGTCGTAGCGCTGCTTCTGGAGGCTAACCCTGAATTAACGTGGCGGGATGTGAAGTACATACTCGCAAAAACGGCGGTACCTGTAGATTATACCTTGGTGGGTTCGATCACCCATCCGTTGGAAGCCGTTTTACCATCTGCTGCTGTCTGGGAGCACGCATGGATATTAAATAGTGCTGGTTTCAAATTTCATAACTGGTACGGCTTTGGCAAAGTGAATGTTGATGAGGCCGTTGCCTTGGCAAAAAACTATAGTCATGTTTTTGGCACTTATACCGAGACTAACTGGACTGCGAATAGGTCCGGTTTAACTTTTAATATTCCTGACAACTCTGCGACAGGTGTTTCGGATACACTGATTGTTTCAGATAATGTGAAAATCGAAGCTGTTCAGTTAAGACTCTGGGTCACTCATGCCGATATCTCTGAGCTCGCTGTGGAGCTGACTTCGCCGTCGGGTGCAAAAAGCATATTGATCAACATGCGCAATTCACTGACCGGAATGGGGAACTACGAAGGCGAGACATTCCTGACGAATGCATTCTATCAAGAAAACTCGGCAGGTACTTGGAGAATTAGGATCATCGATGGTCGCAGCGGGAACTCGGGAATGTTGACTCGGTGGAGTCTAAATTTCGCGGGCGGGCTTTAGATACAATCTATGAGTAGGTTCGATAAATCACGGAACAGCTTATGTCCCGAATATCCTATTAATAAGCAGATAAATTTTTAAGCGGTAGTTTTCTTTACCAGAGCTTGGTAAGCGACGTAAGCCTTTAAGAGGGCATCCAAACGAAGTGTCATTGAACTGTCTTGCTCTATGAACATCAGTCGCCGAGTGTCGCGGACATCGCCGACGATCTTGGCTCTAAATAACAAGCGAGCTTTTGTAGGGTTGGCTTCAAATGGATTCACGATAATTAAATCAAACGGCGTGTTCAGAAAGTCTTTAGGGATTTCATGTTCCAACATAGTTCCGCTTAAAGAAATATTTCGAGAATATGTTCTGAAAGAGCGGATTTTAGAGACAAGCACGACTTCAATTTTAAAATTATGACGTGTTTCTCTTCGGCGATCGGACTCGTCCTCTTCTTTTTTTGCGTGGATTTTTTTCTTGGTCGAATCGGGCTTGGTTTTTTTAATCTTTGCAAGGTCAAGCTCGTGACCGTTGAAGTCTTGAAAGTTGTATCCGAAGTCTTCACTTTTTTGTGGGGGAACTCCGACGACCACTTGAGTGTATGAGCTTTCGAGGTCTTTAATGTTATGCTCGATAATGCTGGTCGTTTCGGTTTCCACCTCATCAGGAGTTGATGGGGGCTTATCTCCGCAAGGCGTGGGTGGTTTGCTTAGAATGAAGTAGGTCTGTTCGGAGGCGACGAAGTCCTTGAGGCACGTCCACTCTTCCCATCCGGGAGTCCACAGAAAGTATTTGCTGAGATCTCGCGAGACAAGGGAAAGAAGAGTCACCTGTGCCTGAACAGCAGACATAGGCTTGGACTGCACTTTCTTTATAGCATCATAAATGATCCAGATTTTACCTTGTACTTGCATTGTACTCCCTAAGAGATCCTAGGGAGTTTATCGGGACAAAATGGGGCGGGCTTTACACACGAATGCAGGCTGCGACGTGATCTTTTGCTTTTTCCTCGAGCGGCGGGACGATAGTCTTGCAATCGTCGATAGCGATCGGGCAGCGTGGATTGAAGTGACATCCTGATGGCGGATTAATTGGTGAAGGAACATCGCCAGTCAAAATGATACGCTCTTCTTTTCCTCTTGGATCCGGAACGGGAATCGCCGAAAGCAAGGCTTTTGTATAGGGATGCTTGGGGTTGCGGTAAAGCTCTTCAGCTTCAGCCATTTCAACGATCTTACCTAAGTACATGACCGCTACGCGGTTTGATACGTGTTCAACCACTTTTAAATCATGCGCGATAAAAATGTAGGTCAAGCCAAGCTTTTGTTGAAGCTCCATGAGCAGGTTGATCACCTGAGCTTGGATCGAGACATCTAGTGCAGAGACGGGCTCGTCACAGACAATGAGTTCAGGATTTACTGCTAAGGCGCGAGCAATGCCCACGCGTTGACGTTGTCCTCCAGAAAATTCGTGTGGATAACGATTCAAATGTTCGCGGCGCAAACCCACAAGGTCGATAAGCTGAGAAATGCGATCTTGGCGGTCTTTTGCAGACTCAAATAGGTTATGAATAATCAGTGGTTCCTCAAGAATAGAACCGATAGTCATTCGAGGATTTAAAGAAGCAAACGGATCTTGGAAAATGATTTGCATTTTCCGGCGCATCTCACGCAGCTCTTCGCCTTTGATATGTGTGATGTCTTTGCCATTATAAAATATGTTCCCGGACGTCACATCATGAAGGCGAATCAAACAGCGGCCCAACGTAGACTTGCCACATCCAGATTCACCTACAAGACCTAAGGTCTCACCTTTTTTAATTTCAAAAGAAATTCCTTGAACGGCTTTGACGCTGGCGACCTCGCGACTGAATAAGCCACCATGGATGGGGAAGCTTTTCGTGACGTTTTCAACTTTCAAAAGAGGAGTGCTCATTATTTCACCTCGTCACTGATGGGATGGAAGCAAGCTGCCTTATGAATACCGCGCATATTTTCCAAAGGTGGATAGGTTTGGCGACAATCGTTTTGAACAGCGGGGCAACGGTCTTGGAAACGGCAACCTACAGGTAGGTTGTAGAGGCTAGGTACCATTCCTGGAATGGTTTTTAACTGATCTAGTTTATGACCAGTTTCAAAGTGAGGAATCGAATCTAAGAGTCCACGTGTGTAGTGGTGCTTAGGGCGATAGAAAATATCTTCTACCGTACCGTACTCAACGATTCGGCCTGCATACATGACAGCAACCTCTTGGCACATTTCTGCTACAACCCCAAGGTCATGGGTGATTAAAATCATCCCAGCGTTAAATTCTTTTTGCAGGTTGCGCATAAGATCTAAGATCTGGGCTTGAATCGTCACATCGAGTGCAGTAGTCGGCTCATCTGCGATCAAAAGTTCAGGATTGCAGCTGATTGCAAGAGCAATCATCACACGTTGTCTCATCCCGCCAGATAATTGGTGCGGATATTCATGGAAGCGTTTCTCAGGAGCAGGGATGCCCACAATGCGAAGCATTTTAATGGCTCTTTCTCGAGCTTGGGCTTTGCTGAGCTCCTTTTGGTGCAAGAGGATAGCTTCTTCGATCTGATCGCCGATGGTATAAACGGGGTTTAAAGATGTCATCGGCTCTTGAAAGATCATGGCGATCTCATTGCCTCTGATTTGACGCATTTTTTCATCAGAGAGTTTTAGCAGGTCTTGCCCTTTGAAAAGAACCTGTCCACCTTCAATGGTGCCGGGCTTTTGAATCAAGCGCATAATTGAAAGGGATGTCACGGACTTGCCGCAGCCGGATTCGCCAACGATTCCAATAGTTTGGCCGCGCTTCACATTAAAGCTGACGTCGTCAACCGCACGAAATGTTCCGTCGTCGGTATTAAAACGAGTCTTCAGGTTCTTTACGTCTAAAAGAATTTCACTCACCGGAGATGACCCCCCATTTTGAAAACCTTCATCTTATATAGGCCGCGCTGCCGTGAGGCAAGTCCGCATAGGGCGCCAGGTTTATTTTTCTGGCGAATATGCGTCATGAGCGTCGAGCACAGTTCGCCACTATATCATGAAGTTCGCTGTAGTCGTTAAGAACTGCCATCGGTGCGTAGGATTGCAGGACTTCTGTCTTTGTATACCCGAACCCTATTCCAATTGCGGCGACGCCAGCACGCTGAGCTGACACCATGTCAGGTATTCCATCCCCAATCATAAAGGTGCTTTCTGGGCTGGCTCCGGCCAAACTCATCATCGTTTGCAAAGGAAGGGGGCTGGGCTTTTTTTCTGCCAAGGAATCTGCCCCGAAAACTTGGACCCATGGGAAGCGGTTCAGTCCAAGATGTTCTACGATCGCTTTTGCTGGCCCGACATTTTTGTTGGTTATTATTCCGATGGGCCCAGTGTATTCACTTAAAAATTTCTCCACACCTGGATAGATGCGGGTTTTATCGAACATAACAGATTGATAAGTTTGCAAAAACTCGTTCTCGATGGCGCGAAGTTGCTCCGGAGGAAGTTGATCACCGACAAAGAGATCATCGATCAACTTGCGCAGACCTTCGCCAATATGAGAGGTGATTTGCTCATCACTTTGAGCCGGCTTGCCATGCCTTTGAAGGGTCCGATTAGCTGCAGTGATGATGTCGGGGGCCGAATCGATTAGGGTGCCGTCGAGGTCAAAAACTAAGAGTGATTTCATGCCCCTCACTGTGCCAAGAGTTTCGTCAGCGGACAATCTTAAAATCGACTCCGCGATCTTCGGCCATTTCTGAAGCAGTTGGTCTGCTGTTGGTGTCTGCGACGCCGCCGCCGATCGCTTCAAGTTTGTGGGCGGGAACACCCTTTTGAATAAGGTACTGACGCACATTTTCTGCACGCGTTCGAGCCAAGATTTTATTAGTGCGACTGTTCCCTTGAGAGTCCGAAAAGCCTGTGATGCGCACTTTGCGATAACCATCAATTTCACTGACAAGCTCTTCAGCAATTTCATCGAGTGCATTTTGAGTTGTCGAGTTGATTTTTGCGCTGCCACCATCGAACTGGATTCTTTGAGCAAGTGATGTTAGGAGGGTAGCCTCGCCCAGTCGTTCAGCTGCATCTTCAAGGGGACGGCTTTTGAAGCTTTCCGAGTCGATCAGTCCGAGGTTTTCTCTTCTCTCTTTGTTGGCACAACCCACGATAAGGATCAGGCTCGAGATAATCAATATGGCTTTTCCTGGCATCATAAACTCCTGGTTAAGACTTAACTAGAGCTTTACGCTAATTGGCGAGTCACCGGAGTTCAAATTACTTGATGTTAACTTCAGATATGCCAGTATTTACGAATGCGTGAAACCGTGCTGACCAACAGAGAAGAATATGTGAACTCTCTTCTTGCTGAAGAGAACTCTTTAAAAAAACTCTCCCGAGAGTTTGCCGAAAACCTAGGGCTGGCGCGAATCAGTGTGGCCGCTAGTGAAGCCCAGTTAATCAAAACCCTGGTGCAAATGAGCAGATGTAAGAAATTTGTTGAGATCGGTACTCTGACCGGCCTATCAGCGCAGTACATCTTTGAAGGTCTTGATGTTGGCGGCGAGCTGTGGACGTTGGAAAAAGATTTTAGACATGGAGAAAAGGCCCAAGCTGTTTTTGACCAATTGGATCAGTCGCTTAAAAAAATCCACTTGATCATGGGCGACGCGAGAGAAGAGCTTGAAAAGCTAAATTCCCACGGGCCATTCGATGGCGTTTTTATCGATGGCAATAAAGCGGCATATGGCGACTACTTAACCTGGGCAGAAGATAATGTGCGCTCCGGCGGAATGATCTTAGCTGACAATATTTTTCTTTCAGGCAGCGTGTGGGGAGAGAGCACTCAGCAGAAGTTCTCTGACAAACAAATTCGCGTCATGCAAGAATTCAACAAGAGGATGGCAGATCCTAGCAAGTTTAAAAGCGCAGTCATCCCGACTTTTGAAGGTCTTTTCGTGGCGATTAAGTTGTAGAGTACGCTTCGATTTTCATTTGGATAGAATAGTCTTTGGAAGCTTCTTTTAGAGGAGCGAGAAGCCAATCCCATTCTTTTAGCTTTTTATATTCCGAAAAATCCACTTCATACTTGCCAGTAAAGATAAGCTCGCCTTGAGGATCGTGATAGCGAACCTCGCGGTCGGCATAGAGCAACTTGGTTCCCTTACATGACTTAAGACTTTTCAGGTGAGCTTCGGCAAAGGCTTTGCAGATATAATCTTTTTGCTCCACGTCCAATGTTCTTTTGAGCTTACGTTCAATTGAGCCCATGGGCAATAAGCCCAGCTGAGAAAGAATATTCGCTGAAATGATGAGGTCGGCATCAAAGTGGAAAAGAGTTTTCGTCGCGAGGTCTTCTGTGTGCTTGACCAAGTCCTGCCAAGTTTCCAGTTTATCGAGCTCAGCTAAGGTTAAAGAAAGATCTTGGGTTACCAGCTTCAGCCGAGGGTTTCTTTTTGCGATTCGGTGATGATTCAAGGGATGGAAAATATCTACCAGAGTGATTTCTTGAAAATGCTCTGTTAGCAAATGAAGTGGTATTTCGTGAAGATGAGAGCTGCCTAAAACGGCAACGGATTTTTTTTGAGGAAGATTGCGGACCGTTTCGTTAAATAAATCCTGACAGTTTTTCAGATGAGGTAACCAGTCGATTTTACAGCGATTGAAACGATGTTTTAAAGCAATCGACTGGTAAAAAAAGCCGTATTTACGAGCCAGAGGGTTGCTTGGAGTCAAAAGATATTCCAGGGATTCTCGAATCATAACGAGAGGCTATCATTATCCCTTGCTTTTGAAAAGTTAAACGAGGACTCGACCTTTTTTATATCCTTTTTGGGAGGTCCGATCATAAGTTCGCACATAATCTCGGCGCATGCAAAAATGATCAAGGAAGAGAAGAATACCCACATAAGTAAAACAATTAATGACCCCGCGGCTCCATAAGCCGAAGATACGGCGCTGTTCCCAAGATACAGACCGATGTAGTTTTTTCCGACGGAAAATAGGAAGGCCGTAAGAAGCCCTGTAGCGAATGCGACTTTAAGAGGAATTTTTTTATGTGGAAGAAAATAGTAGATGCACGCGAAGAGTCCGCCAAAGACCACAATTGAAAGCGCGAAATTTAGGACCTGACTGAGTATTGCTGCAGTCCCACTTAAGGCGACGTTCAGAACTGATGAAACCACTAATGAAACTATCGAGATAAAGACAAAGGTCAGCACCATTCCCATATTGAAGACTTTTTCTTTAACAAGGGCGAAGGCACTCCCAATCATTGAGGAGGATTTCTTGTTTTTCTCCTTGTCGGGATTATAGCTATAAATTGTATCTAGAGACGCTCTTAGTTGGCCGAATATTGCTCCGGCAGAAAAAAGTAGTGTCAGAAAACCTAAGAGGCCGGCGGTGTTGCGCACGTCGATGTTTTCATCGGCATTTTCAATGATGCTGTTGATGGCTTGGCTAGCTTGTGCGCCCACAAGATTTTTAACTTGGCTGATGAGTTCTATTCGGAAGTCTTCCCCCAGAAAAGTGGCAAAGGTAATCAAAAGTACAATTAGGGGAGCTAAAGATAAAGCCGTATAGAAGGCTAAAGCTGCCGCCATATCTAAAAGTTTGTCTTCGCCGATCTTGTCGGTGAAGTTCTTATGGGTCAGTTTCTTATAGGCCTTCTTTGCTGACTTTATTGGATGGAATTTCATGTCCATAAGAATACCACGACGGATCACTTTTAATATCTTCAGAGAGTAGGGATTGTTCAAAATCACTTTTATGTGTTTGGCCAAAAATAGAGTTGTGATGGGACGCTCGTTAAGCCAAGGGAAGAACGCGTTGGGCTTTGATATTAATGACAGCCCCAACTTTTTCTACCTGCCCATGAATTTCTAACAAAGAACGTTCATAAATAGTGGTTCGATCCTTCTGGTAAATATCCGGTGGAATAACAATATTCATAAAGCCGAACTCATCTTCAAGAGTGATAAAGCACATACCTTTTGCTGTTGGCGGTCGCTGCGTGATAGAGACCAAGCCCGCAACGCGGATCTTCGCGCGATTTTTGATGGTCTTCAAATCTCGAGCACAATAATAAGGAATAAAGCGTTTGCTGATCAGGGCCTCACTTTTTGTTTTCAAATAGGAACGTATAACCGACATGGGATGGTGATCAACAGAAAAGCCCTTTGTGTCGTACTCTCTGCGCAGTTGATCCCAATTGGATTCAAAAGGAATATTTTCCGCAGGGTCATCCTCATTATCAGATTCTTGGCTGGTTGAATCCATCATGTCTAATTGGAACTGTTCCTTGGGAAGGCCCCATAAGAAGCTAGCCTGATCCAGGCTGATGCTTTCTAGGCGCCATATCAATTCCCGAGTATTTTCTTCGAAGCAACTTAATGCACCTGCCGAGGCCAATTTCACTAAGGCTGCGCGAGGCAAGTTGGTTCGACGAATAAAATCTTTCAAGTCTTCAAAGCACCCATCCTGCCGAGCCTTTTCAATGTCTTTTAAAAACTTATCGGGAATTCCATAAATAGAACGAAGACCCACGCGAACAGCGCGCAGGCGATTATCTGTGAATTCTTCTAGGGTGTAATCATAAGAGGACGTCTGAACAGACAAAGGTTTAATAATGACTCCATGTCGCTGGGCTTCGGAAATAAGAGTGCGAGGCGCATAAAACCCCATGGGCTGACTGTTTAAAAGTGCGCAAAGAAAAACGTCGGGATGGTGGCATTTAATAAAGCAACTAGCATAGGTCAGAATAGCAAAACTGGCGGCATGACTTTCGGGAAAACCATAGTTTGCAAACCCTTCGATAGTTTTATAGATCTGGTCGGCATACTGTTCGGAAAGCCCTTCTTTCAAGAATCCCTGCAGGATGCGTTCTTTAATACCATTCATAGTCGCAGTTTTCCTCCAGGCAGAAGACATGATTCGGCGAAGCTCATCGGATTCTCCTGGAGTAAAGCCTGCAGCTGCAATCACGATGCTCATGACTTGTTCTTGAAAGATCGGTACGCCATAGGTTTTATCCAGAATGTTTGCTAACTTTGGATGCTCTGGCTTATATTTCTCTAATCCCTGCCGACGCCGCAAATAGGGATGAACCATTCCGCCTTGCAGAGGGCCTGGGCGGACCAAGGCCACCTCAATAACTAAATCATAAAAATTACGAGGCTTCATACGAGGCAAATTGATCATCTGCGCTCTAGATTCAATTTGGAAAACACCGACAGTGTCTGCGGCAGAGATCATGTCATAAGTAGGCTTATCATCTGCAGGAACAGTAGCGAGGGTGTATTCGCAATTTTTAAAGTGTTTCAAAAGTTCGAAACACTTTTTAAGGCATGTCAGCATTCCCAGACTTAGAACATCGATCTTCATTAGCTTTAAGGTGGCGACATCGTCTTTATTCCACTGAATGACGTATCGCCCATTCATGGTGGCTTTTTCGACGGGGACCATCTCGGTGATCGGATCTTGAGTTATTAAAAAGCCGCCCGTATGGATGCCAAGGTGACGGGGAAAGCCATGCAATTGATGAGCAAGGTTCAGCATCAGCTGCCATTTTTCTACAGGGATTTCGAATTTTTCGTGCGCTTGAGGTTCTAGTAGCCTGCGCATTCCATCACGGCCCATGAATTTTACGATGGTGTTGATTTTATCCAGAGGAATCCCAAAAACTTTTGCGGATTCCCTTAATGCCATTCTGGAGCGGTAGCGAATCACCGTGCAAATCATGGCGGCATGGCGTTCGTTGTATTTTTCATAGATGTGCTGAATGACTTCTTCGCGACGATTGTGTTCAAAATCTATATCTATATCCGGAGGTTCTTTACGTTCTCGTGAAATAAATCTTTCAAAAAGGAGATCTACCTTGGTCGGATCCACTGAAGTCAGGCCGATGCAAAAGCAAACCACGGAGTTAGCAGCGGAGCCCCTTCCTTGATGAAGAATGTCGCGTTGGTCGGCGAAATCGCAGATTTCTTTTAGAGTCAAAAAATAGTCCTCGTAGCCTAGTTCTTGAATCAGAGCCAGTTCTTTTTCCATGGTGGCTTGAACTTTAGGATCAAGACCATGGGGGAATCTTCTGGTGGCTCCATCATAAGCCAGAGCCCTTAAGTGCTCTGAAGAGGTCATACCTGAAGGAAGTTGAGAGCGCGGATAGCGATAACGGATTTCTTCCAAAGAAAAAGTGACTCTCGAGGCGATCTCCACAGTGTTTTCCACAAGGTCCATTCGATCGCTCCATAAAGATCCGATCTCTTCCAAACTCTTAAGGCAGCGCTCGCCATTCTGAATCAGCTTGTCTTTCGCGTTCTCCAGAGTGGTATGATGTAAAATACAAGTCAGAACATCAAACAACGGCTTTCTGTCGTAGTGATGCATGAAGGCTCTTTGGGTGACGAAGAGTTGGGCTTGATATTTTTCTTCAAGGTGAAAAGCTTGGCGGCAGAAATCCCGAGATTCCCAGGTTAAGTCTTTCCAAACGGGAAGGTACAGTCTGTCACCAAAAATATTTTCAAGTTTTTCAAAGCGTTCGTCAGAGACCGGCGGAATCGCAAAGCACAAAAGATTTTCGTTATACTTTTCTATTTGCTCTAGACTAAGCTCGGAGAATCCTTTTGCAGCTTGGCGTTTTCCCAGAGTGAGAAGTTCACAAAGATGGGAGTAACCCTGTTTGTTCATTGGAACCAAGGTCAGAAAGGTTTTATCCACCAGGGTCAGCTCAGAACCGATGATATAGTGAAAACCTTCCTTGGCTTTCAAAGATGCAGTGAAAACAGATGGTGATTGGGCAGCTCGTAAGCCACGAGCCACGCCATAGAGACCATTGAGATCACAAAGGCCCAAGCCGTCGTAATTGTATTTAACGGCCTGCTCGACCATTTCTTCGGGATGAGAGGCTCCCTGCAGAAAAGAAAAATTGCTTCTCGCTAATAACTCGACAAAGCCTTTGGGCAATCGGGGAATTTGAGTAGGCAGGCTGTTTCTTTGCCCTAGGGGGCCTAAATGTCGTGTCAGTTGGCGAGAAGGTTTTTTAGTCGAAGTAGCCATGCAAATAATATTTCGAAGTCATGCGATCTTGAAAGACCCATAAAAGTTGACCTTGCGAAGAAAGCGCAAAGTAGTAATCACGATGTTTCAATTCTTTCTCTGAAACTTGCCACCATGAGGATTCAATTCTTTCGCTGGGCAGTCGAGAGACGAAGCGGATTTGCGAAAACTCATACTCGTTCATTGCCAAGGGTTGAGGTAAAAGCAGGGAGGGGCGAGGGCTTTCGGCTAAACTTTTGGCATAAACACTTTTGACCTGGACAGCTTCCTCGGCATGCTCGACGAGATCTTCAGCTTTAAAATCTTCTGGCCACTCAGTCACCAGTCTAAAGCTTTTTTCCGGAAAATGGCTGGCTTCAAGCTGCAGAAAGCCCATTTCGCAATCGGCCTGACGTGCAAAGCTAATCAAACGTCGCCAGCGATCATCAGAATTATCGCGAGGTTCAAAGAAATCTAACTGTTGAACTTTTTCGGGGGCATCGACCAAAGAAATTTCAAACTCTCGGATAGGATTTTCCAACTCGGTGCGCTCCATTTTTTTATAAAGCAGATCTTCAAAAAGATTTTGGTCGCGAGTTGGGGAGACCGGTTCGATTTTTAGGTAATGTTTTTTGTCTGAATATTCACAGTGCAGGACAAGGTCCAGGCTTTGCGCATATCGAGACAGCCCTTCTAGACGTGCGAAAAGCATATCTAAGTGAGGTTTTAGTTTTTGAAAAATCAAATCCACATTTCCTAAGGGATCATCCATATATCCATAGCCCACAAGAGGATCGCGAGGCACAAGAGGTGATATGACTTGAAGGTCTTTACCGTGCAGACGATTCCAAAGTAAAACACCGAATTCTCCCCATCTTTCTCGCAGCGAAGCGAGTCTAAAGTTATGGATTTCTTCCAGACTGTGAATACCTAATGAATGAGCAAAAGAAATGATGTGTTCGATATTTCTTTTTTGCGGCCAGGGGTGAAGACCCTCGAGTTCTTTTAGCGAGTCTAAGCCCAGGCCGGCAAAAGCTTTGCTTTCTTGTTTTTCCGGTGCAATGGCTGAAGGTCTCCACTGCGCTAAAAGCTGCGCCACAGGTGGAGTGTCAGCAATAGCTGCGGTCGCCAGTGGTGAAAACTTTCGAGCGATACTGAGGGCCTTTTCTAAACAAAGCAGTTCTCCACCAAACAGATGTGACGTTGACTCTATGTCGATAAAGACAAAGTTAGGAAAGCGAAATTGGACCCGAGGACTAAAGATTAAAAAAGCTTCAGCCGAGCAATTTTCTTGAGGCGTTTTTAAATTGAGGCACAAGGTTCTCATAAATCATACTCCCGGCCACACTAAAAGGTGTGGGTCGATGAAGGGCTCTTTGGATAGTGATAAAGTCTCTTTGAAACTGAATGCTTAAGCTAAAAAGGGGATTTACAAACTTTGAAACCTTGTGACTTAGAAAAACCAACGCGACCTTATGAAAGCGACAAAGTTTTTTTAACTTTTGCAGTTGATGATTCTTTAAGAACATTTCTTTCAGCTGACAACCGATGACTTCGAATAGCGAACTGGTGATCAATTCTTGTAAAATCCAAAAAAGCTGGTCGTTCCCTTGCGGTTCCTTTACCACTAAAAGCTTTTTTAGGTTTATTTTTTGATGGGAGAGATTCGTTGGTAATAGCTGATGACTTGAATTGACCCAAGCCACCCAGCGATTATTCTCGTGGGCCTTTTGAGTCAGACGGATCCATAAAGAAGTGGCTCCTGTTCCGGGAGGACCTTGGAAGAGACTAAGGTCGCCTTTGGGGACCCCACGCCACAAAAGAAAGTTGTCTAAAGTGGCAACTCCTGTAGGAACTCCTTCAGGAGGTTGCAGTTGTTCTGCTGAGAGAAATTTTAGATTTGATAGCTCGGGAAGGGTCAGGCAGTTCATAATTTCACTCTCCTACTTACACATTAGTTACTATGTAAATAATGTGTAAGTCAAAGTGGAAAAGATGAGCTGGCCTTTAGTTCAGGCGCCTAGAAAACTAGTGAAGAGCGCCTTCGATGTTTAACAATTGTTCTTTCATTTTAGGGCCATAGTGGTACTTCATAACTTTTGTGTTCTTTCCCACCACTCGGTGGCAAGGAATCCAGAAGCAGATAGGATTTTTGGCAACAGCCGAAGCCACTGCGCGGATTGCTGAAGGTTTACGCACCTTCTTAGCCAAGTCAGAATAAGTGATCGTTTTGCCGCGAGGAATGTTTAAAAGCTCCAACCAAACCTTCATTTGGAACTCAGTTCCTTGCAGTTTCATTTTATGCTTCTTTTTCCAGAAATTGCCTTTGTTCCAAGGAGCTGGAGAGAAAGAGCCAACATTAAAACCATAGTTTTGTTTAAAAAGGTTGGCGAGATCTCCCTCGACCAATTTTTTACCAGCGCTATAGCTGCCCAAAAAGATCATTTCGTCTTTCTCAAAGGCCGCAAGCCAGTCGCCGATTTCAGAAGAAACTTTATAAACATTGAACTGCAGATCTGCCATGTCGAACCCTTTCGTAGTTTGCTTGCGAGGGTTCTACAGCACTTTTTGCAATTGCACAATAAGATGGCATTTTTTTACATCAAATCAGCAAAGTCCTCATTTTACGAGTCGCTCTGTGTAGGCTCGAGCAAAGTACCTTATATCGTAGGCCTCGTGGCGTCTCATAATCGAAGCGATGATTTCTTTCTCGGTCTCGTCCTCGGTATAAACACTCAGAATCATATGCCCTTTCTTGAGCTCCTGATTGGCTTCTTCAAAGAAAGCCCACTCACCTGAACCCCAGAATTTTTGCGACTTTCGAGCTAAGTACTCAAAAAAGGTATGTTCTGAACCTTCGACATCAATGGCATGCAATCCCTGTTCGCCTTCGAAAATATTAAGATCCTCTTCGTCAAAGCCTTGCGAAAGGAGCTCTTCAATTGCTTCAGCCATTTTTTCCCGATTCGGATAGAAGCCCACCGTTTGATTGCGGGGGTAAGGCATATAATCAGGATGTGGCAGCTTGTTGATATTAATCTCCATAGGCTCCTCCTAGACTCTTTTAAGTCTAAACGCCGCTAGGGAGAATGTCTTATTACCTTATGGCTAACAGTTAAAAAACAGGTGCCGAGTTTTAACAAGGTGTCGCGAGTGCTTCCAAGAAGCTTTTCACAACAGGAGCATATTCTTGTTTAAAATCTCGAAGGCCTGTCAAATGACCGGCCTCTGGCAAAGAAAGCTTGGTCCAGTTAAGGTTGGTGTGTGGTTCGAAAACAGCATCGATGTGATTCGGAGGAATTAGCTGATCTTTCCAGCCTCGAATAGAGAGGATTCTAAAGCCTTCCGGGAACGTCTCCAGATCTTTGTGAAGATCTTTATGAAAATGCAAACTCCAGGCAGCACTTAGAACAGGAGTTAGTACTGATCTGAGTGCTAAAGACTTAATTTTAAATTCATGAGTATACAATTTGAATGCTGAGGGAAGAAACTCAGCGGTGGGTCCGCTGTCACAAATCATCCCTAAAGTATCAGAGCAGTGTCGACGGGCCATCGCTTCAATTGCAGAGGCTGACGGATTCGAAAAACTGAAGATGATTTTCTGCCCAGGAATCTCGTTCAGTAAATGTTCGATTTGATCTGCATAAGCGTGCTTAATGCCGAATTTATTCTTCGCGGAGAAAGGGATTTTAACCGACATCAAGTCGCGGTGGGTACCCTGTAGTTGAAAGGCAAACGCATCAAAACCAAGCTCGTTCACCAAGCGGATATGTCTTAGGAGCTGCTTCTTGGAGCCATCAAAAAAATGAACAAAAAAAATCAGCTCTTCGAATTTTTTATTTCGCGCCAAAAAAAACTCTCCCTCGAAAGGGAAAGTTTTTTTGGCGACTTCAGAATAATTCATCGAGGCCGCCTTCGGAAAAGACCAGGAAGACTAGTGCTTTTGCGCTGGAGTCTTCGCAGGCCACAAATCTGTCCAATGAGAACTCTGGCTTGCAGACTCTTGAACATTGTTCAGTGCAGATTCAGAGACAACGACTTTTTCGAGAGCTGTTTCTGCAAGTACTTTACCGCAGGCTTCAAGAATAGACTCCGCGTCGATACTGTGGAAGCTGTAAATTTCTGAAGGTCGTCCGCACTTAGAGTGCTTACGAACTGCCAGACATTCTTGGCGAACTCCCACAATAGAGCCGATGTTATCCAAAAGACCAGCTTCACCATCATGAACACTCACTACGGGAACTCGGCGACCCGCAACAGTTACGAGGTCTTCAGAGCTGACTTCGTCTGCCTTGCGCAAGTACAACTGGGAATTGATGCCCAAGCCATTCTTCAGATAGTCGTAGTCATTTTCATGAGCCTGAATTCCAACCAGAAGATCAGATGAGGTCACTACGATTACGTTGGCGTAAATACCGCGAGCTAATAAAGCTTCAGAAGCTTTGATCGCCTCTGCGACAAGAGCTCCCATAGCAAAGATATTAACAACGTTGTCACCAGGTTCGTAGCCTGCATAACCACGATAATCGATCAGGTAGTATGCGCCCTCTAGGACTTCTTTGCGGATCGTTTCTAAAATGTTGAGTTCGTCTTGAGCTGTTAGCTCTTCTTCATTGCTTGCGCCTTCAATAGGGTATTCAGCCCGCGCCAATGGCCCTTGTAAGTCGAGTTTAAAGCGAGCCTGTTTTTTCAGGAACTGCATCATATCTTTTTGTTCAGCGCCACGAGTGACAAGTCTAAACAAAGTGCCGGTGCGACCAGAATTGTCGTTCAATACATGGCGTTTGATGGTGTCGACGAAGATCCAATCAAGTTCTTGGCAGAAGTAAGGCTCCCAAGTGATCTGATTAGGGATCTGGATGTCGGACTTCCAACCATGCTGGGCTCCTTCCGGAGAAAGAGTCACGCCAGACGGAGTACCCACACAAATGAAAGAACTCTTCCAATAAAGATTATAGAAGTACTGATCCAAAGCACGTTTAATGAAGAAGTCATAAACGGTCATCAATGGAATGATGGGAATGCCCAAAGTGTCGCGCATTTTTCCGAAAGAACCCACGCAAGTCATCACGTTACCCTCGGCGATTTCGAATCGCAGGAAGCGATCAGATTCTTCCTCGCCAGGAACCAAGTCAGGAAGCTTGTGGTCCTTAACGCCCAGATCGGTTTCATGGTCGACAACGACTGGGGCGCCGAAAATCTTTCCGTCCATTGCGGGATTTAGGTTCGTCGAAGTCCCTACGTCCGGTGCCATGGAAATGAAAAGTTCTCCTGGAAGTTTAAATGGTTTTTCATGATCTGTAAGAGCTTTTTGTTTGTCAGAAAGCTTTGACTCATCCAGGGAGGTGTTCGCGATTCGAGTCATCTTTGCCGTCAACTGTCCCAACATCCATTGAGTGTGTGGATAGCTGGTCATTTTAGTGTTGATCTCAAGTGACTGACCAATCTCGCCCCATTCGCTAAGCTTTTTCAGGAAGAAATCTTGGTTCTTCGCTTTCAGAGAATGTTGAGCTTTGATTTCGCCATAAATTTTTTCCGAACGGGACGCTAGGAATTTTCCTTCAGTAGAGTTAGCGGCAAAGCCTTCATAAAGCTTGTCGCCTTTGATACCTTGCTTAGCCTTAAGCTCAAGGACTTCCTCTTCAGTTGGTAGGGATGAGTGGTTTCCCGGTTGTGCCGCCGAACGCAGCCCCCAGCCTTTCAGAGTATGGGCGATGATAATTGTAGGCTTTCTCTTTGATTCTTTTGATTTCAACATGGCTTCGGCCATGGCGATCATATCGTGACCACCGAAATCGCGAATGGCATCAAACAGCTCTTGGTCAGTGATGCTTTCTAAGAACTTTTTGAGTTTAGGATGTTCTTTTGTAATGCCTTTTTTAAGAGCCTTCATGTCATGAACCAAAAGCAAAGCTTGCAGCTCGTAGTCCTCTAGATCCTTTTCCAGGAATGTCTTAAAGATCTCGCCATCCTTCTTTTGGAAAAGTGCTTGGCGCTTTAACCCGTGACGGACATGGATAACTTCCCAGCCATTAGCCGCCATCGTGCGTTCCACGCGGTCTGCATCCGTTCCATTCATAATCTCTTTATTTGTGATTCGGTGTCCATCAAGGGATTGGCGATTGTAATCCAAAATCCAAGTTAGGGACCCCAACTCTCGTTCCGCAAAATCAGGAACGGCTTCGTACATGGATCCTTCACGGAATTCAGAGTCGCCGCAAAGTGCCCAGAAGTGAGCATCAGGAACTTCATAGCCATGCTCACGAGCATAACGGTATGCCAGAGCAAGGTAGCCAGCAGCAACGGGTGGAATGCCCACTGTGCCTGATGGGAAGAAGTTATGATGATCAGGATCGTATGATGAATGGTACGATTGGAAAACAAACTCACTGCCGTTGCTGAATTTGCGAAGGCCATTCATTGCCTGGTCAGCTTCTTCTTGTGAAAGCTTAGACAAATCGTTCTTGAGCAAAAGATTCAAAAGATAATTATACGAGTGATCAGTTGGAGAGGCATGAGGTTTGTTTGCAATGTGATCGAAACCGCTTTTTACCAACAAGTGAAGGGCACCCATGATGTGCAAAGAGCTGGCGCAAGCAGCAGGATGTCCCCCGATTTTTGGATCACCTTTTTCTTTGTCAGGACGGTGATTGGCCTGCCAGATCATTTGCGTAGCAAGGTAGTGCGCGCGTCTTGCGATCGAATCTAAAACCTCAGGTTTAGCGTTTTTTAAAGCGGGGTGATCCACGAGTTTTCTCCTTGAGTTTTCCATAGATAAATGAACGGTGTGAACCTAGCATTGTGTACCTGAAAGGTCCACGTGTTAGTGCGCAGCGGCAGGAGTTATTGCTCTAGAGGAAGAATGGGAACGCTAAGTTTCTAGGACGAAATCCCAGCGAATTTTGACAGTTCCATCACTCTCTACAATTCCCTTAGGAGGGTTAGGGAATGGTGCGGCGGCTCTAAAGGCCTCTATGGCAGCTTCATCGAGATCTCGTACTCCCGAATCGCTGACGACCTGGACGCGCACAAGAGTGCCCTTGTCGTTCAGGACAATCATCAGTTTCGTGATGCGATCTCTTTGTGTGGCTGCGGGTGACCGGCCTTCTTTGAACATTTTGGAAAGTTTTTCACGCACACGTCCTTCCCAATGTTGAGAAAGCTGTCGGCGGATTCTGTTGTAGTACGAGTAGTATTTAAACTCTCGAGTGTTCAACATGGTTTTCAGGCCCGTATCCACATCCTTGATGTAGTCGTTGGTTTGGCTGACGTCTTGATTGGTCCCAGTGTCAGAGTCGCCCTCGCCCTGACCTTGGCCGAGTCCAGTCTTTCGTTCTGCAAGTTTCTGTCGCTCCAGAGCTTCGGTGGGATCAAAGCTCTTAAACAGATCCTTCGCGATTTTTTCCTCGGTCTTGGATTTCAACGAACTTTTTTCTTTGGCGTCTCCGCGCGGACCGGCCTTTCGGGCAGTGGTCTGTTTATTCTGAAATTGCCCACGTTCGGCGGCAATGGTCTGCTTTTCCACCTTTTGATCTTTGGGACCAAGGAAGCGAGTCTCGACAGGGGCTTCATTGACAGAATTTTCGCTCTGCTCAACGATTTGATTTGCAGGCAGCGCAGCTTTTTCGAGAATCTTTTCTACCTGTTCGGCTTGTTGCAATTGTTCAGGACTTAGGAATTCGATATTAACTGTCTCTTTTGGTAGAGCTGATGGAAACAGCTGATCCCCAAGCAGTAGCACTCCCACCATCACAACGTGGAAAACTGCAGAGAACGCTAAATATTTGCGCAGAGATGGTGAATTCATCATAAGACCTCACCCCCTCCTTTCGGTATTATGACACCGCAAATTGAGTCGAAGGTGAGCCGTGGGTTAAGAATGCGACTCAAGTCTAGGGTCGTGCTTTGACTCAACACGGGACTTCGAGTGAAAATAAATCATATGAAATTTGACTCGTGGTATTTGACAGATAAAGGGCTTCGTCGTGACTCAAATCAAGATGCATGTCTGATCAATAAAGATCTTGGATTGTTCATCGTGGCAGATGGCATGGGCGGTCACTCTGGTGGCGAGGTTGCTTCCAGTATGGCAGTGGAAACGGTTGAAGAAATTATGCTTCATCCGGATGCGCGTTCGAAATCTCCACGTGAGTTGATTTTGCAATCTTATGAGGAAGCTTCACGTCGAATCTATGATACCGCAGCAAACGAGCGCCCGGAATTGGCTGGCATGGGTACGACGATGGTGATGGCTTATGTTTCTGGCAAACATTTGTATGTTGGAAATGTCGGAGATTCCCGCTGTTACCTTTTTAAAAAGCCCTATCTGTGGCAGATCACGGATGATCACTCTTTGATAAACGAGCAATTAAGAGCGGGAGTGATGACAGAGGATCAAGTTCGCCAAATGGTGGGACGAAACGTTATCACTCGCAGCGTAGGGTATGAGCGTGAAGTTTATCCTGATATTATCGAGCGAGAGATTTTCCCTGGAGAAATTTTCTTGATGTGTTCCGATGGTCTCTCGAGTTTAGTTGATGATCAAAAAATTTCAGATATTTTAAATCAAAATACACCTGACAAAGCAGTCAAAGCCTGTGTAGAACAAGCCCTGGCCAATGGTGGAGATGACAACGTCACCGTAATGCTTTTGCACTTTTACGAGTGATTCTGAGGAGCTAGGGTTTGGATAAGAAAAAAGTCACCTTGTTTGTTGTAAGTAACCAAACTGGGAAGACCCGAAAGATTGTGATTTCAGCAGCCTGGTTAAAGGCAGTTTCTTTTATTTCTGCGATCGTGATCATTATTTTTACCGCGGGCTTGGTGGATTATTTCGGACTGCTCCTGCAAGCTATGGAAAATAAGCGACTGAAAGTTGAAAATGCCCAACTGATCAAACAATTCCAGGTCGTTGAGAGTAAAGTGAGCGCTTTGGAAAATTCTTTGGAGCGAGTGAAAACTTTCACTACAAAACTTCAGTTGATTACCAATGTCGATGCAGAGGATCGCATCACTAAGCTCACCATGGGAGCAAAGCCCGCGGCGGGACAACAAATTGAAGAGTACGAGCCAATGGAGGAGCGGGATGCGCCTCAGGTTATGGCAGAGCAAGATGCCATCTTCACTCCGCAGAAGCCTCTTAACGATCAGGCTGGGGAATTGGCGGCAGAGGTGGCAGATAAAGATTATGCCTCCCTTGTTGTCAGAATTGATAAAGCCGTAAAAGAAACGCAGCTTAAAGAGCAAAGTGTGATCGATCTCTGGGAGAGCTTGTCTGAACGTCAGAGTTTGCTTAATTCCACACCGAACATGAAGCCAGCAAAGGGTTGGATCACTTCGCGTTTTGGTTATCGGATTTCCCCGTTCACAGGTAAGCCAGCATTGCATGCAGGTCTGGATATTGCCGCAGCTCCGGGGTCTCCAGTCTATGCTCCTGCAGATGGCGTAGTCGTTTTCGCAAGCTATGATGAGTCCTATGGAAAGTTGATCACTCTGGATTACGGTTACGGAGTTACGACCCGTTTTGGTCACCTTTCGCAGATCTACGTGCAGGTCGGTCAACGTGTAAGCAAATGGGATGTGGTGGGAGCAGTTGGAAATACAGGGCGCTCAACTGGACCTCATCTGCACTATGAAGTTCGAATCAACGGCACCGCTGTCGATCCGATCAATTACATTCTTGATGAATAGATCGTTGCCGAGTCGCAATTCACTTCCATTCGAGTTAAATTCATTAGACATCAAGGACCTTTTCTCATACGAATGGAAAGACCTTTGGGAGGCGATATGAAGATTGGAAAAACTCTTCTTGTTTTTGCATTAGTACTTTCGGGCTCCAGCTCGCTGGCAGCACTTCCGCCTCATTTTTCTGAATGCATGCGTGAAGCAGGCTCATTGGTTTCGATTCGGGCGCTCAAAGAAATTTCTCAGGTCTCGACGGTGACTTACTGCCAAAATCAAATATCGACAGTCAGTAAATATGAAGTTATCGATCTCTTAAAAAGCCCCAAAGTTCAATTGGCTATTTCTCTGGCGCGCACCAATTATATTCGCGAAGATTTGATGGAAATGGCAAAGTCTGGCCCATTTCTTCTTTACGTTGATAGTCCAAAGATTTCTAAGGAATACTTGCCTGCTCTTATGAGAGCGGGAGTTGATTTGGTAATTATGTCGAATACAGCTGGCTTGGCTCAGGTTGATCTTTTGGCTTTGGCTAGAACTAAGAGCTATGTCTACAACGTCAATTCAAGCGTGATCGCCAGCGATCTCGCAGCTTTGGTTGCGGCTGGCGTTCATGTGGTGATTCGGAATAATTTCTCGGGCTTATCCGCAGCAGACGTCGTTAGGGTCGCCAGCGTGAACAATTCTTTAGTGACAGTCTTCCCATAGACCAACAGGCTCGTTGGTCTATAGCGAAAAATTCTTATTGGTTCATAACTGTAATTGAAGGCGCTGGACAGTGCAGCGACTTCAATTTTTGACTAATAAGGTTCGCATCAGCCTGGAAGCCCTTTTGCGAAAGGGTCAGCTTGGCGCGATTGACCATTGAATCTCTCAGTTTGGTTCCATTTAGTTGCACGTTTCCGCGACAAGCGTAAACCACCGAAGAGTCAATTTTCACGTCAAGAACCGGGTCAATCATATCACAGAAGAATTGGATTGCACCCAAGTGGTCGATAGCCGCCGACCAATCAAGCCAGGCCGTTTCTAAAGTTTGGCATGCTACTTCATGTCGTCGAGAACCGACGGGCAACATAGAGACATTCAAAGTGGACAGGGAGTTCATCAGTCTGGTGTCTCGAGCTTCCATGGTGGGGTCATTATAGGGAACGCCGCTCAAAGTGTGCTTAAGAGCTCTTCCTTGGCCAGTTTCTGTCAGACTCCAAGCGCCTTGTTTGGCGGCCTTCATGCCGGCAAGGAATGACGATACCGAACGATCGTGCATTGATTTAGTATGATTCATCCACTGAAGAACTAGCGGTGTTCCAATATTCCAACCAGAGTTTCTGCCGAAAAGACCGGACTTTAAGATAGACATTCGTTGATCAAGCTCAGAGCGATCAATGATCGAGTTGTCTTTAGAAAGTTCTTTCATAGCTTTTTCGACGCGTTTAATAGTCTGTTTTTCCAGTTCGATTTTTTTAGATTGAGCTAGCCACTGCCGGTATTCTTTATTTGCCGACAATTCGCTTTCCAAAGAAATTCGACTCTGGTTGATGATTGATTCTGTGATCGCGATGGACTGCTTTACGCTTGCAATCCAAGAACGACTAGCTTGCGCACAGGATGTCAATGCGCCGTCATTCTCCGAAATTGAAGTCGCAAACGCTGCAATTCTCTTCATCGAAGTTTGGTGAATGGTATTCATTGTGACGGCGCTCAAACGTTGAGACCGTGGTGCCTGCTGAGTTGCATTGTCCAGGTTGATAAACACCGAGGCTGGAAATGATTTTCCATCCTGCGCCCAAGTCACAAGTTCATTGCCCAGCGTGCAAACCATGAGATCATCGCGGTTTTGGGAAATCTGATACTCGACAGCTTCAAGGTCCGCTTTGTCGTGAGCCAGCTGTTCTTCGCTAACAAGAATGTTCTTATTTACCTGCGATTTATAGTTCAGAAGATTCGAAAGTTCTTTTGATGGTCGGGCAAAGTTAGCGTTGTATAGGTCGACAGTTTTTTCAAGCTCTTGCGTAATACGGCTGATTTTTCCACTTTGAGCCAGCTGCATGAAGCGAACTTTCTCGGCCACTTTCGTAAACTGACAAGTGTTCTGCAAAACTGCTTTTCTGTGATCTGGCTTCGACATGTCGAGATTGCCCTGGGTCATCATTTTTGCGATGGCCGAAACTCCACTTGTGGCAACGACTCCACCAATCACAAATGGCAGGGCCGGAGTTAAGGCCGCGTTCATAGATACGGCAAAAAGAGCATAGGGAGCTAAGCCAGCGACGACATCATTCAGCGCCAACAGAACTTTCCCAGCCGACATAGTCTGGCGTCCACAACGAGAATTTAGAAAAGTATTGTTATTAAAGATGTCTCCGAGATTATTAACCGCATTGATCGCGGTCGTCATGGTTTGATCAATCTCTGCAATGTTAACAGCGTTCGGATCTTGAAGTGCCATGGCCGCTTGAATGACCTGAATGCTTTCCTTAATCGTGTTTCCGTTTTGTTCTAAACTCTTAACAGAAGGGTTGCCAGTACACTCTGGAGACGCGTTCACTGCTCGAGTTAAGGAATCGATGGCTTCAATCAGTTCAGAGTGAGGTCTGTTTTCAAAAAGAGGACAGCTAAACTGATCTGGGACTTTCGCCACTGAAATGGAACCTTTTGCAGGAGCTGGCGTATTGCTACTTGAGGTTGTCTTTGGTGTCGAAGTCGGAGTTGGCAGCGGAGTTGTCGGAGAGACAAGGCCGGTGTCACTGGTATTTCCTACTGAAGGGAGATTGATTCTGAAGGAAGGTTCCGCGGCAGCAGCATAGTGAGGCGCCTGGGGTAACGCTAGGGCAGCCGTTACAGCGGTGAGTGCGCATCTTTTAAAAGTAGCTCGAAACATGAAATCTCCCATCAGTTGTATTTTTTTCTGACATAGATACTTTTTTTGCAGGCCTTTTCATCAAGCAAATTGGGCAAATCAGCGCTAAATAATTGAAACAACGCGGATTCTTAAACTCACCAGAGCACGGGCCTGTTAATCCACAGGCTTACTTGCAAAAGCAGTGCTGACTTGTCTCAAACTGAAACAAATTCAATCAGCTGATGAGAAAGCTGACATTTGAGAGGTCATTTTGGCTCCAATTTGTCAGGATCGGGTCCAGACTCTTGTATTTTACATTTCATGTCGCTTTAAAAGGGACCTGACGATCTAACTGTGGAACGCTCTTTGAAATAGGAGAGGTTATGAGAAAATGTTCCTTTCTTCTAGCAGCAATAATTTTGGTTCCGATGTCGATGTGTTGGGCCAAAATTAACATTCGGAATACCAAACCCCTGGTCATTCCTGTGGATCAGTACACACCTAAAATTACGACAGAGGATGTAGCTAAAATCATCCCGCTTGATGTGACCCCGGAAGACAGCACCAGTAAGGTGATGTCTCGGATTGCTGATCGTAGTTTCAATCTCTGGTTCAATTCCTCTGCGGTGAAAAATAGTCGGCTTGGCCGCATTGCTGAGGAGACACAAGAAAAGTTAAAGACAGATGTGGTCGTCCCAGCCGAAAGTCCAAGTGGTATAAGTCATAAGATTTCGGTTCGAATCGAGGCCTTCCAGGCGATGGCCAAGATGGAATACAGCGGCTGGCTTAATGCCGGCATAAATTACGACGCGAAATCGTCAGAGACTAACTTTGAAGTAAAAGAAGAGATCCTTGACGACAAAAGACTGGTCGTCAGTCATAAAGTGAACAAATCCGAAGGTCTTTCTATGGTCGGAGTCGATTGGTCCTGGTAGCTATCTTTGTGGCATTCCGCATTTGACGGTTTCATGTTCGAAGCCTACTCTTGAATGCATGGAAAATATCGTATTTATATCTGGAAAAAGAACTCCCTTTGGTGCTTTTGGTGGAACTCTAAAGGATGTCTCAGCAACTGATCTAGGAGTGATCTCTGCCAAGGCCACTCTTGCGCAAGCAGGGCTCTCTGCAGAAAAAATCGATCACGTCATTTTTGGCAATGTGATCCACTCAAGCTCTGATGCTATTTATCTTCCAAGACATATCGGTTTGAAAACGGGTGTGCCTGTTCACACAGGTGCTCTTGCCGTGAATCGACTCTGTGGTAGTGGATTCCAGTCATGGGTCAACGCTGTGCAAATGATTCAATGTGGGGAAGCGACAGCAGTATTAGCTGGCGGCGTTGAGCAGATGTCTTTGATTCCCTATGTGGCTCGGAAGGTCCGTTTCGACGGAATGAGAATGGGCAATTTTGAATTAGAAGATCTTATGACGGCCTCGTTAGTGGATTCTTATGCTAATACACCAATGGCCATCACAGCTGAAAATTTGGGTGAAAAGTACGGAATAACCCGAGAGATGTCAGACAAGTACGCTATTCAGTCGCAACAAAGATATAAAGCGGCTTTGGATCAAGGTTATTTCGCTGCGGAAATAGCTCCAGTCACTGTGGAATCTCGGAAAGGCTCTGTTGTCGTTGATAAGGACGAGCACCCCAAGCCAGATTCCACTTTAGAAAAATTGGCAACTCTAAAGCCCGTCTTTAAAAAAGATGGACTTGTGACCGCCGCATCTGCATCGGGAATTGTTGATGGTGCCGCTTGCTCCTTATTGATGAGCGAATCCAAAGCAAAAGAGCTGGGAATGAAGCCGCTTGCGCGCATCGTAAGTTATGCCTCTGTCGGTTGCGAGCCCACACTGATGGGAATCGGTCCCGCTGGAGCGGCAAGATTAGCCTTACAAAGAGCCAAATTAGATCTTACTCAGATGGACCTCGTCGAAGTGAATGAAGCATTCGCGGCTCAGTACCTGTCTGTGGAAAAAGAATTGAAGCTTGATCCTGCAAAAACGAACGTCAATGGTGGAGCTATTGCTGTAGGTCATCCTCTGGGTGCTTCTGGGACGAGAATTATGAACCATCTTGTTTATGAGCTGAACCGCCGTCAGGGTAAGTATGCCTTGGGTTCTGCTTGCATTGGTGGGGGACAAGGGATTGCCATTATCATAGAAGCTATTCGTTAGTTTAGGATCGAGGATCTACATGGAAAATGCGTTTAACCTAAGAGAAAGAACTGCCTTAATTGTAGGTCCTTTTACGACGACCGTTCAGAGCCTGACGATGGGCCTCACTCAGATGGGCACGGACTGTGTTCTTCTGGATTATGACAACAGCGCAAGTCAAAGATTTGTAAATCAAATAAATGATGCACGGGAAATAAGCTCTAAATATGGTCGTGCCATTGGAATTAAGTCTCCGCTTAAGACAACGGAAGACGTGAAGGAAGCGATAAGTATGGCTGCCCACACTTTTGGAAGTGTGGATATGCTTATAGACGCGCAACTGACGAACAAGCCCAACCGCTATAAAATCGGTGAACCGCTGGACCACCTTGATGAAGAGGTTCACGAAAACTATAAAACTTCCGTGATGTTAACTCATGGTGTGATGAATTTTCTGAAAAGTAAAAAGCGGGGACGGATTCTCTATTTGATGAATGAAACTTATGCGGATCCGATTTCAGCAGGTTCTCGAGGTGCACTGGTATCATTTGCCAAAGCTCTGGCGAAACAAGTTGTTGAACATAACGTCACGGTCAATGTTCTGTCTGTGGCGCTTACCGAAGAGTTTATTCTGGCACAATATCCTGAAGCTAAGTCCATTAAAGAAGCGCTTGAGCAACTTCGTTTGAAGGATCCGTCTTTAAGGATCACGGAACCAGATAAGGTGACCAACACAATAACTTATCTGGTTAGCCAATATGGAGCCGCTTTGAACGGTCAGGTAATAGCTCTTTCTTAGAGCTTCACAGTCTTTATAATCTTCTCTGCAGCTGCAAAATTCTCTGGCGCCACGTACAGTCGGTCGATGATACGCGCGCCTGCATACCTTTGAAAGATCTCCGTTGATTGATTTATTGGAGCCGGTTGGTCCCAGCGATCATATTGATCAACAACATAAATCTGCAACGCTTTTTCTTCCGGCGAGGCCGTGTGATATTTGGAAAGACGATTTTTAGAGCTCGTTCGGATCACTTCAATATCAGCGGCTTCGACAGCCTTCTTTAAAAGCTCGGGTTTTGTGGATTCTTCGGTGTTGTGCTGTTCAATAAGAACCTTAAAAGGCTTTCGTTGCGCAATTCTTTGCGCCCACGTGTTACTTGAGGTCGAGAGATGTTCGTGGAGTCGGTAGTCATTGTACTTGGTGTACTCGTTAATATCGCCTGGTAAAACGAAAGTGCAATCGGCGGAGGTTAGATAGCGATTCAGCATCTCTTCATAAATGATACTTTTGTGATGGCAATAAACCATTAGATGCATGTGGTGCCTAGAGATCAAAAAGTCATCGAATGAATAAAGCGCTCGGCGATTCAGAGCGAGGAACATTTTTCCCTCCAAAAGATGGAAGGTCATATTTTGGATCAGCCACGACAGGTCGATCTTCCCATAGTTAGTTCCGCAGAAATAGCTGTCTCTTTCAAGGTAGTCCATGCGATCGACATCCAGTTCGCTGCTGACGAGCTGACTTAGGATGGGACGAAAGTCGATGCCGCTGTCGACGAAAAAATCATCTGGGCAGTGCAAAGACTTATCGATCAAACAGGCCACATGAAGGGGTTGAATATCAGAAAAGTTCTCGCGGATAGTTTTCGCAATCTGCGAATCGGTGACGTATTTGATGGTGTAATCTTCGTGGTTGGCCCGGCGATTCTTGTTCATCACAGTCGCTGCTTGTGAAGAAAGATGTGCTTGGTCTTCATAGATTTTGATATTGAGATCAGCCAAAGGTGGCATGACCTGTTCAGTGGTGTGACTAAGAGGACCATGACCTACGTCGTGCAAAAGAGCGGCTAAACGCAAAACCTGACGAAATCGAGTTTTCACAGAGGGTTTTGAAAACGGATGAAGTTTGAAAATCGAATCAAAAGTGATTCCGGCCAGGTGCCCGACGCCGACAGAGTGTATATATCGATTGTGCGTGGCCCCCGGAAAGCTGAATTCAGCATATCCAAGTTGCTTAATTGCGCGAAGGCGTTGGTATTCTGCGGTGTCGAGGACGGCGACTTCTGGATCTGAATAATAAATGGAACCATGAACGGGATCTCTAATTTCCATATGACCTTCCTCTACAGCACATCGTTGCGGTCTATGGTATCGGCATTCCAAGGGATTCTGTCAACTGTCGAGCCCTCTTTGGACTTTTCTACTATCAGTTGGGGTTGATAGTGTCCAAAAGGCCTATATGTCGGGCCTCTAAAAGAGGTAAGCGAATCTAAGTGCAAGGACCGGCGCATAGCCATTTTCAGTTACGGTTCTTTCGAGATCTTTTTCTGCTCCGTCTATGATTTGCTTAATGGGGGCCGTTTCTTCTAAATCACCCAGTCCAGTGCTAATTTCGAATTCTGTTTTCAAAACTCGCAGAAGCCCCAGAGAAAAATCTATATAGAAGTTGTCATTTATGAGCCAGCTATAGCCACCGTAAAACTCTGCTCCAAAAAGGGTGGTCTCGTGCTCGATCTGAATGTTGACTCCGAGTTGTTCCAAGATATCCACGATGGGACTAAAGTCCTGTTTAAGTGCTGCGTTCAAGGCATCATCGATTGGAGTTCTTCCGGATGAATCAATTTTAACAGCGGAGATTCCTGCTTGCCAGCCGGGTCCTTTTTGGAAGCGATAGTTGATTCCCCCCCGTATCACTCGGTTATCCATAAGGACGTCTTTTATCACCGGCTCAAGCCCCGGATTATCGCTTAGATCGGCCACCGTTTTCGCGAGAAAATTACTGTAGTATTTGGGCATGACACCCCAACCAACTGAAATTTCGACATGAGGGTTCTGGAGGGTAAAGCCTAGTCCAGAAAATGTGGGAAGCGAAGTTGCCGCCATTACACCAAAACGCCAATCATTAGTTTGCCATTCTCTGGGCGCCACCGATGGAGGCGGTTGTAGCTGAGTCTGCACCGGTTCAGAAGGTTCCTCTTTGGATTCCGTACTTGAACCTTCAAAGCTTGGTGAGTCGGAAAAGGAAGGATTTGGTTCAGCTGGGGGCAACGGGGTTGCCGGAGTAGTCACGGCAGAGTCGTCAGTCTCAGGAGGTGGTCCGGGGACCTCTGATGACGAGGTGGGCGACGACTCCGTTTCTGGCAGCGGCGGGGGAGTCGAGGTCGGAGTTTGCGGTTCAGGTATTTCTGCGCGAGGCTCTGCTGATTCTTCGAAAGATCCATCTTGCGCAAATGCTGTGAGCGAAAAAGATAAAATTAGTAAAGTAGTGCTTAATTGAAGTTTCATTCCTCAATTTCTGTACGAGACGTCGCACTCTTCAATGATCTTCAGTTGTGATCGGCAAAAGTCAGAGTTTTAAAAGATATCTTGTCATTTCAAAGGCTTAGTTTGCGTCTCGGAAATGCCTCGCTTCTGACTTTAGTCCAGATTCGTAAAAAAATGAGACGTATCACTTTAGGAATTTTTAGAGAGACCGATCAGTAAGGTAAGAAATGAACCACCCATCAGCACAAAGTGTGCTCTGAGTTTCAAGGATAGAAACTCAGCAAATCTTCAAGGAGGAGGAATTTATGGGTTTACGTATTAATACGAACACAGCTTCGTTGAATGCTCAGAGAGTGCTCTGGGGAACGAAGATCGGTCTTGATAAGAGCATGGAAAAGCTCGCATCAGGATTCCGAATCAACCGCGCCGGTGACGATGCCGCAGGTCTAGCGATCTCTGAGAACTTAAAAGCTCAAGTTCGCGGTCTAAAGCAGGCTTCACGGAATGCTCAAGATGGTATCTCTCTTGTCCAGGTGGCAGAGGGCTCGATGAATGAAATTTCTTCGATCCTGATTCGTCTAAGAGAGTTATCAGTACAAGCCGCTTCTGACACTGTCGGACCTGTTGAAAGACAGTTCTTGAATGTGGAATATGATCAGCTTGTATCAGAGATCGACCGAATCGCCGAAGGTACAGAGTTCAACGGAACTCAGTTGCTAGCAGGTGTCGGATCTATCTTGGACTTCCAAGTTGGAACAAGAAATAACCCTGAAATTGACCGAATCTCTTTTGATGCCTCTAAAGCAGATGCGAACTCCGCCGCTTTGGGTGTGAACCTGACTTCGGTAGCAGATAAAGCTTCTGCACAGAACGCTTTGGCGGCTGTGGATCAGGCGATCGTGAGTGTTTCTGCGATGAGAGCCGACTTTGGTGCCATCCAGAACCGTTTACAATCAACTGTTTCAAATATTCAGGTTTCTGTAGAGAATATGTCAGCAGCGAACTCTCGAATCAGAGATGTGGACGTCGCTGAAGAAACTTCAGAAATGACAAGAAATAATATTTTGTTGCAAGCGGGTACTAGTGTACTAGCACAAGCGAACCAACAAGCTAACGTAGCACTTGGACTCTTGAACAAGTCATTCTCTTAATCTTAAGAGAATGACCCGGTTCCCGATCTTGATTTGATCAAGATCACCCTCAATGTACCCGAGGCTCTATATTCAGTAGAGCTGACATTTTGATCTGTTTCCTGCGCGAGGCCCGTCAATTGGGCGGGCCTCATTTAAAGAGTGGAAACATAGGATTCTAGAAGATTGATTCTTCAATCACGATTTCGCTTCTACGCGAAAGTTCTGACGAAAAATTCCCTTAAAACAAATAGAAAAAATTTGAAAGAAACTGGACTCGAGTGCGTTCATTTTTATTCCGAAAAGTTAAGCGGAGCTTGATCGCAAGTTCTGATTATTAACTTAGTCAGGTGCACGGATCGCACCTAGTGCCAATGGATGGCAAGACGTCACGGAGGATATGAAAATGCAGGGAGGATAGAATGGGTTTAAGAATAGGGACCAACGTAGCAGCATTAAATGCTCAGAAGAATCTTTACATGACACAGATTGGGGCCAACAGATCGATGGCTCGATTAGCGTCAGGTTTCAGAATCAACCAAGCTGCTGACGATGCCGCAGGTCTTGCGATCAGTGAAAACCTCAAAGGACAAATTAGAGGTTTAAGACAAGCCAATAGAAATGCCAACGATGGTATCTCTCTGGTGCAGGTCGCAGAAGGCAGTTTGAACGAAGTTTCAAATATGCTTATCCGTCTCAGAGAACTGGGTGTTCAGGCATCTTCTGATACGATTGGTGAAACGGAACGAAAGTTTTTAGATGTAGAGTATCAACAGTTAAAGTCGGAGATTCAGCGTGTGACTGAGTCGACGGTATACAACGGTTATGAGCTCTTAAATGGAACGGGCGGAAATATCGACATTCAGGTCGGTGTTAATAACGATCCATTCCGTGACAGAATTAGCTTTAATGCCGGTGCAGCAAATGCAACAGTAGACTCGTTGGGTTTGACGGCCGAGGCAGTGGATACGAAAGAAAGTGCCCAGTTAAGTCTGGACGTAATCGATCAGGCACTCACTTCCGTAAACGCCATTCGAGCTAACTTCGGTGCTTTACAGAATCGTCTGGTATCAACATCGAATAACTTGTTGATCGCGGATGAAAACTTGTCAGCAGCGAACTCTCGAATCCGTGATACTGACGTCGCCGCAGAGACTTCTGAAATGACAAGAAATAATATCTTGTTGCAAGCAGGTGTTTCGGTCTTAGGGCAGGCAAATCAGTCGCAACAGCTGGCTTTGAAGCTCTTGGGCTAAAAAGTAGGCTCTGCAAAAAGCTAAAAGGCGCTGAGGTAAACTCTCAGTGCCTTTTTTATTGATCTGTCTATTTCATTGTCAGTTTTCCCCAACTTCAAAGCTGCATATCAGATGGTTTTAAAATTCCTGATTTTTTGTCAAACAGTTAGAGTCTTATATCGACACCTAGACAAAATAATTTTGCGACTCCCAAACACAATGGTTAATCTGATTTCAGCCAACGTGGAGGTCGGAATGAAAACAACTACCAGCAGTCTAATACTTTTGGGCGCGGCTCTTCTTTTGAGTTCTTGCGGATCGAAAGATAAAGAGGCTGCTCAGCTTGGGCAACGAACCCTCGGTGCACCTTTGAAGTATTCAAAACTTAATTTGAATGCAAATCCATTAAACAAAACTGTTTGTGACCCATTTAACAGTATTCCGGCAGATAACTTGCAGCAGGGAATTCGGGCGTCGTTGCATTATCGGACAGATGGCATGCCCGTTTTCAATACTTCAGAGGACTTCGTCACTTTCGCGAAGAAGTCAGAGCAAAAGCTATTTTTCGCTGATCTTAATGTTCCGACTCGGAAGTTCGAAGAAGGATTTGCAACTCAATCGAATGACGTCTTAAAAGATGATAAAGGTTATCGCTTGATTGAACACTTTGGTTTGAAGTTCGACACGCTTCTTACATTGGGTGCAGACGATGAAGAGACTGACTACGAGTTAGCGATTCTTTCAGATGATGGAGCTACGCTAAAAGTTCTTACCAGTAATGAAGGAGTTCCGGGCAGTCAGGTTCTGATAAGTAATGAAGGCGAGCATGAAACACGTATGGGATGCTCCACTCAAACAATTAGCATGACAAAAGATACAACCTTACCTATCCAGTTAACTTACTACCAAGGTCCTCGTTATTTCATTTCTAACGTGTTGCTGTGGCGTAAGGCTTCCGAGGCTGGTAAAGATCCTCTTTGCGGAGTTAAAGGAAACGACCTTTATTTTGATCCGAACAAAGGATCAGTGCCCAAGAAAGCCTTTCTTGACCTCCAGGCGCGAGGTTGGAAAGTGCTTGGGACAGAGAACTTCCATATCCCTAAAGACGACTACAACCCTTGTGTTGTAGGAACTGACCCTAAGATCACGAACTTAAAAGTGATGGAAGTACTTATGGAAGGTGTTTTCCTTAATTGGGAGACGGACATTCCTGCGACTTCGCAGGTGAAGATCGTCGACAAAGAAACCGGTGAAGTCATATTGACGGATACGGACAATGGTCTTCGCGTAATTCATAACCTTGAAGTGTTTGGTCTGAAGTCGGGTAGAACTTATACAGCGCAAGCGGTTAGCATCTCTGAGGATCTGGGAAAAACACTGAGCGACATCATCGAGTTCACTACACCGTAGTCGGCATCGAGCATTCTTTAAGAAAACCAAAAGAAGAGCCTGTTAAGGCTCTTCTTTTTTTTGGCGAATTATTCAATAACTGAAGTGATATTTTGCCAGAGAACTGGGTTAAGAAGTTCGGAGCCAATCATGAGGACTGGCTCAGCATCCTTGGCTTTACCTCGTTTCGCCTGACTTGGTAAGTGGCCGGTTCCTCCGATGGTCTCTAGCCAGGATTTGCGAACTCCCAGAGAGTTCGAGACAAAGACATGCTGAAAGCTCTCCAGACTCTTCTTGTTTGAACGTCCGTACTCGAAGCTACTGAGCACGTTGAACTCAGTAGACGATTTGATTAAGTCGAGTTTTTGAAAGCCTAGTTCGTTAATATATTTAAATTTTTGGCGCCCGGGAGATTTTGACGTAAAAATAAGGTCAAGATTCCCAGACAAGAAGTTGGCCTCGAGTTCATTCAAATCAAAAATATCTAGAGTAATTTTTTTCACGCCCACTTCCTTAAAGCAGAGGTGACATGTTTTAATTGCGAAGTCAGAGAGTCCTTCTAGAGTACCAATGTGCAACTCCGCAACCATCTGATTATTGCTGATTCCCTGAAGCTCAGTCTCTAAGCGGCGAGTCGACTTTTCGAAAATTTCGGAAAGTTGGAAGGCCACGGCTGTCCATCCCGATTTTCTTTTGGCAGATCGATCCAAAAGTACAATTTTTAGTTCCTCTTCTATTTTGGCAATAATTCGAGAAAGCTGCGGCTGACTTAAGCCGACATGAAGAGCTGCGGCAGACAGGTTCTTAAAGTTAATGGCTTTAGCAAGTACGCTCAATTCGTAGTACAGTTGTTGCATTGAATTCCTTAAGGCTTACGTATGTAGTTTATGAATGCCACCATTCCCATTCCACCGGCCAGTAAATAGCCTAAAAAACTGACTGTGGGAACGCCGAGAATCTTGCTGGCCGTATCGTGTACCAGAATAAAGGATGAACTTAAGATCAACGAAGCAATAATGACTGCTAAAAATAAAAGATTTGAAGAGCTTTCAATTGAACGCTTTAGTTCCTTAATTTCACCGACCTGAAGGCGAAAAGAGTGATCTGGGCTATTTATCTTCCGCAAGAAAAAGTTTAACTGCCTGGGCAGGGCATTTATAAAGTTCTTTGATTCACGAGCTACCTGAGAGAATTCATTTAAAACTCTTTGCGTTCCATACTGAGTTTTAGCGAGTTCCGCGGCAAACTCCAGGGAGTATTGAAGAAAATCGAAGTCCTTGATAATTTTCCGCCCCATGCCCTCAATGGAAACGATGGATTTAAAGAAGAGCATAAGGTCTGTAGGAACTTGAATATGATGACGGGCTGCTATGCCGGCAGATTTCATCAAGATTTTTCCTAAGTTGACATTTTTTAAGGTAAGACCGAAATAAGGGGCGATCAGTTCTCTTAGATCTTTTGCGAATAGATCAATATTCACTTTGTCTGTAAAAGGGGCCAGATCTACGTACTCGAAGGCCAATCTCTCGTAGTCCTCTTTGGAAAGGGCGAGGAGCATATTCGCAATGGATGTTTTAGTACGATCGCTAAGGCGTCCCACAACTCCAAAATCGATCAAACCAATTTGACTATCGGGCAATATAAAAAAGTTACCGGCATGTAAATCACCATGGAAAAGACCATCTTCGAAAACCATTTGCAAATAAGCACGCAAAGCTCTGCGAATGATCTCTTTAGGATTGATTCCAGATTGGCCAAGGGCTCCCTCTTGACTAAGGGGAATGCCGGGAAGGGCTTCCATGACAAGTACTCGCTCGGTGGTAAGATCGAAATAAACCTTGGGGATTTTAATGTGCTCATGGCTAGCGAAGTTTTCTTGGAAGCGCCTGATATTGTTGGCCTCGACGACAAAGTTTGTCTCGAGCTCTAGAGTTTTAAAAAACTCCTCTACGATCCCTAAAGGATTGTACGGATGAGTTTCGGGTACATAAGTGACCAGGAGTTCGGCTAATAGGTAGAGGACATTTAAATCATCGTTAATCGTTTGGATGATGCCTGGTCGCTGAACTTTTATGACGACATCCTCGCCGGTTTTCAGACGAGCGCGGTGAACCTGGGCAATACTTGCTGCTCCAAGGGGCTCGGGATCGATGCTGGCGAAAACTTCGTAGAGTTGTTCTCCAAACTCTTCACGCAAGACCTCTTCAATAACTTTGAAAGTGATGGATCCCACTCTGTCGTGGAGCTTCTCAAATTCGGCAACATAGTCTTCGGGTACCAGATCGGGCCGGGTTGCAAGGACCTGCCCTAATTTTACAAAAGTAGGTCCAAGTTCTTCGAAGCTCATCCTCATCCGTTCCGGCATCGAGAGTTTTTCGATGTCAGCCGATGAGTTGAGCCTTTCGATGATGAACTTACCGAGTTTTACCTTTTCCGCGACCTGATGAAAACCGTGTCTTGCGAAGACCCCCACGATCGTTCTCAGTCTCGCCGCGTTTTTTAGAGTTTTTCCGATCTGTGTTCCTGTCTTTAAGGCTGTCACTATTCTTCTCCGAATACTCGTTGTTATCTCTAAGCTTCGACTGCTCGGCAAAGGTTAGCTTTCTACTCAGTCGGGGCTTTTCTGGAGAAGGCTCTTGAGGAACCTTTTCCTGAGATGATTTCGTTTCACTCTGAGTGCGATATTTTTCAGGTCCAAGGATCATATCAAGGAGGCTGCGATCTGGACCACGTTTCGGCTCGCTATCTGAAGTGGGCTTCACGTTACTAAGTCGACTGCGCAAACTTAGCTTCTCAAGTTTTTCGGTCTGACCCGCTTCGTCCTGTCGGCGATCCCTAAAGAATCGAGACTTTTGAGAGCCTTGCTTTTCGGGGCGCTCGTCGTCACGATCTCTTCTTTTTTGAGAGGCCCCACGGTCACGGCGATCCTCTTTCTGAGGGCGGTCTTTCTTAAACGAGGACTTAGCATGTTTTTCAGATCGAGGTGTGTTCTTGTCGTCACGACGATTCTTCCGTTCATCGCGCAGTTTTTTCAGATGACGTTCAGAAGATCGTTCGGCCTCAGTTCTCTCAACGTCACTGTCTTCTTTTTCTAATCCCGCCAGGCCAAAATTGATTTGTCCCAGTTCAGGATCTGCGGCAATCACTTGAATTCTGACTGCATCACCGATGTTATAGCTAAAGCCGGAGCGTTTTGCGACCAGAACAAGATTTTCTTCATCGAACTCGAAACGGTCATTCCCCAGATCGTCCAGTCGGATTAAGCCATCGATATCATATTCCCTTAATAGGACAAAAATACCGAACTTTGCTACCGAGCTGATCATGCCATCAAATTCTTGACCGACAAATTTTTGCATAAAGCGCGCTTTTTTGATCGACTGAACTTGTCTTTCGGCTTTTACCGAACGTTGTTCAGCTGCGGACAAGATGGTTCCTGCCGTGGCGAGATCATCATCGCTCATTAGTCTATAGGGAGAATTTTTCATCACTTGTGATTTGATAAGTCGATGAACTATCAAATCTGGATATCGACGAATTGGCGACGTGAAGTGGGTGTAGAAATCGAAGCCCAAGCCGAAGTGTCCTAAATTGTTATTGCTGTATTTCGCTTGGCTCATAGATCTTAAGGTTAAGATATTTAAGATCTGAGACTCGGGCCGGTTTTCAAATTCTTCTAGCGCGCGGGTTAATCTTTTCTGTAACTTTCCCTGTCCCAGTTTCGTTTTCCCACCAAAGTTAGCTAGGTATTTCTCAAGCACCTTAATGGCCATTTCGTTCGGGGATTCGTGAATACGATAGATGGCTGGGATTTCTTTTTCTGAAAAAAACTTGGCTACAGCGACGTTAGCCGCCAGCATCATTTCTTCGATCAAGCGATGCGAAAAAAGTCTCTCATTTCTTTGAATATCGATGGGAACTCCAGCCCCATCTATAACCAGCTCAGTCTCGGGAATCTCTAAATCCAAGGAGCCTTCCTTGAACCGTTTGGCCATCAGTATTTTAGCTAAGTCGGAGAGTCTTAAAATGCTGTCCTGGACATGACTGAATTTTTCGATAGGACTGCCGTCGATGATTTCTTGAGCCTCACCGTAAGTGACACGAGCCTTGCTTTCCATGACAGCCTCATAGAATTTCGAAGACTTCATTTCCCCTGTGAAATCAAATAGCATCTCGGCCACAAGACACAGTCTCGGGACATGCGGATTCAGAGAGCAAAGGCCATTACTTAGAACCTCGGGAAGCATCGGAACGACAAAGTTTGGGAAATAGACAGAGGTTCCGCGCTCATAGGCTTCGCGATCAATCGAGGAGCCGGGTCGAACATAGTGGCTGACATCGGCGATTGCTACAAAGAGTTGAAATCCTTCGGTCGTCGTTTCCACATAGACTGCATCGTCGAAGTCTTTCGCCGTGGCACCATCAATGGTAATAAGATTCTTATCGCGTAAATCAATGCGGCCTTTAAAGTCCTTTTCATCAGGAACTTCTTTATATTTGCTAGCTTCTTCCAAAGTAGCGGCCGAGAAATCGAAAGGTATATTATTAGTTAGGATAACTCTCTTAATGTCGGTCAGGGGATCTAAGGCGTCGCCAATGATCTCTGAAATTCGACCGGTAAAGCTTTTGCCGTGTTCGGGGTAAGTGAGGATTTCGGCGGCAACGAGCTCTTTGTCTTTGGCGCCCATCGCATCTTCAAGTTTAATTTTCAGATCTTGGCCCCAGCCCTTACCTTCATCTTTTATGAGGCCGACTTTGTCGTTCATCTGAAAGAATCGACCGACTACGGTCTTCGTTCCTCGTGTAAGTATTCGCACGATGTCGCCTCGAAAGCGATCCGTGCCTTTCTCGGGAATAGCTTCGACGACCACTTTGTCGTTCGTCATAATGCCTTCCATAGAATGTCTGGGAATGTAGACATCTGGATGCTCGAGATCATCCGGAATGAAGAAGCCGAAGCCGTCTGGGTGTCTTTTTATAGTGCCGTTAAGAATTTTCTTTTTTTGCATTTGCGGGATGTACTTCCTTTTAAATGAGGTTAGCACAATCTAAAAGAACTCCTAGGAAAATATCCATACCGTAACTTGCGAAGAAGAACTCTTCTGTTGAACATTTGCCTATGGAGGCACTATGAAGAGAGCAATTTGGTTGTCGATTGTCGCAATGGCAATGTGGTCAGTTCAATCTTTAGGTGCTGCGTCTGAAGACATCAATGCCCTGAACACAACTGATCATGTGTGGCCCAATTCCGGCTCTTTCGAGCTGACCGATTGGCCTTCTTAAAAAGCATTATAGAGCTTAAGCTCGAATTTTCATTCATCCAGAGTCTGATTTTGTCCGCACCACCTAGACCTAAATCGAGTAAATGATCTACCGCGCCAACTTATGATTCTGAATATAGCGTCATGCAGAAAAGCGACGATTCCTCGGCGGTTCTTTTGATTCATTGAAACACTTTTCATTCAAATTTTTAGCATACAAACTTTTGAGCAAATCCGCTCCGGATGCGCCTTTCCGGCAGAAGAATCATGCGGTCTTTTTCGAGTAACATAAAAATTCAGACGCTTAATCCATGAGCTGTTACTCGCTAGTTTAGGCGTTCAAAAAGTTCGTTACTGAATTCTTGTCCGCAAGTGCATTTTTTTTTGTTGTTGATCTTGGACTTTCTGCTGGTTAGCATTTTTTGTGAACGGAATTAAAAACTTTTAACGATTTAAAAGTCATTTATTGCAACGAAACGAAAGGATGCAACAATGAAAAAACTTTTAGTATTAGCAGCTATGACAGTTGCGGCTACTAACGCGTTCGCAGGTGTAAAACTTGTGGTACGTTCTGATTATGTCAACACACCTAAGTACGACAGAGCTGATGGATCTGAGAACACTGGTTCTTCAGTATTCACTCCAGACGTAGCTCGTATGTACCTTAGCGGTAACGTAGGTGAAGCAGTTATCGACGCTGGTTTGAACCTTCGTGCGTTCACTCCTGTTGATGTCGGTGGTGGTACAGCTACTAAGGCGATGACAGTAGATCAATTCGTTGATCACTTGACTATCTCTAAGCCAATGGGCGACTGGACTTTCACTGCTGGTAAATTGTGGTTGAACGTAGGTGGTTTCGAACGTCATGCATTCTATGATGGCGATACTTACCTTACTTCTTTGGCTAACGGTGGTTTCGGAGCTCAAGCTGGTCCTGCAGATTTCGCTGGCGTTCAGGGTTCAATCTCAACTCCTGAAAACTCTTCAGGTGTAGCTGCTGCATACAAAATCAACGACGACCACAAGGTTGAAGTTCAAGTTTACAACCAAACAAACCGTGACTCTGAGTTGCTTACTTCAAACAACAAGCGTCATTCATACGGCGTAGCTTACTGGGGTTCATTTGCAGACAAAATGGTTATGCCATACCTAAGCTACACTATCGGTGCTGCTGATACTGCTACAACAAATGTTGAGCAAACTTTCATGGCTGCTGGTTTCCGCTTGGCTCCAATGGAAAATCTTTCTGTTGACCTTGAGTACCTTGCTAACACTTCTGACGATTCAACTGCTAAAGACGAAACGAACTCTACTATCCTAGAAGCTCGTTACAAAATGGGAATGTATGTTCCTGTTCTTAAGTACGAAATGTCTAAAGATAAAGCTGCTGGAACTGACAACTTCGATCGCAATGCTTTCGCAGTTGCTTTGGAAATCGTTCCTAACACTGAAGATGCTTTCCGTTACCACGTAGCATACACTTCAATCAAAGATGACTACAAAGCTCCAGGTGCTGATGACCCAACTAAGAACATCATCACTGTAGGTTTCAAATACTCTGGCGACATCGCTAAGTAATTGATCTCTTCACAGAGTGAAATAAAAAGCCCAGGCAACCCCTGGGCTTTTTTGTTGCATCGATGGAGTTTTTTGAAAGCATCTCTGGTTCGCAATAAGTTCAATTAGCGAAGCTGCTTTGATTCCCGAATAGGTCTTTAAAAAAGAAAAAGCCCTGGAAGGGGGAGTTCCAGAGCCTTTAGGGGGTGAATTCAAATGTCTGACGAGATTATCTAACGCCAGATTTAGTTGTCGCAGTTGCCGTTTTAACCGCAACATTTTTAGCAGCTTGAGCCTTATTAGAAGTTGTTGCTGCCGTCGAAGCAAACAGACCACCTGAAGAAAGTCTGTGATCACACTTGGTAGAAGCCAAAGAAGCTGTAGCAGAGAAAGCGATGATTGCTGCTGTGATTACTTTTGTGAATGTCATTTCTGTGCTCCTTGTTTGCGTCGTATACTAAGGGCTATTGCTAAGAGCGTGCCGCAGAAAGTGTCTCTTTCTGATATTTTCCCAACCTGATTTCAACAACTTAGCGAAGATCTGTTCTCGTTTTGAAACACGATGCCAACCGGTGCCGTTCAGTGCCCACACCTGTCAAAGTTGTTACATCGCAGTCCGCTCTTCTCATTCAGTTTTCGATAGAGCGGAGGGTGCTTTTTGGAATTGGCTTTCCGAATTGGAAGTCGTAGCTTTCCTGGTTCCAATACCAATCTATTAAAGGAAGGTTCTTATGCGTTTCATTTTGGTCCTATTGATCACTAGCTTCGGTGCGACGGCGATGGCTCAAAACAACTGTGATAAGTGGTCTCATCGTCCGCAATATATAGAAGCCATCAAAGCGGTTGCTCAGGCGGAGAAATATGAGTTTGCAGAGCTTTGCTCATTGCCCGAAGTTCTCGATATCGAAGCTCAGCCTTCTCACACTGTCACTCGCGACGGAGAAGTTATCCCCCACGTGCAAATCCAACTTCATATGAACACAAAAAGCTGTCTCTATATGGTTAGAAATGCAGACCTCGCTATCACTTCCCAGCGTTGTTACTCTGGCTGGTAGTAGGTTGGCTTTTTGCTTGAGGGCCCAAAATCGGCGCTCCCTCAGGCTATGTCATTTATCTAGACAGCATTTTCAACCGGCAAAGAATCAGCTCATTTTAGCCCAGGCATAAAGATCGCACTCATGAGGCAGGGAATGCTTAATGAGGAGAGCTTATGAAAAAGAAAGTAACGCTAGTTTTAGCAATTGTGATGGTTCTTGGATCAATCAGGGCTATGGCATCTGATAATTCTGAAACTCTGCAGGCTAAGGCCAATATGAAGATCGCAGCTATTCAAATCGATGATATGAAATTGATGATTGAAGATATCATCGAAATGCAAGAGCGGGCAGATGTTCTTTTTGGTGAAGACGAAAAACCAAGAGTGGGGCAGCTTTATAAACTGGCTGCCGAAGCAGATGTCATTTTTATGAATGTGGTGAGTTCCACTTCGGCCGAAGATATTCATACTTCGTGGATGGCGGTAAAATCGTTGAAAAAAACAGCTTGTGATCTGGTTCCTGGCTATACAGGCTGCAATTAAAAAAAAGCCCATGCAATGATGGGCTTTTGCAAATTTGGATTAATCCTAAAGAGCGTAACTATAATCTCTAATTTTCTTTTTTTGCAGACTCTTTGAGTTCAATATAGTCTGGCGGAATAAAGTCGACAGTAAAAGGATACTTATAAGACTTGTAAGCGGCTAGCTGGGGTCTGCCTGCTTGGACATAAGAGATATCCCATAGATGAGCTAGTAAGAGAGCCCCGCGAGCCATCCCCGTAACCACATAGGGTTTCATCTTTTTAAAGGCCTCTGCAGAGGATTTTCTTTTTGCAGCGGTCTTAAGCTCCATACCTTTTTCTTTTTTCAGCTGCGATTTTTCTATCACGGGGTCAACTTTTAAAATCTTAGGAATATCTGCGGACGAAGCTTCGCTAAGCGCCTTCATCTTTTCGACCACAGTCTTTGGCTTCAAAAAAGATGGGTTCTTCATAGATCGCGCTTCCTTTAGAACGAGCGCTTGTAAATCTCCATCGGCCTCGCCGACGACGGAGTCTTCGAAGTACGAGTGAATGCCGCCATGACCGGCGGCATATCCATCATAGTCTGCAGTTGTGTGGAAGGGCTGCGCGTTGTCGCCGACAAAGTGACCCATGAGTCCCATGTTCACAACCATCTGAAAGGCGAGCTTATTGTAAGGAAGTTCGTTGTTCTGTTCTTCCTTAAAATTTGCTGGAACTTGAGCAATGGAAAACTCTTTTTCCAGCGCACCGATCAAGCGTACGAATTGATCTGCGCGCCACCACACAGATCCAAACTCTGTAGGGATTGATTTGATAGTTGATCCATCATTTTTAAATTTGTTTGTTGTGCCCGTAAACGCCGTCAAAATTTTTTGATAGTCTGAAGGGATGTCTTTTATTTTTAAACCAATAACTTCGGGATCAATAAAGTGCGTTGGGTTGCCAAGTTTATTTACTTCGCCACCAAGACTCTTCCAATGAAAGTCAGGCATATTGCAGAGATGTCCCATCATCTGCGGTTTGTTCTGCAAATATTTTTTCAGTCCTTCTTCTTTTACTAAAAAGCTAGCGACTTCACAGATGGTATCGTGGCCTCTTCCGCCCCAGCCAAAAGTTTGCGAGCTGATGAAAAATGAAATGCTGAGCAGCAATGAAATCTGTGTTCGACGACATGAAAAAGACATCTTAATGATCCTCTAGAAGCCGCTTCCTGCGTGCGTTTTAGCAGCGGCTAAGCAATTGATTTTACATTTAATTCTAATTCTTTTTGTGAACCTGAAGCTAAGAGCATCACCTTTATGAGTCAAGGCAAAAGGATTTCACAAATTTCATACTCGGTTGTTACAAGTACGTTATGTCGAAATTTCAATTAGGCAGGTGTGGAAAGCCAGTTTAGGATGGCCTTACATTTTAACCCAACACTAACCTAAACCTAAGAAAAGCTCGGAGGTAAAAGAGTATGGAATCTCAAACAATACTCAATGGCGGAGTTAACTCACTTGGTTTCATCGGCGGTAACCAGAACCTTAGCATTCCGAATACTTCAAATGTGCCTTATGAAGTCATTCATCTTAAAGAAGAAGAAATGATCTTCAAAGAAGGCGAAACTCCAAAGGGACTTTATTACATCCAGAGCGGTTGTGTAAAAGTCGTGGTGAATCGCTCTCATGCTCGTGGTCGCACAACGACTAATGAATATGTGACCAAGTTGGTTTCACCTGGAGAATACTTTGGCTATAAGGCATTAGTAAAAGGTCAGCCAGTGCAATGTCATGCAAAAGCAGTTAAATCGACAGTGCTGTGGTTATATCCAAGAGAGTTGATTCAAGTTGCTCTTGCTCAGTCAAGCCCACTGATTAAACTATTGCTGAATCAAGCAGTGAGTGATCTGGAGGCCTTCGAGAACACGAGCCAGCTACATTACTTGGCGTCTGTTCAAGAACGAATTGCTTATCAGTTGGTACTTCTTTCAGATAAGTTCGGAGTGCAAACGCCGAATGGAATTTCTCTGAATCTGAAATTGACAAGAAATGAATTCGCACAATTGGCGAGTACAATTAACGAATCTCTTTCTCGTCATCTAACAGAGTTCAAGAACGAAGGACTTATCGACTTGAATGGAAAAGAAATTATCATCAAGAACAAAGAAGGCTTGATGAAGCGTTCAGGTAATTTCTAAAGGCGAAACATCTTTCCGGTAGATGGAAGAGGACGACAAAGGCCAGCTTCAAGGGGACGCTGAAAGACTTCAGCAGATCCCGCTGGTATCGGTGACCTTCGTGGATATATCGCATATCCCCCTTGTGGTAAGGCAACGATCATATCGTTAAGAAGCTGGCGGCGTAAATGTGGAGCCAAGACAATTGGATCAAAGGGGACCATGACTCGCGCTCCCGCAGTGGTCCTGACGATAACGCCACCTTTGTTAACCACTTCTTGTAGAAATGCTGGGACTGGATTGTACTGAATGCTATCGAAACAACCCGGTCCTGTAGGTTGAAAGCCCAAAAGGTTCAAGCTGATGCCCTTTGATTCCCAAGAGGATCCGAAGCTGACCATTTTAAGAAGTTGATCTCTAGTGAGTCCAGGATTCTGCGCCTTGAGCAAGGAAAGTCCCGCGCCTACGATCGCAGCCGAATTAGAACTGCCTCTGAACTCCATTTTATTTTTTAAGACGATGGAAGAGACAGTCAGCAAGTCAGGCTTGTTCAAAAACTGAGAACTAGAAGAGCGGATAGAATCGCTAGCTCCAACAGTGATGACTGTCGGATTGTCGGCCGGATTTAATAGTGTTTCACCCCATGAGTGTGACGGCATGACTATACCATCGCCATCAACTGTTATTCGCAAAGAATCTGATGCGGTGAAGTTCTGAGAGCGATTTTTGACTCTGATGTAATAAAGCCCAGGATTGAGTTCAGCGGTGATGATCTCTCGAGGGTATTTGGAAAAACCAGGACGAGTCTCATTTCGGTCAGTCGATTGCTTTAAGCCGCTGGACTGAATAATATTTAGCAGGTCGTCTGTTAAAGCTAAGTCCAAGTCCTTGTTCGTCCCTTGCTCAACATCTTCTTTGAAGTCGTTCCAAGAAAGTACAATTTTCGCAGAACATTTTTTGACTTGTTTGCCATCACAACGAATTGCTAGCGAGTTGTTTTGATCAGGTAGTTGAACCCAATTGTCGGTCACGGTTTTTAAACCAGCATTGAAAGTCGTTAATGCAAAATTGCCAGCAGCATTTACCCAGATGACTCCGTGGCGAGTGGCACGACTGACTTCGGCATTCAGAAACCCGGCTCCATTGAAGTTGCCGCCATATTCCCAGACTTCGGAATAAAGGACTAGGTCGACTTGTCGTGCAATGATGTCATCAATAGCAGCTTTAAAATTCGAATAACCAAAGACATTGTACAAAGTGAGTTCGGGCATCCACTGTGCTTGTCGCATATCATCGGTCATCAGTGAAATCAGAATTTGAGCCATCTTAAGGCCGTGTTCAACTTGCATGTTCTCTGGCGAGCTGACCGGACCTGCGACATATCGTGTGATAGCGGGCAATGTTCGGCCGAGTTCTTTTTGATAACCGTGAAAGCCTTTATCAAGAATAGCGACCTTTAGAGGCCGACCAGTCCGAGTCTGAGAATAAAACTTTGTGAAGCCAAGAGAGGACTTGATGGAATCAAGATTTGCAAAAGGAGAGCTGGCTTCGCTATTTTGGAATGAGAACAACAAAAGAAAAGCTAAGAATAGTTTCATAGGTATCCCCGATTCATGGAGTTGAGGAGGCTTTGAAATAAGAATTCTCTAGAGGAAAATGCTTATTTCAAAGCGCGGCTCTACGAGCCGCACTTCTTTACCACCAATAGTTAGAGTAGTAGTAATAGTTGTAGTAGCCATAGTTATAGTAATAACGAGGGTAGTACCAGTTCCCATACCAGTTCACGTATCCATAGTAGCCGTAGTTATAACCACGATAGAAGTACCAGCTGGAAGCTCCACCATCAGAATCAAGTTCTGAACGAAGGTTCTGAGCAGGAACTTCGCTAAAAGATCCTTTTTGAACTAGGTTTTGAGCTTGAGCTTCGTTGGTCACAACTTGCTCAGAAGCCAAAACTGCAGCTTGGTTGTTGCGAGTGTCTACTCGGATAACAACAGTGCCGTTCATAGATTGGTTTGTAACTGAAGACTCATTATCGAGCTCACTTGCTGTCGCAGATCCCGCAAAGGCAAGGATGGCCGCAAAGATAAGATGTTTCATAGAGAACTCTCCTATTTATAGGTGTTTAGTTGCCTTGGTTTTATGCATTGTTAGGCTCTTGTCACTCTAAAAAATCGAACCATGGAATCTCTACTTGACGCGTGGCGAACACAGGGAGTAAGGCCATGCTGTGGAGCCTATTGGAATCATCGAATCCTGTTTTAAAGATAAGTTTGGCACGCCGCGCCAGCCCGGCCTTGTGAAAAAGTCCTGGGCTCGGTTGCGTCTGCGCGGTGATTTGCAGCCCGAAGAATCGCTTCAGGGGCTTGAAGGGTTTAGCCATGTTTGGTTGATTTGGCTTTTTCACCAGAACAAGGTGGCTCGTTTCCACTCAAAGGTTCATCCTCCGCGCCTGGGTGGGCAATCTATGGGCTTGTTTGCAACGAGGACCCCGCATCGACCTAATCCGATTGGTCTGTCGTTGGTTGAACTGGTCGCTGTTGAAAAAGATGGAATAGTTGTGGCCGGTGCGGATCTGGTCGATGGAACGCCTATCCTTGATATTAAACCATACCTGCCGGAAGTGGAGGCGATACCCACAGCTCGGAGTGGTTGGCCTCAAGACGCTAAAAGCATAGAAATACGGGTCGAGTTTTCCGCGAAAGCCGAAGCACTTTTGCAAAACTGGCAGAATCAGCATCCTGACAAAGCTTTGAGGGAAATCATTGTCGATACTTTAAAGTTGGATCCGCGACCTGTTGTTTATCGTGGATTCGAGGAGGAAACTTCCCCCTATCGCAGCGAGCATGCGGTGCGATTGTTTAATGGGGATGTTCATTTCAAGTTCGTAAGCGCCCATCTTGTCACTGTCTTCGATATTCTTTTTATACATAATTAGTTGCAGTTGCTTTTTATTTAAGCACTTTGATAGAGTTTCCCCGAACCTAAAAGGGGAGGGATCGTGAGAAATTTTGAAACATCATCTCATGCGGAAAACAGTACTTTAAGAAAAGTACCGACTCTAAGTTTGGCAAGCTACACTCAGGGATCACCTGCGGATCGAGCCACCTTCGTTCAAAAGCTTTTTAGCGGTCTAAAAGAATATGGTTTCATTATTCTGAAAGATCACAATGTTCAGTCTTCTGATTTAAAGCTGGCCTATGAAGTCCTTGCGAAATTCTACTCCCTACCTGAAGAAGTAAAAAAGAAGTATTTGTCACCGGAAATTGGTTTCCAACGAGGCTATACGCCCTTCGGTCAAGAACATGCGAAAGATTCTCCGGTGAAGGATTTAAAAGAGTTCTGGCATGTTGGACGTGATCTCCCACCTGGTCATGAGCTGCGCAAAGTTTATCCCGACAATATTTGGCCGACGGAAATGCCAGAATTTCAAAAGGTGTTCACGAAATTATACAGTGCCTTGGAAGAGGCGGGAACTGTGATGCTGGAAGCGCTCACAGGTCCCTTGGAAGTTGATAAAGAATTTTTTGCGCGCATGACGAAAGATGGGAATTCGATTCTTCGCCTTCTTCATTATCCACCGATTCCAGAAGGGGTGGACCCTCGTTGTGTGAGAGCGGCTGCGCACGAGGATATCAACTTTATCACGATATTGCCGGCAGCAACTGCCTCAGGTTTGCAGCTGAAAGATCGTGATGGTACATGGCTTGATATAGAATCAGAAGCGGATACTTTGATCGTTGATGTGGGAGATATGTTAGCTCGGCTGACTAATGATGTGCTGCCATCGACCACTCACCGTGTGATCAATCCTCAAGATGGCAAAAATACAAGTCGTTACTCAATGCCTTTCTTTATGCATCCTCATCCGGATGCGATGCTCAGCTGTTTGCCTTCGTGTCGGGGTTCCGGTGTGAAATATCCGGATATCACCGGACATGACTTTTTGATGCAACGATTGCGTGAAATTGGCTTGCTAAAATAGTTCGACTGTTGATTGCCTGAGGCCAAAAATTAGCGCATAAGAGGTTATGCAGAAAAAATATTTGGCCTTTGGACTTTTGATACTCGCTCTTGTTGTGCTTTATTTTTATTTTCCATTGTCTCAAAGGCAAGAATTGCCACCTGCCGTGGCTCAACCAGCAAATGAATCAGAAGAAAGTCCCGAGGATATCCCGAGGCCGCCTGAAAGCAATTCGGCTGAGGTGTCATCCGGATCTTCAGGTTTTCTTCCCACCCAAATGGAAAACTCTGTCCGTTTCGAGAGCTACCAGCAACAGATGAAAGCTTTGTCGGCCTGTCTCAACATAAAAACGAGTCCATTTGATGCAAATGCAGAGATTGGTCTAGAAACGCTGCATGAAGCGATTTCAGGAGATTTGGGAGCCATCGTTTCAAGAAACAAGGATTGGACTGTTACAGATATTAAAACGCCCTCTAATGAAATGCGCAGAATCTTTTTTAAGAATACGCCTGACTTGGATCCCCAAGTTTTAAGTTCGGTCAAATACTACGCGTTTTCTGCGGATGGCAGCAGAAAAGAACTTCCTTTATCGAAAGAACAATCCGAGAACCCTTCCGAGACGCTCCTGGCCAGTCTCGAGGCGGATGGACAAGTGATTGCTAGATCGAACGCTTGGAGAGTTTTCTATCAGAACGGTTATGATCTTATCGCCACTGAAAAAAACGGAAGAATCTACTCTTTCGAGTTGAACCGAGATGATAAGGCGTTTCGTTGTCAGGAAAATGCGCAGGGTTCGCTGCAGTGCCGATGTATCTAGGAAATTAATCCCGCCCTCGTTAGACAAGAGCGGGATAGATGAACTATTGGAATCGAGTCAATGCATCCTGAAGGGATGCAATTTGAATCTTCGACTGAGCAAGAAGAGCTTTGTCAGCAGCGACCACGTCTTCATCGGCATTCGCTATGAATTTTTCATTCGAAAGCTTTCCAGTCAGAGTCGAAATATCTTTGTGAAGTTTTTCGATCAGCTTGTTGATGCGCTTGATTTCTTCTTCAAAGTCGACCAGTCCTTCGAGTGGAATAATCACTTTTACATTCGCATCTTTAACGGCAACAGGAGCAACAGCACACTTCATCAAATCGCCATCGGCACCAATCTCAACTTCCTCAAGACGACCCATTGTCATAATCGCCGTGCGATTATTTCCAAGAATTTTTTGAACTTGATCATTGGTAATTCCTAGTCGAGCTTTAATTTTAAGGGCAGGACTGATTCTGTTTTCACCGCGAATATTACGAATAGCCGTGATCACTTCTTTCACAATATCAATTTCAAAGGCCGCCTGAGATGATCCCAGATTTAGGAACTCTTTGTCGTTCCGAACGTTCGGGAATTGATCAATAATGCAGGCCTTGTCTTTAATTGGAAGCTTTTGATAGATCTCTTCCGAAATAAACGGCGCAAATGGATGTAGAAGGCGCATAATGCGATTCAGAACCTGAGCAATCACCAGTTGGGTAGCTTGTTTCTCTGCCGCGTTATTGCCATTCAGTATCGGCTTCGTGAATTCAATGTACCAATCACAGAACTGATTCCAGATAAAGTGATAGAGCGCATTGGCAGCATCGGAAAACTTTTCTGCTTCCATGGCTTCTTCAACTTGCTTTGTGACCTCTGCTAACTTCGTAATGATCCACTTGTCGAAAACACTGATGTCGGCCTGATTAGGAAGGGCTTTGACACCATCGGCGGGAGCTTTGAAATCTGACAAGTTAGACAAAGCGAAGCGAGCGGCATTCCAGATTTTATTCATGAAATTGCGATAACCTTCAAGGCGTTGTTCACTGAATTTTAAGTCTTTGCCAGAGTAAAGGTGCGCAGCAAAGGTAAAGCGCAAAGCATCGGCTCCGTACTTTTCGATCATTTCGACTGGGTCGATCGAGTTACCCAGAGATTTGGACATTTTGCGACCTTGAGAGTCTCTGACCAACCCATGGATATAAACTGTGCGGAACGGGACGTCTCTCTTGAACTCGAGTCCCATCATGATCATTCGTGCAACCCAGAAGAAGATAATGTCGTGGCCGGTGACCAGGTAACTTGTTGGATAGAAGGTTTTAAGGGTTTCCGTTTCTGTCGGCCAGCCCATGGTGGAGAACGGCCAGAGTGCCGAACTGAACCACGTATCCAAAACATCGTCGTCTTGTTTTATAGTAGTGCTATTACATTTTTCGCAAGAGGTGACATCAGTTTCGCTTACAGTGTGGTGGCCGCATCCTTCACAGTACCAAACAGGAATACGGTGTCCCCACCAAAGTTGGCGGGAAATACACCAGTCTTCGATATTGTTCAGCCAGTGCAAATATACCTTTGTCCATGATTCTGGTTCGAAGCGAATGGTGCCACTTTCAACAACTCGCTTAGCAGGAACTGCGAGCTGCTCCATTTTTACGAACCATTGTTCTGAAAGGTAGGGTTCTACGACTGCTCCAGAGCGCGAACAGTGACCCACAGAGTGAATATGCGGTTCCTCTTTGACTAAAAGATTCTGAGCTTTCAAGTCGTCGATAATGCGTTTGCGGGCCTCTTGAACTTTTAAACCCTTGTAAGGGCCGGCGTTGTCGTTAAGTTCAGCTTTCTTCGTGAGGATATTAATAAACTCAAGATTATGCGTTTTGCCGATCTTATAGTCATTGAAGTCATGCGCAGGAGTGATCTTAACTACTCCAGATCCGAATTCCTTGTCGACATACGTATCCGCAATGATCTTAATTTTTTTATTGATCAATGGAATGACAACATTTTTGCCAATCAGTTTTTTGTAGCGCTCGTCCTCGGGATGCACACAAACCGCAGTATCCCCAAGCATTGTTTCGGGGCGGGTCGTAGCGATCGTAAGATAGCCAGATCCATCTTCTAGCGGATAATTGATATGATATAGGGCCCCTTTAACTTGCTTGTGCTCGACTTCCAAATCGGAAATTGCAGTCTCAAGGGGGCCAGACCAGTTCACGAGTCGTTTCCCGCGATAGATCAAACCCTTCTTGTGTAGAGTTACAAAAACTTTACGAACCGCTCTAGAGACGCCTTCATCAAGGGTGAAAACGCCGCGATCCCAGTCGCAGGAATCGCCCAGTCTGCGCATTTGGCTATAGATGCGGTCGCCATATTGGTGTTTCCAATCCCAGACTTTTTCGACGAACTTTTCGCGGCCTAATTGATGACGGGTGACGCCGCCATCTTTTTTAAGTTCTCGTTCAACGACGGACTGAGTCGCAATGCCGGCATGATCCGTACCAGGAAGCCACATTGTATTGAAGCCATTCATTCTTTTCCAGCGGATGAGCATGTCTTGGATCGTGTGATCCAAAGCGTGGCCCATGTGAAGGAATCCAGTAACGTTCGGTGGCGGTAAGATGATCGAAAAGGGTGGCTTTGTGGATTGATCTTGTGCTTTGAAAAAGCCTGAATTTTCCCACCACTGATAAGTGCGGCCTTCGACCTCAGTCGGATTGTAGCGATCTGACAATTGCTCTGACATTTCAAGTACCTCAAAAGGCTTAGCGGAGAAAAAATCCCCGAGATTTTCAACCGTTTGAGAGTATCAGATATGGTTCTATTACGAAAGTGAAAGGGCGCTGATGGGCCCGAGAAAAAACCTATGTGACGCCGCAAAAAAAGGGAGCCTCTAAGGGCTCCCTTGTCAAAGGTCTATCTGTGTGAGGTCTATTTCAAGAAATCAGCAAGGAGTCTCGTTCCAACTACGATCTCTTGGCGAGTCACGCGGTTACCAGTCTCTGGCTTTAACTCAACATTAGTGAAGGCAACCTGATAACGGAAATTTTTATCTGTATAAGGATAGTATTCAACAACCGCGCCGTAACCAAAGTACTTGTTCTTTTCGGCAGCTCCAGTTTCATGCTTTTCTTCAGAGGAAGTGATTTCAAGGCGTGGCATCCAATTTTCCCAGCCCAAATAGGCAATCTTTCCAACGACTGAGGTAACAGAATCAGTTTCGTTAGCACTGTCCAGCTTGAACGTGGAAACCAGATAGTCTGCGACAGCCATAAACTGGGAGCCTCTCCACATCAAGCCTGCGGCCATGAATTGGTGACGATCACCACTATTGTCACCTTTTTGCGTATGGTAGCTGAGTGTTGTTCCCAAACCTTTTTCAAAGAAGTTTCCTCTCCAAACAACGCCCACCATAGGTGCGTCTTGGTTCACTTGGGCGGCCGCTTCGTCGATATTCTCGTTGGTAGCCAATAGGTGGAACAGGTGATTATCAGTGCTGTATGTCGCCTTTATCCCTGTCATGTAAAGAAGGGCAGCGGTGCCGTAATTGTCACCTGGTAAATTGCCATTGGGTCCTGACTGCGTATAGAACTCAGAAGTTAAATAGAGATCTGGACTTCCATTCATGCCTTCGAAACCACCGAACTCTGTGTTCAGACGCCCTAAGGTCAAAGTGAAATTGTCGGACAGTTTATGCGAAAGGTAAGCAAGCTCGAGTGCCTTCTGAGCGTTATCTGTTTTAAGAACTGTAGCGTCTTTAGCGAAAGCCCAACGAACTCTGAAGGAGATGTCCTCGAGTACTTTGCCATTGTAGTCCAAGCGACCTGTTTTCAAATAGAATCGATTCGAGTCAGGCAAGACTGATTCTTTATAACTAGTAGAGCTGTAGTCAGCTCGCATGTCCAGATTGAGGCTTCCAGCAAACGATGTGCTTGCTAATCCAAAAGCGAGCGCGAAGAGTGTTTTTTGCATTTGTACGTCCTTGTTGAATATTACTTTGTGAGGTTAAGGATAACCAAAAGGGCTAGGTCCATCAAAGACTTTGATATTTTATACTGATCAGCATCAGATGTATTGTTGCAGAGTATTTAACCTTGGCGTTCCTTTTCCATTCCAAGAATTCCACCTTTTACCACAAACACATTGGTGAAGCCTGCAGCCTCGAGTTTTTGTGCGACCACAGGCGCTTGGCTTTCATCTTTATCCAACACGACAAGTGCAAAATGGAAAGGAAGTTTTTTTTCTTCGACCAAGGGTACTGCAGTATCGAGTGTGCACGGAACAGTGATGTTCTCGAGGTGGCGTGCGGCCATGCCCTTGTACCAGGCACTGATGCTAGTATCGAGATCCAAAAGATAAAAAGGAACTCTGCCTTGTACAAGATTATCGAACTGAAAAAAACCGATCTGATTAAGTTCCATGAGAGACCCTGCCATGTTCGGGCATTGATTTGTAATTCTTAAGGATAATAATTAAAGCAACTGAGGCAAGTAATGCCGAAACCCAAAACGGTGCCGTAATTGCTATACTTCCATAAATGGCTCCGCCAATTGCGGGCCCGATGATTCGTCCTAGCGATGCCATGCTTTGGGTCACACCCATTGCTGCGCCCTGTTCGTTAGGATCTGTGAGCAGACTGACGCTGCCAAGAATCGACGGATTCGATAGACCATTGCCTAAAGAAAGTAAAGTCATCGTAATTGCCATTATGGTCAGATTTTCTGCTACGCCAATGCCAGCAAGTCCGATAGCGAATAGAATCAGTCCCAAGCGGAGGACACGCTTTTCTCCCCACTTTGGTAAAAGCTTTCGGACCAGATAACCTTGGGTGAAAATTATTATTACTCCGATATAAGCAAAACCAAAGCTGACCTGTTTAACGTCCCAGTTAAACTTTTCGCCCATAAACAGAATGAGAGTGGCTTCCATCGCGGACATTGCTAAAGAGCTAAGCAAGAAAACAACCAAAAGGGGACTGACAGTTTTCAGCCGAAGGTAATGCCAGATAACAGAGAGTCTTTTTTTCTTTTCAGCAGAGGCGTTCTTAGAGGTAAGAGATTCAGTAAGATATTTTAATCCGAAGAGAAAGTTGGCAAAACAGAGTCCGGCAACCCACAGTGCAGAAAAAGAGGTGTCAAAATGAGGTGCCGCAGAAATATGGTGTCCCCAAACAGCAAGGCCTCCTCCCAAGGCAGGTCCGAAGACAAAGCCCAAGCCGAAAGCTGCGCCAATCAGAGCCATACCCTTCGAACGCTCGTGTTTCGGAGTAATATCAGAGATGTAGGCCGAAGCAGTCGACAAACTGGCTCCAAAAAATCCTGCCAGCAAACGCGCAACAAAGAGCCACTCAAGGCTGCGAGCCCAGGCGAAAAGAAGATACGACAGGCCTTCTCCGACCAAACAAAAAAGAATTATTGGTCGACGCCCCATTCGATCACTGAGGCGACCCCAAAATGGTGAAAACAAAAACTGCATCAATGAATAAATCGAAAGGAGAAGTCCCGTTTCAAGTGCGGTGGCTCCGAAATTTCGACTTAAGATAGGAATGATGGGAATCACTACACCAAAGCCTACCAGATAAAGAAAAACAGTGAAAAAGATGGTGGCTAACTGGGATTTGTTTGAAGTCTTACTCATACGATTGTTAATATTAGGAAGTTATGAAAATAGCAATTAATCTTAAGCCATGGAACCTGTTTGCTTTAGCATTTTGTCTGTCATCGTCGGTGGCGATGGCAAAGGATAACTACAGGGAGTTCAAGAGAGACCATTGGGACTTCGAACTAAGTACCGAGTACTTCTATTCCGAAGCAAACTACACCTCTTTTGGAGAGAGTTCCTCGTCTTTACCCAGCGGTAACCACTTTCAATTGATGGATTTCTCCTTTGCGACTCGTTATATGCCGAACAAAAAGTCTTCCTATTTTGCCATGATGAATGTGGGGGTTGCAGAAAGCAGAAATTCTTTTGCGACCCGCACTAACAGCACAATCAACAAGGTCATGGCTGGAGTCGACTTTTTGGTTTACTCTGATCAGTTTCAGTTGATCCCCGAGGTGTCTTTGCTTTTTCCGATCGATAAGGTGGACCCGGATTCCGATACCGTTGCCAACAATGAGGGAGTTCTGGAGCTACACACGCGCCTTCATGTGCAAAAAGATTTTGGTGGCAGTCGGGGTTACGGTTGGTTAGGTTTCGATTTCCGCAGCGAGGGGCGATCTTTTCTTTTACCTTGGGGAATCGGGTTTCAAAAGAGGATGTCGAAGTATCGGGTGGGAGCTGAAGTTTTCGGGTTTCAGAGTGTGACCGATGATACGGTCGAAAATGATACCTTGCGCAGATCTTACATTAATGCGGTCAACGCGGGATCTTTTAAATTCTATTCTGCGAATCCAGCACTGGTAGATGCTATGCTGTACGCAACCTGGTTGGCCTCGCAACAATGGAACTTTCAGGTTACAGCGGGAAACACCATCATGGGCGACAATATGGCGGCCGGATTTCATGTGGGTGCGAGTGTGCTCTATAGTTTTGATTTAACTGACGGCTATTCGAGCGAAACCTATCGCCCCATAAGCTCACCGGCGCCGCGATCCCGTTCTAATATGTATCGAGAATCCGAATTGAGCTCCGAGCGAAAAGTGCGTCAGTTTGAAGAAGATATCAATGATGGCGTTGATCAAAAGCAGTTTCGAGCTCGCCCGACTCAGAATAAAAGAAAGTCCCGAGAAGCTCCAGATGAAGATTTCGACGTGGATCTTCAGCCAAACCGAAGATAGTTAGATTTTTATTCGATTGCGAAGTTCTTCTTCGTCAATTCCAGAAATCTCCACAACCTTGTGTCGTCCGGCGTCTCCGCGGATCAAGGTGAAGTTCTTTTTAGGCATTTTTAGAACGCCGGCAAGAAATTTGATCAAGGCCTCGTTGGCTTTACCATCAACGGGTGGCGCAGTAAGCTTTATTTTAAGCTCGTCGTTATAAGGCCCGACAATTTCGTCTTTGGAAGAGTTTGGTTGAATAAAAAGGTGGAGTCGAACCCCACCTTTTGTCACTTCTATCATGATTACTAAAAATTACTCTGCGGATAGCGGAGAAACATTTGTCGAGCGAGACCCCGAGTTCGAATTTCCATTTCCGCCATTTTCGTTCGCAAGGTTGTGGTTAGGCAGATGCATTTGCGGCATATACTTTTCACCTTGTTCAAGAAGGGCCAAATGAGCCTGCGCGAGGGCCTTTAAGTTGGCTTCGAACTGCATGCGCATTCTCTTTAAATCTGTAACTTCTTGGTACATTTTTTTCAAGGAGTCACGAGAATCTCGAGTGATGATCTCTGCCTTTTGTTGAGCATCGGCAGTAATAAGCTTCGCTTCTCGCTCGGCGTCCTGACGTAATCTTTCAGACATCTTAGTGGCTGTTGTTATCGTGTCTTTTAGGACCTGATCGCGCTCCTTGTATTCCATCAACGAAAGATCTTTTTCGCGCAGAGATTCTTTTAGCGCATTTCTTTCCTGGATAAGAGCTTCCATTTGGGCCGCGATTTGCTGAAGGAAATCCATAACCTCTTCAGCATCCAAGCCCATCATTTTCTTCGTGAAAGATTTGTGAGCGATATCGATAGGAGTGATTCTCATTTTGTTCCTCCTTGAACAAGTATGACTTTAGGATAAAGGTCAGCTCTGTGACTAGGCAAGACTATTTGATTTCACGGCCCATTTCTTTATTTCTCATGGCCGCCTTTTCAAAACTTATACGTAGTGCTCGTTCGATTTCCAGTTCGCGCATGGACTGAAGTCCAGCTGCAGTTACACCTTTTTTGGACGTGACCCGAGCTTGTAAATCCTCGATGCCTTCCCGCGCTTGAGCAGCTAGGGCCGATGCACCCACAAAAGTTTCGATGGTCATTTGCCGAGCCTCTTCGGGTGAAAAGCCTCTTTCTTCGATCCAGTCCTGCCAGTACATCATCATTTCAAAAACAAAACCGGTGCCGCTGGAACACGACACTGTGACAGCTTCAAACTGATCCTCATCACTGACCTTGATGACTTTACCTAGCGGAGCGAAAAGATCTTCAACAGTACTTTCAAGCGCATTGTCTTTCTCATCGTTCAAAAGATAACCAATTACGCCCTTTCCAATTAAGGATGGAGTGTTGGGCATAACTCGAGCTAGTCGTCCTCCTGAAATGTACTTTTCCAGTTGGCGCATCGGAATGCCTGCAGCGACGCTGATTACGATTTTGGTCGAATCGAAAGCTCGAGTAACGGGCTCCAAAGCAGATAATAGATCTTGAGGCTTTATCGCCAGCACGATAATGTCGCAAGCATCAATCAGCTCTTCATTGCTCGAAGCGCCTTGTATCGAGTAAATTTCCACGAGTTTTTGAAGTTTTCCTTGGGAGCGATTAGAAGCGTAGATATTTCTTACTGGGATGCCTCCTTCTATGAGGCCTTTGATCATGGCTTGAGCCATATTACCTGCACCCAGAAATCCGATTTTTTGAGCTTTCAAAAATGGGTTCATTCTTCAGATCCTATCGTTTCGCAGGACGTTCGCCAAACAAAATAGTCCCAAGACGCACAATAGTTGCGCCTTCTTCGATGGCGACTTTAAAGTCATGGCTCGTGCCCATTGACAGTTCGTTTAAGGGATGGGTTTTCAGATCCGTATTTTTCGCGAGGTCCTCCCGCAGTTCGCGCAGCTGCCTAAAGTAGGGACGTGCTGACTCCCCAGTTTCGGTTAATGGTGGCATCGTCATGAAACCGCAGATTTTAAGATGACTAAGCTGTACAAGTTGATTCCAGGCAGTCCAAAGCGCTGCTTTATCGAACCCACTTTTGGTGGCCTCTTTCGCTAAATTCACCTGCACAAGAATAGACTGATGAATATTTTTGTTTATGCAGGCCTTATTCAGGACTTCGGCAAGCTCCAAGGAGTCGACAGAGTGAATAAGATGAAAACGACCGACGACGAGCTTGGCCTTATTCTTTTGTAAATGACCAATAAGATGCCACTCAATTTCAACGAGATCTTGCAATGAATCGAGCTTCTCGAGCGCCTCTTGCACGTAGTTTTCCGCAAACTTCCTTTGACCTAGTTGATAAATCTCGCGAATTCTTTCGCTTGTCTGAAGTTTAGAAACGGCGAGCAATTTTGCCGGTCGGCTTTGTTCTGAGAGGTTTTGAAAATTCAGTCTATCAAGTAATTTGCGGACGACTTGAATCGGCAAACCCACGACATTGTCGTACGATCCTTCGAACTTTTCGACGAACTCACGACCTTGGCCTTGTATTCCGTAGGCACCGGCTTTGTCCATGGGTTCGCCGGTTTGAATATAGGCTCGTATTTGCTCGGGACTTAGTTTTTTGAAGAACACGTTTGTGATCTCAACATGAGACACTTCCCTCTGGGTTTCGCTATCGATCATACATACAGCAGTCATCACCTGATGTGCTTTCCCCGACAAAAGGCTGAGTATGCGAAAGGCGTCGTCCGGATTCTCCGGTTTGCCAAGGGGAGCATTGTCGAAAATGACTTCGGTATCCGCTGACAGGACCGTGAAACTTTCGTTGCGACTGGACTTTAGGTCAGATAGTGCAGCACTGGCTTTTCGTCTAGCGATGTCTAAAATTTGCTCGTTCACATTCAGGTTTTTGTCAGGAATTTCCGATACTTTAACTGATACCACGTCGAATGAAAAACCGGCCTCATTAAGAAGTTCGCGGCGACGTGGTGACTGTGATGCCAGAATGAGTGGTTTCATGAGTTTTACTTGAACACAAAGAGGTTCAAATGGGAAGTGCAGAGTTAATGCTCATCTTAGGACTTCTACTCGCAGGAGTAGCGGTCTTCCTATTTGTAAATTCGATCTTTGCAAGCAACCAAGACAAGCAGCAATTGTCCTGGGCGAATAATGATGAACCCATTAAATCAAAAAATCCGGTTATCAACTTTTCGCGGCCATTAGTGCATCAGTTTACGCTTCAGCACGCCTTAAGAATTCGCAGTGAGAACTATCGTAAGCGTGTTTCGAAGTACATTAAAACTGCCGGACTCTCTGCCGAGCTGAATGTGGATGAGTTTATTGGTTTGCAATTACTTTGGGGAATCATGTTTCCCATCTTTTTGCTGATCATGAACTTTTCATTGCAGCTGGGGTTGTCTACTGGAATGGTCGTCGGCATGGGATTGATAGGCTTTTATTTGCCGCAGATTCACGCTAAAGGCGAAAAGAAGCGACGTGAACTTTCTGTTCGCGCGGATTTACCATTCTTCATTGACCTGTTGGCATTGTCAGTCGAAGCGGGCTTGGACTTTTTCTCTTCCATCCAGAAAATCGTGGATAAGGCACAGGGTACTAATAGTGTATTGGCTGACGAACTTGGAACGGTCCTAAAAGATATTAAAATTGGTGCGTCGAAAACTCAGGCTCTGAAAGACATGGCGGAGCGTTTGGATATGAATGAAATTACCAGCTTTGTGGCAGTTCTGATCGATGCTGAAACAACGGGGGCAAGTATCTCGATGGTTTTAAAAGATCAGTCTGAACAGATGCGCCTGGAGAGATTCGTGCGAGCGGAAAAAGCTGGTGCCCGTGCGTCTCAAACAATTTTGATTCCTTTGATGCTTTTTATATTGCCCGCTGTTTTTATCATCGTATTCGGTCCAGTGGCGGTTTCATTTATGTATGGGAATAAGTAATGATGTCTGCAGTGCTTGAAAATAAAACCACAAATCAAAAGTTGATCGCTGATCTTGAGATCGCGAGTGACTTTTGGTCTCGCGGCAAGGGACTTCTGGGAAGGTCTTCCCTTGCTGAGGGGCAGGCTTTGTGGATTCATCGCTGCAATAGCATTCATACATTTTTTATGAAGTTCTCAATTGATTGTGTTTTTGTAGATAAAAATCTGAAAGTAAAGGCCCTTTATCAGAATGTTCAACCGTGGCGCTTAGTTCCTCCAGTATGGGGAGCGAATTCTGTCATTGAAATGCGTTCGGGAACGATTGGTGAAAGAAAAATTTCGGTAGGAGATCAACTCTATGTGGGCACTTAGAATACTTTCGGGCCCACAGTCGGGCCAAATATTAGATTTAAAAAGTGGTAGAAATCTTCTAGGTCGCTCTCCACATTGTGACGTCAAAATCACCAGTCCGGGTGTTTCCAAAGAACATACCGAGATCACAGTTTTCAAAGACAAGATCGTGGTAACGGATTTGAAGTCAAGCAACGGGACTTATTTAAATGGAGTTCGCATCCAGACTGGTATCATGCGCTTAGGTGATAAGCTCAGTGTTCATGAGGTTTTGGTAGATATTATCCCTGCGCCTCAGGCTCACTTGGGTCCTTCGGCCGCAGCAGCGCCTATGCCTTATTATGGTGGCGCTGCACCTCAAATGCCTATGGGAATGCCACTTGGTGCAACTGGTGGAATGCCAGCAGGAATGCCGCAACCGATGGCGATGGGTGTGCCCGGAGAAGGTCCGCTGGAAAACGAAGCTCCAGCTCCAGCATATCATCCTGGTGGTATCAAAGCCATTCTTGATCGTCTGCATGAGTACTTAGAAAAAGTTGCTTTACCAGGTGTTTATAAACTTCCGCAATTTATGGAGCTTAAGTTTGTCTTGTTAGGCTTTGTTATTCTTTTCATATTCTCGACGACTTTGCTGTCCATGCTCCCTATGGTACAGATAACTCGTGCGAGCATAATTAACGAAAGTAAAAGAAGAGCGGCTTCCATTGCTAGAACTGTGGCGACTCTTAATCAAACGGCTTTGTTGCAAAATAATTATGCCTCATTAAGTACGAATGCCGCAGAGTCCGAGGAAGGCGTTACTCAAGTTTTAATCGTTCAGCAATCCGATGGCATGATACTAGCTCCTGCATCGCGAGCGGGAACGACGCCGGACCTTCCATTTGTTCATACGGCCCGTCGCGAGATGCGGCCTCAGTCTGTCGCTGTCGATTCGTCCACTATTGGTGCTAGTTTTCCCATAGGACTTTTCGATGCCAGCACGGGTGAGCAATCGATCAAGGCTCATGCTATTGTACTTTATGATATCGGAAGTTTGGCATTTGATGATGGCCGAGCAATCAGCCTCTTCATGCAGACACTGGTCATTGCGATCTTACTTGGGTTGTTGATTTATTTCTTTATGTACAAGTTAATTGTCTATCCGATTTCGACTTTAAATTCACAGCTCGATGTGGCAATGAGGGAAAAAACGGATAACACTGAAGTGAACTTTAACTTTCCACCTCTTCAGGCTTTGATAGGAAATATCAATAGCTTGCTGTCTCGCTATATTCACGGCGACGCTGAGTCTGGAAGCGGTGGAGCAGGATTTTTCAATAAGGATGGCGAAGCAGAGAATCTAGTGCAAATGGTAGGATTCCCATGCGTTAGTATTTCTCGAGAAGGTCGAATTATTTCGTGCAACACCGCCTTTACTCAGGTAGCTCACGCGGAAGTTGCGCAGCTGCAAGGACAAATGTATCAAGTTTTGCCGGATGTGGCTTTGCAACAGAATATTCAAGGACTGTTGGCGAAAACCACTGAAAACCCACGATCCATTCATACAGACCAACTGGAGTTTGGAGGTCATCCTTGTATCTTGAGCTGTCAGGCGATCACGTCTTCAGCAGGAGAAGTGGACTATTTCCTTATCACAGTATCACCGAATGAAGGAGGCTCCTGATGAGTGCTGCTCCCAAGGTGAAAGACAGTTTGAAATTCGATATTGAGGTCATCAAGGGGCCTCACATCGGCTTAAAGCTTTCCTTTGAAAAGGGAGTGGTATCTATTGGTAGAGGTCCCGAAAACGATTTGGTCCTTGCCAGTGATCCAAGAGTCAGTCGTGCTCATGCGGAGATTCGCCAGCGTGGAGCGGACTTCGTTATCGTTAATCTAAGTCAAAAGAACTTTGTTTTGGTAAATGGTGAAAATGTTCAATCAGAAGTTTTAACGGCAAACATGCTGGTGCAAATTGGAGACACGGAATTCCGCTTTATTCCGCCAATAGTTCCTTCGACCCCAGAACCTGTGGCACCTCAGGGTATGGTGCAGAATGTTCCGGCAAATCCAGCCATCTTAAATCCTCAGTCAGGGACTCCCGTTTTAAGACCTCAGGCTCCACCGCCCGGAATGCCTTCACCTCCGCCCGTAAGGCCTCATGCTGGTGGGCAACCTCAGGGGGCAAGAGCTTCGGCTTCTCGGCAGGCAAGGCCTCATAGCCCACCGTCTTCAGGGATCGATCCAAGAGTTCGATTCTATGGGATTGTCGTTATCATAGGTTTAGTGGGTTGGTTTTTGTTGTCGCCTTCCAAGAATGGCGCAAAAAAAGATCCTAACGAGATACGAACATCAGTGATTTCTCTTCAAGATGTGGCGGAAGCGGAAAAGCGAACTCAGGAATTATTGACAATTAAAAAAGAAAAATATGACTCTGTTCAGTATCGCAGGGCGCAGGAGAATTTCATTAAAGGCTTTAGGGATTTTCAACAAGGGCAATATGCTAGAGCGCGTGAATCTTTCCAGGTCGTATTGAACTTGGATCCAGAAAATGAGCTAGCAAAAAGATATTACAGTCTATCAAAAATTAAATTCGACGAGCTAGTAAAGTTTAATATGATTCAGGGTAATAGATATCGAGAAAAGAAGAACTGGCGTATGTGTCAGTCAAATTATTCGAATGTTATGACCATGCTGCAGAATCGCAAGGACGACCCAACATATAAAGAAGCGAAGCAATTTTACGATGAGTGTACTTTGAATCTGGAGGGCAGATTCTAATGGCTCGTTTGAAAGTGCGCCTTCGCGGTCAGATTTTACACGACATAATTCTTGCGGAAGATCGCGAGTATATTGTCGGTCGCAAAGAAGATTGCGATATAGTTCTGCCTGTTGAAAAAGGGATCTCACGTGAACACATAAAGATTTCTTTTGTCGATAATTTTTGGACAGTGGAACTCGTATCTCGTTACGGAGAACTAATACATAAAGGGGAACAGTCTCCACATTTTGCTTTGGATCAAGATGGCACTTTTTCTATCCCTCCTTTTGAGTTCGACTTTTTGAAAAACTCTGAGGGACGCAAAGAGAAAGCGACAGCCAGTGCGAATCTTCCTGCGGTGACCGGAGTCCACGAAGTGGCCTTCGGCGGAGATGATGAAAAAACGATCGTGGGCGCTCCACGGACATCGGCTTTCGTTAAAGTGACGGATCCCAACGGCGGCGTGAAGGAAATGATTCAGCTAGATGCAGGGGACTCGTGGCTTGCTGGTCGAGATTCAACCTGTCAAATTCAGATTCACGATCAACGTGTCAGCCGCCGTCAGTTCGAATTGCGACTGGTAAATTCACAGTATGCAATCGTTGACTTGGGAAGCGTTAATGGAACTCTGGTAAACGGAAATCCAATATCAACGTCAGAGCCGTTGATACTAAAGAGCGGCGATGCAATTAGTGTTTTAGATAACTATTTTTATTTCGAGCTTCACGATGCAAATTTCCAGCGTCGGTTAGAGCTTGTGGTCGCACAACCGATGAGCCCTTTGGTTCAGGGGCAAGATTACGGCCATTCGCCGATGACGCCAATTCCATATCCTCAACAGTATCCTGCTCCTTATCAGGCTCCCTATCCTGGGGTTGTGACAACACCTGATTCAGAGTCCGGAAGTAAGAAGTTTGATTACAAAAAAAATCGACCCAAAATTATCGCGGGTGCAATTGCACTTTTAGTTGTCGCATATTTCTTTAGCGGTGGGGAAAGTCAGCAGTCGGCAAATTCGCCTACTGGGGCATTTGCGCCGGGTTCTCCACAAGAAGTCTTTTCCAAGCTGAAGCCCGAACAGCAAGCTCTAGTTCGACAACGTTATAAAGATGCTAAGAATCTTTATATGCAGGGGAAATATCAGCTCGCCCAAGATGAGATTATTAAAATACAAGAGCTTGTTCCTGACTATGAAGACATTCGAGAAATCGAAAGACTTTCAAAAGAAGCGATTTACATTCAGGACCAGCAGCGTCGACATGAGGAGCTTGAAAAAGCTAAAGCAGAAAATGAGGCGAAGATTCAAACGCAAGTAGCCCAATGTCGAAAGATTATTAATCCTTCGATCACTGTCGCGCAAATGGACGAATGTGTAAGCCCAGTGCTGCAGTTCGGACCGGAGCATCCAGGAATTTTGGATTTACGCTCTCAAGTGGAAGCTATTGTAGCTCAGCGTGAAGCAAAAGCAGCAGAGCGTGAAGCATACCAGGAAAGGGTAGCGCGTCTGACTCACCTCTATAATAAAGCACAGAGCGTTCAGAAGAGTGGCAAGCCTTTGGATGCCATCGCGGCATTTGAAAAAGTCGTCGAGTCAAGTCTGCCGGACCCGCACCGCTATAAAGATCAGTCTAAACGGACGATTGCTTCGATACGCTCGATGATGAACTCGAAGACTGCGAGTTTACAAGCAGAGGCTGAAAAGTTTTATCAAGCTCAGAATCTGCGTATGGCAATTATGACTTTGCGAAAGGCGCGTCAGATTGATCCGACCAATGATGAGTTGCCCGAGAAAATCGAACGTTACACCGTTGAACTAAGGAAACAGATGATGTCGCTTTATCAGGAAGGAATTCTTGAAGAGAGTTTTGGCAATGTGGACGGAGGCGAGTCGCGTGCCGGAGCCAAGGATAAATGGAAAAAGATTCTTGAGCTGGATATCGCAGATGGTGAGTACTATAAAAAGGCATACATTAAGCTTAAGAAATACGGTGCTCTATGATTGCGATGAAACTTCAAGAGCGATCTTACAGTACCAAGATCATCCGTCCCAAGCCTATGATTCACCAGGAAGACGACGGCTCTCTGATCGTTCTAGCAACTGTATGGGGGCAAGCTGAGCACGGGCAAAGGGCGATAGATGAAGTGGTTAAATATGTGAATGCAGCAAAAGCGGATGTGGAAGTAACATCACCTTTCGAGTATCTTAACTGCCTAACTGATGAGGCAAACTACGTTAGAACGGCCCTTCATATCGCCAATGACATCCTCTATCGCGGCGAAAACAGAAAAGAATATATTTCCGGCGTGGAGATCATGGCATTGTTCTGCAGAGGCAACCAGGTGGCCTGGGCTCATGTGGGATGCCCTAGTTTATTTATTCAAAGAAGTGATCGTAGGCTGCAGCCGTTGTCCATTGGAATGGATCTTTCTTCTGAACTTAAAGAACATGACCAGATTATGGCTCCTTTGCCGGCGCAGCTATTAGGGTTAGAACCAACCTGTCATGTGCGCAGTGGCCATACTCGAATTAACAGTGGTGATCAGTTGGTTCTTCTGGGCAGTTCGTTAATTGCCAATTCTTTATTGATTCGACCTTTTGGGGAGTTCGCTCTGGCCGATATTACCAATCGGATGATTCAAGAGGAGCCTGAAAATCCATTCTGGCTTGGCCTTGTTGATTTGGCAGATAGCTAGTTTTCATGTGCAGAGACGGAACGATAAACTTGTGCTCGAAGACGAGAATACTCCGGCAAATTCAACGCCAACTCGGTTCGTGAAGGCGCAAAAATATTATCTCTGTTGGTGTCCCAAATCATTCCGGCAGCTATATTCACACGCTGAATTTCTTGATCCAGAAGATAATTCCGAAATGACCGTTCGAAGCGCACTCGTTGAGCCTCTTTGGAAAGCCCACGAATATCGGCACGAACCCAGTCAATGAGCTCAAGAAACAGCGGATCGCTACAGGCTTTTAGCTGTGGGGTATCTATTTCTTTGGCCTGCAGAAGTAAAAAGCAGCTATCGTCTATTTTAGCCTTTTTATTCTTTAGATTGCGGTCCGCAATGTAAAGCCATGAGGATATTTTATGCTTGGTGCCCAGTTCGCGCAGTACGGCCCAATCTCGACGGTTCAGTGCGATCTGTGCCGTCCAGTTTAAAAGATCTAAACTTCTGGGTTGAAAATTACTCAACCTGTGCAGTGAGCTCAAAAGATGTCGCTCCTGATCTGGCTTCATCCAAGTAGGGAAAGAGATGCTTAATTTCGTGCTCCATTCGCGGGGAAGGCTCGGAAAGGGAGTCATTTTATTTTTTTGTAACAGATGCTGTAGTCGAGTGGTCGTCGGCAGGATGCTCTCTTGAAGTAGTGGAAGTGGGTTTACTTCGAATCGATCGACAAGTGTATTGTATAGTCGGGGAGACTCGTCATTAATAAAGAGAACATGTTGGGCCAGTCCGGCAGTGCGTAGCGGTCCGGCTTTTCGCCATAGTGCCCAACCTGATTCAAGAAGAATGGGACGGTTCTCTGAAAAAGTAAGCTCTGGAGATTTAAGAGCCCCCAGAAGTGAGTGAGAGGGAAAGTCAACATTATCATTTTCGACGATAGGTTGTCCCAGAAGATCAAAAAGTGTCCTGCCAACATCCACTAAAGTTACGTTCTGATCGATCTTCCAGTGTATTGCTTCGTCGCGCTTTTTTTGCGCGGGCTTAATAAATAGTGCGACCTGGGTATTTTCACCGTGCAGATTGAGCGGAGCTATTTCGCGATCGCGAGTGGAAGTGGTATGCCCATTTAGTCCTGTTAGGATAATGGTTGTATTATCCCAGCGATTACTTTTTTTAAGCACTGAAAAAAGACCGAAAAGGGATTCGTCAAGTTCATCTCGTTGGCTTTCGAAGCTTAAGTTTCGTGTGTCACCAAGTTCGGACACCGTTTCGGTCGTCGTAAAAACCAGATCAGGGATATAGATGAAGCTGAAAAAGGGGCTTTTAGTGCTTTCTTCCGATACCCATTGCAAAAAAAGCTCTGCGTTTCTTTGAAAGGGGCGATAGAGACTGGAAAATGTCGGGATGATGTTGTCTTCGTAAAGTTCAAATCCTTGGTTCAAGCCACTACGACGAAAGACGGGCGCTCCGCCCGAAAAGAAACTCGTTCGATAGTTTTTTTGAATGGCCACTTCCGAGGCGAGTTCAAACTCCGCCTCTAGTCCTGGCCCACCATTGTTGCGAACTTTATGTTGGTATGGGTAAAGACCCGTCAGAATAGAAGCAAGCGCCGGTACAGAAAGGGTGGATGGAGTAAAGGCATGTGTAAACCTTACCGATTCTTTACAAAGGATGTGAAATCCAGAACGTTCATTGATTTCTCGATGGCATGGCACGTCGCCAATGGTCAGTTCATCCACCGCAATAACCAATATCGAGCTTCTGTCGTTTGATTGACAGGAAAGCTGGACCAAGCTCAGTAGAATGAAAAGTGCGGCAAAAATGATTTTCGGCATACCTTGACCGGATCTAATGGTTTTAGTGATAATGAATCAATTAATTTGTTCAGTCAAAGATTTGGAGGATCTCTTCATGCTCACGGAAAAAATATTTACAGTTGCACACTTGATCGATCAAGCTGTCTTGTGGGTCCTGCTTGTGCTCAGTGTGTTGAGCATTGGAATGATTCTAGAGCGTTTTTTTGCTCTCAGAAAAGTTTCTGCGGAATCGCAGAGAGTTCGGGCAAAAATAAAAATTGCTTTGCAAAGCAATAGTGTCGAAGACGTCGAAGACCTTTCTAAAGATCCTAATTCACTGGAAGGAAGAGCGGCGAGTTATGCACTGAAACACATGAGAACTTCGGGAAGCAAAGGTCTTTCAGAAATCTTCAATACGTTTGCATTGACTGAAAAGCCCGAGTTGGAAAGATTTTTGGGGTTTCTTGCGACAGTGGGATCGAACGCTCCTTATATTGGGTTGTTTGGAACAGTGCTAGGAATTATGAAAGCATTTAATGATTTGGCATTGGCACCGGAAGCTGGTCAGCAAACAGTGATGGCCGGTATTTCAATGGCCCTCGTAGCGACTGCTGCCGGACTGTTCGTGGCGATTCCGGCCGTTATTTTCTATAACTATTATAGCAAACAGGTACGGGGCATCTTTAATAGTTTGGAAAGCGTGAAAGAACTTTGCTTGGCATACGCTAAGAAAAAAGGTGTTTAAGAATGGCTATGAATACTGGAGATAACAACGAGGCGATAGCCGATATCAATGTGGTCCCACTCGTAGATATTATTCTAGTGGTCCTCATTATTTTCATGGTTACAGCACCTATGTTTATGAAGCCAACTATCAACGTGAATCTGCCTAAAGCAGCCAGCGGTGACCAGACAGCTCCCAGTAAGCTGAACATAGCTCTTACGCCAGATGGACGAATCAACCTTAATGGAGCATTCGTAAGCGAAGAAGAAGTTCTTGCTAGGGCGACAGAAGAAGTTGGAAAAAATACCGAAGTTCAAGCGATCATTTCTGCGGATAAAGAGGTCCCTCATGGTCGGGTAGTCGGTGTGCTCGACATCGTGAAAGGCGCGGGCGTAAAAAAGTTCGCGATAAGTATCGATAAAAAGTAGACCTAAGTCTGATCTGCCTGATGATCTCATTTTGACACAGCTAAAGTCCTGCGTGCAAAAGCCGATCAAAAGGCATGTCTTTTTCTCAACCCAAGCAAAACCATTTTATCTTTGTTACCCTTGTTCTCGTTTTGATGATGGGTGCGCCAACGTTTTTTTCTTTAACGGATGATAGCGACTTCGCAGAGGCGACAGAGCCAACGTCAATGACCGTTCAAGCTGCAAGATCCCCAGCTAGTCTGCCGCCGATCTCTCCAGTAAGTAAAGAAAGAAACCTAGGTCGTTTCTTTAACTATGATCTTAGCTGCGCCAAAAAAATGGGTGGTGCTCCTTTGGAAATCCACGGAAACTTTGTTCAGCTCCAGGGAAAGTCCTGTTTAAGCAAAGGGCAGCGTCAACAAGTTGAAATTATCAATAAAACCAATGGCTACACGGCTTCCATCTTTGAAAGTGGGACTGACAAATATCAAACCGACCTAATTCAGTTGGCGGATGGCGAAAACGAAATTTCTGTGCGCTATCGTGAGGCCTCCGGAAAAACTGTTGAATCCGTTATTTTAATCCGCTCAATATAAGTCTACCTGAGTAATTCCAAAGCCTTAATGCAGATTGCTAAGGAAAATCAATTAAATTGATATTCCTTCCGTGAGCCTTTAACTTAGCGGCCATCGTGGGTTAGGGTGAGATGATACTTGAAGGATTTATACAGGCAGTGGATTTAAAGAAGCGTTCGGACATACATTATGCTCGTAAGATCTGGCATATGACCGGAGTGTTCGGGATGTTCCTGGCTTACGTTTATCTACCTTCTGCTGTTTCAATGTCCATACTTGTAGTTGCCTGGAGTCTCTTCGTTCCTTTTGATTTTCTTCGCCACCGGCACGCGGGACTTAATGACTGGGCGATTCATGCGTTTAAGCCCATCATGCGACAAAGTGAAGTTCGCAAGTTAGCGGGGACAACTTATCTTCTAAGTGGTGTGTTAATTGTTGATATTCTTTTCCCCCAGCCCGTCGTTGCTCTGACCCTTCTTTTTTTGGCTTTTGCGGATCCCATCGCCAGTTATTTCGGAATTCTTTATGGGAAAGACAAAATATTTGGCCACAAATCAATTCAGGGTTTTATGGCCGCGTTTTTCGTTTGTGCCTTTTTAACCTTCGTCTTTTTGGCATTTCACAATTATTTGCGTGAACGTTTGATCGTCGTCAGCTTGTTGGCTGGCCTAGTGGGTGCTTTCGCAGAGCTCATACCTATTGGCAAATTGGATGACAATCTTACTCTGCCAGTGATCAGTGCCGTAGGCCTTTCCCTGCTCTTTTATTTCTTTGGTTTTTTCGCTAATGTCGGATAAGTTCATGTTGTCTCTTTAAGAAGACTCATGAACACAACCAGGCAGAGAGAAATGGCAACAGAGAGCTCAATTGAAAAGATAGATTCTGAAGACGCGCGGGCGCAACGCTTGGCGATGTACATATATATTTTACCGAACCTTATGACGACAGGTAATCTGTTCTCGGGTTTTTTCGCTATCGTGCAGGCGATTAAAGGAAATTTTCTTTTCGCGGCTTACGCAATCGTTGTTGCTGCTGTTTTTGACTTGTTGGATGGCCGTCTTGCGCGTTTGACCCGATCGACAAGTAAGTTCGGTGCCGAGTACGATTCACTCTGCGATTTAGTCAGCTTTGGGGTTGCGCCTGCAGTCCTCATGTTTCAGTGGGCTCTTCATCCGTTTGGTCGACTGGGGTGGATTGCATCTTTCTTAATGGTGACCTGTGGCGCTTTAAGATTGGCGCGATTTAATGTTCAGGCAAATGTGGTCGAAAAAAACTATTTTCAGGGTCTACCGATTCCTATGTCAGCTGGTATCGTTGCCTCTTCTGTTTTGGCATTCCAGGATTTAGAGCTCGAACCACTTCGTAACGTCGGTTTGTTGTTAATGACTGTGTTACTGGCCATCGTCATGGTTAGTAACTTTCGCTACCGCAGCTTTAAAGACTTGGATCTAAAAGAACGTCTGCCTTTCCGATATTTGCTTCTGGGAGTGGGCGTTTTGGTTGTGGTGGCTCTCAGACCTGAGGTTATGCTCTTTGTACTCTTCATGGGCTATGCTACTTTAGGTGCCGTGTTTGGTACCTTTAGACTGGGCAAGAATATTCGTAAAATTAAACCGAGTGTTTATGCACCAGCTCAAGTCCACGAGAGTGACTTGGTGTTAGAGGAAGAAGAAGTAGAAGAGGCGAAGGAAGATGAGAAGAAAACTTAAAGTCGGAGTCGTCGGTGCGACCGGTATGGTCGGTCAAACATTTATGAAACTTCTCGAGCAGAGAGCGTTTCCAATTGCCGAACTAAGACCCTTTGCTTCTGAAAATTCACTTGGCAAAAAAATTGATCTCCAGGGTCAGTCATGGGCTTGTCAGACTCTTAAGCCAGCATGTTTTGATGGTTTAGATTTGGTGTTCTTCTCTTCTGGCGATGATATCTCTAAGGAATGGGCTCCCCTGGCTGTTAAAGCAGGCGCGTTCGCAGTGGATAATTCTGCGGCATTTAGAATGGATCCTAATACCGTACTGGTTGTTCCCGAAGTAAATGGCAATCTTGTAAATAAAGACTCAAAACCGCAGATCATTGCGAATCCAAATTGCTCAACAATTCAGTTGGTTGTTGCTCTGAAGCCCCTGTTGGACAAATTCGGTTTGGAGGAAGTCAGGGTCAGTACTTATCAGGCAGTCAGCGGAGCCGGACAAGCAGGATTCGATGAGTTGATCGAGCAAACCTCGGCTCACCAAAAAGATGAGCATGCACCTAAGACCTTTCCGCACACGATTCTGTTCAACTGTATTCCGCAAATTGGCTCTTTCGATGATCAGGGCTATTGCAGTGAAGAGGTCAAGATCATGAAGGAGACCCGTAAAATTCTGGGTCAAGAAGGTCTAAAGGTTTCCGCCTTCACAGTACGTATACCCGCACTAAATGCGCACAGCGAATCTGTGTGGGTGACTCTTAAGCAAGAGGTCACTCGTGAGCAGGTTTTGGCTGCGCTTAAAGATTTTGATGGAATTGTCTTGCAGGACGAACCTAAGCAATCGATTTATCCACTGGCTCGTGATGCTTCTGACAAGGATCCTGTGTTTGTGGGACGCGTACACCGAGATCCCGAAAATCCAAAGATGTGGTTGATGTGGGTCGTTGCCGACAATATACGCAAAGGTGCAGCCCTCAACGGTATCCAAATAGCTGAAAAAATCTTTTTTAATTAACACGCAGTTCTTCTCGTAGACTTAGGTCTGGCGGACTCGCATTTTTTGACATACCGACCTAAGCCATGGTTCGATGGAGGGGTATGACTTTTGTTCAAGCGAGAACTTTCTTACTTCTCTGTGCTTTGTTGTGGTCTGGCGCAAGCTGGGGCGCTTTAACATCTAATTTTATTGGTGGCGTTTCGAGCACAGATTTGACGGATCCGGTAAAGCCCATAATTTATGCCGGCTTTGCTGGTACTTGCTCTCCCGATGCGAGCAGCCAAGAGACTTGCAATAGCTGCGACGGAACCGGCCCACTTCCTTGTAACAGAACGAATGCTTATCCTGCTTTACGATTGCGATTGCAATTAACCTCAACGAACACGGCCCTGACCCCAGCGGGTGTCACATTAACACTTGGTCGCGATAATTTTTCACCGAGCGCGCTGACAGTGGTCAATGGAGTTATTAGTATTACGACCACCTGGAATGACATCTGTACCTTCTTGGATAAAACGAATTGCGACGGCGTCAATCATGATCTAATCGTTTCTGCGGGCACAACAGGCGCATCAGAGTCATTCACCTATAAATTAATCACGCGCTATGTGGATCCATCTGATACTACCATGCAGACTTATGTAGACTGCGGTGACGGTACTCCGGCATCGGCGAATTATGGATTCTGTCATTTTTCGGCATATCCCGGAGATGAGAAATTATATGCAGATGAGCTTTCGGCAGTAGATGGCTATCCCGCCTCGCCACTGTCTTCAGTTAACTACTCTGGCGTGCTGTTTTTTTATGAACAAGCTGCAGATCCGAACAATCTTGCAGGAACTGTCGCGTCGATTACGAATGCTTCTCCCGTCGCCGAAATGACGGCTACGACAACCGCGAATCCTCCTATTTCAGACAACCGGATTTCAGGGTTAGAGAATGGTGCAACCTACTGCATGCTTATGGCTAACAGAGATTTGACGGGGATCATTTCGTATTTTACTCCAGGAAACAGACCCACCAGCGAGCTTTGCGCAACACCTGATCAGGTTGTGGGTCTCTTGGATGACAAGAGTTGTTTCATTGCGACGGCGGCATTTGAAAGTGACATGGCACCTCAGGTGCAAAGTTTCAGAAATTTTCGCGATAAATATTTACTCCCTTATTCTGCAGGTCGTGAGCTGGTTAAGTTCTACTATGATATTAGTCCAAGATACGCGGAGATGATTTCACAAAGCGAGCTTTCAAAGTCGTTGGTTCGTGGGATCTTGTGGCCTCTGCTTCTCTTCGTGGAGTTGAGTATAGCTCTTGGTTTCTGGACAGCACTGTTTATGATGGTTGTTTTAGGCGCAGTTGCGCGTGAACTCTACAGACATTTTATAACTTCTCGCAGAGTTCGAGGTGCTTCGTGAACTGTTTCGCTCACTGTATGGTTGTCAGTCTGATACTTGTTTCTTTTGCGGCAGGTGCCCAAGAGTTTATCGCAGAGACGGCCCCCCAGGAACCCCCCTATGTCGAAGAGAGTGAATTCGATGTTTCCGGTGACGAGGTGGTCGCAGATGAGTTCTCCACATTAGAAGATGAATTTCGTGACGCCGATGTTTCGGAAGAGCAGGTTCCTGAAACGGTGAATCTTAATGAAGAGTCAGCTAACGGCGAAGAGTTTGTAATCGAGGAGGATTTAATTCAGGGGGAACAACCTGAAGAATCCATCGTTGAGATCCCCTCGCCAGAGATTGATATGAATGCCGAGTTCGAGGCAGAAGCTGACGCTGAGATTGAGGCTCAGTCCGACGTTATTGTTTCTGAAGAGCGTCCTATTCCAAATGTCGAGATCGTGCAAAAGTCCAAGCAGGGTGGAGTTGAATATATTCGACATCCTCAGGCGGCTAAAGGTCTTTTGGTTATCGAAAAAGATGGAACTTACATTTATCGTACCAAAGAGGATCTTTCTTTTGATCAGACGGGAATTTTCCGATTCGGAATGATGGATGCTCCAAAAATCACGTCAGCCGATGGCCAGACTTCGTTTTCAGACATGTATTCTCCATCGGTTCCTATGATCGGTTTTGATTATGAATGGCAACCTTTGAATGGATTCGGTCGCTGGGGTATTCAAGCAGGTTTTGGAATCATTACGGCCAGTGGGCCGGGGCGTTTCGTCAGTGATCCTTCAAAAGAAGCCAAGGAACAATACACCTTTATTGCCATTCCGCTCAGTCTTGGCGGAGTTTATCGAATGGAAGTCATGAACAGGCAGTGGTTTGCGCCTTATATTGCTGCGGGAGTAAATTATTTTCCTGTGATCGAAACTCGGGATGATGACAAAAGCCCGGGAATGGTGGGTACGCCAGGCGTTTATGGTTCTGGCGGAATGATGATCAACTTGACGGCTCTGGATCGCGACACCGCATTCAACTTAAGAAGCGAATACGGCATTGCGAACCTTTGGGTTACGCTGGACTATCGCTACATTAAAACCTTCAGCGAGGAAGTGGACTTCACTTCCTCGCTGATTGGTGGCGGTATCGCAGTCGATTACTAGTTTTTACTCTAGTAAGCTTCTTAACATCCACGCAGTTTTTTCGTGGAGTTGCATTCTTTGAGTCAACAGATCGGCACTGACTTCGTCATTCGCTTTTTCCACAACCGGGAAGATCGAGCGAGCAGTGCGCACCACGGCTTCCTGTCCTTCGACTAATTGTTGAATCATTTCTTCCGCTGATGGAACGCCTTCTGGTTCTTCGATAGAGGTCAGTTTGGCGAATTCTTTGTAAGTTCCTGGTGCTGGAAATCCCAGAGAGCGAATTCGTTCAGCAATCAGATCTACTGCCATTGCAAGTTCCGTATACTGAGTTTCGAACATTGTGTGCAAAGTCTGAAACATAGGACCAGTTACGTTCCAATGAAAGTTGTGTGTTGTTAGGTATAGAGTGTAAGAGTCTGCGAGCAGGCGAGAGAGTCCTTCGGCAATTTTTTTACGATCAGCTTCTTTAATACCGTTATCCATACTGATTTTTTTTGTTTTCTTCGACATAGCTGTCACCTCTTTATGGTTAGTTGTCCTGATTCTAAATCTGTTCTGGTGACAGGGGTAGGATAGATTTGACATGTCTTCCTGGGTTGGGGATGCCGCGCATCAACTCCGGAAGCCAGTACCTTTTAAAGTGCGAAACTGATAGGAAACGGCCATGACAACAAAGGTTCGATTTACAGTTGCCTATGACGGAACGAATTACTGCGGCTGGCAGAAGCAAAAGCATGGTGATTTAAAGTCCGTGGCTCATACCATTGAGGACGTCTTGAGCGAGGTTTTCAATGAAAAGATTACCCTGTTTGCTTCCGGTCGAACTGATGCCGGCGTCCACGCCCTCAATCAAGTTTGTCATTTTTCGACTCACCGTAAGCTGGATCCGGCCCGCAAATGGGACCTTTGCTGGGCACTGAATTCCCACCTGCCGTCATCCATAGTGGTTAAAAAGGCTTGGCTGGCTCCGGAGGATTTTCATGCGACCCTTTCTGCTACGCACAAAACTTACCGCTATTTGATTATCAACCAGCAGCGACCGAGTCCCCATCTGGCAAGGCATACCGACTGGATCAGGCACCCTGTTGATATAGCGCATTTACAGCGCAGTTCCGAAATTATCGTGGGAAAACAAGACTTTAAGAGCTTTCAGTCGGTCGGTACGCCGATTTTGGATACGGTTCGCACGGTTTATAAGGCTGATTGGGAGTGGCGAAAACCCGGTGTTTTGCAGTTTACAATCACGGGGAGCGGGTTTCTGAAGCAAATGGTTCGAAATATCGTGGGAACCTCACTGATGTTGGAAAGAAAAGGTTCGGATCCGCTTGCTATGAAAGAGATTCTGGACGCCAAAGACCGTAAAAAAGCGGGACCGCCGGCACCGGCTCAGGGCCTGTATCTGATGAAGGTTTATTATCCCCAGGACCTTGACAATAGGTGTATAGAACTTTAAAACATCCCTTCCCGCAAAATAGTGTAAGAGCCCGTTGTAAAACTCAAACATATTTTTGCCGAGCAGGCAGACGGTAAAACTGACTGTTCAAAATGAAACTGGAGACCCTAATGAAGACTTTCAATGCAAAAGCAGATGAAGTTGAAAGAAAATGGTGGATCGTTGATTGCGCTGACCAAAAGGTCGGTCGTGTAGCGACTACTATCGCAACTATCCTTCGTGGAAAAAACAAGCCAATCTACACTCCAAACGTTGATACTGGTGACTTTGTTGTCGTTATCAATACTGATAAGTTGGAGCTTTCTGGAACTAAATGGGATGACAAAAAATACTACCGTCATTCACGTTTCTTCGGTTCTATGAAAGAGATGACGGCAGCTCAAGCAAAAGAGAAAGATTCAACTTTCATCTTGCACGAAGCTGTGCGCGGAATGCTTCCTACAAACAAGCTTTCTCGTCACGTTATCATGAAAATGAAGGCGTACGCTGGCGCTGAGCACCCACATGCTGCTCAAAAACCGGCTCTTTACACTATCCCTTCTAAAAAGAAATAATCGGAGATAGACAATGGCAGCAGCAGAAAAATTCTATTATGCAACTGGAAGAAGAAAAACGAGCTCTGCGCGCGTTTTCTTGAAGCCTGGTAAAGGCACTATCACAATCAACGGAAAACAATCCGACGATTATTTGACTCGTATGCAATCACGCATGGTGATTTTGCAGCCTCTCGATCTTTTAAACCAACTTGGTAAGTTCGACGCTAAAATCACTGTTGCTGGTGGTGGTGAGTCTGGACAAGCTGGTGCTATCCGTTTGGGTATCACTCGTGCTTTGATCGCTTTCAACCCAGAGTTCAAAACAACTCTGAAAAAAGCTGGATACGTTATGCGTGATCCTCGTATGGTTGAGCGTAAGAAATACGGTAAAGCGGGTGCACGTCGTAGATTCCAATACTCTAAGCGTTAATTCTGTAAGACATCTGTGGGGCGACTTGGTCGCTTCGCTGGTCTGGAAAACGAAGAGTGGAAACTCAAAAAAAAGGGAGCTGGTTCAGCTCCCTTTTTTTATTATGTCTGATATCTTTTAAAGAAGTACCAGTTATAGAAATAAAAAAGGCTTCCGTAATGGAAGCCTTTTCTTATTTTAGTTCATCAGATCCGCAATGACTACTTTGTTGAGCAGCTCAATGGGTAGATGTTGCCGTTAGCAGCCAAGAAGCCAGAGAAAGTATCAGCTGATTCTGCGCCAAGAGCCAAGAAACCTGTGTTAGTGATAACACCGTCAACTTGGTTTGTCTTTTCAGTCAAAGCAAGAAGGTTCAAGAAACCGTTCTTCATTTGTTCTGCAACCGCGCCTTTATCCATTTGAGAGAAGAACAATGAAGCCGCACTCTTTTCGACAAGGTTAACAGTTACGAAATCAACTGATTGGTCGTCAGCGATTTCAACAGAAAGGCTAACAGCCTTTGTTTCAGAAGGAACAACACAGTTCATAAGAGTTGTTTCTGCCATTGCAGAGGAACCGATAAGCATCAAAGAAGCGATCAATAGATTTTTCATTTAAACCCCCAAGGTTGTTAAGTCGTAGAAGCTATGTCAGCCGTGGGAACCATGCAAATTCAAATGCAATGCGAAACCGATAGATCGCAGATCTGTAAGGCCTTTCAGAATGAGACACTGTGCGGAGGCGGCGCAAGAAGCTGTCTACAATATTTTAGACAGTGTAAAGTTCTTAGAGCCTTAGTCCGATATTACTTTAGTCTGAGTCGGGAATGGATTTTGAAGCTCCCTACTTAAGATGTTTAGTCTGGGGGGTATGGCTTGAGAAAGGGAATGGCATTTTTTATCGTCACCTGTCTCGTTGTGGGATTCCAAAACTGCGCTCAAAACGGTGCGAATCTCGGTGCGGATCTAGGATCAGGTGATCTGGCGTCCCAAGCTCCCTCTGCTGATGCAGCATTCCTCGAGTCGACTCCAGAAGTAACTTTCGTCGAAATTCCCCAATATCAGGCTGTCGCAAAGACAACCTCACTAGCGGACTCACTTGAAAAAAGATTGGTCATTTCGACTGCGACAGGTCGGATTCAGTTGATGGATTCGAAAAATGCGGTTCACGGTGTCGCTTGTTTGAATTTCGATGACTTTAGTAAATTTAAAAAATCAATCGAAGGTTCTGCAATATGTGCGGCTGGCGTCACTGATGCGGAAATATGTGCAATGAGATATAAACCTCCTTACGCGGTTCTTTTTACTGGTGCGCAAGAGCGTATCAGTTTAGGTGAGGAACTCAATTCCTGTGGCCGCGGTAAAGTAGATCTTTGTGGTGACATTAAAGAGGACTTCCAGCAGATCATTCAACATATCGAACTCAATTGGAAGTCCATGGCCTGTGCGGATTAACTCCGCCTAAACTCCTAAAATTGTTTTCACCTTGGCAAAAGCGTCGGGAAGTTGGGCTCTGTTGGGAGCCGCTCCTTGCGCGAAATCAGGTCGTCCTCCACCTTTACCACCCATTATTCCTGCGACCTCTTTTAGCAAATCACCCGCTTTAGTTTCGGCAGAGATTTCTTTGGAAACACTGACGATAATTGGGTGTGAACTGTCGCCTTGTCCTACGACGACGACAATGCCGGACTGAATTTTATTTTTAAGATGGTCCGTGACCTCTGCAAGAACCTGACGGTCATCGAGTGCTAAGTCTGCAAAGACGAGCTTTCCGGGTTTTCCGGCTTTGGTCATAAATGCTAAAGCTTTCGCGGCAAGGTCATCAATATTGATTTGACCTCCTTGCAGCTTTTTCATTTCTTTTTCCTGCAGCTTGATTTGTTCCTTGAATGCTTCAATTCGATTGGCAAGAGTTGCTGTCTCTCCAGTGACTTCCAAATGCTTTAGGTAATGAGGGCTCTTTTGAAGTCCAGCAGATGCCAAGGCATCATCTAAATGTAGTATGGCCTTCATGGCGTACTGAACAGCTCCATCGCCCGTGATGGCCTCAACTCGGCGCACGCCAGCGCTGACACCGGCTTCAGAAACAATTTTAAAGAATCGGATTTGCGAAGTGTTTGTAACGTGTGTTCCACCACAAAGCTCGCAAGAGAAATCACCCATTGTCAGGACACGAACTGAATCGCCGTACTTTTCACCAAAAAGTGCCATGGCTCCTTTTTCAAGAGCTTGCTTGTGACTCATGACCTCGGCTTTGACATCGAGAGCTCTGGCGATTTGCTCGTTCACCAAAGATTCGATCTGGTGGATTTCTTCTGTGCTCAATGGCTTGTTATGAGTGAAGTCGAAGCGAGTTTTTTGGCTGTCCACCAAAGAGCCCGCCTGGGACACATGACCACCTAAAACTTTGCGAAGAGCTGCATGTAGCAGATGTGTGGCAGAATGGTTCGCGGCAGTGTTACGTCTTTCTGCGGGATCGACGCCCATTTCGACTTTCATTCCGACTTTAAAGTCGCCACTCTCTACGGAAAGATGGTGAAGGATGATGTCGTCTATTTTAGTAGTATTGATGACCTGCGCTCGACTTGTTCCTTGAAGGATATATCCGTGATCACCAGCCTGACCGCCACCTTCACCATAGAAAGTTGTGGAATTCAGAATCATAATTCCGGTATCACCTGCGTTGAGTTTTTCAACCACAGAGTGTCCGTTGGATAGCGCCATCACTTGGCCGTCTCCAATGATGTCATGATAGCCAAGGAACTGAACGGTTTTACCAGTTCCTGCATAGTCTTTGGCGAATTTTATCAGGTGTTGTTCATCGGCACCCATGGATTTGCCTTTCCATGAAGCTTTGGATCGAGCGCGATTTTCTTCCATCTGTTTTTCAAAAGACTCTTCGTTGACTTCGACACCCTGTTCATTGGCGATGACGCGAGTTAAGTCAGCAGGGAAGCCATAGGTGTCGTACATTTTAAAGACGACCTCTCCGGATAGCTCCTTAAGGCCTTTTGCCTTCGCTTTGCTAAGTTCCTCGGAAAGTATATGTGTGCCGTTGTCCAAAGTCGCAGAGAAACGATCTTCTTCGTCACGGATGGTGTTAATGATATGATCACGCCGGGCTTCGAGCTCTGGATAGAAGTCTTTCATGGACTCGATAAGAGATTCGGCCATACCCGGCAAAAATGATTGATCAGCGGAAAGCTTGCGCCCATAGCGAATCGCTCGGCGCATGATTCGACGAAGAACATAGCCTCGCCCTTCATTTGAAGGAAGAGCACCGTCTGCAATCAAGAACGAAGTTGATCGGCAGTGATCGGCAAGAACTCGAAGTGCTGCTGTTTTTTCCGCAATTTCTATGTTCTTTTCGAGAACTTCCTTATCGGTAACATATTCAACGTTACCGATCTTACAAGCTCGTTCAATCATGGGTAGAAAAAGATCGGTGTCGTAGTTGTTCAGCTTTCCTTGCATAGCTGCAACGACGCGCTCAAGTCCAGAGCCCGTGTCAACGGATGGCTTGGGCAGTGGAGTCAGTGTGCCTGGAGGATTTTCAAAGTACTGCATGAAGACCAAATTCCAGATTTCAACAAAGCGATCTTCGCCGGCAGCTATACCTTTAAAGGGATCGGAAATTGTACCTGCTTTTGGGCCGTGATCGTAAAAAATCTCTGTGCACGGTCCGCAAGGCCCGGTGTCGCCCATTTTCCAAAAATTATCTTTTTCATCAAAACGAAAGATGCGATCACGAGGGACGCCCTCCTGTTCGTGCCAAATGTCGGCAGCCTCATCGTCAGTGCGGAAGACAGTGACATATAGTTTTTCTTTGGGAATACCAAGTTCCTTGGTCAGAAATTCCCACGCGAAATGAATAGCATCCTTTTTGAAATAGTCGCCAAAAGAAAAATTACCCAGCATTTCAAAAAAGGTGTGATGGCGAGCAGTGAAACCAACATTTTCTAAATCATTGTGTTTGCCGCCGGCACGTACACATTTTTGAGAACTGACGGCGCGAGAGTAATCTCTTTTTTCGAGGCCCAAGAAAGCATTTTTAAACTGGTTCATCCCGGCGTTGGCAAACAAGAGAGTCGGGTCATTTTCCGGAATCAATGACGAAGAAGGAACAACGGTGTGGCCGTTCTTCTTGAAATAATTGATGAATGCGTTGCGAACCTCAGAGCTTTTCATAAATAACCTTTCTAACGGTTTCACTGTCAAACCCGCGAGACATAAGGAAGCGTCCCACTTTGGCTTTGTCTTCTCGGGTCAGCTTTTCTTCGAGATCGTATTTCCCTTTGACGATCTCAAGGGCCTTCTTGAGTTCGGCTTCACGATCAGGGGCTACTTGAGGCAAGCCCTTGTCGCGAAGATAATTATTAATGTATTGAATACCTTTATTTTTCCGATGAAGCATATCGGCCATTCTCTGCGCAAGATCCTGCGGATCGCCTAGCCAATTATTGTCTTTGGCGAACTGAATGGCATTTTCGATTGCGCTCAAGGTCTCTTCGTCATCGGGGAATCGCTCACGTAGCTTTTTTCGCAATTCCTTTTCGGAATGATCCCGTCGGGCCAGAAGGTCCATGACTTTCTTCTGGGTCGCGAAGCGAATTTTACGGGGATCTTTTTCGTCAGACATAGAGCAAGTTTTATCCTGTTTTCGCTGCCTTGCGAAGGATAATTTCTGCCATTTTGCATTTAGGCGAGGGATTGTCGAAACACAATCAGAATAGGGTCATTTCGGTGATAGCATTGATGCAGGAGGTTCTTATGGATTTCCGCAGTCAGTTTGAGGAAGCTCGAGATTTTCTTATACTTCACCGCACCCAATATGCCAAAGCCTGCACAGAATTCCAGTGGCCCCAAGTTGAGCACTTTAATTGGGCCCTCGATTATTTCGATCCTATGGCACATAACAATTTGAATACAGCACTTTGGATCGTCCATGAAAACGGCAGCGAAACGAAGCGAACGTTCGCCGAAATGTCGTCGCGATCCAACCAGGCTGCCAATTATTTTCGCAGTCAGGGCCTAAAAAGAGGGGACACTGTCTTTCTGATGCTCGGAAACGACCCCGCCTTTTGGGAAATTTTGTTGGGTTTGATGAAGGTCGGGGCAGTGGTTGTTCCAAGTGATCCGTTGCTGTCTCAGCAGGAGTTGCAGGAGTCTCTTTCTCGGGAAAGTATCAAGATGTTAATTACGTCGGCGAAAAATGCTCATCGATTCGAAACCTCAGGAGACCTAAAAGCCATTCTTACAGACGGACGAATTGAAGGTTGGGACTCCTATGCGGATGCACAGGAGCAAAGTCATCATTATGAAACGGACGAGTCCACCAGCGAGAATGATCCATTTCTTCATTACTATACTTCGAGCAAATCCATCAGACCGCGACTGGTTGAATACACTTATGGAGGATTTCCGGTGGGGCATCTGGCGACGCTCTATTGGATGGGTCTGACTCCGGGAGATGTACACTTAGCCTTGAATTCCGCCGGTTGGCCGATGCACGAATGGAACTCATTGTTCGTTCCCTGGTCTGCCGAAGCGACAGTTTTAATTCTGAAGCAGGAGCGCTTTGAAGCCAGACAAGTTTTGAAAGCATTAGAAAATTATCCAATAACATCTTTTTGTACAACGCCGACAGTTTGGCGTCGACTCTTGCAGGAAGGTATTGAAAAATGCCAACCGAAACTAAGAGAGGCTTTAAGTACCGGAGGGACTCTTCGGGCCGAGGTCATTTCCCAAGTTCACAAAAACTGGGGTCTTTTTGTCCGAGATGGCTATAGTCACGAGACTGAAACCGCTGTTATTATCGGCGTCCCTCCAGGGGACGTTGAGAGCTGCGGAGCCTTGGGAAAAGCGATGCCGGGATTCGATGTCGTTCTGATGGACCAGACAAAGCGCAGAGCCGAGCGAGGTGAAATTGCTTTGAATCTAGAAAAGTCAGGTCCGTTTGGAGTGATGAATGGGGTCAGTAAATTTGATAACATCTATAGAACTGGCGACGTGGCTTTCAGAGACAGCAAGGGCAATTTCAATATTTATGAAAAGTCCCATGAGCTATTTATGTCGTCAGACTATCGCATCAGTCCGTATGAAATCGAGCACATTTTAAAAGAATTCCCTTTGGTGCGAGAGGCTGTCGTCATTCCCAGTGCTCATCCCAGCCGAGAAGCAGTTCCTAAAGCAATCGTTTCGTTGGTGCGAGGGGCAGAGCCCAGCAAGGAGCTGGCATTGACTATCATGAACTATGCAAGCAGCAAAATTGCACCTTACAAGCGAGTTCGTCGTTTGGAATTTGCGGAAATTCCCGTGAGCGAAGAAGGCGAGATTTATCGAACACGATTGATAGTCAGAGAGAAAGAAAGGCGTTTGAATGAGATCAAAACGGAGTACGAATTCTGGGAAGAGGATACGAAAATCAGCTTCAGCAGTTCGTGGTCTCAAGAGCTGCCTTAGCCGGCAGCTCATTCGCGAGGATATTCTTATTCAGTCGTAAGCTTTATCGTATCTGTTGCGAGCTTTTCAGGTTTCTGCCAGAAAGCGACCTGCTTTTTGGAAAGTTCTGGATAAAGCTTGCTATACCAATAGTAGTTCCTAAGAATGGCGGCCACGTAGTCGCGAGTTTCCTTGTAGGGAATAAGATCCATGAACATCATATTGTTGTCGGTTGGATATCTGCGGGTCCACTCATCCACTCTTAACGGTCCGGCATTATAAGCAGCCAATACTTTATAGACGTTGCCATCATATCTTTCTAAAAGTCGATCAACAAATTTGGTTCCCAATTTTACATTTAAGCCCGCATCGTAGAGCTGATTTGGCTTAAGCTTCTTGCCATTTAAAGCATTTGCTGTCCCAGGCATCAGCTGCATAAGGCCGCGTGCGCCAGCGTGGCTACGGGCATTTTCTTGGAATGCCGATTCTTGGCGAATTAGAGAAAGAATTAAAAGAGGATCAAGCTCTTTAGTAGCCTCATCCACGATGTCGTATTTCCAAAGTGGATACATCATTTTTAAAGAAGTGACAGTCTTGTGCCCGATGTTTTGAGAGAAGACATCAGAGAATAACTGGAACTTACTTAAAGGCAATTCAGTTCGATGATAGAGGTAACCGCTATAGAGGCGGAACCCGACTTCTTCTTCAGTAGTTTTGTTAGGAGGGATAAGACCCATGAAAAACTTTGCATATTCTGACTGATTGGTTCTAAGCGACGCCTCAGTAAGAGCTACAATCAAGTTTGTGGTTTGGTTTTCTGATCTAAAAAAAATCGACGGTTCTTTTTGCGCCAGAACTCGTTTAAGAAGATCATCATCATTCTCAAGAGAGAAGACTATTGCGTGAAAGCTCATCGGATATAAAGAGAAACTTTCTGCAACTTTATCTGTTGCAGGCTTTGTTTCCGCAGAAGCCGGCATGCGGTGCTCTTCTGGAAGAACGCAGGTCTCTGACCAATAGCGTGAGCGTGAATCGATCCAAGCTATTTTATTTTCCGAAGGCATGGCTTTCAAGGTCTTGGTGCCGTCAACACAGTTACCTTGCCAAAGCTGCATAAGTCCCAGTCGATAGCGCGCACGCATGGCTGACTCATCCGTGCCACAGTCGCTGGATTTTTTGTACATCGCTAACGTAGTCTCGACATTTTTTGGATCGGGGAATTTATCTTCGAGACTCGCACCCAGGGCAGTGTAAAGTGCCGTACTTTGGCAGGACTTTTCTTCGGCCAGCATGGTGGCAAATTGGTAGCGATTATTGATGTTGTGTTTACTGATTGCTCGAGTGGCCTGTTGCAGATCGAGCTGATTCCATTTCGGTAGATCAGCCTTGGTTAACTTCAAATGGGGCAGAATTGCGCGACTCTTATTGCTGCTTTCTCTTTCGCTTTTGGCAAAAACATCACCGCAGATTTTTATATAGTCTTCTTTCAGACAGGCAGCATTCACGTTCGAAGCGGCTTGCACTTGGGATTTCGCTGCGGGCAAGGCTTTGATAAAGCCTAGGATCTTTTCTTTTTGCAAGTCATTGTCTAAACCATCGAGTTGTTCCGAGACAACTTTATCAAATGGTGCTCCGGGGCTTAATTTAGGAGCCGTGTTAGTGCTAAATGCATAGACAGAAAATGTCGAAAAAAGAATACCAAGTGAAGTCAGAGTTTTTACCATTGATGATCTCCCCAAATCAGAATAGCACAGGCCGAAAAAAATTCTGGTTCTTTCAGGACTTAGCCATTCGAATTAGACTTACATATAAAGTCCACCAGCGTGCTAGGCCATTGTCTGGACGAACTGGAATGGTATCAGCGGACAGCGGAGGAAATCCAGAGGCAAGGATGGCTACCTTCATTATCGTGGGGATTTCTCAGATTGTCTAACTGTGAAATTGTAGGAAACCTCTGGCGCCTTGGAGGGTGCGCTGTGAGGGGCATTTTCTCAGTTTGAAACGCTAGAGACTTTGACGCCCTTCATTTCGCATTGCATTCCAAATAAGCCCAGCGTACGTCCATAGTATGCGGAATTTTCTTATGAAATTGGCGACATTTTTTGGTGTCGGTCTTTCACCTAAAGCCCCGGGCACCATTGGAACTCTTGCTACTATTCCCTTGGTTCTTTTTTTAAGCTGGGCGGGTGTTTATATTTATATGGCAGCGGTTATCTTGCTGCTCCCAGTCGGAATCGCAGCGTGCGAAGTTTATCAGAACGAAAAAGGGAATCACGATCCGAAAGAGATCGTAATTGATGAGGTTTTCGGTTTTCTCATCACCATGGTTTGGTTGCCCATGACGTGGCAGGCCATTCTAATTGGCTTTGCTGTGTTCAGAGTGCTGGACATTACAAAACCTTTATTCATAGGATATTTAGATAAGAAGGTCCAAGGGGGTCTTGGAGTGATGATGGATGATTTGGCCGCGGGGATAATTGCGAGTCTGATCATGCAAACCATCTACACTCAAACCAATTGGTTAGGTTCTCAGGTGTTGGTGTAAATTTATGAATCAGCGTCTTGAGAAACTTCAAGAACTCATACGATCTCTTCGCGACCAAAAACTCACAGTGAGTTTTGCTGAAAGTTGTACTGGAGGTGCACTTTCCGCTTTTTTAGCAGAGCAGCCAGGCGTGTCCGACATCTTTTTAGGCTCTGTGGTCTCTTACTCTAACGAGGCGAAGGTGGATCTTCTAGGGGTCCGTCGAGACACTCTCACGAACGAGGGTGCGGTGAGCGAAACTGTCGCTCGTCAAATGGCGCACGGAGTGCGTCGCCAACTTAAAACTGATTGGTCTGTGGCAATCACAGGTATTGCAGGTCCGAGTGGTGGAACAGCCACAAAGCCTGTAGGCACCGTGTGCTTTGCGCTTGCTGGACCAGACTTTGAAGACTCTCGAAAAGAATTCTTTTCGGGCGAACGCAAGGACATCCAGCAAAGTTCTGTAGATCTTGCAGTTCAATGGTTGGTGGAAGTTCTCGACAAAAAATAAATGGGACCTGCTGAGTTGAAAAATTCAGCCGCCTGAAAATTAACATTAAAAAGTTCGTAGCACAGGCTACGGGAGAAGGAACAGCAGATGGCAAATCCAACTGTAGATAAAGCAAGTAACGAAAAAAGCAAAGCCCTTGAATTGGCGGTTTCAACTATTGAAAAGCAATTCGGTAAAGGCTCCATCATGCGCCTGGGCGCTAACGACAGCTTGGTAAAAGATGTCGAAGCGATCAGCACCGGTGCATTAAGCTTGGATATCGCTTTGGGTATCGGCGGCTTGCCAAAAGGACGTATCGTTGAAGTTTACGGTCCTGAATCTTCTGGTAAGACAACAATCGCATTGTCAACAATTGCACAAGCTCAGAAAAAGGGCGGCGTTGTGGCTTTCGTCGATGCGGAACACGCTTTGGATATCAACTACGCTCGTAAGTTGGGTGTAAACACAGAAGATCTTTTGATTTCTCAACCAGACACTGGCGAACAAGCTTTAGAAATCACTGAAACATTGGTTCGCTCTGGAGCGATCGACGTATTGGTTGTCGACTCTGTTGCGGCTCTAGTTCCTCGCGCAGAGATCGAAGGCGACATGGGCGACAGCCACATGGGTCTTCAGGCTCGTTTGATGTCACAGGCTTTACGTAAACTTACTGCAGCCATCAATCGTTCAAACACTTTGGTTATTTTCATCAACCAAATCCGTATGAAGATTGGTGTGATGTTCGGTAACCCAGAAACTACAACTGGTGGTAACGCTTTGAAGTTCTACTCTTCTGTCCGTTTGGATGTTCGCCGTGTTGGCGCCATCAAGAGCGGTGAAGATGTGACTGGAAATCGCACAGCGGTTAAAGTTGTTAAAAACAAAATGGCTCCTCCATTCACTAAAGTTGAATTTGACTTGATGTACGGCGAAGGCATTTCTGAAGAAGGCGACTTGTTGGATCTTGCAGTGACTGCAGGCTTTGTTGAAAAGTCAGGCGCTTGGTTCTCTATTAACGGAGAGCGCATGGGACAGGGTCGTGATGCTGCTAAGAATTTCCTTAAAGAGAATGCTCCATTGAAGGCAGAGCTTCGCTCGAAGATCCTGGCTTCTCATGGTATTGGCAAGCTTCTTATAGATAACAATCCAGAAAATGCTGAGCACATGGAAGAAGTCGCTCCTGAGATTGAAGAGGAAGCTCCAAAGAAATCAAAAAAAGGTAAGCACTAGTTTCCCTTTTTTAATGAAAAGATAGAAATGAAAAGCCTAGGTAGAAATGCTTGGGCTTTTTCTTTTTAGATGTGTGCGAAGGCACATTTTTTTATTTCCTTGTGGCATTATTGCCTGTCCGTGTGGAGCTTCTTCCGCATTAAAAATCTGAACGCAAATCTCGTCGACTTCCGAAGGCATGGAGATTGCTTTGGTCACTTCTATGGATTGATAAACTTTTTTCTGATTTCAGAGAAGGGGCTGCAATATGGAAGAAAATGACAGACTTCGAAAAGTTACGCCTGAAGATAATGTCGGTAGATCGAACTTTAGAATGAACTCACCAGGCGCTGAAGAGAGTTACGGCTCTATCCTAAAGGAGCTTGGCGAAGGGGCGAAGGATCTTATTCAAAGCGAGATATTCTTGCTAACCGAAGAGTTTAAGGCGACTTCTCAAAAAGTTAAAAAAGATCTCGCCGAGGTTGTGGCTTTCGGCACAATCATGGCGCTGAGTGTGTTTCCTCTGTTGGCATTCTTTGTCATTGGTCTTGGGAATATCTTAGACGGCCGATATTGGCTCAGTTCTTTGCTGGTGGCTGTGTTGTGTGCAGGGATAGGCGGTCCAATGGCTTACCGAGCGCTTAAGAAAATCAAAGAACAGGACATTGATTTCTCTCGCACTCGTCGTTCTTTAGATCGTAGTGCTCAGACCATTCAAAGAAAATTTGACGAAGTAAAAGTTCATGCAAAAGGAGAGAACCATGAAGCAAAGCACTTCCATTAATCAGGTGAACGAAAGCTCTGGATCGGTCCGGCAAGCGGAATTGATGGCGAATGGTAGTCTGAATCGCGTGGAAAGTGCGATCGACAGCTTGACCAATAAGATTGATTCCACCAATAGCAAAGTGCAGAGGTACCAGAGCTATCTTGATAAGCCTCGGCGCTGGATGCAACAGTCGCTGGAAACAGCAGCACCATATTACGAGCAAGCTCGGACCTATGCCGAGCAGACTGCCAGACGGGTTCAGGCCGATCCAAAACCATACGCACTAGCTGCGTTCGGAGTTTTGTTGGGCTATATGCTGCTAAAGCGCCGGTGATCAGACTGTAAAGTACTAAAATAAAAAAACAAAAGGCCCCTCATCGTGGGGGCCTTTCGCTTGTGGATTGGTCTCATTTGAAAACTTAAATTTTATTTAACCAGTTTGAAATAACACCTCCTACAACAGAACCAATAATTGTCTTAATCGGCGAGCTGGTGGAGGCCGCTGCCTGAGATTGAGAGTTATTGACTCCGTTTAAATAGCTGTTGAATAAGGCACTTAGCAATGCCCCCTTTTTTGATTTTTGAAGTTTTTCGCTGACGCCCTTAGTGAAGGCATCAAGTAAGCCTGAAAGTAAGTCAGAACCAGTTCCCGTCGAAGATGTCAAAGACGACACAAGAGAAGTCAGCCCTGAAAGGGATCCGGAACCAAGCTTGTCCATAACCTTTTTCATCAAAGTTTCAGAAAGCTTTAGTTTATCGAGCCCAGCGATAGAGCCAGAAGCGAGACTTTTTAGGACCTCTTTAAAGCCACTAGCATCCAGGTCGCTCACATTCAGCTTTGCAAGTAGCGAAGCAATCACTTTGTCGGCAACAGCAGAAAGAGCGTCGCCACTTGCTCCTGCTTGACCGAGGTTAGCAAATAGTGAAGAAGTCAGCATTTCCAGCAGCTCTGTCGGTACCGCTCCGTTCGACAAGTTTACAATCGAATTGAGCGAGCTGTTACCAACGGTTGCCAGAATTTGCGATAGCATAACCGAATCGAATTTCAACGCACCGATACCTTGAGTCGCCCCTTGAATCAGCACCGGCAAGATTGCTTGGAGATCATTGCTCGAGCCGAGCTGAGCCCCCTGCAATGCTTGAGAGACAGCCGCAAGGATCGTTTGAATCTGGGCTTCGTTCAAATTCAATTTTACACTGGTCGCGCTGACTTGCATTTTTGTAAGGCTGCTCTGGGAGATCTCTTGACCTCGCAAGCTGCTTTCGAGATCGGTCATCATAATTTTCGCAGATGAGAGTACTTCGGCAGGTGCTTCGGTGTTGCTCGGTGCATTTTGCGAAGAGTTTTCACTCGCAGAAAAGGAACCTCCGCATCCAACAAGTAGAGCGGGAAAGACGGTGGCAAGGGTCAGCATTTTAGTTTTCATTATTTCTCCTGGTATCGGCTGGGTTTTTCATTTCCAGGTTAGAGCGAAGTTGGAAAAATAAAAACGGTCTTTTTTTAAAAAAAAGTCCTGCAAAAATTTGCAACGAAAATTCTAAAAATTCTGCGAAATGATTTAACAGACAGACAGTGAAAGTTTAGAAAAATGTGCTGAGTTTGATCAGAAAAATAGAACTTCGATGAGTTTCATCGAAGTTCGGAGTAATCTCTGATTCTCGCTTTGGTCTAGGGGGCTGGTCTGGCCCGACGAATATTATCGCTTAAAGATAAAGATATCATCTGCAGAGTTGCTGTCGCCAGCGACGAAATTTGAAGCATAGGATGAGCTGACTATATAGCGACCATCAGCGCTGATCGTTGGAGTATAAGAGCCGTAATTGCCTTCTTGACCGCTGGTATTGACAGAAATTCGAACGGTTTCGCCAGAATCTTGATCGAATAGGAATGTATCGGCGGCCACGTTCGTGTCAGTTACAACGATATTTGAAGCGAACGAAGCAAACGTGATATATCTGCCAGTCTTATCTATAGAAGGCTTTTCAGAATTATGATTTGTAAAGCCACCACCAGCGGCTTTGGACACCAGTGTTGTCGTACCTGTTTGAATATCGTGAACGAAAATATCCGTCCTCGCGTTGCTATCACCAGCAACTAGATTTGTTGCTGCAGAATCGAATGCTATATACCGTCCATTTTCGCTGATGGCCGCATTTGTAGAATGACCATCAGCTTGGACTCCGCTGCTGGTAACTGAAACTCGAGTGGTGGTCGCCAGTTGCCTGTCGTGAACAAAAATGTCCCTTCGGGCATTCGTGTCTCCTGATACCAAGGTTGTGCCGCCGGAATTGAACGTAACATAGCGACCCTCGGGGCTAATCTTTGGTTTGTCAGACCAACCATCCGACTGAGCTCCTAGGCTGGATACGGAAACTCGCGTTGTGGTGGCTGACTGACGATCATGTACAAAAATATCTGATTGCCCATTGGTATCACCGGCAACCAAATTTGTGGCCGTGGACTGGAAAGCAACATAGCGTCCATCCAGACTTAACGAGGAATAGTAAGACTCGCCATCGCCTTCGATACCTGCATCACTCAGGGAGACTCGGGTGGTTGTGCCAGTTTGTCGATCATGAACAAAGATGTCGCCCTGCCAATTAGAATCTCCAGCGACCAGATTCGTCGCGTAAGACATAAAAGAAACGTAGCGCCCATCTCCACTGATGGAACAGTTATAGGAACCATCGTCACCCTCTGCTCCAGAACTGTTGACGGAAACTCGAGTGGTGATTCCTGTTTTTCGGTCATGAACAAAAATGTCATTAAAAAAGTTAGTGTCATTAGATACGAGATTATCTGCTTCTGTTTCAAAGCAAACATAGCGTCCATCTGCACTGATGGCTGGTTCCAATGACCAATAGTTTGCCTCTCCACCTAAAGATTCGAATGAGGCCAACGTGGCCTTATTCTCTAGTGTATCAAATGCATAGACTTTAAAGAAGAGGCTCGTGTCGCCCGCTAAAAAATCTGTTGCGTTAGACGATACGACAACATATCGACCATCTGAACTGAGGCTTGAAACTGTAGAGTCATCGTTGCCTGGCGAGCCATTGAAATCTCTCGAAACGAGGCGAGTCTCCCCGTTGGCGACTTTATAACTAAACACGTCGATTACGCCATTTGAATCATCAGCAACAAGATTGTTAGCATTAGAATAAAAAGTGATTGTTGAGCCGTCCTGACTAATGAATGGCGAATAAGAAGATGCATTCGCTTGAGTACCGCCGCTGCTTACAGAGATGCGCGTGGTGCTCCCAGTTTGTCGATCATGAAGGAATATATCTCTAGATCCGTTGGTGTCGCCTGCGATTAAATTGTCTGCATCAGACTCGAATGTGATGTATCTGCCATCGCCGCTAATATTCGGAAATGAGGACTCGTTGTTCGCTTCGTTGCCAAGACTGTCCACCGAAACACGCTCAGTAGTGGCAGTTTGCCTGTCGTGAACGAAGATATCATATGTATAGTTATTATCTCCGGCTACCAGAGTTGATCCTTGAGACTTAAATACGACAAAACGGCCATCCGCACTGATGCTAGGTCTAAAGACATTGCCATTTCCTTCAGTTCCTGAAGTGGATACTGACACTCGACTTGTAGTGGAGGTTTCAAGGTCATGCACAAAAATATCTTCGAGCCCATTGGTATCTCCGGCGACCAAGTTAGAGGCTTGGCTGTCGAATGCGACGTAGCGGCCGTTGGCGCTAATTGCAACCGCTATTGAATAGGAGTTTGCCTGGATGCCACTGCTACCCACTGAAACTCTTCTGGTTGTCGAGGTCTGTCGGTCATGAACGAAAACATCTTTTTGGGCATTTGTGTCACCGGAAACCAAATTGGAAGCGGCCGAAATAAATGCTATATAACGCCCATCTGCACTGATGGCAGGGCTTTCGGAAGTGTTGTTGCCTTCTTCTCCAGAACTACTTACAGAAACTCGCCGTATTTCTTGAGTTGTCAAATCACGGACGAAGATATCTCGGCTTCCGTTGAGATCACTTTCGTCGTAGGCTGCCAGTGAAGAAAAAGCCAAGTAACGTCCATCTCCAGAGATGACTCCCTCGTCCGAATCACCATGAGTTTCAGAACCGGTAAATGTTGGAACTGAAACTCGAGCGATAGTCTCTTCCTGCAAATTAATTTCAAAATGTATTATTGCCGAGGTTTGTCCTGCGACTTCATACCAACATTTAAAATTTAAAGATTGAATATCGTTCCACTCTAAGTCCGTCGCCACCCAGTAGTTATATTTTAAAGAGAATGACTGTTCACCTGAAAGATCGATGGTCTGAAAGGCCAGATTAGGATCGGCTCCATTGCAAAATAACTGGGAGTCAGCTGGAAGATTTACGAACTTCACCTTGTTTTTATAGACGTACTCTTTCATGTTGATTTGAACATGAAGTTCGCCATCAGGTGCGATAGAACTGCTGTAAACGTTTTTTGATAGATTGCTAAAGTCGAGATTGGTAGAGTCAAAAGTTATGGTCTGTTCAACAGAGTTTAAATCCTTGGATCTGATGTTCACGTCAATGGAACATGCCGATAGCAAAGTCAGAACTGATAGAAGATACGTGCAGGCATAAAAGTTCATGATGCTTAATATATCGGTGCGAGCAAAATTTCGCTAAAGTTCGAAATTGTGACAAACACTCTCTATAGTTTGAGTTTACAGATTGGCACAAAAATATGAGGCCGTTGCACGTGCTAAAGACTCTCTATGAGTGGTCATTTCAGGGGGGCTTTTTTTGGCAGATGTGAACTATTTTGACAGCTGTCTCGATTGATTTCCATTCAGTTGCCAGGAGTGATGGCCCTGGGGTTGCAACCTCGATACATGGGCTGGTGTGTTCCCCTATCTTTGGAAGTGGGTAGATCTTGAATTTGTTGCACGCAATTATTTTGATTCTAATTTCCGTGTGCGCTTCTCCGATATGGGCCTTCGAACTCAGTTCTGAAATTGCTGAGCTGAACAAGGACTATGGAACAGTCTTGGGTTACCCTATAGCCGTTTTTGATAAACAAAAATTTCAATCCTTTGCCAGTTCAGCTCGATTAGATTGGGATGATGAAGAGAGGTTGGCGTCCGTCATGCAAACCTACTTAAAGAAAGAGCACTCTCTTTCTGTCGAAATTTCTGATGCTCAAAATTTGGTGACATATGTGACGGATTTAAATGCCAGTGCGTCAGCTATTCCGTTTTTCTCTGCTGGATATCCTTTAGTGATGAAATTCTGTATTGTAATGCCGAGCGGTCTAACGGGATCGGTAGTCGATGAAACCGCAAGAACTCTGGGTGTTAGAGGCATGGAACATCTTTATGGCGAAGTCAGTTTGGACCGCGTAAGCAAAAAGTTTACGATAGAGCAATTAAAAACGGTCTCTTTGTATCATGAGCTTTCTCATTGCATGGATCGAAGGTTTTTACAGCGAGCTTATCAAGGTGAACCGGACCCCCACAGTGTGCACATGGCCGAGTCTTTCGCAGAGGTGAATGCGCTTGTTCTATTGGCTCAGCGTAAGCAGGTGAAAGGTTGGGGCCAGGGCCGTGCGCTGCTAAGAGGGATCTACAGTAAGACGCTGGGGCCCTTTCTGGCGCGACAAGGTGGATTCAATGACAACGTCCTTCAAGAGTACGGAGGCTCGATTTACTTTTTGAACCGATCCATTGAGGCCGCCGAAAGAAAAATTGCGGAGGGAATTCCATCTGCAGGCTTAGACGAAACGCTGGCACTTTCCGCGCAAATAACTGAGCAATCCGCTTTGCCCAGCCGGAGTTTTCGAGCTTTGCATTTTTCCTTTCAGCAAGGCGAGAAAAAGACTCTTGCTGAATATCACAAGCTTGCCACGGAGCATCCAGATCTGTTTAGGCAAGCCTATGATGATTTAGTTTCCGTTCTAGCCACCTTACGGTCACTGGTTTATCCGTAACTGCAGAGTTCGGGTTGATTTCCCTTCTCATTCGTCCCATTTGATGGGAGATTCGGAAGCGAACCGTGACTTTTGAAAGGATGTCCTATGAAGCCAACACTAAAAAACAATATGTCCCACAAACTGCATACAATTTCTGAAAAAGAGACTCAGGCTGAGGCATACAAGCTCATGGTGAATATGTGGATTCGGCATCTTCCAGTAGTCGACGCCACTGGTAAGTCGGTTATTGGGATCGTTTCTGACAGAGATCTTTTGAAGGCGGACAGTCCCACGACTCCCGTGGCGCAGTTGATGACTTCGCCGGTGAAATCTTTTGATATCAATACGCCCATCCGCAAAGTCGTAGAAGCCATGGTTGCTGATAAGGTTTCAGCGTTTTTAATTATGGAAAACGAAGAGGTTGCTGGAATCGTGACTTCTGAAGATATGCTGACCTTGTTGTCTCATCTTTTAAAAGAAGAAAAAAGCCCGGTTCTTGTGATTAATGAGATTCTAACAAATCCTATTTTCCAGAGAACCGTTAACATGGCTTCAAACGTTGGAATTTAATTTTTTAGTGCATTCTCGATATCTTCGATAAGAGATTTCGGCTCTTCTTGAGGGCCGTATCTCTTGATCACCTGACCGTCTTTTCCAATTAGAAATTTCGTAAAATTCCATTTGATCATTTCAGTGCCAAGCAGGCCTGGCGCCGATTCTTTAAGCCATTTATAGACTGGATCGGCTGCGGCGCCGTTTACGTCGACCTTCGCCATCACGGGGAAGCTGACGCCATAGTTGAGTTCGCAGAACTGTTGAATCTCTTGGTCTGATCCGGGCTCTTGGGATCCGAATTGATTGCAAGGGAAGCCGACGATATTGAAACCCCGATCTTTAAATTTGTCGTAAAGCTCTTGCAAGCCTTTATACTGAGGGGTAAAGCCGCACTTGCTGGCGACATTGACGACTAAAACAACCTGACCTGCAAAATTTTTTAGGGACACGCTCTCGCCGCCGGCATTCTTAACTTCAAATGTATGAAAACTAGTGCTCATAGATATACCCTTTGTTGGACTCTTTACCAGAGGTTATCAGTTATCTGCCTCGTGAAAAGAAAAAAACGTCTCAAGGTGAGACGCTGCATAAGTAGTTCGGGCTCCAAGCATTTAACAAAGAGATGTGTCATTTTCGTTCAGAAAAAGTCTAGGACTGCCGAAAAGAAGGCATGGGGAAAATAATATTTCTATTTGTGTTTTCAATAGGCAGCTTATTTCTAAACGATGCGTTTGGACAGGCATATCTGGGAGTCAAATATTGCGAAGATTCTCTTAGACAATGTCTTGAGCAATCTCCTGGAAGCCAACAATGTGCTCAACAGTATTCGAATTGCCTGCAATCACAGGGCGGGTTGCTTAAAAGAAACGATGGCTCCTTAAGCCAGAGATATCATCCAGAAAATCCTCAATTTAAAAAATGTCAAAGCCAGGGCTTGGCAACGAATTCAAATGAATTTGCGAACTGTATGAATGGCGGATCTGGATCCACTGCCAATAGACCTCAACAGCCTGAATATGAATCGGCGCCAGAGGAAATGGAGCCGGCTCAAACTCGCTCTCATGCTTCGGAATCAGGTGGAAGAACTTTGCAACAGTGCCAACAGATTTGCTTAAGCCCCGGAGCAACTTGCCAGCAGCAAAACGGTTCTTACGAGTGCGTCGGCGGTTCCGCCTCTCAACAGCAAAGTGCCAGCGCTCTTAGTCAATGTCAGGCACAGTATCAGCAACTGTCGCAGAAGTGCGAAGCTGAGTACATGGAGACTTCTCGTTCTTGTGATGAAAAGAATGATACGGGAATGACAAGTACAATGTCGGCGCTCTCTCAGGCTTCTTTGCTAATGGGCCAGCAGACGGCGTCAAGTATTGCGGCTTCTTGTTCTAAGGTGGCTGGTTTGACTCAGGCGGCGAATGCCGCGACAGCGGCTTACCGTATGCTTTGTCAGTCGGCGATTAGCAGTTGTCGATCCACTTGTGATGAGTTGGTCACTTTTGTAAAACAAAATCCCGCTTGCGGTCGAGATCCATCTTTGATTGCTCAAAGTGAAGATCAAGCGAATCAGTGTTTGAATTTCGATTCAAAGATGCAAGAGGCACAGGCGGCTGTTCAGAATTTTGCGGCGACAGCAGCTAATGCCAGCCAATGTGCCTCCCTTACTGCGGGTGATATCCAAGTTCCTCAGATCTGTGTTGCAAATCCTACTTTACCTGGTTGCTCGACGATTACTGCTGCAGATTGTTCTAAGCCCGAAATGGCTTCTAATAAAATTTGTGTTTGTTCTAGAAATCCAACTGATCCCAGCTGTATTGGTTTAAAGAGTTCAGGTGATACTTCATTGGCATCATCAACGTTAACTTCTAGATTAAATGGAAGTGGCGCAAATGCAGGTGGCCTTGATATTGGTGACATTCCAGATCTTCCCTCCATTGAGCATGGACAAGTGAAGGGTGGTGGTGGCACCGGTATTGATGGGAAGCAAGGTGCTGGTGCGAACCTGGGTTCTTCTGATATGGGTGGCGGAGCAGCGGGAAGCCCTGGCGGCGGCGGCGCTTATGGAGATGAGGCTGGTCACGATGTGAATGCAGGATTTTATGGTGGCGGTGGCGGAGGAGCCTTCGGCACGAATGGTCGTTCATATGGAGCTACCGGTGGCGGCGCCGGTGGTTATGGAGCCAATGGCCAAGCGGCGAGAAATAATGGTGTGAACCTAAGACAATTCTTACCTGGTGGAAAATTTGATCCAAGGGCTCGCGGAATTGCTGGGGCCTCTGGACCGGATGGAATTACCGGGCCTCATTCTAATATTTGGCAGAAGATCCAAAATCGTTACAAAGTACTGAGCCCAACTTTAATGCCTTAAGACTTTTATTGGATGAGTTCGTGTAAAGCTTCGATAGTAGGCTTGCGCACGGACGCATCAATCAGAACAGTGACACTCATTGCACTCATAATAAGTTTGTGGGCCGAAATTTTTGAATTTTGCATTTTGTCGAGCACCATTTGCGGAATATCTGCCGACGTAGAACCCGTACAGGTCAAGGTAACTGTGGAAAAGTCTGTGGAATTCAGGGTGAAATCATTGGAGTTTTGTAATTCGCGTTTCACCGCTGTCATGATCTCCTGCGGCCCTGTAAGGTAGATGACAGATTTTTCATGATCGAGCTCAAAATGCAATAATTGCGGGAATGCAATCTCGCTTTTATTGAAAAGATCTTGCAGCTTTTTCAAAGCCATCGCGGGATTCACTTCCTGACTCTGAATTTTTAAAACGGTTTCGTGGGAATTTAAAGAAAGTGCTTTGCAGGATTCAAACATGTTCAAACCTTTCTGAACCAATGTGCCATCAGAAGTTTTGTTAGAAGCGGGACCAATATAGAGCGGAACATTACGAACTTTAGCGAGCTCAACGCTTCGATAGTGAAGCACTTTGGCTCCCCAAAATGTCATTTCCATCAGTTGATCATAATTCAGTTTATTCAGCGGACGAGCTGACTTAACAATATTCGGATCAGCGGTGAAAACGGCAGGAACATCTTTTAAAATTTCACAGCGTTCGGCATTAAAGCTGGCCGCCATAGCAACTGCGGAGGTGTCGGAACCTCCTCGCCCTAATGTCGTGATTTCTTTTGTCTCTGGTGAAACACCTTGAAAGCCTGCAAGAATGACGACCCTATTGTTGTTAAGAGACTCGGCCACGCGAATAGGCTTTACGTCTTTAATGAAGGCATTGACATGAGATGTGTCTGTAAAGATTCCGGCTTGACTACCTGTAAAGCTGATCGCTCCACATCCCAGGTCATTCAACGCCATGCTTAGCAAAGACATGCTGATACGCTCGCCTACAGTTAACAGCATATCCATTTCACGCCGATGTGGATGAGACGAGACTTGATTGGCCAGATCAATAAGAGAGTTCGTGGTTTTTCCCATGGCACTGACAATCACAATTAAAGAATTGTCCTTGGACTGCGTTGCCACCCGGGCAGCGACCGCTTTGATCTTTTCTGGATCAGCTAGGGTAGCACCACCGTATTTCTGAACTATCAGAGGTTTCATCGTAATCAACCCTATTCTAAAGCAACCCTGCGAGTTTGCTGAGTAAGATAAGAACTTACAATTTTACCCGCGCCTTTGGGAACTCGGATAAAATGTTTTTCTACCTGGCGGGGAATGTATCCTAGATACAGTTCAGCATTCAAATCCTTTAGAGACTTACGAGTCACACCAAGATGATCTGCTAATGGACCGAGATCTGTTCCTCCAGGCACGACGACCACTTCATAAGAAAGTGGCTCCATCGTTTCCAAATCCCTAAAACCATAGAGATTGGGAGCTTTCGAAATTAACATTGCAGCCAAAATCTTTGGTACATATTCTTGAGTTTCTTGTGGGAGAGCATTTAGCTTTATGAGCGTCCAGTAATCTTTCGTCCCATGTTTTTTGATTTTTCGACGTAGACCGTTTTCGCCCATGTTGTAGCTGGCTGCGACGAGATACCAAGACCCAAACTCGGCATGAAGATCCTTAATGTAGCGAATGGCGGCAAGAGTGCTTTTCTTAAGGTCGCGTCTTTCATCTAACCACCAGTTTTTGCTAAGACCATAACGAGAGCCGGTGGCTTCGATAAACTGCCAAGGCCCGACAGCACTAGCATGACTAACAGCATTTGGAGCGAACCCACTTTCGATCATCACCATGTAAGCCAGATCCAAGGGCAATCCAGCCTTCTTTAGTTCGGCTTGAATGAATGGCATGTACTTGTAAGAGCGTTGTAGCCAGGTTCTGAACCAGCGATTTCCAGGTCCTTGATAATGGGCCACCCATCTACTGACTTTTTTATTATAGGTGACTGGAAGATCAAATATTAGATTGTCGGAGTGGGACCGTGAGGTTTTTGCAGCGAGTGAATTCAGCTTATCTTTCAAGGTCTGCGGTTTGACTGCATTTGAATTCATAGGAGCGGTCGTTGACCAACTCAGCGGAGAGAAAAATAGGATAAAACAAAGCACTGCAAACGTTCTCATAACGTTCATTATGGGGCCGGTTCTTTGACACTGTCGACAAAGAACTGACAATGTTGAGGTCCCATCGACGAAGGTCAATGCTTCGGTCAAATCGAAAAAAACTTGAGGCCAGAAAAGAAGTGCCGGTCAAAAGTCCAGCTTGGAAGCTTTTTCCCAGACGAAGATCCGTCCTGTCAAAACGTGGCATACCACTTGCTGCTTAACATTCCAGGAGAGTGGTTCATGGGAATAAAAGGTATCTATACGGCCTTAAGTGGTGCGATGGCTCAAAGCACGAAACTAGATACGATCGCCAATAATCTAGCGAACGTGAATACGCCAGCATTTAAGAGAGATCAGCAGATCTTTCAGGAATATCTGACTGCCAATGAAAAGCCACCCGAGGTGATTCAAGTGCCTCGTGATGTTGCTGCGATCGAAAGCTTCTATGACATGCAGGGCGGCGACAAAAGTTATGTCGATACCAAAGGCACTTTCACGGACTACTCGCAAGGTGGCCTTAAGCCCACGGGCAATCCAATGGATGTGGCTATTGATGGAAAAGGCTTTTTTGAAGTGGCAACTCCGGGCGGAGTTCGACTCACTCGAGCCGGCAACTTTACTTTAGATGGAACAGGTCAGCTTGTGACCAAAGAAGGCTTTCCTGTTTTGAGTAACGGAGAGCCCGGAGCAGATCCGGCCAGCCGAGTAATTCGCTTTCAAGGCAATGCCGCTATCTCGATTGCAGACAATGGTGATGTCTTTGAAGGCACTCAAAATGTTGCACGTCTTTCTTTGGTGAATGTGAACAATCCAGACACACTTGAAAAAATGGGGAGCTCGCTTTACGCGTTCAAACCGAATTCAGTTCCTGAAATGACGAATGTTAATAATCCAAGTCTTAAGCAAGGTTTCTTAGAAACCTCAAACGTCAATATCGTCCAAGAAATGACGGACATGATAAGCACCAATCGAATATTCGAAAGCACGCAAAAGGCGATCAGTGCCTATGATCAAATGGCTGACAAGATGGTTAATGTTGTTGGCAAGACCGGACTGTAATACGGAAGGATCAGTAGATGATTAAGAGCTTAAACACGGCAGCGACAGGTATGGCGGCACAACAGACAAATATGGATGTTATCGCCAATAATATCGCCAACGTTTCAACGAATGGTTTTAAAAAATCTCGCGCGGAGTTTGAAGATTTGATGTATCAAACTCAAAAAGAACCAGGCACAGCAACTGGAATGAATGCATATTCACCAAACGGGGTGCAAACTGGTTTGGGGGTTAGAACTGCTTCTATTCAAAAAGATTTCACTCATGGAAGTGCTCAGGTTACTAAGAATCCTTTAGATATCCAAATTGAAGGCTCGGGATTTTTTCAAGTGTTAACTCCCGATGGGGAAATCGCCTATACTCGTGATGGCGCATTTAAAAAGGACCCAACAGGAAGAGTCGTCGATAAAAACGGAAATATTCTGCAACCTGAAATAACGGTTCCACCCGATGTGGCAGGTTTGGAAGTGGGGCCTAATGGCGAAGTGCGAGTTATCGTAGGACTTGGTGATGCTCCACAAACGATTGGGCAGATCGAGGTGACTAACTTCGTAAATCCGGCTGGTTTGAAGGCTATGGGTAAGAACCTGTTTACGCAGACTCCTTCCAGTGGACAAGCTATTGCTTCTCGACCGGGTCTAAACGGAACAGGCTATCTTGCGCAAGGTCAGCTAGAGGCGAGTAACGTGAACATCGTCGATGAAATGGTGAATATGATCACAGCCCAGCGAGCTTACGAGACGAACTCTAAGGTGATTCAGGCATCCGACCAGATGCTTCAGTCCATTAACAACCTGAGATAATTGAATGAAGACGGTGCTCTTTTTTATTCTTAGTCTAAGCCTTCAAGCCTTGGCGCGACCCGAGATTACGATTCCATCTTCGGTCGAGATCTCTCAAAGAGAAATCCTACGCCTTGGGGACATCGCCGTTGTGTCTGGCTTTAAGGAAGAATATATTGGGCACCTGGATAGTATTGTTATTCGCAATGACTCTCGCACCTTACTTCTTTCCCAAAAGCTGGAGGCGCAAGAGATTCTTGCTGCCTTGCGCGAGGGACTCAAGAATAACGAGGCCCTAAAAAAAATGAATCCCCTTTTTAAGGTGCCGTCTCAAGTTGCAGTCACCTTTTCGTCGTCGGCGATTTCTCGGCAAGAGGCCGAGCGAAAAATATTGAATACGCTTAAAGCAAAGTGCCCCCAATGTGAATTTCAAGTCAGTGTCCATGGAACCCCTGTGCCTAGTAGTAAGCAGTGGTTCATGGATATGAGCAGTCTTTCAACCAAGGGGGGCTTTTTGGTCCCAGTTAAAGATGGGACGAACCAGCAGATAAAATGGATTTCTGGCACTATTCGAGTTTCAAAATTAACCCCTGTGACCACAAGAATGATCCTACAAGGAGAGAAGCTAAAGCCGGAAGACATTCGCATGGAAATGACGGATGTGACTTTTGCAAAGGATAGTGGTCTTCAATCTGCAGAAATAGATGGCAAACTGGCAGCCCGGATGCTTCCGGTGGGAACGCCCCTTTGGGCCTCGGACTTAAAGCAGGAGCCAGCTGCAAAACGTGGTCAAATAGTCAAAGCCTTACTCGGAGACGGCACCTTTGAAGTGTCTGTCTATGTTGAGGCTCAAGAGAATGGTTTCATCGGGGATCAGATTAAAGTCAAAAATTTAGAAACTAAAAAGATTCTGTCTGGCACGATTGAAGAAAAAGGTGTGGTGAGATTGCAATGACTAACAACAACATGAGAAATACTCTTGCAGTTTTAAGCTTGGCATTATTAATGACTGGATGTGCAAGTTTGGAGGAGCTCCTGTCTGGTCCTCCAAAAACAGCTAACTTGGAAAATATCAAATCAGCGCCGCGCTATTCAGAGCAAGAAAACCTGGGAGTTCCAACGGATCGCCAATACAAACGCATGACTCGCAATCGACTTGAAGAAGAGTCAGATTTGGGCAGCAATGCGGGGTCAACCTGGGTGATGGAAGGTCAAGGGGCTTATCTCTTTGCTCAAAACAAAATGCGTCGTGAAGGCGATATTCTTAATGTGAATTTAGATGGCCCCGCAATGAAGCAAGTTGAAACGAAAGTTTCAGTTATTAAGAAGCTATTGAAGCAGCTCGAAGAGCAACAGCAAGCAGAACTTAAAAATAGTCTTGCTGCCAATGCCGATCCTGCCCGGGGGCCCGCTTCTGAGGCCGCAGCGAAGCCGGAACCAGCGAAAGTTGAAGAAAAGGAAGAACCACAAAGCTTGGATGAAGTTAAAAACATCCCAACGCGAATTGTGGAAAAGCTTGCTGATGGAAACTATCGAATCAAAGGTCAGCAGCCATTTATGATTGGCAAGCGCGAGTATAAAGTTATCGTGACTGGAATGTTAAGACCAGAAGACTTTAACGACGAAGGCATTTCATCACAAAAACTTCTCGATCCCCAATATGATGTCGTGAGTATTAGAAGGAACACCCGCAATGAGTAATCTATTTAAAATTATCTTTCTTAGTGTCTTCTTTTTTCTTGTGGCCTATGAAGCTGCAAACGCAGCTCGCCTAAAAGACATCGCAAGTGTTCGTGGCGTTCGGGAAAATCAGTTGATTGGTTACGGTATAGTTGTGGGTCTTAAGGGTACAGGTGACGGCAAAAACGAATACATGAGTAAGAGCATGGTTCGGATGTTTGATAAACTGGGTATGAAACTGGATTCACCAGAGTTTGCCAGCAAAAATGTTGCGGCAGTCATCATTACCGGAACAATGCCTGCGTTTGGTAAAGCCGGAAACCCTATTGATGTGACTGTCAGCGCGGTAGGGGATGCTTCCTCATTGCAAGGTGGAACTTTATTACAAGCTCCACTTCGAGCTGCTAACGAACAGGTGTATGCGGTAGCTCAGGGAAACCTTGTCATTGGTAGTGACGGTAAAGACGGACATTTGACATCTGGAAGAATTCCAAATGGCGCTATTATTGAAAGAGATATGACAGCTGACTTCGCTACTCGAAAAATGTATCGACTGACGTTGATCAATCCGGATTTTACAACGGCGGCCCGAGCTGTGTTGACGATCAATAAAGAATTAGGTGGATACTATGCTTCGGCAAAAGATGCGGGGACAATTGATATTATTACTCCGTTTGCTTATGAAAACAGAGGCGTCGAACTGTTAGCAACCATTGAAGCCATTGAAATCAATCCTGACATGAAAGCGCGCGTTGTTGTTAATGAAAAGACCGGAACCATTGTCATTGGCGAAAAGGTTAAAATTTCAAAGGTCGCAATTTCACATGGTGCACTTTCCGTAAAAGTTGGAGATGGTAAAAAAGGCGCTGAAGAAAAAGTCGCTGTTTTAGAGAGCGGGGTCAGCGTTGGAGAACTTGTGCAGGCTCTGAATAAACTCGGGGTCACGCCGAAAGACCTGATAACTATACTTCAGTCCATCAAGTCAGCTGGAGCTTTGCACGGGGAACTCGAAGTATTATGAAATTTTTGTTTCATAATGACACAGCATTTAATAAAATAAAGATATCTGTTTCAGACACATGGATGTGTTTGGAACGCGGGGAGGGTGAGAAAGAGATCGCGAACCATGGAAGGTCAAGAGTCAAAAGTTTCTCGCAGGAAACAGGAGCAATAGGTCAGCAAAGATCACGGAGTGATCGATACGAGCCGAAGCTACACTCTCAGAGTCAAGTGCAGGATGCACATGATTCTCCGACTCAACTCCCCTTTTTTTCTCTTTCGGTGTCCTATGAGTGACATAGGTTCATCATCTGGCTTTAAACCTTTAGGTCAGAAATTCATGCGTCCGCCAGAAGCTAAGCCCGAAGAAAAACTTCGGCAGGTTTCTGATATGTACGAGAAGCATTTCCTTCGCGAGATGATGAAGGCCATGCGTTCTACTGTGCATGAGAGCGGCTTCATTCAGCAGAATCAGGCAGAAAAGATTTTTCGCGAACAACTTGATGATCAATACGTAGATAAGTGGGGCGAAAAAGGCGGCATTGGTCTTTCTGATATGATCTACACGCAGCTCGTGGAAAAATTCGGCGTGCAAATGGGCATCAAGTCGGCAGTGGCAAAACCGCAAGGTCCGCTACCTCTTTCGGAAAAAGACAACTTTGCGGCGCAACCTTTTCAACACCCTGGAAAGAAAGAGGCGGTTTCTTATCGTATCGATAAAAAGCTGCCAGAGACTTCTGAAGTGAAAGCTCCTTGGGACGGTGTGCTCTTAGGTAAGAAAAATTTAGCCGACGATCAGACTCTGGTGGAGATCGGACACGACAATGGTCTAAGAAGTCAGTTGGTCTTTAAAGGCGGACTGTCTAATGTTTCGACAGGGCAAAAACTGCAAGCTGGCGACACCCTTGGGTTTTTAAGTTCTGAAGCAAAATCGCTATATTGGACAGTTGAGCCTGGACCAGAAAGTGCCTCAGAATGATTTGGAACAAACTGTCCCATTATGGTACTATGAAAAGAATTAAAGAGTGTTCTATAACACTCGTATAGCAGGAGGCTCTCCATGAAAATTACACACAACAAAGTTGGACAGAATTTGAATCTGACTGATTCGTCGAAGTCTGACAGAGCCAACAATATTGGAAGTAAAGGCGCTGGAGTTCCTGGTGCAGTTGATAAAGCAGGAGCTTTGCAATCATCAGGATTAGGAGAGTCTGCGCGAGTTGAACTTTCACCTCGGGCACAAGAAGCAAAAAAGATTAAAGAACTTGCGATGGCTGCGCCCGATGTTGATGAAGCAAAAGTTGCTAAGTTTAGAAAATTGATCGACGAAGGTAAATACAATATCGATGCGAAAGCGATCGCCGACAGAATGGTTGACGAGCACTTGGATATGTAATCGACGAGAGTCGATGAGTACTGCGGCGTAGGAGAGCGCCCAGTAAAGTTAATTTTTTATCCGCCTCGGCGGCATCAAGGATGATGGACATGGACGCAACTGTAGAAAGAGCGTTTCAAAAACTAGAAGGAAATCTTGAAGAGCTGACAAAGATCTATCGCTCCCTTCTGGATCTTGTAAGAAAAGAAAAAGAACATTTACTCAAAGCTGACCGCGAAGCGCTCGATGAGAGCAACAAAGTCAAAGAAGACCTGTTGTTTAGATTAAGAGCTCAGGACTCTTTGCGCGCACGCTATGCAACCGAACTTGCAGCATTGGTCGGCGCAGATGTAGATAATCCTCGATTGCTAGAGCTTGCCCAAAAACTCGGCGGCACGCCTGCATCAGATAGATTGCGCGTTCAACACGCAGCCCTCGATCTATTAATCAAAAGAATCACCGAAATTAACAAAGATAACGAAGAACATACAAAGTCCGCTCTAAAAACTCTGAACGGAGCTTTGAACGAAGTAAAAGAAACTCTCTCAGGCAAAAAAACCTACGAGAAAAAAGGCCAATACAAAACAGGCCCTCAAGTTTCCGGCAACTTCGTAAGCAAAGAGGCATAAAAAAACGGAGCGCGAAGCGCACCGAAAGCGGCGGAGCGCAGGATGCGCCGGCCAGTGCAGAAAGCACCGAAACGAGGATGGATCTTTGAAATACTGAATAACTTTTTTAGCCCCGTGCGAGTTCCGCAGCGCGACCCAGCCCACAAAAACTCCACGGCCCAGCTAAAATCCCCGAGCCAGACAAACCCGCGAGCCCAACTCGCGCGAGGACTGTCCGAGCAAAGGGGCTAAAAAAGTTATTCAGTATTTCAAAGGACCGCCGAAGGAGACAAGATGTCTAAAATTTCGGCCATGATGGATACCGGTAAGCGCTCTCTGATGAACTCTCAGACAGCCTTGCAAACAGTCGGTCATAACATCGCCAACAAGTCGACGGAGGGGTTCTCTCGGCAACGTGTTGAATTGCTTTCTAATGTGCCTATTGGCGAAGGAAATCTGCAAATCGGTATGGGCGCCCGAGCCGGTGTCGTCACTCGCGTAAACAATCCCTGGTTAGAAAAGCAAATTCAAAAAGAAGGCATGAACATGGGATTTCAAGATTCCCGTGCTGATGCTTTGGCGCGCGTAGAGCAAGTCTACAACGAACAGGCCAACAAAGGCTTAAACCAATACATGACGGACTTCTTTAACTCCTTCAGAGAGCTTTCAAATAATCCTGAAAGCTTGGCGTCACGTACTATGGTTAGAGAGTCTGCCGTAGCTCTGGGAAAAGATTTTGGTAGGGTGGTCGGCCAACTACGTGGAGTCCAAGAAGACTTGGATGGTCAGATTAAAACAACTGTGGAAGAAGTGAATCAGATCTCCAAGGAGATTGCTTCTCTGAATGAGAAAATTCAAATCATTGAAGTTCAGAATACTCCTGCCAACGACGAGAGAGATCGTCGTGATCTCCTTTTGAAAAAACTCGGTGAGAAGATTGATATCTCCTGGGCAGAAGGTAAAGATGGCATGGTGACCGTCACCGCGGGGCGAACCGCGATTCTGGTTTCTGGCGTTGGTTCGTCAGAGCTTTCCGCAAAACTTTCTGGGAATGGGGATCGTGTAGCCGTGTACTATATGGGATCTCCAGGGTCGCCAGCTAATATAACAGAACAAATTACTGGTGGCCGGATCGGTGGCGCTCTGGATGTGCGAGATCATGTGATCGAAGATCTTTTAGGTCACGTGGATAAGATGGCATACACCCTTTCGAAAGAAGTGAACAAGGCCCATATTGAAGGCTTCGACAAGTATGGAAAGTCCGGTGTTTTGTTCTTTGAAATGCCAGAAAGCCAAAAGGGTGCGGCAGCAAGTTTTTCGCTTAATAAAACAATCTATAATGATGTGAGCAAGATCGCAGCGGGTGTTCAGCCTGGTGCTCCTGGGGATAATACTGTGGCGAACGTGATCTCAGCTTTGCAATACAAGCAGGTCATGGACGAAGGGACTTCGACTTTGGATGATTATTATAACACCCAAGTCGGTCAAATCGGTGCAGTCGTACAGCGAGCCATTAAGGCTCAAGAATCCCAAAAGAATGTGATTGGGCAATTAACTAATATTCGTGAGAGTATCAGTGGTGTCAGTTTGGATGAAGAGACTACTAAGATGATCGAATTCCAGAAGACTTACGATGCCTCTGCGCGACTGATTAAAACCGCGGATGAAATGTTTGATACAGTACTAAGCTTGAAGAGACTTTAATAAGGAAAGTTAGATGAGAATCGCAGATAAAATGGCTTTTAATCAAGTGAATCAGAATCTGACCAAGAACCGGTCGGATATGGCTGACTTGCAAAATCAAGCTGCGACTCAAAAGCGAATTAATAAGCCTTCTGATGATCCCTTGGCTTCGGCGCGGGTCTTGGCGGCTCGGACGGAAGAACGTGGAAATTCGCAGTTTATTAAGAATATCAATAATGCTCGTTCTTTTCTGGAGTTCTCGGATCAGTCCCTTGGCGAACTTTCTGAAATCTTAGTTCGAGCTAAGGAACTTGCGATCAGTCAGTCGAACGATGCCAGTGGAAATGAAGAAACACGTCTGGTAACGGCTTCTGAAGTCGAGCAGATCTATAACCAAGCAGTCCAAATCGGAAATCGAAAGCTTGGAGAGCGTTATATTTTTGGTGGTTATAAAACGCATAACAGTCCTTTCAGTCAGGATGGTGAGTATCGCGGTGACGATGGCGATATGAAAATTCAGACTCAAAAGGATTCATTCGTTGCGATGAACATTCCCGGAAGCAAAGTATTCCTGGGAAAAGGGCTCGGCAACGATGGTATTGTAAGAGCTCGTGCTGAAACTCCAAAGAACGTTGAAGAGTTAAAAGACTTCAAACAGGAAGAGCTTAGACGAGCTGAAGAGAATCGCCTCGAAGAAGAGCAATTCCTGCAAACTCGTGGTCCGGCCTCAGTTCGTCGGCATAAGCATGCTGATAAAGTTGATCCTGTCACTGGATCGGGCGGATTAAATATTTTTACAGTCTTAAGGGATCTCGAGGTTTCATTAAGAACGAATGATAAGCAGGGTGTGCAAGACTCCCTGGATACCTTGGACCAGGCCATCTCGCAGGTCGTGCTTTCACGCTCTGAAGTTGGGTCCAGAATCATGGCTATTGATAGCACCACAGAATCGTTGCACAAGGCTGTGGTCGATAATAAAGTTTCGGCCTCTCAACTCGAAGATGCTGATGCGTTCCAAGTTATTTCGGACATAAATAAGACTGATAGTACTCTAAAAGCGACTTTGGAGACTTCCGGCAAGCTTATTCAGGCAAGCCTTCTTGACTTTCTCCGATAAAAATAATACCTACAGTTCCGCCAAATTTTACCGATAACGACTGCAGCAAAAGGAGTTGTCATGCTGGTTCTCACACGGAAGTTGGGTGAAAGCATCGCTATCGATGACCACATTAAAATCAGAGTAGTTCAGATTAAGGGCAAGCAAGTTCGCCTCGGCATTGACGCCCCTAAAGACACTAAAATCCATCGCGAGGAAGTCTATGTCGCGATTCAGGAGCAAAATCAGCAGTCCGTTGATGTACCTGCCGATAAAACGCGCAGTGTAGCCAAATTATTGAAGCCCTAAAGGCGCCCAAGTCTGGGGCGCTTCGTCATACTTCTTTAATTTTATTGAGTCTCCCTAGATTTAGGTCCAGATTTAGATATGGATTCACCCTGTTCGCAGCTTCGCGTGTCTAAAATAAAGGTGAACCTTTTCTGGAGGGATAGATGATCATTTCGACATCAAGATTCGGCCAAGTTGAGCTGAAGCAAGAAGATGTTCTGACTTTTCCTGAAGGCCTTTTGGGCTTTAGCGATCTGCGAGAGTTTGTTCTTCTTGATGACCCAAATGATGAGATCTTTGCTTGGCTTCAGAGTTGTGAAGCCGCCGCTATTGCCTTCCCAGTCCTAGAGCCAGAGCTTTTTACTCAGCAGTACAAGGCAAATCTAACTAAAAGTGATATGGAAGCGTTAAAGCTTGTTGATCAAAGCAAGGCTCGCTATTTCTCAATCATTACGATTCCTGACGATCCAACTCAGATGACGGCTAATTTAAAAGCTCCAGTTGTGGTTAATATCGAAAAGAAAGTCGCTCGTCAGTGTGTTCTTCAAGACAACAACCTTGCGATTCGTGAACCAATTTTCACGAAGCTTCAGCAGCGTGTGGTTCAGAATCCAGCTGTGGCAATTAAGAATCAATCAACAGGAATTGATGTGGCCACCAAACTTCACGTGGTTAAAGAAGTCGAATTGTAATTAAAAAGATTATATTTATAAATGAAAAGAGGCTCGAAATTCGAGCCTCTTTTTTTATGTGACAGTGACTGCTTCAATTTGTGGTAAAGACTTTTCGGTTTTGGCGCCTAAACGCTTCAAATCCTCCACTTGATCCATCAGATTGCCTCGCCCCTCGGAGACCTTCTTGATGACGTCCTCGTGGGCTTTCTGAGCAGCTCCCAGCTTTTCTCCGAGGTTCTGCAGGTCTTTTAAAAGTCCTGCGAACTTTTCGTAAAGTAAACCGCCGCGTTTGGCGATTTCAAGAGCATTCTTTTCTTGGCGATCTTGTTTCCAAAGGGCGGAGACGGTTCTTAATGTGGCCAACAATGTGGTCGGGCTGACGATGGCAACATTCTTTTCCCAAGCATACTGGAAGAGTTCCGGCTTCAGCTTGAATGCCAAAGCGAAGGCAGGTTCAAGAGGCATGAAAAGAATCACAAAGTCCGGCGAAATTAATTTTTCAGCGGCATGATATTTTTTCTCTGAAAGACCATCGATGTGCTTCTTTAGAGACTCCACATGCAGTTTGCCGCACCGGTCTTGGTCTTCTAAGGACTCTGCAGAGGAATACTGTTCATAGGCAGTTAGGGTCATCTTGGAGTCGACAATGATGTGCTTGCTGTCTGGAAGGTTGACGATCACGTCGGGACGTAGAATCTGTCCGTCGTCACCACGCAAATCCATGTCGACACCTTGAACAATGTATTCCTCGCCTTTGCGTAGACCCGATCGCTCAAGAATATTTTCAAGGATAAGCTCGCCCCAGTTGCCTTGAGTTTTCGACTCGCCCTTAAGAGCTTTCGTCAAATTGTGGGTTTCAGCTGACATGACCTTATTCAGCTCCATCAGCTTGGTAAGCTCCCCTCGCAAGATGCCGCGTTCGGAGCGCTCCGTTGAATAGGTTTCTTCCACTTTTCTTTCGAAGTCTTTCAGCCTTTCTTTGAGTGGCTCCAGGACAGAGGAAATGTTCTTGTGATTCTGATCTGCGAATTTAACCGATTTTTCTTCAAAGATTTTTTGAGCGGTCAGTTCAAACTGTACATTCATACGCTGAGCGAGTTCATCTTGCTGTTGGCGGGCTTCAAGCATCAGTCTTTTTTGCTCAGAGAGACCTTCTCCGAGAATATCGTTTTTCATTTGCAGCGTTTGGAGGTCCGACTTTAGCTGCATTTGTTCTGTGGTAAATTGAGCTTTCATTTTGAAATAGATCAGAAGACCTGAGATCAAGGCGCCGACAGCAAAAGCCAGTAAACAATAATAAATCACGCGATTCCTCCCTGGATAGGTCCTTTTGCCCCTAGAAATTCCTTTGGTCACGAGAAAAAGAATCTGCTACAAATAGGCTCATATTCAACTCTAAACAATGCGATGCAAAAATGAATTCAGCTATAAAATTAAAAAGTATTCTTCTCGCTTTTCGCCCTAAAACTCTGACGGCAGCACTGGTTCCATGTATCGCAGGAACAGCTCTGGTTCGAGCTATGGGCCTGGACTGGAACGGAGGCATCCTTTTTTACGCTCTAATGGCCTCTTTTCTTATCCAGATCGGAACGAATCTTGTGAACGATGCGGTCGACTTCAAGAAAGGTGCAGATACTGAAAAACGTATTGGTCCCCAGCGGATCACTCAGTCAGGAATTTTGGAAGCCAATCAAGTGATGCTTTTAGGTAGCCTTTGTTTCGGCCTGGCTGTTGTGTGTGGTGTTCCTCTAGTATTGCAGGGTGGTTGGGTCATTGTGGCTATCGGTCTGGCTTCCGTGTTAATGGGATATGCTTACACTGCAGGTCCCTTTCCTTTGGCCTATCTTGGCTTGGGTGATTTGTTCGTCATTTTATTTTTTGGCTTGCTCGCGGTCACGGGGATTGTCTTTCTGAATACGGGTGAATGGTACTCCGAAGCTTTGGTGTTGGGATTGCAGATTGGATTCCACGCAACTGTTCTGATTGCTATCAACAACTTAAGAGATCGCGCGGGCGATCAGCTTGTTCAAAAAAAGACAATGGCGGTCCGCTTTGGTGTGCGATTTTCTAAGTGGGAAATTGCGTCCCTCAGTCTTCTGCCGTTTCTTATTAATGTTTACTGGTGGTTTGAAGGTTATAAGATTGCGGCAATTCTTTCTTTGGGAGCTCTGCCACTTGCAGTCAAGCTTGTCAGAAATATATTCGCGAACGAACCAGGTCCTGTTTATAATAAATTTTTAGCACAGGCTGCAGCTCTGCATTTGCTCTTTGGGGTGCTCATAACGATTGGATTTGCCACTTGATTCAAATATTTTTCAGTCCGTACAAAATCATCCCCATGACCTCTCTTAATGCCGTTTCGGGAGTAACTCCCAGAGAAGGAGCTCTTCTTAAGGTGGTATGGTCGGATGGTTTGGAAGGGTATGCTGATTTGCATCCTTGGCCAGAGCTCGGAGATGCTCCTTTGAGTGAGCAGTTGGCGGATTTGCGAAAAGGCCGAATGAGCTTGATGGTCGAACAATCCATATGGCTTGCCCGAAGGGATGCGTCGGCACGCAAAGACAACAAAAATGTCATGGACTTGGGCACAAAGATTAAAAACAACTTCGTCATATCTGATTTAACACAGTTAAAACCCGGTACACTGGATGAAATTCGCAAAGAGGGCTTCGACACCGTTAAGGTCAAGGTAGGAAGAGATTTAGCGAAAGAGGCTGAAGCTCTGACCCATCTGGCAGCTTGTCCATTGTACATTCGATTAGATTTCAATGGCCTTGGGAATTGGCAGGTTTTTGAAAAGTTCATGTCGAGCATCCCGCGATCTGTCCGAGCGCTCATTGAATATGTCGAAGATCCTTTTCCATTTGATCTTGCTAGTTGGTCTGATGCACGCAAGTTGGTTAAGATTGCTGCTGACAATCAGGCCGAGAAAATTCCCTGGGAGAGTCTTAAAAGATCACCTTGTGATGTGCTTATTATCAAGCCGGCTAAGCTGGACGTGGACAAATCCGTTGAGCTTTGCAAAAAATGGAATATGAAAGCAGCCGTAACGAGTTATATGGATCATCCGCTCGGAGTGGTCCATGCGGTGAGTGTCGCTATGGAGCTTAAAAAACTGCACGGTGATATGATCTTGGAATCCGGATGTTTAACTCACCGTCTGTATCAGATGGATTCGTTCGCGGCACAGATGTCTTCGCAAGGACCCTATCTTTTAAAAGTAAAGGGGACCGGAGTGGGTTTCGATAAGCTCCTGAAGGGGTTAACTTGGCAACCAGTAAAGCTACAGTAGACATTCACTCGTCAGGCAATGAAATCTTGCTCAATCCTCGCTGGCCCGTTGTCGAATCAAATAGCTTAAAAAATTTAGCAGAGCAATCACAGCAGGCGGCTGAGCTCAAAGGTCATGTCTGGTTGGCGACATCGGGTTCGACTGCGCAGTCGGTTAGTGCCACAAAATTGGTAGCGCTGTCCAAGCAAGCTTTAGAAAACTCCGCCAAGTCCGTAAATCTGCATTTGGAAAGCAATGATCGGGATGTCTGGTCTCAGGTTCTGCCCGTTTGTCATGTAGGAGGGTTGGGGATTGAAATTAGAGCTCAGCTCTCTGGCGCTAAAGTAATTCCTGCTTTAAAGGATGGGCGTTGGAATGTTGAACACTTTTATAAGATTCTTAGTGAAGAAGGCTGTACCCTTTCGGCGCTTGTTCCAACGCAAGTTTTTGACATAGTACAACTGGGTTTGCGTGCTCCCCCAAAACTAAGAGCTGTGGTGGTGGGCGGAGGAATTTTCGACTCTGCTTTATATGAAAGAGCTCGCGAATTAGGCTGGCCCGTGCTTCCGAGTTATGGAATGACAGAGACGGCTTCTCAAATAGCTACCGCATCTATAGAAGATTTACAGAACACTTCGTATCCTCCGGTAAAGCTGTTATCTCACGCGCAGGCCCGGGTCAGTGCAACGGGACTGATCGAAGTTAAAGCGAGTTCTTTGTTTACTTGTTACGCGCAGAAAACCCCCCAGGAAAACCGTTGTTGGGATCCCAAGAAGGACGGTTGGTTCATCACAGAGGACAAAGGCGTCATCGAGAAAAATGCGGTGCTAATCTATGGCCGCCATAGTGACTATCTAAAAATTGGCGGAGAGGGAACGAACATTGCTCACCTTCGGCGGGTTCTGGAGCGCTGTATTTTAGAGTTAAACCCCAGTTGGGCAAACTTGGCCACTTTGATTGATATGCCGTCCGAGCGCTTGGGCTCAGAGATCCATTTGGTCAGTCAGTTAAGTGAAGAAGACTCAAGATTGCTTTCTCAGTTGTTTAGCAAAAAGGTTCTTCCTTTTGAAAAAATTCGAGAGATCCATTATCTTGCGGAGATCCCAAGGACTGAGCTAGGCAAAATCTTGTGGGAACAATTAAGGAGACTTCTATGAGAAGAGAAAAGAATCCCTGGTCGGCCGGCGTCGTTGTGATTTGTACCAAATGCCACAAGAGTATTTCATCTTCTCTTTTAAAAGAAGACGGCAATTCGGCAGACAATTTGAAAATGTACTTGAAAAAAGCGTTTAAAGAAACAGGCGATCTGGATAAAATCAGAATCGTCACATCAAGTTGTTTGAATGTTTGTATTGATGATCGGATGGCTCTAGCGTTCGCTAAAACTGACGGATCGACTGAAACTTATACCGTACATCCGGAAAAAGATCGCGAAGTACTGTTGAATACCTTACGTCAGAAAATTCAATCTTAGAATGTTCCGCTAAAGGTATCTCCTTCCATGCCTTGGCTTGGATTTACCATCAGCGAGAAAGGTGTGCCCAGTAAATCCCAGGACTTAATGTAGAAGATCGCTTTGTCCGATCCTGATGGAATTGCATGAGAAATTCCAGCCTGAATCGTACACGTTGGGTCTGCATGCACCGTCGATAAGTCGATACCGCTTAGGGAGATCGAAGTTCCATAGTTGAAATTGGCGACGTAGAAGTTACCAAGATGATCGGTAAGCTTAATGTTAACTTCTACGCACGAGTCTGGAGTTAACATTCCCACGAAGAGCTTAAATTTACTTGGGCCAAGACTGATATTTATATCGTGACTGTCTGAGGTAATTGCACCGCTGGTGTAGCGCAGATAGTACTTTCCGGCGACGTCTACTATCGGTTTAAAGTAGACTGTCGATGAAATAGCGCCCGTTGGGATTGTCACTGAAGAGATTGAAGTCATGCAAGAAGGACTTGCATGGAAAGTTCCAGTCCCAGCCTGGGCAGTTCCGAGATTGATCGTGAGATCTGCATTCGCAGTGATAAGACTGCCATTCTCGTTTTCTGGAGACAAAGTCACGGCATAACACTGTCCATTCGTCATGGAATTGGTCGTGCGGGTGCCGATGCGAGCAAAGGTGGCTTTTTCGCTCAGATCCACCCTTAACTTCATAGTAGGAATATCGTAGGAAAGGGAGTTGGTGACGTTTGATGTGCCTTGGATAGCGATTTCGGCGAAACTGCTTTCCGTGCCGGTAGGAACGTATTTCACGTAGCCTTCTGCCAGAGACGAATATGCTGGGAAAGTGAGGGATGTGATTGCATTAGTACAGTCAGAGTCCGAATAGATCTTAAGTGCTGACGAGGACGGAGACAAATTAATTGAGTCTGAATACGCAGACTCGTCAGGTGTCTTGGAGTAAGTCTGTCTCTGAAGCTTAAAGGGTATGCACTGGTTCTTATAGATTTGATGGGATCCATCATGCAAGCTTACCCAACGATAAGTTGGCGACATAGAGTCTCTTAAAAGAACAGAAATATATTCGCTAGAATAGTTGAGTGCCGTAGCGGATCCAATCTTGAATTCAAAATTGGCATCCACTGGCGAAGACGGAAATCGATAAATCAATGTGATAGAGTCTTTATTGGCGGGGATGGTGAAGCTCGTTTTGACATTGTTATCATTGTGACAGTCTTCCCAGCTTGTATAAGCTGAGATTCCTGGGGTCACCACGGAAGTTACTTTTTTGTCTATTGTGAAAGTAATAGCAGCGTTATGAGTTGCTCTTTCGTCGTTCGAATTGCGAAGCTGCACCTCAAAGTATTCACATTGATTGCTTCCGGCGAAACCACGGGGCCAACTTTTCTCAAGAGCTATGCGGTCTGCTGCGGAGTTATCGTCAGATCGAGTGTTTTTAAGTGCGAGAACATCGCTGTAACCGATAATGGACCAACCTCTAACATAGATATAATCCACGTCATCATTGCCATTGGGGCCCACATCTAAATTCCAAATTTGCAGAATGTCTTTAGGGGAAAGATAGAAACTGAAGCTGCCATCTGAACAATTCGAGTCGTTGCTAAAGGTTCCAGTCGCTGGAGAATCCGAAAGGTCAGGTTGATTCGGTGGACTTTGCCAGTTGTTCTGGTCAAAGCTGAGTGTAAGATCGGTCAAGCGGTTATCACACGTTCCCTGAAAGTGCACATATCCAGTGGTATCAATGTCTTGATCGAAAGGGCTTGTGCTGGTCAAAACGGGGCCTGGAAGTTTTTTCCCTAAGGATGCGACTTCCATTGAGGGCTCTTTGCATCCACTTAGCAAAGCGATACAAAGACTTAGAGCTATAGAATAATTTTGTACAAAGACGTGCCTCATGTGATTTCTCTTCGACATAAGGCGAGGCGAGCTAAAGCATCAGAATGAGATTTTGAAATTCCTCACTAGCTTGTAAGGCTGTAAGGTCAAAACGATACGAAAGTATCTCAAAAAGAGTCTACTGACCCCAACCTTTTTCGCTTTCGATTTGCTCGCGAAGCTGACTTTCAATTTTCTCAGCAGGAATGACCGGTCCTTTGCCGACGCCAGGGCAGAAGGCTTTAACTTCTTTCGCCCAAGCTTTTGCATTCATGACTTCGGGCCAGAACGGCCAAGTTCGACATTGCGTGGGACGAGCTTCATACATACTGCAGGCCTTGTTTTTCAGAAACATGCAGTCAGGATTTTTAGGATCTTCTTTCAAATGCCAGATGCCGCCCGTTTTATCGCAATACTTTTTTGTAAACTGCTCTGTCGTCAGGTTTAGGTGCTTGGCAAAACGCTTGCGATCTTCGAGGTTCAAGTAAACGAAGCCGAACTCACCGTGGGAGGTACAGCATTTGCCAGATCCTGTGCATTCAAATTGAACGCCTTTTCTCCACCATTCTCTTCCTGTGAATTTAAATTCTTCCATAAATCTATTCCGCGTTTAAGTAGCTCGCCAGGCGAGTTCTCATGGTTTCAGGCAGAGCTGATTTTTGTTTAGTCTTCGCGTCGACAACAGTATGAACCATCGTCACAATCGCATGGGTGAGCGAGTTTTTAGAAAACTCATATTTCATCGTAAAAGAATTCTGACTCATTTTACTTACCGTAGCTGAAAGATCATAGGTTTGACCGGGAAAGAACGGAGAAAGAAAATTTGCCTCGGTGTGGCGAATAGGAATGATGAATTCCTGAGTTTTGAACCATTCCTCCCAAGAATAGCCGGCAGCCACAATAAATTCCTCAAAAGCATCATGAGCAATACCGAATATATTCCCGAAAAACATGATTCCGGCAGGGTCCGCTTCTTTAAAAGTTAGGGTCTTTTTGGTTCTGAAAACTTGATTCATAATGACCCGAACTTTACGGCTTGAGAGCCCTTGACAGCAAGCAGATAAATCGCCATTTTGACGGCTTATTGGGAGCTTCATTTGTCGCGCAATGTCATTGATCTGAAAGTCTATGATTCCAGGGATTTCCCTGCCTATTTACCAAAGCTGAGTAAGCTTTACGACGATCTCTTTTCGGGAGGTAAAGGTTTTCGTGCGAAGTTGATTCGCATGATGGCTTCGAATCTTTCGTTAGATGGTAAGGTGGAGCATCTCTTAGCGCAAACGATCGAGTTCATCCACAATGCTTCGCTATTACATGATGATCTTGTCGACCGTTCCCAGCTTCGTCGTGGCAAAACGGCAGCCTGGACAAAGTATACACCAGAGTATGCGGTACTTGCCGGCGACTATCTCTTGGCTCGCGTGATGGTGAACTTGTCATCTCATGGCAATATCCGTCTTGTTCAATATACAGCCCAAGTGATTGGAGATTTGCTTGAAGGTGAATGGCTTCAAGATTCTGTGGTGGGAGATTTTTTTGTAACGCTCGAGCAATTGGATCGGATTCATAATCTGAAGACAGCCAGCCTTTTTAAGTGGTGTATTCGAGCACCTTTCATCGCACAAGAGCGATATAACGAAGATCTTCATCAAACTCTCGAAGAGATGGGAACCCTTTTGGGGCAGCTTTTCCAGCGTAGCGACGATCTGCTGGATTACGATGTTCGTAACGACGAAGGGAAAGCCATTTTGGGTGATCTGAAGTCGGGTTACCTGAACTCATTTGGTGCATACTTATGCAAAGGCAAGAGTCGACAAGAAATTGATCAGATCGTCAAAAGCTATGATCTGGAGAGCTTCTACGAAAACCTTGGCGGCAAAAACGAGTTCGATCAAAAGCTCCTTGAGTTCGATGAAATGAATAAGAATTTGATTCGCATGTATGATCATCATCTTGAGCGGTTAAAGACTCATCTTAAACCAGGTGAGGAAAAGTTGATCGACCATTTGCGCCCGTTAACGGAAATTCTTTACTGGAGAAGGAAGCCGTAGTGGGAGATCTGATCACGCTGTCTAAGGGCTCTAAGGATTTTGATTCCTATTTGTTGGGAACCTTTGCTCCAGATAAAAGAGCACTTCCATTGCAGACGCTGAATGTGAATTCAAGTGCCGAGACCGTGACCTTTAAGATTGTTCCGGTTTCCGAAATTGGTCGCCCAAGTTTCTTGCAGATTGGCGCGCAGGTTTTAAAGATCCGTAGTCTTTTGCTTGTGCTTGTTCCACTTTTTTTAATGGTTACTAAAAATATCGCCGACAGCACTCTCATGGACCCGCTCTCTACTATGCTGGCCACTTTCGGAGTCTTGTTGGCATTTCTGGCTGTAAATGTTCGCAATGATTACCTCGATCATATGTTGGGCGTTGATAGAGTGCTTGAAGAAAGTGGAAGTCGGGCTATTCAAAAAGGTTGGGTGACGGCAGCCCGACTGAAGAGTATTTCTTCGGTTCTTCTTATTTTATCTTTGTTGTGTGCTCTTCCCTTGGTGCTAACGTACAACTCCTTGGCGGGTGTTATCGCCATGGGATTGGTTATCGGTTTGTGGGCCCAGTTTAAACGGAAGAACTCTTTTAAGTATCGTATCGGTGGAGAGCTAGCATTGTTTGTGATGTTAGGTCCTCTTCTGACGGTAGGATATCAACTTGCTATGGGTGCACCTTTCGACGGAGAAAGTGTTTGGATCGGCTGTGTCTGGGGTTGGCTAACACTTTTTGTGGTTCATCTCAGAAACTTCCGTAATATTTTTACCAGTAGTCAGGCCGGATTTAATAACACGGTGAATTGGCTGGGGTTCGATAAGACTCGACGGCTTCTGGCAATGTGGTGGCTCGTCTTTTTGGCGATCAATTTGGGTTATCATCTTTACTTTGCCGGATTCTATTGGGGCTTCTACTTGTCGATAGTTCTTTCAGCTCCGACCTTAATGTTCATTTCAAAGCTCAAGAATATTTCAAGTCCCATTGGTAGCGAGCTCTACGAAGTTTATAAGATGGGGACTTACTTGTTCTTGCTCACGATTGGAATGTGGGTCTTTGAATGCGTATGGTACCTTTTTCTGTGAATGAGTTAAGTGTTTGCATTTTAAGTACTGACACCACTAGTAAAATTCAGGAAATATCTGAGTTCCTAAAGTGTCCTATCAATCCACCTCGGCCAGAGGACTATTTTTTTCACATGCACATAGAAGGAACTCGCTTCTATGTGCGCGATGGTGAGAAGCGGACCCTTGAGATTGACTTCGATAAGAATCATCTTGATTACCAACGAAAAGGTCACCGAGGAAAGAACGAGTTGATCGCCAAAGCTCTGGGATATTCTAAAGGTTGTCGAAAAGTATTGGATCTTTCGGTGGGGCTTGGGATAGATAGCGTCTTTTTGACACAATTGGGGTTTCAAGTTATGGGCGTTGAACGCTCACCACTCTTGTTTGTCTTGCTCCAAAATGCTTTTAGTCATTCTGTTAAAGAGGAACTTCGCAGTTACCAGCTTTTTCATGACGAAAGCCTAAGCTTTCTGAAAGCTCAAAATGGAAAAGTGGATATCGATGCGATCTATTTCGATCCGATGTATCCTCATAAAAAAAAGTCGGCATTGCCAAAGCAAGAGATGGTCATTTTTCGAGATCTTGTGGGAAGTGATGACGATGCCGCAGATGTGTTACGAGAAGCGTTGAGTTGGCCAGTTCGTAGAGTGGTTGTCAAAAGGCCCCTTAATGCTGAAGAGTTGCTACCAGGTGTGATCCATTCGTTTGAAGGAAAGGTTGTGCGCTATGATACTTATGTGGTTGGGTAGTTTTGTTTTGGCACTTTTTGGCTTGGCCTATTCGCAAAAGTTGACGGATCAATTTTCTCATAAGCTGCAAAAGAATATTTTTGATCGTTCCCTAGAGGGAAACTTTCCCGCAATGTTTCAAAAGGCGATGGCTTTGGTGCTTCTTCAGAGCTCACCACAACAGAGTCTTTATTCGGCGATGGGCTTTTACAATCTGCGCATCTTGGCAGTTCGTCCCAGTATTTTGATGATGTGTTTAAGTTCGCTCGGCGCCTGGTGGGTACTTTTTCTGGGTTTGATCTATCTGAATTTCAATGGATACTTTCTATTAGGTTTGAGCAGTCTTTATTTGATTAGTGTTCTTAGGACACCTCGAATGAGTGTTTTCTTGAAGTGGCTATTCGCAATAGGAGTATTTTTAATTGCGGGAGAGCAGCTGTTAAAGCAGTCCGCTTTAATGCAAAATGCTCTATCGCAAGGTGATCTGATTTTCTTTTTAGCAGATGGTCGATTTGGTTCAGTCGTCAGTATTCTTGTTGCCTCAGTTGTCATTAGTTTATTTGTCAGAGTCGAATTCTGGTCCTTTCTTCTGGCGCTTAGTTTGTTGTTCGCAGGTTTTATTTCTTTTAATGGAGCTATGGCTTTGGTTGCTGGGGAGCGCTTGGGTCGAATGGCTTTGTTTTGGTTTAGCACGCGAAACCTGAACCAGGACTGTAGGCGGATAGGATGGCAGTTTGCTTTGACTTCGGTCGTTGGTGTTCTTGCGGGACTTTTGGTGGCCGGAGAGCTGCGCTCATTAATCATTTGGAGTGTTCCTCTGGGAGCTTCTCAATTTCAAGAAAAAGGTGCTCAGTTTGTGCTTTTGTTCTCTGTGATACTTGGGTTCCAATGGTTGGCCCAAATGGTATGGGGGCACTTTGCATGTTTGGTGCAGGTCGATGAATTACAGGATGCGAAATACTTCCCTAAAAGTTGGCTGAAAGACGAAGTGATCTCGCCGGTCAGTTATGGTTGGATGAAAGAAAAGGTCTCTAAAAGACTGAGCGAGATCAGGTATCACCTTCAAGGCATGAGTACATTGAAGGAAGGCCAGGTCCCGGCTCCGTTACAGACCCGACTTAAGGCTGAAGAAGAGCAGCTGCAGCGATTCCTTCACGACTCGCCGTAAAAAAATATCTACAATGCCTTCATGGTAAAAGATGAAGAAAGTCTAAAAGAGCGCATATCAGAGCTTGAACATGAGCTTGCAGTCAGGGAAGCCGAACTGCACCGCTATCGCCTTGAACTTACCAAGGCAAATACAGCGCTTGAAAAAATGATCGCTCAGATCAGCCAGGAAATGAAGTTTGCTCAGACTTTACAAAAGATGCTTTCGCCGACGGAACTGCCCAATGTTCAGGGTTTCGAGTTCAGCACAAAGTTTATTCCGGGTTCGCGCTATGGCGGAGACTACTTCGATATTTTTGAACACGAAGATCGACTTCGATTTGGAATTTTGATCTCAAGTTCCAGTGGTTATTCGTTATCATCTTTGCTTCTTTCTGTGATTATTAAAATAAGCTCCCAGATGGAGGCCCGCCGAGGTCTGGAGGCTCATAAGGTCGTCTCGGTTCTCGCAAAAGAAGTCGTCCCCAATATTCAAAATGATGACAGTGCCAGCATCTTTTATGGCGTCGTCGACCGCAGAAGCTACGAAATGCAGTATTGCTCGGTTGGTATCATCGACGGTTTTTTGCAAGTCTATGGTCAAGAGAGTCTTATCGAACTTCTGCCGACGGGTCCGAGTATCAGTAAGAATTTTAACACAGAGCCACAAAGTCGCACTGTGCAGTTAAACCCACGTGATAGAATGATCCTGGCGACAGAGGGACTGAAGCTGTCGCAGAATCCGCTTGGTGTGAACTGGGGTGGACATGGACTTTCTCAAGCGATCCAGAGCGCACCAAAGCAAGGTGTGCATGAGTTGCGAAATGAAATTCTCTTCGCAAATGAGAAATTTTCGCAGAAGTCAGAACCCATGAGAGATCAAACGCTTCTTGTCACTGAGGTGAAAGATCGAGTGATCAAACTTGCGAAGAACTAGTGTTGCGAGAATTTAAAGGGGCCGTTTTTGTGGACTCTTTGTTGGAATCTTGATAAGAAATTGCCTATTGTTGAAGTGAGAAAGGAAACTGGAACATGGCTGAAGTAAATATCTATGAAGGTGCCTTGGATAAAGGTTTAGAAGGCGTAGTTGCCTGTACGACAAAAGTTTCGTTCATTGTCGGTGATTCTTTGAATTTCCGTGGTTATACAATTGATGATCTTGCTCAAAATTCTACTTTTGAAGAAGTAACTTATCTGTTGTGGAATGATCGTCTTCCAAATGCTGACGAGCTTGCAAAGTTTTCAGCAGAGCTCCGTAATGAAATGGCATTAAGTGCAGATTTCATTAAAGTCTTAAAGACTATCCCAACTAAAGTTCATCCGATGGGCTGGCTCAGATCTGCAGTTTCCCTGATGGCTCACTGGGATCAAGATGCGAATGATAATTCTGCAGATGCAAATTATCGTAAGTCTGTTCGTTTGACTGCAAAGATGGGAACTTTGCTTTGCGCCTTCGATGCAATTCGCAAAGGTCAAGAGCCAGTGGCTCCTAAGGCAGAAAAGTCGATCGCATGGAACATGATGTATATGCTTGGTGGTGGTAAAGAACCAAGTGCTGAACATGTAAAGGTTATGGATACCTGCTTGATTCTTCATGCGGATCACGAACTGAACTGTTCTGCCTTCGCGACTCGCGTAACAGCTTCATCATTAAGCGACTTGCACTCTGCGATAGTTTCCGCAATCGGAGCTCTAAAAGGTCCTTTGCACGGTGGGGCTAACGAACAAGTGATCTTGATGTTGCAACAAATCGGCAACATGGATAAAGCTCAGCAGTTTGTGAAGGACGCCTTGGCTGCGAAAGAGAAAGTTATGGGAATCGGTCACCGCGTGTATAAGAACGGGGATCCTCGCGCTCGTATTCTTCGTGGTATGTCAGAAAAGTTGACGAAGGATGCTGGAATTCATCATATGTATGAAATGTCGACCTTGATTGACGATACTATGTATAAAGAGAAAGGCTTGATGCCCAACGTAGACTTCTACTCGGCGACTGTTTATTTCTCTATGGGAATTCCTACCGACTTATTCACACCAATTTTTGCGGCTTCACGTATTTCTGGATGGTGTGCACATGCGTTCGAACAATATGCGAACAATCGTATCTATCGTCCTCGTGGTAAGTGGGCTGGAAAAGAAGGCCTAACTTGGAAGCCAGCGGCTCAGCGCTAATTTCTTAAAAAAAGTGTTTGTCAAAAAAGGGAACTCGCTTGAGTTCCCTTTTTTTTGGCATAAATATTTTGCTCTTTCTCTGCGTTGTTACATATCCGGACTTCTAATCTAGAGCCCGGTCCTCGAGTCCATTAGACTTCTGCTCAGTGAAGACGGAGGAGAGGCTATGGATCTGGTTCGAATCGTTGTTTTCTTTGCAGTCATCTGTTGTCCTTTTTTAGGAAGAGCTCAATTCGAAGAATACTCGTCGCGGTCAGAGTACCTTTCAATCATTTCCGAAATGAGTATAGATGAAATACGAGCTGCTTTGCTGGACGCAAATGCGCATGGGTTGCATGCGCCTACCTACTGGTCTTCTGCGGAAGAGTCAGCATATCAAGAAGGTCGGCGTGAGGAGCCTGAATTCAAGTCTCAAGTTGCGCAAAAATACCTTCAATTTCTGCGTGACGTCTCTTTAGGAGTAGTGGATCCATCAAGTATGGGGTCAGATGTAAGTATGCGTCGGAAAGGATTTTTAAGTCCCCAGCAATTGCGTGCAGTGGCCCTAGTTAGTGGTAATAGCGCGCGAGTCCTTGCGAATCACCTGGCACCGCAAAACAGTCTTTATCTTGGCTTAAAGGAAAGCCTGCGTCGGATGAAAGAAATCTGTGCTCAGGGGCGTTGGGCGCAACTCCCTGCTTTTTCCGGAACGCTAGAGCTGGGAAAAAAAGATCCCGCCATCGTAGCAATTAAAGAACGTTTGCGTCTTTTAGGTTACCCCAGTGCCTCCATGGGGGACGACTTTGATAACAGCGTTCTTGAAGCCGTTAACGATATTCAATGGAATCTCAAAATAAAGCCAGATGGCAAAATCACTTCTAATGGTAAAACCATCAACTATCTGAATATCTCTTGCCAATCCCGAGTCCAACAAATCCGCGCGGATATGGAAAAGATGCGATGGTTTCCGCAGACCTTTGAAGATCGCTATATTTTCGTTAACTTGGCTTCGAGTCAGTTTAATCTCATCGATAAAGTTCACGGTAATATGAGCTTTCGGGCAATAAGCGGGCGTACGCAGCGACCGACACCGACTATGCGGGATAAAGTTGTTCAGGTGGTTATCAACCCCTACTGGGTTGTACCGCCCACGATTTTTAAGGAAGATAAAGTCGAAGAAATTAGAAATTTAACACCTAGCCAGATTAGTGCCTACTTTGAATCCAAGAACTTTGAAGTTTGGAATTCAAATCTTTCAAGAAAGTTGGATCCCGCGAGTATCGACTGGTGGTCGGTGGGCGGGGACAACCCAGATATTTTGATTCGGCAGAAACCGCATACGGGAAATGCCTTGGGAGTTCTGAAATTTATGCTGACAAATTCTTTGGCGATCTATCTTCATGATACGAATCAGCCAGAGCTTTTCGCGGAGGCCTCGCGACAGTTAAGTTCGGGTTGTGTCCGTTTAGAAAAGCCGTTTGATCTTGCGGAATATCTGTTGCGAGGAACTGAATGGACCCGACAGGTTATTGAACATTACGCTGCCAAGCCCGGAGAGGTCATGCAAAATGACACCAAGATAACACTTGAGCAGCCGACATCGGTGTATTTGATTTTTTTAACCTCGCAAATGTCTTCTGACGGAGTGATTCGATTTATGGAAGACACTTATCAACAGAACTCTCGAATTTGGAAAAGCGCGTCTTGGTGAAACTAAAAGATATCTTGATTGGATTCTCTGGCCTAACCATAATGCCTCTGAAGGAGATCAATCATGGCGAGTATTTTTACTAAGATCATCAACGGGGAATTGCCGTGCTACAAAATCTACGAAGACGAAAGCATTCTTGCATTCTTGGCTCTGGATCAGGTTAATCCTGGTCATACTTTGGTGATCTGTAAAGAAGAAGTGAATCACTGGACAGAAGTTCCTTCCGAGGTCTATGCCCACTTGCACAAAGTTTCACAGGTCATTGGAAAAGCAGTTCTAAAAGCAAGCAAGGCTCCTCGTGTTGGGCAAATGGTGGCAGGATTTGAGGTCCCTCACTACCATCTGCATTTAATCCCAGCTTGGTCTATACCTGATCTGGATTTTAAAAAAGCTCGCAGACTTTCAGATTCAGAGATGAAGCAAATTCAGGCTGATATTAAAAGCCATCTAAGATAGGTAGCAGGTTCTGCATGGGGAAAACAGCTTCAGAGGTCGTAGCCGGTGCTATTTATGAGCACTATAAAGGTCAGCAGTACCGTGTAATTGGGGTCGGTCGCCATACTGAGACTCTTGAAGAACTCGTCATGTATGAGGCTCTTTATGACAATCCTTTAGGTCGCTTATGGTGCCGACCTTTAAAGATGTGGTTAGAATCTGTCGAGATTAACGGTCAAAAGGTCCCGCGATTTAAGCTCAAGTGAATCAGTTTCAGTCGAGTTCAATTTTGATATTGCCGGTATCCGTTTTGACTTTAAGTTTCCCCACCTGGTCAGGCTGCATTGGCGTATCTATTTTTTGCAGTGCTTGATCGTCAATTGTTCCAGTTCGACTTTCCAGATTGAATTCGTACATTGATTCTGAGGTTAACTGGATCAAAACGGGTGCATTCGTTGTGTGGATTGAAACGGACTTCTTGTATTGTTTAGGCAGATAGAACTTGGCGACGAGTTTCGTAGCGCTCACTTGGGTTTTCTCTTCGCCATTTACATTCATTTGTAGCCACTGACCAGTTAGTGGCTCCGTGAGTTGCAAATGCAACGTGTTTTGTTCAAGCTCCTGATTAATATAGGGACCGCTTTCAAATCGGGGAATTTCTCCGCTAAGCAAAACTTTTAAAGTCGGTCCATCATGATGGAGCAGTTGAATCTCGACATTTCGAGACGTGACAAGAAGCTCATCAATTCCCTGAAGGAAAAACTCGCCTTTTTCTTCGTAAGTCTGGCCCTGCATGAATTTTTCGGAAATTCTGTCGAGTGCGGTGAAAACGGAGTCTGGATTCGTAAAAACATACCCCATGATCAGAATCAACGATCCAACCAGAATAAAAATAAAGGCAATGCCAGCTAAAATAAGTTTCTTAAGCATTACGAAGTGGCTCCGTCTTTGATAGTCTTAACACATTGAATATCGCCTGGAAACGTAATTGAATTGATTTGCGAGGTCGTCATGCAGCGAATATTGCCAGAAACTGACTTAGAAAAAAAATTGATGTCCATGGGTGCTGTTTTTATTGAAGAAAACCGCGTTCTTGATGAGTTGTTCCAAGTAGTTGGGTCGGATTTGCTAAGCGAGACGGAACTGGCCCCGGATATTAAAGAACAAGTTCTAAATGAAATTGGCGAATACTTCTTCCGGCTCGACATGAATTATGGTCCCGAGATCAAACCAGATTGCATAGCTATTTTAAATGACTACTGGAAGGTCTTCGATCGTCAATCGTGCTTACAAAATCTTCAAGATATTCGACAGCAAGGACATCGGACTAAATTTAATGTCTTGAAGTCAGCTCTTCCTAAGGACAAGGCTCTCGATCATGCCTCCCTTGAAAAGTTTAAGCAGATTTTCAGTTTTGATTTCGACGAAGATCATCAATTGGAAATGGACGAATCGGAGTTCAAGAAGTTGGCAGCTTGGTTCCAGAGAACCGAAGGTCATCTTGGTGAGGCTGGTATTCTTGCCTGGGATTCCGCACGCTACGTTCAATTGGCGCGGTTAAGCTTTATGGCCGGCTATTTGGATGATGTGGAAGCGTGGTCGGAAATACTGAAGCTGGGTCCCTTGGTCGAGGGAAAATTTCAAAGTTGGATGGAATTTTCGAAGAGCTTTTTGATCGGAAGAACATTTTGGTCGGGAAGTGATGATCCAGATGTTAAAGCCATATGCGAACGGCTCCTTGGGCATCCGGCAAGTCCTTGGCAATTTGTTCGTTGGGAAGCCTAGCTGGACTATTGTCCAAATATAGACTCTGTGTCTCAAGTTTAAACGTCCCGTTCCGATACGTCTTTAAGAGAAGCCAAGGATGGCTTTTTTGAAAACACACGGAGGTGTGGAATGGAAAAGATTAGCGGAATTCTTCCTGCGAGTCCAAGAACAAAGGTAGCAGAGGTTTCGTCAGCACAACCAGCAAGACCTGGTGCTCCAGCTTTCGGTCGCCCGATGGGACGCAATTCATTGGGAGATCGCATCACTCTTAGTAAAGAGCTGGAGAGGATGAAGGAAACAGGTGTAATTCCTGAGCCAGCGACTCCCGCGACCTACAAAAATCCGGCAGAGGCGAATAAGCTGAAAATTATAGATGAGCTTAACGCTAAGTTCTTCACTAATCCGAAGGAAGTTGCCAAGGACACATCGCTCACTCGATCTGAACAAACACTGAAAAGCGTCGACGACAATACTGGATTTACGGCTCCGGCAGTGCAGCCTCGACAAGAAATCCATGATCTTCAAGAGAGCAAAGGCGATAAATTCCCTTAAGTCTGCGAATGCCTGAGGCAGCTCTTTCGATGACCACTATATGGTCAAGAGAGAGCTGAATCAGTCGGCGAATAGCTTGAACGTTCCAATGGGGTGCGCCCATCTGTATAAGCATTTCAAGTCGAATCAATGCTTGATTGGCATTCTGAGCATGAAGTGTCCCAAAGCTGCCATCGTGACCAGTTGCTAGCGCCATCAGAAAGTCTTTTGCCTCGTGGCCGCGAATTTCACCCATTACAATTCTGTCGGGACGTAAGCGTAGAGATCTCTTGACCAACTGAGCTTGATCTATAGCGGATAGGATATGCTGAGGATCTTCGCGTGTCAGTAACTTCATACTTGCCGAATTAGGTAGAGTGATTTCTGAAGTATCTTCGATGATCACCGCCCTTTCATTTTCCGGCATCAGTTGCAGAAAAGCATTTAGGACTGTTGTCTTTCCTGTCCCGGTAGCGCCAACGACCAAGAAGTTCTTTCGATTCCTGATCAAACTCTGCAAGTATTGAAGTTGTTCGTCATTGCACCAATCGGAAAGCTTTAGCTTTTGGAATGTCCAAGGATTTTTAGGATGACGACGCAGGGAAAAATGAGGCCAGCCGTTGGTAAGATCGCCTGCGACAAGGCTTAAGCGAAAATCTAGAAACTTCCCATCCGCACACGGTGATTCTTTCGTGAAGTAAGTGTTGGCAGTTTGACAAATTCTCTCCAGACAATTGCGAAAGCTAAGTTCAGAGAAAAAGTAGTCAGTGTGTTGAAAAAGGATCCCGCCTTTTTCGAACCAAATGGCATGTGGTCCATTTACCATGATTTCGGTTATGTTTTCATCTTCCAGAAGCTCATGCAGGGGGCCCCAATGATTCAGCTCATTGGCGATTCGACATTTTATTGAATTTTCGACCGACTCGGTCGCTTTCGCAAAGATTTCACCAGCTTTTTGAAAGCGGAGAGTAGAGGCCTCATCATTCGTCAACATGAACTCATTGATGGGGAGGTCATCTATTTCGTTCTGAATCTCTTGAAATATTGTTAGAGCCGTCTGAATCATAGTGTCTCTTTTAAGGGGCGAAGATGGCGAGGTGAGCTGGGACTTTCATTTTCATCTAGTAGCGAAGGACGCACAAAAATGACCAGTTCCGATCTGTTTTCTTTGAAGTCTTTACTGGAAAATAGCGGGCCCAGGATAGGAAGGCGAGAGAGTAAGGGCAGACCTTCCGAGCTTTTACTGTCTTCACTTTTGATAAGGCCTGACAGTGCAATAGTCTGGGGCTTAGTAAGATCGAAGTGACTGGAAACTCGATTGGTCAAAATTCCCGGAACATCATCCACCTTGCGAGATTCGTCTACAGTCGACACTTCGGTTTCAATAGAGAGGCTGATGCGTCCGGCGGCGTCTGCTAGGGGTTTCACTCGAAGCAATATCCCGTATCTTTTCCAGACAATATCTTGCATTTTATAGTTCATAATCTTAATTGGAAACTCTCCACCGGCTAAGAATTCGGCCTCTTTTCCGCTGCGGCAGATGATGTTTGGACTTGCTAGAACTTTTCCGAGACCTTGCCCTTCTAAGGCGGCCAAGTTAAACGGCAGTTCATCAAAGATAGTTTCTCCGGTATTGATAATCTTGGCTGAATAAGCAGAGGGCCATCGCAGTCCGTATTTTAGCGAAAGGTCGCGTTTGATCTCGGCGACCGTGATTTCCACCTTTATAGTTGGAGCAATCTCAATGCTCGAAGCGTCTTTTATCACTTGAATTCCAAAAGGCTGTAAAAGCAGCTCGTACTTTTGCTGATAGAGATCAGTGGAAGAAACACGGATTTCTACCGATGGCGAAAAAATAAGAGTTTGCGGAGGCACTTTCGATTTTTTGAAGAGTTCTGAAAAGAAATTCTGCGCTTCCTTTTGCGCGCTTGCGTTAAGGTGCGCTTTCATTTTATAGGACGCGGGAACGATTTTCATTCCTTGGCTGAGTCTTAGCCAATCCGAAAATCGATATAAATTTCCGGTGACATAGATGTCACCATTTTCGACAGAAGTCTTGAGACCTAGAATTTCTTTTAAGGAACGTTCGAGTTCAATCATTGCAGTCTTCTTTTGTGGATGCAGGATCTGCACATGATACAGAACCTCATCGATTTTGATATTGGTAGCACCCTCCTTTAAAGCCTTTAGCACAAGTGTCGAGCCGATAGCCTCGGCCTGAAGGAGCTTTTTGTCTTCAATCCACACTGTGCCCCGCAAAAGAGCCTGTTTGTGTTGTTGTCCCAGTGTCAAGATGAGTTGTTGTGAGTTTGCAAGTGAAGGATGTGTCACCAGGAGTATGACCGCAAAAATGAATTTTTTCATAGCAGCTTGAACTGCAAACTACAGGCTGAAGAAAGAACCATGATAAGGTTCATCAGTTTCAAAAATCGGACAGAACCGTCGACCTAAGCCAGAGGCAGATCAAAGAAGACCATGACTCCATGATCAGTGTTTTTGAACTGTAAATGGGATTTGTGGGACTTAAGGATCGCATTGCATATTGTAAGACCTAATCCACTGCCAGTGGAGTGATGCATGACATCCTCATCAATGAAAAAGGGCTTCATAATTTTTTTTACTACGGAGGCTGGAATTTGTGGTCCTCGATTGTGGACCAAAAATCGTAGTGAGTTCTCTGATTTAATGCTCTCAAGGTGGATATCGCCACCATCTTCGCCAAATTTACTTGCATTGTGAATCAGGCGAGCAACCACTTGTTTAATCAGACGGACATCTGCTGTTACCGCAAGAGGTTCAAGTTTGGATACAAGCTTTTGGTTTTTTTTGTTTAGGCTTTGTTGTATTTCGGGGCTAAGGCTATCTTCCAACTGAACGAAAGTGGAAGGTTGCATATCAATTTTAAGTTGATTGGTCTCCGCGCGCACAACTAGAAGCACATCCTCGACAAGGGTCTTTAGGCGCTCAGCACTTCGCGAAATGCGATTTACCATGAGCTTGTCTTCGTCACTTAATTTCGATTCTGATAGCAGGGCCGAAAAGCTTAAAATCGAGGTCAGGGGAGTTTTCAGTTCGTGATTGATAAGAATCATAAAGTTCGACTTGGCAACATCCAGACTGCGCAAATCTTCGAGTGCTTGAGCAAGCTCCAGATTTTTTCGGTTCAGCTCTTGTCCCAACGCAAATCGGTCGACGGCGTGATCGACGGTGTTAGTAAGGTCGACAGGATCCCATGGTTTCGTGAGGTATCTGAAGATTTGGCCTTTATTCACAGCCATGATGACGGATTCCAGATCTGTGTAACCAGTCAGCAAGATTCTTGTGGTATCTGGATGAGTGCTCAGTGTTTTCTCAAGAAGTTCGACTCCGGTCATTTCAGGCATTCGCTGGTCCGTAATAATCAACGCAACTGGACCGCCATGATCTGCCAGTACCTTTAAGGCTTCTTTACCAGACGTGGCCTTTAGTACTGTATACTTCTTACGGAAGAGCCGTTCTAGGGCATCTACGTTATCAATTTCATCATCTACACAAAGAATTGTGTGCTTTGTCATATTCGGTAGTGTAGGATTTAGCAGAGGGCAGTGCAAATTTTTAATTTTTGCTCCGGCCTTTTGTTGTCATGGATGACGGCGGAAAACCGATAAACTGAAACTGAACTTCAGTCTAGTTTACTCCTTTTTCCACACTTTGCCCAATATTGAGTCAAGTCTATGTCTCGTCCTGACGATAAGTGAAACGATAGAGTTTTTTATCCTTTTCAGGAGATCGTGTATGAAATTTTGGATGCGCATTGGAACTCCCTTCACTCTTGTGATGAGTTTTGCATTCGCGGCTCAAGCTCAAAATTGGGGAACCGGTATGTGGGGCGGTATGCAAGCCTGCTCTTATCCGTATTCCGCAGCTGAGGGTGCTTCAAGCTATCAAGATGAAATTAATGAAGCTCAAGCAGCCATTAAGGAAGCTCAGAGTCAGATACGCCAAAAGAAATCAGAAAAGAAAAGGGCGGATCGCGATTGGGAGCGAGCAGAAAGAGATATTAATGACGTTATCTCCGAAGATTATTCCGAGTTTATCTATGAGCACATTAAAAACAATGTGAGTTGTAAAGAGTATCAAGGTCTTGGAAGTGGTGATGAGTTCATTGCTCAGGGTCAAGAAGGAGATGCTGCAGTTCAAGCTCCAGGCAGCCGTGAAATCCGTTCTTTCACGGTCAGAGAATGGTCAGCACTTTGTGACAAGAATAAAAGCGGTTCCGTTTCAGGAGCTGTTTGTGATGGCGCTCGTTTCCGTCAAATGGAAAAAGGACGTGCGACTTCTCAGGATTGTAAAAAGGCCCTTACTGAACATCGCAAAAAGTACGCTCTTTCCAATAAGCTTCAACGTGAAATCGAAGCTTTGGAAAATGCAGTAGCTCGTTATAAAGATGATATTAAAGATTCAAAAGCAGATTTAGCAGAGGAGCGAAGAGAAGCTCAGCGTGAACGTCTTGAAGGTGGTGTTTGTATCGATTGTGTGGCCTCGGGTAGTGGTTACACTTATCAAAAACCAGAAACTGACTGGGGCAGTGTAGTTGGTAACGTTGTTCTTGGTTTAGGTATGGTCGGTATGGGCTACCAAACTAATAAAATGGTAGCGAAAGCGAACTCTAACATCGGTTGGCCGACAGATCCTTATCCGGCTTATCTTGCGGGAATGGGACCGTTAGCAACGGGTATCGGTCAAATGATCGGCGGCGGTAGCGGAATTTATGGTGCTATGGGCGGTGGTATCGGAGCTGGTGGTTTTGGCTGTGCTGGAAATAACGGCGGTCCTTACGGAATGATGGGACCTTATGGCGGCATGAATGGCGGCGGTATGTGGGGCAACCCGTACGGCATGGGAGTAATGAATCCTATGGGCGGAATGGGTGGCGGAATTTACATGCCGGGCATGGGCCCTTGGGGTATGGCCGGTCCCTGGGGAATGGGCGGACCTTACGGTGGCGGCATGATGGGCGCTTACCTAGGTGGAATCGCTGGTGGTATGGGCATGATGGGAGCTTACCCAGGTGGCATGGGAATGATGGGCGGATATCCTGGCGGTATGGGAATGATGGGAGCTTATCCCGGTGGCATGGGCATGGTCGGCGGAATCGCTGGCGGCATGGGCATGATGGGCGCGTATCCTGGCG
>DFXZ01000004.1:1076607-1326452 GCA_002381805.1 Bdellovibrio sp. UBA4095
CATACCCTGGAGGTATGGTTGGCGGTCTTGGTGGCGGCATCGGTATGATGGGCGCGTATCCTGGCGGAATGGGAATGGGCGCAGGCTTCCCAGGCGGTATCGGAATGGGTGGAATGGGCGCAGGCTTCCCAGGTGGTATTGGTATGGGCGGCATGATGGATGGCGGAATTGGTATGCAAATGCAACAGCAGATGATGCAAATGCAGATGCAGCAATATCAAATGTATATCCAGCAGCAGCAAGCATATGCTCAACAACAGATGCAAAAACAACAAGTGGTTGCAAGTCTTCAGCAAGAACTCTATGGACTTCTATATAAGATCCAACAAGTTCAGATGGGCGTAGGTACAACTGGCTACCTTGGTGGAGGAACTACAATTGGAATTGGTGGCGGAACCGCTCCTGGAATTCCGATCAACTCGACCATCGGAACCATTCCAGGATCAGGAGGCTCAACGTCTCCGATCCCAGCTCCTCGCTAATTAAAAAATTATTCAGTTAAATTAATCGATGCCCTCTGCTAAAACAGAGGGCATTATGTTTTTAAAAATTCCCCGACTCTATGATAGTCATACGCATTTTTTAGCAACCGGCGAATTTGCCCTTGGTTTAAATCTTGGTGCTTTACAGAGTTCCAATGTAGCTACACTCGTATCATCAATTGGATGCGTTCCCCGTCGAGGTGATTGGTTGGTGGGATTTGGTTGGAATGATGGTTCATGGGAAAGACCTCCTCACAAAAAAGATCTCGATAAAGTTTTTGCGGATATTCCCGTATTTTTTATTAAGAACGATGGTCATTCTTCCTGGGTTAATAGTAAAGCGCTGGAGTTGTTAAATTTAGAATCAGAAAGCGGAGTTTTGCAGGAAACAGTTCACTTGCAGGCATTTGATCAGCTGCCACCGTTCTCGCAACGCCAACAAAAAGACCAGCTACTTGCCGCTTGCCGCAAGTTTAACAAAGCGGGATTTACGCATATTCGTGATATGTCTTGCACCGAATCCTTGTGGAATCTATTAACTGAAATGTCAGATAAAAATGAACTGACATTGGCGGTTGAAGAGAATTTTACAATATACCATCTCGACGAGCTGGATCGGGCATTGGGAATTTGCCGGCAGGCCAAGACGCATGAAACCAAGTTATTAAGGTCGAAAGGCCTAAAGGTATTCTTTGATGGTTCGTTGGGATCAGAAACAGCCTATCTTTCACAGCCTTATTGCGGTCTGGAGAACGGAGGACGCGGTTCGGTCCTTTGGGAACTCGCTCACCTTGAGGAAGTGTTTAGGAGAACATGGGATGCTCAGCTTGAGGTGTCGGTACACACTATCGGCGATCAAGCAGCCCATGATGTTGTTCAGCTGGCTCGAAAGATATCAGCTAAAGGAGCTGTCGGGCGCCTGAACCTTGAGCACACTCAAGTATTGCGGCCAGAGACGATCCAAGCTATGAAGCCACTGCACGTGCGCTGTCACATGCAGCCGTGTCACTGGCTCAGTGATAGAGCTTGGTTAAAAGAAAAATTGTCGGGACTTTATCAGTTCGCCTTCCCTTGGGAGTCCTTAAGAGCTGCTCAGATTCCTTTATCTTTCGGCTGTGACAGCCCGATCGAGCCGCCTTCTTTCGTTGCCAACGTGAAGGCTCTAAAGCTGAGTGCCAAAGAAAAAATCAGAAAGTTTACCGGAGATATTAGTTGCCATCATTCGCATCCCGATTCGACCTTCGCAGACTCGACCACGATTTTCGAAGGCGATGAGCTTAAAGAAGTGATTTTTAATGGACGTCAAATCGAACTTTAAAATGAAATATCTAAAACCAGAGTTTTATCTTTGAGGCTTAGAGCGATTCCGCCAGCAAGCAAGAGCCCCGCAGGAATCAGCCATTTGCGGTTGTCAGAAAACCAAGTGCCAAGATTTGAAGACTTTTGGACGTCAGCAGAAGATCTGATACACTCTGCAGAAAAAAAAGCGACCGTTCTATCTGTCAAAGCAAAGTCCATCTGGATATCGTAGGAATTGCAGTGGCCTGCCACCAATGGCTGCGGTGTGAATGTTTGATTTAAAAGTTCTGTCAGAGTTCCGTAAAATCGGATCGAGTGATAAGCATTGCTAGAAAGTGTCCAGTTGTAACTTTGTTCAGCTACTATTTGAATGTTGTCGTGAGATCTGATTTCTTGTGACTCCAGGAAAACTGCTTCTGCAAAAGGAAAATGCTCAAACAAGACTTCAACTTCGATTCTTTTTGTTTTGCAAGATATTGCCGAGGGAGCTTGGTTAAGGTTCTCCATTTTGCAGAGATATTCTTTGACAGATTCTTTTTCAACTTTTGTTTTTAAACTAAGCTGGATGTGGCGAAGAAGATCGGCTAAAAATTGCAGAGATGTTGGTGACAACGGGGCTTTGCCGGCGACTTCTTCTATTTCCTTTAGAATTTCTTGCGGTGACTGATTCAGCCTGTCTGCTAAAGCAAACACAGAAGTTTCCATCGTAGAATTATTAACAATAGAAAGTCTTGCATAGTCGAGATGAGAAATCGTGTCTGGAACTCCGGACAAATAGTGCATATACTCCGTTTTGCTAGCTGCGGCACTGCGAATAAGAATTGACTGTGCCAGGCTGATTTCCGCAGTCGCCAATAACACAAAGATTGAAAATATTTTGAATCTCATGGCGGCCCACTAGTTTTGATATTCAATTTTAAATATGCGTTTTGCGGATTGCGTGATTTGTGTTCCGGTTTCTTCTGGATTCTGAACGACCGCGATAAATGGGCCCGCAAAGCTTAAGAGCTTTGAGCTCTCGCCTTCCTTGACCAGAACTGCATACTGTTGAGGGTTTAAAGGAGCTCGCAGAAGCTTAAGTTTCGCACCGACTTTTAAACCTCCCTTTTGGTTTTCATTCGACGGAAGATACAGATCAACCACACCGCCCACTTCTCCAACTAGAGAGGTCAGTGATTCTGAATTTGAAACTTCAATGGGTACAAGCACAAAACCTTTTGGAATGAAGGTGTCCACGGAAGGAGTTGCCTCGGCCGGCTGTACGGTTGGCAATTCCGCTTCAGCATTGTTGCTGAAGAGATAGGCCACTATGCCTAGGCAAAAAAAGGCGCCCAGAAGATAGTTGCTTTTGTAAAAAGAAAGTTTTTTTAAGTTCATCGCTTAGATCCTTTACTGAACTGATATTTCTGATGAGTATTTTTGCTTTCGGCCAGATGTGCGATAGCTCCGAAAAAGATGGTCAGCACAAGCAACATCACCAGGCTGACTTCTATTAGAATTTGTCCTTTGCTATTTTTGGAACCCATATTGATCCTTTTTGCCTGAGAGTCGTACGACATGATTTTTCGAAGCCGAAATTCGTTCTGATATATCTGCTAATCGGGGGGCGAAACGCGAGTTTGAATTGCCAACGGTGAGCCAATGTCTGCTTTTGTTCAAATCCAGCCTGAAGACGGTAGAGCGGAGCGAGGCCTGGACTGTCCGGCTCCACGGCAAGACGAGGAAGTTTCCCTGATTGATTTTCAAATCTAAAAAGAAGGCCAGGAAAACTTTTTAAAGCCTGAGCGCCGTTCGTTCTTAGTAAGTTCTGAGTTCGGTGATAGCGAGTTGACAATTCTCGATTGCTTTCGTTGATCAGTTGCTTTTGTCTGATGTCGAGACTCGATTGCAATTTAGCCAAGTGTGCAATCCGCTGGGACAGTTTGGTCACTGCCACAGGGTTTTGGGCTGCCATAGCAGCAGCCAGGGCGATGCGAGCACTTTGTATCTGAAATCGAAGCTGGGCTGCGCGTGGATTCAAAGACATGAGTTTTTGTAAATGGTGGCTTACTTTTTCTTGGGCTCGGAGACCTTCACCTCTGCACAAAAATTTAAATTTGAGGTCGCTTTGAATGACTCCGATGGCAAGTGAGGTGGTGAAAAAGCCGCCAAACAAAACAGGTAATAGCCCCAATATCATCGCTAAGGCAAAACCCCGACGATTTAAAATGAGCTTTATCATAGTCGCCGAGTCCTTATTGGAAACTCAATATCCTTAGAAAGGAAAAGGGCTGGAGTGAATTCGATTGTTATTGTTCCTCCGGTACTGCGAAATTTCTTTTTCAAAGCGACCTGGTGTTCAGAGCCAAACCAGAGAATTTTGCGAAGCTTCTGATTTAGTTCGGATTCGCAGTCACTCAGGCTGGAGTGGTCGGTGCATATCAGTGCCTCATGCAGATGATAGTCGGCGTAATGAAACACAGTCGCACGATAGAGCAGAACAAGGATGGTAGAGACCGCAAGCACCAGGACTGGTAATGATACCAGGGCTTCAATGACTCCTTGTCCGCTATTTTTTTGAAGAGTCATCACGATTCATGGAGCCTTCAAAAAAGTTGCTGAAGTCCCTTTTCTTGACCATATTGTCAGAGACTTTGTAGATTTCCTTTTTCTGGGATTCCTTACCACCCAGTGCTTGGGCGACATTGGCGAACTGAACGTGAATGTTTCCGCCTACAACGCGCATCACTGCTATACTGCCTACGGCAACGATCGCAACGATGATAAGATACTCGATGAGTCCTTGTCCTTTTCGGTTTTTAAATAGACTTTTGCTGGGCATTAGATCCTCCGGTGACAGGGAGAATCTGCAAGAATGGCATCCAGGTAGGATCGCCTTAGGGGCAAAAAAAGATCCGGAGGACCGGATCTTTGAAAATTACTTCTTTTTTGCTTTCATGGCCTTAGAGGCAGCTTTTTCTTCTTTCGCAGCGGCAGCGGCTTCTTTTTTGGACTCTGCCTTCTTAGCTTTTCTTTGAATAATAATGCGATCGAGAATTTCATAGGCTTCTTTTTGCAAATCATTTTCGAAAATGAAGCGGTAGAAACCTTCGATCTCAGGACTTTGACGGAATTTTTTAAGCGAGGTGGGTAGACTGTCTGACTGAACGAAATCAATAGAACTGCCGTCTTTGGAAAGCTTAACTTTTTCAGCCATTTTTAAATCTCCCAGTGTTTTAAAGGGTTTGTACAATGACTTCGGCCTTTGAAGCAAGAATAAAATAGTTCCACGGACCGCTGCTGGACTTAAAGATCGGAGGCTTTTTGGTGAATTGGAACCCTTAATAAACTATTGAATTTCCTGATGAAATGCTAGAGATTGAAGACTTCTGAAGGAGGCTCCTCCGTGCTGATTCTCAATGGTAAAATCGTTGCTGAAAGTATACGTCATGCGCTTGTTCCTAGAGTAAATCACTTTGTCAAAAAGGTGGGGAGAGCCCCTCATTTGACAGTAGTGATCGTAGGTGAGGATCCTGCCAGCAAAGTTTATGTGAGAAATAAGCACGTTGCTTGTCAAAAGATCGGTATGTCCTCGTCGATCTTGGAGCTGGCTGATACGACGACGGAAGCGCAGCTGCTAGAGGCTCTTGATAAATTGAATTTGGATTCGTCCGTTGATGGCGTTTTGGTTCAGTTGCCGCTTCCAAAAGAATTGAATTCAGATGTTGTGTTAAGTCGACTTTCAAGTGCAAAGGATGCAGATGGATTGACGTTCGAGTCCCTGGGGTATTTTTTTGCGGGGAAATCTGTCGTGGCTCCATGTACGCCTGCAGGGGTGATGTCAATTCTGAGCCATTATAAAATATCGGTCGCAGGTTTAAATGCCGTGGTTGTTGGCAGGAGTAATATTGTCGGCAAGCCCATGGCCCACCTTCTGACTCAGGCGGATGCTACGGTGACTTTGTGTCATTCAAAAACGAAGAATATGGCAGAGTTTACAAGAGCGGCTGATCTCGTGGTCGTCGCCGCAGGAAAACCGCGATTCCTCGGAAAAAATGATTTCAAAAAAGATGCGATTGTGATTGATGTTGGAATTCACGGAACAGGTTCAGGCCAACTTTGCGGTGACGTTCGCTTTGAAGAGCTGGACGGCTGGGTCAAAGCTGCTACACCTGTTCCTGGCGGAGTGGGACCGATGACGATCGCCACTTTGCTCCAGAACACCTGCACTTTGGCTGAAAAAAGAGCAGGAATTCAGTATAAGGATTAAGTCATGTACAGCGGTTTTCTTAAAAATGTTTGGTATGTCGGTTTACCCAGCAGTGAATTAGCAGTCAATAAAGCACAAGCTCGAAAAATCCTCAATGAACCGATTGTTTTCTACCGCGATTCGAAAGGAAAAGTGGCAGCGATGAGAGACATCTGCCCTCATCGCGGAATTCCTTTAAGCTATGGTAGAGTCGTGAATGATCAGCTAGAGTGTCCTTATCATGGCTGGAAATTCGATTGCACAGGGACCTGCACAGATATTCCTTCACTCGTTCCTGATCAGGATTTAAATCCAAATAAAATTAAAGTTCGATCTTATCCTGTGCACGAAGCTCAAGGTTTGATCTGGGTTTTCGTAGGTGATAAAGCCGCCGATCCAAAACAAGCTCCAGCTATTCCTGAAATGAAGGCTTTTGGGCCCGATGTAAAACCGAATCTCACTTATGTGGTGAACTTTCCCTGCCATGTTGATCATGCGGTGATCGGTTTGATGGATCCAGCTCACGGACCCTACATTCATAAAAGCTGGTTCTGGCGTTCGGAAAAAACAGTTTTGGAAAAGAAAAAGAAATTTGCACCGGTTCCTTTCGGATTTCAGATGGTTCGTCATCAACCTTCAAAAAATTCCAAGGCCTATAAGATTCTTGGAGGAACACCGACGACTGAAATCACCTTCACTTTGCCATGTATTCGGGTTGAACATATCGAGGTGGGAAGCAGAAACTTTTATTCATACACCGCATTGACTCCGGTTGATGAGAAAAACACTCGGGTGACACAGTTGGCTTATTGGGACATTCCCTGGTTAACCGCGCTCAAGCCGGCAATCCATCAGTTTTCTAAGATGTTCCTAGGTCAGGACATGGATGCGGTCACGAAACAACAAGATGGTCTGCGCTACGATCCGAGTCTGATGCTGATCAAGGACGCTGATACTCAGGCGAAATGGTATTATGCTTTAAAAACCGAGTATCATTCTCACCAGGAACAACAGCGAGCATTCCAACATCCCGTAAAAGAAGAAACAGAACTCCGTTGGCGGAGCTAGTAAGGTGATCAAATGTTGACAGTATGGCGGCTTCGCCCTGGAGCAGATAAACGAATTCGAAGTGGACACCCGTGGGTATTTTCCAATGAACTTGCCGCGAGTCCAAAAGGCCATCCAGCCGGTGCGCCAGTAGAGCTCCAAGACTCCAAAGGACAATTCGTAGCTCGAGGCTACGGCAATCCTCACTCTCTTATCGCATTTAGAGCTCTGACTTTTAATAGCCAAGATGCGGAGCCATTGGGATTTTCATTTCTTCAGAACAAGATTTTGAATTCTTGGAAAGTTCGCAAAGCGGCCGGTTTTAAAGGGAGCTTCCGCTTAGCCTTTGGAGAATCCGATTATATTCCTGGTCTGGTTTTAGATTATTATTTGGTCGAACAGAGTGGAAAAAAAGCTCAAGTGTTTGTCGCTCAGTTGGTCACAGCGGGAATGAATGAAGCTCTGCTAAATTCAGAAGAGTTTTTCGAAGGGTTGACTCGAAAAGCACTAGAGGCGGGCCTGTCTCAGTTCGATTGGCAACATACAGCGGTGGTCATTCGAAATGATGTTGGAATCCGAAAGTTGGAAGGACTCGCTGTGGAAGCGCCTCGACTTTTAAAGAGTATAAGCAATTTTGACTTAGGGCATGTCGAGATTCTACTGAACTCCGCAAGTGATGAAGGCTTGATCAAGATGAGCTGTGATCTTTTCGAAGGTCAAAAGACGGGCTTTTTTTTAGATCAGACGCATAATATTTCACTGGCAGTACAGTTGTTTGTTAAGTGGGCTCAAGCTCAGTCAGTGCGAAGGATTCGAATTTTAGACCTTTGTTGTTACGTTGGTCATTGGTCAACCCAGATAACCCGGGCGTTGAAATCCCTAGGATGGGAAGTTGAGGTCAGCCTTGTGGATGTCTCCAAATCGGCCTTAGCTTTTGCCAAAGAGAATGCGGAACGTGAGGGCGCCCTTGTTACCGTTCACGAAATGGATGTGCTTGAGGGGTTGCCGTCCCTCCCAAGTCAGCACTATGATATTGTAATTGCTGATCCGCCGGCATTTATAAAGGCAAAGAAGGATATACCGACCGGTAAGCATGCTTATCTTAAGATGAATACTCAGGCTTTCCGAGTTGCAAAAAGAAATGGATTTGTTGCCTCCTGCTCCTGCTCCGGTTTGCTGACTGAAGAAGAGTTCAGAGACGCCATCCGTAAGGCCTCACTTCGAAATTATTCTGAGGTTCGCAGTGTCTTGCGCGGCGGGCATGCTGCTGATCATCCTACGTTGATGCAGTTTCCGGAAGGCTTCTACCTAAAAATGTACGTCCACTATCTCGTTTAAAATGAAGTCTCGGGTTTAAAAGCGGCAGGTGTAACAATCTTCGACACCGTAATTTTCTTATTTTCAAGACGACCTTTTAGAATCCGAAACGGAATAGGCCCCTGGTAATATGCCTCTAAGTAAAGGTTTCTACTGATGAGAATTTACCAGTCTTTCCTAATCATTATCTCTGTTAGTCTTCTATCAGCTTGTGGTCGGATGGATATTAGCGTGGGACCTCTCAACAATGATTTTCATGTAAAGAACTCTTCGAGTGAGGTTCGTCCCCTGAGCGACGAATCTGTGGAACCTCAGCCATCGCAAATTTCTGACACGGGCTTCGTAAAACCCACTATCTACTATTATCCAGTTTTTAATCAAAAAGAGGGTAGCTGCGAAAGCCTTAAGCCCATGGTTGATAAAGATGGCCTGCCCCTCGTATATGTTTGCGAGAGCTTTTTAAGAACTTGTGGAATCCAGGGGGCTTGTTCCGTCATCCAGGATGGCATCAGACGCAATTTCAATATTCTTCGTAGAGTAGAAGGCGTCGACCAGTATTTTGAGTTTGATCAGAAGAACTGTCCCTACGGATATGGTGTCAGAAACTCTTGCTTAGATCCATTTTATACACTAGCTGCGGACTTGAGCATTTATAAGCCAGGCGATGTCATCTATATCCCGACGATTCATGGAATGAAGCTGCCAGATGGAACTATTCACAATGGATACTTTGTCGTTCGTGATCGTGGCCGGGGAATAAAGGGACCAGGTCGATTTGATTTCTATAGCGGAGTGGTCAGTTGGTGGAGTGCGGAGAATCCGTTTTTTAGATTAGGTTTGTCTGATCCTAAAAATGAGATGTTTTACATGAAGATTGTAGGTGCGGAAGCTGACCGCATTCGCAAGCTCCGAAATTATCCACGATTGCCAAAAAAATAGCGGCCCCTCATTGGGACCGCGTCTTAAAACGATAAATCTGATTTTCTATTGCGAGCTTTTTTGAGGACCGGCCGCGACCTGGTTAGCCGCCGGCTGCCCTTGTTGGACTTGCCCTGCCGCCACTTGTGCCATTTGTGCCACTGCCATCTGAGCGTGTTGGGCTTGCTGATGATAGTAGTTCAACTTGGTTACATACTCTTTTAAAGCGCTGTTTTCTTGCTTCAGCACACCCAGCTGGGTAAGGGCCTGTTGTAAATGGCTGTAGTAGTCCTGCGCCTCTAGTGCCTTTTTATCAAGGGCAACTTTCATCTCGACAATTTTAGTTTCTGCAACCGACATCAAGTTATTTAAAACGCCGCTCTGCTTTTGTGCGGAAGACTCAACATCACTGTAAGAAGCAGATATTTTTTCGATTTCTTGATTTAGTGAGGTGATTGTTTCATCACGCTCATCAATCGTCGCCTGCATATCGAGGATGATTTGTTCTTTTTCTTCTTTTTCATTTTTTAGGGCATGAATTTGACTTTCAAGATCCGCTTTTTGCTCTTCCCAGTTCTTCTGTTCTACTGCGAATGCGTTTTTAGCCTTAGCGAATTCCATGGCCGTTTCATCTTTAAGGGCCTGGGTCAACTCGAGCTCTCTAACAAGATTCTTGTTTTTATCGAACAAAGCCTGACTGTATTTTTTTTCTTCGCTTTGCATCTGCAGGGCTCTAGCTTTCAGGCCCTGGATTTCAAGTTGCAGATGCAGACTTAGCTCGAGTGATTTAGCAAGATCAGCACTCAGCTTTGTGTTATTTGCTCGTTCGGCAGAAAGCTGGTCTGCAATTTGTTTTAGTTGCGCGTCCAACGTTTCAGGTCCGTAAGAAACATTTTCAAGAGTTTTGATTTTCTCCATCACTGCTTCTTGCGAGCCTTGCAGCTCAGAATGGAATTTTTTCATTTGAACTTGCATTTGTTCGTACTTAGGTTGCGGCGGTGAAACGTCCACATCCTGTTGTTGAACAGTAAGTTCATTCAGTTTGTTACAAATCTCATTAAAAAGTTTTTCGTGCTCAGGAACAGAAGTCGTCATACACTCATTGTGAGGCACAGACCGAAGTCAAGTCATCGAAATTTATTGACAAGAGTCTAGTCGCTCGATGTAAGTCCAGTACAGCGATCTATTTATTGGGAGGATCGAACCGATGTTATTGCAACGAAGCCTTAAAGTTTTGATGGCTGTGATCTTAGGAATCAGCGGCACCGTCACTGCCAATGCACAAACTCAAGATTTGACCATGATGAGTGATATTCGGCCCCCTCAACAATCGGCCGAGTATATTTACCGATCTTCTCCAAAAGAATCGTTGATCAGCGTACAGCTGCTCGGAGCCGTTCATAAGCCAGGGATCTATTATATTCCTGCGAACACCGATTTGCTGAAGCTTCTGACGTTAGCAGGTGGAACAACCAACGGCGGTGATCTTTCGGAAGTCTTAGTCAGAAAGCTCGAAGCCAAGTCGTGGACAGAAATTAAGACGAAAGCTGTCAGCGAATATCAAGGGGCCTTCGAAGTTGATGCAGAAAAGATCATTAAGTATGGCGGCTCCAGTCAGTTAAAGCTGGCTCAGGATGACTTCATTTATGTTCCACCCAAAACTCCATGGATCAGCGGAGAGACATCTCGCACGATCACGATGATCTCCGTGGTTCTGGGTATTGCACTGACAGCTATTCTCATTGATAAGAATGCGAAATAAAGATGATCTCGGTTCGCGATGGACGTATTTTATTTCTAATAAAAGCCCTCGTGGCCTTGATCTTCATTTCGAAGATCTCATTGGGCAGCTTTCTGCCTCTGCCTTATAGTTTTTCGTTCTTCATTTTTCAAAAGGGCCTTCACCCGTATATGAATGTTGCACTTTGTGTTCTCTTTGGAGTGCCGTTGGGTGTCCTTTGGCTTAAAGTCCGGGAGAGAAATCACCTGAGTGGGTTCTATAAACTTTTCGTAATGGCACTGATGCTTACTCTGACGGTGCAAACCTTATTGCAGGCTCACTATGTAAATCAAAGTGAATCTTTACTGATGCAGTTGGGAGCGCTCGGTACCGCTCTATTTATGGTTGCTATTTATGGGGTGATAATTCCCAGCCTATGGAATGTTCGAGACTTTGTTAGGTTCATCCAGCGCTGGACCGGAGTTCTAGTTCTCATTTCGCTGGTACTTCTTATAGTATCTCCTGCGGGCGTGTTTAAGGGCGGCCGATTTATAGGCGTGTTTAAGCACATTCCTCACATGGTGACCTGTGCGACTGTGGGTTTTATTTTTTCTTTGGGAACCTATAGCAGTGCTCGATCCCTTAAGGGAAAATTTTGGAGTGCCTTGGTGCTGGTTTCTAGCTTTGTCGCCATTATCCTGACTGGAACGAGATCGTCGGCAGCTGCGGCTGTTCTTGCTTTGTTCTTAATAATGATCATTCATTCAGCACGGTCCAATGGGGGACGAATTTTTAAGTTTGCTTTTCTGTCTCTCTTTCTAACTTTTACTTTGTTCTTTGGTGTTCAATCTTTTGAATTCGCTCAGGGCATTGCGACGGGGCAGACTTCACTGGGCAGTCGAGAGGCTCAGGATGGCGTGGCATCACGCTGGGAAGAAGTAGAGCGAGGGCTGCAGATGTTCTTAGTCGAGCCGTGGCTAGGTCAGGGATTGCTATCAAAGTTTTCTGCGGGCGACGATGTCGGTGTGACCAACTATAATGCGATGAAAGATCCTCATAATATATTTATCTCAGCTGGGGTTATTGGCGGGTGGCCATCCTTGGTGTTGAGCTTCATCGCGGTCATTTTCATGGTCGTAGGATCACTAAAAGCGCTGCTTTCTGCGGACAGTGCCAAAAAGTTAGTCGCCATTTACTTGCTTTCCCATATTCCAATTCTGATCATCTATCATGTTCATCTCTCTATAGGTGGAATGGCAGATCGATTCTATTGGATGATATTCGGCATTGTGGCTGCAACTGTCTTTGTGAACGAGACATCGAATGTGCAGAAGGAAAATAAAAGGACCCTTAACAAAGGTGCAAAGGCTGTAAATTAGCAGACCTAACCTTTGCGAATATTCAAGCGATGTCCTCAGGACCCGATAAATTTTAACTGACGCCCATTGCTGCGACACCCCTGTATAAATTTCACTCATTTAATCCTCATTACCAATTAAACACAGGCCAAGGCCGAATTTCAATGGCACAACCAATGCTTATGTAGGCTTGTCACAAGGTTGGGGTATATGAGCGAACAACGAATAGAGCCTGAGTTAACAGTCGGGGAAATTATAAAGTTATATTTGTCTCATTGGCGAATGTTCGTGCTCTTTGCGGGCATTTTATTCGGAATGAGCGCGCTAATATATGCATTTAAAGTGCCTTACGTGGCGTCGTCCACGATTGTCATCAATGACTCCCAGAACTCGTCTCTTCAGGCATTTTCATCTCAATTTTTTGGTCTTTCTAAAGCAGTCCAAGAATCGAAAAAAGGAAGCAGTGTTCTTTCGAAACACATCGAATATCTTAAAACTCGAGAGTTCTACGAGCTTTTGCTTAAGCGGTTGCAAAACCGGGGCAACAGCCCAAAAATTACCATGGAAGAGCGACAAGGGTACGAGACGTTCAAACAGCAGTTTCTTGATGGGATGGAAAGTGATCCTAAAAAGAAAGTGGGAGTAATCCAGATCCTCAGAGCTTGGACGAAAGCTCAATTAGAATCAGACTTTGAAATCCGCGTTTCCGTGGCCAGCCCCGAAAAGGCGGTTTCTTTATTTATATCTAATACAACAGCAGAGCTGGCAGCAGAAACTTTGAAGCGTCGAGAACTCGAAGAGATCACACGCGTAGAAAAGTTTATGGCCAAACAGAAAGAAGATGCGGATCAAAAGCTAACCACTTTGAGCAAGCAGCTTGCTGAAATGCAGAACAAAGACACCAATCTTTTGCCTTTAGCGGCTAAAGATAAAATGGGCGACTATGTGTCTGAACTTTTGGTTCGGTCGAATGAGATTAAACTCAAAATGGCCGAAAACAAAAAAATGATCGAGTATCTAAGCCGAGGACGGTCCAATCAAAGAGAAAGTGGCCTCTATGGTGTTGGCGGCAAAATCGAGTCGCTAAAAATTGAAAATAATCTATTAAGAGGAAAATTGGGTCAGGTTCAGGCTTCTATTGCGCAACTTAAGCAGGAAGTGAAGCAATTGCCGTTTGCAGCCCAAATGGTTGACGATCTTAAAAAGAAATCGGAACTGGAATTCACACGTTTTAAAGAATTAAGTACTTCATTGGCAAAGCTTGAGGCTCAGAAAATCTCTATCGATACACGTTTCGAGGTATTGGAAGTTGCACGCTGGGAAAACACTCTTCCGAAGATTGGCCTCTTAAGCTTGGGTCTGCTGTCATTATTCATTAGTCAGTTTGCAGGTTCGTTGGTGATCTACTTCAGATATCTGTGGAACCCAAATGTGGTTACGGCTCAAGCATCAAGAAACTTGGTTATTTTTGACAATCACTCCGTGGATCCGCGAGTGATCATTGAAAATTCCAAAATTAAGTTCAGTCTTAAAAAACCGGAAAAGCCCAAAGACGGACTGGATGAAGACGACGATGAACAAAAGAAAATTGCCTGGAATATGTTGAACATGGGTCAGGGCTCAGATTTATCTCAATAAAAGGACGGACTTTTCGATGAAAATTTTAATTGCACTCGTTTCAGTATCAGCGGTTGGCCTCATAGGCTGTGGAAATAATTTCGAAGCGCAAATTCAAAAGTCAGTTACTCTTAATAAAGAGGCAAGCTCTCTTTTAGAATGGGAAGTGGCTGATGAAAATCCCGAGCGTCTTTTTGAGAAGTGGAGATCTCAGTCCAGAAAGCAAGCAGACACTCGAGAAATGAAGACGCAGATTTGCACTAGCTTGATGCAGTTGGAAGATCAGGCACTGTCTATCTTCGAGAACGAATTGCGAGCTGGTAAAAATGAATTGCTCCTTTCCAGTTGCAAAGACGATCTTTTAAAAAGATTAGACACCTATTTTGCTGAACAAAACAAAGTCGCGCCGACAAATAACTTTACCTTCTCTGGCAACACTCAAAAAAGAGATGTTTCGAAAGGTTATACGGCCTACACAGGGGATGTGGGGCATAAAGAAGTTGTGCTGACGTTTGATGATGGACCGAGTGGAGTTTATACTCCGAAGGTTCTGGCGGCATTAAAGCAAGTGCAGGCCAAAGCCGTATTCTTTGCGACGGGAAAAAGTGCTAGAAATAATCCGAATCTGTTACGGGAAGTCGCAGCCGATGGACACTCCATTGGCAGTCACAGCACGACACATGCTTGTTTGGGCTCAAATAACAGATGCAAAAACCAAAACGGTCGCATGCTAACTTATGCCGAAGCCGTTGCCGAGATTAAGTCAGGACACCAATCTGTTTATGATGTCTTAGGATGGGTATCACCATTCTTCAGATTTCCATACGGCGAGTCGGATCCGTCTCTTCGTCAGTTCCTAAAAGACAACGCCACTGCTGACTTCCGGTGGAATATTGATAGTGAAGACTGGAGAGCGGGTACTAATGCTCAGTTGGTTGCCAAAGTGATGACTCAGGTCAGAGCTAAAGGTAAAGGTATTATTTTAATGCACGATATTCAGCGCCGTACTGCAGAGTCTCTTCCAATGTTACTGAGTGAGCTTTATCATGGCGGATACAGTATCGTACTGCTTCAGTCTGCAAATCCTGCAGATCGTTATAACAGTTCGCTCGTGAAAAAACGCTTACCTTAGTTCTTATGAAAAAACCTGATATCGATTGTCCCTCTACCTGGAAAAGTTATCGTACAGAGATGTGCGATAGCTGCTGGGGTGGTTGTTGTACGATGCCAGTTGAAGTTCGCCTTAGTGATCTTATACGTCTCGGAGTAGCGACTGCAGATGAGGCCGAGGGTTCCGTTAAAAAATTAGCAAAAAGACTTACAAAAGAAGGAATCATCGTATCCTATCGCCAAGGAACCGAGTTCTTCATGCTTTCCCAGAAGGCGAATCGGGATTGTATCTTTATGAACTCAGACACGCGTCTATGTACAGTCTACGAAAAGCGTCCTGATACCTGTCGACAGTTTCCTGCAATCGGCCCTCGTCCTGGATATTGCCCGGGCTATTCAAAATAATCACTGTCAGATCAAACCTCATCCTTTTCCAGGCGTCTCATTCTGAGACTTGTCTATTATATGTACAGACTTGCGCGCAACTCGTCTCCTCACGCTGCTGTGAGTATTAAGCTGCACTTATATTCGTTCCCACCTGGCACAAGCACTGCTCTTTCATGGTAGTGACGGGAGGCCTCTATGAGCCTGAGTGATAGGAAACTGGAAATAACAATGGTCGGATTGGCGGTGGTCGTCGCCGGCGGTCTGAGTTATTTACTCAAGACTCCCGTTCGGCAAGCCATGAGTGAGATCGACATGATTTACGAAATGCCGCGTCCGAGATCGTTCTTTGCTTCGCTTTTTGACCTTGGTGATCGCGAAATCTCGCGCTCTTATGTGAATCCTTTTAATAACAAAGAGATAGAAAAAAACGCGGCGGAGAAGAAAGCCGAAATTCCCGGCCCTGCGAAAAAGAAGCAAGTTGCCCAAAAACCTAAGGCCAATAAAAAGAAGTCGCAAGTAGCTGCGAAAAAGAAAAATGTAGATGTGCAAATAGTTGAAGCTGATGAAACCAGCCCAATTCTTGGTGGAGGCGATTCCATTGCTGGAGGCCCACTTAGACCAACTAGTAACGATTCTGTAGGAAATGGAAAAGACCCCAAAGCGTCAGAGCAAGGTGTGAATAACACCTTGAGTGGTGCTCAGTGGCGCGCTTTAATATTGGCCCAACCAAATCGTGATAATGTTAACAAACTGTTGCAAGCCTATAGCGTTCAAGAAGTTGATGACGGAACTTTTTATACTATTGTGACGGATCTACTGCGCGATAATAAGAACGAGAACCAGGCACTGGGTCTGTATGCGGTAAACTCGATTTACAGTTTCAAGAGTTTCAGTGTTGTTTCGCAATATTACGATCAGTTGTCGGTAGAGAATCAGTCGACAGCGCAATCTTATCTTATGAGCTATGCGGTTACCTCAAGGTTTGGACATTTGATGGCGGCGTTGCAGTCTCAACAAGTCACGACGGTCGAAGCCGCAGCGGAAGTCATTATGCAGGGCTATATTAAGGCCCAAAACGGGGAGAAACCGACTATAGACCCACGGTTGTCGCGTATTGATGGCAATAAGAATGTTGCTGCGGACTACTCGCGGTTCATACCCATATTCCAGCAGTTAGCAAAAAGTCAGGATAACTTTATCTCAAGCCTTGCCCAGTCAGCGCTTAACCAAATTCAGGTTACGGTCGCCGCTCTTTAGGCTAGACAGTACGCTTCGTTATCGACAACAATGGTTGCAGATGAAGCGTATTTTTATTTTTCTTCTTATGTTTTCTTTTGCATTTGTGGCATCTGCTGCTACCACACTGCCGGTCAATCTTAGTAAGCCGGATCGTACTCGGGCATTGCAGATTCTAGGTTTTGGTTCAGCCGCAAAAATTCTTGATAACCCATACCCCTTAGGCGGATATTCTGGTTTAGAAGTGGGCCTGTCTTCGGAATTTATTCCTATGGAGGATCTGGCGGCTTTAGGAAATGGATCTACCGATAGTGGCGAATTTAGCTTTTATACGCTGACCTTTGCAAAAGGGCTTTATAATAATGTCGATGTCCATGTTTACTTCACCCCACTAATTCAAAGTGAGGAGCTCGAATCCTTCGGTGGTCAGATACGTTGGGGTTTCTTTGAAAGTGTCAGCTTCCCTTTGTCGTTGACCGCGGTGATTTCGGCGGGTGCCGCTAATTTTTCGAACCTTGTTAATATCTCTACACTTGGAGCTGATTTGGTCGCAACAGTCGCAATGGAAGACGTTGCACTTTATGTCGGTGCCGGTCGTACCAGGGCCCTGGGGACATTCATCGGTGGTCCTGATGGTATAACTGACACAGGGGAAACAATCTCTGAAGATATCCTCGAGGATCATACGCTTTTTGGAATCAGTGTTGAGATTTCCAAAATGTTCTTGGCATTACAGATCGATCGTTACGCCGATACGGTCTACAGTGGAAAACTGGGTTTCCGTTTCTAAGATTTGGCTTTTTCGATTATTTTAGTAGTCGATTTTCCATCAACAAATTGAAGTGACATGACCTGGCCGCCATAAGACATGACGTGCGTGGAGCCAACGATCTGCTCGATTTTCCAGTCGCCACCTTTGACCAGGATGTCTGGATGCACCTGATGAATAAGGCTTTCAGGAGTATCCTCCGTAAAGATAACAGTAAAATCCACGCAGCCCAAGGCTGCTAAAATTTCGGCGCGATCATTTTCATTTTGAACGGGACGAGTGGGACCTTTAAGTCTTTTAACGCTGGCATCGGAATTGACTCCGACGACAAGAATGTCCCCCAGGTTTCGAGCTTCTTGTAAGTAGCGGATATGGCCGACATGAAGAAGGTCGAAACAGCCATTGGTAAATACAACTTTTTTTCCTAGAGAGCGAAGGGGGGCTAAGGCATCGGTAATATCTTCAAATGCGCGTACTTGCCCCATAAATCACTAAACCTTTTTATAAAGGCTGACTCCAGAGATAGCGCCAGCATAATCCTTCCCGAAGATAAGAGACAGAAGAGGGAAGAAAACGAAACCAGTGCAAATCACCAATAGAGACCTATAGATAACCTTAAATGAATAGGAAGCTTGTGACATTTGTTCAGGTCGACCGATACGTTGATCGAAAGCCCATTCACCAGGCGTGTACCCCAAGAAAACACGATTCACTGTTAGATAGATAAATGAAACACCTGCGAACAAAGCGGCAGTGGCAACGTAGATCATGCCGTTTTCGTCCGGCCGTGTAAGATTCGCGACCAAATCAACTTTCGAGATGACTAGTAGAATAATCATGCAAAGCAAACTAGAGGCAATCACCAACATAGCATCAAGCAAAGATGACGAGAAATTCCAAGTGGCAGGTTTGAACTCCTCTTTTGTATTGGCGGTGATTTTTTGTCGAGTGTTCGTCGCAGCCATATCTAGTGCTCGATTTTTTTGCAGAGTTTTTAAAATTTCATCGACTGCGGCGGCGGAAGAGCCTTCGGAGCTAGCTTCAGTCATTGCGCCCGGTGCCGTTGGAATACCTGACGTCGAGCGGTTCTTTCTGGGAAGTGGCGGGCGCAAAGGATCTGTTGAGTTTTCCTCGATCAGCTCCAGGCCTTGGTCCTTAATATAACTATTGGTAGAGAAAGTTTCGTTGGCTGCCGGTTCTGGTTTTACAGGATTCGTTTTCTTTTTATGGAAACCTAAACCTTCCGTGAGCGGCTTAAACTCGAATTCTTCAAAGGGATCCATTCCCACTCCTTCTCAACACATCAGATCAAAGTCATACTTTAGGACGGACACTAAAGCCATGCAAGCCGTTTCAACCCGCAAAACTTGTGTGCCTAAGGTGACTGGATGAAGGCCCAGTCCCTGGAAGATTTCGACCTCACGCTGAGAAAAACCGCCCTCGCTCCCCACTATGATCCAGATGTCTTTAAGTCCTTGGGGATGTTGGGCTTTTATCCGGCTGACGTAATCCTTGATGCCCAGAGTCGATGGACCCTCGTATGCAAATAGACCCGCTGAAGAGGGGGAAGGGTTAATAAGTTGAGTAAGATTCTCGAAACTGACCACGGGGCGGATGCTCATAAGGTCACCCCGTCCTGACTGTTGAGTCGCTGACCGGACTATTTTGTCCCAGCGGTCGGTTTTGTTGGAAGAAATTTTCTCTCCGCTGCGTACGAAGCTATAATCGGAAAAGAAAGGAAGGATGCTTTTAACGCCCATTTCGACGGATTTTTCCATAACGGCATCCATGACTGGAAATCTAGACACGGATAGAGCCAAATGCAAATGGGGCTCTTTAAGGGCAGGAATAATTCTCTCTTCTAGAACTCGAGCAGTGGCCGATTTTTTTGAGACATAAGAGACTTCTACAAAATAGGCTTTACTGTCTTCAGTCAGTACTTCGAATTTCGATCCAATCTCTTGCCGGCAAACATCAAAAATATGATGGAATACTTCACCCGAAAAATTGACTTGATCGCCAAAGAGATCTTTCTTTTCGATCCAGTATCTTCTCATGATTGAACCCAGTAGCCGACCCACTCATCTTTTTCAAGACGGCGCACGACATTAAGTCCTGAGTTCTCGATGAACTTCTCGAAGAAGTGATTGTCGCGCTCTTCTAAAATGCCCGTCAAAAAGAGATGGCCTCCGGGTTTTAGCACACGCAAGAGATCCTTTTTGATGTTGATCAGAACACCATCAATGATATTTGCAACCACAACATCGAACTGTTTGCGGATTTCGTCGATCTGAGTATCGGGAATATCTATTGAAGTCAGGTGATTCAGTTGAACATTGTCGCGCGCTACTCGCCGAGCTTCAGGGTCGATTTCAATACCAGTCACAGAGCCCATGCCGCTTAACTTTGCAAGCATTGCTAAGATTGCTGTTCCAGTGCCGACATCAAGCATATTCCACAGAGGGAGGCTACCTGCATGCTTTTCTGCCAATTTATTTATGAAGAAGGCCATCATCTGAGTGGTTGCATGAGTGCCTGTACCAAACGCCATTCCCGGATCAATAGATACCGATCTTTTAGCTTCTGGAGGAGCTTCTAACCATGAGGGTACAACCCAGAAATCGCCAACAAGTTTAAATGGCTTAAAACCTTTTTTCCACTCGGCAAGCCAGTCCTTGTTCTCTTCTTCAAAGATACGCCAGCTGATGCTTCTGTTGAGATCTTGCAAGCCACTGAAAAAAGTTTCAGCGGGCTTTCCGGCGAAAAAAACATCCATTTCATGATTCTGAGTGGCCACAACCTTCGCGTCGTAGGTCAAATCAGGTTGCGCAAAAGCCAAGACTTCGGTGACGCCTGTGGCACCGTTTTCAAAGCAATAGGTTGTCATGATGTCTTCAAGTTCAGCAGGGACTTGGCTTAGGCGAATTCGAATATAAGAATTGTCACTCATGGGTGACTAGTTACCAGAATCCGCCACTTTTTCAAGCTTTTCTGCCGCAGGTGCCGAGGGTGCAGAAGCGGTCGTCGTAGTTTGTAAAACCTTCTCTACCACAGTAGAAATGGATGGCATTGCAGGCGCGGTGGGTGCTGTTAAGTTAGCATTGGTTTTGGGTTTCGGCTTGGACTTGTCGATGAAGGAGCCTTGAAAGTCGATTTGATCTCCGACCATGATACCAATCTGTTCAAGCATAGGGAGCTCGTCTCGAGAAAGTAGCTTATATTCACGAGCGACTGCGATTTGGTCGAATATTGCGATGATCTTCAGTTGTCCTACAGGCACCGTGATGGCACCGAAAGAATTTGCACCGCTGGCGTCGCGAATATTGATTTTGCGAACAGCTGTGACGACTAAGTTCTTTTTAAAACCGGTGTGCGCGTTGGTTTTAATGTAGAAGTCTTTGTAGACGGCGTCATTCTCAGCAAGAGTGATGTTACGGCGGACGTCGATGACGGAAATGTCAGCTGCGAATGATGTCGGCAAATACGCCAGTATCAATATAGCTAAGAGCGTTTTCATGCAAAACCCTTCCCTGGTTTGTCTGATAGCTCTATCGGTTGTCTAAAAATGAAACTTAAATGCGAACCTCAGTCGCTGGACCAAGGTTCGGAGATTGGACTTATCTTTTTGGTCGTGAACTCTGAGGACCTGAGCGTTTCGCACTTGGATGCTTGGAGCCTGAACGCTTTGGTGCGGCAGATTTGCGTGCGGGTTTTTTAGGGCCTTGCGCACGAGGAGCAGGACTTGCCGATTTTTTTGCTGAAGGGGCTCGGCCTTTATAGGTTTTTTTAGTTTTCAACTCTTCAGGATCGTCACCCAAAAAGACACGCTCAACAGCGACGTCATTAAGATACATCAGCTCTCCCACTTTCAGAGCGCCCATTCGTAGGCGGCCGATAGCGACGCGCTGGAGTTTCAAAACGTCAAAGCCGATTTTGGCAAACATCTGACGAATCTGGCGATTCTTTCCTTCCGTGATAACAATCTTCCACCACTCATACTTTTCGGATTTTTTATCGCCGCTCTTTTTTACTTTTTCGATGTGCTTAGCAGACACGCGACCACCGATGATCGTGACGCCTTTTCTCAGTTTTTCAATCTGAAAAGGTTGAGGTTGGCCATCGAGCTTTACAAGGTAGGTTTTTGTGACTTCAGCTTTCGGATGCATGACTTTGTTGGCGAAGTCACCATCGTTCGTCAGCAACAGCATGCCTTCGGAGTCCCAGTCAAGGCGGCCCACGGGGAAAACTCGCGTAGGGACGTCGCCAAGGTATTCAGCGATAGTCGGACGCTCATGTGGATCATCCATTGTAGTCAGTACGCCTTTGGGTTTGTTTAGAACTATATATAGTTTTTGAGCCAGAGGTTTACGCAGCGGCTTGCCTTCAACGAGAATTCGGTCCGCCGACGGATCAACCTTGATACCGAGTTCATAGACTCGCTTGCCATTCACGGTGACAAGTCCTTCTTCGATCATGCGATCGGCATGACGGCGGGAAGCCAGTCCACTGTCAGCGATTAATTTGTTAAGTCGAACTCTTTGAGCGGCGTTATTTTCAGACATTCTTCATCAGCCTCAGGTAATTGTTGAAGGTCCAATATACCACTAGTGAGGCCTGAACGGGAGAGATTCTTGCGATTGAATTCAGCAATCCCATGGCGAAGGTCACGAACCAACAATGTCATGAGCTTATCTCCCAAAAATACGTTCTCGAGGGCGGTTTCAGCTTTTCCAATAATGATCTGTGCCCATTTAAGGGCGTCAGAGTCGCCTTGTTGGATAAGAGCACAGGTCCGTTCAAGTTCACTGACAAGATCTTGGTAGAAAGGATCTGTTCTTCGATCTATGAAAAAATGTTCAAGGCGTTTAATGGGGAATAGAAGGCGAGTCTGCTCTTGAAGGGGCTCGTTCTTAAGTTCTTGAAGTTTTTGGAAAACATAGCCTCTTAAAAGAGAACCAGTCACCCGGTTGTTCAGAATCTGAAATTGGGCCGTTATGTAAGGAGCCACTTCAATTTTATGCGTGTGCAAAGGGTTCAGTTCTAGCTCGGGAGTATAATAAAGAACCAAATCATGGCGTAAAGGCTCAAGACGACCAGAGCGAATTGTGAACTTTCGATCAAAGGTTCGGACTTCAAGAGATTTGTCTCCGCGAAGAATGATTGCGATGACTCTTTTGTTTTGATCTGGCAGAAGGCGAATCTTGTCGTCTTCTGTGCACAGAGGCTTCAAATAAGAACTCACTGCGTCAATTAAGTCAGAGAAGTGCTCAATTTCTAGAAGCTGCATGTGCTGAGGGAAACGAATCGGGGTCAGGTCGAATTTCTGCTGATAAAAACTATTAAAGTTCTCGAGTAAAAATCGGACTTCGTGTCCTAATTGCTGTTTATTGGAGGCCCAATGCGGGTAATCCATACAGTAGTTAAAGAAAGTTTCGATGAGTTCTGGTGTTAAGGCATCCTCTGGATGAGCCGAACCGCGCAAGAAGTTATAAAAAGACAGGCGTGTTGGAGTGTTCTGCGGATTCAGATCAGATACAAATTTTAGCAACTGTCCTACTTTTAGCATTTTTCCCCCGAGGTCCTGTATTACTAGGAAAACCTACGAACATTTGAATTTTTAGTCCAGAAAAATTATGATGAATCGTGAAGAATTTGGAACGTCCTTGGGAGGGCTCGCACATGCAGAAAGAATTGAACCCGGATTTATTTGGAGAAAAAAAGCTTAGCAAGAGTGCGGCCCAGGAAGATTCCTCCTCCATGGGCTTTCAGTCGCAAAACTATTTGAACACAGACAGGCAGATTTTCGAACTCAAGGCACAGAACCAGGCATTGGCGGAGCAGCTGAATAAAATGGTTGGAACGATCAATGAATTGATTAAATCAAGCAATGTTCGATTTGAAAAACAAAACCAGCAACTGACTCGCCTTGAGCAGAGTCACAATGGTTTGGCGATGGAAGCTGGTCAGAAAATCACGCAGCTGACCTCGCGAGTAAATGAAAGAAAGAGCCTGGATTTAAAAGTTCAGGAAATGGTCGACCGGCACAACAACGTGATCAAAAGTTTTGAAGTCAGAATGAACCACTTACAAAAGCTGCTTTCAGAAAAAGAAGCCCAGATGCATAATGCGCAGACGGCTTTAAACGAAGCAAAAATGGAAATTGCCCGTCTTAAGAGACTTTAATAGTCGCAGCGGTTCGACTAGCGAGCCGCTGACTTCATCCGTTCTATAAAGCTTTCTGCTTTTTCATATTGAGTTAAGGTCAAAGAATCAATCCACACTCCGTTGGGGTTGTGAAAGATTATTGTGGGTAAGCCTCGGATATTGTATTTTTGCTTCAGAACCTTTAGTTCTAAAGAATCCTTTGTGGCATCAAACTTAAGAAGCACGAACTGAGAGGCCAGAGCCCTCACGCGAGGGTCGGTGAAAGTTCTTTCTTCAAGTTCGTGACAAGCAGCGCACCAATCTGCCCAAAAATCAATGATGACAGGCTTTCTATCCAGGGCGGCTCGAGCCAAGGCTTCCTCGCTGAAGGGTTGCCAGTTAAGCTTTTGAATTTGGTTCAGGGAGCTCGTTCCGGTAATTTGGCCATGGATCGCAGGGCGCAAGTCGAAGATGGCAATCGCCGCATAGGCGAATCCGATGAATAAAACAGCTTGCATCAAGCCTTTATGGACAAAATTCAGCAGGGCCTTTTTGGGAATCGGCATGAAAGCGCCATAGATGCTGCCAATACTGATAAGACCTAGCGCCATTGCAGCGTCGAACCAGCGAGCCGGCAACAGTAGATTTAAATAGTAGTAAAAGGCACTTAACATCAGCGTCCCTAAGATGAACTTGAAAAAGTTCATCCATGGGCCTGAACGCGGCAGAGCCTTCACTAGCTGATTAGAGAGTCCCAGAGCGATAAAAATCAGACCGAGTCCCAAGGCATAAACAAAAAGGAAAAGAAAACCTAAGGTCATGTTTTGTGTGGAGGCGACGTAGGTCAAAATTCCCACGAGAACGGGCCCGACACATGGGCTTGCGACGATGCCTGCGAACAAACCCGTCAGATAGATCCCAGCGATTCCTTTTTTTGAATGACTTCGTCCGAAGCGGTTGCGAATAAATGCAGGCACTTGAATTTCGAACAGTCCATACATGCTCAACGCCATAGCAAGGAAAATCACACAAAGAACAGCTAAGACATAAGGATTTCCTAGGCTCGCTCCGAATAAGCTGCCGCTACGAGCTGCGATAAGTCCCAGGATTGAATAAGTAGTTGCGATTCCCAGAACATAGACGCAGCTATTTAGGAAATTTTGCAGACGTGTTCGCTCCTCAGAGTGGTTTCCCAAAACAGCTAAGGTGATAGGAATCATCGGAAAAATACAAGGGGTGAAGCTGGTAAAAATGCCAGCCAGAAATACGAATAAGAGACCTGCGACCAGACTTGAACTTAAGAATTTATCAAAATTGGCAATATCAAAAAAATTTGTAGGTGAAGTCGCAATTTTGTCTGGTGCCGCTTCAAGTCGGGCTTCACCTTCAACCACAGTGACTGCGATAGGAACCTCAACAATTTTTTTGAACGGGAAAAGACAGAATTGATCAGTGCACGCCTGATACGTCAGTTCCATTTTTATTTTCTGATGGCGCTGCAGAAATCTGTCAGGAGCTTCTATGTGAGCAGTTAGGGTGGCAGCTGATTTAATTCCACTTCGTTGTCTTTTCGAGAACTTGTCATACCACTCGATCAAAGGCTCGATTTTAAGTGGTGCAACCTTAAATCCACTGGGTTCCAAAATGACTAAGGAAAACTGATCTTCGTAGGCATGATATCCGTCAGGCAGAGTCATTTCTATTTTGACGTCGCCGCCTTGACCAGGACTCCATTCGTAAGGCAACACCTGAGCTTTACTTAGAAGTGGATCAAGATCATTGGGATTGCTTTGCGCCCATGACGTAGGGCCAGTCAGCGTGAAAAGCATCAGTGTGAAGGTCAGTTTCAAGATGAGTTTCATAGTTTATTCTCTTAAGTCTTCTCTCGACCATGGGCAAGTTTATTCGCAGATGACTCAATTCTAGCATACGAAAGACCGATAGAGAACATAAGAGGTCAACCATATGGGTTTTGTAGGTATTCTTATCGTATTCGTGATGGTGTTCGGCGGCTTTCTAATAGCCGGCGGTAACATGTCCGTAATTATAAAGGCAGCTCCTATCGAAATGATGATTATCGGGGGCGCAGCACTAGGTGCCTATATTATTGCCAACCCGATGAAGATCATCAAAGCAGGTTTCAAGCTTGCTATCAAAGCGATGACAGCTAAGGGACCGCAAAAGAAAGACTATGTTGAGCTTTTGCAGATGATGTTTCAGCTTTTCCAAGCATATCGTAAAGAAGGCCCGCAGGGGATCGAGAAACATATCGAGGAACCGGAGAAAAGTGACATCTTTAAAGCTTATCCGAGCTTTATGCACAATCATCACGCCGTACACTTCCTTTGTGACACCATGAAAATCACTCTCTCTGCGGAAATGTCTCCGTATGATGTGGATGATCTTTTGGATGCAGATATTAAGGCGATCCATGCCGAAGAGCATGCAGCATCCCACGCGGTGCAGACGGTTGCAGACGGTTTCCCTGGTTTGGGTATCGTTGCCGCGGTTTTGGGTATCGTGAAAACGATGGCCCACTTAACGGATGGGGTCGAAAAAATCGGTGCCTTGGTTGCCAGTGCCCTTGTCGGAACGATGTTAGGGGTTTTTGGAGCTTACGGTCTAATCGCTCCGACAGCAGCAAAGATGGTGGCGGATGCTGATGCGGAAGGTCGCTATTTAGCTTGTATTAAAGCCGCGATGATTGCACTGCAAAGAGGCGCACCACCAATCGTATGTGTGGAGTATGCTCGTCGTACGATCACTCCTGAAGAGCGTCCTTCATTTGAAGAAATTGATAAAGCCACTAAAGAAATTAAGAAGGCTGCATAATGGCAGAAAAAAAGCAGACCATAGTCATCAAGAAGATCATTGTTTCCGGGGGCGGCGCACACGGCGGTTCCTGGAAGGTGGCTTTGGCCGACTTTATGACGGCCTTAATGGCTTTCTTCCTTGTGATGTGGTTGGTGGGTCAAAGTGAAGAAACAAAAAAAGCGGTTTCAGACTATTTTTCCACACCGTCAGTTATTGAATATAACTTTCAGAACTTTGGAGCAGAGCTGACTCTAGAGAAGCTTTTCTTAGATGTTCTGAACGAACCTCTGAAAGCTTTCCAGAGCTTTATGGAACCAGCCGATAAGACTCCCAATCTTTTAGATATGGGATCGGCGAAAGTAGTCGCGGCCTATCTTGCGGATCAGATGAATGATGTTGCAAAAAATGTTGTTGTGACTCCGGAAGGTTATGACTTCGATATTCCAGACTATATGCTTTTCGAAAGAGGCTCGGCGCAGCCGAACAAAAACTTCGTAAAAGTGATGGATAAAATCAAGGGCGTTACTGGCGGACTTAAGGATGCCAATATCAAAATCACTTCAGGACTGTTTATTCAATCTGTGCCTGATGGAAGTTTGATGACGGCAAATAAAGTAGCCTCGGAGCGGTTTGATATTGTTCGCAACAAAATTCTGGCTTCGATGGAAAATAACACGGTGACCGTTGATGGTGGAATCAATGTTAAAGAAAAGCGCGGCGAAATTGATCCGGCACGACTTATTGGTTTTATCCGAGTGAAAATTGCGCAAAAGGAAATCACCTCTGATGGTCGAAAACCGCGCAAGTTGGATACTTTGTTTGGTCCTTCAAAAGTGGATATGTCTGTGTACGATAATTTCGTGAATCAGATCAGTAATCGTAAAGAAGCAGCGAAGCCTTCTTTAAAAGACCAGATTGATCAGGATTTGCAAAACGAAGTGAATCTTAAAGATCCGTCGATGCAGATAGAATAAAGAAAACGTCACCGGCGCCGTTAAACTGTGAACTTTCGCTTGTTGCAGTAATGGCGCCTTCAAAGAAGATCACTCCCCACTTTGTCCCCAGTCCGGTGCGACCGTCAAAGTAAGAGTTAATGCTGTCTAAGTCGGGAGTGTTGTAGCCGACCTCATTATTCCACTTCCAGTTTCCTATATTGCTGATCAAGCCAAAAGCATATCTTTTTGAGTCGGCATCGGTTCCTTCCCAATTGCTGTCGATATCATAAAGCACCCGAAACTGAGCCAGGTTAATATGCAGCCCCAGTTCATGGCCGTTTCGATCGCCAGCCGTATAGAATTGATTTTGGGAGTACGACAAAGTTGCTGATGTGTTCTGCGAAAAGGAGACCTTTATATCCCCCATCAGTCGTAGCAGAAAGTGGTCATCACTATTTGGATAATTGGTATTCGATCCCCATAGACCAAGACGAAATTGTGGTCCGAAGTTAAACCAGAACGAACCTTGGAGTGCCGGAGACTTGTCAGACTGAGAAAGACCTTCTTTCACGTAGTGCGAAAGTAAACTCACATCTCCAGAAAGCTGAAATGTTGGTGATGAGTCTGCTGCTAGAGTTACCCACGGAGTAAAAAGAATAATGATAAAAGCAATGTATCTTCGCATAGATAGTTCGCTTCATTGTGAACCATTCAAAAAGAAAGACAAGGATTTCCAGGGAACTTCAGATCTTGAACTGGACCAAAAGCCGAGTTCAAGGTAGTCTTCAAAGTCATGAAATTGGATTTGCCTCTGAACGAATACACATATGTCGCTTTCGATACTGAAACGAGCGGCGCCTATCCCATTGGTCACGATATCGTCGAGTTTGGTGCCGTGAAATGGTATCAGGGACAGGAAGTCGATCGGTTACAGTTTCTTTTAAAGCCACGCGAGCTTATGACTGACTTCATTATAGGTATTCACGGAATTACCAATGAGATGGTGGCAAATGCTCCTTCAATTGGGGACAAGATTCTTGAGATTCATGAGTTTCTTAAGGGAGCCGTGGTCATGGCTCATCATGCTCCTTTTGATATGGGCTTTCTTTCCGTAGACTTCGAACATGCTCGCTTGCCGTTGCCTTCAGAGCCTGCGCTTTGCACTAGCTTATTGTCTCGAAAGTGGATTGGTGGAGTCGAGAACCATAAGCTACAAACATTGGTAAAGCATTTGGGTATTGATGGTGGGCAGGCTCATCGGGCATATGATGATGCAAAAGCGTGTCTGCAGGTCGGCTTAGAGTGTTTTAAACTTATGGGTTCCGAAAAAACTTTGGCTGATGCAATAGCAAGCCAGGGGAAGAGTCTGATGTGGAAGGACTATGGGTTGCTTCATGCGGGAACCGTTTCTCTTAAAACGATGATCAATGCTATCCACAGCAAAAAGGATGTCGAAATGGTTTATAAGGGGGGCTCTCAAAAAGGCGAAATCCGCAGAGTCACTCCTATTGGAATCGTTCGCAATCCTGATGGCGATTATTTAATGGCATTTTGTCACAGAGACAAGACAAACAAACGTTATTATCTGAATCGTATAGCCGATATCGAGACAGTTTTTTAAAGGCCTTATGTCTCGTCATTTTCGCTGAATTCGATTACGTTCACAGTTCTTTCTTTTTTAATTTGTTGCAGACGTTCGTTGACTTGGTCTGCAAGCTCTTCAAGATATTTAAATTCATCTCCAGCCCGCAACTTCAGTTGCTGAGTGGGCTTTCCGTCCAGAGAATCCTTAAGAAATCTTTCGAACGCATAAAGGGGACCGACAATTCTGTGTGATATCAGACGGCCTACTGCGAACAGCATGGCGCAAAAAGCCACGCAAATGATGACGAATGTTATTACGAAAGGAACCAGGAACTTATTCAGCAGGAAAACATTATTTCCCACAAGTTCCTGAATGGTGACCCTCATATAGGTGTAGGAGAATACTAAGCAGATCAGAGTTAGGCCAAGACCAACCGCCATAAGCAGAAAACAATATTTGAGCTGGAAGCTCATATTGACCCAGTACTGCTTACGAGTGTTATTTTCAGGCCAGAGCAGTTCGCCTTCGCGGATAATTGCATAAACGATTAGCGCATAGCCAAGCCATTGTAAGGCATCGGCGAGATTGAATGCCGGGCTTGAAAGTGACGGTGTTCCCACGACTATAAAATCGACAACATATCCCCACAGGATTCTGTCGGTGACATTGCCAAGAATCCCGCCAATCAGAATCGAAAGTCCCGAACGTAAAACCAGCGATTTTATGGGCAAGAGATATTGAATCAAAGCATAGGTGCAAAGAAGGAAAGCTCCACCCGTCGAAAGAGAGACGATACGAAGGACTGAAGGAAGGTCAGAGAAAAGACCAAGCATAGCACCATGATTGTGGTGAAGCACAAAGTGAAGAGGTCCGTGCGACTCTAACTGAGTAATTCCTGTAGCCCAAATTTTTGTAACTCGATCCACCGCCCAAGTTGCTAACAAGGGAAGAATCACTATCAGCCATTCTCTTTTTTTCATGCACTTCAGTCTAACAATGAGCTTCGCCTCTTGCGAACAAAAATCGCTGATATTACTATCGTCTAGACGGAGGAATTCTCGTGAACCTAATAGCGTCTTCAATTTTGGTATTTTTGTTTGCCTCAGGTGCCTCAGCTCAGAATGAAACTCCTTCGGTCCAGAAGCAATTTGTGGCTCTGGCAAAGAAGTACAGCGTAAAGACCGAACATTTAGGTGTTTATGCAACGGTCGGAGAGGATTCCGATCGAAAAGTGCTTTTAGATGTGAATAGCAGTAAAATTATGATTCCCGCTTCAATTACTAAGATTGCCACAGCTTCAGCTGTATTGGCGAATTTCCCCCCGGGTTATAAGTTCAAAACCCAACTTCTTTCGCCAGCGGACGTAAAGAACGGAGTGTTGCAGGGGGATTTGTACTTAAAAGGCGGTGGAGATCCAGGATTTGTTTCGGAAAATATGTGGTTCTTAGTCAATGCGTTCTTGCGCAGCAAGATCGCTAAAATCCAGGGCGATATTATCGTGGATGACTCGCTTTTTGATGAAGTTCGCTATGATAGTAGTCGACAGAAGACCCGCGTCGACAGAGCTTATGATGCCCCGGTGGGAGCTATGAGTTTTAACTGGAACTCGATTAATATCTTTGTTCGCCCGACACAAAAGGGTCAACCGGCTGATATCTTTATCGATCCTCAGAACGATTACATTCGACTGGTGAATCGTGCAAAAACAAGTGCCGGTAGCGAGAATATTTTATTGGTCGATAGAAAGTCAGAAAAAAATTTTCCCGGTGATGTAATACACGTAAGTGGATCAATCGGCGCGTCTTTAAAAGAGGTTGTGGTTTTCAAAAACATCACTTCGCCGGATTACTGGTCAGGATACAATTTGAAATCCTTTCTGGCTCAGAGGGGGATTATAGTCACTGGCACAATCAAAAACGGTGTAACTCCGGCAAAGGCACAGCTATTGGCTGAGTCTGAAAGTAAACCCATTGAACAATCTGTCGCCGATCTTAATAAGTTTTCTAATAACTATGTGGCTGAAATGCTCACTAAGAATCTTGGCGCCTTGAAAAAGCCCAGTAAGGCGACATTGGCGGACGGAATGCTTGTCATCAACGAGCATATGCAAAGTTTAGGGGTTCCCGCCGATCAATATCAGATGCAATCGCCTTCTGGCCTATCGCAAGAAAATAAAATGTCTTCGTTTGCCGTTTGGAAGGTTCTTCAACATCTGCGCAATGACTTTAAAGTTCAACCCGAGTTCCTCAGTTCGTTACCTATCGCTGGTATCGATGGCACTTTGAAAAGAAGAATGAAGAACTCTCCTGCAGAAAGATGGGTTCGGGCTAAGACTGGATATATCAATAACGTTGTTTCTTTAGCTGGCTACGCCGGTTTGGAGAATGGAGAGGTTATTACGTTTTCGCTGATTTATAATGGACCCGCCGATGAGGGGAAAGTCCGAACCTTCTTCGATAATTTAATGATATCTTTGGTCAGTCAGAAATAAAAAAAGGAAGTGTTCAAAACACTTCCTTTTTTACTAACTAAATCTGGCATTTAAATGTAATCGCCCTTGTTGGACTTTGGGGGTGTCGCTGCTTCGGTGCTCTTCTTGCCTCCGAGGTAAGAACAAAAGAGTTCTCCAATCTCTAAAGCGATATCGTTATTATGGATGTAATCTGGCTTATCGATGGACATGGTATTTGCAAGACCCATAAAAGCGTTTACGAAGACGTAAGACATCTTTTCCAGATTTCTTCCCTGAACTTCAGGAATATTGAAGCGCACGACATCTTGGAAAAACTTTATCGAGTCGGAAATATAAGATGCATCCGCAACGTAGTACTGAACTGTCGTCAATTTTGAGCGGAGTTCTGAATTTCTTCTGTAGAGTTCGACTCCCAAATTGACCATTGCAGGAATACGAGTTTCTGGTGGAAGAGGGGAGATCGCACGCATGTGTTCAGTGATAAATTTCTTGTCTTCTTCAATGAGGTTTTTTACGACAGCCTGTACGACAGATTCTTTGTTTCCGAAGAACTGGTAAAGCGATCCGATACTGACTCCGGCTTCTTTAGCAATCTTGTCTGTAGTTATTGAATAAAAACCCTCTTGGATGAGCAGACGTGAGCAGGCCTCTAATATAGTGGCAACTGTCTGTCTTGAGCGTTCTTGCGTCGGGGCTTTAACGATTATTTTGGTCTTTTTTGCTTTATCTTTGTCCATAGGTACTGAATGAGAAATCATTGTCCCTTTCTAAGTTGTCGCCATTGAATGTGAGGACAGAATAGATTTTATTGTACGCGTGGGCAAGTCTCAATTTTTACAGAACTGTAATGAACTAGACCTTGGCCTAGCGGCTGATTTCGTTGAGGCAGAAGACAGAGGCGCGGTGCTTGTTGGCGGGATAGTTCATACTTTCTCCGACGCGCAGGCATTCTTTTTTACGAATGACTTTACTAAAACGTTGCAAGCACTCCCATCGAGCTTGGTCTCCGGTGTCAGGATATTCTAACTTGTTGGAAGCGCTTAAGCATTCTTTCAGTGTGATTTGCTTGGCAAGATCAAACATGCAAATTAGTTTCGCTTCTTCGGCATTGATAGAATATTCCATTGTATCAGCGACCTTTAGGCATCGCGAAACGGTCAGGGAAGAACTTTTTTGTTTAATACAATTCATTCGAAAATCATCGCGTTGGTCAATCGCCAAGCCAATCTTTGGAGGCTGACAGGACAGCTCTTTGGCCTGAGTTGTTAAGCCGGAGACCAATAAAAGTGAAATGATCAGCAGAGTTCTGCGCAGCATACGTGAAGTCCTACCTTTGAGGTCCGTAGGATGCAATTCGAAGACCGAGTTTAGCGAGAAATACATAGGTTCAGAAAGACATCGACTGTCTAACTTTGAGACAGTCGATCAAAAATGCGGAACCCTACCACTGGATGGGTTCAGGTTCTATTTCAACATTAAACTTGTTTTTAACATCAAGGCGGACTTGTTGAGCAAGTGCCCAAACGTCTTTAGCATCTGCCCCTCCATGATTTACAAGAACTAGGGCCTGCTTCTCGTACATCCCAACGGGTCCGAGGCGTTTCCCTTTCCATCCCGCTCGGTCAATCAACCAGCCAGCTGCTAGTTTGAAACTTTGCTGATACGGAAAGCTGACAAGGTCTGGATATTCCGTCAGTAGAGAGTTTCGCAGTTCAGTCGTCACGATCGGATTCTTAAAGAAACTGCCCGCATTACCGATGATTTTGGGATCCGGAAGTTTAGTCTGTCGAATATGCTTCACGGCTTCAGAAATATTAATTGGATTTGGAGTCAGGCCGCGTCGGGAAATCTCTTTACCAATATCGCCATATTCTAGGTGAAGAGTGTTCTTTTTAGGCAGTCGGAATGTTACATCCCAGATCAGGTACTTCCCCGCGCCCTCTTGTTTAAAAAAACTATCGCGGTAGGCAAATCGACATTCAGAATTGGTGAACGTCTTGCTTTTTCCCGATGCGAGTTCGATGGCCGTGACTTCCCATAAGGAGTCTTTTATTTCCACGCCGTAGGCGCCGATATTCTGAATGGGAGCAGCTCCAACAGTCCCTGGAATCAACGAGAGGTTTTCCAATCCCCAGAAACCATTTTGCAAAGTGTACTGGACGAACTCATCCCAGACTTCTCCGGCCTGAGCTTTGACAAACCAAAAGTCATTGTCCTCTTGGATAAGTTCCTTTCCCCGATTGCATACTTTAATCACAAGTCCCGAAACAAGGTTAGGTAGGACAAGATTACTGCCACCGCCAAGTATTCGCAGAGGTAGCTTTTGCAGTGTCTGATCGCTTAGGATCTTTTGAAGTTCTACTAAAGAAGAGACTTCAACAAATCTTTCAGCGAGAGATCGCAGTTGAAGAGTATTGTGATTGCTAAGATCAGCCTGGGTTAAGATCTGCATGGCCAGAGCATATTAGAAGCCGCTAGTTTTTGCCATCATTCTTTCAAGAACTTCGTCTTTGCTGATGAAGCATATTCCCATTCCGAGGCCTTTGCTCCAGATTACTTCAGCGGCAACGTTGTGGGATTTTTTTAAGGTATCTAACCTAACTGTAAGACTTAAGAGATCGCCTTTTTTGGGAACGTAACCACCCTTGGCGATCTCTAAGAATGCGCCGGTTTGAGAGAGGTTTCGCAATTGTGCACTGACAATACCGATATGCCCGTAGATTTCTACGTGCGCTTGTTCTTTCGTCACATATCGCTTTGAATTTGTATTCATGATCACTGCACCTTAACAATAGTTTCGGAGAGATCAGGGGTATTTCTGAGCATTTTTAAGGCAAATCTCAAAATGAGATCGAATTCTAGACTGGCCTTCTTAAGTAGGTCAAAAATGAAAACGGAATAGGCAGTGCGATGTCTCTTTTTTCAGTCAGGCTGAAAACTTTTTCGTCAATTTCAGGATAATAGGTGTCACCCTCGAACTCCTTTTGGATAAGGGTAACAAGCAGTTTGTTGGCGTGTGGAAGAGATTGTCGGTAGATTTCCCCACCACCGATGATGAATACTTCCTCTCCCCATTGCGCTGTCAAAGTACCCGCTTTTTTCATAGCCTCTTCAAGGGAGTTCACAAAAATCACTGGACTGGTTTCAGATGACTGGAAGGTGTGATTGGAGGGGGCGCGCGTAATTACAATATGATAGCGGTTGGGAAGTGCTTTTCCCTTGAAAGAATCAAAAGTCTTTCGACCCATAATCATCACATGCCCTTTTGTAGTATCGCGGAAGAATTTCATATCTTCGGGGAGGTGCCAGGGAAGATCTCCTTGGGTTCCTATCACATGATTTTTAGAGCACGCCACGATATGGGTCAGGATCATACGGCAACCTCGGCCTTAATAGCGGGATGCGGATCGTATCCGACGACTGCGATGTCTTCGAATGTGAAGTCAAAAATATTCTTAATAGAAGGATTCAACTTTAATTGCGGTAGCGGTCGGAAATCGCGAGTTAACTGGAGCTGTGTTTGTTCAATATGGTTAGAGTAAAGATGAGCATCACCCAGCGTGTGTACGAAGTCGCCTACTTGTAAGTCGCACACCTGAGCGATCATGTGAGTGAGAAGGGCATAGCTGGCGATATTGAAAGGCACACCTAAGAAAATATCTGCGCTTCGCTGGTAAAGTTGACAAGACAGCTTGCCGTTGGCGACGTAGAACTGGAAAAAGGCATGACAAGGTGGCAGGGCCATCTTGTCAACATCACCGGGGTTAAAGGCAATAACCAAATGTCTGCGAGAGTCAGGATTTTTTTTGATTTGTTCGATAACGTTGGAAAGCTGATCGATCGATCTGCCGTCCGCAGTCTGCCATGAGCGCCATTGTTTACCGTACACGGGACCCAAGTCGCCGTTTTCGTCAGCCCACTCGTCCCAAATCGTTACTTTGTTATCACGAAGATATTTAATATTCGTTTCGCCCTTTATGAACCATAAGAGTTCGTGAAAAATCGATCGAGTGTGCAGCTTTTTAGTGGTTAAAAGAGGAAACCCCTCCTGCAGATCAAAACGCATTTGATAACCGAAAACGGAAATTGTGCCTGTTCCTGTTCGGTCGTTTTTCTTTGATCCGTTTTCAAGCACATGTTTCATGAGATCGTGGTATTGCTTCATGGGCCCTCCTGCATGACCTGGACATTCTATTTCCGAGAGAGCTAAAGTCTATTTTAAAAATGCGTTCCGACAGTTTTAGCGCAGAGCCTTAGTGTCGGCGCACAAAAAAAAAGCCCACTTTTCAGTGGGCTTTTGTTTACTGCAGGCTTTGAACCTGAGCAATGTAGGGTAGATTTCGATAGTATCCCTGGTAGTCGAGCCCATATCCCACAACAAAATCGTTAGGTATTTGGAAGCCAACATGATCGATTTGGCAGGGAACCTTCAGTGCATCAGGCTTTTCCAAAAGAGCGATTGTCGTAAGGCTCTTGGGTTTACGCGACAGAATGGAGTTTTTCAAATAGTTCATAGTCAGTCCCGTGTCGACAATGTCCTCGACCAGAATGACGTGGCAATTTTCAACAGGACTTGCAAGATCTAAAGTTACTTTGACTTCGCCAGAAGAAGAAGTGCCTGTATAGCTGGAAACGCCAAAGAACTCACAGGTAATATCCGCAGAGATGTTCCGGATAAGGTCGGAGTAAAACATAAACGAACCTTTAAGAACGCAAACGGCGACAATTTTTTCATTTTTAAACTTTTCGGAAAGAAGCTTTCCCAGCTCTTTCACTTTAGTTTGGATTTGCTCTTCGCTGATATAAGATTTCAAAGACAGGTTTGTCATGGACGGACCCTTTCTCGACGGAACGTTGTATTAAAACTGCCCGAGAAGGACGTCTTCGGTCAAGGTTTTACTGACCTTTTTCAAATTCAATAAAGATGACGAAATCGCTCTCGCCAGAGCGAAACTTAGCGGATTTCAGGATCTGGTAAATATCAATGGCCGTCAAAGCGTCTTCGTTTTCCAGATTTGAGTGTGTTGGCATAACGCCTGACATGAAAAAGCCAGTTTCATCGTTAAGCTCAAAAATAGCTGGGAATGATTTACGCTGGATTTCAAAGCCACCATTGGGGCTCTGTTCTCTCCAGGTTCTTTGGATCTCTAAATTTCCCCTCAGGTTGTTTGTATCAAGCTCACCAATTTCGAAGAAAGTGGTGAGTCCGATCTCGACAGAAGGGTCTGCTCGGTCCTTCAGTCCGTAGGACCATTGCAAAGACTTGCCGGAATCAAGTGATCTGATTTCTTTATGTAGAATTTGAATCAGTGAAGAGTTTAGTCGCTTGCCAATGTCGGGCAGGATTCCGGCTGTGTACTCGCCGAAGCTCATAAATTGCCCGGTTCTGCGAGATGATTCATAGACGGCACTGAGCGCACGACGATCGACCTCAGCATAGTGTACTATCAGTTGGGGTGATGAGGTTTTTGCCAGAGTTCTTTCTTTTGATTTTTCGCCTTCCGGAGAATTAGCTGCGCGGGTGGAGAGAGGTTTTGCATCCATTGCTTCAGCCGCGCCAGGATTTTCGTCGGGGGTGTTTGCCGTCAAATTATTTGGAGACTCAGCAGAGGCTGACTGAGGCTGATTTGAAGCGGACTCAAAAACCTCCGCCGGTGCAGCTTGCTCTGCCGCTACGCCCTTGTTCTTGCTGTAAGTGTTAATTTGCACAATGGTTCGGGCAGGTTTCGCCGTCACTTCTTTTTTGAGAGCACCGGTCTTGTAGACGTAAAAACCGACACCAATCGCAGCAAGAGAAAGAACAGATGCCTGAGTCAAAGAACTCGAAAAAAATCTCTTCCACAACGGAGGTGTGACCGGCCTAAACGATTCAATATCGACACCACATTGGGCGCAATATTTATCCTTAGGCTGTTGAAACCCGCAACGTGGGCAATTGATTAGCATCGGCTCGAATTCCTCTGTTTGATTAAGACCTTATCCTAAGACTAAAGCAAAGCCGCTTGACGCTCAACAGAATTATTCATACCTTGAAAGCTCTGAAATCCTCTTCTGACTGGGAAAGCGTAGCGATGAAAAAATATAAGCCTAAATCTGGCGAGAAAATTGAAATCCAGGAAGAGGTGGTCCCGCCCAAAGTAGAGTTAAAGACGCAGTTTTCACCAGAGCATTACCCTGTCTTGCTTCAGGAAGTTTTGGCTGCGTTTTATCCCTATCGCGCTAAAGAAGATGTTCTTTATTTTGACGGAACTTTCGGCAGAGGCGGTCATTACCTTGCACTGAAGGAAGTGATTCCTCAGATGAAGGCGACAGTCATGGATCAAGATCAGCATGCCATCGAGTATGCGAAGAGCCGCTTCCAGACCGAAGTCCAGAACGGCCAGTTAAGGGTAATTCACGGAAATTTCTCACAGTTTTCAGAACACAATCTTAAAGACTTTGATATGATGTTGTTAGATCTAGGGGTGAGCTCGCCACAGTTAGACCAGGCAGAACGCGGGTTTAGCTTCTACAATGATGGCCCCTTAGATATGCGGATGAATCAGCAACAAGGATTGACGGCTGAGATGATTGTGAATACGGCATCAGAGGAAGACCTCATTCGAATTTTTAAAGACTATGGTGAAGTCTATCGGCCTACGCGCGTAGTACGTGCCATCGTTCACGATCGCAAAACAAAAGCTTTTCAAAGTACGAATCAGTTAGCCGGTCTTATTGAAAGAGTTGATGGCTGGCAGGTGAAGGGACACCACCCTGCAACCAAGTACTTTATGGCATTGCGATTGGCTGTAAATTCTGAGCTTGAAGTCGTGGCTGACGCCTTGCCTGCGATGATAAAAGCATTGAAGCCTCGGGGTCGTTTAGCGGTAATTTCTTTTCATTCGTTGGAAGATCGAATTGTGAAAACGATCTTTCGTGATTCTCAAGATTTTGGAAAATCAGTTTACAAAAAAGTTATTGTTCCCACTCAGGAAGAGTGTGATCGCAACTCTCGGTCGCGTTCAGCGAAACTGAGAGTGTTTGAGAGGAGTGCTCAGGATGAGCTCAGAGAACTTTAGGCAGTTAAAACCTTTTTTTAGCATTCTCATTATCATCGCGACGTTGTTTTCCATAGTATTCCTGCAGATGGAAGAACGACGTATGGGTTACAGTGTTCTGAAACTGACTCGAGAGTATAAGCAAGTTTGGGAAGAGCGTCGGGTCAAAGAAATTGCTCTGGCGAAGGTTACTCGGCCGCAACTTCTTGACAGTGTGGCTCAAGAGAAATTTACGCTCAAGAAAGTACAAGCTAATCAAATTATTCATCTCTCCGGACCGCTTAGCGAAGATATTCAGAGTGTTATTGGAATCGTTAAAAAGGATCTTTAATTGAAATCGCGAATAGTTGCCATTTTTGTAGGAATTTTGATTCTGTGGTCGATGCTTATTTTGCGAGCGGGGCACCTTCAGTTTATCCCTGATGATAGGTTGAACACTCTGCAAAGTCGGCAGTTTCAAAAAACTGTGACTTTGCAAGCGCGACGTGGCGCTATCGTTGATAGTAAAGGACGAGACCTCGCGATGTCTGCGACGGCTTACTCACTTTATGCCGACCCCAAACTTTTAGAAAATCGCAGAGCCGTTGCAAAAAAGTTGGCCAAAGCACTGAATCAATCTTTTAGTTCTGTTTATTCAAAAATTAAGGATGGCTCAAGAAGATTTGTATGGATCGAAAGAAAATTAGAACAGGACAAAGCTGACGAAATTAAAGCTTGGAATATACGTGGACTTTCTTTTGTCGAAGAATGGCGGCGGGTTTATCCAAACGAGAGTTTGCTTGCGCAAACCCTGGGCTTTATGGGAAGTGAAGGTCAGGGACTTGAGGGGCTTGAGCTTGGTCAGGATCATCTTTTAAGAGGAAACACAAAAAAGGTGTTCATGAAGAAAGATGCCAGGGGTCGTCCTTTAATCAACAATGGTTTAATGTTCACCGAACATCCGGAAGGCCATGAGCTTCGCTTGACCGTGGATTCAGAGCTGCAATATCGATTAGAATCAGAATTGCAAAACGCTATGAGCGGTTATCAAGCGGAACAAGCGTTCGGAGTTATTCTGGATGCAAAGACATCGGCGGTTCTGGCTCTTGCCTCTGCTCCAACCTTTGATGTGAACCGTGCTATGCGCGCGCCGGCTGAATCACGAAGAAACAAAATAATGACCGACGTTTTTGAGCCGGGGTCGACGATGAAGACCTTTGTTATCGCAGCAGCCTTGCGCGATTCCAAGTTGCAGCCGAACACAAAGTTTTATTGTGAAAACGGCAGCTTTAAAGTTGGTGACAGGGTCATCCGCGAAGCTGAAAGTAAAGAGAAGTTCGGTGATTTAACGGTGGCGCAAATTTTAGCAGTTTCTTCCAATGTAGGAACAACGAAGATCGCTTTTGCAATGGGTTCGGAAAGGCTGCGCCAGGGGCTCTTGGATTTTGGATTCGGGCAACGCTCGGGTGTCGATTTCCCGGGAGAAGCTCGAGGAACCCTGCACGGGCTACCATGGCGACCTCATCTTTTAAGTAACGTCTCGTTCGGTCATGGTATGACAGCTACATCTTTACAGATTGCCAATGCCTATGCTGCCATTGCCAACGGAGGAGTGCTGAATACGCCTTATCTGATTCAATCAGTGCGCGATGGGGAGACTGGCGAAGTGCAAGAGGCCACTCCTAAACCGGTTCGCCGAGTATTGACCCAGGAGCAAGCGGCGCAAATGCGAGCGATGCTGGTTGGGGTTACCTCAAAAGGTGGAACCGGCGGATTAGCTCGAGTTGATGGATACATGGTCGGTGGAAAAACCGGAACAGCTCAAAAGGTGAATCCTAACGGTCGCGGTTATTTACCGGGAGCTTACATTTCAAGTTTTGCCGGGTTCATTCCAGCCAATGATCCGAAGTATGTGATCTTTATTGCCGTGGATTCTCCGAAAAAATCTTATTACGGTTCGACCGTGGCTGCTCCTATCTTTTCAAGAATTGCCTCTTACGCCGTTCGCAAAGAAGGCATTGCTCCGCTGTATCTTTCGGACGAGAAAACGGAGCAGAAAAAACGCGAGATCATTGCCAAGAACACTCTTGGCAAAAAAGAGGACACCAAGGAAATGCGCTTAACCGCCGAAGAGTTGCATCAGGTTACGGACCTGGATGCTCTCGAGACTGTTCCAGATCTTATGAAACTTTCGACTCGCGAGGTCCTTCGCAGAATCAACGGTCGAGACCTCAACGTAAAGTTCATCGGCCGAGGAATGGTTTCTGAGATTGTGCCTGCTCCGGGAAGCGCCTTACCAAAGGATCGCGAAATCAAGGTTATACTTAAATAGTATAGAAAGACTGAATTGTTGGTCAGCAATCAGATCCGTCTGTTTTTAGATGCGCTCAAAAGTTCGCTTTTCTTTATTCTTTCGAACGTGAGGTACAGAAAAAACTTGGTTGTGGAATGAGATATAAAAACCGGGCTCTAGGAGTTTTGCGGCGAGCAAGGCTTCGGTGACATTTTGAGCAGCATCGCTATCTTCAAAGCCCATAGGGATCATGGCTCCGGTAAACACGACAGGGACTGTAGGCTTAAAAGTTTTAAAGCAGTGCTCAGCTGAAACGGACATCGTGTCTGTTCCGTGAAGGACAACAATCGGGCAATTCTTTTTCATTTCATTTTGCACTGTTTGCGCGATAAGCGCGCGATCGGCGTCAGTCATTTCAAGAGAATCTTTGCTTAGAATCGGGCAAACTGAAATGTTGGTGTAAGGCAACCGCATCTTCGAGAGGATGCGGTTTTTGATTCCGGTTCCACGGTTTTCTAGAGAACCATCGAATTCATCGTAGGTTTTTTCAATTGTTCCGCCAGTGGTGATAATCACGACATCTTTGATTTCAGTTTTCATGATTCAGAATCCTAAGATATTCCTTGGGAAAGTCATTTTAAAGGTTAGGTTTTTTGCAGTGCGAGGTCGGTCTGCGGATTGTTGTTACCAGGAGCGACGAGGTGTTGCCTCTAAAGGGCCACCACGGATCTTGTAAACAGAGGAAAATAATTAAAGACGATTATTGTTGATACTCAAACTCACTTCAACGAAAGTACCGAGATGCATTTGGCTCAGAGCGCTCCTTTTGATGAAATTCTTAAAACAAACTTTGGCTTATCCGCGTTTCGTCGTGGTCAAAAGGAAATAATTGAAGCCGTTCTTGCAGGAAAAGACGTCCTTGCCGTTTTGCCAACGGGCGGGGGTAAGTCTCTGTGTTATCAGTATCCGGCCATTCATAGTCAGCAACTAGTCATAGTGATCTCGCCACTTATCGCTTTGATGAAGGACCAAGTGGCTTCCTTGCAAAGACAGGGGATTCCGGCGGGCTGTCTCCATTCTGGCCAGACCGATGATGAAAAGCGAACGGTTTTCGCGGACATCAATAAAGGTGGTCCCTTCGTGCTGTATCTTTCGCCAGAGAGGGCCCAGAAAGAGGGCTTTCAGAAATGGATTCAGAACCGCAAGGTCGCCTTGTTTGCCATTGATGAGGCCCATTGTGTCTCTCAGTGGGGACATGACTTTCGCGAGGAATACAGCCAGCTTTGTATCCTGAAAAATCTATGTCCCGAGACTCCGATCCTTGCGTTGACTGCTTCTGCGACGCCGACGGTTTTGGATGATATCTCGAAGCATCTGAAGTTGAAAAAGCCCGAACGCATGGTTCATGGCTTTTATCGCCCGAATCTTTATTACCAGGTTGAACTTTGTGAAGACGAGGATACAAAGTACGCCCTTCTGTTAGAGAGCCTGCGCCAGCACACTAAAGGCAGAGCCATCATCTATTGCGGAACCCGCAAGGTCACTGAATCGCTGGCGGCAGCCCTGAGTAAGAAATTTAAACAAGTTGGTTATTATCATGCTGGGTTGGCGCCTGAGGTTCGGCATCAAACTCAAGATTCTTATGCATCTGGGAATCTCAGAATTTTGGTTGCGACCAATGCCTTTGGAATGGGAATTGATCAGCCTGACGTGCGTTTGGTTGTGCATTATCAGATGCCAGCCAATATCGATGCGCTTTATCAAGAAATGGGTCGAGGCGGCCGAGACGGATTTGAATCGACCTGCATGATGCTCTATTCAAAAAAGGATAAAGGACTGCAGTCCTACTTTATCCATAGCTCGGAGGCTCCTGAGGAAATTAAAAGCGCTCGTTGGAGGAACCTCGAAGCCCTTGTGAATTACTCCGAAGGGAGTGAGTGTCGCCATGCCGAGATACTCACGTATTACAAGGATTCGCAGCGAATTGAACGATGTGGTCACTGCGACAACTGTGATCCGAAGTCCGCTCGAAGAGTACCACGGCCATTGGTTCAGGTTGTAAGATCGGAACTGTCTGTGGAAAAAATGAAGACGGCCCTAAGTAAGACAAAAAAGAAGAAAGATAAGGCAATTGAAATTATTCTTGATGGCGAGCAGGAAGAGCGTTTCCAAGTTCTGAAGCGCTGGCGAAAGGCGAAAGCCCAAGAGCTCGATATGCCAGCTTTTGTTGTCTTTAGTGATCAAACGTTAAGGCATCTTGCCGTGAAAAACCCAAAATCAATGCGCGATCTTGCGGGAGTCCACGGGATAGGTGAGGCCAAGCTTGAAAAGTTTGGCTGGGATTTGATTGCGGAGCTGACGGCAAACTAGAGGTCTCCGCGGTAGAGCCCTCCTTTTTCTGAATCGCAACGTCGCTACGATTCAGACTGAAGAACCTCATCGATATATGTGCCAATCTTTGCCAAAACCTGAGCGGGAATTTCATGGCCACCTCTAAACGAAAGAAGAGCCCCCTTCATTCCGCCTTGAGTAAACAAAGTTTCCAGCTTCTGAGCTTGCTTATGATCAAGCACTTGATCCATCTGTCCATGACTTAAAAAGAATTTCTTACCTGTGCGAGCGGGAATTAACCTTGTCCACTCGTCTTGGTTCACCAGTGTACCTGACATGATCACAAGTCCTGCCGGAGCTTCCGGTGCTTTCAAATAGAGCTCGGTTGCAAGCATTGCGCCTTGGCTGAAACCTCCCAAGATAATTTTATTCCAAGGAATTTTCATCTGACGAATCATTTCAGAGGCCATCTCCGCGGCCTTAAAAAAACCTTTGGAAGTTTCTTTGCTGAAATCTCGGTGCTCGCCTCGTTCCATAGCACGTTGCACTTCGAGCATATCGATTTGCCACCAAGCACGCCCCATCCAAGCGGGCCCAATGGGGACTTCAAGAATACCATTCGGGAAGAGCCAGTTCACAGGTTGCTTGGTTGAAATCATTTGCCCAAGAGAGAAAAGATCTGAGCTGTCTGCGCCGAAGCCGTGAAAGAAGATGACCCAGGGCGCATCGTCTTGAGTATTAATTTCTTGGCAATGTATTTTTCCGAGTTGTCTCATGTCTCAGTCATACGATATTCTTTTCCGCAAGTCTATTGTCAGAAGCAGTTTTACAAAAATGGACCTGTGATGAATTTACGCTCTCTCTTTCAAAAAATTCCAGGATTAGCGACAGAACAGCTTTCGGATCAGCAGATTCATGGTTTGTTTAATGATGCTCGCCGGGTAGTCCCTGGTTCCGTTTTTATCGCAATTCGCGGCAACACTGTTGACGGACATAGTTTCATTCCTGATGCGATCAGCAAAGGTGCGATTGCCTTGGTTGTTGAGGATCGTCAGGCGGTGCCAGCGAATTTTTCGGGCTTGGTCGTTGAGGTGCCTAATACGCGAGAAACTTTGGATGTTCTGGCAAGTGCCCTGCAAAATGAACCTGGACAAGATCTTTTCTGTGTCGGAGTCACCGGAACCAATGGGAAAACTTCGATCACTTACATGGTAGAGGCCATTTTAAACGAGGGCAAAATTCCGACGGGCGTGATTGGCACGGTGAACCACCATCTTGGCGGAAAGGTTTGGCCATCAGATATGACAACGCCTGATCCTCTTTTTTTGCAAAAGCGCCTGCGTGAGTTTTTGGATGATGGAGCGCGAGCTGTCGCTCTGGAGGTTTCTTCACACGCCCTTGATCAGAAGCGCGTGGATAGTGTGCCTTTTAATGCCGTGGTTTTTACAAACTTGTCGCGTGATCATTTGGATTATCACGAAACCATGGATAAGTATTTTCAGGCCAAGCAAAGATTGTTCACTGATCTTTTGTGGAAGACGGAAAAACAACCGACCTATGCAATTATCAATACGGCTGACAAATATGGACGAAGACTGCATGTTGCAGATCCTGCCGTCCTGTGGACCTATGGCGCTGCTGATTCTGATATTCGCTTTGAGATTATTCGGATGGATTTCAGTCTGACTCACTTCAAAGTGCAAACTCCGGCAGGTGACGGCGAGATCTCGTTGCCAATGTCTGGCAACCACAATGTATTAAATGCTTTGGCGGCTCTTGGAGTGGGACTTGCCGCGGGTGTTCCTCTGCATTTGTGTATTACCGCTTTGGAAAAATTCACTGGTGTTCCGGGACGATTGCAGTCCGTTCCCAATCAGAAGAAGCTTTCAGTGTTCGTAGATTATGCTCATTCGCCTGACGCTTTGGAAAATGTCCTGACTGCACTAACAAAAGTTCGCGAAAATCTGCAGTCTTCGGCGCGCATTTGGACTATCTTTGGCTGTGGCGGCGACCGCGATAAAGGCAAGCGACCTTTGATGGCCGATATGGCTTTGCGCTTTTCGGATCAAGTGGTCATTACTTCGGACAACCCACGGACCGAGTCTCCCGAAAGCATAATCGAAGAAATTATGAAGGGCGTTCCCTTGCATAAGAAAGATAAATCCTCGGTAGTTGTTGATCGTAAAGAGGCTATCACCCGAACTATTCTTAATGCGCAAGATGGTGACGTCGTACTTATTGCTGGTAAAGGACACGAGGATTACCAAATCATAGGAACTCAAAAATTTCCTTTCAGTGATGTCAAGGTTGCTGAAGAAGCCCTACAAGGAAGATAAATATGCGAGCTATGGAACTTCAAACTCTTATTCAAGTCACAGGTGCGCAGAGCCTTAGCGTACAAAGCGAAAACTTCACTGGGATTGGGACTGATACTCGGGTGGATTTGAAGGGGCAGCTATTTATTGCACTTAAGGGTGAAGCATTCGATGCTCATCAATTCTTGCAAAAAGCAGTCGAGCAAGGTGCGGCAGGTCTTTTGGTTCATGAAGAGAACGACCAAGTTAAAGCACTGAAGGGCAAAGTCACAGTTTTGAAAGTTCCAGATACTCTCGTGGCTCTGCAAAAGTTGGGAGCGTGGGCTCGCCATCAGTCGTTGGCGAAGGTGGTCGGTATCACGGGTTCGAACGGCAAAACCACAACAAAAGAATTTACTGCTGCTTTGGTAGGCTCCGCTATGAGCGTCCATTACAACAAAGGCAGTTTCAATAATCACTGGGGAGTACCCTTTACGCTCTTGCAGCTTCCCAAGGACAAAAAAGTGGCTTTGGTCGAAATGGGCATGAATCACGCGGGCGAACTAACAGAACTTGTAAAAATTGCTGAACCCGATGTGGTCGTTTGTACAATGGTGGGTCGAGCGCATGTCGAGTTCTTTGGAAGTATAGAGAAGATTGCAGAAGCCAAAGAAGAGATTTATGAGGCAGCCAGCAATCAAGCGATACGTATCTACAATCTCGATAATACACAGACCCACAATATGTATGTGAAAGCGCGCGAGAGGTTTTCTAGTGCAAGAATTTTAACATTCTCTTCAGAGGATCCTCGTGCGGATGTTCATCTGACGATCACATCGATGAATATGAGCGAGCTTGCAATAAAGGGGATCATCGGCGGAGTCGAAAATACGACTCGAGTCAAAGTCTTTGGATCCCAGAATTTGACTAACCTGATGGCTGCGGCGGCCGTGGGTCTGGCTGTCGGAATGACACCTGATCAAATTTGGCAAGGTCTGCCTGAATGTAAAACCAACTGGGGACGAAACCAATTGGTGAATCTGAAGTCGGGCGCTCAAATGATCTTTGATGCTTACAATGCAAATCCCGACAGCATGAAAGCTTTGATCGAGAATTTAAAACTGCTTTCGGTGACGGGGCGTAAAGTTGGAGTTTTCGGACAAATGAGAGAACTCGGGGACGCCTCTAAAGAGTTGCATTTCGAACTGGGTTCATGGGTGGGGCAAGCTGGCTTCGATAAAGTTTATTTTATCGGAGACGATGCAAGAGCTTTTGCCGACGGCTTGAAGAAAGCCGGATACTCGGGACCATCCACGGTCAGTGAGCAATTCTCTGACGCCGCGGGCGCCGATCTTGCCGGATATTTAAAGTCAGGTGACATTGCAGTTGTGAAGGCTTCGCGGGGAACAAAATTGGAGAGATTTGTGTTTCCTTGTGAGCCTCTTGATTTTGGCGATAAAAACTAGTAATTTCAAATAGTTACAAACAATCTCTTGCATTAATAAGACATTGTGTGCTACACCCTGTAAGTTCCTTTAGAAAATTTACGACTAGGCACTCTGTAGGGGATCAAATAGATGCTTTATCAATGGCTTTATTCCATGGCGGATCAGTTCTCTCCACTGAACGTTTTCCGTTATACCACCGTTCGAACTTTCATAGCTTTTTTCACAGCATTTTTATTGTGTTGGATGTGGGGCCCACAATTCATCAAACGTTTGCAGCTTAAACATTTTGGGCAAGCGATTCGTGATGACGGTCCGCAGACTCACAAGAAAAAAGCGGGCACGCCAACCATGGGTGGCGGATTGATTTTGTTATCGACTTTGATTCCTTGCTTGCTGTGGGTGGATATGACGAACGCTTTAGTATGGGCGGTTCTGATTATCACTTGGGGCTTCGGAATGATCGGTTACGTTGATGATTGGCTAAAGGTCAGCAAGAAGAACTCGAAAGGTCTTTCAGGCCGAATTCGCTTAGCTGGGGAATTTGCAATTAGTGGTTTGGTAATCGCAGCCTTGGTTCACTTTCACGGACTGAGCACTGCGGTGACTATTCCGTTTATCAAATCCGTTTCCTTAGAACTTGGCTATTTCTACATTATCTTTGCCTCTTTGGTCATCGTAGGGACAGCGAATGCTGTAAACCTCACTGACGGGCTGGATGGATTGGCGATTGTTCCAGTGATGATCTCGGCAGCGACTCTAGGGTTGTTCGCTTATGTAACCGGGCATTTTTCTATCGCGACTTATCTGCAGATTCCCCATGTAGTAGGGGCCGGTGAGCTGGCTCCTGTGGCGGCGACGGTTGTGGCAGCGGGCATGGGATTCCTGTGGTTCAATGCTTATCCGGCCCAAGTATTCATGGGCGATGTTGGATCGCTATCATTGGGTGGTTTTCTAGGTTCTATGGCTGTGATCACGCAGAACGAATTGTTGATGCTGATTCTTGGCGGCGTATTCGTTGTCGAGGCGCTATCTGTAATTACCCAGGTCATTTCCTTTAAAATGACTGGCAAACGAATTTTTAAAATGGCACCTATCCATCACCACTTCGAGCTAGGTGGGTTGACGGAAACAAAAATTATAGTTCGGTTTTGGATCATTTCTATTTTATTAGCTGTTCTTAGTCTTGCGACATTGAAATTGAGGTAAGTATGTATAAAGAGTTTAGTGAATTAAAAGATAAAAGAATTTTGGTTGTCGGATTGGGAAAAACTGGTGCTGCGCTCGCTCATTTTCTGATTAAGCACGGCGCACAGGTAACAGTGACAGATCATAAGTCAAAGCCCGAGCTTTCAACTCAACTGGAGCAGTTGGGCGACCTGCCAATTAAGTTCGAACTAGGTGGTCATAGTCCAAAGACCTTCATCGCTCAGGATTTAGTTATCTTGTCGCCAGGAGTGCCGGGCAACCTGAAAATTTTTGATTATGCTCGTTCGCAAGGTATTCGTATTACTGGCGAGTTTGAGTTTTCTGCGGGTTTTATTAAAGAGCCGATCATTGGACTTACGGGTACGAACGGTAAGACTACTGTTGCACGTATCACTGAAGCTATTTTGCGCGAATCTGGAGTAAAAACTTGGGTCGGTGGGGCTAATGAAAGACCATTGGTTGATTATTTGCGCTCTGAAGAAAAAGCTCAGGTCGTTATCGCTGAAGTTTCCAGCTTTATGCTTGAACATTGCGATACGTTCAATCCTATGAATATCGTTTTCACTAATCTGGCAGAGAACCACTTGGATCGTTATCGTTCGATGGAGGAGTACGTCAATGCAAAGAGACGTATTTTCAAGAACACGAACCAGGCGACAACATCGGTATTGAATGCAGATGACAATGCGGTGGTTGAGCTGGCGCGCGATCCAGCCGTACAACGTGGTCGAATTTTCTATTTCTCTCGTAAGCCAGCTTTGGAACCGCAAATCATGAACATCGGTGGCGCCGTGAATATCGGCGACGAGATTCGTGTTCGCACGGGTCCAGAAATTGAGACGTTCTCGATTAAGAACATGAAGATGCGCGGAAAGCATTCTGTGGAAAATATCATGGCAGCTATCTTGGCTTCGCGTGAGCACGGAGCAACTCGCGATGCAGTTCAGAAGGTCATCAATACTTTCACGAACTTACCTCACCGTATTGAGTACGTGCGTAAAGTCGGTGGAGTTATGTTCTATAACGACTCAAAAGCTACGAATGTTCATGCTGTTCTTCGTGCCTTGGACACTTTTGACGAAAACGTCATTTTGATTGCCGGTGGAAAAGATACCAATTTAAATTACGAACCACTTAGAAATTCAGTGAAAAGAAAGGTCAAGACTTTGATCCTGGTTGGCGAGGCTAAAGAACGTATCAATCGTGACTTAGGTGATTTTTCTGAAACCTTCCTAATTGGTACGTTCGAAGAGGCGGTTCTTATCGCTTACCAAAAGTCCAGAATTGGGGATGCTGTTCTATTGTCTCCAGGCTGTTCCAGCTTCGACATGTTTGACAGTTTTGAAGAGCGCGGCGATTATTTCAAAGAAATCGTTAAAAAGTTTAATTAATAGTATCAATACGAGACCTCAATGGATGAGGTCTCTGGTTTTGCAAGGAGGCACCAGTGTCTTTATTTTATCGAGTTCTATTGGCCGTATCTGCGGTGTTTCTAGTGACCGGCTGTGCTTCTGGTACTTTCAAAGCGCGACAAGAGCAACGAGAAAAAATGGCGGCGTCTTCCGGTATGTTTTGTGACTTTGTTAGTGCCGCCCTTTCTCCGGATGTTGATGTAGAGCTAAGCATGCAAATGGCTCGTCGCTGCGATTCAACTAAAAATTTCTCAATCACTAACTATAGAAGCGCTTCCGATGAACAAGGAGTTCTTTATTGCTGTGCGACCTCCAGTCGCTCGGTAGCTCCCAAAAAATCTACTGCTAAAAAGCCATCGCCTAAAAGCTCAACTTCCGAATCTTCTGAAGAAGAAGTCGTTGCGGAATAGGGTCTAGTTTTTCGCGAGCCATAGACGACAAAAAAGACTTCTGATTAACTAAAGTCGGGAGTCTTTTATGTTGCGGTACCTTTCTAGCAGTTTATTTCTGGCTATCATCACCCTCTTGGGAATCGGTCTAGTTCAGGTTTATTCTTCCAGTTTTATTTTTGCTATTGAATCCTACGGAGACGGGCTGTTTTTCTTTAAGCGGCAACTTCTCTTTGCGGCGATCTCCTTTGCTGTGTTGGTCGGCACAATTCATATTCCTTTCGAGTATATAAGAAAATATGGATGGACCCTGTGGTTAATCGGAAGCGTTGGGGTGGCTCTGACTTTTGTTCCTGGCCTAGGAGTGAAAGTAGGCGGCGCCATGAGATGGATACAACTTCCGTTGGGATTTCGGTTTGAGCCCGGAGAGTTTTTGAAGGTGGCCTTCGCTGTGTTATTTGCCAGTCTGCTTGTGCGGCATGAAATTTTTCTTGGCAGAGTGAAGTGGCACTGGGTCTTATTGTTCCTTATGGCTCCACTTTTTTTACTATTAAGACAGCCTGATTTTGGAACTTTCGCAATTATTGTTATGGTCGCTGCGACACTGCTCTTTGCTTTTGGATTACAGTGGAAGTACGTCATTGGTGGAATTTGTGTGATGATTCCGGCCTTCTATTTCCTAGTGATGAACGTTCCTTACCGCCGAGCTCGAGTGCTTGCCTTCTTGGATCCGTGGTCAGATCCTGCGGCAAAAGGTTTTCAGGTCATTCAAAGTATGCTGAGTTTTCATTCCGGCGGGTTAACGGGCGTGGGGCTGGGGCAAGGACAAGGAAAGCTTTTCTTCTTACCTGAAGCTCATACGGATTTTACAATGGCTGTTTTCGGCGAGGAGATGGGCTTCCTTGGGTTCGTTGCCTTGTTGGCCCTGTATGGCTTTGTCGTCTTCCGCGGAATTCAAATTGCGGTGAAAGCGGAAGATCCTTTTAAGCGCGCTCTCTGTCTTGGGTTGTCTGTAACATTCGCTTTAAGCGTGTTCATCAATTCCGGAGTTGTCATGGGGCTTCTGCCGACAAAAGGTCTGACTCTACCATTCTTAAGTTATGGCGGAAGTTCTCTCGTCGTCTTGTGTTTTATGTTTGGACTAATTATTAACGTGGAAAATTCCTTTGAAGAAGATAGATTTTCTCGTCGTTTTGGTAAAAATCGATGGGCCACATCTAAGGTGAGACGTTCATGATTAAAAAAACTATAGTTATTGCCGGTGGTGGCACGGGCGGGCATATCTACCCAGGTATAGCAATCGCACGAGCCATTCAAAAGCTAGATTCCAGTGTAGAGATTCATTTTGTAGGAACAGCAGCCGGTCTTGAGAAAAAGATTGTCCCACGTGAAGGCTTCCCTTTGCATTTGATCGAATCTGGCCAACTGAACGTCAAAAGTCCCGTCAAAAAGCTGAAAACTTTGATGAAAATTCCCTGGGGACTTTGGCAATCGATGAGGTTGCTGTGGCAGTTGCGTCCTCAGTATGTCATTGGTGTTGGTGGATATGCTTCGGGGCCTTTTGTTTTGGCGGCCAGCTTTATTGGCTTTAATACAGCAATCTGGGAACCGAATGCTCACCCTGGTATGGCCAATCGTCTGCTTTCGCGTTTCGTCGATAAATGTTTCATCGTTTTTGAAGAGGCGCGAGCTCATTTAAAAAATAGAAATATTGTTCAGGCGGGTATGCCCGTGCGTGAAGAGATTGAAGCTGGCCGACGTCCCGAGCGAACAGATGATAAATTTCACTTGCTGGCTTTCGGTGGCAGTCAGGGGGCGCGTGCGATTAACAACTGTTTAAGCGACGCCGTTATCCAGGGCGGGGACTGGGTCCAGGATCTTTCTGTCGTTCATCAATTGGGCTCGCTGGACTATGCGAGCATTTCTGCCAAATATCAAAAAGCGCCCTGCGAGGTGCAGCCATTTGAGTTTATTTACGAGATGCCCAAATATTATGGCTGGGCCGATATCATTGTGAGTCGAGGCGGGGCTAGTTCTATCGCAGAAGCCGCGGCATTTGGTATAATTCCGATTATTATTCCTTTACCTGCTGCGGATGATCATCAGCAGCGTAATGCCGAGAGCTTGGTGGCTAAGGATGCAGGAAGAATGATATTGCAGAAGGATTTAACTCCAGCAAGGTTGATTTCAGAAGTCCAATCTTTGCGCACTGATAAAGCTTTGCGCGAGCGAATGGTTCAGAATATAAAGTCCTTCTATATACCTCAAGCGGCGACAAATATCGCAAAGGAAATTCTGCAATGAGACTACAATACGCCAGATTTCACTTCGTCGGCATAGGTGGCATTGGAATGTGCGGACTTGCCGAACTTCTTCATAATATCGGTGCGAAGGTGTCGGGAAGTGATATCTCTGAAAATGTTAACACCGAAAGACTTAAAGAAATGGGCGTCACCATTTACAAAGGACATGATGCGTCCCATGTCGGCGATGCAAACGTGGTCGTTTATTCGAGTGCTATTCAATATGGAAATCCTGAAATTTCTGAGGCTCGTGCACGGCAAATTCCTTTGATTCCTCGGGCTGAGGCCCTTGCTGAAATCATGCGAATTAAGCGCGGTGTAGCCGTTGCTGGAACTCATGGAAAAACAACTACGACTTCAATGACATCGGCAATCTTCTTGGAAGCTAACTTAAGTCCGACAATTGTCGTCGGTGGAAGATTCGAATTGATCAAATCAACAGCTATTCTTGGGTCAGGGGAATGGTTGCTGGCGGAAGCTGATGAATCTGATGGCAGCTTTAATAAGCTCAGTCCTGAAATTGCAATCATCACGAATATCGACTCTGATCATCTTGATCACTATAAAACTTTTGAAAATCTCCAAAAGGCATTCCACGACTTTGCCTTGAAAGTGCCATTTTATGGTAAAGTGATTGCCTGTGGTGATGATCCAATTATTCGTCAGATTTTTCATAATTTCCCAAAACGAATTTTATTCTACGGATTTGATGAAAAGAATGATCTCGTCGTTTCGGGCGAAAACGGGCAGTACACTCTTTATCGCAGTGACCGCTTGTTGGGCACTCGTCATGTCGTTGGTGATTTCTCTCTTAAAGTTCCTGGTCGTCATAATGCTCTTAATGCGGTTGCGGGTATTTGCGCCGGCTTGGGCGCGGGAATTCCCTTTGCAACTTGTGCATTAGGGTTGCAGCGCTTTGAAGGTGTGGATCGACGTTTTCACTTTAAAGGTGAAAAGAACGGCATCCGTGTCTATGACGACTACGGACATCATCCGACAGAAGTGCGCGCTGTGCTTCAGGCATTCAGAGAGAAATATCCTAACAGTCGTATCATCGTATATTTTCAACCTCATCGTTTCAGTCGAACCCAGCATTGCTGGCATGACTTTACGACAGCGTTCATCGAAGCGGATCATCTCTTGCTGACCGATGTCTATGCAGCGGGCGAAGCGCCGATTCCTGGTATTACCAGCGAAAGATTGGCGCTTGATATGAAGCATGAAAATGCTCAGTACTTCCTTCGCGATGAGAGTGCTTCGCAGCGAATTGCCTCTTTGCTTCAGCAAGGGGATGTGTTTGTGACTCTCGGAGCAGGAGACGGATGGAAAGTGGGGCTTGAGGTCCTTGAGCGGATCTAGCCCTCTAGCGAGGGGGGAGCGGAGAGCAGGGTCTCTTCGCTCGGACAGTCCTCGCTTTCTTGGCTCTTGCTGGCTTTGGTTTTTTTGGCTTCGGTCTGGTTTGATTTTATTGCTGTGGCTTTTTGTTGGCTGCGGAACTCGCTCTGGAGACCCTGCTCTCCGCTCCCCCCTCGCTAGAGGGATGATCCTTGGCTCTGGGTTTAATACCTGGGTGGCTGGGGTATTTGGGGATTCTTTACTTCTAATTGGTCTGGCTTTTGTTGCGTCCGTTTTCTTGTTTGGTATTCTTATGGATGTGGTTGCTATCTTTTTCTAAAGGCCGATTGTGATTCGAATTATTTTTAAACTATTTGTTGGTTTGGTGGTTCTGCCTGGTGTTGTGGGTGGGGCGCTTTATTATTTGGATCAGAATGGGTTTTTTGATATTGAGAAGATTGAAATTGTTCTTGAGGAACCAGTTCTTGGGCAGGAGCAGTTTTTAAAGCCGTTGGTTGCTGAGTTGAATCAGGCTCTTGAAAAGCAGCGGGGGATATCTCTGTGGAAAGTTCGATTGACGGGAATTTCTCAGCAAGTTTCTTCTCTTGAGTGGGTGAAGAGTTCTCTCGTTAAAAGAAATTGGCCAGCGACTTTGGCGGTTCATGTTCGACCTCATGAAGTGAAGCTTCTGTATCTTGGAAAAAAAGGTCAGCTCTTGCCAATCATCGAAGATGGATCTTTTCTTCAGCCTGTTGAAGCTCCTCAGGCGCCTGATGTTGCTTTGCTCGAAGGTGCGAACTTCGAAAAGAAAAGTGAACTGCGAAAGAAGGCGGTTGGGATTCTCGAAGAGATTCCACTCGAGGGATCGTTCAGTCGAAAAACTATTTCGGAGATTCGTCATGATTCGAAAGAAGGTTTCTGGATGACGATGATTAAGACCGGCATTCAAGTAAAGTTGGGTGAAGATCAAGTTGCTCTTAAGTCGGCGCGAGTAAGTAAAGTCGTCGATTATCTCGAGTCACATCAGTTTGACGCTCGCGTCATAGACGCGAATCTATCTAAGAAAGTCCTTGTCAGGTTGCGTAAGGGTCCCTAAGCTTAAGTCGAGAGGACCGATCAAAGTCGGGTCAAACCGATCTTGAAGCTCTTTAAAATGATTTTACTGAGCGGTCTTCGTACTTCGCTAGAGGTATCTACACAGTTTAGGCATCCGTGAGGACTTAAGGATGAGTACATCGAAACCCAAAGTGCCGGTATTGGCTGGTTTAGACATTGGTTCTACCAAAGTCTGTTTTGTCATCGGAACAGTCAATGCTGACGGAAAAATTGAAGTAGCCGGTGTTGGAACAGCTCCAAATACAGGCATGCGCCAAGGGGTTGTCGTTAATATCGAAGCGACAACCGATTCCATAAAAAAAGCAAAAGAAGAAGCAGAGCTCATGTCGGGCTATGCAGTCAGCGATGTTTGGGTTGGAGTTTCCGGAACTCATATCTCATCTTTTGACTCTAAAGGCATGGTTGCCATCAAAAATCGTGAAGTCACAGCTTCCGAAATCGAACGTGTGATCGAGGCGGCTAAGGCTGTTGCGGTTCCAACGGATCGAACGGTTTTGCATGTTCTGCCTCGCGAATTTAAAGTCGACGGGCAGGATGGAATTACAGATCCGATTGGCATGTCGGGTGTGCGCCTTGAGGCAAACGTTCACATAGTGACCGGCGGCCAAAGTGCAATCAACAATACAGTTAAGTGCGTAGAAAAAGCAGGGCTTAAAGTTGCTGGTTTGGTCTTAGGCCAACTGGCAGCGGCAAAAGCCGTGATCTCTCCCGATGAACAAAATCTGGGTGTCTGCGTGATCGATATGGGCGGCGGAGCTTGCCAGTCTCTTTATTTCTCTAACGGCAGCGTTGCACATTCTTCTATCACACCAGTGGGTGGTCAGCACTTTACTCACGACATTGCTGTTGGCTTGCGAACTCCACAGTTTGCAGCTGAAGAATTGAAAAAGAAATATGGCTGTGCCATGGCTTCAATGGTCAACGAAAATGAAACCATTGAAGTTGAAGGTGTTGGCGGTCGTAAGTCTCGCGTGATTCCACGCAAAGATCTTGCGGATGTGATTGAAGCAAGAGCTGAAGAGACATTGAATTTATTAGCTAATGACGTCCGCATGAGTGGCTTGTTGCCTCTTATGGGTTCGGGAATCGTTCTGACTGGCGGCGCTAGTCAGCTTGATGGCTTAGTGGAAATGGGTGAATTTATTTTTGACATCCCAGTTCGTCGAGGAGCGCCTCGGGGAATCGGTGGGCTGACTGAAGTGGTGAAATCTGGAGAGTTCGCCGTGGCAGTGGGTCTGTTGCTGTATGGGCTTGCGCAAAGAAAAGATCTTGGTTTGCACCAACCTCAAGAGGTCAATCTGGGTGAGTCGATTGATGGCTTCACTAAGAAGATCAAAGATTTTTTTGGACAGATTTTTTAAAAGTTTTACTTCATTGGAGGGCTGGATGCCCTTTGATTCTTAGGGGAGGATCGTATGTTTGAACTTGAAGAGAATATTAATATCGGAGCAAACATCAAAGTCGTCGGAGTTGGCGGCGGTGGTAGCAACGCAGTTTCTACCATGATCGAATCAAAAATGAGCGGTGTCGAGTTCATCGTAGCGAATACAGATATTCAAGCATTGAATGCAAACAAAGCAGCTAACAAAATTCAACTTGGTTTGGACCTTACAAAAGGTTTGGGCGCAGGGGCTAACCCTGATGTAGGCCGTAGAGCTGCTATTGAGTCATATAACGAGATTGTCGAAAAATTAGAAGGCGCTGATATGGTCTTCGTCACTGCGGGTATGGGTGGCGGAACCGGAACAGGTGGCGCACCGATTGTTGCGAAAATTGCGCGCGAACTTGGCGCATTGACTATTGGTGTTGTCACCAAGCCCTTCCTGTTTGAAGGCAAAAAGCGTGGTAAGCACGCCGAAAGCGGCTTGTCTGAACTGAAAGACAACGTTGATACATTGATCGTTATCCCGAATCAAAAATTACTTTCTATCGCAGCAGAAAGAACTCCGCTTCTTGAAACATTCAAGAAAGCTGATGAAGTTTTGCTACAAGCAGTTAAGGGTATCTCTGATCTGATCAATATCCGCGGTTTGATCAACTTGGACTTTGCAGATATCCGTACAGTCATGTCGTCTAAAGGTATTGCTATTATGGGTACTGGCGCTGCGAAAGGTGACAATCGCGCGGTGGAAGCTGCAACAGCAGCGATTTCTTCTCCGCTGCTTGAAAATGTTAAAATTGATGGCGCGACTGGAATCATCATTAATGTGACCGGTGGTCCGGATCTTTCTCTTTATGAAGTAAACGAAGCTTCTACTCTGATCACTGAAGCAGCTCACGAAGATGCTGAAATCATCTTCGGTGCAGTTATTGACGAGAGCATGGGTGATGAGGTTCGAGTCACTGTTATTGCAACAGGTTTCGATTCTCATGATGTGAAGTTGGTCAACGACATGGCGCAAGTACAGCAGATGCAGAATTTCTTGAATCAGAACTCAGCGCAGTTTGGTTCAATGAATATGCAAATGCCTCAGATGCCGCAGATGCCACAAATGCCGCAGTTCCAAATGCCGCAAATGCCGCCTATGCCAACAATGCCTTCTATGCCTCCTGTTGAATTGCCGCCGATCGCTGCCGTTCAGACTCAGGTTATGAACTATACTCTTCAGCCTCAGCAGGAAATGCCACAATCAATGGCGCCAACAAAACCTCAGACTGAAGAAATGGCTCCTGTTCAGCAGACTGCAGCGCCAGCGCAACCAGTTCAGCAAGCGGTTCCTCAACAAGGACAAGAAGTGGCGACACCGATCCTGCCTCAAGCTGAATCGTCATCTTCACCTCGCGATTTATTGTTGGCAAAAGCTCGCGCTTTTAAAGAAAGTCAGGATCTTAAAGCTCGTCACAACAGCCCAGAGCAGTTGTCTATGAACGTTGATCATGAGCAGCAGTCTTTGGAAGAAGCTCGTCGTATGGCGAGAGAAGTTTTGAGCTCTCCATTTTCAAGCCAGAATTTGGAAGTTCCAGCTTTCATTCGCAAAAAACAAGGCTTCGATCTTAAGCAAGACTAGTGGAAGCTTGGTTTGTCTCTGACATTCATTTAAAAACCGCTGAAGAGCGCAACGGACAAATCCTGTTGCGCTTTTTGCGTTCTTTGTTACAGAAGAATCCGCAGCAGGTTCATCTTTTTCTTCTGGGCGATATTTTTGATCTCTGGATCGGTGGGCATGACTACTTCGTCAAAAAATTTCAACCGCTGATTGATGCTCTTGTTGACTTGAAAAAGGCAGGGGCACGGATTACCTATATCGAAGGGAATCATGACGTTCATATCGAAAGTTTTTTTCAAAAGAAGCTTGGTGCAGAAGTTTTCGTCGAGGCACAGTACTATCAGTTGGACGGATTGATTTTGCGATGTGAGCACGGAGATTTGATTAATCCTGATGATATCAAATATCTGAAGTATCGCAGTATCATTCGTAATCCCTATATCAAGCCTTTGGGAAATATTTTGCCAGGCCGTTTTTGGGATTACTTGGGCAATAAAGCCAGCAAGAACAGCCGGCATCGCAGTGCCCAATTTCGCTCGGCTTATGAGCAGAAACTAGTTCAGATGATTCGTGACCATGCTCTTCGTGCGTATCAGGAAAAACCGTTTGATATTATTATTTCCGGTCACATGCATGTGTTCGACGATACTGTCGTGAGAATTGGCGACAAAGAAGTACGCTCTGTTAATTTGGGATCTTGGTTCGAGGAGAAAGTAAAGATTTTCCGTCTTCGCGACGGGCAGGGTGATTGGGTCGAGATCGGGTAAGTAGAAAACTCCACTTACCCATTCGAGGCAGTCCGATAAGTTTTTAGAAGTTTAGCGTATAGCCGACAAGACCTTGAACACCTGACATAGTTGTCCCTAAATCTGAGCCATCGCGCTCGACTTCGCTTGTGCCGCCACATTGGCTGACTCCAGGAATCGCACCACCGGTACAGTTTCCCCCAGTTGTCAGGTTTCTTTCGATGGGCATATAGCGCAAATTGCCTTCAACCGTTAAGCAGTGGGCATCAGTGAAACAGAAGTCTACTCCGACTCCGCCCATGGCCCCGAAAGCGCTGCCTTTAAATTTCAAGTTGTTTGCGGCGGCAGTTATATCGCCATTAAGAGTTCCATAGCCTAAACCTGCCTGCATAAAGAACTTGATAAAAGAATTCTCCAAGGGATAAAGGCGAAGGATGGGAAATACCGTGAAGCCACTCAGTTTGTAATCATAACTGCCGCCTGTGCCCGAGCCAGTGCTCTCCTGAGTGAAGTACGAAGGTCTGAATACGAAGGCGTACATGCTTCTATCAAATCGGTAGATAAAGTTTGCATAAGCTTCCCACGCCGCGCCGAGATTTTTAGTATTGGCACCATTGGCATCGACAGCATCATCGATGATGCGATCCATGTCATCCTGACCTGCTGATACTGTGGAAATTCCTAAGCCCAGAGACATACTTCCACCGGCCATCGCTCTGCTGGCTCCACCGAATCTTCTCTGGGCGTTCGCTTCAGATAGGAAAAGTGTCGAACCTAAAATGAGTGTTAAGGTGAAAAGGCTGGCCTTGCCAAGTTGTCTCATGGATCCTCCTGATCGAGATATGTCAGTAAACACAATCTATAGATTTCAGCATCCAGTCAGTTTCGGCAATACTCGAGAGAGAAGTTCGGACAAAAGACGGGATGTGCTTCCCAGACTTTCCTCTCTATGAGACGCTTTCATCTATGAAGCACCTTGAAGAAAAGACATTGTCCTCGAAGCAAATATTTAAAGGCAGATACTTAAAAATTGAACAGGACCAGGTCGAGGCACCAGACGGAAAAACCTACTATCGCGAATATATCTTACATCCTGGCGCAGCCATGATGATCCCTCTTTTGCCGAACGGAAATGTTGTGATGGTGCACCAGTATCGTCATGCTGTAAAGCAGGTGTTTCTGGAATTTCCGGCAGGAAAAAGAGACAAAGGCGAAGAAAGTATAGTCACAGCTCAGCGCGAACTTGTTGAAGAAGTCGGATATCGCGCAGATAAGCTTGTATTCTTGACGACCATTCATCCTGTCATTGGTTACTCGAATGAACACATCGACCTTTTTCTGGCGACTGACCTGCAAAAGGTTGGGCAAAAGCTTGATCACGGCGAGTTTCTTGAGGTCACAGAAGTGAAACCAGAAGACCTCATGCAAGCGATTCGCGCTGGCAAAGTCTCTGATGTGAAAACCCAGATTGGCGCCTTTTGGCTTGATAAATACCTGCGAGGAGAGTGGAATTGATGGGGGAGGTTCCCATCATGAACATTCAATCACTCGATAGCTTTAAAACAAAATCAACTCTTCAGGTAGGTTCAAAGGCCTATTCCATTTTCAATCTGAAGAAGATCAATCATCCCAACATTAAAAAACTTCCGGTGAGTTTAAAGGTTCTTTTGGAGAACCTTCTTCGTCATGAAGATAATTTGAATGTCACGAAGAGCGATATCGATTCGCTACTCAAGATGGATGAGTTTAACACCAAAGAAATCTCATTTTTTCCAGCTCGGGTGTTGATGCAAGACTTTACCGGTGTTCCGGCGGTTGTGGACTTGGCGGCCATGCGAGATGCAATGAAAGCGCTGGGCGGCGATCCAAAAAAAATCAACCCTCTTGTTCCGGTGGATTTAGTGATCGATCACTCCGTGATGGTTGATTCGTTTGGTAAGCAGAACTCTTTTGAAGAAAACGTTAAAATGGAGTTCGAACGAAACAACGAGCGCTATGTTTTCTTAAAATGGGGACAGAAGGCATTTCAAGATTTTAAAGTTGTTCCACCAGGGACAGGAATCTGTCACCAAGTAAATCTTGAGTATTTGGGTAAGACCGTTTGGAAAAAGAAAATCGGCTCTGAAGAGTTCGCCTTCCCGGACACATTAGTCGGCACTGACAGTCATACCACAATGATCAACGGCGCAGCCGTGCTTGGCTGGGGTGTTGGTGGCATCGAAGCCGAGGCAGTGATGCTTGGTCAACCGTTAAGCATGCTTATTCCCGAGGTCGTAGGATTCCGTTTAGAAGGCAAGCTTCGCGAGGGTGCTACGGCAACGGATCTAGTTTTAACCATCACTCAAATGCTGCGTAAAAAAGGCGTGGTCGGAAAGTTCGTTGAATTTTTTGGGCCGGGCCTCGCGTCGATGGGTCTTGCAGATCGTGCGACCATTGCCAATATGGCGCCTGAATACGGTGCCACTTGCGGTTTCTTCCCTGTTGATGAAGAAACGATGAAGTATTTGCGTTTGTCAGGCCGAGATGCTGAAACACTTGCGCTTGTCGAAGCTTATGCCAAAGAAACCGGAATTTGGCGATCCGAAGAAAACGAACAGCATTACGCTTTCAACGATCAGCTTTTCTTAGATCTTTCATCGGTTGAACCCTCTTTGGCAGGTCCGAAACGTCCTCAAGACCGAGTGGTTCTTACTCAGGCGCGGACTGATTTTCAGAACCAACTGATTTCAACTTTTCATGTGGACGCTGCGAAAAACACTAAAGACAACTCTGCGGTTCAAGTTGCGGGGCACGGTTGGAAGCTGGGCCACGGTGACGTCGTTATTGCCGCTATCACGAGCTGTACGAATACTTCCAATCCATCTGTTATGCTGGGTGCGGGTATCGTCGCGAAGAAGGCTGTCGAAAAGGGCATGAAAGTGAAGCCTTGGGTGAAAACTTCATTGGCTCCCGGCTCACAAGTTGTTACCGACTATTTAAACAAGTCAGGCATGCAAAAGTATCTCGATCAATTGGGTTTTAACTTGGTTGGCTATGGTTGCACCACCTGTATCGGAAATTCGGGACCTCTAGAAACTCCCATTGCTAACGCTGTGGATAGTGGCAACCTGGTGGTGGCGTCAGTGCTCTCTGGAAATCGCAACTTTGAAGGACGAATCAATCCCCACGTCAAAGCCAACTATTTGGCTTCACCGATGCTTGTCGTGGCTTATGCCCTGGCTGGCAATATGAGTATCGATATCACTCAAGAGCCTATCGGTGAAGACTCTGCAGGCAAGCCGGTGTACCTGAAGGACATCTGGCCAACGAATGCTGAAATTCAAGAGATGGTGAACAAGACAGTCGAGACAAAAATGTTCGACAGCCGTTATGGGAATGTCTTCGAAGGTACAGATGATTGGAAGGCCATTCAGACGACAAGCTCTCAAACTTATTCTTGGGGTGAAAGTACCTATATTAAGAATCCCCCTTACTTTGAGGGCATGACTCAGCAGCCGGACAGTCTTTCGGATATTCGCAACGCGAGGGTTCTGGCAATGCTAGGAGATTCGATCACAACAGATCATATCTCTCCAGCTGGAAATATAAAAAAAGATTCGCCTGCGGGGCAGTACCTGATGAGCAAAGGCGTTCAGGTTCAGGACTTCAACTCCTATGGCTCGCGCCGAGGCAATGACGATGTCATGGTTCGTGGTACCTTTGCCAACATTCGTATTAAAAACGAAATGCTTGAAGGTATCGAAGGTGGCATGACCAAGTTCATGCCAAGTGGACAAGTGATGTCGATCTATGATGCCTCAATGAGATATCAAGCTGAAGGAACGCCCTTGGTGGTGTTTGCAGGTAAAGAGTACGGCACTGGATCTTCACGTGACTGGGCGGCAAAAGGAACACGCCTGTTGGGCATTAAGGCGGTCATCGCCGAAAGCTTCGAGCGCATCCACCGNNTCGCCGAAAGCTTCGAGCGCATCCATCGTTCGAACCTAATAGGCATGGGCGTCCTGCCACTGCAATTCCCGCAAGGCATGAGCCGAAAAACGTTGGGCCTCGACGGCACCGAAGAAATCAGCATCAGCGGCATCGAAGCCGGCATGAAGCCCAAACAAGAGCTGACTCTAATGATCAAACGCCACAACGGCCAAACCGACCAAGTAAAACTCCACTCCCGAATCGATACCATCGTGGAGCTCGAGTACTACAAGAATGGCGGGATTTTGCATTACGTCTTGAGGAAGTTGGTTTAGAGATCTGTTTTAAAAATTGAGTTTTCAAATAGAAATCTTAAAAAGGGTCCCAGCTTTAGTTGAAGTCGGGACCCTTTCGTTTTTACGGTTCCCATATTCTGTATTGATGATCCTTCGTTTTTGATCCAGCGGGGTCTAGTTCCATCTTCAAGTTTATCCGAAGCGATAAAAATAGAAAGTGGCCTCATGGCGGTCACTGTGTTGAGACTCCTTTTGTTGGAGATTGTCTTAAGCTGGGTCTTCTATTTCTACAGCAGGAGAAAAGCTGAGAAGTAAAAGCATAAAAAAATTTGTTTGCGCAAGTCCTGTCGGCATCTGACCTCGGCGCCGAAGGTAGTGGTGCGTTGTTGGAAATTACAATTAATTCCGCAGTAAATTTTTTCTTGATCAGGTATTTACGCAGGAAATCTTTTTTAGTGTTCTTCGTTGCGACCATTCTTAATCAGTATTTTAGCAGCGCGGTTAGGTGTGCAGGCGCTGTTTCTTTGCATCTGCACGATCGGGTGTAGGTCGAAAATACAAATGGTACTGCAAGGATAAGAGCGCGAAAAAATGTCTTTAAAAAAGTGATGGTATAACCTTTTTCGGAGGGATCACCCCGATGAAGATTGATATGAATATCACCAGGCTTCCTGATGCGTTGTTATTGGATCAAGCCGATTTTTTAGTTCAGCAGGAGCGAGAAACCACCGTCATGATTTTGCGGCATCTTCGGGAGATCGAGGTTCGCAGACTTTATGTCGAACTTGGCTATTCCTCTATGCACAAGTATTGCATTCAGAAATTAAGATATTCGGAAGGGCAAGCATACAGACGTTTGACTTCGGCCCGGTTGATGACTGAGCTTCCTGAAATTGAACCGCAGATACAGGCTGGAGATTTGAACCTAACGAACTTGTCTAAAATCCAAAGTTTTGTTCGTTCGGAAAAAGCGGCGAATTGCGAGTTGGACAAAAAGGAAAAGCTCGAGTTGATCGCTAGTGTAGAGAATAAATCCACGCGCGAAGTGGAGCATGAGCTTGTAAAGAAATCCCATCAGCCTTTGCTGATGGCTGAAAAGTTCAAAATGACCGGGCAAGTGCTTTCCCAAGTCTTGTCTGAGTCTTCGCAGTCAGGGTTTAATTATCAGCAATTCCAAACTTTGCTGAATCCTGAACAGCAGGAACTTCTGCAGGAGTTTAAAAACCTATATGCCCACGAGCTTAACGACCTGTCGAACCATTCTGTTTTAATATTTCTTTTAGAAAAGGCGGTTCATCATAAAAAGAAGAAATTAGGGCTTCTAAAAAAGAGCGATAACGCATCACTGTCTTCGGCGCCGAAAGGGGCAGGTCCAAATGCCACGAAAAGAAAACCTATCAAGATGGCGGTAAAAAGGAACCTCTGGAATCGAGCCGAGGGATGTTGCGAACATATCGATCCAAAGACAAGTAAGCGATGCCGCGAGAAGTTCGCTTTGAAGGAGATCATGTTCAGCCATTCGCATTAGGAGGAAGCGATGACCTTGATAATCTTCAGCTACTTTGCAGAGCGCATAACTCACGAGGGGCCATCAAGACTTTTGGAGTTTTTAGAGCGGCTCAGCCTTATATATGAGAGATGGGCGGATTTGACCGTGTAAAAGTTTTTTACAAGTCTGTTAAATTACTAAAATGGCGGATAAATCTGTCTAATGCGGTGGGTTTTTCGCTATATTGCTGCTGGTTTGTTTTCTATTTAAAAGATGGAGTGATCAGAGTATGAAGACTGGAAAATGGTCGTCGCTGGTGGCAGTGTTGCTTGTAGCACAGTCGGCAAGCGCAGTGAGTATTTGGGGTAAAGTTAAGAACACCTTCAACGATTGTTCTTATTCAGACAGCGAGCGCAGAACTGTTTTAAATTATGAAAAGCAAGTAACGCCTAAATTACCAGATCATTACTTTGGAACGTTTTCTCAGAAAGACGTCTATGACAATCCTTGGATGAAGGATTTCCGCTACATCGTCGTCGTGGATCGGGCTGCGAAAGGTCCGACGGCTCAGACAATGACAGTCTATCAGTATGGTGCTTTCCTTTATAAAACAAAAGTATCGACTGGCCGCGAGAGCTTTGAGCTGCGTCGTAAGAGCAAAGTTTGCTCGGGAGCTCCGATGAATTCTTATTGGTCGAACACACCGACGGGATTTTATACTCCTAAGTTCCTTTCAAAAGACCACAGATCAGGTTCTTGGGATGCTTCTATGCCAGAGGCTATCTTTTATGATGTCGATAATGGATTGGCGCTTCATGCAGCCGGACGGTCGTATATCAAGTATTTGGGCAATCGTGCCTCTGGGGGTTGTACTCGTCAGCATCCTGAAGCGGCAGAACAGTTGTTCGAACGTGTGAAAGCAACTTCTGGCGCAACAGTTCCAGAAGTGAATGTCAACGGTACGCCTGTTCTTGATGAAAATGGCCAGGTAAAATACAGCAACAGACAATACTGGACAAGCAAAACAAGAAAAGTGACTCAGTTCACAACTTTCAGTGCTTTGATTATTGTTCAGGATAGCTCTGGAGAATATCAGTAAGAGAAGTATTTGGGAACCGTCTCCATCTTCGGGAGATAGTCTGGCAGATTGACTGATTGCCAATCAAATAGACGGCTAAGCCAGTTAATCAACCAGATAGATAGATTTAAATTTTTCAATTCCAAAAAAAAGCTAAGCCATCACGGCTTAGCTTTTTTTATGCTCAATAAATTTTTTCTCTTGAAAACTAAATACTATTTATCGTAGTCTCAGAAGGCCCTAGCGGCATAGAGGCCTTCTGCAGCCCATGCAGAGATCGCGGAGCTGATTTTATTCTAAGTTATTCAGCTTAATTCATGACCCAAAAATTAAAACCTCGCTGATGAGAAATGCATTCTCGTTTGCGAGAATTTTGCTTCATTCCCGAGAATTATTATAAACATATTCTTGGTTTTGTCGAAAGGTCCTCTATGAGCTTGAGTAAAAACCTACGCAGCCTCCTCAACGAAAAAAACCTGACTGTGGCGCAGCTCGCACGACAATCTGGGGTTCCTGCAAAGACGATCTATCATTGGCTGAATGGACAGCAACCCAGGAAGGTCGACCATCTTTTTAAAATTTGTGATGTCTTAGCAATCAGTCTTGATGAGCTTTATGGGCGAGAAGCGCAAAAAAAGACAGATACTCTACCGGCAGATCTTTTCGCCGGGGTATACGAAGTGTTTCTGCGACCAGCCTCAAAGAAGAGAGGTTAGTTGAAAACAATAGCAATGAAAGTCTTTTCGTCGCTTTGCTTTTTGGCTCTTGCCTTCTTGGTGGTGTATGAGCTTATCGAGCCATCCGGATTCTTTTCGAGATGGACCAGGGGAACCTATTTAAAAGACTTTAAAATCGAACTTGCAGAGTTGCTTTCTCAAAACTCCATCTGTACGCGAACTTTGCGAGACCACTCGGGGAATGCAATTGTGCTCTCTCGAGAAAGAGTACAATTGTCCAGTTCCGAAACTTTCAGGCTTCGAAATCTCATTGATCAAAAGTTTCAAGAGTATCAGGTTGAATTGAGCTCGGCCTGGTTAATGTATAAACCTGATAATAGACTTCCTAAACCAAGATTGCGGTACATGAGCCATTCTGGATACCTTTTTTTGGAAGGGACATATGGAGGTTCAAGGGATCTGAAGTTTTCCCTCAAGATACCTCTCGAGTTGACCACCGGCCCTTGGGAGGCGAAGTCTATCCTTGACTGCTCTGCAGCGAAGGCAGATGTTCCCTGGCAGAAGTGATGGCATTATCAATCGGTTTGCATTTAGGCCCAATGCTGCTCGGGGTAATTGGATTCTCGTTGAAATCGCGAGCTGGAAAGGGCACGACAAAGAAATGCGACTATTGATTTCCTTTTTATTTCTTTTGACCTTTGGTTCCGCCGCGTCTGCAGGCTGGGATCTTAATGATGTCTCTTATCTTATGCCACTTCCGGCTGATATTCAGGATAACAACCTTTTAAAAATAGATACTTCCGGCAAGGGTGGTCCTTTGCTTCCCGAGCATTTGGTCAACAAGATACCGGTCCTTTCATTCCAACAGGATCGAGCAGAATCCAATCGTTTGATGCGGGCTCTGGCTGTGCGAATCGATCCGTGTTTTCCGCTGCCGACACCGCAATCATGTCAGGCCCAGATTCGCTTAGTATGGCAGCCCTTGGAGCTGAGTCCGCGTGGGCAGGTACAAACCATCGATGCAGCTTTGCACAGTTTTTACGTCTTAACCGAAGGCGAGTTCAAAAGCCTGCTTGGTGATCTGCAGGAATGGAAAAAGAAAAACCCTGTAAATACTCGTGGGCTTCCATTGCAAGTTCATCCTGCTTGGCGCGAAGGAGCGGACTCTCCATCACTCGTCGAATTTTTGTCCGTCATTAAGAAGTATATCGGACAAGCGAACCTCACGCGTATCACCGCAATGGTCCTGCGAGGCAACGCCGATATGTGGGCTTTTGCTGGGTTTGAGGTCCGTGAAAATAGCGTCGTGATGTTTCCAGTAGCTCGCTTGGGTGATCGTCTTTCTCAGGCGTTCGTCAATTTAGCAGTTCCGGCAGATCATTTCGCAGGAGGCGGGATTTCGCCGCAGCCTAAGGGGGCCGATACTTTGAACAAAATTACCGCCGAATCTATTTTAGTAGAAACAGGCGAAGAAGAGACTGTGATCTCGGAAGCGCAGGCGGCTTACCGAGCTGAAAATCCACATCGCTTCACCCCTGAGAGTATGGACTGCGTTAGCTGCCATGTGGCTCGGCCTGCACTTCAGTGGGTTTTGAATAAAAGACCTGAGCTTAAAGTGGACCAAATCTGGAATGATGAGGTCTATCGAAATGCAAAATATGATTTGGATAATGTGAGTCCGCAGTTTTGGAGTACTCAGAATATTCGCGCTTTTGGGTATTTTGGGAAAGACATCGCTATCAGTCAGCGCGTGATTAACGAGTCCGCCGAAGTGGCGGACCTTGTTCGAGCATTTGTTTCTGTAAAATAATTGCTTACTTATTTATCAGCAGAATGAAAGCGTACTCGGTTGCCGTGTCTTTCAGCTTATCGAAGCGACCTGACGAGCCACCATGTCCTGCTTCCATGTCCGTTTTCAACAAAATAACAGAGTCAGCCGTATTATACTCGCGCAGCTTGGCGACCCACTTCGCTGGCTCCCAGTACTGTACCTGCGAGTCATGCAGACCTGTTGTTGCCAGAATATTCGGATAAGCTTGGCGTTTAATATTGTCATAAGGGGAGTATGATTTAATGTAATCATACGCAGCTTTTTCATTCGGGTTGCCCCACTGATCGTATTCAGATGTCGTCAACGGAATGCTTGAGTCCAACATCGTCGTTATGACATCAACAAATGCCACCTGGGAAACAATTCCGCGATAAAGATCCGGGCGCAGATTCACGATAGCTCCCATCAAAAGTCCTCCGGCGCTTCCGCCCATAGCGAAAACTTTTTTGGGATCTGCCAGCTTGTTTTGGATAAGCCCTTCGGTGCAGTCGATGAAGTCATAGAATGAGTTCATTTTATGCATGGTTCGGCCATTATCATACCATTCCCGACCCATTTCCGAGCCGCCACGAATGTGCGCGATCGCATAGACAAAGTCACGATCGACAAGACTGAAAACATCAGAGTCAAACCACGGCTCCATATTTGCGCCGTAGGATCCGTAGCCATAAATTAACATGGGAGCTTTGCCATCGGCCTTGTGATCTTTCTTCATCAAAAGTGAAACTGGTACTTGGGCGCCATCGCGCGCTTTGATAAATATCCTTTCGGCTTTGTACAGTTCTGGATTGTAGTTGGGAACTTCTTGCGTTTTTACCAGTGTCTGAGCTTTTGTTGTGAAATTGAAATCATAAATAGAAGCTGGGCGACGCAATGATTGATAGTTAAAGCGCAGAGTTTCACTGTCGAGTTCGCGGTTGTCGCCGGTGGAAGCCACATAGCTTTCGTCCTGGAATGGCACATAGTATGAATTTTGGCCCAGATAGTTAGTGATTTCAATTTGCGTAAGTCCATTCTTTCTTTGATCTAAGACAAGATGGTTTTTAAATAACGTCATACCTTGAAGATAGATATCTGGTCGGTGAGGAATCACCTCTTTCCAGCCTTTACGATCCGTTTGAGTGAACTCAGCACTCATGACTTTGAAGTTGTTGGCCTGATGGTTAGTCAAGATGTAGAACTTTTGGCCGTTGTCTTCGACAGAGTACTCATGACCTCGTTCGCGTGGCGCAAAGAGTTTAAAGTTTTCTTGAGGCTTATCTGCTGGCAAATATCGAACCTCTGTCGTCAGAGTGCTTGATGAGCCTAAATAGATGAACTTCTCTGAAATGGGCTGATAGACATAAACTGAGAAGGTGTCGTCCTCTTCAAAATACACAAGATCAGTTTTTTGAGTTTTCAGATTGTAGCGAAATATCTTTTCGCTTCGAAGAGTCTGGGGATTCTGCTGAGCATAGAAAACAGTTTCGTTATCCTGGGCCCAGACCAAATTACCAGTGATGTTCTCGATTTTATTGGGCAATAGTTTACCGCTCTTAAGGTCTTTAAAATAAACGGTAAAGAAACGTCTGCCGACCGTATCGACAGCATAGGCCATGATCTGATGGTTGGGGCTCATCTTGGGTGGTGAAGTCTGGTAGAAGCTGTGGCCCTTTGCAAGCTCTGGGACATTTAAGAGAATTTCTTCCGGAGCAGTTAGAGAGCCTTTTCTTCTGAAATAAATGGGGTACTGCTGACCGACTTCGTACTTGGCAGAATAGTAGAATTCGCCATCTTTCACGGGTGCAAAGGATTCGTCTTCTTTAATTCGTGACTTCAGTTCGTTGAATATTTCACCTTCAAGATCGCCCGCTTTGCTAAGAACCGATTGCGTATAAGAGTTTTCAGCATTCAAATGAGCAATCACTTGAGGGTTCTCTCGATTGTTCATCCAAAAGTAGTCATCGGTTCTGACGTCCCCGTGCATTTCAAGTTTCTGAGGTTTTTTTTCAGCGCGAGGATAGTCTTGGGGAAGCTTGTGCATACAGGAAACTCCTATGAGACAAATCAGGGGTGTTAAAATGAATTTCATATGCCAAACGCTAGCATAGAGATATCTGTAAAACAAATGAACTTCCGATCGCGAACCTCTTTGCGGCAGGAAGAGCCTCATAAAGGTCTGGCTTCTCGAGCGATGAAAGAAGAGGGGCGTTGTAAGCGATGAACGGCATCTTCATAGGCCCTGCGGAAATAATTCTCGGAATAGCTTTCGATAGAAGTCGCAGTTGTGTTGTGAGGGTCTCGTTTCACAGAAAAGCGGAGAGTACCATTTGCGATAGCATCATTCAGTTCCATATAAGCTTCTGCCCAGTCTTCAGTCATACCGCTGCCGATAAGATAATTCCTGAGTTCATGGCGGGGGATTTCGACATATTCTAGATCAGGTTTGCCGATAGCTTTCCCTATAGCGGCGACTGCTTCTGGATAAGTGACGTCTCTTTCACCCAGAAGGTGCTCGATAGAATGATCTTTAAATGTGGGATGCATTAAAAGATAGGCTGCTCGAGCGGCAATATCTCTGGTTGCTATCATAGGAACTTTCACATGCGGAGGAATGACTCCAAATACCTTGTTCATGGAGATAATGGTTTGAATATGCTCCTGCAAGTTTTCCATAAAAACAGTCGGACGAAGGTGAACGATGTCAGCTTTGGAAAGCTCGCCCAGGCGCTCTTCTTGATCGTGAAGACCAAGGATAGGTCCTGTGCCTGATTCAAAGTCAGCTCCCACGCTGCTTAAATTGACGATCTTGTGCAGGTGCGATTCTTCGATAGCCTCTGCAATAGCTTCGCCCAATTTATTCTGAAAAAATCGAACGTCTTCAGCTTTAGTATTTGACGGGATCATGACAAATCCGGCAATGCAACCGCGCATAGCTTGGATCAAATCAGAAACATTGTTGGCATCACCCTGGAAGAGCTCGGCACCGCGCAGTGGTTTCTTGTCACCAAAGTGTCGTGCGAAACATCGGACCTGTCTGCCATGAGCCAAAAGATGGGAGACGATTTTTGAACCAACTTTACCGGTGGCACCCATAACGAAAAACATAAAGACCTCCATCCGCAATGATAGCGAGTGGAGGTCGCAGATTTTACTTACACTTTTTTAAACTAGGCTTTCGCTTCGGCCAGTAGCTGTTCGGCATGGGCTAGGGAGGTCTTCGATATTTTTTCACCACTGATCAGGCGAGCAATCTCTTGCACTCGATCTTTGCGTTTGAGTTCCGACACGACCATCGCAACAGACTCTTTTTGCGGAGATTTTTGAATAAAGAAGTGAATATCCCCGAATGCAGCGACCTGTGGCAGGTGAGTGACACAGACAACCTGTTGCCCTTTAGCAATCGTTTTAAGTTTTCGTCCGACTTTTTCTGCGGTTTCACCGGAAACCCCAGTGTCGACTTCATCAAACAAATAAGTCCGAGGTTGGTGACCGGAGCCGACTACTCTTTTTAAGGATAAAAGAATACGGCTAAGTTCCCCACCTGAAGCGAACTTGGCAAGAGGTCTCTTGATATCTTTGGCCGAAGTCTGACTCATGAATTCGACATCGCTAAGTCCGGTAGAAACCAAGTGGTCAAGTTTTTCGACCTGAACATGGAAGATGACACCTTTCATGTTCAAATCCAGCAGCTCGGCATTCACGCTATCGGCCAGGACTTCAGCCCCTTTCTGACGACGCTGGTGCAGGTCGGCAGCAAGGGTTTCGAGTTCTTTGCGAAGAGACGCTGCTTCTTTCTTGAGGCCATCAATACGGCTTTCTGAATTCTGTAGGTTGGCGATTTCGATTTCCATCTCCATGAGCGCGCGCAGGATGTCGTCAACGGAGCTGCCATACTTCTTTTGCAGTTTGCGCAGGTCGCTGAGGCGACTTTCCATCTCTTCGAGCTTCATCGGATCAGCATCGATCTTTTCGGCATATTGACGAAGTTCGAAAACACTTTCATCAATCAGAGCTTTGGCTTGTTCTAGATTATCAAGTTTTGCTGCGAGCTGCGGATCCAATGTCAAAAGCTCTTGGCCTTTTTTAAGGATAGCATTCAGTCTGCTCACCGCAGAGTCATCGTCGGTATAAAGCGCAGATTCTGCCTGATCCACGAAAGAACCAATGCGTGAAGAGTTCTTCAGTTTTTTCACTTCGACTTCAAGAATCTGATCCTCACCCGGAGACAAATCTAAGTTCGTAATTTCGTCACGTTGATAAATCAAGAAATCCAGTCTCTGCGCTTTTTGCTTGGCATCGCTTTCCAGTTTTTTGATTTCCTCGAAGATAGCATTGTAGCGATTGTATTTCTCGGCGTAAAGCAGGCGCTTGTCCCAGGTTCCCGCATACTGATCAAGAAGATCCAGATGGTAGTGCTTGGACATGAGGTTGCGATTTTCGTGCTGTCCGGTCATTTCTATGAGGGGAGCCGAATGCCCTGCGAGTTCTACTAACGGAGAAACAATATCGCGAAGGCTGTTCAATGTGCTAAGGCTGCCATTCAGATATACTTTGGATTTGTCGCCCGTGCTGAGGACTCGGCGAACTATCAAAATATCTTCGTCGGCCTCAATGCCCATGTCCTGCAAAGCGTTCTGGATGTCAGGGCGCTTGCTGATATCAAAAGATCCTTCGATAGTTGCCTGCTGGGCGCCTGTGCGAATCGTATCACTGGAAGCCTTGCCTCCCATAAGCAAAGAAAGGCTTTTTAACAAGACAGACTTACCAGCGCCTGTTTCGCCGCTTAAAATATTTAAGCCGTCTTTAAAAACGATGTGAAGATTTTCAATAATCGCAAAATTCGAGACTTTAAGTTCCAGTAACATAATACTTCCCTGCGTGATTCTTAAGAGCGGTCACCAAATTTCAGTTTTTCGCGGAGCAAATGAAAGAAATTATGATCAGGTTGGCGCACCATCCAGTGATCATATTCGGATCGGGTCAGCAAGATCTGGTCGTCGGCTGTGATCTCCAAAGCCTTCTGTCCATCTACGACAAAGTGAGCTTTTTGGTTTTTCCCCTGCAATTTGAACGACAGTTCGCAGTTATCGGGAAAAATCAACGGACGTGAAGTAAGGCTATGCGGAGCCACTGGTGTCACCACCAGGACCTTTGATTCCGGATGCACAAGTGGGCCACCAGCTGCCAGATTGTAAGCTGTGGATCCCGAAGGCGTCGAAATGACGAAGCCATCGGCTTTGACTTCGCTGACCAAAAATTTTTCAGAATAAACGGCAGTGTTTAAGAGCTGACTCATCGAACCTCTTTCGATGACCACATCGTTCAATGCATGGAACTCACCGCGAGTTTTTCCTTTGCGAATCACTTTTGCGTGCAGCATCGAACGAGGACGAAGAATCATTCCGCCTTCAAGAGTTTGCGCAATTATTTTGGATACGGAGTCTGCACTATGTGCAGTGAGGAAACCCAGGTTACCCATGTTAAAACCTAAAATGGGAACACTTCGGCCTTCCAATATTCGCACAGCCCGCAGATAACTGCCATCGCCGCCAAGAACAATCACAAGGCTTAAAGAATCAAGATCTTTGGCCGTCTTACATAGCTTGGTTCCAGAGATCAGCTTTTGTCCCGGAGCCGTCAGGACATTGAATCCTTTTTCTTTCAAACTTTCAGCGACAGTCTTTGCCAGCGAGACCGCTTGGGCAGTCTCGAGGCGATAAACAAGAGCGATGTTGCTGTTGTCTTTTAAGAGGAGCTTATTTTTCGAGGACGTCTTTTTCATTTAGATCAAACCATCTCTTCTCAAGAGTGCATTAGGGTCTGGCTCGCGACCACGGAATCTTTTGTAAAGATCCATCGGGTGCTCCGTTCCGCCGCGGCTAAGGATGTTTTCTTTGAACTTCTTGGCCACTTCCTGATTGAAGAGTCCTTTTTCTTTAAAGTACTCGAAGGCATCTGCATCAAGAACTTCCGCCCACTTGTAAGAGTAATATCCTGCCGAGTACCCACCTGCAAAAATATGGCTGAAGCTGCAAGAAGAATTCGCACCAGCGATCTTTGGGAAGAGTCGAGTTTCGGCTGTAACCTTTTCTTCAAAGGCATCAACGTCCGAAATTTCACTTGGTGAAGTCGTATGCCAAGCCATATCCATCTTAGCGAACTGCAGTTGACGGCAAGACATGTAGCCGGCCTGGAACTTCTGGGAAGCCTTCAATTTTTCGATCAAATCTGCAGGCATCGGTTGATGAGTATCATAATGGCTGGCGAACAAGTCCAAACCTTCTTTCTCGCCCACCCAGTTTTCCATGATCTGAGAAGGCAATTCCACGAAGTCCCAGTAAACGCTCGGGCCACTGAGGGAACTGTACGTGCAATCGGAAAGCATGCCATGCAGAGCATGACCAAACTCGTGGAACAAAGTGCGAACTTCGTCATAAGTCAGCAGGGAAGGCTTGGTCGGCGTTGGTTTGGTAAAGTTACAGACAATGCTGACATGCGGGCGTTTCATTTCGCCTTCAATCAAGCCTTGGCCACGGAACTGAGTCATCCAAGCGCCACCCTTTTTGGTCTCGCGAGGGAAGAAGTCAGTATAAAAGAGACCCATGTACTTGCCACTGGCTTCTTCGAATATCTCGTATGCTTTGACTTCGGGGTGATAAACCGGGATGTCCTTGTTTTCCTTAAAGGCCAGGCCGTAAAGTTTTTTAGCGTGAGCGAAAACTCCATCGACCACTTTTTCCAACTGGAAGTATGGGCGCAGGTCTTCTTCATTGAACGCATATTTTTCCTCTTTAAGCTTTTCAGAATAGAAAGCGAAGTCCCAAGGCATGATTTCGCCAAGACCATCAAGCTTCTTTGCAAAAGCCGCCACCTCGGCCACGTCCTTCTTTCCAGCATTCTTAGAAGCATCCAAGAGCTTGTTCAAAAAAGTGGTAACAGTTTGTGGATTTTGCGCCATACGTTCAGCAAGGACAAAATCTGCATGAGTCTTGAAGCTCAGAAGTTTTGCGCGCTTGTCACGCAATTGTACGATCTTTAGAACGTTCTGCTGATTGTCGAAACTGTCGTCAAAAGCACGAGAAGAAAAAGCTCGCCACATCTTTTCACGAAGAGGGCGACTTTTCGCGTAAGTCATAAACGGCAGATAGCTTGGAATTTGCAAATTGAAGAGCCATTTGCCTTTGTGGCCTTTTGCTTCTGCTAGGGCCGCGGCTCCTTCTAAAACTCCTTCAGGAAGTCCGTCGACATCTTCTTTTTTATCCAGAACCATTTCAAAAGCGTTCGTCGCTTTTAGAACATTCTCTGAATATTTAGGACCAAGCACGGAAAGTTCCTGATCGATCTGTCGAAGTGTCTCTTTATCTTGCGCGTTTAACAATGCACCATTGCGAGTGAATGACAAGTAGGTTTTTTCGAGTAGTCGGTCTTGCTCTTTTGTCAGAGTCAGGTCTTTTCGCTTGTCATAGACTGCTTTGACTTTTTGAAAGATGTCTTGATCAAGTGCAATATCAGAGCTTAAGGCCGTCAGCTTCGGATAGATCTCTTTGGCAAGAGCTTGCAGGGCCTCATCTGCGTGAGCGACCTCAAGGTTGCTATAAATGCTGGAGATTTTGTCGGCAAGCTCTGATGCGGCTTCGAGAGCCACTATCGTATTTTCAAAATCTGCGGCGGCAGAGTTGTGTTTGATCTTTTCAATTCGTGCCTTGGCCTGCTGAACGGCCTCATCTAAAGCAGGTAAGTAGTGCTCGACTTTAATTTTATCGAAAGGCACTGCTTGGTCTTTGTTTGTGAAGGGCATTAAGAGGGGATTTGTCGTGCTCATGCTTATCTCCAAGGTAAAGAATTATGATGATCATTTCTCTCTTAATCCAGAGGGAAAAGAAAGCTAAAAAGCGGATCTTCAATTTCTAATTTTGCCTCTGGAAATAGCTGTAGGAAATAAGGGAGTTAAGGTGCTAAAAAATGAGTCTTGGGGGACGCGTCGCGATACTTTTAAGATGTCAAAAATGGAAAGGGCCCTTGGTGGTTTAGACTGCCAAGGGCCCATATTAATGCGGCATATTATCCGTAAAAACGGTTGAGGAGGCCGCACTCCTCATTAATTGTTTACGCAAATACCTAAGACTGATCCACCGGTCGTCTGGCGGCAGGTCGCCCCAATTCCGCAAGAGTTCGCCTGATTGATGAAGCAGCTTTGAGCAAGAGTGCGTGTGCAGGAAGTGGTACTGGGATTTGCACCGCCTCCGACATTGGAATACTGAGGCCAATTAGTTGGGTACTCGTTGGCAGGATACGAGTAAGGACCGAATGTCCAAAAATAATAAGAAAAAGGCTGAACGATATCGGTACGAACACAGCCCAAACCCCACATCCCGTTATAAACGGGCATGTAGTTAGATGGGCAGTTACACAGACCATACTGATTAAAGTAGGTTGCATAATTGTAGCCATACTGAAAACCCGGATAAGCCATCCAGCCATAGTTTTGATAGTTGTTATAGTAGCTATTGTTACAGCTCGCTGTACCGTTGATACAGCTGAGTTCTAACGGGCTGACCGCCGTTTTATTACCACCTTCGTCTTTGGAGCCACAGGCTGCCACGACAAATGCGAATATAAAGAACACCACGCGTTTCATACGATACTCCTCGATCGTTAATGGACTCGAACTCTACAATCCAAGTTCTGTGCCGAAAGAGTGCGCTGCCATAAGGGGATATATTCGATTTGAGAAGTAAACTTTCCACTGAAGGTGACCTTTTCTGTTACTCGGGGACGGGAAGGGCCCTTAACCTGGCTGGAGGCCGGCCGGTAACTCTTGAACCTGCTTGGAAAGGATGGCACGCTTTAAGTGTGAATCGAAAGGAGTCGTTCATGAAGTATTTAGGATGTCTATTAGTCCTTTTTTTAGCTATGCCTTCTCTGGGGGCTGTGTCTGCTAAAAAAGCGAAACCGGTTGCGAAAAAAATCTTGTCGGGTGAAGGGGCAGTATTCGGCGGTATTGCTGGTTCGGGCTTTTCTCTTTTAGATGTGCGCTTGTCTGCTAATAAAAAGAAAAAGATCGAACGAGTGGTTATCGACGTTGGCGATAAGAACGGCGCCACAATGAAAGGGTTGCCTGGCTTCTATTATGCGGAACTCAAGAAGAACCCTCAGCGTTTAGTGATCGATTTTTCGCAAATGCCGAAAGCGAAAGTGAAAGAATCTCAGCTGAATCAGATTTTTAAAGCTTCGCGAGCGGTGGTTGGTACTGCTATCACTGCTGATCCAGTAGACAGTTCTTTGAGTTTAACTTTAGATTTGAAAAAGAACACGAAAGTGCGCGTCTATCAGGTCGCTGGAAAGAAATCCACCAGTAAAGTGGTCATCGATCTTTTGGCGGAATAATGCTGCGTATTTTCTGCTTGGCAAGTTTGCTTTTAGTATCGAGTTATGCAAATGCCCGAGTGTTCAATATAAACAAAGAGCGTTTTGCGGGATTTTTTTCGGTAACCGGTGGAGGTTCGCATATTGGGACCAACGGCATTTCTGATGCGGCTGGTACCGGACTGGAGTATAGCGAAGAAACCAAGTACAACTTCACTGGGGAGTTCGGTTTTGCCTACTCCCTTCCGAAGCTCACTGTTCGCTTTGGCTTTGAAGTGTTTAAGCCAAATGTGCTTTCGTCGACGGTGGCGAATGGTACAAGCGATCTCTACGCAGTTGACAGCAGTATTCAGGGGTTTATTCCCAAGCTTGGAATCGACCTGAACATACATGGTAATGCCCAAAGCCGTTCATTCATAAATGTTTCGGGTGGTCTGGGCGATGTGAAACTGAACAATGACTATTCCCTGACGACTGATGGGCAAGCTCTTTATACCGGAGTCAGCGATCATTCGGTTGAGGCCAAAGGATCGGGAACGCTTTTATCCGCAAGCTTGGGATACGAAGGATTACTCTCGGACACCAATACGATCATTGTTGAGTTTGGTTATCGTCAGTTAAATATCAACAACTTAAAGTATTCTCGAGGTGCGACTACCTTCAATCCCTCTGGAGCAGGCTCTACGACGGTCACAAGCGGAGACAAAGTTGTAAAGTCCGATGGAAGTAGTCGAGATTTAAATTTATCCGGTCCATTTCTTTCGATCGGTTTTCGCTTTTACATGTGATAGCTCATCATAAGTGACCTCTGTAAAGGTCTTGAGTTTGAGTTTTTTCCTCTGATCACCCCAATTTCTTTCGAAGATAAGTTAATATGGATGAATCACATCCACTTCATCGAAAGAAAGGAGCGGTAATTGAAATTCCTCTGCTTAAAATTATGTCTGGCCGCTCTGTTAACAGTGGTTTCAGCTTGCAAAGAAAATCAAAATGAAAAGGTATCTTCCAATCGAATTCAGCCGGTCAGTCAGAGTTTAAAGCTGATCGATAATGGACCCGGAGACAATAACGAAGCCGAGTTTACTTTGGTAGGACGAGCTCTGGCACCCAAGATAAATGGTAAAGCTTTGGAGGCCACCAGGGTCTTCGTTAGAAATCATTTTGCATATGTGGCCTATAACGAGCCTGGTTTGGCAGGTATAGGCGCAGTGGAGACAATTGATGTGTTGAACCCGAAAAAGACCCGGTCTCTGCAGTTGATGTACTTTCACAACTACAGGGTGAATGCGGTTTTTGTTAATGGCGATCGCCTGTTTGTAGTGGGGTCTCAGGGAAATCACCTAAAACCTAAAGGTTATCTTCGAGTTTTGAAACTACGAAATGGGCTGCCTGCCGAACAGCTCGCACTAGTGAACTTGCCTCATTCTGATGCGAGCGCTGTTTTCGTAAAAGAGTCTCTGATTTATATTTCATCTGCTGGAGATGGGGGCTTAACATTGTTGAACGATTCCTACGCAGTGGTGGGCGAAAGTCGCATTTTTGGCGCGCAGGGCATTTCCGCTCCGTTGTTTTCCTCTTCAGTGTTCGTCCTGGGGGGGCAGCAGGGAAAGGTGAATGCCTTCAGCACTTCGGCATTGGTTTCAACGCGGATTCCTCAGGCAATGGTTCCTGCGGGTTCAGTTCACTTGAGCAAGGCGCAACGATTTGAAATTGAAGGTGATTTGCAAAGTGGTTTGCAGTTCAGTCTGGCTAGTTTAGGAAAAAACGGCTTTAAGCTTTTCTGCAATATAGATGGGACGACGCTGGTTTCACAAAAACCACCCAAAGTAAAAGGCGTTTCCTCGCGAGAGAACTTTACGAAGTCTGCTGTGGTGGACGAGGGTTTGCTTTTTGCTGGGAATGCCAAAGGGGGCGTGCAGGTTTATGCTCTGGAAGAGAGTCCTCAAGATGAATCTGCCTGTGACAATGTTACCGTCAAGAGGTTGGGTCGTCTGCCTTTAAATCAAAAAGTTAGAGTGAACCATGTTGAAGCTAAAGACAAAATGCTCTTTGTGGCTTCCGCTAACGACGGGGGGCTTAAGATCATTTCTGTGAAATCCAAAAGTCAAAGCAAGCTCGTTAAGGATTTTAATTTGAAGAGTTCGGATTTTATCCTGCCGCCAAAGGTGCAGCTATTCACCGGGAAAAAGCAGAGATGGAGTTCCCCGGTTGCTAAGAAAAATCAGGATGGCTTGGCTTATTGGTAAAGACTTTGGATTTTGTCCTGATACCTGTTGTCTAAAAACTTGCGCTTCACCTTCATAGAAGGGGTGAGCTCGCCACCTTCCACTGTGAACTCATCTTCAAGAATCAAATACCGCTTTATGGATTCAAAGCTTGCGAGATGGCTATTGGCTTCGGCGACGGCTTGGCGAACAATCTCCTGCACAAAGGGGGTAGCAATGAGTTCATTCCAGTTCAGATAAATGATATTCATTTGCTTAGCAATTTGCTCAACGGTGGGACGATCCAACGTAATCAATGCGACGATATATTTTTTCTGATCACCATGAACCAAAACTTGAGCGATATAAGGCGAAAGTTTAAGCAGGCCCTCTAGACGCTGAGGAGCAACATATTTCCCGCCTGCAGTTTTGATAAGATCTTTTTTGCGGTCTGTGATCTTTAGATCGCCACTGGGCAGAAGTTCTCCGATGTCTCCCGTATGGAACCATCCATCAGTAAAGGCTTGTTTTGTAGCCTCTGGATCATTGTAATACTCTTTCATCACCTTGTCGCTTTTTACGAGAATCTCTCCATCCTCTGCAATCTTCAGTTGAGTTTCACCAATCGGGCGGCCGACGCTGCCAAAACGATAGTTAAAAGGTGCATTGACGGTGATAGCAGCAGTGGTTTCGGTGAGTCCGTAGCCTTCAAGTATCAAAATGCCAGCAGCATGAAAGAACAGGGCGATGTCTTGAGAGATGGGGGCCCCGCCGCTTATTGCAAAGCGCAGACGTCCGCCAAAGGCATCTGTAATTTTTCCGAGGACCAATTTTTTGGCAAGTTCGTATTTCACCACCAAGTCTATTGGAAGAATTTGTCCGCTCATTTTATGCAGGCCGACTTGTTTCCCAACTTCGACGGCCCAGTCAAAAACCTTTTGCTTAAGCGGCTTGGTTTGAACCTGCGCAAGAATTCCTGCATAAACTTTTTCAAAAATGCGCGGAACAGAGACAAGTATAGTTGGGCGAATATCGATCAGGTTGTTGCGAATTTTTTCCAAACTTTCAGCGTAGGCCATAGTGAAGCCGATGTAAGCATGCCCCCAGTGTTCGATTCGCCCTAAGATGTGTGCGTAAGGTAGGAAACTGAGTGAACAATCAGAAGAGTTGGCTCCGCAATAGGGAAAAGCTTCAGAGACTTCGCTGTAGGCCTGAAGATGAGTAAGGACAACACCTTTCGGTCTTCCAGTTGTTCCAGAAGTGTAAAGGATCGTGGCAGTGTCTTCTGGTTTAATTGCGCCACATAATTTTTCGAAAGCTGTTGGGTGGTTCTTGTAATAGTGCTCGCCGGCAGAACGCAAATCTTTCCAAGTGATAACATCTGGCGAATGGCAACGTTCTTCAAAAACAAAGACCTTCTCAAGCGCAGGGCAGTTGTCTTTGATGCTTTCGATAGTAGCAAGAGAGCCCCGGCATTCGCAAAAAACTGCTCGTGCTTCGCAATTGTTTAGGATGTACTCGACGTCTTCTGCAGTGTTGTTTTGATAGATTGGAACGGTGATGGCTTTGATCCCGAAGATGGCAAAGTCAGACACGGACCATTCGTAGCAGGTGTTGGCCATGATAGCTACACGATCGCCAGCTTTAATACCTTGCGAAAGCAGAGCCGAGCCGAGGGTCTCGATGTCCTTGTAGTACTGTTGCCAGCTTTTGTTCTTCCAGTTGCCCTTTGTTTTGAATTTAAGAGCGACGTGGTTGGAGGGACGAGAAGGCATTTCCAGTATGGACTGCCCAAGGGTTGCCGATTTCTTCATGTGGTTACTCCGAGTACTACTTCAGGTAGAGATCGACAATCTGCTTTTGATTGGCGGGAATAGTTACAGTCTTTTCGGCTGATAGACCCGTCGTTTTGTTCATTGCCTGAATCTTTACACCGACTTCTGCCTGAATAAGGTAGGGTTCGCCAGAACCTTTGATATTGACCGGCACGCCGGAAATACGCAGTTCGGGATTCGCTCCACCATTTACAATATTAATAAAGACAGAAGCAATTCTATGCAAGCGTTGCATTGTTCCTGTAAATGAGTACGCCTCATAAGTCGGAGTAATGGTTGTCACAAGATCCGTATAGCCTTCTTTCACCAGGCGAAGACTGAACGGAGTATTTGCACGAACTGTTTTTCTTGCAGGTGTGAATTCACCAGTATCGACACCGTCAATAACAACGCGAGCTTTGTCTGGAGTACTATAAATTGTCACGGTGTATTCTTGCACGGTAGCAGACATGTCTATTTGCTCTGCAGGGGTTTCTGCTGCAATAGGAGAGACCGTTTCGCCGCTTTTCACGGGTTTCAGTAATCCTGCTTTTATGCTAGAGATGCCTTGAGTGCCGTAATTATCGTAACCCCACCACAAGCCTGCTCCGACCGCCAAGAGTAAGATGGCACGCATTGCAAAACTTGTGACTCTTTCAAGACTTGAGCCGCCTGGCGAAGTGTGCGGTAGTCCACGATGAAGTGGCTTTACACTTGAAGGCGTCCGAGTAATGGAGCTGCTGCCGATGTCCGTAGAAGTCACATGAGTGCGATTCTGTGTGATATTTGTTTTGGCAGAAATATTGGGCTTTGGGGGTGGCTTAAGTTTGTCCAAAGATACTCGAATACTATTTGAAGTATCAATGTTCAAACTACTTTCGGCAAGGTCATCATGATCGATGACTGTATCGCTGGCAGCCGGTCTGACGTCTTTCTGTGTAACGACCGTTTTTTCATCTTGGTTATAAGTGCTTTGAATTTTGGAAAACTCTACGAGCTTTCTTCGCTGCTCTAAAAAAACACCAGAGAAGGCATTCTTCATGAAGACACTGAAGTCATGCGGAGAAAACTCTGGATAATGAGTATTTAGAAAACGATTAAGGTCGCGATGAAGGGCAGCCGCAGTTTGATAGCGCAGGCTTTTATCCTTAGCCAAACTTTTATTGACTATTCTTTCAAGCTCCGGAGAAATCGACGGATTAATTCTGCCAATAGATGGGATCTGACATTCACGAATTTTTCGTAGAATGGCAGCCTCGCTGTTGGAGGTGAAAAGACGATCGTTGGCCAAAAGTTCCCATAGAACAATTCCTAAAGAGAAAATATCAGTGCGAGGATCAATTGGCTGTCCATCGGCTTGCTCGGGACTCATATAGCCGTATTTGCCTTTAAGGGTTCCAGCTTTAGTCGCTTCAAGTTGTGTTTCAGCTTTGGCAATACCGAAGTCAATAATCTTAACTTCGCCTTCAAAGCTGACCATGATATTTTGGGGACTCATGTCACGGTGTACGATATTCAGTGGTTTCCCTGTCGTGCCATCAATACAGCGATGGGCATGATCCAAACCGGCAGCCACTTCTTTCATCATGTAGATGATTTGTTCGATAGTGAATTGGGTGTTGGACTTTTTTAATTCATTTAGAATTTGTCGAAGATTGCGTCCTTCAACGAACTCCATGACTAGGAAGAACTGACCTCGTTCGACACCGAAGTCATAAATTGAAACCACGTTACCATGATTCAGGTTCACTGCAATCTTGGCTTCTTCTTTAAACATTTCAATAAATTCTTGATGATCCGAGTACTGGGGAAGGATGCGCTTGATGGCGACGAATTTATTAACGCCAACAGCTCCTGTAGACTTGGAAAGATACACTTCGGCCATGCCGCCCGCAGCAACACGCTCGAGTAGAATATATTTTCCAAACTGTTCTACTGTGGATTGAGACATGAAATCTTATTCCCCTTTGTGAGGACTATCGGTAAAATAAACCTAATCCTTAAGGAGATTGTGTCTATGAAATGGATAGCCCTGACCGGAGGTATAGCTTGTGGTAAGAGTACTGTCAGTCAATTGCTGCGCAGCAAGTCTGTCCCGGTGATTGATGCAGATGAAATCGCCCGCGAAGTTTTGCAGAAGGATTCTTCTGGACTTAAGTTGGTGGTCGAGTCCTTTGGCGAGGAGGTGCTTCTTGAGGATGGCACACTTGATCGTCGCAAGTTGGGTCAGAGAGTTTTCGGTCATCCCGATATGCTGCATAAGCTTGAGTCAATCACTCACCCCTTGATCCGTGCTGAAACGGCTCGAAGACGAGATGCTTTGGAAAAAAAAGGTGAGCCCTTAGCAATTTATGACATTCCCTTATTGTTCGAGACAAAGGCGCAAAGTCAGTTCGATGCAGTTATTGTCGTGACTTGTACTAAGCATCAGCAAAAAGAACGTTTAAGGCGTCGAACTAACTTAAGTGACGACGAAATTGAGATGCGAATTGCCTCACAGCTGCCGCTTTCGTTGAAAGAGCAAGAAGCTCAGTTTGTTTTACATAACGACCGCGATGAAAGCCATTTACTTCAGGAAGTGGGGCGCCTCGTGAAGTGGCTTGAAGAGCTTAAAAAGTAAAGTTGTGCCCGACCTGCAAGAAAAGATCCGGTCCAGTGACGGCCAAACCCGCGCCAAATTCAATGGTAAATGTTTCGCCGATGCCTGTTGATCCTCGTAGGCGCCATCTGCGAATTTCAACAAGTTCTGCAAGCTGGCCATTACCATCCAGATGAACCCCCGCCGAAGTTCTGAAGAAGGGATTAAAACGAAGCTGGTCTATGTACCAGCTTCGACCCATCGATAGACCCAGCAGATTGTCTTGAGTTTGGAATTCAATTTGATAATCCCAGATGGGAAGGCCCGTTGCTATCGAAGCATAACGTAAAACCGCAGTGGGCCCTTGTTGATATTCGTCGCGTTCAAGATAGTTGCCACCCATAAAACCCAACGAAAGATTGATCTGTGAAGCTGGGGCTCTTTCTCTAAGAGTGGAAGTGCGTCCTTCCAGATATGGATCTGGGTCATCGTTTAGGGGAAGCGACGGCAAAGTGGTTTTGTCACTGGGGGCGGCGAGCGTTCCCCAGTGAAATGCGACCAAAGTCAAAAAAATCAGACAACGTAAAACTTGCATGAGAAAAGTATAATTTATGTCTACAATCTTTGTTAAGTCATTTGGAGGCCTATACATGTTAAATCGTGCATCCCATCTTCTTTTAGGAAGCTTTGTCCTTTGTTCGTTCGGCACTACGTGGGCCGCAGATGAAAATGTTAGCAATAAAATTCACCATCACTACCAGGCTCCACGTGCTTTGGGGATGGGTGATGCTTTTGTTGCCGTAGCCAATGACTACAGTGCAATTTTTTACAATCCAGCAGGTCTGGCTCGTAGAGAAAACGGACAAATCAATCTCTCAATGAATTTTGCTGGAACTACGAAGTTCATGGATCTTTACAAGGACCTGGAAGATATCAATGGCAGCGGCAAGAATGAACCAGATAAACAAACTGACTATTTCAACTTGATCGAAAAGAACTATGGAAGCTATTATTCTTTGCGCTTAGCGCCGCTTGAAGGCATTTGGGTGCGTCCCAAGTGGGGAGTCGCGCTGATTCCCGCTGATGTTTCGGTGCAAATGAGTATGCATCGTCAAGTTGGTCCCGCTATTAACACGACCGTTTATGCGGACACGACCTTGGCCGTCGGCTACGGTGATGATGTCCATGATGTGTCCCATGGTCGACTCTCTTGGGGTGTCACCGGAAAATTTGTAAATCGTGGCTTTATGAGTAAGCCCATTACAGCGACTGAGTTGGCCGCCGACACAGAGGTCATTAAGAAAGAAGATCTAAAAGAGGGTTATACCATTGATGCTGATGTCGGAGTCTTGTGGACGCCCGAACTTCCGGATGAAAGCTTTTGGTCTTTGTTACGACTGACTCGACCAACTTTTGGAGCTGTGGTGCGCAACGTGGCCGAGACAGGTTTTGGCCAATCGATGAAGTTGATCAATAAGGAAGGCGGCGATGAAAAGCCAGAGAGACTTTATCGCGTGCTCGATGTGGGAAGTCGCTGGGAGTATCCGTCTTTTTGGATTTTTGGTGGACGAGGTGTCTTGGATGTCCGTGACATTGGGCACCCCCGATTTAACTGGAGAAAGGGTCTGCACCTAGGATTTGAATTTGATTGGACTGTCGCCTCTTGGTGGAAGGGACACTACCGAGTCGGAATGAGTCAGGGATTCTGGACGGCGGGGCTTTCTGCAGAACTTGGAATATTCAATCTGGATCTAGTCAGCTATGCAGACGATGTCGGGACCTACAACACGGCCATTGAAAGCCGAGTTTACGCTACAAAATTGAGTCTCGATTTCTAGTCGTAGTAGCGCGAAAGTTGTCGTTAGGACTATTGGGGTTGATGAAAAAAAAACCGGAGCTTTTGGCTCCGGTTTTGTTCTTTTAGATATACGATTTAATTAATTGTTGTTTTTCCAGTAGTCGAGGATCGCGTTGCCGATAGCTGCAGGGTCTTCAAGGTCGACAGAGGCCAAGGCTGTATCTAGTTCGCCGCAAATGTCTTTGTTTGCTTGGCTGCCGCTTTTGCAACTTCCGTTGTAGACCACTTGCAGAGTTGTTCCGACCACTTCGAGTGATGAACCACCAGCAAGTAGTAGATCTTCGATGGCTTCGGCTATTTCATTAGGGTCGTCAGAAATATTAAGATTGCCGTCAGCATCAACTGAGATACCAGTGGATCCGGTGGTGAGGTTTAATATATCTGTCGCCATTTTTGAGACACCGCTTATCAAAAGCAGACCTTTTTGATTGGAAGCGGAACAGCGCTCAAACATAGTTTGTGCACGGGTTGCATTCTTAAAGGCAAGAGCTTGCAGCAATCCAATGGAATTACTGTTGCCGTCGGAAACTTGGTTTAGGGCATCGGATAATTTCGCAGGATCAGTAAGACCTTCGTCGATAAAGCTGGCAGCACAACGAATGACATAAGACTGGGAGGAAGTTAAGCCTTCAATTTTGCTGAGACAGCCTTCAGCCTGTCCCATCGTCGTGTGATCTAGACAGTGCTGTGCATCGCCAATCAAATCTTGTTCGGTCTCTTGGCAGCCTAGCAGGAGAAAACTTGCGGTGAGTGCTAGTGCTGTTGTCGTTAATGTTTTCAAATTCATCTTGATCTCCCCCAGAAAATAGAATGCCGGTTCAGGCAATATACCAGTCTTCTTATCGGAATATAGTTCGGGCTCTTAACTCAGGACTTTTGAATGTATTTGATTGAAACGTCTCAATGTGAGGCCCCGGTCTGCCGATACGCCTAATGATAAGGAGGTTGTCTATGAAAAGGATTTTATGGATCGCCCTCATAAATATTATTTTTCTGTTATCTTGGGTTCCCGTAGTAAATGCCCAAGAACGTCGCGAGTTTTATAGCGGGGCTCGATGCCTTGCTATGGGCGGCGCTTGTATCGCCATTACAAATGATGAGACAGCTTTGTTAGTCAATCCGGCTGGCCTAGGCAAGCTGCGCAACTTTTTTGGGACCGTTTTTGATCCGGAACTTGAAGTGACTGGAAAAATTCCAGATTTTTATCGCGGCGGAGCATTCACGAATCCTTTCAGTCTCTCTGAAGTTAAAGGCGGACTTAACAAAAATCGGGGTGATTATTATCACGCCAAGGGACAAGTTTTTCCTTCTTTCGTGGGGCGCAACTTTGGAGTGGGTCTTTATGGAAATTATCTTTTAGATGCACAGATGAGTGACGACGGGGCGACGATCGATACCTACTATAGAAATGATTTGGCGTTAGCTCTTGGCTTTAATTTTCGTTTTTTTGATGGTCGGGTAAAGTTGGGTTTTAATACCAAACTGATCAGTCGTATCGAAGTGGACAATGCTGCGGTAGATGCAACTCAGTCGCTTGATTATAAAGATATAGGCACCGAGGGAGTGGGGCTTTCGACGGATGTCGGCCTGATACTAGCTGCGCCGTGGAAAATGATTCCCACATTAAGTGCAGTGCTTCGCGATGTTGGCAATACAAGCTTTACGCAAGCATCAGGAGTGCGCTTAGAAACATCGGATCGTCCCAATTTGGTAAAGCAAGATCTGGATGTTGCGGTAGCACTCTTTCCCATTCACTCAAACAGAGTTCGTTCTACATTCACCTTGGAATATCGTGGACTTTTAACATCACAAGACGAACCTGATAAGGCGAAGCTTATGCATGGCGGTCTCGAATTGAATCTCGCCGATGAACTCTTTCTAAGGGCGGGTTATAATCAAAGGTATTGGACAGCAGGGATGGAGTACGCAACGGAGCATATCCAATGGCAACTGACGACTTATGGTGAAGAAATCGGAACTGTCGATCAACCACGTGAGGATCGTCGTTATATCGTGAAGTTCGCCTTCCGATTTTAAGGATGAGATTATGAAGAACTTAAAAATCATTCTAGTGGGAATTTTATCTGCGATGCTCTCGACATCCTGCGGGCAGCCCAATTTGCTGTCCGACTTTGCCCAGACTGATTCGGATGAAGCTCTTTATATCGAAGCAAAAAAGAAAATTGATGATATGGCTTGGGATGATGCCATTGCCATTATTGAAAATCGTCTCAGTGCTAGCTTTCAGGCTCGGGCGAACGTGAAAGAGACCCTTGCCGGTGCCTATGTTGGTAAATGTGGATTGACGTTCTTTGAACTTGTCGACGGATTAAGCAATGCCAGTCCCACAAAAATATTCGAATACTTTATGGGTGTATTCAAAAATATGACCCTTGATCCCGATTCCTGCGAAGAAGCCATTAGCATCATCGAAAGTATTGGTGGCGTTTCTGAAAGAACCCCGGATCAAAATCTCTTTTTGGCAATTTTGGGAGTCGCAAGAGTTGGAGTTACTTTAAGCTATAAATTAGACCAGGAAGATCATGACGGCGTGGCGGATAGTACTTTTAATGTTTGTCATGAGTACGTGGATCAAGACAATGACGGAGATATCGATAAGGATGATATTCTGACGCGGTGGCCAGACCCCATTTATCAAAAACTGATTCAAAAACCCGTTCCGGCGCCGGAACACTACTTGACTGATGATGATATCAAAAGAGTTGTGACTGGGTTTGGTTTGATTATGGAAAACCTCGCCTCGCTAAGTGAAGCTATCGGTGAAACGAGCGACACGATGGGAAGTTTAGAGGGAATCAAGGCGGAATGTGAAAGCAAAGTGGGTGGAGCTTGCGATATCACCGACCCGACCGCAGTTACAGATCAAATTGCCTATGCGTTTAGGCTCTTGCTTGACGCTTCTGATTGGGGCTTCGGGACTTGCGATTTGTCTACCGCTCCGCCGGCGTTTACGGGGATGGAGCCGGATGATTCTGTCGATATGACCGGTATATGTTGTGCTACGCGTGTTCCGGAGGGATTCTCATGGCCGTGAAAGTAATTGCCGCTTTTATCTTTTTATTTTGCACAAGCGGGTTTGCTCAGGAGATCAATCACTCTTATCGCCCGGTTCGTTCGCTGGGGATGGGTGGAACTGTATTTACAACCATTCGCGGAGCCGAATCGATGTTTGTAAATCCGGCTGCCATGGGGAAAATTCAAGGTCTTGATATTCATTTGGTTGGAATAAACGTGGGCGCGCGAATGCTTAGCACCGAGGATATTGAGGCGATTCAGGATATCGATGAAAATGATCCCGCGACTTATAATAATTTATTCGGCAAGAGGATTTATGCTGATGCCTTAGGGAGTACAGCAATTGCTTTTCCTTATCTGGGATTTGGCTACTACACCGATTATTCTCTTTCGCTGGAGCTGAATAATCCGGGCTTTCCTGAATTCACTACCTATTTCCGCAATGATCAAAACTATGTGATCGCCGGCGCCTATCCGATTGGTCGAAGCAGCTATATTGGTCTTTCTTTTAAAAAGATTGATCGCTGGGGCGGCGATGTCCAAGAGATAGGTTTATCCGATGTGGCCAACGCCGACGGTATTGACGGCATAATGGAAGAGTTCGACAACAAGGGGACGGGCTATGGTGTCGATCTTGCTTATTTGACTGAAGTGGATGGTCCTTTGAGTCCCATTCTTACCGTGGTGTGGAAAGATGTTGGTGGCACGTCTTTTAAGAAGACAGGTGGAGATGAAGCTCCCTCTCATATTCCTGGCAATTTGAGTGCTGGGGCCGCTTTAGGGGTAGATTTGCCGGGGTTGGATTGGATTATTGCCCTTGAAGGCACTCATCTGTTGGATTCAGATATTCAAATAGGCAAGAAAGTTCATCTGGGGACAGAAATTTCGCTGCCATTTTTAGATATTCGGGCGGGTATCAATCAGGGCTACGTATCCTATGGTGTTGGATTGGACTTTTTTATCTTCAGACTTGATGCTGCCAGCTACACGGAAGAGCTTGGTGTTTATCCTGGTCAGACAGCAGATCAGCGTTATGCGATCGCTTTAAGTATGGACCTTGGATTTGACGCTAATTTCAAGTTTACTCAGAACAATAATAATAAAAAAACTCGATTGAAACAGCGTCGCTAGTCTCTTGAATAAACAGTACCCAGCGTCAGGTTGATTTAAAATTGCGACGGGAGCTGATTTCCGCGATAATGCTTTCATGTTAAAGATTCATCCGATCAAGAATCGCTCGCAAATTCAAGAAGTCTTCGATCAATATGCTCCCCGAGCACAATCTTGGCTGGTATCAGATCTCCGCTCTAAGTTCGAATTGCAACAAAAAATTATTTCTCGTGACGGACATTTTGTCGATGAGTCTGTGTTGCGAGCGAGCGATCTATGGAAATTGCTGCTAAGGCGTTTGGCGCCGGAGGTTCGCTTAGTAAGCGATCCATTCGCCAGATCATTGCTCAGAACTATCTTGGATGAAAATGAATCTATTCTGGGAGTGAACTCATCTGCAGAGGATACTGTTTTTTCCTATATTGATCAGATGGCGGCAGTTCTTTTCCATCCCGATGGCACGAAGCGGTTGGAGGAGTGGTTTGAAACACATCCTGAAGCCGAAAATCGTTGGAAAGAATGGTATCTGCGAGCACGTTTTTGCGCTCTTTTGTTGTTAAATGAACATCATGTCATCACGGCTGACTGGATCACCGCATTTCTACAGAACTTCAATGATTTAGAAAGAGTGTGGCAGACACCTTTGATAGTAGATCTCAGCGGAGAAATAACGAGAGTCGAGGCCGAGCTTCTGCGAGTTCTTTCTAGAACCGTGGATGTGGTGGTTCTTGAGCCGGACCCGCTTTGGAAGAAAGACTTCCATTATCTTTTAAAGCCCTATGAAGATTTACGGGCACAGAGCGCTGCCATCATAGAATTGGAAGTTCCTGATAAAAAAGAGAAAAAAACCGAAGTGCATCGTTTTTCCGGCATGCTTGCGGAGATCAAGCATGCCGTGGGGTTGACGCGTGCTTGGCTAGAGCAGGGCGTAAAAGCCGAAAACATTGCTATAGTCGCGCCAGATATCGAACAGTATTGGCCCGTCCTGCAGGCATTTTTGGCAGAAGAAGGAATTCCGTCACAAAAAGATATTACGCATAAAGCACAAAGCCTTCCGTCAGTAACGAAATGGTTGGCCTTGCTAAGAGCAAAAAGCGGTCGGCTTTCACCGTCTGATTTGGAAATTTCTTTTTTCCAAAGAGACGAGTCGCAGGAGTTGCGTTACGAAGAATTTAAAGCATTGTTCAAAAGTCTTTACGTTAACGAAGACCTTGCCCGCAACGAGCTCGTCTTTAAAATTTTTAACGAGCAGCTTGATGTTACTGGATCTATCCGTCGTGATGAGTTCGTCGCGAGAGCTTTGTTGCACTGGAATTCACGCGACATAGATATTGTTCAGGTTGTCTTGCGAGAGCTTCTGCAAAATGCCACAGCGGGGACCCACTTAACTTGGAAAGAGTGGTTAACTTATCTAGAGTCAGTAGTCGCCGCCAAAGAGTATACCTTAGAAAGAGGCGAGCCCAACGGAGTTTTAGTTACTAAGCTAATGTCAGCCTATAGCGAAAAAGCCCATTACAGAATCTTTTTAGGAATGACCGACGAATCTTTAAGATGCAAAAACAAGACTCAGCTGTCTGGTGATGATTACTTTGAACTGGCTAAGGATCTGGGATTCTATTTGGACAACCCCGATCAGAGTGATCTTGAATTTGAGTTGCGTTTGTTGGCAGAGGCGGACTCCATTCAGGATGTTTATTGTTTTGGAGCCACTGATTTGACCGGGACACTCTGTTCTCCCTCGACATTCTGGCTTGAGCTTGGTGGCGACCACGAGAGGCTGACCTTACCTGAAGAAACACGTTGGGATCAGCTTCAGCACTCTTCTCAGGTTGGGCAAAGACCTTGGCTTGTGGAAAGAAAAGATCAGGTCGAAAAAAGAATTCAGCAAGATCTAGGCAGAGTTCCTTTGGAGACTTTAGAAGTGTCGGAGTTTCCACGAATATCTGCTTCCTCTGTCGAGAGCTTTTTGGAATGTCCGTTTATTTTTGCAGCTCAACGGTATTTCAAACTGAAAGACCTTCCTGATATTGATTTGGATATCGATCATCGGACGCGAGGCCAATTGGCCCATGCACTCTTTGAAAAGCTGACGGTGGAGCCCATGCGTTTTGACTGGTCTACAGAAGAGCTCGATCAGATTTTAGAGGAGATTCGTGGACAAAAGAAACTTATCTTTGCTGATGAGCGGCTTTGGCTTCCTTTAAAAAAGAAGCATATTCAACTTGGCATCCGTTTTCTTAGCTTCGAAAAGAAATGGCGGCAGGAGTTTCAAAAGACCAAAACTTTGGGGCGAGAGGTTCGCTTTGAATTTTATCTGGATCCCAAAACGGAAGAAATATACCGGGAAGCTCGGCCACAAACGTTTAGAATATCTGGTCAGGTTGATCGTATCGACACAAATGGTGAAGGTCATCTGGTGGTTCTGGATTACAAGAGCAGTGCAGGCAATATTTCTGCCCATAGTTCTTGGCTTAAAAAGAATGAACTGCAGCTTTTATTTTATATGTGGGTTCTTGAAAAGTCCCTTATGACCGAAATCAAAGGCGAGGTTATTGGCCTGTTCTATTATGTCTTTAGAACCTTTGATCGCAAAGGCTTCAAGATTGATGAACTGGCGGCTTCTTCGAGTGCCTTATATCCTGCCTCAAAACGGAAAGATAAGAACGCCAATTACGAAGCCAAAGAAAGATACCTGACAGAGTTCAGTCAGATTCTTATGGGAACTTTGGACCGTATTGCACGAGGTGAGGTGAATACAGAGCCTGCCGATAGCAAAACTTGCTCTAGCTGTGAATGGAGACGACAATGTCGCGCCCCTCATCTGATTTGATTTTGAAGAATACTATTCTGCGAGCTGGAGCCGGCGCTGGTAAGACAACGACTCTGACTCAAACTTTTCTTAAATTTGCTAGCGATTTTAAAGAGCGCAATGGAAAATTCCCTCGCATTGTGGTGACGACCTTTACTCGAAAGGCCACCCAAGAGTTAAAAGAACGTTTGCTTTTGAAAGCTTTAGAAGACGAGCGAAAAGATCTCTTCCAGTTCGTGAGTTCAAAATCTCAAGTTCAGATTTCGACAATTCATGGCGTAGTCAGTTTGTTTCTGTCTCGTTATGGCGCATCCATTGGCCTGACGCCAGACTACAAAATAATGAGTGATTCCGAAGTGAAAAAAGGGGCGCGCAAAATCATGCGTAAGTACCTGCTTGAGAATAGTCAGTTGCAAGAGCTTTTAGAAGAGTACGAATTTCATGCACTGGAAAGCGCGCTTCTGGTTTACCATAATGAAAAAGTCGTGGCTCCGCATTTAGACTTTGTTAGTCAGGATGTTTTCCAGGAGGAAACCGAAAGGGTTATCAAAGATATCTGCACAAAGATTCGCAATGTTTGCCTGGCTATTTCTCGCGATTGTTCGAATGAAAAGTGGCTGGAGTACACCTCTCAGCTTACGAATTTTTTGTGGCAGGTTACAGATCAGGATTTCGAAGGTTTCTATCAGCGATTGCACGCTTTCTGGGAAAGCCTGACCAAGCCTCAGTTTAGAAAGGCAACTCCTCCTTTTGATTCTTCGTTGAATGAGGAACTCGATGAACTGCGGAAGCGGGTTGACAGCCTTTTAGAAGAGCCTCGTTACCGTCCTCAATTCTGGGAGCGCCACCAAAAGAACTGTGAACTATTTAAAGAACTTGCCGAAAGTTTTACGGCAGAGTTCATGAAGTTGAAGCTGGAGACCGGATTGTTGGCGATGTCGGACTTGGAGACTTTGGCTTATAAAATTATTCAGGAGTCTCCCGTGTCCGCAGAGAAATTCTCTCAAGAGTGGGATTTCTGGATGGTAGATGAATACCAGGATACCAGTCCCCATCAGGTAGAAATTTTGCATCATCTTATCGGAAAGAGTCCGGTCTTTGTGGTTGGAGATCCGCAGCAGAGTATCTATTTGTTCCGTGGCGCTCGCTCTGAAGTCTTCCAGGAAAAGGTCGAAGAAATTCGCGCCCAAGATGGCGATGTTCAGGTTAAGCTGGTCAATTATCGTTCCACACCTGAAGTCCTAAGTTTCTTCAATTATTACTTTACTCGCTTGAGTACTCAATTTGCTGCGATGACCCCGGCGCCGGATAAGCCGGTGAAGGGACCGGAGGAGCCGGTCGTGCAAATTCTCGTAACAGAAACTTCCGTCGAAGACGCGGACTCTGCAGAGACCTTAGCGACAGTGGTGCGCATTCAGGAGTTATTGGACGCGGGCGTTAGTCCTGAGCAGATCTGCGTTTTAGGCAGGACCCATCGGACTTTGGAGCAGACCGCAAAGCTCGCACAAGAATACGGCGTTCCTTTGCAATTGCACAGTGGCTCCGGATTCTATGAGCGCAGAGAAGTTTTGGATTGTCTGTCGATTTTAAAATTTTTGGTGAATCCCCATGACAACGCCAATTTCGTAGCTCTCTTACGATCGCCTTGGCTTAATGTTGCCGATCGAGAACTCGCGGCGATTTGTCATGCCGGTCGGCAATCTTATTGGAGACTTGCCGGTGCCAACATGGACGAAAGAGCAGATTCTCATCCGCTAAAAATTCTGAAGAAAATGATCAGCTTGAGTGAGGAGCGTGGACTGTCGTGGACCCTGAAAAACGCACTTATTGAATTGGGGCTTTTTGACTATTCCGCGCGCATCGATGCCAGTGGACGAAGGGAAGCTAACCTTTGGAAAGTGGTGACGTTGCTCGCTCAGGAAGAACGTCGTCCAGGTTTTAATTATCTCGACTTTTTGGATTCAAGCCTAGAAACCTTGTCTGTTGACGAAGGCAGCGAAGATGCCGATGCAACTCCGGTTATCGAGCCCAAAAGAGTGAACTTCATGACCGTTCATGCTTCGAAAGGTTTGCAATTTGAGCACGTGATCGTACCTGGAATGGGACAAGATCCAAGAGGAAGCCTGGCTCCTATGTTCAGCATTCAGGAAAAAACGGCGTTGTGGACTCTTAGAATACGCGATGAAGAATCTCAAGCAATGGCCAGCAGTATTTTAGCGGACCAGATTGTCGACCAATTACGACGACGGGAAGCAGAAGAATTTAATCGCGTGCTTTACGTGGCACTCACACGCGCTAAACTTGGTGTGACTCTGCTGTGGGATAAAAAAGTGGGTAAAAAGTCATGGGCCGCAAACTGTCCTCTTATTCTTGAAGAGGGATTGCATCAGCTTCCTGAATTTTCGTACCTGGTGAGGGTGGGCAACCTTCAGCCGCAAAAGATGAGTGAAAAAGAGCTTCTTGATAAAACGCTTCGCCCTCTTTGGCAGTCCAGCGATAAACGGCAGGAGAAAAAGTATATTTCGGTGACTGAGATGCTAGCGGTTGCATCAAGTTCACCAACAACTGCATCCTCTGGTTCCATTGGTGCACAAAAGCTGGGATCAGCATTGGCCAGAGCGCAACAGGGCACTGATGCGCACAGAGTGTTTGAAGCATTAAAGTATACGGATATTCAGTCCTTGATAGAGACTTCCGAAGATGAGTTAAAAAAGCCTTTGCAGTTTATTGCTCGGTCTCAAGAGGCACCTCTACTACAGATTATCGAAAACGGATTTGTAGAGTGGGGCTTTGCCTTAAACCATCAGGACGCTCTTATGCAGGGGCAAATTGATCTGTGGGGAATTGTCGACGACGTATTGTGGATGGTCGATTATAAAACGGGTTCGCAAAAATATTCTGAAACCGCTTTCCAGCAATTGGAACTTTATGCCTGGGCTCTTTCTAAAATGCAAAGCTTGGAAAACGTAAAATCAATTAAGTTAGCGGTGGTCTATCCGTTAGACGAAGTCATCAAAGTTAAAGAGCTGCGCGAGTTCGGAGAGATGAACTCGCGCATAGAGGTCCAAATCAAAAACTATCTTGGCTAAACAGCGTGTTGTTATTCGATGGAAGACAATGCGTCTCTAAGAGAATCTTCGTCCTGCACACCAACGAAGACGAGTTCAGCACGGCGATCCTGAGGAGAGGTTCCTTCGGCTTCAGTTTCGCCTCGTCCAACTGTTGTTATTTCAACATTTGTAAGGCCACTTTCTTGAAGGGCGCTAGCAACCTCGGCGGCTCTCTGTTCAGAAAGTCGTTGGTTCAGCTCGGTGCTACCGGAAGTATCTGCGTGGCCTCGGATCTCAACTCTTTCCACAAGCTCCGGGTTGTCATTCAGAACTTCTGCCACCTGACTTAAAGTGTTTTGATCCTGCTCCTTCACTTGGGCTTGACCCACTGGAAAGGTAATTAGTTTATCTTGAGCAATTGCATCGAGTGGAACATCAGTCGCAGCCCCGATCATTGCATCAGATTCTGTGCCTTCCTCCATATCCGTCGCGGCCACGCCTGTTCCTGCAGGACCGTATTCAGTCGCAGCCATTTCTGACTGCGAAGATTCTTCGGCCATTGCTGATGACGTTGTAGGCTGACGGCTTCCCGGATTCCAACCAATTTGCAAATCGATCATGGCCATATTAACCGCTCGATCATCAGTGTTCGTCAGTGTCTGAATACGGCCGCCGACACGGGCGAGCCAGCTTTGTGAGATATTAAATTCTTTAAGAAGTTGAATACCAGCAAACTGAGCATCTGCTTGCTCGGCTCCATAGTTGCCACCCTGATTGAAGAAGTGATCGGCCACCACACCAATCTGCCAGCGGTTGCCGAAGCCATATCGAGCAGCCAGCTCTAAGGCGCTGTCAGTGATGGTATCATCAAGCGCTCCATCTTGAGAGAACTGTTGATTGTTGAAACCATAACCAACATCAAGAATCAGTGGCATATCGAAATAGTAGGAGCCCAGCAACTTTAAGGTTGTCGGAACGCCTTCAACATCAAGCTCGCTATCATATGCGGTGTAACCACCGCCGGCCCCAATGAATGGCACAATGCCAGAAGGCTTTCCTCCGCGACCTTCTTCAGAAAATCGCAGTGCGGAGCTTGAACTTTCTTCATCCTGAGCCCGAGACTCCCCTGCGGTAAACATACAAAGTATCAAAGTAGAAAGAAGTAGTGTCTTCATAGATATCTCCTTTTAAAAACAGCTTTTTGAATTTTTGCATTTTTAGTATGGGCTCGTCCAAATGGGGGTCAAAATGTAAGACTGCAATCGTGAATTGCAGAACGAAAGATTTTTGGCTTTGGTCGTGAGAATTGTTTTCGCTTGGCTATTGAGAGGAAGAACAAAGTAGAGCCTTTTCCCCAGATGCCTTGAAATATGAGTTGTTGCCTTCGGCGCAAGGTCCAGGGATTTTGTGGCCGAGCCAGCTGGATTTTTTCTCGAGGTCGTCTTTGCTGCGACAAGCGTTGACTCATCAACTGGGCCCAGCGACGATGAAGAGGTGAAAAATACCGAACGAGATTTTATTCGAATTTTCTCTGATGGCGCGTGCTCAGGCAACCCGGGTCCAGGTGGATGGGGAGCCGTTGTTCTTTTTCGAAATGATGAAGTTCAAGAGCTAGGTGGCCGGGAATCCTCAACCACTAATAACCGCATGGAAATGATGGCGGCGCTAGAGTCTTTGCGATTGGTTGCGGATCAAAACATGCCTGTGCATTTTTATACTGATTCGACTTACTTGATTCGCGGAATTACACAGTGGATCTGGGGTTGGAAAAAAAGGGGATGGAAGACGGCAGATGGTGGCGATGTTTCTAATCGAGATATATGGGAAGCACTAGCCGAAGTCATCCGGGCCCGCGGCCCCAAAGCAAAAATTGACTGGCATTACACTCGGGGCCACATTGGCAATCCGGGGAACGAGCGATGCGACAGAATCGCCGTCGCTTTTAGTCGGAACGAGCCCATTCACCTTTTTCTGGGGCCCTACAATCAGTATTCTGTGAATTTACATGAGCTCCCCGCAGATACATCCTTGCCAGAGATGAAGTCCCCGGGTGAAAAAAAAGAAGCTGCCTTTAGCTACCTCAGCAATATCGGGGGGTTGGTTTATCGCCATAAAGATTGGCCATCTTGCCAAAAAAGAGTTTCGGGTAAATCGGGCGCAAAATTTAAAAAAGCAAAGTCGGCTAACGATGAATTGGAAATTTTAAGATCATGGGGTCTCGGTGCGCAGACCGTGATCAATGAAGGATAGAAAATGGAAATCACGAACCGCCATATTCTTATCACGGGAGCAAGCCGCGGCATCGGACGAGCGGTTGCAAAAATTTGTGCTCAGGATAAATCTCATCTTCATCTCGTACTGAGGCAAAATGATCCTGAGATACTGAAGGAACTTAAGAGCGAAGGTGCTAAGTCCGTAACAATTTGGGAAGCAGACTTGAGTTCACGAGACAGCGTGCAAAAGCTGCTGGAGCAATTGGCGGAGACTCCCATTGATATACTTTTTAATAATGCCGGAGTCTTAACTGGCGGCTTGTTGGAAGAGCAAGGTCTGGATGACATTTATCGGATGTTTCAGGTGAATGTAAATTCCCTTGTGCATTTGACCCGTGGCCTATTGCCAGGAATGCTTGCTCGTAAGCGCGGTAAAATCATTAACAATTCAAGTGTCTCTGCCTATATGCACTTTCCCGCGGCGAGCACGTATGCGGCTTCGAAAGCGGCCGTGGCTGCATTTACCAATTGTCTAAGGTTGGAACTTGCTGAAACACCTATTACCACTCTGCTCTTGGTGACGCCTCCGGTGCGAACCCGGATGTACGATGAACTTGAAACCTTGTATTCCAAAAACTTTAAAGTTCCTGTGGGAACCCTGCCACCAGCTAAGTATGCAGAAATGATTCGCGAGGCGATTTTGCATGACCTGGAAATTTTAGAGCCCGCGGGTCTTACCGGACTGGGTCTTAAGATCGCTAAATATATCAGCCCTCTTTTTGAACTTGAGATTGGAAGACGGTTTCGGCGTCACCGCTAAGGATTAAACCTTAGGATGCCAGAAGCGATGGGACCCGTCATCGTTAAGGTCATTTCTTTTGATTCAATGCTCTTCATGGGCACGGGGAAAATGACCGAGTAGGGTGTGCTAAAGCGGTTGTGGTATGGATAGAGTCCTTGGATCTCTGCTAAAAGTGAGCGGATCTTTTTAACCTGGCCTTCGTAACGGCGTCCATCAACGTCCAAGAAAACTTTCCAGACGCTGTTGGGTTTTGTCAGATCATCATTCTTTTTTTCAGGTGTGAAGAAGCTGATAAAAAACTCGGCTTCGCGATTCAGACGGGCTTCATAGGCGGCGCTTTCGGTGCTGAACTTGGATTCGTCCCACTGATAAATTTGCGTTTGATAATCGAGCTGGCCTAAAGCGACCTGGGAGGTTATTGGGGTCGCATGGACTTCCAGCGTGTTGTACAGACCGGAGTACTTGATGTCTTTGTCTGATTTTTCGTAAATTAGATCTACGTATTTGCTTTGGGAAATCAGGGGTCTTCCGCCCCGCATGATTTCTTGAGAAGCACAGGATGTTAGTAAAAGGAGTGATATCAGCAGGATCGATTTCATTTATTTCTTCTCCAGAAAGCTATCGAGGAATTTCTTTATGTCGGCAAAGACGGTTTTGCGATTGATGTCGTTGATCAGTTCATGCTTGCTCTCGGGATAAACGAAGAGCTCTTTTCGTTCACTTCCAAGGTCATCGAAAAATCTCTTTGCGTCGGGAGTGCTTGTCACAGGATCGTTTCCTGGCAGTAAAAACAAAGTGGGTTTTTTAAGTTCTTTGGCGCGGGGGTGAACAAACTCGAAAGCCTTCAGAAAACCCAAGAAGGCCCCAGAAGAAATTCTGTCATGTCGAAGCGGATCCATTTCGTATTCGCGAATGACATCGACATCTCGAGTAAGCATGTTATTGGAAAGTTCGTTACTCATTGTAAGCTGTGGCAACAGCTTATTGATCAGGACTGCGCCTTTGGATTTCAAAGCGGGCACTGGTACGGAAAGGCCCAAGAGCGGCGAGCTGACAATCATGGCGGTAAAATCAACCTGAGGATTTTTAAGCAAAGTTTGCAGTTGAATAAGTCCGCCCATCGAGTGACAAAATAAAATCACCGGGCCCTTTTTTACTTTTTCATCATTCAAAATGAGCTCAAGGAAAAGCCGAAAATCTTTGCAGTAGTCATCGAATTCGGCGACGTATCCGCGGCGTCCATCCGAGCGACCATGACCAATTAGATCCCAGGCATAAAAGCTCCAATGGTCATTTTCGAAAGCTTGAGTCAGGCGATGGTAGCTTTCAGAGTGCTCACCCTGTCCGTGTGTGATTATGACTGTGCCTTTTGCTTCGGGATTATCCCAAGCCTGGAAAAATAATTGCTCGTCTTGATGGCTTCTAAAGAAGCCTTCTGATCTTTTGTACATAATCAATAGATTGCCTAAATGGTTTCAAGCGAGCAAGTCAAATCAGGCCACGTACGACGATGGTATCGTGAGGGTCTGGCTGCGTATCTGGGAAGTCGATGTTATAGTGAATGCCCCGCGACTCTTTTCTGCGAAGAGCGCATTCGACCGAAAGGTCTGCAACGATGGCAATATTCCGAAGCTCTAAAATGTCCGGATGCATTTTCATGTGTGAATAATAATCAGTAGTTTCGGCAAGAATATTCTTCAGGCGATGTTGCGCACGCTCCAGTCTTTTATTCGAGCGCAAGATACCCATGTAGTTCCACATGAGGCGACGAATTTCATCCCACATATGGGTGATGACGATCATTTCATCATCATTGGACTCTTGCGGATGGCTCCATGGTTTAGGAGGATGCGGGTTCAGCTTATAAGATTGCCAATTGCTGATCATTTTCTCAGCGCAATTATGAGCAGTGGTTAAGCACTCAAGTAGAGAGTTTGAAGCCAGGCGATTGGCGCCGTGCAAGCCGGTGCAAGCGGTTTCTCCGACAGCCCATAGTCCTGAAATGTCAGTTTGGCCGTTTACATCGGTGAGAATGCCCCCGCAGAGATAGTGAGCAGCAGGGACTACCGGTATAGGCTGAGTGCTCATGTTGATGCCATACTCTAAACACTTGTTAAAAATGTGCGGAAAACGTTTTTTCAGAAAGGCTTCATCTAGATGAGTCATGTCCAGAAAAACACAAGAGGCACCTGTTTTTTTCATTTCTTTATCTATTGATCTGGCCACAACGTCACGAGGTGCGAGGGAGCCCAAGCGATGATACTTGTGCATGAACGCCTCTCCATTGCTATCGATCAGCTCGCCACCTTCACCGCGTAAAGCTTCTGATATGAGAAAATTTCGAGCTTCGCGATGGTAGAGGCAAGTGGGGTGGAACTGCATAAATTCCAAATTGGCAATACGAGCGCCCACCCTGTAAGCCATGGCGATGCCGTCACCTGTCGCGCCACTCCAGTTGGAAGTATAAAGATAGACTTTTCCTGCTCCACCCGTTGCAAGAACTGTATTTTTAGCGATAAAGGCGTGGACTTCGCCATCGGCGGTGTTCAAAGCGTAGCATCCCACGCAGGTCACAGGCGACATGTCGACGGGGTCGAGCTCTTTGTTCACGATAAGGTCGATCGCGTGATGATGTTCAAATAAAGTGATGTTTGGATTTTCGTGAACTCGCGCTAAAAGGACCCGGTGAACCTCTAGTCCCGTTTGATCTTCGAAGTGTAAAATGCGTCGGTGGCTATGTCCGCCCTCGCGCGTCAAATCGATTTCATGAGTGCCTTCCGCATCTTTGATTTTTATATCGAAATTGACGCCCCAGTTTATTAAATCTTTAATTCTATCAGGAGCTTGTTCGACATAATCGCGAACGACTGTTTCCTTGCAGAGACCGGCTCCGGCGGTCACTGTATCCTGAATATGAGATTCAAAACTGTCCTCCGACGACATCACCGCTGAAATTCCACCTTGGGCCATGGAGGAATTCGTTCCACTGGCACCATCCTTAGCCAAAATAATGACTTTTCCCTGCTGAGCGAGCTTCAGAGCCAGAGCGAGACCTGCGGTTCCTGAGCCAATGACTAAAATATCGGAGTGATGCGTGTTCATGCGAGATTTCTAAATCCTTTTAATGTCTTTTGCAAAGGACTCTTGCTTGATTCTTCGTACTTTCTAAAACTACAATGAAATCAAAGACTCACGCACGAGCTTGGCGTGGCAAAGTCAGAGGAAGGAACCGTCTCAATGAAAGTAAAACTTGTCGCAGTCCTGATTGCTGTCGCAGTCGTTTTCATTGGAGCTGTGTTATGGAGAACCGATAGTTTTGTTTTTAATGATCGAATGAGCTGGGTCGAGGCGCAGACGCGGACTCAAATTGGTTCTATCAATCATTCCCTGGTCATTGAGTTAAAAGCCTTGAAGCGCGTTGTATCTGCTATGAATCCTGAAAGCTTTCAAAGTGGCAAGGTTTCTTGGAATGCACTTGCGCCCTATTACGCCGTGGCCTCATTCACAATTCAGGGTAAAGAGTTGCGGCCTCAGACGATCGTTGCGAAAGAAAACTCAAAGGCAGAGAAGTGGACGGCTGATTTTGTTAAGTCAGCTGTGGGCAACCTGGGGACGCTGACTCCAGATCAAAAGTTTTTTGTAAAACCCTTCCAAGACTCGCAGCGCGGTCGATACGTGGCACTTCTCTTTATTGAAGGAAGCCGCGCCTTTGCTTTGTTTGGATCAGGAGAGATTTTTCAATCACTGATCGATTCGCAGAAAGGCACGTTAAGTGCGTTTTCCATAGTGACTTCATCTGGCTTAACGGTCGGGCACTCTGTTCCAGAGTATCTCGGAACGATTATGCGCGACGATCCTGTCTTTAAACAAGCTCAAGGCGGCGCCACTCAAGGTAATGGAATTTTTAATCCCGGCACCGAAAAAGAAATCTATGGCATGTTCGAGTCTGTTCCCGAGAGCAACCTTTTGGTTCTAAGTAGTGCTCCATTGGCAGAAGCGATGAAGGGGCGAGGCGGTTTGTGGTGGCAGTTCCTGCTCCTGGGATGCGGTCTAATCGCCGTCGGAACAGCGGCTATTCTTTGGGTGATTATGCCAACCGAAAAGCAGTTGGAAGATATGACTCTGGAAATGGATCAACTTAAAAATCGTAGCATGCTTTCTGCGGAGCCCGTAGTGAGCGTAGATCCTGAGCTTCTGCAAAAAGATAAAATGCAGACCTCTATGCGAGTAGCATCTGCATTAGCGCATGAGATGAGTGGTCCGCTGGCTGCAATTATCGGGCACTCGCAGATGATTCTAGCCAAAGAGCCCGCTGCAGAAGTGGTAGAAAGTGCTGACTCGATCTTGCGCGAGACCCGATCGGCGCGCGAAGTGGTCGATAAGCTCTTAGGTTATGCTGGTGAAGAGCTTCAAGAGAAAAACTCTATGAAAGTAGAGGGGCCACTTGCAAAGAGTTTAAAATCGCTCGAAGGTTTATTTGCAGACAAGGGCGTAAAACTCATTAAGAACATTCAAGAAACAAGTCCGATTGCACTTCATGCGGATTCTTTAGTTAAAGCGCTGACCAATATCTTCAACAACTCTGTTGAGGCTATGGAAAGGATGCCGAAGAAGGAAATCAGAATCGATCTTTATGAGGACTCTGAAGGTGTCCATCTTCATATCGCTGATAGCGGCGAAGGCATCGAAGACGATAAGGTGAATAAGATCTTTGATCCGTTTTTTACGACAAGATCGTTTCAGAATCACCTGGGGCTGGGGCTTTCGGTTGTTTTCGGTATACTTAGGGAGCACAAGGCAGAGGTTTCGGCCGAGTCGAAGCGTGGTCAAGGAACGCTGATAAAAATATTATTCCATAAAACTGCCTCGGTTAAAGACACAGTAGCTAAAAAAGAAGAGGTCTTAATAGCAAAGGAATTGCCACAGATGAGAACGGAATCTGCAGAACGACAAGAGGCGGAGGCACGATATGCTGAGGAACAGGCCAGCCTGCCAAAACCTTCACCTTTGGATATTAACATTGATAATCTCCTGGAGCTTCCGGAAGAGGCAGCCTCCCCGGTGACTGCAACTCCCGTCGCAGAAACGATGAAGCCCAGGATGAAGTCCGAAATATCTTCAGACGATGAGCTGACGTTTGTGGATGGCTTTTTAGACAATGAAAAAACGACGGTGGCGGCAACGACGGTATCAACACCCAAATTGGATGTGACTGACGAAGTGGATAAAGATCTTATTGCGGCAAGCCTCATAGGACCCCCAAAGTCTGCACCAGTTCAGAAAGCATCTAAGTTAGATGATTATCAGGTAGAAATTCGCCGACCAGGAAAAAGGATTTAAAGTTGAATATTCGCGAGCACAGCTCTCAATTCACGATTTTTGTATTTACTACGGATGTCGATCTTGGTGCCTCCGCGAAGGTATATCTTTCGCAAGCAGGGTATGATGCCTACTTCTTTCAGGATCCGGAAATGCTGGAGCAAAGATTGAAAGAAAGTCCACCGCATATCCTGGTGTTTGCAACTTCAGTATTGGGCGGCTCCCTTAGTGACTTTGTCTCGCATGTTCTTGAGATTAACGATGAGATCAGATTCATCGCGTTGTCCGCGAACACTCAGTTTGAGGTTCTTGCTCAGTACAACGGCCATGGATTGGTGGATGTTATTTCTGACGAGCCCGTCGCCCTTGAATCAAGAATTGTCTGGGCTGTGGATCGTGCTGCTGAGAAGCTTTACCTGACTTACCAAAACGAGCAACTTTTTGATGATTTAAGAAATACTCAGCAAAAAATGAAGGAAGCGCATTCGGCTGCGATTGCCAGCATGCAACCGCAAAAGGAAGTGATCTCCTTTTCATATAAAATAGCTGAATATAAGACGGCTCAGAGTAAAGAAGATCTCTTGCAGAAATTCTTGAATAATCTGGAGCACACGCTTTGCGTGTATTTCAAATTTCTGCCGTCTGTGCGGTCCTTTGTCGCCACTCACGCAAATGGTATACCGGCAGCCAGCATTCAGGGTGTCGGTTGCCAACTAGAGTCTGATGATATGAAAGAGCTGGGATCACAGTTGGCATTAGGGTTGTTACCCGAACGGTTCAGCTCAATGCTTGTCGAAGCTTTTCATTTTAATCCGCCAAAAGCTCTGCCACTTTATGCGAACAATATCTTGGAAGGGGTCTTCGTTTATTCGGGACTTCTGGGCGGCACGGCGGCTGAAATGATGGGCGAAGAATTTAGTTTATTTTCGCTTTGTTATTCTCATTTCTCACTCGAGAAAAAAGTCGACTCGCTTGAGGTTAAAGATTTCGTAACTGAAGTATATAATCGCAGTTATTACCTAAAGGCTCTTAACGAGGAATTTTCTCGCAGCCGACGCTTAAAGCAGCCGTTGTCTTTGGTGAAAATCGCCATTGATGATTTTTTCGAGATTGAATCCTCGCTAGGCGAAGCGGTCAGGGATGAGCTGTTAAGATCTCTTGCAACACTAATTGCAAAAAGCAGTCGTACCAATGATGTCACTTGCCGTAGCGGGATGAACGAGATGGTTTTGATTCTTCCTCATTGCTCCAAAAAAGGCGCGGCCCTGCGTGCTGAAAGATTACGGCGTATAGTTGAGAGTGCTTCATTTATGGAGCGCGGAATGAAAGTCTCCATAAGTCTGGGAGTCAGTGAATATCCGTCGCTCTGTGATTCGGCTCAGTCACTGGATGAAACAGCGACAAAAGCTCTGGTGCATATTGCCGATAAGGGCGGAAATAAAATTTGTCTGTATAAGGCGTCTGAAAAGCATCAACCTGATTTTGAAGTTCCGGCTGAGTGAGTTGCATGATGGAGATGTATCGCCGAACTTATGCCGAAATCAATCTCGATAATCTTAGAAACAACATAACGTTGTTGCAGAATTCATTTCCAGATGCGTTTCTTTGTCCCATGCTGAAGGCGAATGCATATGGGCACGGCGATGTGCAACTTGCTGCGTACCTTGAAAGTCTTGGGATACAGCATCTAGGTGTTTGTTTGATTGAAGAAGGTCTGTTGCTGCGAAATTTTGGTGTCAAAGCGGAAATTCTGGTATTTAGGGGCTTCGACCGCAAAGGTGCGGAAAAGATTATCCAGTACCAAATGACTCCCGTCGTAAGTACTTGGGAGCATATCGATCATTTAGAGGCGGTGGCGACTTCTGCCGTAAATATTCATCTGAAGTTCGATACGGGAATGAACCGTTTAGGTTTTCGACCAGAAGAAGCGCAAAAGCTTTTCGAGCGACTCTGGCAGAATAAGAAAATTCGTCTGAAAGCTTTGGTTACTCATTTGCTGCAAGGGCAGGATGCAGTCGATCCTAAAGGTCGAAGCGCACAGCAGTTGCAAGCGATTCATCAAGTGAGCGAGGTCTTTAAATCATTTGGGGTCATCACTCATTCTTTAAATACGTCTGGAATTCTGTCTTTGCTGGAGGTTCGCAAGCAAAACATCCAAAGCCATCCTTTGCTTCTGCAGAACTGGGGCTTGCGACCAGGATTGATGATTTATGGTTTGAACCCCATGGGAGAGTCTGGAACTGCTGGTTTAAAACCTGTGATGACTTTGAAATCCACGGTAGCGACATTTCGCCGACTGAAAATCGGGGAAACCGTTTCCTATAGCGGTACTTGGACAGCCCAAAGGGAATCCATAATCGCAGTCGTGCCCATCGGTTATGCAGACGGTTATCATCGACTTCTTTCGGGTCGTTCGAAGGTGCTTTTCGCCGGTCATAAGGTCCCAGTCGTCGGTTCAATTTGTATGGACTATCTGATGGTCGATGTGACCGATGTTATAAAAGATCAGGATACTAAAAAGTTCCAGGACCTTGAGGTCATTCTTTTCGGTTCAGATAAGTCGGGCAACTATATTTCGCCAGAAGAGATCGCAAGTCATGCAGAAACTGTTATGTGGGAAATCCTGACAAGTGTCGGAGAACGCGTGCCCCGCGTTTATGTGGGCGACGGTCGAAATTTTATTCTGGACGAAGTCGGAGCTAAGCAATGAGCCTTTCAGGATCAGTGGTTAAGGGAATATCAGGTATAGGATCAGTTGCTATTGATTTCGCCAAGAAAGCTATCTATGAAACCGGAATGGTAGCAATTTTCTTTACGGAGAGCGTACGGCTTATATTTGCTAAACCATCGCGCTTTAACGAGATCATCAAGCACATGGAATTTATCGGTAACCAATCGATTTGGATCATCTGTTTAACCGGAGCGTTCACGGGTCTGGCTTTGTCTTTTCAGCTCTATCTTGGCTTTAAGTTATTCAATGCCGTCAATATGGTGGGTCCTACGGTAGCACTTGGAATTACGCGGGAACTCGGTCCTGTATTGACTGGTTTGATTGTAGCTGCCCGAGCAGGTGGAGCGATGGCCGCTCGTCTCGGTACAATGAGAGTGAATGAGCAGATAGATGCTCTTGATGTTATGGGTGTGAACACAAAACAGTATCTTATCAGTCCTAGATTGGTGGCAGCCTTTGTGTGTATGCCGTTGCTCGTCGCTGTTTTCGATTTCGTTGCCATGATCGGTAGCTACTTTCTTTGCGTTAAGCTTGTCCAGTTAGACGAAGCCGTATTTTGGCAGAAGATCGCCGACATGATCGAAGTGAAACACATCAATGAAGGTCTCGTAAAAGGTATGATCTTCGGTATCTATTTTTCGGTGATGTGTACCTATCGCGGCTTTAACACGAAAGGTGGGGCCAAGGGGGTTGGCGAAGCTACCAATGAAGGCGTGGTTCAAAGCATGGTCGGCATTATCATTCTTGATTACTTTGTGACGAACATCATTCGCTTCGTTTATAATATTTTGGGGATTTCATGATGAAGTCGGAAGCAGCTGTTCGCTTAAAAGATGTTAAGAAGTCTTTCGATGGGGGCAAAGAGTTTGTCCTTAAGGGAATAGATCTTGAAGTCAAAAAGGGCAGTTTGACTGCCATAATCGGCTTTTCTGGAACCGGCAAAAGTGTTGTTTTAAAGCATTTGCTGGGCCTGTTTAAACCCACATCTGGCTACATCGAAGTTTTAGGGACCGATATTGGAAAACTATCGGAAGAAGAACTGACGAATTTCCGTTGCAAATTCGGAGTACTCTTTCAATCAGCAGCTTTGTTCGACGATATGACTGTGCTGGAAAATGTGTGTTTTCCCTTAATTGAACATCGCCGAGATCTGAAGATGACTCAGGTCTTACGTATTGCCGAAGAAAAACTGCAACAGGTCGGGCTTGAATCCAAGCACTATCATAAGCTTCCAAGTCAGATTTCGGGTGGAATGCAAAAAAGGACCGGTCTAGCGAGAGCTCTCGCCCTAGATCCAGAAATTCTTATCTATGATGAGCCGACCACGGGTTTAGATCCCATTCTGACGGAAATGGTGGATAATTTGATTCTGAGTACTCATAAAATACGGGAAGGCACGACTTCAATCATGGTTTCACATGATTTGTCCGCCGCATTTAGGATTGCCGACCATATCGCTATGTTGGATAGTGGCCGGGTTCTCCTGTATGGTACTCCGGAGGATTTCTATAACACTGAGATTGAGTTAGTGAAGAAGTTCGTGAATAAAGGGATAAAACATCGATGAGTTGGCTTCGAACTGCCGAATTTAAAGTAGGACTTTTAGTGATCGTGGTGGGATCTTTGATTGCCATCATGTCGATGCAGGTAAGTGATGATCCTTCTTACTTAGGACGTTCAAAAAAAGCCTGGTTCGTTTTGCCGAATGCTGGCGGACTTGTGAAAAACTCTGCTGTTAGAACGGCGGGGATTCCGGTTGGAGTGATCAAGAACATTTCATTGCAAGACGGAATGGCGCGAATCGATATCACGGTAAAATCTGAAGTGCCGCTTACCACGTCGGCATCGGTCGAAATCAAAGCTCAAGGGATTCTGGGAGACAAGCATATTGAAGTTTATCCCGGTTCTCCGACAGATCCACCTCTTGAAGACAATGCTCAAATAATGAATATCAAAGACGGGGGCTCGTTGGATAATCTGATGACCCAGGTCGCGGATGTCACAAAATCCCTTAAGAGCGTGGCCGAAAGTTTGAAAGATGCGACCACTGCAGATGGTACTCGAAACAATATTCTGGGTCGCATCGTAAGAAATATTGAAACTCTCACAGCAGATATTGCTGATATGACCAGCGCGAACAAAGAAAAAATTGGCTCGATCGTTGACCAGGTTCACGGCATCACGACGTCACTTGAACAAGTGATGAATGATGAAAGTGATAAAGGGTTGAAAGAGACCTGGAATCGTCTGGCGAAGACGGCTCAGAATTTAGATGAAATCACCACAAAAATTAACAATGGCGAAGGCGCTATCGGCAAACTGATCAGCGATGAAGCTACCGGAGAGAACCTCAGCTCGGCGATCGAAGGCGTGAATGATTTCGTTGGGACTGCGACACGAATTGAAACAGCCTTTGATTTTAGAGCGGAGTATTTAGGCGATGCCGGCGGTACCAAATCATATATCGGGGTCAAGATCCAACCAGGCTTGGATCGCTACTACTATGTGGCTGTGGTCGACGATCCTGCGGGAGTTGTCGAAACTTCACGAACTCAAACCACGGGCACGACAACTTCGGATATCACTCAAATTAAAACCTTCGAGAATAAAATTCGCTTAACAGCGCTTTTTGCTAAGAATTTTTATGATCTGACTCTTAAGGGCGGGATGATCGAGAACTCTGGTGGTTTAGGAATTGATTACTTTTTCTTCCGTCGCAAGCTAAAGTTCACTTTAGAGGCTTTCAATTTCAGTCAGACCAACTTGCGAAGCTCGTTGTCTTATACTGTATATAAAGGCCTTTACGTGACTGCCGGAATAAATGACGCCCTCGACGAGGGGAATGCTCGCTCGGGATATCTCGGGGCTGGCCTTTACTTAACCAACGATGATCTTAAACTTTTACTGACGAGTGCGCCCTTCTAATGACAAAGACAGAGCAAAACACTGAAAAAAACTGGCTGATAAAATCTTCCACAAGGATCCTTGGCCCTTTCGATTTCAGTGAAGTTGCTGAACTACTTAAGTCTCGTCAGGTTTCAGTGATCGATGAGATCCGACAACCTCATGGACGCTGGTCTTATATTCGTGAAAATGCCCTTTTTTTAGAGATCGTTAAAAATATTCGTGATGAACAGGACACTGTTGCCGAAAATACAATGACTCAGTCGGTGGCTCAGTACACTCAGACCAAGACAGATCATCTACCTGACGAGTTGACTCCGACGCCGGTACCTCACTTTGATAGTTCTTTTCCTGGACGGAATATTAAAGACGTCACACCTAGCGTACAGACACCGGCGACCATCGGAAATTCAACCCCTACAAAAAGCTACGGTTCTTCTGGTGACTCTCGTGTGCAAGGTAGACTTAAAGAGAAATCCAATCATTTGCGATGGGCATTGCTGAGCATTGCCATTGTGGTTGTGGGATTGGTGACTTTCTCTATCAGTCAAAAAGATAAGAACAAGTCTGTAGGTCACGATGAACTTATGAGTCAAGCTTTGCGCTATAAGAGCATGGGCTTATATGAAAAGGCTCTGCAGTCCTTCACTAAGGGCAGTAAGTTAAAAATTCCGTCTGATGACTTGAAGGTTCAGATGGCTCCCGTGCTTATTTCGGAGGACCGACAAAGTTTGTTGGGACGAAGGATTTTAGAGGGGGCCCTTGCCCAAGAAGGACTGAGTCGTTCGCAGATCGTGGAAGCCTATTTGGGTATTGCAGTCTCCTACATGATGGATGGAGACCTAAAGCAGGGAGAAGACACACTTAATAAAGCCATCGGTTATGAGCCGTTTAATTTGTCGGCTTTGCTGAACCTGTCGATTATCGAACTTAAAAAGGGTCAGTTTCAAAAGGCGATGGAGGGTTTTTCTGCGATTTTTAAGAGGCATCCAGAGTCAATGCTCGCACTTTTTGGACAGGCCATCGCGACAGTCGAATATGCCAAAAGTTCCTCCGATTTATCGTCAATCAAAAAGCTGATGTCGGATATTAAAGAGAATATCAAAACGACTGGATATCTGCGTGAAGAACTAAGCCTGGTTCTAGTCTACGCTTCAAGCCTTTTGGGTGACGTCGACACCTTAAATCAGTCAGTGGTTCATTTTCTGGGGCAAGTGCCTGGTCAATCGACTTTGTACACCCATCCGCTCTTAGTGGATTGGCGATTTACCCAATGGGACTACCTGGAAAAGTATTGTGCGGAGATTTTCCGACAACAGACTCCGCATGCGGAACTGAAAGCATTACGGGCTGTTTGTTTGATGGAACTAAATCGCGATACCGATGCCGATAAATTTATACAAGAAGCTGTGACCGAGGCCCCTAAGGATCCTTACGTCTTGGCGGTGCAGGCTAGTTTTTTAAACAAAATGGGTAGAACTCAAGAAGCGATGGCAGTGTTGAATATGCCTGAGCTGAAGCCTTTGAAAGTTCGCAATCTTCTTTTAGGTATGATTTGTTTCGAGGCTAAAGACGCTGCTTGTGCGCAAAAAGCATATGGTGAAGTTTATCGCCTGAGTAAGCAGAATGCCATGGTTCTCCATGGACTGGCATGGTCCGCATTGGAAAATAAAAACCGCGCTGGCGCCTATGACTATGTTCGTGCAGGTTTGCAAGCCGAGCCTAACTATATTCCATTATTGGAACTTAGAGAGCGCCTGGAGTCGGAGTGATGAAAAAAGCACTTCAATGCATAATTGCGGGGGTGTTTTTTGTCGCAGGAGCCTGTACCAAAAAAACCGAAGAATCCGTTGAAATCAAAGATATTGTCATTGAGGATGTCGCGCAAGATATCAAGATTCCTCAGGCTGCGTGGGATCTTTTAGAGTTTAAACCTGAGCCAAGTGGCACAGTGACCTCTACTCATGATCAGGTGTTTGCCGAAATCACTGTTGTGTTGACGGAAAAAAATCCTGGAATACTTAGTGAGCCCATGGTCCGCATCAAGTTGCCAAAAGGCGGTGGGGCTATCGATTTTTCCCGGTTTGTGACGGGAAAAAATGGAACTTTTTATGTGAAATTCGAATTTGCCGAGTTCACAGAGGCTGTACAGAAGAGAGTGTTATTTGTCAGTAAAGCTCGCAAGAGAAAAATCGGTGGCGAAATTTTTGGCGAAGGCTGCAACAAGTTCGCAGATATCACGGACAAGTATTTCGAAAAGATGACTGAAGACGGAATTAAAGTGAACACAACTCAGCAAAGATATCTGAGCGTTTTAGGGGGACATTTTCTTTTTTCAGCAAAAAGAGATAATATGATAGCGATTTCCCAAGTGAGCTTTTACCATTCACAGCACCAAAACCTTATGTGTGAGGAACCCTAGTGGAAAAACAAACGGTCCGGAACCTAAGAGATAAGGATAATGTCGACTCGCCTTTTTTGGTTAAAAGCAAAACTGTGGGTGTCGGTAAGAATGGCAGAGCTTTCATGGGGCTACAATTGGGTGATTCCACAGGAGCCATCGACGCGCGCGTATGGGACCGTGTCGATGAGTTATCGCAAGAATTTGAGGTTGGTGACATTATCAAAGTCAAAGGCCTGGTTCAGCTCTTTCAAAATCGTAAACAGCTTATCGTACACAAATTAGAGCGAGTTGATTCCGCGACCGTGAACTTCGATGACTTTATACCAAGCACAGACAAAAACTCTGATGATATGTTCGTCGAGCTTTTGCAGCTTGTGCGGTCTATGAAAAATGACTTCTTACGTCAGCTGATTCTGGATACATTGGAAGATCCAGAAATAAAACCGATGATTCTTAAGGCTCCAGCTGCCAAGTCGATTCATCATGCCTGGCTGGGTGGCTTGCTTGAGCATATCCTTTCGATTTGTAAAATCATGGACTTTATGGGGTCACACTATCCGTTTCTGAATCGTGATCTGCTGTTATTCGGTGGAATATTCCATGATATCGGCAAGGTATGGGAGCTTTCGTATGACAATGGCATTTCCTATACAGATCGTGGCCGATTAATCGGACACATGCAGATCGCTTGCGAACTGATTGATAAAAAGTCGTCACGTATATTGGGATTCACCGACGAGCTTCGCGACATCTGTAAACATATTATTTTAAGCCACCATGGCCGTTTGGAATATGGCTCGCCGAAGAGACCCAAATTCATGGAAGCAATGGTTGTGGCGATGATAGACGATTTCGACAGCAAGGTCGCGACAGTGAAAACGATCGTTGAGTCAGAGCGAGATTCAGGAGAGAAGTGGTCGAGATATAATGAAATGTTCGATCGCTATTTCCTTTTAGAGGACATGAACGACAAAATATGATTAGTAAAATTTTGGAACTTCTCAACACTTACAAAAGTTACGACCCCGCTGCAAAGTCGCTCTGGGAGATTGGCTTGCTATATCCGGGCCCGAAGGCACTTTTGTTCCATCGTTTGGCCCACCTTCTATATAAAGCTCAGCTTTTTTTCTTATCACGGTTGGTTGCGGAGTTTTCACGCTGGCTGACGGGGATTGAAATTCACCCTGGTGCCCAGATCGGTAAACGCTTGGTGATAGATCATGGAATGGGTGTGGTGATTGGTGAGACCGCAGAAGTAGGTGACGACTGTATCATTTTTCATGGCGTAACTCTAGGTGGTCTAAAATTCGATCCGGTCAAACGTCATCCCACTGTCGGCAATAAGGTGCTTATCGGAACAGGTGCGAAAGTTCTAGGCCCGATTCACATTGGTGATGGAGCCTTGATCGGGGCCAATGCCGTGGTAATTCATGATGTACCTGCCGGAGGAACGATGTTGGGGCCTTTGGCGCACCGCAAGTAGGTGCGGCGCGTAATTTCTTGAGCTCTCTAGGTCCTTTAAAGGTCTGGCCTTTTCTCAGACCGTTTTCATGTGCTGACTTTAATACTAAAACCTTCGCTTGACGCCGCGCTTCTCTGAGAGAATGGACTTAGTTCTTAATCTAGCAGAAAGGAGTTCGGCTATGAAGCAGACAGAAACTCAAACGGCGCCAACTTCGAACACACACCAGGGCGAGAGCACGGGAACTGTGACTCCAGTTCGAAAAAGAAATCGTCGCCGTCGATTACCAGCTTGGTAATCAGTCGCTCGCGAGGCCCCTTCGGGGGCTTCTAGAGCGCTCTTTAATTCCTTCTTCTTCCTTTTGCCTCAGGCACACCTTCCGATGGATCTTCGGGCCATTGGTGTTTTGGATACTTAATTCTCAGCTCTTTGCGAATCTCAGCATAGCCAGTTCTCCAGAAGCTCTCTAAATTTGATGTGACTTGGACAGGTCGAAAATTTGGTCCCAATAGGTGGATTGTAATCGGGATCTGACTAAAAAGAATCTGAGGTGTCTGCATCCAACCGAAGATTTCTTGAATCCTGACCTCCATAAACGGGGGCTTATCTTCGGGGTAGTGGATACGGATAAGACTTCCGCTGGGCACTTTGATTTTTGCCGGCAGCTGATGGCTCAATGTTTCGGCAATTTCTGGTGGGATGACATTGTCAAAAAAATAGACCAGATCTTTTGCGGTGATGGAGGAGATGCGCGTTTCCCCTAGGCAGGCTTGAGCAAAAGCTTCAAGCTTCAATCGATCAAAGTCATCATCCGTCCGCTCCAACTTTTTCTGTAGATCCTCGGGAAGATGCTCTCGGTGTCTGAGGAGGTATTGCCATCGCTCCCACCATGCCTTCAAGCCTTCATTTTGTTTCAAAACGTAGTCCCACTTTTCGGAAAGAATCTGAGGCAGTTTTTCAGCAGCCTCCTCTGGCGACGTGGGACTGAAAGAGGGCTCGTCAAGAGCCAATCCCCATAGGGCTCGGTAGTCTCTTGCGAAGAATTGACCTTTGTCTTCGACAAAGGTGACATCATGAACCTTTTTTATTTCCTGACTAAAAGTTTTTATAACAAATTCTTTATTAAAACCACAGGCTAGGCTGATGACGGTGTCTGTATCGCTACTGCCTTCGATACCATTCAGAGCGACAAAGAACTCGGAATCTCTGACTAAAGATTCATTTTGCAGGCGAACTCCACGTCCCCCAACCATAAGACCCCTCTCAGTTTTTCCGCGACGGCGACAGAGGCGATCTGAAAAAGCCAGGGCCAGAAGAATTTTAATTGAGTCTTCTGAAGACGAGTTTTTAGGTGCAGGTGCGGACGGCATCATCCGACGAGCAAGATCCAAAATCTGACGGCTGGATTGGTCAACTGTTTGCAAAGAATGATAACCAACACCAGCTGGGGATTTGCGCGACTGTTGGAAATTATGCAGAACATGAAGTCGAGCTGAAATATCACATTCGAGCTGATCCGCCGCAAAAGAAGTGGCCAAGTCTTTCTTCAGAAAGTCCTTTTCTTGCAGAATCGCGCAAATTTGTGCAGCAAGTTCGGGAACTCCACGTTCCATTCCCACAAGCATCAGCTTGGCAAGTCGGACCGGCAGAGGAAAGTGTAAAAGTTGTTTTCCTAAAGAAGTTATTTTGTCGTCTTGGTCGATGGCTTCTGCCATCTTTAGAAATTGCCGAGCATTTTCAATCGCAAGAGGGGTCGGCTTCTCGTACCAACTGAATGTTTGAAAGTCTTGGATTCCCTGAGCACTTAAAAAAAGCAGACTTTCAGAGAGATCTACGCGTTGAATTTCTGCGATATCACTCTTAAGAAAAGACAATTCATCCATTTTGTTCCAAAGGCGGTAACATACGCCTGGAAATTGGCGGGCGGCTCTACCGGCTCTTTGTACCGCGCTGGAAAGGCTGATGCGGCCCAGCTCAAGGCGAGAAAAGCCTGTGCGATGATCTTGTTTCACATTTTTTGCCAGGCCGGTATCGATAACGGCACCCACTCCGTCTAATGTGACCGAAGATTCTGCAATATTCGTCGAGAGTATAATTCGTTGGACTGAACCTTTTTGTAAAACTTGACGTTGCTCCTCGAGTTTCAAGGAGCCATGAAGAATCACGAGGTCGACGCCTTTCGAGTGGGCCCAGTCAGAAAGCTTCTCGCGAGTCCGTTCAATTTCGCCAACACCTGGAAGAAAAACAAGAAGATCATGGGAGGTCTTTCCATGGACATCTTTAATTGTCTGAACAAGATTATCGTAAAATGCCGGCAATGTTTGTAAGTGTTGGGAATTTTTTTGGTAGTTTATCTGCAAGTCAAAAAGTTTGCCCGGAACGCTGATGACTGGGCAGCTTCCCAGAAAGGCCGAGATTCTGTCGGCTTCGAGAGTGGCAGACATCACCACAATTTTGATGTCGCGTCCGAGTTCTTGAAGTTCGCGAAGCAGCCCGAGGGCAAGGTCAACATGCAGAGATCGTTCGTGAAATTCATCAAGAACGACAATATCCACATCATGCAATTCTGGATCATCGATCATTTGCCTAGCAAGAAGTGCTTCCGTCATAAAAACCAACCGAGTTTTCGATTTGGTTTTGTTGGCAAAGCGCACCTGATAGCCGATTTCTTCGCCCACCCCCCAAGATCTTTCTTCGGCGATTCTATGAGCGGCTGCGACTGCTGCCATTCTCCGTGGCTCCAGGACAAGAATCTTTTTTTCGCAAATATCCAGAAGTGCCGGAGGAAGTCTGGTTGTCTTTCCTGCGCCAGGAGCGGCGGTGATAACAAGATTGCGCCCCCGCTGCAGACTTGTCAGGATTTCTGGAAGAAAATCGTCGATCGGTAGGTTAGGAACTTCAGACATTATTTGCCAAGTCAGGGATAGATTAAGAGCATGAACTCGGCTTTTTCGAAGCGAACTTCCGAAATAATCTTGTCGATTTTGCCCTCTATAACTTGTTCATCATCTTGAGACAAATTCAGCGTCAGAAGAAGCCTTCTGTGGGAAAAATGATCTTTCATGTCATTCAGAATTTTCTTAAGTCGATAGGGAGTGTCCATCAAAATAATGGCGCGCTTTTCCTTTGTGAGTTCGCGTAAAGCTCGCGCTCGAGCTTCCGTTTCTGCGGGTAGAAAGCCTCTGAAAACGAACTCATCAATTCTCTGACCACTTAGAGAAAGAAGTCCCATCAACGCAGAGGCGCCGAGAACCGATTTAACGGGAATGTTCTTTTGGCGGCAAAGTCTGACAAGGTCTGCTCCCGGATCACAAAATCCGGGGGTGCCACAGTCACTAACGAGAGCAACATTTTTTTCAGCGCAGATTGGCACCAGACTTTCTTTGTCGTGAGCCGTCGAATGCTCGTCCAAAACCTCATAGGTCTTTCCCATAATTCCATGGGACCGCAGCAGTTTCGAGGCTTCTTTGGTGCTTTCGCAAATGATCACATCAGCGTTCTTAAGAACCTCGAGGGCCCGCAACGAAATTTCACTGACATCACCTATGGGTGTTGCAACAATGTGAAGCATTAGAAGGCCTTTCTGGAGAGCAGAAAATTCATAATGCGTGGAATGTTGACCGGCGGCTCTGCTTTTCCGGCATGAGTGCTCTCGAAAAAGATCATTTCGATATCGGGACAGTTCTGAGCCAGGTGTGCTAGATTGACAGGTTCGTTCTCGAAGAAGAAGATTTTTTCATAATTATCGGAGCGGGCTTCTAAAAACCAGTCCGTTTTAAACTGAGCATCTTCCATGCTTCGATGTGGCTTCAATACCAATTGAGCTTTGTCGTTGAGGGGAAAGCCCCACTGCGAGATGATTTCCGCCGACGATCCACCCATTCTATCCACGTCTCTTCCGGTTAGATAGGCAATTTCGGCCCCCGCTTGCGCAATATTATTCACAAATTCAACAGCGCCTTCATAGGGAACATCAAACTGCAGATAGTGATTCGAAAAAAAGTTTTTTTCCCAGTAAGCTCGAATGGCTTCTTGGAAGTCAGCATGGTGTCCATCCAGGCCAGCTCTTTGTAAGGCGCCTTTGATTCCCCAGTCCGAGCGCAAAGTCTTGATGTTTTTCAAGAGAGCAACTTGATCGGGGAACTGGAGTTGATGAAATGGGTTGGCGGCAAAGTCGAGTAATATTTTTTCTAAGCGTGGGCTGACGTCGAAGAGTGTAGAGTCTAGGTCGAAGACAACTAGGCTTCGTGCTCCACGTTTAGAAATATCCTGAACTTTTACAAGAATTTCGTCTAACATACGCGCTCATTCAGCCATACAAGTCCAGTGAAAGCAAAGACTTTTGTTGCTCAGTCTCTGTGATTTTCTATAATGAGACAGGGGGAATTTACGAATGATGCGATGGCTTGTCCTGATTGTAGTTGGAAGCTTTCTTTGCGGCGGATGTCATCTCAAAAAGGATGCGCTGGGCACTGCCAAGAACCCAATTAAATTTTATCTGGTGCCATCGGTCGATGTGAAGGTCCTTGAAGACAATTCCAAACAGATGAAAGCCTTCTTGGAGGCTCATACACCCTACAAGTTTCACATCACTATCCCACAGTCATATATTGCCGTAGTCGAGTCTTTTGGCACGAAACGAGCTGATGTGGCGGCAATTAACAGCTATGGATACTATTTGGCTCACAAGCGCTTCGGCGCTGAAGCAAGGCTGACAGTTATTCGCGGCGGAATAGCCACTTACCAGTCTCAATTCATCAGTCGCGCCGACAGCAAGATAAAAACACTAAAAGACTTGAAAGGAAAGAAAGTGGCCTTTGTGGATCCTTCTTCTACATCAGGCTATTTGTTGCCACTGAAAACCTTGAAAGATCAAAATGTCGAACCTAAAGAAACTGTTTTCGGAATGAAGCACGATTCCGTTGTTACGATGGTCTATCAAAAGCGGGTAGACGCTGGTGCGACATATTACAGTCCACCACAAAATGGCAGAATCGAAGATGCGCGTCGCCTTGTTAAAACACAATATCCCGATGTCGAAGAACAAGTGAAGATCATCTACTTGTCAGATCCCATCCCTAATGATCCGATCGTTTATCGTGCCGATCTGCCGGAAGTGATGAAAGAAAAAATTACGGATGCCATTCTAGAGTTCGCAGCAACACCTGATGGAGCCAAGGCCATCGATCTCATGTTAGGGGCATCAGGCTTCAAAAGAAGTAATGATGCTGATTATGAAAGTGTGCGAGAAATGCTTAAAGAGCTAGCGCCGGAAGGATCCTAAGTTGAGTGGTTCGATTCTGCAGGTCCATCATTTAAGCAAAACCTTCCCAAATGGAGTGCAAGCTCTTAGGGATGTAAGCTTTGAGGTAATGCCCGGAGAGTTCTTGGTTATTATTGGCCTCAGCGGCTCTGGAAAATCAACTCTTTTACGTTGCCTCAACAGGCTGCAAGAGCCCAGTTCAGGGCAAGTGTTTTACCAAGGACAAAATATTGCCGACTTGAAATCAGTCTCGGATATTCGAAGGCTTCGCAAGAAGATGGGAATGATCTTTCAGCACTTCAACTTGATCGCTCGGCAGAACGTTTTGAAAAACGTTATGATGGGTAATCTTGCCAGCAAAAGCGGTTGGCAATCCGTGCTTGGAATCTTCTCGGAGCAAGAAAAACAGAAGGCCCTAGAATGTCTTCAGCTTGTGGGAATTGCAGATAAAGCCTACTTACGCGCCGATCAATTGTCAGGTGGTCAAAAGCAAAGGGTCGCTATAGCCAGAGCTCTTATGCAAGGGCCGCAAATACTGTTAGCAGATGAACCAGTGTCTTCTCTTGATCCCGCGACCTGTCAAGTTGTTATGAACTATCTGAAAAAGATCAATCAGGAGCTTGGTATTACGGTCATTGCGAATCTCCATTTTCTATCTCTTGTTCGTCAATATGCAACTCGTGTGATAGCTCTGCAAGAGGGGCAAATCGTATTTAGTGGTTCTCCTCAGCAGATCGATCAAGAATGGTTTGAAAAAATCTATGGAGCGGGAGCTGCGGATGTATCGTAAGCTGGTCTTTGACGGGGTGTTGTTCTCGTTCATTCTTTCCGTCTTTGTGTTTTCGACCATTTTGCGGATGGATGAAGACTCTATGAATTTGACTCTTTTAAGCATAGTCACGGTAAGTCTTTTTCTTGTCGGAATGGGAAGCAGCTATTTTCTGTCTCGTAGGAGAATACTCACTCTAGGGGGAGTGCTTTTCGAGCCAAACTCGACGGCGTCGGGAGTCTGGTATAAATCGCTTTGGGCTTGGCAGTTGGTGCTGGCACTCTTGGTGGCATTTGTGATGGCATTTGTGAAAACAGGTTTTTCATTTATTGAACTCTTTGATGAAAATGGCTTTGCCGGGGCCATGCGCTTATTTCAAGGGATTGCGGATCCCAACTGGAATATTCTTCCTAAGGCTGTTTATAACATTATTGAAACTGTATTTATGGCTTTCCTTGCCACGGCCTTAGCAATTCCTCCGGCTTTTGTGCTAAGTTTTTTCTGTGCTCAGAATATTATGAAATCTCCTGGTGCTCGCTTGATTTATATTTTTTTGCGAACAGGACTAAATATCACGCGTTCTATTGAGGCTCTTATCTGGGCGATTATTTTTTCGGTGTGGGTCGGCATCGGACCTTTTGCTGGGATGTTGGCACTGATGATTCATTCGATTGCGTCACTCGCCAAACAGTTTTCTGAGATGGTTGAAGCTTCCGAAGAAGGCCCCGTAGAAGCGATTACCTCAACTGGAGCGAGCAAACTTCAGATCGTTTGGTATGCGATTGTTCCTCAAGTGCTTTTGCCTTATATTTCTTTTATAGTTTATCGTTGGGATATTAATGTGCGGATGGCTACTGTGATTGGTCTGGTCGGCGGCGGCGGAATTGGCACCATGCTTGTACAATATCAAGGGCAAGCGATGTGGCGAGAAGTCGGCTGTATTATCGCCGTCATCGCTGTCGTGGTGTGGGCACTCGATCAAGCATCAGCTCATATCCGCGATGCCTTAAAATAGGAGTAAAAAAATGTCGGCACTGACGCCTTACAGGATTCTTATCAGAGAGACCCACATCGATTCTTTAGGTCACATGAACAATGCGACATACCTGTCTTTGTTCGAAGAAGCCCGATGGGAACAAATCACTGAAAGAGGGTTTGGTTTTAAAGAGATTCAAAAGCTGAACCAAGGCCCAGTCATTTTGGACGTTCACCTTCAGTTTTTACAAGAAGTGAAACTGCGTGAACATATCACGATTACAACAGAACTACTTGGCTATAAAGGTAAAGTGGGGCAGTTAAAGCAAAAGATGATCAAAGAAAATGGCAACATCGCCAGTGAGGCAGTATTTACATTTGGACTTTTTGATTTGAATACACGGAAACTTATCGACCCAACTCCAGAATGGAAAAAAGCTGTCGGTATGGATTAAATAGTCGGCGGAATAGCGATTACGACGATATAGAAGTTTCCTTTAGGAGTCGTGAACGGAATGATCATTCCGGCAGAACCGTGGGGGCATTCGATTGTGTTATTGGCTCCCATAAGAACACGTGGGACTGTCATTTCAACTCCAAATGAAGTTATCTCCGCTTTAGCATTTCCAAAAACTATGTTGTTGATCTCGCCGACAGCATCCTGATTCTCGGAGTTGATTTCGGTTTGTTCCTCCATCAGCATAGAGGATACAACTTCTAAAAAACTTCCCTTATCAAAAGAAATACAAATATAGCCTTGGAAGTTCTTACTTTTGACATCTACTACGGAAGAAACTTCGCCTAGCAGAGGAGCGTGTGGTGATTTGGCTGTCGCTTTTCCCATGGCAAGATTTTGCACGCCGAACTGTGTGAGGACCTTTGAGGTCGCCCCAATAACGGCGTTGACCACTCTGACATCTACAGAAAACTTCGTCGCAGAAGTGGAAGAAGTTGTAGAGCTAGGTCCTGACGGGCTGCCTGAGTGCTCGGAATTCAAAACTTCGATCATAGCATTGATCAAATCTTGCGTATTGACCGGCTTTCTGAAGACTTTAGAGTTGCGAAGATTTTCAGGAAGATCTTTGGGTTCTTTTTCGCTAACTAAGAAGAGCTCAGCATCCTGCGTATTTTTATAGGACTTAATCCCATAGACAAAGCCGCCATCCATCAAACGAGGAACTTCTGTATCAATTATGACCATATCAAACTTTTGGTTTTCAGACTTTATGGCAGCTTCGGCCCCGTCTTTGGCCCGTACGACCAAGGTCGCAATTCCGACCTCCTCCATCTGTTTTTGCAACGGTTCGCGCACTTGTCGCTCAAGATCAGACGTATGGTCGACAATAAGGATGTTTTTTCTTATTTTCATGTTGTTCTTCTGCGTAATAAGCACTGCGAACCTTTGTTGATATGAGTTCAGATTTCTCATCGGCAATCCTCCAGACATCTTTATTTATATTTTTGTCTAAAAGTTAGACGAAAAACGGCAAACTGATCCCGGCAAAATTGTTTAATTACTGGGGGTTAAGTCGATTCTGGGATGTGCCGATAGACCTCACGAGGAGTAAAACGAGAATGGGAAAGCAGTATTACTTATCTAATAATGGGACTCATGTCGGACCGTTCACCCAGGAGATCGTCTTAAAAAAGGTCGAATCTCAAGAGCACCAGTGGACAGATTACGTATTTGATGAATCACACGGTGATTGGATAATGTTGATGGAACATCCAGATTTCGTGTCGAAATTCTCGAATAAGCCGGCTCCTCGAACTCCAGCAAAAGAGGCATCAAACGTGGTTTCAACAGGCGATTTTATGAAAGACAAAGAATGGTTTATCCTTAAAGAAGGAAATAACTACGGTCCATTTAGCCAGCTTGAATTGATTCAGATGCTGCAAGAAAAATCTCTTTACGAGTACGACTATATTTGGCATGCAAAGATGCCAGCTTGGAAGCGCGTTGCCGAAGTAGAAGACTTTACTCCAGAGAAAATCAAAAGCCTCAAGGAGTCTTCAGAGACCGAATTGTCTGAGGTCTTCTTCCGCCGACGTCATGCCAGAGCTTCTTATGGCGCTTCATTAATTGTGCACAACAATAAAATGGTTTTCAGAGGCCAAGCTTTAGAAATTAGCGCGGGCGGTGCAGGGGTTCTTATTGATTCTCCTCACTTGCAACCTGGGCAATCTTTGTTCCTGCATTTCCAGCCTGGAAACGGAGTTCCTCCATTCAATGCTGTTTGCCAAATCGTAAGCAAGCAGTTTGTGAAGGATGGTCCCGGCACAAGCGAAGGCGTGCGTTACGGAGTGAAGTTTACGACTCTGAGCCAGTCAACGAGAGAATCCATCAAGAGCTATACCTCTAAGGCAGCGTAATTTCAGAAATTCGAGAGGTGTCTGCTCTCGAATCAAGGAAGTGCTTTCATGAAGAAGGATTTTTTAAAAGCTCTGTTGGTGGCCAGCTTTTTAACTGGTTGCCAAGGAATGAGTTTCGATCTACCGCAAACTTCTGATCAGTTCGAACAAACCATTAGCTACAACAATAAAGTCGACATTTTATGGATAGTCGACAACTCAACTTCGATGCTGAAGCATCAGCAGAATCTGTCTGCGCAAATTCCAGAGCTCGTTAGCAAACTGAATTCGTTGAAAATGGATTACCAGATGGCGGTGATTAGTTCCAGTATGGGCGGATCGTTGCCCGATGGAGGGAAGTTTCTAGGTTCGCCAAAATACCTGACTGCAAAAACCTCGAATCTGGCAAGCACTCTCGCCGATCGCATGGTTGTTGGCGAGGCAGGAAGCAATAACGAACGTGGCCTCGAATCAATGGAAGTGGTGCTATCTGCTCCGTACTCTTCGGGCGAAGGTAAAGGCTTTTTGCGAGACGACGCTCTTCTCGTGGTGATCGCTCTTTCAGACGAAGAAGACAAATCGCGACCGGTTTCGACCGCTGTCCAGTACTATTCTGAATTTTTAGATAGCATTAAAGCTCCGTGGGTCGATGGGTCTCGCTCTTGGGTCTTTAATTTTATTGGCGTGCTGAGTTTGTCGAGTCAATGTCGGACTTTCAATGACTACGCAGAGCCGGGAGAGATCTTCAAAGGGCTCGTCGCGGTTTCTGGAGGTATTCAAGAGACCATCTGTAATAACAGTCTTGCTTCCGCACTAGGTAATATTCGAGCACGCATGTACGAGATCTTGACAGACTTCAAACTTTCAAACATTCCAGCCATTGAAACCATCGTTGTCAAAATCAACGGCCAGGTAGTTCCGCGAAGTCAGGTGAATGGTTGGGACTATATCGAATCATTAAATTTGATACGCTTCTATGGCTCAGCAGTCCCGTCAGCCGATTCCTCGATCAGTGTGGACTTCAAGCCCCGAACAGTGAATAAGGCAAAAGCTACGGAACCACCGGCTCGTCGGCTTCAGCGATCAGGGTTTTCAAGCCAACAGAGGCGAACTGGTGATACAGTCCCTTCTTAGCAAGAAGTTGTTCGTGAGTCCCGACTTCCATGACTTCACCTTGCTGCAAAACCACGACGCGGTCACATTGTTCAATGGTAGAAAGGCGGTGGGCTATGATGATGCTGGTTCTGCCCTTTGTCACTTCGCGGGTCGCTTCTTGAATGATGTGTTCGCTTTCGGAGTCAATGTTTGCCGTCGCTTCATCCAAAATCAGAATATCGGGATTGAAGGCCAGAATTCGGGCGAATGCGATCAGTTGACGTTCACCTACTGAAAGGTTGGAGCCACGTTCGTCTACAGGACTGTTGATGTTTCGACCCGTGCGCAAAAGAAGATCCATATATCCGGTTTTCTGACAAGCGTACAAGATTTGTTCCGGGGTGATTTTGGGATCACCTAAACCAATATTTTCGCTGATTGTACCTCTGAAAATAAAATTGTCCTGCTGAACCACGCCGACATGGTGACGGATCTGCTCGCGTGGAATGCTTTCAAGAGGATGACCGTCGACAAAGATGGTTTCGGTTGGAGCGTCGTAGAACCTCTGTAACAGAGAAATGAACGTTGATTTGCCGCTACCGGTTCGACCGATCAAGGCAATGGATTCTCCGGAGCTAATTTGCAAGTTAATCTTCTTAAGAACTAAGGGCAGATGTTCTTCATATCTGAAATCGAGTCCCTTAATTTCGAGCTGCCCGCGGAGTTTCAGATTTTCATGGAGTTGAACTCCAGAAAGCTCGGCTTCCGGAGTTTCATCCATAAGGGTAAAAATACGCTCGGCGCTGGTCAGAGAGTTTTGAAACTGTTGATATTTTTCCAGTATCTCGCGCAGTGGGGGAATAAAATCCTGGATATTCATTAAGAAGGCTACCAAGGCGCCTATGCCGATTACATTTTGAGAGTTTAACAGTCCGCCAAAATACAGAGCCGAACTGATAGTTACGGCGTTGAATAGATTCATAATCGGTTGCATCAGGGCATAGGCTTTAATGGACCGCATGTTGGTTTCAAGGTACTCATCCGAAAGCTTAGCAAATTTCTGACGGTTGCGTGTGACACGGTTATAGAGCTGAACCACCTTAATGCCATTTAGGTTTTCAGCTAAGAATGCGTTAATGAATGACAGCTTTTTCTTTTGCTCTCGTAGAATCTCGCGAATCTTGTTACTTAGGTAGAAAGAGGCCGCTATAAAAACTGGAGCCAGCAACAAAGAAATAATCGTCAGCTTCCAAGAAATCAGTGACAGCGCGACGACCACTGAAACAATGACTATAAACTGTGTGAAGACGGAAATGACTCCTTCAGTAAAGAGCTCACCTAAAGACATCACATCATTAGTCAAGCGTGTGACGATTCTACCATTTGGAGTTTTATTAAAAAACTGCATTGGTAATCTTTGTACATGCGACATTAAGTCGTCGCGTAAATGGAAGAGCATCCGATTGCCAAAAAGTTGAAATAGAAAAACATGCAAAAAAGAAAAACAAGCTCGCAGAATTTCAAGAGTTAAGTAGCCATAGGCCACCATGGCGAAGACTTGATAGTTTTGTCCTTTGATCCCGTGATCGATGACGTAACCGACTAAAAAAGGAATCATTCGGGCAACAATCGCAGTCCCTGCAACGGCGAAAATAGCAGAGAACAGTAACAACTTATGGCGGCGAGCGTAGGGCCACAGTCGTTTAAATAGAGTCGCATAAGTAATATTCGCTTTAACCAGGTCTTCGTTCATGAAGTTACTCATGCGCTGCCCCCTCTCCTTGAATTTGCACAATTTTTTGGAAAGTAGGACTGACCTTTAGGACTTCTTGGTAGCTGCCCCAAGCCTCGACGACTCCATCCTTCAAAATTAAAAGTTTGTCGATATTCTTTAGCGATGAAAGACGATGTGCCACGATGATTCGAGTCATCGAAGTGTGTGTGCGGCTTAGTTCTGACTCTATTGCCTGTTCAGTTTTTGTGTCTACCGCACTTAAAGAGTCATCCAGCATTAAGACTGGGGTGCGAACGATCAGTCCGCGAGCAATCGTTAGACGTTGCTTTTGGCCTCCGCTCAAATTGACTCCTCGTTCGCCCAGCTGAGATTCGAATTTATGGGGCAGCTGGTTAATTTCATGGCTAAGATCTACAATGTCAGTCATGCGTTGAACTTCGTCAGTAGTTGCAGGCTCTCCCAGTCCAAAACTTACGTTTTCGAACACGCTCTCGCTAAATAAATATGCTTCTTGAGGAACCAGCAAGAAAGTTCGGCGCAGGGATTCGACAGTAATGTCTTCAATGGAGTGTCCATTCACCAGAATCTGCCCTTGCTCCAGTGGATAAAGGCGCACGATCAAATTTAACAGGGTTGTTTTGCCAGCTCCAACGGGCCCCATAATTCCAAGGCTTTCCCCGGCTCTAAGTTTGAAAGAGACGTTTTTAAGAATCTGGTGAGGGCTTGCGAGGTGACGAAATGAAACGTTTCGAAACTCAAGACTTTCGAACTTTTCAATGGTGATCTTGCCAGTGTCTTGAATATCAGATTCAGTTTTTAAAACTTCTTTAATCCGATCAAAGGAGGCATAGCCTTTTTGGAAAAAACTAAAACCCATGCCAAGCGCGGTCATAGGCCATACCATTTTCTGAATGTAGCGATGGAAAGCGACGAATGTGCCAATGGAGACGGCCCCGGTAAAAAGATCGTCTTTAGCGACGAACAAAAGGATGACACTGCCAGAAGCTACGCCGAATTCCATAACAGGGATGAAATACGCATCTTGTTGTGCCACCTTGTTGCAGGCTTTTTCGAATGCCGAGCTGACACTGTTAAAGAGAGAAGTGCGGTGATTCTCTTGGGCAAAGCTCTTGATGACACGAATTCCGCCGACGGTCTCTTGGGCGACACCAGTGAGCTCAGAAAAACGATCCTGCTGATTCTTGTAGTGCAAGTGGATCAGTTTCATAACCTTCCAGATAAGAAGCGGCACCAAGGGTAGAAAAATTAGAGTTTTCCAAGTCCAAGACCAACTCATTGAAGCCATAATCGGAAGAACCACCGCCATGATTATAAAACCATCGGCAAGGATCAACATGCCAGGGCCGATAGCTTGGCGAAAAGACTGCACGTCATTTGTCATCAGACTCATCAGTTCGCCCACGGGATTTTTATTGAAATAGTTGGGTCCAAGAGAGGTGATGTGGCGAAAAAGTTTCTGCCGAATGTGTTCGGCCGCGAAGGTATGGAATTTTCCGAACTGAATTCTCCAAGTAAGTCGGGTAGCCGCTAAACTGGCCATGATTGCGAAAAATAAAAGGCAGGTTCTGGCAAGATCGGAAAGGCTGGCCTGTTGTTCGATCTGATCAATAGCTACTTTCATGATCAGAGGGTAAATTCCATCCAGAACATTGGTAAGCAGAAGGAAGAACATCCCCAGCGAAAAGGCGCGAGGATTGTTTTTGATGTAATACCAAAGGGGTTGCTTGTGTAAAAGAGTGTCTTGAGAAGGCATAGTCATGAAATGTATTGAATCCTTTCGCCTCTAGCAAGGAAATGCTTTCGCCAGTCTGGCACGGTAGGGTGCCAGCATTCAATACTATTGCTTGTAGTATTATTTTGTAATACCCTGGCTCTGGAGGTTAAGATGTCGCAAATAGATCAGTTCTTAGGGGCCTTAAAAAGAGCGTTGAAAGCTAAAAATGTTCTTTATCGTGATCTCGCCCGGGCGCTCGATCTTAGTGAATCTAGTGTAAAGAGGATTCTTTCGAACAAAAGCTTAAGTCTGGATCGTTTGGAAGAAATCTGCAGGGTTGCCGATATTAGCTTTTCAGAGGTTGTTCGATCTGCGAATTTGGAAGAAGCGAACCAAGCGGTGTCCTTAAGTGAAGAGCAAGAGAGAGCTTTGGCGGAAAACCCTCGGCTTCTACATTTCTTTATGATGCTTCATGATGGCAAGACGGTGCAGAAAATTGAGCGCGAATATCAGATCGAATCGGGAGAAGCCAAAAAAATGCTTTTTTCACTTGATCGCTTGAATTTGATCGAACTGCATCCTCGTGACAAAGTGAAGTTTAAACGTCAGGGCTTCCTTCGCTTCCGCAGGGATGGGCCCATTGGCCGGGCATTGTTTGAGCAAACGAAGTCGAGTTATTTGAACTACGATTTCCGTCCAGAAGACTATATTCGTTTTACTCTGATTAAAGTTAGCGTTTCGACTTTAGCTAAATACAAAGCGAAGCTCGAGCGCCTGATGTTTGAACTGCAGGAGGAAGCCCGCTTTGAAACGGAACACAATATTCCAGCTATAGACGCCGGTGTTTTGTTATCATTCCGTCCGTGGCAGTACTCTTACATGGGTGCGATTCCTAAAAAGAATCAAGTGGGATAGTAACTTTCGTCAGTGACCAGGATGTCTTCGACGGCACCCACACTGATCATCAGTTGGAAGAGTTGAGCAATCTTGTCAGGAGTTAGCAGGGTCGAGTAGTCCGCTAGGGCAGAGGCAATGGAGCTGCCGCTTTGAAGTTCCTTCAGAATCTCACCTTCGATGGAATCAATTTGGCTGATCTGGATCTCTGATTCTTTTTTGTTCAGCAAGAGCCACTCGGGATGGGTCCAATTCAGCTCTTCGAATGAATAAGCAGGGGAGCTTCGTTGTTTCCAAATCTCATAGATAGCAAAGGGGCTTTCGAAGACGGTTGTGCCTTCGGTAAAGTTGACTTTGAAATCTTCGGAATGCATCAGTTCGCGAATTCGTTCGCCCGGCAATGGATGCGGAGGCGCGACCTGTTTCAAAGTATTGAGTATCCATTCAAAGCGAGCCAGGGGGAAAAGAAAGGGAATGGATCTGGTGCCGGGCAGCGTTCTTAAAAAATCCGCAAAGCTGTCGCCGTACTCGACAAGGTTGTAAGAAACGGAAGGTAAGCTCTCAATATACTTGCCGCAAACCTGAGAGAAATAGTCTTTTCCTAAGACCCAACGAACTGCTGGATAAACAAGTTCAAGAACTCCGCTCAGTCGAGATAGGTAGCGATTGCGATAAATCGCGAACGACTCGTCTAAGGACGCATGAGCCATCGGCTTAAAGTTCTTCAGAGTTTCTGGGTCCGCCTGGGCAGCCAAAAGATTTTGCTTAAAGAGTCGTAGTGTTTCGTTGAGTATCATATGAGTTCTCCAAGATAAATGCGGCTTTTAAGACTTCAATATCAAGGGCCTTGAAATTGGAAGCTTCTGATTTGTGATCGATGACCAAGGGGATGTGAGAAACCTGTGAGGCTATAACCTTCAAAAGACTCCAGATGACTTCCGGAATCGGTTCTTTGCGCTCGTCCAGTAGATAACCTTCATGGATCGTAGGTCCGGAGAGTCGAAGTTGTGAAATATGCTCCACAGGAATGCTTTTCAAGAATCTAAGCGCATCAAACTGATGATTGATGGCATTTATATAAAGGGCTGTCAGATCCAGCAAGATTCCGCAGCTGGTGCGGCGGCTTAGCTCGGCAATAAACTCCCACTCGGTCATCGCATTTTCGCTGAATCTGAGATAGCTGGCGACGTTAGTAAGTATTATCGGACGACGGAGAAAGTTTTGAACGAAATCGATATTCTGAGCCAAAACACCAAGGCTCTCTTCGGTGAACGGTAGTGGTAGGGAATCGTGAAAGTTCTGCGAAGCCATGCCTGTCCAGCAAATAGAGTCTGAAACCGCGAAGGGCTCGACCTCGTCGACAAGGTTCTTAAGCTTCTGCAGATAATCCAGACGGACGCCTTCAGGGCAGCCGATATTCAAAGACTGACCATGCAGTGAGACAGGAAGATCTCGTCGGAGTCGAGCAATTTGCAGGGTGCGATTCCTGGAATCGAGAAAGTCATCTGAAAGAAACTCAAGCCAGGTAGCGGCTTGAGGCTTTTCGTTCTGGATGAGTGAGTAATGCTGTGGGTGAAGACTGAGGCCGACTTTGTGGGAAAAGAATGACTCTTGCATTTGGCACCTTTCGCTATCCTTGCACTCTTTTGGAAAGCGAAGGCTTTGACAAATTAAAGTCAGGAAAGGTGCCAGTGATGTTTAGTTTTTCAAAAGTGCTTCTGCGTTGAGTTTGCCTTCCGACACGGCTTTGCCAGAAAGAGAATTGATCTTTTTCGCTGAACCTAAGATGGCCGCTTTTACTTCCTGCCAAGTTTTCGTTGGATAGGCAGACCAGTACAAAGCGGCAGCACCAGCGACATGAGGAGTGGCCATTGAGGTGCCATCCCAAGTGGCTTTAAAGCCAAATTTATCGATGACCACATCAGTGTAACCTTGGTCGACGACAGTGGAAAAGACGGCCACGCCGGGTGCGCCGATATCTACGGATTTTGCTCCCCAATTTGAGAAACTGCCCAATTCGTCTTTCGAATTCAACGCAGCCACAGAAATGATGATGTCGTGATCATAAGACGCTGGATACGCAGGTGCTGGGTCACTATCGTTGTCGTACCCGACTCCTTTATGTCCGTTGCCAGCCGCCGCCACAAATAGGACACCAGCATCCTGGGCATATTGAACGGCGTCGCGAAGCGCTTTGTTTTCTTGGCCAGCGTTAGGGTCTTCGCCTTCTGAGCCCCATGAGTTGCTCATGATTTTGGCGCCATTATCGACTGCATACTTGATAGCTTTGATGGCATCGGCCGTGGTTCCTTGACCCTTTTCGGAAATAAAGCGCAAAGACATGATTTTTACGTCAGGAGCGACTCCCGCAATGCCTTTGCCATTTTCTCCGCGAGCTGCGACGTTGCCGGCGCAATGGGTCCCGTGCCCAGGATTCCCACCTTTGAACAGGATGTCCAGAGGGTCCATCGCCAAATCATAGGGCTTGTTATCATTGGACACAAAATCCCAACCGATAACGTCATCGACATAGCCGTTACCATCGTCATCAATTCCATTGTCAGGAATTTCCTGAGTGTTTCTCCAAAGATTGGGCAACAGGTCCTCGTGAGTGTAGTCGACTCCGGTATCGATCACCGCCACAATCATTTCTGGATGCCCGCGTGTGATCTTCCAAGCCTCTCGGGCGCCAATGTCGCTCATGCCCCATTGGCTGCCAAAAAGTGGATCGGCTCCCGAGGTGTTTGGAGGAGCCATTGGAATTTCAGGATTATCGGTTTTAGCAAGACCCCGAAGGTGGGGATTGCGGCGGATCATTTTGCCAAGTGCGGCACGACGAAGGGGGTCTTGGATTGAATGATCTTCAAGAAGTCGAACCTTGTAGTTCGGCTGAACGTACTCAACCATAGGCAGCTTCTCCAGGGTTTTGTGTAGCGACTGGAGGCTGACTCGTCGAGAATTACTGCTAACTCGCACCCAAGTATCTGTCAAATTTTCGACTTTGGAGCCAGGGACTGACAGCTCTGTAAAGCCCGGTGCTAATTTAACGAGCAAATCTTGGCTTTTAGTTTGAGCAAATGCGACTGAGCTCATCAAGACGAAAGCGCCGAAAACCCGAAAACTGATTTTACTCATGGAAACTCCTTTTCACCTCAAATAGACTTCTGGCGTTGAAAATCAAGTTTCATTCCTAACCCACCCGGAATCAATTGCATTGCTCAGTTTCGGAATGCCGCGTTGAATAAAGAGCATGGCGTCTCTATAATGAGATATGTAGTTGTCAGGATTACGGATTTTCAGTAACTACTTAATGATAGCTAATTGAAATTATAGAGGTGTATTTATGCACAATGATCAAGTGCAGGACTCATCGTCATTGATGGGAACTCAAGCAGTAGACGATATGTCTCGCAGCTTTGCATTCACAAGTAAGTTGGATGCGATTGTTGCTTGGGGACGTAAAAATTCTTTCTGGCCAATGCCTTATGGTACTGCCTGCTGCGGAATTGAATTCATGTCTGTCGTCGGACCTAAATATGACTTGGCTCGCTTCGGAGCTGAGGTGGTTCGATTTTCTCCTCGTCAAGCAGACTTGCTGATCGTTGCTGGAACCATCACCGAAAAGATGGCTCCGGTATTGGTTCGTATTTATCAGCAAATGCTAGAGCCAAAATACGTTATTTCCATGGGAGCCTGTGCAAGTTCAGGCGGATTCTATCGTGCATATCACGTTCTTCAAGGGTGCGATAAGGTGATCCCAGTTGATGTTTATGTCCCAGGTTGCCCTCCAACTCCAGAAGCTGTGATCGATGGAGTTTTGGCTCTGCAAAGAATGATTGCGACAAATCAACCACGTCCTTGGAAAGAAAATTGGAAGAGCCCATATGAACAAGCTTGAGCAATTAAAACAAAATCTGGCAGGCCAATTTAACATTGGCAATTTCAAGTTCAGTCACTCAGTGGGAGATGATGTACTTGAGGTTCCTAAGGAAGATATTCCAGCGTTGTTGAAACATTTCAGGACTTCTGGGAAGTTCGACTTTTTGATGGACGTATGCGGAGTGGACTATCCCAACCGCGAAAAACGTTTTGATGTGGTTTACCACCTATTCTCTACCAAAGATGCATCTCGATTGCGCCTTAAGACTCAGGTCGGTGAAAATGAGTCGGTAGGAACGGCCACTGAAGCTTATCGTGGTGCTGATTGGTTCGAGCGCGAAGCTTATGACATGTTTGGTGTCAAATTTGAAGGTCATCCAAATCTTCGCAAGATTTTGACTCACCATCAGTTTGTCGGTTATCCGCTTCGTAAAGATTACGATGCTAACTGGCAACAACACTCCAACAGTGTTTTGCCGATTCACTTCGACAATAAACCTGGTCGCCCCGGTGATGTTTTGAATGATGATTACGTTGCGATCAACGTGGGACCATCTCATCCCGCGATGCACGGAACACTTCGTGTGATGGCAGAGCTTGATGGTGAAACTATCGTTCGTGCGAATCCAGAGATTGGCTATCTTCATCGTTGTTTCGAAAAGATGGCGGAAACACATCCGTACAATCAGGTGATCCCGTATACAGATCGTTTGAACTATTGTTCTGCGCCGATGAATAACATCGGTTATTGCAAAGCGGTTGAAAGACTTTTGGGCGTAGAAATCCCACCTAAAGCACAAGCTATGCGCGTGGTTTTGGCGGAGCTATCTCGCATTATCGATCACATTATCGCAGTTGGAACCGGCGGCGTGGATTTGGGAGCGTTGTCTGCGTTCTTCCATCTTCTGACTTATCGTGAAAAAGTTTATAACTTGTTTGAAAAGCTTTGTGGCGCACGTTTGACGGTCTCCATGACCCGCGTAGGCGGTATGGCTCAAGACGCTCCTGAAGGTTGGTTCGACGAGGTGCTCGCTTTCTGTAAAGAGATGCGCGTGCAAGTCGATGAAATTTCCAGTTTGATGTTGGATAATAAGATCTTCATCAAACGAACTCAGGGGATCTGCCCTATTTCGGCACAGGACGCCATCCAATGGGGTTACACCGGTCCTCTTTTAAGAGCGACAGGTGTTAATTTGGATTTGCGTAAAGCTCAGCCATATTATGGTTATGATGCTTTGGATTTCGACGTGCCAGTCGGAACAACGGGCGATATCTATGATCGTTACCTCGTTCGAGTGGAAGAAATGCGTCAGTCAATCCGTATCATCGAGCAGGTTTGTAAGAACATTCCTGGTGGTGATTACACAATTCGCGACAAGGGTATCGTTCTTCCTGAAAAGAAAGACGTTTACGGAAATATCGAAGGTTTGATGAACCACTTCATGCTGGTCATTAAGGGACTTCGTCCTCCTGTAGGCGAAATCTATGATGCGACTGAGGCGGCGAATGGTGAACTTGGTTTCTATCTAGTCAGCGATGGCTCGGCAAATCCGTATCGTCTCAAAGTGCGACCACCTTGCTTTGCAATCTATCAATCATTCTCTTCCGTTGTTGAAGGCTGGATGTTGGCAGATGCGATTGCCGTAGTTGCTTCGATGAATGTGATCGCTGGAGAGTTGGACCGTTAATCCGCGCTAGGTGCGAAAAGTTGAAGGACCTTTAAGAGGAATTAAAATGTTTAAATTATCCGACAAAGGCTTGGAAGAAGTAAAAAAAGAACTCAACCGCTATGAGGCGAGAGAGTCTGCTATCATCCCAAGTCTTTATATTGCGCAAAAAGAAAACAACGGATTCATCACTCCAGAAGTGATCAAGTATCTTTCTAATGTCATGGATTTGCCGGAAAGTCGTATTAACGAAGTTTTCAAGTTTTATACGATGTTCAATCAAAAGCCGGTTGGAAAGTTCCATGTTCAGGTTTGCACGAATATTTCTTGTGCACTTGAAGGTGGTCGTGAAATGGCCAGCCACATTTGTCATGAACTGGGCGTGCAATACGATCAGATGACAACGGACGGACGATTTACCGTTTCCCGAGTTGAATGTTTGGGTTCTTGCGGAACAGCTCCTATGATGCAAGTGAATGATACTTACTATGAGAATCTGACTCCTGAGACGGCAATGAACCTGTTAAGAGGAATGAAGTAATGGCTGAAGTAAAACTGCTTACTGAATTTTATCACTTAGATGATTTCCAAACCCTGGCAGGTTACAAAGCCAAAGGTGGTTACGAGACTGTTCAAAAAGCATTGAAAATGCAGCCTCAAGCAATCATCGACGAAGTTAAGGCTTCCGGATTGCGCGGTCGTGGTGGCGCGGGTTTCCCTACTGGTATGAAGTGGGGATTTCTTCCGAAAAACAACGAACCTCGGTACTTACTCTGCAATGCAGATGAAGGCGAGCCTGGAACATTTAAAGATCGTATGATGATGGAGCGCGCTCCTCATCAATTGATCGAAGGTATGATCATCTCGGCCTTCGCCGTAGGATCGAACAAAGGATATATTTACATTCGTGGTGAATACACCTACCCAGCAAACGTCCTTTATAAAGCTTTGAAAGAAGCATACGATGCCGGCCTTTTGGGTAAGAACATCCTAGGCTCTGGCTTCGATTTTGATTTGGATGTTTACCGTGGTGCTGGTGCTTATATCTGCGGTGAAGAAACCGGAATGATTTCTTCTTTGGAAGGCCTGAAAGGTCAGCCGAAGTTAAAACCGCCATTCCCAGCTGTACAAGGTTATCTGCGCAAGCCGACGATTGTTAATAACGTCGAGACTTTAGCTGCTGTGACATACATCGTTCGTGACGGCGCTCAGGCTTATCGTAAAAACGGAACTGAAAAATCAACGGGAACAAAGTTGTTCTCGCTTTCTGGTAACGTGATGAAGCCCGGTAACTATGAAGTTCCGCTCGGTTACCCATTGATGGATTTGTTAATGAATGAAGGCGGTGGAATGAAGCCTGGCCGCAAGCTGAAAGCCGTCATTCCTGGTGGGTCATCAGCTCCCGTTTTGACAGCGGAAGAAGTTGCAAAGGCGAATCTTGATTACGAATCACTAGCGGGTTTGGGAACGATGTTAGGTTCTGGAGCCGTCATTGTGATCGATGATTCTCAGTGCATGGTTGATATGTTGGGTGTTTTGACTCACTTCTATGCTCACGAATCTTGTGGTCAGTGTACTCCGTGTCGTGAAGGAACTGGTTGGTTGAACAAGATTCTTCATTCAATTCTTGAAGGCAAAGGACGTCTGCAAGACATCGATCTATTGCTCAAGGTGGCTGATAACATGAAAGGCAAAACTATCTGTGCTCTTTCTGATGCGGCCGCACTGCCTGTTTTGAGCTTTGTAACTAAGTTTAGAGATGAATTTGAATTCTACGTTCGTGAAGGACGGTCGAAAGTAAAAGGAACGACATATGCCGAAATGCAGCATTAATGGCAAAGAAGTCGAAGTAAAAGAAGGCACCTCCATTATCGAGGCTATGCAACAGTCGGGTGATCGTATCGCTCATTATTGTTGGCATCCTGGTTTGAGCGTTGCTGGTGTTTGTCGTCTTTGCATGGTGGAGATCGAAGGAAATCCACGTGTTCAGATCGCTTGTAACACTATGGTTACCGAGGGAATGAAAATTAATAACACTTCAGAGAAGGTTCGTGATGCTGTTAAGTGGGGCTTGGATTTCCACTTGATCAACCATCCTTTGGATTGCCCTATCTGTGACCAAGCTGGCGAGTGCGGTTTGCAAGATCAATACATGGAGTATGGCAAATACGATCCTGAAATGGCAGAACCAAAACAACGCAAGCATAAGGTTGTGGATTTGGGACCTACTGTGGTTCTAGATTCTGAACGCTGTATTCTTTGTTCCCGTTGTGTTCGTTTCACCGAAGAAGTCACAAAAACCAATGAGTTGGGTATTTTCAATCGTGGCGATCGCTCTGAAATCGGAACTCACGACGGTATGCCTTTGGCGAACAAATACTCGCTGAACACTGTGGATATCTGCCCAGTGGGAGCATTAACTTCCAAAGACTTCCGATTCCGCCAGCGGGTTTGGTATCTAAAAGATGCTGAGTCTATCTGTAATGGTTGCTCAACTGGTTGTAACGTCAAGGTTTACTACAACAAGGAAGGCTTCTTCCGCGTGAAACCTGTTTACAATGAAAAAGTAAACGGACATTGGATGTGTGACGAAGGTCGCGACATCTATAAGTTTGCGAATAAAGAACATCGCTTGTTGAAGGGCCAAATCCACACATCAAGCGGCTGGACAGAAACTCACGGCGGAGCTGCTGCTAAAGCCGCTCACGAAGTGATTAAATCAACAGCTGCAGATGCATTGGCATTGGTTCTGACTGCTCAGTATACGGTGGAAGAGTTTGATGCCATCGTTGGTACTTTCGTCAATGAGTTCAAGACGAAGAAAGTTTTCTTCTGGATCAATAATAAAGAAACTTTTGATAGTTTTGACGGTTTGCTTTTGCGTGGAGATAAAAATCCGAACACAAAAGGTCTCTTGAAAGTTTTAGATAAGCACGGTGTCACTGCTACTTGGGGAGATCTTTCTCAGGGTGTAGCAAGTGGTGCAATTAAGACGGTTGTTGTTGCAGGTCCAGAAAACCTTTCCGCATTCCCGGATTTCACAGAGCGAGTTGCCGAGCTTTCAAAAGCGCAAAATCTGATCTGGATGCAAGCTGATAAGAACGATGCTTTAAAAAATCTTAAAGGTAACGTTTGGTTGATTCCTATGAAGAGCTTCACTGAAAAAGACGGGACTTTCATCAACCATGCAGGACTTGAACAAAAGTTTAAAAAAGTAACGACGGTGGTATCCGAAGCCTTGACGTTGACTGAGGCGGCATTGCTTCTTGCTGGCAAAAATTTGATGATCCCGCCAGCGGTTGGAGAATTCTTGCCAGCGAATCAGCGGGAAGATCAGGTAATGCTTGAGATGCGTAAAAAGAATGAGTTCGTCTTTAAGCGAGGTAGCTTGTGAGTGTAGTTCAAAATAACTCTGAAAAAGCAAAGTGGTACCTGCCGGGAATTCTCGGCGGGATGAAGATCACGATGAAGCACTTGTTGAAGAATCTCTTCAACCGCAAAAAGATGATTTCGCTGAATTACCCTGAGGAGAAGTATGAATATTCGCCTCGTTTCAAAGGTAATCACGTTTTAACCGTCAAGAAAGACGGATCGCTTCGTTGCACCGCTTGTATGTTGTGTGCGACCAATTGTCCTGCTGAATGTATCAAGATCAATGCGGCAGAACATAACGATCCAACGGTTGAAAAATACCCGATTAGCTATGAAATCGACATTCTTCGTTGTGTCTTCTGTGGTTTCTGTGAAGAAGCTTGTCCAGTTGATGCGATTCGCTTGGGTCCTGAATGGCAGACTCCAGGTGTGAATGGGGCGAACTTTATCTATGACATCAATCACTTGGCTTTCCGTCCAAATCTTAAGGGTGGAATCTTAACTCATGTTGATGATGAGGAACGCCATAAACAGGGAATCTAATCCTGGTATCAAAAAGCCGAGCTGAGAAGCTCGGCTTTTTTTATGGGCTGCTGCCTCTGCCGCTGCTCAGACCTTGACAAGAAAGTGGGCAGAGGAGTGTACTGGAGGGTATTATGAATAAGCCAGAAGCCAAGCCCGAAGCCGCAAATTTTCTAAAACAAATTATCGAAAAAGACCTGGAAACCGGCAAGACGGCAGGAAAAGTGGTTACCCGCTTTCCGCCAGAGCCCAACGGCTACCTTCACCTAGGACACGCAAAATCAATCTGCCTTAACTTCGGTTTAGCAGAAGAGTACAAAGGCTTTTGTCATCTGCGTTTTGACGACACGAACCCTCTGACTGAAGACACTGAGTACGTTGAATCTATTATGCAAGATGTTCGTTGGTTGGGATTCGACTGGGGAAAGCATCTTCATTATGCCTCCGATTACTTTGAGCAAATCTATCAATGGGCCGAGCAGTTAATTAAAGACGGAAAGGCTTATGTCGATTCCTTGAACGAAGAAGAACTGCGAAAATATCGGGGTGATTTTACGACGCCTGGACAAGAGAGTCCCTATCGCACGCGCTCTGTAGAAGAAAATTTAGATTTGTTTCGTCGTATGCGAGCTGGTGAGTTCGCCGAAGGCCAGCACGTGCTTCGCGCCAAAATTGATATGAAGTCGCCAAACATGAACATGCGCGATCCTTTGCTTTATAGAATTCGCAAAGTCAGTCATCATAGAACGGGCGATACTTGGTGTATCTATCCGATGTATGATTTTGCCCATCCTCTGTCAGATGCGATCGAGCATGTGACTCACAGTATTTGTACTCTTGAGTTCCAAGATCACAGACCGTTTTATGACTGGTGTATTCAGAACGTGCCGGTTCCCGCAGAGCCGCATCAATACGAGTTCGCTCGAATGAATATGACTTTCCTGGTGATGAGTAAGCGAAAGCTTCTGCAATTGGTAAAAGAAGGCTTGGTTAGTGGGTGGGACGACCCACGCATGCCGACCATTTCGGCGGTCCGCAGAAGAGGTTACACACCAGAGTCGATTCGCCGATTTGCAAAACGCATTGGTGTCTCCAAGGCGGAGAGCCTGATTGATTACGATATACTCGAGGCCTGCGTGCGAGATCATTTAGATGAGATCTCTCATCGAGCCATGGCCGTACTTGATCCCATTAAAGTGGTCATCGAGAACTTGCCTGAAGGTCATCATGAAACGATTCAAACTTCTGTTCATCCCAAGAAAGCCGAGCTGGGTAAGCGAAGTCTTTCGTTCACAAAAGAAGTTTATATTGATGCCGCTGACTTCATGGAGAACCCTCCTGATGATTACTTCCGTTTGGCGCCAGGACGTGAAGTTCGACTTCGCAATGCTTATGTCATTAAGTGCAAAGAGGTCATCAAGGATGCTTCGGGTAAAGTCGTAGAGCTTCGCTGTGATTATGATTCAGTCACCTTGGGCGGGAAGCCAACTGCGGATGGTCGCAAGGTTAAAGGTATTGTTCACTGGGTGTCAGCTTCAGACTGTATCGATGCGGAAGTCCGCTTGTACGAACGTCTTTTCAGCGTGCCGGATCCAGAGGATGTCCCAGAAGGACAAGACTTTAAAGTGCATCTTAATTCGAAGTCATTAACCGTCATTAAGAATGCTAAACTTGAAGCCGGTTTAGCGAACGCTTCTCTTGAGCATCGTTATCAGTTCGAGCGAGTCGGATATTTCTGTATTGACAGTAAAGACTCTCGCCCAGGTCAGCTGGTCTTTAATCGTACCGTTGAGCTTGCATCAAGTCTTGCTTAGGTCTGGATTTTATAACAAACTCTTCATTAACAAAGATAGAGTTTGTTTTCTCCTAAACTAGTTTTTATTTCTGCCGAAACGGCAGGCATGACAACAAAAATTAATTTATTAATCGTATTGAGTTTACTTTGTGTCGGATTGATCTCTTGCGGAGAGCCTGAAGTACCCGCGATAGGCGAAGCGCCATCGGAAGAGCCAACTCCAACTCCCACACCAACGCCTCTGCCGGATGGGGTGGATGCCGATATCCCTGAAAATGCTGCTCTCTTTTTTCGCTTAGGCTCACGTTGGGAAGGTTATAGCGAACAGACTCCTTTTGAAAAGTGGCAAGGATGTGAGTTGGCCAACTCTCCAACACCCATGCCGGGTAGTCCCTCGACGGCAAGCTGTCAGTTAACCATCCCTGAGGGGCAGATGTACCACAGTGATATCGAGTTCAAGATGGGAACTAGGTTTCCAGAGCTATGTCCGGTGATTGAATTCCAACCCTATTATTATCGCCGCTCAACTGCTGCCATCTCGATGATCGATGACGATGGTGATACTAATACGCCAGAGGTGCAATCGGGCGGCTATATTCCTCCTGGGAAAGAGGACAGGATTGACTGCCAAAATGGGAAGGTCAAAGAGTGTTGGGGAGGAGCAGCCCCATCAATGCTGGAAAAGTTTCCAGAAGATCGCTTTAAGTACTTTTTAACTTTAGGCCATCAACAGACGACCTTCGTATTAAAATCAGAAAATAGCCTCCGCTATTACGGTGGCTATAATGTGAACTATCTTGTTACAAATGATTTGAACCCCGCTGATCGACTCGTTACAGAAACATCAACTAGCGATCTCAAAGAGCGTGTGTCCAATACCTATCGTGATCACAATGTCAGGTGTAAAAACTATTGGGGAGAGACGCTGTTTTCTCTGACAATTATCATCTCCGACGAAAACATGGACGGTGCAGAAAGTGGAACTGCGCACGATGACTATCCCGACTGGAATTGATCTGACAGCCTGAGCATTTTTCGTTTGCTCTGATTCATAAAGTCTTCCAGACTTACGCCATGGGAGGCTTTATGAAAAATTTTATTTTATCTTTGGCATTATTATTGGCGCCAGCATTGGCTTCGGCGGATGTTGAAGTGATGGCAGTCAATGGTTCACTTGTTGCTCAAGAGCAAGCTGCCGACTTTGAGATTACGCATAACGAATACTATCGCTATAACTTCGGCCATGTTTGGTTGAATAATCGCGTTTCCGCTGAGTTCATTGTCACGGCGCGTGGGCCAGCAAATAGCATCATCAGAGGAATGCGCATTTCGGGCTCAATGTATGACGCTTATTCTAACTGTCCGAGAGTTTTGGTCCCAGGGCAGAGCTGCTCTGTATTTGTCTATTTCTGGCCTCGTTTTGAGGGATCACATTGGGGCAGACTTGACCTGGCCTTCGCTGACAAGACAATCGTTATCGATCTTTATGGCTGGGGAGTTCGTTAGAGTTCCTCTTGTACAGGGGCGGTCAGTTTGCATCTTATCAAAGGAATGTAAACTGGAAAAAGCCCCTGCATTTTTGATTCATAGAGTATCACTTCATCGACGTGGATCTTGCCAAAGCTTTTCCTCTTGAATGGAGATATCATATCTTTGACACTCTTCGGATTTTTAAGGCGCGCAATGGTAAGGTGAGGAACGAAATCTTTTTCGTCTGATTGTAAATGTAGCAGATCTCTTTGTTCTAGCTTCTCTTCCAAATCATTTTTCAGTGTATTCAGAATTTTTTTATTTTGAACACCCAGCCAAAGCACTCGGGCATCGTGTTCACTCGCAAACGCACCTATATCTTCTATTTTCAAATCGAAGGGACTGTGAGAAGCGCAAACTTCTGATAAGCATTCTTCTAAGGTGGATAGTTGCTCTGGAGGGCGGTTTCCCAGAAAGGTCACGGTAATGTGATAATTATCTGCAGGAACCCACTTGATCGTTATGTCTTTTTTGTCTGCATTAATGCGCAGTTTTTTATAAGTGGGAATAAAGCTAGTAGCTAGTGGATCGGTGGCATTTAAGGCAAAGAACAGTTTTTTCATGTGCCGAGGTCCTTTGCCTTAAAGGCAGTTTAGCTACAAAGAGACTCAAGAATTTTGAGTGCGTCGCGAGCTTCGCTGGGTAACACAGTGGTTTTCCCGGCAGAGTTTTGCAAGCGAATTTTGTTGCGGTAGCACTCTTTCGAAGAGATATCTTTCAGATCGATGAGACTAATATATCCTTCGTACTCCGTAAGGCTACGGTACTCCTCGAGCAAAGGATCCCCATAGCGCAGATCCTCAAAAGCCGGCAGTTCGATGGAATTAAGACGTTGAAAAAGAAAGTCTTTGTATTGCGATAATAGAAGCAAGCGATCTTGAGTATTTGAAGTTCTGAGTATCTTGCTTTGCACTGTAGCGGCCATACTCTTCGTTTGAAGGTCCTGGAAAGCATTCGCAGAGTTTACAAGTAAGACGCTGGCAATGAACATGATTAATTTACGCATGAGCCACCTCCAACATTTTCTTCTATGGTTTTCAGAGTACTCGTAATTGCTGGGAAATATTTTGAAGTTTCTTTTCTACGAGATGAACTTTTGTTCGCACTGGCCGGAAACTTCTGCATGTACTGTTGAACTTCATTGATGAACTTTTCCGGATTGGTCACTTTTTTTCCACGATAGGCAGTATTCAGAAGCGACTTTACCGGCGTCCAAGTTCCTGCAGGCCCAGCGTTATGAGACCAGATCATAAGTGCCCGTTTGACCTTATTTAAGTCATACTCCGACAAAGCAAATTTATTTTTATAGTTCTTGTCCGAAAAGATCATGCGATCCATATCTCTTTTTATACCGCTAAGGTAAGCAAAGGTGTAGATCATATTCTTTACGGGATTGCCATTTTCGATCGATGTGCGATCACAAGAGTTTTTTAAACCGGTGCGAATAGGTTCTAGCGAATCCAAGAAGTTTAGTGACATCTCGCCGCACATTCTGTTGGGATTGCCTTCAAGTGAAATACGAATGTCACGCAGTTCATTGATATTTACGTCTTGAATCGCAGGATTGGTAAACTGTCCGATGCCGCCTGCACCAGTCGTGCTCGTGGCATTTAAATGGAAGCCGGATTCAACATTAATAAGTGCAAAGACAGCTCGAACGTCTAAATTTTGCGTTTCTTCGGAAGCCCCTGGGGCAATAAATTCTTTCATACATGAGCTAACAACATTGAAACTGTTATTAACTAAAGCAAAATAATTTTTTGAAATACAAGGTCGGAAAGCGGTTTTTTGTTTTCCGTCGGCCGAGCATTCGCGGAATAGTCGGCTATTGGCATTGAATCGGGATTCCATGCTAATTCGTATGCAGGCTGGCTTAATGATTGATGGGGTTTGCAAAGGCATACGTAAGATAGTCCCGAGTGGGCTATGGTGTGAATTTAATTCGTTGCTTAGGCCATCCTCGAGATAGTCATTTTGAGAGTTGCATTGCATGTAACGGAGATCGGGTTCGGGCTCGGTACAGTTGATACAATTGGGACTGGTACTGTTGCCGGGCCGACCTAACATTTTTTGGATCGTATTTGCTCGTTCAGTCACATCGAGCGCATGCTCAATGACCGGGGCTGTTTCTTGCTTTTCATTGTCCAGCTTAAAAGGCACCGATAGCTCTGAGGAATCCGTAGAGGAATAATCAGATCTTGATAAAGATGTGGAAAGACCCCAGCTCGCAGTGATGCAGAGATTTAAGCATAATAGACTAAACAGATACTTTTTTGGCATCTCAGGCACCTCCTTGGGATATATCAGGAGCAAGAGCAAAGCCAGCCACGGATGCCCTTATTTCAATAGCTTAGGTGTAATCGATCTGTCTCAACCTGAGACGCACTATCATGCCGGCAAAAAAAGTCAGGGGAGTGTTTAATCTCTGGTCGAGTTATGAATTCGACGCTTTTTCCGAAAAGACTCTAATAGCTTGGAGTTTGCATGAATAGGATTTTGCTTCTTTTAGTATTATTGCCGGTTGCGCTTAGCGGATGTCATAGTATGGAGAAAAATCCATCACCATTTTCACGCAAACCTGCCAATACGGAAGAATTAATCCAGGGCAGTCAGTTGGTCCTTAATGATCTTTTAAATCCACGAGTCTTTAATGCTTCGACCTGTGCTAGCTATGCAGAAAAGATAGTAAGTTACATGTACTCGCTTCCGGCGGATCATTTCATTCCTAAAAACAGGAACGAACTGGAGTTGCTTAAATCGCGTGGTCCCGAAGTTATCGATACGATATTTCAGATTCGTCTGACCTTAAGAAATCGCTTCCAGGAGTTTGATAACGAAGGAAGTTTGACTCGCGAGTGTACCGAAAGAACTCGGCAGAGCTTAAATTATGCACGGTTTGCCGAAGAATATCTGTTGGACTTCCTTTACCAGCAGAAAGTTTATGTCTTCAAAAAGACCCCTATTCTGGTTTCCGAAAAGCCAAGTACCTGGGCCAATCCAGAGTTTGAAAATTTCGAACTGAAAACTGGAGATGTTCTTTTAATTAGAGGGAAATCCTACGTTTCGGCGATGATTGCACAGATTGCCGATCAAGAAGGAAATTTTTCGCACCTAGCGATAGTCGGAGAGGATTCTAAAGGGCAAAAGTATATTGTGGAATCTCTGATTCATCTGGGTGCCATCGTAACCCCTTTGGAAAAGTGGCGCCAACAAGAAGATTCGCGCGTGGGTCTCTATCGTCACAAAGATCAAAAGTTGGCCCAAAAAGCGGGGCGCAATATTTATGATAAGGTTGCCCATGGCAAAAAAAGTTTACGCTATGATTTTGCCATGGATGACAGTGACTATTCTTCTTTATTTTGTTCTGAGGTCATTCGTTATGCGTATGATATGGCTTCGGGGGGGCAGCTTCTAGTGCCTAAGTATCGAAGCACAGTCTCCAAATTTAAAAACACTGAATATCCTAGAAGTCTAGGTGTGACGAAATCCACTCTGTTCGCGCCGTACGATATTGAAGTGGATTCTCGCTTTGATTTTGTGGCGGAGTACCGTTTTTTCCCTCTCTTACGTCAGGTGCGAATGCAAGACGCAGTTTTGCAAAGTGTTTACACTTGGATGATTGAAAAAAATTATACTTTCGAGTTTGCTCCCGCCCATTCGATTAAGGCTTACTTTGCAAAGTTTGTTCGGCAGTTCGGAATTGCAGCAGATACACTTCCAACTTACATGCCGATGGACAGTCTTAAAACAAATGTACAGTTTGCCGCCGTAGCAACAGCACTAGAAAAGAACATATATGCCAAGGAAGAACAGTTCTACAAAGAGAATGGTCACTTGCCATCATTCCAGGACATGCTAGCTATGAATGATGACTTCAGAAAAAAAGATTGTGTTCTGTATCAGGAGTATCTTAAGGAGCGTCGAGAGTCTCTGGGAAAGCGAGATGCTCAACCAAAAGTTAGATCGTCTTTTCATTGGTTTTTTTCGTCACCTAAAAAGACCTGTGAATAAAAAAAAGGCCTCATTGAGGCCTTTTTTTGAGTAGTTAAACAGTCCTCAGGTAGACTTGCCATTGTTTCATGCCCATATTGAACTCAAGTTTAGCAATCTCAAGCTCACGTCGAAGCTCAAGCAACTTGTGATCATAGGCCTCACGCAGTTCCTCGCGTTTTTTCGCAGCGTCTATTTTGAACTGCTCGTAATCCTCGCGAAGCTTCTTCATGCGGTTTTGCGCCTCGAGGATCTTCTCGCGCATGGCAATCAGTTTTTCGTCTGCAAAACCCTTCTTTTTCATTTCCAAAGACTCTGCCTGCAATCGTGCTTTAAGAATTTCAATATGGGAAATTTGGCGAAGTTTGCTGGCAAGTCCCAGGAACTTTAAACTATTGATAACCCATTTAGTGGGGTCCCAGTGATACCACATTATGCCGTTGCGATAGTCGATTTGGAACTTGTGGTGAAAGTTATGGTAGCCTTCGCCGTGAGTTAAGATAGCTACGAACCAGGAATCTCTTGCCGAGATTTCCTTGGAGTAAGTCTGCTTCCCCAAAGTATGACAAAGAGAGTTTACGAAAAAAGTGCTCTGCTGAGTCAAAGCAATTCGCAACCCACCTGCGATAACCAGTCCGCCCAAAGGCGAGCCCATCATCCATCCAATAAGAGTCGGCACTCCAAAACCCATAAGAATGGCAAGTGGAACATAGAACCTATGCTGAAACTGAACCATCCAGTCTTTTTCTAAATCTGGTGCCTGGATCTTAAGGTTGACCGTGTCCTTGTAAAACAACCATCCCATGTGCGCATGCCAGAAGCCTTTATTGATGTTGTAAGGATCTTTTTCGCCATCGATGTGTGCGTGATGGCGACGATGATCAGAAGACCATTTTAAGGCCGAGCCTTGGAACGCAGAGGCGCCAATCAAAAGAAAAATTGCCTTTGCTACGGGATGCGCATCGTAACTTTTGTGCGAAAAAAGGCGATGATACCCAGCCGTTATGCTCAGATTTGTTGCCGCGGCAAATGCGAGTGCGAAAACAAGAATATCTAATTCAAAACCAAATTTATAGAAATAAAGCGGAGTCAAAATGAGCGTGATAAGAGGGTTTATAATAAGAAAAAGGGCCACTGGCCATTCGATACGTTTTTGATTCATTGAAATACCTCTGATTCAATTTTAGCAGACCCCACCATATTTCGATAGTTAAATAGAAAAGCCAAGAATTAGTTTACCGTATGCGCCGCTCAGATTGATATCCTGTAAATTGCCTGATGCGTCTTTTGCGTTTTGCCACTGAAGTTCATTATAGCCGACTTCAGCTCCAATTAAAAAGTCGATGACCTTGAAGCCTGCTTCGAGGCCCGCACTATACGACTCGGCTGTTTTCGAGTTGATGTTGGATTTTTCGACTTCTAGCTCGCGAGCTTTGGCGTTGAAGGAGTGTGAAAGTCCATAGGAAAAAGTTGGACCAAAATAAAACGTGCTGTCGATCGGACGCCACTGCACTAAAAATGCAGTTCTGTTGAAGGAGAGGTTTAAATCCAGCTCTTCTGTTTGTTTCTGTGCGCCCAGACTTTCATAACGAACACCAAAGGCGGGCAGGTAAGGAACGGGAAGCTTAATCAAGCCATCAGCTCCGAGACCGGAAAAACTTTTGTTAAGCGAAGTTTGCGAGACGCAGTCGCCGCAAAGCTCGTTTACAGATGTTGTTGCCGATCCGAGACCGTAAGAAACGCGAGCCTCGACCAGCGCTTGAGCAGAGAACGAAAAGGTACCTAGGGACGCGATGAGGCAGGTCAACACGAACTTCATGAAGACTCCTTTGCGAGGGGCTTTTAGTTTACTGCGCGCAGGAATATGGGCACAAGAATCAATGAAAACAAGACCATCGTCGGAGGTCCTTTTGGGAGGGAATCTGATAGGTTAGTAAGATATGCTCATCGATGTACGGCGACCTGAAATGTGGGGCGAGTTAAATGACAAAGTAAAAGATCTGCTGCGTTTGCCAGAGGCAGTTCGCTGTCAATGTTATCAAGGGCTCGGTCATGCTGTTTTTGAAATCACGCAAAGTACAGCGCAGTTTATGTCTCATAAAAAATCTGTGGCTTTTATAAAAGGTCAGACGCCCGTCTTTGATGACTTACTTGCTTACTATTACAAAGAAACTTATCAAGTAAATGTTATTTCTCACCTGCAGATGCAGAGTGTATCTGAGTGGGTGGAAAATCTAAATAAAGATACGAACTTCGTCGTTTTTAGCGAGGATCATCCCGTAACGGGAGAATTCTATAGTTTTACAGAAGAATTAGACGAGCTTCTAAATAAAAAAAGAATTTGGTCAATTCGTATCAGTCATTTTAGTCACCTCACGAAAACGTCTACTGAACTTCGCCCTTATTCGGTACGGCTCTGTTCGTACACTCCTGATGTTGCTGTCGCGCTTATCGGTCAGCGCTATCGCTCTCCTTCATTGGTTGCTCACAATATGCATTGGCATACAGAAGAATTTATTCGAAGTATGCAGAATGCCTCATTGGGCCATCGGGAAGATCAGCCGTCTGTACAGAAGTTTGAGTCCGAAATCGGTGCGAGGGCAAAGGTGTACTTTCAGAATAGCTCTCTTAGGTTGTTCGACCGTTCAGTAGTTTATTTTCAGGATGTTAATGCAGAAGCCGTGGCTCAGAGGCTCTTTCAGAAGCTAAATTTGACGCCTGAAGAGGGATGGCAGTTAGTGTCCACGACTAACATGTGCCATTGGACAGGAATGAAAATGTTTAAGCATTGGTGGGAGCCGACACCGCAAGCCGAGATGCTTCGAGGTCTGCTTGTCATTGGTACTCAAGCCCTTGCAATAAAAGACTTTGCCAAGCTTTTGATATCTTCGTATGAAGAGATCTTAAAGCAACAAAGTTGGAGCGTGTGAGTCAGGCTAAAGATCGATTTATCATCCTTAAAGCTATCAAATATTCAGAAGCTGATCTGATTTTGCACGCGCTTTCTCCGCACGGGGAGAAATTGTCTTTTATCGCCAGGGGAGCACTAAGAAGTAAAAAACGTTTTGGAGGTGGGGTTTTAGAGCCGACTCACTTCGTCAGCTTTACTTATAAAAGATCCTCAGAGGAAGGCCAGTTAAATGTTCTTCAAGAGGCGAGCCTTATCAATGATTTTGCGGCACTCAGAAAAGATTACGACCGGTTGGAGTTGGCTCTGCACTTTCTAGAGTGTGTAAGTCGGGTCAGCCAAGAGGGCGATCAAAACTCAGAATTTTTATTCAATCTTTTAGGAAATGCTTTGAAAGCTGCCGAGTCAGCCGAAGATCACTTGGTCTTGAAAATGCATTTCTATCTGAAATTCCTGCTCCAGCAAGGAGTCGTGCAGGCAGAACCCTGGATGACGCCATTTCTTCGTGCGAACCTATCGGAAACGAACAATTTACTTTCTTATCGGCCATTAGTCGATGACGAGCTCACCAATGTTGAAGCTATGGTGAAGCATTACTTACAGCACGCAACTCTTTAAGTCTTGAGCTTTCCCAGTGGATGCATCTTCTCCATTGTTCTTGCGAGATGATCGATTCCCAGGTGGGTGTATTTTTCGGTCGCTTGCAAACTTTCATGACCTAGCAGTTCTTGCAATGTGCGAAGGTTGGCTCCGCTCGTCAGTAAATGAGTTGCAAAGCTGTGACGAAGAGCGTGCGGATGTAATGGTTTTAGGAGTCCTGCACGAAGGCCACTTTGGCGGACCATTTCGTAAGCTGTTCGAGGGTTTAGCGCGCTATCGCCGAACACATACTCGCCCCCAGTGAATTCTTTGCGCCAAGAGAGCAGGGATTTAATCACCAGTTCTGGGACCACCACGATTCTTTCCTTGGAGCCCTTTCCGATCAATCTGAGTGTTTTTTGCTGGAACTGAATTTGGTCCCATCTTAAGGCGCAGGCTTCACTGACCCGTAGGCCACCTCCATAAAGGAGAAGGAAGAGGGTTCTTTCTTTGTGGTACTTGCCTTGTTCCTGGGTCAAGGCACTTAAAACTGCCAGGGCTTCATCGACACTAATAAAGTGGGGTAGCTTGCGCGGCACTCTTGGACAGATCACCTGAACTGAGAGGTCTCTTGCAGTGTGACCCTCGTCAAAAGCCCAGGAGAAGAAGCTTTTCAAAGTTGCAGCTTTGCGATTTCGCGAGGCCAACGAAAGTTCCGCCCAACGATTGAAGGCGGCTCGGACCGCTGTCAGCAGTTCGGCTTCAGTCCACAGGTGCTTCTTAATATCCGATAAATTTTCATATTCAAAGGTTTGGCGCAGATCTATTTGATAGTGCTTTAAAGTCAGGGGCGACGCAGACTTTATAAAAGTCATATAATTCAGGTACTTATCTATGTTTTTCGGAAGGTCGAAAGAAGCTTCCATTTTATAGGCCCTAAAAAAATTTTAACGTCATGCATTATTTTTCTTGCAAAAACTACACGACTAAAGTTATAACTCAATGCGTCGAAGCTGTCTCATCTTGAGATAATCAAAATGAGACGGTGGCAATTTTTTTAATTGGAAGAACGTTACCGAAAGGTGGAACCCATGAACGATAACAATTCTACGACCGTATTGCCCTCTCCTCAGAATGCTAACCAAGTGATGTGGAACACAAACACAACTTCAAAAGTGGTGGAAAACAAGACCATCGTCTATCAGTCCGAAGTGATGGCAAACTTGATGAAGATGGTTGATCGTGTTGCTCCTTCTAACGCCAACATTCTGGTATTGGGTGAGTCTGGAACTGGAAAAGAACTTCTTGCCAGAGCTATCCATGATCGTTCAGGTCGTAAGAACAAGCCATTTGTAGCTATTAACTGCGGTGCTTTAAGAGAAACTCTTTTAGAGTCTGAATTATTTGGTCATGAAAAAGGGTCGTTCACGGGCGCTTATAACCGTAAAATCGGTTTGGCCGAGGCTGCTAACGGTGGATCTCTGTTCCTTGATGAAATCGGTGAATTAGATCCACTTATTCAGGCAAAGTTACTTCGCTTCATTCAAGAAGGTGAAATTTATCGTGTAGGTGGAAAAGATCCAATCAAAGTTGATATCCGTTTGATCTGTGCCACTAATAGAGAATTGGACCAAGAAGTTATTCGCGGAAACTTCCGTGAGGACCTTTTCTATCGTATCAACACTATCGTAGTAGGTGCGCCGCCACTTCGTCGACGCAAAGAAGACATTCCTGTTTTGGTTAATCATTTCTTGAATAACTCTCAACATGCGTATCTTAATCGCGGGCGTTCTGTAGACGAAGAAGCAATGAAGGCACTGGTTCGCTACGAGTGGCCTGGTAACATCCGTGAACTTCAAAATGTTTGCGAAAGACTTCAAATTCTTTCAGATGGTCATATGATCATGTTGAACGATATTCCCGAAAATATTCGTAACGGTGAGAAAGAAAAAGATGTTCTTGAGTACGATCCACAGTTAACTTTGCATGAGCTTGAAAAGCTTTACATTTTGAAAGCTTTGGGGCATTTCGGTGGTAATAAAACTCAAGCCGCTAACAACTTGGGTATTACTATTAAAACCCTTTATAACAAGCTTCATGAATATGGTGAGTTCGAAAAATTCGCAGTTCACACGAAGCCAATGAAATAGTTTTTTCTTAACCCGAAGTGATTTTCTCTTCTTATCACTTCGGGTTTTTTTATGGGAGGGGATATGTTTTTCAGATTGCTATCAGGTATCCTACTCTCACTTTTGACCTTTCAAGGACAAGCTCAGGCCCAAACTTCTGCATGTATTTCTCGGACCCAGGTGCAAAGTGTATCTGAACCTTTTCAGTTTTTTCCGGCGACGTTAATTCCCCAAGCTGATCTTTGTGATCCGCAAACCGACAGCTACAAACTTGTCTCTATTCTGCTAGCACTTAAGAATTTGCGTCTGGATGAAGCTCCACTGGACAATCGATACGATCAAAAAATTCTGGGAAGTGATTTCTGGGGTTATCTTAAAGAGCGAGTGCAAACAATTAGTAAATCTTCCCCTGAAGCCTCAAGTTGTCAGAATGGTGCTATGGCCTATGTTGAGGGTGAAGCAAATAGCACCCTATTTCTTTGTCCTTTGTATTTTACCGATACCTATTACTCGCTTTATGGCAAAGCCTCCATTTTGTTGCATGAAGCCCGACATACCGAAGGTTATCCGCATACTATGTGTTTGGCTGGGAATAAGGTGGGATCTACCGGAGGCTGTGACGAGACGATAGAAGACCGTGGCTCTTATGCCGTTTCGACGGAGGCCCTAGCCAAGATTTTATTTCGGGGCAAGAATGTGCCGCCCACTGAAAGGGCTAAACTTAAGATTCATCTTTTGGAGTCCTTGGAATCCTTTAATGAACCGGTAAACGGCGTGGGAAACACTGCTCTGTATTTGCAGGATGTCGACGGAAAGGGCGCATATTTCTTTGATGGGCTTAAGTTGTATTCAGCCAAAAAGTTTGATCGGGCTCAGATCGTTAGCAGGTATGTGAATCTGCAGGTGGTCCCCAAAAATGGAATGAAAGCTTTTAGTTGGGAAGTGTTGCAATCGCAGTCGACCTTTGCACCGGCGGCAGGTGCATGTGCCAAGGCCTACAATGATGTCTCTGCGGCAAAACGCAGTCCGCTGTTAGAAGTGATCGACGACGGAATTTATTTTGCCTGTGTTTATGAAAATCATCTTAGCGCTCGTCTTGGATATGAAATGACCGAAGATGTGATTATTAAGCTGCCAAAAAAAATCAAGGCCGTTTTTACCAGTGACGAAGTTAAGGATTCGGAAAGAGACTCTTATTACGCGATAAGTGTCGATAATGAATTTTATCGAATGCGATTTGGGGAAAATGGCAAAGTCACTATCTCGAAAGTCGCAGACCCAACTGGCGGCTTTAAGCACCTGTTTTTCTTTAACAGTGACCTGACTGGGTTAACCAATCAGGGGGTCCTTTTGAAACTGGATTTCGAATCAAATCAGTGGGTTCCTTTCCCGGCTCTAAGAGATCGATACTTTAAGTCGTCGACCCGGCCATTCCTGTGGAGTTCAGACTTTCAGGGGTTCTGATTTCGTTTACTTGCGTTTCGAGGGGACCTCTCTGAACTTCAGACGCCTGGTACTCCGAGCGAATCGTCTTGAATTCAAAGCGACATATTTTGTCACGTTGCCATTTCCTAAGCAGTTGTGGGGTCCCATAATAAGCCAAGATGAATAGTTCTCTGGCGCGGTCATTGCAATAATTGGCTGCGAATAAGAGGACTCGCATATGAAACGGTTTATATTATTAAGTTTTGGCTTTTTGATGACCAATGTAGCGCTCGCGGAAACGACCGACACAGTCCATCAGTGCGCAAACAAATTCTATGAGTCTGCCGGCGCGCCAACCCAAAGAATCGCCCAGGAGCAATGTGAAAAGCGCCAAGACGCTCGCTTTGTTCAGTGTGTGGTAAATTCATACAATAATTTAGCATTCAACCATTCCTTTGAATCCGCCGTCGCGAATTGCAATGTTCAGATTCCACTTCTTTCGCGAGAAACGAAAGAGTGTTTGGGGATACTCAAGTCAGCCCAGTTTTCTTCTGCTCGGGCCTTGCAGCTTTGCGAGTGGGTCGAGCCAACTAGAACTCTATCTATACCTAAATGTGTGCTCAGAAATATGCTCAAGGCTGGCAATCGGCAATCAAATGAACAGTTGATTCTTTCCTGTTACGATCAATTTGAGCGGTTTGAACTTAATAAAGAGGGCGAGAACGTAGAAGAAATAGAGCGCCAGAAAAGAGCGGAAAAAGCTCGATTGGCTAAAGAAGCCGAGCTTCAAGCTCAGCGCATTCAGCAAGCTCAAGAGGCGAAGAGAAGAGCCGCAGAGGCGCAAGCTCGCCAAGAACAACAAGCGTCTTCACAAGAGCAAGTTGGATCATCTGAAGAACCTAGTGATCAGCCGCCTCTTCCTGATCAAGATCCCGTGCCTCAGGGTGATGGACCGATCGTGGATCTTCCTAACTTTTAAGAGCGTTGATGATAGTCAGCATATCGAGCCACAAATCGAGTGGCTCTTGCGCTGAGTTGCTCTTTTGGAGTGTCGTGCAGAATATGCTCAAAGAAAAACAGACCATTCATGAACGTGTCGATTTCCTGACAAATTTCTTCGACGTTTGACTGCGATTTAAGCCGCCCCAGTTTTTCTAATCTTTCAATGCGTTCAATAAGTCGCACATCCAACTGCATGGGTACGGTCTCCAGGACTTTCTTTTTAAATTTGCGATCAACCAATGCCTGGGTGAAGACTATTCGAGCAAACTCTTCATGTTGGCAACCTTGCTCCAGCCGGTCTTTTACGTAAGCCGTGAGTTCATCTTTTAAATTGTCTTTCGGAGAGTAGGGCAATTCGCGGGATCTAATTTCGTTCAGGAACTTTTCAATGATCGCGATAAGTAAGCCTTCTTTTCCATCAAAGTAACGCCCAATTAGAGACTCGTTAACGTCGGCTTTTTTCGCAATCATCTTAGTTGTAGAGCTGCTAAAACCAAATTTGGAGAAGGTCTCTAAGCCAGCTAGCAACAGGCGCTCTTCGGAAGCCGATCTATCTCTTTTCTTCATTTTTGGGGCTGGCCCATCGTCTCTATTTTTCTTATCCTGAGATGTATCACCCATGAGAAATTCCTCTCTAGAACGCTAAATATTTGAAACTCCTAAGTTTTATATAATGTATCATAAGCTCGCTGACGATGCAATAAAGTAATTGATTGCATACTTATGGAAAACTGTGTAGCTTCTTGTATGTAAACGATTACATGCGTAAGAGCATTCGGAGAAAATATGAAGAGAAAACACCAGAGCTTAAAAAGAAACCTGGCAGTGCTCGTGTCGGGACTTGTTTTCGCGACTTCGGCGTCCGCACTTTCACTGGAAGACTATTTGGGGCAAGTGAAGGATAGCAGCATGGGGTACAAAGCAAATAGTGAGCAAGCCGAAGCTGCAAACCTTAAAACCCGCGAAGCAGACTTATTCTTTACGCCTCGTCTTTTCGCAAATGCGCGAGCAGGGTTTGATGGTAAAGAACCTTTCGGATCAACGATCACTTATGACGAACTCAAGATGCAGAACTATTCTTTGGGGATTTCCCAAGAGTTTAGTTTCGGTCTGCAAGCCAGTTTAGCTTACGCCATGGATCGCACCCAAATTGTCGGTGCGACATTACCTGCCGGCATATCTGATACATTCTGGGATGCGACTCCTAAACTAGAGTTAACCATGCCTCTCTGGGCGAACGGTTTTGGCCGTTCTTCACGAGCGAACGAGCAAGTGACTCGCCAACAGAACTTGGCGGATCGTTTTGGTTCTGCGGCACAAGCGCATGCCTACCTTGTGCAAGCTGAGGCGGCCTATTGGGGATTGGTTTCAGCTCAGGAAGTCGTCGAAGTCCAAGGACGAGCGTTGGAACAAGCCAAGAGCATCCTTAACTATGTCACTCGCAAAAGTCGAATGAACCTAGGAGAGCGAGCGGACATACTTCAAGCAAAAGCGCTGGTCGAGTCGACGACCTTTCAACTTCAGCAAGCGCAAAATCGAGAAAAAGCGGCACGACGAGCTTTCAATACTTATGTGAATAGACCTGCAGAGACTGCAGTAGATAAGCTCGAGGGAATTAATTTTGTAAATCTTCAAAACATTTCCGTTCCTCAACAACAGCCAGGAGATCGCCTTGATATTAAGGCTGCGGAAGCTCAGTCATTAATGGCGAAATCGGCGGCTCAGCTTTCAAACGAGCGAAATAAACCGACTCTTGATCTCTACGGAAGTTATGCCCTGAACGGTCGTGACGAGGAGCTAAATGAAGCACTTAAAGAAGCCGGCGCTGTGGAAAGAGACACCGCTTTTGTTGGAGTTCGTTTGAACATTCCACTGAACTACGGTGCCGCGTCCGATGCTCAGACAGGTGCTTTAAAAGCGCAAAAAGCTGCAGAGTACTCTTACCAATATAAGCGCTTTACGCAGGAACAAGATTGGACCAATTTGACTCAACAATTAGTTGAGGCCAAAGAGAGTTTGCGACTTGCGACGAATATTGTAAATGCCCAAAAAGCGAAATTGGAAAATGAACGGGTTCGCCAGCGCCAAGGTCGCACCACGACCTATCAAGTGCTTCTGTTTGAGCAAGAATTCTCTCAGTCAGAGGTGAATCGCATTCAGGCAGCATCTCAAATTCTGGGATTGCAAGCGCAAATCAAACTTTACCAAGCCTCTCTTGAAGGAGGAATCTAGCCATGAGTTTGCCAAAACTTTCTATTAGCAGACCGATCTTTATGACCTGTGTGACCATAGCTTTGGTCGTTGTAGGCTGGGCCGCCTTCAGATCAATGAGTGTTGATTTGTATCCTGACGTCAGTGTGCCTGTTGTGACGGTGCAAACGGTTTACCAAGGTGCAGGTCCATCAGAAATTGAGACTCTGGTGAGTCGACCGATCGAGGAAGAAGTCAGTACGATCTCGGGTATTAAACGCTTAACTTCCAAAAGTATGGAGGGCGTATCCCAAGTTATTATTGAATTTGTGGGAAGTGTCGACGTCAAGGCTGCCGAGCAAGAAGTTCGGGATAAAGTGAACCTTGCAAAACGTAAGTTGCCAAGCGATGTCGAAGATTCACTCATTAAAAGATATGACCCTGCTGACACGGCCATTATGATGGTTTCTTTGACGGGAACGGGAATAGGCGATGCGGCTCTATTCGACCTTGCCGATCACTACGTGAAGCCACGTCTTGAACAGGTGGCCAACGTCGGCGCCATCGAAATCCTGGGCGGACGCGAACGTGAGATTCACGTGCTCTTGGATCGTGCCAAATTACGCAGTCGAGAGATTTCGGTAAACCAAGTTGCAGGTCAAATCGGCGCATCCGGAGAAAACATTCCGAGCGGAAAAGTGAATCAAGGTGGCAAAGAGCTGGTTTTCCGCGGCTTGGGCGAGTTCGAGTCTGTGCCGGAAGTCGCAGATACATTGGTGAATCTTTTCGGAAATGAAGTTCCCACACGAGTTTCAGATCTGGGAAAAGTTGTAGATACTCTGGAGGACGAAACTTCGCGAGTTTATGTCGATGGTGAGAAAGCCATTTTACTTCAGGTTTTCCGTCAAGCAGGTTCCAACACCGTGGCCGTTGCTGAAGACATTGAAAAACAGCTGGCTAAGATTTCGCCTGAGCTAGCTAAGATGGAAGGTGCTCCTAAACTTAGAGTTGTGAATGATGCTTCCACCAAAATTAAAAACAACCTTTACGATGTAAATGAAACTCTAATTATTGGTATTATTCTGACGGTTATAACTGTCTTCTTCTTTTTAGGAAGTGCTCGTTCAACACTGATCACGGCCTTGTCATTGCCGATCTCGTTAATTGGCGCATTCCTTATTATGAAGCTTGCTGGGTTCTCCCTTAACATCGTGTCAATGCTGGCACTGACGCTGGCTATCGGTCTGCTAATAGATGACGCCATCGTCGTTATCGAAAATATTTACAGAAGAATGGAATTGGGAGAGGACTCCCTTACCGCCGCAGAAAAAGGAACAACAGAAATTCAGCTTGCGGTTCTGGCCATTACTTTGGTCGTTATTGCGGTCTTTATACCTGTAGGAACAATGTCAGGAACTATTGGTCAGTTCTTGAAGCAGTTCGGTATGACTGTCGTCTTTTCCATGGCAATTAGCTGGTTCGTGGCAATGACCATTATTCCTCTGTTGGCAGCTTACTTCGGAGGTCATGGTCACGGAGACGCGGTCAAGCAAACCTCATCGGGTCTTTATGAAAAGACTTTGGGTAGAATGCTCCGTGGTTTCGATCGTTTCCAGACGTGGCTCGAGAAAATCTATGTAAGTTTGCTTCACTGGACTTTGAAGAGGCCACTTACGACTATTGTTGCGACCTTCCTGGTTTTTGCTCTTAGTATTTACACAGTCACAAAAGTACCGGGCGGCTTTACGACGGATGACAACAGTGGAGAGTTTTCAGTAACGCTCGAGCTAGAGCCAGGAACCAGTCTTGATGGTACTGCGATAACTGCTGATAAGGTCGAAGCGATTATTCGGGCTAATCCTGAGGTGGATTTGGTTCTAAAAATTGTTGGCTCGCTCTTTGGAGAGGCCAATAAAGCAAGTTACATCGTAAAACTAAAAGAGGGGCCAGAGAGAGGGCCGCTGACAACAGAAGAATATAGAGATAAGATTCGCGACCAACTTAGCGAATTTACATCCTATGCGAATCCGGTCGTTAAAAAGTTTGATGCCAGCGGCGGCATGGGACAGCAGCCATTCATCCTGAATATTATGTCTCCGGATCCTACTGACCTCGAGAGTTCTGCCGGAAAGCTGTTAGCCAAGCTGAAAGCCGATCCGCGATTAAAAGACGTGGATACAAATTTCCGCCCTGGTAAACCAGAAATGCAAGTTCATCTTAAATCCGGTGCAGCACGTACCTATGGGATTAACACAAAGACCATGGGTCAAGAGTTGCGTGCCCAGATTGAAGGCTTTACTCCTGCGAAGTTTAGAGAAAAGGGACGTGAATATGACATTCGAGTCCGCTTGATGCCTGAGCAGCGTGACTTGGAAAAGAACTTTCAACAGGTTTACGTGCCAAACGTAAACCGCAAGTTGGTTCGCTTGGCTGACGTTGCCAAAGGCGAGCTCTCGTCTGGGCCTGCGACTATCGAGCGACAAGATCGGGGACGCTATATCCAGTTTACTGCAGGATTAGCACCTGGGGTCGGTTTGAGCGATGTCGTAAATGACGTTGTTAAAGCTATGAATGAAGGAGAGACGGCGCTTCCCGCAAGTGTTCGTTATAACTTCGGTGGTGATGCCGAAAACATGCAAGAGCTTATGGGATCGACAATTTTGGCGTTGGGCTTTGCGATTATGTTCATCTATCTGATCCTCGCAAGTCTTTATGAGTCTTTCATTACGCCGATTACAATTCTTGTGGCTTTACCTCTTGCCATGTGTGGAGCTTTCCTTGGGTTGTTCATTGCGAGCAAGACTCTGACAATATTCGCTATATTCGGTCTGTTCATGTTAATTGGGGTTTCAGGTAAAAATGGTATCTTGTTGGTCGACTTTGCAAACCAAGAGATGGCGAAGGGTCTTAACCGTTACGATGCTCTGATTAATGCAGGAAGAACTCGTCTTCGTCCTATCCTGATGACATCGTTCGCCTTAATCGCTGCAACCTTACCCGTGGCAATTGGTATGAATGCCGCTTCGGCAACCAGAACTGAAATGGGTGTTGTAGTTATCGGAGGCATGCTATCGTCTACGTTACTTACCTTGATTGTTGTTCCAGCGGTGTTCACTTACGTAGACAGATTCCGCGTCTGGGCAAATCGTTTAGGTGGAAAATTGACGACGCATAGTAAAGCAGAACACGATTTGCAAGCTGCTGCCCTACTGGAAGCGGAAGCTAAAGTTAAAAAAAGTAGTACTAACGGTCGTACCGAGTTATCGGAATAGAAAGCAGGAGCTATTTATGGCTAAATTATTCATCCAATCGATGCCTACTGAAGAAGAGTTTAGAAATTCCGCCACCCGGTGGGATTTCGAGGCAGATGTCGATGCGCTTTATACTAATTTTTTGTTCTCTAAAGTCGCCTCGGAAATTGAAAAGGGCATGGAGAACTATCTTGCACCTCACAACCTTTCGTCAGGACGCTTCACGATTTTAGCCTTACTTAATGAAGAGTCAGAAGGACTTATGCCCTCCGACCTTTCCAATCGGACGGGAGTAACTCAGGCGACAATGTCGGGACTGATTGCCAGTTTGGAAAAAGCCGAGCTGGTGCGAAGGGAAGCTCATAAAAGTGATGCGCGGTCTTCCATTATTAAGATCACCGAAAAAGGTGAAGGTGTTTTAAAGCAGATTTTTCCGCAATGGAGTCCGCAAGTAAGTGCCTTTTGGAAAATCATCACTCCGGAAGAGAGAATTGCTCTTACTGCGATATTGGAAAAAATTGTTAAGGCAACGGCTCCAAAATAACTTAATTATCTCTGCTTTTAATGAAGCGGTTTCCTCTGCGTGTCTGTCGAAGCTTTTCGGCAGACGCTTTTATTTTACCGTGTTGCAAATAATTTGAACGGCTTTCTCGATATCTTGCTGATCCTGATAAAGCCCAAAACCGAACCTTAAGCGATTGGCTCGTGAATCAGTTTTGATACCGGCACTGCTCAGTTGCTTCACAGTCCTCTTAGTGATCTCGGTATCTTTCAAAATAAAAGTTAGAAAATGCCCGTGTGAACCGTTTTCTTGCGTAACCAAATTCCGGTCATTGAACACGGCATTTTCAGCTTTCTGGAGCTCCCTTAAAAAATGCTCTTGATTTGAAGAAATAAACTCATGGATTTTATCAGTGCTTAATCCTTCAGATTGAAAAAGCTTTAGTACGGAACGCAGCCTATAGACACCGGAAAAATCCATAGTGCTTCCTGCGTATTGAAGGGCATTGCGAGGATATCCGACTTCACCATTGACCGTCGTTAAATGAGCGAGTTCTGCAAACCACCCCGTATAAAAAGGGCGGTGAACCGCTCCAGTGGGAACATACATAAAACAAGCTCCTTCGCCACCTTGGGCATACTTGTACGACCCTGCCAGATAGAAAGCTCGGTCCTGCAAGGTAGAAAGGTCGGTAGGTAGAGCTAAAAATCCGTGGTATCCATCTATAACAAAAGGTATGTCTGCTGAAGCTTTGGCTGCCAGTCTGTGGATGTCGCAGACCAAACCGGAATTAAAGAAGACATGGCTTATAAAAATCATGTCCCAAGAACCGCTGTTAAGCGCGCTTTCAAATCTTTCATGAAAACTTTCAAACGGAAGTGTGGGGATCTTGTGGATCTCGAATTGGGGCAGCTCTTCCAATCGAGTGATCTGTCGATCAAAACTATAGAATTCCGAGTCGGTTGTCAGAATTCGTACCTTCGATTTTCCCCAGTCTAACGAACTCAACAATCTGAAAACCAATTCATGGGTGTTCGGCGCAAAAACAATTTGTTCTGCAGAGTCCACGTTTAGTTCTGCAGCAATTAATTGCTGGGTTTCCAGAACAGGACCCGAAAAAAAGTATTCCCACTTGTCGTCGACGTATTTGCAGGAATCATCCCAGTATTTTAGGTGAGCTTCGCGAGTGCAGTCGGGCCAGTAGTGATGACTGTGGCAGGCGAAGTGAAGCGAGTCGGGGTGGGCTTGTAAAAATCTTTGGTAGAGATGTTTGTACATGGGTTGATCATAATAAAAAAGGGAGCTTTGTCAGCTCCCTTTTTAAGCGAATTTTACTTCAGACAGCAAACTAGAAGTAACCTTCATCGTCTCCGTCTTCGTCGTCTTCATCATCTTCTTCGTCTTCGTCAGAAGAAACTGTTTTAAGCGTGTCATCGCCATCGTCCTCGTCTTCATCGTCCTCAAGACTTTCGTGGCCCATGTCAGATTCATCGCTTTCATCTTCCCAGTCATCAGCGTCGTCAGAAGCATCTTCTTCTTCGATATCCACTAAGGTATCTAGTTCAGCTTCATCTTCAAAGTCAGATGAAAGGTCCTCGATGTTGGGGCTCATTGGCTCAAGGATTTCGGTAGCAGCTGGCGCGAACTTATTTTTTGGTTTCGCTGTAGTCTTTTTAGCAGACTTTTTTGGAGCTGCTTTCTTAGCCGTTGCTTTTTTTGCTGTGGTCTTTTTAGTTGCAGCTTTTTTGGGAGCAGTTTTTTTAGTAGCTTTTGCAGGCTTCGCTGCTTTTTTTGTCGCCTTTTTTGGCGCGGCTTTCTTAGTTGCCTTCTTTGCTACTTTTTTTGTCGCTTTTTTAGCAGGCTTTGCTGCCTTTTTAGTGACTTTTTTAGTGGCTTTCTTTGCCGTCTTCTTTGTTGCTTTCTTTGCTGCTTTTGCTTTCTTTTTCGCCATGATTCGCTCCTAAAATGGACTGTTCAAATTGATTTGCCCTTTTAGACTAGCCATATTTCAAGATGCAGGCAATTCAAAATAAGAAACCTATCGAGGGGTCTTGTTCTCTTCCAAAACCTCGCTCTTGGAACATTAAGAAATCGTAAAGTCTTCGCAAACAACTTTTGTTTCTCGGCTTAGGCGAGCAGGATCTTTTGATTAAGCCAAACAAGTCAGATTGCGGGACGCATGGGGCACCAAGGGGTGCGTATCATAACTATTTGTTTTTATTGAATATTTATAATCTCACTGGATGATAGGGCAGCGGTGATGATAAAAGAAAAACCCCCGATGGAAAAATCCACCGGGGGATAATCACTTTAGAGTGATAGCTATCAGACCTTTTCCAATTAACCGATCAGCTTAAGAGCCAATTGATTTGATTGGTTAGCTTGCGCCAAAGTCGAAGTACCAGCTTGCAACAAGATGTTGTTACGAGTCATCTCAGAAGATGCTGCTGCAACGTCTGTATCTCTGATACGGCTGTTAGCTGCAGAAAGATTCTCTTGTGCAACACCTAAGTTGTCGACAGTCGAAGTCAATCTGTTCTGAAGAGCACCTAGGTTAGCGCGCGTTCCGTTGATCGAAGTCTGTGCAGTGTCAAGTTGAGCAAGAGCTTCTTGAGCACCTTCCTTGGAGCTGAAATCAATTCCAGACAAACCAAGAGCATCGATCGTCGCAACGTTTTCTCCAGCGTTGAAAGAGATACGATCTTCTTCAGCGTTGTTGAACAAACCAACCTGGAAATCAAAAGTTGGAGATGAACCATCCAACAACTTAGTAGTTCCCCAAGTAGTAACAGAAGCGATACGTTGAATTTCAGACTTCAATTGCTGAACCTCTTTATCCAACATGCCACGCTCTGTCTCACCAACAGTGTCAGAAGAAGCCTGGATACCCAATTCTCTTAGACGTACTACGATGTTACCGATTTCATTCAAGCCACCTTCAGCAGTTTGAACCATTGAAATACCATCGTTCGCATTTCGTTGAGCTTGAGCAGCAGATCTAATCTGAGCTTTCAAGCCTTCAGAGATCGCCAAACCAGCGGCGTCATCCGCAGCTTTATTGATACGACTTCCAGAAGAAAGTTTCGCCATTGAATCGTTGATAGCTCTTTGTGAACCGATCAAGTTTCTTTGTGCATTAATCGCTGATACGTTAGTTGATACTCTCATTCCCATTTTAAAATCCTCCGTTTTAACTTTCGTTTTTCATTTTAAATACCCTCCTTGATTGTTTTTATGGCTAGCAAGAACCTACTTCTTGTTTCGCCGGGCACTGACATCCGAGTCTGCGCCTATTGGCCTTTATTTCTATTTATCGTGTGTCTCTGCTTATCTGCTTTGGCATCTAAGCCGAGCGCTATCGAACAATCTGTTGTTCTTTTATGTCATCCCTGAAGGCCCCCCTTTCGGCATTCTGCAAAGAGAGTGACCTCTCTCTTTGACTCTTTCTGAGTGAATCATCGTTGCGTATAAGATCGGGATTTGTGACGAGGAGTTGACAGGACTTGAGTGGGGATTTGATAAAAAAATAGAATACTGGCCTTAAGGCTCACGGGTGATTCTCGACGGAAGATGGGCCTGAATCAGCTCGACACAGTACTTAAGAATTGAAATCTAAGGAAAAGCCCGACGTAGGCTCAGTCAATTTCTAGAAAGCGACAAAAGGCCATATTTCCGGCCAAAAGGTATTGGCGAGTCTGCTCTGCTTTAAGGTGGTGCGCCGGGTTGTATCCAATGGTGCAAACAGTCTGCACAGAGTCGAAGTGGGAGCAATCTTCGCAGGAAAAGCGTGTGTCGTATGCTAGGTAATCCCTTGGGTCGACCTTATCTTTTTTAATAGAAGCATGTAGGCGGGGCTGAGATTTGCCTTTTGTTTTTGGATTTACAATTCCCGCCATTTGTTTACCTCTGCCATTGACAAGTCAAAATTAGGCCTCATTCTTTATTTCAGATGGAGGCGCTATGAGCAACGATATTGAAAAAATGACGCGAAAAAGTCAGGAAGCTATGCAGGCGGCAGCCCGATTGGCCGAGCGAAAAGGAAATCCCTCCGTCGAACCAGAACACCTGTTATTGGAACTTGTTCAGCAAGCAGAAGGAATCATTCCGAGACTGCTCGACAATCTGAAAGTGCCCCAGGCGGAGTTCCTTGCAGAGCTTCGGAAAAAGTTGGATCGCTTGCCAACAGTCAGCGGCGCAGGTCAGAAAATCTTTGCAAGTCCAAGATTGGAAAAGCTCTTTACCGGGGCCGAGGATCAGGCGAGAGCTTGGGGGGATACTTATATCTCTACCGAACACTTTTTTCTGGCAATGTTAAAGGCTGGCGACACCGATTTGAATGCGCTATTCAAAAAATTTAACATTAAATCTGAAGGTGTCGATGCTGCGCTAAAAGAAATGCGCGGCAATCAAAAAGTCACCGACGATGATCCTGAAAACAAATACGAAGTCCTAAAAAAATACGCGAGAGATTTAACGGCACTTGCTGCCGAAGGAAAACTTGATCCCGTGGTGGGGCGGGACGAAGAAATCCGACGTGTTATTCAAGTACTGTCCCGCAGAACAAAAAACAACCCCGTTCTGATTGGCGAGCCCGGGGTTGGTAAAACGGCCATCGCGGAAGGCCTGGCCATTCGAATTCTTAAGCAAGATGTCCCGGATAATCTTGTGGGCAAAAAGCTTATGTCGTTGGACATGGGTGCATTGATCGCAGGAGCTAAATATCGAGGTGAATTTGAGGACCGACTGAAAGCAGTCATTAAAGAAGTCAGCTCAAGTGAAGGACAGATCGTTCTGTTTATTGACGAGTTGCACACCTTGGTCGGGGCCGGGAAAAGTGAAGGAGCGATGGATGCGGGGCAATTGCTGAAGCCAGCTCTCGCAAGGGGTGAATTGCGTTGTATAGGAGCGACCACCTTGGACGAGTACCGTAAGTACATTGAAAAGGACGCCGCACTCGAAAGACGCTTCCAGACAGTAATGGTCGAAGAGCCCAGTGTGGAAGACGCAATTACAATCATGCGTGGCCTGAAGGAAAAGTACGAAGTTCATCATGGTATTCGTATTACAGACTCGGCTCTAGTAGCTGCCGTCAAGCTCTCCCATAGATATATAACTAACAGATTCTTGCCTGATAAAGCTATCGACTTAATTGACGAGGCGGCTAGTAAGCTGGGAATAGAGACACGTTCTGTTCCAGAGGAAATTGACAAAATTGAGCGCGAGCTTATGCAGCTTCGAATCGAAAAAGAAGCCCTCAAAAAGGAACAGGACGAGGGAGCTAGGGAACGTTTGGCAGTCATTGAAAAGGAAATTTCTGAACTTAATGCCAAGAACCAGCTGTTAAGAGAACAATGGGAGTTTGAAAAGGGCGGAATCGAGCAAATTAAAAAGCTCAAGTCCGATATTGAGGATTTGAAAGTCGCGATTGCGCGCGCAGAACGCGAAGGTGATCTTGGAAAAGCTGCGGAGTTAAAGTACGGAAAGCTTCCTGAAACAGAAAAAAAGATGAAGATGTTTGAGGAAAGAAGCCAGAGTCAAAAGAGCACCGAAAAGAACAGGATGTTAAAAGAAGAAGTCGGTCCCGAAGACGTCGCGGAAGTTATCGCAAAATGGACGGGTATCCCGGTTTCAAAAATGCTTGAAAGCGAGAGCCAAAAACTTTTGCAGATGGAAGAGCAGCTCCAGAAGCGAGTGGTAGGGCAAGATCACGCATTGACGATCGTGGCCGACGCCATCCGCAGAGCGCGAGCCGAAATTTCTGATCCCAACCGGCCGATCGGGACTTTCATGTTCCTAGGTCCTACCGGCGTGGGTAAAACAGAAACGGTCAAGGCCCTGGCAGAGTTCCTTTTTGATGATGAGCAAGCCGTTGTTCGAATCGACATGAGTGAATACATGGAAAAACATTCGGTCTCTCGCTTGCTCGGGGCTCCTCCCGGATACGTTGGTTACGAAGAAGGTGGTCAGCTGACCGAAGCTGTGCGCCGCCGACCATATAGTGTTGTGCTTATGGATGAAATCGAAAAAGCTCATCCTGATGTGTTCAATATATTGTTACAGGTATTGGATGATGGTCGGTTGACTGACGGACAAGGTCGTACCGTCGACTTTAAGAACACGGTACTGATCATGACTTCGAATGTGGGTTCCCAGTCGATTTTGGATCCGGCCATGAAAGAGGCCGACAAGCGAGAAGCCGTGATGGGCGCTCTGCGCGGGCAGTTCCGACCAGAGTTCTTGAATCGAATCGATGAGGTTGTCATCTACAACTCCTTGGGAGTGGGGCAGATCTCGGGCATCGTGAAAGTGCAGCTGGATTTGGTGGCTCAGCGGCTTAAGAATAAAAAGATTAACGTTGAGTTCGATACTTCGGCGGTCGAGTTTTTGGCCAAGAAAGGTTATGATCCCGTCTACGGAGCACGACCTTTAAAGAGAGTGATTCAGACGGAATTGCTGAACCCGCTTTCCAGAGACATTATCGCAGGGAAGGTTAAGGCTGGGGATTCTCTCCAGATCAAAGAAGTCGATCAGCATTTGACCTTTTAAATCGATTCGGGGAGTCTTAAGAGACTCCCCGAATTTTTTAAAGGATCAGCTATGAAAAAAATAATTCTGACTATATGTGTGTTTCTTGGTTCGGCTCAAACATTCGCAGCTGAAGGCTCTCGTTTTACTTATGACCTGGGTGGATCATCGGGATCTTACAACGGAAGTTCTTATACGGAAGTAAATCTGGGGCTTAACTGGTATCTGGAAGACTGGCTTAACTGGAGAAATGCACTCTTTAGTAAATTCGGCTCTACTATCAATACAACCTATGGATTGGACTCTGCCGTTCTATTTGAGACAGATGCCTATACTGAAAATCGTATGTTTGGAATTGAGTTGTTCATTGGTCCTGGCGTGCGACTGGCAAATGAAAAGTCGAACGCTGTATTTGGTAAGGCCGGCCTAACGTTCGCGCTTGCGGGAATGAGAATCGGAGGCGGTATTCAGCAGACACATTACATCGAAGGAGCCCGAACTGATAAAAACGATCAGGCTCTACCGCAAGACGAGACACAGTACTTTATCACTCTTTCCGGGGGCGGAGTGCTTTAGATTCTAGCGAGCTCGTAGGTCATTCGCCCGAGCGCGCTTTTCAGGTAGACACTTCAATACCAGGTCCTTAGCTTCGGCGCCGCTCTGTTCAAGGAGAGGAGCGACCTGGGAATTTAGCAGCTTTAAAATTTGATTCGTGCGCTCTTGCGGTTCCTGGCCGGCGAATAATATCAATTGCCCAGGGCAAATGCCGACAAAAATGTTTGGCGAGGTTTCCGTTCGCACGGTATAGGCAGTTTTTTTAAGTCCCGAAGAACTGCAAGCTTCCAGAACTTTTTCAGTGACTGCTTCTTTTCCTTGAAAATTATTTATTAAGGTCACAGAAAGAGGTTCGATGACAATCAGGCTGGACAAACCAAGAAGTTTTCGTTTGTCATCGGCATTCATATCTTTTGCCTCTAACGTCGTAATCAAGTGATTTACGACCTCGTCTCCCACTTGAGTAATATCTTCGTCATATTTGTACAAGGTACGATACTGTTCGTCTGCCAATTGAAGCAATTCGAGCTGAAGGCTTTTCATCGCTATTTTAAGCTCACCACTAACCAGAGAAAAGGCTTCATCCGAACCGTCAAAGTCCTGCTTCAACTCATATTTTTTTATGAATTTTTTAAGAGCGACCGAGAAGCCATCATCGCGAATGCTTTCTGCGACGGGTTCGATCTTCTGTTCGCAAGGTGTTTCGCTGCAGTAGTTGCAAGTGACTTTCTTCGTTTCCGTCACTTGTACTTCGGTTTGTTGCGTGCCGCGGGCGACTCGTTTGACCTCGTTTGTCGAATTGGACTTTGCACAGGCAACGAACGTAAGACTGATGGCACTCATAGCAAAAAGAACTGGCCACTTTTTCATAACTGCTCCTTCGGTTGACAGCTGAACTCCAAAAAACGTCACTTCAATCAGAGACCTTGATTATAGAGGAGTTGAGCCTCGCATTTCCTGACCCTCCTTTACAAAGCAAGGTTAAAGCCAATATCCGGAAGCCGGGTCTATTTCAGCCTTTTTGAGTACGACTGCGCGTGGAAAGGGCTTTTACAAAAAGTCGAAAACAAGCCCCGCAGATTCCTAGCAAAAGGTCTAAGCATTCGACAGTGGCGAATTTTTTAAAAAATTCGTTTTTCGCGAAATCTAATGATTTCAAAGAGTTGGTCTATATCGAAAGGAGACGAGTTCCTATTTCCTAATAAGTTCAGATATTTAGGCCTAGCTAAAGGTCTTGAAGGGCATTCCGTTAATTTGCGCAGAACCACCATCAACAACTGGAAGAAGGAATGATCAAGATGAGCACGGGAGCCTGGCAGTGGCCGCGAAAAATTATGAAAGCAACCTTGTTGGTATTGGGCGCGCTTTTAACGATGGGCAATCAGAAGTGCGAGCAGGAAGTTAAAGTTAGGGAACTCAAAAAGATTGTTGATCTCACTACGATTCGCTCGAGTCCACTCCACTTTCCGAACAATACTGCTTTTGATTTTCAGTTTGTGGTGAATGAACAAATCTATGGGGTGCTAGCGGCCAGCGACAGTTTTGCGGTAAAGTACCTGCCTCCTATTTCAAAGCCTCCGCAGATGGCCCGCTCTGGGGATTTGGCTTTTTATAATTTAAGTGAAGCCGATGGAATTATGATGAAGGCATTCACTCAACAAGCCGGAAAAGAAAATTTTAATGCGCAGTACTCTCAGACCGCCTGGTGTATGGTCAATGAACCCCAGGTAAAGTTGGCGGGCGCGATCAATTCTTTCGAGATGATTGGTGGCGGAGGAGTGAAAATTGGATTTACTCCAGGGGGCGCGATCCCGACCAATGGAATTTCCGATGTCGGAATCAATGTTGAATGGGCTCAGCTGGATATGACAATGGTGGCTTTAAGACCTCTGACTTCAAAAGTGGTATCGGGTGCGAATATAACTTCAAAGCAAACAAAGACTCGCGTCAGATTCGGACTGAACTTTGGCTCCTTTTCGGTGGGCCCAAGCGCTTACTATCAAACTCCGCTAGCTCAGGTTACGAAAAATGCCCTGGCAAAAGCGTTGGACTTATTGGGCGCCGACTTGAAAAAGGAAGAATGGTACACTCGAGTATTGGCAAATCACGACTCTCATTTGGTGGTCGTCGGTGGCGCTGACGTGAATCTTGAGGTCGGCGATCAGCTGTTGGTTTACAATGAGGAGTATTATTGGGAAGGCGAGCCGTGCAATTCTCGTTACCTAGGGGGCGGTGCACAGGCTGGCTCTGCCGTTGCTAAGATCCAAATTGACTGGGTCGGAGACGAAATATCACGTGGACGTGTAATAGAGCAGAATGATTTTAATGCCGTTATAGGCGCAAAGGCTAAACTTTACAAATTCCGGGCGCCTGACTACCAACCAGAAGAGCCTGGTGTGGAAAACTACCGTCCTGGAGCCTCCTCTGAAGTTGTAGCCTCCGAGAAGCCACGCCGAAGGTAAAAACAGGTTCATTTCGAGGGAAACTAACCGGCGAAGGCTGGACATTCCGTAGGCAAAAGTGTAGGGTCTCTGGCAATCAAGCCGAGGCCCTTATGTTTTCAGGAATTGTCGAGTCAGTCATGCCCATTGTCAGTTCTGAAGAGCTGCAAAATGCATTTCGAATTAAAATAGAAAAGCCGAAAGAATTCAATGACTTGAATATTGGCGACAGTGTCGCTTGTGATGGCGTTTGTTTAACGGTGGAAGCATTTTCTGATGAAACGATGACTTTTGCTTTAGCTGCAGAAACTATCAAAGTTCTGCAGCTAAACCCTCAGTCGTGGCTCGGCAAGAGAATCAATCTTGAAAGGTCACTCCGCCTTGGGGACCGCATACACGGCCATCTGGTGACAGGTCACGTAGACAGCTTGGGCACCGTGAAGGTCGCTCATCGTGAAGGCGAGTCTTTCTTTTTGACCGTAGAAGTTGCTGACACCATTCTTCCTTACGTTTGGAAAAAGGGAAGTATCACACTGAATGGAGTCAGTCTTACCGTGAACGAACTAGAAGGCAGCTCTGTATCCGTCTGCTTGATTCCAGAAACCGTTAAGCGAACCAATCTCGGGGATCTAAAACAAGGTGATCGTGTGAATGTTGAACCTGATTACATGGCTCGAGCTTTACAAAGATCATTAGAAATAAGGAAAGACTAAACATGGATTTCAATACCATACCAGAGTTGATCGAAGATATTCGAAATGGAAAAATGGTCATCCTTGTTGATGATGAGGATCGCGAAAACGAGGGTGATCTTATTCTGGCGGCCGAACATGTAACCACAGGTGCCATCAACTTTATGGCGATGGAGGCTCGTGGGTTGATCTGCCTAACATTGACGGCTCAACAAATTGAAAAGCTTCAACTTCCTTTGATGGTTCGTGATGACATGAACTTTGCGCCGAACAAAACAGCTTTCACCGTAAGTATCGAAGCGGCCGAGGGAGTTACAACGGGCATCTCTGCGGCTGACCGCGCTCATACAATTCGCGTAGCAGCCAGTCCTGTCGCCAAACCTTCTGATATTCACATGCCTGGGCATATTTTTCCGATCAGAGCGCAACAGGGTGGCGTCTTAAAGCGAGCCGGTCATACGGAGGCCAGCGTAGACCTTGCAAAAATGGCTGGGTTAAATCCTGCGGCTGTCATTTGCGAAGTCATGAATCCTGATGGCACCATGGCCCGCGTAGGAGACCTGAAAGCGTTCGCCAAAAAGCATGACCTTAAGATCGGAACTATTGTCGATTTAATTGCTTACCGTCTAGCTAACGAAACTTTAGTAGAAGAAGTGACAAGCATAGATCTGCCCGCTTCCTTCGGAGAGAATATGCGTGCTCGTATATTCCGCAGCAATGTTGATGGAATTGAGCATTTAGTCATTCAGAAAGGGACAATCTCTACGGATGAACCCACACTTGTTCGCGTCCATGTCGACAACTTCACTCGTGACTTTATGGCCGTGCTACAGCGAGGCGCCTCTAGCGTTCTCGAAAGCTTAAAACGTATTAATCAGGAAAACAGTGGGGCCTTCGTTCTTTTGCGTGGGAATAATCGCATGCAAGGTCTCTCTCAAGAGCTACAGATTCTTGTAGGAATGGAAGAAGTTCATCCGCAAACGCCTCTTATGGATGAAAGAGACTATGGGATTGGAGCGCAGATCCTTCGTGCTATCGGCGCTCACAAAATTCGCCTTTTGACCAATAAGCCGGAAAAAAAGGTTGGATTAAAAGCCTTCGATATTGAAATTCTTGAAATCGTCACAATGGAAAACATAAAGGGACCAAGACATGAACAAAATTAAAGTCGGTGTAGTGACTGCTCGCTTCAACAACGAAATCACTGAAAAACTTGAAGAAGGTGCCATAAGCTATCTCGAGGCGTGTGAAAATGTTGAAATTTTCGCCGCGTTGGTACCTGGTGCCGTGGAAATTCCATTAGCTTGCCAAGCGTTTTTTGAGGCGGGTTGTGATGGCGTGGTTGCTCTTGGGGTCGTTATCCGTGGTGATACCTCCCATTATGATTATGTCTGCAATTCCGTGACTGACGGAGTAACTCGATTGATGCTGGACTATAAAAAACCTATTGGCTTTGGAGTCCTGACGACAGAGAATGAGGAACAGGCTTTGGCCCGCGCCGGTGGTACTCACGGAAATAAAGGTGAAGAAGCAGCTCAGGTGGTGATGGAGATGATTGGCTTGACCCAAGAAATCCCTGTTGCTTTGAAGACCGCTAAAATGATGGCGAGCAAAAAAACTGCGACGAAGGCGAAAGCAAAGACCGCTGCTAAAAAGGCACCGGCGAAAAAGAAAAAAACTAAGAAGTAGGCGTGAAAGCAGACAAGACCCATCTGGGTGATGATTTCCTTACTCCTGGCCCCCAGGAATTTAAAAAACGTCGCCGAGAGATTTTCATTATTCTCTTGGTGTCGTTCCTATTTGGTCTGCTTACTTGGTTTGAGATTCGGCTATTCGCGACCAGTCAGCAGTTGCCATTCGTACACAGTATTTTCTTTTTTGGTCTCGTAAATTTTAATATTATTCTCTTGCTCCTTTTGCTTTTCATGATCTTCCGCAACGTTGTGAAAGTATTCGTGGAAAGGCAAGGGCGAGTTTTCGGTAGCAGTCTAAAAGCGAAGTTGATTGCCGCATTCGTAACGTTCAGCTTTGTACCGACCGTGCTGATGTTCATTATCTCGGTTTTCTATATTAACTCGAGTTTCGATAAATGGTTCAGTGCGAAAATGGCTGGGGTTTTAAAAAGCTCCATCGAAGTCACGAACGCATACTATTTCAATGCTAAGAAAAAAAATTATCACTTCGCTCATCAAATTGCTGATGCCGTTCGCCCCTTAAGTAGCTCTGCTGATATCAAACGCAAAGTAATGACCTTGCAAAGAGAGTTCAGTTTGGATGCGGTGGAGTACTACCCTTCGCTTTTCGGCAAACGAATTGTGGTGGCAGCTGAGGATGACACTGTTCCGGTAGTACCAGCTGTTTCTCTGGAGTTCTTACAAAAAGGCGTCAAGATGCACGTTGAGGCCAGTATCATCCACCAGTTTGGTGATGGTAATTTGGTTCGAGTCATCGTTCCGGTGAAAGAGGGAACTGACAAGGGTGCCATTGTCGTATCCAGCTTTTTACCCCTTTCGCTTATTTCCAAAATGAACGATATCTCGACTGCATATGACGAGTTCCGAGATATCAATCCTCTGGAATATCCCCTCAAGTCGATTTATCTGATCATTTTGGTTTTAATGACTTTCGTGATCCTTTTGGCCGCTACTTGGTTTGGTTTTTATCTTGCTCGGCAATTGGCAATCCCAATTGTACAGTTGGGTCGTGCAACCAGAAGGGTCGCCGGTGGGGATTACACACCATTGACCATTCAGTCGGGCTCAGAAGAAATCAATGATCTTATTAGCAGTTTCAATCAGATGACAGTGACTCTGGAGCGGACCTTGGTGGAATTGGACCAACATGCGCGTTACATCGATATTGTCCTGAAAAACGTCAGCGCCGGTGTGATCTCTGTGGATAAGTCTGGACGAGTGACCACGATCAATCGACATGCAGCTCAGTTACTAAAAGTCGATGCGGATCGATACATTGGTCACTCCGTCAGGGAACTTTTAACATTAGAGTACTTCAGGACATTTGCAGAACTGCTCAAAAATATGCAGGACCACAAAATCGAGAGCTTGCAAAAAGAATTGCGTTTAAATGTTCAAGGTGAAGCAGTCCCTTTACAAATGAATCTTTCTATCTTAAAGGACGAAAAAGGCGAAGAGGTCGGTAAGATCTTAGTATTCGATGATATGACTCCGATCGTAAATGCCCAAAGAGCAGCAGCCTGGACTGAGGTGGCAAGACGTATCGCTCATGAAATCAAAAATCCGCTGACACCGATCAAGTTGTCAGCGGAAAGATTGCAAAGGAAGTTCGGCGGATCGATTACGGATCCGGCATTTTCAGAATGTACGACAATGATAGTTAAGCAAGTAGATGGCTTGAAGAACTTGGTAAATGAATTTAGTAACTTTGCCAGATTACCCCAAGCCCGCCCAGTTGTTGCAAATCTGAACTCTGTCGTGCTGGAGTCTTTGGGGCTGTATCGCCAGGCGCATCCGCACATTGCATTCAAATTTAATGCTGATGAGGAGTTGCCGGAGTTTAAATTTGACCCGGATCAAATGAAACGAGTGTTGGTGAATCTCATTGATAATTCTGTCTCTGCAGTTTCAAAGGAGACAAATGCCACCGTCGAAATCACGACTCGCTATGATCGCGACATCAAAACCATGCGGCTTATGGTTTGTGACAACGGCGAGGGCATTTCAGTGACAGAGCGTAGTCGAATTTTCGAACCGTACTATTCAACTAAAGAGGGTGGTACAGGCCTGGGTTTGGCCATTGTAAAACGAATTATCGAGGATCACAGTGGATTTATTCGCGCAACAGCGAACGAACCCAAAGGTGTGAAAATGGTTATTGAGTTACCAGTGAATGAAGTGGGCGCTTGGAAGCCTGCTGGAGAATAGGAAAGAAGGTCGCATGTCGACAAAGATTCTGATTATTGATGATGAGGCACCTATTAGAGATGTTTTGTCAGCTTCACTTAAAGATGAAGGCCACGATGTGATCCTTGCGCCCGATGGCGAGGCCGGACTGAAGGCAATTAAAGAACATTCGCCTGAAATAGTATTCCTCGACATCTGGATGCCGGGAAAGTACGACGGGATCGAAGTGTTAACGATGGCAAAAAAGACTTTCCCTCAAGTGGAATTTGTCATGATATCTGGTCACGGAACGATAGAGACGGCCGTAAAAGCCACCAAGCTTGGTGCTTGGGACTTTATTGAAAAGCCGCTTTCTATGGATAAGATTCTAATTATTATTTCAAATATTCTAAGCTATCAGCAGCAAAAGGAAGAGAAAGTTCTGTTATTGAACAAGCTCCGTAAATCCATTGCTTTAATTGGCGAAGCGCCTTCTATCGTGTCCACCAAGCAGATCATTGCCAAAGTGGCGCCGACGGATTCCTGGGTGCTAATCCAAGGCGAACCGGGTACGGGAAAGCAACTTGCGGCTCAGAACATTCATTATATGAGCTCGAGAGCCAGTCGTCCCTTTGTTGACATTGTCTGCGGCGGGATTCCGGAGGACTTACTCGAAGCGGAGATCTTTGGAATCGCAACAGGGGCTATGCCGGGAGTTGATAAGACTCGGAAAGGTAAGTTAGATCTCGCTCAAAACGGGACAATTTATATCTCAGAGATTAGCGAGATGAATAAAGACGTGCAGGCAAAGCTGCTACGCTATTTGGATGAGAAAAAATATTCAAGAGTCGGTGGCGCTGAGTTGGTTGAAAATGACGTGCGAGTTATTGCCTCGTCCTCTAAAGACCTTCAAAAGGAAGTGAGAGAGGGCCGTTTTAGGGAAGACTTGTATCATCGCTTGAATGTGATTCCTTTTATGGTGCCCTCGTTACGGGAGCATCCAGAAGACATTCCGGTTTTGGTTTCCTATTTCTCGGATAATATTTCTCGAGAAAGCGGTTACTTAAAAAAGGTATTTTCAGAGCAGGCCCTCGAAAAAATGGCCATCTATCAATGGCCCGGTAATGTTCGCGAGCTTAAGAATTTTATCGAGAGAGTTTACATTCTGACTCCTGGGGAGTTCGTAGACGTGCATGATGTCCGCTTTGCTGGACTTATCGATAAAGAAGACGAAAAAGCAGTCGCTATGAATGATCTTTCGACCTTCCGTGAGGCTCGTGCCCAATTTGAAAAAGAATATCTGCTTAGGAAGATCAATGAAAACAGCGGTAATATTAGTAAAACTGCAGAAGTCATTGGCTTGGAGCGAAGCTATCTACATCGCAAAATTAAAGCATTTGGAATTGATACCAGAGAGAACTAAAAAAGGAAGCGCATCATGAAATGGTCACAAAGTTATATTTACACTCTTAAAGAAGCCCCTTCTGATGCAGAGATCATCAGCCATAAGTTGATGATCCGTGCAGGAGTTATGAAAAAACTGGCTCCAGGCATTTTTACCTACGGAAACATTGGTCTCCGGGCCATTCGTAAATTTGAAAACATCATTCGCGAAGAACTTAACAAGCGCGGCGGTGTTGAAGTGTTAATGCCAATGGTTCACCCTCGAGAGCTTTGGGAGGAAACGGGTCGTTGGAGTGAAATGGGCGATGGTTTGTTGAAATTCCGTAATCGAAATGAACATTGGTTCTGCCTGGGCGCGACCCACGAAGAAGCGGTCACAGATTATGTTCGCAATGATTTGAAATCTTACAGAGACCTTCCTAAAAATATTTATCAGATTCAGACCAAGTATAGAGATGAGATCCGCCCTCGATTCGGCTTAATGCGTGGTCGTGAATTTATCATGAAAGACGCCTATAGCTTTGATGCTGACCAGGCATCAGCTTTAAAGGCCTACGATCTTATGTATAATGCTTATCGGGCTGTCTTTGACCGGTTGGGATTAAATTATCGAATTGTTCAAGCAGATGCAGGTAATATTGGTGGATCCCAAACTCACGAGTTTCAGCTCCTAGCAGACGCTGGTGAAGACGCTCTGTTGGTATCCGATACGACTGACTTCGCTGCGAATGTCGAAGTCTGCCCAGCAATTGATGCGGAAACATACGTTTCGAAGGATACGGAGCTTCGCGCACTTGAAAAATTCCCGACTCCAGGTCAGAAAACTATTGCGGATCTTGAAAAGTTCACAGGTGTTCCCGCTAAAGAGTTGGTCAAGACCCTCTTCTTTTCAGCTAATGAAGGTTTCGATCCTAAAGATAAGTCGCTAAAAGCATTCGCAGTGCTTTTAAGAGGAAGCGATGAGGTCAATCCTATCAAGGTGAAGAACCTTATTGGCCTGACTAATCCGCCAATGATGTTAACAGACGATGAAGTACGCGAAGTCACGGGAGCATCCCCTGGTTCGTGTGGCCCCGTTGGCTTGCAAATTCCAGTGTACTTGGATAACGGCGTGGCTCATCTTAAGAACTATATTGTCGGTGCAAACGAGGACGGTCATCATCTTAGGAATGTCAATCATGAGCGTGACTTTAAAGTAACGAAAGTTGCAGATCTGCGAATGGCAAAAGAAGGCGACAAGTGCCCTCAGTCTGACGGACTGTTAAAGTCGTATCGAGGAATTGAAGTTGGTCATGTGTTTTATCTCGGGACCAAATATTCCCAAAAGATGGGAGCCACATTTTTGGATGCCCAAGGGAAATCGCAACCATTCGAAATGGGTTGCTACGGAATTGGTGTGACTCGAACTGTACAAGCGGCGATTGAGCAATCGCATGATAAAGATGGGATCATTTGGCCTAAAGCTATAGCTCCTTTCCATGTTCATCTTTGTGTGCTGGATCCGAAAGACGCGGAATTGATGAAAGTGGCTGATAAGTTTTATCAAGATCTAGGAAGTGCAGGCATTGAAGTTCTTATGGATGATCGTGATGAGCGACCTGGGGTTAAGTTTAAAGATGCTGACTTGTTAGGTATGCCAGTGCGAGTTGTTCTAGGAAAACGTGGCCTAGACAATAATGAGATTGAAGTTGTGAACAGAAAAACCAAAGATGTTCAGAAGATAACTCCTGATGCTTTGTTGCAGACTGTCCAAGTGACTTTGCAGACTCTAATATAAACTAAAAAAGGGCCTCGTAAGAGGCCCTTTTTAGTATATAAAACGATTTTAGAATTTATTTAAATGCGTAGATCAAACTTCCACCTTTCAGGGTGTCGATCAACTTCTTATGATTGTCCATCGATATTGCGGGACAGCCCCAGCTTCTTCCCTGCTTTATATTCGTATCCTGAACGTAGCTTGCTCCGTGAATGACGATGGCTCTTGCCCGTGCTCTTGAGTTCGTCGACGACTTTCCATCAAGTCTAAGTGAATACCCATTGCTACCATAATAGGTGTTATCAGTGATGTAGTAGCCCAGTGAAGACGCGTTTGAACCAGACAGATTGCTAAACTTTTCTGCCATACCATCGTGATCGGCATCCGAACCTTTTCCGTGGGATACGTGAAGTGCCCAGACAGAGCCGTTGCTCATGTTAATAACGAACAAACGTTTTTGCTTAGAGCTCTTGGAAAAATCCAAGAGTGTCAGATATTTCGAGTTCTTTAAAGAAGACTTGTTCTTATGGAAGTAAACAAGTGCGTTCTCAAGAGGTGCTGTTGGAACGATATTTTTTGGATCCAGATGTTGATAGTTCTGTAGAATCTGCTCCCTCTCTGAGACAGGAGTGGTTGGAACGGGATCCGTAATTTGTGGTCCGTCCGGAAGATTCGAAGATGAAGAATCTGTTTTTTCTGTCATCGGATCATCTGGTAGGGCCGGGCCTCCGCCACCATTGCCGCCACAAGCGACAAGTGTGAAAAATGTGGAAAGTACAACAACGGTTTTTGTAAATGAAAGGTTCTTAAGAGTATTGTTAGCTATCATTTATCCTCCGTGAATAGTGAGCTGTTTCCTCGCAACCCAATCTACACAACGGATCTTGCTGTTCCGTAATTTTTCTTACTTGGAGGCAAAACTTCAGACCTTTCGGCTTGCTTTAATTGAGGCAGTCTCTGGAAAGGCGGGACCTAAGCTGAGTCAACAAACTCGATCAAGTAGATAAATCCGATCACAAACTGTTTATGCTCGGCTGTTAGAAACAACGATGTGAACTGTCGAATTTCGTTCTGGCTTATCTCTGGAAAAGTACAAATCGCAACTGGACCAAAATCCCGACATAATCAGTTTCAGTAACCAACTAATCAAAAAAACTACGGAGGGTTTTTTATGAATAAGGTGTTCGCGTCTGTATTGATCTTCTTTGTATCGCTAGCAGTTTCAGCGCAGGAGCGATCAGAGGCCGTTCCACTGGATGACCTGATGTCGCCGGACGAAATAGCAGAAGAGTCGGGATTTCCACGTACTGAGTATTCCGAAGTCGAGGTCAACAGCCTTCAGGAGCTTTATAATATCCAAGGTATCGATGTCACACGAGAGTACCCACTAGTCCTGTTTATTAATAAAGACTCATCGGGATCTTATGCACAGCGTATGAAGGTTATCGAAAATGGAGTTCATGTCGGAACTTGGAAAGTCAGCACAGGCAGAGAGCGCCGCGAGGTTGCAAAAAGTGGAAAAAAATATTTCTCATCAACTCCTGTGGGTTGGTTTACCCCTTACACCTTAAGACGCAATCACTATTCAAAAACCTGGCAGGCTCCTATGCCATTCAGTATTTTCTTTAATGGTGGAATTGCGATTCATGCAACGACCCGTGGACACTATCGTGAGCTGGGATCACGTGCATCTGGCGGTTGCGTGCGGCTGACAAAGGATAACGCCGAGACACTCTTCGAAATGGTGTCGAAAGCAGGAAGAGGGCTGGTGCCCGTCGTGAAAAGAAATGGCGGTGTCGCTCGAGATTCTTCAGGCAACGTCATCAGAGAGGTAAAATGGAGAACACTGATTGTAGTTCAGAAGACTCGCTAAAGAAGAGCCCGTCGATCAGGCGGGCTGCGCTTTTTTGGAAGTCATCTCCGCGGCCAGGTCAAAAATAGCATCGACATCACCCGCAATGTGGCTGGCTTTCGATTGAACAATGACGCTGCTGTCCTGCATCTTCAATACGTTCTCGTGCAGCCCTGCCGTGGCACTCTGAAGTAGGTCTATGAAACGTCTCATTTCGTCGAGATAATGGACGAAAGTCTGTTTGACCTGATTGTCTCTTGAGGACTCTACGGCACCAATTTGCCGAATGACTTCAAGTCCCGTGGTAAACTTCTTAATATCCTGCATCTGTACGGAGATAGATTTCAAATCGACATCTAATACTGAAATCTCTTTTTCCAATCCCGCTGAATAAGTTCTAAAGAGGGCAGAGAAATGTTTGCGATTTTCCACGAGGCCCGCAAAAGCATTTTCTGATTCAATGTTTCGCAGAGATTCGCGGACGAAAAACTCCACCATAAGCATTTGAGTCTGCAACGAGACTATTCTAAGTGCGCATTTCTGTACCACTTCGCTTAAAGTGTCGATGAACTCGCCAAGACCACTGATGTGAGTTTGGATGGTCTCAGAAAGAGATGAAAATTCTTTCGAAACGACGCCGAGACTGGCTACTCCGCTGCCAAACTTTGCGGCTGAGATTGTCATATTCAGAGCAATATATTTCAGGTTCCGGAACCCATCGTTTAGCGACTTCATGGTTTTAGAAAAGTACTGGTTTGCTTCTTGGAAGGACTGAATTCGTTGAAAACACTCTTGCAATTCTATAGCGGCTTTACTGCTAATTTCAGCAAGAGGAGTTGCCGAGAAAGAAATATTTGTGTGATTTGCATTGGTTTTTTCTTGAAGGGCGGACAGTTCTGTAAAAGCAGCATGAAGCATAAACTCGGTATAGTTGTTGAAGCCAGCTTTATTCAACTCTGCCATCAAGTAGGAGCCGGACTTTTCCATACCCCCTTCGGCTTCAACTTGAAGAGTTGATGCATATATGTTTTTTACTGCGGCAAGCAGTGACGAAGACGGTTTGATGCGAATTGATAGGTACCCTTCTGCAACAGGAAATGCGAAGGCGAGCACCCAGTAATAAGACCCGTCGGCAGCTAGGTTTTTTACGTAAGCAATAATGGGAGAATCCGTGTGTAAGGTATCCCAGAAAAGTTTAAACACAGAACGTGGCATATCGGGATGGCGAATTAGGCTGTGGGGCGCACCAATGAGTTTCTCTTGTGAATATTTACTGATACGAGTGAATACTTCATTGCCGAAGAGAATGACTCCGCGCTTATCAGTCACGCTGAAAAAAAGCTCGTCGAATTCAAATGGGTTTTCGGTCAAAGTAGCTACGGGTCTCTTCATTACATACCTCAGCGCTCAGTTTAAGATAGCGAAAGTAAAAATACCATTTAAGAAGATAAACTGATCAATTTCAGGTCTTTACAAAACTGAAATATTTTCGGCTCTGGGTCCAGGTTGAGTATCCAAAGGTTAATTTCTCTCATAAAACGTCCGATAAAGTTGCATGCAATTCCGATGTTTACTCTTGAAAATAACAGTTCCAGTTTTCTTAGTCTTAAGCGGTCCTTTCGGAGCGCAAGCTGGTCTACTTGAGCTTTTATCTCAGGGCGCCTCTGGGTTAGCGGGGAATGTGTGTGCCAGTTTCGAAGAGGACAAGGCGGGCCGAGTCCTGCGAAAGATTGACCAAGAATGCAAAGATGAACGGGTGCTGGGCATCAGTAACACTTTACATTTTTCTTCGATACTGAATGAAATTGAAGAAGATACCGAAGGTAACTATTTTGCGGTTGTGGCGAACCAGCATGCACGCGAACTGAAATGCGCGCAGAACTTTGCTGTGAAAGGTGTCCAAGGCGATAAGGCTATAATTAAAGACATCTCCGCAAAGATGAATATGCTTCGCCAAACAAAGTCGATTTTAAGTCAGGCGACGACGGCTCTTAGGACCTCTTCTGTCATTAGCGATAAATCCTGTCCTTCGGGGTTGCTCGAGTTAAAACGGGACACTACTCCGGAAAGTATTTCTTCGGGTTACAATAGTCTATGCGAGACGATCATTAAAGCGCGCCTCGCTTATCAAGCGATTCTGGAGTCTATTCCGTTGGCATCAGTACCGCCAATGACGAAGTTTCTTGAAGCCTATGCATCGTCTAAAAGCTCGGAGTTCGACAAGGCGGCACTTAAGGCCGCATTTAAAGAGTCTTCTGATGTTCTTGAACAGGAGCACCAGAAGCTGATGAACATTCTCCGCACCGAGGGTGGCGCCGGCTTTGATCGTCAGGCACGAAACGCCTTATTGTCGGATCCAGCGGTTGTGCAGAGAGTGCTCGATGCCGGTGGTAACGATAAGGATCTTCAAGGGCTCGCATGCCGCGCAGATGCCCGGTATGGATCTGGGGCGGATCAGCTTAACAATGGACTCATGGTCACTTCGTTGGTTGCGAGTGCCGGAGTCGGGGCGATTGCCAAGTTAGGCTCTCTCGGTTCGAAAATGGTGAGTGGGGCTTCGGTAAGTCGCACCACAGGATTGATTTCTTTTCGGGCGATGCGAACTTTGCAGGTCACAGCCTTAGGCGTTGATTCTTTAGCGGCTTACTCCGCCATCGACTCCTCTTGTGGTCATAAGATTTCGACTCTGGCTTCCACCAACAATTCCTGTGTCGTTGCTCCGAACATTCAAGAGATGCAGCAGGACAACTGTATACTTGCGGCCTCGCTGAGTGCGCTGGGGTTTGCAACTATTCTCGGTCCTGGCTTTAAAGGGCTTGTGACCGATGCTCCAAAGGATTTGGTAACGACTGCTATCAGGCCTGACTCTTCTGTCAGTGCGGCAGATTTGATAAATCCGACACTGAATGGAAAGCAACAGAATTTCCACTCGGAACTCGCCAAGATGAGGAGTTCGGGAAGACTTACTGAGGCGCAGGCCATCGAAGCCAAACTTAAAAACACTTTGTCGCAAGGAAAAATTGTAGGGCCCGTAGTCCCGATGGAAAGGGGTAAAACGGGAGCTCTTTATATTCCTTTAGAGGACGGAGTTGAGGGGGTCTGGAAGCCGAGCATAGGACGACTTGCAAACGGGAATGCTGAAGTCGCCGCTTCCGCCGTGGATCAGCATTTGGGAACTGGGTTGATTCCATTGACAGTCGAGCGTGAGTTTAATGGCGTCAAGGGCACTATCCAGCTGAAAGTGAATAATCTAAAAAAGATGGGAAAGGATCAGGATCTCGAGGCCTATCCCGATCATTTGCGAATGTTTGATTATCTAATTGGAAACTCAGATCGCCACTCGGCGAATTATCTTTTCACCTCAGATGGAAAAGTCGTCGCAATCGATCATGGTCTGGCGTTTAAATCTCCGGTGACTTCTTACCGAGATGATCTTGGAATGGTAGTCGTCCAAAAAGAGGGCATTCTGAAAGAAAAAAAGCAAATTGAAGAAGCTCTGCAGAGAATCGAGAATAAGAAGGCTTCGCTCTATGAAAAGACGAATTCCAAGAGAATGGAACATAGATTGGGGATCCTCAAACAGAAAGATGCGCGAATAAGTTCGCAGCTAAATATGCTAACAATTGATCGATCTGTGGTCGAGAAACTAAAGAAAACTTCAAAAAAAGACTGGCAGCTACTTCTTGATGACCGATTGACGGCTCAGCAAATTGATGGGCTTTACGAGCGTCAGCAAAAAATTCTGAAAGCACTTGATAAAGCCGAGACGCAGGTGGGCCAGGGTATTTATCCTGCAGGGGCATACTCCCCCTTGGTGATTGTTCCTAAGCCCATTAAATAGTTTGCTATTTTGCGGGGTCCGGTGCGAGATTAAGGTTATTCTTGCAGGAGGCCCCATGCTCTTAAATCGCGCTCACCCAATGAACAATCCTATCATTCTAGCTCTCGATGTCGACACGCGAGATCAGGCGTTACGGATCGCCGACGAGCTAGCCGAAATCGTAGGGGGATTTAAATTAGGGCCTCGTCTTTGCCTGCGTTACGGAATGAGTTTCGTAAAAGAAATGGCCACGCGAGGGCCCATTTTTTTGGACAATAAACATTTCGATATTCCTTCGACCATGGAGGCAGCAGTGCGCGCCAGCTTCGAAGCTGGCGCCAGCCTAGTAACGATTCATGCCTTAAGTGGGTCCGAAGCGTTAAAGCGCATGGCTTTGGTTGAGGCAGAGCTGAGTCAGGTTCGACCGTTTAAGATTCTGGCAGTCACAATATTGACCTCCTGGGATCAAGAATCATTACCATCGGTTATGAAGCCGCAAAAAATATCAGAGCACGTCTGTGATTTAGTCGACATGGTTCATTCGTCAGGTTTGACCGGTATCGTGTGTTCGCCTCATGAGTTAGAGCTTTTACAAAATCGTGATCTATATCTTGTCACTCCGGGAATTCGCTTTAATATGCAGAATTCCGGTGATCAAAAACGAATTCTGGGACCAAAAGAAGCCCTGACAAAGGGGGCTTCAGCTTTAGTGGTGGGGCGACCAATTCTGGAAGCCAAAAATATCGCTCAAGCCGCAAACGATTTTTTAATGGCTGTATATGAAAAAAAATAATTTCCGTTCCTCGGGCTCGAAACCATTTAAGAAAAACTCTGAACGCGGGGCTGCGCCCTCTGGTCAGCGCCGAGGAGCTGCGGCTCCTTCTTCTCGTGGCGATAAAAAAGAAAATCAAATTCCCCGAGAGTGGCGCATTGTTGTTGGCACCCACGCTATCAATGAAGCGCTTAAAGTCCGTCCGCACCAAATCAAAGGGATGTGGTTAAGGCAGGGTTGGGAGTCTTCGGTCGAGCTTTCAAAGATTGAACAGTTTGCTCGTGAAAAAAGAGTAAAAATCGACATTAAGGCAGAATCAGTCATCGATAAATTTGGCTCCTCTCATCAAGGTGCTGCTTTATTTGTTGATGGAGCTCCATCTTTTGACCTAGCAGCAATGGGTGAGGCGGAAAAATCGGTTGTACTTATTCTGGATGGCATCGAAGACCCCCATAATCTTGGCGCCATTTTGAGGACTTCTTGGCTCATTGGTGCAAAGGGCGTCTTGATTCCAGAGGATCGCGCAGTGGGTCTAACCCCCACGGTTCACAAAGTGGCCTGCGGCGGTGTCGAACATGTACCCGTTGAAGAAACGACGAATTTTTCTAAGTATGCAGAAGAACTGAAAAAACAGGGTTATTGGATCTTTGGTTTGAGCCCTCGGGGTGAAAAGTCTATTTTTGAACTTAACCTGCCAGAGAAGGTGGTTTGGGCGATAGGATCAGAGGACAAGGGGATGAGAGTCACTACGGAGCGGCTCTGTGATGAGCTGGTGTACATCCCCCAAACAAGCGCTTCGGCCTCTTACAATGCCTCGGTGGCGACGGCGATGGCTCTTACGGAGACTTTGCGGCAGCACGCACCGCGAGGAAACTCTAAAAAATAGTGATTCAGCGAATAAATATCTTTGACGGACGATAAATTTGTCCGTAGAACATTTCGGTTATCTCAGGTAATGCTGGTTTAGCTCAATTGGTAGAGCAGCTGATTTGTAATCAGCAGGTNNGGGACGGACTGTAAATCCGTTGACTCACGTCTACGAAGGTTCGAATCCTTCCCTGCCCACCATTTGAATACTTTTCTTTTAAAAATGGGAAGAGGGAGCATGACTTCGGTGATTTCCGAGTGTAGGCTGACTCTTCGGGCGTTCTGATGGGCGGGAGTAGCTCAATTGGCTAGAGTATCTGCCTTCCAAGCAGAGGGTTGCGGGTTCGAGACCCGTCTCCCGCTCCAATATATCGGAACCGTGCCCATGTAGCTCAGTGGTAGAGCNNCACACCCTTGGTAAGGGTGAGGTCGTCGGTTCGGCTCCGATCATGGGCTCCACTTAACTTTGATTGTTTTTTGGTATTAAGTTTACGACTTACTAATTTAAATAAAATCTCTTCAGGAGGATAGAATGTCTAAAGAGAAATTTAACCGCTCGAAGCCGCATGTTAACATCGGCACAATCGGTCACGTTGACCATGGTAAAACAACTTTGACTGCAGCGATCACTACGACTCTTGCAGCAGCTGGTAAAGCTCAGGCGATGTCTTACGACCAGATCGATAAGTCTCCTGAAGAAAAAGCACGTGGTATCACTATTTCTACAACACACGTAGAATATGAAACTGACAAGCGTCACTACGCTCACGTTGACTGCCCAGGACATGCTGACTACGTAAAGAACATGATCACTGGTGCTGCACAGATGGACGGAGCAATCTTGGTTGTTTCATCTGCTGACGGTCCTATGCCACAAACTCGTGAGCACATCCTTCTTGCGCGTCAAGTTGGTGTACCTGCTCTAGTTGTTTTCATGAACAAAGTAGACATGGTTGACGATAAAGAACTTCTTGAGCTAGTTGAGCTTGAAGTTCGCGAACTTCTTTCTAAGTACGAATTCCCTGGCGACGACATCCCTGTTGTTAAAGGTTCTGCTTTGAAAGCTTTGGAAGGTGATACTTCTGAAATCGGTCGTCCAGCTATCATGAAGCTTATGGAAGCTTGTGATGCTTACATCCCTGAGCCAGCTCGTGCTATCGACAAAACTTTCTTGATGCCAGTAGAGGACGTATTCTCTATCTCTGGTCGTGGTACAGTTGTTACTGGCCGTGTAGAGCGTGGTATCGTTAAAGTTGGTGATGAAGTTGAAATCGTTGGTATCCGTCCAACTCAAAAGACAACAGTTACTGGAATCGAAATGTTCCGTAAGCTTCTTGATGAAGGTCAAGCGGGCGACAACTGTGGTGTTCTTCTTCGTGGTACTAAGAAAGAAGACGTTGAGCGTGGTCAAGTTCTTGTTAAGCCTGGCACAGTTAAGCCACACAAGAAATTCAAAGCTGAAGCGTACATCCTTACTAAAGAAGAAGGCGGACGTCACACTCCATTCTTCAACGGTTACCGTCCTCAATTCTACTTCCGTACAACTGACGTAACAGGCGTTTGTACTTTGAAAGCTGGAACTGAAATGGTTATGCCTGGTGATAAGGTCGAAGTTTCTGTTGAACTTATCGCTCCTATCGCTATGGAAAAAGAGCTTCGCTTTGCGATCCGTGAAGGCGGTCGTACAGTTGGAGCCGGTGTTGTTACTGAAATTCTTGAGTAATAACGCAGCGTAACTGCTTAGCGAATCACCCAGGGGACTCCTTGACAAAAGGGTCCCCTTCGGTGTTTCTTGGGCTTCGTATTTTTTAGTTTTATTTGACAATGCAGGGGTGTAGCTCCAGCGGTAGAGCGAACGACTCCAAATCGTTAGGTCGTGGGTTCGAATCCCTCCGCCCCTGCCAACTTGACTATCACCATGACGAGGAACAATGGAAAAAACCAACTCTAAAATTTTGACCCTCAGTTTTGCAATAGCTGGAGCGTTACTAGGGTTTACTTTGCACCTTTTGATCAAGGCTTTTGCCGGCGCATTTGGTGTTGTCGCAAGAGCAGCTGACTCCGATTTGGTAAGGCATGGTCTTCCGGTGGCAGTGGGGTTTGCTTTTTTTGCTCTTCTTCAGTTCAATCCACGCGTTCAAGCTTGGGGTGAAGAAGTTGTGACGGAGATTCGCAAGGTCGTATGGCCTTCGCGCAAAGACACAACGGCCATGACGATAGCTTGTATAATTATGGTGCTTATATCCAGCGTGATTATCAGCTCTTTCGATTTGATCTCTGGCTTTTTTATTAACTACCTCATGAAGTAAGGAACGGACCGTGGAAAAAAAATGGTACATCGTTAACGTTCAGACAAGCTGTGAAAATACGGCAAAAAAAGCCATCGAGGAAAAAATCAAATCTGCCAAAATGGAAGAGTTCTTTGGAGATATCTTGATCCCAGCTGAAAGCGTTGTTGAGCTCGTGAAAGGGCAAAAACAGACGCGATCGCGTAAATTTTTCCCGGGTTATATCTTCGTTCAGATGTTTTTGAATGATGAGACTTGGCATTTAGTACGAAATTCGTCTAAAGTGACCGGCTTCGTAGGTGGTACTAAAACTCGTCCTCCCGAAGTTCCCGAGGCAGAGGTTTTCCGCGTGACTCAGCAAATGGCTGGTGTCTCCGAAAAACCAAAGCCAAAGGTGAAGTTCGCTGTTGGTGAAAATGTGACCGTTATTGACGGTCCATTCAGTAACTTCCAGGGAACTGTAGAAGATGTGAATGAAGACAAGGCAAAGCTTAAAGTTCTTGTCAGCATCTTCGGTAGACCAACTCCAGTGGAGTTAGACTACATTCAAGTAGAAAAGAATTAATCCGAACTCCGCATAGGGCGGTATTTGGAATTTTAAACACAACCTCTTGCAGGAGTGGGTCATGGCAAAAAAAGTTACAGGAATGATCAAGCTGCAAATACCGGCAGGGAAAGCTAATCCAGCTCCTCCCGTTGGACCGGCACTTGGACAGCACGGGGTAAACATCATGGAATTCTGTAAACAGTTCAACGCTCGTACACAAGCGTTGGGTGATAGCATCATCCCTATCATCATCACTGTTTATCAAGACCGATCGTTTACTTTCATCACAAAAACACCTCCGGTGTCTTCTTTGATTAAAAAGGCTATAAAACTGGATTCCGGTTCTAAGCAGCCTCAAAAAGACAAAGTTGGAAAAATCAAAAACGACCAAATTAAGCAAATCGCTACAACGAAGTTGCCTGATTTGAATTGCTTAAAAGTTGAATCAGCGATGTCACAAGTTGCTGGAACAGCTAAGAGCATGGGCGTTGAGCTTGAAGGCTAGGGTGGTGATGTATGGCAGGTAAGAAATTCGCAGCAGCCGCTAAAAAGGTTGATTCTGCAAAAAAGTATTCCGTTGATGAAGCATTCAAATTGGCTGTAGAGACTGCAGTCGCTAAATTTGATGAATCTATTGAAGTGGCAATTCGCTTGGGCGTTGACCCTAAGCAATCTGACCAACAAGTTCGTGGAGCTATCGCGCTTCCTCACGGCCTTGGCAAAGACGTAAAAGTAATTGTTTTCGCAAAAGGCCCGAAAGAGGCTGAAGCGAAAGCTGCTGGTGCTGACTTTGTTGGAGCTGACGACCTCGTTGCTAAGATCCAAGGTGGCTGGTTAGATTTCGATAAATGTATCGCAACTCCAGACATGATGGCGACTGTTTCTAAAGTTGCTAAGATTCTTGGGCCTCGTGGTTTAATGCCTAATCCAAAAGTAGGCACTGTAACTATGAACGTTGCAGATGCAGTTACTGCGGAGAAAAAAGGTAAGTTGGACTTCCGTGTTGATAAAGCCGGAATCGTTCACGCTGGTGTTGGCAAGAAATCTATGGGTGATGCGAAACTTCGCGAAAACTTCATGAGCCTTTTGGGCGCTATCATGAAGGCGAAGCCGGCTTCATCTAAAGGTATCTACTTGAGATCTATCGCCGTAGCTTCGACTATGGGACCTGGTATCAAGGTTGAGCCAAATGCAGCTGCAGGTAATGCTGAATAGTTTTTAGTTTTTTAAATTGCGATCAGAGACAGTAGGTTTCTTCTTTTAGATGTAATCCCTCGCTTGTGAGGGGCCTACCGAGATAAGGCAAAAAGGTTTTTCTGAACGTCCCAGGCTCATGGGACAATTACTTAACCTCCAAACCGACTGATTCGCACGCCTCTTCAGCGCAAGCTGAAGAGCAAAGTCTAACGAAAGGAGGCACACTTATGATCACTCGCGCAGATAAAGAGCAAGAGATTAAGCTTATCACTGAAAAGTTCGGTAAAGCTAAGGGCGCCTTCATCGTCGACTTCAAAGGCATCAAGGTTGAGCAAGTAACTAACTTGCGTAAACAATTGAACGCTGCTGAGTCTGAGATGAAGGTTGTTCGTAACACTCTTGCAAAGAGAGCGTTCAAAGATCATCCAGCTATTGAAACAGCTTTTGCTAAGTCAATGACTGGAACTAACGCCATCGTATTCTCATACGGTGAAGTGAACGCGACTGCAAAAACATTGGCTGATTTCGCGAAGGACGTTGAAGTTCTTCAGATTAAGTCAGGTGTTATGGACGGTGAAGCTTTGGATGACGCTAAAATTAAGTTCTTGGCGACTCTTCCTGGCAAAGACCAGCTCCGTGCAATGTTCCTCGGTGTTCTACAAGCTCCAGGCTCTAAGCTTGCTCGCTGCTTGAACGAATATGCGAAGAAATTAGGTGGCGGCGAAGAAACTGCTGCTGCTGAAGCTGCTCCTCAAGCGTAGCTTTCACTCTGAGGAATCAGAGTAGTTTGAGGGAATTTTTTAGGTTTTAAATTTAATTTTTTGGAGGATTTTAAAATGTCTTTGACTAACGATCAACTCGTTGAAGCATTGTCGAACAAAACAGTTCTGGAAATCGCAGAACTAGTAAAAATGCTTGAAGATAAGTGGGGCGTATCTGCTGCTGCTCCTGTAGCTGTTGTTGCTGGTGGCGCTGCTGCTGCTGTAGAAGAAAAAACTGCTTTCGACGTTATTCTTGTTGAAGCTGGTGCTAACAAAATCAACGTTATTAAGGAAGTTCGTGGCTTGACTGGTCTTGGTCTTGCTGAAGCGAAAGCCCTTGTTGAAGCTGGTAACAAAGCTGTTAAAGAAGGCGCGACTAAAGAAGAAGCAGAAAAAATCAAGAAAGCTCTTGAGACTGCAGGCGCGAAAGTTACTGTTAAGTAATTTTCTTGTTCTTGAAAATCGTATTTTCGAAAAGCCTCTGGGAAACCAGGGGCTTTTTTTATTTCCCCTTTCCTACTGACTAGAAGTTTTACGTTTACGAGGCAATTGCGAAATTTGCTCAAAAAACTTTATTTTGTCCAGGTCCTGCCGATGAGTGAGAAAATATTCTTCGGATTTTAGGAGTCAGTATGCAACAGCGCTACAGCGTGTCTCACAACGGGCAAGAAGTTGGACCATTTACTAAAGATGAAATTCTGCAGAAGCTTAAAATCGATGAGCTATTCCCGACAGACTATGTCTATGTGGAAGCTCAAGCAGACTGGATTGCACTTTTTGAGTTCGCTCCGGACGCCTTGGTAGTGGAAACTCCCAAAGCAGAGAAAACGACAACAGCGAAACAGTCTAGCGATGTTGTAGTGGATGCGAAGACTCTTCCCGAAATTTCGTTAAAAGCGCCAGAACCTTCAGTGGTTGCTAAAGCAGAAAAGGTCCCGACGGCTATTCCTCCGGTTCCCAAAAAGACGGCCGCAATTGAGACCAAGGTCGAGTCGAAAGCCGAAGTTCCAGCAGTTCAGAATTCAAAAGCTGAGACATTAAAAAACGAGACTAAAAAAAGTGAAGTTAAAATTGACCAAGTGACTTTGGACGGCGGTGTGGGAACTATTGAGCTCTTGCAATACACAGCGGGTGAAGTTCAGCTTGAGCTGAAGAGCGAAAAACTGAAAAGCGAGGGTGCTGAAAAGTTTGTCGTGAGCGCGGCTCCAGCAGCTTCTTTGAAGCTGTCTGGTCCCGAGCAATTAACCGCAGGAGATTCATGTCAAATTGACATTGAAGCTGTCGATAAATGGGGAAATTGCGATACGAACTTCACGGGAAAGATCTCGATTTCACTTTCTGAGGGTGCCGAAGTGAAGGGCGGGGAAGTAAGTCTGAAGCAGGGGCGCGGTGTTTTCGAATTCGTTTCCAAGAAGGCAGAAAAAATAACGGCATCGATGGGAAAGTTTGGCAATCTGGATACTTCTGCTAGTTGGTCTGTCGCCTATCAGGCAGGTCCTGCTGTGCGTCTGGTGGTAGAGTCGCCAACAGAAGTGGTGGCAGGGCAGCCAGTTAAAGTTCAAGTGCGTGCTGTTGACGAGTTTGGAAATTTGGCTACCACTTGCAATGAAAGCGTAAAATTGGCGGTAAATGCTCCAGCTAAGAGCAGTGCAGCTTAATTAACTTAAAGAAATCATAAGGCATCAACTGGGAGAAGCATCATGAAGGCAAAACTGCCACTTATCGCGCGTTTGATTTTAGGATTTATCTTCTTTGCGTCTGGAGTGGTAGGGCTCTTGAATCTTGTTCCGACTCCTCCCGATTTGCCTGAAAAGTTGGTCGCATTTAATCAGGGTATGATGGCTGCAGGATACTTTTTCCCTTTGGTAAAAATCACGGAGATAGTTTGCGGGATCTTATTGATGTTGGGGATGTTTGTGCCCCTGGCATTGGTGATTCTAGCGCCAGTTGTTCTGAACATATTCCTTGTCCACGCGTTCCTGGCTCCTAGTGGGCTGCCGCTCGCTCTTATCTTGGGAGTGCTAACAATTTATTTAGCGTTCTTTGCTCGCCCGTATTCTTCAGTTATTAAGCAACTCTTCCATCGCTAGCTGAAGCGCGACTTCTGTTCGCGCCAAGAATTGAGAAAACTTGGGCCTACCAAGCGAAGCCAAGTTTGGTGGCTACGACCTCTTGGTTGGCTCGGTCTGAGTTTTCCCAATCAAGAAAGATATAGCTATACTCAATTCCATAGCGCAGCCCTCGTCCATGCGACTGAAGCCCCAGCGAAACATACTGGTGAACACCGTTATCTTTATAGGGTCCAAACTCACCGTGACTATTGGTGACCTTCGTTGAGACTCGGTGGGATTCGTAAATATAAGATAGGTAGGGTACTATTCTTTCGAGTTTATACCCAAGGCTGATTCCCGCCTGGCTGGTCGAGACGTCTGACTTGGCCTCTGCAACTGTGACGTTGTTATTATTGTTGGAAGTGCCTGAGCCTTTGCCGCCGACGGCGCCCTGAATGCTGGCGACCCAACTTTGAGCTGATGCGCCATGATTGAGGAACTGATAGCGAGCACCGATGAGTAAGTTATCCAAGTATATTTCGGTACCCTCAAAAACGGTGAGTCCGGCGTCAAATCCTAAATAATTGACCCCAAACAGGTCCTCGAAGCCTATAGAGTTATTCAAGCTAACCCCATTTTTGAGCGGAGGATTTGAGTCAATATTATCGACTATTCTGACTTTTGTGACTCCGCTGCCTACGATGGCGACATGTCCACTCCATCGCTCTTCTTTGACGATGGGAGAGGCAAAATGTGAGGCCCGAAAGTTAAGAGTGTGTGAACAGCCTGCCAAAAAAGCAACTGCCAATGAAAATCCTACAAAGTTCCGCATGCAATCTCCCTCAGAGGAGTTCAGTATAAAAATGCCACTCGGAATTGACCACAGGTAGATATGAATTGCGCATTGCGATATCGGATCTGGGGCGACCCTGGAATAGATCCAAAACCTATTATAATCACTTGATTTCTCTAAAACTTCCGGTAATTTGAACTGCTTATTCTTTTATATTTTTTTTAATGTGGGCCTTGGAAAATTCCCCCCGAAGCGAATTTCCGATTTTCTTTACAGGAGAGTAAATTGGACAAAACTCCAGTTACAGCTTCTAACATCCGAGTTAGAAAGTCTTTTGCAAAAAACAAGCAGGTCATTGATATACCGAATCTGATTGAATTGCAGAAAAGCTCTTACGAAGCTTTCATTCAAAAAGATATGGATCCTGATCGCCGTGGCGAGGCAGGACTCAATGGCGTTTTTAAATCTGTATTCCCAATTACAGATTTCAACAATACAGCAAGCCTCGAGTTTGTCAGTTACACTCTAGAGCCAGCTAAATACGACGTGGACGAGTGCCGTCAGCGTGGTATGACTTTCGCTGCGCCTATCAAGGTGACTCTTCGTTTGATCGTCTTCGACGTTGACGAAGAAACTGAAGCACGCAGCATCCGTGACGTGAAAGAGCAGGAAGTTTACCTCGGTGAAATTCCACTTATGACTGCTAACGGTTCTTTCATCATCAACGGTACTGAGCGCGTCGTTGTGTCTCAGTTGCATCGCTCTCCGGGTGTGTTCTTCGATCACGATGGTGGTAAGAACAATGCTTCTGGTAAGTTGATCTACTCTGCGCGAGTTATTCCATACCGTGGTTCATGGTTGGATGCTGAATTCGATCAAAAAGATCTTATTCACGTGCGTATCGATCGTCGTCGTAAATTCCCTGTTACAATCCTTTTGAAAGCTCTTGGCTACAGTGCTGAGCAGCTTCTTGAGTATTTCTATGACCTCGATGAGGTTTACTCTAAAGATGGAAAATTGTTCCGTAAGCTAGATATCGAAAGAATGTCTGGCCAAAGAGCGATCACTGACATCATCGATCCTAAGTCTGGAGAGGCTTTGGTAAAGGTGGGTCGTCGTATCACTCGTGCGATCGTAAAGAAAATCAAAGATTTGAATATCACTGAACTTGAAGTTCAGCCTGAAGATCTTGATGGTAAAGTTTTGGCAAAGCCATTGATCGATGAATCAACTGGTGAAATCATCGCTGATGCGAACGCTGAGTTGAACTCTGCAATCATTAACCGTGCGATGGAAGCTGGAATCGATAGATTCTTCATGATCTTCTTTGACGGTTTGACTGTTGGTCCTTACCTTCGCAATACTTTGCTGGTTGATAAAGTGACAAACAAAGAAGAGTCTCTTGTGGAGATCTACAAGCGTCTTCGTCCTGGTGAGCCTCCAACATTGGATGCAGCTACGACTTTCTTCGGTCGTTTGTTCTTCGATCCAGAGACTTATGACCTTTCTGAGGTTGGTCGTATTAAGATCAATCACAGATTCGGAATTTCTATGGAGGAGTGCCCTCCTTCACACAGAACTCTGACTCATAAAGATATCTTGAGCACTATTAAAACTTTGATCGACCTTAAAAATGGTCGTGGTCTTATCGACGATATCGATCACTTGGGCAACCGACGTGTTCGTTCAGTGGGTGAGTTGCTTGAGAATCAGTATCGCATCGGTTTGGTTCGAATGGAAAGAGCCATCCGTGAGCGTATGTCTCTTCAAGATGTCGAGACAATGATGCCTCATGATCTTGTGAATGCAAAACCTGTGAATGCCGTTGTTAAAGAATTCTTCGGTTCTTCTCAGTTGTCGCAGTTTATGGATCAAACAAATCCATTGTCTGAGATCACTCACAAACGTCGTTTGTCAGCTCTCGGCCCTGGTGGTTTGACTCGTGATCGTGCGGGTTTCGAAGTTCGTGACGTACATCCTACGCACTACGGACGTATTTGTCCGATCGAAACTCCAGAGGGACCAAACATCGGTCTTATCGCGTCTTTGGCGACTTATGCTCGTATCAACAACTATGGTTTCATTGAGACTCCATATCGTAAAGTTGATCAAGGCTCTGTTTCTAAAGATATTAACTATCTCTCTGCTTTGGAAGAAGCTGGTCACTACATCGCTCCGGCGGCTCGTGATGAAGCTGGTAACAAGTCTATCCAAACAGCGACGACAATCACTCGTAGAGACGGTGAGTACGAAATCGTAGATAAAGACAAAGTAGCCTTGATGGACGTTTCTCCATCGCAGCTAGTTTCTATTGCGGCTTCTTTGATTCCGTTCTTGGAGCATGATGATGCCAACCGTGCCCTGATGGGTTCGAACATGCAACGTCAAGCGGTTCCTCTCTTGAGATCTCGCGCACCACTTGTTGGTACAGGTGTTGAGCGTTTGGTTGCTCGTGACTCTGGTACTTCCGTCGTTGTTATGAATGATGGTATCGTTGAGGAAGTGGATGCATCTCGTATCGTAGTTCGTCGTTTCGCAAAAGGCGGAGAGCTCGGCGCGAACGTAGATATTTACAACCTAACGAAGTACCAACGTACAAATCAAAATACCTGCTTCAACCAGAAGCCTATCGTAACGGTAGGGGACAGGGTTTCTAAAGGCGACATCATTGCCGACGGACCTTCTACAGAGCTTGGTGAGTTGGCATTGGGACAAAATATCCTAGTGGCCTTCACTCCTTGGCAGGGTTACAACTTCGAGGATTCTATTCTTATCTCTGAACGTTTGTTGAAAGACGACGTTTACACTTCCATCCACATCGAAGAGTTTGAGTGTGTGGCTCGTGATACAAAGCTTGGTAAAGAAGAGATCACTCGTGATATCGCCAACGTCGGTGAAGAAGCACTTAAAGATCTTGATAGCTCAGGTATCGTTCGCATCGGTGCGGAAGTTCGTCCTGGCTTCATCTTGGTCGGTAAGGTGACTCCTAAAGGTGAAACTCAGCTTTCTCCTGAGGAAAAACTATTAAGAGCGATCTTCGGTGAAAAAGCTGGAGACGTTCGTGATACTTCATTGCGTGCTCCATCTGGTGTTTACGGAACAGTTATCGATGCTCAAGTTTATTCTCGTGAAGGCGCTGACCGCGATGAGCGTTTGTCGTCAATCATCGAAGATAAAAAACGCAAGCTTGAAAAAGACTTGGCTGTTGAGCAAAACGTTATCAAGAACAACGCGATCTCTAAGCTTCGCGACATCTTGGTAGGCAAGATCACAACAGGCGTTCTTTTGAATGAAGACGGAAGCCAAAAGCTTTTGGATAAAGGTCAAGAGATCACTGAAGCGGATCTTGAAACAGTTCCATTTGAACTATTGAACTATATCCCTCTTGAACAAGATCTTGAGTTCCAAGTGAACAAGATCATCGATAATGCTCGTAACCAACTCGATGCGGTTCGCCTCGTGTTTAACGAGAAGATCGATCGTCTGCGTAAAGGTGATGAATTGCCTCCAGGCGTGATCAAGATGGTTAAAGTTTACGTCGCTATTAAACGTAAAATGCAAGTCGGTGATAAGTTCGCCGGCCGTCACGGAAATAAAGGTGTCGTTTCTAAAGTATTGCCTGTCGAAGACATGCCATACCTTGCGGACGGCACTCCTGTTGACATGGTGTTAAACCCACTGGGCGTTCCTTCTCGTATGAACATCGGTCAGATCCTTGAGGTTCACTTGGGTTGGGCAGCTCATAATCTAGGTAAGCAGCTCGGTGCTTATTTGGATAAATGGAATGCAGACAGCGCTCGTAACGACATGAAGTCTATCTTCAATGACGACGAGATCTCTGCGAAGCTTGATAAAGCAGACGATGCATCATTAAAACAAATGGTGTCTCGTATGAAAAATGGTATCCACGTCGGCACGCCAGTGTTCGATGGTGCTCGTGAATCAGACGTTAAAGGTCTTCTGGAAAAAGCAGAAGTATCTACATCTGGTAAGTCCATCCTCTTCGATGGTCGTTCGGGAGAGCCGTTCACGAACCCAGTTACTGTTGGTATCATGTACATGCTGAAGCTTCACCATCTCGTGGAAGAGAAGATTCACGCTCGTTCTATCGGACCTTACTCTCTTGTTTCGCAACAACCTCTGGGTGGTAAAGCTCAGTTCGGTGGTCAGCGTCTCGGAGAGATGGAGGTTTGGGCGATCGAGGCTTACGGTGCCGCTTACTCATTGCAAGAGTTCCTTACTGTTAAGTCAGATGACGTGGCAGGAAGAACGCGCATGTATGAAAGCATCGTAAAAGGTGAAAACATCCTTGAGCCAGGCTTACCAGAATCATTCAACGTTCTTGTGAAAGAGCTTCAGTCTCTAGCGCTGAACGTAGAATTGATGGAGTCTGATATCCTTCGTGACCAAGATGAAGATCTTATGGACGAAGGCATCGAGGTACAAGAGGCTGTTATTCCGGCTCCATCAGAGCCAGAGCAACACTAATTTAATATTTAACAACAGGGGTGTTCTTTGAGAGACTTGTTGAATTTTTTCGATAAACCAAAAGATCCACTTTCGTTTGACGCCGTACGAGTATCGTTGGCGTCACCTGAAATGATTCGTGATTGGTCATTTGGTGAAGTTAAGAAGCCGGAAACTATCAACTATCGTACATTCAAGCCGGAGCGTGATGGCTTGTTCTGTGCGAAAATCTTCGGTCCTATTAAGGATTACGAGTGCTTGTGCGGTAAGTATAAACGTATGAAGTACCGTGGCGTCGTCTGTGAAAAGTGCGGCGTTGAAGTAACACAAACCAAGGTTCGCCGTGAGCGGCTTGGTCATATCGAATTGGCGACGCCAGTAGCGCACATTTGGTTCTTGCGCTCTTTGCCTTCGCGTATTGGTAACTTGCTCAACCTTTCTTTGAAAGATGTTGAAAAGGTTCTTTACTGTGAAGCGCACGTTGTTATCGATCCAATGGAAACAACATTGGAAGAAGGTCAGGTTCTGACTGAGGAAGCATTGCAGGCCGCTCTCAATGAGTTTGGTCCAGCTTTTAAAGCAGGCATGGGCGGTGAGGCCGTTCGCGATCTTCTTCGTAAAATCGATCCAGAGTATTTGTCTCGCAAACTTCGCCTTGAAGTGAAAGACACAAAGTCTGAAGCTCAGATCAAAAAATTGACGAAGCGTCTGCGCGTTGTTGAAGCTTTCAAAGGTTCAATCAACAAGCCAGAGTGGATGATGTTGGAAGCACTTCCAGTATTGCCACCGGATCTTCGTCCTCTAGTTCCACTCGATGGCGGTCGTTTCGCGACTTCGGATCTAAATGATCTTTATCGTCGTGTTATCAACCGTAATAACCGTTTGAAACGCCTTCAGGAGCTGAATGCTCCAGACATCATCATCCGCAACGAAAAGCGTATGCTTCAAGAAGCTGTTGATGCATTGTTGGATAACGGTCGCCGCGGTAAGACCTTCACTGGTCCAAACAAGCGTCCACTTCGCTCTCTTTCAGATATGCTGAAAGGTAAGCAAGGTCGTTTCCGTCAAAACCTTCTTGGTAAACGTGTGGATTACTCTGGTCGTTCTGTGATCGTGGTTGGTCCAACTTTGAAACTTCACCAGTGCGGTCTTCCTAAGAAGATGGCTCTCGAGTTGTTCAAGCCTTTCGTTTACAACAAGCTTGAAGAAAAAGGTCTGACGTCTACGATTAAGCAATCGAAGCGAATGGTTGATCAAGAAACAGTTGAAGTTTGGGATATCTTGGCTGACGTGGTGAAAGAGCACCCAGTGCTTCTGAATCGTGCGCCAACTCTTCACAGATTGGGTATCCAAGCTTTCGAGCCGGTTCTTCATGAAGGTAAAGCAATCCAGTTGCATCCTTTAGTTTGTACGGCGTTCAATGCCGACTTCGACGGTGACCAAATGGCGGTTCACGTTCCGCTTTCAGTGGAATCTCAAGTTGAAGCTCGTGTTTTGATGATGTCTACGAACAACATCCTTTCTCCTGCTTCTGGTAAGCCGATCATCAATCCTTCTCAAGATATCGTCTTGGGTCTGTATTGGTTGACTCGTGTTCGTCCGGGCGCAAAGGGAACTGGTAAAGTGTTCTCTAACGTTCAAGAAGCACAATACGCTTATGAAACAGGTCTGGTAGATCTTCAGGCGGCTTGTAAAGTCCGTATCAACGGAAAGCTTCAGGAAACTTCAGTAGGTCGCGCGATCTTATCAGACAGCGTACCTAAAGAAGTTCCATTTAACGAAGTAAACCTGAACATGAATAAAAAGCAGATTGCAGCGCTCATCGATAAGACTTTCCGTCTTGCTGGTGCAAAAGCGACTTGTATCCTTGCTGATAAAATCATGGAACTTGGTTTCAAATATTCAACAGCTGCGGGTATGTCTATCGGTATCGATGACATGGTTATCCCTGCTGCGAAGAAAACTTTGATCGCTGACGCTGAAAAGCAAGTGACAGAGATTCAACAGCAGTACGACGAAGGTTTGATCACAGACGGTGAGCGATACAATAAAGTCGTGGATATCTGGGCGCAAACTGCGGATAAGATTGCTAAAGAAGGTATGAATGCTATCGAGAAACAAACTTTCGTTATCGATGGTAAAGAAACTGTAGGACCTTCATTCAATCCGATCTTCATCATGGCTGACTCTGGAGCGCGGGGTTCTGCGGCTCAGATTCGTCAGTTGGGTGGTATGCGTGGTCTGATGGCGAAGCCATCTGGTGAAATCATCGAGACGCCGATCACGGCAAACTTCCGTGAAGGTCTGACAGTTATTCAGTACTTCATTTCAACTCACGGTGCGCGTAAAGGTCTTGCCGATACTGCCCTGAAGACAGCGAACTCTGGTTACTTGACTCGTCGTTTGGTTGACGTGGCTCAAGACGTTGTCGTTTCCGAGATTGATTGCGGTACGAATGATGGTTTGGAAATCACTCCGGTTTATGAATCGGGAGAGATCATTCAGCCAATCGGCGATCGTTTGTTGGGTAGAACAGCATTGAAAGATGTTGTTGATCCGGTAAGCAACGCTGTTGTTGTCAGAGCAAATCAAGAGTTTACAGAGTCTGACGTGAAGCGAGTCGAAGAATTGGGTATCGACAAAGTTGATATTCGTTCTGCTTTGACTTGTAAATCTAAGCGCGGTGTCTGCGTGAAGTGTTATGGCCGTGACTTGTCTCGTGGTGCAACTGTTAACCTTGGTGAAACAGTCGGTATCATTGCGGCTCAGTCGATCGGTGAACCAGGAACTCAGTTGACAATGAGAACGTTCCACTTGGGTGGTGCGGCTTCTCGTGCGGTTGAGCAATCTGTTCATAACTCTCGTTATGACGGTACAATTAAGCTTGAAAACGTCCATGCTGTGACAAATCGTCAGGGCAAGTTAACAGTGATGAATCGTAACGGTTCAGCATTGGTGATCGACGAAACAGGTCGTGAGAGAGAAAATTTCAAACTCGTTTACGGTGCTGTTTTGAACTTCAAAGACGGAGACAAAGTACAAAAAGGTCAAACTGTTGCAGAGTGGGATCCGTATTCGAATCCGATCATCGCAGAAATTACTGCGAAGACTCAGTATCAGGATATCGAAGAAGGCGCGACAATGCAGGAGCAAGTCGATGCGGTAACTGGTTTCGCAACCAAAGTTATCACAGAGTCTAAGTCTTCTGACGTGAAGCCGACAGTATACCTCGTGGATAATGAAGGTAAGACCTTCAATCTTCCTGGCCGTGACATCCCTGCGCGATACCTAATCCCAGTGGGTGCTCAGCTTCTTGTGGCTGACGGACAAGAAATCCATGCCGGTGACGTGATTGCGAAGATGCATCGTGAAACTTCTAAAACGAAGGATATCACGGGCGGTCTTCCACGAGTTGCCGAATTATTTGAAGCACGTAAACCGAAGGAAGCAGCTATCATCTCTGAGATCGATGGTTATGTGACATTCGGTAAAGATGTTAAAGGAAAGCAACGTGTAATCGTTACTCCTGAAGTGGGTGAGCAAAAAGAATATCTCATTCCTAAGGGTAAGCACGTTGCGGTTAGAGAAGGTGAATACGTAAGAGCTGGTGAGGCTTTGATGGACGGTCCAACAAATCCTCATGACATTCTGGCGGTTCTTGGCGCGAAAGCCCTCTCTGCATACCTGGTTGATGAGATCCAAGAAGTTTACCGACTTCAAGGTGTGGGTATCAACGATAAGCATATTGAAGTCATTGTTCGCCAAATGCTTCGTAAAGTGGAAATCCGGGATGCCGGTGACAGCCGCTTCTTAGCTGGTGAGCAAGTCGAAAGATATGCTTATGACATGGAAAACGAACGTATCAATAAAGAGGGTGGACAACCTGCTACTTGCAGCCCACTTCTTCTTGGTATCACTAAGGTTTCCTTGAGTACTGACAGCTGGATTTCCGCAGCCTCTTTCCAAGAGACCACAAAGGTTCTTACGGAAGCAGCGATCAATTCTCGCACAGACCATTTGCGTGGCCTGAAAGAGAACATCATTATGGGTCGTTTGATTCCTGCCGGAACTGGTTTGACGTCTTATAAACGTTGGAAGGTTTCTGTCGCTGAAGATGACGATACTGGCTATGTTTCATTGCCAGGAATGTCGCCTACGGTGCAGCCTTAAAGCGGGAAAAGCGTGTAAAATTAACAATAAGGGGACCTCACGCCCCTTATTGTTGGAACCTCCTTCGGGAGTACAATTTAAAAACAACAAAGTCTTGACCTGGGCTTATCAGAAATGTAAGTTCCAGCGTCCGGAAAAAGAATAATTGTTATAAGGGGTATTGAAGTGCCAACAATTAACCAGCTCATCAAAAGTGAGCGTACTGTTCAAAAAAACCAAACAAAATCGCCAGCTTTGGACTCATGTCCTCAGCGCCGCGGTGTTTGTACACGTGTTTATACTACGACTCCAAAGAAGCCGAACTCAGCTCTTCGTAAAGTAGCAAAAGTTCGTCTATCTAACGGCTTCGAAGTTATCTCTTACATTCCTGGTATTGGTCATAACCTTCAAGAGCACAGCGTGGTCTTGATCCGTGGCGGTCGTGTTAAGGACTTGCCGGGTGTTCGTTACCATATCGTTCGTGGTGTATTGGATCTTCAGGGTGTTAATGGTCGTCTTCGTGGCCGTTCAAAATATGGTACTAAGAGACCTAAGAAATAAGGGGTAGTGGTAAATGTCTCGTCGTAAAAAGACCTTTAAAAGAGAAATTATTCCAGATCCAATTTTTAAGGATCTAGTAATTGCTAAATTCGTAAATAAGATGATGTATCAAGGTAAAAAAGCAACTGCACAGAAGCTTTTTTACGGAGCTTTGAAAGAGCTTGAAGGAAAAATCCCTGGTGAAGAGCCAATGGGAGTTTTCAAGAAGGCCCTTGAGAATGTTAAGCCATCTATCGAAGTTCGTTCACGCCGCGTAGGTGGAGCGACTTACCAAGTTCCTGTGGACGTTCGTCCTTCTCGTCGTTTGGCTTTGGCTATGCGTTGGTTGGTAGAATACTCACGCGCTCGTGGTGAAAAAGACATGGCGAAGCGTTTGGCTGGTGAATTCATGGATGCTTACAATAATAGAGGCAACTCTATTAAGAAGAAAGATGATGTTCACAGAATGGCTGAATCAAACAAGGCTTTCTCTCACTACAATTGGTAATCTGTATTCATGTCAGCTAAAGATCCTAACGTTCCAGCTGATCTCAAGTATACTCGTAATATCGGCATCATGGCTCACATTGATGCCGGTAAAACGACAACCACCGAACGAATTCTTTATTATACCGGTAAAAGTCATAAAATAGGCGAAGTGCACGACGGCGATGCTACCATGGACTGGATGGTTCAGGAGCAAGAACGTGGTATCACTATTACATCTGCTGCCACTATGGCTTTCTGGAAAGATCACCGAATCAATATCATCGACACCCCTGGACATGTGGATTTCACAATCGAAGTGGAAAGATCTCTGCGCGTACTTGATGGTGCCATTGCTGTTTTTGATGGTGTGAACGGTGTAGAGCCTCAGTCGGAAACCGTTTGGAAACAAGCTGACAAATACAAAGTACCAAGAATTTGTTTCGTCAATAAAATGGATCGTGTTGGAGCTGACTTCGTGATGTCCTACGGGACCATCAAAGAAAAGCTAAACGCGAATCCAATTCCTGTGCAAGTACCTATCGGAGTCGAAGACACCTTCCGTGGCGTGATCGATCTTCTTGAAAATCGCGCTTACCTCTGGGATCAATCCGGTATGGGCGACAACTTTGAAGTGACCGATGTGCCCGCTGACATGAAAGAAGACGTTGATCGTTTTCGTGTTCAGGTTATCGAGCAAATCGTTGAGTTCGAAGATGAGTTGATGGAAAAGTACCTTAACGGCGATGAAGTGACTGTGGCGGAGCTTAAAAGAGCTTTGCGCAAAGGAACTCTGGAGCTAAAGGCTTTCCCTGTTTTCTGCGGAGCTGCGTTCAAAAACAAAGGTGTTCAGCCGTTGCTTGACGGTGTGATTGATTATCTTCCTTCTCCTTTGGAAGTGCCGGCGATAGTTGGGGTAGATCCCGATCGACCAGAAAAAGAAATTATCTGCAAAACAGATTTCGATGCCCATACAGCAGCTCTCGCTTTTAAGATTGCGTCGGATCCATTTGCAGGAACTCTCACCTACATTCGAGTTTATTCTGGGATCGTAAAGGTCGGTGACCAACTTTTAAATCCACGTTTGCAGAAAAAAGAACGCATTCAAAAGCTAGTAAAGATGCATGCAAATTCCCGAGAAGAAGTGACCAATCTTAAGGCCGGTGATATCGGAGCTGTCATCGGATTGAAATTCTCCGGGACAGGAGACACTCTTTGTGAGACAGCTCACCCGGTTGTTCTTGAGTCCATCACTTTGCCGGAGCCAGTAATTTCTGTCGCGATCGAGGCGAAATCATCCGCGGATCAGGAGAAAATGCTTCAAGGACTGGCTAAGCTCGAAAAAGAAGATCCTTCATGTAAATTGAGAACTGATCCTGAAACAGGACAGATTCTTCTTTCTGGTATGGGCGAGCTGCACTTGGAAATCCTTGTCGATCGCCTTTTACGTGAACATAAGATCACAGCCAATATTGGTAACCCTCAGGTTTCTTATCGCGAGACAATCACTGCTAAAGCTACTGCAGAACATACTTATGAACGTGAAATTGGTGGTGAGGCTGCATTCGCCAAAGTATCGCTGACGATCGAGCCAATTCATCAGAATGAGGGAATTCAGTTCGTTAGCAAAGTTGCTGTCTCTAAAGAATTTCCTGCGAATTTCTTAAAGGCTGTCGAAAATGGCTTCCGTGAAGCGGCTGAAGTTGGACCTCTTGCAAGTTACTCAATGATTGGAATTCGTGGAACTTTGAATTCGATCGAAACTCGTCCAGATGCTTCGAGTGAGATGGCATTCAAGGCTGCGACCTCTCTGGCTTTCCGAGAGGCGGTACGCAACGCTTCTGTAGAGCTACTTGAACCGATGTTTAAACTAGAAGTGACTGCGCCAGACGATTTTGTCGGCAATGTTGTTGGTGACCTGAATTCGCGTCGCGGAAAAATTGTGACGATGAATATGAAACAAGGTGGTGGTCAGGTGATTTCAGCCGAAGCTCCTTTGGCCACCTTATTTGGTTATGCAACGGACGTACGCAGCCTTAGTCAGGGGCGCGCAAGTTTCAGCATGGAGTTTCTTGAATACGCACCAGTTCCTGCAAAAGTAAAAACCGAAGTTCTGCATAAGATGGGTCGTTTCTAATCGATCTCTTCGAAACATAAGTCTCTTTATTTTTTAACTGGACCCTTTCGATTTTTACACGCTTATTCAACATTTCTGCCTCAGAATAGCAGTATGAATAGATTCATTTTGTATTCATTCTTGATTCTCTCGTTTTCAGTTTCTGGACAAGCTCAAGAAGTCATTACTTGGGAAAAAGCTGTAGAGCTGGCCCAATCTCATAATGCAGAGATTTTGGCGGAATCCAAAAATCTCGAGGCTCTTCAGTACGGCGAGGCCGGGGCAAGGTCAGCATTTTTCCCTCAACTTTCAGCAAGTCTTTCCTCTACGCAAAGTCATCAGGAAGAAACAGGTGGCAGTCGGGGATTTGCTGCCCAGCTCAGTCTTAAGCAAAATCTTTTCGCAGGTTTTGCAGATTTGAATCGATACGCAAGGTCCAAGGAAGATACTTTGATTGCCAGTCTTAAGTTGCAACAAAAGAAAGCCGAAGTCAGCGCTCGCCTCAAGCAAAGCTATGCGAATTATCTTTATGCACAAAATTTGGTGAAACTAAATGATCTGATTCGTCAGCGTCGTTCGGAAAATATGAAAATTGTGGAACTAAGATTCGAGGGCGGCAGAGAAAACCGTGGATCCGTATTGTTGGCTCAGGCTTACTTCGATGAAGCCAGCTATAATCATCTCCAATCTCAACTCTTATTGCGAACCTCCAGAGCGGAACTTGCGACGATCCTGGGACTTTCCGCTGATTATGATTTTATGGTTGACGATGCTATTCCTATGAATGAACCCGCGGCCGAAGAGCCGGCATTTGAGCAATTGGCTGCAACAACTCCAAAATTCCTTCAGGCAGAGGCTGATTATCGAAAAGGCAAATACGATTTAGATATCGCCAAAGGATCAGGATTTTTGCCAAGTCTTGATGTCGCTGGGGGATATGGCAGAAGCGACGAGAATTTTTTCCCTGAAAGAGCAGGTTGGAACGTAGGCGTGACCTTGACGGTTCCCTTATTTAGCGGTGGCAAAGATTGGGCGGCCACAAAATCGGCCTCATCTCAATGGACGGCGACAACGCATAGTAAAGATGCGACGCTCAGGTCAGAGATTGTTAATCTGCGAACCACTTATGCGAACTACAAAGTTTCCTCACAAAGATTGAAAGTTGATTTGAATTTTCGAGAGGCGCAATTGGTTCGGGGTAAGATTGCTCGAGGCAAATATAATAACGGACTTATGAGTTTCGAAGATTGGGATCGTGTCGAAAATGAACTTATCCAGAGTGAAAGAGCTTATCTTGACAGTCGCAGACAGCGTTTCTCGGTGGAGGCTCTCTGGGAGCAGGCGCGAGGAGTGGGAGCAATTCTATGAGTACGAAGCTTAGAAATATTTTGATCTTAGTTTTAGTCATCGTTGTAGGATTGGCTCTTTGGTTTATTTTTCGAAAAAAAGAAACCGATGTTTTCAATGAGTATGTGATTGCTCGTAAAGATGTGATTGTTTCGATCATGACGACGGGAACGGTCTCTCCCGAAAATCGAGTAGAGATTAAGCCCCCAGTTGCTGGTCGTATTGAAGAAGTTTTGGTCGTGGAAGGGCAGCGGGTTCGTAAAGGGCAAGTCTTAGCCTGGCTGAGTTCCAGTGAGAGAGCCGCTTTGATTGACTCGGCAAGAGCGCGCGGACCTGAAGAACTCAAGGAATGGGAATCTCTTTATAAACCCACTCCGATCATAGCGCCCATCTCAGGGACCATCATTTTGCGATCCGTAGAATCTGGTCAAAGCTTTACCACCAGCGAGGCCGTATTGGTGATGTCCGATCGTTTAACTGTTAAGGCCTTGTTTGATGAAACTGATTTGGCAAAAGTAAAGACGGGTCAAAAAGCTGAAATACACCTGGATGCCTATCCCCAAGAAGCCGTTCAGGCGAAAGTAGGCCGTATCGCTTATGAAGCAAAAACGACCAGCAATGTGACCACCTATTCCGTCGATATCAACCCTGATGTTGTTCCCGACTTTATGAGAAGTGGGATGACCGCGAATATTTCAGTCCGCGTGGACGGCAAAGAAAATGTTCTGGTCGTCGAAAATAGCATTCTTCGTTATGTAGAAGGGTTGCCACATGTCTTGATCCGTCGACCTGATGAGCAAGTCATCGAAATTCCATTAAAACTAGGGCTCTCTGATGGACGAATTTCTGAAATTATCGAAGGTGTCAGTGAAGGCAATGTGGTTCTTGAGAAGGTCCTGACCAGCCCCGGAGCTGAGCCAGCAAGTACCAATCCCTTCGGGCCTCCACAGCGGCGCAAAAAATCCACCAACTCGTCTCAGGGAGCTCAGCCGAAGAAATGATTGAGATCTCGAATATTCGCAAAGTATTTCAAATGGGCGACAACACCCTTGAGGTTTTGAAGGGCGTGACTCTGTCAATTCAAGAAGGTGATTTTGTCGCTATCATGGGTCCGTCTGGATCTGGAAAATCAACATTGATGAATATTTTGGGTTTGTTAGACGTTCCGACTTCAGGTTCCTACAGGCTAAACAGTATTGAAACTTCTCAGATGTCAGAGGATGAACTGGCAGTATTGCGACGAGATGTTCTAGGATTTATTTTTCAGCAGTTCAACTTACTCTCTCGAGTATCAGCTCTACATAATGTAGCTCTGCCGCTTCTTTATTCAAAAAAAGAGAATATTCAGTACGCACAAGAGTTATTAAAGAAAGTCGGTCTTTCTGATAGACTCGACCATCATCCGAACGAACTTTCCGGTGGGCAGCAGCAGCGTGTTGCGATCGCTCGCTCCCTTGTTAATCAGCCCATGATTGTTTTTGCCGATGAGCCCACGGGAAACCTGGATTCGCAGAGTGAAAAAGAGATCATGAAAATTCTGCGTGAGCTCAATGAGTCGGGCATTACCGTCATCATGGTGACACATGAAGAAGAAATCGGGCAGCAAGCAAAGCGCCTCATCCGAATGCGCGATGGAGAGATCCAAAGCGATGAAAGATTGCGAGTCTTTGAATCACTTCCGCAAACTTTACAGAATAAAAAAGATCTTAAAGCAACGAAGACATCGCCTTTCGATTTCTTGGACTATTTTTTCCAGGGACTTCGGACTTTAGCTGCCAACAAGGTGCGAACTTTACTTTCTATGCTCGGAGTGATGATCGGTGTCGCTGCGGTGGTTACAATGTTAGCGGTTGGCCAGGGGGCTCAAGAGTCGATAAAAAAACAGCTGTCATCTTTAGGATCTAATTTGCTCACTGTTCGACCTGGGGTGCAAAGAGTTGGAGGCGTTAGTCAAGAATCCAGTGTGGCCAATCGACTTCAGTATTCAGATAAAGATGCCATCAAAAAAATGATCCCAAATGTGAAAGCGGTTTCAGCCCAAGTTTCGGGTCGTGCGCAAATTACGGCAAAGGGCTCGAACTGGAACACCCAAGTTCAAGCGACATCAGTAGAGTGGGCACAAATGCGCGACTCTGTACCGGTACAGGGGCGTTTTTTTGATGAGTACGAAGTTAAGACCAGGGCTCGTGTCGCCGTCATTGGGTCGACCGTCGCTCGGGAGCTATTTGGTGATAAGAGTCCTATTGGAGAAACCCTCAAAATCAACAAAGTTATTTTTCAGGTGATTGGGGTGCTTCCAACAAAAGGTGCCACGGGATTTAGAGACCAAGATGATGTGGTGGTGATACCTGTGCTCACCGGGATGTATCGACTCTTAGGTAAAAGCTACATCGACTTGTTCGAGGTCGAAGTGGATCTGCCAGAGAACGTGAACAGGGTGGAAGGCGAGCTTAGTGAGGCGTTGGTGAAGCTCTATAAAGTACCCTTGTCCCAACAGGCGGATGCCTTCCAGATTTGGAATATGGCCGATCTTCAGAAGACCATCCAGAAGAGTAGCCAGACAATGTCTCTGCTCCTTTCATCTATAGCGGCGATTTCTTTGGTTGTGGGCGGCATTGGGATTATGAATATTATGCTGGTTTCGGTCACCGAAAGAACAAAAGAGATCGGCCTTAGAAAGGCTGTGGGCGCCCAACGTAAGGATATCCTTGCGCAATTCCTTTCGGAGTCGGTCGTTATTAGCTTAGTAGGTGGAGTCTGCGGGATCCTTCTGGGGTGGCTGAGTGCTATTATTTTAAGCTCTGTTCTGGGTTGGGGAACGACCATTTCTTTGGCTTCAGTGGTACTTTCTTTTGGTTTTTCAGTTCTAATCGGTATGATTTTCGGGGTGTATCCCGCGCAAAAAGCTTCTCGCTTGAATCCTATCGATGCTCTTCGCTATGAATAGGAAGGGCGCCTTTGCGGGATAGATTCAGAACGATTTGGCGTAGTTTTTATCCGATCTTAAAAAAATAATAATTTCCCTTTGACAAACTATTTTTGTGTAACGCATACTCGCGCACTCAGAGCGTCTATATCTACAAAAAACCCTCCGAATTGGGTGTAATCACGGCCGCAAGGGCTGATCCGGAGCAAGTTTTCGATGGGATTGGGCGTTGAAATAGCAAAAAGCTAGTATTTACGATACTTTACAAAAGAAGAAGAGTGTCCATATGCAAAGTCAAAAGATTAGAATTAGATTGAAGGCATTCGATCATAAATTGCTTGATCAGTCGACGAAAGAAATCGTTGAGACTGCTCGTCGTACAGGCGCAAAAGTTGCGGGCCCTATCCCCTTGCCAACCCGCATCAATCGCTACACTGTCCTCCGTTCTCCACACGTAGATAAAAAATCTCGTGAGCAGTTCGAAGTCAGAACTCACAAGCGTATGCTCGATATTTTGGAACCCACCCAGCAGACTGTCGATCAGCTCATGAAACTCGACCTCTCCGCTGGAGTCGATGTTGAAATTAAACTGTCGGCTATCTAATAGGAGTTAAGTCGTGAGCGAAACTACACAAACTACAAATACATCTGCAGAAGGCCTCAAGTTGAATGGTCTTTTTGCATTCAAAGAGGGAATGGCTACTATCTACAATGAGCAGGGCGAAGCCATTCCTGTGACAGTTCTCCGTTATGAACCTTGGTTTGTATCACAAATCAAGACTAACGATGCTGACGGGTACGAAGCTATTCAGGTAGCTTGCCAACCTAAGAAAGCAAAAAATTCTAACAAGGCGGAAAAGGGTCACTTAGCTGGTTCTGGCTTCGAAAATGGAGCTCAGTTCGTTAAGGAACTTCGTCAATCTATTCCTGAGGGAGTAACTGTTGGCGCGCAAATCTCAATCGATAGCTTGGTAAAGGGTGATGTTGTAAAAATCACTTCTAAGTCCAAAGGTAAAGGCTTCGCTGGTTCCATGAAACGTTGGAACTTTGCTGGTGGTCCTGCTGCCCATGGATCTAAGTTCCATCGTCGTCCTGGTTCTTCTGGTAACAGAACTTGGCCAGGTCGTGTTATGCCAGGTAAGAAATTCCCAGGTCACTTGGGTAATGAAACTGTCACTGTTAAAAACGTTGAAATCGTTCAAGTTCTTGCTGACGAAAACGTTTTGATGGTGAAGGGTCCAGTTCCTGGCGCCAGAAACACTTTAGTTAAGTTGGTGAGAGAATAGTTATGGCAACAGTAAATGTTTTAAACTGGAAAAAAGAAAAAGTAGGCTCTGTTGATCTAGCAGCTGACGTGTTCGAAACTCCTGTAAAAAAGGATGTTCTTCACACTGTTGTTCAGTGGCAATTGGCTAGCCGCCGTCAAGGTACTCATATGACTAAAACAAAAGGTCTTGTGAGTGGTGGTGGTAAGAAGCCATTCAAGCAAAAAGGTACTGGTGGGGCTCGTCAAGGTTCTAGCCGTTCTATCTTGATGCCTGGTGGTGGTACCGCTTTCGGCCCTCAGCCTCGTAGTTATGCATTTGTGCTTCCTAAGAAAGTTCGTCGTTTGGGTTTGAGCATGGCTCTTTCTCATCTTCAAAAAGAAGGTAAGTTGTTCATCGTGGACAGCATGCAATCTGAAGGTAAGACAAACGAACTTAATAAGCGTTTGAAGGCTTTCGGTTTAACGAAGGCTGTGTTGGTTGACGCTCAGGTTGACGATAAATTCAGCCGCGCTACTAAAAACCTTCAAGCATTCAAATACTTCCCAGTTGAAGGATTGAACGTGTTTGACTTGTTGAAGTACGATGCTGCAGTTATCACAAAAGCGTCTGTTGAAAAAATCGTAGACCGTTGTTCATTGGAGAAGGCGCGATGAGACAAGTAATTAAAGCACCTCTCATTACTGAGAAAAATACCTACCACAATGCGGCTGGTGTTTATGTGTTCGAAGTTGATTTGAAATCAACTAAAACAGATATCAAGGCTGCAGTTGAAAAGAACTTCAAAGTGAAAGTTGATAGCGTTAGAACTAGCGTTTGTCGCGGCCACTCGAAGCAAACTAAATTCGGATTAACAAAGATCCCATACTGGAAAAAAGCTTACGTTAAGCTTGTTGAAGGTGAAAAGATCGCTTTGTTTGAGGGAGTATAAAGATGGGAATTAAAACTTTCGCCCCACGCTCTCATGGTCGCAGAGGAATGACAGGATTTGATTTCTCTGAAATCACAAAGACTACTCCAGAGAAGTCTTTGTTGGCTCCACTTCATAAAAAAGGTGCGAGAAACAACCATGGTCAGATCACTATGCGCCACCAAGGTGGTGGACATAAAAGAAAATACCGTTTGGTTGATTTCAAGCGTAATAAACTTGAAGTTCCAGCTAAAGTAACTGCGATCGAGTACGATCCAAACAGAACTTGCCGTATTGCGCTAATTTCATATGCTGACGGTCACAAAGCTTACATCATTGCTCCAGTGGGCTTGAATGTAGGTGATGCGGTTGTTTCTTCTGATAAAGCAGATATCAAGCCTGGTAACTCTATGACTTTGGCAGCTATCCCAGTGGGTACAGTGATTCACAATATTGAATTGCGCCCTGGTAAAGGTGGTCAAGTATGTCGTGGAGCTGGTGCTAGTGCGACTCTTGCTGGTAAAGGCGAGAAGTACTGCCAAGTTCGTATGCCATCTGGTGAGTTGAAGCAGGTCCTTTCGGTTTGCCGCGCTTCAATCGGTCAAGTGGGTAACACAGACAATGAAAATATCAATCTAGGTAAAGCAGGTCGCTCTCGTTGGAGAGGTATCCGTCCTTCTGTACGTGGTATGCACATGAATCCAGTAGATCACCCACTCGGTGGTGGTGAAGGCGTTGGTAAAGGGCATCACCCGGTAACTCCATGGGGTCAACCATGTAAAGGTTACAAGACTAGAAACAATAAGAGAACCAACTCTTCAATCATCAAGAGACGTAAGTAGGAGTAAAAGGTGGCACGCTCAATTAAAAAAGGTCCATTTGTCGATATCTCTCTTCAAAAGAAGATCGACCATGCGATCGAAAAGAATGATAAAAAAGTTATTAAAACTTGGTCTCGCCGCTCAACAATTCTTCCTGAGGCGATCGGACTTACTTTCGCAGTTCATAATGGAAGAAAGTTCGTTCCAGTGTACATCACGGAAAATATGATTGGTCACAAGCTCGGCGAGTTTGCTCCAACCAGAACTTTCCATGGCCATGCAGAGAAGAAAGCTTCTTCTCCTGGTGCGAAGAAGTAATAGAGGTTGATTATGGAAGTTAAAGCAAGCTTGAAATATGCAAGAGTTGGAGCTCAGAAAGCAAGATTGGTTGCTGATATGGTTCGCGGTAAAGACGTGAACGATGCAGTTAAAACTCTTACTTTTCTGAACAAAAAAACTGCAGGTATGGTAAAAAAGTTGATCGAATCAGCTGTTGCCAATGCTGAATACAAAAAGGTTATGGATATCGATAATCTTTATGTTAAGGCTATCTGGGTTGACCAGGGTCCCGTTCTTAAAAGATTCCGTCCTCGCGCACAAGGTCGCGCGTTCGGTGTTCGTAAGAAGACCAGTCACATTAACGTAGTACTCGAGGAGAAATAGTCGTGGGACAAAAGGTTAATCCAATTGGTCTAAGAGTTGGTGTTATCAGAACTTGGGATTCTCGCTGGTATGCGAAGGGTCAACAATATTTTGACAATCTCCACGAAGACATCCGCTTAAGAAAGTACCTAAAAGGTAAGCTTAAGCACGCTGGTGTCGCGAAAATTGAAATGGAACGTGCAGCGAAGAAGATTAAAATCATCATCTCTACTGCTCGTCCCGGTGTTGTAATTGGTAAAAAAGGTACTGGTATTGACGCTCTGAAAGCGGAAGTTCAAAAACTTACACCCAACGAAGTTTTCTTGAGCATCCAAGAAGTTCGCAAGCCAGACCTCGATGCTCAGCTCGTCGCTGAGAGTATTGCTCAACAACTTGAGAAACGAATCTCTTGGAGAAGAGCACTTAAAAAAGCTATTGCAGCTGCTATCAAAGGCGGCGTGAGAGGTATCAAGATCCGTGTTTCTGGACGTCTTGATGGAGCCGAAATTGCTCGCTCAGAGTGGTACAATGAGAAGAGTGTTCCTCTTCATACATTGAGAGCTGATATCGATTACGGTACAGCTGAAGCTTTGACGGCATACGGAATCATCGGATTGAAAGTATGGATCTATAAAGGCGATATCTTATCTGCTCGCGAAGTTGAGGAGGCAGGTCGTGTTAAGTCCTAAAAGAGTAAAATGGCGTAAACAATTTGTAGGCCGCGCTACGGGTCTTGCTGTTAGAGGTTGTCACCTAGATTTTGGTGACTACGGTCTTCAAGCAATTGAAGAAGGTCGTCTAACAGCTCGTCAGTTAGAAGCAGGTCGTATCGCAATTTCCAGAAGCGTTAAGCGTGGTGGTAAAATCTGGGTTCGTGTGTTTCCAAACATCCCAGTGACTAAGAAGCCGGCTGAAACTCGTATGGGTAGCGGTAAAGGTAACCCTGAATTATGGGTGTCTCGTGTTCTTCCTGGAAAGATTCTTTTCGAGATGAACGGTGTAACTCGTGAACAGGCAAAAGAGGCATTTGAACGTGCAGCTCATAAGCTTCCTTTCAAAACTCGTTTCTTGGCGAGGGAGTAGTAGATATGAAATTCCAAGAGATCAAAGATCTTTCTGTAGTTGATTTGAAGAAGAAAAGAGCTGCTCTTTCCGAAGAGCTGTTCCAAGCACGTATTAAGAACTCAATTGGGCAACTTTCAAACCCAATCGAGATTCGTAATCTTCGTCGTAACATCGCTAAGATAAACACAGCGATCGTTAAAAAAGTGGCGAGATAGAGGTAGAGAATGGCAACTGAAACTAATACTAGAGGACGTAAAATTGAAGTCGTAGGTGAAGTTATCAGTGACAAGATGGATAAAACTATCTCTGTCCTCATCTACCGCATGGTAAAACACCCTAAGTACGGAAAGTATGTTAAGAAGACATCTGTATTCAAGGCTCATGACGAAAATAACCAAGCTAAGCTTGGCGATATCGTTAAGATTCGTGAAACACGTCCTCTTAGCAAAACAAAGCGCTGGGCTTTGGCTGAAGTCGTAGAGACAGCGAAAGCGTAGGAGTGAAGTCATGATTCAAATGCAAACAAGACTAAATGTGGCAGACAACTCAGGCGCTAAAGAAGTTATGTGCGTTAAAGTTCTGGGTGGTTCAAAAAGAAGATTTGCTTCTATCGGAGACATCATTGTTGTTTCTATTAAAGAAGCTCTTCCAAATGCTAAAGTTAAAAAAGGTGATGTCGCTAAAGCAGTGGTAGTTAGAACTGTGCACAAGCTTCGTCGTCCAGATGGATCTTACATCCGTTTCGATGACAATTCTGCAGTTTTGATCAACGCTTCTAAAGAGCCCATCGGAACACGTATCTTTGGCCCAGTTGCCAGAGAATTGAGAGCAAAGTCGTTCGTTAAGATCGTTTCTTTGGCTCCGGAAGTTCTATAAGAGGTGTGATGTGAATCGCTTACATGCAAAATACAAAAAAGAGATCGCTCCCGCTCTGAAAAATCAATTGGGAGTAAAGAACGTGATGCAAGTTCCAGGTTTAGAGAAAATCACTCTAAGCGTGTGCTTGAGCGAAGCTGTTCAAAATCCAAAGATTTTGAACACTGTCGTTGACGAGTTGACTGCTATCACCGGACAAAAAGCTGTTATCACAAAGGCTAAAAAGGCTATCTCTAACTTTAAGCTACGTGCTGGCATCCCATTGGGTGTTCGCGTTACTTTAAGAAGAGACAGAATGTGGTCTTTCATGGATCGTTTGAACACTTTGGCACTTCCTCGCGTAAGAGACTTCCGCGGTTTGCCAAACAAAGGTTTCGATGGACGTGGTAACTACAATATGGGCTTGAAAGAGCAGATCGTGTTCCCAGAAATTAACTACGATAAAGTAGATAAAGTTCGCGGGATGAATATCACAATCTGTACAACTGCGAAGAACGATGCAGAGGGCAGAGCGCTTCTTGAAGCACTTGGCATGCCCTTCAGAAAGTAAGAAGGTGTCAAGTGGCTCGTAAAGCAAGTATTGAAAAAAACAACAAAAGAAAAGAGCTTTCAAAACGCTACGCTCAATATAGAAAAGAGCTTAGAGAAAAAGCTGTGGATATGAAGCTTTCTGATGAAGAAAGAGCAACTGCACGTAAAAAGTTGCAATCTCTTCCTAAGAATACAAATCCAAACCGCGTGATTACACGTTGTGAGATTTCTGGTCGCCCTCGTGGTAACTACAGAAAGTTTGGTTTGTCCAGAATCGCGTTCAGACAACTTGCGCTTGATGGTAAGTTGCCAGGCGTAACGAAAGCTAGCTGGTAGAGGTTGAAATGGATACTATTGCACAGTTTCTTACATTGATCAGAAACGCTGGAGCGGCAAAGCACGAAAAAGTGGATATGCCAGCATCTAAGCTAAGAGCAGGTATTGCTCAAATCCTTGCAAACGAGGGTTTGATCAGAAGCTTTAAGGTTGCGAAAGATAGCAAACAAGGAATCATGCGTGTTTACCTAAAATACGATGAGAACGGAAACCATGCTATCAACTCAATCGACAGAGCGAGCAGACCTGGTAGAAGAATTTATGTTAAATCAGATAAAATTCCTCAAGTACGTTCTGGGATGGGTATGTCCATCTTAAGCACAAGCAAGGGGATCATGAGCGCAAAGCAAGCTAAAGAGCAAAATCTCGGCGGCGAACTCCTTTGCACACTTTGGTAGGTGAATTATGTCTCGTATTGGAAAAGCACCCGTTGTTTTTGATAACACAGTACAAGTAAGCGTAACACCTGCTAACGAAGTTGTCGTTAAAGGTGCGAAGAGCTCTCTTAAAATCGGAATGTTGAGCAATGTTTCCGCTAAAGTTGAAGGTAACCAAGTTATCTTGACTCGCAATAACGACACTAAAGAAAGTCGTTCATTGCACGGACTTTACAGAGCTCTTGTTCAAAACGCAGTTACTGGAGTTTCTAAGGGCTTTACAAAAGGTCTTGAGCTTCAGGGCGTTGGATACCGTGCGAACGTAGCTGGTAAGAAGCTAGAGTTATCTCTAGGATTCTCTCACCCTATTTCGTTTGATATTCCAGAGGGTATTGAAATTAAGGTCGATAAGCAAACAAACATCAGTATCACTGGTGCAAGCAAAGAGCTTGTTGGTCAAATTGCTGCTAAAATCCGTGATTTACGTCCTCCTGAACCTTACCTCGGTAAGGGTGTTCGCTACTCTGGTGAACAGATCAGACGTAAAGCTGGTAAGTCGGCTGGTAAATAATTGAGGTAATGTTATGAAATTAAATTTTAATAAGCATACAAGCGAAAGAAAAGTAAATCGCCTCAAGAAGAAGATTAGAATCCGCAAGACCGTAAAAGGAACTGCGGAAAGACCTCGTCTTTGTGTATTCAGAAGCGGTAAGCATATGTACGCACAGATTATCAATGACGTTGACGGCCACACTTTGGTTGCTGTTTCTTCTCTTGGTACTGAGGACAAGTCTGGAATCGAATTGGCTAAGCACATTGGTATGGAAGCAGCCAAGGCGGCGACTTCTAAGAATATCAAAAACGTGGTTTTCGATAGAAACGGTTATCTCTACCACGGCCGTGTAAAATCTCTTGCTGAGGGCGCTCGTGAGGGCGGCCTTAATTTCTAAGGAGTGATGTGTGGAGAAAACTCAAGGTGAATTAGAAGAACGCGTAGTAGCGATCAACCGAGTAACCAAAGTTGTTAAGGGTGGTCGTCGTTTCTCTTTCGCAGCTCTTGTTGTTGTTGGTAACAAAGCAGGGGACGTAGGATTCGGATCTGGCAAAGCTGGTGAAGTTCCTGAGGCTATCGGAAAAGCAAGCAGATCTGCAAAGAAATCTGCAAGCGGCGTAGTTTTGAAAGAAGGACGTACAATTCCCCACGAAGTGATCGGCAGATTCGGTGCAGCTAAGGTTGTTATGAAGCCTGCAGCTCCTGGTACTGGTGTTATCGCTGGTGGTGCGGTTCGTGCTGTTCTTGAATCAGTTGGCGTGAAAGACATTCTTACTAAGTGTGTAGGGACTCGTAATCCTCACAACGCTGTAAGAGCAACAATCGACGGCTTAAAGCAGTTGAAACAACAGCTTTAAGAGAGATGGTGGCAAATATGGCTAAAACATTCGTTGTAACATTAAAAAGATCAGTGATTGGCTGCACTCAAGATCAAAAAGATGCAGTCAGAGTTCTTGGTTTGAAGAGACGTCATCACACTGTTGAAGTGAAGGACTCTCCTGCAAGCCGTGGGAACATCATGAAAGTTCAACACCTCGTTGAAGTTGAAGTTAAGGGGTAATCATGAGCTTGCTTAAAACACTTGCTCCCAAAGCGGGATCAAAGCACAGCCCAAAAAGAATCGGTCGCGGTATCGGTTCTGGTATGGGTGGAACATCTACAAAGGGTCACAAGGGTCAATTGGCTCGTACCGGTGGCACAGTGCGTAGAGGCTTCGAAGGTGGTCAAACGCCCCTTCATCGCAGACTTCCGAAGTTTGGCTTTAGCAACGTCGCGTTTGCTAACAACTTTGAGATTGTCAATATCGGACAACTTGCTAAATTTTCTGGAGAGGTAACTCCTGAAACTTTACATGCAGCTGGATTAGTATCTGGTGGCGCCGTAAAGATTTTGGGAAATGGTGAGCTAAAAGCAGCTTTGACTGTGAAGGCTCATAAATTTTCAGAAAGCGCTAAGAAAGCTATTGAAGCTGCTGGCGGCAAAGTCGAGGTAATTAAGTAGTGTCTGCAATTGAGAGCATCGCAAAGAATTCTGATCTTCGTAAGCGTATTCTTTTCACGTTGGCTATTTTGGCTATTTACAGAATTGGTGTCCACGTCCCAACTCCTGGAGTTGATGGAAGTGCGGTGCTCTCTTTCTTTGAAGCACAAAGCCGCGGGATCTTTGGGTTGTTTAATACCTTCACGGGTGGTGCTCTCTCTCAGTTCAGCGTTTTTGCACTGGGAATCATGCCCTACATTTCTGCGTCGATTATTTTTCAACTTCTAACTTCTGCTATTCCATATTTGGAGTCATTGAAGAAGGAAGGCGAACAAGGTCGTCGCAAAATCAATCAGTACACTCGTTATGCGACGGTCGCTTTGGCGATTGTGCAAGGTTACGGGATCAGTAGCTGGTTGATGAATTCTACAAGCCCAGATGGACATCCTCTCGTGATTGCTCCGACTGTGGCATTCCTGCCATTCCAAGTAATGACTATCATCACATTAACTGCAGGAACCTGCTTTATAATGTGGTTGGGTGAGCAGATCACTGAAAGAGGTATCGGTAACGGTGCTTCACTTATCATCTTTACAGGTATCGCTGCGGCTATCCCTGGCGGAGCTCAACAGTTGTGGGAGCTTGTTTCCACTGGCGAGATGCGATTCATCTTTGCCTTGATTTTAGTTGCCTTCATGGTGGCTATTATCGCAGCTGTTATCTATGTGGAAGTGGCGCAGCGTCGCATCACTGTCCAGTATTCTCAACGTCAAGGTGGCGGCGGAATGCAGTCTATGCAAACTCCAACAAGCCACTTACCTCTAAAAATCAATTTTTCTGGTGTAATCCCACCTATCTTCGCAAGCTCCTTGTTGATGTTCCCTGCAACAATGGCTCAGTTTGTTGATACACCATGGTTGAAGTCCTTACAGGATTCATTGAATCCATCGGGAACGATCTTCAACATCATGTTCGTAGCTTTGATTGTGTTCTTTTCTTTCTTCTACACTGAGATTGTTTTCAACCCGAATGAAGTTGCAGACAATTTGAAAAAATATGGCGGTTTTGTTCCTGGCGTTCGTGCTGGTAAAAGTACTGCTGACTACATCCAAAGAGTTCTAGAGCGCGTGAACGTTTTGGGTTGTATCTACTTAAGTGCTATTTGTGTGTTGCCGGGAATTCTGGCGACCTCGTTGAATGTTCCCTTCCAGTTTGGTGGTACCAGCTTGCTCATCCTTGTCGGTGTGGCATTGGATACTGCTCAACAAATCCAGTCTCATATGATCACTCAAAAGTATGAAGGCTTCATGAAGGGCGCGAAGATCCGTAGCAGAAGGGTTCAGTTCTAATGAATGTGATTCTCTTCGGCGCTCCTGGAGCTGGTAAAGGCACTCAATCTGAGATTCTAATTGATCGTAACGGAATGACGCAAATCAGCACCGGAGATCTTTTTAGAGCGGCGATTAAGGGTCAAACTGAGCTGGGTAAAAAAGCCCAAGAGTTTATGGATAAAGGCCAACTTGTACCGGATAACATTGTTATTGGTATGGTTGAAGAAGTCCTCCAAAAGGGCGTTAAGAATTTTATTTTAGATGGTTTTCCTAGGACAGTGGCGCAAGCCCAGGCTTTGGATGAACTACTTAAGAAGATGAATCTTTCTATTGGAAAAGCTATTTTTTTAGAAGTTCCAATGAAAATATTGATGGATCGTTTGACAGGTAGACGGGTCTGTAAGAATTGCGGAACTGTCTATCATATAGTCAGTAAGCCTACCAAGACGGAAGGCAAATGTGACGCTTGTGGTGGAGAGGTCATTCAGCGTAATGACGATAAGGCTGAGGTCATTGAGACCCGTCTTAAAACCTACCAAGAGTTCACAAGCCCTTTGAAAGAGTTTTATAAAAAAGAAGACAAATACATTGAAGTGGACGGAAATAGAGACGCCGAAGAAGTCTATAAAGAGATCGAAAAAATAATAAATTAGACGGCTGTATTATTTTTATCTCTAGACTTTAATGGTTTTCGGTGTTAGCGTGCCGGACCGCATTCATGTTTTTGCTGGTATTGTTGCTTCCTTTTTGGAAGTAAACCTAAGTGGGAAGACAATTATGAAAGTAAGACCATCAGTTAAAAAAATCTGTAATAAGTGCAAAGTTATTAAAAGAAAAGGCGTTATTCGCGTTATCTGCGAGAACCCTAAACATAAGCAAAGGCAGGGCTAATCATGGCACGTATTCTTGGTGTCGACTTACCTAGAAATAAGAGAGTGGAAATAGCGTTGACCTACATCTACGGTATCGGCCGTCCTCGTGCGCGCATGATTTGCCAACAAGTAGGTATTGCTCATGACTTGAGAACCGAAGGATTGACTGACGAACACGTTGCAAAAATCCGTGGAATCATCGAGCAGAGCTTTAAAGTAGAAGGTGATCTTCGTCGTGAAGTTGGCTTGTCTATCAAACGTTTGATGGATTTGAATTGCTATCGCGGAATTCGTCATCGCAAAGGATTACCAGTTCGTGGTCAGAACACTCGTTCTAATGCACGTACTCGTAAAGGTCCTAAGAAGACGGTAGCTAACAAGAAAAAAGCCGTATAATCGGGAGTAGCCAGTAAATGAACACTGATAAAAAAACAGTAACTAAGAAAAAAGTTAAAAGAAATATTCCACAAGGAAACTGCTATATCCAAGCTGGTTTCGGAAACGTCATCATCACGATGACTGATCCAAACGGAGCTACGGTGTCTTGGTCCTCTGCAGGACACCTCGGTTTCAAAGGAAGCCGTAAAGGTACTCCATTTGCAGCTCAAGTCGCGGCAGAAGACGCTGCAAAGAAGGCTATGGAAGCAGGCATGAAATCTGTGGATGTTTACTTGAAGGGACCAGGCGCTGGACGTGAGCCTGCAATCCGTGCATTGGCTGCAACAGGAATGAGAATCTTGACTCTTAAAGATATCACACCTGTTCCACATAACGGATGCCGTCCACCTAAGCGTAGAAGAATTTAATAGAGGAGAATGCCGTGAGCTGCGTTAATGAAAGCGTTTGTAGGCTTTGCCGTCGCGAAAATGTGAAACTTTTCTTGAAGGGTGACCGTTGTTACACTGATAAGTGTTCTTTCGAAAGAAGACCTTATCCTCCTGGACAACATGGTCAGTCTCGTTTGAAGTTCTCTGAGTATGCACTTCAGTTGCGCGAGAAGCAAAAGACTAAAAGATACTATGGTGTTTCTGAGAAACAATTCGTAAAATATGTTACAGAAGCAGGCCGTTCAAAAGAATTGACTGGAACTGCTCTTCTTAAGTCCCTTGAGACTAGACTTGATAATGTTGTGTACTCTTTAGGTTACGCAAATTCACGTCGCGAAGCAAGACAGCTTGTTAAGCACAACCATTTCTTGTTGAATGGTAAGAGAGCTAACATTCCAAGCATTCTTGTTAATAAAGGTGACGTTATCCAAGTTGCGGAATCAAGCCGCGGAGTTGTTAAGATCCAAGCTGCAATTGAATCAGTTGCACGTAGATCTGTACCAGCTTGGCTTGAAGCTGATCATGCGAAATTCACTGGAACTGTTAAGGATCTTCCATCACGTGAAGATGTCACAGTGGCAGTTGAAGAGAACATGATTGTTGAATACTACTCAAGATAATTTTACTTCTCGGGGGAGCTATGCAAGAGCATTATTATAAATTTTGGAGAGAAATGATCAAACCAAAGGGATTTGAGGTTGATCGTGATTCTCTTCGTGATGACTACGCTAAATTCATCATCCGTCCCCTCGAAAGAGGCTTCGGGGTTACCTTGGGTAACTCTCTAAGAAGAATTCTTCTTAGTTCAATGATGGGTTCTGCAATTACTGGCGTTAAATTCGAAGGCGTATTGCACGAGTTTACGACTATTCCTGATGTTCTTGAAGATGTTACTGACATCATTTTGAACCTCAAGGAAGTTCGTTTCAAGCAGTACACTGCTGATGCTGTCACTCTACGGATCTCTAAAAAAGGTCCAGGTAAGGTTACTGCTGCTGACATCCAGGTCTCCGATAAGGTTGAAGTTCTAAATCCAGATCACCATATCGCTACTTTGGGCGGAAACGCTAATTTCAATGCTGAAATAGTTGTGAGCTTCGGCCGTGGCTATGTACCAGTAGAGAACAGAGAAGTTGAGTTACCTGTGGGATTTATCGGCGTTGACGCTCTTTATAGCCCTATCAGAAAAGTTAACTACAATGTTTCCAATGCACGCGTTGGTCAAAGAACAGACTATGATGCATTGACTTTGGAAGTTTGGACTGACGGTTCATTGAAGCCAGAAGAAGCAGTTGCTCTTTCATCAAAAATCATGAAAGAACAGCTACAAATCTTCCTGACTTTCGACGAAACGATGGAACCAGCTGAAGAAGCTCGTGAAATGGGATCTCCTTCTTTGAATGAGAACCTTTTCCGTTCAGTTGATGATTTGGAACTTTCAGTTCGTTCTGCGAACTGCTTGAAGAACGCTAACATCCGTTACATCGGTGAGCTAGTTGTTCGTTCTGAGGCTGAAATGTTGAAGACTAAAAACTTCGGCCGTAAGTCATTGAATGAAATCAAAGAAATTTTGGGCGAGATGGGACTTGGCCTCGGTATGAAAATCGAAGGTTGGCCTCCAACTGGTTGGGATCCTAGCCAGCCTCCTCAAAAGAGAGAGACTCAACAGTAATAATTCGCCACGAAGGTGTTTTATCTAGCGACCTCGAAAAGGGGTTGCGAGGGCACGGAGCCCTGAAAAAAACGCTCAGTACTTACACTAGAGCGTTCTATCGTGCTGATACCTGATACGGTCAGTACGTTTAAACCGGAGAATAAAATGAGTTCACACAGAAGAAGAGTAAAGCATTTTGATCGTAAATCTGGCCCACGTAAGGCTCTTTTGAGAGGTCTAGTTATCTCTCTTATCGAGCACGGCCGTATCACTACAACTGTTGATCGTGCAAAAGAAACACGTCGTCATGTTGAAAGAGCGATCACACTTGGTAAAAAGGGTGATTTGTCGACAACTCGTTTGTTGATGTCTCGCTACCCAAATAAAGATGCAGTTTCAACAATCATGAAGGACTTGGCTCCTCGCTTTAAAAACCGTCCTGGTGGTTACACTCGTATCATCAAGATCGGTCGTCGCCCTGGTGACACTGCAGAGATGGCATTCCTTGAATTTGTAGACTACAACTTCGAAGGCGAAACGCCAAAAACAGAGAAAGCTGAAAAAGCAGCTGCTAAGTCTGAAACGACTAAAAAAGCAGCAGCTAAGAAAGCTCCAGCAAAAAAAGCTTCTACTAAATTGGTAGCTGCTAAAAAGAAAGCTGTTAAGAAGACTCAAAAGAAAGCAAGAGCAGCGTCTCGCGCTTAATTTGTTTTTACATAGTTTTCAACAAAGGCTCAGGAGTTCCTGGGCCTTTTGTTTTTTGAGGCTTCCTTTAACGCTCTTTCGACTTCGTTAAGACACTTCAACTTGCCCTGCCTCCTCCTTTCAACTAATGTTTTGTCAGTTCCATCTATCTCAATTGGAGTGCATATGAATCGTCATCTTAAGGCAATTGTAGCTGTTTTTGTTCTGGCATTTATTGGTGTGTGGGCCTTCAATAAATTCTTCCTTGCGAAGACTCAGCAGGTGCCATCTTCGGTTATGTCTTTGGAGCAAATGGAGAAGCAGGGCGTGCCGAATTTCTCTGCTAAAGATTTGGATGGGAAGCCATTTGAATTGCACTCTTTAGGCGGTAAAGTCGTAATATTAAACTTCTGGGCATCGTGGTGTGCTCCCTGTATCGAGGAGATCCCGTCGCTTCTAAGCCTGGTGAAAGAGTTTAAAGGCGACGTGCAGTTGGTGGCTGTCTCTGGAGATAGCAGTCGCGAGGATATTGATGTCTTTATGAAGGCTTTTCCTGATCTAAAAAATCACAAGGACATCAAAATGATCTGGGATGAGGATCGAAGTATTATGCAGCAGTTTGAGGTCAGCCGACTGCCCGAATCTCTGGTGGTTGGAAAAGATAATAAGCTGAAAAAGAAAATTGTCGGGACAATTGATTGGTATAATGAGGACTCATTGGCCTACATGAAAGATCTTTTGAAGTAGGACTCCATAGACTGTCATCCACCAGCGGTGGAGAAGCAGCGGAGTCATGAAAGCCCGAGTGAGCTGGTCTTTTGAACTGACGAATGCTAAACACGAAGCCGAGAAATTCTTAAAAGGAGAGTGCCATGGATACAAGATCAATCGTGATATCTGATGAGATTGTTGGTCAGGACGATTTAGCGAAATTAAGATCAGCACAGGTCCGACAGTTCGGCTCTGATCTTTCGGAGCGATTGAATTGCCCAGCAGACATTCTTTATGTTCACGAGTACTGGGAAGCTCTTGGGCGTCGTCATAGTTCCCTTGAAGAGCAGCGCAAAGTCATTGAAAAAGACAAAGAGAAGTTTGCTCCTCTTTTAAAGGAACTCAAGAATCCCGGAAAATTAGTTGTTAAACTTGGGATTCCAGTTAACGAAATTATCAAACATACTCGGCAGAACCATAAGTTGGAGGCGCTTGTAATGGGCTCCCGTTCTCGAGTGGGACTTGAGCACTTTTTCTTAGGCAGTGTCGCAGAAGAAGTTGTGCGTTCGATCAAGAGACCTATTTTCATCCTTGGTCCGGAAGCACAGAAAGCTCAGTACCGCCTGGCAAGTAAAAAGGAACTGACATTCCTGGTTGCGACAGATCTGTCGAAAAAATGTCGAGCAGTAGAGACTTATGCTGTGAGCTTAGCTCAAAAGTTGGGAGCGAAAATCGTGTTCTATTACTCGCTGGCGGATTCTCTAGATTCGGCTCAGCAGTATGTTAATTTTTCTGGAGAAGTGATCTCAAGTTTTGATTCGATTTTTGAAGATATCAAAAAAGAAGCTTTTGACGGCATCAAGAAAAAAGCAGAACGAGTGGAGCGCAAAGGAGTTAAGACAGAGTGGCATGTGGAGGAAAATCCTGGGACATTCGTGGAAACTCTTTTGAATGGTAAGGGTAAAGAGGCTGATTTAATTTTTATGGGTAATCAGACCTATGGCAGCTTTGTGACTGCTCTCCTTGGGAGTAACGTCAGGGATGCGATCGGTAAAGCCAAAGTACCAGTCGTTATTGTCCGTTCTTAATCTATCGGCGTCTTTTGATGACGCCGACATCGTTGAGCCCAAAAGTTCCCTTTGGGCTCTCTTTTATAGGCAATCGTAGTAAAGATCGATAAGAGTACCTTCAAGAAGAGCCTGATTGAACTTCAGAGTTTTCTTATCAAGCTTCAATCCATTTTGAACAACACCATTGATTTTAACCTTCAAAGAAGACGGCACGGGAACGCACTGTAACACCAGCTGAGTCATCGAGTTTACAATCTTGTCCTTAAAGGTGTTTAAATGGGCACTATAGTCAGCATCACAAATACTGCCGACTCCGCCTTCCGTTAGGCGAGAGATGTCTGCATAGTAGTATCCGGGATGGCTGGGCGATGCGCTACCATCTTGCTGTTGTTCGCATGCAGTATCGCCGGGCTTGACGATGATGGAGTTAAAGGTAAAGCGCACGTCTGATCCAAAACTTTTCCCTGCTTGATTGACTAAAACTGCAGGTAAATCCTCGGGCTCAAGAGGCAGAACCGACTGAGCGGACTCATTGGCTTTCAGATTTTTTGCATCACCACCTAAAGAGCGTTCGTCTTCGTCAGAAATGAGAATGACGGAGATTGCGGCACCCTCGCGGTAGCATGAGTGAGAAGGTGAGTTCTGGGGCCCACCAGTCTTGAAGTTTTCGAAGGTCGCCTTGATTCCTCGTTCGTCATAAGAAAGCTGTGATCCAAGCGATAGGTTGTTAATTGTTGCAGTAAATACCTGATCAAGGTTGTCGACACCTTTTCTTAGAAGGTAGGTCGGTGTGTTGCCATTGGGGAGGTAGTTTCTCCAAGCTTTAGGTTCGCCATAGACTGTGCTCTTGCCTACGGAGTGGCCTGAGGTCGTCGTATAGCACATCTGCCAATCAATATCGCTGGCGTCGAGTGAACTCATGAAGTTAGAGAGCTTGGCAGCGAGCTTTTCAAGCTCTGGCTTCATGGAATTGGAATCGTCTAACACCAGTAGAAAGTCGACTTGCTTATTTCCGTAAGCAACGACCTCAGAAGTAGAAACTGTTTTGGCGGCAGAGACTTCTTCGGGAACTTCGACCCAGTTGTATTGGGCACAGGCTGCGGTTTGCAGTAAAACCAAACTGACTAGAATTCTTTTATCGAGTGCTATCATATTACACCTCTATGTTTCAGAGGCTAACATGTGAGGGCGTGCTTAAAAAAGTAGCAGTCCCGACGTGGGACGAAAAAAGAGAGTAAAAACAGTGTTTTGCAGATACTGCCTAAGATCTATTCACGGAGATGAAAAGACCTTAGGCAGAAATTTTTAAGATTTTATAAAAAAATTTACCAGCCGAGTTTCTTCTTTATGTCATCGACGGCTTTCTTGCCTTCTTGTTCAAGTTTTTTCTTTCCTTGGTTTTCGAGATCCTTCTTTGCTTGATCAGTACGTGATTCAATTTTTTTCTTTTCAGCATCCAACTGAGCTTGGGCTTTTTTTACTTCTTGATCAAATTGAGTTCGTAATTGATTCAGCTGTTTTTCGATCTGAGCCTTTTGTTGTCCCACTTGCTCGTTGACGTAGGCTTCGATCTTTTGTCGTGCTTCGTTTACTTTTGCCTGCAGCTGTTTTTGAAAACCCTTAGCCAGCTCCGGTCCCAGATTAGAGTTAATAGCCAAGGGGACGGCGGGGAGGTCGCCTTGACCTTTGACCGTTAATGTAACTGAAGGAATGCCTGCAAAAACAGATTTTAAGATCTGGTCGGCGACTTCGTTTTTTGCCGAAATCAGATAGTCGATCTTGTTAAAGCTATTATCCATTGCGATCACGACATTCTTAAGACCCAAAAGCTTACCTTCGATTCCCATGGTGCCAGAAGCTTTGGCAAATGAGATCTTAACATCGGGCGAGCTGATAAGTTCGCGGCCTACGATCGGATAAGAAGCAACCTTCAGATTGTAAAGCACTTCACTTAATTCTTTTCGGTTGTCCAGCGAGAGCTTCATAAACAGACCAGCAATTTCTTTCGAGGGAAAATCACCAGCGATCGTGGCAACTGTCGGCTTGCCTACCAGGGTCTGGTGGGAGGTGATATCAGTGATTTCACCTTTTATGTTCCCCGCATCGGGAGCTAAGCCCGCTTGCGAACTGATGCCCGTCTTTTTAATCCAGAAAAGCGGATAGGAGTTGGCTTTCGCAAATTCATAAGAAATTCCGTCCTCGCGTGGATGGGGCTGAATAGGAACCTCTTCCTCTTTTTCGCCCTTCTTTTTAAACTTGGGCGGAATGTACTTATCTACCATGGCTTTATAGCGGAAAAACTTCGCTTCGTAAGGAGCGAGGTAGTCGCGAAATACTGACTGAGTCAGCGCTTTAGGATCTAACTCTGGGATGCGGAAATGTTGTTCCAGAGATTTGATGTCTGTCTGAATCTGCTTTTCAATATTGCGATAGTTAGACTCCAGGCCCTTTAGTTCGGGATTGATGTCGTCACTGACGGATTGGATCTGTTTGTATTTAGCATCGGCGTCTTTGTAGATGCTGTCGAACTCCTGAAGTGAAGCTTGGACTTCTTGAGGAGTTTTGAAATCCTTCACTTTAACTTTCTTAATGCGCTCATCTAAAGCTCGGATGTCTTTCTCTTGAGGCAGAGATTTAATTCTTGCATCCCATTCTTTTTGTTTGGTTTTAAGATCATTTTCAAAGTTGGTCAGCATTTCTTTCGAAGGCAGTGATTGCTCAAGTTTTTTAAGCTGCTCGTTGGCATCGGTTCCGCCTAAAAGAGCGATTGCGTCGCCAAGGACATTGCTACCAAATTCTTTTTCAGCTTTGCTTAAAACAGCGCCTTTAACTTTGTCACCTATTCCTTCGCCTTCCTTTTCTGGCGCAATAGGCTTCACTTTTCCAGGGCGTTTTCTTTGCGTACCGAACTCGATCTGTTCAACGACGGCCTCATTGACGACGACCTTGGCGCGCAGAAGGGCGTCCCAGAGCATGGAGAAACGAACATCGCCGATCTGTGCGGAGTTGTGGGTTGGTCGTTCCGCATCAGTGATTTCAATCTTTTGAATGCGCAAACTTGCTTTCAAAAAACTGGTTTCCAAGCTGCCAATATTTACTTCGGCGCCAACTGCTTGATAGCCGCCCCACTCAAGGGCCTTTCTTAGGTGGAGATCAAAAAAGAAATGGAAGTAGAGAGCTATCAAGAGGACGATAAGCGAGAATGGAAGAATGGCTTCCCAGCGGATCGGACCTTTTGCTTTTTTAATTTTAGATTTTTTTTCTGTGTTTGTCATACTTGCCTCTAGCCGTAGAATTCGTCATATTTTAGATACCAGTTGTAAAAACGAGTTGCCGTAAAAGCCTTCCAGAATTTGGTTCCTTTAAAGCGAGCAACAACAGTGGCGCGATATTTTATAATTGCGGCCTTGAATCCGAAATAGGCGAATGGCAAAAGAAGGAAAGACACAAGCATCGAGCCCATAACGATCGTGTTATTGAATCTCGTCATGGGAACGAATGGTAGATTGTACATTTCCGTGAAAAGCGGCCTTAATGTTGGCATTTCGAGCACAAGCTTTCCCAAATGATGGGCTGGTTGGTCGAATAAAAAAGCGACAAATTTAAAGAAGAAGGCGGAGATAAAAGCCGCGCCGATCTGCACACGAAAGATAAAGATCACAAAGAAAACTAGCAGAGTTTGAATTGATAGCACCGGAGCGAACCCTAGAATCAGTCCGAGAGAAAGTCCCCAGGCCAACTGATTGGTTCCATTCTCTGAGTTGAGCAATTTTAGAAAATTAAAAATCTGTTTGAGCAGCGTCGTCATTTGTTGAATCCTCCGGAACTGATTTTAATAAGGATAAATGCGAGGCGGCAAGTAGAAACCCTAAGACTTGAAAGCTCAGTTGTCGTAAAGTGAAAGGGTGGGAATTGACAAAAAGCCTGAAGGAGTTCGATTTTACTATGAATAGTTGGACCCAGATTTTGAGCGATACAGTGCAGATGGGTGGAAGCCTGGTGTTTATTGCGGACCGAGTGTCGCCGACTCAGGAGACTTGTCTTCGAGTCCTCAGCCAAGAGTTGACGGGTAAAATTCCCTATGTCGCTCGTTCGGTCGAGGATCTGGTCAGTGAGAGATTTAAATCTCGAACTGAAGACTTGATAATTTTTTTTGATGAACAAGTAAATCTGGCTGAAGATTTAAATTCGCTGATGCAAGGTCAACGCTTGTGGATTAAAACACGAGAATCAGCAGGACGCCCACCCGTTGACTTTATCTGGGAGAGCTTCACCCCAAGTATTTGGTCGGACCTAGTGGAGAAACTGGCTAAGAACTGGGAGCGGCTTCCTGTCTTGCCTTTTTTTGAGGGCAGTTTTCAAACCCCTGCGCTGTTTTTGGACCGTGACGATGTCATTGTAAAGAACGTTCCCTATAATGGGGACCCAGCGCAAGTGGAGTTGCTTCCGGGAATTGTTCAGTTGATTCAGAAAGCTCATGACCAAGGCCTTTGGGTGGTCATGGTTAGCAATCAATCCGGTCTGGGGCGAGGCAGAATTTACTGGCGGGACTATCAAAATGTCCATCAACAAATGCTTCGTTTATTGGCGCAAGAAGGTGCCTGGCTAGATGAGTGTCTGTGGGCTTCCTATATTGATAATGCGAGCACTCCTGAGGGGCGCCGTCTGGCAAGTTTGCGAAAGCCGCGAAATGGAATGTTTCTGCAAGCGCAGCAAAAGTTAAAAATGAGTCTAGAAGATTCCATCATGGTTGGGGATAGTGCGAGCGATTTGATAGCTGCAGCGGAAGCAGGCCTGCAACGTCTGTATCTTTACGAGTCTGATAAAAGCGCCGGGGAAATTACCAAATTGATGGCGTATCAAGGCGAGCATGACGAGTTTATGTTTCAAACAATCTCTAGTTTTCATGAGCTTGCAAAGCTGATCTAATTCGTAATGATCCGCGACAATAGTTCATCGCATATTGGATAAGGCTGAATTAGATCTCTTCAAGGCATTACGTTGGCTGATCTTTTGAAGAAATCAGCCCGACTCTGCTAGAGATCTGAATCCAAGTTTTCAATTTTAGAGATTTTTGGATGATCTTTTTTACGAAGATAAAAGAAGGCCCCAAGTAGGCTCACGATGAACATACCAACTTGATAGGCCGTGATAGTCGTTGGGCCGACCTCAGTGGTTTCTCCAATGTAAAGATTAAACAGGAAATAAAAAGCGGCCTGACCGACGCCGACTCCAGCTGGTGAAATGGGGATAGCAGTTGCCATAAAGCCCAGGGGCGCGACAAGAAAATAGGTTGTTACTGGAATATCAGGGAAGCCGGCAGCGGTTCCAGCAAGAACTAGGAACATGATCGCGCACACCTGCGAAAGTAAACTAAGGCCGATGACTTTGACGAAACTCATGGGGTTCTTGCCATACAAATGCATGCTCTCATAAAGCTTAGTCAGCTTTGCGGAGAGTGGTAACTTTTTAAGGACCGAGCTTAGTGCTCCTGAGTTATAAACTTTGCCAGAAAAGACTAGCGCGAGTCCCAATACTGCGGAGATGAAAAAAGCACAGACGAAATAGAAAAGTGTCAGAAGGGTCGGGATCTTTACGATATGGTTGAAGTCATAAAGCATAACAAGAAGCGCCAACAGCACCATGGCAAGCAGGCCTAGGATCCGATCCAAGAGAACGCTGGTGATGGCTATTACTTTAGAGCCGTGGAGTTCTCGACTGAAGTAAAATGCTTTTACAACGTCACCACCGACTCCGCCAGGCATCGCAAAATTAAAAAAGATCCCTATGAGTGACAATTTGAAAATGGGCCAAGGCTTGGATTTCTCGCCCTGAGAGTTGATCAGCACCCGCCATCTTTCGCTGGCAAGAAATAGATTCAGAGTAATCAAAAGAAGGGCTAACGCAGCAGTTCCCGGCGAAAGGAGATTCTTGAGAGAAGCAAAATTCAATTTTCCAGATTGAACAAGCCAATAGATAATACCGGCCGCAAAAAGGAGCTTAAGAGACTGAACCAGTATTTTGCGAGTGTGCTTAACCATGGTTCAGTCATACTTGATATTTTATTGGAACTCCACAAAATTAAGAGCAAATCTCTGGGATCTAGAAGCTCTTTTTCACAACATCGACCACGTATTGAAGTTCCTCGGGCTTAATGAAAGCGAAGCAAGGTAAATTCAAAACCGCTTGAGAGATGTAGTGAGCATTTCCATTATCAATTTTACCTGCGAGATACTCGGCGCTTCCAGATTGTTTGCTCATGGCTCCTGGATAAATAGTGCCAAAACCAATATTGGCTTTCTTAAGGTTTTCAATCAACGCGGGTCGAAGCTGAGGATCGATCATGCCGACAGAGCAGTAACCGTTCTCGTGGACGCCTTGAGCTGCACGAACTGGTTTGAATGGCAGTCCTTGCAAAGACTCTTCATAGAATGTCACAGCACTTCTACGGCTCTCAATGCGAGCATCGATGTGCTTCAGTGACATGCTTAAGAATAAACTTTCATAAGCTCCAATGCGCGAATTCCAACCCACCATACCGTGGGAATAGTGATCGGTTCTGCCGTGATTGATCAGGGTGCGGCAGTTTTTTGCGTACTCCTCATTCGAGGTGAAGATCGCGCCAGCATCTCCCGAGGCGCCAAGAACTTTTGCTGGGTAAAAACTTGTGGTTGAAATAAGCGCGGATCCTAAAACGGATTGTCCGTGGATCTCTGTGCCAAAGCATTGAGCGCCGTCTTCGATAAGGACGACTCCTGCTTCTTGTGCGAATTTGCGAATCTCTAAAGTCTCTGGAGTGGCCCATCCGTATAAATGCACCATGACGGCAGCAGTGGGTTTAAAATCTTCGACAGCTTTTTTAAAAGTTGCCAAATCCCAATGGCAAGCGTTGCGATTAACATCGACAGTTACTGGATTAGCGCCGACGTTGACGACGGCCTCGAAAGTTGCCCAGAAGGTCATGTCTGGGACTAAAACTTTATCGTTCTTTTTTACGCCTACTGCGCGCAAGGCAATTTGAATTGCATCTGTTCCGTTGGCACAGCCAATCGCGAATTTTGATTTGGTGTAGGTTGCCAACTGAGCTTCCAATTCACCAACAATGGGTCCACCCACGAACTGAGTTTTATCGAAAAGGGAAGCGACACCATCTAAAAATTGTTCGCGAAATCCAGGCTCAAAGCGATTTAAGGTAATAAAGGGAACTTGTTGAATACTCATATAATCTCTCATCCAAAGTTAATGCTGACCCCACAATTTTCTATTAGGTCAGCGGATTTTGCAATCACTCCTTGATAGCAGAAAATCTCTGAAATCGGCAAAGGATGTGGCTAAGGGTCGAGAGATATTGGACCAGTGTTGTGAAATCGACACGCTCAAGTGTTTACAAAAAGACTCAGTTTGCCTCGCCATTTGACCAATTGAGCCAATGTGTGACTATAATTACGCAGTCAAAGCGGACTGTGGTATTTATTCTGTTTTAGTTCGGAGGTAGATTTTGATTCCAGTAATTTTATCCGGTGGTAGTGGCACTCGCTTATGGCCGGTCTCGCGGCAGCAGATGCCAAAGCAGTTCTGCGAAATTTTCAGCGAACCGTTGCAAACGCTCACTCTAAAACGTTGCTTGCGCTTGGGGCAACCGTGGATTGTGACTTCGAAAGCACTTGAAACATTGACCGAACTTAACCTGAAACAAAATACTGCACAGGCTGTCGTTGTTTACGAACCTTTTGGTAAGAATACAGCGCCAGCAATCGCGGCGCTCTGCCACTTGTTGCTTCTCGAAAATAAGTCAGATGAGATCGTTGGTATTTTCCCATCGGATCATCTTATAACCGATGAAAAAACTTTTTCCGAAGTTGTCGATTTTGCCTGTTCTGTAGCTCAGGAAAATAAGGTCGTCACTTTAGGTATCACGCCTTCCTATCCAGAGACCGGATATGGATATATTCAAACTAAAGCTGTTAGTCACAAAGAACAAGGTTATCTGAAAGCTTATTCTGTCGTAAAATTTCATGAAAAGCCTGACATTGAAAAAGCCAAAGAGTTCATGGCTCAAGGAAGCTTCAGCTGGAACGCCGGCATCTTTGTATTCAAGGTTTCCCATATGGCAGGGTTATTTAAGAAACATCAGCCAGAACTTTGGCAGCAAATAGCTCAACTTCGAGCTGACAAAAGCAACCTCGAGGAAGTCTATCATCAAGTGAAGAGTATCTCCGTTGACTATGCGATTATGGAAAAGCTGACGGGTGATGAGTTGACCTGCGTTCCGGCGGAGTTTGGTTGGAACGATGTAGGATCGTGGGATGCGGTTGCTGGCTTGCTAAAAAGCCATGAGATGGCCAATATTAAGAGCTCTGGAAACTTTGCTTTTGGCGATGCTGGGAAACATTACTCTGCGGTTGGTGTGGATGATGTTATTGTCGTCGACACCAAAGACGCTTTGATGCTGGTCAAAAAAGGACAGTCTCAAGATGTTCGCCACGTAGTTGAGTTGTTGAATCAGCAAAAGTCTAAGTTGGTAAAAGAGCATCCTTTTGAGTACCGACCTTGGGGCTACTTCGAAATTCTGAAGGACACGGATCACTTCAAATCTAAAGTCATTCGCGTGAATCCTCATTCTCAGATATCCTATCAATCCCACTCGAAAAGAGAAGAGCATTGGACAATCACTCGCGGCGCTGGCGAGGTTGTTTTGAATGATGAAGTCATCCCAGTGAAGGCGGGTAGTCATATTCATATTCCACTGGGTGCAAAACACCGCATCCGCAACAACACTGATCAAATGTTAGAGTTCGTTGAGGTTCAGTTGGGCTCTTATTTTGGCGAAGACGATATCGTTCGTTACCAAGACGACTATAAGCGTAATTAAATCCCCGAACTGTTAAGATGGCCCGTGCCCGCTCAAGCGGGAACGGGGAGGCCTGTATCAGTCCAGCAGATTTGATTGCTCCGGCAGTACAGGCAGTGGCGGGCCTATCTTATTGTCTTTCAGAACTGGGACGGGGATATCATCTGGCACATTGTCATCTGCAGCCTGAAGAATTGGTTGAGTCAGTTCTTTCCTGTCCAGTTCTTCGTGATAGGCATAGATCAGTCCGCCGTCTTGCAGAAGTTTGATGATTTGATCCATGACATCCTGAGAAACCGCAGGGCACCCCCAGCTTCGTCCAAGGCGACCGCTGGTCTTAATGAAATCTTCGGAGACATACGAAGCGGCGTGCATGACAATGTTGCGTTCTGCAGCCTGGTCATTAAAAGGGTCTAAACCGTAGAGGTTTAAAGTTTCGCCGTGCTGGCCCCAGTAGGTGTTGCCGACCAAGTAAAATCCCAGCGAACTCATTAGCGAGCCTTCCTCGTTGGAAAACTTTGTGGCAATGTCGGAACCAGAGCCTTTGCCGTGGGCAACGAGATGTCTTGAGACGGTTCCTTTTTTTAGATTCAGTATGTAGAGTCTTTTTTCTTTAGATGGCTTCGTATAATCAATTATTGCAAGATGATCTTTATTGATTTTAAGAGCTCGGGTGCCCATCTGCGATCGTTTGAAAGTACGGATCTTGGCCTTCACTTTGATATGTTTGTTCCGGTGAAGGTTTAAGAACTGAAAACTTCTTTTCAGAGCAGGCTCTGGCACACCCTCTTTTAGAAAAATATCGTACAAGCGTGATTCGTGAATTTTGGATTTAAATAAATCTTCAGCAAAAACAGGCAGACTCGTCATAACGACAACTATAAATGTAAGAGCCTGCCTCATAAAATAACTTCCTCTTAAAGAGTCGACTAAAGGGAATACTCAGCGATGACGCTTTCGCTGACCAAGTCGCCAATGAGGAAGGCGAGCTGGCGAGCGTGGGTTTCCCAAAGCACAACATCATCTTTCGGCAAAGAGGACAAAAGTTTTTGCAGCTGTTTGTTTTTTTCCACAAAGCTGGGGACTGCATTTTTGGCTGCAGCACTCTGGCTAAGGTATTCGGCGACGACAGGCAAAGCTTGCTCGCGTTGGAACGCTCGGAGCATATCCAGCGAGAGCACATTGGTTGTGCCCTCCCAGATGGAAAACACTTGTCCGTCACGCAGCAGTCGAGGCAAGCCGGTGTCTTCAACATAACCAGCTCCTCCAAAAATTTCGACCACTTCACTGGAAATCGTGAGTGCCTTTTTTCCAGTATAGAGCTTTACGATAGGAGTCAGTGTTCGTAAAAGAACTCTCTCTGTGGCAGAGATTTCGCCGACTTCATCTTTACCCAGCAAGAGAGCGACAAAGAACGAAAGTGCGAAGCAACGGCGGAAGTCTTCTTCAAGGTCATTAAGGGTCGCTCGGTGCAAAGGGTGGTCAATTAGCTTTTTCCCGAATGCCTCGCGCTTGCGAGAAAAATCTTGGGCTAGATCGAGAGCACGTCGCATATGTCCTACGGCGCAGATAGAATTATAGATACGCGTGATATTCAATACATTAGCGATCTTCTTTATTCCGTCACCCGGGCCTCCAACAAGCTGTGCCGGAGTCCCGTTAAGGCTAAGCTCTGCCGTTGGAAGGGCTTTTGTACCGAGCTTATCTTTCAGGCGATGGATTTCGATGTTATTGAGCTGACCTTTGTTGTTGCGCAACTCCAGGTAAAACAGGCTGAGTCCTTTTGATCCCACTTCGGCTCCCTCGGGGCGAGCCAAAGTTAATGCCATTTGCGAAGTAGTTGCCGAGGTGAACCATTTCACTCCATGGAGCTCATGAGTCGCAGCAAAAGGATATTGACCCGAGTGCTTGAAAGCGTCAGTGGCTGTCCCGCTCACATCGGAGCCGCCCGATCTTTCGGTCATCCATTGGCCAGCGGTCCAAAAGGTTTTGGGATCGCGCGACAGGAGGTGTGGTAGAGCTCGTTCTTTCAGGGCTTGGTCCCCGAAGAGTTCGATAGCTCGTGCCGCTCCGTCAGTCATGGCCAGGGGGCAGGAAAAAATTGCAGAGCTGGGCGAGTAAAGGTAAAGCAAAGCCATCTGATAGACTCGGGAATAAGGTCCGTACTTTCTCTCATAAGCAGTCGCTACGATACCCTCTTCGGCTGCGACTTTCTCAAGTTCCTTCCAGCCTTGAGAAGTTCTAATCTCGTCAATACGCCGCCCCCAGGGATCAAAGGGTACATGTTGAGGCTGCTGTGCTTCTGCCTCTGCGGCCCACGTCAGCATATCTGTAACGGCTCGTTGGCCTAGGTGCTTAAGGTGGGGTAAAGCGACTTTTTGGCACTCTTCGGGGAGTGCCTTTTTTAAGAATTTCTGAAGTACCTGATCTGAATCGAATGTATTTTGTAGGCCGGGGCCTTCTTGATAAAAATTTTTCATACCTCAAGTTTAGGGCTGTCAGAGGAGAACAACAAGAAGTTGTGAGATGACCAGTCCTTTTTCTAAAAAAATATTGCTGTTCTGTAAGTATGTATTATAAGTGCCCCTCGTACCTAGGGGGGCTCTTGTTGCGTTCATTTTTCTTTTTAATTTTTGTTGGGTTGGTGGCTTGTGATAGTCCCTCCCTCTCAGTTTTAAACGGCAAACCAGAATCTGGAATCATGGGTGGAGCCGACGTTGCTGATGATGATTCATTAGCCCTGAGTGTGGTTGGTATTTACAACACAGAATTTAATGGCATTTGCACGGGGACGCTCCTCGAAGGCAATATTGTTCTGACCGCTGCACATTGTGTGGCCCACCCAAGTAAGCTCAAGATCATCTTCGGCCTGGACATTGATGAGTATCTTGCAGCTCGTGAACAAGATGTTATTGAAGAGCATATTCGCCAAGTCACTGATGCGAAAGCTCACCCTGATTATGCGGACGAGCCTTCTGATAGTCGAAACACTGATTTTTCTGACATTGCATTGCTGCGCTTCGGAGGCAAGGTCCCAGAGGGATATGTTCCAGCTAAATTTCTACCTGATGACAAAGTGCTGGTGAAAGGCGCTGCTGTGACTCTTATGGGTTACGGTGTTAACGATGTTCAAGTGACTCGAATCGATGCGGCAACATACAAAGATCTGGAAGAGGGAATCGAATACGGCGAGATCATGTGTGATAAACCTCGTCAAAATTGTTTTAAAATAGAGTACAGCGGAGACGGGATCTTGCGTAAGACAACAGCTGAAATTGATATGATATCTCAATCTGAAGTGGTCGTCGACGAATCCAATGGGCGGGGAACATGTTTAGGAGACTCTGGTGGTCCCGCTTTCCTAAAGCAAGATGGTCAGTATTTCCTTTTTGGCGTTACAAGCCGCGGCGGTGAACTTTGTGACGATGTGGGGGTTTACACTAATGCGGTGTACTTCCAAGATTGGATCCAAAAAACCATGCCACAACTAGGTAAGCGTCACTAGTCTGCGAAACACCACGGGCGAGGAGTGATAACTCGCTTAATCTCTTTGGCCCGGGTGTAAAGAAAGTCATTAGAGACCGCAAGCTTAATTCTTTCGTTTCGTTGAGACCTTGGCGAAGCGACTCTTATTTGACCATAGCCATCGGCATCAGTTTGAACTGTCCCGCTAAGACCTTTTAAATTCCATCGCACGGACTTCCTTGCGATGGGAGTAAGATCTGCATCCGTCAATATCGTCGAAATTGTGCCTTCTGAATCGCGACACATCAGTTGGAAATGGAGAACGACAAAATGTTGGTTTTGGCAGTTTCGGCTTCTTGAATAGCCATAACCAGCTTCACAAGTGTTAAATGCTTTTTCCGAGTATCCAAGGTTTTCTGGAGAACGATCGAGCCCGAGGTGGGTCTGCAATGCATTGTAGTCGATTCGTCCCTCTTGGTCATCCGCAGTCGGAGGTTGGGCAATGCCTGAAGAATCTTTTTTGGGTGTAGTAGAGCATCCCAGGAGAAGAAAATAGATAGTAAACAATAAAGCTGCTTTTAGCATGGCTCACCACGGGGGCGAGCCAGTATGACATGGTCAATGATGGATCGAAAGTTTGTCATGTCTCTCCTTGTTGCGATCCACGACTCCTTCTTTGGTGATCAATGATTTGGCGAGATCCAAAAGGCTGATCATTTTTGAGCTGTGGTAATCCCAGTATTCGGCGCTTTCGACCTCAACCTTAATAAGCACTAAGTTGGGATCTTGCAGGCCTTTGGGGAACCACGACCTATAGATAGGACTCCAGAGTTCAGCTGCCCGAGATCTGTCCTCGACAATAGAAGCTTTTCCAGTAACGGAAACATATCGCATATCGTTCGGGGACGAATACGCAAGATTAACTTGCTGATCATTTTCGATGGCGATCACTTTGCCGGATTCCCGACTGGTAAAGAACCATAGGTCGCCATCAAATTCGATGCGCTGGGTTCCCATCGGACGACTGCGTAGACATCCGTCTGGGTCAGAAGTAGTCATCATGGCGACCTCGATATCCTTGATAAGCTCCGCCAGCTTTTTGATCGATTCCGAACTATTTTGATTTGTTTTATTATCCATAATGCCTCCAGGATGTTTTGGATTCGGCTCTATTATGGCTTGGGAAGAAGGCAGAGACATCAACTCCTGGCTGAAATTGTTAGTTATCAGTCCAGTGAAGAGCTTTCCGTTGAAAGGCCTGCTCGAGTTCAGTGTTCATTCGGGTAAAACTAAAGGAACCTGAATCAGCTCGTTGTTGATAGTCATGCGCAAAAGTCTCGACCACTTTTTGAAGGAATCCTTTGAGGTCATCATGACTATGTAGTTTGGAAACCTCATTCCACAGGGAGCGCCGTAGTGGGGTCAGATAGATGTAAGAGATATCAGAATTTTGTGTTTGGAAAATTTCTTTTAGATGAGCAAGGTCCCTTGAAGGGTCGTAAACGCTCCAGTCACGAAATTTAATTGTCTGAAGTGGTGGGGAGCTCTCGTGGAATTGCAAGGCCTCAACCATGGCTCGAGGATTGTTAAACAATATTGCCGGCACCAGATCCGCAAAGAATTCGTGATAAACGGAAATCTTGGTGGCGATGTCCTTTTTTAGTTGGGGATCACCAAAAGGCATATCTAAAAAACTCGAATTTTTTTCCCATAAGGGAGAGAGCTTTCTCATCGCAGTCTCAAAATAAGCATGAGAATACTCATGAGCCAAAATGGGCAAGGTCAGATGGGGATCTTCCCGGCCGGTAAACTTTTGATAGGTTGTATGAATTTCGGTGAATTCGATTTGACGAGAACCGAAGATATGCTTGGCTCCTTGTCCGTAGTGATTCTTCAGAGTTACCTGATAACCCTTGGGAAGCGGACCGAGCGATTCTAATAGCTGATCTACTCGGAAAAGCACATCCTCATAGACCTGAGGGGACAAGCGCCCTTTGATGTCGCTTTTAAACTGAGCAGAAGGGGTAACGAAGAGGCGTTCGCATAAGGGGGCCTGAGCCAATGCCGCTGGAAGGGCCGTAAATAGGCATAGGATCGTTGATAATGTCGACAATATTTTGGATGGCACGGCCATGTTTTGCTCTCCTCGTGATTAGCAATACAAAGTCTGTGCCTTAGAATTGGTTAGGTGCTACTCGCAAATCGTTTTCGGAATTTGGATCGAATCCGTAATTTCAACGGTGCTCGAGGAATCGGCACGCAGAAAGATTCCGCTACCAAGCTTGGCGATTTTCTCTAGATAAACCGTTTTTGAGCCACTTGGGAAATTTGGATTGTAATAGTAAACCGTATTTAAGCTGATCTGCTCGGGCGAAAGGGAAACGATAGAGGCTACGTCTCGCGTGAGATTTTCGTCGCCTTGAGCGTCCGTATAGCTCTTATTGGTAGGTGATCCGTCTGAAACCATGAGGACCGCATAGCCAGCCGCTGTTGCTGAGCTGGCTTTATCATGATCGATGGATCTTCTGACTAACTGAAGCGCAGCATCGTAAGGCGTGCTTCCATCATCGTTAAGTCTTTCAAAATTGTAAATCGCCTGAGCGATTTCACCGGAATCTTTAGTAAACTTGGCAATTGATCCTGTGCCTAGCAAAGAGGACGCTGAAGATCCCTTGAAATAAGCAAAGGCATACTCAAAGTTTGAGTGATTTTTATAATTGTTAAGAAAAGAATTGATGGTGCGGAGGCGCCAGCTCTTGTCTGGGTCAGTTCCCTTACTAACGTCATTTCCGCTGCTCTTGTTAGATCCCGAGGCGTCCAAAAGAAAGAGAATCTTAACGGTTTTTGTTGATTCGACGGAACTAACTCTGCAAGTAAGTCCCTGTCCACCCACGGACTCGGACACTTGGTCAAAGTCGACTCCGTTAGAACAGTTTTGAAAAGCTAACATCAGGGACAACGCAGCCACTGACAGTAAAATCTTACGCACGGACTTATTCATAATCCCCCCTAGGCAAGCCAGGTAAGTATTTAGAATGCAAGTGTTGTGCTGGGTAAGATCAAACTCATTGAGGCTTATTCGGTAAAAGTGAATAACTTTATGGATAGGACTAAGATATCGACGGATCAAAATGGGACTTCATACCTTGGCATGAAGTCCCTCTACGTTAGGATCTATTAGCCTTACTTTTTGCGGTCACGGAAATCATCAGCTGTTCAATCTCATTAAGATCATTTTCGGTGATTTCGTAAACTTGCTTGTTTCCGATTTTCTCGATGATGGCATTGAAAAGCTCTTCAGAAAGGAATGAACGGACTTTTCCTGACTGATACTCGCGCTCTTTTTCGTCATAAAGGCCCATGAAAGTTTCATCTCGAAACCAAGTTTGCTTGTTGGCCTTTTGAATTTTAGCAACTTCATCATCACTTGGATCACGCTGCAGAAATTCAAAGAAGAACCCTGAAGGCTTGCCGCCAGGTAGATACCATTCGCCCGAAAATACTTGGATAAGATTTTCGTGATCATCTTTCAAGATCGGGGTCACGAACTGAACACCGCGCTCAAGACAATGCTCATAAAATCCAATAAGGTCTGGAGTTCTTAGAGCTAGATGTTGGACATGAGCGACATTTTCGTGGCCGTTCAACATTTGACGAACATGAGAAGGTTGGTCGGCAGGTTCAGATGGCTGAACAATGGCGAAGATGGTTGGTAGCGGATCTTTCTCTTTCGGCTCCCAAGTTCCAACACGAGTTGCGAAAGTCATGGAGACATCTTTTTCGCCTTCTTTTCCTTTTCTCTTCTTTTCATAAAGAAGGTCTTCGGGAGTTGTCCCAAAGATGACGCGAAAAACGACATAGGACAAAAGATACAGCTTCGGATGAAACAGCATTGTCGTATGATCAATAGTAAAGTTCATGAAGGGCTTTTTGGTCATAGTTTACTCCTCTGGAAGGCCCGATCTTAAGAAGCAAATGCCGTGGGGTCAACGCTTGTTAGCCTGATTTGAGTGGAATTTGCCTGTGGTCGAACTCAGATTTAAGTCGCAGAACGGCATTACCCCTACAAGGGAGGGCCTGAAAGATAGGGCCCCTGCTTGTAGGAGTGCTTTTTGCTTAGATCAGGTAGATCGACATCGAAAATGATCTTCAAGACCTCATTAATGTTTTCAACGAAGTAGAACTTAAGGTCTTGCTGAATGTTCGAGGGAATTTCTCGGAGATCTTTTTCATTGCGCTTACAGAGGATGACTTCTTGAATGCCGGCTCTGTGGGCCGCAATTATTTTCTCTTTAACACCACCTACGGGCAGGACTGTTCCTCTTAAGGAAATTTCCCCCGTCATCGCAAGTTTTGGGTTTACAGGTTTTTTTAGCAGCTTCGAGGCAATGGAAGCCAGCATGGCTATTCCCGCCGAGGGGCCATCTTTGGGAATCGCCCCAGCGGGGACATGAACATGAATTTCCTTCTGAGCGAAATTTATATTCGGATCCAGGAGGGGCAACCGCGCTTTCAATAAACTCATAGCAATTTTGGTAGACTCCTGCATGACGGCACCCAGCTGGCCTGTCAAAAGCAGTTGTCCTGTGCCAGGCATTTCTTCGGTCTCAATAAACAGAATATCTCCGCCAACCGGCGTCCATGCAAGCCCCGTAACCACACCCGGAGGCAAGGCATTTTCAATTTTTTCGGGGGAATACCGTTCGGCTCCGAATATATCGTCGAGATCATTCACGCCAACGGTAATCTTCTGCCCGAGGGAGTTCAAAATTTTTAAGCTCATAAATTTGCAAACGGAAGCTAACTTTCTTTGCAGTTCCCGCACTCCCGCTTCACGAGTGTAATCAGTGAGAATTTTTACAAGGGCTTCGTCGGTGATCTCCAATTGGGAATCTGTGATCCCGTGCTCTCTTAATTGCTTGGGCCAGAGGTGGCGACGAGCGATCTCTTTTTTTTCGTCGATGGTGTATCCCGTCAACTCAATGACTTCCATTCGGTCCAGCAGTGGACCAGGAATTCCCTCAAGCGTGTTAGCTGTCGCAATAAAAAGGACCTTTGAGAGATCAAAAGGTGTGTCGAGATAGTGATCTTGGAAGCTGTTATTCTGTTCGGGATCTAAAGTTTCAAGCAGGGCGCTGCCGGGATCTCCGGTATAGCCGCGGGAAAGTTTATCAATTTCATCAAGGATAAAGACGGGGTCATTTTCTCCGGCTTTTTTCAAGCCCGTGATGATCCTTCCTGGAAGTGCGCCGATGTAGGTACGTCGGTGACCACGGATCTCGGCATCGTCCCGAACTCCACCAAGGGCTGCGCGAACATACTTTTTTCCCAAGGCTCTGGCGATACTTTTGCCAAGGGAAGTCTTGCCGACTCCCGGTGGGCCCACGAAAAGCAGAATAGATCCTTGTTGAGTTTTACGCAGTTTCATCACTGCTAAATGTTGAAGTATACGTTTTTTGATTTTATCCATACCGAAGTGATCTTCGTTCAAGATCTTCTCGGCGGCTTCAAGATCAATTTCTTTTTGTGCAGATGACCTATTCCAGGGCAAACCCACCATTAGATCCAAATGGGTTCGAATAATCTGATATTCGGGAGAAGCAGCGTTCATACCTTCTAATCGACGAAGTTGATTCGTCGCAAGTTCAAGCGCTTCTTCTGGCAACGAAAGAGCTTTAATTTTATCCTCATATTGCTTGATGATATTTTTTCCATCTTCATCGCCCAGTTCTTCGCGTATCAACCGCATCTGTTCACGCAATAATGTTTCGCGCTGGCTTTGATTTATATTTTCACTTAATTTGTCACGTATCCCAATCTGAATTTTTAAGCGTTCTTTTTGTTCTTGCATTAAATCGAGCAGCTTTAAAGATCTTTCTTTTAGATCCAGCATCTCGAGAAGTTCCTGTTTTTGGATCAAAGTAAAATCGGCATGAACCGCACAGACATTTGTAAGTAAACCTAAATCTTCAATTCCTGCGATCCACTCTTTCGCTCTTTGCATGGGAGATCCTAAGAGATCTAACGTTTCATTAGAGATTTGCTTTAGACTGTCCAGCAACGCTTTTTGAGTTTGCAGGTCGATCGTTTTAATATCTTCGAGAGATTCTGAAAGAGCTTCGAATTGCCCGTCTGAAACCTGCATTTTTATAGTTCGGATTCGTTGATTGGCGGTCACTAAAACTGTGTAGCTGCCGTCTTCTTCCTTTTTTGCGGATTCGACTTTGCACAACGTGCCCACAGAAGGCAGATCTTCGAGTTTTTCAGCGTCTGTTTCTGGATTTTTCTGAGTGAGTAAAATCACCCATTTTTGCTCAGTCAGCGCCTTTTGCAGCGACAGGACACTTTTTGGTCTGCCAATTCTGATAGGCATGCTTATGCCAGGAAACATGACGGCGTTTCGCAATGGAATAACCGGGACTAACCCTGATACGTAAGACATAAAACCTCTTTTGTTCATCCTATGAATAAAGGAGCACTGGAGAAATATGTATTCGCTCAGTTCGACGTCAAGGCGACTCAGTTCAGATAGACCGGGCGAACTGATCAAAAGTTTTACACCACGCTGCCCATAACGTCACAAGGCCCGTCAATTACACTTTAGATAGGTTTGAGGTCGACAAATGCTGGCAAAGTTGTTGCTCCTGTTATTTGAAGGTGGTCTTCCCTTCATTGTGGACGGATCCCGGAAGGTATGGGAATGAGCAGAATTTTTGACCTGGCCCAAATTAGTAAAATTTCTCTCGGATTTATTCTGAGCGGAGTGTTTATGGCGGCTTCAATCGGTCAGGCTCAAGTCCCTTCAGAGAGAACAGCATTAAAAAGTAATACGAAGGCTGCAGCAAAGGCATGGAACCTTCCGGTCATTCTAGAGACCTCGAGCTCTATGCATTCATCAGACAGTTATGAGCGTCAAGCAATGACCTCGCTGACGTTAGCTCCGAGTTACAGAATTTCGAACTCCCTGAAGCTGTTTGGCTCGACTCTTATTTACAAAGAGGAAACGGGTGCGGGAGATTCAGGATTTGACAATACTCGAATGGGATTGGCCTTAGCCAAGAATGTATCGAAAAGAACGACCTGGAATAACACTGTTAGTGTAATCGCGCCAACAAATCAGGTCTTAAGAGACGAGACCTCCTTTCAGGGTGCAGTAAGAGGGTCAACAGGCTTTAGTGTTAGCAAGCTTCCACTGGATAGCGTACTAAGCTACAACATTTCCTATACACGTAATCTTCACGAGTATGACATGAATGCGAGTGGTGCGTTTAATGTTCGTGAAACGGTGGCGCAAACTCTTGAGTATTCTCTGCCCGTTGCAAGCAAGCTGTCGCTGTTGACAAGTTTTTCTTACTCATACGGTTTGACATATGAGGACGATTCCCGAAGTAAATTTTATGTGGGTGCGGATTTATCCTGGGCGTTTAACAAAGCCCTTTCCATGTCAGTGGGTATTTCCAACGAAGGAAATGCTTTGAAACCGAACGGTATGGACTCGAATATCGAGTTTTATAACGACACTTCGTCGGTTCTAAAGATGGGCTTAGTTTACGTTTTGTAGTTTTAGTTAGTATTGGATCTTGGACTTTTAAGGAGAGAATATGAAGCAGCCAAATAAGCACAGCAAGGTCATCATGGGAACGGCTTTCGTGCTCGCGTCAGCAATGCTGATCTCGTGTACGAAAAAAGTGGACTATCTTGAGGTGCCAAAGCCTAAGCAGGTTCATAACAAGTCCGAAATCGATACGACTGCGGAATACCTTTACGTGGCTTCTTCGGATTCAGCATCTAAAGACGATTTGGGCGCCGCTTCAGCGCTACCTTTTTGGCAGGGTCAGGAAAAGATCATCAAGTTCCGTTTTACAGAAAATTCTCTGCAGGCTCTAGAGGTCGAAGAAGAGTCGCGCTTGAAAGACAATTCCTTGAATAGCAAAATTCTGCTAGAGATTCCCATCAATAATGTCGAATACAGATGTGCGATGGATCGTTATAAAAAGTGTACGAACCAGGAAGAAGAAAACAGAGAACTAACTTGGGACAAAAAGACTAAATTCATCCCGGATTTTGCCGGAATCAAAAGTGTTGGCTTCAATATGTTGCCGGTCGAGATGGATCAGGTTTTCGGAATGTCTTGTTACACCGAAGTATCGTCTCGATTTCTAAATTATGAACTGACAGAAGAAGCGCTTAATATTCAGGTCGAAAAATCTTTCAGAGGCGATTTGGCTTGTTTGGCTTCCATGGGCGTGCAGATCATGAACTTGAATGATCTGCAATCTCAGATTATCTACCACTATTCATTTAGCAAGTTGAAGACGCTCGCTTCAAAGGAATATCAAGCGGTCATTTACCCTACATCTGACGAGAACACTTTTGGCTTTTTCACTACGGAAAAAAGAAAGTACGACGTCGATTTTGGGCGTGGCGAAAAAGACAAAGCTGTATATATGAATCGCTGGAATCCTCAGCGTAAGGAAATCGTTTACCATTTAAGTGACAATTTCAATAAGCCGGAGTTTGCGTCCATCAAGAAGTCGACTCAAAAAGCTTTTGCAAAAGTGAATGAAGGCCTGGCGGCCGCAGGTATCCAGACTCGCTTGGTCCTTAAGGATCCTTCAGGTAAAATGCCTGGAGATATTCGCAACAACATGATCGTTATGGTTGAAGATCCTATAAATGGTGGACCGCTTGGTTACGGTCCTTCCATAGCGAATCCGCGAACAGGTGAGATTCTGAGTGGCCGCGTGGTCATGTATCACGGGAACATGCTGCAGAATATTCGATACACTTATGATGAAGTTCTTCGTGAGCTTAAAGCCGAAAAGATTGCAGCAGCCGCAGGTGGAAAGACTCAGGCAGCTCAAAATGCTCAGAAAGCTGTGTCAAAGCAAGTTCAGTACGCTGGCCAGTTTTCCGAATACATGAATAAAGCCGTTTCGCAAAAATTAGGCGTAAAAGTTGCTTCAGCCTATAGCTCTTCGAATAAAAACAGAAAGGCATCTGCAAAAGACGTATTTGCTACCAACTTGACGTCAGATCAGTTGTCTCGAATGTCACGTCGCGAATTCGAAAGATCAACTTTAGCCGTAGAAAAGTCTTCTACGGGATTAGATGCTCTTTCAGCAATGTCTAAGCACTGTAACTATCCAGCTGAACTTTTCCCATTTGATGAAGCTATCAAAAACGGATTGCAAAGTAAGCTTGGAGAAGAGCTTAAGCCGTGGACGCAGCTGAATGATTCCGAGAAGCAGGAAGTTATAGCTTTGATCGGTCCTGAAATTTGGGAACCTACGTTAGTTCACGAATTGGGTCATAATCTGGGATTGCGCCACAACTTTAACGGTTCAGAGGACAAAGACAATTTCTACAGCAAGGAAGAACTCGCTAAAATGGGTGTAAAGCACGAAATTCCGTATAGTTCTGTGATGGACTACGGATATAGTGAACTGAACCTTTTACCGACTCTTGGAAAGTACGATATTGCTGCGTTGAAGTTTGCCTTCAAACGTGAAGTGGAGACAGCAGACGGTCGCGTAGTTCCGGTTAAGTCGACATTGGTGGATCTGCAAAAAGAGCTTCAGGCTCAAAATGTAGCTCTGAAAGACTATAGATTCTGTACAGACAGCCATGTGGATGTGAATCCGACGTGTAAACGTTTCGATAAAGGAACGACACCGGTCGAGGTCGTAAAGCATTTGATTAAGGCTTATCACGATATGTATAATACGCGTAACTTCCGTAATGGACGTGAGCACTTTAGCGTAATGTCTGATGCTGCATCTATCAATGGCACTCGCGCGCGTTTTAGATACATTCGTGGGTTTATGGAACGTTATGCAGATCTGAAGAATCGTTTTGATCTTAAGGATAACTCAAAAGAATGGAATGATATTCAATGGCTAAGAGAGCTTAAAGAGGCCGCACTGATTTCTGGCCGATTCTTTTTAGAGGTTTTGCAGACTCCTGATTTGACATGTGCGTTTGCAAAAAGTGATCAGCCGAATACAATTGCTGCAATTATGCCTTTGTCATATTTCGATCCAGATGCCATGAGCTGCTTCGGCTTGGATCTTAATGGTTACAAAGTCTTGGCTCAGTACGGAAAGTCATTCAAGCATAGGAAAGATCGGAATTCAGACAACAACTATGCTGATCAGATCGATATGCGTGGTTACTATCTGGACAAAATAGCCGCGACAGAGGCGTTATTTGCAAGAAGAATTGGAAATAGCTCTTATGACCAAGACGAAGATAACTATGTCGACATGGCAGATTTGACAGAGGAAATTTCTTCAACGGTAAATGCCTTGCTCTTAGATCAGGTGGTGCCAGAAGTTACATTCTACAATGAGGTTGGATTACCGGTTTACAAAGGTCGTGTTCAGGCGAATATGTTCTCTGCACCTACCGACACGCGCAACGTTTCCAAAGCTTACCACTGGATTCAATCGCCCTTAGACAGTTCTGTAGCGAAAGTGATCGGAGTTCCAATGCAGGCGGTGAGCTTCCAGCAAGTGATGTTGGGAATTATGAATAGAAGCTTCACGGGCAACCGGTTCCACTATGCTCAAGACATGGCTTTTATGGAAAATTACCGTGTGATTAAAACGAACAAGGCTTACAATCTGAATGTTGACTCTGGTGCAACGATCAACGATGTCGGCGGACTGCGTGTGGTTGCTTTACCAGAAAACGGATTCTCTCAGTATGCTTTGCAGACAAACTATTTTGTAGGCTTGCTGAAAGACTTGAAGCCTGAGCAATTAGATGCACTGATTACGGCTCCGGCGGTAGGGCCTAGCTCCGTCGAAACCGGTGTGGGTGGGTTACCTGCGGGACTTAGTGCGGTTTACGGTCACATTCCAAAGGAAATCGTAAGGGCCTTCAAGGAACAAAGAATTAATGATAGTGCCTTGAGCTACCTCGTTACGATTCTGCCAGAAAAGAACTAATTTTTTCCAAAAGGGTGTCCAAGTGACACCCTTTTTTTTGCGTTCATACCAATTGTCCTCTCTGACGTGGGCCTAGTTTTAGAGCAATGCCCCCTTCCTATTGAAGCTAATAAAAAAGTCATCCATTTTGCTAAACAATTGCCCGATGATGAGACTGCCAAAAAAACTGCAAACACAACAAAGGAAGGCAGCGATGACTAACAACATGATGAAAACGAAAACATACAAATACGGACCTCACACGTTTAAGGCATATTGCAAACCAGTAGGTCAAGGATGGGAAGTGGGCTTCACTTTCAAAAATCAGCCTTATTTCGTGGGTAACTTCGTTCACAAGACGGAAGCGATGAAGTGGTGGACTATGTTCAACAAGGAAATCATGGGCTTTTCTAAGAAGTTCAATATGCCAGCAGATATGCCATTTGCATGGTACTGCAACTTCCTTTCGAACCATCTTTATACAACTTATTACACATGGCTCGACAAGGTTTTCAATAAGCACGAAGCGACTTTCAAAAAGGCTTACACTAAAGACTTTAAGCGCTTTATGCAGATGAAAAAGCAGAACCCACCAAAATCTCCCTCATATTTCTTAAAAGCTGTTTAATTCAGTCGTTCTTTTTGGGGGAGCTCGTCGGAGCTCCCTTTTTTTATGTCTATTTATGTAGATTCTCTTGACCTTCCAATCATTGGAAGGCGTAACCTGGATTCAGGTTTAGGAGAACACTATGCAAGCGAATCAATCTCAGTCAGATAAGAAAAAACCACCCTTCGAAAAAGAACTTGATATTCAAGGGATGAGTTGTGCTTCATGTGTACTACGAGTCGAGAAAGCCTTAGAAGGTATCGAAGGCGTTACGAAAGCAGAAGTCAACCTGGCGACCGAGCGCGCGCGCGTGTTCTACTCTTATGACATTTCACCGGAACAACTGACCGAGGCGGTAAAAGCTGTCGGGTATGGCGCAACTCTTCATACGGACAATGTCGACTATGCGGAAGCTGCAAAAAAGAAGGAAGAGTCTCTTCAAAAAGAGCGTCGCATTGTAGTTGTGGCTGCGCTTCTTTCAGCACCACTAGTTTTGCCTATGATCTTAATGCCTTTTGGTGTTCATTATATGATTTCAGGATGGTGGCAACTGATTCTGACTTTGCCAATTCAGTTCATACTCGGACTGCGATTTTATGTTTCCGCCTGGAAAGCCGTGAAGGCTCGAGCTGGAAATATGGATCTGTTGGTCGCCTTGGGAACCTCGGCCGCATTTGGGCTTAGCACTTATAATTTACTTCGCGACACAGGACATCTTTACTTTGAAAGTGCCGCAGTGATCATAACTTTAATTCTATTGGGTAAATATCTTGAATCTCGGGCCAAACATAGAACTTCACTCGCGATTCGATCACTGCAAGCCTTAACGCCGGAAAGTGCGCGCGTACGGCGAAAAGGGCAGGATCAGCAGATTCCGCTCAATAAAGTCCGTCTGTCAGATCAGGTCGTTGTTCGTCCAGGAGAGAAAATTCCTATCGACGGAGTCATATTGGAAGGAGCGAGTCAGGTGGACGAGAGCTTGATTACAGGCGAAAGTTTACCAGTGGCGAAGTCAGTGAATGATAAAGTTATTGGTGGCTCCGTAAATGCGGAAGGTCTCTTGCTGATTCAAGTGACCGCTCTAGGAGCGGAAACAACTCTAGCGCGTATCATTCGCTTGGTCGAAAGCGCTCAGGCGGGAAAGGCACCCATTCAAAGATTAGTTGATAAAGTCAGCGCGATCTTTGTTCCCACAGTGATTGCAATATCTCTGCTTACCATTCTGAGCTGGGGACTGCTTTCCGGAAGCTGGGAGCAAGCTATTGTGATAGGTATTGCAGTGCTCGTGATTGCTTGTCCTTGTGCCTTGGGCTTGGCGACTCCAACCACGATCATGGTGGGAACAGGGCTTGCTGCCAAAGCCGGAATTCTTATTAAGGATGCTGAAGCTCTGGAGGTCGCTCATTCCATTTCAGTGATCGCTTTTGATAAGACCGGCACGCTGACCGAAGGCAAACCACGAGTTTCTCGCGTTGTTTCGAATGGTATGACTGAAAGTGATTTGATCCGGATTGTAGGTTCGATACAAAGTGGAAGTGAGCATCCACTTGCCTTGGCTTCATTACAGAAGGCACAGGAACTTGGAGTAATGTTAGAAACTGCGATGGCTGTCAGAGCTATCCCGGGCAAGGGCGTTGAAGGCCAGATCGCAGGTCATAAATACTACATCGGTACAGCTCAACTGATGTCTGAAAAGAATATCGATACGTCTAATCTCGAAACGGCCCTCCAAGATTTATATAATTCTGGTGCGACGGTTTCCTACCTAGCGCGCGAAGGGGAATCACAGGCTCTGGGTATGATCGGCTTCGAAGACACTGTTAAACCTGAATCTAGAGATGCGGTCCGGGGACTTAGAGCGCTGGGGGTTAAAACGATCATGCTGACCGGTGATAACAGCGCTGCCGCTCAGAAAGTTGCTGAACAGTTGGGATTAGATGAAGTCAGAGCTCAAGTGCTTCCGCAAGATAAAGCGCGAATTATTGAAGAACTGAAACTAGGTGGACAAGTCGTAGCAATGGTAGGGGATGGAATAAATGATGCCCCTGCATTGGCAGCGGCGGATGTGGGATTGGCAATGTCGACTGGAACAGATGTGGCGATGCACGCCGCAGGAATCACTTTGATGAGAGGCAACCCACTCCTCATCGCAGATACAATTAGTATTTCCAGAAGGACCTATAAAAAGATTCAGCAAAATCTTTTCTGGGCCTTTATTTATAACGTCATAGGAATCCCTCTGGCAGCATTCGGACTTTTAAATCCAATAATTGCTGGCGGAGCGATGGCTTTCAGCAGCCTGAGTGTTGTGAGTAACGCCCTTCTATTAAGAAGATGGCGTCCCATGAGTGGGACAAGAACTAAGGAGACATAGGATGAATATCGGAGAGTTAGCAAAGTCATCAGGAGTGAATGCCAAGCTAATACGTCATTATGAGTCCATCGGACTGATAGCAAAAGCTGCGAGGTCTGAATCAGGGTATAGGCAGTATAGCGATACCGATGTTCATATGCTTCGATTTGTTAAACGTTGTCGTAGCCTGGGATTTTCAATGAAGGAAATTAAGAAGTTGATCAGTTTGTGGAAAAATCAAGCTCGTGCCAGCTCTGAAGTCAAAAATCTGGCTCAAGCGCATATCACGCAGCTTGAAGAAAAGATAATTGAACTTCAAGCTGTGGTGGATACTTTAAAAACTTTGGCGAAGTCTTGCCGTGGCAACAATCGCCCGGATTGCCCCATACTCGAAGATCTGCAGAAGTAAAACTGGCCCCTTTAATTGTTGCCGGAAACAAATCTTTCTTGAGCTAGCAAGCCAAGAAGGATTTGTTGATTTCAATCGGTTGTTTTTTTATCTTGCTGGGTGATGAATTACGAAGAGATTGTGATAAAGAGCGTACATCGCCAGGTGCAGAGCAAGTCTCTCGGGTTTCTTCGTTGTGTTCCAGGTCCTTCTAAAGATCCGATTCACATTTGCCCGG